>JADJTH010000012.1 GCA_016711325.1 Nigerium sp. | reverse complement strand
TGTCTCGGCCAGTGGAGCGAGCAGTTCGCGGCGGCGGAAAGGCCAGGATTACAGCCCGAGCTCGTTGGCGCGGATGACGGCTTTGAGTCGGGTGGTGGCCCCGGGAGCTTGGTCTTGATGGCGGACACGTGAGTCTTGACGGTTGACTCGGCGACGCAGAGCGAGTCGGCGATCTCTCGGTTTGTCTGCGCCTGAGAAAGCAGCCGCAAGACCTCAAGCTCACGATCCGTGAGGGGGGCCGGTGAGCACCTCGGTGTTGGTAGATGCCATAACGGCCGGGTGCTGCTGGCTGGTCCACCGGCGGAATGGTTCGGCAGTCCATACTGCGGCTCCGTGGTGGACGGCGCGGATCTGGTCGGCGAGCACCTTCAGTGGGCTGGTCTTCAGGATCATTCCGGACGCGCCGGCACCGATCGCGGCGGGAAGGTCGCCCGCGAAGTCGAGCGATGTCGTGAGCAGGACCTTGAGCGCGGGGTGCTCGGAGCGGATCCGCGTGGTCGCCGCGATGCCGTCCATGCCGGGCATCCGAATGTCCATCAGCACCACATTGGGCGTCGTCCTACGAGTCTCGGCGATCGCCTGGGCGCCGTCAGCGGCCAGGAACTCGATGACGAGATCAGGCTGGCGTCTGAGCAGGTCGCTCAGCGAACTGCGGACGTAGGGGTCGTCGTCAACGATTCCTACTCGCACCATGTCGCTGTCAGCCATGGCCTGGCTCCAACTGAGTGGCGGTCGCTGGGAGCGTCACCGTCAGTACCCACTGGGTACCGCTCGCCCGCGTCTGGAGTTGGCCGCCGAACGCCTGGACGCGTTCAGCGGCGCCGATCAATCCGAGCCCTCCCGCTTCAGCTTGGCGAGTCGCGGGTCGAGCGGGGGTTGCAAACATGGCTTCGATGCCGGCTGCGTCCATATCGATCATGATGGAGCAACGCCCACCCGGTGTGGCGTGTTTGGCCATGTTCGTGGTGGCCTCGACGATCACCTTCGCCAGACACGAACGCAGCGATGGCGGCAAGATATCGGGATCACCCTCGATGACGGTGGACACGGTGAACCCACGGTCCTTCAGGTCTGCCACCTGCTGGGTCAGTACCTCGGGCACGGACTGGGGCGTCCAGCCCGAGGCCGCCTGGTCGTCTGCGTCCGGTGCTCTGAGCACGGACAGCATGGCGCGCACGTTGGTGATCGACTGGCGGCCCAGGCTCAGAACGCGCTCGATGTCGTTGGCGATCTCGACAGGACAGTCCTGGCCGAGCCGGACCCGCATGCCTTCAGTGGTGACGACCATGCCGGTGATGGTCTGGGCCAGCGTGTCGTGCAGATCCCGCGCCAGCTCCAGTCGCTGCTCGGCCAGCCGTGCCTGAAACTCTCCGGTCACCCGCTCCACCTGCGCATCACGTTGGTGCAGGAGCCACCCCGCTGTCCACGCCAAACCGAACAACACGACCAAGAAGCTCACGTTGAACAGCAGTGCTGACAACTCTGCGGGCATCCAAGGCGTGATGACGACGAGCATCACCGCCAGATACCAGCAGGTAAGCCGGAACCCGACCTTGAACCGGCCCCGTGCGACGGCAGCAAACACCGCCACGAGCACGACGACGGCCCCCAGTGTGGGGCGCTCTCCGGGGACAAACAGCCATGCGCTCAGTCCGACCCCGGCGATCACACCACCCGTGATCAACCACCGCCCGGAAGCAGCGACGCCTGCCGCGACGACCAGATCCAACACGAGCGGTATCGGGGCTGCGCTGGGTTGTTCGATCCTCGACAGCACCAGGACGGCGGCCGTCAGCATCACCTCAATCAGCCCGGCATCGAACGCCACCGACATCAACCGTGCCGTGCGGCTGGCCGGAGACGCTGCCCTCATGTCGGCAGTCTCGCACCAACCCGTCGCGACGAGGGGTGCTTGCGGCGAAACGGCCACCCCTACTTCTCGCACCACCAGAAGATTGGCACGATCTCGCACACCACATACGGAGTGCCAGGCGGCACAGGCTCCCCACCCGCAGCCGTCGCGGCGATCTGCGTCGCGGATGTCAGGATCAAGACGCTCGCCGCAAAGGCGATCCACCTACTCGGTTTCCCCATGGCCACGACCGTAGGCACCCGCGAGTGCCCAGGCATCGGTCGAACGGAGGAGATTCTGATCGCATCGATGGGGGAGGTAAGCGGCCGAAGTCCAACCGAAGGCTGACCCTCTCCGTCCAGCGATGGAGCCGCTGGCCTCAATGGCGGTCTGCTTGCTTCCGGCCGGGGCCTAAAGTTCGACACGCAAAATCCACATGGTGGCCGATTCACAATCACAACAGGATGGCGAAGACTTGAGCTATGCAGGATCGCGAACGCTGGCGTTACGACCACCGACGGACTCGTCGTGGGGTCGCCGAGCGGGCGTGCCGACCTCGTGGTCGGCGTACGCGCGATCGGGGCAATCCTGCTGGTGACCGTGCCTCCGGCCTTCGGGTCTTACCGAGCGCATCGCATCTGTCTTCTCGACCTCTGTCCTGGTGGGTGGTTCCTCAACGGTCCCTGTCCTCGCCGAGACGGCAGAGAGAGAAAAGCAGACGGCAGGAGTGGAAGATCACCAACATCGGGGTCTTCCTCATCGCTCATACTGCCTGGTCATCACAGCCTATCCATAACTCGTGGAACGGAAACCATGATGGTACAACCCATTCGACGACTGATCGCCATCGTTCTCGCGGTGGCTCTTGCTGCGCTCTGGAGCACTCCGGTCGCGAGTGCGACCATGCCCGCCGATGACGTGAGTTCAACGGTCGAGGCAGCGCTGAGTTCAGCCAATGTCAGCGAGGTGCTCGACGAAGCATCCGCTCAGCCTCGATCCGCCGGGGTGTTGGGTGTGCCGTGACGGCGAATGCTCCTGCGACAAGGAAGAATAGGACTTGCGACAGTTCAATTCGACCCGTTGACAGGAGCACTCGTAGTGCGAGTCTGCCACAGCCTTGACCCGGTTTTCGACGACCCGAACCTGATCGCCTTCGGTGGCCTGCCGGCGGTGATGACGCTGGCCGAACAGGCTGGCCTGCACGACCTGGTCGACGATCATGTGAGGGTGCCGGGCACGGCCGGGGCGAACGCGTCGGTCAAGGTGACGGCGATCATCGCGGGCATGATCGCCGGCGCGGACTCGATCAGTGACCTGGACGTGCTCCGCCACGGCGGGATGGGGCGGCTGTTCACCGGCCTGCGGGCATCAACCACGCTGGGCACCCACCTACGCGGCTACCGGTTCGGGCACGTCAGGCAGTTGGACGCGGTCGCTTCCCGCCTGCTGGCCAACCTGGCCAGGGTGTCGCCGATCCTCGCCGGCGCCGACCAACTCGTCTACGTCGACGTGGACGACACGGTGCGGGAAACCCACGGCTACCGCAAACAGGGTGCCGCCTACGGATACTCGAAGGTGAAGGGGTTGAACGCCCAACTGGCGATCGTGTCGACCCCGCTGGCTGCGCCGGTGATCGCCGCCACCAGGTTGCGGAAGGGCAACATCGACTCCGGACACGGTGCTGCCCGCCTGATCGGCGACACTCTGGCAACCCTGCGGCGGGCGGTACCCACCACTCCTGGCTTGGTGGTGGTCCGAGCCGACAGCGCCTACTTCCGCCACGATGTGGTCGCCGCCGCGACCGCAGGTGGGGCCCGGTTCTCGGTCACCGCCCGGATGAACAAGGCCGTAGTCCGGGCGATCGCCGGCATCGACGATGCATCGTGGACCACGATCCGGTACCGCGACGCCATCTACGACGAGGTTGAGCAACGGTGGATATCGGAGGCTGAGGTCGCCGAAGTACCGTTCACCGCGTTCACGTCCCACCCCAAGGCCCACCACGTCACCGCCCGGCTGATCGTCCGCCGCGTGAAACGCCTCAACCCGCACACCCCGAAGGCGCAGGGTGAACTGTTGCCCGGCTACCGGCACCACCCGCTCTTCACCAACACGACCCTGGCGATGGTGGCGGCCGAAGCCGCGCACCGCGACCACGCCATCATCGAAGCGGTCATCGCCGACCTCAAGGACGGCCCGCTGGCGCACGCACCGTCGGGGAAGTTCACCGCGAACGCCGCCTGGCTCGCCCTCGCGTCGATCGCGTTCAACCTGACCCGGGCCGCCGCCCGCCTCGCGTCGGCCACCCTGGGCAAGGCCCGCACCGCGACCGTGCGCCGGACCCTGATCCAGGTCGCCGGCCGGATCGCGAACCAGGCCCGACGCTGGCGACTCCACCTCCCCACCCGCTGGCCCTGGCACGACGAACTCGAAACGCTCTACACCGCCGCCCTCGGCCCACCCGCCCTCGCCGCGAGTTGACCAACCGCCCCCACGGGCACGACCAGGAACCAGCAGTGGAAGAGCCGGGCACACCGGCGGACACTCCACACCCACACCCGACAGAGCTGCACGACCGCCACCCGATATGTCGAAACGGTCACCTACGAATCAGCGTCGGCGGATCTAGGCTCAGCAGATCGAGCGAGGCCGCAGGCATCTTGCCAAGGCAGCAGCGTTCGTCGACCTAGTCCAGGCCGTTGATCAAAGCGGACAGCTCCTGGACTACTTTGCGGTCGCGCTCACCGCGGACGTGAAGAACGAACTTGCGAGGAACGTCCGAGGCAAGCACTTCGAACTCACGCTCGTTGGCGAGCAGGTCCAACTCGCCCTCGTGGATGGCGCCGGCCCTCCAGTGCTCGATGGCCTGGCCGGATTGTCCGGCGGGGTCACCCCCATGGATGCTGTCTACGGCTACGCTTGCTGGCAGGCTTATGCCGCAGCCTTCGCCTTCGCGCTCGGCATGGGCATGGTTTGTTGGCCGCTTGGTGGCTTCGCGCTCGCCTGCTCTGCGGGCGCGGCCGTGTTGTTCCCGATCAACTGGAACGCTGCCTGCAAGTAACACCGGAATGGAGGCTCGGATATGGTTCGTCGGTTCCCGCGGCTTGTTTGGCCCGACACGTTCTGGAGGAGATTCGCGTTCGCGATGGGTTTGTATCAGCCGGTCATCTTCGTGACTTCGCTGATCGTCGGGTTGGTCAAACAGCTCTCGATCCCCGCCACGATGCTCGAGGTCTGGCTGTGGGCCTTCGTGATCGGACTCGTGGTTTCGATCTTCCAAGCTGCGCTCGCCAAGGCCGGAGCTTCCTTCTGGCGCCCGATCCTTCTCGACCGACACGATGAGCCCAGCCCCTAGCTGACGCTTCGACGACGACGTGTCTGCGTGGTGGCAGCACCCGCAGGCACGTCGTCGTGAGGCTCAGGGGCTCCGATGGTGTCGCTTACAGCCGGGTCATCTGGATGCTTCGCGTGATGGGCTCGAAAGGGTGCAGGCCGACCTTTCCCGCGCGTCGTCTGTGCTGCCGCACGCGGCCGGTACTCCCGCGCTTCGTCTGCGGGGCGCGGGAAGGTGGGCGACGCGCGGGACGGACGGCTGAGCTGAGCGCGGGAGCGCAGACGACGCGCGGGAGCGGACGGTCAATGCGAGCACTGTCTCGGCCAGTGCACCGAGCAGTTCGCGGCGGTGGGAGGCCAGGATTACAGCCCGAACTCGTTGGCGTCCGGCGTCCCGTCGAACGTTGAGACTGTACGTCTTGGTTGCTGTTGTTGCAGGTAGGCGTGGTGTGTGAGGTATGACTGCCCAAGTCATCGCCGCGACGCTCGATCCGATCGCCCCGGAGGTTCGGAGCTGCGAAGGACCTTGCCGGCCGGCTGAGTGGTGACTCGCCGGTCGAGGTGGCCGTGCGGTCGATGCTGGATGATGTCGCGCACGGCGCGCGGGTCGTGGTGCTGCGCACCGAGGACGAGGTCACGCCCGTCCAGGCCGCCGACATCCTCGGTGTCATGCGCCAGTTCGTCGACCGGTTGTGCGAGGACGGCGTCCTCGTGTTCCGGCGTCTGCCCGGCAGCCGCCATCGGCGCATCCGCGTGCAGGATGTCATCGACGTTGCGGCGGAACGTGAGCGGCGCCGCGCCCGCAGTGACGCCTTCCGTTCCGCGATCACCGAAGGGAAGCGCTGATCAACGGCCGGAGGCGCCGGTCACCTCCGCGCGCGGCATTTCTCGCCGCTCAATTCCGCGGAGCGCTACGAAACACCAGTCCGACTGATGTTCCGGGGGTCGCCGAGAATTTGAGCGGCAAGAAATGCCATCGCGCCCAGCCGCACGGAACGTGGGACTGTCATGCGAGTGCTCGACAGCAAGCGCCCCGAGCGTGAGCGCCGTAGTCCAGGGTGGTCCCTGATGCCTGGACGAGGCCGACGCGTACCATGGGGGGTGTCCGGCCGGCGCCGTGCCCCACGGACGCGCGATCGACGAGGAGAGGGCCGATGCACGAGGGACTGCTGGTCGGCGGCCGCTACCGCCTCGGCGTCCAACTCGGTCGTGGCGGCATGGGGCGGGTGTTCCGGGCCAGCGACGAGCGGCTGCGGCGCGACGTCGCCGTCAAACTCGTCGATCTCTCGCAGACCACCGACAAGACCCTCGCCGAGCGGTTCCGCCGCGAGGCCATCGCGACCGCCCGCCTCAACCATCCGGGCATCGTCACCATCTTCGACTCCGGCACCGACGGACGCCTCGCCTACCTCGTCATGGAGCTGCTGGGCGGGCGTCCGGTCGCCGACCTGCTGCGCGAACGGGGCCGGCTCAGCCAGCGCGAGGCCGTCCGGATCGGACGCCGCGTCGCCGAGGCGCTCGTCGCCGCGCACGAGATCGGGGTCGTGCACCGCGACCTGAAGCCCGCCAACGTCATGGTCGACGGCTCATCGGTGAAGCTGCTCGACTTCGGCATCGCCATGGTCGCCCTCGACGCCGAGGCGAACCTGACCGCTCCCGCGACCGCGCTCGGCACCGCCGCCTACATGTCGCCCGAGCAGGCGCAGGGCTTCCGCGCCAGCCCGGCGTCCGACGTGTACGGGCTCGGCGGCGTCCTCGTCTCGATGCTGACCGGCGAACCACCGTACGCGGGCGACAACGCGATCCAGGTCGCCCACCTGCACCTGACGCAACCCGCGCCGTCGGTGCGCGACCGCGTCCCCGGCATCGCGCCCGCCCTCGACGACCTCGTCACCCGCATGATGGCCAAGGACGCCGCCGCGCGCCCGACCGCAGCCGTCGTCGCCGCCGCCCTGGCGCACCTCGAGGTCAACCCGGCCGCCGAGGCCACCTCGGTGATCCCGGTGGCGACCCCCGCGGCCGGGCCGGCCACCCCGCCGGCGACGCTGGTCGAACCGGTGCCGGCCGCGGCGTCCATGAACGCACCCACGGCGAGTTCCGCGCCCACGACACCGATGCGCTGGGGGCCTCCTCCGACATCGTCGGCATCCGCGGCGACCGTCGCCCAGCCCGCCGCGGCGCCCGTCCGGCGTCCGGACGCCCCCGCCGCCACCCTCGTCCAGCCTGCCGCGACGCTCGTGCAACCCGCCGCCACCCTCGTGCAGCCCGCGACGTGGGGGCAGCCCGCAGCCACGGCGCAGCTTCCGTCCGGCAACCCCGTGCCGAGCGCCTACCGCGTGCCGTCGCCCGCCGATCCGGGTGCCGACATCGACGCCCCCGACGAACGCCGCTTCGGGGCGGTGTTCGGGCGTCTCACCATCCTGATCCTGGCGTTGCTGTTGTTCGGCGTCGCCTGGGCGGTCGGCACCAACGTCGCCCGCAGCGCACCGAAAGCCACCCTTCCGTCCATCCTGGGCGACCGGGTCGGGATCGGCGGCGGCGGGTTCGGCTTGCCGAGCATGGACGACCTGCCGCTGCTCGGCGCGATCGCCGGCGTGGACGCCGTCCTCGCCACCCTGCCGACGGACACCGCCGAGGCGGAGCAAGCCGCGAAGGCGATCAAGACACACTGGGGCGAGGCGTCCGACAAGATCCGCGCCGGCGAGAGCCCCGCCCGCGCCCTGACCAGCTTCCGCAAGGTGATCGACGACCGCGCCGACAGCGGTGAGCTCGGCGTCGCCGAGGCGACCGCCCTCCGCGTGGCGCTGGCGGCGGTCGAGGGCACGCTCGGCTGATCGTCAGGGCGACACGCGCCGCCGCGTCCAATCGGTCGGATTCTGCATCGATACCCCCGCGCGTCGTCGCCTTCCCGCGCGTCGTCCCCGCTCGCGCGCCCGGCCGGTACTCCCGCGCCCCGTCCACGACGCGCGGGAGGGTCGTGCGACCGCGGGAGCGAGCACGACGCGCGGGAGGGTCGTGCGACCGCGGGAGCGAGCACGACGCGCGGGAGATCAGGGGTTGCTCGGGCGACTGGCTAAGTTGAGTCCCATGAGCCTGCCCGCGTCGAACCCGCTCGCCGAACGATCCCACCTGCCTTACCAGCTGCCCGACTTCGCGGCGCTGACGCCCGCGCACTACCGCGACGCGCTCGAGGCAGGCATGGCCGGCCAGCTCGAGGCGCTGGCCGCGCTCGCCGCCGATCCCGAGCCCGCGACCGTCGAGAACGTCCTGCACGCCTGGGAGCGCTCCGGCGACCTGCTCGAGCGCGCCTGGCTGCCGTTCTTCAGCGTGCGCTGGGCCGACAGCAACGACGAGCTGGACGCCCTCGCCACCGAGTTCGCCCCGCGGCTCTCGCAGCATCAGGACGCGATCTGGCTCGACGCGCGGCTCCACGCCCGGGTGGAGGCGCTCGACGCGCGCGTCCGGGCGGGTGAAATCGAGCTGGACGCCGAGGACGCCTGGATGCTGGAGGAGACGCTGCGCTCCTTCGTCCGCGCCGGCGTCGCCCTCACCGGCCCCGACCGCGAGCGGCTGCGCGCGCTCAACACTCGCCTGGCCGAGCTGGGCGCCGCGTTCTCGACGGCCAACCGCGACGGCCGGGTCGCCGGCGTCGTCGTGGTCGCCGACCGTGCCGAGCTGGCCGGGCTGAGCGACGCCGAGATCGACGCCCTCGCCGTCGGCGACGGCAGCTGGCGCATCGAACTCGTCAACACCACCCAGCAGCCTCTGATGGCCAAGCTCCACGACCGCGGCCTGCGCCGGAGGCTGTACGAGGCGTCCGTCGCCCGCGGCCTGAGCGGCGAGCACGACACCCGCGCGCTGATCGTCGAGATCGCGCGCGCCCGCGCCGAGCGCGCGCGCCTGCTCGGCTACCCGCACCACGCCGCGTTCGTCGCCGAGGCGGGCTGTGCGAAGACGACGGACGCCGTGAACGCGCTCATGGGGCCGCTCGGCCGGGCCGCCCACGCGAAGGCGGCGCAGGAGGCCGAGACGCTCGCCGCCCGGTTCGCCGACCTCGCGCCCGGCGAGACGTTCGAGCCCTGGGACTGGGCCTACGTCGCCGAGATCGTCCGCGCCGAGACGTTCGCGTTCACCGACGCCGACGTCGAGCCGCACCTGCGGATCGCCGACGTCCTGGACGCCACCTACGCCGCCGCGCACGACCTGTACGGGATCACGTTCACGCGCCGCGACGACCTCGTCGGCCACACCGCGCAGGCCGAGGTGTACGAGATCCACGACGCCGACGGCACACCCGTGGGCTTGTTCGTGATGGACTTCTGGGCGCGTCCCACCAAGGAGGGCGGCGCCTGGATGACATCGGTCGTCTCGCAGAACCACCTCACCCGGCAGCTTCCGGTCGTCACCAACAACGGCAACTACACGCCCGGCCAGCAGACCATGACGTGGGACGGCGTCATCACCATGTTCCACGAGTTCGGCCACGCGCTGCACGGCCTGTTCGCCGACAGCCGCTACGCGTCGCGGTCGGGCACGGCGTCCGCGCCGCGCGACTTCGTCGAGTTCCCCAGCCAGGTCAACGAGCACTGGGCCTGGCAGCCCGACCGCGTCCTGCCCGCCGATCTGCTCGCGTCACTGAAGGACGCCGCCGCGTTCGGCCGCGGCTTCGACACGCTCGAGATGATCGCCGCGACGCTGCTCGACCAGGCCTGGCATCAGGCGTCCCTCGACGAGCTGCCGACATCGGCCGGCCAGGTCGAGGCGTTCGAGCGCCGCGCGCTCGAGAGGTGGGGCGTGGCGTCCGACCTGGTGCCGCCGCGCTACCGGTCGACCTACTTCGCGCACGTCTGGGCCAACGCGTACGCGGCCGGCTACTACGGCTACACGTGGTCGCAGGTGATGGACGCCGACGCCGTCGCCTGGTTCGACGCGAACGGCGGCGGGACGCGCGCCAACGGGGACTGGTTCCGCCGAACGCTGCTCGCCCCGGGTGCGTCGGTCGATCCGAGCGCGACCTACCGGGCGTTCCGCGGTCGCGATCCCGAGGTCGGGCCGCTCCTCGACCGCCTGGGCCTGACCTTGGACGAGGGGGCGGGCCGGTAGATCCGCCGGCCTGACGCAGTCCCGGTGCGTTGCCTCCGTCCGGCGCGCAGTGCCACGATGGCCGCGTGCGAGTGACCGAGGGGACCCCGGGGGAGGAAGCTGCGGTCTGGGTGCAGGATCGCGGTGGCAGTGCCCCGCGCCTGCGCGGTCACGTCGTCATCGAGGACCTGCGCGACGTCCTCACGTCGATGTCGTCGGCCACGGGCGCCAACGGCCCGCTCAACCCGGTCACCCAGTACATGCTGGCCGAGGCGGTCAACCACCTCGCCGACCGGCTCACCGACGACGTGCTCGCCGAAGCCGCCGGACTCGACCAGGCGCCGCGCCTGCTGTCGAGCGCGCTGGGGCACCAGCCGTTCGTCGAGTCCGTGCTGAAGATGAGCCAGCACCAGATGCTGCGGCGCTGGCCGACCGCAACCGACTGGTACGCGGACGTCATCGCCTACTTGATGCGGCCCGGCCGGTCCGCGCCACGGCGCGAGGATCTGCGCGCCGTGTTCGTGTCGGCGTCCTCGGGCACGCTCGGCGCGCTGGTCAGGGCTTTCGCCTACCGGCGCTACACCTACACCGACCATCCCAAACTGATCCGGCTCGCCGAGGCCTTGCAGTGCCTGTGGCCCGACTATCCGCCGGTGCGCCAGGCCAGGCAGGAGCAGCAGCGGGCGCTGACCGAGTTGTACGCGCCGCTGTACGCCCGCACGCTCGACGCCTACGGCCTCGCGTTGCGCCCGGGCGTCGATCTGGGGGTGCTGGCCTGGACGTTCACGGCGCTCCAGCAGCGCGACGCGCTCGACGGTTTCGCCGGCGACCCGACGACCTTCCGGGCGCCCGACGGCGTCGACTGGCCGATCGCGAGCTGGGCGATCGTCGTCATGCTCGCCGGCAGCTGCACCGACGAGCACGGGGGCGCGCTCGATCCTTGGTCGTTGGCGGCGCGCATGCCGGTGCGTCCGTTGACGCTCGGCGACCCCGACCAGGCGTAGCCGACGCTCGCGCCACAAGGCCGTTCCCGCGGCCGCAGGCGGACCCCTGAGTAGGCTGAAGGAATGGCACTGAGCGTGTTCGACCTCTTCTCGATCGGTATCGGGCCTTCGTCCTCGCACACGGTCGGGCCCATGCGGGCGGCGGGCATGTTCCTCGACGAACTCGGCGACCGGTTGTCGCGGGTCGCGCGCGTTCGCGCCGACCTGTACGGCTCGCTCGGCGCCACCGGGCGCGGCCACAGCACCGACACGGCCATCATCCTGGGGTTGCTCGGCGAACATCCCGACGCGGTGGATCCCCGCGCGGTCGCCGGCGTCCTGCGGTCCGTCCGGCGCGACCACAGCCTCGCGCTGGCCGGCCGGCACCCGATCGCTTTCGATCCGGACGCCGACGTCGTCCTCGACGGTTCCCTCGAGTTGCCCGTCCACCCCAACGGGATGCGGCTGTCGGCATGGGACGCCGACGGCGTCCTCGTCGAGGAGTCGGTCTACTACTCGGTCGGCGGCGGGTTCATCGTCACGGGGGACGCCGAGGCGTCCGACCCGGTCGTGGCCGACGATCTCGCGATCCCCTACCCGTACCGGACGTCCGCCGACCTGCTGGAGATCTGCCACGCCACCGGCCTGTCGATCGCCAAGGTGGCGCTCGAGAATGAGCTGGCGCGGTATCCGCGCGACGAGGTGCGGGCGCGGCTGCTGCAGATCTGGGCGGTGATGCAGGAGTGCGTGCGCAACGGCGCCGACACCGAGGGACGCCTGCCGGGCGGACTCGGCGTGCTGCGGCGCGCGCCGCAGCTCCACACGAAGCTGACGACCGAAGGCGACACGGTCGATCCGTTGCGCGGCATGGACTGGATCATGTTCTACGCGCTCGCGGTGAACGAAGAGAACGCCGCGGGCGGACGCGTCGTGACAGCTCCGACCAACGGAGCGGCCGGAATCGTGCCGGCGGTGCTGCACTACTACTGGAATTTCGTCCCCGGGGCGAACGAGAAGGGCGTGATCCGGTTCCTGCTGACGGCCGCCGCGATCGGGATGATCGTCAAGAACATGGCCTCGATCTCGGGCGCCGAGGTCGGCTGTCAGGGCGAGGTCGGATCGGCGTGTTCGATGGCCGCCGCCGGGTTCACCGCCGTGCTGGGCGGTACCCCCGAGCAGGTGGAGAACGCTGCCGAGATCGCCATGGAGCACAACCTCGGCCTCACCTGCGATCCGGTGGGCGGACTGGTCCAGATCCCGTGCATCGAGCGCAACGCGATCGCGTCGGTGAAGGCGGTCGCCGCCGCGCGGACGGCGCTGCGCGGCGACGGTTCACACATCGTCAGCCTCGACAGCGTCATCCGCACCATGCGCGAGACGGGCCAGGACATGAAGGCGAAGTACAAAGAGACCGCCCTCGGCGGACTGGCCGTCAACGTCATCGAGTGCTGAACCGGGGCACGTCTTGCCTACGCAAGAGGACCGACGTACGTGGTGGCCGCGGAACCAGCACCGGACGCCTCGCCTTCGCCCCGCGGGCGTAGGCTGGGCCGGGTGTCCGCAGCCCCCTCCGCAACCGCACCCGTCGGCGAAGCCTCGCGGCGGGCCGGACTGCTGCCCGGCGTAGCGGCCTATCTGATCTGGGGCGTGTTCCCGCTGATGTTCGCGGCACTGGTGCCGGCCACCCCGCTGGAGATCCTGGCGCACCGGATCGTCTGGTCGCTGGCCGCCGTCGGCCTCGTGCTGGTGGTGTTGCGGCGTCCGTGGTCGTGGGTGCTCGCCCTGGTGCGCAGCCGGCGGCTGCTGCGGATGGCCCTCGCGGCGCTGCTCATCGCGGTCAACTGGCTGACCTTCATCTGGGCCGTCAACAACGGCCACGTCGTCGAGGGCAGCCTCGGATACTTCATCAACCCGCTGGTCAACATCGCGCTCGGCGTGCTGCTGTTCGGCGAGAGGATGGGCCGCAGCGGCCGCACCGGCGCGCTGCTCGCCCTGGTCGGTGTGGGCGTCATCGCCTGGGAGAACTGGCAGGGCCTGTGGATCTCGCTGATGCTCGCCGGTTCGTTCGGGCTCTACGGCGCGGTCAAGAAGGGCGCGCCGCTGCCGGCGTTGGAGGGCCTGTTCGTGGAGTCGGCGCTGCTGACGCCGATGGCGCTGCCGTACCTGCTGTGGCTCGGCTCGCAGGGTGCCGGCCGGTTCGGATCGGACGCCCGCCTCTCAGGACTGTTGGTGCTGGCGGGCGTCCTGACGGCGGTGCCGCTGTGGCTGTTCGCGATCGCGGCCGTCCAACTGCCCTACGGAGTGCTGGGGATGCTGCAATACCTTGGGCCGACGCTGCAGTTCGTGCTGGGGATCACCGTGTTCGGCCAGCACGTCAACGCCTCCTACTGGGTGGGCCTGGTGCTCGTCTGGATCGGCTCTGCCGTCTACCTCACCGGCGCAATCGGACGCCGCGGGGCACCTCGGCGAACCCCGACGTCAGCAGTGCCGCCACGAACGGATCATCCGACCCCAGGGACGCCGCCCCGTTGACCCTCTCGATGCTCAGGCCGCTCACGCGTCCGGTGCGGATGAGGTCGGCCAGCGCCGCCGCCGCCCGCCCGAGCGTCTCGGGATCGCGCGACCAGGTGAGCGCCGTGCGCCCACCGCGTTCCAGCCACACGACCGGCGCACCGGCGTCGAGCACGACCAGCGCACCCGCCTTGCGCCCGGGCGAGTGGCCGGCCGACTCGGGCCACGCCAGCGCGGCGCCGTACGGGTTGGCCGGGTCGGGCGCCGCCAGCACGAGGGTGTCGGCCCGCCGCGCGTCCGCACCGCTTCCCGAACCGGGACCGCCGGCGCCGGCACGCAGCCGGTCGACGGCACCCACGGTCGCGAACTGCGCCGCGCCCAGGCCCTCGACGAAGTAGCCGCGGCGGAGGCGTCCGGCATTCTCGGCGGCGCTGAACACCGAGTAGACGCCCGCGAACCCGCCCGGGACCCCCTCGGCCTGCACGCTGCCGCGGGTGACGACGCCGTAGCGATCGAGCAGCACCTCGGCGCTGGCGAGGAGCGCCTCGGTCGGATCGATCGCCGGCGTGGGCAGCAGCGACCACCGGCCGCCGACCTCGCGCGGTGCGTTCATGCCGGGCATGCGGGGCAGGCGGGGGCGTCCGTGCCGGGTGTGCGGGGCGGCGGCCGAACGCGACCGGTGTGCCGTGGAGCCGCCGGCCAGCCTGGCCCGCACCGGCCCGAAGGTGTCGTTGGTGACCAGGCCCTTCCAGGCCAGCGACCACAGCGCCTCGGCGGTCGTCTGCCCCGCGGGGTCGGACGCCGCCAGCGCCGCGAAGAACGACGCGCCGCCGGACGCCAGCGCGGCGACGATGGCCAGCTCGGCCCCGCCCTCGGGACCGGCCACCGGCGGCGGCGCCAGCGCGATCAGGTCGGCCGGCCACAGCGACACCCATCCGTCGCCCTGGGCCAGCGCACCGTGCCCGCGCCAGGTCACCTCGCCGCCCGCGCACAGTTCGTCGAGCAGGGCGGGCGCGTAGTCGCGCACGCGCGACGGCAGAATCATCGACTCGATCGCAGACGCCGGCAGCACCGCCCCCGCGAGCTGCTCGACGGCGCGGAGCACCCCGTCGATGCCCCGGTAGCCACCGCCCACCCCTTGCCAAACCGGCAGGAAGGCGGCGAACGTCTCGGCGGGGACCGGCTCGACCTCGGCGCGCAGCGCCGCCACCGACCGGCGCCGGATCACCCGCAGCACGCCGGGATCGCAGTACTCCCGTCCGCTGGTCGCGGGCGTGAACTCGCCTTCGACCAGGCGTCCCTGGGCCACCAGTCGGGCCAGGCCGTCGCGGGCGATCGCCCGCCCGACGCCGAGCCAGCCCGCGATGGCGTCCAACGAGAACGGCACGTGCGTGCGCGCGTACCGGACGAGCAGATCGCCGAACGGGTCGGTCACCGGCTCGGCGAACGCCTGCGGCACCCCCGGCGGCAGGGCCACGCCCAGGGCGTCGCGCAGGCGTCCGGCGTCCTCGATCGCCGCCCAGCGGTCGCCCGCCGCGAAGACGCGCCGCACGTCGGCAAGGCCGGCGAGCTGGGCGGGCACGGCGTCCGGATCGACGGCGCGGGCCGCCAGGTCGTCGCCCGACAGCGGACCCAGCGTGCGCAGCAGGTCGGTGAGGTCGTCGGCGTCGCGCGCCCGGTAGTGCTCGGCGAGGTGCTGCAGCTCGGCGTGCGTGCGGGCCAGCGCCGCCGGATCGAGGAGGTCGCGCAGGCTCAGCCCGTCGGAGCTGCCGAGCAGTTCGGCGAGCAGGTCGGGGTCGAGCGACAGCGCCGCGGCCCGCTTCTCGGCGAGCGGCTGGTCGCCCTCGTACAGGTACTGCGCGACGTAGCCGAACAGCAGGCTGGACGCGAAGGGGCTCGGCTTGCGGGTGGTCACCTCGGCGACCTGCACGGCGCGCGACCGGATCGCGCGCATCAGCTCGACGAGCGCGGGCAGGTCGAACACGTCGGCCAGGCACTCGCGGACCGCCTCGAGCACGATCGGAAACGCCGGGTAGCGGCTCGCCACCTCGAGTAGCGCGGCCGAGCGTTGCCGCTGCTGCCACAAGGCCTGACGCCGACCCGGACGCCGGTTCGGCAGCAGCAGCGCCCGCGCGGCGCACTCGCGGAACCGCGCTGCGAACAGCGCCGAGCCGCCGATCTGCTCGGTGACGACGGCGGCGACGTCTTCAGGATCGAGGATCAGGTGCTCCAGCAGCCCGTCCATCGGATCGGCCGGACGCCCGGCGCCCGCGGCGTCCGGGCCGAGTTCGTCGGCCCAGCCCATGTCGGGCAGGCGCAGCACGATGCCGTCGTCGGCGTGCATCGCCGACACCTCGACGCCGTAGCGCTCCCGCAGCCGCGCCGCGATCGCGAGCGCCCAGGGTGCGTGGACGCGTCCGCCGTACGGGGAATGGACGACGATCCGCCAGTCGCCCAGCTCGTCGGTGAACCGCTCGACGACGATCTGCCGGTCCGTCGGCACGACCCCGGTCGCCTCGCGCTGCTCGGTCAGGTAGGCGAGTAGATTGGACGCCGCGAGCGCGTCCAGGCCGCCGTCCGCCAGCCGGGCGCGAGCGGCGTCCGGGGCCAGCGAGGACACCTCGCGGACGAACGCGCCGAGCGCCGCCCCGAGCTCGGCCGGCCGGCCGATCGTGTCGCCCTTCCAGAACGGCAGCCGCCCGGGGTGGCCCGGCGCGGGCGTGACGAGCACCTGGTCATGGGTGATCTCCTCGATCCGCCAGGTCGAGGTGCCGAGCGTGATCACGTCGCCCGCGCGCGACTCGTACACCATCTCTTCGTCGAGTTCGCCGACCCGCCGCCCAGGACCGTCGCCGGCGATGAACACCCCGAACAGCCCCCGGTCGGGGATCGTGCCGCCCGACGTGACGGCGACCCGCTGCGCGCCGCGGCGTCCGGTGAGGGTGCCGGTGGCGCGATCCCAGACCAGGCGGGGGCGCAGCTCGGCGAACTCCTCGGCGGGATAGCGGCCCGCCAGCATGTCGAGCACCGCCTCGAGGACGCCTCGGGTGAGCGTCGCGAACGGCGCGGCCCGGCGGGCGAGGGCTTCGACCTCGTCGAGCGTCCAGTCGTCGAGGGCGACCATGGCGACGATCTGCTGGGCGAGCACGTCGAGCGGATTCGCGGGCACCGCGAGCGCCTCGATCGCGCCGGCGCGCATCCGTTCGACGATCACGCTGGTGGCGACCAGGTCGCCGCGGTACTTCGGGAAGAACACCCCGCGCGAGACCGCGCCCACCTGATGCCCCGCGCGGCCGACCCGCTGCAGCCCGGACGCCACCGAGGGAGGCGCCTCCACCTGGATCACGAGATCGACCGCGCCCATGTCGATGCCGAGCTCGAGCGAGCTCGTCGCCACCACCGCCGGCAGCCGGCCCTCCTTGAGGGCCTCTTCGGTTTCGGCGCGCTGCTCGCGCGACACCGACCCGTGGTGCGCCCGGGCGAGCACGGTCGGCCCGGTCACCCCGGCGCTGTACCAGCTCGTGCCGTAGCCGGTCGAGTGTGCGGGAGGGGCCATGTGCGCCGTGCTGGATCTCGGATCGACGCCCGTGCGCCGCTCGTCGGCGATCTCGTTGAGCCTCGAGGTGAGGGTCTCGGCGAGCCGCCGGGAGTTGGCGAACACCAGCGTCGAGGAATGCTCGGCCACCAGGTCGACGATGCGCTCCTCGACGTGCGGCCAGATCGACGGGGTGCTGCGCGGCGCGGGTTCGCCGTCGGCGTCCGGGCTGCCGGCGAGCGGACCGGACGCCGCGGGCGCACCGAGCGCACCCATGTCGTCGACGGGGACGACGACGTCGAGCTGCCAGCGCTTCTCGGCCGCGGGAGCGACGATGGTGACCGGGCGTCCGCCGGCCAGGAAGCGGGCGACCTCGTCGAGCGGGCGCACGGTCGCCGACAGGCCGATCCGCTGGGCGGGGGAGGGCAGGAGGGCATCCAGGCGCTCGAGCGTGAGGGCGAGGTGCGCGCCGCGCTTGCTGCCCGCCACCGCGTGCACCTCGTCGAGGATCACCGTCTGCACCGACCGCAGCGCCTCGCGCGCCTGCGAGGTCGCGAGCAGATACAGCGACTCGGGGGTGGTGATCAGGATGTCGTCGGGTTCGCGCGCGAACCGGCGGCGCGCGTCGGCGGGAGTGTCGCCCGACCGGACGCCCACGCTCACCTCGGGCCGGGCCAGGCCGAGGCGGGCGGCAGCGTGCCCGATGCCGACCAGCGGTGAGCGCAGGTTGCGTTCCACGTCGACGGCGAGCGCCTTCAGCGGAGACACGTACAGCACCCGGCAGCGCTCCAGCGGTTCCGCGGGCCGCGGCGCGGCGGCGAGGCGGTCGATCGCCCACAGGAACGCGGCGAGGGTCTTGCCCGAACCCGTCGGCGCGACGACGAGCGTGTGCCGGCCCGCGCTGATGGACGCCCACGCCCCGGACTGCGCCGGAGTGGGCGCGCGGAAGCTGCTGGAGAACCACGCCCGGGTGGCGGGCGAGAACAACTCCAGAGCCGAGGTGTCAGGTTGCTCGTCCATCACCGCTCACTGTGCCACCCCCCGCCGACACCAACGCCCCGGTGGCGTCACTCGCGCAGAGTGCCGCGGGCGTCGGCGGTCGGACCGCTGCGCACCAGGCCCCAGGCCACGGTGAATCCGGTCCTGGACCGGCGGCGTCCGGCGTCGGCTTGCGGGTAGTGGTCTGGGTACTCATGGCGGTGCGGACGCCCCGGTGGCAAGCGTGCTCCGCAGTGCGGACAGGTGTTCACCAGCGGCGTCCGTTGATGCGCACGCAGGCGGCCAACAGGATTTCGGCGGTCTCGGTCAGCTCGATGTGTGGGTATTCGCCGCAGGCGGCAACCTCACGCACGGTCGCCATGAACACGGCACAGCGGGCGGGGTGGTCGAGGCTGGCGAGCGGATCCCCGGTGAGATCGATCCGGCCGCCGGCTTGGGCGTACCCCCCGGCGAACGCAGTCCAGCTCTGGTCGTCGAGCAGGCCGGCGGCCCACAGGCCGGCGGGGCGGCCGAGATCCCAGGACGCGTCGCCGACGCCGAGGGTGCGGACGTCGCGGAAGAGCCAGGCCGGGATCTTCGGAAGCCGCCCGACGGTGCTCAGCATGAGGTGGCCGTGCACCAGAGTCTTGCTGCCGACAGGCGGCCACGTGCGCAGCAGCGTCCGGCCGAGCTCGCGCAGGATGTCGGTGGAGCCGCCCGGATGGAAGGTGTCGGAGGCGGTCAGCGCGGCGATGACGGCGGCTCGGCCGCCATGCTCGGGCAGAGGAACGACCTCGGCGCGGGGAATCGCTTGCAGGCGCCCGACGAGCCCGCCGATCTCGCGCCAGGGGATGGGGTTGGCGTCCTGGGCCAACTCCATGCGGGGCTCGAGAGAGATCAGCCGCCCGTCGGGGGCGCGCATCGGTGTCGCCGACAGCGGCGTTGCGAATACGGAGCGGACCGGATCGGTGGACGCCGCCAGCAGCCGCGCAGCCGCGTCCTCGGCGCGGACACCCGCGGCGTGCTTGAGCAGCACAAGGTCGTCGACGACGTGGGAGTCCATGGCAGAACTTTAGTGGTTCGCGGCGCGCCGCGTGAGGGTGGCGTCCGGGTTCTGCGAAGGAGCGTAGGGTCCGCCCCGGAGTTATCCACAGCCCCATCCACACCTGGGGAGAACTACAGCCATGTAACTCGCGTCTCATGGGTGGCTCGGGTCGTGGGGGCGTGGTCTCCCGGGCGGTATTTCTTGCCCCTCATTCGTGGCGAGCACGCCAGAACAGCAGTCCGACTGCGTTTCTGACGCGGGCAGACGGATTGAGTGGCAAGAAATGTGCACGCGCCGGGCCACACCCCCGCATGCGGGGGACACGAGCAAGGTCGCGCCGTCGCCACGGACGCAAGAACCCGCGTCAGGGCTGTTCGCGGGTGAACTGCGCGTGGCAGGCTGACGCCAGAAGGGAGTGCCGATGGCCACCACAGCAGCGTTGCGGAAGCAGGGACGCGGACTTCGTCAGCAGGTGCCGCGCCAACAGTTGGGGCGCGGGTTCCGCACGGACCGCGATCCCGTCGCCCTGCTGGACGCCCAGAACGCCAGCAGGCTCACGTCGCTGGTCCCCGTCCGCTGGGGGCGCATGTCGGAATCGGCCTTCACCTTCTATCGCGGCACGGCCGCGCTGATGGCGCACGACCTGGCGCCCACGCCGGTGACCGGCATCAGGGTGCAGGCCTGCGGCGACGCCCACCTGTCGAACTTCGGCTTCTACTCCTCGCCGGAGCGGGCCCTCGTGTTCGACCTGAACGACTTCGACGAGACGACGGTCGCCCCCTGGGAGTGGGACGTCGAACGCCTGGTCGCGTCGATGGCGGTGGCCGCCCGGGCCGGGGGTTTCGACGACAACACCGCCTTTGGGATCGCGACCGAGGCGGCCGCCGCCTACCGCAAGGCGATGGCCACGCTCGCCGGGCGGAGTGCCCTCGACAACTACTGGACGGTGGTGCGAGCCGAGGCTCTTCTCGAGCGCACCAAGCAGCTGGAGACGGACGCGGTCGCCCGCGAGATCAAGCGCGCCGAGCGCAAGGCGAGACGGCGCACGTCCGAGACGGCGCTGCGCAAGCTCGCCACAGTCAGCGAGGACGGCGAGTTGCAGCTGGTCGAGCAGCCGCCGCTGATGTTCCGGACCGATGTCCTCCCGGAGGCCCTCGCCGACATCCCCCTGCGGTACCTCGACACCGTGCCGGCCGACATTGCCGCGCTGCTGGCCCGCTTCACCCCGGTCGATCAGATGATGCGCGTGGTCGGCGTCGGCAGCGTCGGAACCCGCTGCGCGATCGTTCTGCTCGTCGACTCCACGGATGCGCCCCTGATCCTGCAGGTCAAGGAGGCGACCAGGTCGGTCCTCGAACCGGCCGCGGGCGCCAGCCGATACCACCATGACGGCCAGCGGGTGGTGCGTGGGCAGCGCATCATGCAGGCCGTGTCCGACCCGTTCCTCGGCTGGGCCAGCCTCGGCGGCCGTCACTACTACGTGCGCCAGTTCCGCGACAACAAGGGCGGGTTCGAGATCGAACGCCTCTCGCCCAGTCTGCTCACCGCCTACGGACGCCTGTGCGGCGCCGTCCTCGCCCGCGCCCATGCCCAAAGCTGCGAACCGGCCCTGCTCGCCGGCTACCTCGGCAAGGGCGCCGCGTTCGATGAGGCGATGGCCGAATTCGCGCTCGCCTACGCCGCCCAGAACGACGCCGACTATGCGCGGTTCGTGGAAGCCATCGGCTCGGGCCTCCTTCGCGCCGACCGGGAGCACTGAGTCCGGTTAGCGGGCGAGGCGTGCCTCGGGGAAAGATGGACGCCGTGCCTCTCGCCACCATGACCGCCCCGAGCCCCCGATGGGGGCCGGAACCCGCCTCGACCGCGACCCTCGTCGTGGGCGTGGCGACGCTGTGGGTCGTCATGAAGCTCGTGACGGTGTGGGCGTGGGTGATCGGCCCCGGCGAGTACGGCGACACCTATTACTACTTCCTCGAGGCTCAGAAGGCATCCGGGGTGGGCGGCGTCGGGCAGGTGATGCGCGAGTACCCCACGCCGGCCGCGCTGCTGCTGCTTATGCCCTATGCGCTCGGCGCCGACGACTACGCCACCTACCGGTTCGCCATCGTCGCGATGACGTCGCTCGCCGACGCGGCGTTCGTGGTGCTGCTCGGACGCTGCCTCGGCCCCGTTCCCGTGCTCGCCTGGATCGCGATCACGACCAGCCTTGGCCAGCTCGGCCTGCTGCGGTTCGACATGCTGCCGGCGGTCGTGGCCGGGAGCGCCGTTCTGCTGGCCATGGGCGGACGCCGTGCCTCCGCGTCCGCGTTCCTCGCGTTGGGCGCCGGCCTGAAACTGTGGCCGATCGTGCTGGTCCCGCTCACGCTGCGCGCCGGACGTCGCGGGCGACCTCGATGCCTCGCGCGCCCGCTGGTGGCGCTCGCCTCCGCGGGCGCGGCCCTGGTGGCGCTCAGCGTCGCCGTCGGGGGAGTGGACCGCCTGCTGTCCCCGCTGGATTATCAGCGCGACAGGGGGCTCCAGATTGAGGCCGTCGCCGCCACGGTGCCGATGCTCACGTGGGCTCACGACGAGGCCTACCAGGTCTGGTACTCGACGTTTCACGCGTTCGAGGTGACCGGCCCCTCGGTCGACAGCTGGCTGAGGGCGGCGCAGACCGCGTCGTGGGTGGGCCTGGCGGGCTGCGTCGTCCTGCTCGTCCTCTGGTGGCGGGCAGGGACTCCGGAGTCCGCGATCGGCTGGCTCGCGATCACCCTGGTCGGCACCTTCGTGGTCACCTCGCGGGCACTCAGCCCGCAGTACCTGCTGTGGCTCGCGGCGCCCGCCGTCGTGATCCTCGGCTACGCCTGGTGCGGGGCTTCGCAGCCCGGATCCTCACCCCGGCGGCGGGATCGAGGCGCGGACGAGGCCGGCTTCCCGCCGCTCGTCGCGGCGCTGGTCACCGTGGTCGGCATTCTGGTGCTGTCGGCACTGACGACCGCGGTCTACCCCGTGTACTACGGCGGCGTCACCGGGCGCGGCGACCAGACCGGCCGCGCGCTGTGGCTCCTGGCGACGCGCAACGTGGGGCTGCTCGCGCTCGTCGTGTGGTCGGCGGCGTGCGCGTATTTCTGCGCGCGTCCGGTCACCAAAATGATCCGCGGGTCTGGCGCTGGGTAGTTGAAAGCACCACAATGGGCGCGTCACCCAGACGGAAGGGGCCGCATGCCCAAGCACCACGTGGTCATCATCGGATCGGGCTTCGGAGGGCTGTTCGCCGCCAAGGCGCTGCGCCGGGCCGACGTCGAGATCACCCTGATCGCCAAGACCTCGCATCACCTGTTCCAGCCGCTGCTCTACCAGGTGGCGACCGGGATCCTGTCCGAGGGCTCGATCGCACCGGCCACCCGCGAGATCCTCCGCAAGCAGGACAACGTGAAGGTGCTCCACGGCCTGGTCACCGGCATCGACATCGAGGCGCGCACGGTCACCCACCGCATGCACGACGCCCAGATCACCACGAGCTACGACTCGCTCATCGTCGCCGCCGGCGCCGGGCAGTCCTACTTCGGCAACGACCACTTCTCGACGTTCGCCCCCGGCATGAAGTCGATCGACGACGCCCTCGAGCTGCGCGCCCGCATCTTCTGGGCGTTCGAGCGCGCCGAGCGCGAGACCGACCCCGAGCGGCAGCGCCGGCTGTTGACGTTCGTGGTCGTCGGTGCCGGCCCGACCGGCGTCGAGATGGCCGGGCAGATCCGTGAGCTGGCCTCGATCACGCTGCGTAACCAGTTCAAGATGTTCGACCCGGACTCGGCGCGGGTGATCCTCATCGACGGCTCGTCGCAGGTGCTGCCGCCGTTCGGCGAGTACCTCGGCCGCAAGACCCAGGAGTCGCTGGAGCGCTCGGGCGTCGAGGTCTTCCTCAACAGCATCGTGACCGACCTCAACGGGCGCTCGGTGACCTACAAGAACGCCGACGGCGAACTCGTCACCATCGACTCGACCTGCAAGGTGTGGGCGGCCGGCGTCCAGGGCAACGTGCTGGGCAAGTCGCTCGCCGAGCAGACCGATGCCGAACTCGATCGCGCCGGGCGGGTGATCGTGCTGCCCGACATGACGCTGCCCGGGCATCCCGAGGTGACGGTGATCGGCGACCTCGCGTTCGTGCCCGGCGTTCCGGGCGTCGCGCAGGGCGCGATCCAGGAGGCGCGCTACGTCGCCGCCAGGATCGCCGACCGGGTGGCGGGGCGTCCGCTGTCGGACCAGCCGTTCAAGTACCACGACAAGGGGTCGATGGCGACGATCTCGAAATTCTCGGCGGTGGTGAAGGTCGGCAAGGTGCAGTTCACCGGGTTCTTCGCCTGGGTGGCCTGGCTCGGCCTGCACCTGCTGTACATCGCCGGCTTCAAGGGCCGCGTCACGACCCTGCTGCACTGGGTGCTCAGCTTCATCGGCCGTGGCCGCTCCGAGCGGGTCACGACCAATCAGCAGCTCGTCGGACGCCTCGCGCTCGAGTCGCTGGGCCAGAACGTGACCGCCAAGCTGCTGCGCGGCGAGAAGGGCGGCACGAACGAGCCCCGCATCGAGGGCTGACCGATTCCCGGGGCCTGCGCTCGCCCTCGGTGTGATGCCCGGAAGCCGGCCCCCCCCCCCCGTTCTTTGTGGTGGGGGGTGGCCCCCCCCCCCCCCCCCCCCCCCCCCCCCCCCCCCCCCCCCCCCCCCCCCCCCCCCCCCCCCCCCCCCCCCCCCCCCCCCCCCCCCCCCCCCCCCCCCCCCCCCCCCCCCCCCCCCCCCCCCCCCCCCCCCCGGCCCCCCCCTCGCGGAGGACCCCCAGGCGGGGCGGGTCTTCGGGGTCGATTCGGCGGTGAGCGCCGGGTCGCGTTGCACGATGTCGCCGAGTGCTTCGTCGATCGCTGCGAGCGTCGTGGCGTCCAGCGTCACGCCGGCCGCGGCGGCGTTCGAGGCGACCTGCTCGGGACGCGAGGCGCCCACGATCGCGCCCGCCACGTTGTCGTTGCTCAGCACCCAGGCCACCGCGAGCTGAGCCATGGTCAGACCGGCCTCCTCGGCGATCGGCGCCAGCTTCTGCACGCGGGTCAGCACGTCGTCGTTCAGGAAGCGCGCGATCATCCGGGCGCCGCCCTTCTCGTCGGTGGCGCGCGAGCCGGCCGGCAGCGGCAGGCCGGGCCGGTACTTGCCGGTCAGGACGCCCTGGGCGACCGGTGACCAGACGATCTGGCTCAGGCCGAGCTCGCGGCAGGCCGGGACGACCTCGCCCTCGATGACCCGCCACAGCATCGAGTACTGCGGCTGGCTCGAGATCAGCGGCACGCCCAGCTCGCGGCCGAGCGCCTGCCCGGCCCGGATCTGATCGGCCGACCACTCGCTGACGCCGATGTAGAGCGCCTTGCCCTGCCGCACCACGTCGGCGAACGCCTGCATGGTCTCCTCCAGCGGCGTCTCCACGTCGAAGCGATGCGCCTGGTAGAGGTCGACGTAGTCGGTCCCGAGCCGCCGCAGCGAGCCGTCGATCGACTCCATGATGTGCTTGCGCGACAGCCCGACGTCGTTGTGCCCCTTGGGGCCGGTCGGCCAGTACACCTTGGTGAAGATCTCGAGGCTCTCGCGGCGCTCACCGGCCAGCGCCTCTCCGAGGACGGTCTCGGCCGCGGTGTTGGCGTACACGTCGGCCGTGTCGAAGCTGGTGATGCCGGCGTCCAGCGCCGCGCGGACGCACGCCCGCGCGGCGTCGTTCTCGACCTGCGAGCCGTGGGTGAGCCAGTTGCCGTAGATGATCTCGGAGATCTTGAGGCCCGAGTTGCCCAGATGGCGGAACTGCATGGGAGCGTCCTTTCCCGTGGTGGAGTCGCTCTCCATCCTGCCACCGCGCCGGCACGGCGTCCGGCGGGCCGCAATCGGGACACAATGGGCCCCATGTCGCTCCCCGATGGCCCCGACCTGACCGTCCCGCTCGCGCGGACCCCGGCGCTCGCCCTGCGTGGACGCACCTTCGACGCCGGGCGTCCGGCCGTGATGGCGATCATCAACCGCACGCCCGACTCGTTCTACGTGACCTCGGGCACCTCCGGCATCGAGGACGCCCTCGCCGCGCTGGCGGACGCCGTGGCCGCCGGCGCCGACCTGGTCGACGTGGGCGGCGTCCGGGCGGGCCAGGAGGGGGACTGGGTGGACACCGACGAGGAGATCGCGCGGGTGCGCCCGTTCCTGCTCGCGGCGCGCGAGGCGCACCCCGGCCTGGTGATCAGCCTCGACACCTGGCGCAGCGAGGTGCTCGCCGCCTGCGCGGACGCGGGCGTGGACCTGGTCAACGACACGTGGGCCGGCGCCGATCCGGAACTCGCGCACGCCGCGGCCGAGCTGGGCGCGGGCTACGTCGTCTCGCACACCGGCGGACTGCCGCCGCGCACCGACCCGGTGGACGTCTCCTACGGCGAGGGACCGGACGCCGTGGTCGCCTCGGTGCTGTCCGGGCTCGCGGCGGGCGCACGGCGGGCGGTGGACGCCGGCGTCCGGCCCGAGTCCGTGCTGATCGACCCGACGCTCGACTTCGGCAAGACCACCCGCAACTCGCTGCGCGTCCTGCGCGCGACCGGCCTCGTCGCCGGGCTGGGCTTTCCGGTGCTGCAGGCGATCTCGCGCAAGGACTTCGTGGGGGAGACCCTCGACCTGCCGGCGTCCGAGCGTCTGGAGGGCTCGCTGGCCGCGACCGCCGTGGCCGCCTGGCTCGGCGCGACGGTCTTCCGCACGCACGACGTCGCGGCGACGCGCCGGGTGCTCGACATGGTGGCGTCCATTCGCGGCGACCGCCCGCCGGCCGTCGCGGTGCGCGGCGAACGGCGATGGCGGGCCGGAGCGAGGCCCGCCGCGGCGCATCCGGCCGGAGGCGGGGTTCGAGAAATATAGTCACGGCGACTATAGTTGTGGGTGGCGGCGAGCGATCGTCACCCACGTGCGAGCCCTTGGCTCGCTCCGCGCACCTGAACACGACCTACCGTGGATGTCACCATGAGCAACGCCCAGACCAGCCTCACCGATCCGTCGCGTTACGCGGCGCTGTACCGCGACGCCCCGGGTGCCGCAGCCACCACCGCCCGAGGGGCCGACCCCACTCGCGCGGAAGCGAGCCAGGCCTCCGCGCCGGCACCGGCCGACGCGTCTGAGAAGCCGACACTCAACCTGTCCCCCTCCGGCCTGACGGCCGGGGCGATGGCTGCGGTCACCTCGGCGGTGGTCGGCTCCCAGCTCGGCACGGCGGGCACGCTCGCGGGCGCCGCGCTCGGCTCATTGATCGGCGCGGTCGCCACCGCGCTCTACTCCTTCAGCATCCAGCGCACGGTGCACGCGGTGCATCACGTGCGGGTGTCCGCGCGCGAGTCTCACGCGACGGATTCGGCGGACGCCGAGGCCGCCGAGACACGCGCGAGCGACCACGAGGTTCCCCGAACAGGTGCACAGCCGCGCGCCAAGCGCCCGATCGGCCGCGTCGCGATGACGGTCGGCATCGCGATCACCGCCGTTGCGGCGTTCTTGATCGCGCTCGTCGTCATCACCGGGATCGAGAAGGTGAGTGGGACGACGCTGTCGGGCAACCCGGGTACCACCGTGCGCGAGATTCAGCAGGCGCGCGGGCCCATGGTCGTCGACGACGCCACGACCCGGGTCGAGCACCGGTCCGAGGAGCCGGCGGCGGCCGCCGCGCCCACGACGCCCACGACCCCGACGCCCGCGCCGAGCGCGACGACGAGCGCCTCCCCGAGGCCAACCCCGACTCGGTCGGCGACACCGGCACCGGCGAGCCCTGCGCCCACCGCGAAGCCGAAGCCGAAGCAGACGGCGACGCCGCCCGCCGCGGCGTCCTCGGCTCAACCCCCCAACCTGTCCTGACCGCAGCGGCGTGCGGTCAGCCGTCGGCGTTGATCATGAACACCGAGGCGCGGTCGGCGTAGGCGCGTAACTGCTCGGCGTCCGCGGGATCGAGAGCGACCGATCCGATCGCCCGATGCCAGCACGCCGCCCAGCGCTGCGCCCCGAGGGGCGTGATCCGGTAAGGCATGTGCCGCATGCGCAGCATGGGCGCGCCGCGGATCAGCGAGTAGGTCGTGGGGCCGCCCCAGTACTGTTCCATGAACATCAGCAGCCGGCTCTCGGCGCCCTCCCAGTCGTCGCCCGGGTACACGCGCGACAGTTCCGTATCGGCCTTGGCCGACTCGAAGAACCGGCCCACGATCGCCACGAACGTCTCATGCCCGCCCACCCGCTCATACAGCGAGGATGCGCCCTCTTCCGGTGGCGTGGATGCTTGCACACGTCCATGTCAGCATCTCCGGGGTGGCGCCGTGGCCGAATCGAGGAACTGCCCGGCGAAACCGGGCGAGCTACGATGACGGGGTGAGCGCCTCCGCAGCCCCGACCGACACCCCGCCCGCCGGCGTCGACGCCCCGGCCCAGACAGGGCGTCCGGGCGGCACGCCGGCGCTCGACTGGGCGCTGGCGTTGCTCGCGCACCTGTGCGTCGGAATCTCGTGGATGATCACGTCGCTGGCCGCGATGGGGTCGCTCGACGTGGTGCGGCGCATGCTCATGAACTCCGAGTTCGCGTTCGACACCGGACGCCTCCCGCAGCCGTGGGTCATCCCGGTCGGGCTGGCGCTGGCCTACGGCTCCCAGTTGTTCTTCGGTTGGTCGATGCGCCGGGTGGGCCGCGGGACGCCCGCCTGGGGCAGCCGGGTGGTCGTCGTCGCCGCCATCGCGCTGGGCGTCGTCGCCGGTGCCTACCTGTGGACGCCGGCGCTGCAGGTCGGCGCCAAGGTCGGCCCTGCGTCCGGTCAGTACGCGGCGTGGGGGATCCTCGGCTGGGCCGCCCACTACGGCCGCATGGCGCTGCCGGCGATCGCCCTGGCGGTCGCGGGAGCGTTGGTGTTGTTCTCCCGGCATTCGCCGCTGGTCGTGATCGTGAAGGCGCTCCTGCGCCGGGTCCGGGCCTGGCGGGCCGCGCGCCGGACGCCCACGGCGTCCGCCTGATCCTTCGCTCAGAGCGCGGCGAGCGCGCGCAGCGTCGGCGAGGTTCCAGCGTCCACCTTGACGGTGGCGAGGTCGTCCGCCCTGGTGGGGCCGTGGTTGATCAGCACCACCGGCTTGCCCTGCCTGACGGCCTGGCGCGCGAAGCGCAGCCCCGACATGACGGTGAGCGACGAGCCGGCGACCAGCAGGGCGTG
Source organism: Nigerium sp. (assembly GCA_016711325.1). Taxonomy (GTDB): domain Bacteria; phylum Actinomycetota; class Actinomycetes; order Propionibacteriales; family Propionibacteriaceae; genus Propioniciclava. The sequence continues at coordinate 305,368 of JADJTH010000012.1, read as the reverse complement.
CGCGGCATCGAGCATTCCGAACGATTCGTCCACGCGCGGACGCGGAACGGACTCGCCGAAGAAGACGACGTCGGGTTTGAGGACGCCGCCGCAATCCTCGCAGCCGGGCACGGCGAAGTCGTCCGGATCGGCGATGTCGGCGTCGCCGTCGGGCCGCAGCTCGGCGGCACCCGCAGGGATGGTGCCCGTCACCGCGGGGTTGGCCTCCTCGAGCCGCGATTGAAGGCGGGCGCGCGGTGACACGGCCGCACACCCGAGGCAGACGACGCGATCGATCCGGCCGTGCAGATCCACGACTCGGGCCGTTCCGACCTCGGCGTGCAGGCCGTCGACGTTCTGGGTGATCACCGGAGCGCCCAGCCGGGCGAGCGCGCGGTGCCCGTCGTTGGGGGTTGCGGCGCCGAAGCTGCGGAACCCCATCAGGGAGCGGAACCAGTAGCGCCGGCGCGCGTCGGCGTGGCGCAAGAAGTCCGTGTACTGGATCGGGTTGGTCGGGCGCGAGTCGGGACCGCGATAGTCGGGAATCCCCGAGTCGGTCGAGATGCCCGCCCCGGTGAGCGCGAGCCAGCGCCGCCCGCGCAACACGGCGGCGACGGCGTCCACCTCGGCGTCGGTGGGCGGTCGGATCGGCACGCGTCGAGGCTACCTTCACCTGCCCACTCCAGTGGGACCTCGGCTCAGCGACGGGCGTCGAGGACGTCGGCGCGTTCGAGACCGAGCAGCGCCCGATCGGCGGTGACGAACCGGAGCCCTTCGACCGTCGCTTGGGTCAGCAGCAGCCGGTCGAAGGGGTCGTGGTGCGGCACGGCGGTCTGCCCGATGGACCGGGCGTGCTCAGCGGTCACCGGTAGCTCGATCAGGCCCGTCGCCGGCGTGATCCGATCGAACGGACCGATGTCGCCGAGCCGGCCGCGGAGGCGCTTCATCTCGAGTTCCCAGATGGATGCTGCCGAGTAGTACACCGAGGCGGCGTCGGTCAGCCGTACTCGGGTAGCCGGACCCAGCGCTGGGTTGTCGGTCATGAGCCAGTACAGCGCGTTGGTGTCGAGCAGGTAGGCGCTCACGACTCCGTCTCTCCCTCGAGCAGGGCGATGAGCTCGGGGTCTACGGCATCGAAGTCGTCGGGGAGTTCGGGAACGAGTCCCTTCCACGTACCCCACACGATGTCGGTGCGCCGATGGGGCACCAGGTCGGCGATGGGCTTGCCAGAGCGGGCGATCGTGACGCGCTCGCCTGCCTCGACGGCCTCCAGCAGCTTGGACAGGTGCGTCTTCGCTTCGTAGACGTTCACGGTCTTCATGCCCTCATGATATTGGCTTGACTAGACCTGGTCAATGATTGCGGTGTTTCCTCCAGATGAGGGATGATCAGCGCATGCGCGCACTGGCGAAGATGCAGGCAGGCCCGGGGCTCACGCTCGTCGATCGCCCCGAACCCGAATGCGGCGACTGGCAGGTGAAGATCCGGGTGCTCAGGGCGGGGCTGTGCGGCACCGACCTGCACCTGCAGAGCTGGGACGCGTGGGCGGCCGCCCAGGTGGGCGCACCGCAGACGATCGGGCACGAGTTCTACGGCGAGATCGTGGAGGTCGGCCGTGAGGTCAAGGAGCTCAAGCCTGGCGACCGCTGCTCGGGCGAGGGACACATCGTCTGCGGCTACTGCCGCAACTGCCGGGCCGGACGCCGCCACCAGTGCATCCGCACCGTCGGGCTCGGCGTCAACACCGACGGCGCGTTCGCCGACTACGTCGTCCTGCCCGTCGAGAACGTGTGGAAGCACCCCGACTGGGTCGATCCCGATCTCGGCGTCCTGTTCGACCCGCTCGGCAACGCGACGCACACCGCGCTGCAGTGGCCGATGGTGGGCGAGGACGTCCTGATCACGGGCGCCGGCCCGATCGGCGTCATGGCGACCGCGATCGCCCGGCACGCCGGCGCGCGGCACGTGGTCGTCACCGATCTGAGCGACGTGCGGCTCGCACTCGCCTCGGCGGCCGGGGCCGGGCACGTCGCCAACGCGGGCCGCGTCCGCCTGCACGACCTGCAGCGTCAGATCGGCATGCGCGAGGGCTTCGACATCGGGCTGGAGATGTCGGGCGCCCCCGCCGCGGTCGCCGAGATGCTCCAGAACATGAACCACGGCGGCCGCGTCGCCATGCTGGGGCTTCCGGCGTCGGACTACGCCATCAACTGGGGTCGGGTGATCACGCACATGCTGACGATCAAGGGCATCTACGGCCGGGAGATGTTCGAGACGTGGTACCTGATGACGTCGATGCTCTCGACGTCGACCGCCCTCAAGGACGCCGTGCGCTCGGTGGTGACCCACACGTTCCCCGCGGAGGACTGGGAGGAGGCCTTCGCGGTCGCCCGCTCGGGCGACTGCGGCAAGGTGATCATGGACTGGAGCTGACTCGGCGACTGCTGTCGAGGGCGCGATCCGATCGCGAGGGCCGATGTCGCCCAGCCGTCTGCGGACGCGCTCGATGTCCGGTGGCTGGGCTAGCGTGGGCGCAGGCCGTAAGGGAGGCAAGCCATGGACGGACACTTCCGCGCTCACGTCGACGAGACGCTCGCCGGCATCGAGGACGCCGGGCTCACCAAGCGCGAGCGCGTCCTCACCACGCCGCAGTCGGCGTCGATCGGGGTCGCCACCGCGGACGCCCCGGTGCTCAACTTCTGCGCCAACAACTACCTGGGTCTGGCCGACCACCCCGACGTGGTCGCCGCCGCCCATGCGGGGTTGGACGCCTACGGCTTCGGCATGGCGTCGGTGCGGTTCATCTGCGGCACCCAGACCCCGCATCGACAGCTCGAGCGTCGCCTCTCGGAGTTCCTCGGCACCGAGGACACGATCCTGTTCAGCTCGTGCTTCGACGCCAACGGGGGCGTGTTCGAGGCGTTGTTCGGCGCCGAGGACGCGATCGTCTCCGACGAGCTCAACCACGCGTCGCTGATCGACGGCATCCGGCTGTCCAAGGCGGCCCGCTATCGCTACCGCAACGCCGACATGACCGACCTGGAGGCGCAGCTACGGGCGGCGTCCGGGGCCCGGTTCCGGGTGATCGTCACGGACGGCGTCTTCTCGATGGACGGCGCCTACGCACCGCTGCGCGAGATCTGCGATCTGGCGGACGCCTACGGCGCCCTCGTGCTCGTGGACGACTCCCATGCGGTGGGGTTCGTGGGCGACGGCGGGCGCGGCACCCCCGAGCTGTTCGGCGTCGCCGACCGGGTCGACATCGTCACGGGCACGCTCGGCAAGGCGTTGGGTGGCGCGTCGGGCGGATACGTGAGCGCCCGTGCGGGCACGGTCGAACTGCTGCGCCAGCGCGCCCGCCCGTACCTGTTCAGCAATTCGGTGGCACCGGCCGTGGTCACGGGATCGCTCGCGGCGCTCCACCTGGTCGCTTCGTCGTCGGACGCCCGCGCGCGGCTGAACGCGAACACGGCGCTGTTCCGTGGCCTGATGGACGCGGCGGGTTTCGACCTCGACCCGTTCGGCGGCGGCGCCGCCGCGACCGGGGTCGTGCGTCCGGCCGGCGTCCCGCCGCACCCGATCACACCGGTGATGTTCCCGGGCGCCGACGGTGCGCGCGAGGCGTCCGCGATCGCCGAACGCATGCTGTCCTCGGGCGTCTACGTGATCCCGTTCAGCTTCCCGGTGGTGCCGCGCGGCAAGGCGCGCATCCGCGTCCAGCTCTCCGCGGGCCACAGCGAGCAGGGCGTGCGCGCCTGCGTGGACGCCTTCGTCGCCGCGGCATCCGCGGAGTGACGGCTGGTGACGGCTGGTGAGGCTGAGGGACGCGCGTCGCACCGTCCCTACCGCCTCCACCCTCGCTACTTCTCCTCGGCCTCGACCTGGGGAGCCTTGCGCTTCTTCCGCTTGAGGCGGCGTCCTTCGACACCGCGGCGGTACAACTCGCCGATGTTGTTGACCTGCAGACCGCCGATGCGGCCCCACAGGCTGCGCGCCTCGGGCTCCGGCAGGCCGGTGCGCTCGGCCTGCAGCACGACGATCGACCACGGCTCGACCGTGTACTCGCCCGTCACGTGCAGCGCCTCGTCGAGGCCCCAGCAGTTGCCCTCGGCCTCGGCCCACGCGTGCGTGTCGATGATCCGGCGCCAGTCGTGCTTGGTGCCGGACGCCTCCGCCCACTCGCCCAGGTCGAACGTCGCCGGATGGTCGTACATGTTGATGAGCACCCAGAAGTCGTCTCCGCCGGTGCTGCCCGCGTCGATCGCGACGGCAAGCTGCCGGTCGCCCGGCCGCGGCGGATCGTCCAGGTCGGTTCCGAAGTACACGTACGCCACCTCGTCACCCCCGCCGCCCAGGGACAGGTCGCCCCAGGACCGCTGTCGAAGCGTCGGCTGGGCCGCGCGTAGGCGCGCCACGTAGCGGGCGAAGACGAGCAGGGGGTTGACGCCTTCGGGGCCCGCGGTCCGGCCGACCACGTCGTGATAGCCGGGCAGGTCGGGCTGCGCCGGGTCGACGGGCAATTGCGTCGGCGCGTTGGAGCCGGCCTGCGCCCAGTTGTTCCAGATGCCGACCGTGTTCAGCGACCACGGGTTGTTGTTGCCGTTCTGGGTGCGCCCGTACTCGTCACCCGAGACGATCATCGGGACGCCGCGGGCCAGGAACGTGATCAGCCAGAAGTTGCGCCACCGCGTCCGGCGGAGAGCCTGGTCGCCGCCCGAATCCCACGACAGGTTGTTGTCGGAGCCGCCGTCCGAGGGCCCGAACGGGTGCGGCTGGTCGTTCTGCTTCTGGTTGTAGGAGACGAGGTCGAACATGGTGAAGCCGTCGTGCGCGGTCACGAAGTTGATCGACTTCTGCGGGCCGTCGTTGTCGTTGAAGTGAAGGTAGTCGCCGTTGAAGAACGCCATGAAGTCGTCGGTGTTGGCGTCGCCCTTGAGGTAGGCGCGCATCGTGTCGCGGAAGCGTCCGTTCCATTCGCCCCAGCCAGAGGGGAAATTGCCGACTTCGTAGCCCCACAGGTCCCACGCCTCGGCGATGACTTCGAACGAGTGTTCGGCGGCGAGTTTGGCGACGGCGTCCAGGAGCGGATGGTTCGAGAAGAACCGCCGCTGCGCCGGCCAGTCCTCGGCCTCGGCGGCGTTGGGCCGGCGTCCGAGGACCGGCGCCAGGTCGAAGCGGAACCCGTCCACGCCCATGGTGTGATGCCAGTGCCGCAGCGAGTCGAGGACGAGGGCGCGCGTGATCCGCGACGAGAAGTTGAGCTGGTTCGAGGTGCCCGTGGCGCCGTCGATCAGGCCGCCGCCGGACGTCAGCGCGTAGTACTCGGTGGTCGCGAACCCGCCGAACGTCGTGAATCCGGCGGAGTCGAGGTCGCCGCCCCAGTTTCCGCCTTCGGCGGAGTGGTTGTAGACGACGTCGAGGAAGACCTCGATGCCGGCGTTGTGGAAGGCGCGCACCATCGCTTTGAACTCGCGGGTCGGCCCACCGAGCGAGCGGTCGGAGCTGTAGTCGCGGTTGGGTGCGAAGAAGGCGAGGGTCTGGTAGCCCCAGTGGTTGGTCGTGCCCGCCTGCATGCCTTGCTGGTCGGAATCGGTTTCGTGCACGGGCAGCAGCTCGATGACCGTGACGCCGAGGGCCTTGAGGTAGGGCGCCATCAGCGCCGCGCCGGCGTACGTGCCGCGCACCGCATCGGGGACGTTCGGAAGCCCCTCGAAGCCGGGCACGCCCGCGAGCACGTCACCGAGCTTCGCCGAACTCGGGTGCATCGTCAGGTTCTTGACGTGTGCCTCGTAGATCGCGTTGTTCTCTTCGGGGTGCTTGAGGTGCTTGCCGTAAGAGGTGTCGTCCTCGATCACGACGCCCTTGGGGGCGAGGGACGCCGTGTCCCACTCGCGCCCGGGCTTGCCGCGACACTCGACCGGACCGGAGCCGAACAGTTCGGCGTCCGATCCGAGGCTGAGCGGGTTGTGCGTGACCTCGCGCGCGTACGGGTCGAACAGCACCTTGTTGGGGTTGAAGTGGTTCAAGGCCTCGTCGCGGTCGGAAATGAACCCCGCGCTCGACCCGGGCGCCCACTCCTCGTCCCAGGGCCAATTGGAGCCCCACACGCGGAAGCCGTACAGGGTGCCGTGGCGGGCATTCGTGACGCTCGCCCGCCAGACGCCGTCGGCGTCCTGGGCCATGACGAATTGTGCGTGCGCCTGCGCGCCCTGGGGTTCGGGGTAGAACTCCAGGACCACGCGCGTGGCGCGGGGCGCGGCGACGGCGAAGGTGGTGGTACCGGAAGGGCGGTGGATGTGCGCACCCAGCGGCCACGTGGCGGTGGCCCAGGTGTCCTCGTGTACGGCGGACGGCAAACGCATAGGCCCAACGGTGCCACACTCTGCGCACGGTGGTGTCCGGCGCCCGCCGAACGAACCCCGCAGTTGCGCGAGTCAGCCGATGAGTTCCGCCAATTCGGCGGTCATGTTGGTCCGGGCCGGGCGCGCCCACAGCTGGACGCCGACGGGCGTCCGGAACAGGGGATCGTGGCCGAGCAGCGTGCGCAGGACGGCCGCGCGGCCCGCGGCGAAGACGTCGGCGTCCAGGTGGTCGTACTCCAGCCGGACGTCGCGCGCGTACACGTGGTAGCGGCCGGGCAGCGCGCCCAGGATGGACAGATCGGCGTCCGTCAGGGCCGCGCCTCGCGCGTCGCCGGGGCGCGCGTCGTGGCCGGCGGTCAGCCGAACGAGCCGGCCCACCTCGCGCACGTCGTCGGCGGGCAGGTGACTGCGCAGGTGGCGTTCGGCGAGCCGCGCGGACGCCTCCTCGTCGTCGCCCGGCCGTCCGGCGTAGACCGCGTCGTGGAACCACGCGGCGAGGTGCACGAGCCGGTCGTCGCAGTCGAGCGCGCCGAGCGCGGTGAGGCAGGACGCCAGGTGGCGCAGGTCGTGATAGCGGCGGTGGGGTTCGCTCCAGCGTTCCAGGAGTTCGTCGCGCAGCGTCTCCCGTCCGGGAAGCAGCCCCGACCAGGCCGCCCGCAGGCGCACGGACGCCTCGGCGCGGCTGGGCGTCTTCTGGGCGGGCCGCACGCGCAGGCCGGCGGCCCGCAGCCGCCGGAGCAGCTCGGTGGAGGAGACCGGTGCCGCGCCGAGCGCGATCAGGTCCCGTCGCCGGGCGTGCGGGTAGTCGTAGTGGTCGTGGTCGAAGCCGCGGGCCGGAAGGCCCGCCGCGCGCGCGAAGGCGTGCAGTTCGGGCAGCGAGGCGTCCGACACGACGTGGCCCCACACCGTGCCGTGCGCGGGCCAGCGCGCGTCGTCGACCAGGATCATGGCGGCAAGGATGACACGCTCAGCCGGCGAGCACCCGCGCGACGCTCGCGAGCAGCGCCAGCACGCCGATGCCGGCTACGCCCAGCCACTGCGTGCGACCGCCGGCCTTGCGCAGCCCGACGAGAGCGCCGGTGACGGCGAGGCCGCCGAGGAAGCCGCCCAGGTGGCCCTGCCAGGAGATACCGGCGCTGCCCAGGACGGTGATCACGACGTTGATGCCGATCCAGGTCAGCACCCAGCGGACGTCGCCGCGCATCCGGATGACGATGACCAGCAGCGCGCCGATCAGCCCGGAGATGGCGCCGGACGCCCCCAGCGTGCTGGTGGCCGGCGCGGCGAGCCACATCACGAACGCGGACGCCGTGAGGGCCGAGACGAAGTAGACGGCGAGGAAGCGGGCGCGGCCGAGGATCCGCTCGACCTGCGGGCCGAGGATCCACAGCGCGAGCATGTTCATGCCCAGGTGGAGCGGCTCGGTGTGCGTGAAGGCGTTCGTGACCAGCTGCCACCAGCCGCCGTCCAGTGGGCCGGGCAGGAAGGTGCCGCCCGCCGACAGGCAGGCCGCGCTCGTGACGCCGACCCAGGTCTGATCGTTGAGCGCGCACACGCCGCCCGGGGTGAGCATCAGCGCCGACGACAGCCGGCTCTCGAATCCGCCGGTGACCAGGATCCCCAGCCACACGGCGACGTTGAGCGCGATGAGGATCTGGCTGGTGAGCGCGGGATTGGCCGAGCGGCGTCCGCCCCAGGGTCCTTCGGCCTGCCGGGTCGCCGCCATGCCCCGCGCGACGCAGACGCGGCACTGGAATCCGACCGGCGCCTCCACCATGCACTCGCCGCAGATCGGGTTGCCGCAGCGCTGGCAGCGGACGCCCGCGGCGCGTCCCGGATGGTAGGCGCAGGCGACCGGCCACCCCGGGGGCGGCTGGGCTTGGAAATCGGGGCCGCTCGGCGGGATGCTGGTCACGGACTCACCCTAACTCGCCGCTCCCTCAGAGGGACGCAGCGTGGGTTCGCAACCCAACAGTTACCTGGTGCGGTCTCGCCGTTACCCGCGGCCGACTACCATTCCGACATGGTGGAGGATGATCGCGGCCCGGTTGTCGAGATGGAGCATGTCGACAAGTACTTCGGTGATCTTCACGTGCTCAACGACATCAATCTGGTCGTTGACAAGGGCGAAGTCGTCGTGGTCATCGGCCCGTCCGGGTCGGGGAAGTCGACGCTGTGCCGCACGATCAACCGCCTCGAGTCCATCGATTCGGGCACGATCCGCATCGCCGGAAAGACGCTTCCCGACGAGGGTAAGGCCCTGGCCGAGTTGCGCGCCAAGGTCGGCATGGTCTTTCAATCGTTCAATCTCTTCGCGCACAAGACCGTGCTCGAGAACATCACGCTCGGGCCCACCAAGGTGCGGAAGACCCCCACCGCCGAGGCGAAGAAGCGTGGCATGGAGCTGCTCGAGCGGGTGGGGGTCGCGAACCAGGCCTCCAAGTACCCGGCGCAACTGTCGGGTGGTCAGCAGCAGCGCGTCGCGATCGCCCGCGCCCTCGCCATGAATCCGATGGTGATGCTGTTCGACGAGCCGACGTCCGCACTCGATCCCGAGATGGTCAACGAAGTGCTCGACGTCATGGTGAGCCTCGTGAAGCAGGGCATGACGATGATCGTGGTCACCCACGAGATGGGCTTCGCGCGGAAGGCCGGCGATCGCGTCGTGTTCATGTCCGACGGGCAGATCGTCGAGACCAACACCCCCGACAAGTTCTTCACCGACCCGCAGACCGCACGCGCTCAGGACTTCCTCAGCAAGATCCTGACCCATTGATCGTCCCGGCGCCACCCGGCGTCGGTGCGTACGACCGAGTGAACGAGAGGACAAACACTCATGACGCGATCCAAGATGTGGGCGCTCGCGGGGGCGGCGGGTGCGCTCGCCCTCGTCCTGTCTGCCTGTACCGGCTCGGCCACCCCGGGAGACACCGCCGGCGGCGCCGGCCAGAAGATCAAGATCGGCATCAAGTTCGATCAGCCCGGCCTCGGCCTCCAAGAGGGCAACACCTTCACCGGCTTCGACGTCGAGGTCGCGAAGTTCGTCGCCGGCGAGATGGGCTACGCCGCGAACCAGATCGAGTTCGTCGAGTCGCAGTCGGCGCAGCGCGAGACGATGATCCAGGCCGAGCAGGTCAAGCTCATCTTCGCCACCTACTCGATCACGGATTCCCGCAAGGAGAAGGTCTCCTTCGGTGGCCCGTACTTCATCGCCGGCCAGGATCTGCTGGTGCGCGCCGACGACACCTCGATCACCGGCCCCGCGACGCTCGAGGGCAAGCGGCTCTGCTCGGTGACCGGCTCGACGCCGGCCCAGAAGATCAAGGCCGACTACCCCGGCGTGGAGCTGGTCGAGTACGGCACCTACTCGATGTGCGTGTCGGCGCTGGAGTCGAACGGCGTGGACGCCGTCACCACCGACAACGTGATCCTCGCAGGCTTCGCCGCCCAGCCGCAGTACGCGGGCAAGCTCAGGGTCATCGGTGAACCGTTCACCGAGGAGCGCTACGGCGTCGGCCTCAAGAAGGGCGACATCGAGACCTGCACCAAGGTCAACGACGCGATCACGAAGATGGTCGAGACGGGCGCCTGGAAGAAGGCACTCGCGGACACCGTCGGTAAATCCGGCTTCGAGCCGGACGACCGCAACCCGCCGACCCCTGACGCCTGCAGCTAGCCGGCATCTCTGAACGCCGGCCGTTCGCGCCAGGCGCGGGCGGTCGGCCCCGGCGCCGTCGGGCCGGGGCGTCCGAGCGAGAAGGAGGATCCATGGACCGCATCAGCCAGATGCTCAGCGACTACAACGTGCTGAGCGCGTTCTGGATGACGGTGCAGTTGACCGTCTGGGGTGCGCTCGGAGCGCTGGTGCTGGGCACGATCGTCACGGTGATGCGGGTGTCCCCGGTGGCGGTGTTCTCCAAGGCGGCGGCCTTCTACACCAACGTCGTCCTCTACACACCGCTGACGCTGATCGCGTTCTTCTTCGCGTTCGGCGTCTACATGAAGATGCGGATCTCGCTGGTACCGCTGAGCTCACCGCACGTCACGCACAGCTTCCTGATGGGTGTGGTCGCCCTGGCCGTGTACCACAGTTCGCTGGTGGCCGAGTCGCTGCGCTCGGGCATCAACACCGTCCCGGCGGGCCAGGCCGAGGCGGCCCGCGCCATCGGTCTCGACTTCGGCCAGTCGCTTCGCGAGGTGATCCTGCCGCAGGCGTTCCGCGGCTCCATCGCGCCGCTGGGCAACACCATGATCGCGCTGTGCAAGAACACCACGGTCGTGGCGACCATCGGCGTCGCGGAATCGGCGCTCGTCATGAAGGAGATGATCGAGATGTACGCCGACCTGATCGTCCCGATCTTCGTCATCATGGCGACCGGGTTCGTGATCCTGACCCTGCCCCTCGGCCTGGTGTTCACCTGGTGGAGCAAGCGGGCGGCGGTGCTGCGATGAGCGTCCAGTCCGTCCTGTTCGACCTGCCCGGCCCCAAGGCGCGCCGCCGCTACCGGATCCTCGCCGTCGTCGGCTCGATCGGCATCGCCGGCCTGGTCGTCGGCATGCTGTGGCTCCTGCGCGCCGAGATCGCCCCGCAGCGGTGGGTGCCCTTCACCGATCCCGTGGTGTGGACGGCCTACGTGCTGCCGGGCCTCCAGGCGACGTTGCTCGCCGCGACCATCAGCGTGGCGACGGCGGGCGTGCTGGGCGTGCTGCTGGGCGTGGGACGCCTCTCGCACAACCGGCTGCTGGCCGCGGCGTCCGGCGTCTTCGTGGAGTTCTTCCGCGCCGTGCCGGTGCTGCTGATGATGATCTTTGCCTTCTACCTGTTCATCTTCACCCGCGTGTTCACCGGCTCCGCCGCGTCCCTGGCCGGCGTCGTGGTCGGCCTGACGCTCTACAACGCCGCCGTCATCGCCGAGTTGGTGCGCAGCGGCGTCCACTCCCTCCCGAAGGGGCAGACCGAGGCCGGGCTGGCGATCGGCCTCACCCGCGGCCAGACGCTCCGCGCGGTGCTGTTGCCCCAGGCGATCCGGGCCATGCTGCCGGCGTTGGTGAGCCAGCTGATCGTCGTGCTCAAGGACACCGCGCTCGGCTACATCATCGTCTTCCCCGAGCTGCTGCAGTCCGCGCAGCGGATCTCGGCCAACTACGGCAACGTGATCGTGTCCTACTTCGTGGTCGCGGTGATCTTCGTCCTGATCAACTGGGCGCTGGCGGTCGTCGCGGGCCGGGCTGAGCGTTGGGTCGGGACCAGGCAGTCCGGAACGGTCATGACCGCCACCAACGAGGCGATGCCGCCCATCCCGGGGTTGCGTCCGGTGCAGCCGATCGATCAGATCGACGACTGAGATGCGGGAGCTCAGTACCAGCCGTTGGCCCTCTTGAACGACCACGCCTTGCACGGTGTGCCGTAGCGCTCCTTGACGTACTTGAGGCCCCACTTGATCTGCGTGGCCGGATTGGTCAGCCAGTCGGCGCCCTCGCTGGCCATCCGCTTGCCCGGGAGTGCTTGCGGGATGCCGTAGGCGCTGGAGGTGGGGTTGTCGGCCGTGGTGATCCACCGCGACTCGCGCATGATGACGTCGTTGTAGCAGGTGAACTGCTCGTCACCCCAGCCGTACAGGTCGCGGGCCAGCCTACGGGCGAGCTCCTTGTTCTGTGCGGGGGTGCCGCCCTTGAGGGCGGCCGCCTCGGCCTTCTCCCGGGCCGCCTTCTCTTCGGCGAGCTTGGTCGCGATGGCCTCGTCGGTGGCGGTGATCGCCTCGGCGGTCGATGCGAGCGCCAGGCTGCGGGCCTCGACGGACGCGAGCAACGCGACGTCCGCCTCGTTGACCTCGTCGCGCTCGCCGCCGCGGCTGATCTCGTCCTCGCGGGGATCATCCCGGCTGAGCAGATCGGCGGGGGCGTCCGTGATCGCCGGTACGGCCGCGGTGGAGATGGGGTCGACGGAGGTCGTCGCTGTCACGATGCCGACGGTCGCGGCGAGTGCGAGGCCGAGGATCGACACGGCGAGCGCACGCAGGGGCGTGAAGAGTCGCATAACGTAATGGTTTCATAAGAAACGCGTTCAGGAAAATCTCAGTTTCAGCATCTGGTTTGCCTCGGCGTGCCCCGGAGGCGTAGGAGACTCCCATGAGTCTGTTCGATGCGCCCGTCCTCGCCCACGTGGTCCGGGGAGGGGCCGTCGAATCGGTCCACCGCGGCCTGGCCGTGGTCACGACCCCCGGAGGCGCCGTCGCGCAGGCGTGGGGTGACCCCGCCACGCCCGTGTTCCCGCGGTCGTCGGCCAAGCCGATGCAGGCCGTAGCCGCGCTGAGCGTCGGCGCCGGCCTGAGCGGCGCGGCCCTCGCCCTCGCCTGCGCCTCGCACTCGGGGGAGGACGCCCACCTCGCCGGCGTCCGCGCCATGCTCGTCGGCGCTGGGCTGCGCGAGGACGATCTCGACAACACCCCCGCCCGTCCGATCGACGAGGACGCCCTCGCCGCCTGGCTCGCAGCGGGACTCCCGGCGGCGAGCGTCGCCCAGAACTGCTCGGGCAAGCACGCAGGCATGCTGATCGCATGCCGGGCGGCCGGCTGGCCGACGGTGGGCTACCGCGATTCCGGGCACCCTCTGCAACGCCTCATCCTCGCGACCGTGGAGGAACTGTCGGGCGAACCGGTGAGCGCGGTGGTGGTCGACGGCTGCGGGGCGCCCGCGCATCGACTGCCACTGGCCGGGCTGGCCCGAGCGTTCGGACGCCTCGCGGCCGCGGCGTCCGGGCATGAGCGCCAGGTGGCGGACGCCATGCGTGCCCACCCGTGGTTCGTCGGCGGCACCGGACGCCCTGACACCGACCTGATGAGGGCCGTCCCGGGCATCATCGCGAAGGAGGGCGCCGAGGCGGTGTTCGCGGTCGGCCTCCCCGACGGCCGGGGAGTCGCCGTCAAGATCGCCGACGGTGCCCGGGCCGCGCGGGTGGTCGCCGCAGGCGTCCTGGCCGGGCTCGGGGTCGATCCGGACGCCGTCGAGGGCCTCGGCCACCTGCCGGTCCTCGGGCACGGGGAGCCGGTGGGAGCAGTGATCGCCGCGCTCGGCTGACGTCGTCCGGTGTTGCGAGGGCAACGCACCTGCGTACCGTAGGAGGGGTGACGCACACCGACGACGAGGACTGGCTGTACCGGCGCGGAGCCTATGCCGGCGAGGGCGAGGGCGAGGAGGCGGGGGTCGCATCGGCCCGGCCAGGGCCATCCACACGGCCGGCGCCGCCCGCGCATCCGGGCGCGCCCGCACCCGCCGAGCCGCCGCGGTACGCCGCGCCGACCCCGGTGGGGAACTATGGTTCCGACGGACGTCCGGCGGGGGGTGCCCTCCCGCCGGGGGCCTCGTCGCCACCGCCGCCGTCACCACTGCCAGCGCCACGCGGGCCCAGCGACGGAACGCCGCCGCCCGCCGGGCGGCGGAAGCGGCGGCGTCCGGCCCGGATCCTGCTCGCAGCGGTCGCGCTCTTCGTCGCCTACGTCATCGCCGTGCCGCTCGCGACCTGGCCGTTCGTCACCCGGGTGGACGCCACGCCGAGCGGGAACCGCCCGGCCGACACGCCCGGCCACGTGTTCCTGCTCGCCGGATCGGACTCGCGTGAGGGCATGTCGGAGGCCGACCGCGACCGTCTCGGCACCGGGGAGGCCGCGGGACGCCGCACCGACACGATCATGCTGCTCTACATCCCGCCGAGCGGCCGCGCGGCGCTGATCTCGATTCCGCGCGACAGCTACGTCGCGATCCCCGGTCACCACAAGAACAAGATCAACGCCGCCTACGCCTTCGGTGGCCCGGCCCTGCTGGTCGCGACGGTCGAGCAGAGCACGGGCGTGCGGATCGACGGCTTCGCCGAGATCGGCTTCGGCGGCTTCGAGGGGGTGGTGGACGCCGTCGGCGGCATCGAGATGTGCCCCGAGAAGGCGATCAAGGATCCGGCGTCCAACCTCGACATCCCTGCAGGCTGCCAGCGCATGGACGGCGCGACCGCGCTCGGCTACGTGCGGATGCGCAAGGTCGACCCCGAGGGCGACTTCGGGCGCGCCAAGCGTCAGCGGGAGATGGTGGCGGGGTTGGCCAAGCGGGCGCTCTCGCCGGCCACGATCCTGCTGCCGTGGCGCTGGTGGGGTCTCCACTCATCGCTGGCACGCGGCATCGAGCTCGGCAACGAGGTGGGCCTCGGCGAGGTGTTCGCCCTCGGCGGCGGCGCGCTCAAGATGGCCACCGGCCAGGGCGACATGATGGTCGTGCCGATCGCCAACCCCGACTACAGGACCTCGGCCGGTTCGAGCGTGCTGTGGGACGCCAAGAAGGCCCAAGCGCTGTTCGACGCGATCAAGCGAGGCGAGGGCGACCTGTCCGCCCACGCCTGACGTGACGGACGCCACCGGGCGCGTCCGGCGTCAGCTCTCCGCGAAGCGCTGATCCATCTCCAGAGCCGGGAACGACGCGGCCGGGAAGGACACCAGCTTCGCCGGGACGCCGGCCACGGTCGAGTGAGCCGGCACGTCCGCCAGGACGACCGATCCTGCGCCGATCTTCGCCCCTTCGCCGACGCGGATGTTGCCCAGCACCTTGGCGCCCGCACCGATCATCACACCGCGGCCGATCTTGGGATGCCGGTCGCCGCCGGTCTTGCCGGTGCCACCGAGGGTGACCTCGTGCAGCATCGAGAAGTCGTCCTCGATGACGGCGGTCTCGCCGATCACCACCGAGGTGGCGTGGTCGAACATGATGCCGCGACCGATGCGCGCGCCGGGATGAATGTCGACGGCGAACACCTCCGAGATACGGCTCTGGAGCCACAGCGCCAGCGAGTGCCGTTCGGAGACCCAGAAGTGGTGCGCGATCCGGAAGCTCTGGATCGCGTGGAAGCCCTTGAAGTACAACAGTGGCTGGCTGTAGCCGCGCGTCGCCGGGTCGCGGGTGACGACCGCCTGCAGATCGGCCACCACCGACTCCTCGATGTAGTGGTCGCCCGTGAACGCTTCGCCGATGAGGTCGAGCAGCGTGAGCGGCGACATCACCGGATTCGACAACTTGTGTGCCAGCAGGGCGCCCAGAGCGTCCATCAGCGAATGGTGACGCAGGATCGCCTCGTGCAGGAACCCGCCCAGGCAGGGCTCGCCGTCCGCGTCACGGACGGCTTCCGCCCGGATGGTGGGCCAGATGTCGTGGTTGGCGACGGGCTCGGTCATGCGGTTCCTCCGATCCTGAGGCACGGCAACGTGCGCGACCACCCTAACCGGACGCCGGCGCGCCCGGCGAGATGCCCACCAGCGCTACGCTCCCGCACAACGGACGCCGGTGGCGTCCGTGCCCGGCAAGACGCGACGAAAACGAGGGTGCCATGAAGGACGGCCACGCGTACGCGGCCATGCCGATCCCCGCCCTGTACCGCTGGTTCGCCGGCGAGGCCGACCCCACGTCGCCGACCTGGGGGGCGCTCAGCCGTTGGATCGCCGCCGACGGCCTCCTGTGCGCCCGCCTCGATTCGCTCCCGGGACGCAAACGACAGCCGAATCTCTTCCTCGCCGCGCTGCGCTACCACGGCGCGCCGACCCTGACCGGCGGTCCCGCCTTCACCGCGTGGGTCGACGAGCACTGGGACGCCCTGCGCGCGACGATCCTCGCCCGGGCGACGCAGACCAATGAGCCCGGCCGTTGCGCGGTCCTCGCCCCCCTGCTGGCGGGCCTGCCGCAGCCGATCGCCCTCCTGGAGGCCGGCGCGTCCGCCGGTCTGTGCCTGATCCCCGACCGCTACCGCTACCGGGATCCGTCCGGCCGCGTCGAGGCAGGATCACGCGCCGCGTCGGACGCCCCCGTGCTGGAGTGCGTCGTCGCCGGCGCTCCTGCGGGGCACCCGCGCGACCTCGTCGTCGCGTTCCGGGCCGGCCTGGACGCCAACCCGCTGTCCGCGGGCGATCCCGACGACGCGCGCTGGCTGCGCGCGCTGGTCTGGCCGGGGGAGGACGCGCGCGAGGCGCGACTGGCCGCAGCCCTGGAGGTGGCAGCGCTCGATCCGCCGCCGGTGCGCCGGGGCCGGCTTCCCGGCGACCTGGGCGCCTTCCTCGCCGACGGCATCGCCCGGGCCGCCGCCGTGGGAGCCACGCCGGTGCTGACGCACTCGGCCACGCTCGCCTACCTCGCCCGCCCCGAGCGGGACGCGGTCGTGGACACCCTCAGGCGCGCGGGCGTCCGCTGGGTGTCCTACGAAGGCCCGACCGTGCTCACGTCGCTGCGTGGGCGCCTGCCCGACGATGCCCGCCCCCACTTCGTCGTGGCGCTGGACGGCGAGCCGGTGGCCCGGTGCAGCCCGCACGGCGCCTGGGTGGAGTGGTTCGCCCGGCCGTGATCGCCCGGGACGATCGGGTCGCCGGACGGATCGGCGTAGAGTCGGCGGGGTGACTTTCCCCCGCTGGAGCGCGGTCCTGTTCGACTTCGACGGCACGCTCGCCAACACCATCCCGCTGATCCTCGGTTCGTTCCGCTGGACGCTGGCGCACCACGATCTGCCGCCCGCCGACGACACGACGATCCGCTCGTGGATCGGGCGGACGCTGCCCGACATCTTCACCGAGCTCGCCGGGGCGGACGCGGTCGGCGAACTCCAGGACACCTACCGCTCCTGGCAGTCCGAACATCAACACCTGCTGCAGACCTATCCCGGCATGGACGCGCTGGTCGCCCGCCTCGCGGACGCGGGCACCCCGATGGGGGTGGCGACCTCACGGCGTCGCGACACAGCCACGGCGCTGCTGGACGCCGCGGGCCTGGCCGTGCACCTGCCGCTCCTGGTGGGCCTGGAGGACACCGACGACCACAAACCGGACGCCGCCCCGCTGCTGCTGGCCGCCGACCGGCTGGGGATCGAGTCGGGCGAGGCGGTGTACGTCGGTGACGCCGTGGTCGATCTGCAGGCCGCCCGCGCCGCGGGGATGACCGGGGTCGGCGTGACCTGGGGCGCGGGGCTGCCGGCGCTGCTGCGCGCCGAACCCAGCCACGCGGTGGTCGACACCGTCCCCGAGCTTCAGCTGGCGCTGGCCGGGTGAGCCGCTGCCGTCGGGGCTACTCCCATTTCCACAGCATCGAGTAGACGCCCGGCTTGGGGTCGGTCCACACGTGTTGGGCCTCGCCGGCGCTGATCGGCACGTCCACGGTGTCGGCGGGAACGTCGTCGTCGTCCATGGACGCCTGGATGCCGGCGCGCACGCTGACGGGCTGGGCGTCCGGATGGAACCGGATGACCATCGTCAGCGTCTTCATCGTGTTCGAAACAGCACGCAGCAGGCGGAACGAGGGCATCGTGGTCGGCGTCGACGTCAGCCGGTACTCGCAGGCGAACAGCTCGCCGCGCTGCATGGGGCGGTGGGCCGTCATCTCGGCGATGAGCAGGTTGCGCTCGGGGAACTCGACGACCTCGCCGAGGGCGCAGCCCATCAGCGGTTCGACCGTCTGGCTGGTGGCCCCCTGGGCGTCCTGTTCGCTGACGACGGCCCAACGGGGCAGGCCCGACCGCTCGGTGCGCCAGATGACCCGCACTTCCTGCGCCTGTTCGGAACGATCGCGTCCGATCGTGAGGTGGTCCTGGACGGCGATTCGGGTGAGTTCGCCGTGCCAGTCGAGGTCGAGGTCGGCGATCACCTCGGAAACGACGTCGAGCGACGGCACGACCTTCTGCCACTCGAACGTCTCGCGGCGCGTGCGTCCATCGGCCGTGTAGGTGTGCTGGGTGAGGTGGCCGGCCTCGACGCCGAGAACCCGTTCGAGCTCGACGAGAGTGTGGAAGCTGCGGGCTCGCGTCGGCAGGGAGCGACCGGACTGCCAGTAGCTCAGCGTGGCGATGCTCACCGGGACGCCCGCCTGGTCGAGATGGCTGCGGATGCGCTCGAGGGAAAGGCCGCGTGCCTGGATCGCGGCCGTCAGCACCTCGGCGAACGTGGGGGTGTGGTCGTCCATCCCCTCATTGTCGCAGGGATCCGGCCTCAGAGCGGGGCGACCAGACCGAGCTCGTAGGCGCGGACGACCGCCTTGAGACGGGAGGGAACCTGCATCTTCATCATGATCGCGGAGACGTGCGTCTTCACGGTGGACTCCGACAAGAACAGCTCGCCGGCGATCTCGGTGTTGCTGTACGCCGCGCAGAGCAGGCGCAGGATCTCGAGCTCGCGCGGGCTCAGGCCGAGCTCGGCCGCCGGCTGCGGACGCCTCGGGCCCGGCCCGTTGAGCAGCAGCGAGGTGATGGGCCCGGGGGAAACGACCGAGGTTCCGTGCAGGACGGCGCGGAGGGCCTCCACCAGAGCCGTCGGTGAGGTGTCCTTCAGCAGGAAGCCGTTCGCGCCGGCCGCCAGCGCGTCGCGGACGACGTCGTCCTCGTCGAACGAGGTGATCACCAGGATCTTGAGGTCGGGAAACAGCGCGCGCATCGCGGCCGTCGCCTCGATGCCGCCCATGCGCGGCATGCGGACGTCCATGATGACCACGTCGACGGGGTCTGCCTTGAGCCCGGCGACCGCCTCGGCGCCGCTGCCGTATTCGTGGCACACGACGAAGTCGTCGGCTGGTCCTAGGTAGGCCCGCAACGCGGCGCGCACCATCGCGTCGTCGTCGACGATGGCGACCCTCACCGCACGTTCCATGCCGCCATTGTCCCGGAAACCGCGGCGTCCGGCCGCCATCCGCGGCCTCGTCGGATCCACGGGGTCATTCGCCCACCGGCAGGCGCGCGCGCAGGATCCAGGTGCTGCCGACCGTGGACGTCTCCAATTCGCCCCCCAGCGCCTTCACCCGCTCGCTCGCGCCGACCAATCCGAGGCCGAGCCCGGGCGCGGTCCGCGGCAGGCCTCCGGCGGCGATCTGGTTGGTGAAGACGGCTTCGACGGCGTCGTCCTGTGCCTCGACGATGAGCTGGCAGGGACCCCGAGCCGCGTACTTGACCATGTTCGAGGTGGCCTCGACGATGAGCCTCGCCAGGGCCTCGCGGACGGAGTCGTGCAGGCCGTCGAGCCCGTCGTCGGCGCTGATCTGCAGCCGCAGCCCGTGGGCCGCCAACTCGGCCTGCTGCCGGCGGAGCGCCTCGGTCGGCGTCAGCAACTGCCGGGGCGCCTGCGTGGACGCCTCCAGGTCGGGGTCGTTGCGGCGCAGGGTCTCCATCATGCCGCGCAGATCCCGCACCGATCGGCGTCCGGTCGCGATGATGAAATCGAGATCGCGGATCAGTTCCGGATCGGTGCTCCGCAGCTTGATCTGCTCGGCGCGCATGATCATGGTGGCGGTGGCGTACGAGACGGTGTCGTGAAGGTCGCGCGCGATGCTGCGCCGCTGGCTCCGCAGGGCCTCGCCGCGCAGCGCGAACTGATGTTCCCCCTCGCGGCGCAGGCGCTGGATCGTGCGGCCGCTCAGCCACGCCAGGCCGATCATGATCGCCCAGATGATGATGGTCTGGACGACCTCGACCGAATTGGCCGTCTGCGGGATCGTCCAGGCGAGTGCACCGGCCCAGTAGGTGAGGGCGGTCGCGTTCTGCAGTGTGGGGCGTCCGTGCGCGGCGTTGGAGACGATCGGGATGAACAGGGTCAGCATCGTGGGGGACGCGGGCAGCCCGAGCGCGATCGAGGCCACGAACCCGATTCCGACGCCGACGGTGCCGAGCCGCGGCCACCGGCCGGTCACACCCGCGAACAGGCACCACCAGATGTCGACGAACGCCGCCTCGGGCGAGCGTTCCGAGCCGGGAAACGGGAAGTGTTCGAAGAGTTCGTTGTAGACGAGGATCGTGAGTCCGGCGAGCGCTTCGGGGACGCCCGCGAGCCCGAGTTGGCCGACCCAGCGCGGCACGCGGGGATGACGCGCCTGATGCGCCGCCCGGCGGGCGCCCCCGGTGCTCGTCATGGGTCCCAGTCTCGCACGACGCGTCGGCCATCGAGCGTCTCCTACTTTGGTACGGGCCGCTCGGCACCTTTGCCCGATTCCATGCCGTTCGCGTGTTGACTAGCGTGGTAGCCGATCACCCACCCCGGGAGAGAGGAAGCCCGACCATGGTTCATGGGCCGAATGTCATCGTTATCGCATGTGCGGTGGCCGGCGCCGCCGTCGGTCTCCTCATCGGGCTTCTCGTCAGCAATCCCGGCGCGTACGCCGCCGTGGGAGCGATGAGCGGGCTTGTTCTCGGCAGTCTGCTGACCGTCCTCCCCAACCGGGCGCCGCGTAGACCGTCAAGTTCGGCCGGTTCCCAGGATCGCTGACGGGAAATCAGAGGAGGTGGGGCGCCCTTGTTGCGAGTCAGGGTCGCGCCCCACCTTCCTCACTCGGACGTCGCGGCGTCCGCACAGATGTCAGCCCGGCCCCGAGGGGCCGGGCTTCAGGTGGGGGAGGTAGACAGCGCCACCCGCGAGGGTGGCTGTCTGTGCCGCTGGTCAGCGACACATGATCGGTGCCATCCGGCAGAGCCACGCCGGTAGCGCGGCGGGTGTCACAGGGGCACTCGGGGCAACAGACATGACCAGGGTCGTGATCAAGAAGAGGATCAACTTCGTCATCGCCGCACCCCCCGAGTACTTGCGTGCCTGCATTCGGCCTCGTGAGAACGATGTTAGGCAGGAGGAACGGGGCATCCATCGGCGAAAGGTACCGGTCGCCTCGTCCAAAGGTCTGATTGTCGTCACCCGCGCGCCCGCGCCGGGTCACTGGCTCTCGTCGAAGGTCGGCGTCCGTCACGAAGGATGCTCACGAAGCGTGCGCTCGGGCTTGTTGGGCTCCCTGAGCCCCAGGATCGCCTCGCGCACGATCCGTTCGCGCTCGAGGCGGGCGGAGGTGCGCCGCTCGGCCTCCATCGCGACCGCGCGCGCCTTACCGAGCCGGTCGTACCTCGCGCACCCGAACGCGGTCGCACACAGCAGGAGGGGGTACCGAGAACGACGTGGGCGACGTGCAGGCCGACGGCGCTGATCAGGAACTGCGCGGGGGAGCGTCCGTTTCGGGCTGGTCGGGCGCCGGTTCGGGGTGAGCGCCGACCGTGCGTTCGTATTCCTCGATCCATTCGGAATCGCAGCCGGGGCAGCGATAGACCGGTGCGCCGTCGACACGGCGGTCGGTCTCGATCGTGCCGCAGGCGTCTTCGCACGGATACGACGCCAGGAAGCGAGCCATGCCTCTATGGTGCCCGACACCCGCCCGCCGCCGCCTGCCAGACTGGTCGGCGGCGCGACCCTGCGGAGCGGCGAGCTGACCGATCGCCCGCTCCGTGACATGGCGTCGCGCGGCTACAGCGGGATTCCTACGTACTTGATCTCCAGGTACTCCTCCAGGCCCTCGTGGGAGCCCTCACGTCCCAGGCCCGACTGCTTGACGCCGCCGAAGGGGGCGGCCGGGTTGGAGACCAGGCCGGTGTTGAGGCCGACCATGCCCGAGTCGATCCGCTCGACCGCCGCGATCGCCCGGCCGATGTCGCGCGAGAAGACGTAGGCCATCAGGCCGAACTCGGTGTCGTTGGCGAGCCGGACGGCCTCGTCGTCCGAGTCCACCACCACGATCGGGGCGACCGGGCCGAAGATCTCCTCCTTCAGCAGGCGGGCGGTCCGAGGTACGTCGGCCAGCACCGTGGGTGCGTAGAAGTGGCCCGGACCCTCGATCCGCGCGCCACCGGTCAGCACCCGCGCGCCCTGCTCCACGGCGTCCGCGACCAGCTCGTCGACCTTGGCCAGCGACGGCTCGTCGATCAGCGGGCCGAGGGTGACGCCGGCGTCCATGCCCGGCCCGACGACGAGCTTCTCCACTGCCGTGACCAGCTTGGTGGTGAACTCGTCGGCGACCTCGCGGTGCACGTAGAACCTGTTCGCCGCCGTACAGGCCTCGCCGTTGTTGCGGAACTTCGCCGGCATCGCGCCGGCGACCGCGGCGTCCACGTCGGCGTCCGCCAGCACCAGGAACGGCGCGTTGCCGCCCAGCTCCATCGACGTGCGCAGCACGGAGTCGGCGGCCTGGCGCAGCAGGGCCTGACCCACGACGGTGGAGCCGGTGAAGGTGAGTTTGCGCAGCCGGGGATCGGTCAGGATCGGCTCGGACACCTGCCTCGAGCGGCTGGTCACGATGCAGTTGACCACGCCGTCGGGGACGCCCGCGTCCGCGAACACCTGCATCAGCGCGAGCATGGTCAGCGGGGTGAGGGCCGCCGGCTTGATCACGACCGTGCAGCCGGCGGCGAGCGCCGGGCCGATCTTGCGCGTGCCCATGGCGAGCGGGAAGTTCCACGGAGTGATCGCGTACACCGGCCCGACGGGCTGCTTCATGGTGAGCAGCCGGTTGCCGCCTGCGGGGGCGATGGTCCAGCGGCCGTCGATCCGGCAGGCCTCCTCGGAGAACCAGCGCAGGAACTCCGCGCCGTAGGCGACCTCGCCGTACGCCTCGGCGAGCGGCTTGCCCATCTCGAGGGTCATCAGGGCGGCGAAGTCGTCGGAGCGCTCGACGATCAGTTCGAAGCTGCGGCGGAGGATCTCGGCGCGCTCGCGGGGGGCGGTCGCGGCCCAGGACGCCCCGGCCGCGCACGCGGCGTCCATGGCTTGGGCGGCGTGCGCTTCGGAGGCGTCAGACACCTCGGCCAGCACCTCGCCGGTCGCCGGGTTGCGGACGCCGAACGTCGCCTCCGTCTCGACGAACCTGCCGCCGATGAACTGCCCGCGCGGCACGCGCGCCACGAGCTCGTCGTAGTCGCCCATCTCAGGCCTCCTCGTCGAACATGATCACTTGGCGAATGGCCTTGCCCTCGGCCAGTTCGTCCATCGCGTCGTTGATCTGGCCGAGCCTGATCCGCGACGACACGAGCCGCTCGACCGGGAGCCGTCCTTCGCGCCACAGCTGGGCATACTTCGGGATGTCGCGGGCCGGGACCGCCGAGCCGAGGTAGGAGCCGATGATCGTCCGGGCCTCGGCGGTGATGGTGAGGGGGCTGATCTCGGCGCGCGCGGTGGGCGCGGGCAGCCCGATGGTGACGGTGCGTCCGCCCACGGCGGTCGCGGCGAACGCCGTCTCGAAGGCGCGCGGATGTCCGGCGCACTCGATGACGTGGGTCGCCTTGATGCCCTGGTCGAGCACCTGCTGCGGGGTGTACGCGGCGGTGGCGCCCCACTCGCGGGCCAGCTCGAGCTTCGACTCGAGGGCGTCCACGCCGATCACGTCGCCGTAGCCGAGGCCGATCGCCGTCAGCAGGGCGGCCATGCCCACGCCGCCGAGGCCGACGATCATCAGCGAGTCGCCCTGTTTCGGCGCGGCGGCGTTCATGACGGCGCCGCCGCCGGTGAGGACGGCGCAGCCCAGCACGGCGGCCAGGTCGGGCGGCACGTCGTTGCCGACCGGCACCGCGGACGCCCGGTTCACCACCACCTGCGTCGCGAAGCCGGACACCCCGAGGTGGTGTTTGATCTCTTCGCGGCCCTGCGGCCCGTCGCGGTGCAGCAGGATCCGGTCGCCCATCAGGACGCCGGCGTTGTTCGCGGCGGAGCCCGGCGTGCAGGGCAGGCGTCCGTCCTCGCGGCAGTTCGCGCACTCCTCACAGCGCGGCAGGAAGCACATGACGACGCGATCGCCGACGGCGACGTCGTCGACGCCCTCGCCCAGTTCCTCGACGATGCCCGCCGACTCGTGGCCGAGCAGCATCGGGACCGGTCGCACCCGGTTGCCGTCCACCACCGACAGGTCGGAGTGGCAGATGCCGGCCGCCTCGATCCGTACCCGGATCTCGCCCGGGCCGGGCGGATCGAGGTCGACCTCCTGCACGACGATCGGCTTCGAGTCGGCGTACGGACGCGCCCGGCCGATCTCCTCCAGCACGGCTCCTCGGATCTTCATCGCTGTTGCCTCCCTTGCGCCGTCTCCCGGCGCGTCAGTTCGTGGTGCCCGTCGTGGGCCGTGTGTTGGTCGCGGACGCCGTGCCGCCCGGGTTGGTCGCGGCCGGGCGGGGTGCGTCGGACGGGCGGGCCGGGGACTTCCGGGCGAAGGTGGCCTCCGACACCGCCGGTGCCAGGTCGTCGCCCGCCTTCAACGGCCGGTCGGCGAACACGCCCTCGTGGGCGAGGACCGGACGCCGGTCGCCGGCCAGCTCGGGGTACTTCTCCTCGAGCTTCTCGCGCCTGGTCATCGCCTGGTGCCAGCCGCGCAGCACCTCGGGGTTGCCGCGTCCGGTGCCGTGCCAAGTGTTCGGCATGTCGTCGCGGCTGGGGCCGGCGCTGGCGGCGCCGCCCACGTTCAGCCGCGACAGCAGGCGCCTCGTCGGGGCGCCGCACTCGCAGGGCGGGTTCTCCGCGCGCATCGACTCCAGCGCCGCCTCGAAGCGATGCCCCGAGGCGCACGCCAGGTCGTACAGGATCATCCGTCCGGCCCCTACAGGTAGAAGCCGAGGGGTGCCAGCGTGAGGCCCTTGCGCTGCTCGGGGTCGTGGCCGAAGATCATCTCGGCCCCGGTCTCGGCCTGGATGCGGCGCAGCTTGTCGACCGACTCCAGCCAGCCCACCGAGTCCCAGACGATGCCGGCACCGATCGCGGGCGGACCCCAGCTCGCACCGAGGTACACGGCGTCCGAGGTGAAGATCTTGGTGCCCGAGGAGGGCAGATCGACCCGCAGGCTCATGGTGCCCCAGGTGTGGCCGGGCGTGGAGATCACCGACACGCCGGGCACGATCTCGGCGTCGCCGTGGACGGCCTCGATGTTCAGGCCCGCGAAGTCGGAGACGATGTGGGCGCCCTTGCTGTAGCCCTCGATCGTCTTGACGCCTTCGATCTCGTCGTGCTGGGCCAGGATGCGCGTCTTGCCGTTGTCGAACGCCTTCGCGTTGGCGGCGTGATCGAAATGCAGGTGCGAGAGCACGAGGATGTCGATGTCGTCCGTGGTCAGCTCGAGATCGGCGAGTGCGGTGTCGAGGTAGCCGGGGCCGGCGGGATCCTCCTGGACGGGGAAGAAGTCCTGGAAGCCGGTGGGCGCCCAGCGGGTCTCCCAGTCGCGGGGCACACCGGTGTCCCAGAGGATGCGCGCCTCGGGTGTCTCGACGAGGACGGCGTGCGTCGGGCACTCGCCCCACGCGGCCGGCTTGTGTTTGTCGTGCCTGCTGGTGATGGTGTTGCCGGCCTGCAGCAGCAGCCAGGTGTGGTCGCACTCCATCACGCCCGTGGACAGGATGTGCAGCTTCATCGCGTCAGACATCTGGTCCTCCCCCTTCATCGTTGATCGGGCTCCGACACTCGCCACGATAGGCACCGCTGCCGGCCCCGGCAATGGGCGAGTGCGCCCGATCTTGCAGAGGTGCGCTCCGTCGCCAGAACTCGACCGTCCACGCGGCGCTGGGCCCTAGAGTTTGGGGTCCTGGGCGACTGGCGCGTCCTGCTGGCGACCGCGCTCACGAGAGCCGGCGCCATCGAGCACGGTGCCCGTCTCCTGGACGCCGACCTCGACCACTGGGACGTGTCCGGCGCGCGGCGGCTGCGGATCGAGCACCATCTGGCGTTGGCCGAGAACCTGCGTGAGCGCGGCCGGACGGCGCAGGCCCGATCGTTGCTGGCCGTCACCGCCGATCTGCTCGGACGCTGCACGGGCATGGAAGCGACGGTGGTCAGGCTTCACCAGTCGCAGGCGGCCTGCGATCTGGACTGGCACCAGATCTGGGACGCGCGGCGCCATGTAGACAAGGCCGAGCGCATCCGTGCGAGCCTCCTGGATGAGGCCGGCGTGCACTCGGCGGCGTCCGCCGTGCCGCGACCGGCTGCGGTACGGGCGCTGGGATCGCGGACGCCCGCGCGCGCCGATGGTCTGTATCGCGACCTCGCGGACGCCGCCAGGGAACTGGCGGACACGATCGTGAGCGAGGCGCCGGACGGCCTTCCTCAAGGCTCGGCTCTCAGCAGCGCCGCGGCGTCGGCGGTGAGCGCCGAGGTGCGCGGGTTGATCGCGCGGGCCAAGCGCAGCAGGTCGTTGGACGACGGTGGGGCCACGGTGCTGCTCACCCGGCTGGAATCGCTCGGCGCCGTTCCGGGCGCTGAGCGTCTGGAGGCGACGCTGCTGGTCAGGGCCGGGAAGCTGCTCCGCTCGCTCGAGCATCCGCGGCCGTTGGACGCCGAGCGCCTGCTTCGCCGCGCACTGGTGCGGCTTGCCCGGCTGCCCGGCATGGCGTTGTGGCAAGCCCGCGCGAACGTCGGGCTCGCCATGACCCTGCGCGATGCCGGTCGTCACGACGACGCGCTGCCGTACGCGCTTCGCGGCGTCGAGGTGCTCGACGCCGAGCGGTTCGAGATGGACGCGAGGGCGACGCGCAAGAACTGGGGCAAGCGCCAGAACGACGCCTTCGACTGCGCCATCGACCTGGCCCACCGCTGCGGCCGCACTGATGTCGCCGCCGACCTGATCGTCTTCTCCCGAGCGGCGGGCGTGGTCGCCGAGTCGGTGGGGCGGCTGACCCCGGTCCCGCGCCTGCGTTACCTCGACGGCACGACCTCAACCCTGGGCGGCGACGGTATCTGCCTCTTCGCCTGATTGTCGGACGCCGCTGGTGGCGGCGCGAACCCGTTCAAGGTGACCCCTCGGCGCGGCCGGGCTCGGGTTGCTGGTCCCCTCTCCTGGCCCTGTGTCGTACAATCTGTCGTATGGGCACGCTTACGATTCGCACCGATGCTGCCGTGGAACGCGCGCTGGACGCGCTCACCCGCGACGGCGCGTCCCGCTCCGAAGCCGCGCGCAACGCGATCTTGGAGGCGGAGCGGGCGCAGCGCCGTGCCCGGATGCGGGCGGAGGCTGAGGAGTTGCGCAACGATCCCGACGACGTGGCGGCGTCCCGAAAGCTTGCCGCTGAGATGGAGGATGTTCGTGCGTGGTGATCTCTACCGGCTCAGGGCGCCTCGGGACGCGCGTGGCCATGAGCAGTCCGGTCAGCGCTATGCCGTCGTCCTGCAGTCCGACGATCTGCCGCTGTCGACGTGGGTGATTGCCCCGACTTCTACCGGACGGCGTGCAGCTTCGTTCCGTCCTGAGATCGAGATCCATGGCGTGAGGACGCGGGTGCTCGTCGAGCAACTGACCGTGGTTGACCCGGAGGTGAGATTGGGCGAGTTCGCGGGTCGGCTTGATGCTCACGAACTCGCTTCTGTCGACGACGCGTTACGTGCGGTCCTCGCTCTCGACTGACCTCCGAGCGGGCGCGGTCATCGTCATCGCGGCGCCCCAGGACAGCGGGGAGGTGGCGAGGGACGGCTCGTTTCTCCAGTGGTTCAGCCGGCCTCGCTGCCAGGCGCACAGGGCGGCGACGGGGTCGTCCGCCACCTGGGCATTCTCGAAAGCCAGCGCCATCGGAAGGAGGGCGCGGTCGCGCACGCCGTGCGTGCGGTACGCCTCGTCGGTGGGCAGGATCCAGAGGGTGCCATGAACGGTGTCGGCGCCGTTGTGCAGAAGGGCGGCGGCGAGGCCGAACGGTTCGTGATCGGTCATGTCGGACGCCGACGCGCACGCCAGCACCGCCACGCGGGGCGGCATCGGCCAGCGTCCGGGATCGGCGATCAGCTCCTCGGCGGTGAGGGCGTCCGGGGCGTCCTTGACGAGGTCGGAGAGCACGATCCCCGTCGTGGACGCCGACGCGCCTTCGAAGGTGTGGCCCACGATGACGAAACGCGACACGCCTTGTCGCAGGGTGGCAGAGAGTTCCTCGGCGCCGAACCGCGTCCCGGAGAACACCGCGCCCGGTGCGCGTTCGGCGAGCACCGAGCGATCCGCCTCACGCATGACCTGGCCCATGATCTGGAGGGGGTCGATGACATGAAGCGGTGCGCGATCGCGCATGGGCGCGGGGTCTGCCTGGGTGTCGGTGAGATCGCGCGGCAACAGGGGAGCGATCCAGGAGACATCGGCGATGTCGAGCAGGCGGCGTTCGGCGCTGCGTTGCCGCAGATCGCGGACGCCGGCACCCTGGAGCCGGCCGATCCTCCTCACTCCGGGTGAGTTGCTCGGCATGGCGTCCGAGATCCTGGGAGTGCTCGGCGGTGACGAGGCGGCGATGCCGGTGGCGGTCGAACTGGCGTACGCGCTGCCGGGCATCGCGAGCCGAGCGGGTGAGCCGCTGCAGCGACCGTCGGGCTACGAACCGTTGCTGACCTTCGACGACGTCGAGCGACTCGCGCCGCTCGTGCATCTGGCCTACCAAGACATCAGCGTGGAGACCTCGAACGCGACGGACTCGCCGCTGGCCGGCGCGCTGTGGGATCAGCTCACCGAGTTCGAGCGCGCGGGCAACCGTGCGGTGCTGACCGGAACCGCCGTGGCCCACGGGCTGCTCGGACTCCGCTGGCGGTCGTCCGATCGACCGACCACCTACGTGTTGGACGCCGACGAAATCGAACGTCTGGCCGAGCTCGAACACCGCCGTTGGGCGATCCACCAGCGCCGCAACGGTGCCCCGTCGCACCGCTGGATGGAGCCGTGGTCCGACCTGACCGAAGGCGTCAAGGACTACGACCGCCACATCATGCGCCAGGCGATCGGACTCTTGGCCGCGGCGGGAATCGAGGTTTACAAGCCTTGATGGTCGACCAGGGCAGTTCCGCCGAACGGAGTATGACCGCCGTGGCAGTCATATGACTGTTGTGGCAGTCATCGGGTGGTCAGCCCAGGGATCTCGGATAGCACGTGGGGCCCGGCTCACGGCTGACGCGGCCGCAGGCCGCGCGGGCCTCTGCCTCCGTCGTCGAACCGGTCAGCACGACCGTGCGGTAGCGCCGGCTGCTCTGCTTCGCGAGGGCGGCCACCACGCCGACCGTGTCGTCGTCGAGGCCGACGACGGCGGTCAGGCTCTTCGCGCGGGACAGTCTGAGGCGGTCCATCTGGGTTCGCGACATGGACGCCACCACGGTCAGCACCGACGTCAAGGTCGCGCTTAAGGCGGCGAGCCGAGCGACGTGTAGCGCGAGGGGAACCTCATGGGTGCACGCCTGGCCGGCGCCGAAGGGCTCGTCGAACGCCCCGATGAACAACCCGATCGTGGACGTCAACGCCTGCCAGCCGGTGGGTGCGGAACCGGAACAGGGCAGGTAGGCGGCCATGGCCAGGACGATGGCCGTTGTCGCGGCCCACATGGAGGCCAGGAGGGGCGCGCGCAGCGAGTCCACCTGGCGGGCGCGCGCGAACAGCGAGTAGCCGGCCACGCCGAGCACCACGACCAGCGTCATCGCCCACGCCGACCCCGGGCTGGTCAGCGCAGCCAGCCATGGGTGCGCGAACCCCCGCCCCACTTCCAGGTTTGCTTCACTACGAGGTGCTCCGAGGGGTACTGGCGGACGGCCAGCGCCTGAGGACCACGGGCACCTCCTTGAGGACGACGCCTGGTACCTCCCGGTGAAAAGAGAAGGGGGTGTGCGGTTTCCCGCACACCCCGATGGACAGGTCCCCTGGTCACCGCCAGATCCAGAACATCTCGATCCCCCTTCCGAATGTGGCTGCCCACATACGGATCTGGTCGGGGGAGGGATCGGGTGACGGTCAGCCGGTCAGCGCGAGGTCGCTCGCCGCGTCCTCGAGTTCGTTCAGGGCTTGCTCGACCGCCCTGGTGTGCGACGGCGCGCCCAACCCGGTCACCTGCCGGGCGGCCACCGCGAGAGCGTCGCGCTGGGTGAGGCCCGCGGCGCGCTCCCGTAGGTAGGCCTGCAGCAGCATCCGTCCCATGAGGGCGTGGGTCTGGTCGTCCGAGTCGTCCGCGCGGTGCGACTCGGGCAAGGTCGATGGCGTGCCGCTCGCATTGAGCGGCAGGGTCAGGTTGTCGTAGACCCACGAGCGGCCGGCGAGATCGGCAGCCCGCGTCAGCACCGTCGCGATGTCACGCCGCACGGCAGTCGTCTGCTCGGCCTCCTCGGGGAAGAACTGCGCCCGCTCAACCGCCAACCCGTCCACGGGCCAGCGGCCGGGCACGTGGCTGGCGCTGAACGGGTAGGCGCGCAAGATTCGGAAGAGCGTCGCCAGCCACGCACCGTCGGGGCCGGACGCCTCGAGCGCCGCCTCCACCCGACCGGCCGCGCCGTCGCGACGCGTGGGTTTCGCCGGGAATCCCATCGCGGTGCGTTCGGCCCGTTTCAGTTCGACCAGTTCGGTCCTCGCCATCCGATAGGCGTAGGCGCCGAGATTCTTGATGCCGGCGGGATCCCGGTGGCCGTCGAGCTTCCGCATCACTCGCGCCAGAAGCTCGTGGTGCAGATCGAGGCAGCCCACCGCGCGGCACGTCGGGTGCACGGTCGCGGCGACCGGATCCTCGCTCCCGTAGGGCGCGAGCCTCGTCGGGCAATGACCGTGCGGGGGATGGCGTGCGGCGCGGTCCGCGCGGGTCGCCACCCAGACGGCATCGGCCAACGGCCGTGTTAGATCGACGCCGCCCGGTCGCGCTTCGATGTCAGGTGTTCCCCCCATGAACGCACGATGGCGTCGTGCGGGGGGCGTGCGCCGACGTCCCCCGGGAAACTGTCACGAAACTGGCACGGCCGGGGCGGCGTCCGCCCATGCCCACCTCACGCCGTAGCAGAGGCCGGGCCTCATCTGGGGGAGCGTGATGGTGTGCCGGCGCCCGATGGGGGTCACCGGCCGGACGTCCGAGGCGCGCGGCGAACCCGGGATCGGCGGTGGCCCGACGAACTGCTCCAACGCGGTGGGCAACCGGTCGCCGAACCGCAACTCGATCGTGGCGTCGAAGCTGGTCGTGTAGGGGAGGAAGCCGATGAACGGCTCCAGCGAGTCGTGATCGGGCAGGCGCAGCGACAATGCGAACGCGTGTTGCTCGCCGACCTTCAGTTCATGGGGCAGCCGCACCCGGAGGGCCCACACGCCGGCCCCGACGAACGTGTTCTCCTCGACGGCGCATCCTTCGAGCGCGCGCAGGTTGAGGTCGCCCTCGGCGAGGCGGGGGAAGAAGAGCCGCTCATCGAGATGGTCGACCCCAGCCGACCGGGCGCTGATCGTGCGCTCCGTGACGATGGTCGGGTAGCTCCCCGCGAGGTCGACGCGCATGTGGGCGTTGAGGAAGACGTAGTCGATGTCTTGGACGATGCACTTCTCGGAGCCCTTGAGCAGCATGGTCACGATCTGATCGATGGCAGCGTCGAGCCGGCGATACGCCGTCCGGCGAGACACCCGCAGCCGATCGGCGGCCGCCTGGACGCGTGCGAGAGCGCTGTCGGGCGAATCACGCCGGAAGCCGCAGGCTTCGAGGAACACGACGCGGAGTTCCCCGCTCAACCGGTCGGAATGGGCGAGCAGACTGCGGCGCGTGAGTTCATGGGCCTCGGCCGGCGAGGAATCGCGCGGCACCCGGAGCGCCGCGGCGAGCGCCGGGTCCACGCGGACGATCGTGTTCAACCCGAGGGAGCACAGGCGCTTGAGCGCTGCGCGAAGCTGCTCCTCGCTGCGGTCGGCATCGCTCGGCATTCAGTCCTCCCCCCTAGTGAAGGATCCTACGAGATCAGGCACACTGCTGCCGAACGCAGTCACATGAGGCCGTCCGTCATAGGTGAGTGAACAGACGGGAAGGGGTGTCGTGACCACGCTGAAGCAGTTGTGCCACTCATGGCTCGCGTCGCTGCCGGCCTGGCCCGAATGCGCGCGTGCGGGTGGCGGGCTCACCGCCACCGTGGTGACCAAGCGGCTGCTGTACCCCGACCTCGTCGCACGCTGGGATGTGGCCTCGCTGCTCACTGCACCGTCACTCACCGCGCCGCTCGACGACGAACAGGCGGCCCACGCGGGCCTGCTCCTGCAGTGGGCCGGCAAGCGGGTCGAGCGGCAGATCCGCCTGGTGCGGGGCGGAATCGACGAGGGCATGGCGGCGGCCCGCGTCCGCAACGTCGAGGTGTCGGTCACGCAGCTGGCCGACAAGCTGGCGCGGGCGATCCAGAGCATCGAGGCGGCGGGCGAGCCCGTCACCGAGATGGAACTGGCGGCCGTCGTCTCCACCTACCTGAGCAACTGCCCGCCGCGGGGGCGCGTCCTGTCGCGTCCCGATTTCGCCCCGTATGAGCCGACGTTCCTGCGATCGTGGGCACGCGTCGGCGCCACGAACCTCGCCGCGTTCAGCTACCGCGCGCTGGCCCTCGGCGCCGACGACCGCCCGCCCTTCATCCTTCGCGGGCGCGAAAGCACCTGGGACGGCCTCGGCCGGTCGGTCTACTCGCGGTTCCGGATGGCGGCCGGGGACGCCCGCGTCGCTGGCAGCGCGACCGAGGTCGCCCACGCCGAGATCGAGCGGGCCTGCGGAAGGCTGGGGCTGCGGCAGGAAGCGGGCGTCGTCGCCCTGCACAGCCTCTTCGCGGGCTTCCTATACGCCCCCCTCGACAGTGGCACCTGGCTGCGACCCACCGACCTCACGGTCGACCAGACCTGGCGGCGCGATCCGCGTCCGCTCCGGCCCTGCGAGCCCACGTCCGCCGACCCGCTGCGGCCGCGCGGGCCGTGGGCCCACGGCGACATGGCCGCCTACGCGCAAGCCTGCGTCGCCGTCTTCGTGGGTCGTGAGGTGCAGGGCCGGTACCTGCGCCTGAAGGGCCTGATGGACGACGCCCGTGAGCACGCGATGCGACGGGCGTGGATGATCTGCTTCGAGCACGACCGTCGTCACCTGGACATCACCGGGGCGACCGGCGCCAAGATGGTCTCGATCGCGGTCTTCAAGGGCATCCCGACCGGACAGGCCCACCGGCATGATCGGCGACTGGTGGCGATCGAGCGGGCACCGCTGCCGAGCGACGATCCGACCGCCGAGGCAGCGATCGAGGGACCGTCCGTTCAGGCGCCGACCGGGCGCCCGGTCGACCCCGCACGGATCAGTGCCTCGCTCGCCCTGCTCGCCGAGAACCCCGATCTTGCCCATGACCTCGTCTATGGTCGTGAGGACGCCGTGGCCGATTACGAACGGCGGGTGCAGTCCGACGGGCTGGTGCCGCTCGATGACCTGCTGCGCTTTCTGATGAAGGACGACGAATCATGACTCTCTCGCATGTTCGTGACGTTCACGTGGCGCGGCTGGGGTTCGGAAGGGTCCTGCTGGGCGAGGAACGTCCCCTCCCCGCCGAGGGCGTGGCGATCCCGATCGAGGGTGCGCTGGTGACCGTCGATCCGGCACGGCCGGCCTCGATTCCGTCCTGCCTGGTCACCGACCCGGACGCCGCCGAGGCGTCCGTCCGGCTCCTCTACGGCGAGGACGCCGCCTCCGCCGTCCTCCGGGTGTGGCCGGATGCGGGGCCTGCACGGACGCGCTGCTCGGTTGAGCCGGACGACGAACTCCGCGACCTGGTGCGGCTCGGGATGGTGCGGTGGTGCCGCCAGTTCTCGCCGCTCCCGCTCGACGACGGCCTGTCCTTGCTGGAGGAGTCGATGCTGGTCGGCCGGCTGTACGCGGTCCTCGAGGATGTCGACGACTGGCCGGGCGACCTCGAGCGCGCCTGCGGCCGGGTGATCGACCGTGCCGAGGGGGACGTCGCCGCCCATCCGGCCGCCGAACGGCTCCTGGTCGACGCGCTCGACCTGCTCGCGACCAGGCTCCCGATCACGGATCCGATCAGCATCGGAGCACGTGAGCGGCTGTCCGGCCGCGAGCCAGGAGATCCGGGCACGAGTGACGGACGCCGGGACGCGTGGGTCGCCGACCTCCAGCCCCGGCTGGCGCTGGTGGCGGGCGACTCGACCACCGCCGGTGCCGCGACGGTCGACTGGTACGACGTCCGGCGCGGGCTCACCTCGATGACCGAGGGCAACGCGCGCTGGACCCTGGAGCTCGACGAGGACGCCGCCGTCCTCTCGGTCGCCGTGGAGGGACCGCCGGCCGTCCGCCGCTACGGTCGGCCCGCCGCCGAGCGGGAGCGGCCGGGGGCCGACCGCCTCGCGTTCGATGCGTACGTGCCGAACTGGCGCTTCGCGGTGCTCACCGGTGAGCTTCGCTTCGGCGAGGCGGACTGGTCGTGGGCGGGAAGCTCCCGGGTCGGCGCCGCCCAGGCCGCCTTGCTGCAGCAGGCGGTGGACGCCGGGGGGCGTCCGAGCGTCCGGGTGCGCACGCTCGAGCTCACGCCCATGCAGAGCCCGGCCTGGGCGCTCGCCCACCGCTGGACGTGCCGCGGGCTCGCGGCCGCCCGGGTCGCCGGAAACGAGGACGACCGGAGTGCGGCCGCGGAAACCTGGCACCGCGCCGCGCAATTGTGGCGCCTGATCCGCAGCGACGCTCACGGCGACGTCTGCCAGCAACTGGCCGAAGACCTGCTGGCGGGCGATCTGACCTACGACCTCACCGCCGCCGAGGCGTGGCTGGTGGAGGGAGCGTCCGGTTAGTGGAGAGTGGTGGCCCGACAGCGGGACACAAGGCTCCGCCATCCGTCGTTTGTGGGGAACCCACAAAGTCTGAGGTGCGCGCTTGGGCCACGAGCGGTTGAATCGCGGCCGCGTCGGTGACGACCCGCGCGTCAGGTCGCGCGCAGCGGCCACGGATGGGAGATTCGTCCCAGCCCCCGCCCGGGGCTCGCCCGCTCGCGCCAGGAGGTTCCATGTTTACGCGCATCGCCATCGTCAACCGCGGTGAGGCCGCCATGCGGCTCATCCACGCGGTCCGGGAGCTGAACGCCGAGCGGCGGGGCTCCGACCCGATCACGGTGATCGCGCTCTACACGGACGCCGAACGCTCCGCCATGTTCGCGCGCGAGGCCGACGAGGCCTACCCGATCGGTCCGGCGTCCGAGCGCCCCTACCTCAACCACGACCTGCTCGCCCGCGTCCTCACCGAGGTCAAGGCGGACGCCGTGTGGGTCGGCTGGGGATTCGTCGCCGAAGACCCGGCGTTCGCCGACCGCATGGCCTCGCTCGGCATCGCGTTCATCGGCCCCTCGGGCGACGCGATGCGCCAACTCGGCGACAAGATCGGCAGCAAGATGCTCGCCGAGTCGGCGGGCGTCCCGGTCGCGCCGTGGTCGAACGGCGGCGTCGACACGCTCGACGACGCCATCGAGGCCGCGGAGCGGATCGGCTACCCCTTGATGCTGAAGGCCACCGCGGGCGGCGGCGGACGCGGTATCCGCAAGATCGAGAGCGCCGACGACCTCCGCGACGCCTTCCAGCGCACCGCCGACGAGGCGCTGCGCGCATTCGGGTCCGGCGTCCTGTTCCTCGAAAAGCTTGTCACGGGCGCCCGGCACGTCGAGGTGCAGCTGATCAGCGACGGCGAGCAGGCGTGGGCGCTCGGCGTGCGCGACTGCACGGTGCAACGCCGCAACCAGAAGGTCATCGAGGAGTCCCGATCGCCGCTGCTCACGCCCGGCCAGGTGGCCCTCGTGTGCCGCTCCGCCGAGCGCCTCGCGCGCATGGTCGGCTATCAGGGCGCGGCGACCGTCGAATTCCTCTACCAGCCCCAGCGCGCCGAGTTCGCGTTCCTCGAGGTGAACACGCGCCTGCAGGTCGAGCATCCGATCACCGAGGTCGCCACCGGATTCGATCTGGTGAAGGCGCAGATCCGCATCGCCGCCGGCGAGAAACTGCCCGCGCAGCGGCCCTCCGAGGAAGGCCACGCGATCGAGGCGCGGCTCAACGCCGAGGACGCCGACCGCGACTTCGCGCCCGCGCCCGGGCGGATCGCCCGCCTCGACCTGCCCGCCGGTCCCGGCGTCCGGGTCGACACGGGCTTCTCCGAGGGCGACACGATCCCGGCCGACTTCGACTCGATGGTCGCCAAGATCGTCGCGTACGGACGCCGCCGCTCCGTCGCCCTCGCCCGGCTGCGCCGCGCGCTCGCCGAGACCACCGTCGTCATCGAGGGCGGCACCACCAACAAGAGCTTCATTCTCGAACTGCTGGAGCGGCCCGAGGTGATCGGGCCCGATGCCGGTGCCGAGCAGGACCGCTGGTCGCCCACCCCGGACGCCCACGGCCACGCCGATCCGGCACGCGTCGGCTGGGCCGACACCGGCTGGATCGACCGCGTGCGCGCGGCCGGCGGCCTGGTCGCGGACGACCACGCCGGGGTGGCGCTGGTCGTGGCCGCGATCGAGGCCTACGAGGAGTCCGCCGGCGTCGAGAAGGAGCGCCTTCTGGAGACGGCGCGCGGCGGGCGTCCGCAGACGCAGCACAAGTCGGGCGCCCAGGTGGAGCTCAAACTGCGCGGGGTCGTCCACACCGTGACGGCCCACGCGATCGGCCCGCGCCGCTACCGCGTGATCGTGGACGGTGTCGCCTGTGAGGCCGACATGATCCGCATCGACGACGTCCACGGCCGCATCATCGTTCACGGACGACGGTTCCGCATCGTGACCGCGACCCACGGCCCGGTGCATCACATCGAGGTCGAGGGCGTCACCCACCGGGTGTCGCGCGATGAGGGTGGCGTCCTGCGTTCGCCCGCGCCCGCCCTGGTCGTCGCGACGCCGGTCGCCGTCGGCGACGAGATCGAGGCGGGCACGCCGGTGGTCGTGCTCGAGTCGATGAAGATGGAGACCGTCATCGGCGCCCCCTTCGCCGCCCGGGTGCGCGAGGTACACGTCATCACCGGCTCGCAGGTCGAGACCATGGCCCCGCTGGTGCGCCTCGAGCCGCTCGGCGACGGCCAGGACGAGGAGACGAGCGACGCCGCCGCGTCCGTCGAGCTGCCGCCGGCCCCCGCCGACGAGGGCGCCGTCGCGCGCGCCGAGAAGCGGAGGGCGGCGCTGTCGGCCGTCCTGATGGGCTACGACTGCGATTCCGCGACCGGGGCGCTGCGCGCCTACCTGGCGGCCCGCGACGAGGTGCGCGCGGCCGGCGGCGACGTCCTCGGCCCCGAGACCGCACTCGTCGAGCTGTTCGCCGATCTGGCCGAGCTGAGCCGCAACCGTCCGATCGGCGAGCAGGTCAACACCGAATTGCGGGTGCACTCCGACCGCGAGCACTTCCACCGCTTCCTCACCACCCTGGACGCCGACCGGGCCGGCCTGCCGGAGCAGTTCGTCGAGCGCCTGACCCGCGCGCTGGGCCACTACGGCGTCGATTCGCTCGACCGGACGCCCGCCCTCGAGGACGCCGTCTTCCGGATCTTCCTGGCGCAGAAGCGCGTCGCGTCCGATCTGGCGATCGTCCTCGGCATCCTCGACCGCTGGATCACCGAACCGGCGCCGGACGCCGAACGGGCGGCGTCCGCTCGCGCCCAACTGGAGCGCCTCGTCCGGGCCACGCAATTGCGCTTCCCGGCGGTCGGTGACCTCGCCCGCTCCGTCCGCTTCCGCTGGTTCGACCAGCCCCAGGTGGACGCGGCCCGCGCGTCCGTCCTCGCCGGCGTGGGCGACGAGGTCGCCGAACTGGCGGCCGCCCCTGAGGCGTCCGACTACGACGAACGCATCGCGGTGCTGGCCGCCATCCCCGAATGGACCGCGAACGTGCTCGCCGACCGGCTGGGCCGCGGCATGAGCAGGCACGAGCCGATGCTGGAGGTACTGCTGCGCAAGTACTACGGCGACTACCACCTCGACGACGTCACCCGCGGCGACGCGGACGGGCGCCCGCTCGTGACCGCGAGCTACCGGCTGGACGGCGAGCCCCGCCGGTTCGTGTCCACGATCGCGACCGTCGCCGAACTGCGCCCGGACGGGCCGATCGAGGCGGTGCTCGCCGAGGCGGTCGCGACGCGTGCGGCGTCCGAGGCGGTCGTCGCCGAGTTGTACGTACGCTGGCCCGAGACCCCCGATCCCGCGACGGTCGGCGCCGACCTGCTGGCCTTGCTGGAGGGCTGGGCCTGGATCCCGGGCGTGCACCGGATCACCGTGGCGGCGTGCGCCGCCGACGGCACCGTCGAGTACCGGACGTTCCGCGCCGACGGCGAGGGCGGCCCGGTCGAGGACACGCGGGTGAGCGGCATGCACACCATGGCCGGACGCCGACTCGACCTGTGGCGCCTGCGCGACTTCGACGTCACCCGGCTCCCCGCGCCCGACGATGTCGTGCTGTACGAGTGCGTCGCCCGCAGCAACCCCGGCGACCGGCGCCTGGTCGCCATGGCGCAGGTCCGCCAGATGGCGGTCGTGCGCGACAAGCACGGAAACCTGCTGGCCCTGCCGCACGCCGAGCGCGCCGTGGAGAACTGCCTCGAGGCGATCCGCCGGACGCGGTCGGCGCGAGGCGCGGCGGGCAGCAAGCTCGACATGAACCACGTCTGGGTGCACGTGTGGCCCGAGGTCGACCTCGAATTCGGCGACATCGCCAAGCTGCAGCACAAGATCACGCCGCTGTCGGACGGCGCCGGCATCGAGGAGGTGCTGTGCCAGGGACGGTTCGTCCGTGACCACGCCCTGGTGCCGATGGCGATCCGCTTCCACGCCCAGCCGGGGGCCGGGGTCACGGCGTCCGTCTCGGCGCCCCCGACCGAGCCGCTCAAGCCGCTGGACGACTACGCCGGCAAGGTGCTGCGTGCCCGCCGCCGCGGGCTGGTCTACCCCTACGAACTGTCGGAAACGCTGGCGGGCAAGGACGGAACGCTCGTCGAACTCGACCTGGACGCCTCCGGCGCCCTCGTCGAGGTGGACCGGACGCCCGGCCTGAACTCGGCGGGCATCATCGCGGCCAAGGTGACCACGCGCACGCCCCTTCACCCGGACGGCGTCACCCGCATCGTGCTGTGCGGAGACCCGACCAAGGGCCTGGGCGCGGTGGCCGAACCGGAGTGTGTGCGCATCATCGCGGCGATCGATCTGGCCGAGTCGCTGGGCGTGCCGCTCGAATGGTTCACGCTGAGCTCGGGGGCGCGCATCTCGATGCAGTCCGGCACCGAGAACATGGACTGGGTGGGCGCGGCGCTGCGCCGCATCATCGAGTTCACCCAGGCCGGCGGCGAGATCAACGTCGTGGTGGCCGGCATCAACGTGGGCGCCCAGCCGTACTGGAACGCCGAGGCGACCATGTTGATGCACACCAAGGGCATCCTCGTGATGACGCCCGATTCGGCGATGGTGCTCACGGGCAAACAGTCGCTCGACTTCTCGGGCGGGGTCTCGGCTGAGGACAACTTCGGCATCGGCGGCTACGACCGTGTCATGGGGCCGAACGGGCAGGCGCAGTACTGGGCGCCCAACCTGGCCGCGGCCCTGGGCATCCTGATGGCGCACTACGAGCACACCTATGTGGCGCCGGGCGAGGCCGGGCCACGCCGGGCGGTCACCGCCGACCCGGCCGATCGCGACGTGTCGGACTACCCGCACGTGGTCGAGGGCTCCGACTTCACCACGGTCGGCCAGATCTTCTCGCCGGAGCACAACCCCGACCGAAAGAAGGCGTTCGACATCCGGACCGTCATCGCGGCCGTCTGCGACGCCGACCACCCGCGCGTCGAGCGCTGGGCGGGCATGGCCGAGGCCGAGACGGCCGTGGTGATGGACGCCCGCCTCGGTGGCCACTCGGTGTGCGTGCTCGGCGTGGAGTCCAAGCCGGTGCCGCGCGCCGGGTTCCCTCCCACCGACGGCCCCGACACGTTCACGGCCGGCACACTGTTCCCGCGGTCGAGCAAGAAGGCGGCGCGCGCGATCAACGCGGCGTCCGGCAACAGGCCCGTGGTGGTGCTGGCGAACCTGTCCGGGTTCGACGGGTCGCCTGAGTCGATGCGCAACCTGCAGCTCGAGTACGGCGCCGAGATCGGCCGGGCGATCGTGAACTTCTCCGGCCCGATCGTGTTCGTGGTCATCTCCCGCTACCACGGCGGGGCGTTCGTCGTGTTCAGCAAGACGCTGAACGAGAACCTGACCGTCCTGGCGATCGAGGGCTCCTTCGCCTCGGTGATCGGCGGTGCCCCCGCCGCCGCGGTGGTGTTCGCGGGCGATGTGGGCAAGCGGACGGCGTCCGACCCACGGGTGACCGAGGTGGAGGCGCGGATCCGTGGTGCGGCGCCGGCCGACCGCGCCGCCTTGCAGCTCGAACTCGCGGACGTGCGCGCGAGCGTGCGCGCCGAGAAGATCTCCGAGGTCGCGGGCGAGTTCGACGGCGTCCACGACATCCACCGCGCCGTGCGTGTCGGTTCGGTCGACCGCGTGATCGCCGCCGCCGAACTGCGTCCGGCGATCATCGCCTCGATCGAGGAGCGTCTGGCCTGACGGTCGAGTCCGCGTGGGTCGACGGGGCGTGCGATCGAGCGCACGCCCCGTCGAACCGTCGTGTCGACGGCCCGCGCGGCGTCCGGGCTAGCGGAGTCGCAGGGTCGTGAGGCAGGTGGCGTCCGTGGCGGCCACCGACGAGAAGACGGCGGTGCCCGACTTGCCGTCGGCGGTCACCGTGACGGTGCCGGTGGCGCCGGACGGAAGCCAGAAGCCCACGAATCCGTTGGTGGAGGTCGTCGTGTC
The DNA here is from genome assembly GCA_016711325.1 of Nigerium sp. Classification (GTDB taxonomy): domain Bacteria; phylum Actinomycetota; class Actinomycetes; order Propionibacteriales; family Propionibacteriaceae; genus Propioniciclava. Next base: position 264,690 of record JADJTH010000012.1, on the reverse strand, counting down.
CTCGTCGACGAGCACAGCCCCCGAGGCGTCCGTGATCTCGACGTGCACCGGGGTCGTCACCAGCTCGCCCTGGCAGGTGGCGAGGCTGTGGTAGTGGCAGTCGTGGGTCTTGTTCTCGTACGGCGCGATCGACAGGTAGAAGGGGCGCTCGCCGGTGAGGGGCATGATCATCTCGGTGGTGCCGTCGCCGATCAGCAGGTGGTCGGGGCGGACGGAGGCGCGCAGCGGCAGCGGCCGGGCCGCGGTGTCGTGGTCGAGCTTCTCGACGATCTGCTGAGCGGTGAGACCCTGCAGGCCGAACTGCGTGAGCATGGCCGCGCCCGCGGAGCTGGCCGGGTCCGGTGCGGTGGCGGTGGACGGGGGAGTGGGGGACGCCTGCGGTGCAGCGGTACACCCGGCCAAGGCGATCAGGCCGGCGGCGGCGAGGGCGGCGAGCGAGGTGCGCATCTGATACTCCTGGTGGGTATGGAGAACTACGCACCGTAGTATTCCATGTTCGCGTGCATTTCGCCCTCGTCGACGGGCGCTCGGGCACGCGGATCGTCCGCGACTACGCTGAGGCGTCATGGCTGAAGATCTGTTCGCCGCCGCGGCGAGGGTGTTGTTCGTGCATGCCCATCCCGACGACGAGACGCTCGCGACGGGTGGGTTGATCGCGCACCTCGCGGGGCAGGGAATCGAGGTCGCGGTCCTCACCGCGACGCGCGGCGAACGGGGAGAGGTGCCGCCCGGACCACTCGCGGCGCTCCTGGGAACGCCCGAACTCGCCGCTCACCGCGAGGGCGAGCTCGCCCGCGCCCTCGCCGCCCTGGGGGCGACCGAAGGTGCCTTTCTCGGCACGCCGCCCGCCCGCGCCGACGGCCGGACGCCTCGGCGCTACCTCGACTCCGGTATGCGATGGCTGGACGCCGGCGAGACCGTCGCCGGTCCTGGTGAGGACGCCGGCCCCGACTCCCTCAGCCTCGCCGATCCCGTCTCGATCGCAGCCGACATCGCCGCCTACGCCCGCCACGTCCGCGCCGAGCTGATCGTCAGCTACGACGCGCACGGCGGTTACGGGCACCCCGACCACGTCGCGCTCCACGGGCCGAGCCGGGCCGCGGCGTCCACGCTGGGGGTGCCGTTCCTCGAAGTGGCGTCGGTGACCGACTCGCCCGGGCAGCGGTTCGCGACCCCCGAGCGCCTCGACCAGATCAAGGACGCCCTGGCCAGCTACGCCAGCCAGCTCACTCTCGACGGCGACGACGTCGTGCACGTGGGCGGCCAGCGCCAGCCGGTCCAGGTCGACTTCACCGTCCGGACGCCGCGGGCCTGAGCGCTCCGCCCGACGTCGTCTCCCCGGTCGGCGCGACCGCTCCTCGCGGTCAGCCGAGGATCGCCCCGCGCAGCACGTCCAGCGGGAGCGAGCCGAGGTTGAGCGCCCGGGCGTGGAAGTCCTTGAGCGAGAACTCCTTGCCCCGCGCCCGCGCGGCCGCGGAGGCCTGCGCGCGGATGTCCTCCCACAGCCGCTGGCCCACCTTGTAGCTGGGCGCCTGGCCGGGCCAGCCCATGTACCGGTTCAGCTCGAAGCGCAGGAAACCGTCGTCCGTGGCGACGTTGTCCTTCATGAGCGCCCACGCCTTGTCGTAGTCCCAGGTGCCGCCGCCGTACCGGTCGAACGCGGGCTTGCCGAGATGGACGCCCAGATCGAGCACCACCCGGGTCGCGCGCATCCGCTGGGCGTCCAGCATGCCGAACCGGTCGCCGTCGTCCTCGAGGAATCCGAATTCCTCCATGAGCCTCTCGGCGTACAGCGCCCAGCCTTCGCCGTGCCCCGACATCCAACAGATCTGGCGGCGCCACCAGTTGAGCTCGGCGGCGTTGTACACCGCCTGGCCGAGCTGCAGATGATGCCCCGGGACGCCCTCGTGGTAGACCGTGGTCTTCTCGCGCCAGGTGTTGAACGTGGTCACGCCCGCCGGCACGCTCCACCACATGCGGCCCGGGCGCGACCAGTCGTCGGTGGGACCGGTGTAGTAGATGCCGCCCGACTGGGTCGGCGCGATCATGCACTCGATCGTGCGCAGCGGCGCGGCGATGTCGAAGTGCACGCCGTCCAGCTCCGCGATCGCCTCATCGGCCGTAACCTGCATCCACTGCCGCAGCGCGTCGGTGCCGTGCAGCGTGCGGGCGGGGTCGGCGTCCAGCGTCGCCACGGCGTCCGTGACGCTCGCGCCCGGACCGGCGATCGCGACCGCCAGGGCCTCTTGTTCGGCGGTGATGCGCGCGAGCTCGTCGACGCCCCACGCGTAGGTCTCATCGAGGTCGATGGTCGCGCCCACGAATGCGCGGGACGCGCGCTGGTAGCGGTCCCGGCCGACCGCGTCGGCGTCCGGTGCGTGCGGGGCGAGTTCCTCGCGCAGGAAGCGGGCGAGGCCGGCGTAGCCCTCCCGGGCATCGCGTACGCCGCGCACGAGGTCGGCGGCCAGGGCGTCGCTCGGCGCGGCGCCGTCCGGGCGAGCCGTGGCGGCGAAGGCCGAGAAGAAGGACGCCGCGGCGTCCGCCAGCCCGCCGGCCTCGGCGATGCCGAGTTCGACCTGCCGCCGCGCGGGCAGGCGTCCGGTGCGTGCCCCCTCGCGCAGGGTGGCGGCGTACTGGCCGAGCGCCTCCGGAAGCGCCGACATACGGGCCGCGATCGCCGCCCAGTGTTCGGCGGTGGCGGACGGCATCAGGTCGAAGACGTCGCGCATGCCTTGCAGGGGGGAGGCGATGTTGTTCAGGTCGGCGAGGTGATCGCCCGCCTCGAAACCCTCCAGGTCGAGACCGAGGCGGTCGCGCATGGCCGCCACGGTGACCTCGTCGGTGGCGTCCACCGGGGCGACCCCGGCGAGCGCGTCGAGGGTGCGCCGGTTGAGCGCCGCGTGCGCGGCGTGGGCGTCCGGGGAAAGATCGTCGAGCAGGTGGTCGCGCCCGGGCACGCCCAACGTGGTGGCCAGGACGGGGCTGGCGTCGACGAGTTCACGGGTGTGCTGCTCGGCGATGCGATCGATGGGCGTGGCTGCTCTCATCCGTCCCAAGCTAGCGCACCGAAAGCGGTGCCCGATAGGGGACCCCGGACCGGCCCGGCGGCCCGCCGGTGGACGGGTGGCAGCATGAGGGCATGACGCAGGTCTGGGCGCACCGCGGCGCCAGCGCGCACGCGCCCGAGAACACGATTCCCGCTTTCGAGTTGGCCCTCGACCAGGGCGCGGATGGTTTCGAACTGGACGTTCAGCTGACGCGCGACGACCAGGTGGTCGTCATTCACGACGAGACGCTGGAACGCACCACCGACGGGCACGGCCGGGTCGCCGACCATAGCCTGGACGACCTGGTGAGGCTCGACGCGAGCTCGGGCCGGGCCGGCTTCGCCGGCGTGCGCATCCCGGCGCTGGGCGACGTGTTCGCGCTGGTGCGGGGCACGCGTGCGACGGTGAACGTCGAGCTGAAGAACTCGGTGGTGGCCTACCCGCGGCTCGAGGAGCGCGTCCTCGACGTCATCGCCGGGCACGCCATGACGGGGCGGGTGATCGTATCGTCGTTCAATCACGACTCGCTGCGGCGCCTCGCGGTGCTCGACAGCGAGGTGCGCCTGGGAGTGCTGTACGAGCAGCGGCTGTGGAAGCCGTGGGACTACGCGCGCCGACTGGGAGCGCACGCGCTGCACCCGTCCGTGGCCCTCACCCGGCGCACCGTCGTCGAGCGGGCGCACGAGGCAGGCCTCGGCGTCCACGTCTGGACGGTCGACGCGCCACGCGACATCGAGCGGATGGCCGCCCTCGGCGTCGAGGCCGTCGTCACGAACCGGCCCGCCCTGGCCCGGGCCGTGCTCGGCTGACGAACAGGAGTAGCCTCGCGCGGGGCCCGGGCTCGCATCGGTGGGCCGGCCCGGGCGACGGGCGAAGGGAGGACACCGAGGTGGGCGTCAGGAGCGCGCTGAGAAACGCGGTCGCCGACACGAGACCGCTGCGGGTGCCGGACTTCCGGCGGCTGTGGGTCGCGAACATCGTGACGGTGATCGGCGCCCAGCTGACGGTCGTCGCGGTGCCGGCGCAGATCTACTCGCTGACGGAATCCTCCGGAATGGTCGGGCTTACCGGATTGTTCGGCCTGGTCCCGCTGGTCGTCTTCGGGCTGTGGGGCGGGGCACTCGCCGACCACATGGACCGCCGCGTCCTGCTGGAGATCACCACACTCGGCCTGGTGGCCACCTCGGGTTTGTTCTGGTGGCAGGCGTTCGCGGGCTGGAACAACGTGTGGGCGCTGCTGGGGCTCTTCGCCCTGCAGCAGGCGTTCTTCGCCGTCAACCAGCCGACTCGGACGGCGATCCTGCCGAAGCTGATCCCCGTGGACCAACTGGCGGCGGCGAGCGCGCTGAACATGACGGTCATGTCGGCGGGCGCCATCGCCGGCCCGCTCGTCGGCGGGGCCCTGATCCCCGTGCTGGGGTTCTCCTGGCTCTACCTGCTCGACACCGTCACCTTGTTCGCGACCTTGTACGCCGTCTGGCGGCTGCCGTCCCTACCGGTCGACCACGCACCGGACGCCCGCCCGCCCGGTCTGCGGGCCGTGTGGGACGGCCTGGTCTACCTGCGTGCGCATCAGATCCTGTTGCTCAGCTTCGTCGTCGACCTGATCGCGATGGTCTTCGGCATGCCGCGCGCGCTGTTCCCGCAGATGGCGCACGAGTCATTCGGCGGGCCGCCCGAGGGCGGCCTCGCCTTTGCGTTGCTGTACGCGGCCATGCCGGCCGGCGCGGTGCTCGGTGGCGTCTTCGGCGGCTGGGTGTCGCGTGTGCGGCGGCCCGGCAGCGCCGTGCTGTGGTGCATCGCGGTGTGGGGGCTCGCGATGGCGGTCCTCGGGCTGGCCGTCGGGTGGGCGCCGCACGCCGAGCGCGCGATGCTCGGGGTCGGGCTCGGCATGCTCGTGGTGGGCGGTGCGGCCGACATGGCGTCCGCGGCATTCCGGCAGAGCATTCTGCTGGGTGCCGCCGACGACGCCGTGCGCGGACGCCTCCAAGGCGTGTTCATCGTGGTGGTCGCGGGTGGTCCGCGGGTCGCCGACGTCCTGCACGGCGGTGCGGCCGACCTCGTCGGCGCGGCCACCGCGACCGGCGTGGGCGGGCTGCTGGTCGTGGCCGGCATGGTCGTCGTCGCCGTAGGGGCGCCGTCCCTGCGTCGCTATCGGCCCGACGGCCGGGTGGACGCCGACGCGCGGTAGTACCGTGTCCTCGACGCCGAGGAGGACCCGATGATCACCACGCTCGACCAGCTCACACCCGCTACGCGCGCCGTCGCCGACGCGTGGCTGGACTCGTCGGTCGCGGTGGTCGAGGCAGGCGAGCGTGACCGTGTCCGCCACGCCCTCACCCGGGCGCTGTGCGAGGCCCTGCACGCCGAGGCCGCTCCCGAAGACGTCGCGGACGCCGTGGCCCGCATCGGCGCGATCGACGACGAGGCGTCCGGGCCCGACATGGCCGGCGAGGCGTACGTCGCCGGGGGAGACGAGGCGTTCGTGCTGGCCGCCGGCTACCCGGTGCTCGTGCTCGCCGCGGTGGTGGCCCACTACGCGGTGCGCGGCCGCTCACTCCCTGGCCACCTGCCGACGTGCTGGGACTCGTGCGGGCGCGCCACCGGCCACGTGACGAAGCAGAAGGCCGCCGTGACGGACATCGGTCTCGCGCTGGGGGGCGTCGCGCTCGGTATCGTCTCGGCACTGGCCCGCGGACGCGGCCCGGGTCGCGTCGGGGCTCTCGTGGCGGCGTCCACACTCGCCACCGTGGCGGGTGCCGTGACCCTGCTGCGGCCACTGCACCGAACCTCGTGACCGGGGTGCCGAACGCCCCGATGTCTGAGACGATGGACGGACGAGGAAAGGGGTCCCCCGATGGACGTGCGTGAGGACGACTTCGACGCCGAACTCGCCGACGTCGGCGACGACCGGCCTGGCGTCGACGAGGTGGACGGGGACGACTTCAGCGCGCTCGGCCTCGACGAGGGTGACGACAGCGACAGCGACGATGACTACGACGACGAGGACGCCGACTATCCCGACGACGCCGTGGAGGACGAGATCGACCTCGTCGCGGCCCTCTACCGCGAAGACGGCGAGGCCGCCGCGGTCGCGCTCGACAAGGAATTCGCCAACGATCTGGACGGTCTGATCGACGAACTGCGCCGCGTGCCCGGCGAGGTGGGGGCGGTCGGCGTGGTCAGCATCGACGGCGACTTCTTCGTGATCGTGCGCGTGCGCGGCCGCAAGGTCGAGGTGCTGTTGTCCGACATCGCGGCCGCCCAGGATTGGCCGATCGCGCGCGACGCGGCCGACTTCCTGGGCCTCGAACTGCCCGACGACGACGACGATTCCGAGCCGGTCGGCGACTTCGACCTGTTCGCGGACGCAGGGCTCTCCGAGCTGGAGGTCGAGGCCATCACCGCCGACGAGGACGCCGATCCGCTCGAGATCCTCGAGGCGATCGTCGAGAAGCTCGGCTACAGCGACGTGTACGACAAGGTCGCCGCCCAGTTCGACCTCTGACCCGTGACCGGCGGCTCGCGCTGGCTGCCCGCGATGGCGCTCGCCCTGGACGAGGCGCGCGCGGCGTCCGCCCATGGTGACGTGCCGGTCGGTGCGGTGCTGCTGGACGCCGACGGAGCCGTCCTCGCGCGGGCGGGCAACGAGCGCGAGTTGACCGGCGATCCGACCGCGCACGCCGAGGTGCTGGCGCTGCGGCGGGCGGCCTCCGCGCGGGCGGCCGACGACCGCGGCTGGTCGTTCGAGGACTGCACGCTCGTCGTCACCCTGGAACCGTGCGCCATGTGCGCGGGCGCCCTGGTCAGCGCGCGTATCGGACGCCTCGTGTTCGGCGCCCTCGACGCCAAGGCGGGCGCGGTGGCGTCCGTGTTCGACATCGTGCGCGACCCGCGGCTGAACCACCGCGTGGAGGTGGTGTCGGGGGTCGCCGCCGACTCCTGCGCGGCCGTCCTGCGCGAGTTCTTCGCGCGGCATCGCTGAGCCGGCGGGGCGGGGCGGAGCCCGTTTCCGCGGCCGATTGGCGGCGGCGGTCGCCGGCTTGCTACCCTTCTCGGCGGTGGCGTGTCCGAGCGGCCTAAGGAGCGCGCCTCGAAAGCGCGTGAAGGGGTCTCCCTTCCGTGGGTTCAAATCCCACCGCCACCGCCACGATGTCGCCAGACGTCGTCCGAGCCCGGATCCACGGAAACGTGGGTCCGGGCTCGCTCGTTCGTGGAGGCTCCCGGACGTCCGGGAGGCGCCGGTTTGGCGGTCGTCCACGCTTGGGCTAGAGTAGTGCCTCGGTCAGCGACCAAGGCGCTTGTAGCTTAATGGATAGAGCATCTGACTACGGATCAGAAGGTTGGGGGTTCGAGTCCCTCCAAGCGCGCCGATGCCCCGCACCACTCCACTGGTGCGGGGCATCGTCATGTCCAGGGCCGTCGCGGCGCGACGATCCTGCCTCCGACGAACGCGTCTCGAGATCGCGCAGCCCCGGCGACCAAGACGGACGCCGTGACGCGTGCCCGCGGCATTTCCTGCCACTCACGTCGACGGCTGTCCCCGGAACGTCAGTCGGACTGCGATTCCGGCAGGGCGCGGCGAATCGAGTGGCAGGAAATACCGCAGGTGCGGCGCCCATCCCCTGGATGGGAGGTCTGGCGCGGCGATTGTGGCGCACAATGGGGCGTCCGTGCAGGCAACCGGAGAAGGTCGGATGAGCAAACACAGCCACTCGGTGACCGCGGCGGTGGATCACCGCGTCGTGTGGGAGCACTGGACGAACACCGACCACTGGCCGGCCGACAACCCGCTCGTCGCGAAGGCGCAGATCAACGGTCCTCTGGCGAAAGGGGCGCTCGGCATCGTCTACCCGGTGGGCGGACGGCGTCAGGGCTTCCGCATCGTCGTGGCCGATCAGCAGAACCACCGCTTCGCCATCCGATTGCGGCTCCTGCTCGCCTACCTCACGGTCGAGTTCAGCCTCCAACGTCCCCAGGCCGGCGACGCGCCCGACGCCGCCACGGACGCCGAGGGCCCGAACCCGCACCTCTGGGTGCTGACCCACACCCTCCTGTTCACCGGCCCCGCCGCGCGCCTGTGGGACCGCCTGCGCGGGCGAGCGATCGCCGACAGCTTTCCCGGCGCCATGGCCGCCATCGTGGACGCCGCCGCCGTCTGATCCCGACCCGGACCAGACGGGCAGGACTCGCTCAGCCGGCGTAGGCCTCGTACGGCAGATCCGCGAACGCACGCGCGACGCCCTCGTGGCGCAGCGTCCCGCCCTGCACGTTGAGACCGAGACGGAGGGCGGCGTCCGCATCGATGGCGCCCTGCCAGCCCAGGTTGGCGAGCTTCTCGACGTACGGCAGCGTGGCGTTGGTCAGCGCCCACGTCGAGGTGCCCGGCACCGCGCCCGGCATGTTCGCGACGCAGTAGAACACCGATTCGTGCACCATGAAGGTCGGGTCCTCGTGCGTGGTGGGGCGCGAGTCCTCGAAGCATCCTCCCTGGTCGATCGCGACGTCGACGAGCACCGAACCGGGCTTCATCTGAGTCACCATCTCGTGGGTCACCAGCTTCGGCGCCTTCGCGCCGGGGACCAGCACGGTGCCGATCACCATGTCGGCGTCCAGCACCTGCTCGCGCACGGTCATGCCGCTCGACGCGAGGCCTTGCACGCGGCCACCCCAACGCCAGAACACCGTGCGCAGCTTGTCGAGATCCTTGTCGATGACGACCACGTCGGCGCACATGCCCAGCGCGACGTTCGCCGCGTTCTGGCCCGCGACGCCGCCGCCGAGCACGACCACCTTGGCACTCGCCACGCCGGCGACCCCGCCCAGCAGGATGCCGCGCCCGCCGTGGGCCTTCATCAGCGCCTGGGCGCCCGCCTGGGGAGCCAGGCAGCCGGCGACCTCGGACATCGGGTACAGCAGCGGCAGCAGCCCCGACGGCAGCCGGACCGTCTCGTACGCGATCGCCGTCGTGCCCGCGTTCAGCAGCGCCTCGGTCTGGGGGCGGTCGGCCGCCAGGTGCAGGTAGGTGAACAGCAGCAGGTCGTCGCGCAGAAACCCGTACTCGGACGCGATCGGCTCCTTGACCTTGAGCACCATCTCGCCTGCGGCCCAGGTGGCCTCGGCGCCCTCGACGATCCTCGCCCCCGCGGCACGGTAGTCGTCGTCGGGGATCGACGAACCGACACCCGCGCCGGACTGGACGAACACCTCATGCCCGGCGCGCGTCAGCTCGTCGACGCCGACGGGCGTGATCGCGACCCGGTACTCCTGCGGCTTGATCTCGGTCGGGACCGCGATCCTCATGGTCTAGCCCCCCGCCTTGCGGCGGAACGTCCGCTTGCCGCCCTGCTGCCCGTGCGGGCCGCCGGAGCTCTTGCCGCCGACCGCCCCCTGCGCGCTGGCATGCTGGGCCTGCTTCTTGGCCTCGAGAGCCGCCTTCATCTGCGCTTTCGGATCAAGCGCCTGATCCGCGTCCTTGCTCGACTCGCTCATGACCGACACTGTGTCAGCCCCGGCACCGAGGCGTCCAGCGGTCCACCCCTGACCAAGAGGTGGCACGATGGAGCGCATGCCCCTGTACAGCGCCGGCCTGTTGCCGTTCATCCGGTCGGACGACGGCGTCCGGGTGTTCATCGTGCACATGGGCGGGCCGTTCTGGGGCCATCGCGACGCCGGCGGCTGGTCGCTGGCCAAGGGGATGTACACGCCCGGCGAGGAAAGCCCCGAGGACGCCGCCCGGCGCGAATTCGGCGAGGAGGTCGGCGTGGTCGCGCCCGCGGGCGAGCTGATCGACCTGGGCGAGGTGCGGCTCAGCTCGGGCAAGCGCGTGCGCGGCTTCGCGGTCGAGTCGTCGCCCGAACTGGCGTTCGTCACCTCCAACACCTTTGAGGTCGAATGGCCGCGCAAGTCGGGGCGCTACCGCACGTACCCCGAGGTGGACCGCGCCGCCTGGTTCGACCTGGACGCCGCGCGCAGCAAGCTCACCTTGGGCCAGGTTCCGCTGCTGGACGTGCTCGAGAAGCGTCTGGCCTGAGGCTAGGGTCGGGGGCCTATGTCGCCCGCTCCCCGTCGTCGCCGTGCCCGCACCCGCCCCGAGGCAGGCGCGTGACCCCGTCCGCCTTCGACCGGATCAGCCCGGCCTTTCCGCAGCGCGCCCCCTGGGGCACGTCGGCGCGGTTGCGCGCGTGGCAGGCCGCGGCGCTCGAGCGGTACCTGGCCACGAACCCGCGCGACTTCCTCACCGTCGCGACCCCCGGTGCCGGCAAGACGACGTTCGCGCTCCGGGTGGCGTCCGAGCTGCTGGCCGCGCGGATCGTGCGCCGGGTGATCGTGGTCGCCCCCACCGAGCACCTCAAGGTGCAGTGGGCGGACGCCGCCGCCAAGGTCGGCATCCAGCTCGACCCAGGGCTGGGCGGACGCCGCCGCGGCCGCTCGCGGCAGTACAACGGCGTCGTCGTCACCTATGCGGGCGTGGCCACGGCCATGCTGAGCTACCAGACGATGACCGCGAACACCGACACGCTGGTGATCCTCGACGAGGTGCACCACGCCGGCGACGCGCTCGCCTGGGGCGACGCGGTGCGCGAGGCGTTCCAGTACGCCACCCGCCGGCTGGCGTTGACCGGCACGCCCTTTCGCTCGGACGACAACCCGATCCCGTTCGTCACCTACGCCGAGACGCCAGGCGGCCTCATCTCGCGGGCCGACTACACCTACGGCTATGCGGACGCGCTGCGCGACCACGTGGTGCGCCCGGTGGTGTTCATGAACTACGGCGGCCCGATGCGCTGGCGCACCAAGGCGGGCGACACGATCGAGGCGAACCTCGGCGAGCTGACCACCAAGGACGTCTCCCAGCAGGCCTGGCGCACGGCCCTCGACCCGAAGGGGGAGTGGATCGCCGCCGTGCTGCGCGCCGCCGACCGGCGGCTCACCGAAGTGCGCCGCCACGTGCCCGACGCGGGCGGCCTGGTCATCGCGACGAACCAGGCGCACGCCCGGGCGTACGCCCGCGTCCTCGAGTCGCTCACCGGGGCGAAGCCGGTGCTGGTGCTGTCGGACGACGCCCACTCCAGCGGGCGCATCGAGGCGTACGCGGCGTCCGAGGACCGCTGGATGGTCGCGGTGCGCATGGTGTCGGAGGGGGTGGACGTGCCACGGCTGGCCGTCGGCGTCTACGCGACGGCGACCTCGACGCCGCTGTTCTTCGCCCAGGCGGTGGGGCGGTTCGTCCGCAAGCGGCGACGCGGCGAGATCGCGACCGTGTTCCTGCCGACCGTGCCGGTCATCCTGGCGCACGCGTCCTCGCTGGAGCGCCAGCGCGACCACGTCCTCGGCCGCACGAGCGGCGAGGACGAGGCGGTCGACGTGTGGGCGGAGGCCGAGGCGCTGATGCAGGCGGCCAACCGTCGCGAGGCGGCGTCCGACGAACTCACGGGCGCGTTCGAGGCGATCGACTCGGCGGCGACGTTCGACCACGTGCTGTTCGAGTCGCAGCAGTTCGGCATGCACGCGGCCCCCACCTCGGACGACGAGGCCGACTACCTGGGCCTGCCGGGCCTGCTCGATTCCGAGCAGATCGGGCACCTGCTGCGCGAGCGGCAGAACCGGCAGATCACCCGGCAGGCACGCGCCGAGAAGCGCGAGCGGCTCACGCCCGAGGCGTCCCTGCATCGCGCGCTGGCGACCCGGCGCAAGGAACTGAACACGCTGGTGGCGCAGTACGCGCGGGTCAAGGGGATGCCGCACAGCCACGTGCACGCCGAGCTCCGCCGCCAGTGCGGGGGCCCGGCGCTCGCGCAGGCCACCACCGAGCAGGTGGACGCCCGGATCGCCATGATCCGCGACTGGCATCGGTCTCCCTGAGGACCTCCTCCGCTAGTGTGCGCGTGTGTCTCGACTGTCCGTGACCTCTGAGGTCGGCCAACTGCGCCGTGTGATCGTCCATCGTCCCGGGATCGAACTCGCCCGGCTGACACCCAGCAACGCCGAGGAACTCCTCTTCGACGACAGCCTCTGGCTGGAGCGCGCCGACCAGGAGCACGACGCGTTCGCCGACGCGTTGCGCGGGGCGGGAGCGGAGGTGCTCTACTTCGACCGTCTCCTGCGCGAGTCGCTCGCCAGCGCGGGTGCGCGCGGCTGGGTGCTCGGCCAGACGTTCGACGACCGCACGTTCGGCCCGGCGCTGGCCGACGCGCTGCAGTCCCACCTCGCGCACGCCGGCGTCGGCGAGCTGTACGACGTGCTGGTCGGTGGCCTCACCAAGGAGGAGGCGCTCGAACGCATGCCGGTGCCCGAGTCGGTGGTGTTCGGCATCGCGCGCCCCTACGACTTCCTGGTCACCCCGCTGACGAACCATCTGTTCACGCGGGACGCCACCTGCTGGATCGGCGACGGCGTCGCCGTCAACTCGATGAAGCACTTCGCGCGGCGCCGCGAGGCCGTCAACTACGGGGCGATCCTGCGCTGGCATCCGCTGTTCGCCGGCACCGGGCACCGGGTGTGGTCGGAGGATCTGGAGACCGGCAACGCCACCATCGAAGGCGGCGACGTGCTGGTTGTCTCGCCGGACGCCGTGCTGGTCGGCATCTCGGAACGCACGACGCCGCAGGCCATCGAGCGGCTCGCGCAGCGCCTGTTCGCCGAGAACGCCCTCAAGCGGATCGTGGCGATCCGGCTGCCCGACCGGCGCGCGTTCATGCATCTGGACACGGTGCTGACGATGGTCGATGTGAACACGTTCCTGATGTACGCCGATCTGCCCGAACCGGAGTGCTACCTGGTCGAGCCGGGAGACATCGACCTGCCGCTGCGCACGACGCTCCTGGGCGGCGGGTTGGCGTCCAGCCTCGCGGTGGCGCTGGGCGTCGAGTCGGTGCGGATTCTCTCGACCGAGCAGGACATCTTCGCCCGGGAGCGCGACCAGTGGCACGACGGCTGCAACGTGCTCGCCGTCGCGCCCGGCGTGGTGATCGGGTACGAACGCAACCAGGCGTCCATCGCCGACCTGCGGGCCGGCGGTATCGAGGTGATCGAGGTTCCCGGTTCCGAGCTCGGACGCGGGCGTGGCGGCCCGCGGTGCATGTCCTGCCCGATCGAGCGCGACCGCCTCTGATTCAGTGGCCCGGCGTCGTCCGGACGCTCAGGCCGAGATCGGTGGCCAGTTTCGGGATCTCGGCCACGAGCGCGTTCCAGATGAAGTGGTCGTCGACCTTGTCGTAGTGGTGTGCGACGAGGTTCCTCATCCGGTTGATGCTCGACCACTGGATGCCGGGGTGCGCGTCCTTGAACTCTCGGGGCAGTTTCTCCGCGACGGCGGCGACCTTGATCAGCACCATCCGGCCGGCCGAGCGGAGAATCATCCCGTCGGGGCTGTCGTCCAGATAGGCCACTCGGGTCTTGGCCACCAGATGGGCAGCCTCCGTGGCGAATCCGGCCAGGTCGTCGAGGCGGCGCTGCACGCGCGCGGCGTCCCACGGTGGCAGTTCGCCGGCCGGGCCGAGGTCGCTCGCGGCGCGGGCGCGTTGCGAGAACCGCGGCGGGTCGGCCGGACGATCGGTCATAGCGGAACCGCCTCGGCGACGGCGTGGCTCAGCACCCGGCCGCTCGGATCGCCGTCGTCGGAGACGAGGTCGACCCGCACGGTGAGGAGGTCGGCCAGTTCGGCCTCGAGGTCGAGCAGGTCGAGGATGCTCGCCCCCGGCGGGAAATGGACCAGGAGGTCGATGTCCGAGCCGGGACGGTCGTCGCCGCGGGCGACCGATCCGAAGACGCGAGGGTCGGTCACGTGTCGGCGGGCGAGCACGTCGTGAACGTCGCCGGCCATGTCCCACAGCAGGGTGGCGGGTCGGACCCGGCCGAGCGCTTCGCCGAGGGCGCGCTTGACCTTCTCGCTGGCGCCCCGCCTGCCGGATTCGATCGCGGCGATGGTCGGCTGCGGGACGCCGGTTCTCGCGGCGAGACCGCGCTGGGACAGGCCGGCGGCCTTGCGTCGCACGCGCAGCCAGTGACCGAAGTCGGCGGGCTCCTCCATGTCCCCATGATAACGCGTCTGTTATCGACTGAGGGGCGTCGCGGTGGGCGGGCGTCGCACTACGCTGGGCTGAATCGCCGGTGTCGTCCCAAGGAGGCACGCATGCCCGTCTTCGAACGCGTCTCGCGCTACCCGTACCCGCGTGCCCTGGTCTTCGACTGGCACACCCGCCCGGCCGCGTTCCTCCGGATGCATCCCCCCGGCATGACCACCGCGTTGACGCCGCCCACCGACGGCATCAACGTCGGCTCCGAGAGCGAGATTGTCGTCTCCCATCCGCTCGTCGCCGCGCTGCTGCCCGGTGTTTCCCGGCGCGGCGTCACGGGGCCGATCGGCGTCCGCTGGAAGCTGCGGCACGTCGAACTCGTGCCGGGCGAGCTGTTCGTCGACGAGCAGCTCTCGGGGCCGTTCACACGCTGGCGTCACGAGCACGCGTTCGCCGACGGGCCGGGCGGGTCGACGGTGATCACCGACCGCGTCACGTGGGAGTTGCCCGTCCACCTGCCCGGCGCCCTCGACGAGGCACTGGTCGAGATGCAACTCGACGGCATGTTCGCCTTCCGCGCCCGCCAGCTCCGCGACGACCTCGCGCTGCACACCCGGCTCGCCGCGCCTCCGATGCGCGTGGTGATGGCGGGGGCGTCCGGCCTGATCGGCACCCAGGTCGCGGCGCTGCTCACGGCGTCCGGTCACGACGTGGTGCGGCTGGTGCGCTCCGGACGCCCCGGGCCCGGCACGGCCCGCTGGGATCCGGCGCGCCACCGGCTCGACCCGCGGATCCTGGAGGGCGCCGACGCGGTGGTCAACCTGTCCGGGCATTCGATCGGTGGCCGGTTCACGGCCGCCCACACGAAGAAGATCCGCGCCTCGCGCCTCGACTCCACCGGCACTCTCGCGGGCGCCGCGGCGGCCGTGCGGGTGCCGGTCTGGGTGCAGGCGTCCGCGATCGGCCTCTACGGCGCCCGCCGCCCGGATGAACTGCTCACCGAGGACGCCGCCCCCGGCGAGGGCCTCCTGGCCGACGTCGTGCGCGATTGGGAGGACGCCGCCCGCCCCGTCACCGCGGCCGGGGCGCGCGCGGTGTTCCTGCGCACCGGCATCGTGCTCAGCGAGGGCGGCGGCGCGCTCGCCCCGCAGGTGCCGCTGTTCTCGATCGGCATGGGTGGACGCCTCACGAAGGCCGCGGCCTGGATGTCGTGGATCGGCCTGGACGACGCCGTGCGCGGGTACGTCCACGCGCTCGCGACGCCGGCATTGTCGGGCCCGGTGAATCTCGTCGCCCCGCGTCCGGTGAGCCACGGCGAGTTCGCGGCCACCCTCGGCCGTGTGCTGCACCGGCCGTCGGCGATCCCGACGCCCGCCCTCGGTCCGAAGGCCGTGCTCGGCGCGGCCGGGTACGACCAGATGATCGACACCGACCAGCGCGTGTCGGCGGGCAAGCTGGTGGCGTCCGGGTTCAGATTCTCGCAGGGCACCCTCGTCGAGGCGCTCGCCCACGCCCTGATGCGCTGAGCCCGGCGTCCGGGCGACCGGACCGTCAGCGCGCGGTCAGGTGGATGCCGGCGAGCATGCAGCGCACCGACCCGCCGGCCAACTCGATCGTGGGAACGTCGATCGCGACGATCGTCGCCGAGCGCCCGATGGCCGCCCGCTGCTCGTCGGTGAAGCCGTCCGCGGCGCGCCGCGAGCAGGCGAAGAGGCGTCCGCCCGTGCCGGTGAGCTCGAGGCCGTTGCCGCAGAAGTCGGTGACCTGATCCCAGCTGAGATCGATGATGTCGCGCCCGGACGCGCGAAGCCGGGCGAGGATCTCGTCGCGGCGGCCGGCGTCGGTCATCACCTCCGTGCACACGATGGCGAACTCCGTGGCGATGCTCATGATGACGTTGGTGTGGTAGATCGAGGCGCCGGTCGGATCCTCGTTGGGGAACACCATCGGCTCGTAGCCGAGATGGGTACAGAACCGCTCCAGGATGATCGGATCGGCGCGATGCGAGGCCCCCACGTAGGCGACGCGTTCGATGTGGTCGAGGATCATGGCGCCGGTGCCCTCGAGGAACAGCCGGTCGTTCTCGAGGCCCGAGTAGTCGATCACCTCCTGGACGCGGTAGTCGCGCTTCAGCATCTCGACGATGTCGGCGCGCCGCTCCCCGCGCCGGCTCGGCGCCGCCATCGGATAGACGACCACCCGGCCGCCGTGGTGGGTCGAGAACCAGTTGTTCGGGAACACCGAGTCGGGCGTGTCCGTGCCGAGGTCGTCGAAGACGTGCACCCGGACGCCGTGGCGCATCAGCCTGCGGACGACCTCATCGAACTCGCGCAGCGCGCGCGCCGCGATCGACTCGGACGTCAGCTCGGGACGCGGCAGCTGAAAGGCGTTGTCGGCGGCCGTCTCGGGGTTGGGGGTGAAGTGATGCGGGCGCACCATCACCACCGCCGCGGGGGCCTGCACCGTGTTCCTCATTCGTCCCTCTCCTCGTCAGGCCGGGTGGGTCGCGGCCGTGTTGTCGCCCGAGCCTACGGGGCCCGAGCATTGTCCGCTGCCGACCGGACGCCTACGGTGAAGGGGTACCCCCAACCGAGAGGAGACGGTCCATGAACCGCTCGACGCGCGGCCCCGCCTGGGGCCTCACGCTCGCCAAGGTCGGCGCCGGCGTCGCGACCTGCGCGGTGGTGGGTTCGCTGCTCACCGCGCCGGACGATCCGTGGTACGAGAAGCTGCGCAAGCCCGCATTCCAGCCCCCGCGATGGGCGTTCCCCGTGGCGTGGACGTCGCTGTACGCGATCATCGCCGTCACCTCCACCGCGGTCATCCACGACCTGGAGACGCAGCGGCGCGATGCCGAGGCGTCCGACTACGGGCGGGCGCTCGCCGTGAACCTCACGCTGAACGCCGCCTGGTCGGGCCTGTTCTTCCGGGCCAGGAACCTGCCGCTGGCGACCGCGGGCGCGGCGCTGCTCGCGGCGTCCTCGACAGACCTGGCGCGCCGCGGCCTGAAGACGGGGCCCAAGGCGGCGGGCCTGGTCGCGTACGCGGGCTGGTGCGCGTACGCGACGGCGCTCGCAGCCTCGCTCGCGAGGCTCAATCCGGGCGGCTAAGCCGAGCGGGCGGCACGGCCAAGCCTGTCTGTCAGTCGAATGAGACGTGTGACCGATCGGTCGAGCCGACAAGCGCTGACGGCGTCAGCCGGATTCGAATCGGGGATTCCTTCACCGTCAAAGGGGAAGGACGAGCCCGTCGTGGCTCGTCCGGAACCCCATCGTGGTGAAGAAGCCGTGCATGTGGGCGCGATCCTTGTCGGCGACGACCACCAAGACCCGGGCGCCCTGGTTCCGGGCGTGCTCGATGACCCAGGCGAACACCCGCTTGGCCACCGCGAGGCTGTCGGATCCCGCCCGAATGCGCGCGGCCGACACGATCGCCTGGATGGCGCACCCGCGGGCCAGCGTGGGCAGCATCGTGAGCTGGAACGTGCCGATCACGCGGTCGCCCTCGTCCAGCACCACCGCCAGCAACTGGTTGGGGTCGGCGTCGATACGGTCGAAGTACGGCTCCAGGTCGAGCACCTCGCGGAGCGGGCCGACGATGTCGTCGGAAACGAGGGTGGTGGTGGCGACGTACTGCGGCGAGGTGGGGTCGTCGGCCAGGAGACGAGCGATCGTGGGAAGGTGCTCCCTGGCCGCGCGGGCCACGGCGACGTCGCCGAGTTCGACAAGGATCTGCATCCCGCTATCGGACACCCGAGGCCGGGATTCCCGCAACCCCCCGAGGTCGGGAACGTTCGGCGATCAGGGCGTCAGGCCTGCCCCGGCGCCTGCGGGGAGGGCTGACGCATCCAGGCGGGCAGTACCGGCTGACCCGCCTGCTCGCGCCGGCGTCCGAGGGACATCAGGGTGTACCAGATGGCCGAGAAGGGGCCGACGACGGCGCGGAGGGTGAGGACGACGAGCCTGCTCATCGAAGTGACGACCACCGTGGAGAGCACCTTGACGGCGAGGGCATGGACCGGTGGACGGAGCACGAACACGGCGCGCCTCGCCAACCCGACCGACGTGCTGGCGGTGGAGGCGGGCGAGCGCGGTGCGCTGTCGCCACCCGTGCCCGCGAAAGATGACGGACACCTGTGGCCCGACTGAGGGCCACGGGTGTCCGCCATGTCAGGCGCTCAGCCGATCCCTCCGGGCGCCTCGGGCCAGGGCGCCTGCCAGGTGACCGCCTGGGCGGCGAGGATCCCGTTCGACGTCGCCACCAGCACGGGCGGCCCGCTCGGTCCGTAGCCCTCGCCCATCGCCGCGCTGACCAGGTGGTCGAACTCGTCGCCCGGCGCGCCCGTGAGCAGGCGGTAGGACGGGCGACCGTCCGGCAGCGGGCCGGTCAGCGGCGCGTAGGCGAACCAGCCGCGCACCTCCTGGCGCGGCGCCCGCGCGACCGGCGGGGTCATCACCGCGCGGACGCCGGCGTGGGCCGGAATCTCCGTGGCGTCCAGCAGCACCACTTCGCCCAGGCGCGGGGCGATGGCCTGGACGCCGAGATCGGCCTTGATTCGCGCGGCGAGGGCCGCGGCGGAATCCGGTTCTCCGTGGATGCAGAACACCTGCGTCGGGCGTGGGTCGAGCGCGGCCAGCCAGCTCATGATGTCGGTGCGGTCGGCGTGCACGCTGAACTCGCGGTCGTGGAACACCTCGGCGCGCACCGGCACATAGGTGCCGCGGATCTTGATCTGACCCGCGCCGTCGGACAGGTGACGCCCGCGCGTGCCGATGCCCTGGTAGCCGGTCAGCACCACGGCGTTCTTCGGATCCGGCAGCAGCTCTTCGAGGTGACGCAGGACGCGCCCGCCCGTCGCCATGCCGGACGACGAGATGATCACGGCCGGCCCGTGCCCACCCGGTTCGGTGAGTCTGATCGAGTCCTCGGTCGATTCGACGGCGGTCAGGTCGGGGATGGCGACGAACTCGTCCGGGCGCAGGTCGTCGCGCAGTTCGTCGGTGAGGGTCTGGTAGACCCGCAGTGCGCGGGTGCCCATCGGCGAGTTCACGTAGACCGGCACGTCGGGGATGCGCTGGTCGCGTTCGAGTTCCGAGATGGTCTTGAGGACGACCTCGGTGCGGTCGATCGCGAACGCCGGCACCAGCACCGTGCCGCCTCGGGCGATGGTCCGGCGGATGACGTCCGCGAAGCCCTCGTGCGGAAGGTTGACCGGCACGGGGTGGTCGCGGTCGCCGTACGTCGATTCGACCAGGACAAACGGCGCACCCTCGGCGGGAATCTCGCGCGGCTTGAGGACCGGGTGCTCGCGGCGTCCGAGATCGCCGGAGAACAGGACCGATGCCGTGGGCGTCCACACGTTGATGGACGCCGAGCCGAGGATGTGGCCGGCGCGGGTGAGCCGGATCGTGATCCGCTCGTCGGGATCGGCGCCGAATCCCGGGCGTTCGTTGCCGGTGAGCTCGAAGTCGGCGTCGTACTCCAGGGCGACGAACTGCCCGAGCATCGCCTCGACGTCGGCGGTCGTGTACAGAGGCTGGGCCGGGTGGTGCTTGGAGTAGCCGCGTTCGTTGGCGTCCTCGGCTTCTTGTTCCTGCAGCTTGGCGGCGTCCCGCAGGACGATCTCGGCCAGCTGCCGGGTTCCCTCGGTGCACCAGATCGGCCCGGTGAATCCGGTGCGGGTCAGCACGGGCAGGTAGCCCACGTGGTCGAGGTGGGCGTGGGTGAGGAGCACGTCGGACAGGGAACCCGGCTCGACCGGGAACGGCTCCCAGTTCTTGAGGCGCCACTTCTTCTCGCCCTGGAACAGGCCCGAGTCGACGAGGATCCGGCGGTCGCCGACCGTCAGCAGGTACTTGGAGCCGGTCACCGTGCCGGCCGCGCCGAGGAACGTCAACGTCGTGCGGGGTGCTGTCGCCATGCCTCACTCTGGCACGCCGGATCATCCCAGGCGAGTGCTCACGCCCACGGAAGGAACGTTTGCCTACGGAATATCGTGCGCAAGAGTTCCTATCCTGCGCACGAACCGATCCGCGCTCAGACGGACGCCTGCTCCGCGGGCCGGACGACGCGTGCCAGGTAGACGATCGCGACGCCGACCACCGCGAGCAGACCCAGCGAGACCCGAAGACTGGTCAGGTCGGACAGCGAGCCGATGACCGGCGAGGTCGCCACGAATCCCACACGCATCAGCCAGCTCACGTAGGTGATGCCCGCGCCGACCGGAAGGCCCGGGAGGCGTCCGGCGGCCGCGTACGCCGTCGGGACGACCGTCGCGCAGCCGTAGCCGCACAGCGCGTAGCCGACCATGACGACCGGTGCCACCGGGAACGCGATCACCAGGACGCCGCCGACCGCGATCATCGCCCCGCCCATGCGGATCACGGCGACGCTGCCCCACCGGTCGGTCGCCGGATCGCCGAGGAGGCGTCCGATGAACTGGGCTCCGATCATCACCGTGTAGCCGATGCCGCCGAACGCGGCGGTCGCGCCCACCACCTGCACCAGGTAGAGCGCCCCCCAGTTGGCGGCGACGTCCTCGACGGCGACCCCCGCGATGCACAGGACCACCAGCGGCAGGATCATCCCCCACGCGCCGGGAGGGAGCTTCGTCGGCGGCGTGATCTCCGACTCGGTCGCCACCACCGGACGCTGGTCGCCGGGCAGCCGCCCGAGCGCGGTCGCCAGCGCCGCCAGCGCGATCAGGACGATCGCGACGCCGGTCAGGTGCACCGGCAGCGGGATCTGCCGCGACGCCGCCCACGCCCCGACCAGCCCGCCGGTCGTCGCGCCGAGGCTCCACAGCGCGTGCAGCGAGTTGATGATCGTCTTGCCGTAGGCGTCCTCCACCCGGACGCCGTGCACGTTCTGTCCGGCGTCCACGATCGCGTCGGAGAAGCCCGCCAGGCCCAGGGCGAGCGCGAACACCCCGACGTGCGGCGCGAAGCCGGCCAGCACCATGGCGGCGGCCATCGCGCAGGTCCAGGCGAGCGCGACCCGCTGCGCACCGAAGCGGCGGATCAGCGGCGCGGGCAGCGACGATGCGGCGACCGACGCCAGCGGTCCGGCGGCCACCATGAACCCGAACGCCGTGTTCGACAGCTCGAAGGCCGCCTTGATCTCGGGATAGCGGGGCAGGATGCCCGCCATCATCGCGCCGTTGGTGAAGAAGAACAGCGAGATGCCCGCACGCGCGCGGACGGGATGGAAGGAGGCGGACACGAACGGTCAGCCTACGACGCTCACCGCCGGCGCTGCGCCGCCGCCCACTCATCGCGCAGGCCCACCGTGCGATGGAACAGGCCCGGGCTGCGGGCGTCCGCGGCGAAATAGCCGAGGCGCTCGAACTGGACGACCTGGCCGGGGCCCGCCTCGGCGAGCGCCGCCTCGGCCTGGCAGCCGGTCAGCAGTTCGCGGCTGCGCGGGTTGACGTCGTCGAGCGGCTCGCCGGTGGACGCACCGGGCGCCGCCGTCGAGAACAGGCGGTCGTACAGGGCGACCGTGAGGGGGGCCGCATGCGCCGCCGACACCCAGTGCATCGTCGACTTCACCTTGCGGCCGTCGGGAGAGTTGCCGCCGCGGCTGGCGGGATCGTAGGTGGCGTTCACCTGCGCGATGGTGCCGTCGGCGTCCTTCACGACGTCCGTCGCCGTGACGAAGTAGGCGCCGCGTAGCCGCACCTCGCGCCCGGGGGAGAGCCGGAAGTACTTCGGCGGCGGAACCTCGGCGAAGTCGTCGGCCTCGATCCACAGTTCGCCGGAGAACGCGACCTGGCGGGTGCCGTCCTCGGCGTTCTCGGGGTTGTTGGCGATCTCGAAGTGCTCCACGACGGGGTTGCCGTCGGCGTCCGTGGGCCAGTTGGTCAGCACCAGCTTCAGCGGGCGCAGCACGGTCATGCGCCGCTGCGCGGTCGCGTTGAGTTCGCGGCGCACGTAGCTTTCGAGTTCCTCGATCGCCTTGCGGGTGTTGGTGCGGGTGATGCCGACGGCGGTGCAGAAGGCGCGCAGTGCGGACGCCGGGTAGCCGCGCCGGCGCAGGCCGCGCAGAGTGGGCATGCGGGGATCGTCCCAGCCGTCCACGACGCCCTGCTCGACAAGCGTGCGCAGGCGGCGCTTCGAGGTGACCGTGTGGGTCAGCTCGAGACGGGCGAATTCCATCTGGCGCGGCGCGGCCGAATCCAGGGGCAGGTTCGCCAGGAACCAGTCGTACAGCGGACGGTGCGACTCGAACTCGAGCGTGCACAGCGAATGGGTGACGCCCTCGAAGGCGTCGCTCTGGCCGTGCGCCCAGTCGTAGGTGGGGTAGATCGGCCACGCGTCGCCGGTGTTGTGATGGTGCGCGTGCCGGATCCGGTACATGACCGGGTCGCGCATCTGCATGTTCTCGTGGGCCATGTCGATCCTGGCGCGCAGCACCCGCGTGCCGTCGGGGAACTCGCCGGCGCGCATCCGGCGCAGCAGGTCGAGGTTCTCCTCGACCGAGCGCTGGCGGAACGGCGAGTTCACGCCGGGCGTCGAGAAATCGCCGCGGGTCGCCGAGATCGTCTCGCCGTCCTGGTCGTCGACGTACGCGAGCCCCTGCTCGACGAGGTACTCGGCCCAGGCGTAGAGCTGACCGAAATAGTCGGACGCGTAGCGCACCTCGGCCGGCGTGTAGCCGAGCCAGGCGATGTCGTCGACGATCGAGTCGACGTATTCGACGTCCTCGGTGTCGGGGTTGGTGTCGTCGAGGCGCAGCATGCACGAGCCGCCGAAGTCCTCGGCGATGCCGAAGTCGACCGTGATCGCCTTCAGGTGTCCGATGTGCAGGTAGCCGTTGGGCTCGGGTGGGAACCGGGTCTGCACCCGCCCCGCGTAGGTTCCGGCCTCGTTGTCGCGACGGATCGCGTCGTGGATGAAGTCGGTGGGCGGGGGGGAGGAGGTCATGGCCGTCAGGATAGCCGCGAACGCCTCCCGCTACGGTGCGAGGCTGCCGAGGCGGAAGGACGCCAACTGCCGCTCGGGACGTGCCTGGCCGCTGTGCTGGGCCTCGAACTGGAGGGAGGCGTCCGTGCCGCACAGGGCGAGGATGCGCGCGGGGCCTCCCGGGTGCTGGTTCACCCACCCGGTGAGGTCGTACACCTGCCCCGCGACGACGGCCCAGCACGAGGACGCGTCGTCGTGCTGCGTGACCTCGTCGAGGGAGTAGGTCCGGTCGATGTCGGGCGTGGCCGCGGAGCCGGACGCGGCCGATGCGCCGGTGGTCGGCGTGGCGGTGGAGCCGGACGCCGGCGGCACGGCGGCCCGGGTGCCCCAGGTGGCCTGCGCGCCACTGTGCCCGGTGGCCACGGTGAGGCCGACGACGGCGACGGCGCCGGTGACGGCCACGGCTCCCGACACCATCGCCGCCAGCCCGCTGTGCCCGGGCGGGGTCTGTTCGCGGCGGCGCTCCAGCACCCACCAGGCCCATGCGATCGCGGACGTGGTCAGCGCGGCGATGACCGTCCAGGTGCCGAAACTCGCGTGCTGCTCGGGCCGGGTTTCCGTCTCGGCGAGGATGGTGCCGGTGATCATGGCGGCGACGGACGCCAGCGCGCCCACGCTCAGGGTCGCCAGCGCGAGCGTCCCGTAGCGGGATCTCACGACGGGGGACAACACGGCCGCCATCGTCGCGAGCGCACCCACCGGCAGCGCCACGACGACGAGGTGCACGACGAGCGGGTGCAGGGGCAGCCCGAGTATCTCCAACTCGCTCATGACGGCAGCGTACCGGGGTGACCTGTGCGGGCAGGAGGGTCAGCGCAGGCGCGCGAGGAGGGCGTCGGGGTTGTGCCGGAACGCCGCGATGTCCTCGGTGCCGGCGGTGAGCCCCTCCAAGGTGGCGGTGAGCAGCGCGTTGACGGGCGTCGGCACGCCCGCGCGGGCCCCGTGCCGGACGACCGCGCCGTGCAGGTAGCCGACCTCGGAGCGGCGGCGTCCGGAGTGGAGATCGATGTGCAGGCTGGGCATCTTGTCGCCGCGGCTGTCGCCGAGGAGCCGGACGAAGATCGGTCGCGTGAGCGCCAGAGGAAGGCGCTGGACGGCGAAGGCGAGCGCGCGCACGGGCGTTCCGGGAAGGTCGACGAGACGATGGCCGAGCGCGCGCATCACACGCAGACACTCGCGCATCGCCGCGGTCTCGACGGCGTGCAGGCGCGGGTCGGCGAACACGGCGCCGACCGGCAGATCGAGGATCGCCGAAGTGGCGCTCCCCTGGAGGTTGGTGAGCAGCTTCGACCACTTCATGGACGCCGCGTCGGCGTAGCCGCGGGCGCCGAGGCCGGCGTCGTTGAGCGCGGCGATCAGGTCGCCGGAGCGCGGATGGCCCAGGGCGATGCCGATGCCGCGGTGCGTCTCCTCGATCACGTGCCCGACGCCGGGCTTGGCGATGGCGGTGGCGATCGTGCCCGCGATGACGCGGTCGGCGCCGAGCCGTGCGGCGATGACGGCCTCGTTGTCGACGCCGTTCTGCACCGACAGGATCGTCGGCAGCGGGCGGCCGAGCGCCAGCCAGGCGTCGAGAACGGACGCCGTGTCGAACGACTTCAGCGCGAAGACGCACACGTCGTAGGGTCCGGCGTCGAGCGCGGGCGCCGGGTCGGTGAACATCGCGATCCCGCGCACGACATGGCGCGTGGACGCCGTCTCGACCGTCAGCCCCTGCTCGGCGATCGCGGCGGCGGTGCCGGGTTGCTCGACGAACGACACCTCGTGCCCGGCTGTGGCGAGTGAACCACCGACGTAGGTGCCGATGGCGCCGGCGCCCAGGAAGAGGAATCGCATGCCGACGACCTTAGTGGGCGGGTGGTCTCGGGACCGGGATCCTCGGTCACATCGCGACGGCTAGGCTCACGAAGGTGATCACGCTGCTGTCGCCCGCCAAGTCGCTCGACTTCGAGACCACACCCGTCACCGCCACGTGCACCGAGCCGCGGATGCTCGACGAGGCGAGCGCGCTGATCGAGGTGCTTCGTGGGCTCGCGGTGTCCGACATCGCGGGGCTGATGGGCATTTCCGACGACCTCGCCGCGCTCAACGCGCAGCGCTACGCCGGATTCTCGGTGCCGTTCACGCGCCGCAACGCCAAGCAGGCGCTGCTGGCGTTCGCCGGCGACGTCTACCAGGGCATGGACGCCGCCCGGCGCTTCGACGCCCGCGACTTCACCGAGGCGCAGAAGACCGTGCGGATCCTGTCGGGTCTGTATGGCGTCCTGCGGCCCCTCGATCTCATCCAGCCCTACCGCCTCGAGATGGGCACCCGGCTGCGCACCGAGCGCGGCGCCACGCTCTACCAGTGGTGGGGCGACCGGATCGCCGAGCAGCTCGCCGTCGATCTCGCCGCATCTCCGGGCGCGGACGTCGTGGTCAATCTGGCCTCCGAAGAGTACTTCGGCGCCGTCCGCCCGGACGCGCTGGCGGCGCGCGTCATCGCCCCGCGTTTCGAGGACGCCAACGCGCGCGGCCGGCGTTCGATCGTCTCGTTCTACGCCAAGCGCGCCCGCGGCATGATGGCCGGCTGGATGGTCCGCGGGCGCGTCCGGACGCCGCGCGCCCTCACCGAGTTCGATGAGGCGGGCTACCGCTACGATCGGTCCTCCTCGACGCCCGACCGGCCGGTGTTCGTGCGCTCCTTCGAGGACCGCCCCGCCCCGGTCGGCTGAGCTGAGGCCCGCGCAGCCTCGCCGGCCGTCGCGGTCCAGTTCCATCGTGGATGGCTCAGCTCGGGGCTCCGTCAGAAGGGCGTCCCATCGTCGGTCGCGATCGTCACGAGACGGGCAGGCTGGTGGCCGGACGCTCAACGCGGCCACGCCGGGTGTCGGGCGGGAAACGGACTTCTGATTGGCGGAGCCAGGACGTCACCACGCCCGTCGCTTGCTCGACGCGGAGCGGGGACGCAAGCGCGCGGCGTCCGGTCGTCAGACGAACGAAACCCAAGGCGACCGGGCTCACCATGCCCACCGCCTCGCCTCCGGACAGCAAGTCCTCAGGAGAGGTCCAGCCCCGCCACCGCGCCGATCACCACGATCGAGGGCGGCCTGACGCCGGCGGACACGGCCTGATCGGCAATCGTCGCGAGGGTGCCGCGCACGACGGACGCCGTCTCGCCGAACGCCGACGACACGATCGCGGCGGGCGTGTCGGATGACAGCCCGCCGTCGCGGAGTTCGGCGGCGATCGCCGCCAGGTTCTTCACGCCCATCAGCAGCACGAGCGTGGTGCCCGACCGGGCGAGCGCGCGCCAGTCGATCGTGCTGGTGGCGTGCCCGGGTGCGGCGTGGCCCGACACCACCGTGAATCCTTGCGACAAGGAGCGATGCGTGACCGGGATGCCCGCGAACGCCGGCGCGGAGGTGGCGGAGGTCACCCCCGGGATCACGATCACCGGGACGCCCGCGTCGGCGCAGTGCAGCCATTCCTCGCCGCCGCGTCCGAACACGTAGTTGTCGCCGCCCTTGAGGCGGACGACGCGGCGTCCGGCCTTGGCCTGAGCGACGAGCAGGGCGTTGATGTCGTCCTGGCTGGTGGCGTCGGTGCTGCGGGGGCGCTTGCCGACCGCGATCAGCTCCGTGCCGGAGCGCACGAGACCCGCGACATCGGGGGCCAGATAGTCGTAGAGCACCACGTCGGCCTGCTCGAGTGCGCGACACGCGGCGAGGGTCAGGAGGTCGGGGTCGCCCGGCCCGCCGGCCACGAGGGCCACGGTCCCGGGGGTGAGCTCTACGCGCATGGGGCGCAGCATAGTGCCCTGTCGCGCCTCAATCCTGGGGTGGACGACGCCCGGGCACGCACCTGGACGCCGCCCAGGAACGCCTCGGGAGGTACTCCTCGGTCGTGGGGCGCGGCCTCGTCAGGGGCCGTCCGCCCGGGCGACCGCAGCCACGGCGATGTCACGTGCCGACCGTGAACGCCCCGGATTGCGGTCGCCGACCACGCCGACGGTGAGGTCGCCGACCGTTCCGGTGGCCGGCGTGCGGGCCGTCCCCTCGCGCCCATCGTCGCCGCGCACGCAGAACACGCGCGCGCGGATGCACTCGGCGACCAAGGTCGCGTTGACGCCCGGTGCGTCCGTCAGCGCGAGCACGTACCAGCAGCCGTCGGTGTCCGCCACCGCGACGCGGCGGCGCGACCAGGTGAGAAGGCCTGCCCGCGCCCAGCCCCGCACCGCGGGCGTCGCCGCCGGCGCCACCACCTGGATCTCGGCGCCGGCGCTGATCAGTGCGGGAAGGCGGCGGGTGGCGACCCGGCCGGCGCCCGCCACGAGCACGCGGCGTCCGCGCAGGTCGAGGCCCGCGAGGTAGACCGGCGAGCCGTTCACGCGCCCTCGGCGACCGGTGCCGTGAGTTCGGCGCCGGTGACCGGGCAGTTCACGATGCCGCCGTTGGGTAGGTCGAACCACTCGATGTCACGCGCCCCGCGACCCTGGAGCAGTGCCATGCCGATCTGGATGACGTGGCCGTGCGTGACGAGCACCACCGGCCCGGGGTGCGCGCCGCGGATGCGGTCGAAGGTGTCGGCGAGGCGGGCGTACACGTCGGCGACCGACTCGCCGTTGCCCCATCGAATCTCGTTGATGTGACCGGCGGTCGGCCCGCTCGCGACGAGATCCTCGAAACGCTGACCCTCCATCGCGCCGAAGCACTGCTCGCGCAGACCCGGCTCGGTGTGCAGCGGCAGGTCGAGCACGCCGGCGATGATCTGGGCCGTGGCCCGGGCGCGCTGCAGGTCGGACGTGACGACCGCGGTCAGGTCTTTGCGCGGCGCCAGCAGCACCGCGGTCGCCTCGGCCTGGCGGTAGCCGAGCGTGGTGAGCGGACTGTCGAGTTGCCCGGCGACGCGTCCCTGCGCGTTCGCCACGCACTGCCCGTGGCGAACGAACGTGAGATGTGGACGAGGCGGCACGCCAACAAAGATAGGCCACCGGCGGGGACACTATCCTGGGTCGCCATGGGTCGAATGCTCGTCACCGGGGGCGTCCGCTGCGGAAAGTCGCGCTACGCCGAGCAGGCGCTCGCTGCGCAGGCGGCGGTCACCTACGTCACGCCCGGCTATCCCGCCGATCCGGTCGCCGACCCCGAGTGGGCCGCACGGGTCGCCGCGCACCGCCTCTCGCGCCCGGCGTCCTGGTCGACCGTCGAGACCGTCGACGTGGCCGCAGCGCTGCGCGCGCACGCCGGCCCGGTGCTGGTCGACTGCCTCGGCACCTGGCTCACCCGCCGGCTGGACGCCGTGGGCTGGGACGCGCCGCATGCCCACGTCGCCGCGGTGATGGCCGACGCCACGTCCGACCTGGCGGACGCGGTGGCCGCCCACCCCGGGCCGCTGGTGCTGGTGTCGAATGAGGTCGGCTGGGGGCTCGTCTCCGAGCATGCGTCCGGACGCCTCTTCGCCGACCTGCTCGGCCGCACCAACCAGGCGGTCGGGGCCGCGGTGGACGAGGTCGTCCTCATGGTGGCCGGGCGTCCGCTGCGCGTCGGTTGAAATCCTTGTCGCGGGCGGGTCAGCCCAGCGCGAGGCCGAGCAGGACGCCGAGTGTCATCGACTCGACCAGGGCACCCAGGATGTCGCCGGTGATGCCGCCGAGCCGGCGGATCGCGGTGCGGAGCACCCACAGCACGCCGGCGCTGCCGACCACCATGCCGACCGGCCAGGCCCACCACGCGATCATCACGGGCTCGGGGCCGCCCGCGGCGTCCAGGAGCAGGGTGAGCCCGACGCCGGCGCCGAGGGCCGACAGCCAGGAGAGCGCGCCCGCCCAGCGCGGCACGGACCCGGCCATCGCCTGACCGAGGCCGTCCGCGCGCGCCGCCGGGACACCGCGCGCGCACCCGAACGCCGTCGCGAGGCGTCCGGTGCCGAGGGCGAGGCCGGCGAGCAGCCAGCCGAGCGGCAGCAGCAGGAGCTCGCCGAGCAGCACGGCCTGGGCGCCGAGCACCACGACGAGCCCGGTCGCGCCGAGAGGACCGATGTCGCCGCGGCGCATGATCTCGAGCGACCGCTCGGGGCGGCGTCCGGAACCGAGGCCGTCGAGGGTGTCGGCGAGCCCGTCGGCGTGGATGCCGTTGGTGAGCAGCTGCAGCAGGCCGACCGTGAGCAGGCCGGCGGCCAGGCTCGGGACGCCGAGCGCCGTGAGCGCACCGCCGATCCCGGCGACGAACAGCGTCAACGGCAGCACGACCAGCCATGCGCCGAGCATGGCGGCGCGCGCGACGCGGCCGTCGACGCTCGAGGGCGGCGGCCCGGGGATCGCCGTCAGCGTTCCCCAGGCGAGCCGGACGCCGTCGAGCCAGGCGGGCGCCCGGCGCTCGTGCGGGCTCACATCAGGTCGGCGAGCAGGGGCATGTCGCGCAGTGCCGTGACGGCCGCCTTGAGGACGCCGATCCCCATCACCGCGCCGGTGCCCTCGCCGAGCCGCATCCGGAGGTCGATGATCGGCTCCAGCCCGAGGTGGGCCTGCGCGAGGGCACAGCCGGGCTCGGTCGAGACGTGCCCGGCGACGAGCCACGCGCGCGTGCCGGGGTAGAGGGCGTCGGCGAGCAGCGCCTCGGCGCTGGCGATCAGGCCGTCGACGACGATCGGGACGCCGCGGCGCGCCGCGCCGGCCATGAAGCCGACGGCGGCCGCGATGTCGGCCGAGCCGAGGGCTGCGAGGCGCTGGTGCGGGTCGTCGGCGCGGTCGCCGATCCGGTCGAGCGCGCGGTCGATGACGGTGATTTTGCGACGCAGGCCGGCGTCGTCGATGCCCGAGCCGTGCCCGCTCACGTCGGCGCCGCGCAGCCCGAGGGTGGCCGCGACGAGGGCGGCGGACGGTGTGGTGTTGCCGATGCCGAGGTCGCCGGTGGCCAGGATCTGGGCGCCGGCGGCGATGGCCTCGGCGGCGAGGGTGTCGCCGGCGGCGAGGGCGGCGTCCCGTTGCTCGGGGGTGAGGGCGTCCTCGGTGTCGAGCGGGCGGGCGGGGCCGATGTGGAAGCGGCGCACCTCGTCGGGCACGCCCTCGATCGCGGTGACGCCCAGGTCGTAGATGCTGACCGACACGCCCACCGAGCGGGCCAGGGCGCAGACGCCCGCATGGCCGTTCAGGATGCCGTGCGTCATCATCGGAGTCACCTCGACGGGGTAGGCGGACACGCCGGACGCGGCCACCCCGTGGTCGCCCGCGAACACGACGACGCGCGCGTCGTCGAGCGCGCGCGGCGGACACTCGCCTTGGCAGGCGGCGATCCAGGCGGCGAGCTCTTCGAGGCGTCCGAGTGAGCCGACGGGCTTGGCCTGGGCGTCGGAGCGGGCGCGCGCGGCGGCGTAGACGGTGGAGTCCGGGGGAGCGATGACGGGGGTCTGGGTGATGGTCACGTGCTCGATTGTCCCATCGCAAGGGGTGGGTGCGGGCGCGCATGGCAGGATCGTGGCCATGACGCTGTGGCTGCCGCGCGGGTTCTCGGGCGACACCGCCACCGAGGTGCGGCGCTCGCGCTTCCTCACCCGGCTGGCCCGCGTCGACGACGAGGACGCCGCCCGCGCCGTGGTCGCCGAGGTGCGCGGTACCTATCCCGACGCTCGCCACCATTGCCTGGCGTTCGTCGTCGAGGTGCCCGGCGCGCAGCCGGTCGAGCGCAGCTCGGACGACGGCGAGCCCGCGGGTACGGCCGGCATGCCGATGCTGGAGGTGCTGCGCGGCGCGGGCGTGTCGAACGCGGTCGCCGTGGTCACGCGGTATTTCGGCGGGGTGCTGCTCGGCACCGGCGGGTTGGTGCGCGCCTATTCGGACGCCGTGTCGTCGGCCCTGGTCGGCGTGCCGCTGGTGCGCCCCGAGGTGCGGCAGTTGGTGGGGTTGGAGGTTTCGGCGTCCGAGGCGGGCCGTGTGCACGGCGCGCTGATGGCGCGCGGCGTGGACGTGGTGGAGGCCTCGTGGGCGGCGACGGTGGTGCTCACGCTGGCGGTGCCGGACGTGGCGGCCGTGGTCGGGCTGGTGCGCGAGGTCGTCCAGGCCGAGGTCGACCTGGTGTCGCTGGGCACCGAGGTGGTCGAGGTTCCGGTCCTCTCGCTCCGCGAGGGTGAGGTGTAGCGACGCTGGTCCTTGCCGACCCCACACGAGATGAGCAGCGAACGAACTCGGCCACGACGGAACCGGGTGAGGCTAGGGGGAGGATGGGGTGGGCTTGACGCGACAAGCCCCATACGACGGAGTAATGAGAACGCTCATGATCCATCTGCTGGCCCTCGCGACCCTGGTCACGCAGGGTGTCGCGTTCATCGCTCCGGCGGCGGCTGCACCGGTTCGAACCCTGCTGCCACCGCATCCCTTGCCTGGAGGTACGTTGGACGCCCGACATGGCAAGGCCGTGGTGGCAGCGCGGCCCGTTCGAAGAGGATCGGGAATCTCGAGGGCATGGTGGAGCGGTTCGCTCGGTTGAGTTCGATCAGCCTGGTCCGTGCGTGAGGCCGCTCGGTGGCCGCTATCGAGCAGCGCGTGCCGTGAGGTGGGACAGTGGGAGCATGACGGTCATCAAGATCAACGCGATCACGGTTCCCGCCGACAGCGGCGACGAACTCGCCCGGCGGTTCGCCGGGCGGCTCGGCGCTGTGGACGGGCAGCCCGGCTTCCAGGGGTTCGAACTGCTGCAGCCCACCGACGAGCGCGCCCAGTGGCTCGTGCTCACCCGGTGGGACGACGAGGCGTCCTACCAGGCGTGGCTCGAATCGAGCGCGTTCAAGCGGGGTCACGGCCAGGAGCCGGGCAGCGGCGAACGCCCCCGGCCGGTCGGTGTGGCGAGCGAGATCTGGAACTACCGGGTCGCCGTCTCCAGCTGACGTGGGCCGAGGGCGGTCAGCGCGACGGCGGTGATCAGCAGACAGGCGCCGACGAGCGCGGGCGCGGTGAGCCGCTCGCCGAGCACCGCGGCGGCGAGGATCGCGGCGGTCGTCGGCTCCAGCAGCGACACGATCGAGCCGACCGTTCCGGTCTGCGTCCTCAACCCGCGGAAGTACGCCAGGTACGCCACCGCCGACGGCACCAAGCCGAGCCCGACTAGGAGCGCGATCGACGCCGCCGTCGGCACGAACGCGATCGAACCGGTCACCGCGGCGGAACTCAGCACGAGGACGCCCCCGCCGACGAACGCCAGCCCGGTGCCGGTGGTGTCGTCGAAGTCGGGCACCGGATTGGCCCCCAGCAGGCTGATCGCCGCGAAGGACGCCCCGGCGGTGAAGGCGAGCGCCGTCCCGATCGCGGCGTCGCGCGCCGACAGCCCGGGCGGCGGCGACCCCGCCAGCAACCCGAGCCCGACGACCGCCAGCACCAGGGACGCCGCGAGGCGGCCGGTGAGCCGCTGGCGTCCGGTCGCCGCTTCGACGGCCAGCACCATGGCGGGCGAGGATCCGATCGTGACCAGCGTCGCGACCGACACCCCCACGAACCCGATCGCCGAGAAGAACGCGGCCTGGAACGCGCTCGTCGCGATGCCGAGTGCGAGGACGCGTCGCCAGCCGGACGCCGTGCGCGGCAGCCTCAGCCGGCGCACCGTCGCCGCGAACGCCAGCATGAGGACGCCGCCCACGAGCAGCCGGTAGCCGCCGGCCGCGAGCAGCCCGAGCCCGGACGACCCGCGCAGCCCGACGCCGAGTGTGCCGGAGGTTCCCCAGCACACGGCCGCCAGGACCAGCCAGCCGAGACCGGCGCGAGAGGAGCGGGGCGGGCCGGAGCGGGGCGGGATGGGCACCCGGACATCCTGCCATCTCGGCGGGGCTCGCCCGCGCTTGGGTCTGGGCGGCCCGGGCGTCAAGATGGGAGGCATGACCCGCATCGAAACGGACAGCATGGGCCCCATCGAGGTGCCCGACGACGCCTATTGGGGCGCGCAGACGCAGCGCTCGATCGGCAACTTCGACATCGGCCGCGACACGTTCGTCTGGGGGCGCGCGATGGTGCGCGCGCTCGGCGTCCTCAAGAAGGCGGCCGCCCAGGCCAACGGCGAGTTGGGCGAACTGCCCGCCGACCTGACCGACCTGATCGTCCAGGCCGCCGACGAGGTCATCGCCGGCGACCTCGACGCGCATTTCCCGCTGGTGGTGTTCCAGACCGGCTCCGGCACCCAGTCGAACATGAACTCCAACGAGGTGATCAGCAACCGCGCCATCGAGCTGGCCGGCGGCGAGCCCGGCTCGAAGAAGCCCGTGCACCCCAACGACCACGTCAACCGCGGCCAGTCGAGCAACGACACGTTCCCGACCGCGATGCACATCGCCGTCGTGTGCGAGCTGAACGAGCGGCTGTACGCGCCCGTGGTGGCGCTGCGCGACGTCCTCGCCGCCAAGGCCGAGCAGTACGCCGACGTCGTCATGGTCGGCCGCACTCACCTGCAGGACGCCACCCCGGTCACCCTCGGCCAGGTCATCGGCGGCTGGGTCGCGCAGCTCGACTTCGCGCTCGAGGGCATCCGGCACGCCGACTCCCGCGCCCGTGACCTGGCGATCGGCGGCACGGCCGTCGGCACCGGCCTGAACGCTCACCCCGACTTCGGACGCCTCACCGCGGCCCGGATCTCGGCCGAGACCGGGTTGGAGTTCCAGCAGGCGGCCAACCTGTTCGCGTCCTTGTCGGCGCATGATTCGCTGGTCGAGGTCAGCGGCGCGCTGCGCGTGCTGGCGGGGGCGATGATGAAGATCGCCAACGATGTGCGCTGGTACGCCTCCGGGCCTCGCAACGGCATCGGCGAGCTGAAGATCCCCGAGAACGAGCCGGGCAGCTCGATCATGCCGGGCAAGGTGAACCCGACCCAGTCCGAGGCGGTGACGATGGTCGTCGCGCGCGTGTTCGGCAACGACGCGACGGTCGGTTTCGCCGGTAGCCAGGGCAACTTCCAGCTCAACGTGTTCAAGCCGGTCATGGCGCACGCGGTACTGGAGTCGATCCGTCTGCTGGCCGACTCGGCGGCGTCCTTCAACGAGCACTGCGTGAGCGGACTGGAGCCCAACCTGGAACGCATCGAGGCCAACCTGTCGTCGAACCTGATGCTGGTGACGGCGCTCAACCGTCACATCGGCTACGACCAGGCGGCGGCCATCGCCAAGGACGCCAACAAGACCGGCTCGACGCTGCGCGAGGCGGCGCTGCGCTCGGGGGCACTCACCGCCGAGGAGTTCGACGCATGGGTGGTTCCGATGGACATGACTCACCCGTCAGCCGGCTGAGCCCGGGCGTTCTCGCCTACGAAGAGAACCCTTGCCTATGAATTCCGCAGGCAAGGGTTCTCTTCCAGGCAGGAACTCACACGACGCCCAGCGGCGGCGGCGATCCCTCGCCCTCAGCCGGGTGGAACACCAGGTCGGCGTAGTCGGGGTGGCGGTCGATCCAGGTCTTGACGAACGGACACAGCGGCAGCACCTTCATGCCCTGGGATCGGGTGTGGTCCAGCACCGTTCGCACGAGGGTGCTGCCCACGCCCTTGCCCTCCCACTCGGGGTTCACGTTGGTGTGGGTGAAGACGATCAGTTCGGCCGTCTCGTCGTATTCGGCCCAGCCGGCCAGCCGGCGGCCGTCGCGCGCCTCGAAGCGGCGACGTTCAGGGTTGTCGACAATGCGAAGTTCGTCCTGGGAAGCCATGGCTTAGCGTAACGCTCGCGACCCGGCCTCGGCAGAGGGAGCAGCTCAGGCGATCCGGTCCATCGCCACGCGGCGCCGACCGGGGAACCCTCCTGGCCACCGGAACCCACCCCAGCGCGCCGTCGGACGCCTCTTCCGCGCGCCCGACGGTGGCCGCGTCGAAGCGCTCCACCATGGCCGGCGGTTACGAGAAGACGACCTCGGCCCAGGCCGAGACGGCGGGGTCGTAGGGCGAGTCGAGCGCCTTGACGACGACCGCCGGATGACCCTGCGCGCGGACGTGGGCGGCGAACGCCTCGGCGATGGCGGGCTGGTCGGTGATGGTCGCCTGGTTCATCTGCGCGACCGGCACCCGCTCGGCGAGGGCCGCGGCGCGCTCCGACAGCGGGCGGGTCGCGACGAGGGAGTCGATCAGCAGCGCGTCCGTGAAGGACGGTACGGCGTCCGGCCCGACCGCGAAGCCGTCGACGACGAGAGCGTCGGCGTCCGCGCTGCGCATCGCCTCGGTGACCGCAGGCAGGGCGTCGGTGACGTCGGCGCCCGCCGCGTCGAACACGCGCACCTCGTCGGCGCGCTTGTGCGCCTGGAACCGGACGCCGTCCGGTCGGACCGCGATGGACACCCGTCGCCCGGGGGCGACCAGGCTCATCGCGTCGCGGACGGTGGGCGCGGATGCCGCACGCATGAGCGGAGCGGGCGTGAACAGAGTCGTCGGCGGGGTCTGCGGCATGGCCCCATCGTGCCACGGCGTCCCTGTGAATCGGCCGGACACGCGGGCGGGCACCGTCGCTCGAGCACCGGGCGGGGCTAGGGTCGGCCTCGAAACACTCGCCAACCGAGCAAAGGTCCCCACGTGCGACAGGTGTCTTCCCCCGCCTGCTCCGCGGCTCCGAACCGACGCCGGCGCACCGCGCTGGCCGGCGGAGCCCTGAGTATTGCCCTCGCCTTCGGCGTCATCGCGCCCGCCGCCGCCGATCCCCTCACCGAGCGCCACCAGCAGGCCAAGGCCGACGTGGACGCCGCCCGCGCGCAGGTCCACGAGCAAACCAGCGAGGTCGAGAAGGCCGCGGCGGAACTCGAGACGGCCAAGACCGCGCTGGCCGCGGCACGCGAGCAGCTCGCCCGCACCCGCGACGAGCTCGCCGAGGCGAAACGACGAGACGCCGAACTGGCGCTCCGGCTCGTCGAGGAGCAGGAGCGGCTGCGGATCGCCACGGCGGCCGCCGACGACGCTCGCCGGCAGGTCGCCGACCAGCAGGCGCGGATCGCCGAGGCGGCACGCGAGGCGTACCAGCATCAGACCGGCCTCACCGGCATCGGGATCGTGCTCGGCGCGGAGACGCCGGCGCAGGTCACCCAGCGCCTCCAGTGGGACACGACCATCTTCGACACGGCCGCGCAACGGATGAGCGAACTGAAGGTGCTCGAAGCGCGCCTGGAGCGCGCCGAGCGCGAGCAGGCCGAGATCGAGGCCGCGGTCGCCGCGAACAAGAAGCAGGCCGAGGCGCTCGTCGTCACCAAGACGAAGCTCGAGGCGGACGCCGTCGCGCAGGAATCCGCCGTCGGGGAACTCGTCGCCCGCCACGAGCAATTGCGGCGCAAGGCCGAAGAGGCGCTCGCGGCGGATCAGGCGCGCTACGAGGAACTGCTGGCCGAGGAGCTTTCCGTCCAGGGTGAACTCGCGCAGCGCGTCGCCGGCCAGCTCGCCAGCGGCCTGTCGCGGGAGGACATCGCGGCGCTGGTCGCGGCCGGGGTCGTGTCGCGGGATCCGAGCACCTACCCGTTGGCGGCCGAGGGGCCGCAGGCCATCCTGAGCCCGCAGGGCTTCATCCGCCCGGTGAAGGGGCGCCCCGGCTCACCGTTCGGGAAGCGATTCCACCCGATCCTGAACTACTGGCGCATGCACAACGGCACCGACTTCGGCGCCGGGTGCGGCACGCCGCTGTACGCCGCACAGTCCGGCACGGTCGTGTCGGCGCGGGTCCAGGGAGGCTTCGGCAACTACGTGATCGTCGACCACGGCGTGATCGGCGGACGTTCCCTGATGACGGGCTATGCCCACATGTCGTCCATGGCGGTCAAAGCGGGTCAGAAGGTCACCCTGGGGCAAAACCTCGGCACCGTCGGCACCACCGGGCTGTCGACCGGCTGCCACCTGCACCTGCAGGTGTACTCCAACGGCGTGCCGGTCAACCCGATGACCGTCATCCCCTGACCCGGTCGTGCGGACGCCGTCGTCCGAGGCCGCGCCTCAGACGACCGCGTCGGCCGCGTGCAGGCGGCGGTGGTCGTTGATGTAGGCGTAGTAGACGCCGATGAGGAAGCCGCCGCCGATGAAGTTGCCGACGAGGGCGATCGCGACGTTGCCGGCAGCCAGGCCGACGTCGATGCCGTGCTCGAAACCGACGATGGTGAACAGGACGGTGTTGGCCACGGAGTGCTCCAGGCCGGTGAACGCGAAGATGAACACCGACATCACCATGGCCAACGCCATCGTGATCGCGTCTTTGATGAAGCCGTTGTAGACCAGCAGCATCGCCACGTTGATCAGCAGATTGCACAAGATGGCGCGTACGAGTAGGTCGCCCATGCCGCTCAGCGAGGTCACATAGCCGAGCTTGATGTCGACCGAATGCACCATCTGCTCCAACGCGGACGCGGACGGCAGCGTCGAGAACGACAGCAGGAGCGCCAAGGCGAGCCCGCCGAGGAAGTTGCCGGCGAAACACAGGCCGAGCAGCGCCGCCGCTCGCCTCACCCTCACCCGCTTGTAGTAGACGGCGATCGAGGTGAGCATCATGTTCGAGGTCAACAACTCCGACTTGGTGAAGTAGATGAACACGAGCGCCCAGCCGAAGACGAGCGCGCCGAGGAAGCGGCCCAGCCCTTCCCAGGTGGCACCCCCGGCCGGAATCGCGCCGAAGGTCGCCACCACCGCGTAGTAGACGCCGTAGAACAGCCCGATCAGGATGCCCGCCATGGCCGCCCGCTGCAGGTACTGGATGGTGATGCTGCGCGACATCGCAATCTTGGTGTCGGCGGCGTCCAGGACACTGTCGATGAAGAAGCGGCCCGGGAAGAGCTTCGATGCGTCGGGGGTCATGGCCCCTACCTTGTCACTACGAACGGTCGGCTCGCCGGCGTTTTAGCGAGGTTGAGACGACCGCCTGAAGACGCGCCGCAGGCCCCGTCCGACGAGCAGTCCGAGCGCGGCGATCACGGCGAAGAGCGGCGTGTACGCCAGCGCCGAGGAGTTGTAGGTGAAGAAGACGGCCGGCAGCCAGGCGAGTGCGGTGAGCGGGATGAGTGCCCACACGAAGCCGTAGCGGTAGCCCGCCGCGGCGCTGACCACGAGCGTGAGCGCCGGGCTGATGACCAGCAGGTGGGTGGCCAGGATGCTGGTGAGGAAGCCCTCGTCGCCCTCGGACTTGGCCGCGATGGCCCGATGAACCGGTGGGAGCGCGAGGTAGGCCACCGCGAGCAGGACGACGGAGGTCCACAGGGTGCTGAGCTGGGCACGGAATGGGGAGAGCATGGTTCCTTCCTTGAATCCCCCGCCACGGACGGTGCGGGCACCGGGGATGATGGGGCTATGACGACCACTCTGCCGCAACCATGGGCCCGCCACTATCAGAGCGGGGTTCCGGCGCAGATCGTCGCTCCTACCGAGTCGCTCGTCTCGCTGTACGAGCGTTCGGTGGCCGAGGCCGGCGACTGCGTCGCGACTGACTTCTTCGGCCGCGAAACGACCTACGCGCGCCTCGGCGAGCAGATCGAACGGGCGGCCGAGGGGCTGCGCAGGCTCGGCGTCCGGGCGGGGGACAGGGTGGCGTTGGTCCTGCCCAACTGCCCGCAGCACATCGTCGCGTTCTACGCGGTCCTGCGGCTGGGCGCGGTGGTGGTCGAGCACAATCCGCTCTCCAGCGCACGCGAACTGCGTCACCTGTTCGAGGACCACGGCGCCCGCGTCGTCATCTCCTGGGACGCCGCCGTGCGCAAGCTGCGCGAGCAGCCGGCCGACATCGAGATCGATGAGATCGTCGCGGTCAACCTCCTGAAAGCCTTTCCGCTCGCCACGAGGATGGCGCTGCAGCTGCCCGTGCCGACGTTGCGCGCCACCCGCAACCGACTCTCCACGCCCGCTCCGGGGGCGCTGAGCTGGGAGAGGCTGCTCTCGGCGCCACGCCTGGACGCCGCCCACCCGCGTCCGGCCGTCGAGGATCTGGCCGTCATCCAGTACACCTCCGGGACGACCGGGCAGCCGAAGGGCGCGATGCTGACCCATGCCAACCTGTATTCCAACGCGCTTCAAGGCGAGGCCTGGATGCACGGCGCGCAGTACCGCGAAGAGGTCTTCTACGCGATCCTGCCGATGTTTCACGCATTCGGCATGACGCTGTTCATGACGTACGGCGTGCTCAAGCAGGCCCGGATCGTGCTGTTCCCGTCCTTCGACGTCGACATGGTGTTGGACGCCGCCCGCAAGCATCCGCCCACCGTCTACTGCGCGGTGCCGCCGATCTACGAGGCCACCGCGCGCCGCGCCGAGGAACGCGGCATCAGCCTGCGCAGCGCGAAGTACTGCATCTCGGGGGCGATGGCCTTGCCGGACGCCACGGTCGAGCGGTGGGAATCGGTGTCGGGCGGGCTGCTCGTCGAGGGCTACGGCATGACCGAGGCGTCGCCGGTGTGCCTGGGCAACCCGTTCGCGCCGACACGGCGTCCGGGCACGATCGGCATTCCTTTCCCCAGCACGTGGATGCGTGTGGTCGACACCGCCGATCCCACCCGCGAGGTCGCGCCGGGCGAGCCCGGCGAACTGCTGATCAAGGGGCCGCAGGTGTTCCGGGGCTACTGGCACAACGAAGCGGAGACCGCCGCGACGCTGCTTCCAGGCGGATGGCTGCGGACCGGCGACATCGTGGTGGTGGATCCCGACGGATTCACGACGATCGTGGACCGGGTGAAGGAGCTGATCATCACCGGCGGCTTCAACGTGGCGCCGTCCGAGGTCGAGCAGGTGCTGCTGGCGCACCCCGGCGTCCGGGACGTCGCGGTCGTCGGCCTGCCGAACGCCGAACGGGGAGGCGAGCGGGTGGTGGCCGCCGTCGTCTGCGAACCCGAGGTGAGGATGAGCCACGCCGACTTGCGCGCGTGGTGCAAGGAGCGACTGTCGGCGTACAAGGTGCCGCGCGCGTTCTATCTCGTCGACGAACTGCCGACATCGATGCTCGGCAAGGTGTTGAGGGCGTCCGTGCGCGACCAGATTGCGCCGCTCGACCCGCTGCCGACGGTCTGAGGCGTCCGGGCTTCAGATCAGGCCCAGCCTCCGGAAGGCGTGGGCGAGGCCATCGTCGGCCACGGCGTCCGTGACGAGGTCGGCGGCGTCCTTCACCTCGTCGGGTGCGTTGCCCATGGCCACCGAGGTGGCGCACGCCTCGAACATCGGCAGGTCCACGGTCGCGTCGCCGAACGCGATGGTGTCCGCGACATCGGCATCCAGATGCTCGAGCAACGCGCTCACCGCGTGGGCCTTGGTGACGGCCGGGACCCCCAGGTCGCCGAACAGCGGGTGCCCGCCGACGCCGCCCCAGGTGCCTGCCTTCAGCTCGGGGAAGGCCGCGGAGGCCGCGCGGTGGTCGTCGACCGAACGCAGGGCGTAGCTGATCTTCATCACGTCATCGCGGTACAGGTCGGCGTCGAAGATCATGTGTGGGAATGCCTCGCGCACGGACATCGACGCTGCCCCCGTGCCTGCGGTATAGGCGTGGACGGCGTCCACGGCGCCGTCCTCGAAGCCGACGCTGCCGAACAGACCGGCGTTGGACTCGAGGTAGAACACCAGCCCGCGGTCGTCGAGCCAGTCGACGACCGCGCGGCACTGGTCGCCGGTGAGCGAGGAGTGGAGCACGACCTCGCCGTGGTGCTCGATGTAGTTGCCGTTGCCGCCGATGAGCCCATCGACGCCGATCTCCCAGAGATCGTCGTAGACCTCGGCGCGCGCCCGCCCGGTGCACAGGAACACCTGGTGCCCGGCCGTCCGAGCGCGGCGGATGGCGTCCACCGCCGAGACCGGCAGGGTGTTGTCGTAGTCGACCAAGGTTCCGTCGACGTCGGTCAGGATGATGCGCGGCATGCTGGTCCTCTCTTCGTGGCCGCGGGTGTTTCGCGGGCACGTCACGTGAGTCTCGTCGGGGGCTTGCGACGACCCACCCTCTCGTTCTATGCTAGCGCTGAGCGAGTCATTGACTCGCGTACAGGATTGTCACTCGCCGATGAGCGAAGCAAGACCTGGGGCGTAGCCGTCCCGGGTCTTTTTTTTGCGTCCAGGGGCGGGTGCGAGTCAGAAAGGTTCACCCATGGCGGTCGACTTCGATCAGCTCGCCCACGACATCGTCGCAGGGGTCGGCGGAATCGAGAACATCAAGGGGGCGCGGCATTGCGCCACCCGGTTGCGGATGGAATTGCGCAGCGAGTCCAAGGCCGACGCCGAGGCCATCAAGGCGCTTCCCGGCGTCGTCACGGTGGTGGTGGCGGGCGGCCAGTATCAGGTGGTCGTCGGCAACGACGTCCCCCACGTGTACGGCGTCGTGGCAGACCTCCTCGAGTCGGCCGGTGCCACCGACGGCGGGGACTCGGACGCTCCGAAGGGCAACCTTCTGAATCAGTTCATCGAACTGGTCAGCTCGATCTTCCACCCGATCCTGTGGCCGCTGGCCGGCGCCGGTCTGTTCAAGGCGTTCCTCGCCCTGTTCGCGACCTTCGGATGGATCGACACCGAAACCTCCACCTACACCGTGCTCAATGCGTCCGCCGACGCGCTGATCTACTTCCTGCCGCTGCTGCTGGCCATCACCGCAGCCAGGCGGTTCAAGACCAACCAGTTCACGTCCATGGCGATCGCCGGAGCACTCGTCTATCCGAGCGTCGTCGCGCTGACAGCGGCGGAGGGTCCTCTAACGATCTTCGGCATCCCGCTGGTCATCATGAGCTACTCCAGCTCGGTCGTCCCGATCATCGTCGGCGTCTGGGTGCAGGGTTACCTGGAGCGTTTCCTGATCAAGATCCTGCCGAGCGCGATCCGCAACTTCATGACCCCGCTGCTCGCCATGCTGATCATGGTTCCGGTCATCCTGCTCACCATCGGCCCGGTCACCACGATCGCGGCCAACGGCATCGCCGGCGGCATCAACGTCCTGTTCGACGTTGCGCCGTGGGCCGCGGGCGCCCTGATGGGCGGCTTCTGGCAGGTGTTCGTGCTGTTCGGCCTGCACTGGGGCTTCATCCCGATCATGCTCATGCAGCTCGCCACCGACGGCTACTCGATCCTGACCGGCCCGCTGCCCGCGGCCGTCCTGGCCCAGGCCGCCGCGACCCTCGCCGTCATGATCCGCACGCGCGACAAGGCCACCCGCGAGCTGGCTGGTCCCGCCACCCTCTCCGGCTTCCTCGCCGGCATCACCGAACCTGCCATCTACGGCATCAACCTGCCGCGCAAGCTCCCGTTCTACTTCGGCATCGCCGGCGGTGTCGTCGGCGGCGCGCTCACGGGCATGGCCGGCGCGCGCAGCGACGCGTTCGTGTTCCCGTCGCTCATCGGCATGCCCGCGTTCCTGCAGACCCCCAACCTGCCGCTGTTCTTCATCGGCGTGGGTGTCGCGATCGTACTGGCCTTCGTCCTGACCTTCTTCTGGGGTGTGAAGGACCCGGAGCCTGAGGCGGTCGTGGATCGGCCTGTCGCGGCGTCCGGTGCCGTGGCCGGCACCCAGATCACGGTCGCCGCGCCGATAGCCGGGCGGTTGATCGCGCTCGCAGATGTGCCGGATCCCGTCTTCTCCAGCGGAATGATGGGCGCGGGTGTCGGTATCGTGCCGTCCGATGGCACCGTGTACGCGCCGCTCTCGGGCACCGTGGTCGCGGCGATGGCGTCCGGTCACGCCTACGGCATCAGGGGCGACGACGGCGTCGAGGTGCTCGTGCACGTCGGCATCGATACCGTCAACATGAAGGGCGAAGGGTTCGAGATGAAGGTCGCCAAGGGCGATCGCGTCGAGGCCGGCCAGGTGCTCGCCGTGGTGGACCTGGCCGCCGTCAAGGCCGCCGGTCACCCCACCACGACGGTCATGATCGTCACCAACACCGCAGCCCAGAAGGACGTCTCAACGGTGGGTGCCGCCTCGGTGGCGGCCAACGCGCCCGCGCTGGTCGTCACCCGCTGACCACCGGCACCGGTGAACGCCGGGCTGCCGGCGTCCACCCCGCACGACCAACCAT
Organism: Nigerium sp.; assembly: GCA_016711325.1. Classification (GTDB taxonomy): domain Bacteria; phylum Actinomycetota; class Actinomycetes; order Propionibacteriales; family Propionibacteriaceae; genus Propioniciclava. The sequence continues at coordinate 221,738 of JADJTH010000012.1, read as the reverse complement.
CACCTGACGACAAGGAGTGTCCATGATCAACCGATTCCCCGACGGGTTCCTCTGGGGCGGCGCAGTGGCGGCCAACCAGTACGAGGGCGGCTACCTCGAGGGCGGCAAACTTCCCTCCATCCAGGACGTGATGCCGCGCGGCATCATGTCCCCGCCCACCGACGAGCCCACGGAGGACAACCTCAAGCTGAAGGGCGTCGACTTCTACCACCGCTACGCCGACGACATCGCGCTGTTCGCCGAGATGGGCTTCAAGGTCTTCCGGTTCTCCATCGCGTGGAGCCGCGTCTTCCCGCTCGGCGACGAAGAGACGCCGAACGAGGAAGGCCTGGAGTTCTACGACCGGGTGCTCGACGAACTCGAGAAGCACGGGATCGAGCCGCTGGTGACGATCAGCCACTACGAGACCCCGCTGCACCTGGCCAAGACGTACGACGGCTGGACCGACCGGCGCCTCATCGCCTTCTATGAGCGCTACGCCCGCACGCTGTTCGAGCGCTATGGCGATCGCGTGAAGTACTGGCTGACCTTCAACGAGATCAACTCGGTCGCGCACGCTCCCCTCATGTCGGGCGGCATCTGGACGCCGAAGGAGCAGCTCAGCGCGACCGACCTCTACCAGGCGATTCACCACGAACTGGTGGCGTCCGCCTCGGCGACGAAGATCGCGCACGAGATCAACCCGGATCTCATGATCGGCTGCATGATCCTGTCGATGCCCACCTACCCGCTCAGCCCCGATCCGGCCGACGTGTGGGAGGCGAAGCGGGCCGAGCGCGAGAACTACGCGTTCGGCGACATCCACTGCCGCGGCACGTACCCGGGCTACTACCTGCGGCAGCTTCGCGAACTCGGGGTCGAGCTGGAGATCACCGACGAGGATCGAGAGATCCTGACCCACACCGTCGACTTCGTGTCGTTCAGCTACTACGCAAGCGCCTGTGCCACCGCCGATCCGGCCAAGCGGATCAAGGGCGAGGGTAACCTGCTGGGTGGCATCGCGAACCCGACGCTGACAGCGTCCGAATGGGGCTGGCAGATCGATCCGGTGGGCCTGCGGGTCGTGCTGAACGACTTCTGGGACCGCTGGCAGAAGCCGCTGTTCATCGTCGAGAACGGCCTCGGCGCGAAGGACGTGCTGGTCGAGGTCGACGGCGTGATGACCGTCGAGGACGATTACCGGATCGCGTATCTCCGTGATCACCTGGCCCAGGTCGGCGAGGCGATCGCCGATGGCGTCGAGCTGTGGGGCTACACCTGGTGGGGCCCGATCGACGTGGTGAGCGCTTCGACGGCCCAGCTGTCGAAGCGGTACGGCTTCATCTACGTGGACCGTCACGACGACGGCAGCGGTAGCCTCGCGCGGTACAAGAAGAAGTCGTTCGACGCCTACCGCGAGATCATCGCCAGCAACGGCGCCTCGCTCGGCTGAGCGACCCAGGCCGCCACGAGTTCGTCACGGGAGGGGAGGATGATGGAGATCTTGCGGGTCTTCAACAACAACGTCGTCCTCGCCCGTGACGAACTCGGGCGCGAGGTGGTGCTGACCGGACGCGGTGTCGGCTATCAGGTCCGCCGCGGCGAGGCGGTGGATCGCGCACGCGTGGCGCGCGTCTTCGTCCCCGCCGGCAACCCGGGATCGGTGGCCCGGTTGCTGGCCGAGATCCCCAGCGAGTACGTCGAACTCGTCGCCGAGCTCTTCGGCGATGCGGTCCGCGCGCTCAACGCGACCTTGCCACCGCTGTCGATCATCGCGGTCGCCGACCATGTGCACCAGGCCCTGCTCCGGCTGGAGCGCGGCGAGGTGATGGAATACCCGATGCGCTCCGAGGTGGCGCACCTGCACCCCGACGAGTTGCGTGTGGCGGAATCGCTGGTGGAGCGGCTCAACGCGCGGCTTCACGTGTCGCTGCCGGCCGGCGAGGCGATCGCGCTCGCGATGCACCTCTTCCACGCAGCGACGGGCAGCGCCACCATGGAGCAGACGTTCCAGCAGTCGGCGCTCATCCGGCAGATCTTCACCCTGGTCGCCGAGCACTTCGGGCCGTCGTTCGACGCCGACTCCATCGACGCCGCCCGCTTCGCCACCCACTTGCGCTACTTCTTCGCCCGGGCCCGCAACGGCCTTCAGCTGGAGGGGGAGGCCCCCGGCGTGGGATCGATCCTCCGCGACAAGTACCCGCAGTCGTACCAGCTGGCCGAGCGCATCCGCGCCCTGCTGGAGTTGCGCCTCGCTCACCCGGTGTCCGAGGACGAGGTCGTCTACATCACCATGCACGTCGCCCGGCTGCAGCACGCGATGCGTCCCTGCTGAGGGTCGCGGCTCCGGCCGTCCACGTGGTTCAGTCGCTCGGATAAGCGAACGGGCACCCTGGTCGGGTGAGGCCCGCGGCCTCCTGCCGCGATTTCACGCTCGCGCGGGCAGATCCTCGAACAGCTCGATGAGCTGCTTGGTGTAGTCGTGCCGGGTGGCGTCGAAGAGGCCCGAGCGGTCGAACTCGTCCACCACCCGTCCGTCCTTCATCACGAGCAGGTGCTGGCTGATGAAGTGCACCGAGCTCAGGTCGTGCGAGATGAAAAGGTACGACAGGCCCAGGGCGTCCTGGAGGTCCTTGAGCAGGTTGAGCACCCGCGCCTGGGTCGACACGTCGAGGCTGGCCGTGGGCTCGTCCAGCACGATGAAGCCGGGCTCCGTGCTGATCGCCCGGGCGATCGACACCCGCTGCTTCTCGCCTCCGCTGAGCTGTGCGGGCAGCTTGTCGAGATAGTCCGCGGGTAGCCGCACGAGGTCGAGCAGGGCGGCGGCGACCGTGCGCGGGTCCTCCCCGACATCGAGGAAGCTGGGCGAGCGGCGTCCGATGCATTCGAGTGGCTCCAGAAGGGAGGCGACGATCGGGAGCCGCTCGTTGAACGATGCGTGGGGGTTCTGCAGCACCAGCTGCATCCGTTGCCGCGCCGCGCGAAGAGGACCGCCACCGAGCGTGTTCAGGTGCTGGTCGCGCAACCAGATGTCGCCGCCGGTGATCCGCTCCAGGCTCAGCAGGCACCGTGCCAACGTCGACTTGCCGCTTCCCGATTCGCCGACCAGGCCCAGGCAGCCGCCCTTGCGCAGGGTGAGGTTCACCCCGTCGACCGCCCGCGTGCCGGTTCCGTAGACCTTGACGAGACCCTGCGCGCGGAGCACCGGCTCGGCCGCCGCGGCGCCGTCCGTGGGCCGCTCGCGCGGCGCGAGCGTGAGGCGGGCCGGCTCACCGAGCACCGGGAGCCGGGACGCGGTGGCGCGCAGCGGTGGGATGGAGGCCAGCAGGTCTCGCGTGTACGGGTGCCCGGGGCGCAGGACGATCGCGTCCTTGGAGCCGCGCTCGACGATGTCGCCGTGCTGCATGATCGCCACCCGGTCCGCGTAGCGATTCATGATGCGCAGGTCGTGGGTGATGAACAGGATCGAGCACCCCGTCGTCTCCTTGATCGACGCGAGTTCGTCGAGCACGATGCTCGCACTCCACGAGTCCAGCGCGGTGGTCGGCTCGTCGGCGATCAGCAGTGTGGGCTCCAGCAGAACTGCGGACGCCAGCGCGAGGCGCTGCAACTGGCCGCCCGACACCTCGAAGGGGTAGCGACCGATGAGGCGCGGGTCGAGCCCGATGGCCTCGACGCTCGCCTCGATCCGTTGCCGTCGTTCGACGGGCGGCATGCTCCGGTGCGACCGGAGCATCTCGTGCATCTGATTCCCGATCGTGTAGTACGGCGTGAAGGCGCTTTGGTAGTCCTGGAAGACGTAGGCGATCCGGTCGCCGCGGATCGTCCGCAGGTCGCGCTCGGGGAGCCCCAGAAGGTCCGCGCCGTCGAAGCGGAGGGCGTCCGCCCGGCGCACGAGGTTGGGCGCGAGCAGGTTCGTGACCGCGCTCGCCGTGATCGACTTGCCGCTGCCGGATTCGCCGATCAGCGCGAACCACTCGCCCTGTTCGACGGCCAGGTCGACGCCCGTGACCAGCTCCCGGCCGTGCCGGGTCGCGACGGTCAGGTTGGTGACTTCAAGCAAGGACATGGGCGATCCTCTCGTCGTCGGCGCTGATCGTATGTCGCCTCATCAGCTGGTCGCCCAGCCAGCTGGCCAGCGCCACCACGACGAAGATGGCCAGGCCCGGAATGATCATGAGTTGCGGCGCCTGGGCAAAGTAGGCGCGGCCGTCGTTGAGCATGGCACCCCATTCCGGGGAGGGCGGCTGGACGCCCATGCCGATGAACGACAGGGACGCCACCAGCAGGATGACCTTGCCGATGTCCATCGTCGCCAGCGCCAACGTCGGACCGACGATGTGCGGCACCATGTGCTGCCGGAGGACGCGCCCGGTCGAGCCGCCCGCCAGCGTCGAGATCATCAGGTAGTCGCGGTGCTTCTCCTGCATGACCAGGCTGCGGGTCAGCCGGGTGTAGCCGACCCACTTGACGACCAGGATCGCGATCAGCATGTTCACGAATCCCGGCCCCAGCAGGCCGCTGAGAATGATCGCGACGATGTAGTCGGGGAGCGCGATGAAGGTGTCGACGACCCTCATGACGGCCCAGTCGAAGCGTCCGCCGATCCATCCCGACAGCAGGCCGAGCGGCACGCCGATCAGGATCGACAGCGCGAGCGCGAGCAGGCTGAGCCCCACGGTGATCTGGGCGCCCGTCAGGACGCGGGACAGGAGGTCGCGGCCGAGGTTGTCGGTGCCCAGCCAGTGCTGCGCGGAGGGGCCGTGCAGGCGCTGGGACAGATCCACCGCTTCGGGGCTGTGCGGCGCGAGGACCGGCCCGAGCATGAGCAGGCCGAGGACGGCGAGGACGGCGAACACCCCCCAGGGGAGACGGCGGGTGGTCATCGGCGCTCGGCCCCCTTCAGGGCGATGGCCGGATCGAGGATCCGGTAGGAGAGGTCGACCAGCATGTTGATGACGAACACCGCCATGCCGACGATGATGATGAAGGCCTGCACCACGCCGTAGTCGCGACGCGCCAGGGCCTCCACCGCCAGCTTGCCGACGCCCGGGATGCCGAACGTGATCTCGACGATCACGGTGCCGCCCAGCAGGCTGCCCAGGCTGACCCCGAGGATCGTCACCAGGGGGATCAGCGAGTCGCGCAGCGTGTGCTTCACGAAGATCACCCATTCGTGGACGCCGCGGGCGCGCGCCGCCCGCACGAACTCGCGTCCGGACGCCTCGATGAGGCTGCCACGCAGGATCTTGATGTAGGGCGGCGCGATGGCGACGGCCAGAGCCACCGTCGGCAGGATCAGGCCTGCAGAGGTGGCCAGGCCCGACGACGGCAGCAGGTGCAACCGCACCGCGAAGAGATCGATCAACAGCAGCCCGAGCCAGAACGTCGGCAGCGCTGCTCCCACCATGCAGAACAGACCCACCGCCTTGTCGGCGAGGGTATGTGGACGACGCGCCGCGACGCCGCCCAACACGAAGGTGAGCACCACAACGGTCGCCATCGTCACCGTCGCCAACAGCAGGGTGGACGGGAACGCCTTGGTGAGCTCGGTCATGACGGGCTTGCCGGTCATGACCGAGGTACCGAAGTCGCCGTGGACGACCCCGGCCAGGAAGCGTCCGTACCGCTGCCAGACGGGATCGTTGAGACCCAATTGGTCGCGGAGGGCGTTGATCTCCGCCTCGGTGACCGCCACCGTGTCGACCTTGAGCATCGACAGGGCGGCGTCACCGGGGGCGAGCTGGACGATCAGGAAGCTGATGAACGTCAGCACGAAGAAGAAGCCGACGCCCTGGATCAGCCGCCGCAGCACCGGGCGTGCTTCACGCAAGGTCGAGATCCTTGGTGATCATCGGGAACTCGAACTCGTTGCCGGGGGTCAGCCAGCCGGTGACACCGTTGCGGTAGGCGGCCGTCTCGTTGGGCACCACGAGGTAGGAGTTGAACTGCTGCTCCTCGATGTAGCCGCCGATCTCCTTGATCATCCGGATGCGGGTGGCCGGGTCGATCTCGGTGTTGTAGGCGTCCAGCTTGGCGAGCAGTGCCGGGTCGGCGAGGCGTCCGTGGTTCTGCGCGCCGCCCTTGCCGAAGGCGCCGTTGAGGAAGAACGCGCCATCGCCGCGGGAAATCGTGAGCACGGAGTAGGTGGCGATGTCGAAATCGGTCTTCGGAAGGTACTCGTCGATGTTCTCGGCGACCTGGATGTTCAGGGTGATGCCTACCTGAGCGGCCGACTCGCGCAGCAGTTGGGCGATCAGCGGCAATTCGGGACGCGCGATGTAGGTGACGATCTGCATCGTCAGCGGCTTTCCGTCGTGGGTGACCTTGCCGTCGTTGACCTCGAGGCCCGCGGCCTTGAAGTGCTGGAGTGCCGCCTCGGTGCCGTGCGCGCGACCCAGCGGGGTCGGAGAGAACGGCCAGTCGCCGGGGAAGGGGTTGAAGGCGACCGTGCCTTGCCCGGCCATGATGCCGTCGACGATGCTCTGACGATCGACCAGGGCGTCGATGCCGCGGCGGAAGTCGCGGTTGTTCCACAGGGCGGCATGCCGGCCCACGTAGTTGAACTGCAGGTGGTAGACGCGGGTGCCGGTCACGGAGTCCACGGTGATCGCCGGATCGGCTCTCAACGTCGGGATCGACTCCAGCGACGGCCGGTAGATGATGTCCGCGTCGCCGGCCTGCAGGGCGAGCATGCGGGCGTTGGAATCCTCGTTGGCGGTCATGACGACCCTGTCCAGCTTGGCGCGGCCGTCCCAGTACTGATCGTTGCGGACGAGCACACTCCGCCCGGCAGGATCGAAGCTCTCGAAGCGGAAGGCTCCGGTACCCATGGGCACGTCGCCGGTGTCGGTCACGTCGGTGATGACGGTGTTGTAGTGGACGAGGTTCGAGACCAGAGCGGGGTAGACGGACGTCGTGGCGATGCTGAGAGTGTGGTCGTCCACGACCGTCATCGAGTCGATCTTGAGCGCCGCCACCACTCCGGGGTTCACGTCGAGCGCGTGCTGCAGCGCGGCGCGGACGGCTTCGGCGTCGAGTGGTGCGCCGTTGTGGAACGTGACGCCCTGGCGGATTCGGAAGGTCCAGTGCTGGGCGTCCTCGGTCTCCCAGCTCTCGGCGAGCCACGGGTAGAGCTTCAGGCTGTGCGGATCGAGTCCGACCAAGGTTTCGGTCGTGCCGGAGTTGAGAATGAAGGCGGTGTGCACGAGCTGTGGGTCGGTGGTGTTGGCGGGATACACCGTGACGAAACGGAGGGTCTTCGGGGCGCCAGGTGCGGCGTTGCCGCCGGATCCGGCGGAACAGCCGGTGAGGACGGCGAGGCCGAGGGCGAGCGTGAGGGCGAGCGTGCGCAAGACACGTGGACGCGGGGACATGGGGGTCTCCCTTTTCGGTCATGACCCGTGCGCGGGGTCTGGTTGCCTGACAGCGAGCCGCCGTGTCTTCGGGCTCAGGCTCGTCCTCCTCCGGTGCCTTCCCAGGAGTTGCCTCCCAGTGGTCCGTTGCCGGATTCGTCCCCTATACCGCTGCGCGTCAGCCCCGGATTCTCACCGGGTTCCATGCATCGAAACGATGCCAACGACTCAAGGCTCAGGCTACGCGACGACGCCCGCGGGCGTGCAAGAACGGGAGACCCGCCCCCGGCCTCACCGACCGCGGCCGCGCGAGCGGCCAGCGCCGTTTCCGGTCGAGCCTGATCCTGCGGCCTCAGAGCGGCCGGATGTGCCGCTCCGCGATCTCGACGACCTTCGCGACTCTGCGCGCGTACTTCTCCTCGGAGGTGCCCAGCCAGTCGGTCGACATCCAGGACTTCACCACCTCCATGGCGAGCGCCGATCCGATGATCTTGCCGCCGATGCACAGCACGTTGGTGTTCGAGTGCGAACGGGCGAGCCAGGCGCAGAACGGATCCTGCGCGACGGCGGCGAACACGCCCGGGAGTTTGTTGGCGATCATCGCCGAGCCGTACCCCACGCCGTCGACGAAGATCCCTCGTTCGCACTCGCCGCGAGCGACGGCCAGGGCGGCGGGGTAGACATGGTCGGGCAGGTCGCAGGCCTCCTCATCGAAGGCGCCGAAGTCGGCCACCTCGTGGCCGAGTGCCTGCAGCCAGGCCGCGATCTCGTTCTTCAGCGCCGTTCCGGCGTGGTCATTGGCAAGGGCGATCCGCATGAGAGGACGCTACCTCTGCGGCTCGACTCCCGCCACCGGTCGGGTGGTGCCCATCTTCGGACGTCGGTCGTAGCGGGCGTGCTCGAACGCCTCGGCGTAGAGCCGTGGGTGATGGCACGACTGGCCGACCCGACCCCGCAGGAGGTGGGCCTGCGGGATCTCCCGTGCGATGCCGACCACCGGACGCGCTGGCTCGAGGTGCTCACCGCGCATCCACGGCTGATTCAGCGTCCGATCATCACCCTGCCCGATGGCGGAGCCGTGGTCGCGCGCGACGACGCCACGCTGGCCGCGGTCGTCGAGCGATTGCGTGGAGTCCCCTCCTGTCGCGGCGTCCTGTCGTCGCGGCGTCCCATGTGGCGGCGCGGTGACCGCCGACGGCTATTGAGGTGAGGTTCGCGGCGACGTAGGTTCGTCCCATGAAGATCTCAGTTGCGCTCCTGGCTCGGTTCAACGATCAGATCACGCTCGAGTTCACCTCGTCGATGGCCTACCGGCAGCTCGCCATCGAGATGAACGCCCAGGATCTGCCCGGTATGGCCCAGTGGCTGCGCCGGCAGGCCGACGAGGAGGTCGTGCACGCCAACAAGTTCATCGACCACGTGCTCGACCGGGGCAGCCATCCCGTGATCGGCACGGTGCCCGCACCCGACGTGCCCGTCGGGTCCTCGGCCGGTCAGGTCTTCGCGGCGGCGCTGCACCACGAAGAGGTCGTCTCCGAGTCGATCCGCAACCTGGTGCGCGCGGCGGACGCCGAGGGCGACATCGATTCTCGCCCGCTGCTGAACTGGTTCGTCGAGGAGCAGATCGAGGAGGAGGCCACCGTCAAAGAGATCCTCGCGCGGATCAAGCTCGTCGGCGACGACGGTCCTGGCCTGTTGCGCCTGGACTCCGAGCTTGCCTCGCGTCCGGGCGGCACGACCGAGAACACCGACCGCTGACCGAGCGTCGCTCACCGGACCGGTTCGACCCGCGGCGGCAGTGGGATCTCGGCGTAGTCCTCCAGCGGCAACAGGCGAAGCCCGGTGGGGGCGTCCACCGCCGCGAACGCCGCCTGCGTTTCGACGTCCCCCTCCGCCGGTGCGCCCATCGCCGACAGCAAGTACGAGCGGACGGCGTCCGTTTCTTCGGCGCTCAACATCCTCGGTAGGGGAGTGGCGTCCGTGGTCGCCAGCGCGACCAGCAGCAAGCCCGGGATGCGCGGCATCCCCTCACTGGACGGCGGCTGGTAGTACGGCAGCGTGAGGGCGCCGGCGCCGAGCCGCGCGTAGAACGCCAGCCGACGAGCGGGATCGCCGTGCTCGGGATGCGCCTCGAACAGGTCGGGGCGTTCGACCTCGCCGAGCACCAACCGGACGCCGGGCAGGGAGATCCATCGTTCGAGGCCCGCAGCGATGAGGGCAGAACCGGTGCCGCCACCGCGCGCGGCGCCGCCCACCGCGAGCCACACCACCAGCATCGCGCCCCCGAACCGCTCACCGACGATCGCGCCGGCACAGGCGTCGCCCTCGTACACGCCCAGGACGTCGAACCTGCCCGAGCAGCCCCCGGCAACGAACACCTCACGGGTGGCGCGTTCGGTCTCGGGGAAGCTCGGGCGAAGGATGTCGTCGTACACCCGGCCGAGCGCATCGGCGTCGACAACGGTCGTGATCATTCCTGAAGTTCCTCTCGGTTCAGCCTCGGATTCGCGCGCCGAAAGCAACGCTACCCACGCTACAGCAGGCGCAACGTTGCTTTCGAGGCGCAGGTCCGTCGAACTCCGTCGCCTTCCCGTGCGGGTGTTCCACGCAGGGCTCACACGTCAGAAGGCGAACAACGCGAAGAACGGAAGAATCGGCGTGAGCAGCCCGGTGCTCATCCAGAACATGCCGCCGTTCATGGCGAACTCGGACGCCGCGGCCATCCGTGCCGCCGCCGTACCGGCGGGCTGTTCGTCGCCGCAGGAATGCCCCCCTGCGCCGACCAAGACGTGCGCGCGCGCGGGCGCCGGCGCCAACGCTCGCCTCAATGCCCCGACCGCGGCGACCAGGAGGTAGGCCATCAGCGGCAGGCCGGCCAGCGCGAACCACCACAGGACGTCGCCGTCAGCACGACCCGCCATGCCGTGGCCACCCATGCCGGCAGCCATCGTGCCCTGCTGCGGCGAGGAGCCCGCGCCGGCAGCCATGGTGGCCATCTTCGCCGCCATCGCCGCCAGGTGCCAGGTCATCGCTGCGAACATCAGCGTGTGCCCGGCGAAGTGAAGGCGTCCGGCGCGATCGGACGCACGCGCGGCGTCCACCGTGAGCCACCCGAACCACAGCGTGGCCAGGCCGAACACCGCCACCCACGCCGGCGTGGGGAGGACGGCCGTCAGTGCACTCCACGTCGGGCGCGCCACCATGAGCAGCATCACCACCGCCATGCCGAGATGGAGACCGTGGGAGATCCGGTGCCGCCGACCCTGGTGACGCGTCACCTCGTAGAGCGACCACGCGGTGCACCACGCGAACAGCAGCAACAGGCCGACGAATTTGACCGGCGTGGCGTCGAAGGTGAACACCGCAACCCCTCCTCGTGCGGGACGATCCCGCTCACAGGATTAGTCGGATGCCACCAGTCGATGGTTCCCGCGCATTTCCGCGACCAGATCGGCGCGCGCCCGGGCCACCCGGGAACGGATCGTCCCGACCGCACACGAGCAGATCCGTGCCGCATCGGCGTAGCTGAACCCCATCAACTGGGTGAGGACAAGGGCCATCCGCCGATCCGGATCCAGCGCTGCCAGTGCCTGCTCGACCTCGATCCGGCTAGTGTCGTCGAACCCGTCGGGCGCGAGGGCGTCCAGATCGGCGGCATCCATGCCGACCATCCGGGGGCGCGCCACCTCGTACCGGACGCGGTCGACCACGACGCGTCGCGCGATCGACAGCAGCCATGAGCGGGCGCTGGAACGCCCCTCGAACGCCGGCAGCGCGCCGATGACACGCAGGTAGGTCTCCTGGGCCAGGTCGTCGGCGACTTGCGTCCCCGCCGCGCGCGCCACGAACCGCCACACGTCGGCCTGCGATGTCCGGATGAACGCCGACAGCGCCGCGCGGTCGCCGCGTCCGGCGTCCAACGCCAGCCGGGTCAGTTCGTCGGTCACCCCGTCACCGTAACGGATCGACGCGGACGGACGTCGTTCGGCGTACCCTGGCGCCATGGAAACCGCCGTCAGCGAGCAGCAGTGGCGCGACGCCCTGTCGGCGATGCTCGACGGCGAGGAGCCCGGGTTGCCGATCCCGGCGATCGCCGCGCACCTGACCGGTTGCCCCGACTGTTCGGCGTGGCTCGAGCGGGCCACGGTCGTCAACCGTGGGTTGCGCGCGCTGCCGGTGATCGAACCCGATCTGGGGGAGCGCCTCGTCAACGGTGTCGACGCTCACCTGTGTGCCTGCCGCGCCGGCGGCGACTGCCTGTGCGGCGACTGCCAGTGCGGACCGCACTGCACCTGTCACGTGGCCGCGCGGCGCTGACCGGGTCATTCGACGCCTCATGCGCGATTCGGACGCCGCGACGGCGTCGGTGGGGTCAGACTGGGGCATGGCTGAAACACAGATCCCGCAGGTCGATGTGCGCACCGTCGGCGAGGACGCCGTGATCCTCGACGTGCGCGAACCCAACGAGTACGAGGCGGGGCACGCGCCGGGCGCGGTCTCGATTCCGCTCGGTGACCTCCGCGCGCGACTGGCGGAGCTCCCCGATACCGACGGCCCGCTGCTCGTCATCTGCAGGTCGGGCGTCCGTTCGCAGGCCGCCGCCGAATTCCTCGCCGAGCGCGGCGTTGAGACCGCCAACATCGCCGGCGGGACCATCGCCTGGTACAACGCCGGCAAGGCCCTGGTCAGCGAGACGGGGCAGACCCCGGCGGTGGTGCCGCCGAGCACGCCGCCGCCCCTGGCGCCGTGACGGGTGACCTGATCGCCCGTGGACCTGGCGGGATTCCGAAGTCGGTCAGGCATGCGCCGCTCGCGAGCGACATTTCCTGACACTCGATTTCACTGAGCCCCTCAGAACATCAGTCCGACTGATGTTCTGAGTCGATCCCCGAACTTGAGTGGCAGGAATTGTCGCGTGAGCGGCCGTGACCCCTGGCTCTTGGCGTCGGCGGGCGGCCCAGTTGCGGCGACGCTCGTGTCGCCGCGCCGAAGCCAGCGATCGGAGGGATGGCGAGCACGTGCGCCCGTTCGACGTGCCCTCCGGCCCCGGGATCCCGCGGTGCGCCGCGAAGGCGGCCGGTGCCGCGAAGGCGCCTAGCGCTGCATGTCGACGAAGCGACTGAGGGCGCCCTGGAAGGCCACCGGAAGGGTGTCGGTGGCGCCGTTGCGGTGCTTGGCGATGATGAAGTCGGCCTCGCCGGCGCGCTCCGACTGCTTGTCGTAGGCGTCCTCGCGGTGAAGGAGGATGACGACGTCGGCGTCCTGCTCGAGGGAGTTGTGCACGGCGACGCCGTCGGCGACGAAGTTGTGCGTGCCGAGCACGGTGGCGTCGAACACCTCCTCTTCGCCGAGCAGGTCGATGCTGATCACGGCATCCCAGTGAACGTCGCCCGACGCCTCGCACTCGAGATCCGCCGACCCGACCACCTGGGCCGCGCGGGCCAGGCGCTCGCGGCTGGGGGAACGCTTCCACGCCGCCGAGTCGCAGGACCTTGTGTCCGTCGCGGCGGCGAACCGGCGGTGGACCATGCCGGCGCCCACCACCTCGGCACTGACCGTCGTCCGCGCCTCGGCCGGCACGGCGCCTGGGTGGGTGGTGGCGACGTTCTCCAGGTGCTCCAGCACCTCCTCCACCGCCGCGCCGCGGGCACCACGAACGCCGATCTCGCTCCAGAACACGCGCTGGGCAATGACTCCGTCGACGACTACGTGGCAGCCGTCGCGGAAACCGGTCTTGCGGACCGTCTCCAACCGCGCGACGATGCCGAACCGGCCCAGCAGGCGCATCACGTCGTCTGCGAGGCGCCGGCTCGTGCTCACGTGGCGAACGCCGCCCTGGCCGGCGGCGGCACCCGAGCGCACCGACCCGTCGGTCGCCCACAGCTGCCGCAGGAACAGCGCCACCTGATCGCGCGGCAGGCCGAAGACCCACGCGGGCACGGACTTCTCGTGGTCGGCTGCGTCGCCGAGCAGGTGTGCCGTCAGCACGATCTCGTCTTCATCGCGACGTTGCGCGCGCAGCGGCTCGGGGACGCGGCGCGGAATGGCCACGCGCGTGCCGGACGTCAGCTCACCCAGTGGCACCCAGCCCTCGTACGTCAGGAACGGATGGTTCGCGGACGCCTTCACCTCGCGCCCGGACGCCAACCGCAGCCGGAACACCTGCTTCACGCCCGACGAGAACACGTGCGTCATCGGACGGGCGACCAGACGACGGTCGGAGTCCAGCGACCACACGGGCACGTTGCGCTCACCCGAGGCCAGCAGCTCGCCCATCGTGGCCTCGGCGCCGGTGTCGGCGCGCAGCACCCGCGTGTCGGCGGTGAGGCAGCCCGATTCGCGAAGATCCGACAGCATCGGCTTCTTGTCTTGGCGCGACTCCGGGCCGCGGTTGAGCTGCGAGAGTGCCACGACCGGAACCTCGAGTTCCTTGGCGAGCAGCTTGATCTGGCGGGAGAACTCCGACACCTCGATCTGGCGCGACTCGACCTTCTTGCCCGACGTCATCAGCTGCATGTAGTCGATGACCACCAGCTTCAGGTCGTGGCGCTGCTTGAGCCGGCGCGCCTTGGCGCGGATCTCCATCATCGTGAGATTCGGCGAATCATCGATGAACAGCGGGGCACGCGACACCTGGGCGGTCTTGTTCGAGATGCGCTGCCAGTACTCCTCGTTCATGTCGCCCTTGCGGATCGCGTTCAGCGGCACGCCCGACTCGGCCGACATCAGGCGCATCACGATCTCGGACTTCGTCATCTCGAGGCTGAAGAACACCGAACACAACCCGTTGCGAATGGACGCCGCCCGCGCGAAATCCAGCCCGAGCGTCGACTTTCCCATGCCCGGACGGGCCGCAATGATGATCATCTGGCCGGAGTGCAGGCCGTTGGTGAGGTGATCCAGGTCGATGAAGCCGGTCGGCACGCCGGCCATCTGGCCGTGCTGAGTGAGCGCCTCGATCTCGTCCAGCGTGACTTCGACGAGTTCGGACAGCGGCTGGTAGTCCTCGACCGTGCGGTTCTCGGCCACCTCGTAGATCGCCTGCTGCGCGCGGTCGACGATCTGGGTGACGTCGCCCTCGGCCTGGTAGCCCATCTGAGAGATCTTCATCGAGGCGTCGACGAGCCGCCGCAGGATCGCCTTGTCGCGGATGATCTCGGCGTAGTACACCGCGTTGGCCGTCACGGACACCGACGACACCAGATCGTGCAGGTAGATCGGGCCGCCGACCTGCGCCAGCTGCCCGCGCTTGCCCAGCAAGTCGCCGACCGTGATCGCGTCGACGGGCTCACCGCTGCCGTACAGATCCATGATCGAGTCGAAGATGAACTCGTGCGCCGGGCGGTAGAAGTCGCGCCCCTTCAGCACCTCGGTGACCTCGCCGATCGCGTCCTTGCTCAGCAGCATCGCGCCGAGCGCGCTCTTCTCGGCGGCCAGGTCTTGCGGCGGCGTCCGATCGCCGGGCGAGGGCGAGCGCTCGAACGCGACGGCGTCGTTCGGCCATTCAATCCGCTGATCCACTGACATCGCGCGCCTTCCCCTCCAGCTCGTCCGCCACCTTAGGAGCGGCGTCAGACGTTCTTCGCCAGCGCCGCCGTGCGCCTGGGGTGCGCCGAGACCGGGTGCTCCGCCTTCCGCACGCGGTGCTGGAATCCTCGACGGTAGACCCAAGTCGGACGCCCGCCAACCCGGGCAGCGCACGGGTATGTGGACAACCTGTGGACGGCTGTGGACACACGGCGGCGGGCCTGTGTGTGACACGCCGACGGGCTGGGGACGGCGAAACTCATTTCCGAATAACATCGGCATGACTAGGGGGGACGAGGTGTGGGGCTGTGAATTTGGGCCGACATGCCGCCGGGTGAGATGGGGCGGCCGCCAGTTGGCCGCGCGGCGGAACGGTGCTAAGCGGGCGAGTTGTCCGCAATTTGTCCACAGGCATCCCCCCGGACAGAGGGCGTTGTCGTGGTGCGATCCCGGGCTCGCCCCGGGGTTGGGAATAAACCCCGAGGGGGTATAGTTGGGGCGTCCGAGGAGGCATGATGAGCGATACGGCAACCGTCGTCGCCGACGACGCGCGCGCGTTGGGCGCGACCGGCGCGGACGCCGCGACCGGCAGCAGCTGCCACGCTGCGCACGACGCCGACGCCCGCCAGCACGGCTACATCACCGCCAAGGACAACTACCTGCGACGCCTGCGCCGCATCGAGGGCCAAGCGCGCGGCTTGCAGCGTATGGTCGAGGAAGAGAAGTACTGCATCGATATCCTCACCCAGGTCTCGGCGATGACGAAGGCTCTCCAGGCGGTCGCGCTGGAACTGCTCGAGGACCACATGGCCCACTGCGTCGTCGCCGCGGCCCGCGAGGGCGGCTCCGCGGCTGAAGAGAAGATCCAAGAAGCCTCAGAGGCCATCGCACGCCTCGTCCGAAGCTGACCCGTCCATCACCGACAAGGAGAAACAACACATGGTCGACCTCACCATCAAGGACACCAAGGCCACCGGCGGCGGCTGCGGTTGCGGCTGCGGCGGGCACCAGGACGCCGCGCCGGCCCCGCAGGCCACCAGCTGCGATTGCGGCCCCGATTGCGCCTGCGGATGTCAGGAAGGCAAGCCCTGCACCTGCGGCGCGTCCGCTCAGGGCACCGTCGCCAGCTACACGGTCAGCGGCATGACCTGCAGCCACTGCGTCGGTGCCGTCACCGAAGAGGTTTCCGCCATCCCGGGCGTGACCGAGGTGAGCGTCGACCTGGAATCCGGCGCGCTGAAGGTCACCTCCGAGGCTCCCGTCGACTTCGACCGTATCGTCGAGGCCGTCGCCGAAGCGGGCGACTACACGGTCGCCTGACGCTCCTCGTACCGCCGGTGGGGGCGAACCCGGCCGGCAGCCCACTCCCTCGCCAGGGCCGGTTCGTCCTCGCCCGGGCGCCTCAGGCGTCCTCGCGACCACACGCCGGCCCTCCGCACCTAGGAGGATCCTCGTGTCTCTTCCCACCACCCGCACCCCCACCCCACCCCGGGCCGGCCGCGACTCGGTCGAACTCGACATCGAGGGCATGACCTGCGCGTCGTGCGCCGCCCGCATCGAGAAGAAGCTCAGGAAGATCGACGGCGTGAGCGCGTCGGTGAATTACGCCACCGAGAGGGCAACGATCCTCGCTCCGGCCGGCGTGACCGTCGACGACCTCATCGCCGTCGTCGAGAAGACCGGCTACGGTGCCAAGCTGCCCGACCCCACCGAACCCGAGCCCGACCGGGCGGGCGCGCTCAAGAGCGACCTGATCCTCGCCGCCGTGCTCGCGGTGCCCGTCATGGCGATGGCCATGATTCCGGCACTGCAGTTCCCCGGCTGGACGTGGGCCTCGCTCGCCCTCGCCACCCCCGTCTATGCATGGGCCGGACGCCGCTTCCACCGCTCGGCGATCGTCAACCTGCGCCACCGTGCCACGACCATGGACACCCTCATCTCGATGGGCACCACCGCCGCCTACTTCTACTCGCTGTGGGCGCTGTTCTTCACCCACGCCGGCAGCCTGCACTACACACACCCGTTCACGCTCACCCTCGGCCGCTCGGACGGTGCCTCGGTCTACTTCGAGGCCGTCGTGGGAATCATCACGTTCCTGCTTGCCGGACGCTGGTTCGAGGCGCGCTCGCGCACACAGGCGTCCGATGCGTTGCGCGCGCTGCTCACGCTCGGCGCCACCCGGGCGACGGCGCTGCGTGACGGCGTCGAGGTCTCGATCCCGATCGGCCACCTCGTTCTCGGCGAGGAATTCGTCGTCCGCCCCGGCGAGAAGATCGCCACGGACGGCGTGATCGTGTCGGGTGTCTCCGCGGTCGACGAGTCGATGATCACCGGCGAGTCGGTGCCGGTCGACAAGGCTCCCGGCGACAAGGTCGTCGGCGCGACCCTCAACGCCAACGGACGCCTCGTCGTCCGCGCCACCGCGCTCGGCGTCGACACCGAGCTGTCCCGCATGGCCCGCATGGTCGAGGAGGCGCAGACCCGCAAGGCGCCCGTCCAGGCGCTCGCCGATACGATCTCGGGCGTCTTCGTTCCGGTCGTCCTCGTGACCGCCGCTCTCACCCTGATCGGCTGGCTGCTGGCGGGCGAGGCGGTGGTCTTCGCCGCGACCGCGGCCGTCGCCGTCTTGATCATCGCCTGCCCCTGCGCGCTGGGCCTGGCCACGCCCACGGCGCTGCTCGTCGGCACCGGGCGCGGCGCGCGCATGGGCGTCATCATCGCGGGGCCGGACGTCCTCGAGCACGCGCGCGCGATCCGCACCATCGCGCTCGACAAGACCGGCACCATCACCCGCGGCGCCCTGCGCGTCGTCGGCGTCACTCCCGCCGCGGGCATCTCGGACGCCGATCTGTTGCGCTGGGCCGGAACCGCCGAATCCGGCTCCGAACACCCGCTCGCCATGGCGGTCGTGGCCGCCGCCGGCGCGGAGCTCGGGTCGTTGGACGCGTTCGAGAACGTCCCCGGCGAGGGCGTGCGCGCCCGCGTCGACGGTGTCGGGGTGCACGTCGTCCGGCCGGACGCCGCGGGCACCCTGCCTGCGGCGATCGGGGCGGTCGTGGACGCCGCCCAGGGCCGCGGCGAGACGCCGGTCGTGGTGCTGCGCGAAACCGGCGCGACCATGGCCGCGGTCGGTGTGGTGTCGCTGGCCGACACCGTCAAGGACACCTCCGCCGCCGCCATCGCCCGGCTGCGCGAGCTCGGCCTCACTCCGGTGCTGCTCACCGGCGACAACGAGCGGGCCGCCCGCGCGGTCGCCGATACGGTGGGCATCGATCAGGTGCGCGCCGACGTCCGCCCCGAGGGCAAGGTCGCGGCGATCGCCGAACTCCGGGCCGGCGGGGCTCAGGTGGCCATGGTCGGCGACGGCGTCAACGACGCGGCCGCGCTGGCGGCGTCCGATCTGGGCATCGCGATGGGCTCCGGCACGGACGCCGCCAAGGAGGCCGCGGGGATCACCTTGATGCGTTCTGACCTCATGGTGGCCGTGGACGCCATCCGGTTGTCGCGGGCGACCCTGCGCACCATCCGGGTGAACCTGTTCTGGGCCTTCGCCTACAACGTGGCGGCGATCCCGCTGGCGGCGTTCGGCATGCTGACGCCGATGATCGCCGGCGCGGCGATGGCGTTCAGCTCGGTGTTCGTGGTCGCGAACAGCCTGCTGCTGCGGCGGTTCCGTCCGGAGTCGGCCTGACCCGAATGCCCGATCGCCGAGGCGGCGGCCGGGGGAGGCGGGCTCGTTGTGCCCGGGTGCGTGTCAGGCGTCGTCGGCCGTCGGCGGGATCGCCGTCAGGGACTCCTCGATCTCGCGGCCCTCGGCGAGCGCGCGGTAGAGCTCGAGGATGGCGTGGGACTGGTTTTGGATCGTCCACCAGGACGCCATCTCGCGGGAGCGCGCCTGGGCGGCGGCCTTGAACGCGGGATCCTCCAGCCGGCGCAGCATCGTCACGATGCCCCGCGCGAAGGCCTCGGCGGTCGGACGCGTCACCAGGCCGTTGACCCCGTTGTCGACCACCAGCCGCAGCTCCGGATCGACGGTCACGATCGGCAGCCCCGCGTGGGCGGCCTCGTGCAACACGAGGGCCTGGGTGTCGGTGTCGGACGGGAACGCGAACACGTCGCCCGAGGCGTAGTACGGCCCGAGCTTGTCGCGTGACACCTCGCCGACCAGCGTCACCCCGGCCCGGCCGCGCGCGCGCTGCAGCGTCGGGCGCAGCGTTCCCGACTTGCGCCAGTCGCCGACGATCATCAACTCGGCGTTCGGGATCTCCTCGCGCACCCACCCGAACGCCTCCAGCAGCAGGCCGATGTTCTTCTCGGGTGCGATGCGGCCCACGTAGACGATCCGCGGCCCGGTTCCCTTCGGCAGGGCCGCCCCCTCGGGCAACGGATCGGCGCCGTTGGGCACGACGCGCAGATGCGCGACGGACGTCAGCTCGCGCACCCGCGCGGCGGTCTTCTCGGAGGGGGTCGTCACGATCTCGGACGCCTCCAGCATGTCGCGGGCGGCGTTGATCAGCGAGCGCCGCGACATGCCCCGCCTCAACGGTCGGATCTTGATCCAACGCTGCATGTCGCGCAGGGAGGGCCGCTTCATGCCGTGCGTGGTGAGTCTCACGAGGCGGTAGTAGGCGTCCAGGAACGGCGTCATCGCGGCGTAGTAGTCGGCGTAGGCGGCGAAGTCGGTGTGCCACGTCACCATCAGCGGACGCTCGGTGCGGTCAGCCGCCCAAACGCCGAGCATGCCCACGGTCCCAAGTCCCTGCACGTGGATGACGTCGGGCGGATCGGCGGCGAAGGCGTCGAGCGCGCGTTCGAACTTGCGGCCGTTGGCCACCGACATGGGCAGGCCAGGCAGCTTCATCGATGGCAGGCGCAGCTCGGTGCGGCCGGGACTCCCTCGATACGGGTTCGGCCCGGAGCAGGCCGGCGCGACCACCTGCACCTCGAAGCCCTCGGCGAGCAGTTCGCGTTCCAGGAACTGTACGGCGTAGAGCACCCCGCTGGGGCTCGGCCCGTAGTTGTCGGTGAACAGGGCGACGCGCAGCGGGCGCCGCGGAGACGCCGCGCCCGCGGGTGCCGAGGCACCGGAACTCTCCGGGGGGTCGAACACGCGCGCCGAGGGGATCGGGATCTCGTCCATTCCCGCCAGCCTAACGCCGCCGCGGTCCTCATGCGTCAAGGCAGCCCGGAACGGCTCGGCCCGGCGCGTGGTCACAACGCCCCGTAGCGCTCCTTGGCGGCCTGGATCGCCGCCACGTATCCGCCGCGGCCCGCCGCCTCGCCGTCCGTGATCGACGGCACGGCGAGCATGCCGCGTGCCTGGCTCAGGGACACGAATCCCTTGCGCACCATCCACGCCTGCAAGCCGCCGAGCATCTCGCGGGGATACGAGCGCCCGTGCCGGATCAGCGCGGCGGTCGTCATCACGACGTCGGCCCCGGCGAGCAGGTAGCGGACGACGTCGTCGCTGGACTCGACACCCGACGAACCGGCCAGGGAGGCGTCCGTCTGGTTGCGCAGTGACGCGATCCAGGTGCGCGGCAGGCGTCCCTCCTGCGGCGTCGACAGCTCGAAGGGGGCATCGGTGTGCAGCGTCTCGATGTTCACGTCCGGCTGCAGGAAGCGGTTGAACAGCACCAGCCCGGACGCCCCGGCGTCCACCAGTTGCAGCGCGACGTTGCCGACCGAGGAGAAGTAGGGGGACATCTTGACCGAGACCGGGATCGACACGGCGTCCGTGACCGCCGAGACGATCTCGAGGTGACGCTTGACGACCAGATCGCCGGTGGTCTTCACGTCGCCCGGCACCATGTAGATGTTCAGCTCGAGCGCGGCCGCGCCGGCGTCGGCGAGCTCGCGGGCGAACTCGACCCAGCTGCCCAGGTCGGAGCCGTTCAGCGACGCGATCACCGGCACGCCGACGGCCTTCGACGCCCGCTCGACCAGCGACAGGTAGCTGTACGCCGCCGAACGGGTCGTCACCGGCGCGCTCGGGAAGTAGTCGAGCGCCTCGGGGAACGAGTCCGCGTGCGCGGAGAGCAGACGCTCGTCGCGGGCGATCTCGGCGCGCAGCTGTTCCTCGAACAGCGAGTGCAGGACGATCGCGGCCGCGCCGCCGTCCGCCAGTTGCCGGACGCCGTCCACGGTCTGCGTCAGCGGCCCGGCCGAGGCGACGATCGGGTGCGCGAGTTCAAGGCCGAGGTAGGTGGTGGTCAGATCCATGCTCACTCCTTAACGCCGCCGGCGAACTCGGACGCAGTCCGCACCGACATCTGTTCGTAGTCGCGCCAGCGCCGGTCGACCTCGAGCTGGCTGGATTCGAGCATCCGCTCGGCGGTCTCGGGGTTGGTGCGTGTCAGCATCCGGTATCGCAGCTCGTTCGCGTGGTACGTGCGCAGGCTCATCCGCGGGCGCGGCGAGTCGAGCAGGAACGGGTTCTGCTCCGTCGAGCGCAGCACGGGGTTGAACCGCACCAGCGGCCAGTGGCCCGAGTTGACCGCGAGGTACTGCTGGTCGAGGCCCTTCTTCATGTCGATGCCGTGCGCGATGCAGTGGCTGTAGGCGAGGATCAGCGACGGCCCGTCGTAGGCCTCGGCCTCGCGGAACGCCTTCAGCGTCTGCTGCGGGTCGGCACCCATGGCCACGCGGGCGACGTACACGTTCCCGTAGGCGATCGCCTGCATGGCGAGGTCTTTCGAGTGGGTCTCCTTGCCCGCCGAGGCGAACTTGGCGACCGCGCCCATCGGGGTGGCCTTGGACGCCTGGCCGCCGGTGTTGGAGTACACCTCGGTGTCGAGCACCAGCACGTTCACGTCGCGGCCCGAGGCCAGCACGTGATCGAGGCCGCCCGAGCCGATGTCGAACGCCCAGCCGTCGCCTCCCACGATCCACACCGATCGGCGCAGGAGATGGTCGGCGATCGAACGCAGATCGGACGCACTCGGCCCGGGGATCCGGTCGAGCAGGAACTTCAGTTCCTCGACCGCGCGGAACTGCGCCGACAGGTCGGACTCGTGACGCTGGTCGTTGTCGAGGATGCCGTCGATGAGCCCGTCGTCGCCGATCTGCTCGCGCAGCTCATTCAGCAGCGTCCGCGCGCGCGAGGTGTGCAGGTCGGCGGCCAGCCGCAGGCCGAGGCCGAACTCCGCGTTGTCTTCGAACAGCGAGTTCGACCAGGCGGGGCCGCGTCCGTACTTGTTGCGCGCCCACGGGGTGGTCGGCAGGTTGCCGCCGTAGATCGAGCTGCAGCCGGTCGCGTTCGCGACGGTCGCCCGGCCGCCGAAGAGCTGGCTGAGCAGCTTCAGGTACGGGGTCTCGCCGCAGCCCGAGCACGCCCCGGAGAACTCGAACAGCGGTTCGAGGTACTGGACGCCACGCACCGTGCCGAAGTCGACGCGGCTGCGCAGGTTGACCGGGATCGTCTCGTAGAACGCGACGTTCTGCCTGGTCGGCTCGCGGTCGGCGACCAGTTCGAGGTTGATGGCCTTGCGGCCCAGGCCGTCGTTGGAGGTGACCGGGCACGCCTCGACGCACAGCGAGCAGCCGGTGCAGTCCTCCGCGTACACCTGCAGGGTGTAGCGGGCGCCAGGCAGCCCGGCCGCGTTGAGCTCGGCGGTCTGGAACGTGGCCGGAGCGCCTTCGAGCGCCTGCGCGGGGTAGTACTTCGCGCGCAGCACCGCGTGCGGGCACACGAATGCGCAGTTGCCGCACTGGATGCATGCGTCGGGATCCCACACGGCGACCAGGTCGGAGATGTTGCGCTTCTCGTACTTCGTCGTCGCCGACGGGTACGTGCCGTCGACCGGCAGGGCCGACACGGGCAGGTCGTCGCCTTCGTCGAGCAGCATCTTCGCGGTCACGTCGCGCACGAACTCCGGCGCGGTGGCGGGGACGGGCGCGAGCAGCGCCACGGCGGACGCCACGGCGTCCGGCACCTCGACGCGGTGCAGGTATTCGATCGCGGCGTCCACGGCGGCCTCGTTCTTGGCGACCACGTCTGGCCCACGGCGTCCGTAGGTCTTGCGGATCGATCCCTTGACCTGTCTGATCGCCTCGTCGCGCGGCAGCACCTTGGAGATGGCGAAGTAGCAGGTCTGCAGCACCGTGTTCGTGCGGTTGCCCATGCCGGCCTTGCGTGCGACGGCGTTGGCGTCGATCGTCCACAGCTCGCAGTGCTGGTCGATGAGCGTGCGCTGCATCGACGCGGGTAGACGCGCGAAGAGCTCCTCAGGCGGGTGCGGCGCGTTCACCAGCACGACCGTGCCCTCGCGTGCGTATCGCAACACGTTGACCCGCTCGAGGATCGACCAGTGATGGACGCCGATGAAGTCGGCCTTGCTGATCAAGTAGGGCGCGGTGATCGGCTCGGGCCCGAAGCGCAGGTGCGAGACGGTGCGCGAGCCCGACTTCTTCGAGTCGTAAACGAAGTACCCCTGCGCGTAGACGCCGTCGACGCTGCCGAGGATCTTGATCGTGTTCTTGTTCGCTCCGACGGTGCCGTCGGAGCCGATGCCGTAGAACACCGCGCGGCGGGTGGCGGGGGACTCCACGTCGAGGTCGGCCCGATAGTCGATGCTGGTCAGCGACACGTCGTCGTTGATGCCGACGGTGAAGCGCGGACGCGGGGACGCCTTGGCGAGTTCGGCGTACACGCCGACGGCCATGGCGGGGGTGAACTCCTTGCTCGACAGGCCATAGCGCCCGCCGATCACGCGCGGGAGCGTCGCTCTCCGGCCGGACGCCACGGCCTCGGCCAGCGCCGCGCACACGTCGAGGAACAGCGGCTCGCCGCCGGCGCCGGGCTCCTTCGTCCGGTCCATCACCGCCATCTTGGTGACGGTCTCGGGGATGGCGGCCAGCACGTCCGCCACCGGGAAGGGGCGGTACATCCGGATCTGGATCACGCCGACCTTCTCGCCCAGGACGTTGAGATGGTCGACCGCCTGGATCACGGTCTGCCCGGCCGACCCCATGATGACGAGCACGCGGTCGGCGTCCGGGGCGCCGTGGTACTCGACCAGGCGGTAGCGTCGCCCGGTCAGTTCGGCGAATTCGTCCATCGCCGTGGTCACGATGCCGGGCACCCGGTCGTAGAACGGGTTGACCGTCTCGCGCGACTGGAAATAGGTGTCGGGGTTCTGCGCGGTGCCGCGGATGTAGGGGTGCTCGGGCGACAGGGCGCGGCGGCGGTGGTCGAGGATCAGCTCTTCGGGCACGTAGGCGCGCAGGTCGTCGTCGCTGAGCATGTCGAGCGTGTTCAGCTCGTGCGACGTGCGGAAGCCGTCGAAGAAGTGCAGGAACGGAACCCGGCTGCGCAGGGTCGCGAGCTGGGCGATCGCGGCGAAGTCGTGCGCCTCCTGGACGTGCGCCGAGCTGAGCAGCGCGAAACCGGTCTGCCGGACGGCCATCACGTCTTGGTGGTCGCCGAAGATCGACAGGCCCTGGGTGGCCAGCGATCGCGCGGCGACGTGGAACACGGTCGACGTCAGCTCGCCGGCGATCTTGTACATGTTCGGGATCATCAGCAGCAGGCCCTGGGACGCCGTGAACGTGGTGCTCATCGCGCCGCCCTGCAGCGCGCCGTGAAGCGCGCCGGCGGCGCCGCCCTCGGACTGCA
Source organism: Nigerium sp. (assembly GCA_016711325.1). Taxonomy (GTDB): domain Bacteria; phylum Actinomycetota; class Actinomycetes; order Propionibacteriales; family Propionibacteriaceae; genus Propioniciclava. The sequence goes on along the minus strand of JADJTH010000012.1, from coordinate 197,261 downwards.
TCTCGACGACGGTCGGAAGCGTGCCGAACACGTTGAGCTTCTGCTGCCCGGCCCACTCGTCGGCCAGCTCGGCCATCGTCGAGGACGGGGTGATCGGGTAGATGGAACACAGCTCGTTGAGCCGGTAGGCGACGGAGGCCGCAGCCTCGTTGCCGTCGATGATCGCTCGCGTCATTGATCGTTCCTTTCGGCTCAGCGCTCGGCGATCATCTCGATCGCGTGGACGGGGCACTGCTCGTAGCAGGTGCCGCATCCGGTGCATTTCGTGTAGTCGTAGCGGTAGCGCAGCCCCTTGCCGAGCTTGATGACCGCGTCTTCGGGGCAGCTGCCCAGGCAGCCGTCGCACTCGATGCAGTTGCCGCACGACAGACAGCGCCACGCCTCGGTGCGCGCCTGCTCGCGGCTGAGGCCGCCGACGATCTCGTCGAAGTTGAGCCGCTGCTCGACCTCGAGCTCGGGCTGCGCGGCGCGCCGGTCGTCGCCCCAGTACCACAGGTTGAGCTTGTCGAAACCGGCCAGGTCGTGCTTGGGGACGTGGAGTGCCGGACGCCCCTGCAGGAAGGCGTCGATCATGCGGGCCGCCTTCTTGCCGTGGCCGACGCCCACGGTGACCGTGCGCTCGGACGGGACGGCGTCGCCGCCGGCGAAGATGCCCGGCACGTTGGTCATCAGGGTGGTCGGGTCGACCTCGACGACGTCGCCGTCGAACGCCATGCCCGGGATCTTGGCCAGGAACTTCGAGTCCGCCTCCTGGCCGAGCGCGAGGATCACCGTGTCGGCTTCGAGCGTCTCGAAGCGTCCGGTGCCGACGGCCTTGCCGGCCTCGTTGAGCTCCATGATCTCGACCTGCATCTGGCCCTCGTCGACCTCGCTGATCGTGCGCAGCCAGTTCATCTTCACGCCCTCGCGGACGGCCTCGTCGTGTTCTTCGGCGTGCGCGGGCATCTGGTGCTGCGTGCGGCGGTAGACGACGATCGACTCCTCGGCGCCCAGCCGGCGGGCGACGCGGGCGGCGTCCATGGCGGTGTTGCCGCCGCCGTAGACGGCGACGCGGCGTCCGATGATCGGGGTCTCGCCCGAGGCGACGTCGCGCAGGAAGCTCACCGCGTCGACGATGCGCCCGGCGTCGCGGGTGGGGATGTCGACCCGCTTGCTGAGGTGGGCGCCGATCGCGACGAACACGGCGTCGAAGTGGCCGGCCTCGCGCTCGGCGATCAGGTCGGAGACGGTGTGGTTCTGCACGAACGTCACGCCGAGGTTGCGGATGCGGTCGATCTCGATGTCGAGGATGTCGCGCGGCAGGCGGTAGGCGGGGATGCCGTAGCGCATCATGCCGCCGGGCAGATCGGAGGCGTCGTGCACCTCGACCTGGTGACCCAGCATGCGCAGGTGGTAGGCGGCCGACAGCCCCGAGGGACCCGAGCCGATGATGAGCACGCGGCGTCCGGACTCGTAGGAGGGCGGGCTGAACTGCCAGTTCTTCTCGATCGCGAGGTCGCCCAGGTAGCGCTCGACCGAGTGGATCGACACCGCCCCGTCGAGCTCGATGCGGTTGCAGGACGTCTCGCACGGGTGATAGCAGACGCGGCCGTGGATGGCGGGGAACGGGTTGTTGCGGGTCAGTTCGCGCCAGGCGCCCAGGTCGTCGGACGCCTTGACGAGCCGCAGCCACTCCTGGATGTTCTCCCCGGCCGGGCAGGCCTGGTTGCAGGGGGGCAGTAGGTCGACGTAGATCGGCATGCGGACGCGCACCGGCCCCACACGGCCCCGCGAGGACCCCAGATCGGGCAGGTGGGAGATGTCACGGCGTGTGGGCTGGTCCATCAGTGCACCCTCCATTGGTCGACGGATCCATCCCATACTACTGGCGGTAGTAGGCGTGGGGCGCCGTTATTTGGGCATGTCTGCGACAACTAAATACTGCCGTTCGCTAGGCGTGACGCCGCTGACGGGCCAGGAGCGCTTCTAGGGTTCGAGCGTCGCGCACCTGTCCGGGCGCGGGATCTCGCGCAGGGACCGCGCCCCGAGCCCGAGGGCAAGAGCCGCGAGCATCGGGCCGAGAGAGCACAGGTACGCGGTCGTCGTCCCGAACCGTTGGAGCAGGACGCCGACGGTGAGAGGAGCAAGCGCGCCAATCCCAGCCGCGACGGTGCCCACCACCGCTTGAACTCGGCCCTGCATCGACGTGGGTGTCGAGGCGAAGAAGAAGCCGGTGAGTGCCGCGTTGAGAGAGGGGACGCCGACGAAGGTGGTGGCGAGTAGTACCACTAGCCCCGTGCCTTCATGGATGAACGCAAGCCCCGTCACCCCGAGCGATGTCCAGGAAAAGCCGATCGCGATCAGCGTTCCCGTTCGAAGCCTGGAGACGAGCGGCCCGGCGAGCGCGGCGCCCCCGAGTACCGAGAGACCGGCCGCCATGGTCAGGAAGCCGACATCCAAGGCGCTACCACCCCGTTGCACGACCTGGAACTGGGTCACCGTCATCACGCCGGTGATCCCAAAGTTGGCCAACCCGACGAGGAGCGCGAGTGGCAAGGCGCGACGGCGTCCGCGCAGCCAGCCGAGCACCTCTTTGACGTCAGAGAGGACTCCGGCGGATCGTTTCGCCCGGGGTAGGAGCGAGACGTCAACCTTTGATATCAGCGAGGCTGCGGCCGCGTGAAATGCGCCCGCTACGGCCAGCGCGACCCCGCCCCCCATCCCATCAGAAAGCCGCCAACCGGGCCGATCGCGAGCCGGATGGCGGCGTCACGCCCTTCATTCAGGGCGACAGCTTGGGGGTAGCGTTCTTGCGGAACCACCGACCTCAACGCAGCATCGCTGGCTTCGCCCAGCAGTCCGCCGGCAAGGCCGAACAGGATGCTCGCCACGATGAACACCCCAGCATGAAGATGTTCGGTACCTGTCGTGACGGCAAGCGCGACAAGAAGAATGCAATTCACCCAACCGTTGAGACGGATCAGACGGGCTCGGTCATGCCGGTCGATGACGATCCCGCCGGCAAGGAGAACGGCTTGCGTGCAGACGGCCTGGATGGTCCCGATCAGCCCGGCGAAGGCAGCAGACCCTGTGACGAACAAGGCGAGAAGCGGCACCACGAAGGCGCGCATCGACGTACCGACCGCCGCCGATGTGTCCGAGGCCAGCCACCAGCGATACGGCATTGCCGAGGTGACGGCCTGAGTCTGTGAGTTGGCCGTCACCTCGCTGAGATTGTCTGTCTCTTCTCCGTCCACGGTGCGTCACCCCATGATTGCGAGGAACTGGCGCTCAGTCGGCAGAACCAGGTCGTTGATAAGTTCCACCAACTCGCCGAGGTGGGATTCGACGCACCCGGGACGCTCCACGCCGGGGTCCATCCAGGCGTCGCCGAGGGCGTCGCGCGCTTGCGCGAGGTCAGCCTCCGCGAGGTCGGAGTGCAGTTGCTCGATGCGCTGATCGTGGGACTCCCACAGGATCCGCGAGTGGTCGGCGTCCGCCAGGTGCGCGTAGGTGACCAGTTGGAGCGCGATGTGGGCGCGAACCGTCTCGACGACGTCGTCGGGGTGAGCGGCGTGATGGTCCAGGCGGGAGGCACGGACGGCAGCCTCGCTCGCCGAGGGGCCCGCCCACGGCCACGAGGACTACCTGATCATCCCGGCGACGGCACCGTCGCCGCGGAAGAAGTTGATGAGATCTTTTGGGTAGCGCTCGGGTGTATCAACTTCGCCCGAAGTTGATACGATCATTTGGGTAGCGCCAAGATGTATCAACTTTGGGGGTCGCCATGGGGCGAGGCAGGCCGACGCGAGCGAACGTCTACGCGCGCCTGGAACACGCGATCGATGAGCTACACGCACGTCTGGGCGGCCTGCCCTCGCCCAAGGAGTCCGAGTTCATCTGGTCGGACATCTGGCACCTCGAGGCGCATCACTCGACCGCGTTGGAAGGCAACACTCTGGTGTTGCGTGAAGTGGCGACGCTTCTGGAGGAGGGCCGCGCGGTCGGCGCCAAGCCGCTGCGGGAGTACATGGAGGTCCAGGGCTACGGTGCGGCTGCGAGTTGGGTCTACAGCCAGGCGGTGGAGCCAGGCGACTGGCATGGCGACGACCTCATCACCATCTACGAGGTCCGCCAGGTGCACGCCCGCGCAATCGGACCGGTATGGGAGGTGGCGCCTCACCCGGAAGCCACCGAACGCGAGGCCCCCGGCATGTACCGCGAGCATGACCTCCATGCCTTCGGAGGAGGGATGAAGCCGCCGGACTGGCCGTTGGTTCCCTCGTTGGTCACCGGGTGGGTGGAGGCAGTCAATGCCGCCGCACCCGACCTGAGGTCGCGTGAAGGTGGCCTGCCCTGGCCAGAACGCCTCGCCGAGCTCCACAACAGGTTCGAGCAGATTCACCCTTTCATCGACGGCAACGGCCGTACGGGACGCCTCTTGCTCAACCTGATCCTCGTCCGCCTCGGTTATCCGCCGATCATCATTCTCAAGCGTGAACGTGCCCAGTACCTGACCGCCCTGCAGCGAGCCGACAAGGGTGATCCTGGGCTGCTTGGCGAACTGCTGGCCCGAGCGATGTACGACAACCTCAACCGGTTCATCGTGCCCAACGTGGCGGGTCCAGCCAAGCTAGTACCACTGGCGGCGCTCGTGAACGAAGACTTCAGCCTGGTGGCACTTCGGCAGGCTGCCCAGCGTGGTCGCCTCGACGCCGTCCATGGTCCCGACGGCGTCTGGCGTAGCACGAGGAAGGCAGTGCAGGCCTACAAGCGGACCAAGGGGAAGCGAGCCCAGTAGCCCGTTACTAGCCTCCCGCTACGTCGCGCCGAGGGCGACGACGCGGTCGCAGCGCGCGATCACCTCGGGATCGTGGGTGATCACCAGCAGCGGACGCCCGGACGCCGACGCCCAGATGTCGTCGAGCAGCACGGACGCCGTTTCGGGATCGAGGTGCTCGCTGGGCTCGTCCAGCACGAGGACGCCGTAGTCGCCGACGACGAGCCGGGCCAACGCGAGCCGCCGCTGCTCGCCGCCCGACAGGGTCGCGCCGAGCTCGCCGACGAGGCGTCCGGGCTCCTCGTCGAGCCGCACCCGGGCCAGCGCGTCGCGCACCTGCTCGTCGGTGGCGTGCTTGTTGCCGATCTTCACGTTCTCGGCCAGGGACGTGGTGAACACGTGGGCGTCCTGGGCGAGGTAGCCGATCCGGCCGGACGCCCGCACCTCGCCCGCGACGGGCGGGATCAGCCCGAGCACGGTCGCGGCGAGCGTGGTCTTTCCCACGCCGGACGGGCCCGTGATCGCCAGACGCTCGCCGGCCCGCACCTCGAACGTCAGCCCCGAGGCCAGCGGCGCCGCGCCCGGCCAGCCGATGCACAGGTCGTGCACGGCGAGCGATGGCTCGCCGGACGCCGCAATGGGCGCGTCGCCGCCGAGGCGGTCGCCGGTGCCCACCGGCGGCTCGGTCAGGATCTCGGTGACCCGGGCGAGCGCGGCCCGCGCGCGGGTCCAGGTCTGGGCCGACTTGGTGAAATCGGCGAACACCTCGTGCAGCGCCAGCGGGGTGAGCGCCAGAACGGCCAGCATCGGGCGCTCCAGCGCGCCGGCGCGAACGGCGGCCGCGCCCAGCACGAGCCCGGCGAGCACCGCCGCGCCGGCGGCCAGCACCTGCAGCGCCGTGGCGACGCCGCGGGTCCAGGCGGCCCGGGCGTCCGCGTCGCGCAGGCGGGCGTCGGCGGCGGCGAGCCGCTCGAGCGCGGCGGCGTCCGCGCCGTAGGCGACCAGGTCGGGCGCGGTGCGGCCGATCTCGTGCACCACGTCGGCGAGCGCGCCGCGCTCGGGCACGGCCGCGGTGTCCTGGCGTGCCGACAGCTGGGCCGCCAGCCAGGGCGCCGCGACCCCGCCGATCAGGGCGGTGCCGAGGATCGCGAGCGCCGCCGGCCAGGAGAACGCCCCGAGGATCAGCGTCGTCGCCAGCAGCACGAACAGCCCGGACGCGAAGGGCAGCAGCACGCGGACGACGAGGTCGAGGACGGCCCCCACGTCGGCGACCACGCGGGTCAGCAGGTCGCCGCGGCGGCGTCCGAGCAGCGTCGTGTGCGCGAGCGTCTCGTAGGTCTCGAGCCGCAGCGCCGACTGCACGCGCAGGCCGACGTCGTGGCCGACGAGCCGCTCGGCGTAGCGGAACACGCCGCGTCCGATGCCGAACGCGCGGACGCCCACCGCGGCGGCGGTCAGGTACATGACGGGCGGGTGTTCGGCGGCCCGGGACAGCAGCCACCCGGAGACGCCCATCAGGGCGACGGACGCCGCGGACGCCCCGAACGCGAGGGTCACGGCGAGCGCGACGCGCGCCCAGCCGTGCGGGGTCGCGGCCAGCAGTCGGCGGACGAGGGCGAGCGGGCCGGTCACGCGGCGCCCCCGATCGTGACGACCCGGTCGGCCTCGGCGAGCACCGCAGGGCGGTGCGACACGACGATCGCGGCGACGCCGGTGGCGCGCAGGCTGCGCAGCAGGACGGCCTCCGCGTCGGCGTCCAGGCCGGCCGTGGGTTCGTCGAGCAGCAGCAGGCCGGCGCCGGCGTCGATCCGGACCAGCGCGCGGGCGGTCGCGACCCGGCGGCGCTCGCCGGCCGACAGCCCCTCGCCGTCGTCGCCGACCCCGCGGGCGGCGTCCATGTCGGGTGCGCCGGCCCGGGCGAGCGCCCGGGCGACGGCGGCGTCCGTGACGGACGGGGCGCCGAGCCGGACGTTGTCGGCGATGGTCCCGGCGATCATGCCGGGGGTCTGCCCGACGTAGGCGATCGCCGGCCGGGGCGGCGCGGATACCACCCCCGAGGTGGGAGCCAGGAACCCGATGAGGGCGTTGAGCACGGTGGTCTTGCCGCCGCCCGAGGGGCCGGTCAGCGCGATGAACTCGCCCGGCCCGACCTCGAAGGACACCCCCGTCACGGCGGGCGCCGAGGCGCCTGGGTAGGTGTGGGCCACGTCGGCGACGCGCACCAGCGGGCCGCCGTCCGGCGGGGTGCGCGGGAGATCCGCAGGGGTGCGTGGGGGAGCGGCATCCTCGCGGGCGCGGTCCGCAACGCCGGACGCGGCGTCGATCAGGTCGAACGCCTCGGCGGCGGCCGCGGTCCCCTCGGCGGCGTCGTGGTAGTGGACGCCCACCTGGCGGACCGGCAGGTACACCTCGGGCGCGAGAATGAGCACGAACAGCGCGGTGGCGAGGTCGAGGTCGTGGTGGACGACCCGGAACCCGACGGTGACCGCGACGACGGCCACCGACAGCGTCGCCAGCAGCTCGAGCACGAGCGCGGACAGGAACGAGATCCGCAGGGTGTCCATGGTCTGGCGGCGGTGGGCGTCCTCGGACTTGCGCAGCCCGATCGCCTGGGCACGGGCGCGTCCGAACACCTGCAGGGTCGGCAGGCCGGCGACCAGGTCGGCGAAGTGCCGGGCCAGCCGCTGCTGGGTGGCCCAGCGCCGCTGCGTGTGGGCCTCGGTCGCCCACCCCACCAGGGCCATGAACACGGGGATCAGCGGGACGGTGAGCGCGACGATGATCGCCGAGGTGAGGTCGGCCGTGAGGATCGCGACCCCCACGATCACCGGGACCGTCACAGCCAGCAGCAGCTGCGGCAGGTACTTCGAGTAGAAGCCGTCCAGCGCGTCGAGGCCGACGGTGACGAGGGTGACCAGCCCGGCGGTGGGAGTGTCGTCGAGCGGGCGGGCCAGCCGCGCGGCGACCACGTCGCGGCGCAGCTGCGATTTCACGGACGCCGCGGCGCGCTGCGCGAGCAGCGTGTTCGCCCAGGCGAGTAGGGCCTTGCCGGCGAAGATCGCCCCCAGCAGCGCGACGACCGGACCGAGGTCGGGCCACCGTCCGGTGCCCGGCATGAGCGTCAGGTACTCGAAGCCGGGCGCGGCGTCGAAGACCGCCGTGATCGCGCGCGCCAGCACCCACGCCTGCGCGACGGTCAGGAGCGCGGTGGCGATCCCGATGACGACGCCACCGGTGAGGTACCGGCGCGTGGCAACGGCCCGACCGATCAGCCGGGGATCGATCGGGCCGCGCCTGCCTTCTGCCATCGCCGCCAGACTACGCGACGGTGACGACCTCGTCGGGAATGTTCTTAGTGCTGATCCGCTTGCGGAACACCCAGATCGACCAGGCCTGGTAGGCCAGCACGATCGGCACGAACACGACGGCTGCGCCGGTCATGATCGTGAGGGTGAGTTCGGTGGACGCCGCGGTGACCCGGTCGAGGGGGAGCGCCGACGCGGCGTTGTCGAAGCCGAGGTTCGGCCACATCCGGATGAAGATCCACACGGCGACCACGAAGATCGTGGCGGTGGTCGCCACGAACGCCCAGCCGTCGCGTCCGGCGCGGACCGCCAGCCAGCTGGCGATCAGGCCGGCCGCGGCGAGGGCGGTGAGCACCCAGCCGAGGACGCCGAAGCCGTAGGCCACGTTCGCCCAGATCAGGTAGATCGCGCCGCCGACGATGGCCAGCAGGCCGATCTTGGCGCCGAAGGCCTCGGCGCGCTCGTGCACGATGCCCTTGGTCTTCAGGGCCAGGAAGTTGGCGCCGTGGAACAGGAACAGCACGACGAGCACCACCCCGCCCAGCAGCGCGAAGGGGCTGAACAGCGCCCAGAAGCCGCCCGTGTAGACGTGCAGGTGGTTGCTTCCCTCGGCCAGCGCCACCGGCAGGCCGATGATGAAGTTGGCGAAGGCCACGCCGAAGACGAGCGACACGATGAACGAGCCGACGCAGGCCATCCAGTCGAAGGCGGTACGCCAGCGGGCGTCCGGGTGCTTGGCGCGGTACTCGAACGAAACGCCGCGGATGATCAGGCCGAACAGGATCAGGAACAGCGGCAGGTACAGCCCCGAGAACAAGGTGGCGTACCAGCCGGGGAAGGCGGCGAAGGTCGCGCCGCCCGCGGTGAGCAGCCAGACCTCGTTGCCGTCCCACAGAGGGCCGACGGTGTTCACGATGACGCGACGTTCCTTCTCGGACTTGCCGAGGAAGGGGATGAGCATGGCGACGCCGTAGTCGAAACCCTCGAGGACGAGGAAGCCGGTCCACAGGACGGCGATGAGGCAGAACCAGACGATCTGCAGGGTGGTGGGTTCAACGGCCAAGGGAAGCATCAGTCTCCTCCTGCTCAGTAGGCGAAGGAGAGGACGTCGTCCTCACCCTTGATCTCGACGGGGGCGACCTCGGCCGGCAGGCCGGCGCGGGCGTACTTGAGCATGAGCCCGACTTCGACGACCGCGAGCGCGCCGTAGATCAGCGTGTACAGCACCATGGTGGCGAGGACTTCGCCCGCGCTCACCCCCGGGGACACCGCCGAGGCGGTGGGCAGGACGCCGGCGACGATCCAGGGCTGGCGTCCGACCTCGGTGAAGATCCAGCCGAAGCTGTTGCCGAACAGCGGCGCCAGCAGTGCGGTGGCCATCAGGGCGCTCCACGCCACGCCTGACTTCGGCAGCCTGCCCTTGCGCAACACCCACAGCGCGTAGGCGCCGATCGCGATCCCGATGAAGCCGAGCGTCATCATGGCGCGGAACGTCCAGTAGGTGACGGGCACGTACGGCGCCCAGTCGTCGATGCCGACGGTGCGCAGCTTCTCGGCGTAGGCCTGCTGGAGTTGGTTGTTCTCGTCGAGCAGTTCGCCTCGGCTGTAGGCGTCGCGCAGGTCGTTGATGCCGGGGATCTTCGCGTACGGATCACCCTTGGCGAGCAGGCCGAGAACGCCGGGCACCTTGATCGCGAACACCTCCTGGCTGCCGTCGAGGTTGCCGATCGTGATGAGGGAGAACTCGGCCATCGTGCCGTCCCCGCCCTCGGTGTGGAAGAGCGCTTCGGCGGCCGCCATCTTCATCGGCTGAACCTGGTACATGACCTTGCCCTGGAAGTCGCCGCTGATGAGGACGACGAGCCCGGCGATCAGGATCACCCACGCGCCGAACTTGGCCGACCAGCGGTAGGCGGAGACGTCCTTGTTCTCCTGCTGGGTGCGCTGAGGCTTGTTGAGACGCGCCAGGTGCCAGCCGGACACGGCGAGCACGAAGCCGCCCCCGGTGAGGTAGGCGGCGGAGATGACGTGCGGGAAGGTCACCAGGAAGACCGGGTTGGTGAGCACGGCGATGAAGTCCGCCATCTCGGCGCGGTCGGTGAGCGGGTTGTAGATGGCGCCCTGCGGGTTCTGCATGAACGAGTTGGCGGCGAGGATGAACACGGCGCTGAGCAGGGTGCCGAGGGACGCCAGCCAGATGGTCGCCAGGTGCACCTTCTTCGGGAGCTTGTCCCAGCCGAAGATCCACAGGCCCAGGAAGGTCGACTCCAGGAAGAACGCGAGCAGCGCCTCGAGGGCGAGGGGGGCGCCGAAGATGTCGCCGACGAAGCGGGAGTACTCCGACCAGTTCATGCCGAACTGGAACTCCTGAACGATGCCGGTCACCACGCCCATCGCGAAGTTGATCAGGAAGAGCTTGCCGAAGAACTTGGTCAGGCGGAGGTACCGGTCCTCGCCCGTCCGGTACCAGCGGGTCTGCATGATCGCGACCAGCATCGACATCGCGATGGTGACGGGTACGAAGAAGTAGTGGTAGACAGTCGTGATGCCGAACTGCCACCGCGCAAGAGTTACCTCACTCATGGCCGGAATGTACTACCGGCTGTCGGAGACGGCCAACTCCTTGCGGTTCGGAATGTACTACCCACTGTCGTAGTTGGCCCGGTCTGTGGCTAAGATGGCGCCATGCCCATCCTCGGAGACCTCGAACAGGCGGTGATGGACGTCCTGTGGGTTCGTTGGTCCCCCACCTCCGTGCGCGACGTGCATGAGGAGCTCGCCCGCGGCAGATCGATCGCCTACACGACGGTGATGACGGTGCTCGACCGGCTGTCGAAGAAGGGGATCGTCGATCGCTCGCTCGACGGTCGCGCCTGGCTGTACCGTCCGGCACGGTCGCGTGTCGACCTGCACGTCGACACCGTCAACGAGTCGCTGACCGGTCTTTCCGACGACGACCGCGCCGAGGTTCTCCGCCGCGTCATGGCCGGTGCCGAGGTGGCCACCGAGGCCTGATCCTCGCGGCGTCCGGCCGGCCAGGTGAGCCTGTCCTTGCTTGTCGCAGCCGGTTTGGCGGGGCATGATCAAGGAATGACCGAGATTCTGGACTCGACGCATACCGAGGTGAGTGGCGGTGTTCGCCCCGTGCGCAACCACGACGCGGTCGCCCACGCCGGCATGCTGAACAGGCTGCGCGCCGCGGTACTCGGCGCCAACGACGGCATCATCTCGATCGCCGGTCTCGTCATGGGCGTCGCGGGCGCGACGACCGACTCCTTCGCGTTGGCGGCGTCCGGTATCGCCGGCCTGGTGGCGGGCGCCTTGTCGATGGCGGCCGGGGAGTACGTGTCCGTCTCGGCCCAGCGCGATTCCGAACGCGCACTGCTGGCGAAGAAGGCCGAGCAGGTCCGGACGAGACCGCAGGACGAGCTCAACGAACTCGCCCGCATGCTGCGCGACAAGGGGATGTCCGAGGCGACCGCGCGTGAGGCGGCCCGTGAGCTCACCCAGCACGACGCGCTGGCCGCGCACGCCGAGATCGAGCTGCGCCTCGACCCGGGCGAGCTGACGTCGCCCACCCAGGCCGCGGTCTCGTCCCTGTTCTCCTTCGCGCTCGGCGCGCTGATCCCGTTGCTCGCCATGGTGCTCACCCCGCCCGGGGCGCGCGTGGCCGTGACGGTCGTCGCGGTCGTCGCCGCCCTGTTCCTGACCGGCTTGCTGAGCGCCCGCGCCGGCCGCGCCCCGGCGCCCCGGGCGATCGTTCGCAACATCGGCGGCGGCCTGCTGGCGATGGGGATCACCTTCGCCATCGGAACCGTCGTCGGCGCCCAGATCGGCTGACGGGCGCCGACGGGTCGGGAGGCGACGGTCAGGCGGCGTCGGAGTCCGTCCCCGCGAACTGGGACTGGTACAGATCCCAGTACGCCCCGCGCGCGGCGAGCAACTGCTCGTGGTTGCCCTGCTCGACGATCTGGCCCGCCTGCATGACGAGGATCACGTCGGCGTCGCGGATCGTGGAGAGCCGGTGCGCGATCACGAACGAGGTCCGGTCGGCGCGCAGCGCGGTCATCGCGCGCTGCAGCAGCAACTCGGTGCGCGTGTCGACGCTCGAGGTGGCCTCGTCGAGGATCAGCACGGCCGGGTCGGACAGGAACGCGCGCGCGATCGTGATCAGCTGCTTCTCGCCCGCCGACACGTTCGAGCCCTCCTCGTCGATCACGGTGTCGTAGCCGTCGGGCAGGGCGTGCACGAACCGGTCCACGTAGGTCGCCGTCGCCGCGGTGAGGATCTCCGTCTCGGACGCGCCGGGGCGACCGTAGGCGATGTTGTCGCGGATCGTGCCGCCGAACAGCCAGGTGTCCTGCAGCACCATGCCCATCTGTCCGCGCAGGGACGCCCGCGGTACGGACGCGATGTCGGCGCCGTCGAGCGTGATCCGGCCGCCGTCGAGCTCGTAGAACCGCATCAGCAGGTTGACCAGCGTCGTCTTGCCGGCGCCGGTCGGGCCGACGATCGCGATCGTCGAGCCGGGCTCGGCCGTGAACGACAGATGCTCGATGAGCGGTTCCTCGGGGGAGTAGGAGAAGGACACGTCCTCGAACGCGACCCGCCCGGACAGCGGCGCGGGGAGCGCGCCTGCGGCGTCCGGAACCTGCTCGTCGGCGTCCAGCACCTGGAAGACGCGCTCGGCCGACGCGACGCCCGACTGCAGCAGGTTCGCCATCGAGGCCACCTGAGTGATCGGCTGGGTGAACATCCGCGAATACTGGATGAACGCCTGCACGTCGCCCAGGCTCATCTGGCCGGACGCGACCCGCAGTCCGCCCGCCACGGCGACGGCCACGTACGACAGGTTCCCGATGAAGAACATCACCGGCATCATCAGGCCCGAGATGAACTGCGCCCCGAAGGCGGAGCCGTACAGCCTGTCGTTGGTGCGGCCGAATTCGGCCTCGACCTCGCGGGAGCGGTTGAACACCTTGACCAGTGCGTGCCCGGTGTAGGCCTCCTCGATCTGGGCGTTCAGGTCGCCGGTGGCCTCCCACATCGCCGCGAACCTGCTCTGCGCGCGGCCGCCAATGAACGTGGCCGCCGCCAGCGAGATCGGCACCGCCACGATCGCGATCAGGGCCAGTGCCGGCGACACCCAGAACATCATGAACAGCACGCCGACCAGCGTCAGCAGGTTCGACAGGAGCTGTGACAGCGTCTGCTGCAGCGACTGGGCGATGTTGTCGATGTCGTTGGTGACCCGGCTCAACAGCTCGCCGCGCGGCTGGCGATCGAAGAACGACAGCGGCAGCCTGTCCAGCTTGGCCTGCACCTGCTCGCGCATGCGATACACCGAGCGTTGCACGACGTCGTTGAGCAGCCAGCCGGACGCCCACATCAACAGGGCGCCGGCCACGGCCAAGCCCAGGGCCAGCAGGCCGACGCGGGCGACGGCGTCCCAGTCGACGCCCTGGCCGGGCGTCGGGTTCATGGCGGTGAGCATGTCGGCGAACGTGCCGTTGCCCTGGGCGCGCAGGCCGGCGATCACCTGTTCGAGCGGGACGCCCGCCGGCAGGTTCTTGCCGATCAGGCCGGCGAACAGCAGGTTGGTCATCTGGCCGAGGATCTTCGGGCCGACCACGTTGAACACCACCGAGACGGTGGTCAACGCCACGACGATCCAGATCAGGGTCCGTTCGGGGTGCAGCATCGCGAGCAACCGCCGCAGTGACGGCCCGAAGCTGATCGCCTTCTCGGAGGGTCCTTGCGCCATCGGACCGTGGCCGCGCACCTGCGGGCCGTGCTTGGGGCGCTCGGGCGCCTGGGTCACCTTGCCCTCGTCCGCGGACGTGACGGCGGGTTGTTCCGGGGCGCTCATGCTGCCTCCTCCACCTTGAACTGCGATTCGACGATCTCGGCGTAGGTCGGGCTGGTGACCAGCAGTTCGTCGTGCGTGCCGACGGCCTCGATGCGCCCGGCGTCGAGGACGACGATCCGGTCGGCGCCGGCGATGGTCGCGACACGCTGGCCGACGATCACGACGGCCGCCTCGCCGGTCTCTTTCGCGAGGGCGGCCCGCAGGCGGGCGTCCGTCGCGACGTCGAGCGCCGAGAAGCTGTCGTCGAACACGTAGACGTCCGGCTGGGCCACCAGGGCGCGCGCGATCGACAGCCGCTGCCGCTGGCCGCCCGAGACGTTCGTGCCGCCCTGGGCGATGGGGGCGTCGAGCCGCGCCGGCATGGCCGCGACGAAGTCGCGGGCCTGGGCGACCTCGAGGGCGTGCCACAGCTCCTCGTCGGTCGCGTCGGGATTGCCGTAGCGCAGGTTGGACGCCACCGTCCCGCTGAACAGGTAGGGCTTCTGCGGCACCAGGCCGATCGAGCTCCACAGCACCTCGGGATCGAGGTCGCGGACGTCCACGCCGTCCACCAGCACTCGACCGCCGGTCGCGTCGAACAGCCGCGGGATCAGGCTGACCAGCGTCGTCTTGCCCGAACCGGTCGAGCCGATGAAGGCGATCGTCTCGCCCGGGCTGACCGTGAACGAGATGTCGTTCAGCACGGGTTCCTCGGCGCCGGGGTAGGAGAACGCGACGTGCTCGAAGCGCACCTCGCCCCGGGCGGCGAGCGTCCGCACCGGGTTGGCGGGCGGTACGACGGACGCCGACGTGCGCAGCACCTCTTGGATGCGGACCGCGCACACCTGGGCGCGCGGCGCGATCATCAGCATCATCGTCGACATCATCACGCTCATCAGGATCTGGATCAGGTACTGCAGGAATGCGGTGAGCTGGCCGATCTGCATCTCGCCGGCGTCCACGCGCAGGCCGCCGAACCACATCACGCCGACGCTGGACGCGGTCATCACGAACTGCACCACCGGGAAGAAGGTGAGCATCCGGCGTCCGACCCGCAGCGAGGTGTCGGTGAGCTCGTGGTTGGCGGTGTTGAACCGGGACGCCTCGTACGGCTCCCGCACGAACGCCCGGATCACGCGCAGGCCGCTGATCTGCTCGCGCAGCACGCGGTTCAGCGCGTCGACTCGGGTCTGCATCTGCCGGAACAGCGGCAGCGCCTGCAGCAGGATGGCGCCGATGATCGTGCCCATCACGACGACCGCGACGGCGATCAGCCAGGACAGTCCGACGTCCTCGCGCAGCGCCATGAAGATGCCGCCGACCATCATGATCGGCGCCTGCACGATCATGAACGTGGTCATCATCACCAGCTGCTGAACCTGCTGGACGTCGTTCGTGGTGCGGGTGATCAGGCTGGGTGCGCCGAGCTTGTTGACCTCGCGGGAGCTGAAGGTCAGCACGCGGGCGAAGATCGAGGCGCGCAGGTCGCGTCCGAAGCCCATCGCGGTGCGTGCGCCGAAGTAGATCGCGAACACCTGGCCGACGACCTGGATCAGGGTGATGCCCAGCATCACCGTGCCGAGCGACCAGATGGCGGCCGTGTCGCCCCGGGCGACGCCCTCGTCGATGACGCGCGCGTTCAGGGTGGGCAGGTAGAGCGAGGCCGTGGTGGCAATGAGCTGGAGGAGTACCACCGCCGTCATCGCGGCCTTGTACGGCGCCAGGTACGTCTTGAGAGTGGAGAGGAGCATCAGGCCTCCTTGAGCAGGCCGTGGAGCGCCAGATCGGCCAGCGCTTCGGGCGACGAGAACGAGGGATGTCCGGCGATCGGGTGCTGGGCGCCGAACGTGAGCGCGATGATCACGGACGCCGCCTCCTGCGGCGTGGCGCGCAGCCGAGCGGCGTGCGGGCGGAGTGCCGAGGCGACGTCGGTGGCGATGCGCTCGTGGATCGATCGGGGGTTCGGGCGCGGGCAGCGCAGCGGCCCGGCGGTGTCGGCGTTCGGGGCAGGCGCCGGGTGAGGGGGGTGGGGGTGTTCGCCGGGCGTGTGATCGCCGTTCGGGGCGTGCCAGTTGTGGTGATGGAACAGGCCGACCAGCGTGCGCATCCGGGTGATGCCCGCGGTGAGTGCTGCGGCGATCGCGGTGACGGTCGCGTCGAGGTCGGCGTCCGGGGGCAGGGTGGCGAGAGCCTCGCCGAGGCCGTCGCGGGTGAGCGCGTCGGTCACGGCCGCGTGGACGAGGTCGTCCTTGGAGCCGAAGGCGCGGAAGATCGTGCCTTCGGCGACGCCGGCCGCCTCCGCGATCTGCCGCGTCGACACGTCGAGCCCGTGCTCGAGGAGGAGCGGGATGGTCGCCTGGACGAGCGCCTCGCGGCGCTGTTCGGCAGGAAGGGGTTTGGCGCGTGTCACGAGGGGCCACTATAGGTGAGTGAGTGCTCACTCACAAGCGGTCCGTGGGTCCGTCCTTCCGAGGGCGCCCCCGCCTCGGAGGCGAGGCGCGAGGGGCAATCCTGTCGCGGTGTCGCGCATCGTGGAACCGGGGATGTCAATCGTACGTCAGGCGCGCTAGCCTGCCGTCGTGATCAGTTCGGATGACCTCATGGCCGAGGCACTCGCCGCCATCGACAGCTCGCGCGCCCACCTCGACCCGGACTATCCCCGCTTCCATGTCGCGCCCCCGATCGGCCGGCTGAACGATCCGAACGGTCTCGTGGTCGTCGACGGCACGTATCACGCCTTCTACCAATTCGGCCCGTTCTTCCCTGCCCGTAGGTTGATCTACTGGGGGCACGCCTCGTCGACCGACCTGCTCCAGTGGCAGACGCACGCACCCGCGATCGCCCCCTCGAGCTGGTACGACCGCTCGGGGGTCTATTCCGGAGGTGCGGTCGTCGCCGACGGCACGGTATGGCTGCACTACACCGGCAACGTCAAGGACGCCGACGACCGCCGCTCGAGTTACCAGTGCGCGGTGACGACCGACGATCTGGCGACGTTCGTCAAACATCCGGCCAACCCGCTGATTCCCAGCCCTCCGCCGGGTTACACCGCGCATGTCCGCGACCCGCAGATCATCGACGATGGCGACGGGTACCTGATGCTGCTCGGCGCCCAGCGCGCCGACGAGACCGGGTGCATCCTCGCCTACCGCGCCAGCAGCCTCGACTCCTGGGAGTTCGCGGGAGAGCTGACCTTCCCGGGCGTCGACGGCCTTGACCGATTCGGCTACATGTGGGAGTGCCCGAACCTCCTGCGCGTGCCCGACGAGCAGACCGGCGCGATCCGCGACGTGCTCATCTTCTGCCCCCAGGGCATCGACCCGGTCGGGGATGGGTTCGTCAACATCTTCGCGTGCGGGTACATGGTCGGACGCCTCGACGGCACCGTCTTCCACACCGAGGGCGACTTCATCGAGCTGGACCGCGGCTTCGAGTTCTACGCTCCGCAGGCCTTCCGGGCGCCGTCGGGCGAGGCGCCCGTCCTGCTCGGCTGGGTCGGGAACGCGTCCGAGGACGATCAGCCGTCGTTGCGCGACCACGGGTGGGTGCACGTGTTGTCGATCCCGCGCACGCTGACGCTGCGCGACGGTGTGCTGCGCCAGCGTCCCGCGGTGGATGCCGAGCCCGCGCGCGCTCTCGCGCTGCAGGGGACGACCGTGGGTGCGGATCCTGTCGTGATCGACGAGCTGACCGGCGCCACGTCGTACTGGCTGACCCTCGAGGTCGAGCCGGAGGCGTCCGCGTGGGAACTCACGCTGGCGGGCGGCGGCGACTCCCGGGTGGCGCTCACGTTCCGCCCCGGCGAGATGACGGTCGACCGCAGCGCGACGCGCTATCCCCACGGCGGCCGGCGAACGCTGGCACTCGACATGCCCGCACGGGTGCGGGTCGACCTGATCCACGACCGCTCCGTCACCGAGGTGTTCGTGGACGACGGCCGGATCGCCTTCAGCATGCGCACCTTCCTCGCACCGGGGGAGCGAACGCTCAGCATCGCGGCGGACGCCGGGCTCCGGGTGGTCGCCGCGCGAGTCGGCCTGCTGGGCTGAGATCCACCCGCCGCGTCATGGCCGCTGAGGGGGGTCGCCCCACCCGATCGGGCCGTCATCCAGACTGCCTGCCAAACGATTGACATATCGGACAATCGCTTGACAGACTGACCACAGCAAACCGTGCACCCGTTCGAGGAAGAACAGACCACATGGACCATTCACGCGTAGCCGCGACGGTATTGAAGGCCGTCGGCGGTCCCGAAAACATCACCACCGCCGCTCATTGCGCCACCCGCTTGCGGTTGGTGCTGGCGGACAATCAGAAGATCGATCAGGCGACGCTGGACGCCGATCTCGACATCAAGGGCACCTTCGCCGCCGGCGGGATGTTCCAGATCATCGTGGGGCCAGGCGACGTCGACATCGTCTTCGACAAGCTGGTGGCGTCCGGCGTGCAGGAGAGCACGAAGGACGAAGCCAAGCAGGTCGCCGCCCAGCAGGGCAACCCGGTAGCCCGTTTCATCAAGCTGGTCGCCGACGTCTTCGTGCCGATCCTGCCCGCGCTGATCGCAGGCGGCTTGATGATGGCCATCAACAACGTGCTGACCGCGCAGGGCCTGTTCGGCCCGCAGTCGCTGATCGAGCAGTGGCCCTCCCTCAAAGACGTCGCGGACATGGTCAACCTGTTCGCCGCGGCGCCGTTCGTGTTCCTGCCCATCCTGATCGGCTTCTCGGCCACGAAACGCTTCGGCGGCAACCCCTACCTGGGTGCGGCCATGGGCGCGGCGATGGTGATGCCGTCCCTGGTCAACGGCTACGCCGTGGCCGAGGCCGTCGCCACGGGTCAGATGACCTACTGGAATATCTTCGGCATCTCCGTCGCCCAAGGCGGCTACCAGGGCCAGGTGATCCCGGTCCTGTTCGTCAGCTTCATCCTCGCCACCATCGAGAAGAGGCTGCATCGCTGGTTCAAGGGCACCACCGACTTCCTCCTCACGCCGCTGGTCACGATGATCGTGACGGGCTTCCTCACGTTCATGCTGGTCGGCCCGATCACCCGCCAGTTGAGCGATGCCATCACGTTCGGTCTGCAGTGGCTGTACGGCGCCGGCGGCTTCCTCGGCGGCATGGTCTTCGGCCTGGTCTACTCGCCGATCGTCATCACCGGCCTGCACCAGAGCTTCCCCGCCGTCGAACTTTCCTTGATCGCTCAGGGCGGGTCGTTCATCTTCCCGATCGCGGCGATGGCGAACATCGCCCAGGGCGCCGCTACCCTCGCCGTCTTCCTGACGACCCGCGACGCCAAGCTCAAGGGCATGTCCGGCGCGGCCAGCGCATCCGCGCTCATGGGCATCACGGAACCCGCGATCTTCGGCGTCAACCTGCGCCTGCGGTGGCCGTTCTACATCGCGATCGTCTCCGCGTCGATCGGTGGTGCTCTGGTCAGCATCCTGGGCATCGAAGCCGTCGCGCTGGGTGCGGCCGGCCTCATCGGGTTCGTATCGATCAACGCCGCCCACATCCCGATGTTCTTCGTGGCGGCGGCCGTCACCTTCGCGGCCTCGTTCGGCGGCACTTACACCTACGCCCGCACGCGGGGCAAGGCCAGCCTCGCGGGCACCGTGGTCGACCAGGCGGCTCTCGACAGCGCACCGGAGAGCCCGGTCGTGGACGCGGAGGTCTCCCACGACTTCGCGGTTACCAGCCCGCTCGCCGGACGCCTGATCGCGCTCACCGACGTGCAGGATGCCACGTTCGCCGGCGGCATGCTCGGACCGGGCGCTGCGATCGTCCCCGCTGACGGCCCGGTGGTCTCGCCGGTGAACGGAACGGTCATCGTGGCCTTCCCGACGCATCACGCCTACGCCGTCCGTTCCGACAGCGGCGTCGAGGTTCTGATCCATGTGGGCATGGACACCGTCCAGCTCAAGGGCCAGCACTTCACCTCGCACGTGAAGAAGGGTCAGCACGTCCGTCGGGGCGACAAGCTCGCCGACGTGGACTGGGCCGCGATCGCGGCCGCGGGCTACGACCTGACCACGCCGGTGGTGGTCACGAACGCGAAGCGCTTCGCGCAGGTCGTTCCGGCGTCGCCGGGTGTGGTCGAAAAGGGTTCCGACCTGCTCGCCGTGACGCCCAAGGAGGCTGAGGTCGAGCCGCAGCGCGCCTGAGGACACGTCAGGCGGTGGCGCCCTCGACGAGGGTCACCGGGAACTCCATGGGAGGCACCGGGGCGCTACCGTCGTCGGGCCCACCCCCCTGCGGGACGCCCTGCTCGATTCGTTCGAGCAGGGCGTCCACTGCGCTCAGGCAGATCTGCTCGATCGGCTGCCGCACCGTGGTCAGCCAGGGCATGGCGCGACGGATCGCCTCGGTGCCGTCGAACCCGACCACCTTGAAGGCCTCGGGCACGCGGCGGCCGGTGCCCCGCACCCATTCCAGCACCGTGCCGGCCGTGAGGTCGTCGGTGGCGAACACCGCGTCGATCTCGCCGGCGTGCTGGTCCAACGCGGCGTGGATCAGCCGTGTCCGCTCGGGCTCGGGGGTGTGGAACTCGACGGTGGACACGATCGGCGGGATTCCGGCATCGGCCAGGACGGCGCGATAGCCGCGCTCGCGCCCGTTGCGCGCGGACGAGCGCGACGTGAAGAGAGCGGGCCGCCGCGCCCCTCGCTCGAGCAGCAACTCGGTCGCCAGGCGTCCGCCGGCGACGTTGTCGGCGCGGAAGTTGGGGATGTGCGGCGCCAACTCCCGGTCGATGGTGACGACCGGAAGACGGGTCGTGGCGTACGTGGGGATCGAGTCGTTGTGCGCGCCGGAGATGATTCCGTCCACGCGGTTGCCGAGCAGCTGAGCGAGATACTCGCTCTCGGCCTCGGCGCGGCCCATGCTGTTGCACAGGAGCGTGCGGTAGCCGTGACGGCCGAGCGCGTGTTCGAGGGTGGCGACCACCTCGCCGAAAAAGGGCAACGACACTGTGGGCATGATCACACCGATCATGTTCGTCCGCTGCCCCAGCAGCGAGCGTGCCACCTGGTTGGGGCGATAGCCGAGTTCGGTGATGGCCTGCGCGACCCGGTCTTTCGTCGTCTGGCTGAGGTAGCCGCGATGATTGAGCACGCGCGAGACGGTGGTCGGCGAGACCCCCGCGCGTTCGGCGACATCGGACAGGCGGGGTTCGCGTGGCTGCCTCGTCACTTCCAACCCTTCCGCCGCTCCGATGGGACCATTCTCATCCTAGTGCCCTGCCACACCCCAATCACGGGACGGGGCGGCCGCGCACGGGCGCTGCGCTCCGCCCGATGGCGGTGTCGCATTCCTGCCAGACCGAGACGGCGGCGTCCGGCATGATGGGGCCATGATGCCGGACCGTGACACCTGTCTCGCCGCCGTCGCCGGCCGCGACGCGCGGTTCGACGGCAGCTTCTTCACGGGCGTCACCAGCACCGGCATCTACTGCCGACCGAGTTGTCCGGCACGGACGCCGCACCCGCGGCACTCCACCTTCCACCCGAGCGCGGCCGCCGCGCAGGCGGCCGGATTCCGCGCCTGCAAGCGGTGCCGCCCCGACGCGGTGCCCGGTTCGGCCGAATGGGACGTCCGCGCCGACACCACAGCCAGGGCGATGCGGCTCATCGGCGACGGCGTCGTCGACCGCGAAGGCGTCGAGGGACTCGCCGCCCGTGTCGGCTACTCGGTGCGGCACCTGCAACGGCTCACCCTCGTCGAGGTGGGGGCGTCCCCGATCGCGCTGGCGCGCGCGCAGCGGGCGCACACCGCCCGCGTCCTGTTGATCACCACCGGCCTGCCGCTGGCCGAGGTCGCCTTCGCGGCCGGGTTCGGGTCGATCCGCTCGTTCAACGACACGGTCCGCGCCGTATACGCCGCGACGCCGTCCGCGTTGCGAGCCGAACGGCGCGGGCGCGACCGTGACCCGCGCGGCCGCTCGGACGGGTCGCCCGGCGACCCGCGCCCGCTGGAACTGTCGCTGCGGCTCGCCTTCCGGCGTCCGTTCCACCCGTCGAACGTGTTCGGCCACCTCGCCGCCACCGCGGTGCCCGGCGTCGAGGAGTGGCGCGAGGGCGCCTACCGCCGCACGCTGCGCCTGCCGCACGGGCCTGGTTTCGTCGCGCTCGCGCCGCGCGCCGATCACGTCGCCGCCACCGTGCACCTCAGCGACCCGCGCGACCTGACCCCTGTCATCGGGCGTTGCCGGCGCCTGCTCGACCTGGACGCCGACCCGGTCGCCGTGGACGCGGCACTCTCCGCCGACCCGGTGCTCGCACCGCTGGTGGCCCTCGCTCCCGGACGCCGCGTCCCGCGGACCGTGGACGGCGACGAGTTCGCGCTGCGCGCGGTCCTCGGGCAGCAGGTGTCGACGGCGGCGGCGCGCACCCACGCCGCGCGCCTGGTCGCGCGGTACGGCGAGCCGGTCTCCGACCCCGCCGGTGGGCTCACGCATCTGTTCCCGGCCGCGGAGGCGTTGACCGACCTGCCTCCGGACGCGCTGGCCGCGCCGGGGTCCCGCCTCGCCACGCTCACCGGGCTCGCCGCCGCCCTGAGCGCCGGCACGGCCGACCTGTCCCCGGGCGCCGACCGGGACGCCGCCCGCGCGGCGCTGGGCACGCTGAGGGGCATCGGCCCGTGGACGCTGGAGATGATCGCCATGCGCGCTCTCGGCGATCCGGACGCCTTCCCGGCAGGCGACCTCGGCGTCCGGCGCGCCTGCGCTCGCCTGGGCGTCGACCGTGCCGAACGAGCCTCGCGAGGCTGGCGCCCCTGGCGGGCCTACGCCACCCAATACCTGTGGGCGGTCGACGACCACCCGATCAACCGCCTTCCCGAGGAGGAACCATGCGGTACCGCCTGATCGACTCACCCGTCGGACCTCTCACCTTGGCGGTGAACGGCGACGGCGTCCTGTGCGGGGTCTACGCCGAGGGCCAGAAGTACTACCCGGACGCCGCCGCACTCGGCGTCCGGGACGACGCCGTCGCCGAGGATGCCGTCGTGCAGTTGACGGGCTACTTCGCGGGCGTCCGCACCGCGTTCGACCTGCCGCTCGCGCCGCGCGGCACCGCGTTCCAGCGGCGGGTGTGGCAGGCGTTGACCGGAATCCCTGCGGGCGAGACCCGCAGCTACGGAGAGATCGCCGCGGCCCTCGGTAGCCCCGGCGCCTCGCGCGCGGTCGGCGCGGCCACGGGCCGCAACCCGATCAGCATCATCGTCCCGTGTCACCGCCTGGTCGGCGCCTCCGGAAGTCTCACCGGCTACGCCGGCGGGATCGAACGCAAGCGGTGGCTGCTCGACCATGAGGCGGCCGGGGTGCAACGCGAAGGCGTCCTGATGCGTGAGGATGGGCATGCCGGTGCTGGAGGTGATCCTGAGCGAATTGCGTGACGACGAGGCGCCCACGTTCGACGACTACGTGCGCGCCCGCTCGGTCGCGTTGCGACGCTTCGCGTATCTCGTGACGCGCGACCACGCGGACGCCGAGGACGCCCTGCAGGATGCCCTGCTCGGCCTCTACCCGCGGTTCGATGCCGTCTCCGCGGGCGGGAGCGTCGACGCGTACGTGCGACGGTCGATCGTCAACGCGTCGGTGTCGCGCTGGCGCAAGGTGTCGCGGACCCTGGTGACGGACACCCCCGAGCAGTGGATCCGTGACGGGGAGGCCCGCGGCGTCGACGACGCGGTGGTGGACGCCGCCGTCGCGTGGGACCTGTGCGGCGGCCTCCCTCCCCTGCAACGAGCGGCCGTCGTGCTGCGTTTCTACGACGATCTCAGCTTCGCCGAGATCGCGGACGTGCTCGACTGCGCCGAGGCGACCGCCCGGTCGCACGTGCACCGGGCCCTGACGAAGCTGCGCACCACGCTGATCGGAGGCGACGATGACTGACCCCGGATCCGGAACCGGCCGCCCCCGCGACGGCCGCTCCGGCGCGACGCCCGACGGCGACCGCGCCGAGCGGGCCCTGCGCGCGGCGTTCGCGGAGCAGGCCGACACAGTGGACGCCACCCCGCTCGACCCGGCCGCGCTCCTGGCCCGCTCGACCCGCGCGGCGGGTGTGGGTGAGGGCGACGACCGACGGCGCGTGCCCGCTCGCCACGATGCCCGGATTCCGGGTGAGGCCATCGTCCCGGAGGGCCGCGACCCTTCCGAGGTGGTCGTCCGTCGCCGGAGGCGTCCCGGGGCGTGGCTGGCGGCGGCCGCGATCGCGGTGGTGGCGCTCGGCGTCCCGCTCGCGTTCAGCACCGAGGGGCTGCGCGGTGCCCCCTCGATGGTGAGCGGGGGCGCCCGTGCGCCCGAGTCGGTCGCCCACGATGCGCGTGCGGGCGAGACGGCCGGCCTGCCGGCGCAGGGGGAGGGCGTCCGCGAGGCCGCGGCCTGCCCGGCGCCCGACGACGCGCTGTTCCCGGCCGACGGGGCGCTCGCCGACCTGTCCGGCGCGATCGCCGCGACGGCATGCCTGTACGAGATCGACGGGTCGGGTGCGGCCGGCCTGCGCGGGGCGTCCACGGTGGGGGGCGATGCCGCGGAGGCGCTGTTCCGCGCGCTGACCGACGGACCGATCTGGGCCGACACCGTCGGCGAAGACCTCACCTGCACTCCGACCGGGAGCGTGCTGCTCCTCCGGTTCACGGACGCCGCGGATGCCGTGCGGACGACGCGGTTGTCGCTCGGCGACGGCTGCGGCTTCGGCTGGTACGACGGGGTGACGGCGCGCCCGCCGTCCCGGGCGACCTGCGCCGATGTGCTGGCGTACCTGCCCGAGCCGGTCGTCCTCGACCCGCGATGGGCGGACGTCTGCGCCCCCTGAGGATGGCCGCGCGTCGAGCGGGCAGCGCAGAAAGGGCGGCATGTCCGCGCAACGTTGTGGCGACGGCGTGCGTCGTACGGGTATGAGCGCACAACCCCTCCGCCCCGCACCCGCCGCCGGCCGGATCGCGTCGGTCGCCGTCCTCCTCGTGACCCTGATCGTCGTCTCGCTGATCGTGAGCGCCTGCACGTCGGGCGGCAGTGGTGCCCCAGGCGTGGGCGCGTCTTTGCCGTACGCCCCGGCCAATGGCGACGCGGCCGGCGGCGACACGTCCGGCCGGGAACAGGGTGACATTGCGGCCGCCACCGACGACGAGCGCAAGGTGGCGCGCACGGCGTCGATCACCCTCGAGGTTCCGGACGCCGACGCCGCGGCCATCCGCGTCCGGGAGCTCACGGCGGCCAGGGAGGGCTACGTCACCCGTGAGAGTCTCTCGGTGCGCGAGTCGGGGAGCAGCCATGCGTGGGCGACGATCGCGGTGTCGATCCCGGCCGCGGAGCTGGACGCCTTCCTCGCCGACATCGCCGGGGTGGGAGCCGTGCGGCACCGCGAGCTGACGGCCGACGACGTCACCGACGAGGTCGTCGACACCGACGCCCGGATCCGCGTGCTGGAGGCGTCCATCGCGCGCGTCACGGCGCTCATGGACCGCGCTGGCACCGTGACCGAGATCGCGCAGGTCGAGTCCGAACTGGCCCGGCGCCAGGCCGAACTCGAGTCGCTGACCGCCCGGCAGGAGTACCTCTCGACGATCACCGAGCGGGCCACCGTGTGGGTGACCCTGCAGTCGGCGCCGGTCGATACCACCAACCCGTTCCGAGCCGGCCTCCTGGGCGGCTGGGACGCTCTCGGCGCCTCGGCGCGCGCGTTGCTCGTCGTCGTGGGCGCGCTGCTGCCGTTCGCGGCGGTGCTGGCGCTGGTGGGCGGCCCGGTCGTCTGGTGGCTGAGCCGTCGCCGCTCGGCGCGGGCCGGATCCGCCGCGCACGAGGCGCCGGCCGCGGATGGTGCCGCTGGTGCATGAGCGGTCGGTGCTCCCTGAGGTGTCTCCGTGGACACCGAAAGCGCTGGCCCGCGCCGAAGCGGTGGCGGGCTCAGAGATTGTCGTTTACAGCAGGGTGGAAAGCCGGGTCCGGGGTCTGGACTCGCAGATGGTCGTTTTGGGGCCTTGCGCGCGGCTCTATAACGACCATGTGTGAGTCCAGCCCCCGGTCGGTGGCCGGGACCCCTCGTCATTGCGACAATCTCTGAGCCCGAGGCCCCGCGAGCCGCCTTCTTCGCGTCCGGGCGCGTCACGGGGTGCGGGAGCGCGAACGCTAGGATCCTCCGGTGACCCACACCAAGCAGCCCGCGCCGCAGCCGTCCGTCTCCGAGCAGGTGCAGGTGCGCCTCGACAAGCGGGCGCGCATCCTGGCCGAGGGCGGCGAGGCCTACCCGGTGGAGGTGCCGCGCACCCATTCGCTCGCCGCGATCCGGGACGCCTACGCGCACCTGGTCGCCGGCGACGAGACGGGCGACGTCGTCTCGGTGAGCGGCCGGATCATGTTCCAGCGCAACACCGGCAAGCTGTGCTTCGCGACGCTGGCCGATCAGTTCACGCCGGACGCCGACTCCGCCCGCCTGCAAGTGATGCTGAGCCTCGCCGAGGTCGGTCAGGAGTCCCTGGACGCCTGGAAGGCCGACACCGACCTGGGCGACTTCGTGTCCGTCACCGGCCGGGTCATCTCCAGCCGCCGGGGCGAGCTGTCCGTGATGGCCACCGGCTGGGCGCTGGCGTCCAAGGCGCTGCGCCCGCTTCCGACCCTGCACAAGGAGCTGTCCGAGGAGTCCCGCGTCCGGCAGCGCTACGCCGACATGGTGGTCCGCGACGACGCGCGCGCCATGGTGCGCGCCCGCGCGGCGATCACCCGGTCGATCCGCGAGACGCTGCATGGGCTGGGTTTCATCGAGGTCGAGACGCCGACCCTGCAGCTCATCCACGGCGGGGCGGCGGCGCGGCCCTTCCGCACGCACCTCAACGCGTTCGACATCGACATGACGCTGCGGATCGCGCTCGAGCTGCACCTCAAGCGCGCGATGGTCGGCGGCACCGACAAGGTCTATGAGATGGGCCGCATCTTCCGCAACGAGGGCATCGACTCGTCCCACTCGGCCGAGTTCACCATGCTGGAGTGCTACCAGGCGTGGACCGACCAGTGGGGGATCGCCGACGTCACCCGGCGGATCATCCTCGACGCCGCCGACGCGCTCGGATCGCGGCAGATCGAGACGGACGCCGGCGTGATCGACCTCGACGGGCAGTGGCGCTGGCTGCCGCTCTATGACGGCCTCTCGGAGGCGGTGGGCGAGGCCATCGACACCGGCACGCCGCTCGAGCGGCTGCAGGCGATCGCCGACGAACGCGAGGTTGAATACGACCCCGCGTGGGGGGCCGACAAGCTGGCGGTCGAACTGTTCGGCGAGATCGTCGAGCCGACCCTGCTGCAGCCGACGTTCGTGTGCGACTATCCGGCGATCGCGCAGCCGCTGGCACGCCCGCACCGCAGCAAGCCGGGCCTCATCGAGGCGTGGGATCTGATCGTCGGCGGCATGGAGCGCGCCACCGGGTTCAGCGAGCTGATCGACCCGGTCATCCAGCGCGAGCGGTTCACCGAGCAGTCGCTACTGGCCGCCCACGGCGATCCCGAGGCGATGCATCTCGACGAGGACTTCCTCAACGCGCTGGAGTTCGGGGCGCCCCCGATGGGCGGCATGGGCATGGGTGTCGACCGGATCGTCATGCTGTTCACCAACCGCGGAATCCGCGAGACGATCCTGTTCCCGCTGCTGAAGCCGCTCGGCTGAGGCGGGGGCTACTTCCAGAGGGTGGCGACACCGAACGAAGCGGCCATGCATCCCATCGAGATGAGCAGGTTCCAGTTGCCGAGGTCGGACATGCCGGGCACGTAGACGCCCGTGGACGAGGTCAGGTACCAGACCACGAGCCACAGCACGCCGAACAGCATGAGTGCGACGAACGTGGGGACGACCCAGTCGCGACGGTCGGCGAGGCCGGCCTTCTGCAGGCGCTTCTTCTCGGCTCGCTCCTCGGTGACGGCGGCCTTGCGCGCGGACTTCTTCTTCGCCTCGGCCTCTTTGCGGCCCTTGGACTCCGGCACCTGCACACTCCTGGTCGTTCGATCTGCGGAGACAGCCTACCCCCGGTCGGTGTCAGGGACCGGACTACGCTGAGGCCATGGGACTACGCGAGACGCTGCGCGCGGCGCGAACAGGCGCCCGTGACAACCGTCATCGGCTGCGTCCGGTCACCCTGCTGGTGTTCATGGTCGCCGGCATGATGATGGCGACCGGCGCGCTGGCGTCCCGTGGGAACGACCTGCGTCCCGACCGCACGACCGAGATGGTCGCGCTGGTGCGTGCCGAAGCCGATCGGGCGGACGCGCTCGCCGACCGGGTCGCCGCGCTTCGCGCCGAGGTGGACGCGCTCACCGGCCGGCGTGCCGATACCGCCGGGGGGCCGTCGGCGTCCGAACTGCAGGTAGCCGCCGAGCGGGCGGGGGCGTCCGCGGTCACCGGACCGGCGGTCAGCGTCACACTCACGGACGCCCCGGCGTCCGTGCAGCCCGCGGGCGTGGACGGCGACCTGCTCGTCGTCCACCAGCAGGACATCCAGGCGGTGGTCAACGCGCTGTGGGCGGGCGGCGCGGAGGCAATGACCATTCAGGGCGAGCGGGTCGGGGCGCGCACCGGCATCAAGTGCGTCGGCAACACGGTGGTGGTCCACGACGTTCCGTACGCGCCGCCGTACGTGATCGTCGCGATCGGCAACCAGGCGGCCATGGAGCGTTCGCTGCGCGCGGACGCCTACCTCACGCTCTACCGGCAGTACGTGGACTCCTACCGCCTCGGCTACGAGGTGATGCGCCGATCGTCGGTGACCATGCCCGGCTACAACGGGCCGTCCGAGTTCGTGCACGCGTCGGCCGTGAGGTGAGCGTGGGAGACGCCCGAGAGTGGGGGAGAATGGGCGCCATGGCCCGCATTCTCGTGATCGACAACTACGACTCGTTCGTCTACAACATCGTGAGCTACCTCGCCCAGATCGGCGCCGAGGTCGACGTGTGGCGCAACGACGATCAGCGGTTCGCCGACCCGGCGTGGGCGGACGGCTACGACGGCGTCCTGCTGTCGCCCGGCCCGGGTGCGCCCGAGTCCGCCGGCGTCTGCATCGACGTGGTGCGCACGCAGGCCGGCCGGGTGCCGATCTTCGGCGTCTGCCTGGGCCTGCAGTCGATCGGCGTCGCCTACGGCGGCGTGGTCGGGCGCGCCCCCGAGCTGCTGCACGGCAAGACCAGCGTCGTCCATCACGACGGACGCGGGGTGTTCGCCGGGCTGCCCAACCCGCTGACGGCCACCCGCTACCACTCGCTGGCGATCGACCCCGCGACGATGCCCGACGAACTCGAGGTGTCGGCGCGAACCGACTCGGGCGTGATCATGGCCGTCCGCCACAAGACGCTGCCCGTCGAGTCGGTGCAGTTCCATCCCGAGTCGGTGCTCACCGAGGGCGGCTATCAGATGCTCGCCAACTGGCTGGCCGCGTGCGGCGACGCCGACGCCCCCCGGCGCGCCGAGGGTCTGGCGCCGCTCATGGCCGTGTAGCGCCAGCGTCGGCGTCGTCCCTCGCGTCGACGCAGAAGATGCCTTCTCCCTTATGGGGAGATGTTTCGTGCAGTCCCGTACGACGAGAAGGCCTGTACGGGATCGAACGGAACCGCTCACGCGTCCCCGTTTTCTCCCCATACCTCCCTAGCGTTGCTCCTGCATCCGGCCGCATCGCCATCATGAAAGCTCAGGGAGGGACCTTCGTGAAGTCTGGGTGGCGGAAGCGCCTTGACCTGATCGTCGTGGGCGTGGTCGTGCTCTCGCTCGGCCTGCTCGCGTACGTTCATCGAGGCGTGGACGCCGCTGAAGTGGACCTCCACGACGGCGGCGTATGGGTGACCAATGGATCGCGCCACATGGTGGCGCACCTCAACTATCAATCGCAGACGCTGGACGGCGGCCTGCGCACCGCGACCTCCGAGTTCGACGTGTCGCAATCGGGTACCGATGTGCTCGTCGCTTCCCCCACCAGCGTGCAGCCGCTCGACACCGCCACGGTCAGCTTCACCGGCGACTCCTCGACCGTCGGCGTCGAGGTCGCCCAGGGCGGGAGCACCGTTCTCTTTGCCGACGCCGCGCAAGGGAAGGTCTGGGCGAGCACGGTGGCGGACGCCGGCGGTTTCAGCGCGGCCTCCGACCCGTCCATCGAGGAGCTGGATCGTCCCCGGGTGGCCGTGGGGCTGGACGGCGCGGGATACGTGCTGACGGCGGACGGGCTCGTCCGGTCGGTGCGGGGATCCGGAGCCGAGGTCGACGTCAAGGAACGCGGACGCATCCACGGCGAGGTGAGCGCCGAGGCCCAGCTGAGCGTGGCCGGCAGCACGCTCCTCGTGCTGGACGGCGGTCTGCTCCGCACAACGGAACGCGAGGTCGATCTCGGGGTCGACACCGCCGCGCTGCAGCAGCCCTCCAACTCGGGCGACGAGGCGGTGGTCGCCACCCGCGACTCCCTGCTGAGGATCCCGTTGCGCGGCGGCGAGCCGTCGCGGCAGCAGGCGGCGAGCGGACGCCCCGCCGCGCCGGTGCTCGTGGACGGCTGCGCCTACGGCGTCTGGGCAGGTTCGGGCCACTACGTGCGCGACTGCTCCGACGACACGTTCGACCACGCCGCCCAGTACCCCGAGCTGGCGGCGGCGAAGGAGCCGGCGTTCCGTGTGAACCGGTCCGTCATCGTCATCAACGACCTCGTGGGCGGCAACGTCTACCTCCCCCTCGAGTCGATGCAGCGGGTCGACAACTGGGACCTCATCGCCGCGCAGATCGAGCAGAGCGACACGCAGGAGGACGACGAGACGGACGAGACGGAGCTCTCTCAGGTGCAGGAGTTCTCCGAGCAGCAGAACGCCCCCGTCGCCAACGACGACGAACTGGGTGCCCGTCCCGGCACCGCCACGACGCTGCCGATTCTGCTCAACGACGTGGACGTCGACGGTGACGTCCTGACCGCCGTCCTCAAGGACGTGCCCAAGGATGTGACCGTGGCCCTGGCCAAGGACGGCCGTGCCGCACGCATCGAGGTGCCCGGCGGCAAGACCGGGACGGTGAGCTTCACCTATCAGGCGACTGACGGTGTGGCGCTGAGCAACGTCGCGACCGTCCGCGTCCCGATTCGCACCGGCGCGAACGAGGCGCCCAAGCAGATGCGCAAGACGACTCTGAACCTTGCCGAGCGCGCCACCATCGAGCACGCCGTCCTGCAGGACTGGGCGGATCCCGATGGCGACCCGATCTTCCTCGAGAACGCCGTCGGCGACGACGGACTCGCGGTGACCTGGCGTCCGGACGGCTACATCTCGGTGCGCGACCTCGGCACCGGCGGTCCCGGACGGCGGCTGGTGACGGTCCAGGTCAGCGACGGCACGGGCGTCACCGCCGAGCAACTGGTCGTGCAGGTCTCGCCCGGCATGACCAACACGCCGCCGGTGGCCAACAACGATCACTACGTCGCCCAGGTCGGCGCGACGATGACGCTGCGTCCGCTCGCGAACGACACGGATCCCGACAACGACGAACTGCGGCTCATCGAGGTCGGGTCGACCGCGTCCGGGGTGGAGGTGCTGCGCGACGCCCGCGACGATTCGCTTCAGTTCACGGCGTCCGCCCCCGGCACCCAGACGATCGTGTATGCCATCACCGACGGCCCGAACACGGCGAAGGGCAAGATCCGCGTCGACGTCGTCGACCCGCAGCAGGCGAGCGACCAGCCGGGCGCCGAGAACGATCTGGCGCTGCTGCCGCCGAACGGCTCGGTCATCGTCGAGCCGCTGCGCAACGACTTCGACCCGGCGGGCGGCGTCCTGGTGATCCAGGGCGTGTCGATGGCGTCGAGCGAAGGGCTCAACGTCGAGGTGGTGCGGCACTCGCTGTTGCGGGTCACGGCGCCTGCCGGAGTCACCGCACCCGAGACCTTCGAGTACACCGTCAGCAACGGCGCGAAGTCCGCCTCGGCGAAGGTGCTGGTGGTGCCGCTCGCGCCGAAGGCCTCGATTCAGGCGCCGGTAGCGCTGCCCGAGTCCACCCTGGTGCGCGCGGGCGACATCGTGACGGCGCGCGTCCTCACCAACGACTACTCTCCGTCCGATCTGGCCGTCTCGCTGATGCCTGACCTCAAGGTCGACCGGGGGGCCGACCTCGGAGAGTTCTTCGTCTCCGGCGACACGGTGCGGTTCAAGGCGGGCGACAAGCCCGGCCTCGCCGAGGCGACCTACACGGTCGAGGACTCGGAGGGCAACGTCGCCTCGTCGACCGTGAGCATCGCGATCCGCGGCTTCGACGAGCGCAACCAGCCCCCGATTCCCGGTCCGGTCGAGGCCCGCACGTTCGCGGGGATGAGCGTGAAGATCCCGATCCCGATGGACGGCATCGACCCCGACGGCGACTCGGTCGAACTCGTCGGCGCGTCCGGGTCCCGGCTGGGTTCGGTGACGCCGGAGGGCGCCTACCTGGAGTACACGGCCGGCAACGAGGCCGCGGGCACCGACAGCTTCACCTACCGCGTCCGCGACCGTTTCGGCGCCGAGGGCGAGGGGAAGGTGCGCGTCGGCATTGCGCCGGCCCGAACCAGCAATCAGCCGCCGGTGGCCGTGCCGGACGAGATCGCCGCCCGCCCGCACACGCGGCTGGAGATCCCGGTCGTCCGCAACGACGTCGACCCGGACGGCGACGACATCTCGATCGTGGCCGGCTCGATCGAGCCGATCACGAAGGGCTGGGATCCGCACGCCGAGATCGACGGCCAGCGCGTGATCGTGCAGACGCCGGCCGAGCGCGGCGCCTACCAGTTCTACTACCGGATCACCGACGGCGGCGGCGCCCCCGTGACCGGGGTGGTGACGGTGACGGTCGACGAGAACGTGCCGCCGGCGAAGCCGATCGCCCTCGACGACTACGTGCCGACTGATTCGATCGCCGGCCTCGCCGAGGTCGAGGTGCCGGTGCTCGTCAACGACTCCGACCCGGACGGCGCCCGCGACGCCCTCACAGTGAGCGCGGACGCCCCGGCGCGCGTCAACGGCGCGAACGTCATGGTGCCGCTGGCCGACGACCGACAGATCGTCCTGTACACCATCACCGACTCGGACGGCCTGTCCGCGCGTGCGGCCGTGGTCGTGCCGGGCAAGAGCCAGGTTCCGCCCTACCTCGACCCGGCCAAGGTTCCGGCCACGGTGAAGGGCGGCGAGACGCTGCATATCGACTTCGGCCAGTACGTGATCACCCGCGAGGGGCACTCGGCCACGCTGACCTCGGTCGACTCGGTCGTCGCCGGCCAGGGTGGCCTCGCGTCGGATGCCGCGCAGGGCCTCGCCGTGGCGTCCGACACGCTCATCGAGTTCACCCCCGATCCCTCGTTCATCGGGGCGACGTCGGTGACCTTCCAGGTCACGGACGGGCAGTCCCTGGACGACCCGCGCGGCCTGGTGGCGACGCTGTCGCTGCCGGTCCAGGTGGAGTCGTCCGGCCTGTTCCCGCCGCAGCTGCGGCCGAGCGGCGTCCAGGTGGCGCCGGGCGAGCGGCCGCTGGAGGTGTCGCTGCGGCAGATGGTCGACGATCCCGACCCGGGCGACAACGAGAAGATGGCGTTCGCCGTCCGCTCGGTGTCGGCGCCGTTCAACGTGACGGTGGCCGGCCAGAACGCCCAGGTGTCGGTGCCCGCGGACGCCGCCGTGGGCACGACGGGATCGCTGGTCGTCAGCGTCCACGACGGCACCACGGAGCCGCTCGAGATGACGATCCCGCTCAGCGTGACCAATTCGACCCGGCCACCGATGACGGTGTCGACCATCACCGAGAACGAGGGCCGTGTGGGCGTCCCCCTCACCTGGGACCTCACCACCTACGTGACGAACCCGTTCGCCGATGTCGGTGGCGAGCTGTCCCTCGTCGGGCAGCCGACGGTCACCGGCCCGGCGACGGTCTCCGCCGACGGGATGCGCCTCACGGTGACGCCGACGGACTCCGCCGGCACGGGCGACGCGGCCGAGCAGGCGGTCGTCACCTACACGGTCGCGGATGCCACGAAGGACTCTTCACGGCACCGCACGGGCGTGGCGCAGGTGACCGTGAAGGACACCCCGAAGGCGCCGGTGAACGTGGCCGCCGAGTACGTGCAGTCGAAGACGGTGCGCCTCACCTGGAGTCATTCGGGCTGGCGCGGCGGTCAGCGCAAGGGCTTCCTGGTGACGTGGAACGGCGGCACGAAGGACTGCGGCCTGACGACGTCCTGCGTGATCGACACGCTCGCCAACGACAACACGTACACCTTCACCGTGCAGGCGCAGGTGACGGAGGCCGACATCGCCGACTCGGCGCCGTCCGCGCCCAGCAACGCGATCTTCGTGGACGTCGCGCCCGACGTCCCGACGCCGCCGACGGGCACGTTCGGCGACACCAAGGCGACGCTGTCGTGGCCGCAGACGTCGGTGCCGGACGGCGGGTCGCCGGTGACGAAGTACACCGTCCAGATCTCGCCGGCGGATCAGTCCGGACGCGCCGAGCAGACCGTGACCGGCAGCGCCCCGTCGTCGTGGGAATGGACGAACCTGAAGAACGGCACCGAGTACCGCTTCCGCATCGCGGCGCACAACAAGCAGACCGACCTGGACAACCGGGTCACCCCGCCGCAGAGCGAGTGGTCGGTGGGCGTGATCCCCGCCGGGCAGCCGTCGGGGCAGGGCGCGCCGTCCGTCGTGAAGGACCGTGCGGCCGCCGGGGTGGCGCCGCGGGCGACCGTCAACTGGGGGCCGCCGGGCAACCCGAACGGTGACACGGCGCTGACCTACCGGCTGCGGATGAACGGCGCGTCCGACGTGCTGTACGAGGGACCGCTGACGTCGCGCGTGGTGTCGATGGACGTGGGTACGGAGGACAAGTCGTTCCAGGTGCAGTCGACCAACAAGTCGGGCCTGTGGAGCGAGTGGTCGCCCGCGTCGAACGCGGTGCGCGCCTTCCAGCCGCCGGGCGCCCCGACGGGGCTGCAGGTCGCCCCCACGGGGGTCTCCAACCAGGCGCGGATCACGTTCAGCGCGGGCGCGGCCAACGGGGCGAAGGCCAACGAGCTGAGCTACCGGTGGAACGCCGGCGGCGCCTCGGGCACGATCGCCTCGGGCGGGACGATCACCAACGCGGCGCTGGCCAACGGCAGCAACGTCTCGGTCACGGTGACGGCGATCAGCACGGTCAACGGAGAGACGGCCGAGGGCGGCGCGGCGAGCGCCACCGTCAACGCCTACGGTCCGCCCGCCGCGCCCACCGCCTCGGCGAACCGTGCCGGCAACGGCAACGTTGACATGACCTGGAGCATGCCATCGAGCAGCAACGGACGCACCGTCGAGGTCCAGATCGTCACCTCCCAGAACGGCAGCCAGCGGACCGTCGGCTTGAGCGGCTCCCTCCAGGAGGGCACAGGCCCGAACCAGCAACGGTGCCTCCGCGCCCGGGCGGTGAACAGCGAGGGCCAGGCCAGCGACTGGGTGGAGCGCTGTGCGTCCACGCGCGGACAAGGTGGCGGTTACGAGTACAGCCCCAGCGGCAACCAGCTCTGGGTGCGCGCATCGAACTGGTACCCGAACTCGTTTGTCACCTGCAAGCTGACCCTGGCTGACAAGACCTCGTACAACGACCGCTTCCAAGTCGACGGCAATGGGGCCGCCGACCGCCGTTGGGCAGGCGCAGCAGCCAGCTACAACGCCGGCTACATCTTCGACACCGACATCTCCGACGACTGCTGGTACAGCTAACGAACCCGAGGAATCACGACATGACCATGACACCCGAACACGCGGCGTTCTTCGCCGACATGTTCGCCCGGCTCACCGACAACGTCGGGCAGGCGCTGCTCGGGAAGGCGCCGGTGATCAGGCTGGCGCTCACCTGCATGCTCGCCGAGGGACACCTGCTGCTCGAGGACGCCCCCGGCACCGGCAAGACGGCCCTCGCCCGGGCCATCGCGGCGTCCGTGCACGGCACCCACAACCGCATCCAGTTCACGCCCGACCTGCTGCCGTCCGACATCACCGGCATCACGATGTACGACCAGTCGACCGGCCGGTGGGAGTTCCACCGCGGCCCCGTCTTCGCGTCGATCGTGCTGGCCGACGAGATCAACCGCGCCTCGCCGAAGACGCAGTCGGCGCTGCTCGAGATCATGGAAGAGGCGCAGGTGACGGTCGACGGCAAGCGCTACGCGGCGGAGCGTCCGTTCATGGTCATCGCCACCCAGAATCCGGTGGAGCAGGCCGGCACGTACCGGCTGCCCGAGGCGCAGCTGGACCGCTTCCTGATGAAGACGTCGGTCGGCTACCCCGAGGACGAGGCGCTCCTCGAGGTGCTGGCCGGATCGGCGCGCCCCGACCGCTCGAAGAACCTGCAGCCCGTGATCGCGCAGCAGGCCGTCGCCGAGATGATCGATTCGGTGCGCGACAACTACGTCGACAGGTCGGTGCTCGACTACGTCCGGCGGCTCATCGAGGCCACCCGCGCCGACAAGGCCGTCAACCTCGGCGTCTCGACGCGCGGCGCGATCGCCATGGTGCGCGCGGCGCGCGTGTGGGCCGCCGCGCACGGCCGCAACTACGCGCTGCCGGACGACGTGAAAGAGCTGGCCGCTGCGGTGTGGACGCACCGACTGATCCTGTCGGCCGACGCCGAGTTCGCGGGCGCGACCGCCACCGACGTGATCGCGCGCTGCCTCGCCACCGTGGACGCCCCCGCCGGCCGATTGGTGTCGTGACGCCGGTGAACGTGTTCCGAGCCTTCGCCGATCGCGGCCGGCGTGCCGCCGTCGGGGTCTGGCGGCACCCCGCCCGGCGGGCGGTCACCCCCACCGGATGGGCGCTGGTCGCGGGCGGCGGGCTGGCGGCGGTCGTCGGGTGGGGCCGCGGCTGGCTGGAGTTCCGCGTCCTGGCGCTGATGGCTGCGGTCGTCCTGCTGGCTGCCTGCGCGTCCGTGCTGCGCCGCAGGCAGCACGTGGCGGTGCTGGAACTGCACCAGCCGCGCGTCCAGGCGGGGGAGACGGCGCTGGGGCGGGTGCTGGTCACCGCCGAGGGCGGCCGCAGCGCGGGCCCGACCACGATGGAGCTGCCGGTCGGAAAAGTCACGGCGGCGTTCCGCGTGGGCACGCTGCGACCTGGCGACGAGCACGAGGAGATGTTCTCGATCCCGACGAAACGGCGCGGCGTGGTGCCGGTGGGGCCGGTGCGATCTGTGCAGGCCGATCCCGTCGGGGCCATCAGCCGCCAGAAGCTGCTCACCGCTCCGCTCGAGCTGTACATTCACCCGCGCCTCGTTCAGGTGGACGCCGCCGCCATCGGCGTCCTGAAAGACATCGAGGGCATCACCACGGCGCAGCTGTCGTCCTCCGACGTGAGCTTCCACGCGCTGCGCGAGTACGTTCCGGGAGACGATCGCCGTGCGGTGCACTGGCGGACCACCGCACGCATGGGCAAGCTCATGGTGCGCCAGTTCGAGGAGACGCTGCGCGCGCACCTGCTGCTGCTCCTCTCCACGCGGACCGGCGACTACGACTCGGAAGACTCGTTCGAGCGCGCGGTGT
This sequence comes from Nigerium sp., assembly GCA_016711325.1. Lineage (GTDB taxonomy): Bacteria > Actinomycetota > Actinomycetes > Propionibacteriales > Propionibacteriaceae > Propioniciclava. The sequence continues at coordinate 159,824 of JADJTH010000012.1, read as the reverse complement.
CAGTGGCGGGCTCGCTGGGCGTCGCGGCGCTGCGTGCGGAACACCAGGTGTCCGTCCTGACGTCGACAGGCGAGCTGCGCTTCCCGCATGCCCAAGGCCTGCTCGATCGGCTGTCGGGCGTCGAACTGGGCGCCCAGGGCCGTCAGCTTCGCGAGCTGGCGATCGCCGGCGGCGGCATCTCGGGTATCTCCGTGGCGGCGCTGGTCACCGGCACCACTCCGCCCGCGACGCTGCGCGGCGCACAGTTGTCGCTGCCGCCCGACGTGCGGACGTTCGCGGTGCGCACCGGGGCCGGCGAACTGGCGCGTCGTCAGACCGGTGAGCTGACCGTGCTGGACGTCGCCCGGCTCGGGGATCTCGCCGTCGCCGTGAGGAGCCTGACGTGAGGCGTCCCGTGTCGTGGCCGCGGGTGGCAGGCGCCTGGGCGCTGCTCCTGCCGGGCGTGATCGCATTCCAGCCCACCTTCGGCGGGCTGGCCGGCTACGTGGCGGCGTCCGTCGGCATCACGCTGGGCGCGGTCGTCGCCCTCGTCGGGCATCAGCTGCGGTGGCGGGTCGGCTACCGCGTGTTGGCTCTTCTGGGCTGCTACTTCCTGGTGGGCGGGGCGGTGGCCGTTCCCGATACCACGCTCGCCGGATTCGTGCCCACGCTGGAGACGATCCGACGGCTGGGGCTGCTGCTCTTCCAGGCCTGGCATGACCTGCTGACGGTCGCGACGCCGGCGGGCGAGTTCTCCGGTCCTGCCGCCGTGCCGCTGATGGCGGGGCTCGTCGCGGGCTTCGCGATGATCTGGGCGGTGGTCGCCACCTCGGCGATTCACACCCCGCTGCTGGTGCCGCTGGCGTGGCTCGGCTTCGCGATCGCGTTCGGTGTGCGAACGGCGCCGAACGCCGTCTGGCTCGGCGTCGCGTTCGGCGCCGGCATCCTCGGCTGGCAAACGGCCCATCGCCTGGCGGGCACCCGCCACGCGAGCGCCGCCATTCTGCTCCGGAAGGAGCGCGGGGTCTCCCGCGGGGTCACGGCGGCGTTGACGGCCGTGGCGGTCATCGCCGCGTCGACGGCGGTGGCGGCGCTCGCCACGCTTCCCGCCGCCGACCGGGTGAACCGGCAGGTGCTGCGCGACGACATCGTCCCGCCGGTGACCCTGCACGAGTACACGAGCCCGCTGATGGCCTACCGGGGCTACGAGCTGACGCTGAAGGACGAGGTCCTGTTCGAGGTGCGCGGCATGCCGGCCGGTGCGCGGCTGCGGCTCGCGGTGCTGGAGTCCTACGACGGCAACGTCTTCGACGTCGCACAGCAGGCGAACCAGTACCTGCGCTCCGGACGCCAGCTTCCGGTCACCGTCACCGGCGACACCGCCCGGGTCGAGGTCGCGGTGGTGGGCTACGAGGGAGTGTGGGTGCCGACGGTCGGCGAGTCGGCGCGCATCGAGTTCGAGGGCGACCACGCGCGTCGCGAGGCACGAGGCCTGCACTTCAACAAGGCCAGTCAACAGGCGCTGACGACGGTCGGCATTGCGGAGGGCTCACGATTCGTGGTCGAGGCCGTCCCGGTGATCCCGCTCGACGAGCAGGCGCGGGAGGCCATGGGCGCGGCCGGCCCGGGGCGCGGACCGGTCGCCGCGGTGGAGCGCGTTCCCGAGGCGCTGGTGCGGGGGGCGAGCGAATGGACGGCGGAGGCTGCGAGCGCTGCCGAGCAGATGGCGCTCATCACGGAGCGGATGCGCGCGGACGGCTTCTATTCCGACGGCTCGGACGGCCTGACCCGGTCCGGGCACACCTCCGAGCGGCTGAGTTCGATGTTCGCCGCCAACCAGTGGATCGGCGACGACGAGCAGTACGCCACCGCGCTCGCGCTGATGGCATCGCAACTGGGGATCCCCGTCCGCGTCGTGCTCGGCTTCCACCCGCTGGACGGGGACGCCCCCGGCGACGTCTGGCAGGTGACCGGCACCGAGGCGCACGTCTGGGTCGAGGCCCACCTCGACGGCGTGGGATGGGTCAGTTTCGACCCGACCCCCGACCGCGACAAGACGCCGCAGACGGACACTCCGCAGCCGAAGCCCAAGCCGAAGCCACAGGTCGACCCGCCGCCGGATCCGCCCGAGAAGCTACCCGACGAGGTCATCGTCCCCGAGGACGATGCCGCCAACGTCGACGAAGACGACCGGTTCGACCTGTCCTGGCTGCTCGCGCTGCTGGCGTGGCTGGGGATCGCGGCGGGATCCGCGGTCGTGATCGGCTCGCCGTTCCTGTCGATCCTTGCGCTCAAGCGTGTGCGCGCGCAGCGGCGGGCGACCAGGGGCGACACCGCCGACCAGATGGCGGGTGCGTGGGACGAGATCGTCGACCGCGCCCGCGATATGGGCTACGCGGCGCCGACCAGCAGCACCCGGCGCGAGTGGGCCGCCGGCATGCAGCAGACGTTCCCCGAGATCCCGCTCACGCCGCTCGCCGATGGCATCGACGCGTCGGTGTTCGCCGAGGGCACTCCCGACGCCGGACGCCGTGACGCGGCCTGGGAGCGGTCCGCGCAGGCCAGGCAGGCGATGCTCGGCACCCTCGCCTGGTACCGGCGGCCTGTCGCCGTGTTCTCGGTGCGGTCGCTGCGCCGTCGCACCGCCGTGGCGGCCGGCAGGCCGGGCTGGCGTCCCCGTCTCCGCGACTGGTCGGCCGGACGCCTTCGCCCGAGCGGCATCAGACCCGAGGCAACCCATCTCAGTAACGAGGAGAGGTCATGAAGCAATACGGAAACCGGGTGGCCCTGCCCGCCGAGACGGAGGCGCGCGTCTTCGCGCGCCTCATCCCCTCGGGTATCAGCGCGCTGCTCGTGCTGGTCTCGATACCCACCGGCTTGATCTTCATCGTCCCGTTCGTCTTTCCGCCGATATTCCTGTCGCTGTTCCTCTATTACGCGCTCGCCAAGTCGACCAGCATCGGCGGTAACTTCAACGGCCTCGTCTACCTCAAGGCGGACACGGGCGAGGAGGCCAAGGGACAGTTCTTACTCCGCCTGTTCGTGGCGGGCCTGTTCGAGTCGGTGACCCTGGGGCTCGGCGTCATCTCGTACTTCTTCAACCTCCGGGACGGCCAGCACTGGCTCGACCGTGCGATGGGGACGGTATGCGTGGTCCGTGACAGCGTCCAGCCGGCGGCCGGCGCCGGGTATGCCCCGATGCAGGCGTTGGCTGCTGCGCCTCAGCCGGGCGTGATGCCAGTGCGGATGATGCAGCTCCCGCCGGCGGCCCCGTCGTCCGCGCCTCCGCAGCCCGCCCCCTTCGGAGCGAGCGTTCCGGCGCGACCGGCGTTCCGGCAGCCGCCCGCCCCGCCCGCCCCGCCGTGTGCGGACGTCCCGGCTCCGGCGTTCCCGCCCCCTCCGCTGCCTCCCGCCCCGCCGCGCGCGGAGGCTCCCGAGCCGTGGGCGCCATTCTCGTCGCCGGCGTTCGAGCGGCCTGCCGCGCCGGAGCAGCCCGTCGCTCCGCCGTCCGCGCCGCCTGCCGCCGCCCCGGCGCCTGCGGCGCCGCCGGCCAGCAATCCGTGGGCGCTTCCCCAGGCCTCCTCCGCGCCGTCCACCGCCGCCCCAGATGCTCCAGGCTTCGCGCCGCCCGGCCAGAGCGAGATCTCGGCGGCCCCGTCGGCACCGCCCGCGGCGTCCGTTCCGCCGCCGCCCTTCGCCGCCCCGCCGGCCGAGAAGGCGGACGACCCGATCCCCGCGCCCGCGCCGCCGCAAGGACTGGGGATGCTGAACGACGAGACCGAACTCGACCCCAGCCTCGCCGCCCCGGCGGTCGCAGTGGTGCTCGACGACGGCCGGCGCATCGGGCTGGAGACGCCCGTCGTGCTGGGCCGCAATCCCGTCGCGCCGGCCGGCGCGACGGGCGCGCTCTGCATCCCGCTCGTGGACGAGACGATGCGGCTGTCCAAGACGCACCTGGTGCTGCGCGCCGACGACGGCGAAGTGAAGGTCGCCGATCTGGGCGCCAAGAACGGCGTCGTCCTGGAGCACGGCGGCACGAAGGAGCGCCTCGCACCTGACCAGACCTACGTGCTCCCGCCGGACGCCGTCCTCCATTTCGGTGCACGCAGCCTGCGGGTCTCGGTATGAGCGAACCCCGGTTCGAGGTCCGGTTCGGGGCGGCGACCCATCAGGGCCTGGTCCGTCCGAGCAACGAGGATTCCTACCTGACGGTGCCGCCCGTCTTCCTGGTCGCCGACGGCATGGGCGGGCATTCGCGCGGCGAGGTCGCCTCGCGGGCGGTGGCGGACGCCTTCCTCGAACTGGGCGCGACGACGTGGCTGACGTCCGACCGGATGGTCGACGCCGTCGACCGGGCGTCCGCGAGCGTGACGGCCCTGGCCGGCGAGGGGCGCGCCCCCGGCGCGACCCTCGCGGGGGTAGGCCTGAGCGAGCAGGGCGGGCTGCCATGCTGGCTGGTGTTCAACATCGGCGACTCCCGCGTCCATCTGCTGCGCGGCGGGGAGCTGGTTCAGATCAGCGTCGACCACTCCGCCGTGCAGCAGGCGAGCTCGGACGACGGCCAGCCCGTGACCAGGACCGTCGTCACCCGGGCGCTGGGTGCGGGGCTCGCGGGGCCGGTGGCGGACCAGTGGCTGATCCCCGCCCAGGCGGCCGACCGCGTCCTGATCTGCTCGGACGGCCTCAGCAACGAGGTCACCGGGGAGCTCATCGCGGCGACGCTGCTGACCGTCGCCGACCCCCAGGAAGCGGCGCAGGCCCTGATCCAGGCTGCGCTCAGCGCCGGCGGACACGACAACGTGACCGTCGTGGTGGTCGACTGCGCCGACGTCGTGTCGACGGCCCTCGACCGGGGCATGCTGACCGACGAGACCGTATCGGACGACACGATCCCCGACGGGGGTACGCCTGATGCTGCTTGACGAGGGCGCCCGCTGGATCGCGGGCTCGCACATCGGTCTCGTGTGGCCCAGCGGTGCGGCCGTGATCGACGGGGGCGTGCCGCTTCAGGTCGCCGAACGGATCTGGACGCGGATGCGCCGCGAGCCGCAGCTCGGGACGTTCCTCAAGACGCTGGCCGAGGCATCCGAGTCGGGCTTCCTCGACCTGCCCCCGTTCGCGGTGGTCGTGGTCGACGGTGGCCGCTGCCATGCCGCGGTCCGCGGCGAGGGCGCGGTCGAGGCCGTCTCCGACGGCGGGAGAGAGAGGGTGACCGGTGCCGGCATCACGACCTGGGCCGAGAAGGTGCTGATCGCGCCACGCGGGGTGCGGCTGGTCATGGCGTCCGGCGACGAGCCCGGGGCGCCGCTGATCGACGGCGTCGTGCGGGCGGGTGCGCTCGTCCTCGGCGGGCCGGTCTCGCCGGACGCCACCCCACCCGCGGCAGTCGTCCCCGCGGTGCCCGCGCCGGTCGAATCCGTGCCCGCATCCGAGCCGGAACCTCAACCGGAGCAGGTCGAACCGGAACCGGTCGCGTCCGCCCCTAAGCCGGTGTCCGCCCCTGAGCCGGCTGAACCCGCGCCGGCCGTCGTGCCGGGTGCGGCCGAGACGTGGGCCGACCCAGGGGAATCCGTGCTGGCCGACGACGCCCCACCGAAGCCGCCCGCACCGCCGAAGCCGCCCGCACCGCCGAAGCCGCCCGCACCGTCCGCTGCCGACGCGGGCAACCCCTACCGGTCGTTGTGGGACGCCAGCATCGCGATCGACATCGAAGCGGCGGCCGTCCGCGACGAGGCCGAGGCGTCCGCCGTCGAGGGACGATCCGCCCAGCTGGACGGCGAGACGGTCGCGGACGAGGGCATGGTGGACGTGGAGATCCCGGTCCGCGGCGCGGGGGCGCAGATCCTCGCCCGCTTCTGCGACCGCGGGCACCCCAACCCGCCCGAGCGCACCGTGTGCTTCGCCTGCCAGAGCCCGGTGGGGGGTGACGCGCGGCTGACCGAGCGTCCCCAGCTCGGGTGGGTCCGGGTGGACGGCGGCGAGACCGTTCCGTTGCGCGGCCCCGTCCTCGCGGGTCGCAATCCGTCGTCCACGGCCCTGCGCCTCGCGGAATCGCCGAGACTGATCGCCCTGCCGTACGCCCACGTGTCGGGAACGCACGTCGCCTTCTTGCTCGAGGGCTGGCGGGTGATGGTGCAGGATCTACGCAGCAGCAACGGCACCTACCTGCGCCGGCACGGCAAGCCTCCCGTGCGGCTGCCCGAGGTGCCCTATCCGCTCATCCCGGGCGACCTGATCGACCTGGGCAAGGGCCTGTTCATCCATCTCGACAGGATTCCGTGATGGCCCCGCGGAGCGTCGCGCCGGAGCTGCCCGGCTTCAGCTTCCTCGGATTCATCGGCGGCGGCGGGTTCGCCGACGTCTTCCGATACCAGGACGCGCTGCACCGCACGGTGGCCGTCAAGGTCACGCACGGCGTGAGCGGGGAGTCGGCCCAGGCGATCGCGGCCGAGGCCAACCTCATGGCGAAGCTCTCCAGCCATCCGAACATCGTCAGCATCTTCCAGGCCGGGGTCGCGCCCGACGGGCGCACGTACCTGGTGATGGAGGAGTGCGCCGCCGCCCATCTGGGGGCGCGGGTCAGCAAGCGGCTGCTGAGCGTCTCCAAGGCGATGGAGATCACGATCCAGCTCGCGGGTGCCGTCGAGACCGCACACCGGCTCGGCATCCTGCACCGCGACATCAAGCCGGCCAACATCCTGTTCACCGGCTTTCAGGTTCCGGCGCTCACCGATTTCGGGATCTCCGCGTCCAATGACGGCGGCTTGGCGAGCAACGCGCTCAGCCCGCTCTGGGCTCCTCCCGAGCAGCACCCCGACTCGCCGCACCCGATGGGGCCGTGGAGCGACGTCTTCTCGCTCGCGGCGACCATGTGGGCGATGCTGGTGGGGCGCAGCCCACTCGAGGTGCCCGGCGACCTCAACGACCGGCTGACCCTGCGCTACCGCGCCCAGACGTTCACGCCGCCGCCCACTCGCCGCCAGGACGTGCCGGACGTCCTCGAACGGGTGCTCGCGACGGCGCTGACGGCCGATCCGCGCCAGCGCTACCAGTCGGCGCTCGAGTTCGCCCGGGCGCTCCAGGGCGTGCAAGGGCAGCTGAACGAATCGGTGACGGCCATCAACGTGCTGTCGGACGAGCCCGAGGACGACTTCGACGACCTCGGCCCGCACGAGACCGGCACGCGGATCAGCGGATTCATGCTCATCGACCCGCACGGCGTCGACGATCCGTCGGCGACCGCCGGGATCACCAGCCCGACCGGCGGGGTGACCAGCCCGCACGACCGGTCCGGCTCGTCCCAACACGCCGAAGCCGGGCCTCCGCCGGCGTCCGTCGCCCTCCATGGCCGCGGCTACGGTCAAGCCGGGCTGCGGGACTTCACCGCGCCCGCCGTGCCGGTCGTCGGCCCGGCCGTCGGCGCGTCGGCGACCGGTGGGTTTCCGGCGGCACCGGCCCTGGCGCCCGCGAAGCGTCGCCGGGGCGCGCTGGCGGGCGCCGTGGTGGCCGTGCTCGTGATCGCGCTGCTCGGGGCCGGGGGGTTGTGGTTCAGCGGCGCCCTGGGTGGCGAGAACGCGACGCGGGAGCCGTCGGCGGCAGCCGTCTCGAGGCCGCCGTCCGACCCCGTCGCCGCGCGCGTGCCCCCGGTCGAGGACGCCCAGGGTGCGGTGATCGGCGACGAGGTCGCGTTCACCTGGGCCAATCCGGATCCGAAGGAGCGCGACAAGTACGTGGTCGAAGAGCTGAGCCGCCCGCAGGACGTGCCCGTGCTCGTGGTGGACGAGCCGACCGTCGTCGTGCCGAGGCAAGCCGGCCAGACCTGCCTCGAGATCCGGCTGCGCCGCGGCAGTGGCACGGTGTCGGAGCCGGTGAAGACCTGCGTGGCGTCATGAGTGCCCTGACCGTCGAGCTTGCCGGAGAGTGCCGCACGGTGTTGCCGGGGACCGCCTTCACGATGGGCCGGGTCGGCGATCTCGTCATCGACGATGACAACCCCTATCTGCACCGCAGCTTCCTTGCCTTCACCCATGCTGACGGGTTCTGGTGGCTGGCCAACGTCGGCAGCCGCGCCAGCGTGACGCTCAGCGATCCGCGCGGGCTGATGCGGAGCACAGTCGGGCCCGGGGCGCGTATTCCGCTCGTGTTCGGGCGAACCGTGCTGACCTTCTCCGCGGGGCCGTACAGCTACGAGGTGAATGTCGAGATCGAGGCGCCGGTCGTCGAGGAGGTCGAGACCCCGGCGGCCGCGACTTCCGCCGACACCACGATCGGCAGCACGTCCTTCACGGACGGCCAGATGCTGGTGATGATCGCCGTCGCTGAACCCCTGCTGAAGCGGATCGGCACCGGCGTATGGGCGGTGCCGACGGGCGTCCAGGCGGCGCGCAGGCTGGGGTGGACGCAGACGAAGTTCAACCGCAAGCTCGACAACGTCTGCGACAAGCTCGACAAGGCCGGCGTCGCGGGGCTCAAGGGCGGACCAGGACGTCAGGCCATGGGCCGCCGGGCACGCCTGGCCGAGTACGCGGTGAGCGCGCGCCTGGTCACCGCCCAGCATCTGCCCACCCTCGATCAGGAGCACGAGCGCAACGCGATGCCGACGGGGGACGAGCGATGAAGGTACGTGTCGGGCTGCGCAGGGGCGGCGCCGAACCGACCCTCATCGAGGTGGTGGCCGACGGTACTGCGACGGCGAACGATGTCGCGGTCGCGATCGCGAGCGCCGGACTCGAACACCGCGTGGCCGATGAGCGGAGCCCGCTGACGCTGCGGGTGGAATCGCACGACCGCGCGGCGCGCATGGTGAGCCCGGGAGCGCCGCTGGCCGAGTCGGGGCTGCGTTCGGGCGTCAACGTCGCGGTCGTCGAGGACCAGCCCACGACGGACGCCCGGGTGGCGGCGTTCGTCCGTGTCGTCGCGGGCCCCGACCGTGGCATCGAGGTGCCGGTCGGGTTGGGTAGTTCCACGGTCGGACGCGGCCCGCAGTCGCGCGTCCGCCTGAGCGACCCGCGGGTCTCGAAGCGGCACGCCACGATCATCGTGGGGCGCACCATCGAGATCGCCGACGACAATTCCGCGAACGGCGTGCTGCTCGGCGCCGAGAAGGTGACCCGGACGGTGCTCACGCCCGGCGACACGGTGGTGCTGGGCGACACGCACCTGCAGGTGTTCCCGACGGGCGCGGCGATGGCCGACGACATGGACGCCGAGGTCCGCTACCTTCGCTCGCCGTCGGTGCAGACACGCCCGGACGCCTACGAGATCGACCTGCCCGAGGTGCCGTCGCCCGCCGACAAGCCGCCGTTCCCGTGGCTGGCGCTGCTGGCCCCGCTCGTCATGGGTGCTGCCATGTTCCTCGTGACGCGGAACCCCCTGTCGCTGCTGTTCGTCGCGATGAGCCCCGTGCTCATGATCGCCAGCTACGTCGGCACCGTTGTGGACAACAAGCGCAAGCGCTCGACCGAGCGGAGTAACTTCGACGAGGCCATGGCCCAGGCCGAAGCGGACATCGCCGCCGCGCGCGACCTCGAGGCGACGCAGCTGAAGCGGCTGTACCCCTCAGTGTCCGAGTGCGTGGAGGCGGTGCTGAACCGGGATCCGCGGCTGTGGTGCCGGCGTCCCGAGCACCCGGAGTTCCTGCATGTGCGCATCGGATCCGGATCGGTGACGGCGCTCGTGGCGGTCAAGGAGCCGCGCCGTTCCGGCATCGCCGACCTGGTGAGCCGCCAGCGCGCGCTCATCGAGCAGACCCGGCTGCTGCCGGACGTCCCCATCGTCGCCGACCTCCGCTCCGTGGGCGGGCTCGGCCTCGCGGGCGAGGAACGCTGGATCGCGGGCGTCGCCCGCGGCGTCGTGAGCCAGTTGGCGGCGCTGCACTCGCCGGCCGAAGTCGTGCTGGCCTGCCTGACGTCGGCGGCGACGAAGCAGCAGTGGGCCTGGCTCGACTGGCTGCCGCACAGCTCGTCGCCGCACTGCCCGGTCCCGGGGCCGCTGCTGGCGGCCGATTCGACCCGGGGCCGGGCGCTGCTCGACCAGCTCGACGAGCTCATCGCCGCGCGCGGCGACGAGTCGAAGGGTCCCACGCTGCGCGGCCCGCTGGACGGACAGGAGCGCACGGCCGCCCCCGTCACGCCGGCGGTGGTGCTGGTGGTGCACGACGCCGCCGTCGCCACCGAACGCATCGTGAGCATCGCCGAACGCGGCCCGGACGTCGGCGTCCACGTGCTGTGGGTCGCGTCGAGCCGCGGCGGCGTGCCCGCAGCCTGCCGCACCTACCTCGACATCCGCGCCGATGGCAGCGCGCTGGTCGGCATGGTGCGGTCCGAGCGGGTGATCCGCAACGTCGTCACCGAGTTCATGGATCTGGACACGGCCTACTTCGCCGCTCGCAGCCTGGCGCCCGTCGTCGACGCGTCGGTCCCGGTGGAGGACGAGACCGACCTGCCGCGGAGCGTGTCCGTGATCGGCCTTCTCGGCCACGAGGAGGCGACGGACGCCGCCCAGATCCTGGGCCGCTGGCGTGAGAACGGCTCCAAGGTCGACCGGTCGCCGGGCGCCCAGCGCCGGGAGCGCTCGTCCGACCTCCGGGCGCTGGTGGGCCACGGCGGTTTGGCCCCGTTCACCCTCGACCTGCGCTCGCAGGGCCCGCACGCGCTGGTGGGCGGCACGACGGGCTCGGGCAAGTCCGAGTTCCTGCAGGCGTGGGTGCTCGGCATGGCGCACGCGTACAGCCCCGACCACGTGACGTTCCTGTTCGTCGACTACAAGGGCGGCGCCGCTTTCGCGAAGGCCGACGAGCTGCCGCACTGCGTTGGCACCGTGACGGACCTGTCGCCGTACCTGGTGCGCCGCGCCCTGCGCAGCCTCCGGGCCGAGATCCACCGGCGCGAGGTGCTGTTCAACCAGAAGGGCGTCAAGGATCTGGTGACCTTCGAAAAGACGGGCGACCCCGACTGCCCGCCCAGCCTGATCATCGTGGTGGACGAGTTCGCCGCCCTGGTCGGCGAGGTGCCGGAGTTCATCGACGGCGTCATCGACGTCGCCCAGCGGGGACGTTCGCTCGGGCTCCATCTCATTCTCGCCACCCAGCGTCCGGCCGGCGTGATCAAGGACAGCTTGCGGGCGAACACGAACCTGCGCATCGCGCTGCGGGTGAACGACGCGCACGACTCCACCGACGTGCTGGGCAGCGCGTCCGCGGCGAGCATCGACCCGGCGACGCCCGGACGCGGTGTGGCGCGGGTCGGGCCCGGTCGCCTGATCCCGTTCCAATCGGCGTTCCCGGGAGCGCTCACGCCGGTCGATCCGCCGGCGCCGCCGATCGAGGTGGTGGAGGTCGACTTCGGACATCACGTGCCGTGGCAGATTCCCCGCGCCGAGGTGAAGGGACCGGTCGTCGACAAGGACATCGTCCGGGTCGTGGACGCGATCGTGCAGGCCTCGGTGAGCGGCCGCGTCGCCGCTCCGCGGCGTCCGTGGATGGAGCCGCTCAGCGACGCCTACGACCTGAGCCGGCTCAACCAGCGGTCCGACCACGCGATCGTGCTCGGCGTCGTCGACGACCCGGACGCGCAGGCGCAGATGCCGGACCACTTCAGGCCCGACGACACGGGCAGCATCGTCTTCTTCGGCGCGGGCGGCTCCGGTAAGACGACCGCACTGCGTTCGCTGGCCATCGCGGCGTCGATCACGCCGCGATCCGGCCCGGTGCACACGTATGCGCTCGACTTCGCGGGCGGCGGCCTGTCGATGCTGGAGCGGCTCCCGAACGTCGGCGCCGTGATCGGCGGGGACGACGACGAGCGGGTCGCCCGGCTGATGGGGCTGCTGAGCGGCATCCTCGACGATCGGGCGGCGCGCTATACCGCCGTGGGGGCGGACTCGCTGCGGGCGTACCGCGAGCAGCCCGGCCGGGCGAACGAGCCGCGGGTTATCGTGGTGCTCGACGGCTTCGGCTCGTTCCGCGAGCAGTACGACGCGGGGCTGCAGCGGCAGGCCGTGTTCGCCCAGTTCCAGCGGCTCGTCAACGAGGGGCGCGGCGTGGGCATCCACTTCGCGGTGACCGCCGACCGGGCCAGCGCGCTGCCGTCCTCGATGCAGGGCGCCTTCCAGCATCGCGTCGTGCTGCGGATGCCCGATCAGGACGCCTACCTGGCGCTCGGCGTCCCGAAGGACGTGCTCAACGCCGCGAGTCCGCCGGGCCGAGCCATGAGCGCGACCAACCCCAACGAACTGCAGCTGGCGATCCTCGGACGCGACCCGTCGCCGGTCGGTCAGTCCCGGGAGATCGACAAGCTGGCGGCGACCATCGCGCTGCCCTCCCCTCCGGCGCCCGTGCGGCGGCTGCCGGAGCGCGTGCCCGTCGAGAAGGTGCCGGTGACGGTCGGCGGCCTGCCGACGCTCGGCATGGAGGATCACAGCCTCGGCTTCGTCGGGTTCGAGCCGCAGGGCGCCTACGTGGTGGCCGGACCGCCGAAGTCCGGCTTGAGCAGCGCGGTCCGCTGGATGGCCGAGTCGCTGCAGCGCGCACTGCCGGGCGTGCCGCGGGTGCTGCTGACGCCGCGGGCGTCCGAGCTGAGCGGCTTGCCGGTGTGGACGGCGACGGTGACCGGGATCCCGCAGTTGAAGGAGTACCTGACCGAGAAGCTGGCGCCGTACTACACCAGCCAGTCCCAGGGAACGGTGCCGAACGTCGCCATCGTCATCGACCGGTTCGGCGAGCTGATCGGGTCGGAGGCGGACGCCGCGCTCACCGAGGCCATCAAGCAGGTGCGGCGCAACGGTCACCTGCTGATCGCGGCGGGGGAGACGGCAGGGTTCGCTCCGTCCGGATTCTCCAGTCTGCTGACCGAGCTGAAGAACGGACGCGCCGGCCTGCTGCTGCAGCCGCAGCCCAACGACGGCGACCTGGTCAAGACGCAGCTGCCGCGCGTTCGCGCGGCGGACTTCCCGCGCGGGCGCGGATTCTGGGTGGCCAACAACGAGATCCTCAAGGTGCAGATTCCGGAGGTCGAATGAACGGGCATGGGTCGGTCTACCCATCGACGGATCTGAAAAAGGGCGGGACGATGGTCGCACGAGATGAATGGAGGTATCATGGCTGACGGAATCGTCATTCGCGAAGAAGTCGTCACCGAGTTCTTGCGGGAATGCAACCAAGGCCTCTCGATGCTCCAGTCCGGCGAGGTATTCGCCGATTCGACGGCCGATGCGGCCGGCCCGCACGGACGCCTCGCCGGCGAATTGCGTAAGGTCGAGGACAGCTGGTCGATTCGCCGCGAAAAGCTCATCGAATCCTTCGAGAGCCTGCTAAGGACGATCAGCGAGATACGGCAGAAGTACGCCGATCTCGACCACGCACTGGCCGACCTGTTGTCTCGCCGCGAGGGCGGCGCCGACACGACGTCGGTGGGTGGTGCGCAGCCGTCGGCAGCGACGGACAACACCCCCGCGGCCGATCCGACCGGGACCCAGGGCGGAAGCGCGGCACCGCTCGCGCAGGCCGGCTCGGCGTCCACGCAGATGCCCGACCTGCCGCCACTCGGGGGCGGGCAGACCGCGCCGCTCTCGGCCGCGCCACAGCCGGTCGGGGCGCAGCCCCCTCTGTCGGCGCAGCCCGACCTGCCCGACCTGCCGGACCTGCCGGTCACGCAGGACCTGCCCGACGTGGCACCCCTCGTGGGCCAGCCGTCGCCGGACGCCGCGGGCGACGGGGCGCCGCTGGCGTCCATCATCGGATTCGCGCAGCGCTGGGCGATCGTTACCGGGCGCCCGGTCGGCGAGGTGGTCGCGCTGCTGGTGGCCGGCATGGGAGCGGCCGGCCTCGTGCCGGTCGCGCTTCTCGCCGCCCTCGGGGGCACGGGCAAAGCGGGCGCGACAACGGGAGGCGGGGCGGCCGCCGGTCAGGCGAGCGGTGAGGCGTCCGGAACCGAAGCCGGGGTCGTGGGCCAGCCGGACGGGGCGTCCGTGCAGGACGGCCAGGGCGGCGAGGCGTCCGCGCCCGCCGAGGCCGGCGAGGCAACCCCCGGGCAAGGTGACGCGCCCGATCTGGCGCCGGACGACCTGGCGGAGCCCGACGGTGCGATCGCGGACGCCGACGCGCCGGCCCTGCCGCCGCTCGATGAGGCGCACGAGTTGGGCGTGCCGGTCGCGGCACCCGAGGCGGCGGTTCCGGCCGCCGTGGCGGACGACCTGAGCTTCGCCGAGCCGGCCGTCGCGGGGCCGGTCGCCGACCTACCCCCGCTGACCAGCGCGAACGCCGACCCGGCATCCGCGGGCGGCGCGGCGCCGACCGCCTCCGGGGGTATCGAGCTTCCGCCGCTGTCGAGCGACGAGCCGGCGTCGGGCGGCGGGAGCGCCGTCGCGGCCGCGGCAAGCCTCCCCGACCTGACGTGGAACGAAGGCTCCGCGACGCCGCTGGCCGCCGGCGGCGACGCGCTGCCCGCGCTGGGCGGCGACACGGCCGTCGGCGCGGTGCCGATGGCGGCGTCCGGCCGTGGCATGGCGATGGGCGGGATCGGCGCATCGGGGGGCGGGGTCGCGCCCGGTTCCGGCGCGTCGGGTGCCAGCACCTCTTCGCCGACCGCTCAGAAGGGCGCCGAACAGCAGCAGGCCAGAGAGATCATCGACATGGACGACGACGGAGAGGAAGCGCCGTGAGCCCCACTTTCGACCTCACCATCGCGTCCATGAGCAACGAGCTGGACGGCGACCCGGACCTCCTGGACAAGCGCGTGGCTGTCTTCCGGCGCAACGCGACGGCGCTGGACAATTCGGCGAAGAACCTCGAGCGCATCCGCAACGGATCCTCCAGCATGAAGAGCGAGGCGTTCGAGGCGCTGGCCGGCAAGGTGCACGAGGTGGAGACCGGCATTCGCAGCGCCGCGTTCTACTATTCGACCATCGCGGACGCCGTCGCCGGCTTCAGCCCGGTGCTGCGCGAGGCGCAGCGTCAGGCCCCGGGGCATCTGGAGGCGGCCCGCGCGGCCCAGTTCAAGAAGCTGGCCGCGCACGGCGACTACGAGACCGCCCGCACGATGGCGCGCAACGTCGATCCGCAGACCCGGCAGCAGGGCATCGACCTGGCCAACAAGGCGAGCGCCCGGTACAACGACGCGAACGGCACGCTGATTACGGCCAGGAACGCCTTGAAGGCCGCCGCGGGCACCGTCCTCGCGGCCAACAACGCGGCCGCCGACAAGGTGGCGAATGCCAGCGAGAAGGCGGGCCTGAAGGATTCCTTCTGGGACAAGGTGGCCAAGATCGGCAAGGCCATCGCCCAGGCGGCCGTCGCCATCGCCACGTTCGTGTGGGAGAACCTCGACACCATTCTCCTCGTGCTCACCATCGTGTCGTTCTGCATTCCGGGCGTCGGCGCCGGGGTGATGGCGCTGAAAGTGCTGAACGTGGCCGCCAAGGCGCTGACCCTGCTATCGAAGGCGAAGAAACTCATCGAGACGGTGCAGACGGGCTGGGAGGTCACCTCGTCCGTTGCGCGCGGCGATTACGAGGGTGCGGCGCGCAAGGCCGTCGCCTTCGGCGTGGCGTTTGCGGTGGGCAAGGCCACCAAGGCTGTGAGCAGGAGCTTGGGCCGGGCGAGCGGCAAGGCGCTCTTCAGTCTCGACAAGCAAGGAAAGCTGCACACGACGGCGACCGGGCGCTTCGTCGACCGCGTTGTGAACAAGGTGGGGCCGCAGATTCTGAAGCCCGATGGTACGCCGCCGCACCGGATCATCAGCCGGAGCATCGACCGCAGCACGCAGGTGATCACCAATGTCACCGAATGGACGTACAAGAAGGGGATCAAGATGCTGACGAAGCCTCTGATAGCCGGCATTGAGGGCGGCGGGGGCGGACGGTGACGGGCATGCGCGCGTTTTCGGCCGTCTTGCCGCCCCGCTGGACGAGGTTCGATCTCGATCGTCCCGTCAGGGACGCGCTCGGCAAGGTCGTCGAGTCGATGCTCGCCGACGTGCCCCCCGCGGCGCGCGACCGCGTCCGGAGATACGTGTTCGACGGCCTGCTCTCGTCGCTGAATCAGCTCGCCTCGTCGGGTGTGGTCACCGCCTTCCTGCCGGCGGACAACCCCGCCGTCGCGGCGGCATTCCCCGTGTTCGCCGTGCGGCCCGTGGACTTCACGGTCGGTGGCGAGCCGATCGATCCCATGGACTACCTCGTGGGAATCCTGGGCTCGGGCGCGGCGACGGTCATCGAGCCGATCGGGATGGTCGGCGTCCGCCGCGTCACCGACCGGGACACCTCCAAGGCGCTCACCGACGCGGTGGCCGCCCTGCCCGCCGACATGAGCGAGCACCTGGACGCCGAGGCGGCGGCTCGGGCCGGTCAGGCCGGCCGGCTGAGCCGCGAGATCGAGTACGTGATCGGGGTCCCCGAGACCGACGACCGGTGGATGGCGATCACCGCGAGCATCTCGGTGGTGCGCGGCGAGGGCAGCGACGAACTCCTCGAGGCGGTCACGAGCTTCGCGGATCGCTGGGTCGAGACCGTGCAATGGGTGGAGGACGAGGACGACCATGCCTGACGACGCGACACCGCTGGTGATCTACCTTCAGCCCGCGCTCACTCCGGCCGAGCAGGCCGACCAGTGCGCGGCGCTCCTGGCCGAACTGGCCGCGGCCGGAGTGGTGGCGCCCGGCCACGAGGCGTCCTGGCTGCCGGTGCTGCAGCAGGCGGTGGCCGAACCGCTGCCAGACTCGGCGTCCGGTATGGCGCTGCTGATCAGCGGCGGCTTCGCCCCGACGTACCTGTGGATCACGGCGGCCCAGCCGGCCGGTTCCCCTACCCGGTTGGGGGACGCCGTGCTCGACACGCAGTTCCCGGGCGACCCGGCGCCGGCCCCGGACGCGACCCTCGCGGAGGGCGACGTGCTCCACCGCGTCCGGAGCGGATGGGTGTCGTTGGACGACGGCGAGTCCGCGTTCGTCCAGACCAGCGTGGCCGCGGTCACGCGGACGGTGCCGGGGGTCGGTGACGTGGACGTCTGCGTCTGGTTCAACAGCATCGAGCCGGACGCCCCCGAGGAGTTGCGTGACGCCGTGGCGGGCATCGCCCGTAGTGATGAGCTCATCGCCTACCTGAGCTCATGAGGACTGCTGCGCCGGCAACAACGTGGGGGCCCGGCGCCAGCGAGCATGACCCACCCCACTCGACGAAAGGAAACGGCCATGGCCAACTTGAATGTGTCCTATGACGCGATGGACAGCGAGGCGACCGCCCTCATGAGCGGGCGGCAGCAGATCGAGGGCGACCTGACCGCGCTGGCGAACCGGATCAACGGGCTCGTGTCCAACGGATTCGTCACCGACAGCGCGTCGGGGGCGTTCCAGCAGATGTACGAGGAGTTCACCACGTCCGCCAAGAACACGATCGCGTCGCTGGACCAGATCGCGAACACCCTCAAGCAGATGGCGCAGACCATGCAGGACACCGACCAGGCGATGGCCCGCTCCATCGGTTGACGCCGTCCGCGTCGGCGGAGTGGCACTCACCCCGCCGACGGCTGCGGCATTCCGCCGTACGAACCAACGACCCGAGAAAGGTGACGTCCATGTCGCAACCGTCGTTTCCGCCGCCCCCGCCGCCCCCGCCGTCCGATCCGTTCGGGCCGGCCGATCCGTACGGTACCGGCGCGTTCGGCACCGGCGCGTACGCGGCGCCCTCGATGCCGCCGGCCCCGGTCCCGCCCGTACCCCCGCTCCCGCCCGCACCCCCGGTCGCGCCCGCACCCCCGGTCGCGCCCGCACCCGGCACCCCTGGGGCCGGCTACGGCCGCGCGCCTCAGGAGCAGCAGAGGGTGTTCCAGCAGGTGGTTTCTGCGCCGGGCGTCCCGCAGCTTCAGGGCCCCGTCATCGCGCCGGGTGAGAGGCTCGAGAGGACGTTCCCGGTCGTCCGGCGCCAGCGCGCGCTGGGCTGGGTCGAAAGCCAGTTCTCCGTGACCAACCTGCGGGTCCTCTACCGCGCGAAGGCCAAGACGTTCGTGGGTGAGTCGATCAGCTACCGCGAGGTGAACCTGGCCGACGTCAACGGCCTCGTCCTCGAGGGGCGGCGAGGGTTCAGCGCGAGCGAACTGGTATCGCTCGTGGTCGGGTTCCTGCTCGGCCTGATCGCCCTCACGTTCTTGAGCCGCGTCGTCACCTTCGGCGTCCTGGACCTGCCGGCCTGGATGGTCCTGATGTATCTCGCGTGGATCCTGGGCGGCATCGGACTGTTCGTCATCCGCCTTCGCGCGGTCGAGATCGTGCTCGCCCTCACGGCGAAGGGATCGGACGTCACCCCCGTCCACATGGTGGGTTCGTCCGCGCTGCTGGGCGCCAGCTTCTTGGCCGGGCTGCTCAGCCCACTCGCCCTCATCCTCGAGGCGCTGGGCATGTACGAGTCCGACCAGGCCGGCAACTCGGCCACGCTGCTCGGCGGCGAGCAGATCTACGACGAGATGGGCCCGCTGATCCTCGCGTTGCAGGACGCCCAGGCCGGCGCGGGGCACGGCGGCGCGTGATGGAATCCGCCGACCGCCAGCAACTGCTGGCTCTGCTGGGCGATCCCGCCACGCCGGCGGCGACGCTGGCTCAGATCGCGGGCCAGTATCCAGAGAGCTGGCCGCTGGTGGCGCGGCACCCGAACGTGTATCCGGGTCTGCTGGAGTGGATGCGACAGCAAGGGTTCGTGGCCGGTGGCGGGCCTGCGGTCACGCCGGCATCGCCCGCCGTTCCGCTCTCGCCGAGCGTTCCGCGGCGATCGAGGCGATCGCGGCGAATCTGGGTGTCGGTTGCCGCTTCGATCGCGGTGATCACTCTCGGCGTGGCCGGTGTCCTACTGGCGCCGGGTCTGTTGTCTTCTGCGGTTCTCTCCGGCGCGTCCGCCGCGCCTTCGCCCGCTGTCCGCTCGACCGCGGTCACCACAACGCCGGCGGCGACCCTGACCCCAGCCGCAGCTCATGAGACGCCGGTCGCCGGTGGGCCGCGCACGGGTGGTACGTCGACCGGGACGCCGGCGATAGGAGTGCCAGTCCAGGACGGTCGGATCCACGGAACCTATGCGGGTCTTGCCCAGCAGAACTCGACGAACTCGACCAGGTCGCGCGTGTGGCATGTGACCCTCGAATTCTCCGGCGCCACAGGAAAGGCAACCTACCGCGAGAACTCGAGCTCCGCACCGATCTATTGCTCCGGAAACCTTCATCTCAACGATGATCTCGGGTGGCGCGAAGAGATCACCGTCGGCCGGTGCGTTGACGACGGGCTGTGGACCTTCACGGGAACGGGCCCCTTGCATGGCCTCTACGTTCACTCGACGACGAGCGGTACGCACACCGTCGCCGGTGACTTTCATCTGAAATCCTAACCGGGACGTCGATCGGGAGGAGAAGGATCATGGAACAGATTGACCAGCAGCGGGCCATCGCCCTGCTGGGCGACCCGAGTACCCCGGCCGAGGTGCTCGCCCAGATCGCGGGTCAGCACCGGGACTCCTGGCCGTTGGTGGCGCGTCACCCGAACGTCTACCCGGGCCTGCTGGACTGGATGCGGCAGCAGGGACTCGTCGCAGAACCGCGTCCGCCGACGATGCCCGCCGCGCTCGTGCCGGTAGCGCCGGCGTCCGCGTCCCCGGCGGGCGCGCAGGGCTACGGTGCGGCGTCCGGCAGCCCGATGGCCGCGCCGGGGAGCGCCTATCAGGCCATGCCCACCGAACGGTCGCGGAGGAAACGGACGGGGCTCATCGTCGGCCTCATCGTGGCGGCGGTGTTGCTGGCCGGCGGCGCTACCGCCGTGGTCACCATGAACGGTCCGGGCGGCGCCTTGGCGACCTGGGGGCGTCCGGCACCCACGCCGTCGCCCACGCCGACGAGGGATCGGCCGACGGCCTCGCCGTCGCAGGTGACGACCTCGACCCGCACCTCCCAGCCGACGGCGACGACGACCGCGTTGCTCGATCCGGAGGCCGAGGCGCTGCGCTCGCTCGGCGAGCAGGCGGCGAGGGACGGCGCGCGCATCACGAAGCAGGGGCAGTGGGTGGCGCAGCTGGCGTCCAAGTACGTGGGGGTGACCGATCCGCGGCAGGTGACGGCGAACGGTTCCCACACCTTCATGGCCGCCGACATCTGGGCCGAGTACGAGGAACTCAAGCGGCGCGGCGTCTCCCTCGGCAAGGAGGTCGTCCTCCTGGACAGCCGGACCTACGGCAAACGCCATCACCGCAACGGCGAGGCGCTGTGGGTCGTGGCCGCGGTCAGCCCGTCGTTCACCGACGAGGCGTCGGTCAAGTCGTTCTGCGCCGGCATGTACCCGAACCTGTCCGGAAAAGACCTCACCAATTCGTGCATGCCGAACCGCCTCAACCCCTAACTGAAGCATCGATCGCGAGGAGAAGGCTCATGGAGCCGATTGAGCAGCAGCGGGCGCTGGCACTGTTGGGCGATCCGACGACACCGCCGGAGGCGCTCGCCCAGATCGCGGGCCGGTACCGGGAGTCCTGGCCGCTGGTGGCCCAGCATCCGAACGCGTATCCGGGCTTGCTGGACTGGATGCGGCAGCAGGGTTTCGTGCCCGCGCCGGTAGCTCCTGCGCCGCCCCAGCCTTCCGCCCTCGCCGCGGCCGTGCCCGCGCCGGTAGCTCCTGCGCCGCCCCAGCCTTCCGCCCTCGCCGCGGCCGTGCCCGCGGTGCCTGCGACGGCGTCCGGCCCGGTCCCGGCGACCGAACCCGGGGCGTCCGCTGTGCCGAAGACCCAACGGCGCCCGCTCCTCATCGCCGCCGTAGCGACCGTCGTGCTGGCCCTGGTGGCGGGCGTCGCCGCCGCCGTGGGCGGATTCCTGCCGGGCCTCAACCCGTTCGGCGGAGGTCAGCTCACGGTCACCGGGACGCCGCCCGCGGCGTCCGGTTCGTGGGCCAGCGGCACACGCGAGGTCTGGCGGTCCACGCCGATCCGGCAGAGCGCCGGCAGTTCGACCGGGAAAGGACCTTTCAGTGCAGGTGTGGGGACGGTCACCGCACAGGGATGGGCGCTGGGTGACATCCCCGGCGACACCGCGGTCGTCCGCACCGGCCTCAGCCCGGACGACGGCACCGTGCTCTGGGCCGACCGCTACTACGACGACTGTGCGAACACGCCCGTCAACGGGTTCGTCCCCTGCGTCACGCTGGTGCCGGAGGGGCTGAAGCTGGAGCTGATCGACTGGAGCGCGGGCACGGCGACCTCGATCACGGTGCTGAACGATCTCGATCTCGGCCTCGGCTCGCTGCTGCCGGGCTGGGCCCGTGTCGGTGTCGTCGACGGGGCGATCCTCGTCGGTGTCGCCGGTGCGGAGTACTTGGAGGAAGGCCTGGCCTCCGGGGGTGGAGACCGTCACGGTGGCTCGCTTCGATGCCGACGGGACGCGTCGCGCCTGGCTCAACACGGTGGCGGTGTGCGAATCGTGCCTGCAGGACACGTCGTGGTGGTACCAGCAGCAGTTCCGGGTGAACCACGGCATCGTGACGATGTATGCAGGCGCCGCGCTCGACTTCGCCACCGGTGAACCGGTGTTCGGCGACGAGGCGATCGTCGCGCGGCCGGTAGCCGCGGACGTCCTGATGGTCAAGACCGCCAGCGGTCGACAGGTCCCGGCGACGCTGCGGGCCCCGGACGGGACGACGCTCGCCATCGTTGGCGACGCGGCGCCGCTCGTGCTCCAGGGGGACGTGCCGCCCCACCCGCTGCGGGCGGAGCGGAGCGCGTCCAGCCTGCAGGTGACCGCCTACGATCCCGCCACCGGGCACTCTCGCTGGCCGCAGCCCGTCACCGTCGCGCAGGCGGCGGACGCCTACTCCACGGCCTACGTGCGGTTCGACGGCGAGCGGCTCCTGCTCGTCACGACCCGCGAGATCGTCGCCGTCGATCCGGAGTCCGGGGCGGTGCTCTGGCGCAAGACGATCGCGGGCGTGGACTACCTCTCGTCCGAGAGCGCCGCCGATCAGACGATCTTCCTCGCGGTGCACTTCAGGACCGGCGCCGGCATCGCGTCCCGCACCTACGCTCTGGACGCCCACACGGGCGACGTCCTGTGGCAGGTCGACGGCGCGGCCGGCGTGGCGCCGGCCCCGGGCGGCGGCGAGAGCCTGCTCGTCGAGGGCTCGGGGAGCTCCGGGCAGATCGCCCGCCTCGATCCGGCCGACCGGCCGGAGAGGACCGGCGTCCCTGTCCCCGCGGACGCCCCCGCCTGCCCGGACGCGATGACGCCCATCTCCTGGGTGCAGTACGACGACGGTGCCGTCCTGGTCTGCCAGCAGGACGAACGATTCAGCATCGTCGTGCCGAACGCGAACTGGCGCGCCGCCGAACTGCATTTCAACGACGGCGGCTACAGCATCGTGTTCACCAACGGCATTCGCCTCACCGCCAGCCTCGGCGGAATGCTCGTCTCGATCGACGATCGCGGCACTGTCACCACGCCGGCGGTGAGCCGCGCCTGGAGCAGCACCCGCGGCGAGGGACCGTTCACCGCGCCTGCCGGCCTGCCCGCCTGCCCGGCCGGATCCTGGCCGCTCTCGCTGTCGACGTTCTCCGGCGGCTGGCTGCTCGTGTGTGGCACCGCGACCGCGGCCCCCACCAGTCTCGTCCTGTACGACGACGGGCAGACGATCGAGGGCAGCGAGGTCACTTACCGCAGCGGCGCCTACTGCGCCCAGGCCGACGCCGGCGCGATCTGCGCCTACTGGGCGCCGGCGCTTGTGACGCGCGAGATCGGTTCCGGCGTCGTTCAGCACAGCGTCGACCACAACTACTTCGCCGGCCGCGGCTCCGGCGGCACCGGGCAGGGCACCGGATCCTACGGTGTCGACACGCCCACCCAGGACGCCCAGGACCAGGTGCGCTACCTCACCCAGATCCTGCAGCGCTCGATGGTCGGGCGGGCCAGCCTGGAGACGGCGATCAACCAGGTGCGTTCGTGCACGAACGTGCCGGACGCCGTCGCGAGCCTGGGCGACGTGGTCGCGAATCGCGAGGAGCTTCTCGACGCGGTCGCTGCGGCGCCCGTGGACGCGGTGCCCGACGGGGTGGCCCTCGTCGCGAAGCTGCGGCTCGCGTTGCAGCGTTCTCTCGAGACGGACCGGTATTGGCTGGCCTGGGCGCAGGCGCAGGCCGCGACCAACTGCGCGGACGGCACCTCGAACCCGAACTACCTCCGGGCCAACGAGATGACCCGCGGTGTCGCGGACGCCAAGAACGCCTTCCTCACCGCCTGGAACACCCAAGTCGCCCCGCGGTACCGCGCTCCGCAGTTCACCATCGGCCAGATTTGACGTGACCGTCCTGGCCGATCACGACCTCGGCTTGGTGCCGGACGCCGCGCTACTCAGCACGGCGTCCGGTGCGCTGGTGCTGGCCGGCAGAATGCAGGCGTTCGCGCTGTCGCTGGTTGCCGAGATCGAGTCGCGGGATGCCGCCCATCACGAGCTCGGGATCGGGACGAGTGGTTGGCTGGCCGGGGGCCTGCGGTTGACGCCGCGCGAGGCGAACCGGCTCATCCACGACGCTAACGACCTCACTCGGTTCACGCAGCTGCGGGAGGGGATGCTGGAGGGCAGTGTCTCGGCGTCGCCGTCCCAGGCCGTGACCCGCGTCCTGATGAAGCTTCCTGACGATCTCGGATTCGCTGCCGAGCAGGCGGCCGAAACGACCATGGTCGAGTATTGCGCCGAGTTCAACAGCGACGCGTTGAAGCGCCTCTCCCGGCACCTCGTCGAGGTGGTCGCGCCCGAGGTAGCGGACGCCACCGAAGCCAAGCGGCTCGAACGCGAGGCCCGTCAGGCGTCGCAGCGCAGGCATCTGACGTTCACGCCGGACGGGGATGGCAGCATGCTGCTGCGCGGCAGCTTGCCCCTCGTGGCGGGTGAGCTGCTGAAGGCGCAGGTGGACGCCCTCGCCAACCAAACACGACGTGCCGCCTTGGACGCCGCCGATCCCTTGGTTCGGCCCGAACCGGTCACGATGGGCATGCACCGTGCCGACGCGCTGGTGACGCTGATCGATGGTGCTGCCCGCGCACAGGTGGCTCCGGCGAATGGTGGTGATCGGCCGCGGATCATGGTGACCATCGGCTACGACCAGTTGCTGGCCGACTGCACACGGAATGGGCTGTTGCCGACCGGTACTGAGCTGTCTGCGGGCGAGTTGCGTCGGCTCGCCTGCGATGCTGACGTCCTCCCAGTGGTGCTGGGCGGCCCGTCGGGTGTGCTCGATGTCGGACGTGACCACCGCCTGGTGACCCCCGCCATCCGGGCGGCGCTCACCGCCCGCGACAAGGGATGTATCTTCCCGGGCTGCGACCAACCACCCGCCGCCTGCGAGGCCCATCATACGATTCCGTGGCAGCACGGTGGGGCAACGTCCCTAGCCAACCTGGTATTGGTGTGCCGGCATCATCACGGCGTCATTGAGCCTGGCGGCAGGCTTGAGTACCTCCGATGGTGCGTCCGTTTCCGCGACGATGGCGTCCCTGAAGTCATCCCACCCCTTCACGTCGACCCCAAACGACGCCCGCGCATCCACCAACGATTCCGAGTACCCGACCGCGCCGGATAACGGCGTTGAGGTGCGGGGCAGACCGCGCTTCGTGCGGTTCCATACGGTGACCTCGGCCGGTCCGTTCGACTCCGTGCGCGCGATGGCGCGCGTAGCGGCATGTGCTCGCCGCCGGCGCTTCTAGTGTCGATGCTGCGCAGGTTCGGCCGCTCCGGACGCCTCAGGAGGCGGATGTGGGGTTCGTTCCATGGCCGAGCCGAACGGGGGGAAGAGGAACACATGGGAACGGTTCGACGACGCATGACCCTGCTCTGGGCGGCCTTCGTCGTGGCGCTGCTGGCGGGTTGCGGCGGATTGCAGGCGGTCGATCCTGCGCCTCAGGAGATCGGCGGCTGGGTCCGGCTCACCGACGAACAGGCTTTCAAGTCCAAGAGGGTCGAGTTTTACGGTGGTTCTGCGACGACCGAAGAATGGGCGGAGAGCGTCAGGACCACCTTCGGCGGCGACATGCGTGGTTTCTTTAAGAACATAGACTTCAAGGACGGCGCATACGTGCGCAAGAAGGAAGTGGTCTTCTACGCTCCGCCGTCGGAGGCCGCCTCTGAAGCTCCCAATCGGGCGTATGTCTCCTTAGTGGTCATCAGCGAGTTGCCTGAGCCTGTTGGCGGCGACAAGGCAATGATCGAAAAATTCCGTGCAAGGGCGTCCAGCCTTTTCAATGTGCCTGAGCCCGCGGGGTCTGTGGTCGTAACCCATCGTGGCGCCGCTCTTCAGGCCGTTGTGCAGCGATCCTACGTGGACGCCAGCGGCACAACTGAGTTCATCGCCGCCTATAGCCAATACCTTGAGGGTGCTGGAGAGTAATAGGCGGCGAAGTAAGGGGGCGGCGGCTCCCTGGGTCGATAGGCCAACCAATAACTGGAATCGAGGTTCTCGATGGAAGAGATGAAGTCGCCGACACCCGGATACGTGGTGTGCGGCATCGGTGGCGTGCTGGTGGCGATCGGCGCGATCTGGGGATTCGTGATCGGATTCTACGAACACGAACGGCTGTTCGTCATAGCGGTGGCAGGCGGGGGTGCCGCGCTGCTGTGGCTCGGGGAACGAATGTTCCAGGCGGCGCGACGCAACCAGGCGGAACAACGGATAGCGCAACGGAAGAGTGGGCAGTGACATGGCGGGTATCGATGACAAGATCGACGAATTGAACTTCAGTGTGGCTACGGCTCTCTCGGTCGAGCAGATCGCTCAGGCCGTCGAGGATGCCGGTGAGGTCGGCGGTGCTGGCGGTGAAAAGGTCACACTCACCCGGAGTTCGGAGCATCGGATCGACGGAGTGGCCCGCAATTTCGTGAGGGTTCAGCACGCCGTGTTCTCTGTCGTGATTGAACCGCTGATCGACGGCAGTAACCAGGTCACGCTCACCATCGACGATTATCTGCGCACTCGCGAGACGTTGCTGATCTTCATCCCTGTCTCCCCGTGGGGCGCGCCGGCCTTCAGGACGCTCAAGGCGTTCAGCGAGTATCTCCGGAGCAGGCTCTCATGAGCAGGATGCGTACCGGAGCGATGGTAGCCGGCGCCGCCATCGTGGCTGTGCTCAAC
Organism: Nigerium sp.; assembly: GCA_016711325.1. Classification (GTDB taxonomy): domain Bacteria; phylum Actinomycetota; class Actinomycetes; order Propionibacteriales; family Propionibacteriaceae; genus Propioniciclava. The sequence continues at coordinate 133,724 of JADJTH010000012.1, read as the reverse complement.
GCGGGCTGCTCGCAGGGGCCAGCCGACATCACCTGCGCGCAGTTCATCAAGCTTTCCACCTCTGAGCAGATGGACACGGTCAAGGCGTGGCGCGAGAAGAAGAGTATTAGCATCCCCGAAAATGAGGTCATGGCTGGCATGGCGTTGTCGAGCGACGCGGTGGCGATGAACGCCTACTGCTCGAAGGCCAAGAACGCCAAGGACAAACTGCTGGACCTGAGCTACACCTGGGGCTAGGCAGGCAGACGGGCGTGCGGACCGCGCGTGCGTTCTAGTGACGAAAGGGCGACATGCAGGACGTAGTGCCACCGATGATCGACGTGCTCGCCTCCGAGGCGGTCGCGCGGCCCGGGCCGCCTCGGGCCGAGTGGGGCGTCCGGCTGCCGGCCGTCGGCACGGGCGTGCTCGCCGTGGCATGCATCGTTGGTGTCTTCGCTTGGCCGTCGTCGGTGACGGGGCTTCCCGAGGGCACGGGCGGACTCTCGGGGGCCGCTCTCCTGGCTGGGCTGCTGCGCGGCGCGACGACGGCACCGCCCACGATGGTGTCGATCGTCGTCGGCGTGGCCTGGGCCGTCTCCGGCTTCGGCGCTCTGACCACATGGGCCGTGGCGAGCATCGCGGCCCTGCGCGGACGGCTCGCGCCGGCCTGGCGGGTGGCGCGGGCCACCACGATCCTGTTCGTGACGATCGGTCTCCTGCTGGCCGGCGCCTGGTCGAGCGTGGCGCCCTGGCTGCCTGACCTGCTGCCCGACGACGTTTCCCGGGTCGGATTCGAGGCGCTGGTTGGCTGGTCCGCGGCCATCGCCGCCGTGCTTGGTGCAGCGACCGTCGCCTTCAGCCGGGGCCGGGCCGGCATGGTGCAGGCGTGCGTTCTGACGCTGGTCCTGATCACGTTCGCGGCGCTGGCGGGTGGTTCGCTGATCGTCGTCGGCGTCGGCGTGGCCGGGGCACCCCCGGCGGCGCTGATCGTGCCGGCGCTCACCGGCGGACCGCTCCAGCCGTTCGCTGTCGCGGTCGCCGCCCTGTTCGGGCTCCTCCTGGCGATCGCCCTCTTACCTGCCGGGAAGGCGTCCTCGACGGGAGGACACTGGCGGATGGTGCTGGCCGCGGTGACCGCGCTGCTTGTGGGGGCGGCAACTGCGGTCTTCCTCGTCAGCGTCAATCGGCTGCACGAGGACGGTCACGTGCTCGCGGTCGCACCCTACGTGCCGCTCACCGTGTTCGGCCTCGTCGCAGCCATCGCGGCGGTGCTCGTTCTCGGGCTCGCCGTCGCGGGGCTGGCGAGGCCGACGCCGGGCCAGCCGAAGGCCCTGTCATGACCGCCACGCCCGAACGGCCCACGCCCGAACGGCCCACGCCCAAACGATCCGCGCACGCCGTCCGTGTCGCCGTGGCGCTGCTCGTGGCGGGCCTCATCCTGACGGCGGCCGGGGTAGCCGGGGCGATCCGATTCGCCGATGTGCTTGACGGCGGCACGATCCGCCCCGACGCAGGAACCCTGCCGACGGGGGAGGTCGTGTTCAACGATCGCATGTCGCTGTATCGTCCACCGGCCGACTCGTTCGCGCGCGACGAAGCAAGCGGCGCGGTCTTCGTCGCCGATCAACTCCTGGTGATGTTCACCGACGACGCCACGCCCGAACAGGCCGCGGACGCGATCAAGCGCTGGGAGGGCAGGCCGGTGGGCTACCTGGCCGCGATCAACCGGTACGAGGTGCTGTTCGACCAACGCCGTAGCCTCGCCGAGCTTGCCGCGCTCGCCGCCGAGATCGAGGCCGATCCGCTCGTCGAGATCGCCTATGTCAACCGTGTCAGCGCGCTGGCCCCCGCCTTCGAACCCGACGATCGCGGGTGGCAGGACCAATGGAACGGCAGGACCGCCGCCGACGGCAACTGGGGCATGGAGGCGATCAACGCGCCCGTGCTCTGGAACCACCGTGACGACATCGCCGCGAACGGCGTGAGGATCGGTGTCATCGACGAGGGGTTCAACGCCAACGAGGACCTGTCTATCGAGGTCTTCCCCAAGTCCGCCAAGGGCCAGGATCACGGCACGCATGTCGCCGGCACGATCGCGGCCCGCTTCGGCAACGACTTGGGCGTCGCCGGTGTGATTCCCGCCGTCGACAGCACGCCGTCGCTCCTCGGGGTCCCCGTCGAGGCGCTCGCTTCGAACGCGGAGATCGCGAAGAACGAGACCATCCGCGACCTCTACATGGACGGTTCGACATGCCTGCTGAGTTCGAGCACGGATCTCGCCCTGGCGTACCTCGTGGTCGAGCGGCGGACGCGGATCGTCAACTTCAGCATGGGGATGACGCCCACAAGCGTCGAACTGTACGCGGCGAGCCGGGGCAACACGGCCGCGCGCGAGGGATTCAGCCAGGAGACCCGCGCCGCCCTCCATGTGCTCGGCCGGCTGCTGGAGCAGCACGACTTCCTGGTGGTCGCGGCCGCAGGAAACGAGGGCAAGCGCCGGTCGTTCTTCGACAACCCGGCGTTGGGTGATGCCGACAAGACCAAGCCGCCGCTCTACGTTAGCGATGACAAGGCGGAGTTCGGATACCGGGAGCGTCGGTGGAACGAACGGGGCAGTGCGTACAACGGCGAACTGGACGTCGCGGTGACCTCCCTCTTCACCTTCATCGGCAGTTCGTTCGACCAGCGCGACTCCCCCGAGGACGCCGAACTGGCCAAGCGGGTGAGGGAACGGGTGGTGGTCGTGGGCGCGGCGGGCTTGCGCGACGGCAGGCTGTACCGGGGCGAGTTCACCAATGCTGGCAGCGGGATCGACCTGTTCGCGCCGGGCGTCGACATCGAGAGCACGGTGGGCGCGCAGAGCGAGAACACGCGCGACTGCGGCGGGGTGACCTGCGGCACGATGAGCGGCACCTCCATGGCCGCGCCGCACGTCACGGGCACGCTGGCGGCGCTGTGGATGATGAACCCTGGCATGAGCGCCCTGGAGGTCAAGCACGTGATGCTCGACAACCTCCAGGACGGCCAGGACGCCTGCTCCGGTAACTGCATGTTGGACGCCGGCGCCGCTGCGAACGCGCTCGGCGAGAAGAACCGGGCCGTGACCGGGGGAACCGGCACGTCGCCGCGTTACCCGACCGCCGACGGCTCCGTGACCGCGTTGGTGTTCGACGTCTCGGGGTCCATGCGGGATCCCTCGGGGCGAACGACGACTACGGACGACGGCACCGGAAAGACGCGCACGCGTCCCCTCAGCAAGCTGGAGGCCGCGAAGGAGGCGGGAAAGGTGCTGCTGTCCACCGTCCGTTCCGCGGCGGCGCGCTACCCCGGCTCGGCCCGCGTCGGAATCGCGCAGTTCGCGGGAAGCGGTTCCGAAGTCGTAGCGCCCACCTCCGACTACCAGGTGGTGCAGAACGCGATCGACGGACTCGCGTCGGCCGGTGGGACGAACCTGCTCGAAGCGCTCCGCGTCGGTGGCCAACAGGTGAGCGGCTACGCGGGAAACCGCACCGCGATCATCCTGTCCGACGGCCGAGACGAATCCGGCAAGTCCGACCAGGAGATCCTGCAGGCCGCGCAGAAGCTTGCCTCCGAGGGCGTGAAGGTGTGCACCATCGGTTTCGGTGAGCCGGGCGACCTGAACGAGCCCCTGCTGCGCCAGGTCGCCGCGGCGACCGGCTGCAGCTACAGCCGCGCCGAAGCCAGCAGCGCGGTGGCGCTGGCCGGCAGCTTCATCGCGGCGCGGATGCAGTCCACCTCGACGCTCCTCGCGCAGCAGACCGGGGTGGTGGCTCGCGGCCAGTCCTCGCTGGCCATGCCGATGTCGGTGCCGGACCAGACAGGTGACCTCACGACGGTGCTCTACTGGCCGCAGGCAGCCGCGGGGCCGTCCCGTCTCGACGCCGTCCTGATCGATCCGGCCGGCGTGCGGGTGGACGGCTCGTACCCGGGCGTCACGGTCGACGATACGCAGAGCCCGTCCCAACTGGTCATCGCCGACCCCTTGCCGGGCGAGTGGTCCCTCGCGGTGTACGGCGGGGAGTCGGCCCCAGAAAGCGAATCGTTCTTCGCGGCGGCGGCCTTTGAAGCGATGGACCGGGAGTACCCGGTCAATCAGGTCTCGCGGCTGGTGCCCGAGGACGATCCCCGTCCGCTGGCCCCCACCTACGTGATGACCGCTACGGCGATCGGGCTCGGCGCGGGTCCCGTTCTGGTCTTCCTCGGCGCCGCCATGCTGCTGGTCCACCTGCGGCACCGGCCCTGAAACGGTTGTCGTCCGCGAGTGCGCAGGACGGTCACGCTGGCCCGCCCGCGTAGGTCAGATCAGGCGCATCCGTCGATGCGGTCGACCCCGGGAACGAGACGTTCCCATTCGGAGTTCGACAGCGGCGTCCCGAACTGCTCACACAGCTTCGGCCGCTGCGCCCGGGAGTCGCGTGGCCATGCCACGATCCTGCCCTCGCTCAGCGACATCACGATGTGCTCGCCGATCATGGTGACGCCGGGAACCGACGCCGAGCGCGTCTTCAGCCGCAGGTCCAACTCGAAACGATCGTGCCCGTCCCCCGCCCACACCCAGACCAGGCCCTCCCTGGTCGATGCCAGCAGTGTGCGACCATCGGCCGAGAAGGTGAGCTGGGAGATGGACGAGCGCGCGTCGCGCAACTGCTGCATGACCACCGGCCGCGCCGGATCGGCGAGACTGTAGAGGGTCACGTCCCCGGGGGTGTCGCCCACGGCCAGAACGCCGGAGCGCGAGAACGTGAAACCGGACGGCACTTCGGTGTTGACCATCGTCTCGGTCACGATGAGCTCCGGTTCGTCGCCGGTCAGCCGCCAGAGCGTGAAGCCCTGGCCGCCGCTCGACATCGCGACGAACAGCGACTCGTCGTCGCTGAAGGCGCACCCGCTCGGCCATGCGGGCAGCCTGCCCAGGCTCCGCCAGCCGGTGCCTTCGCGGCGGAAGAGCTCGTAGCCGACCTCGCCGGCGCGCCCGATGGCCAGATACCGTCCCGTGCGTGAGAGGCGGATGTCGGCCAGCGTGTCCGTCATCGAGGCATCGTCGACCTCGTGGTAGCCATCGCCGTCGCGGGCGAAGGTGAGCAGCCGGCCGTCGGTGGTCTGGTTCGTCACGACCGCGCCGTCGCCGCTCATCGCGTACATCGCATTGAACGCGCGGGGTTGTGCGGTCAGCAAAGGCAGCGGACGCCATTCGTCCCCGTCCAGCTTGAAGGTCCGGGCCCCGGACGACGTGCCGACGAGGACGACCTCGCCGCCGTGGGTCAGGTCGTAGGCGTTCTGGCCGGCCGGCATCACGGCCACCAGGTTGGGTGCGGCGAGCGGCCAGGCATCGGTGACGCCCTCCGTCGATCCGACGAGGAGCTGCCGACCGGACGCGGCGAGGCTGACCACAGCGTTTCGGGCTGGCCAACGGCGTTGCAGTTCGCCGGTGCGGGAGTACTCCTGGACCTCCCCGAACGCCCCGGCCGCGTAGATCTCGTCCCCGCCGTGGAGGACGGAGTGAATGTTGGTCGGCAGGGCAAGGGCCGACCGCGGGAGGAACGCGGGCTGCCCCAGGTCGTCGCGGGTCACCTGCCAGAGGATCGCTCCGCCGCGCGCGAAGCCTCCCAGGACCTCCGTGCCGTCCGGTGACACCGACGCGGCCATCATCCGGCCGGGAATCGGCAGATCGGCCAAGCGCTGGCCGCTCGTGGAGAACAGGATGGCGGCGTTCCCCGGGCCGCCGGCAAGGACCCAGTCGTCCGCGGCGGCCAGTGACTTGACCAGCGTCCCCGACTCGGTCTGGAGCGAGGGGAGCGCGGACGGAGCAGCGGCATCGGCGAAGTCGACGCGGCGGACGTCCCCCTCCAGCGTCCCGAACAGGACCGTGCGCCCGACCCAGGCCGCACTGTAGACGACCGTGTCGATGCCGAAGTCGCCCAGGCTGCGCGGAGCCTCGGTGACGTCCCAGACGCCGCCCGTCTGCTGGCCCCCGACGAACGCGAGCAGACGTCCGCCCACCTCGGCCACCGCCACCGTAAAGAGCTGGTTCCCCCCGCTCGGAACGCTCGTGACATTCGCCCCGCCGAGACCGTCGCGCCAGACGGTGATGTTCCCGGCGTTGTCGCCACGGACGATCGTCGAGCCGTCCGGCGACACGGCGACGTGGGTGTCGCCAGCAGCGCTGGTGGACCGGGTCGGCATTCCGACGCCGGCCGACTGAACGACGGCCGAGCGCGTCTCCACCGACTCGCCGTGTGTGAGCGCGGCGACGCTGAGCTGAGCTGCAAGGTTGGGGGTGGCCGGACGTACCTCGTCGGCGACCAGAGCGATCTGTCGCGCCTGGGCCGAACGGGTGGCGTCCTCCGCCCGCGCGCGAAACTGCTCGGATCGCCAGCCGAATGACACCGCGCTGGCTGCCATGAGGACGGCTGCGGCACCCGCGCCGATGGCGACCCGTTGTCGTGTTCTCAATCGCCGGATCGTGTCGCGCTCTTCCTGCGCCACGGCGGCCGCGTGCTGCAGGCTGGCCGCGATGAACTCCTGCTCGACCGCGGACAGCAGCGGGGTGCCCGAGGCATGTGCCCAGGTGTCCCAGAGGTTGGCTTCCACGGGCATCAGGGCATCGGAGCGTCGCCCACCCTCGTCCCACAGCCGCGATGCCATGTGGATACGGCGTCCGATCAGCAGCGAGGCCGATTCGTCGTCGATCCAGTCCTGAAGCCGCTTCCACCGTGTGAGAAGGGCATCGTGGGCGATCTCCAGTTCGCCGTCGCGAACGTTGAGGAGGCGGGCGGAGACGAAGGCGTCCGCGACGGGGCGCAACTCGTCGCTCAGCTGGGCCATGGGGATGCGACGACGCATCGTGTGTCCTTCGTCCACGCTGACGAGCGACAGCATCAGTCGCTGTGCCAGAGGCCGCTGCCCGGGGTCCAGCGCGTCATGGATCGCTTCGGCTGCCAGGTCCAGCGACGACCACAGACCGCCCGAGGCGAGATAGTCCGCAGACGTCAACTCGTCGCCGCGTGCCTGGGACCAGGCGCGCCGCAGCGCGCCGGAGAGCAGCGGCAGCACAGCGCCGGGTCGCGGCTCGCCGTACTCGTAGAGGTCGCGCAGCGCCAGTTCGGTCATCGCGGCGGTGACCGCGCGCCCATGCAATCGGGCCGGTTCCTCGATGATCCGGCGGTACTCGTCCTTCGACAGGTTCGAGACGCGGACGTGCGTGTCGAGGTGTTGGGCGAAGCGGTCGTCCCTCATCGCGAACCCGAATGCCGCGGACGTGAGGGCCACGACGACCGTCGCACGGTCGGGCATCGTGGCCAGCGCGTCGAAGACGGCGTCCTGCTGCTCGGCTGGGAGCTCCTGCGCCTGCTCGAACTGATCCAGCAGGATCAGAAATTGCTCCGGAGGGGGGATGAGCCTTGTCAGCTCGGATGGGGCGACCCATAGGGGAGTGAGGCCTTGGAGGGGGCCCCCCGGCGCCAAGGCCCGGCCGACGAGGCCGGCCCCGAGCAGCGACGACTTGCCGGCGCCCGAGTCGCCGATCACCACGGCCGTGATGGGGCCCGTGCGCGTGCCGCGGATGCAGCGGGTCACCAGTTCCTCGTAGGCGCGCTCGCGCCCGACATAGACCGCGGCGTCCTCCGCCGTGTACGGTCGCAGGCCCACGTAGGGCGGCTCGTCGATCACGTTCCCGGCTCGAATGAGGGCGAGGGCGACCGTCCAGGCGTCGCGGTCGGCATCCGTGCGGACGAGGTCGAGCGCGCTCAGCAGACGTAGAAAGGCGGGTGTCAGAGCCGGCGTCGGGAGGTGTTTGCCGTCGAGCCACCCCTGCGCGGTCGCGGGTGGTACACCCGCGACCGAGGCCGCCCGCCGGATCGAGAGCCCACTCGCCTGACGTGCGCTCGCGAGCACGGACGCGAGCGCCGTTCTACTCTGCGGTGGCCTCATGGGGCCACGATAGACAGAAGACTCCTCAGGATGTCGGGCTACCGGAAATCCCGCACCGGGCCCGTCGGCTCAGTCGCGCTCGTCGCCCGACGTCTGGCTCGGGGATGCGCCGGGGGTCGCGCTGGGCGAGCGGTCGGGGCGTCCGGTGCTGGTGGGGCTCGGCGTGCTGTCCCGCAGCACGATGGTCACCCGGGTGTCGCGGCTCACCAGCGTCATGCCCTGCGGGTCGGTGCGAATCACCTGGCCCGTGTCGGGGCCTTCGAAGGTGAGGTTGGTGAATCCGGCCTTCTGGGCTTCGGCCTCGGCCTGCTCTCGGGTCAGGGCTATCAGCACCGGGAAGCGCGACTTGCCGGTCGCGATCTGCAGCGTGATGGGGGTCGTCGCGGTCGCTTGGGTGCCGCCCGCCGGGGACACCGAGACGACCGCGCCGGGTGCGGCGCTCGCCGGCTCGTCGGTCGCATCGACCGACTTGACGTTCGTGAAGCCCGCTCGGTCGAGCAGCCGCTCGGCCTCCGCCTGGCGCATGGTGGCCAGGCCGGTCGGGATGGTCAGCTTCTCGAGGCCGCGGTTGATGGTGATCCGCACGGACGAGCCCTCAGGGACCCGGGTGCCGGCGACGGGTTGCACGCCGGTCACCCGGCCGACGCTGGTGGCGTCGTCGATCCGCTCGTCGACCACCTCGGGAAGGAGCTTGGCCTCATTCAGGATCTGGGTCGCCATCTGTTCGGTGGCGTTCATCAGTCCTTGCGGCACCACGACCTGTTTGGGTTGCATCTCGCGATTGGTGAAGTACGCGACGCCGGCGATGAGGCCGATCACGAGCAGCGACACGATCGACAGCGTCCACCACAGCCTGGCCCGGCTCTTCGGCGCTTCCTCCACCGCCGGAAGCGTGCCGGTGGTCGTCGCCGTCGTCTGGTCGCCGGTCTGATCGGCGGGCATCACCATGGTGGCGGCGGACGCCGCACCGCCGCCTGTCGTCAGGGGCGGAACCGGCGGCGGCAGAGTCGCTTCGACGCGCTGGCCACCGAGGATCCGCTGCACGTCGTCGCGCATCAGCGCGGCGCTCGCGTAGCGGTCGTCGGGGTCCTTGGCGAGCGCCTTGAGCACGACGGCGTCCATGGGGGCGGTGATCTCGGCGTCCAGCGTGGACGGCGGGACGGGTTGCTCGCGCACGTGCTGATAGGCGACGGAGACCGGAGAGTCGCCCTGGAACGGCGGGCGCCCGACCAGCAGCTCGTACATGAGGCAGCCGGCCGAGTAGATGTCGGAGCGGGCATCCACCTTCTCGCCGCGCGCCTGCTCGGGAGACAGGTACTGGGCGGTGCCGATCACGGCCGCCGTCTGCGTCATCGTCGACGACGTGTCGGAGACCGCGCGGGCGATGCCGAAGTCCATCACCTTGATCGCGCCCGAGCTGGTCAGCATCACATTGGCGGGTTTGATGTCGCGGTGCACGATGCCTGCCCGGTGGCTGTACGACAGCGCATCCAGGACGCCGACCGTGAACTCGAGCGCGCGCCGCGGCAGGATCGGACGGCCTTCGCGCAGGATGTCGCGCAGAGTCAGGCCCTCGACGAGCTCCATCACGATGAACGGCACGTGCGTCTGCGACGTGGGGTCGATCTGTTCGCCGGTGTCGTAGACGCTGACGATATTGGGGTGGTTCAGCTTGGCGGCCGCCTGCGCCTCGCGGCGGAAGCGTTCCTGGAACGTCGAGTCGCTGGCCAGGTCGATGCGCAGTTCCTTGATCGCGACGTCGCGGCCCAGCCGCAGGTCGCGGGCCTGGCTGACCAGGGCCATGCCGCCGCGTCCGATGACCTGGCCGAGTTCGTAGCGGCCGCCCAGGATGCGGGGTTGCTCGTCCTTCATGGTCTCCTCCGAGGAATCCTTCGGGGGCTGCATGGCCCGGCGCGGGATGTGATCGTCTGTCATCGCATCGACTCGATTACTGCTTGGGCGATCGGAGCGGCGAAACGGCCGCCCGAGATTTCGGTGCCGTCGACGCCTGCGTCCTGCACGAACACGGCGACGGCGACCTGAGGATCGTCCGCGAAGGCCACGAACCAGGCGTACGGGACGCGCCCGGAGCCTTCGTTGCCGGACGAGGTCAGCGCGGTGCCGGTCTTGCCGCCGACCCGGACGCCCGAGATCTGCGCGCGCCGGCCGGTGCCGTTCTCGACCACGTCGACCATCATGTCCTGCAACGCTCGGGCGTTCGCGGGGGCCATGGTCAGCGCCAACTGGTGAGGGCTGCGCGTGGACGTGACGTTGAGGTCGGGACCGCGCATCTGCGAGACCAGGTGCGGCTCCATCAGAACGCCGTCGTTCGCGATCGCCGCCGCGACCATCGCCATCTGCAGCGGCGAGGCGGCCACGTCGAAGCCACCGATGGACGACAGCATCGTCTGGGCCGGGTCGGGGTCGGCGGGGAACCGGCTGGCGACACCGGAGAGCTCGGGAAGCTGGGTGGATCCGAACCCGAACCGCTGCGCCTGCCTGCGCAGTGCGTCGTCGCCGAGCCGGGAGCCCACGTTCGCGAACGCCGTGTTGCACGACACCCGCAGCGCCTGCTTGAGCGTGATCTGCTCGCCGCCGCACGACCCGGTCATCTCGAACGTCGATCCCGGCAGCCGCAGGGTGGAGGGGGAGTCGACCAGGGTGTCGGGTGCCATCCCCGATTCGAGGGCCGCGGCGGCCACCACCAGCTTGAAGGTCGACCCGGGCGGGTAGATCTCGCGTACGGCACGGTTGGCCATCGGTCTGGCGGGGTCGGCGTTGAGACGCTGCCAGGCCGCCTGCGTGGCGTTCAGGTCGTGGCTGGAGAGCTGGTTGGGATCGAACGACGGCGTGCTGACGAGCGCCTTGACCTGGCCCGTCGTGTAGTCCAGCGCGACCACGGCGCCCGGACGGTTGCCCAGCCCTTGCGCGGCGGCGCGCTGCGCGGCGGCGTCCAGCGTGGTCTGCAGGCTGTCGCCCTGGGGGCGCCTGCCGGTCGCGGTGTTCACGAGGTTCTGAAGGAACTGGGTGTCGTCGGTGCCCGCGAGCCGGGCCGAGTAATACTGCTCCAGGCCGGTGCCGCCGAACAGGAACGAGTAGAAGCCGGTGACGGGCGCGTACAACTCGCCGGAGGAGTAGGTGCGCTGGAACGAGAACCTGGTCTCGACGGGCACCGAGGTGACGACGGGGGTGTTGCCGACCAGGATGTCGCCGCGGTCGACGCCGAATTGCGCGTCGCGAACGCGGCGGTTCGCGGGATCGGCGTTCAGCGATTCGGTGCGGAACACATAGGCGTAGGACAGGTTCACCACGAGCGCGAGGAACATGATCATGACGACGAGGGAGACCCGCCGGATCGGTCCGTTCACCGGGGCTCCTCTCCGTTGTCGCGTCGGACGACCTGCGTCGGGGCGTCCGCGGGATCGTGGGCCGGGCTCGCGGGGGTGGCCGGGTCGTGCGCCTGTTCGGCGGGCGAGGACGCGACCGACGCCGGATCGGGGCGCGGTTCGACGCCCGAGGGGCCGTGCGTGCGGATCGCCGGCAGCGCCTGGGTCGCGTCGGACGACAGGGACACGACCTGCCCCGCGTCCGCCTGTTCCGCCTGCGGACGCCGCACCTGGTGCGTGATGGTGAGGATGAGGCCCAGCAGCAGGTAGTTCGACACGAGCGAACTACCGCCCTGGGACACGAACGGGGTCGTGAGGCCGGTGAGCGGCAGCAGCCGCGTCACGCCGCCGACGATCACGAACACCTGCAGCGCGAACACGAACGCCAGGCCGGTCGCGAGCAGCTTGCCGAACGGTTCGCGCGATGCCAGCGCGACCTTGAGCACGCGGGCCACGACGAGCGCGAACAGCACGATGACGGCCACGAGGCCGAACAGGCCGAGCTCTTCGCCGAGGGCGGCCGCGATGAAGTCGTTCTTCGCCAGCGGCGTCAGGTAGGGACGCCCCATGCCCCAGCCGGTTCCGAACAGGCCGCCCCACGCGAAGCCGAACTGGGCGCTGATCACCTGCAGGTTGCGGTCGTAGTCGCTGAACGGGTTGAGCCACGACGAGAAGCGGGTCTGCACGTGGTCGAAGAAGAGGTAGCCGAGGACGCCGAGGACGCCGACCATGCCGAAGCCGAGGATCGCCCAGCTGGGGCGTTCGGTGGCCACGTAGAGCATCATCACGAACAGCCCGAAGAACAGCAGCGTGGTGCCGAGGTCCTTCTGGAAGACCAGGACGACCAGGGAGAATCCCCAGGCGATCAGAATCGGCCCGAGGTCGCGCGGGCGGGGGAAGTCGATGCCGGCGAAGCGGCGTCCGGCCATCGCGAGCACGTCGCGCTTCTCGACCAGGTAGGCGGCGAAGGCGACCGACAGCACGATCTTGGCGATCTCGGCGGGCTGGAAGCTGAAGGGGCCGACCTCGATCCAGATCCGCGCGCCGTGATTCTCCTTGCCGAGCACCGGCAGCAGCGGCGACAGCAACAGGATCAGCCCCGCGAGGAACCAGACGTAGGTGTAGCGCTGCAGTCGGCGATGATCGCGCAGCAGCATCACGACGGCGCAATAGGCCGACACGGCCAGGACGAGCCAGAACATCTGCAGTTCGGCGCTGCGCAGACCGTCGGCCTGGTCGAGCCGGTAGATCATCGACAGGCCCAGCCCGTTGAGCAGGAAGACCACCGGCAGGATCAGTGGGTCGGCGTAGGGCAGCCGCCAGCGGGTGACGCCCCAGGTGATCGCTCCGAGCGCGAACCAGGCGACAATGCCGACGAACCACGGCCCGCCGAACTGGATGCCGGCGCCGATGGTCATGACCCAGTCGGCCGGGAACGCGGCGTTCTGGTTGAGCGCGACCAGAACGTAGCCGCCCGCGCCGAGCGCAAGGGCGAACAGCATCATCGCGGCCGATGCGCCGGTCCGCTTGCGTGGGACGACAACCTCGGACACGTCAGCACTCCTCGGGCGCGGACACGGGCACGGCGGGGACGGACGGACCGACGGACTCCCCGCCCCCCGGCGTCTGCGCTGGTCCGGCGGTTTCGCCGTTGGTGCCCGGATCGTCGGGGGCCGGGCTCGCCGGCGGGATGGGTTCGGCGGTGGCGCGGGCGCGGGCTTCGCGCTGCGCGATGCACTGCTCGGCCTTGACGCGAAGTTCGGCCAAGGTCGAGCGACCCGTCTCGTGGTCGTTGACCGTGATCGTGGCCCGGACCCGTTCGGCGTAGTACGGCGGCAGATCGGCGATGCGGGTGGCGTCCGTCTCGAGCAGCGTCGACAGGTCTTGGCCGAGTAAGCGGTCGGGTATGCCGCGGTAGAGCGCCACGTGGGCGTCGTCCGGCCCGATGAAGAAGCGGGTCTGCGTGTACTGGTAGAAGCCGAGACCGCCGCCCACCAGCGCCAGGATCGGGATCAGGGCGCCGATCGCCAGCTTGACCCGCGCCGACGGCCTGCGCCGCCCGCGCAACGCGTAGCGGGCGGCCTCCGCCTCGGTCATGGCGCGCTCCTGGGCCTGGAGTTCGTCCATCTCCGTCGTCGACAGGGCCGCGAAGGACGCGGTGCGCTCGGGTCCGGTCGGCATGGACGCCGTGGTGGCGGCGCCGATCATCGCCACCACGCCCGGAGGGCCGTCGACCTCGACGTCAGCCACGATCAGCGTGATGTTGTCGTAGCCGCCGGCCTGGTAGGCCAGCGCTACCAGCTGATCCGTCGTGTCCGCCCGGGACAGCCCCGCGGTGGCGACCTCGGCGATGGCGGCGTCCGTCATGAGTCCGCACAGGCCGTCGGAGCACACGAGCAGGCGATCACCCGCCTTGATGTCGAGCCAGCCGAGGTCGGGTTCGTACTGCGGCGACCCGTTCAGCACGCGCAGCACGAGGGACCGGTGCGGGTGCTCGAGTGCCTCGGCCTCGGTGATCCGTCCCTCGTCGACGAGCGTCTGCACCCAGCTGTGGTCACGGGTGACGCGGTGCAGTCGGCCGTCGCGGATGAGGTAGGCGCGCGAATCGCCGATGTTGACGGCGGCGAGCTTGTCGTCGGCGAGCACGAAGCCGCACACCGTGGTGCCCATGCCGGCCAGCTCGGGGTCGTCCTCGACCAGTTGGACCAGCTTCTCGTTGGCGTGCGCGAGGGTGGACGCCAACACCGTGAGCACGTCGACAAGGTCGCCAGGGTGATCCTCGTCAGGGTCCGGCTGAGGCGAGGCGGCTTCGGCTGCCAGACGCTCGGACCGGGCAGCGGCCACCAGCTCCGCGAGCGACTCGTCGGTCGCCCGCAACTCCCAGGTGGCGACGGCGGACGCCAGGTCTCCGGCCGCGGCACCGCCCATGCCGTCGGCCACCATGAGCATGCGCGGGCTGGTGTAGGCCGAGTCCTGGTTGTTGCTGCGCACCAAGCCGATCTCGGAATGGGAGTCGTAGGACAGCGTCAACGCCACGGCTCACACCTCCACGATGAGCAAGGTACGACCGATCCGCAGGGTGTCTGAGGGCGTGAACGGCGCCGGGGCGCTCAACCGTTCCTGGTTGAGGTAGGTGCCGTTGGTGGAACCGAGATCTTCGACCATGTACCCGGTGGTGGTGCGGTAGATGCGCGCGTGCCGGGTCGACACGTAGTCGTCGTCGAGGATCAGCTGACAGTCGGCGCTGCGACCGATCTTGAGCTGGTCGCCGAGCGTCATCGTCAGGCCGGCCTGCTTGCCCTGGCTGATTCGCAGCGCCGTCGGCATGCGCTTCGCGGCCCGGCGGGCACCCCAGCTCGGCTTCTGCGGCCGGGCCGGGGACGGCTCCGGCGCTGCCATCGCGGGCCCCGGCGCAGGGGTGTCGGTGGCGGGCACGCGGCGTCCGAACAGATCGGAGCGGATCACCGCGCCGACGAACCAGATGAACACCCACAGCAGCGCGAGGAACGCGAACTTGAGGCCGAGGACCAGTAGCTCAGACATCGCTCACCGGCGATCTGACCAGCATGCGGGTACTGCCGAGCTCCACGCGGGAACCGTCGCGCAGCGCGGCCTGCCGTACGCGCTGGCCGTCGACGAGAATGCCGTTGGTCGACCCCATGTCTTCGATGGTGACGGACGGCTGGTCGCCGTTGCCCGAGACGTTGATGCGGGCGTGCAGCCGCGAGATGCCCGGATCGTTGATGCGCACGTCGGCGTCCGTGCCGCGGCCCAGCGTGAAACCGGGCGCGCTGAGCGGGTGCCGGATGCCGTTGACCTCAAGCACCAGGCTCGCGCGCCGGATGGCCGTCGCCGTGGCCGACGACGCTGCCGCGGCCACCGCCTCGCTGACCACCGTGAACCGGCCCACCGGCAGTTGCTCGTCGAGTTCATAGGCGAGGGTCACCGGCCCGTTGAAGACGTAGCCCGCCGACGCGGCGTATTCACGCAGTTGCGGGATGATGTCGGAATTCAGGGTGCGCGTGTACGGCACCAAGCGATCGTAGTCGTGCCGGGACAGTCCGATGACGAACTCGTTCGGCACCATCTTGCGGTCGCGAGCCAGCAGGCGCGCCTCGGCGTCCAGCTCTTTTTGCAGGCGCGCGGTGATTTCGACCGGCTGCACGTCGCCCTTGAAGGCGCGGGCGAAGGCGCCATTGACCACACCTTCGAGCTTGCGCTCGAGGTTGTCGAATACTCCCACGGGGCCTCCTTTCGGTGCGTACGGCTCAGATCACCGGGACAAGACTAGCCGTTGAGGCCGTGCGGTGACTGAGGAGTGGGTCAAGAACTGAGCACCGCGACCGCAGGGACGCCCAGGTGCAGTGTGGTGCCGACCAGGTCGACGGCACCATGGCGGGCCAGCAGGCGTGCCCCGGTGAGACCGAGGGCGCCCAGCGCGACCGAGGCGTCGGCGTGCGGTGCCGCGACGACGGTGAGCGGGCCGTGGTGAAGGGCGAACCAGCCGTCGCCGTGACGAGCACGGACGCTGAGCTGCCGCGCCCCGGGACGACCCAGCCCATGGTCACGTCTGAGCGCGATGAGCGTCCGGTACCAGCGCAGCATCTCGGCGTGTTCAGGTGCCTCGAGCTCGGACCAGTCGAGCACGCACACCTCGCAGGTTCGCCGCTCCTGGGGGTCGGGAATGGCGGCGCCGGGGCCGTAGAGGGAGTCCCAGCCGTGTGCGGCGAACTCGCGCGCCCGGCCCTGCCTCACCTGTGCGCCCAACTCGGCGTCGTGGTCGCAGAAGAACCGAAACGGACGCCGCGTGCCCCACTCTTGGCCCTCGAACAGCAGCGGCGTGAACGGCGACAGCAGCAGCAGTGCCGCGCCCGCGGCGACCTGGCCGGGGGAGAGGCGCTCGTCCGGACGGTCGCCCCGGCCCCGGTTGCCGACCTGATCGTGGTTCTGGGTGAAGACCACGAAGCGGCGGCGCGCGACGGCGTCCGGCACCGGCGCACCCCAGTCGCGGCCGCGGAACGCGGAATGGCAGCCGTCGTGGACGAACACGTGCTCGAAGGCGTGCGCGAGCGTCTCGGGTGAGCCGAAATCGACGTAGTAGCCGAACCGCTCGCCGGTCAGCCAGGCGTGAAGGGCGTGATGCACGTCGTCGGCCCACTGGCCGTCCATACCGAGCCCGTGCGGGGTGCCGGCGAGCGCCGGGTCACCCGTGCCGGTCGGGCGCGTGGGCGTCGGCGCGATCGTCGCCACCTGGTTCAGGTCGGACTCCGCGATCAGCGTCGCCGGCCGGCCCGTGTCCCGCGCGAAGGCCGCGACGACGTCGGCCAGCTCGGCCAGGATGTGACGCGGCGAGTGGTCGCGCAGGGCGTGCACGGCGTCCAGGCGCAGCGCGTCGATGTGGAAGTCGCGCAGCCAGCGCAGCGCGTTGTCGACGATGAACGCACGGACGCCGTCGGCGTGGGCGTCGTCGAGGTTGACCGCCGCCCCCCACGGGGTGTCGTGCCTGTCGGTGAAGTAGGGGCCGAAGACCGGTGCGTAATTGCCGGCCGGGCCGAAGTGGTTGTAGGCGACGTCGAGGCAGACGGCCAGGCCTCGCGTGTGGGCGGCATCCACGAACCGCTGCAGCGCTGACGGCCCGCCGTAGCCCTCGTGGACCGCGAACAGGTCGACGCCGTCGTAGCCCCATCCGCGTTCGCCCGGGAACGGCGCGAGCGGCATGATCTCGATCGCGTCGACGCCGAGGTCGGCGAGGTGGTCGAGGCGGGCGATGGCGGCGTCCAGGGTTCCTTCGGCGGTGAACGTGCCGACGTGGAGCTCGTAGAACACCCCGCCCAGCACGTCGCGCCCGGGCCAGTCGGCGTCGGTCCACGGGTGCGCGTCGGTGTCGAAGACCCGGCTCGGCCCATGGACGCCGTACGGCTGCCAGGCGCTGCGCGGGTCGGGGCGCGGCGCGCCGCCGTCGACGCTGAGCAGATAGTCGGCGCCGGCCGGAAGGTCGATCGTCCAGTACCCCGGTTCGACCGGTCGGAGTGCTCGACGCTCAGCCTGACCGGGCGCGGGCAACACGGCCTCCAGGGACGCCGCCAGCGGCGCCCACACGGTGACGGGCAGTGACCGTGGCGGGGCGCTGGGCGGGGTTGGCTCAGCCATGGCCGTTTCCGTCGTCGGGAACCCCGCCGCCCTTGCCTTCGCGGGATCCGTCCGGGCCCGACCGCTCGAAGAAGCGCCGGCTCAACCAGCCGAACAACCCCGCGGTCTCGTCGGGCGTCGCGCCGGTGGCGGGCGCCGGTCGCCCGTCCGGCCCCACACGAGGGCCGGGCCGGAACAGGTCGGCGTCCGCGTGCGCGAGTAGTGCGTCGGCCTGCTGCCCGGCGTCCGTGCCCTCAGGGCCGGCCACCTTCTCGAGGACCGCGCACGGGTAGGTGCGCAACACCTCAGCCAGTCGGACGGATCCGCCGGCGAAGTCAGCGCCGGTGAGCACGTCGCGCCAAGAGCCGTCTGGCAGCACCACGGTGTGGTCGGTGAACCCCTCGTGCTTGGCCGTCGTCCGGTGGAGGCGTTCGGCGATCGTGACCACGCGCGGGTCGGCGCCGCGGGCGAAACACACTGCGTTGCCGGTGCTGCTGGGCAGCGGGCGGTACGCGGCGCCCGGGCCGACGAAGGCTGCCGGCACCCGGCGACGCAGGCGCAGGATCGAGCGCGTGACCAGCAGCTTCTCTTCGGCCAGCGTCAGCGGTGCGCGACGGTCGAGGTAGCTGACCAGGTCGGCCAAGTGCGCGAAGTCGGCCGGCGCGCGGTTGTCGGGGTCGACGAGATAGTTCTGGGTCGTCTCGCACGACTGGTAGGTGTCGGCGACGCCCAGGCAGGTGAGCTGGACGGCCTTCTGGGCCAGGATCGCCACCCGCACCGAGGCCGCGGTGAACTCGTGCCAGTCGGCGAACGCCGCCATCAGGTCGGCATCGGCGTACACGCGGGCGATGAACGCGATCAGGGCGCGCTCGCCGTCGGCGTCCTGGTGCGTCCAGGACGTCCAGATCTTCTGCTCGCGGGACGCCTTGATCATGTAGGACGCGATCCGAGCCTGCTCGATGGGGCCCTCCGGCGTCCAGGTGCCGGCGAGCGTCTGCCAGAACAGGTTCTCGGTGTGCCCTTCGACGCCGTCGGCATAGGGGTGCAGCTTGGTCATCAGGGCGCGCCATTCGGGCGCGTATTGCGACAGGACGCCGATGCGGCAGCGGACGTCCTCGGAGCGTTTGGTGTCATGGGTGGTGCCGCAGGTCATGGTCACCGGCCAGCGGTGCGCCATGGTGGAGCACCACCGGTGGAAGTCGTCGGGATTGAGGCCCCACGTGTCGGGCGAGCCGCCGACCTCGTTGATGGCGACGAGCTGCGTCCAGCGGTAGAAGGCCGTGTCCTCGACGCCCTTGGCGGTCACGGCGCCGCACACCTGCTGGAACCGGACGATGAGTTCGTCGCGCATCGCCCGCTGCTCGCGCCCGGCCGAGCCTGCCTCGCGGCCCAGCACCAAGTCGACCACCACCGTCATCGTCTCCTGCAGTTCGTCGTCGAGGCGAACGGACGCCGCGCGCGCGGCCTCGACGACGAGCTCGACCGACCTGGCGGGGGCGTCTTCGCCAGGGACGACGTAGGCGCGGTAGCGGTCGAACGCGATCACGAGTTCGGTGATGCACCGGTTGATCCAGTTGAAGGTGTGATCGCGCAGCATGATGTCGGAGCGGCAGATCGCGTGGGCGAGGCCCGCGATGCGGTACACCTCGGCGTACAGGCTGGTCGTGGTGATCTCACGTTTGGCGTCCGCGATGACGGTGGGCAGCGATCCCGGGGTGTCGCCGGTGACCGTGTGGGCAATGGCGGCCATGTCTGCGTAGCCGGACGGCGCGCAGTGCAGCGCGCCGATGCGCCAGCTCGCGTCGTAGCCGGTCGTGCCCGCCACCGGCCAGTCGTCGGGCAGGGCCTCGTCGTGTTCGAGGATCTTCTCGGCGACGATCCAGGCGCCGCCGGTTGCGGTCGAGAGCCGGCGCATGTAGCCGCGCGGATCGGCGAGCCCGTCGGGGTGATCGATGCGAAAGGCATCGATGTGTCCTTGATGGAACAGGTCGAGGAGGAGCGCGTGGGTGGCGTCGAAGACGTCCGGATCCTCGACGCGAAGCGCGACAAGGGTGTCCACGTCGAAGAAGCGGCGGAAATTCAGCTCTTCATCGGCGACCTTCCAGTACGCGAGCCGGTAGAACTGCGCTTGGACGCACAACGGCAGCGGCATGCTCTCGGTGCCGGCGCGGACGGGGAAGGCGTGGTCGTAGTAGGCGAGGACGGGTTGCTCGCCGTCGGCCTCGTGGCCGGGGAGCGTGCGGTACTCGAGGGTGATCTCCTCGGCGGCGAGGACGCTGCCGATCCGGGCGCCCAGGACGGGCATCAGGATGCCGCCGTCAGCCTCGGCGCCGTCGAACCAGGCGGCGTACGGCGACCGGGGCCCGTCCTTGAGGACCGACCACAGCGCGGCGTTGTGGTAGATCGGCGTGGGCGCGCCCATGTGGTTGGGCACGACATCGACGACGATGCCGATGTTGCGCGCGTGGGCGGCCCGGGTGAGGCGCTCGAAGCCGGCCCGGCCCCCGATGACGTCGGAGATCGTGGTGTGGTCGACGACGTCATACCCGTGTGTGCTGCCCGGTGCGGCCTGCAGGATCGGGCTGAGGTAGAGGTCGGTCACGCCGAGATCGTCGAGGTACTCCAGCCGTTCGATGACCTGATCGCAGCTCAGGTCGGGGCCGAGTTGCAGGCGGTACGTGGAGACCGGCGTGCGGCGTCCGGACGAC
Organism: Nigerium sp.; assembly: GCA_016711325.1. Taxonomy (GTDB): domain Bacteria; phylum Actinomycetota; class Actinomycetes; order Propionibacteriales; family Propionibacteriaceae; genus Propioniciclava. Next base: position 113,572 of record JADJTH010000012.1, on the reverse strand, counting down.
GGCAGATGGTGACGCGGCGTCGCCTCGGTGGATGCGCGTGGCTGAGTCATGGAACTCCTCCCACTCAGATGCAGGTGCCGTCCCACCTTATCGGGCGCCCCTGACAAGGGCTGAGTCCTCGAATAGGAGGTCGCGGACGGTATGTGCTACCTTGTTCTGGCTGTCCCCGCGAGGGGGCGACGCGCGAGTGGCGGAATGGCAGACGCGCACGGTTCAGGTCCGTGTGTCCGAAAGGGCGTGGAGGTTCAACTCCTCTCTCGCGCACAACGATGTATGGTCCCCTGACTACATCAAATCCCCTCTGACAAGGACTTCGGTCCTTCTCAGTTGTGGACTCTCATGGACACGGATGGCCTTCAGAGGCCTCCCATTCCCCACGTATTCCCCACGGTTCCCCACGTATTCCCCACGACATCCGGGGCGTGGGGAACGTCGTCGGCGTCGCCCACTGTCCACCCGACCGTCCTTGAGCCCGTTACGGAGCGTGACGGGAGGGGCGCACCATGGGTAGACCACGGGCCAAGGTCAAGCGCGGCTTCGGTGAGGTCGGCCAGCTGCCGAGCGGGCGGTACCGGGCGCGCTACACCGGCCCCGACGGCAGCCGGCACAGTGCTCCGATCACCTTCGTCGCCCGGATCGACGCCGAGGGGTGGCTGGTCGACCAGGAACGGATGATCAGCCGCGGCGAGTGGGAGCCGCCGGCCCGTCAGGTCCGGGAGGTTCAGGCGGCGCCCCTGCTGCTGGGTGAGTTCGCCTCCACTGTGGTGGGCCGCCGGCGGATTCGACCCGGCACGGCGGCGCTGTACGCGAAGCTGCTCCGGTTGACCATCCTTCCGGCGTTCGCCGGCCGGCCTCTGGGCGAGATCACCGCCGCGGAGATCTCCGCCTGGTACGCCGGGATGCGGACGACGCCCACCCAACAGGCCAACGCCTACGGGCTGCTCAAGTCGATCTTCAAGGAGGCCGTCGAGGAGAGGCTCGTGGAGGTGAGCCCCTGCCGGGTGAAGGCGGGCACCCAGAAGGAACGCGCGCGCGAGATCGAGGTGCTCACCGTCGACCAGCTCAACCGCTACCTGGCTGCCGTGCCCGAGGCGCGGCGGGTGCCCCTCTTGCTGGCCGGGTGGTGCGGTCTGCGATCCGGCGAGGTCCGCGGGCTTCGGGTGCGTGACCTGGATCTGGACCTCGGCCTGGTCCACGTCCGTCAGGCCGTCGTGCGACTCAACGGGCAGCTCCTGATCGGTCCACCCAAGACGGACGCCGGGGTCAGGTCGGTGTCCATCCCTCCCCACCTCCTGCCGGCGTTGCGGGAGTGGGCGGCGCGCCAGCCGGTGCGTGAGCGGGAGGCGTTGCTGTTCCCGGCCGGCGACGGACACTCCCCGCTCAACGACAGCGTCCTGCGGGTCGCCCACAACAAGGGCAAGGCGGCCATCGACATGCCCGGCCTGACGGTCCATGGGCTGCGTCACACCAGCGCGACGCTGGCGGCGCAGTTGGGAGCCACCTTGGCGGAGCTCCAGGCGCGGATCGGGCACAGCACGCCGAACATGGCCATGCGCTACCAGCACGTCGCCGCCGAGCGCGACGCCCAGCTGGCCGCCCGCATGTCAGCGTTCGCGACAGGCCGATCCGGTTGACTCGCTTCGGCAGTGGCTGGCGGTCGTCTGGGCCCGTGCCTGTTCGCCGTCGGCTCGTTCGGGAGCGGGCGGCAGGTCCACCGCACCTGCGGCTCGAGTCATCGGCGGATTCCCCATGCCTCCGCAGGGACCCCAGGCGGGCGTCGCCCCGGTTCAGGAAACCTTCCGGGGTCACGCATGAGTGACGTGTTCTGAATCGTTGTGGGTTGGTGGCTCGAGTTGGAAGGTGGAGTGCTCGACACTCACGTCGAAGTGGTCGGCCACACATGCTTGGAGATCAGTCAACATCTGGGCGGCGTGGCCGTCGGCGAAGCAGGCATCCTCGACCACGACGTGGGCGGTGAGGACCGGCAGACCGGTGGCGATGGTGGAAGCGTGCAGGTCGTGCACCCCCACTACGTGCGGCACCTCCAGGATGTGACGACGGACCTCTTCGAGGTTCAACCCCGGAGGAGTGGACTCCAGCAGGATGCTCCCCGCCTCCCGCAGGATGGTGATGGCCCGCGGCACGATCAGGGTCGCGATCAGCATGCCTGCGAGGGCGTCGATCCGTGTCCAGCCGGTCAGCGCGATCACAACCGCGCTCACGATCACCGCCACCGACCCGAGGGCGTCGTTGACGACCTCAAGGAAGGCGGCGCGCATGTTGAGGTTCGCGCCGCGGCCTGAGCTGAGTACCAGCATCGAGACGATGTTGCCGACCAGACCGACGATGCCGAACACCAGCAGCCCGCCGGCGGTGACCTCCGGGGGTGTGGCCAGTCGTCGAACACCCTCGACGAACGCGTACACCCCGACCCCGAGCAGGACCGCGGCTTGGGCTCCGGCAGCCAGCACTTCCGAGCGCCGCCAACCCCACGTTCGTTCGGGAGTGGGCGGACGCAATGCGAGGTTGGCGGCGATGAGCGCCATCAGCAGGCCAGACGCGTCGGTGAGCATGTGGCCGGCGTCGACCAACAGTGCGAGGCTGTTGGTCCACCACGCGCCGATGACCTCGGCGACCAGGATGGTGGCGGTGATTCCGAACGCGATCGCCAGCTTGCTGCGGTGGGTGCCCTGCGGCGCGTGGTCGTGGCCGGTGCTCACGCTGTCGCTCCTTGCAGGGCGGGCCTGTCTGCCGATGCGGTGAGGGTGGGCAGGTGGGTGGTGCGGCCCGCGCGGACGCCGTTGGCGATCACGAACACCTCGGCTACCTCGTGAACCAGCACCACGGCCGCCAACCCCAGGACGCCGAACAGGGCGAGCGGGATCAGGACCGCGATCAACGCGATCGACAGGACCACGTTCTGCAGCATGATCCGGCGCGTGTAGCGGGCGTGATCGAACGCGTGCGGCAGGAGGCGCAGGTCGTCGCCCATCAGGGCGACGTCGGCGGTTTCGATGGCGACGTCGGTGCCCATCGCGCCCATGGCCACGCCCAGGTCGGCGCTGGCCAACGCGGGGGCGTCGTTGACGCCGTCGCCGACCATCGCGGTGACCTGGCCCCTTTCCCGCAGCCTGTGGATGATGGTCGACTTGTCCTCGGGCCGCAGGTCGGCGTGCACGTCGGTAATCCCGGCCTCGGCGGCGAGCGCCTGGGCGGTGGCCGTGTTGTCCCCTGTGAGCATCGCGACGGCATAGCCGTGGGAGCGGAAGTGGGCGACGACATGGGCGGCTTCGGGACGGAGTTCGTCGCGGACCGCGATCGCGCCGGTGGTCTGCCCGTCGACCTCGACGAGGACGGCGGTGGCCCCCGCATGTTGCATCCGGTCGACGTCGCCGGCGAGTGGGCCTGCCTCGATCCAGCCGGGACGCCCCAACCGTAGGCTGTGCCCGTCCAGCGTTCCGGTAAGTCCGGCGCCGACGGCCGCCTGCACGTCGTCGGCGGTCGAGGTGGTTTCGCTGGCGGCGAGGATGGCTTTGGCGAGGGGATGCTCGCTGCGTGCCTCAAGCGCCGCGGCCCAGGCGAGCACCTGCTCGCGGGTGTGCGGGCCGGTGGTTGTCACCTCGATGACGACGGGTTGGTTGCGGGTGAGGGTTCCGGTCTTGTCCAGGGCGACGGTGCGGACCTTGCCGAGGACCTCCATCGCGGCGCCGCCCTTGACGAGGATGCCGCGCCGGCTGGCCGCCCCGATGGATGCCACGACGGTGACCGGCACCGAGATGGCCAGGGCGCAGGGGGACGCGGCAACCACCATGACCAATGCTCGTTGCAGCCACAGGCCGGGGTCGCCCACGGCGAAGCCGGCGACCACAGTCAAGGCCGCTGCAATGAGGATCCCCGGTACCAACGGTTTCGCGATCCTGTCGGCGAGCCGTTGGGTGGTCCCGCGCCGGGACGACTCGGCCTCGACGATGTGCACGATTCGGGCCAGCGAGTTGTTGTCCGCGGTCGAGGTCACCTCCACCTCGAGGATGCCGGTGCCGTTGATCGCACCGGCGTACACCTCGTCGGAGGGGCCGACCTCGATCGGCATGGATTCGCCGGTGATCGCCGAGGTGTCCAAGGCTGTCCGTCCGGTGCGGATGACGCCGTCGGTGGCGAGCCGTTCGCCCGGCTTGACCACCATCAGGTCGCCCAGGATGAGCGCGTCGGGATCGACGACAACCTCGTCGCCGTCGCGCAGCACGGTGGCCTGCCGGGGGACCAGGTCAAGCAGGGCGCGCAAACTGTGCCGGGTCCTGGCCAGCGAGTAGTCCTCCAGGCCCTCGCTGAGGGAGAACAGGAACGCCAAGGTCGCGGCTTCCTCGACCTGGCCCAGGAGGGTGGCGCCCACGGCGCCGATGGTCATCAGTAGACCCACTCCCAGCTTGCCCTTGGCGAGCTTCTTCAACGCACCCGGTATGAACGTCGACCCGCCGACCAGCAACGCCACCCCGCTGAGGACGAGCCTGACCGTTTCCCATCCGGCCAGGCCGGTCAGGAAACCGGCCAGCAGCAGGACGCCGGACACCAACCCCAGCTGGATGTCACGCACCTGCCACAGGTGGTCCACCGCGTCGTCGTCGCCAGGCGCCGTGGCAATGGGGGCGTCACACCCGCACGCCGACATGCCTTCCTCGCGCTCGTCGCCGTGCGGATCTTCCTGCCCGCTCACCGGTCCGCCCCGACCGTGGCATGTACCTTCAGTTCTTCCGGTGTGGGGTTCGTCGTGGTGCCCAGCCCGTAGTTCGGACACAACGCCACCCCCTGGCCGGTGGTAGCCAGCAGTCGCTCCGCTGCCGCCAAGACGGCCAGCAACTCCGGTGCGCTCACCAGCGAGAAGACCGACGCCCGCCCTTGTGGACGCGACGCCACCAGCCCGCACTCCCGCAAGCACGCCAGGTGGGCACTCACCGTCGATTGCGCCAACCCCAGGTGCTCGGTCAAATCGCGGACTCGATGTTCTCCGAAGATCAAGTGCTGCAAGATGGCCAGCCGGGACGGGTCGGACAGGCTGTGGAACAAGGCAGCCGCGACCTGCAGGTCGCCACCATCGGGCGCACTCTCAACGGCAGTCGGTATCGTCATGCGACGATAGTAGCGCCATGCATCGTTGGTGTCGCGTGGTGCTCAAGCGGGACTGGGCGCCCGTTCGGTCGAGCCAGGCTATGAGGCCCGTTGAGCGGTCCGGGCCCTCCCTGAGGCCTGCGGCGCTGTCGACCACTGCGGGTACCGGCTGAACATGGCGTCGACGTCGTCCGGGTCCAGCCTGAGGATGCGGCCGCACCGGTACACGGGGAGGACGCCCTCGGCGATCCGGCGGCGGATGGTCTTCACGCTCACCCCGATCCGGGCAGCGGCCGTGGGCAACGACTCGTAGGTCCGTATGGTCATGGCACTGTCCCTTCCTGGGCCCCTGGCGGGCCTCAAGGGACACAAGACCAGCTCGACGTACTCCTGGCCGCAGCCCCCGGGCCAGTCTCCCTGGCACTGCAGGGCCGCTTCCTGGGCGAGCGGCGAGCTAGTCAGCCCTTGTGGGAGCGGGGTTGCGCGGCCCACGAGGCCGCACTGAGATCCAAGAACAAGGTGGGAGGCGTCTTGTTGCAGGGCGGCGCCGGTGACCGGACCCAGCACTGTGGCGCGGCTCGGTACGCCCTCGTGTGCCCGTCGAGCCTTGTGGATCTGGAGTTAGGCCGTCTGCGCCCGGATCAGCCGTCGTCCGTAGCCCAACTCGCACTCACGGGTTCTCGTTCGGCCACAGGAGCTGCACCCCGCCGCCCGTCAACCCGACGCGGTCGGGGAATCGGCGGTGGGCGTGGTGGCCTGGATGAGCGCCCGTAGGTCGGCGTGAAGCTTCGCGTGGTTGAGCGTCCAGTGCGTGAGCCGCCGTCGGCGGTCGTCGCGGGGAACGTCGCCGGTGACGTAGCCGTGGTCCTCGAGTTCGTTGAGGTTGCGCGCGATCGTGGTACCCGCCACCCCCTCACCGAGCGCGGCCACGAGCTCCGGGGTGCTGAGACGGCCCCCGTGCTCGGCCAGCGCGACGGCGATCGCGAGCTTGACGCGGTTCATGCCCATGCCGACCAACGCGTCCAACCCGACGGGGAGCGGGGCGTCGGAGTAGGCAGGCACGCGCCCATTGTTTCAGTGGTCCGCGGCAAGGGGAGACGAGACACGATGAGCAATCTATACCGCTAAACGGTGTAGATGTGCTAGCGTGACACGCGGAGGGACGAAGCTCGAAATCCGCAAGATCGCCGAGATCCATGCTTAGCCTTCCCGTACAAGGTCCACCCCCTGGAGAGCTTGGAGCCAGAGATGGCCGCTTCTGACAATGGCCGTACCCGCGACTACGCGGAACCGGCGCCACGAGCGCCAGACGCACCCGGGAGCTTCGGTGCTGCCGCCGTCTGGGAGACAACAACAGACAGCGCATGTCCACGAGGCGCCTCTTCGCCCCGTTATGGCCCTTAGGCGAAGGAGGATGGGATGACCCACCAAGGACTGGCCGCCAAAGCAGTGGGAGCCATCATGGCCGCTGCACTGATCGGTGGCTGCACTGCCGCGCCCACCAACAGCCCGACCCCGACGGGCCCGTCGCAGTCGCCGTCACAGTCACCCACGGTGACGCCGACACCGACCCTCAGCCCCGAAGACCAGAAGCTCGAGGACGCGAAGGCGCGAGTCGTCCTGCTGTGGCAGACCCTCGACGGTCTCTTGGTCGACTCGAGCAAGAGCATCAACGAGCTCGACACCCTTGCCTCGGGCGAGGCGCTGAGCAGCCTGCAGGTGATGCTGACCACGGTCCGCCAGCGGGGGCAGGTGCAGGTCGGAGCCACGAAGATCCCCTCCCAGAGCGCCCTGGCCAAGGGCGACGGATGGGTCGTCACCTCGTGCGTCGATCGCAGCGAGGCCATCCTCACGGACAAGGACGGGCAGCCGGTCACGCCGGCCCCGCAGCCACGGCTCTCGCACGAGAGCACTCTGCAGCTCGTCGGCGCCAACCTGCAGATCACCAAGGACGAGGTCCTCGGATCATGTTGACCAAGCTGATCGCGGCGCTCGCCCTCTGTCTCGCGCTCACGATCACGCCGCTCACTGCTTCGCCCGCCTATGCGGAGGGCGGCTGTGAAGGGGCGAGCTGGGGAGTCGCGTGCGGGGTCGGCGTCCCCGGCTACGGCGGGTCGGGTCCCGCTGCTCCGCTGAAGAACACCCACTCCGGCAGCAGCGACCCCGTCGCATGCGTGACGCAGGAAATGCCTCCCCGTGAGGTGCCGTGTTCCGACGCTGAGTTGGGGACATGGAGCAACGCTCGCGCCTGCTACATCAAGGCGGAATCGCCGCCGCCGCCGCTGACGGACGCGGTGTGGAGCGGCAACACGACGGGGTCGATCTACCGGTGTTCGAGTTCCGGTATCTGGTCGGGTCCGGGCTCCTACCTCTTCTGGGCCGACAGCGCCCCCGGCGTCATCCCTGACCCCAGAGTGCTGGCCCTGCAGGCGGTCACCCAGATGCGTCTCCGTGCGGTCGAGATCGGGATGGCGCCCGACCCTTCACCTGGTTCGGTGGGCTTGGTGGGCTTGCCGATCTGGCTGTGGGTGGCGTCCCCGGACCAGAGCACCTGGGGGCCGAACACGAAGACCGCGTCCGCGGGCGGCTATTCCGTCACCGCGACGGGCAAGGTCACGCAGGTGGTGTGGAGCATGGGCGACGGCGGGACCGTCGCGTGCACGTCCACAGGCACCTCCTACGCCGACTCGTTCGGGGTCTCCTCGTCGCCCGACTGCGGCTACCGCTACACGAAGCAAGGCACCTACACGGTCACCGCGACGAGCTACTGGACGATCAACTGGTCCGGGATCGGCGAGTCCGGTGTCATCAACCAGACGTACACGAGCTCGGTCGTGGTCACGATCGGCGAACTCCAGACCGTGGTGAAGGGATGAGGACGTGAGGACAGCGACCATGGCGCCGACGACGGCGACGACCACGACCCCTCAGGCGCCCGCGGCGTTGGGTCCCGTGAAGACCCGGCGGCGTCCGGTGCTGATCATCGCGTCCGTGGCCGCCCTGCTCCTGTCTGCGCTGGGTGGCGTGTGGCTGTGGACGGCGGCGACCTCGTCGGTCGAGGTCGTGGTGGCGAAGGCAGCCGTCCCTCGTGGCGCGGTCATCGCCGCCGGTGACCTGATGGTTGCGCGGGTGTCGCTGGATCCGGCGATCGCCTCGATCCCCGCCAGCGAGGTGTCGACGGTCGTGGGCCAGCGAGCCGCGCTCGACATCTCGGCCGGCGGGCTGCTCACCCCCGACGCCATCGCCCCCGAGACCGTCCCGGCCAAGGGCGAGACCGTGGTGGGCCTGTCCCTGGTGGACGGGATGCTGCCCGCCATTCCCTTGAAGACCGGCGACGACGTGCGGGTGGTGCAGACGCCCGGCGCGCAGGGCCAGGTCGGCGACGTCTCGCCGGTGACCATCGCGGCCAAGGTCGTCGCGGTCACGCGCTCGCAGGACGGGCAGTTCGCCCTGGTCGACCTGCTGGTGAGCGCGGACGCCGCACCCGATCTGGCAGCCCGGGCCGCGACAGGCAAGGTGGCCGTGGTTCTCGACTCCCGGGAACGGTGACGCCATGCCCCTCTTCACCGTCGCGTCCGTCTCGGGCTCGCTGGGGGTGACCACCCTGTCGGTCGGTCTCGCCCTGACGTGGCCTCGCCCGGTGGTGCTGGTGGAAGCCGACCCGTCGGGCGGCTCGGCGATCCTGGCCGGGTACTGCACAGGCGTCGCCCGCCCCGGACTCTCCGAACTCGTGTTGGCCCACCGACACCGCCAGCTGGCCGACGAGTTGCCCTCGCGGCTGTTCCCCCTGGCCGACTCGAACGCGAGCCTGTTGCCCGGGCTGCGGGCGCACCAGCAGGCGGCGTCCCTCCTCGGCGTGTGGGACTCGCTCCTGGACGCCCTGCGCGGACTCGAGGTCGACACGGGCGTGGACATCGTCGTGGACGCCGGCCGGCTGGGCATGGTCGGCAGCCCGGAGCCGCTGATCTCGGAGTCGGACGTGACCGTGGTGGTGACGGGGACCGGGTTGCCCGAGCTGGCCCGGGTGCGGTCATGGTTGCCCGGTCTCCAGGAAGGCTCGTTGGGCGACGTGCGGTTGGTCATCGCAGGCCCGGCACGTCGGTACAGCACGTCCGAGGTCACCAAGACGTTGGGCGTACCGGTGGTCGGCGAGGTCGCGTGGGATCCGGACGCCGCGCGGTGGTGGTCCCACGGGGAGCCTCAGCGTCGGTTCGATCGTTCGCCGCTGCCTCGGTCGGTGGTGGCGTTGGGTGAGTCGCTTCGGGCTCTGGCGCCGCGCACGGAGGACGCGCTACCGCGCACCAGGGCGGAGGCGGACCGATGACGAAGCAGCCGCAGCCCACCTGGGAAAGCCCCGACCTGGCCAGCGTGCCCCTGTTCACCGCCTTCGGTGACGCCACTGATGCGGCGCGGCCGGGCCGCGTCCGCTCTGGGTTCACCCTGTCGACGGCAGTCGCCCCGACGCCCACGCCGTCCTCCCTTCATGTGGTCGGCCGCGAGGCGAAGGTGGGACCGATGGGACCGCCCACGGAACACTCGCCCGAGGTGGATTGGGACGAGGCGTCGGAACTGCGCGCGCTGGCGTCCAAGCGCTTCTCCGAGCGTGCGGCGCAGTCGCCGTTCGTGGACGAGACTTCCCGCCAAGAGCTGGGGCGGGCCGTGATCATGGAAGTCGTCCAAGAGGCGACGGAGGCGCGGTTCGCCGTCCACGGCTCCGTCAGTTCCGCCAACGCGCAGGACGCCTTGGCGCAGGCCGTCTTCGACCTGATGTTCGGGCTCGGCCGGTTGCAGCCCTTGGTGGATCGGGCGGACGTCGAGAACATCATCGTCGTCGGACACGACCGGGTGTTCCTGGACCTGGTGGGCGGCGAGAAGGTGCCGGGACCGCCGGTGGCGGCGTCCGACGAGGAGCTGATCCAGCTGCTGCAGGACCTGGCCTCCCGGGCCGATCCGCCGCGCGTGTTCTCCGACGCCAACCCGGACCTCCACCTGAACCTCGACGGCGCTCGCCTGGCGGCGTCCGCGTTCGTCACCCATCGGCCGAGCGTCGTGATCCGACGACACCGCCTGGTGCGCATCACCCTCGACGACCTCGTGGGCCTGGACACGGTGAGCCCCTTGCTGGCGTCGTTCCTCGCGGCCGCGGTGAAGGCACGGTTGTCGATCGTGGTCTCCGGCCAACAAGGCGACGGGAAGACGACCCTGCTGCGGGCCTTGTGTGCCGAGATCGGCCCGGAGGAGGTGCTGGGGACGTTCGAGACCGAGCGGGAGCTGGGTCTGGAGCAGTTGGTCGACGAGCACCCCGTCGTGTTCTCGTGGGAAGCGCGTCCCGGTTCGGGCGAGCGAGGTCCCGACGGGCGTCCGGTGAACGAGTTCACCCTGCAGGACGGCATGCACGCCTCCTTCCGGTACGCGCTCGACCGGCAGATCGTGGGCGAGGTCCGCGGACGCGAGGTCGCGCAGATGATCATGGCCATGGAGTCGGGTTCCGGCTCGCTGTCGACGACGCACGCCGCGTCGGCGTCCGACACGATGGAGAAACTGGTCAGCTGCGCGATGCAGTCCGGCGAGTTCACCCGCGACTCGGCCGTGATGAAGCTGGCTCGCTGCCTCGGCCTGGTGGTGCAGCTGCGGTCCATGTACGTGCGCGGCCGCGACGGCTCGGTCCGCAAGCGGCGTGTGGTCGACGAGGTGCTGGCGATCACGCCGGGCGAGGAGTCCGCCGGCTACGCCGCGACCACCGTCTTCCGCAGTGACCCCGACGGCCCGGCTGTCGCCTTCGTGCTGCCCGACCACCTACGGATGCTGACCGGCCACGGGTTCACGGCGAACGAGTTCCTCCTGGAGGCGCAGCGGCACGGAGGTGTCGCATGAACCCGCTCGTTCCCGCGCTGGTGAGCGTCCTCGGCGTCGGTGGCGTGATGGGGCTGGTCGCAGGGCTTCGGCGAGTGCCGGTCCCGACGGGCGCTCCGAAGACGCCCCGGCTCCTGACGCGGCTCGCAATCGTCCCGCGCCGCGTCCTGATCTCCGGTCTGCTGGCGGCGGTGGCCGGTGTGCTGGTGGCCTTGCTGTCGGGCTGGGTGATCGCCATCGTGCTCTTCCCACTGGCGGCGATCGGCCTGCCGGTGCTCCTGGGCGTCTCGGACGAGTCCCACACGATCGAGCGCCTCGAAGGCCTGGCTGAGTGGACGCGCAACCTGGCCGGCGTGATCACCGTGGGAGTCGGCCTGGAGGGCGCCCTCGTGGCCACGCTGCGCACGACACCCGACGTCATCCGTCCGGAGGTGACCACCCTCGTGAGCCGCATCAGGTCTCGGTGGAACACAGCCGAGGCGCTCCGCGCGTTCGCCGACCAGTTCAACGACTCGACCGGTGACCTGGTGGCAGCCACCTTGATCCTCGCGGCGCAGAAGCGGGCCGATGGTCTCGCCCAGATCCTGTCCGGCCTCGCCGAGTCGGTGTCCGCGGAGGTCGCTGCCCGGCGTCATCTGGAGGCCGACCGCAGCAAGCCGCGCCAGACCGCGCGGATCGTCACCATCATCACCGTGGTGTGCCTGGTCGGGATGGCCGCCACCGGCCAGTACCTGGAGCCCTACCGCTCGCCGCTGGGACAGGTCGTGCTGTCGGTGCTCCTCGCGCTCTACGTCGTCGGCCTCGTGGTCATGCGACGCATGGCGCGGGTCAAGCCGCTGCCCAGACTCTTGGCGTCCGGGGACCCGTCATGACCGGCCTCCAGCTCGCGGCCCTGACGGGCCTGCTGCTCGCCACGAGCGTTCTGTGCGCGGTGTGGTGGCTCACGCCGACCGTGCCGGCGCTCGGGCCTGCACTGGACCGGCTGACCGGCGTGCCGACGGTCCCCACCTCCGCCACGGGCGGCGTGGACACCCAGGATCGGGTGGGCGCCTGGGTCGCGCGCTGGCTGCCGAGGTGGGTGTGGATGACGCCGGTCAAGGAACTGACGCTGCTGCGCCGGACGGAGGCCAACTTCTACGGCGAGAAGCTGATCCTGGCCGCGATCGGACTGGTGGCACCCCCGCTGCTGTCGACGTTGTTCAGCTGGTTCGGTCTGCGGTTCCCGATCGCGGTCCCGCTCGCTGCGTCCCTGGTCGGCGCGGTCGGGCTGTTCGTGCTGCCCAACCTGGACATCCACGGCAAGGCGAAGGCGGCGCGCCTCGAGTTCAACCACGTGCTGACCGGCTTCATCGACCTGGTGGCGCTGGAACGTCGCGCCGGGTCGGGGCCCCGACAGGCGCTGGAGAACGCGGCGCGCGTCGGCCGCGGCCAGTGGGTCTTCGACCGGCTGGCGGAGGGCTTCACCCAGTCCAGCGTCGACGGCCGTCCGCCGTGGGACGTCCTCCGCGCGATGGGCGACGAACTGGCCCTGCCCGAGCTCGACGATCTGGCCAACATCATGGCCCTGGCCGAGCAGCAGACGATGCCCGTCTACCAAACCCTCCGGGAACACAACCGAGCGCTGCGAGTGGCGCTCCTGACCGACGAGCAGGCCCGTGCCAACGCCGCCTCCGAGCGGCTCACCATCCCTGCGACCATGCTGGCGATCGTCTTCATCGCCATCCTGCTGGGGCCATCCCTGATGACCCTGATGAGCAACACCTGACCCCAAAGGAAGAACCCCTTCAGGAGAGGAAACCCCACCATGATGCTCAACCTGTACGTGGAGAGCCAGCTCATGCGCCGCGACCTCGAGTCGTGGCTCGCCAAGCAGCGCGAGCGGATGCTCGCCGAGGACGGCATGTCCGAGACCATCCAGAACGTCCTCTGGGCGATCTTCGCCATCGCGATCGTGGGGATCGTCGCCGCGATCATCCAGGCCTACGTCGTCGGCAAGGCCGGCGAGATCCGGTAGGCGACGACCATGTGGCGGTCCAGGGCCAGCAGGTGGCTGATGCGAGGTGAGCGCGGGTCGTCATCGGTCGAGATGGTGATCGCGCTTCCCATCGTGCTCACCGTGCTGTTCCTGGCCGTCCAGGCCGGCACGTGGTTCCACGCCCGGTCGATCGCCCTGGCGTCCGCCCAGTCGGGCGCCCGCACCTCCGCGATGCTCAACTCCTCCCTGGAGGCGGGGTTGTCGAGCGCGAGGTCCTTCGCCGCCGACGTGGGAGGGACGACGCTCACCGGCGTGACCGTGACCGGCGACAGGACGGCGACCAGCACCACCGTGACGGTGACCGGCCACAGCGTCCGGCTCGTGCCGTTCATGGACGTGACCGTGTCCCAGTCGGCCACCCTGCCGGTCGAGAGGTACACGCGATGAAGCCGCGAGTTCACGAATCCCGACGATGCCGGAGCGCGAGCTTCCAGGCTCGGCGCTGCGCCGCCGATGAGCGGGGTTCGGCGGCGATCGAACTGGTCTTGTTGGTGCCGGCGCTCATGCTCCTGCTGCTGTTCGCCGTGGCCGGCGGCCGGGTGGCCATCGCCCACGGGAGCGTCCAGCAGGCAGCCGCGGACGCCGCACGCGCGGCGTCCATCGCCCGCACCGCAGGCGCCGCCCAGACGTCGGCGGTGGCGGCGGCACGAGCCACCCTGGCCAACCAGGGGCTGACGTGCGCGTCGATGACGGTGACCCTCGACACCGCAGGCTTCGCCAAACCGGTGGGCACCCCGGCGAGCGTCGCGGCGACGGTGAGCTGCACGGTGGAGCTGTCAGAGCTGGCACTGCCCGGCCTGCCGGACAGGCTCGTCAGCGCGACGGTCACGAGTCCGCTTGATGTGTTCAGGGGGCGATGATGCGCCATCACGATGAGCGCGGTTCGGTCACGGTGTGGGGGGTGTTGATCGCGCTCGTGATCACCATGGTGATCGGCATCACCGTCGACCTGACCGGGCAGGTCAACGCCCAGCAGCGCGCCCACGACCTCGCCCAGCAGGCGGGGCGAACGGCCGCGAACCAGGTGCAGGCCAGCCAGATCATGCGCGGCCAATCCCCGCAGATCGACACCTCCGCCGCCCGGACGGCCGCAACGGCCTACCTGCATGCCGCCGGCGTCGAGGGCAGCGTGAGCATCACCGGACCGACCACCCTGTCGGTGCACGTCACCATCGTCTACCAGCCGAAGTTCCTCGGAACCGCAGGCATCGGGCCCAAGACGGTCAGCGGCGACGCCACCATCCTGCTGTCGCGTGTCGTGAACGGAGCTCCCCGATGAACCCACCGCCTCGTCACCCCCGTCTGGTCGGATTCGCCGCCTTCGTCGCGCTGTTGGCCCTGCTCGTGGGGCTTCCGGCGGTGCTGCTGGCCCTCGGTTGGGGGCCGACTCCGTCCGGCCTGGACGGGTGGTGGGCGGCGCTCACCAGTCCGGATGACGGCCACCTGACGGTGCTGATCTTGAAAGGCGCGGCCTGGGTTGTGTGGGGACTGCTCGCGGTCACGATCCTCACGGAGGCAATCGCAGCCCTCCGAGGCCTGGAGGCACCCAAGCTGCCCGGGCTCCGGTGGTCCCAGGCGCCGGCCCGCCGGCTCGTGACAGCAGCGCTGCTCCTGTTCATCGCGGTGCCCGCCACGGGGATCGAGACTGCATCCGCAGTCCCGGACAGCCCGAGCCCGGTGGCCACAGCGACGGCCAGCGTGGAGCCCGCGCCGTCGGCGTCCGTGGGAACGCCGCCCAGAGCCGTTGCGCTCGTCGAGACCGCCCCCGCACCCGTCACTCACACGGTCAAACGAGGTGAGACCCTGTGGTCGATCGCTGAGCACCACCTGGGGTCCGGGAGCCGCTACCCCGAGATCCTCAAGCTCAACAACGAGCTCCTGCGGGGCAAGGCGCAGTTCCTCAGGCCGGGCTGGGTGCTGACCTTGCCCGCGGGTGCGCAGGCCGACGGCGAGCGGGCCACGGCAGCGAACGACCGCGCGCACTCCCGCTACACCGTGGTCAAGGGGGACACGCTGAGCGAGATCGCCCAGGAGCACCTCGACGACGCCGACGCCTGGCCCCGGATCTTCGAGGCCTCCCGGAAGCTCACCCAGCCGGACGGCCGTCGCCTGACCGACCCGGACCTCATCCTCCCCGGCTGGCACCTGCTCATCCCGTCCGCTGCGGAGGCGACGCCCGACCTGCCCACCTCCGCCCGAACCCGAACAAGCCGAGCCGACACCCCAGACCTCGCAGCCCACACCGGCAGGCGCCGTCCCCTCCGCAACCGCCTCGCCCACGCCGGTAGCCGCGACGTCGCCTGCGACGTCCGAGTCGGCCGGCGCTGTTCCCGTCGTCCCGTCGAGCGCCCCGGCAACGCCCGCCCCGTCTGCCTTGGCGACCGCGGCCACGGACGTGAGCAGCGACGAGAAGCCCGCGAGCGAGGCGTCCGATCGGGATGCCGAGGCGCCGGCCCCGTGGTTGCTGGTCGGGCTCACCGGAGCGGGCGGGGTCCTCGCTGCTGGGCTGCTGGCCGCCCTGCGTCAGCGCCGGAGGGCCCAGTTCCGTGCCCGTCGGCCGGGGCGGACGATCCAGGCACCGCCGCCGGAACTGGTTCCGGTGGAGAAGACCCTGATGACGGAGGGGCAGGCCGCGACGCCCACCCTGCTCGCCATCGACCAGGCGCTCAAGTTGCTTGCCGTCTCCGGCGAGGACCGCGTCGCCCCGCCGCAGCTCCTGGCTGTCCAGCTCCTGCCAGGCGAGGTGGCAGTCCAGCTGGTCGAGCCCGTCACGCTGGCACATCCGTGGCGCCCGGACCCGGCCGACGGCCGTCGATGGCTGCTGGCCGCCGGCGCGCACGAGCAGGAGTCGACCGCCCGATCCGCCTATCCGCAGCTCGTCTCCGTGGGACTGGACGACGACGGCGCCACGTGGCTGGTCAACCTCGAACAACTCGGCACGATCAGCCTCACCGGTGACCCCACCTACGCCGCCGACTTCGCTCGCTATCTGGCAGCCGAGATCGCGGTCAACCCGTGGGCGCGCCAGGTTCAACTCGACTGCATCGGGATCGCGCCGGAGGCCGTGCCGCTCGACCCGGCGCGCATCCGCCACCACCGTCTCGAGGACCCCGCCTCGCTGGACGCGGCGATCGCTGCGGCCGGCGCGACCGTCGACAAGTGCGCCGAGCATGACGTGACCGCAGCCGCCGGCCGCGTCGACGACCTGGGCGGCGACGTGTGGGACAGCTGGCTCGTCCTGGTCAACGGGGCACTGTCGAGCAGCCCGCTCGACCGGCTGCTCGCCCTCGTCGGGGAGCATCCCGCGCGGACCGGCACGGCCGTCGTCATGGTCGCCGACACCGAGCCCATCCGCGGCCTCGGCGTCCGGCTGACCGGGCAGGGGCGGGTGCTCATCCCGTCGCTCGGCCTCGACCTGATCGCCAACGGACTCACCCCCGCCGAAGCCAAGGGCTGCGCCCTGCTCCTGGCCCACGCCGACCTGCTCGATGACGTCGAGATGCCGAGCGACGGCGACGACGGCTGGCGCGAGTACTGCGACGCCGCCGGAGCGATCCGTGACGAACTCGTGCTGCCCCGCGACACTGACCCCGAGTCCGAGCCGGGGGCGACGGTGGTTCCAGCCCCGGACGCCGAGGTCCTCGACGTGGCTGCGACCACCGCGGACGACCTGCAGCAACTCGCTCCGCACGTGCCCGACAAGGTCCGGGCAGCGGTCGAGGGCGCCGACCCGGGTCTGGACGCCGACCTGGCGGCCTGGGCGGCCGGGACCCGCCCGCACCTGCGGCTACTCGGCCCCATCCAGGCGCGCACCGGTACCACCGGCAAGCCCACGGCGGTCGCGAAGCGCAAGGCCTTCTACACCGAGTTGCTGGCCTTCCTAGTGCTGCACCCCCAAGGCGTCACCATCGACCAAGTGGTCGATGCGTTCGGCTCCGACGCCACCCAGATGCGGGTCCACCTCTCGAAGGTGCGCAGCTGGCTCGGCGTCGACCCCACGACCGGCGGCAACTACCTGCCGGACGCCACGAAGTCCCCGGCCGGCATCGCCCGAGGCATGGGCATCTACCAGCTGGTCGGCGTCCTGGCCGACATCGACCTGTTCCGTAGGCTCCGCTCGCGTGGCCAGGCCCGCGGTACCGAGGGCCTCAGCGACCTGCAGGCGGCGTTGGAGCTGGTCACCGGGGAGCCCTTCACCGGACAACGAGGGCGCGGCTGGGCTTGGCTGGCCGACGGTGTCCGCATCGATCAGCACATGGTGTGCGCCGTGGTCGACGTGGCACACACGGTCACCATCGCGGCGCTGCACACCGGCGACCTGGCACTGGCCCGCACCGCCACCGAGACGGCGTTGCTCGCGGCCCCTTACGAGGACACCCCTCGGCTCGACCTCGCCGCCGTCGTCGCCGCCGAGGGTGACCGGCAATCTGCCGAACGCATGCTCCGCGACGACGTCAGCAACCGCGCCGAGGACGGCGAAGCGCCCGATGACCTCCCTGTACGAAGCGCCGAGCTAGTCGCCAGCCCGCCGTGGCAGCGGAAGTCGCGCGTTGCCTGAGCTGAACGAGCAGCGCGGCCGCGCGTCGCTAGCTTAGTTAGTTGAACTAGAAGCGAGAAGCTAGGTAGGTGGTGACATTCAGCGTCTGGATGGCCGACGGGGGGGCCCCCACCCCGGGGGGTCGGCCGGGGCGCGCCCCGCGCGCGCGCGGTGCAAGGTCATTTCGACAGCTTCTAGCGGGAACTCGTGGATCTCCCAGGGGCAACGCCGACATCGATGGTTGGCCTCACCGAATGCCGATGCGCCTGGGTCGCACGTTCCCGTTGAGCCCGCCTAAGTCACGACAAGGAGCCACTCGCGCACTTTGCCACGCGTTTTGATGGAACCCAGCGGCAGCGCAGATCGCCGTAGACTGTGCCGATTACTCCGATGGTCGAAATGCCAGCGCCCCCCGCGCCTCCCAGTATGATGGCCGCAGCGCGCGGGGTGCTGCTGCGAAGTGTGACTCTGCGTGACCTTCCGCCACCAAGTGAACCAGAATGAGGTCTAGGTGTACTTGCGCGAGCTTCGAGTCGTGAACGATGGGCCGCTAGAGGACATTGGGATTGTCTTCACGCCCACCCCCGCGGGAACGCCTGTACCACTCATCGTGGTTGGGGAGAATGGGAGTGGCAAGAGTAACCTTCTTTCGATCATCGCGGATGCGATCGTCGAGGGGGCCTCCCAGCACCACTCAGATGTCGTGGCGCATGCGTCTGGAGTTAGCAGACACTGGTTTAGGATCGTGGGGGGCGCCACCCTGCGACGAGGAACCTCCGGGGGCTTCGCCCTCCTCCGCTTCAACGCCGATGATGACACCCTGGTCTACGCCGAGAAGGCCGGTACCTTTCCGATCAGTGCGCTGCCCGACGATCTCAGTCCCGAGTTGAGTGCCGGACTCTCCTGGCCGGAGGAGGGGTCGCACAAGCAGTTTGCCATCAGCGAGGAGCAAAGCCGCCGCATCTACAGCACTGGGTGCTACGCCTACTTTCCTGCAAGTAGATCCGAGAAGCCACACTGGCTCAACGAAGAGAGCTTGCCCACGAGGCCCTTCAACAGCGCGCTCCGGTTCAGTGGGAGACTCGGAAAGTCGCTCTTCATAGAGCAAGGACTAGAATCGCTGTCGCAATGGATCCCCGGTCTCCTGCTAGACAGTCGCGCCGTGCTTACTCCTGCCGGCCTTGGGGCAGGCGCGCAGTGGACGGTAGTGGGCACCGAATTCGTGTCTCATCAGACGACTCTGGACCTTGCGAATCGTGTCCTCGCAATCATTCTGGATGACGCGACCGCGCATTTTCGGTGGACGAATCGTTTCGGTGGCCTACTGCACTATAGTTCGCGGACATCGGCCGCCCTCCCCCTATCGACACTTTCATCAGGTCAGGCAACGCTCCTAAGCATTTTCGGCACTGTTCTGATGCAATGCGACGCCAGTTCGCAAGGTGCGCCGTTGACATCACCGGGGATTTGCGTCATCGACGAGGTTGACGCGCATGTTCACGTGGATCTGGCCTTTAGGGCTATCCCTGAACTATTCGCCCTCTTTCCGCTAGTGCAGTTCATCGTATCCGCACATTCCCCGTTGTTCGTCCTTGGAATGCAGGCGAGGTTTGGTGATGGTGGAATTTCCGTCACCGAGATGCCCTCGGGGCGGTCCATCGGTGCGGAGGGCTACGGCGAGTTCAAGAATGCCTTGGATGTTCTCCGAGTGACACAGCGTTTCGACGCGATGATTGCCGAGCGAATCGATCAGGATTTGTCTCCACTCATACTTTGCGAAGGCGAGACAGATCCTCGCTATATCGTCAAGGCGTCAGAGGTTCTTGGGCGGGGCGCAGAACTGAGCGGTATCGTCGTCGACTGGGTAGGGAGTCGCGATGCGCGAGGCGGGTCTCAGGGCGCTGGCTGCGAGAATCTGAACCGTGTGTGGCATCTATTGACTAATAACCCGGAGATTGCCAGCAGGCCGGTTCTGCTTCTCTATGACAACGACGTGAAGAGCATCCGAGACGAGGATCGAGGGAAGGTTTCCCGACGGCTCCTGTCTTTCAATTCCAATAATGGACTGGTGAGAGCGGGGATCGAGAACCTGCTGTTGGCGACCGCCATCTTGGACACTGATTTCGAAACCGAGCAGAAGACTTATCCAAATGGCAAGACTGTCACGGTAAGGCAGCTCGACAAGACCCGACTGTGTGATCGCCTCTGCGAGGGTCCGCAAGAGGCGTCCGTTTTTGAGGCCTTCTCGGGGCTTCTTGACGTTATACAGGAGTGGCGGGTGAGTGTCTCACCTAGAGGGGACACTCATTCTCAAGACCTTGTGGCCATTCAGGGGGCAGAAGCGGCCCTGGTCGCGGTCCCCGAGTCGCCTTCCTCTGCTGGGACGATCACTGAGTGACATCAGTCGCGTGATAGTTAGTTAGTTTGAACTCTCGAGGGCCCACAACGGCCGCGCTCGTGGAGTGCGTTGATCATCTGGAGAGCCGCAGTCGGTAGTTGCGCGAACTCCGCCAGTAATGAGCCTTGCACGTGGGGGCGAGAGGTCACATTAAGTCAGTCCTTTACGTCGATCCGGGGACTGCAGACCCTGTTCTCGGCCGTACGGTACGCGCGAGGAGGAAGGTCTTCGCTTACCAGCCGTCAGGGTAGGGCTCGTGTCAGGAGTGTAGTCCGGCCCGGTTCATGGCCGACATCAGGGCGGGGCGGCGGCGGTAGACCTCGCGCAAGCGGACGATCTCGGAGTCCGCCTCAGCTCGGTGGCCTGCCTTGTCGTAGAGGGCGCGTGCCTTGACGAGTAGATCGACGATGGCCGGGTATCGCTTGGAGTCCGGTGTCGTGAGGGACTCCAGTACCTGAGCCATGCACAGGCGGGCTGCCCGGAGCGGGAAGCCACCTTCGGAGGCGTCCACGAGTTCGCGCCATGCGTGGCCGGCGCCGAAGGCGTCCGCCGCCTCCCACGCGTGCGTGAGGTTCCCGTCGGCCAGGTGGACCCTGACGAGGTGGGCGCCGCCGCTGCTGTGTGCCCGCTGGGTGGCCTGCTCGAACGCCCACGCGCGTTGTTCGTCCCCGCGCCCGCACCGTTCCGCCACGTGGCCAGCAACCGGAAAGCGTCCACGCTGAGGTCCCGGTCGAACAGGGTCCGCGCGATCGCGAGGGCGGCGTCCGGACGCCCACCGTCTAGGTAGGCATCGACGGCACCCTTGACGGGGACGATGGTGGGTCCCGCGCGCCAGGCGACGTCCACGCAGCCCTGGGTGACTGCTCGGTCCAGCCAGGCGAGGACGTCAGCCGGCCGTCCGGCGTCACGCAGCCGGCGGAGGATCTCCCGGTAGTACGGGTGGTCACCTCCGGACAGCAGGGCGACGGCCCGGTCGACGTCGCCGTCGTGGTCGGCCAGTTCCAGCAGCATGCGGTCGGTCTCGCTGCGGTAGGGGTCGGCTGCCGGTCCACCGCCGCCCAAGGTCGCGACACTCGCGCGGTAGGCGTCCCAGGCGGGCTCGTCGAACGCGTGGGCCACGGCGTCCAACGTGAGCGACGGCCAGCCGCCGTACTCGACCCGGAAGCCGACCACCCAGCGGGCGAGGCTGACCGGGTCGAGGTGCCCTGCGACCGCGCGCCCGAACAGCGCCGACGCCCGTTCGGCCACCTCGAGCAGGGCGTCGGCGTTGTCGGCGTCCCGTGCCAGGTCGCCGAGCCGGGTGAGCAGGTGCTGGAGCACTCGGCGCACCACGGGGTGGGCGCCGCCGTCGAGGTGCCGCTCCAGTTCGTCGACGGACTCCTCGACCCCTTGGACGCCGTCGTCGACGTCTTCGTAGAAGGGGTCGTGGTAGTCGAGGTCGACTCCGGCCAGCGCACCGTCCACGGTCACCAGGAGTTCGGAGGCGGTCGGTTCGTCCTCGGGTGTGGCGCGCAACTGCAGCGATCGCATGGCCTCGGGGCTGTACCCCGCCATCTCGAGTACCAGCGACTGCAGCGCACCACGGTCCATCGAGCGCAGGAACCGCTCGATGTCTGGCGTGACCGGATACCGCACGCCGCCGGGCCCGATCACGTTCTTCACCCGCTGATTATCGCGAACCTTTCCGCACGTGGCAGGTGTGGCCGCGTGGTTGCTTCCGTAAAGGGCCAGGCCGACTTCTCACGCGCTAGCGCATCTCCAGCCCCAGGCCGGGCGTGTCAGGGGCTACGCGGGGCAACACGGGGCCGACTAGGCGCTTTGGTCGGTGTTGGCCGCGTCGTGGGTCGCGGTTCGATGCCGCGAAGCCCTGTGGACTACGAAAGGAACAACCTCCGATTGGTGATCTTCCCGCATACCCACGCGGAAGGACCACGGCCATGAACATCACCGAGATGTTGGGTTTGCAGGACGAGCGGATGGAGTCCGTCGTCAAGGATCACTGGGCGGGATGGGTCGCCTTCGAGCCCCGGCTGGGGGTCGTCGGCGACCCCGCCGGGCTGGACGCCTGGCGGCGATCGGCCGATCCTGCGGTCGCCAACGGTGTCCTGCTCGGCCTCGCCCGGCTGGCGGCCTTCGATGGCGCCGACGACCGGGAGGCAGCGCTGGTGCTCGCGTGGCTCCTCCTCCCGACCGCCCTGCGCGTCCGCCGCCGGTTGGGACTGGCTGATGATCGGGTGGACGAGGTGCTGGCCGCGCAGTTGTGGGTGGAGGTCCGCGGGCTGCCGTGGCGGCGTCCGCACTGGGTGGCGGCGAAGGTCGCCGGTCAGCTGCGTGAGGGGGTGCTATTGGATTGCGGGGCGCCCACGCACCACATGCCGCACCGGCTGTCGATGGTCTCGCTGGGCCCCGTTGACCCGGCCGACAATCGGCTCGTGGAGGACGAGGACCCGGCAGTCGAATTGGCCGAGTTGCTCGCTTGGGCGTGCGCCGAGGACGTCATCACGGACGAGGACCGGGAACTGCTGGTCAGTCTCATCGAAGCCGCGAAGACCCTCCAGGCCGAGGGCCATGCCCGCGAGGGCGGAGTTGCCGGCCTGTCGAGCCGCCAGCTCAGCGCAGTCGTGGCCCAGGAGTGGGGCGTGTGCGCCCGCACCGTGCGGCGTCGCACCGCTCGCTGCGTGGCGGCCCTCAGCGGAGCCGCCGGCGAGTACCTGAACGCCGTCGGCTGACTGTCCACCGATGACGGGCGCGGCCCGTTAGGGATGGCGGAGGTGATGCCGAGATGACCAGTACTCCGGCCGAGGTGGCCGCCCTGTTGAGGATCGCGGCGATGGAGCCGGAGACCCTGGACGATCTGGACGGCTGTCTGCGCAGGCTCCGGGACGTTCAGATGGCCAGGCGAGAACTGGCCAAGGTGCCCCCGGCCATGCTCTTGTCCGGACTGCTCGATCGCAGGCCTCGGGGCGGTGACCCGTCGTGACCGCCCACAGCGTCGCAGAACTGCGAGAGGCGTGGCGCGCGATCGAGGCCGGCGAGTTCGCTCACGGGCCCCGGTCTGTTCCTGCGGCCCGGGGAAATGCGACAGTCTGGACGCCGGCGCCACGTGAGCGGGTGGTCGCCGTCGTGGGCTGCGCCGGCGGAGTGGGTGCGTCCACGGTGGCTCTCGCGTTGGCAACCGCAGCCGGGGGGCCGGCGCGGGTGGTGGAGTGCTGCTCTCCGTTGGCGTCCGGCTTCTCTGCCGCAGCCAACGCCGAACTCGGGACCGAGGGCCCCTGGCGCCGCGGCAGTCGTGGCGATGTCCTACTTGAGCGCCCCATCATCGGCGACGCGACCGTGCCGGTTCCGACCGAGTCGTCGGTCGAGTGGACGGTCGTGGACACCAACTGGACGACCGTGTCAGGCATGGGCGCCGGGTGGCTCGAGTCGCTGTTGCGCACGCTCGACGACGTCGTCCTGATCACCAACGCCACCGTTCCTGGGCTGCGCCGCCTGGAGTCCTGCGCCGAACTCCTCGGCCGCGACGCGCTCGGGGTGGTCGTGGGACCCACGGTCAAGCGGTGGCCGCGTCCGGTCAAGGTCGCCGCAGCCGGGATACCCGCACGCGTGCATCACCGACTTCCCCCTGGACTCTCGCCTGCAGGTCACCGGCCTGACTCCCGACCCGCTGCCCGCCCCGCTCCTCAAGGCGGCAGAGAACGTCCTCGCCCTCCTCCGAAAGGAACCGACATGAACCCGCTGATCGTCCCGATGGAGATCTGCCCAGTGGCTCCCACGGGCGTCGCCGCCTACACCGACCAGATCTCGGGCATGGTCCTGTGGTCCGTGCTGTGGCTGTTCGGCATCGCGGCTCTGGTGTCCGTCGGGGCGATCCTCGTCGGACGTGCAACGCACTCCCCGCACCTCTCGAAGGGCGGCATCATCGGCCTCGCCGGCGTCCTGGTGCTCGCCGTGGTGCTGATGGGTGGCTACGGGATGCTCAACGGCATCCTCGGCGACGGCTGCGTCGGCTGATGTTCCGCCGCCCACCCCGCCCGACGAACTCAGCCGAGGTCGTGCCGCTCTCGCGCCCTCAGTTGCTGGGCGTCCTCGCGGGGCTGCTGCTGGTGGGCGGCGTGCTGTTGTACGGGCTGGGCTACACCCTCGTGTCCAGCTTCTCAGTGGGAAACGCGCCCGACGGCCTCCCAAGCAGCACTCACATGGACGCCGACCCTACCCAGCAGCGCGACCTCATTGCTGCAGCGCCGATGGCGACGGTGGCCGAGGACGCTGGCCTTACGCCGGGTGTGGCGATCGCCCTGCCTCCCGCGATCAGGCTGCCCGTCGCCACGACGGTCGGCGCCAGTGGTGTGTCGTCCGGCTTCCCCCGCACACCCGAGGGCGCGGCCGCCCAACTGGCGGCCATCGAGGTACGCGTGCTGTCCGCGATGTCGCTCCCGCTGGCCACCGAGGTCTATCGCGACTGGGCGATGCCCGGCGGTGTGGGCGCTGCCGACTGGTCCCAGACCCGCAACGTGCAGTCGTTCCTGACCCACGCCCGGCAGTCGTCCAACCAGTTGGACCCCGGCACCCTGGTCAGCGTCACCCCCGCGGCCATCCAGATCAAGGGGACCGACGGCCCTGACTGGGTGGTCGCGTGCGTGCTGCTCGACGTGCGCGCCGCGCTGAAGGCAGAGGCCCGCATGGGCTATGGCACTTGCGAGCGCATGCAGTGGACCGGCGACCGCTGGCTGATCGGCCCCGGCGCACCACCCGTTCTGGCCCCGTCGACCTGGCCCGGTTCGGACGCCTCCGTCGAGGCCGGCTGGCAGCCGGTCGCCTCCAACTGAAGGAGCCACCATGCCCATCGATCCGTTCGGCCTGCTCGGCTCGGCCATCGCCAACGTGGTGACCGACAGCCTGACCGCGGCCATGCTGGCCCTGTGGAACGCCGGGTTGTGGGTTCTCCGGGCGGTCCTCGAACTTGAGGACGCGATCCTCACCCCGAATCTCGGCGAAGACGGACCGGTCGGCGAACTGTACGCGACCACCTTCTGGATCGCCCTCGCCCTGGTCGGGATCCTCATGCTCGTCCAGGTCGGCGTCGCCCTCGGGAAGCGGGACGGGCACAGCATAGGCCGGCTCCTCGTCGGCGCCGCCCAGTTCGGGTTCGTGTGGTTCGCCTGGGTGGGCTACGGGGTCACCCTGGTCGCGGCCTGCAGCGGCCTGACCAAAGCCCTAATGCAGTCACTGCTCAACGTCACCCGCTGGAGCGAGTGGGAACCGTGGGAACCGTTCACCGCCAGCGACATCACCAACGGCACCGTCGCGGTCATCCTCGGCATCATGGGGATGCTGCTGTGGCTCGCGGCGATCGGCCACACCCTGGTGATGGTGGCCCGCGCTGCCTCCCTGCTCGTTCTCGCCGCGGTCACACCCATCGCGGCGGCCGGGCTGGTCACCGACTTCGGACGCGGCTGGTTCTGGAAGTCGTTCCGCTGGTTCCATGCCGCCGCACTCACCCCGCCCCTGATGGTGCTCGCGCTCGGCATCGGCGTGAGGATCACCACCGAGGTGGCGGTCGGCGGTGAGGACGACGTCTTGAAGTCAATCGGGACGGCGTTCGTCGGCGTTGTGCTCATCTGCGTGTCGTCGTTCTCCCCGCTTGCGCTCTACAAGCTGTTCGCGTTCACCGATCCGGGCAGCACGTCCGGGTCCGCTCTGCGCGCGGGGCTGGCGGCTGCTGGCGGCATCGGCGGCGTCCTCGCCGGACGCCAGACTGGCAGCAGTGCTGCCACCACGACCGACGAGGCCGGACGCACCTCGGGCGAGGATGGCGCCGCGGCGACCACGATTGGCCGATTCGCGGCCGGCATGGGCCCGGCCGGTCAGGTGTTCTCGGCCGGAATCGGCGTCATGGCCGCCGTGGGCGGTGCAGCCGCGGCCATGGGCGCCGACGAGACCAACCAGATGGGCGTCGGCCACAACAACTTCCCGCCCGACTACTCGCGCCGGGGCGTCCGGGCCAACTCTGGCCAGCCAGGCGGCAACGGTGGCACCGACACCGGGCCGGCCGACCCCACCTACCCTGACGATCCCACCGTCGCCAACGCCGCCAACGGATTCGACGGCGGCGGCTGGGGAGGCCCACCCAACGCCGCCTCGGCCGGGTCGCAGAACTCCACCGGAGCGGGCGCGGTGCCGCCCTCGGGGACGTCCGCTGTCACTGGGGCGCGCGGGGGCACGCTGGCAGGGGGTGCAGTCAGCACCTCCGAGGTGGCGGCGGTCGCCGAGGTGGCGGCGTTGTAGCAGTCGGAGGTCGCCACTCCTCGACGGCTCGGTGACGTGGCGGGCAGGTCAGTCGCGGCCGGAGGTCGAGGCGAATCCCAGCCACGCGTGGTTGTTCCCGGCCCAGCACCATCCGACCTTGGGGGCGTCACGTCGGGCCTGACCGTCGCGGCCCGTCCCGCGGCTGATCCAGATCGCCGGGGCTCGTGCATCAACGCCACGGGCGGCAGCCTTGCGGGAGCCGACGCACATGAAGCACCGGTTGGGCTCGAGACTGCTGGGGTCCTGCAACAGCCAACTGATGCCCTCGCTGATCGTGAGCGGCGTCCGCCCCTGACCCACGATTTCCGGCAGTGCGGCGTTCGGCGTCCAGCCCAGCAGGTCGTCTCCGCGGTCCACGTCCCGCAGCAGGTACAAGGCACGGTCAGGCAGCCTGACCGTGCCGATCGGAAAGGAACTCGTCGAGATCGTTCATGTCCTCTACGACGAACCCGGGTCGGCCGTTGTGCCGCAGCAGAGGCGCAAACAACGAGGGCGGCACCAGCGCAGGGTGAACACACAGGACGCCGTCTCCAGCAAGGCCGTCCGCGAGTCCCCGGAACGCGTCAGTGCTCATCCCGGCCATTTCAGCCAGACCCAGGTCGGCCAATCGATCAACCTGCAGTCGCAACGTCATCGGACCAGTCTGCACGGGACCGCCAACAGGGGAGTGGTGCATCGGCGGCTGATGTCACAACATCACGGAGGCTCACGTTGGCCCTGGTGAACGCTGGGCTGTGATGTCCACCGAGCCTGCGGCGACGAAGTTCAGGGCGCGAGTGTTGCCACCCAGAGCGCCAGCGTGACCATGGCGGCCAGCCAGGCGCCTCCCAGGGCGAGGGTGATCACTGTCCCGGGACGCCAGCGCTGCGGCATCCACGGCAGGTGGGCCCAGCGCCGCGCCGTCACCATGGTCGCGGCCAGGGTGAGCCCGGCGGCAGCGCCGAAGACCCACGGCGCGGCCCAGTCCCACGGGGCAGCGATCCACCACAGCAGGAGCGCGCCGGCAGCGGCGAGCCCTTGTCCCAGGATGCGGGCCCGGCTCCGTCCGCGGACGGCACCCACGGAGAACAGCAGCGTGAGCAGGGCACCGACGCCGACCCAGGCGACCGTGTCGGTGTCGAAGGGGGGCAGCGCCACGGAGTCATCGAAGGGAGTGCCCATCAGGTCCATCCCGGCGCCGGTCACGTCCTGGGTGCTGTTGTTCAGGACGAGTGCCGCCTGCCCGCGGGAGCGGTCGATCGCCAGCACGGTGCGGGTGCCGCCGGTGCCCCCGTTGTGCCAGGCAACCGGGCCCTCCTCGGTGTCGGTGACGATCCAGGCCAGGCCGATCTGCCAGCCCATCATCGCCGGCCAGCGCGCATCGAGAGCCTCAACGCCGGGAGCGGTGCCGTCGAGGATGGCCTGGGCGTAGCGGGTGAGGTCGGCGGCGGTCGTGGTGACCCCGAGGCCGGCTGGGGCGTAGCCGCTGCCCGTCCAGGCTTCGGTGGGGCTGCCCAGCCCCTGGTGTGGTGGCATCAGGTCGGACGAGGGGCGACCGGGCTCGCCGACGGAGGTGTCGTGCATGCCGAGCGGCTCGAGGAGCCGCGCGCGCACGTAGGTGGCCCAGTCGGGTGCTCCCGCCGCGCGGGCGAGGGCGAAGCCGAGCAGGGAGGCGCCGAGGTTGGAGTACTGCATCGTGCCCCGACCCGACAGCTTCACGGCGGCCGAGTCCCGGATCACCTGGTCCGGGGTGGCGGTGGTGTAGGCGGACAGTGCGGCGCCGGCGAGGTCCTCGGCGACGAGGCGCACCATGTCGAGGCTGATCAGGCTGGGCAGCCCTGCGCGGTGGCTCACGAGCTCGGCCAGTGTCGTTGAGCCCACCTCGGTGCCGGCCAACTCGGTCAGGTGGGACTCCAGCGGGTCGTCCAGGCGCACTTCGCCGCGCTGGGCAGCGTCCGCGAGCAGGAGCCCGTCGAACGTCTTCGTGATCGAGCCGAGCTCGTACCGGCTGTCCGGGCTCACCTCACCGAAGCCGGCCCAGGACGCGTGGCCGTCGCGGATCCGGGCGACGCTGATCGTTTCGACGTTCCTGGCACTGGCGAGGGCCGCGGACGCGTCGCGGGCCAGGGCCGGGTTGCCGGTGGGGGTGCCCAGTCCGGCGGGGCGGGGGCCGAGCACCAGGAGGGCAACAGCACCCACAATGATCCCGACCAGCAGGCTCAACCACGGGTGTGAGGTGCGGGGCCGGGTGGTGTTCACCTCGTCAACCTATCGCCGGGGCCGGCATGCGCCCGACCGGGTGCCGCTTGTCATCCGTTCGGATGATGAAGGGTCGAACCGACCGGGCGATGTCACCCCCAGGTGTCGCGGGGAGGCTGAGGGCATGACGTTGATCACAGTCCAGGGGCTGCGGAAGTCCTATGGTGCACGCGAAGTACTCCACGGAATCGACTTGACGGTTGATGACGGCGAGATCGTCGGGGTCCTCGGCCCAAACGGCGCCGGCAAGACCACGACGGTGGAGTGCATCGGCGGCTTGCGGACGCCGGATGTCGGGACGATCCGGGTTGCGGGTATCGACCCGGCCGCCAAGAATCCCGAACTCCGTCAGATCCTCGGCATGCAGTTGCAGCAGTGCCACCTGCCCGCCAAGATCACGCCGGCCGAGGCAATCGAACTGTTCGCGGCCTTCTACCGCAACCCGCGCCGCACTGCCGAACTGCTCGAACTCCTCGGGCTCACCAGCCAAGCCCACCAGCGCTTCGAGAAGCTGTCGGGCGGGCAGCAGCAGCGGCTGTCGATCGCGTTGGCCCTGGTGGGACGGCCCAAGGTTGCGATCCTCGACGAGTTGACCACCGGCCTCGATCCCGCCGCACGCCGCGACATCTGGGCATACCTTCAGAAGCTGACTGACGAAGGCATGACGATCCTGCTGGTCACCCATTCGATGGAGGAGGCGTCCTACCTGTGCGACCGCGTGTACATCGTGGACGACGGCCGCATTGTGGCGACGGGGAGCCCCGCTGAGCTTGCGACGTCCGGGGGAAGACAGACGGTCACCTTCGTTCCGTCCGAGCCGATCGATCCGGCTGACCTGCTCAGCCTGCCCGGGATCGCCAGCGCGACCGTCGACCACGGACAGGTCACCGTTGGCGGCGACGCCGCCGCGCCACAGACAGTCCTCGCCGAGCTGATCGCGCGTGGCATCACCGCCAACCACCTACGGGTCACCGGACCCACCCTCGACGATGCCTATCTGCGCGTCACCCAGGAGAACTGACCATGCATGCCACCATCGCCCTCTTCCGCAACGAGTTACGGCTCCTGCTCCGCAACCCCGCCGTCGTCATCTGGACGATCCTCATCCCGATCGCAGCTCTCGTCGTGATGTGCCTGATCCCCGGCGCCCGTGAGCCCCTGCCCAACTTCGGAGGGCTGAGCGTCATCGAGTCGTACCAGCCGACGCTCATCGTGTTCGCCGCCACGATGCTGGCCCTGCAGATGATGCCGATGTTCATCGGCCAGTACCGCGAACTCGGCTTCCTGCGGCGCCTCCGGACGACACCGGCTCACCCCCGCGACCTGCTGGCGGCGATTCTGGCCCTCATCCTGACGATCAGCCTGGTCGTCGGGCTCGTTCTGCTAACCTTCCCGCTGTTGTTCGGCGTCGGCGTCATGGGACGGCTCGCGCTGCAGTCCCTGCTTCTGGTCCTCGTCGCGACCTCGTTCCTCGCGGTCGGCTCGATGTTGGCGGCCGTCATCGCCAACCCGCGCGTCGCTGCCGGCGTGGGTGCTGCGCTCGCGGCCATCATGTGGTTCTTTGCCGGGATGTGGTTTCCCCGGGCGCTGTTCCCCGGGTGGTTGGCGACGATCTCCGACTGGACACCTGGCGGCGCGGCGGCCTCCGTCCTTGGCGCCGCCGCGGCGGGACAGCCGATCGCAGCTCAGCCGCTCATCGCGTTGGGGTTGTGGACCGTTGGGGGCTTCTCCATCGCGACCCGCTCATTCCGCTGGGAATGAGCACCGGCAGAATGGAGACCGTGACTCGCCCACGTTCCATCGGATCTGCTCTGGACCCGATCGCCCTCTCCTTGCTGGTGGCGAGCCTGGCGGTGTCCGTCTCGCTGGCAGTGGTCGGGGCGCCGGCGGTCGACCCCCGGTGGGTCCCCGGCATGGTCGTCCTCACGCTCGCGGCAGCTGCCTGGCGCGTCTGGCTGATGGTGCGCCCACCCGACGTTGGTCTCCGCCGGGTCGGCTTCTGGCCGGCGCTCCTGGCCGGATGCCTACTGGTGCTGATGTCTCCGGTATATGGGTTGTACGCGTTCCTGGGCTACCTCGAGGCGCCTCTCGTCTCGCGTGGCAGGCAACGCTCGGCCGCCATGGTGGTCACGGCCGCTGCCTGTGCCTACGCGCAGATCGGCGGCTCGCGCTCGCCGCTGTGGTCCTGGCCGGTGTACGCCCTGTTCCTGGCCGTGAACATCGGAGTCGCCTTGCTGATCATGCTGATCGAACGCCAACGGGAGCGGACCATGCTGGACCTCGAACGTGTGGTCGCCGAGCTGCGCGACTCTGAGGAGCGCAACGCACGCCTGCAGGATCAGCTCCTGGCCCAGGCCCGCGACGCCGGCGTCGAGGAGGAGCGCGCGCGATTGTCGCGGGAGATCCACGACACCGTCGCTCAGAGCCTGGTCGGGATCATCACCCAGCTCGAGGCCGCGTCCGACATCGCGGCCCGTGACCACACCGCACGTCTGCAGCGGGCCGGGGCTACCGCCCGGGACGCGCTGGGGGAGGCCCGCCGGGCTGTCCGAGCACTCGCCTCGCCCCGTCTCGACGAGGACGCCCTCCCTGCCGCGATCTCACGACTCGTTCGTCAGGTCGCAGAGGCGTCGCGCATCGATGCGCAGTTCACCCTGGACGGGGAGCCGGCCCCCACCCCCTACGACTCCGAACTCCTCAGGATCTGTCAGGAGGCCCTCGCCAACGTCGTCAGACACGCGGCTGCACAGCGGGTCATGGTGACGCTCGGTTACTCCGCCGACGAGGCGCGCCTCGACGTCCGCGACGACGGGCGCGGGTTCGACCCTGCCGTCGTCGGGACCGGACACGGGCTGCCCGGGATCCGGCAGCGGCTCACCAACATCGGCGGCACCCTGGAGATCGAGACCACTGAAGGAGGAGGCTGCACCCTCAGTGCGGCCGTACCGCGATGAGCGACCTCATCCGGATCGTGGTGGTCGACGACCACCCGATCGTCCGCGATGGGCTCATCGGGATCTTCTCCCGCGAGCCCGGCCTTGAGATCGTCGGCGAGGCGTCCTCCGGTCCCGAAGGTGTCGTGGTGGTGATGCAGGTCCGGCCCGACGTCGTGCTGATGGACCTCCGGATGCCGGGCGGCGCCGGGGTGGAAGCCATCCGTACCCTCGTGGAGCGCGGTACGCCGGCCCGCATCCTGGTGCTCACCACGTACGACACCGACCACGACATCCTCGCGGCACTCGGGGCCGGAGCGCACGGTTACCTGCTCAAGGACGCACCCAGAGCCGACCTGATCCGCGCCGTGAAAGACCTGGCCGCCGGTCGACCCGTCCTCGCCCCCCAGGCACTCGCCGCGTTGACGGGGCGCCGCAACGACCAGACGTTGACACCCCGCGAGATCCAGGTGCTGCGCGTCATCGCGGGCGGCGGCACCAACAAGACGGCCGCGGACGAGTTGATGGTGTCCGAAGCCACCGTGAAGACACATCTGGCCCACGCGTACGCGAAGCTCGACGTCTCTGACCGTGCGGCAGCCGTCCGCGTCGCCTTCGAACGCGGCCTGCTCTGAGACAGCGTCCCCCTGGACGGGCGTCAGTGGCGTAGCACCGCGTCAACGACCCACCGGCATTGGCGCCGGACGGCGTCCTCGGAGGCAGGGTCGTACAGGAGTTGGCTGGCCATGCCCTGCATGAACGCCAGGACAGCCCACGCCGCGGCGTCGGGGTCCACCGACCCAGGCACCTCGCCTTCGGCGTGGGCCCGACGCACCAGTCGTCCGATCGCCCCACGCAGTTCGTGGTCGGACGCCGCGACCGCAGCTGCTGTTCCCGGGTCGAAGGCGGCCCTTTCGACGAACGCGCCTCCCTGCAGTTCGGCGGCACGCCGGGGCTCATCGAGTGGCAGCACCGACACCATCAGGTCGACCAACCAGGAGCGGAGGGTGGGTCGACCGGGTTCGACCAGCGACTGCGTGGCCGCTGTGGCGCGGAGCCGCGCGAACATCACGCGCAGCATGAGGTCTTTGGTAGGAAACGCCTTCTGAACGGCTCCGAGCGACATGCCCGCCTCGGCCGCGACCGTTCGGAAGCTCACCGAGGTCATCCCCTCGCGGGCCAACACGCGCAAGGCGGCGTCGGCGAACTCGGCCTGTCGTGGAGTCACGTCCACGTTGTTCAGCCTGCCGTGCGTGCGGGTCGATCGACGGGAAGCTGGCGCCACAACCAGATGGCGTAGGCCGCCAGCACCGCCGTCATCAGGGCGAGCCCGGTGAGGACGGCGGGGGTGAGTTGGTCGCTGGTGCTGAGGGCCGTCAGGTCGTACACCAGGTGCCAGCCAATCCCGGGCCAGAGGCTGCCGGTGATCGCGACGAGTTCGGCCAGCACCAGGCCCACCAGGCACGCGAACGCGAACTGCAGCGCCAGGTAAAGCGGCGGACGACCGGTGAAGACGTTGAACAGGTGCAGCGTACCGAACACGACGGATCCACCGACGATCGCGTGCCGCTCACCAAGGCGTCGCAGCGTCGCCAGCAGGAGTCCGCGGAACCAGATCTCCTCGCTGAAGCCCACGCTCACGCAGAGCACCGTGTAGGCAGCCGCTTGGGTCAAGGAAACGTGGAGGCCGGCGAACCCCACCAGGATCACGGGGATCACAGCCAGCGGGAGCAACCACAGCGTCCGGTCCAGGTGCACGGGACGCCGGAACCCGTAGTCGGCCAAAGATGGCCGGGACCGCCACATCACCGCGAGCCCCACCAGTGCCGACGCCCCGACGAAAGCCGCCTGCGCGTAGGTGGCAGTGAGCAGGTCGAGTTCGCGCACCTGGCTGTAACCGGCTCCGAACGCTGTCAGGACGGTCCCGGCCAGCCCCACCACGACCGCCCACAGCCAGGGCCGCTTCGTGTCCCAGGCGGCGAGCGGCACGGCCGTGTGGTCGGACCGGGTTGGTTGGGCCAGCTGGGTGTCCATCAAGAGCCTCCGTGGGATACGTGTGTATTCAGCATACGGGTGTATCCCGCATCGTCAAGAGGGATCAAGCTCACCCCGGAGGCGGCGACCCCGTCGCGCGATGGGTCTCGTCGCCCGCTGGGCTCAGAAGTAGTTGGTCGCGGTGGTTGCCGTGTGAATGACAGCGAACAGCGTTGCCGGAACGAGGGAGGGGTAGTTCTCCAGATACAGCCCCACGCAGATGAAGTAGGCAGACGGCAGGACCGCCATCATCAGCAGGAGCATCGGCGTGATCGGCGCAGTGAAGTACAACACCCACAACATCAGGTAGCCGATCAAGCACGCTGCCCCTGCCGCTGCGAAGACTCTCTTGCTCGCTGACGGTCGTCGCCGCGTGTTGATGACCAGTATGAGCAGGGCGATCATCATCGACTGGGCCACGGTTCCGATTGCCCCCACGATCGGCGAGGCAGAATCGTTCGCGGACAGGACGGGCGAAACCGGCGGCAGGAGTGCCACAGAACATTGGGAATCATGGGCAGGAGGAAGGCGACGAGTCCTTCCGGCGAAAAGCCGAGCCTGTACTTCTTGGGGTGAGCCGTCCTCGGAATGGGGCTCGGGCGACTCTCCATGCTCGGAGTCTGTCACGGGCGAGAGTCGTTCCGGTCAGGTTGGGTCACCGCACGCCTGTGGTGGGGCGGTCGTTCATCAGGCGTAGTGTGGCCATGTTCGTGCAAGCGCACCACTCGCGAGGGGAGAGGTATGCGGAGGCTGCTGGTGGAGCCCGGTGGGCATGCGCAGATCTGGGTCTCCTCGCGGGAACCAGCCACCGCGGGCTCACGAACCGGCGCCTGAGGTGGACGTGTCGATCCGGGATGCTCAACGCGACGTGCGCGGTGTCTACGAGGGCGGTTTCTACGGTCAACTGGTGTCGGGGGTGGTGTGGCTGGCTGCCGCCTCGGTCGCGACGTGGGTTTCTCCGTCGGCTGCCGTTCTCACCCTGTTCTTCGGTGGGGTCCTGATCTTCCCGCTGACGACCTTGGCCCTTCGGCTGTCTGGTCGGGCGGCGTCATTGCCGGCGGGTCATCCCATGGCTGGTTTGGCGATGCAGATCGCCTTCACGGTTCCGATCGGTTCGTCGCAGTCGTGGCGATGCTCGGCGGTCGCAGCGACCTGTTCTTTCCGGCGTGCATGGTGATCGTGGGCGCCCACTACCTTCCTTTCGTGTTTCTGTACGGCATGCGTCTGTTTGCCGTCCTTGCCGCGCTGATGACACTGGTCGGCGTCCTCCTCCTGTATGTGCCACTCGTTCCGTCGATCGCTGCCGGTTGGTTCACCGGCGCACTGCTCGTGGTCTTCGCCTTCCTGCTCAAAGCGTTCGCGCGATCTCAGGACGCAACGCCATCCTCATCAGGACGCTGACGTGCCGAGTCGGGCGGGCGTGAATGCCACCCGACCGTCGCCGACGTTCCCGGCGCGTGCCA
Source organism: Nigerium sp. (assembly GCA_016711325.1). Lineage (GTDB taxonomy): Bacteria > Actinomycetota > Actinomycetes > Propionibacteriales > Propionibacteriaceae > Propioniciclava. Next base: position 78,672 of record JADJTH010000012.1, on the reverse strand, counting down.
CCGGCGGACGAGGGGCCAGGTTGCTGCGGGTGACCCGGTCCGTCTTACTGTCGGTCGTGGCGTTGGTGGCGGTCTCGACGCTCAGCAATGCAGCCCTGGGGGCGTTCGAGAAGGCCAACACCGACCCGTACGGCGACAGGGTCCGCATCACGGGCGGGCAGGTCAACGTGTCGGTCAGCGGGGATGGGGAGCGGACCGTGGTGCTGCTCGGGGGCTACGGCACCCCATCACCGGTACTCGACTTCGCACCCCTCGTCGATGAACTCGACGACACCTACACCGTAGTGGTGGTCGAACGGTTCGGGTACGGCTACAGCGATCTGGAGGTCACGGAGCGCACCGTCGAGAACGTGTCCGTCGAACTGCACGACACCCTTGCGACGCTCCACGTGACCGATTGCGTCCTCGTGGCCCACTCCATGGCAGCGATCTACGCTCTGGACTACGTGAATCGCTTCCCCCGCGAGGTCTCGGCCTTGGTCACCCTCGACGGGACCGTTCCCGAAGCGTTCACCGTCGCACCCCCGATCGGCATGGGGCAACGGCTGATGTCGGTGACCGGCTGGGTGCGGTGGATGACCATGCTGGACCCGACCCTCACTGCACCCTCCGCCCCTGCCGGCGTCTATTCCGACCGAGCCCTGGAGCGGATCCGTTTGATGATGATCTGGAACTACGCGAATCCGGCGATCACCGATGAAGGCACTCAGTCTGCAGCGAACCTGTCCGCGGTCGCGGGCCTGACGTACCCACCCGATCTTCCGGTGCTGGCGTTCGTGTCGCACCAGCTCGTCGACGCCCACCCACGTTGGCGTCCGGCGCACCAGCAACAGCTCGACTCGGTACGTCGTGGCGAACTCGTGGTCCTGGACGGCGGCCACTACCTGCACTGGACCCACTCACAGCACATCACCGAGTCGCTGACCGCGTTTCTCGGCTGAAGGCGGACACGCATCAGCTGATCATCCCCGGGCACGTTGCACCGTCCATCGGCACCCATAGGAAGGCGAGTTGCATCATCGTGACAGCAGGACAGCGGTCGGATTCCCTGAACAGCATCATCGACGTGGTGAAGAAGGTCGCCGGCTCGGCAGCGGCGCGGTTCTACATCGCAGTGTGGCTCGCAGCCGTCCTCGTGCTCGCCCTTGGGGGACACGACATCCCGGTGGCGGGCATCGTCGTCGGACTCGTCCTGCTCTCCCTCAGCCTGCTTGTCACGGCGGCCACCGACCCCGCACGCGCCCCGAGCGTCGTGACCGGCGCTGCACGCCGACGTGTATGGGTGCAGCTGGGGCTGGTGTCGGTCTTCATCGCACTCACCGGGTGGAACAATCTCGCCTTCCACCACGTCACTGCCGACGATGCGGCCATCCCGTGGTGGACCCCGTTGACGCGCTGGCTCCAAGGGTTGGGCGAACGATGGTTCGGGGAGGGTCTCGGCAACTTCGTCGTCAACCCGGCCACCTACGTCGTCATCCCGCTGCTCGTACTCCTCCTCGCGGGCGCCCGTCCCTCCACCTTGGGCTTCGGCAAGGGCCACCGGGTCGGCCGCGCACTGCTGATCTGCTGCGTGATTCCGGTTACCTGGTTCGCCTACACCCTGATCGTTGGCCAGGAGACGATCGTTCGCCTGCTGGGCCGCTTCGCCTCCCACTTCATGCAGAACGGCTTCCTCGAAGAGTTCCTGTTCAGAGGCCTCCTGCAAACGCGGCTACGGCTCATCGCCGGGCCAGGATGGGCTCTCGTCGTCCAGGCCCTCTTGTTCGGCGTCTGGCACCTCGGGTCCGGTTACACCAACACCGACCATGCCGGGCTCCTGTCAGCCATCGCGATCACCATCGTCCAGCAGTCGCTGCTGGGGCTAGCGCTGGGCATCCTGTTCGAACGCACCCGCAACCTGCTCGTCCCCTCCGTTGTGCACATCGCGCTCAACAGCATGGGGTAGCAGCAATCACGGTCGCGCAGGGAGGTAACTCGGCCGAGTCGGGGTGGCGTCGCCATCGCGTTCTACGCGCTACGGACGCCGCCGCCGGGCCGACGATCCTTCTAGCAGCAAGCCCTGCTTGAAGTTGCCCAGGACGCGGATGCGCACGGCGCCGCGAAGGTGAGTGTTGGGTGTCGGATCGGACCTCGAGACCTAGCGCACCTCAGATGGGGCGATGACGGCGAGGAGGTGCCGCGTGTGCACAAGCCGATCCGTTCCTGCGCCGCGGGATGTCCACGGGCCAGACCCCGCCCCCGTTATGCGGGTGAGGTGGCGTCGGTCACCCCAGACGACAGGAGGCTCCCGTATGGATGACTGGACCTACCCCTACCCGGACGCCGACGCACCCGACTCGCAGCCAGCGCTTCTGGACCAGGACTGGCGCGTGAGGGAGACCCGCCGCGTCCGCGCCCAGCAGGTCGAAGCCGCCGGCGTCGCCGAACTCGAACTCATGGACGTCCCGCACGACGTCCGCGATCCCCGACTCGACACGAGCGTCCCGCTCCCGTTCGCGTCACCTTCGGGTGCCGCCCCGACCTTCTGACAACGGCGGTCTCGTCATGGCAGCGGTGTACGACGACTACGGCCCGGACCGGGTCGGCTTCTTCTTCGGGCTGACCGGGCCCCGGCTCGCGGCCTTGACGCTCGCGGTTATCCCTGTGTTTGTGGCCGCCAACCAGCAACGCTGGCTGCTCGCGGCCCAGCTCTCCGCGATCGCAGCCATGGTGACGGTGGTGGTCGTCGTCCCCGTCCGTGGCCGATCGGCTGCCGGCTGGCTGCTCGCCAGCCTCAGCTTCACCGTCGGCAAGGCGTTCGGATGGACGTCGTGGCGCAGCAAGGCCGCCACGGGCAAGGCCGAAGCCCTCGAGGCCGCGGACCTCCCCGGGGTGATGACCGGCATCGAGGTCCACGACGGTGCCCCGAAGGGCCCATCGCAGACCCGGTACGCAGTCATCCAGGACCACGGCCTGCGCACCTGGGCGATGACCGCCGCCATCCGGCACCCAGGTGTCGGCATGGCCGAAGGTGACCGTCGCGACCAGTACGGCCGCGGTCTGACTGAACTGCTGGACGTCGCCGCCCGGGCGTCCCTGATCAGCGACGTGGTTTTCCTGGTCCGCACGGTCCCCGACGACGGCGCCGAACGGCAGCAGTGGATCGCGACGCATCGGCGTCCCGACGGCCCCGAGCTGGCCCGCCGGATGAACGACGAGCTCGCGACCGCGTTGACCCGGGCCGCGGTGCGCACCGAGTCGTTCGTCACGTTCGTGGTTCCCGAGGCGCGCATTGCGAAGCAGGCGCGCGAGTTCGGCGGCGGCCTGGAGGGACGCACCCGCGTCCTCTACGCGCTCGCCGACGAGATCTCCGCCATGCTGCGCGGCGGCATGGGCATGACCGACGTCGCCTGGCTCACCTCGCCCCAACTGGCGCTCGCGGTCCGCACCGGGTTCGCGCCCTCCGACCGCGCCGGGATCATCGACTCCCTCGCCGCCCACCAGACCGACCCAGCGGTGTGCACCGAAGTGCCGTGGGCGATGGCCGGCCCCTCCGGCGCCGACACCACGATGCGGCACTACTCCCACGACGCTTGGAACTCGATCAGTTCCACCATCAAGCTCCCCGACCGGGGTGCCTGCCTCGGCGCCCTGGCTCCGGTGCTGACCCCCAGCGAACCGGGAGAGCGGCGCAGCTACACGGTCGTGTTCCCGATCCTGCCGTTCAGCCGCGCCGATCGGCAGACGGCGTCCGGCGAATGGGCCGCCGACATGGGGGAGGGGCTCCGCGGTCGGCTCCAGATCCGGCAACGGTCCCGCGATCGCGCCAACGTCACCCGGGCCCACCGCCTCGACGCGAAGCTCGCCTCGGGCCATGCCCTCACCCGCCCGTACGCGGTCGCGTGTGTCACCGTCGCCAAGACCATGCGCGTCGCCGAGTTCGGACGCCGCCTCGACGCGTCCATCCGGCGCGCCGGCTTCGCCCCCCTGCGCCTCGACCTCGCCCAGGACGCCGGCTTCGCCGCCGCCACCCTGCCGCTCGGGCTCGGACTCACCCGAAAGGCCGACGAATGAGGACACCGCCCCGCGGGCGCTCCACCGCCCAGCTGCTGGCCGACTTCGGACACGACCTGCCCACCAAACCCGAACCCGAGCGTCCCGGCAAGGAGCCGTACCTGTTCCACGCGTCGCCGCGCCACGGCGAGCGGCGCCCCGGCCGTGGGTGGAACTCCGCGCGGACGCCCGTCGTCCAGTACCGCATGACCAGTGACCAGGCGGCGGCTTGGTGGCCGTTCATCGCGAACCCGCCCCTGCCACCCACCGGCGCCCAGATCGGCATCGACGAACTCTCCGGGGGCAGCTTCTACGCCGACCCGCTCGGCTGGGTGCTCGACGACACCGTCCCGGTCACCAATCCCAACGTGATCACTTTCGGCAAACCCGGCGGCGGCAAGTCGACCAACACCAAGAACTTCGCGACCCTGATGATGGACTTCGGCTACAAGGTGTTCGTCCTCGGCGACCCGAAAGACGAGTACGAACCCTTGTGCCGCGCGTTCGGCGTCCAACCCTTCGCCGTCGGCCCGGGCATGAGTGCCCGCATCAACCCGCTCGACTTCGGCCCCCTCGGAGACGGCTGGGACGCCCTTGACCGGGTCGTAGCCCAACGACGGGCCGGCATCATCTTCCGGCGTTGGCTCACCCTGATCCGCGGGCTGGTCGGCTCCCAGTTCGTGGGCGAGCAACGCGTCCCGTTCGGTCCCACGGACGCCCGCGTCGTGGAGTCCGCTCTGGCCCAGCTGACCGGCTACCAGGACGGTCACCACACCCTGCACGTGACCACCATCCCCGCCCTGTGGCAGCTGCTTGCCAACCCGACCGACCAACTGGTCACCGAATGCCGGTACGCGTCGACGCGGCAGTTCCTCGACGAGACCCGCCTGCTGCGGGACGCGCTCGGCCAGCTCGTGACTGGGGCGCTGGCCGGCCTGTTCGACGCCCCCACCACCATCGCCGTGGACTGGACGGCGCCGATCCAGTCGTTCTCCCTGTCGCGTCTCGAACCCCTCGGCGACGATGCGATGGGTATCGCGCTGACCTGCCTGTCCTCGTGGGGGCGCGCCATGCGCGAGATCAAGGCCCCCGGCGACCTGCGCATCAACATCCGCGACGAGATGTGGAAACAGATGCGCCTCGGCCTCGAAGCCGTCAAGAGCCTGGACGCCGACATGCGCTTCTCGCGCCGCGACGGGGAGATCCAGTTCGTCGTCGGCCACAAGCCCGGCGACATGCTCACCGTCGGCGAGTCGACCTCCGCGGCGACCGCGATCGCCAAGGAACTGCTGAATCTGGCCGACCTGAAGATCCTGCACGGGCAGGACCCCAGCGTCGCCCGTGAGCTAGCCGACCTCCTCGAGCTCGGCCCCATCGCCGAACACCTGATGGCCGACTGGGCCACCCAACGCAAAGGGAGGGCCCTGTGGTGCGTGGGCAAACAGATCTACAAGGTGCAGACCGTCCTGCACCCCGCGGCCGCCGCATTCACCTGCACCAACCAGGCCATCGACGGCGCAGGTTAGAAGTTCCCATGAATATTGACGGTTTCAACGTGAACTTGAGTGGTCTCAGCCGTGTGGGGTGGGTTTGGGGTTCATGTTCGGGGAACGTGTGTGGGTTGGGTTCAGATGGCCCGTGGGGAGTACATGATCACGGCGACGCCGAGCAGGCATATGAGGGCGCCGGCGATGTCGTAGCGGTCGGGGCGGAAGCCGTCGAAGGTCATGCCCCAGGCGAGCGAGCCGGCGACGAAGACGCCGCCGTAGGCGGCGAGGATACGGCCGAAGTTGGGGTCGGGTTGCAGGGTGGCGACGAACCCGTAGAGGCCGAGGGCGATCATTCCGGCGCCGATCCAGAGCCAGCCGCGGTGTTCGCGGACGCCTTGCCAGACCAGCCATGCTCCGCCGATCTCGGCGACGGCCGCGGCGATGAACAGGGCGATCGATTTGAGCGTGTCCATCTCGGCAGTCTCGCAGCAGCGGGGGGCGGGAGCGTCGGGGTCTGCGTGGTGGTGCGCCTGGGTCCGGGTCGCGATGGGTGGTGGTCAGGGTCGCGGGGTGTGGCCTGCTCGTCGGGGGTCGAGGGTGTGCGGGGGGTCGAGGGTGTTGAGGTAGCGGGTTGCGCCGCTGACGGTCAGTCCGAAGAGGTCGCAGATGCGGCGGATGTCCCCGCCGGTGGCGTGGATCTCGTTCAGGATCCGGTCCTCTCGCAGCGCGTTGCAACGCAGCGCGCTGTCCAGCCAAGGGAAGGATGCGCCGACGGGGGTGAGCCGGGGTGCTGTCTTGCGGGTGATGAGCAGGTGGGGGTTGGCGGTGTTGGGCCAGGTCTGGTTGCGGTGGTCGAGCCAGGCGGCCAGTCGGCTGCGCACGGGTGCTGCGAGGGGAATGTGGCGCTGGCCGAGGGTGAGTCGGCCGTCGGCGATGTCGGTGAGTCTCAGGTGGCGGATTTGGTCGCGGCGCAGGGCGTGGAAGGCGACCAGGGCGACGGCGAGGGCGACGGCGCGGTTCGGGGAGTTCAGCTCGTCGCGGATCAGGGCGGGGTCCAGGGGCAGGGGGATGTTGGTGGCGACCGGGGTGGGTTTGAGGCCGCGGGTGGGGTCAGCGAAGATCAGCCGGCGACCTTTGAGGGTGCGGAACAGCGATTTGAGGCCGAGTTCGGCGGCGTGGCGGCCGGTGCGTGGCTGGGTGATGCCGGCGACTGCGGCGGCGACGTCGGCGCGGGTCACGCCGGCGAACGACTCGTGGCCGTTGGCGGCCCACCCTTGCACGATGGGTGCCATGCCCCTGAGGTAGAACTCGACCGTCGTGGGGTCGCGGGGCAGCACCCGGGGTGCCTGACGGGAACCACCGATCATGATCTGCAGCCACAGTTCCAAGTGTTGGCGCATCGTGGGTGGCAGGGTCCGCGTCTGGTCGGCGAGGTAGGACTCGATCTTGGTGGGGACGTCCTCGATGAGCAGCCCGGCTTCGGTGAGCACGTCGAGGGTCGAGGTGATCGTGCCGTCGTAGCGGCGCAACCCGATGACGTCACTGGCTCGCACCATGGCGGTCGGTGTGGGCCGCAGGGTTTGCAGGATTCGCAGGGAGCTGATCACCGCGTTGCGTTGCCGGACGGTCCAGCCGTAGCGGCGGGCGTGGTCGTGGACGATGGCCCGGCAGTAGCGGGTCAGGTCGCTGTCGAGGGTGAGGGCGCGGGCCCGGACCGCGTCGGGGTCAGGTGTGGCGTCGAACAGCGGTTCCTGGAGCCAGGCATCGCCGCCGAACTGGCTGCCGGGTGGGTGGGGAAGGTCGTTTCGGGGCGGGTTCCGCCAGCGACTGGCGCGGGCCGGGGAGGTGGGGGCGCTTGGAGACCAGGTTGGCGAAAAACAGCTGCTGACCGTGGCTGTTCGCGGCGGCCAGGTCGAGTGGCCGGCCGGGTTCCTGCACCAGGCGGGCCTGCTCGAGACACAACCGGCAAGCCTGTTGCTCGCCGATCCGGCTGAATCGGCCGCAGTACTTGCAGACGCCTTCGGGGTAGCGGGTGCGCCACGTGCGGCACGTCCAGCAGGTCAGACGGTATTGCGGGTAGACACCCCATGCGAGGCAGCCGATGCAGGAGCCCAGGTGTTCGGGGCCTCGGGGGTGGCAGCGGACGCACAACCCTTGACTGAAGTAGGTCTCGCGGCTGCCGCAGCTCGTGCACGGGGGCGGGGTGAACGGGCCGCCGGGAAGGCATTGGTAACAGACGTCGACCCGCGGCTTGCTCCACGCGACCCGGCCGGTTTGGCAGCGGATACACATGGGCGGCAGCCTCAGGGGCGCGTTCGGGCCGGGGGCGGGCATGGACTCCTGACTGTCGTCGACGGTTACAACGGCGGGGTGGATCGCGGCTTGTTGAACCGGGGGGCCACCACCCGGGACGCGCCGTCGCCGCTACTCGACTCGCCGCCCAGACTGCCCGTCGCGGCTTCGAACGTGGCGTCCCGGCGGGCTGCGACCTTGCCGGGTTCAGGGGTGAGCAAGTCGTTCGGGCCGCACTCCAGGACGGAGCAGAGCACGTCGAGTTCGTCCAAGCGGATGCTCGGCGGCGTCGCGGCCCACCACGACGACATCTTCCCGGCGCTGATGTCGAGTCCGGCGTCGGCGAGCATCCGGCGCATCTGCGCGGACTTCCAGATCCCGCGCTCAGCGGCCCGGAGCCTCAGGTTCCACTGCATCAGGTCATCCCCTTCCGTTGACGTGACCGCCGCCCAGCCGGGTCGCGACCCGCTGGTTGGCGCTGTTCCAGGCCTGCTCGATGTGGTCGCTGCGGACATGAATGTAGCCCGATGTGGTGGACAGCCACTGGTGGCCGAGCAGCTCCTGCAACGCCTTGATGTCCATCCCCGCCCCATAGAGCGACGACGCGCAGTAGTGCCGCAGCACGTGCGGGGTCATCTGGCCCGACCAGGCCGGCAACCACTGGTCGACCTGGATCGCCAAGCTCCGGCGCAGCGCGTTCGCCCCGACGCGGCCGCATCGATCCAGGTCGTCGTCGAAGCGTTCCGAGGGCAGCAAAGGAGCGTCGGGTTCAGCCCAGTCGGGGCCGCACTGGGGACGAACCTCGGCCAGCCACCAGTCAAGCAGCTGGTCGACGCCGTTGATCGCCGGCACGAGCCGCGGTTTCGGGCCACGGCCGCGAGCACCCTTGCCGAAGCGGACATGGAGCTTGCCGAACTGGCCCAGGTCGGGACGCCAGTCACGAATGTCAAGCATGACCGACTCGTTGATCCGCAATCCGACCCGACGCCACAAGGACGCGGCGAAGTAGTCCCGGGCGGCCGGCACGTACTTGCGTGCCTGGGGGACCGTTGCCCTCCACGCAGCGAACAGGGCGTCGATCTCTTCGTCCGACGGCGGCACTCTGACCTTGCCGAGCGACGACCCCGACTGACGGTTGAACTCATCAATCGGCTGTTCGACCAACACGCCGGTCGCACGCCGGATCTCGCTCTCGTAGCGGGCAATCACGAACTCGTAGAACACCGACAACGCGCCTGCCTTGCCAGCCCGGGTCGACACGGTCAGACCCCGCCGACGCTGCTCAGCCAAGAACCGGTCCGCGTCCGCGCAGGTCGCCTCCCACAACGGCCCCGTCAACGTCCGAGCGAACTCGATCACCACCGCCCGCGTATTCGAAATATGCCCGTCGCTGAGGCCCGCGGCGGCCATCGCGATCGCGTACTCATCAACGATCTCCTGCTCGAAGTCCTCGGCCGCTGCAGGGCTCGAAAGCTCGGGCCCCACCCCTGCCCCGCCCCTCAGGGCAACAAGTCCCATCAGCCATCAACTTCGACAGGAGCGACCATGCGTCGACACTACAGCGAAACCGTCACCCACAGTGACGGACCGTCAAAAACGCGCCCTCAGCGGAACATCACACTCCACCAGCACGAACGCTCACTTCGGCCCGCTGATCCAGCAATCGAACCTGAGCCCATAGAGATAGCTCGCTAGAAGTTCGCCGGAAGAATGACCGAAACGAGCTCACGATGAAGGCGATTGCCTGGGCCCTCGCCCTCTCACTCGGCGCCCTGCTCACCGTCCCGCTCGCGTTGGTGCTGTTCATCACCACGCTGGCCACGCCGGCGGTCGCAGCGAACACCTGCACCCCGCCGGCGTCCGCGGCGGGTCTGCCGCAGCCCGGGAGCCCTCGTCAGGCGAGCCTCCACAACCCGCCGACCGAGATCCCTCCCGCCGTGCAGGCGCTCTATGAGGCGGCCGCGACCCGGTACGGGCTGCCCTGGACACTGCTCGCCGGCGTCGGGATGGAAGAGACCACCCACGGCCGCAACAACGCGACGTCCAGTGCCGGCGCCCGCGGCCTCATGCAGTTCATGCCGGCGACGTTCGCCGCGTACGGGGTCGATGGCAACGGCGATGGGCGGGCGGTCATCACCGACGACGCCGACAGTGTCCACTCCGCGGCCAACTATCTGGTCGCCTCGGGTGCGCTGTCGGGTCCCGAGGGCGTCCGGAAGGCGCTGTTCGCCTACAACCACGCGCTCTGGTACGTCAACGACGTCCTCTACTACGCCGCTGCCTACAGCGGTGGCGACGTCGCAGAGAACCCGTGCGTCACCGACGACAGCCACACCACCGGCACGCCCTTGACCGGCACCGGCCCGGCCACGGACGCCGTCAACGCAGCCCTCCGCTGGATCGGCGCCCGCTACAGCTGGGGTGGTGGCACGCCCAGCGGACCCTCAACCGGGATCTGCTGCTCACCCGGAGGGCAGGACGGACGCGTCGTCACCGGGTTCGACTGCTCCGGCCTCGTCCTCTACGCCTACGCCCAGATCGGAGTCCGTCTACCACACCTTGCCCACGACATCACCTACAACTCGGGCGGTCAGGTCATCCCGAGGGACTTCGCACAGATGAGGCCGGGCGACGTGATCGGGTTCTCCCACACCCCCGGAGGACGCGTGTTCCACGCTGGCATGTACATGGGTGACGGCCGCATGGTGAACTCCGACGGCAGCGGCGTATCCATCGACAGCCTCACCACCGGGTACTACAGCCGCCTGGCCTGGCGCGTGGTCCGGTTCGCCGCCTGGGACCCAGGAGTCAGGAGTTGACCGCGGTACGTGTGCCCCCACCATGCTGCGTCACCCTTGGGCGCAACGTGACCTTCATAGCCCCGGTCGTGAACGCTTCATCCGAGGCCTTGCTGGACCAGACGTAGGCTTCGCCCGTGCCGAGGTGTCCCATCTTCTCCGCGGTCAAACCACTGAGCGCGGTATTGGCCTTCTGGATGTGTTTGAGCCAAGCGGGCGAGTTGAACCGATGCAGAATGATCTGCGACGACAACTCTATGAGGGAGATGGGCACAGACGGCGGGTCCTGTGAGGCGACCATGATGCTGGTGCCTTTGTGACGCATCTCTCGGACAACCTCGACTAGGCCAGCTACGAGTTCAGCATTCTCGACGTACTTGTGCGCCTCGTCGAAGACCACGAGCTTGTTGAACGTCTTTCCTTCATAGGTGGCTTCGGAGAAGATCTGAAGCAGAACAACGAACAATCCGAGCGCCTCGTCTTTCTCGATGTACTCATCGCGCAAATCGACGATGACTAACCTCCCTGGCCGGATCAGGTCTTGGAGGCGTTGCCTGTCGTCGATATACTCCTCGGCGAACCGGAGACGGGTTCTAGCGAGGTCCTTGAGATGGTCAGCGAGGCCCGAGTTGTCGATGCCGGTGCGCAGGCCAGCCAGCGTGAGATTGCCGCGCAGGCCGCGCATGATCAGGTTGATCTGCCTCATGTACATGCTCTGGCTTCCGATCGCTCCCATCAGGAACTTCCAGTGAGCTGCATTGAGTTCTGATGACGCAAAGGAGATCGCCTGAACATTGATGTCGGGATAGTCGGCCTGCCGCTGGCTCACTTTTTCTCTTGTCGTGAGCAGTAGTACGTCCTTTAGTCCCTCGGGTGTGGCGTGATAACTCTCGCGGAGTAGTCGAATCTCGTCGTCGGCAGTGTTGGGGTGTGTCAACGAGGTGAACTCGGGCGGGTAATCCAAGGTTGGGCTGTAATGAAAGATGACGCTGGCGAGCGGCTTGGGCAAGACGTTTATCCTCGGTATCGGCATTGACGCCATCTCAATAACGGTTCCGAGCGTATAGCTCTTCCCACCACCCTGAACACCGAACAGACTGATTGTGTGAGTGCCGTTCAGGTCAAGCGCTACTCTGCGACCGGAGACTTCCCCCAGTATCCCGTACTGTGGGGACTCACCCTTGACTCCGAGCATGACGTCGTGATCCAGCCGTTCTGGGGATGCGCCATACGCGTGCGGAGTGGGTCCTTCGGGAGTCGTGGGGACCGGATGGTGCGGCTCGCGGGCTTCGTCTTGCTCGTGAGTAGGCGGCTCGGCCCCGGGATCTGGGTGGCCGACTCCGGCGACGGGAGTGGGAGTGCCCTCCCAGTCGGGCGCCGGTTTGTCCTGTGTCAACATGTCGGGTTCTGATGTTGGGGCCCTGTCCCAGCCGTCGCCTGTGGTCCAGGCTGTGGTGCGTTCGCGGCGGGGGGTGATGAAAGCGGCGGATTCGAGTTTCGGCACGCTGGGGATGAACTGCTCGCTGAGCGGCTCAGTAGCGGTGGGGCCGTCCGTCGTTCGTGCTGACTTCGCGCAGGCTTCGAGGAGTGAGGTAACGAGGTCTTTCCCGACCCGGTGGTACTCGATTCCCACTTCGTGGTCGGTGTCCGTTCCGGTCTTGTCGAAGTCAAAGATCAAGGCGCTGCGGCGGAACTGCAGGGAGTATCCATCTTCAATCGACGCGAGGAACGCCTTGGCTTCTTGGGCTGCGACCTGGTCGAGTATGCCGTAGCGGACGGATCGGCTCAGGTAGAAGCTTAGAATCTGGGCGAGTTCGCGGCTCTTGAGGGGCCGGTCGGGCCGGTCAGGAATCTGCTTGTTCGGATCGAAATGGCGCTGCATGACCCGCTCGCTCTGCTCGATCTGCCCAGCGATCCTCTCCTTGAGCTGGTTGAACGCCGAGAGGTCTCCGACCTGGGTGTAGCACTTGACCTCGACCAGGTTGCAGGTGATGGTCCGTGTCGAGAGGTTCAGGTCGAACAGAGCGAGGTCGGTCCGCTGGAGGCTGGTGGGCTCAGCGCCCTCTCCGGGTGGGCTGTCGGGCCGATACAGGTCGGTATGGGCGTCTAGGGGGACGATCACCTGATCACCCAAGGCCCCTTGGTAATCGAGGTAGAGACGGGCCAACGCGAGGCCGAGTGCCTCAGCCTGCTGGGTCGGCGAGGAGATCAGTTTCAAGGCGAGTTGCCCGGACAGGGAGCGCAGGCTGGCGAGGATGGCGACAGCCTGGTCCGGGTCAGCGGACAAGCCGTGGCTGTCGAGGACGGGCTTGAGCATCGCCTCCAGTTCGATGTGGGAGCGCGACGACACGATGAGGTTGTGCGTGGCTTGGGCAGTGCCTCCGGGGACATAGTCGATGAGGTAGTCAGGCCTGGCCTTTAGTCCTCCGTGGTCGAAGAACTCGATGCCCATATTCCGGTCGACAGTCAAGACCCAGTCGCTGGACTGGTGGACGTCGAAAATCAACTGTCGTGCTCCTACGTCCAGGCCGAGGGTGACAACGGGTACTGAGGTGAATCCTGCCCCAGCCGAGGCGACCGCCGCGGTGGCGTGGGTCACGGTCATGGCGAGGTTTGCGAGCAGTTCGTCAACGGCGTTGTCCGCGGGATTTACTGGTTGGCCAACGATGGGCCACTTGGTCCAGTAAGTGCCGGACTCGTCGTCGGTGTAATCGATGGCGAAGTCCTGAATCAGGCCTCCCATCGGCGTGACCCCGGTGGGCTTGACCTTTACGGAGAAATCTTCGGCAGGGAACACGTCGAGCAGGATCGACAGGTGGGCTGCGAACGCGCCGGGGTCGGCCCGGAACTCGGCGACCGCGTGCTTGGCCAGCCTAATTTTGGGGAACAGATGGTTGCCCGTCGACGCCGTGAACGCGTCGTCGGACTCTCTGGTCACGGTGTCCGGCCTCAACAGCGAATCGAGGGCCTCGCCGAGGACCGGCGAGTCCGGGTCGGGGGCAAACAGACGCAGATCGTAGCGCAGGTGCGCGTACTCGGGGGCTTGCTGGAGCATACGCAGAGCTTCGGCGACGATGGTCGCCGCGCCGGGGTTAAAGACGTTGAGCGACAGTTCCCGGACATAGGGGTGCTGCGCCAGGTACCGCTGGATCTTGGAGGCAATGATGCCGCCAGAGGCGTCTGAGCCCGCCGCCGTCGGCTCGTTCAAGCCGAGGGCGGCGCAGATGTCCGCGACGAGACCACGGGTGTTGTCTTCCGTGGTGGGCGCGTATATGGCCCACTGGAAGCTGAGGTTGTCCACGGCTGTGAACACGCGACCGTTCTCGACGGGTATAGCGACGGGGAATGCGGCAGGCGACAGCCGCTGGAGAGCCGATCGGATGAGCGGCACGTGGTCGGCTGAGCCTCGATCCGCCGATGGTGTTGGGCGGGTCTGATGGCGAATGCTCCTGTGGCAAGCAAGGATGGGACTGCTTAAGGTTCTCATCCGCTGCCTGACAGGAGCACTCGTAGTGCGAGTCTGCCACACCATTCAACCGGTTTTCGACGACCCGAATCTGGTCGCGTTCGGCGGCCTTCCCGCAGTGATGCGGCTTGCCGAACAAGCCGGCCTCCACGAGCTCGTCGAGCAGCACCTGACCCTGCCCGGGACCGCCGGTGCGAACGCTCCGGTCAAGGTGTCGGCGCTCATCGCTGGGATGGTGGTCGGCGCTGACAGCATCAGCGACATGGACGTGCTGCGTCATGGCGGCATGGGGCGCGTGTTCGACGGGCTCCGCGCGGCGACCACCTTGGGCACCCACCTACGCGCCTACCGGTTCGGCCACGTCCGCCAACTCGACGCGGTCGCCTCGCGCCTGTTGATCAAGCTGGCCGGGTTGTCGCCGATCCTGGACGGTGCCGACCAGCTGACCTTCGTCGATGTGGACGACACGATCCGGGAAACCCACGGCTACCGCAAGCAGGGCGCCGCCTACGGCTACAGCCGGGTCAAGGGCCTCAACGCCTTGGTGGCGACCATTTCGACGCCGACGAGTGCGCCGGTGATCGCCGCGACCCGGCTCCGCAAGGGCAACGTGTCCTCGGCCCGCGGTGCGGCCCGGCTGATCGGCGACACCCTGGCCACGCTCCGCCGGGCGACCACCCCCAGCCTGGTGATCGTCCGCGCTGACAGTGCCTACTTCAACCACGCCACCATCGCCGCTATTGCCGCCGGCGGCGCCCGATTCTCGATCACCGCCCGGATGAACACGGCCGTCACCAGGGCGATCACCACCATCAACGACACCGACTGGACGACGATCCGCTACCCGCAAGCGATCTATGACGAGGCCCAACAGGTGTGGATCTCCGACGCCGAGGTCGCCGAGGTGCCGTTCACGGCGTTCACGTCCCGCCGCAAGGCCGACCACGTCACCGCCCGGCTGGTCGTCCGTCGGGTGCGGCGACTGAACCCGAACGCGAAGGCCCAGGGTGAGCTGCTGCCCGGCTACCGCTACCACGCCGTCTTCACCAACAGCACCTTCGCGTTGGTGGACGCCGAGGCGTGCCACCGCGACCACGCGGTGATCGAGGGCATCTTCGCCGACCTGAAAGACGGGCCGCTGGCCCACGCCCCGTCGGGGAAGTTCATGGCGAACAGTGCCTGGCTCGCCCTCACCGCCATGGCGTTCAACCTGACCCGCGCCGCCGCCCGGATCGCCAGCAAGACCCTGGGCCGGGCCAGGACCTCGACGGTGCGCCGCACCCTCATCCAGGTCGCCGCCCGGATCGCGAACCAAGCCCGCACCTGGCTGCTGCACCTACCCCGGAACTGGCCGTGGGAACCCCAACTCGCCACCCTCTACAACGCCGCGTTCGGGCCACCAGCAGCCGCCAGCCCCTGACCACCCGCCCCCGCAGGCACAAGCAAGGAACCCAGTGGAAAAGCCGGGCACACCGGCAGTCACCCCACGCCCACCCGCGGAATCGCACTCCGGCCCATCATCGAAATTCGGAAACGGTCACCCACGAATGAGCGTCGGCGGATCGAGGCTGAGTCTGTCGCGTGGACGCCGTCGATCCAGTGCTGACCCTGGGCCGTCCACGCACTGGTCCACAACACTCGCAGCGGATGGGTCGGAGCGACAAGCACCGCTTCGCGGAGCCGTCCTCGAAAGTCGACGACTACGACGTGGACGGAGTCGATTGCGAGGATGCCCCGCAGTTCCTTGAGCCTCTGCTGCCGTTGCTCTCCTGAGGTCGTCTCGGCCTGACGGAGTAGGCCGCGTAGCAGGTCGAGGTACGCCTGGGCGTAGGCGGCGCAGGCGTCCATGTGGTCACGCAGAGACATGGCCTGGACGGTCAGCTCGGCTGCCCCCCGCCTTACGAGGGCGAAGAAGTTGCCCCGTGCCGCCAGAAAGGAGGCGACGGCTGCGGAAGCTGGGAGGTCGAGCTTCGTCGCGGAGGGAGTCTCGGCGGTCCCGGCACTGATCTGCATGCGCCAGCTGCACAGGTTCGCCGGCTGGGTGAGGATGTGCTGCTCTGCGGTCTTGAGCATGTGGGACAACGGGATCTGGGACGCGCCTTCGGTGCCGAATCGTGCGATCAGGGTGTCCTGCCTTACGGACGTCCTCGTTGGGTTCCTGTCTGCCCAGGACACACTGTCGATGTGGACGTCGCCGGGGTCGCGTTGGTCTGAGCCCTGATCCACCGACTGTGATTCTTGGGGATGGTTCGCGTCGTTGTTGACGGCATTTCGGGTGTGGGCGTGGTGGTCCTGCCGGTCTGTCCGGCTTCTCCACTGGGGGTCCTTGGTTGCGCCTGCTGGGGCTGGGTGGTCAGGGAGTGACCGGCTGGGGTGGGCTGGTCGCGCGGGCGTGGAGCGCTCTCCAGGCGTGGGCCCAGGGCCAGTGTGTGGGTAGGTGCAGGACGAGTCGTCGACCGGTGGCGGCGATCCGTGCCGGGACCTGGATGATCTGGCGGCGCAGGGTGGCCCATCGGGCCTTGGCCAGGCCGGCGGCGACCGCGGCGGCTCGGGCGATGTTGAACCCGATCACCGCCAGGCTCACCCAGGCGGCGTTGGCGGCGTACTTCCCCGACGGCAGGTGGGCCAGGGGGCGTCCTTGAGTTCGGCGATGACCTGTTCCACGATCGCGTGGTCGCGGTGGAGCTGATCGGCCTCGACCGTAGTGAAAGAGGATTGGTGATGAACGCGTGGTGCCGGTAGGCGGCGAACAGTTCCCCCTGCTCACTGCCATCGGAGGCGAGCGGCTGGATCCGTTTGACCCGGCGCACGACCAGCCGGCAGGGCACGTGCTGGTGCTGGCGTCGGCCGGTGAACGCCACGAACTCGACTTCGGCAACCTCCGCATCCGAGATCCAGCGTTGTTCGGCTTCCTCCCAGACGGCGTGGGGTACTTGATGGTCTGCCAGGCGTCCTCGGCCAGGCCGGCGATTGCTCGGGTGACGGTCTTGGTCATCCGGGCGGTGACCGAGAACCACGCGTTCGCTCGTAGCGCGCCCCCGACGAACGCCCACCCGTAGTACGCCGAGTCCGCCCGGCACAGGATCCGACCCCGCACGCCAGCAGCACGGGCGGTGGTGACGGCTTGGGCCACCATCCTGCCGGCGCCCCGCGCGGAGCCGGTGTTGCCCTTGCGGAGTCGGGCGCGGGTGATCACCGGGCCTGCCAACGGGGTCGACAGGGCAGCAATTGGATGTTCAATCCCCGCACCCTCGTGTACCCGTAGCCGGCGCCCTGCTTGCGGTACCCGTGGACCTCCCGGATGGTGTCGTCGACATCGAGGAACGCCAGCCCCTGTTCGGTGTCGGCGCCTGCCAGGACGCCGGGCACCCTGCCGGCAAGGCCGGCTAGCAGACCTGCGCCGACGGCGTCGAGCTGCTGCACGTGGCCGTGCGTGAACGAGCGCAGGAACGTGCCCAACGTCGACGGCGCCCGCACCCCGGTGAACACCCGTTCCATGCCCCCGTGCCGCAACACGTCGAGGTCATCGATACTGTCCGCGCCGGCGAGCATCCCGCCCACCACGCTGGCCGCCTTCACGGTCGCGTTCGCCGACGGCACGCTCAACCGTTCCTCCAGCAGGTCATACAGGCCAGCAGACTCAGCCAACCGCAACGCCGGCACCAGACCGGCAGCAGACACCAGGTTCGGGTCATCGAACACGGGACGGATCGTGTGAGGCTTTCACTTACGAGGTGACCCTTCGACGCGGTGGACGGCGACTTCAGCAATCACCATCCTCCCTGCTCAGAACGGTCACCTCGCCCCATGCCACGCCCACACCCGCCACGACACCGGTGGATCAGGGCTGAGAGGGCAGTCAATTGCAGCCTGAAACGGGCGTGTTCGACGCTTCTGTCAATGGGAACGGCCCGTTGCGGCGGGTCTTCTTCGATCTTGCCTCCGGGCAGGACGTAGAAAGGTTCGCTCTCGTTCGAGTGGGCTGCGCTGTCGCTAAGCGTCACGAGCAGCGGGTCGCCGTCGGCTGTGCGCGGGACGACACGTACGACGTGCCACCCCTCGTCGAAGTCGAGCTTGTCGAGTTTCGTCAGGGCGGTCGTGGTCTGGAGTCTGTTGTGCGTCCAGGCCTTGACCTTCTTGGCCTTGCCGACGGGGGCGCCGTCTTGGGTGAGGAGCTGGACTGTGAAATGGTCGAGGCCGGCGATGCGTTTGGGCTGTTGTGCGACCTCGAAGGTGATATTCGTCTGCCGGCGGCTCATCGGGGTAAGCACCTGCTGGCCACCCAGCGTGCTCAGTTGCTGGTCCGTCTCGTCGGGGCCGATAGTTGGTAGGTCTGTCGACACGGCGGTGAACGTGACGTGGCCAAGCGTGTGTTGGTCCTTGAACTGCCACTTGTCGAATGAGATAGGCCACCAAGTCCTGTCAGTGGCGATTATCGGAGTCCACGATTCGGGTTCCTGGATCTCGAAGCGTCCGAAGAAAGAACTCAGGCGGGTGGTCAGGGTCTCGTCTGAAAGGCCGAGGTCACTAATCCTGCCTCGCATGGACTGGGGGGACTCCATGAGGGCGCGCACGCAGGAGAGGTTTTTCGTCACGCGGATGCTCGCTGCGGCCGGGTCGGCCAACAGTCTGAAGTCGGGGATGAGTCCGAGTTCGTAGAGGCTGGCTCCCAGGGTTTCACCGTCGATGCCGTTCCTGAGTGCCGTTAGCAGAAAGCGGGCGATCGCCACGTCGTGGGCGAAGGGCCACGATTCCTCGGCCAACACGCGCGTGGCGCTCTCAACGGCAGCCTTAAGGGTGGCTGGCACCTGCCCGGTCAGGGATGTCACGAGATCGTGGTAAACCGTCGGGAAGGAGACATCTTCGAAGGTAGCCACACCGAAGGAGTCTTCGGCACTGGTCCTCAGCGTCGTTGGAACGAACACGAGCAGTGGCGGGCGCAGGTTACCCTGCGCGTCGGGGTTCCTCAGTTCGACGAGTTTGGTAGAGGTGACGCGGAACGGCTTGCCTTCGTCTTCATGGCCGCCGAGGATGAAGACGCTGGCATGGGTCGCGGTGCTATGTAGTCGGGCGCATAGCGCTTCCATGATGCGTTCGTTGAGGTCAGTGACGCGCATGCAATGGCCGGGTTCCCGACCTTTGAGGATCTCTTCGAGGCGGGGTTGAAGCAGCTCGGCGACCGCTTCGTCGAGGAGCCAGGGTTCGACTCTGGCAAACTGGCCAGTCATGGTCAGCTCCTGTCCGGGGGTTCTTTGGCGGGCTGAATCGTGTATCTGGGCGACACTTTCTGGGTGACATAGGCATCTGACAGATCGTCATAGAAGCCGATCTCCCGCAGGCGTCTCTTGAACGCTTCGACGTTGAGCCGCAGCGCTCTCTGGTCCAGGATGGTGGCGTCCTGCCCTGGGGGCAGGCGGTCGATATAGAGGCCGTATCGGTTGCGCAGGATGCCGAGAAGTCCCTCGATAGGAACGTCGCGTGTGGTGAAGTGCCCTCTATCGTCGGACAAGACCGCGACCTGGAGCAGCACTTCGAGGAGTCTGCTTCCGAGGACGAACCTGCGAGGGCTGCCCTTGGCCCGGGATTGGGCGAGCAGACCCGTGGCCCTGTTCTTGAGCAGGAGGGAATCGAGGCATTCGGTGATGTACTGACGGTGGTACTTGCCGCGGTAGGCCATGAGGATCTCGATGTACGCGTCGAAGTCCTCAAGACCCATCGCAGTGACTCGATCGATTTCCGGGTCGCCGTCGTCCGTCCCTTCAATCAGGGTCACGAGGCGCGAGCCGAAGAAAGCGCTCCTGTCGGCGGCGTGCTTCGGCTTGAGAAGTGCGACCAGATCGGCCACGGAGAATGTGCCGCTGGGTGGGACGGACAGCTTCTTCGTCTTCACGCTCAGAAACTCAGCCATCTCGTCGAGCTTCTTAACAACGAAACCAGCATGGACGAAGGCAGGGATCTGCCTGTATACCCTGTCGGCGGAGCGGCGAGATAGCTCGGTCATGTGCTGATTGTCGGCCTCAGCCATGTCCACAATCAGGTTGACACGGTAGGGGCAACCTGGGAGCGGGTCACCTGTCTCGGTGACGAGGGGGCATTCGGTGGTGGTGCAAACGTCGCCCGCGGACTGCTGATTGACGATCTTGGGAAGCATATACAGAAGCTTCATGTGGTACTGGGCGAGGTGGAACGCCATGAGCGTTTTGAGGTAGTCCACCAACACAGACCGGGGAATGAATGGCTCGTAGGCGAGGAGACGCAGGATGTCGTCGGCCATGATGTCGGCTTTGCCGACGCAGAGAGGCCGGACGCGGGTCGGCTCTCTCGAGTCGCGCATGTCCTGTGTGACCTGGCTGTCCAGCCGTAGGATCGCCTGCGTCTCCACATCAACGACCGCCCTTGGGTCGTGTTGGTCAGTGGGCAGGTCGATGCCGGGGAAGAAGAACCGTTTGAGCGCGTCGCGCACGGACTGTCCCCGGCCCTGCCGCGCGAAGAACAGCATCCAGTAGATCTGCTCAGCTGCTCCGTAGTCGCGCGAGTGCCGGGCGTTGCGGAATTTGTACGTGTTGCCGTGTAGTGGCCTGGGGGCGGCCACCGCCTGATTGGCGCGTCCGCGGTTCACCACGTCCATCAGGTCGGTCTCGATCCAGCGATACGTCACGTCAGGGTAGGCGGCGAATCCCTCGAACCACCCGGGGTGGTCCTCGAACTCCTTCAGGAACTCCTCGACGGTCAAGTCGCCGGGCCTCGGGGGACGCCGACTGGCGTACCCCTCGTACTTCAGGCGGGGGAACAACAGGGTCAAGACCCGGTCCATCTCGATGTGCTTGAAGTCGAGATACGTGATCTTCGGTGTGCGGAACTCCTTGTCGCGGTTCGCGATGCTCATACGTCCCTCCCTGCGCCCAGCTTGTCCATCCACAGGACCCCTTGCGGGTCGCGCCGGATCTGGAAGAACTCGCGTCCCGTTTCTGTGAGCAAAACCTCCTGGTAGGGGGCCGATGCCAGGATGTTCTTGAACACCGTCAGGCTTAAGTAGAAACCCTCACGCTCCTCCACGCTCGGCTCGTAGCCTTCCTTGAGCCGAGTAAGCATTTCGTAGATGTCCAAACTGACCCTCAGCGCCGAGCGGTAGCCTTCCGGCGACTCATAGGCCAGCACTAGCGCTTGCGACAAGCCCTCCAGGAACGGGTGGGCGAGCGCCTGCAACTCCGCTCCGATCGTGAACCGTTCCCCGTCGAAGAGCCGGTAGCTGCGTATCGTGCCCTTGTCCACCTGTCGAACCCGCAGGGCCAACTGGTCTCCCAGCGCCGTCGAATCGCTCAGCCCTTCGCCACGGTTGATCGCTTCCAGCAGCCCGGTCACGTCTGCGTGAGGCAACGGCCCGTCCGCGCGGATCGCGTCGAGGAACCGGTCGATTGATTTGTAGGGCAGCATGCCCCTCCACTCAGGGCCGCGACACTCGAAGAAGTGGCGCCGGCGCATATGCGCCAAGTACGTGTGGTGCTTCGCGATCAGCGTTCCCCGCTGCGATAATGTGAGGTCGCGGGGGAGGTTCCGGAACAACGAGTCGGCCAGGTCGTCGTCGTAATGGCCGCGATCAGCGAAATCGAAGCGGCTAGTCCTCTTCGCTGTCGGGCCGAGGTAGCTCAGCTCGCGGTCAAGGTCGGGATTGCTAACTTGAGCCAGATCGAGCTCGTTCATCAGTGACACCAGCCGGTCAGACGAAGGCTCCGCCCCACCGAGCCATGAGTCGAAATAGAACCCGTCGAGTATGCGATTCTGCGCGTTCTCTCCGCTCTGCTGGTACAGGTCGTGGATGTCGGCGCAGTTCCTGGTGCCAACAAGCATGAACGCCATTGCCGACCGCAGATCTCGCATCGTGATGTGCAGACGACCGCGTAGATGGGTGACGGTGTAGAGGTACTTCAGACGCTCAACGACTTGGGGTCCTGCCACCGGGTCCTGGAACGTCTGCGCGTTGTGAAAGGCATAGCACTTCGACTTCAAGTCACACCGGCGGCATGCGTCCCAGTACTCAGGCAGCGTCAACTGAGAGATCAGCCGCTCCATTATTGACGGGCCATCTTGGCCTATTGGCGCGACGACCGATCGCAGGTTCAGGTTGATCACGGCGACTCCGTCGCGCGGCGTACCGCCCGCTAGTCCTTCTTGAACCATCCCCGCCAACAGCGGGAACTCGTCCTCGTGCTCGAGGAGGAAGTCGACCAGACGGCCCTCGTTGATGGCGATGACGCGCGCTTCACTAGACGGCCACGACTTCGGGTCCGCTCCCGCGAACGGAGCGAAGAACCTCTGCAGCACGATGTCGTTGCGTGTGTCGCCCTCGTCCTGGCTGCCGTCGTGGTTGGTCACGAACCTGTGCCCGTGGAGGTTGAACACCGCGCCGTTCGCACCGCGCTGGACGTGGGCGCCCTTCGCTTCCGCTGCGTTCTCGAATTGCTGGATGAACGCGGTCTTGCCGTCGCCCGCGTTGCCGGAGATAATCGCGAGGCGAAACTCCCCGGCGAGCAGGGCCGGCTGGAGCTTGTCGTCCAGGTGGGTTGGCACATAAGTGGCTTTGCCGATGTCGTCCAGGCCGCGCGTGCCTGCGTTCGATACCCGGCTTTGGCTATAGAGGGTGAGAAGGTACGACACAAACGGGTTGGTGTTCCGCGTCGTCGTGCTGAGATCCAGACGCGTCACGGGTCCTGCGTTCGGAGCGGTCGGTTCGGACGTCGAAAGGGCGATCCGGTAGCGCTTCACCCTCGCCAGTGCGGCCAGCAGCTCGTCAGCTGAGACGTATCGGTCGCGCCTCTCAGGCGCGATCAGCTTGGCGACAACATCGATGAGCGACTCGCTCAGGTCCCCGTAGCCCTTGAACTGTCTGGGGTCGCGAGGTTGAGTTCTCAGCGGCGGGGTCGGCTGGTTGAACGGATACTCTCCGGTGAGGCACTGGTAGAAGGTAACCCCCAAGGCGTACAGGTCACGGTCAATCCGGTCGGGGATCTCCGGGGCGTGAGAGAAATCGTAGTCGGGAGGCAGGTAGCGCCTTGTGCCGCCGCCAGCCTCGCCCGAATCATCCTCCGACACGGCCACGTTGAAGTCGATGATCCGCACGCCGTCGTCCGTCCACAGCAGGTTCGATGGTTTCACGTCCTGGTGATAGATGCCATGCACGTGCAGGTGCCGCAGGCCCTCGGCGGCCTCGCGGGCGATCCGAACTGCGTCGTCGACCGACAGCGCCCTCGCGTCGATCAGCTCGGAGACGTCCAAACCATCGATGTAGTCGAACAGGATGTACGGCGTGCGGTCGACGTCATTCATCCGGTCGGCCCACACGACCTTGACCACATGGGGATGAGCAGGCAATCCCGTCAGAGTCTTGTACTCGCGCTTGAGCCGCTCATAGACGCTCTGCCGGTCCTTCGTGACCAATTTGATCACCCGTTCGACGTCGCCGAGGGCGTCGAACACCTTGTACACGACGCCGAATCCGCCCGATCCGAGTCGCTTCTCGACCCGGAATCGGTTGTTGATCATGGAATCCTTCGGCAGATCCAGCAGGTCGCCCAGTGCCAGCGTCAGCTCAGGCGTCGGCTTCACCTCATCCGCCGGCGGCACGTGTCGAGCCTCCGGCAGGATCAGTGCCTCCAGTTCCTGAAGGGCCACGGCCGCGGTGGCGTGGCGACGGTCGGGGTCGAGCTCGCAGAATCGCTGCAGCCACAGATCGAATCCGGCGGGCAGATCAGGGCGCTGCTCAGACGCGCTGACGGGGAATCGGCCGGACAGATCCAGCACCTGAGACATCGAATCGAAAGGCCGCTCGCCGACCAGCAGTTCGTAGAACACCACACCAGCCGAGTACAGGTCGGACTCGGCGGTCGCCCGTCCCGGATCGGCGAAGCACTCTGGGGCTTGATAGTCGCTCGACAAGTCGTCCACAATCTGCCCGGCAATGGTTCCTGTCCGGTCCGCGTCCACCCTGGCGAAGTCAAAATTCGTTAACTTGGTTTCTCCAATGCGTCCGACCAAGATCGCGTCCGGCGTTAGGTTACGATGCACGACGCCGTGCGCATGCGCGTGGTGCAGCCCAGCCAGCACTCCGCGCATCACCTGGAGCTTCTGGTCGAATGTGAGGGCCAACGTCGACTTGTTGATGTGGAGACGCAGCGCCTGCGCGGCTACGTCCTCCGTCACAAGCACGGCTTTGTCCTGCTCGTCGGTCAAGAAGAAATCCCTCACAGACAGGATGTTTCGATTTGGCGGCAAGGCCACCAGTGCACGGTACGCGTTGCTGATCAGCTTGAGTTCCGCCTGGCGTGTGGCCGAGTCCTGGTATGGGTCGGTCTGGTAGACGCGCAGGTGGACGGCGCCGGCGGACTTCCCCAGGAGGCTGTTCTTGGCGCGGTACTCGGTGTAGCGGTCAGTTCCTCCCTGCCGCTCCACCACCTGCCAATCACGGAAGACCAGAGCCGCGTTCCGGGGGTTCGCTTTGAGAGGAGGCCCGCGATCTGCCCGTGATAGCGCCCTATGTCGGACAGCCGATGCGCGGGGATGCGGCTCGGGTCGTTGAAGTAGCGAAGGCAACGCTTGAGATCGGTGACGTCGGGGCCGTCAAGGCCGTTCGGATCAGAGAGCACCGCGTCATCTTGGGTCAGTAGGACCGTGGCCTGGCTATGGATCTTGCGCATGTCAGGGTTTCCAGAGTTGCTGTCGGCGATCAGCGAGGCCAGGATGCGCGCATGGTTCCGTAGCTTGGCCAGCGGCGAAAAGAATGCCTGCCGGCCCTCCGGATACCACCGAGACCCGTAGACGTCGATGCTCCCGTGTGTGCCCTTGACATCCACCAGGTAGACGGCGTGAGGGCCGAGCAGGGCGATGTCGATCTCGAAGACTTCGGTGCGCTGACGCAACTCGAAGTTGTGGAACAACTTCCAGTCATCTGGCAGGCGATCCCGAAGGAATGCAATGGCCCGTCGCTCCGACTCGTTGGCCGGTTGGCCGACGGGGAACACCTTCGCCATCAGGCATCGCCTCGCTCAATGGCCAGCTCGACCAGCAGTCGGGCCTCGCGCTCACACGCAACTGCCGCGTCGCGCAGCGCGGCGCTTTGCCGGCCGAGCCCACCGATCGTGCTCATTTCCGTGTCGGAGAACTTGGGGATAACAACCGAGCCAATCTGCGTGACGTCAAGGTGGGGAATCGATGAACCGTAAGCACGTGCCTTCAATTGTCGCCTTCCGTACTCGCTGGATAGTGCGACGTAGAAAAACCCCGCTTGGGTTGGGTTCTCGCACCGAATCCTGATGGCATCCTCCGATACGGCAGCGCCCACCACGTCGCCGAAGGGAAGAATGGCGGTGCCGAGGATTCCGGAGATCTGCCCCGATCGTGGGATAAGGACTGTGTTCTCATCCACAAGCAGGTCGTCGATGCCCTTCATTTCCTTGGGGATCATGTAACTTGGTAGAGGATCTGCCCAGAGCAGGGCCGCGGTGCCGAATAGAGGCAACCCGTGGACGGGATCGCTGATGTGAATCCTCTTGAAGCGTTTGGGCTCCACGATTTCGACACCAAGGCCACGGACGGTCACCGTGCCCAGCGGCCCGGCCTCGAGGGAGGTGATAGCCGCCGAGTGATATCCACTGTGGAATCCCCCATCGAGTCGGGACAGGCATGCCGAAACCGGCACAGTCGTTGCCCCGAATGGGACGCTGCCCAACTGAATGGGCGGTAAGGGAGGGATACGTGCCGCTGACTGGAACAGGAGGATACCCTCTTCAGCAGCGCGACTGGCCTTCACTCGGTTCCGCGCGGCGTGCTGGACCAAGTCGTGGGCCCGCTGCTCTACTTCGCCAAGGCGAGGTACGGGAAGACCGGCGATGTGCTCGGGTTCAATGCTCTGGACGATGGACCCGTAAGTACCCGATACAACGAGCGGAACTCCGAATCGACCAGACAAGAAAGCGTAGAGGTAGCCAGGCAGGATCGCTTCGCGGTCAGGGACCACTCTCATGGCATGTTCGGAGCAGGCCATGCCGTCCATATCGGATCGACAATAAGCCATCCGTCCGATTGTTCCTGACCGGGTGATCAAGGTATAGCCCTCTTGAAGGATGAAGCTTGGATTCGACAGGACCTGCTTCTTGGCCAGGTACGGCAAGCGCGTCAGGTCGGCGGCCAGAATGTCGGTGCTACCCAGGAACGGGACCCCGTGGTCTGGCGACTCGACCCACTGCCGGCTCTCCCGACCCGCGTGGAAGATCCCCGTGGTCACCCTGGACAAGGGCTCGTTGGGGAGCCTGGCGAGCCTCTCCATCGCCTCCAAGACGCCCGACATATAGGGTCCGCAGTCGAGGCGTCGTCCGGCCTTATCGAGCAGGTGGCTTGGGACCGTCTTGATCTGGAAACGCCTGGTCACCGAGAAACCACCCCGGGCTTGAGCAGCATGGCAATGTCGACCTTAGCTGGCCGCAGGCTTCGTCGGCCATGACGCCAGTCGATCTCAACATCAGCTCTGTCGAATTTGTAGCCATCGGAAATTTGACGAAGAACCTTCGGCCCTTGGATGTTCTTCGGCATCGCCGGATGCTTCCCCCCGGTGAGGAGATCGAGGAGAAAGTCGAGCGCGTTACTCGCAGTGTCCTCATGATGTTCGGGGTTAAGAGTGGTATCGAACTCACTCATCGGGCTGCTCTTGCACGAACTGACGGTAGCGTTCCGCGATGACGGGGAGGTCGTTATCCTCGATCCTATCCTTGCGATTGAGTGTCCGTTCGACGAGCTTGCCGCCGATGCGGATGCGCTCGATGACCTTGTTGGTGGTGACAATCTCGTCACCCTCTGGGGTGCGCTTATAGAGCTTGGCTCCACGTCGGTCGAAACCGACCTTATCTGCCACTGCCATGAACACGGGGTAGTCCCGCCTACTACCGAGCGCCTCGCGGTGCTTCTCTTCCTCGCTCTTGCGGCGCAGGAAGAGAAGACTAGTGAGGATGTTGACGTTGGCCTCCGCGATGAAAGCCTCCACGGGCAGGTCAACTGAGGCGAGCACTTGTGTCTCACGGAGGATCCACCATCTGATGTACTCCGATGCAGGGTTGCCGAGGACGCCGTCGGGAAGCACGATGCCGAGACGTCCAGTGCCCGGCTTGAGCCACTTGATACACCGTTCAATGAAGAGGATCTCGGGCGCCACACTGCTCTTTCGCACCCCAGTGTTGCGGAAGCCTTCTTCGCCGTCTGGCTCCCAGGCACGTGCGAGTTCGTAGTAGTCAAGAATCTGCGGATCTGTGATCGGGATATCCGACCCGAACGGCGGATTGGTCGCGATCACGTCCACAGAATTGAGTGGGATGTCTCCTTGTGCGCGTGCAAGATCGGCCAGATGTCCCCTCGGGAACTCGAGGGAGTTCATGTGATACATGTGCCCGCGTCCATCACCCGCAAGAACCATGTTCATCTGAGCGGCTCGAATGAGGAACGGATCGAAGTCAGCGCCAAAAACGCAGGACGCCGCGTACGTTCTGAGGCGATCATGGACGTTGAGGAACTCCTCCGTCGACTCATGCCCTGCTCGGATGTGTGCATCCTCGCGGAAGCGGGCCAACTCAGGGCCCCGTCATTGTCGGGTTCTAGCTTGTCAGTAGGAGTTTGACGGCGCGTTTGACGTCTCTGGACACGGCGCGCAGGGCTGCGGCAATGTTGGATGCGCCGGCGAGTCTGTGGAGGCTGATGGCCAGGTTGCGCAGGGTGGCCATGTTTTCAGCACCGACGCCGGTCCTGATCCGGCACCTGTCCTCATCGAACGTGACGTCGCGGACCCAGTGGAGCTTGTCTTCGATGCCCCAGTGCCCACGAACCCAGTCAGCGACCCGGCTGGGTTGGGCAGCGGCCATGGTCTTGGAGCAGATGAGGTAGACCACCTCAACACGTGGTTTGCCGTTGGCGGTGGTGGTGCGACGCAGTTGCAGCACCTGCTGGGCGCCGGGAAAGCTGATCCAGGCCGGACACTGGACCGCCTTGATGGTCCGGGTGCTACGGCGGCCGTGGCCCTTCTGGGTCTCGGATTCACCGGGGACCTGGTTCCACGGCAGGGCCGCCAACGCCTTGAACAGGTTCGGCTGGTTACCCTTCACGGTCAGCACGTAGTCGCCGCCACGCTCGGTGATGAAGGTGGCAGTGTCCCGCTGCGTATGGAGTGCATCAGCGGTGACCACGACATCAGCCAGGTCCATCATGCCTAGCAGATCGCGGGTTGCTGGGATCTCGTTGGTCTTCGAATCCACCTTGACCTGGCCAAGCACTAGGCCGGTGCCATGGGAGAGCGCCGAGACCAGATGCGGTGCCCGCTGCCCCGCGGCGCAGGCCCGGCGCACCGTCTTGCCATCGACAGCGATCACCTGCTGACCATCGATCCTGTCCCACCTGATCCTCATCCAAGCACCCAGCAGCATGCTGAACACGACAGGATCGATGGCCTCGATCAGGCGGCGGATCGTCGGCTCGGAAGGGATCGCCGCTGGCATCCCGAGCTGGGCCAGCAGGTCGGCTCCGACGTCTTGGGCGAACTCCCAGATCGCCGCCATCGACCGCCCACCCCCAACCACTGCGGCCACAGCGAGGGCGAGGATGACATCCAGCCGATGGCGAAGGCCTCTGGGGTCTCTGGGATCGGGTAGAAGCGGGAACAGTTGGACGAGGGTGGCGGCACGCAGCAACGTCGGGTCGACGCGAGCGGCCGTGACAGGGGAAGATGTCACTGGACGCGGTCCTTCAATCAGGCTGGATGGTTTAGCGCTTCCCATCCTGAGCGCAAGGACCGCGTCCCCGTGCAGGACACGCCAACAAACCCCTAGTCAACCCACACTCTCACCGACCTTGACGGGACCCTGCGGGCCAACTGGTGGGCCAGTGCGGCCACGAGGAAACCTCCCGTCCCACACGCCGGGTCCAGGACCGTCTCGTTCTCCTTTGGGTCGAGCATGTCGATGGCGAGTCGGACAACGCCTCTCGGCGTGAAGTACTGGCCTCGGTCACCACGAAGGTTGACGCCGACAAGTTCTTGATACGCGATTCCCTTGGCATCCACGTCCGTGCGAGTGAAGTCGTACTTGGCCAGTTCGGAGACTACGAATGCGAGTGCGCGGTCGGAAAGGCTGATCGTTTCGTTGCCTTGGAAGATGTTCCTATACTGCCGCTTGACCTCAGCGAACAGGCTCTCGATGCGGGATCGGATGGCTTTGCGTCCCGCCACGTCATACTGCTCGGTCGGACCTGCCCAGAAGCGGCGCTGGTAGGACTGGCGCAACGCGGACTGCTGGCTCTCATCGTGCATCTTGCAGAAGATTAGATAGAGGAACTGCCAGAATGCAGCATCCTTAGGCATGCCTTCGTTGCCGTGGATGAAGTTGTGGCAGCGGCGGAACGTGATCTTGAGCATCTCCGGATCGGCGACTCGAGCGCGAGCGTCTGAGAGGACATCCTTCGTGCCCACGGACTCCTCGGTAAGGGGCCAGTCGCCGATGGGCACGCACTTCGTTTCGAACCGAGTGCGCTCCTTCTGGACGAAAAAGAGATCGAGTCCGTCGGTCCACAAACCATGCTGTATCGAGTCGACCTGCTCCATGATGTCCTCGATGCCTTCGAGGTCCTTGGATGCCTGTTGGAAGTCGCGAATGCGCACCGCGTTCTTGCCCTGTTTGGGTTCGGGGCGGCAGATAACGGCGCGGCTGAGATGATCTAGAGTGTGGGGTTTTTCGTGGTGGAAGACCGCGATGTCGACCTTCTTACGCCCACCAACGGAGAAGTCGAGCGCCATGTTCTCAGGCGAGAAGCCATACTCATGGATGAGCGCTCTGACAATCTTCTGGCGAACAAGCTCCTTTTGGGTCTCTTTGATCGGACGTCCGCTGATGTAGTCGAGGGTGTATCCCGATTGGATCGTGTCTTCAGCCCCCTGGCCATGCGCAGCCGTCATAGGAGGTCCTCGGGCCACGCCGTGAGGCCCTCATCGTGCGCGGTGGGCTGGGGTGCCCTCGGGCTGAGCGGGTCGGCGCTGTCGCGCAACTTGAGCCTCTTCACGGAGCTAGCTACCTCTCATCTGGTCACGAGCACTAGTATCACCGCAACGTACAGCTCGGCTCCGACAGTCCCGCGCGGTTACTTAACTAACCTAGTCAGCGTCACATAGCGCCACCAAGCATCGGTCACCTTGACCCTACTATCCCGCAAGGCGGCGGTCGTGGTCGGTCTCGACATGGTGTGGTCCATCCGGGCGACACCGGTCACGGCCGCGGCGTGGACCCGGAGATAGTCGACCGTGGCCGCTGTCTTGGATCACGGCCTCCCATGACCTCTTCCAGACCTGGCTGCAGGCTCGCGGATTCAGATGGCTGGTGAATCGGAAGGCTGCGACCTCCTAATCGCCGTCCCCGAACGCGTCCCCGGACCCGTTAGGTGGGTGGACGCGAAGGAGCGGTGATGCAGCGGGAGCGAGTGGAGGACCAGTACCCCTGGACGTGGGAGGTCCCCTTGGCCTTCGTGTGCGGACTCGTCGTCTTGGGGGTCTTCGCCTGCCAACTGGGTCGGTCGGTCGCGAACTGGTTCGCCGGCGCCGGCTGGCGGTGGCCAACACCCGACAGGCTGGTGAGCAGCCTGTCGGGCGTACTCGCTGGGGACGCCGCGGCGGGGCTGCCCGGGGTGCATCAGGCAGCCAGTGCGACCAGCCTGTGGGGGTGGCTGACCGTCGTTGGCCTTCTCATGGTCACCGCGACCGCCGTCGCCGGCTTATTGGCGTGGCGCCGGTGGGGTCCAGGGCGGATGCGCGGCATGGCGTCGATTCCCGAGGCCCACGAACTCCTCGGAGAGGACCGCCTGTGGAAGGTGCGACACGTGGTCCGGCCGGACCTGTATCCCGGAGGCTGGAAGGCCCGGCGATGACCGACACTCTAACCGTCGGCCGACGCCGACACGACCGGGCCAAGCGCTTCGATCCCGCACAGGTGGGTTGGCGCATCGGCGCCGGTCACCAGCCAAAGTCCGGTGAGCTGTGGTGCCCGTGGGACCGGACCGCCGGAGTCATCGGCCCGCAGGGTTCCGGCAAGACGCTGGACCTGCTGACGCCGGCGCTCATCAGCGCCCCTGGCGCCGCAATGGTCACGCTCACCAAACCCGACGACCTGCTTCTGTCGCTGCCCGAACGCTCCAAGGGCGGCCGGCCCTGCGTGGTGTTGGATCCGTTCGGCCTCGTCCCCGGCCTTCCCGAGCTGGTGTGGGACCCGATCGCCGGGTGTGTCGACCGCATGGTGTCCGAACGCCGAGCGAAGGCATTCACGGCGGGAACCATCCACGGGACGAGCCACGGTTCGGGGGACGCCGCGGCTCGGTTCTACGCCGCCGAGGCCGCAAAGGTGTTGATGGCGTACTTCCACGCTGCAGCGCTCACCGGCAAGACCCTCGATGACTTGCTGTTGTGGGTGGCCAAGCCGTTGTCAACCTCTCAGCCCGAGGAGATCCTGCGGATGCACCCGCACTCCGACCCATTGTGGGCAGGCCTCCTGCAAGGGGCGCTGCGCGGTGACGAACGCACCAGCGCGAACACGATCACAACCGTCCAGCAAGCCATGTCGCTTTTCTTCCAAGACAACATCCGACGCCGCTGCGTGCCGACGGAGGGGCGACCGGCCACCAACGTCGCCGAGGTGCTCCGCAACCGGGGCACCATCTACCTTCTGGGCCGCGAGGACCCTTACGCGTCTGCGTCCCCGTTGATGACTGCAGTCGCCGAGCATGTCCTGGACACGGCAATCAAGCAGGCCAACACCAGCAGGCACGGCCGCCTATGTCCTCCCATGCTGGCCTGCCTGGATGAGCTGCCCTCGACGGCTCCGCTGCCAACGCTCCGGACTCGGATGGCGAACGAGCGGGCCCTAGGGTTGTCGTTCATCTACGCGGCACAGACGTTTCGGCAGTTGGCGGCGATCTTTGGCGAGCAGGAGGCCCGCGCACTGGTGGGCCTCACGAACGTGCTCGTATGGTTCGGCGGCTCGAAGGACGTGTCGTTCAACCAGGAGGTTTCCGACCTGGTCGGCAGCGTCCGGGTGCCCCGTTCGTCGTGGCAAATGGGAAGCGGCCGCGGACGCACGATCCACTCCGAGGAGATCCCGATCCTGCGCCCCGAGGAGCTGCGACAGTTGCCCGACAAGCAGGCCCTCGTGATCGCGGAGAACGCCAGACCGATCATTGCCCGGCTGCACCGGTGCATCGAGGGACGCGACGGCCACCGCCTTCTGGCCCAACAGCGCGCGCTTCGGGAGGAGCTCACCGCGAGCCGGATAGGTGCTGTGGACGTCGAGACCCGGACCGCCGCCGCCCTCGTGGAAGCGCAACGCCATGGCTGGTGAAGGGGCGACCCAAGGCGGCCCGCTTGTGGCGGGCTTCCCAGTGCCGGGCAGTCGGGTCCAGAAGGCCTACCACGACCTATGGGAGGCACAGAACGGCAGCGAGGAGCGCAAGAAGAAGTTGGGCAACCCCGCCAACCTGCCGCGCCCGTGGGACCCGACCACGTGCCTGGAGAGGGGTCTGCGGTGGGAGGTCTGGCTGTGGCTCGACCAGGTGGCGGAGTGGATCAACACGGAGTACGTGTGGGAAGCCTCGGGAGGCGGGTGCATCCCTCACTGCTGGCCGCTGCATCCCCACCTGGTCCACGAGCTTGCCGTGGTGGCCGACCAGCGCCGCCGCGCCGGCCACGCGCCGACGTCGGACGTCCTCGAGAACTGGCACCGCTACGTCCTGCCCGGCTTCATCGAGCGGATGCGTCAGCGACTGAAGCAGTCCTGCGACGACGACCACCAGCCCTGGCCCAGCCGCAGCCGCTACACCCGCCACACGAGCGAAGCGGCGTCCGCCCAGCGACTCCGAGCGTTCGAGTCGGACCTGGTCGCACTCACCCAAGACGAGGACGTTCGGCCCTCCCGTAACCAACTCACCCTTCTGGACGGCGGTGACCTGATCGACCCCTCCACCGGCGAGGTCTTCTAGGCTGGATGATCTGCGCTACTGGCCAGCGACTGCCGACGCTCACCCGAATATCGCGATGGCCGCTAGCGCCCCGATGGCCAGCCACGGCCCGAAGGGGAACGCGGTTCGCCGGCGGCGGAACGAGGTCGCCACGACGGCTGCCACACAGGCGATCAGGAATGCCCACCACGCGACGGAGAGGCTGACCGCTGCGGTTGCGGCGCCAATGATCGGGATGTACTTGCCGTCACCCCAACCGAAACCGCCGGGCCGAACCCGGTCGAGGATCCAGAAGACGATGAACGCGACTACTCCGCCCAAAGCGGCTTGGATGGCGATTTCGAGGTCGCCGGTGATGAGGGTGGCGGCTCCCAGCCCCACAGCCACGAGGACGCTGTGGACGGCAAGAAGCCGGTTCGGGAGTCGGCGGACGTCGAGGTCGATCGCGGACAACCACGGGCCGAACCAAGCAAGTGGCAGGGTCGGCAGCAGCAACGGCCAGCGCGTCACGCCGAGACGCCAAGCGAGGAGTCCGCTGGCGACTGTAACCGCGACGGGTATCCACCAGCGAGGTCCAGGATTGGGTTGGCTGGCTTCGTCATCATGACGGTAGGTGAGGGTTGCCAGCCGCCACCGGATGGCGAAGCCGATGAGCGCGCCGTGAAGGGTGAGAGCGGCGGTGAGGATCAGGTCGTCGCGAGTCATCGCTGGGACCCGTGTTCCTGCTGGTGCCTATAGAAGGTGGCTCGGCTCCATCCCACCAGTTGCGCGGCGTCGGCGGCGGTCACACCGCGGGCTCGCGCGTCTTCGACCGCGCGGATCTTGTCTCGGATCTCCGAGGGATCGAGCGGCGGTCGGCCGAGTCTCGTGCCCGTCTTTCGAGAGGACGCCATACCTGCCGCGATCCGCTCGCTGGACAGGTGTCGTTCGTACTCATGGAGTCTTGCGGTGAAGTCCAGCAAGAGTCGGCCGGTGTCGGTGCGCGAGTCGATGCCTTCCTGCAGGGAGCGCAAGTTGATGCCTCGTTCGCGGATTAGGCTTACGGTGTCCAGCACCTCGCTGAGCGATCGGCCAAGGCGGTCGAGCCGCCAAACGACAACTGTGGCACCTTCCTCGGCGTTCGCCAAGAGCCGCCGCATGGCTGGGAGCCCGGGGGCGCCCTTTTCGGCAGTGTCATGATCGGTGAAGACGTCTTGGACACTCACTTCCGCGCACATCAACGCGTCGAGTTGAGCGTCAGCATCCGGGCTGCCTGCGCTGAC
This sequence comes from Nigerium sp., assembly GCA_016711325.1. GTDB lineage: Bacteria > Actinomycetota > Actinomycetes > Propionibacteriales > Propionibacteriaceae > Propioniciclava. The sequence goes on along the minus strand of JADJTH010000012.1, from coordinate 44,312 downwards.
GCGTGTATAGCCGAGGACGCCCATTGCTCTAGTGTCTCAGAAATCCTAGGAAACGGCGTGAGACGCAAGGCAAGTGCCCTACGACTCCGGGTGTTGCAGCCGGCGAAGTGTGGGGCGTGCCAACCAGGCGCGTGATCCCGAGAGGGACGTCTCGGCGCCAATCAGCGACGCACCGACTCGGGCTCAGCTGCATCGAGGGAAACCCCTGCGGGCGACAGCGCTCCGGGCCGCGACTTGGACGCGGTGGCAATCGACACGCCCGGGTGCGGAACAATCGGATCGGAGCTCACGCGGGAGGAGTGTCGGATGGATGCTTGGGACCGCCACAACGCGTTACACGTAGGATGCCTCGTGGAGGAGCCTCGTCGGCCGATTGCGGGGCCAGAGGCATTCGCGCGGAGGCGGTTCGTCGCGTTTCGATGCTCCGTTGCCCCCGGTGGGCTCACCGAGTCGACGTCTAGATGGCGAACGATGATGATCGAATTGGGGTAAGCGCAGTCATGTGCCGGAACCGAGGCGTAGCGAGGGCCCGAAGAGGCCTAGCCGAACGCATTGTGGGCGACGCTGCGGCCCTGCCTGCAGGAATCCGAGCAAGCGTCCTTGCCGGTTGTGGGTTTCAGTCCCCTGACGAGCAGGCCCGGAAGGGACCTTTTGGCCGGTTCTTTTCGCCGCCCCGGTGGGACCACCGTTTGGTGCGCGATCTCAAGCGCCTTCCGATCGAGAGGCTCGGAGCCGTTCAGCGTGCCGTATCCAGCGCGCTGAATGTTCTCCAGGAGTCACAGAGCGCCGTAACGAGTAGACCAGATCTGGATCCTCAGGAGACTCCGACGATCGCGGACGATGAATCTCGCCGCGACGCCGACGACCGAATCCTCAGATTCCAACGGCTAGCTACTGTCGTTTGCCTAGTGGGAACCGCGGCCGCAGCGGCCGCTCTCATACCGATTATTACGAGCCCGTCGCCTAACGTGTCACAAGTCACGATCGTGCTCAGCAACGTTCGCAGTCCCGATGTGCAGGTTGCCGTGAATGAGTCTCCCTCGTGGAGTGTCGACATCTCTTCAGGAGCAGAGGAAGTCCGCACCGTCGTCCGTGACCGTGGCTCAATCCACGAAGTATGTCCAGTTGAGCTGCCCGATAGAGGGGCGCCTTCAGACCCTGCAGAACTGTGCGGGTGGCGCGGGTTCACCCACACGACCGGCGGAGGCGACCATCTCGTGACGTTTCCGCGTGTCAGCATGATCGACACGGACAATCCGGTGGCCACAGGTCGTCTACACCTTCCGGGCACGGGGCGCGTTGACGGACGTCCGCGAGGTGTATCCCGATCCAGACAAGGCTCAGGAGTTGCAGGGCATGGTTGTCATGACCTGGCGTCAGAACAGAGATGAGGTAACGCCCCCTTCGCTGCGCTACACCTCCGTCAGCGATCGGGTTGAAGCTCAAGCAAGAGCCACGCTGCTCACGATCGCGCTGGGGTTCCTGACCGCTGCGGCCTTCCAGTCGACCCCAGATCTCATTCGTGGGCGATCGCGGCCCCTGACCTATGGCGAGGTAGCTCTCGCCGCCGGTAGCGCTGTCGCCCTGAGCCTTCCCTTCCTGGCAGAACGCGGCATCTTGGGCAGCTGGGCGGCGGACTCGACGAATTTCAGGCTAGTTGCCCTTGGAGCGGTAGCGGTGGGGTTTGGGGCAGTGCGGGCGGCCTTGCTTATGGCGTCGGCAAAGATGGCATCGTGGATTCACCTCCCGGAATTCAGGTGGTCTTGTCGCCCCAGTCCGCGGCAGGTCCTGTGGTTCACGGTCGGCGTTGGGGGTGCAGTGGCATCGACGGTTGCTGCCATTCTGGAAATTGCCCGATTCCCCGTATCTGACTGGTTCTGGGGATTCTGGCCCGTTGCCCTGTTTGGATTTGGCGCGCTGGCACTGCAGATCGGACGACTTTGGCTGGCACTCAACGTCATCCGCCCCCTGCATCCCTACTTGGGTCGCCTTCCTGCGGTGGTGCTGGTTTCCGCCTGCATCGCCATCATCGAACACCAGGTGTTGGCGCTATCGGACTAATCGCGTTTGGCAATCTCGAACTGTGGCCACCGAGCCCGCTTGTCACCGCACTATTGGCTGGGTGTCTGTCCGCCGCATCCTACGTGCAGGTCCGATGGAGCCGACCGTCCTGGACAGTAGCTGTCTGGGGTTTGAGCGCCTTGGCCAGTGTCCTAATAATCACAATCTCCGCTACCCGCTAACTGGCGTGTGGACGATGCCCGCGACTGCCTCATATGGTCACGGCCTCGAATCCCACCGGGCGATTGTGACTCACGGAGGTAAACTGCACGACAAGTGCCTCACCAAGTGATCGGAGCACGGTCCCGGTATGGCCGGTTGTGGCGGAGGCCGTCCTCTTGGGTGTGCGTGCCATGGTCGTCAGGCTCGAAGATCAACGGCTCGGGGTAGGTGAGTCGTTCGATCCGGGTTGCGAGGTCGACCGCGGGGGCGGCGGGGTCGAGGGGACCGCTCTCGAGGGCGACGGAGATCGCTTCGGGGACGTCCAGTCGCCGTGCATGCGCCGCATGCAGGGCCCCGGCGAGTTGCTGCCAGTGAGGGTCTCCGATGAGGCGGGGGTCGATTCGGGTGGCGAGGGCCTCCCAGCGACCGGCGCTCGCGGCTGCGGTGAGCCGTTCCCGGACCTGTGCGATGAGGCTGAGTTGCTGGTCGGCGAGGCGGGCTGGGTCGTTGTTCCAGGCCCGGATGAACGCCGCGACGCTGGAGCGGATGACGTCGGCGTCGACGTTGATCCTCTCCGCGACGGTCTGAACGGCGCACTCCCACGAGTCAACGGGTAGGGCGGCGATCACTGAGGCCGCGGCGAGGGCCGCTTCGACGGGGGGCAGGTTGGCAAGGCGCTCGTCGATGAGAGCATCGGCCAGAGGTCGAGCCTGGTCGAGGGCATCGACCAGCTGCGGGGCGCTGCCGGCGGCCACGAGCTCGGCGGGATCGGAGCCGTCAGGCAGGGCGGCATGGCGTGGCTGGAGGAGCTGCGGGGTGAGGATCCAGTAGTCGCGCTGTGCGGCCACCTGGCCGGCCACGTCCGCGTCCGTGGCGACGATCGGGTCGACGCCGAACCCTCGGAGCTGGGCGGCCTGCTCGCTGGTCAGGTTGGTGCCGAGCGGCGCGACGCCGACGTAGCGGCCCTCGCTGGCGCGGGTGACGGCAATGGCGTCGGCGGGTCCCTCGACGACGACTGGGATGCCGCTGGCGTCCAGATAGCGTGCTCCGGCGACGAACAGCTGGGCTCGCTTGTGGAACAGAAGCGTCTCGGCGGTGTTGAGGTACTTCGGTCCGGCGTGGTCGAAGTCGGTGGCGTCGGGGTGGCGGCGTCCGACGAACCCGAGGACCTGCTGGTCGTGGACGATGGGGAAGACGGCTCGGTCGCGGAACCGGTCGATGAGGCGTCCGGTGGAGGCGGTGACGGCGAGCCCGGAGGCGAGCAACTCGTCGTCGGTGACCCCGTGGCGGTGGAGGTGGGTAACCAGACCGGTCCAGCCGGCTGGGGCGTAGCCGGGGCGGATGTCGGGGTCGTCAGTGATGTCGGCACCGAAGCGTCCGGCCAGGTAGGGCTGGGCCCACGAGCCGGGGTAGCGGTCCTGGTAGTACTCCAGCGCGAGTTCGTTGACGGCCGCAAGGCGTTCGGGGGTGTGGGTGCTGGCGCGCCAGGCGTCGGCGCGGTCGAGTTGCGCGTTCAAGTCCGCGGAGGAGATCTCAGGCGGCGTCATCACGCGGCGCTCGATGGCTTCCCACGTGAATGCGAGGTTCGGTTCGACCTCGTCGATCTGGTTGTCCTCCGTTGTCGCGCTGGCCGCGTCACCGAGATCGGCGCGCGCCGTCCAGTGCTTGTCCGGGGCGGTATCGGCGGGGTCGGGGGGCAAGTCGTCGATGTCGGGGAGGGGGTCGAGCAGGACGCTGGTTCGCCACACGAGGGTCTGGCAGTCGTCGATGTCGACTGCACCCTCGGGCGTGCTGATCAGGTCGGTCAGCTGCCAGCCGCGCGCGAGCGCCTGCTCGACCACGGCGACGAGCGCCGGCCACCACGGCGAGGCCTGCAAGGCGGCTGCCCGTTCGCGGCCGATGTTCTGCTCGAGCGCAGTCAGCCAGCTGGTGGTGACGGTGTTGTGCTGGTCGGCGAGCTGGGTGGCGACGGCGGGGGTGAGGTGCCTGCAGATCCGCCACCACAGGGCTGAGGCCGCGTGGTCGTCGGGGAGCGGGCCCTCGTTGGTGGCGGATTGGAGGTGACGGTGGGCGTCCAGGCCGACGCCGGCGATCTGGGCGAGTCTGTGGGCCAGGACGGGCAGGTAGGGGTCGCGGTCGGCGGCAGGCGCCAGGTGGTGGAGCAGCGGCGTCCATTCGGAGACGGCGGGGGCAAGGTGGTCGATGATGCGCCGGTTGAGGCGTGCTTGCCAGCGGGCTTCAGCGGCGGCGTACTGCCGCTCGCCGGTGGGTCGGGTATCGGTGGTAGGCGTCCGGTGCGCTGCCCGCCACACGGTGAGGTCGGCGACGGTGGCGGCGTCCGGGCGGAAGCTGCCCGCCGGCGCCCACGCCGGGAGCCGAGTGGACGCCAGCGCCTGGTCGCGCACCTGATCGGCGAGTTCGACGACGAGTGCGTGACGCCGCTGCAGATAGTCGCCCCAGTCGTTGTGCCGGGCGAGGCTAGCCGGTAGAGCGGGCAGCCACGGGAGGGGTCCGGGCTGGGTGTCGCGTCCGGTGGCGGGTTCGAGGCGCCAATCAAGGACCGCGGCCGGGTCGGCAGCGCTGCCCAACTCGCGAGCCTGCACGGCAGCGGTGAGCACCCGGACGGGGTCGGTTCCGGACGCCGCGATCAACAACAGGTGGGCGCGGAGCGTGGGCCACGCCGGAGCATCGGGAAGTCCCGCGACGAGCTCGCTGGCTGCCCGTTCGAGGCGGCGACTGATGTCGGCACCTGCGGTCTGTTCGGCGGCGTAGCCGAGGGCGTCGCTGTAGCGGGCGACGGCGTCCGCGAGCCGGTGGGCCGGGTCGTTGAGGGCGCGGGCTGTGGTGGTGGCGGAGGTGTTGTCCTCGTCGCGGGCGAGGATGCGTTCGAGGAGGTCGGTGGCGGTGAGCGGGATGATCGCCTCGGGCCGGATGAGGGAGTGGGCGTCGCCGTCGCCGACGACTTCCAGGTGGACGTGGTTGGAGTACCGGCCCCGGGTCAGCATCGTGTACAGCTGCTGGCGCGTCTCGGCGCCGGTGGCGATGCCGTGCAGGACGTCCGCGGTGACGCCCTGGGCGCCGTGAATGGTGCACGCGTAGCCGAGCTCGACCGACTCGGTCACGTAACCGGCGGGCAGGATTACGGTCTGACGGTTGGTCTGGTGGATCGCGCGCAGGTCCCCGTTGGTGGCGATGCCGGTGATGGTCCAGCGGTCTCCGTTACGGACCCAGTCGGTGCCCGAGGTGCGCAGCCGACGGTCGTTCAGGCGCGTGATGATGACGTCGCCGATCGCGGCGTCGCTGCCATCGGGCAGGGCGACGGTGCGCGTGGGGCGATTGCCATCGCGGAGGTGGGCCTGGGCGCGGGCGTTGAGTTCGGCCACCAGGGCGCGGGTGGGGGCGACCATGAGGGCGTCGGCGCCGGTTTGGCGGGCGGTGAGCCAGGAGTCGAAGACCTGGTCGTCGCCGATGAGGCGGACGGAGCCGCCGCGGTCGAGGACGAACTCGACGACCTGGTCCAGCGAGAGGGTGTCGGCCATGCCGGCTTCGTCGATGATGACCAGGCTCGTCGGCCCAATGCGTTCGGCCCACGCGGGGAGCGGTCGCCGGTGGTTGAGGGCGTGGGTGAGGAGGGCCATCGTGTCGGCGTGGGTGTCGATCTGGGCGCCCAGCTGGGCGGCCGCGGCGGCCGACGGCGCGAGTCCGATGACGGTGCCGCCGCTGTTGCGCCATGCGGTGGCGAGGGCGCGCATGGCGGTGGTCTTGCCGGACCCGGCGGGGGCGATCGCGAGCTGGAGGCGGGTGCCAGACGTTGCCATCTCGCGGACGAGTGCGACCTGGCCGGGGTTGAGCGGGGTGCGGTTCGCAACGGCCTCGATGAGGGCGACCTCGACGTCGGGGGTGGGCACCTGGTGGCCTCCGTGGCGTCCGGCCGCGTCGACGAGGCGGTGTTCGGCGGCGATGATCCGGCGGGAGGTGTGCCAGGTGGAGCGGGCGACGCTGTCGCCGTCGGTGCGGCGCAGCGCGGCGGGTTCGGTGATGCCGTCGGCTGGTGCCTGCAGGGCGACGGAGTGCCGGGTGAGCGCGGCGTGGGTGAGTCGGGCGACGACGTCGTCGACACGCCTACGGGGCACGTTCGCGGCCCGGACCACGCGTAGTGCTTCGGCGCGGACGTGCCAGTCCTGCCACGTGGAGCGCGAGCCCTCCATCGTTGCGACGATCTGCGCTGACTGCGTCCGCACCCACGTCCGCGTGACGAACGTCGGACGCCGCAACTGCCGGGCGGTGAGCGTCGCGGTGAGCATCGCGCGGACGCCGTCGGCGCCAAGGTCGGTCTCCGCTTCGTCGCGCCAGGTGGCGCGTTGTTCGGCGAGGGTGCGGGGTTCGTGCTTGTGCTGCCGGGTTTCGAGGTTGGCCTGCTGCGCCAGCGCGCGGGCCTCGACCATGGTCGGGGGCCGGTGGTGGTCGCGCTGGAAGTCGGCCGTCAATTCGGACTGGCGGTGCTCGATGGATGCTCGGCGCTGCGACCAGCGGGCGTTCAGCGTGGGGTCGACGCCGACGAGTTCCCGGACCGGGCGCTTGCCGGGGTCGGTGGAGAGCCGTTCGGCGAACCGGACGGGGAGGGCTTCGGAGAGTCGGCGTTCCAGGGCGGTGTTGTAGACCTCAGAGGCGGCGACGATGGCCTTGAACAGCAGGCGTCCGTCGATGGACAGCCAGCGGCCGTCAAGGGTCTGCACCTTGTTCGCGACGGGGACATGGGTGTGCAGGTCGGGGTCGCCGGCGCGGCTGTCGCGGTGGGTGAACCGGGCGGCGACCAACCCGGTCACGTCGACCTGGCGGACGCCGTTGTGGCCGGTGCGGGTGTAGAGGGCGTGGGTCTCGATGAACCGCAGCGCGTCACCGATGGCGGCGAGGTGGGCCCGTTCGATGGTGGCCGCCGTGGCGGGCTCGGCGAGCGCCCAGAGCGTCGAGACGCTCTTAACGGGGGAGAAGGTGAGGTCGTAGCCGGCGACTGCCGTGGTCTGCGGGCGGGACGCCGTGGCGATCAGCCCCGAGAGCTCGCGGGCGTCGACCGGATCGCGTCCGAACGTGGCCCGGAACGTCTCGCGTCCGACCTGCGTGCGAATCGCGGCACGGACGTGGGCGGGGACCGGCGCGTCGTGCGGTGCGCCGACCTGGGTGTTGTAGGCGGCGAAGCGCTTGGCGACCTCGACGCGGAACGCGGGCATGTCGTGGGCGTAGACCTTGAACGGCTGTCCGAGCCGGATCGCGTCGCGGGCCTGGGCGACGGTGGCGTCTGGCGGGAGGGCTTCGCCGCGCTGGCGGGCGAGGGGGTGGTGCCCGGAGCCGAACAGGAACCGCATCTGTTGGGCGGTGACCGGGTCGCCGGCGTCCAGACCCTCGATGCCGGCCACCCCGGAGCCGACCCACACGCCGGGCGTTTCGCCCTTCTGCGTGTAGTAGGACGCCAGCCCGGTGTGGCCCTTCTCGGTGGAGTCCATCGCAGCTACCTGCCGGGTCAGGTACTCGTACCCGTCCCCGGCGGTCAGCTTGTGCAGACTCATCACACCTGACCTAACGGGGCCCCCGAGGGTCCGGTGGACAGGGGGCTGGGACGCCTCAGCGCGGCCTTGTGGTCCACCCGCCGTCAATCGTGAGTTGACTAGGGGGGACAGGGATCGAGCCGGTGATGCAACAGGTGTGGAGGTCTTGAGGTTGAGGGGTTACGGGGGGGTCCGGGCGATGAGGAGGGAGGAGGAGGAACGGGCAGGACCTGGGCGTGTTGTGGCCGCGATGGAGGGGGACGTAGGTGGTCGTCCTTGGGGCGGACCGGGAAGGCTCGACGGACCGGGTCAGGGTCGCATCGTCTGGTTCTTTCTTGGCGTGTCAGATTCGCTGCTGGGCGCGAGACGGGGGTTGGGTGGCCGGCTACTTCACCGCCGACAGCATGTCCGACCTCGAGCTGATGGACACCCGTTGGGGGCAGGCTCACGCGCGTGCATCTCCCCGAGCGGGCGCCGCGTCCCTTCCCAGTCCGTGGTGAACCGAGGGAGCGGTGCGGCCTACAGTGGGTGCACTGCGCGGCTCGGGAGTCGCTCTGGATAACTCGGTCGACGGTGACCGAGCGGCCCGGGCGGACGAGCCGTATCACGCGCCAAGGCGCAGTTCTCGGGTCTGGCGCGGCGACGGGGGGATGGGGTCGAGTGAGAATCGCGCGGATGAGCTTCATGGCGGGTCTGGTCGTGGTGGTGGCGTTCGGGATCGTGGGCTGTGCCATCGAGCCACCGTCGGCGGGCCAGCAAGCCGCTCCCGCGTCGGTTGTGCCAACGGTCGCTGTCACCACCCCGTCCGTGGCAGCTTCGCCGACGGTGGAGGCGACTGCCGTGCCGACCGTGTCGGCGTCCGTGTCGGCCGCCTTCGTAGCCGTTGTTGATGGCGACACGGTCGAGACCAGTGAGGGGACTGTCCGCATCATCGGCATCGACACCCCCGAGCGGGGGGAGTGTGGCCACCCGGAGGCCTCGGCCGCGATCGGGCGGGTGGTGTCCTCTGGTGAACTGGTGGCGCTGGTGCTGCCGGAGGGGCAGAACAACCTCGACCAGCACGGGCGCCTCGTCCGGTACGTCATCACCGACGACGGCGTCGACCTCGGCCTCATGCAACTCGAGGCCGGCAACGCCATCGCCCGCTACGACTCCACCGACGGCTACCCCGAACATCCTCGCCAGGCCAGCTACCACACCGCCGAGGTCGCCTCGTCCGGACCGGATGGTTCCGTCCTCACGCTCGCCTGCGAGCAGGGGCGTCCCGAGGGGGTGGCGCCGTTCACGGGGCAGACGGACGACGATCGTTGGTGGACCCAGTACACGTCGTGCTCCAAGCTGAAGAAGAACACCGCCGGGCATCCGACGGGGCCTTTCCGCCAGGACGATCCCCAAGAGGCTGCCATCTACGACTGGTTCGCCAACGGCACCGGCAACCGCGGCGATGGTGACTCCGACGGCCTCGCCTGCGAGTAGCAGTCCCACGCCGACGTCGCACGCGGTCATCGCGTGCCTGACCTTGGATCGGTGGGCCTCGCGGTGTCCACCTGAGGCGCGGATCTCCCGTTAGGTAGGTCGAGCGGCGACTCGGCCTGCGCAGTGAGGGAGGACGACAGCGATGGCGATGAATGAGATCCGGCAACAGGCGCGCAAGAGCGCCGCGGAGCGGGTCGCTCGATTGCGGCAGCAGCGGGCGGACCTGATCCGGACGCAGGAGGAGCTGTCGTCGTCGGTGATGACCGCGCTCGCCGAACGCGACGCGCTGATCGCCGACGCCGAGCGCCGGGCGGGAACGGCTCTGACGGCGCTGATGGCCACCGGGTTGAGCGTGCTGGAGGCCTCCCGGTGGTGCGATGTCTCGACGAGGGAGGCGGCCCGGATGATGAAGCTCGCCTTCGGCGAGCCTGGGAGTCCCGAAACTGTCGGAGTCGACCAGTAGCTTCCAGAGCAGGGGGCCGAGGAGGACGATCATGACGACGACAGCCGAGTACCCGCTTCGAACGGGTCGACTACGCCGCGCGGGAGCGCTGGTGAAGGTTCCGCGATTGGTGATCGCGGCGTTGCTGTGGCTGGTGCTGACCGAGGCCCTGCCCGGCCTCGCGGCCTGGGTTGTCCTGGTGGTCGTCCTCGGCGGCACGGTTGCTGCGGTCGTCGCCGAACCGATGGTCGTCGTGCGTCTGCTGTGGTGGGCTCGTCGCCCCTCGACGCCGATCGGCGTGCCCGGTGACCCGCAGGTCCGCGTCCTCGTAACCCGGCGAGGGTTGGGCGGGGGGATCGGGCAGGCCGGACGCCGCCATCTCGTCGTCCCCGCCGCTTGGGTCAATCGCGCGGACCTGCCTGAGTTGCTGGGTGCTGCCCGCCGCCGCCAGCTCGTTGCCTCGGGCGCCTTCGACGTGGCGTACCAGTGGTTCACGTGGCCGTGGCAGGTGCTGGCCGCGTTCGGCGGAGGGTTCGCGCGCGGCGTGGCCCGGCTGCCTCTGGTCGGGTTCGCGTGGCGGGTCCGCTTCGTGGTCGCGGGGATCGCCGTCTGGCAGACCTTGGCCGCCGGCCAGTATCCCGCCACCGTCGGGATCCTCGTGGTGATGGGGCTGACCTACCTGCTGCCCTGGACGACCGCGCACGAGGAACACCTGATCCGGCAAGCCCTGGCCGGCGCGGCACCACCGGTCGCGACGAGTGAGGTCCGGCGTCCGGAAGCCCGACGGGGCCAGCGGGCATCAGTCAGACGGCGTGCGTGCGCCAGGGCGCCGCGCGACACAAGCGAGCCCTGTGGACAGTGACGGTGGCCAGCCCGGGTGGTCTCGTGTGGGGGAGAGGGGCGTCGTGGGCGAGCCCACGGCGTCCGAACAGTTGTTAGGAAGGGATTCTCGTCATGACCGCAGTACCGATGCCCGTCGACTCGATGGCCAAGGTGGATCTCCTGCTCGGGCAGGCGATCATGCTCGCCCCTGACCACTGGGACGACACCACCGCCACCCTCCACGAGGCCATGGGGATCGCGCTCCTGATGGCGGCTCAGCACCCGACCGGGGAGCCGGTGGACCTGCCCGACGTGAACCAGCAGAACGTCCTCGGCTTCGTCGAGCAGGCGCTGCGCGAAGTCCAGTCCTGGGACCTGGCCCTCGCGGCCGACCTGCCGGACCTGGCACGACTGCGGGTCTTGCTGGCCGACGTCCGGCGGGCGTTGGTCGCCGCCGCTCGGCAGGGGTAGCGACCCATGTGGGAAGCCGTCCGGCGTGAATTCACCCGCCTCCATTGGGACGCTGAGCCCCCGTTCACCCAGGATCTGATGGCCGACTGGACGCAGACCGTCCACAGACTGATGGCCATCCGGCGAGCCATGGGTCCGGTCCCCGACGACGACCCGGTCGCCCTGCTCGCGACGGCCACGATGGGTGCCGCGCGGGTCCGGGAGGTGCGGTCCATCGTGGCGCCGTCGCTGCAGGGCGTGGACGCCGCGCTCGCCGACGTGGCCCGCGCCCTGGTGGCCCGCCCGGACGACGTGGACCGACAGGGGGAGACGTGGACGCTGAACCAGGTCGCGTACGAGCTGGTGCACTGGGTGCGGGTCCAGGCGCCCGACGACCGGGCAGGGGCGTGGCTGCAGGCTGGCGAGACGGCGCTCGACAGTGCGATCCATGGCACTGCCTCCCGGTCGACGATGAGTGCCGGGCTGGCGGCGTGGCAGGAGGCGCTCGCCGCCGTGCAACCCGTCCACGAGACGGCGATCGTGCGGCGGAGTGTGGCGCTCGGGCACCTGATGCTGCTGCGGGAAGCCCAGGCCATGGTGAGCGAGGGTCGCGACCGGGGGATGCTGCCGGCGTCGTACGCGGAGGCCGCCCTCGATAACCTGCGAGGGCTCGCTCGAGCCCACCACGCCACGCTGCGCCAGATCGACGGACGCCAACTCGGGACCTCTCGCGTGGACCAGGCCGTCATGCTCAAGGTCGGGGCCGCCGTCCGACAGATCACGACGCGCGATGGAGCGGAGACACCTGACGCACGCCTCGCCGGTCTGCTGCGCTCGGGCTTCGGCCAGGCGATCGTCGTCGGCAACCTCCTGGAACAGCCGTCGGCCCGGACGGCCACCGAGGCCCTGGGTCGGCTCACGCTTGAGTACGTCGCCAACCCCTCGATCCTTCGTCCCGTCGGCCCTTCGGGGGCCGGTGACGGCGGCCGGCCGACGCCTCGCGCGCCCGCACCGGTTTGGGAGGCCGCGCCCACGCCGCCTTCGACCCAGCCGTCCATCCAGCCCGGGACGGTGCTGGATGGCGCCGCTGTCCAGGAGCGCTGCCGCGCCCGGGACTTCGGCGTCGCTGCTGCCACCGCCGATCCAGCGAACCCTCCCGAACTGTTGCGCGGGATCGATCTGTCCCGGTGGCCGCAACTCGTCGCCGACGGTCGGCAGGCAGTCACCGACCTCGTCGCCTCTGTCATCCCCATGGCCTACGCCCAGACCCGCGGCCTCACCAACGCCGAGGACCTGCGCGGGCAGATGTTCGTCGAACTGATGGGGGCGGCTTACCGGTTTGACCCCAGCATCATCGGTCCCGAGCGGTGGCCGATGTACGCCTGGATGACGGTCAAGCACACCCTGTGGCGAGGCGTGGACGACTACGGCGTCGTCCGCAAGCGCATCCGGGGTCCTCGGCCGACGGCCGTCTCAATGGACCAGTGGGATCCACCCAGCACCAACCCAGGACCGAGCGACATCATCGAGGAACGCGACTCCATCTCCGTGCTCGCGCGCGCGGTCGAGCAGTTGCCGACATCGCTCAGGGGGCCCCTCGAGGAGTCAATGCGGGGGAGTTCAACCCGGGCGATCGCTGAGTCGGTCGGGTACTCCGAGAGCACCGCCCGTCGGCGCCTCCACGAGGCCCGGGAACTCGTCAAGGCGGAACTAGCAGGCGTGGAGGGCAACCACAGGGGCCACGAGTTCGTGCCCGATCCCGTGCTGGACCGTGCGCAACGCCTGTTCGAGGAGTCGTTCGGTCCGGTGTCGGCCCCCGAACGGCGCCACGGTCCTGCGAGGTGAGTATCGACGGCCTAGCGAGGCCACCCGGCCACCTGCTAGACGACGCGGACCAAGAGGCCGCGCCGCGAGCGTGGCCTTCTGTCTCAGGACAGCGCCCTAGCCTCCTCGGACGGCGCGGATCCAGACCCGGCAGACCCGTGGATGGAGTAGACCTCTTTCGTGGGTCACGTCGCCAACTCGACGGGGTGCACAGTAGACGAAGACAATGGGATACGCGTGTCAGCTCACAAGGAGGAACGAGCGTGTCAACGAATCCCCCGCCACCACCCCCTCCGCCGCCCGGGAGCGTCCCGCCGCCCCCGCGCTGGCCTTCTCCACCACCCCCACCACCGCCCGTTGCACTTCCGCCCCCGCCTCCGCCGAGAGGCATCGTCCCCCCGCCGCCCGGTGTCGCTGTCGATCCGAACGCCGAGGGCGACAGGAACTTCGTCGTGACGCTGCTGCTGTCGTACTTCGTGGGCTTTTTCGGGGCTGACCGGTTCTATCTGGGGAAGAAGCGCTCCGGGTTCTGGAAGCTGGTGACACTCGGCGGCGTCGGCTACTGGTGGCTCTTCGACCTGGTTCTGACTCTCATCGGACGCCAGCGCGACGTCGCCGGCCTCCGACTCCAGGGCTACGAGAAGCACAAGTGGACAGTCTGGATCGTGGCGGGCTCACTGTTCGGCGGCTCCACAATTGCCGGCCTCATAGGAGCCGGGTGGGCGATCGCCACGGGGGCGGATAGCACGTCGGTCTCTGCGCCGATGACGCTCCTCGCGTTTCCCCTCGCCGGGGTCATCGCGGTCCTTGCGTTCCGCTACCGGCGCCGAGGGGCGGGGGTGACATCCGTCAAGGGGGTGGCGCATCCGGCGGATCCCGTGCCGCCGAAGATACGAACCCACGTCGACAAGCTCGCCGCGCTGCGGCAGGAGTACGTGCTGCATGCCGCGGCGGGTACCTATGCCGCCGCTCCGTTTGTGGGTGAGATCGACTCGATCGTCCAGAACGTGAGCGAGTTGTTCAGACGCCTCACCAGTAGGTCGGACGCCGCACAGCGCGCCTACGCCGTCACCGAGTATGACGACGTGCTCGCTCAGCTCGCCGCCGCGCTCGACCGGGACTACCTCCTCGACGTGCTCGCGAATCCCCGGCTCTGGGACAATCCCGAGGAGCGAGTTGCCGGGGTCCATGGCGCGCTGCTGGCGGTGGACCGACAGGTGGTTGAGAACATCAGGCAGGTGAATGCGGATCGGGGCTTGGAGTTCCAGGTAAGCGTCGAGGGGATTCGCGACATGCGCTGACGCCCAGCCGAGCGTCGTGGGCGCTTAACTTGGCGCGGCCGTCAGCCGTAGTACTCGGTCCAGCGCTGGCCGTCCCACCACCGTTGCCGACCGGATCCGTCGTCGTACCAGCCGGCGGACGCCGTGGCATTCGGTTGGATGGAGGCACGCCGCTGCGCTACGCCGCGCGGCTGTGCCACCGTCGGGACGAGCTCCGCTCGAAAGACATGGGTCCACGCCGCTCCGTCCCACCATCGCTGGCGGCCCGAACCGTCGTCGTACCAGCCAGAAGTCGCTCCGTTGACGACCTGGTGGTGCAGGTCCGGGTCGGAGGCGAGCGCCCGGTCGAGGTCGGCAGAGAACTGCTGCGGCGTGAGCTTCTGGAGCTCCGCCTGCCAGGCGAGCAGATCGGCGTCCGCGTCTTCGATGCGCGCTTGGGAGAGCAACCGCCACTGCAACTCGCTGATCGACCGGGCGATGATCATCGTGCGGACGCGTTCCTGCCATTCCGCCTTGGTCATCGTGATGGGATTGGTGGCGGGGAAGGCCATGTCGTAAGAGCCGTGCTCCCGCGCGGCTGATAACGTCGGGGGCCCTGTCGTCACAGCTGGGAGCGCTGACTGGAACACGCCGGTCCACTCGTGCCCGTCCCACCAGCGTTGGCGGCCTGAGCCGTCGTCGTACCAGCCAGCGGGAGCCCCGACCCGCGGATTTCCAAGGTGCAGGTGCTCGGTCCACGTCTCCCCGTCCCACCACCGCAGACGGCCCTGTCCGTCGTCGTACCAGCCCGCGGGTGCGGACACCCGCAGGTTCGGGACCGCATTGGATGATGCCTCCACCTTCTTCGCGGCCCTTGACGGCAGTTCCTGTGCCCGGTCCTTGCGGCGGCGCGAGGCCTCGACAACGCCGACGCCAATCAGCCCGGCGACGGCGAGAAGCCCTAGTACCAAGGCCCCACCATCGTCGTTCGATCCGCTGGACCCCGCGTCGCCACCGTCGTCGATGTTGTCGTAGTCCTCATCTTCGTCGGCGTTGTACAGCTTCGCGTGGGTGATGAGCTTGTTGTCGGCGTCCCGGACCAACGCACTCTTGGCCCCGGGGGTGTCCCGGTCGTCCGATAGCTCGCCGTCGTCGGGGTACTCGACCCACATCTTCTTGCGAGCCACCGCACCCCTCCCGCTCCTGTGCGGACTCGTTCGCGTCTGGCCAGACGTGACCGTGGTCCGATCGTAAGCCTTGCGCCTTGGTGCGTGCAGCAACGTCCCATCCCATCGATTGCCGTACCGACCGTCTTCAAGCGCCATCGAGAGCGCTCGTGTTAGTGCAGCTAGCGAGGCGAGGCATCCAAGCCGTCGGCTTCGTATGCGAACTCGTACGTCGCGACGGACTGTGCGAGCGACTCCGGGACCAGGCTTACGGGGTCTTCGAGTAGGTCCATCGCGGCTGGGGTACTGGTGCCCTTTCGGCGGACGACCAGCACCGCGTATGTCGCGGCCTCCCCTGCGTCCGGCCGGAATGCTTCAGCGCGCGCCCATTCGGACGCGGACATCATGAAGCGGGTTGCCCCAGAGCTCTTGACCTCTAGCGCGATCGGGCGCCCACCAGCCTCACTTCCGTCGGGGATCCATCCCCACATGTCGAACCCCCAACTGTCGCTGTGCTGCGCGACGTGGACGAATCGCTGCAGGTGGTCCACCAGCTCCTCGACGTCAAGGCCTGGGTCCTTCGCCTGCGCTGCATGCTTGCGGACGGTCTGGACGGGGTCGTTGGGGGAGTTGGGCCGGTCTGGCCTGAAGTGCCGATCCATGAGGGCCAGGATCGCGTCTATCGCAGCGTTTCGGCTGTCCGCAGGCAGCTCGCTGAGCACATCCACGACATAGGCAGTCGTCCAAGACTCGGCTTCGTCTCCGAGCTCCTTCTTCCTGCGATCCATCGCCGGGTTGTACTTAACCGCCACGACGGGCCTCGGCCCGGGCTGGCGTCTCGGCTTCTCTTCCGGGGGCCGAGTCGCTGCCAAGCCCGGTGGGATGGTGGGCTTGACTTTCGCATCCTTGAGTTGCGCCGCTTGGCGGGCCAGAGTTTCTACCCGCTTCCGCCGGGGCGCTTGGCGCACGCTCTCGATTCGCTCGGATGCTTGCGTCAGCCCCCCCTCAGGGTCGACGAGCCGCAGCAGTTCGTGACGGCGTGGCGGCACTCCCGGAAGTTCGTCCGTCATCAGCCGCCGCAAGTCCGCTTCGGCCCGCTCGTACCCTCCCGCCAGAATGCCATCCAGGCTCAGCTTCGACGGCGCGGTGGCGCGCAGGACGCGGTTCTCCACCTCGTCCGCCATCGTGCGGATCGCCGACGCGGTTAGTCCGGCGGCCTTGATCACGAGGCTGAGATGGACGAGTTCCTTTCGCCACATATCCGCCAGCATTTGGAGGCGGGCGTATTGGGCCTCGACGTCGTACAGCAATCGGGCGCGCTCCTCCAAGTCGCTCTCGCCCACCCCGGCCGCCGCCGCCAACGAGCTCTGGGGCGCTTCCTCGAGCAGCTCGCATGGAACGTCAATGCCAAACGGCTCGAACAATCGGCGGACGGGCGCAAACAGTTGCTTGGGGGATGGGTCCAACTCGAATTCGCAGTCGCGCGGCCAGCGAAGTAGGTCTACCCGCTTCCGCGCCTCGCTGGCTTCGGATCCGAGGATCACCAACGCGGCAACGACGCGTTGTTCGTGAGCACTTTTCCAAAGATCGAACCGGCGCTTCGCGACTCCGATGGAGAGCTTGGGCTCGCCTTGTCTCTCCAGCGCCTCGCTGAGTTCGCGGAGGCTTACCCCTGCGGCGGCCAGCTTTGGAAGGATCTGTCCGGACGCCTCTCGGACTTCTGGCCAGGCGCCGGCGTGCGCGACGGCGTGCGCGGTGTCGGGCGACAGCCCCGCCTGCGCAAGTTCAACCTCCAGTTCCTGGACGTCCTTTGGGACTTCCGAAGCAGCCACGTGCTGGCCACCGACAACTGCCAATACCGCCGCGAACCAGCGCTGGTACTGCAACTTCTCGGCCTCAGTCACTGCGCCGAGCTGGGTGCGGATCCGACCTACATCTGCGTCAGAGATCCCCCAGCTGCGAAGCATGTCCTCACGGTCGGCCTCGTCCGCAGTAAGCAGCAGTCGGAAGGTGTCAGACAGAGCGGGGGTTTCCGAGAGCACGGCGACCGGTTCGGCCAGCCGGCTCCTGATACGGCTCGGCCATTCCGCGCCCCGAAAGTCATGGAACAGGATCGGTTTGCCCGGCTGAGAGCGATCCAGGTAGGACTCGTCTTGGGAGTCTTCTCCGATCGGGGTCTGCGTCCCTTCGAATCCGACGACGCGCGCGTTGAGGACCAGGTTCGGGACCTGGTGGACCTCGAGCGCCTGAAGACGACGCGAGCGTTCGCTGAACTCGCGACCCGACGGGTCAATCGTCGTCCCGCCCGCTCCCCGGTGGACGAGGATGGCGAGCACCTCGGGTATGCGATCCAGGAGCTGTGTTCGCAGTTGTGGAGTCACGTCCACTCCGTCATCCATGCTGACGCGCGAGACCTCCACCCGGAACGCGTCAACCCTGAGCGCGCGCGCCACTGAGACCCGGTCGGGCGCCAGGGCGACGAACGGAACTTGGGCAGCGAATCGCCTCTTAAACGCCGTCTGGCTGCCATCGTCGTGACGGCATTCCGACGGCTTCAGATACCGCAGCTGCCCTCGGAAATCGCACAGCACTTCAAGACCCTCGACGGCTTCGGGGTGCTTTTCTGAGCGAGAGGCGAGCTCCTCGTAGATGCGGCGGTTTAGCCCGATGAACGCCTGTCGCGCGATCGACGACGAAAGGTCGATCGAGTGGATCGCTTCACCGCCGCCCCCCGCCTCGCCAGTGGTAATCCCGAGCCGTAGCTCCTCATGCAGCGCGCGAAGTCGAGGGAAGGACGCATCATCGAGGGACTGGAGCCCGCACAACGACCGGAGCTCTTGCGGCCACTCGGGGCCATCGGCGAGCCTGAGGTGCTGGAAGGGGCTGGTCCGCATCGCGTGGGCTGCAGGCGGATCACTGTGCCACCAGGCTTCAGAGGGTCTGGCGAGAGCGCCATCTCGCCCGGCTAGCTTCGTGGGGATCCATGCCGTCTGACGAACTTGCAGCGACAGCGTGCTCTCGCGCCGTTCGTCATCCGCGGTGAAGTAGGGGGGCCTGTGCTGGCGGTACCCGTCTGGGCTGCACGCTGGGCACATCGCTGATGCCTTGCCGAGCTGGGCATACAGCTCGGCGCCATCGGCCAGTGCAGCCACTACGTCCGCCTGCGCTTCTGGTGTCGCGCGGGTCAGCGACCAGCGGAACCTGAAGTCCTCCGTCACAGTGACGTTGGCGTGATGGGAGCCGCCCCACATGTACCGGCCGAAGTTCCACGGCTCCTCCGCAGCCTCGAGGAGGGCCCTGCGGGTCTCCGGCCAGGGCCATGTTTGGCCAGCGATGCCACTTCGGACTTCGAAGCCCTCGACAGGGAACACCTCCCAGCACCCCAGGCGCAGGAGAAAGCTCAATTGCTCAGCTGCGAGCTGGGCACCCTCGACGGCGTCGCCGTCAGTGGTGGCTGGCACCGTGCTCAGGTAGGACAGCACCCGCTCGGGCGATGCGAGCAGGTCGTCATCCCCGGGAGCGAGGCGTGCCAGACGCTGCATCGCACTCACCCTGCGCGCCTGCTCCGGAAGGTTGGCGGCCACCCAACGGGCCCCGTCGGCGCCGAATGCGAGGGTCCCGGCAGGCCGCCATGCGCCCGAGCGGGTGGGCAGCCGCACGAAACTGAGGTCGCGCTCACGGTTCTGTCGTTCTCTGTCAGCGTCGGGGTTACGACCTCGGCCGGGCTGCAGCCAGAACCACCGACCGGGTGCCAGGTCGGCGGCGACGGCACGGCCCTTCGCCGTGCTGAACTCCGAGTTTCGCTGGCGGCTGAGCAGGTCCCACAGGAAGGCGAGCAGTCTCTCAGACTCAGCCTCATCGAGATCTCCGTCGGACCGAACCACGTTGAGCCTGTCGAGGACGTCGGCGACGACGAACGGGCGGACGCCGAACGGCTTGGCCAGGTCGAGCTCTTCGTCAGTGGCCAGCAGCCCGTCCTTGAGGAAGACCACCTTGAGGCACCCCGGTGGGACGAGCACCGAGGCTCCGGCCTCCGTGAGTCGCGCCATGACGGTCACAGCTCTTCCCCGCGCACCTTCGGTGCTGCCGGTGTCGGCGAGCGCCGGGACGCCGTGCAGGGCACGGCTGCCATCCGGCTGGGGTACGGGCACCAGTCTGGCTCGCGGGTCGCCTCGGAGACCAGCGAGCAGCGTGCGCGCCTCCCGCTCATTGAGGTGGGCGAGCGCGGCAGAGAGCTGCAACAGTGCGCGGAACCCATCGTCCTCACCTCCGCTGGCCCAGGGTGAGTCTGCTCCGGGCCTGTAGAGCTTCTCCATCGCGCCCCAGAAGGTTGCCAGTCCATCGGGCCTTCTTCGCAGAAGGAACTCGAAGGACGCGTCGTCCAATCTCAGGTCAGGGATCGCGAGACCCGTCATGCGCGCGACGAACGGGCTTGGGAACGCCCCAGGTAGCAGTTCGTTGACGCGCCGGCTCCCGACGAGCAGATCGCGAGGGCTCGCCACGGCTGGCGCCTCGCCGCCGGCGGCCGTGGGTACCCACGCGACGCCGTCGAGTTCGTTCAGGACATCGGCGAGGAACTCCTCGGCCAGCGGCGTCTCCGGCTGGCTGGATCCGGCGATGAGCTTCACCAAGTCGAGCAGGTCGACTGCGTCCCGTTGTGCGAGGTCCTCGATGGCAACGACGGCGAGCCGCGCCAGCTCCCTGAGGATCTCCCGGTTCTTGCCCACGGAGCCCATGAAGAACCCTGTTCGCGCGGCGTCCACTTCGAAGTAGCCGTGGAGCAAGAAGGGAAGTCCCGACCCAATACGCGTTGGGAAGTAGAGGTGAAAGGGTGCGGAGTGGGCTGCCTCGCGGCTACCGGCGTCCGCACCTCCGATGGCATGGACGGGCCGTCGCCTGTCGTCCGCGTCCAGCCGCACTCCGAAGGCGGTCTCGCCTGCCAGATCGGTGTCGGATGCGCCATGCCGGTAGAGGACCCAGCGGCTGGAGACAGACTCGCCGCCCGCGATCCGGTCCGTACGCGTGACCTTCACCTCACGCCGCGTGCGGCCGTCACCCAAATCGGTCGTCGGGCCGAACTCGACGCCGACCTCCTCACAGCTCCCGCCGAGCCGGTTCTCGATGAGCACCCTGTCGAAGCAGCCCAGCAGGATCAGGGTGTGATCGCTGACATCCGCCAGTGCGCGCTGGATCTTCCCCTGCCACTCCCCGAGCGGCATATCCTGCGTGAAGGGCAGCCGAACAACCGTTGTGTAGCCATTGCTGTGGTCATGTTCGTTCTCGCCGGCCAGTTCCCGGACGATGCCGGGTGGGTCCGACTCCCACACGGGATAGCGCAGAACCGGAATCAGTCGCGGATCATCGGGCGCGTGTCCGTCCTGCTTCTGGCGCACCCAGTCGTCCCAGTCCTCGCCAAGCTGTTCACGGATTTCGCGAAGTGCCTGCGCTGCGTCGAAACGGATTGAGAGGTCGGGCTCCTCGCCCGACCACCCCGAGTAGATCTCGGGCGCCCGCGAGACCTCCAGCACGGACTTGAAGCCAATGCCCTTGTGTCCGATCGCGAGGCCCTTCGGTTTTGTCGACTGCCCGATCTGACCGAGGGAATCCAACACCGTCTGTGCCGGGAACACCGCGCCGCGGTTCGCGACTACCAGAGCGGGCTCCTCAGCTTCGATGACTATCCTGATGTCCGTGGTTTCGCGTGGAGAAGATCCTTGGCGCCATGCGTCTGCAGCATTCTGAAGCAGCTCGATGAGGAAGCGCCCGTGGTAGTCCCCGCCGAAGATCTGGTCCGCGTTGGCAAGAGACAGCGTCGTCAAGAAGTCATCCTTGCTCAGAAACCGCTTCCGGCCCGCTACGGTCGACAGGATCAACTCGCGAGGGGTCGGCGCATCGGACACAAGTGGAGCCTATTGCGGCGTGGTGCCACCTCGCATTCGGAGGTCGAGCGGCGAGGCTACCGGTCGGATGCTGTCTCAGCATCGCCGGCGGTCGTCTGGCGTGGAAAACTCTCCGGTAACTCGTCGCTCACCGTGGGCGGCCCCGACCCGTCGTCGACCAACCCGATCACACCTGCCGGGCAACGGAGGTCGCGGCCCGTAGTGGGGCCGCAGAGTTGCCGTAGTCGCCGAGGACGCCCTCGGCCCGCTCGGCGTCGCGGACGATGGCCGTGGGCACGTCGCCGCGCCGGACAGCCTCGCGGAACAGCTCGCGCCCGGCCTTGCCGGATCCCCAGCGTGGTCGTTGGGTGGCTTGGTCGGCGTACTCGCGGCTGTGGGTCTGCCTGCCGGCCCACGTGGCGTAGAGGCTGTTGAAGGGCCGAGGTGCCGGTCTTACCCACCCCCAGGAAGATGACGGCAGCGACCCGGCCCTTGCGTGGAGGAGCATACCCGCTGGCGTCCTTGACCTCGCGGGGCGTCCGTGGCTGGCCGACGAAGCCTCCCCTCCACGCCCTTGGCTGTCCGTGCCGAGGCTGTCCGGAGAATCTGGGTTGGTGCTTCCGCGGCCGGTGGCGGCGCCCACTTGAGCCACGGGGCTGGAGGGGAGACGGGTCATCAAAGCGACCGCGGTCAGGGGCGGTGTCCACCGGAGGGGGCGGCGTCCCGTTATGCGGGTTGGCAGGTTCGCGAGCCCGTCGAAGGAGACCCAGATGAACCACGACGCCCATCGCCTCGTCACCCGAACCGGATTGTGGCTGCAATGGGCCGACGCCCACGGCGTCCGCCACGACGACGTCGGTAAGTCGTTCGACGACGTGGCCCGCGACTACTACCAGACCAGCGACGCGTACCGCGAGCTCCTCACCCCCGCACTGCGAGGTGACGGACCCAGCGCGACGCATCAGGCTGCGGCGAACACCGCCTACGCATGGGCGCTGCTCATCGAGGCCGCCATCGAAGGACGAGGCGGTGACCTCGACCTGTACGTCGACCCCGTCCAGGTCCGCGACCCGAACGGACGGATCGTGCCGCCACAGCACGGTCCCGAGACGATGGGGGAGTGGGAGGACGTGGTCCCGTGCGCGGCCCCCCAGGAACCCCCGCAGCAGTACGACGCACCGACCACCGACAGGGGGTTCCGGCCGTGAGCGAACCCGTCCTCCCGCTCCCCGACGTCCCGCTCATCATCGAAGACCTCCTCGTCCGAGCCAAGCAGTTGGCCGACGCCGGCGCACAACGCGAAGCGATCGCGGAGATCCTCGACCAGGTCGCCGCCCTCCGGGACGGTCGCGGCTGATGGCCAGATACCACCGAAGGCCCGTGAGCGACGCCGAACGGGCCGCCGCCGCCGATGCCCGGCAAGTCACGCTGGACCAGCTCCACGCCCAGCTGAGCGCCGGGGTCCTCGCCCTCAACAACCCGCAGGCCTGGCAGGCCTGGCTGCAGTTCGCTAGTCGGTTCCACCAATACTCGTTCGGAAATTCTCTGCTCATCATGGCCCAGGACCCGCAGGCCACCCACGTCGCCGGCTACCAGGCGTTCAAGGCCATGGGCCGCCAGGTGCGCCGCGGGGAGACCGGCATCAAGGTCCTCGCCCCGATCACCCGCCGCGAACCCCGCCTCGACGCAGCCGGACGCCCCCAGTGCGACGACCACGGACGCCCCCTCTACCGAACCCATGTGGTCGCGACCAAACCCGTGACCGTGTTCGACGTCCGGCAAACGGATGGTCCGCCACTGCCCGACCCCGGGATCGGCCAACCCACGCTGCTCACCGGCCAGGCCCCAGTGGGCCTGTGGGACCGGTTGCAAGGTTTCCTCGAGGACCAAGGCTTCGAGGTGCGCCGAGGCGCCTGCCACGACGGCGCCAACGGGTACACCGACTTCACCCGCCGGCTTGTCATGGTCCGCGACGACGTCGATGACGCCCAGAGCGTCAAAACACTGATTCACGAGGGGGCGCACTCAATCCTGCATGCCGACCGGAGCGGCCTCGACTGCCGTGGCATCCTTGAAGTTGAAGCCGAATCGGTTGCTTACATGGTCACCAACGCCCACGGCCTCGACTCCAGCCAGTACACGTTCAACTACGTCGCAGGCTGGGCCCTGAACGTCGTGACCGAAGAACGCGACCTGGCCGACATCCTCCGCAGCACCGGTCAACGCGTCATCGGCGCCGCAGACCTCATTCTTCAGACCACTCAGCCCTGATCCACTGACGTAGTGGGCGTGGCGTGGAACGGGAGTGCCCTCTGAGCAGGGAGGATGTCGATTACGACGTCCACATCCGGCTGCTCAGAAGGTCACTCCGTAAGTGAAAGCCTCTCACACGATCCGTCCCGTTTTCGATGACCCGAACTTGGTGTCGGCGGCCGGGTTGGTCCCGGCCATGTTGTTGGCCGAGTCCGCCGGCCTGCACGATCTGCTGGCAGAGCAGGTGAGTGTCGCTTCGCCGAACGCTGCGGTGAAGGCGGCCAGTGTGGTAGGCGGGATGCTCGCCGGCGCGGACAGCATCGATGATCTGGACCTGCTGCGCCATGGGGGCATGGACAGGTTGTTCGCCGGCGTTCTGGCCCCCTCGACGTTGGGCACGTTCTTGCGCTCGTTCACCCACGGGCACGTGCAGCAACTCGACGCCGTCGGGGCAGGCCTGTTGGCCGGCCTGACCCGCCGGGTGCCCGGCATGATCGCCGGCGCCGCCACCGACCAGGGGCTGGCGTTCCTCGATGTGGACGACACGATCCGCGAGGTCCACGGCTACCGCAAGCAGGGCGCCGGCTACGGCTACACCCGGGTCCGGGGGTTGAACATCCAAGTCGCGGCCCTGTCCACCCCGTTGGCGGCGCCGGTGATCACCCGCGCCCGGCTCCGCAAGGGCAGCACCTCCTCAGCCAGGGGCGCGGGACGGATGCTGGCCCAAGCGATCACCACCGCCCGCGCTGCGGGGGTGAAGGGCCACCTGCTGTGCCGGGCCGACTCGGCCTACTACGGGTGGGCGTTCGTCGGCGCCGCGCTCCGGGCGAAGGTGTGGTTCTCGGTCACCGCCCGGATGACCAAGAAGGTCACCCGTGCCATCGCCGGCATCGCCGAGGACGACTGGCAGCCGATCAAGTACCCCCACGCCGTCTTCGACGAGGCCGAGCAACGCTGGGTCTCCGACGCGCAGGTCGCCGAAGTCGGGTTCGTCGCGTTCACCGGCCGCCGCAAGGCCGAACACGTCCCCTGCCGGCTGGTCGTGCGCCGCGTCAAACGGCTCCAGTCGCTCGCCTCCGACGGCAGCCAGCAACAAGAGTTGATCGCCGCCTACCGGCACCACGCGTTCATCACCAACACCACCTTCGGGATCGTGGAGGCCGACCAGTTCCACCGCGACCACGCGATCGTGGAACAGGTCATCGCCGAACTCAAGGACGGGCCGCTGGCCCACCTCCCCTCAGGCAAGTACGCCGCCAACGCCGCCTGGGTCGCCCTCGCGGTGATCGCGTTCAACATCGCCCGAGCCGCCGCAGTCGCCGCCAACCTGACCAAGGCCAGATGGGCCACCCTGCGCCGCAAGCTCATCAACGTCCCCGCCCGGGTCGCGGCCACCGGCCGCCGGCTCGTCCTCCACCTACCCACCCACTGGCCCTGGGCCGACGCCTGGGAAGCCCTGCACGTCGTCGCGACCAGCCCACCCCAACCCGCCACGACCTGACCACCAGCCCCCACCAGGCGCGACCAAGGAACCCCGAGTGGAAAAGCCGGACAGACCGGCAGACCCGCCGCGCCCACACACAAGAACGACCCTCAGAAGCGACGCGAGAAACCACCAGAAATCACGGTCGGTGGATCAGGGCTGAGCGTTCAGCCGCTCAGCTGCTCGTTCGTAAGTTGCACGGTTGCGGGGCAGCCCGATCGCGTTGAGGTAGCCGTGCGGTACTCCGACGGCGAGGGAGGTCTCCACCGGACACCGGCCTGACGTAGCTGAGCGGCAAATGCTTCTCCGGCTAGAACCTCTGCGATTGGCTCGGAGGTTCCGCGAGGCGCTGACAAGGGAAGACAACCGCTGGCACGATCCCACACCCCTTGGGTGCGGGATTTCATTGCCCGGGGGAAGCCTCATTTCCCCACAGATTCCCGCAGTGGTCACCGGGGTCGACATCCTCACGGACGGGGTGTCACCTCGTCCCGGTTCACGGTGACCTCGCGACACAGCACTGGATCCGCGCCGGCCACGGACAGCGAGCTGCGCTCCCGTCAAGCGGGGTTACGGGCTCGGCCGTCCACTTCCACTCCCAGCCGGAGTCCATGTAGTCCTGATGAGGGCCATGTGGTCTCGCTTTCACTTGGTGTCGAGGACAACGACACCCTTGACCTTCTTGCCTGGGCAGAGCTGCGACGGCAGCGATAGTGAGTCCTTTGCGCCGGAGTAGCCGTTTGCCGGAGGAGTCGTTCTCCTGCGTTCCGTCGGGGGCGATCACCAGCCAGTCTCCGGGGTTGGAATTGGGACGTCCCGCCGGGCGGTGCGTCGGGGCTTGCGTCTGGGGCGCCGTTTGCGTGGCCGTTGACAGTGGGGACCGCGTGCGGCAGGTTTGTCCTTGGCGAGTCCCGTCGCGAGCCCTGATACGGGTGGGCGACTCGTCGGACGCGATGGAGGGGTCTGATGGAGTTGGGAAGCGATCACGACGGCACCGCTGGTGCATCTACCTCGCCGTGGTGGAAGGACGCGGTGGTTTATCAGATCTACCCGCGCTCGTTCAACGACTCGAACGGTGATGGCATCGGCGACCTCAACGGCATCACTGCGAAGCTGGACTACCTACAGGGGCTCGGCATCGACGTGGTCTGGCTCAGCCCGCATTTCGACAGCCCGAACGCCGACAACGGCTACGACATACGCGACTACCGCAAGGTGATGGCCGAGTTCGGCACGATGGCCGACTTCGACCGGATGCTGGCCGGCATGCGCGAGCGGGGCATCCGGCTGGTGATCGACCTGGTCGTCAACCACACCAGCGACGAGCACCACTGGTTCGTCGAGAGCCGCAGTTCTCGGGAGAACCCGTACCGCGACTACTACATCTGGCGCGACGGCGCCCCCGACGGCGGCCCCCCGAACAACTACCCGTCCTTCTTCGGGGGTTCGGCCTGGCAGTACGACCCGACAACCGGCCAGTACTACCTGCACTACTTCGCCGACAAGCAGCCGGACCTGAACTGGCAGAACCCGCAAGTCCACGACGAGGTGTTCGACCTGATGCGCTTCTGGCTGGACAAGGGCGTCTCGGGCTTCCGGATGGACGTGATCGCGTTCATCTCGAAGCAGGACGGACTGCCCGATCTGGCGCCGGAGCAGCTAGACCACCCTGAGGACGTCTACGCCAACGGTCCGCGGATCCACGACTACCTGCACGAGATGCACCGCGAGGTGCTCGCCCCCTACGACGCGATGTCGGTCGGGGAGGCGTTCGGGGTCGGTTTCGAGCAGGCGTCGATGTTCACGGATGCTCGGCGCGAAGAGTTGAGCATGATCTTCCATTTCGACGTCGTCCGGATCGATCGGGATAACTGGCGCCGGATCGATTGGACGGTTCCCCAGTTGAAGTCGGTCTACACCACCATCGACCGCACCGCCGGCGAATACGGCTGGACAACCAGCTTCCTGTGTAACCACGACAACCCGCGCACGGTGTCGCACTTCGGCGACGACGGCCCGGCCTGGCGTTCCCGATCGGCCAAGGCCCTGGCCACGATGATGCTGACCCAGCGGGCGACGCCGTTCCTCTATCAGGGCGACGAACTCGGCATGACGAACTACCCCTTCGAGCGCATCGAGGAGTATGACGACGTCGAGGTCAAGGGACTGTGGCGCACCCTGGTGCAGACCGGCTTGGTGCCGGCCGAAGAACTGCTGGAGCATCTTCGCGATACCAGCCGCGACCATTCCCGGACGCCGATGCAGTGGAGCAGTGAGGCCCAGGGCGGCTTCACCACTGGGACGCCGTGGCTGGCGGTGAACCCGAACCACGTCGAGATCAACGCTGCGGCCCAGGTGGACGACCCGGAGTCGGTCTACCACCACCACCGACGGCTGATCGCCCTGCGCCGCCGGGTCCCAGCCCTGGTGCATGGCGCCTTCACCGACGTCGACCCGGACCATCCGTCGGTGTTCGCATACACCCGGACCCTGTCGGGGAGTGCTGGCTGGTGCTGGTCAACCTCGGTGGCGGCACGGTGGACTACCGACTGCCCGAAGGGCTGGCCATCGGGGCCGTCGAACTCGACAACGGGGCCGGCGCCCCGGCTGAGCGTGGGGCGGCCCGGGTCCTCCTTTCGCCCTGGCAAGCCACGATCTACCGCTGCGCCTGAGCACCGCATCGAGGAGGCGAGAGACGCCGCGCTCCTCGGGCCGCGAACCAAGCGGCCCCCGAAGGGAGGGGGTCGCGGATCACCTGGATGTGCGCGGAGGAATGGTCAAGAGCGCCCTGCGCCACGAGAAGACTGCTGCTTGTGACGAGGTGACGGACTGGCCGCTCTGCGCATTTAGGAGTCGTGTCGAGCAGATCGACTACGACTGGCGACGGATCCGGCTGTCCCGCGGGGACCTGGTGCAATGCGTGGTGCGGCTGCGCGAGTTCGACCGTTTCGTTCGTGGTTTCCTGGTGCGGCACCCGGCAGCCACCGTCGTTCACCTCGGCTGTGGCCTGGACGCTCGCTTCCAGCGGGTCGACAACGGCCAGGTCCGCTGGTTCGACCTGGACTTGCCTGACGTCATCGCCCTGCGCAGGCGGTTGCTCCCCGAGGCCGACCGGAATCGCTACGTGGCCGGTTCAGCCTTCGATCCCGGCTGGATGGATCAACTGGCTGCTGCCGACGGGGACTCGGTGATGGTCGTGGCCGAAGCGGTCTTGCCGTACTTCGGAGGAGGCGCACGTCCGCGACTTGATCGTCGCCCTCCGCAGGAGGTTCCTGGGGGCGGAGCTGGTGACGGACGTGTGCACGCCACTCGCGGCGCGGCTCGACAACCTTCACCTGCTGGTCACTGGTTCGAAGGCGCGCATGCGCTGGGCGGTGCGGGATCCGCGGGAGTTGGAGGCGTGGGGCCCGGGCATCAGGCTGGTGGAGTCGTTCTCCTACTTCGACGACCCCGAGCCACGGATGGGTCTGCCATCCTGGTTCGGCCGTTTCCCCCTGCTGAACCGGGCCACCAGCATCCAGCGTTATCAACTTGGGGCGAGGCCGGCTGCGTCAAGCCGCGACGAGGTCCGGCGAAGCACCCTGTGAGACAGCTGGAACAAGCACCCGAAAGCGCCCGGGGCGGCGGATGTTGGCAGTCCGACGAGTCTCGTGACACGCCCACAACGTGGTGCCCGGCGACGGGAGAATGGTGCATGCACCTGCCCAAGCATGGCCACGGCGGCCAACACCGAAGCGGACACATGCCCCTCCATGCAGCACGCACCTACGAAGCCGCCACCCGGATCGCGTGGCTCGGCCGTCGCAGCGCCGCCTACCGACAGCTCGTCGACGACGCCGGCGTCCGGCCCGGCGACGACGTGCTCGACCTGGGCTGCGGAACCGGTGCCCTGACCCGGGCGGCGGCCGAGGCGTCCGGCACCGGGCAGGTCACCGGTGTCGACCTGGCCCCCGAGATGGTTGCCCACGCGCGGCGGCTGGGAGGCGGCGCCAGCTACGTCGAGGCCGACATCAGCCGGCTCACTCTGCCCGACGGTAGCGTCGACGTGGTCGTCTCCGCCTTAGCCCTGCACCACGTCGACCCGGAAGCCCGCGACGCGGTCCTCGCCAGCGCGTTCCGCGTCCTCAAACCGGAGGGACGCCTACTCATCGCGGAGTTCGTCCCACCACGCTGGCTCCCGGACGTGGCCAGGTCTCACCGGATGATGGCCGCCGATCCGCGCGCCGACCTGGTCGATCGCATGGCCCGTGCCGGATTCCGCGCCATCGAGAGCCGGCGCCGCGGGATCTTCGCCATCGTCCGGGCCATCCGTCCGTTGAGTGTCGCTCTGATCTGATCAGGAGATCGACGCCTGTGACCCACCCGCTACCTCATGTGGCGTGTCGGACAGAACGCACTGCGCGGCGAGGGTGCATGCCCAGCGGGGCCGTGACGACCTCTGGCTTTGGCTCACCGCGCCCGCGCGACTCGATAGCACGTCCGCAACCCGCCCCCTGTCTGTACGGCCTGAGGCGGGTCGCGGCGCTGATCAGCCGCGAGCGACTCCCCTCAGGCGACGAGGAGGTCGTCGATCTGGTTGATCGCCGAGCGGGCCCCCTCGATGACGCCCATGTCGAGAACCTTCTGCAGCGCCTCGGCTGAGGCGTAGGTGCTCACGAAAGTGGCACGGGTGCCGCCGTCGTGCTCGACGAAAGAAAAGACACTCCTTCCCACGGGCAGGTCCGGGTTCTTGGTGAACTCCTCGTCGAGCGCGAAGCCGTCGAGGAAGGCGAACATGTTGGGCTGCTCGACGGTCTCAACCTCCCAGTAGCCGTAGTACTTCTCGCCGTCGGGGCTGGTCATGTAGTAGTTCATCCGGCCGCCGGGGGCCAGGTCGTGATCAACGAACGTGGCGGGGTGGGTCGGGGGTCCCCAAACCCGCTCGAGCTGACGCGGATCGGCGTAGACCTCCCAGATCCGCGTCGGCGGGGCGGCGAAGTCCGCGACGATGGTGAGGGTCCGGGCCTCGAGATCGTGGGAGACGTCGGTGACGGGCATGGGATCAGTCCTTTCGGGTGTGGCAGGGAGTTGGTGCCTGCCGGGTGTGGGGCTCCGGCGCGGCGATGAGCTCGTCGATCCGGGCGATGCGGCCGCGCCAGAGGGACTCCAACTCGGTGAGCATGGCGCCCACCGATCGCACGGCCGCCACATCGCCACTGGCGAGGGCCTCGCGGCCCTGCCGGCGCTTGGTCAGCAGGCCCGCCTTCTCCAGCACCGCGACGTGTTTCTGGACCGCGGCGAAACTCATGTCGTAGGCCGCCGCGAGCGTCGAGACGGAGTGCTCTCCGGCGAGCACCCGGCGCAGGATGTCGCGCCGGGTGCGGTCGGACAGCGCGTGGAACCAGGCATCCGCCCTGTCCTCGTCCATCCCGTCCATGGACACAACCTACAACCGCCTGGTTGTAGGTTGTCAAGAGGAGCGGCGTAGCGATTCCTGTCTTCGGCCCGTTCTCGGTCCGGAGCCGCTCGTCAGCGCCTCGACAGGAAGCATCCCCTCCGCCGCGCCTGGCGCCCAACGGACTCGCCACTCCTCGGCGAGAAGCTCAACCGGCAGATCGAGGGCGTCGATCGGCGCTGACAGGCCACCCCAGGCGCGGCAAAGTCGGATGTTTCCGGGCCGGGCAAGTCGGAGCCTTTGGAGGGGGGCCGGCGAGGCAGTTGTTATCGCGCACCGACGCAACTGGACGCCGAGTGTCTTGTCCGCAAGGGGACGGGCTGAGCGGCGTGATGGCATGCTCGTGGATGGCTGGGCCCTCCCAAAGTGCGGCGATCGGGTAGCCGATCGTGTCCGACATCATCTACAAGACGATGCTCACCACTACGTTGACAATGCACGCTGCAGGCCGGGGAGGACTGGAAGAACGACACCGACAACCGGCGTGCGCGCGCGACTGATAATGACGATCAGCCCTATCATCACGCTTCGTTCTCGGGGGCGACTCCCTCAGCTTTCGGCTGGGTCGGTGGTGGCCCGGGCGGAACCGAGTAGCGCCGGCCGCCGGGCCAGAGAGTTCCACACCTCGGCCTGAGTGTTCCCGCAGGCGGCGATGTAACCGTCGGGACGGACCAGCGCGACTGCGGGAGTCTCGGCGTCGTCGGCGACCTCCACGACCGGCAGGTCGCCCCAGGGCCCTCCGGACGCTGGCTCGCGGACGACCCAGGTGTAGCGGTGTGGGTCCAGCCTCGAGAGCACCCGGCCGCCGGCGCTGGCGGCCGCATTCCCGACCCGGGTGCCGGACGCCCTACAGCCCGGCACGACGAGTGGGCTATCCGAGTAGGTGACCTCGAGCCCTGCGAGGGGGCGGCCCAGGGCCAGGCGGAGACGTCTTCTCCGCAGCACCCGCGGCCCGAGCGCGCCGACGATGCGACGGGCGACGCCGGCGCGACCCGTGATCAGGGACGTCGCTCGCCGGACTCCGCCCACCATGGCATGCGCCACCTGACCCCGCTCGGTCGCATAGCTCTCCAGGAGGCCCTCGCGAACGTCGGGAGCGAGGCGGTCGGCGAGCGCCAGCTTCCACACCAGGTTGTGCGCGTCCTGCACTCCGGTGTTGAGGCCCTGCCCACCTACGGGACTATGGACGTGGGCGGCGTCCCCGGCGAGGAACACCCGTCCGTGGCGAAGTATGTTCGAGACGCCGTGGCTCAGCGCGAACCGCGAGGTCCAGCCGACCTTGCTGGCGCCGAACTCGAGGGACGTCCGCGCACGGATTAGGTTGTCCAGATACTCCGCATCTATCACCGGCCCGGATGCGGCGGACTGGCCCGGGACGTGGGCGATGATGCGCCACCGGTCGCGTTCGGGCAGGGGAACGACGATCAGCAGCCCGTCCGGGTGCAGGTACAGGTGGCCCTCGTCCTGGGGGAGCGTCGACGTCGTGTCAGCGTCGGCCAGGATGAACGTTGCGCCGGCGTCCACCCGCTTGAGCCGGCCCCCGATGGCGTCCCGGACCGTGCTGCGGCCCCCATCGGCACCCAGGAGCCACCGTGCGCGAACGTGAACCTGCGCCGTGCCCGGGCCACGCAGGTCGGCTACGACAGCGTCGCCCTCGTCGACGAGCCCGATCAGGGTCGTATCCCACTCGACTCGGACGCCCCGCTCCGTCAGCGCGGCCTCCAGCACCTGTTCGGTCTCGTACTGCGGCGCCGTGAGCCAGTGGGGATGGTCGGTGTCGCCCCAGTCGAGGTCGAGCAGGTCGACCCGGCCGCGCGCACCCAGCGGGCCCTGCAGGTTGAGGGCTGTGAACCGGACGCCGCGGCGCGACACCTCCTCGGCCACGCCGAGGCCCGCGAACACCTCCATGGTGCGGGCGTGCACCACCAGCGCCTTGGAGTGCCGGCCGCGGTTGTCCCTCTTGTCGACGATGCGCACGGTCATGCCGCGTCGCCGGGCCTCCAGCGCCGCCGTGAGACCGGTCGGTCCTGCGCCGATCACCAGCAGATCGACGTCAGGTGAGCTCCGGGGGACCATGACACCTCCAAATGAGACGATAAAGTCTCACTTTACTCAGGCGATCAAGTCGGCGAGACATACTCGTCTCATGTATGAGCTGTTGTATCGCGGGGGCCTGACGCCGTGGGTGGCTGCGGGGCGCGCCCAGTCTGCTCTGGTGGAGCGCTTGCTGGACCGCGAGGAGGCTTGGCATGGTTCCACCGTCGGCCGGACCCTGGTGGATCTGGGCTGTGGGACGGGTGAGCACAGCCTCGCGGCGGCGAGGCGGGGCTGGACGGTGGTGGGGCTGGACGCCTCGGCGGCGGCGATCGACAAGGCTCGCCGGGCGGCGGATGGTGCTGGCCTCGCTGTCCGGTTCGTGGTGGGGGATGTGCGCCGGCTGTGGGAGGTCCCTGGGCTCGAGCCTGGCGTGTCGGTCTTCGTTGACGTGGGCTGTTACCACGGTCTTCGCGCTGCCGGGCGGCGGATGGTCGCCGAGGGCGTGGGCCGGCTGGCGGCGTCCCGTTCCTCGGTGCTCGTGGCTGGCCTGGATCGGCGTCCGGGCTTGGCCGGGGTGGGCGTGACGGCCGAGGGCCTGGCGGCGGACTTCCCCGATTGGCCGGTCGAGCCGGACCAGGTGTTCGCGCTCGGCGGCGGGGGCCCGCTGGGACGCGCCCGTTTCCGGGTGTTCCGCCTGGCCAGGGAGGCATGATGCCGGACAGGGGGGGTGGGCGGAGCGATGCGCAGCGCAACCGTGAGGCGATCCTGCGGGCGGCGGCCGAGGTTCTGGCTGAGGATCCGGCGGCGAGCATGGACGATGTCGCCACCCGTGCCGGGGTGGGGCGCGCCACCATGTACCGCCACGTGACCGGGCGGGCCGATCTGCTGCACCAACTGGCTTCCTGGGCGCTGGCGTCTGCCACTCGGGCCGTCGAAGAGGCCCGCATCGACGACGGCGCGGCGGACGCCGCCTGCGGCGGGTCCTCGATGGGTTGGCCGTCGAGAGCGTCGGGTTCCGGGCTCTGGTCGTGTTGGGCGTTCCCCGGGATCCGGAGTTCGAACCGGGCCGAGATGCCGTGCTTGCCCCGGTCGTCGCACTCATCGCTCGGGGCAGGGACGCCGGCACGTTCCGGGGCGACCTGGATCCGGCGTGGGCGACGACGGCGCTGGTGACGCTGCTGCAGGCCGCCGTCGCGGACGCGCGCTCCGACCCGGCCCGGCTGGTGTGGCACACGCTGGTGGAGGGTTGGCGGCCGATTGTGGCGAGGTCTGACGCGCGACTAGAATGAGACAAGCAAGTCTCATTTAGAGGTGTCATGGTCTCTCAGAACCCGCCAGAACTCGCCCTGGAGGCCGTCGCCGCCGACGCTGCAGGCCTTGCCGGACCGGCGGCGTCCGGGCCAGTTGACCGGCGTCGGGTGTGGCGGCGCCAGCGGGTCGCTGGTTTCGTTGGGCTCGGTGTGGCGGCGTGGCTGGGCGGTGTCGCGCTCGTCCTCGCGATCCAGGAGGCGACGCCGGTCGTGGGCCGGGTCGGGAGCGCTGACGGCCTTGTCGTCGGTGGCCGCGGTGGTGGGCGCGTCCCTGATGCTGTTCCTCCTGCTGCTGATCACCCGGTGGCCGGTGCTGGAGCGGGCGTTTGGGCAGGATCGCCTCGTGGCCTGGCACAAGAAGGTCGCGCCCTGGTCGATCTGGCTGATCGTCGCCCACGTGCTGCTGATCGTGACCGCGAACGCGCTGGAGGCCAACGCGGCTTGGCTTGCCGGCATCGGTGTCGTCGTGGGGAAGTACCCGGGCATCGTGCCGGCGATCGCCGGCCTGCTGGCGATGGTGGCCGCCGGCCTCACCTCGTGGCGACGGCTCCGCGGGCGGCTGCGGCACGAGACGTGGTGGACTGTGCACTTGTTCACCTACGTGGGGGTCGTCCTGGCGTTCTTCCACCAGGTCGTTGCTGGGGACACGTTCTCGAAGGGAGCCTCCCGGACGTTCTGGGTCGCGCTGTATGCCCTCGTCCTGGGGCTCATCGTGTGGAACCGCCTGCTGGTCCCGGCCGTCCGCTCGGCCCGCCACCGCTTGGTCGTCACCGACGTCGTACGCGAGTCCGATGACGTGGTCTCGGTGTGGATGACCGGCCGAAACCTCGCACGTCTGCGGCTGCAGCCGGGGCAGTTCCTCAACTTCCGGTTCCGGCACCGCGGGCTCGCCTACGAGGCACACCCGTTCTCTGTGTCCGCCGCCGACGGGGACCGGCTGCGGATCACCGTCAAGGCGCTGGGTGACGCGTCCACGGCGCTGGCAGGGATACCGCAAGGCACCGGTGTGACGTTCGAAGGGCCCTACGGGGCGATGACCCCGGCACGGGTTGAGGGGTCCCGGTACATTCTCATCGCCGGGGGCGTGGGAATCGGCCCGATCGTGTCCCTCGCCCAGGGACTCACCTCGCATGACGCCGTCGTCGACGTCGTCTACCGGGCCTCCCTCCCGGAAGACCTCGTCCTCACCGACGAACTCCGGAAGCTGGAGACCGAGGGCACCCTCCGGCTCCACCTCCTCGCCGGACCCCGAACCATCCACCCCCTCAGCCCCGAACACCTCAGCTCACTGCTCGGCGACTTCACCGACGCCACCGTGTTCGTGTGCGGCCCCGAGTCCCTCAACATGCGGGTCACGGAGTCAGCACGGGCGCTCGGCGTGCCCTCTTCCCGCATCCACAGCGAAGTGTTCGATCTCTGACACGCCCCCCTCGGAGGCGGGGGTCTGCCTGATGTCGGCGGCCCTCCGGTCACCGTGATGCGCTTGTCCTAGACAAGCAGCAGTCTGGAGACGGGAATGTCAGCAAGTGAAGAAGATGGGTGTCCGGCTGTTCGTCATGACGAAGCCGCGGGAGCCTCTGCCCTCCCGCTATCTCCTGTTGCGGAGGTGTGACGAGGATCACCACTGCAGTGAGGCGTCTCGACAGGCTCAACCGGCCGCACGTCGGCAGCAGGGACCGCGCCCGCTGCGGCAAAGGGTGCGTTTGACAACCCGCCCAGTGACCAAGGTGCCAGGGTGGGCTCGTGACTTCAAGGACGGCTTCTACGCTCGCATGTTCCAGCGACACGCTCATCCGTTCAGCGCCTGGTCGAGGCTGCTGGGCGCACCGCTGCTGTTGGTGCCGCTGTGGACTCGCCGTTGGTGGTTGTACGTGCCCATCGGCGCTTGGCTTGCGGTCAACCCGGTGATCACCCCACCGGCTTACGACACGTCATCGTTTGCGACACGGGCCATCCTGGGAGAGGAGTCCTGGACACGGGACCCCACGTCAGAGCCGAAGGTCCTAGCTCTGGCCAGTCTCGCGAGTGCGTCGCTGGTGGGCGCCATGGTGGCCGCCTATCAGCACCGGAGGGCCGGCGCGATCGCGGGCACGGGGGTCTTCATGGCGCTCACGTTGTGGGAATGGAAGCTGTGGGCGGGCCGCTTCACGCGCGAAACCAGTCGGACGGCCGCCTGACGTCGATCTACCCTCCCGATGGCAAGCCGCAAGCGCACTCGCCGCGGCTCAGATCAGCGCATTGGCTTGGGGTCAGGGGCGTCGGACCGTCGGTGCGCTATTCGGTGGTTGTGCTGCCGTCGAGCCAGTTGGCCAGGTAGTCCAATGCGAGTGTGAGGTTGCCCATCTGGCAGTGGTTCTCGGCTTGCTCGGCGCGCGTGAAGACCCGCCCCGTCACCGACCGGGCGTTGACGAGCGCCGCCCGCTGCCTCCGATACAGCGTCACCGGCTGGAAGCGGTCCTTCTCCCCGGCCATCAACAGAACGTCACACTCCACACGCTCCGACGACAGGTGTT
This sequence comes from Nigerium sp., assembly GCA_016711325.1. GTDB lineage: Bacteria > Actinomycetota > Actinomycetes > Propionibacteriales > Propionibacteriaceae > Propioniciclava. The sequence continues at coordinate 8,198 of JADJTH010000012.1, read as the reverse complement.
GCTCGTTCATCCCGAGCAACCAGTGCGCCGCCGCAGCGGGTTCGGCGTCCAGCTGGTTGGTCATGAACAGCGACTGCCGCACGACATGGCGGAGCATCGGGAACGCCCGCATCCGGACCCGGATCGACCAGTTCAACAGCCGCGGATACCGCAGCATGACGTCAAGCATCCTCCTGACGGCCGGACCCGCCGCCGCCACCAGGTCGTACAGCGGCGGGTCCACGATCAGCCGCGTCACCCGCTTCTCGTACGCCGCCGCGCGCACGCACCAGTACCCCCCGAACGAGATCCCCAACAGTGAGACGTCGTCCAGGCCGAAGTGGTCGAGCACCGCCCCGACCGGCTTCTCCCAGTCGTGGTCGTGCGCCAGCCCGTACACCCGGTGCGCCGCACCCTGCCCCGGGCCCTCGAACGCGACCACGTCGTAGCCCCGGTCGGCCAGGTGACGCCAGAAGCAGAAGAACTCCTCGATGAAGGAGTCGAAGCCACCGTGCGCCACCACAGTGCCGCGCCGCAGCCCCACGGCCGGCAGTTTCAGGACGGGCAGGAAAGCCCTCCCCGTAGGGAACGAGGCTCCGCTCGATCCCCTCATCGGCGAAACCGCGGGCGAAGGCGTCCGCGAAACTCGCGTACAGGGACCGCTTGTCCGGGTCGTCGGGGTCCGTGAGGAACTCCGCGGCGCGATAGTAGAAGGCGGCGTTGCGGAGTCGGCCCTCGCGCACGGCGTCCGCGGCCAACGCTGTGAACACGCGCTTGTTGTCCTCGACGGTGCGGATCTGTCGCCCGGCCGCCTCGATGTCGACGAGCCGCGTGTGCCCCAGCGAGTACCAACGGTTCAACTGGTAGTTGATGAACCCGATCCTGCTGAACCGGTGGAACCCGACCGGCAGTTCGACCGCCATGACGCCCTTTCCTCCCACCGACGCACCGGCACCTCCGGTACGCGGGAGCCCCTGCTCCCATCCTAGGATCGGTCAAGCTTCAGAACCGCCTGCAGTGGACATCCCGTGGTACCGGGGCCGCTTTCTGGCTGCACCTCCTGGGCGACTGCGTGAGAGCAGGAGCGGACCGGTCACGAGGGGGCGAGCTCGGGGTGACACGCGAGGTGGTCCGGCAGCCCGGACTGCACCGTGTGCCTGGTGGGGGATAATCGCCAGTGGGCTGCCCGTGCGGCGAAGGAGTGCGTCAACCATGGCTGAACCAGCGATCCACGTTGAGGACCTGCATTTCTCCTACGGCGACGTCGAGGCGGTCAAGGGGTGTCCTTCGACGTGGCGCCCGGCGAGGTCCTGGGTTTCCTCGGCCCCAACGGCGCGGGCAAGTCCACCACGATCAAGGTGCTCACCGGGCAACTCAGGCCCAAGGAGGGCCGGGCCTCGGTACTCGGTTATGACGTCCGCGCGGGAGACCCCGCGATGCAGGCTCGCATCGGGGTGTGTTTCGAGGAGAAGAACCTTTACCTCAACATGTCCGGCAAGGAGAACCTGGAATTCTTCGCCAGCCTGTACGGCATCAAGGGGCTGGACGTCCTGGGGCGTTACGTCGGGTCGGGCTCGAGGATCGTGCGAAGGATCGGGTGTCCGGCTATTCAAGGGCATGCGCCAGCGCATGATGATCTCACGCGCGTTCATCAACACCCCCGATGTCCTGTTCCTCGACGAACCCACCGACGGCCTGGACCCGGTCAGTCGGCGGCGATCCGGGACACGATCCGTGAGGAGGCCGGCCGGGGTGCTGCGGTGCTGCTCACCACGCACGACATGCTCGAGGCGGACGGACTCTGCGACCGGGTCGCGTTCATCAACGACGGCGTGGTGGTCGCGCTCGACACCGTGGAGAACCTGAAGCTCCGCTACGGCACGCGCTCGGTCAAGGTCCGGTTGCGGGACGGCACCGGTGTGCGGGAGGAGGTCCCCCTGGACGGCGGTGCCAGCTCTGCCCGGCTGGCGGAGCTCGCCGCGTCCCGTGACCTGCTGACGATCCACACCGAGGGAGGCCTCGCTGGAGGCCATCTTCATCGAGCTCACCGGGCGGGGCTGGCCGGATGCACCGGCGGGTCACCCGCCTGACCATCATCAGGGCGTTGCTCCGCAAGGAACTGGTCGCGTACTCCCGGGACACGATCTACGTCGGCCTCACCATCGCCCTGCTGATCGTGCTCCCGCTCGTGTTCCGGATCATGCCGGACGCCGTGGACGAGTCGATCACGCTCGCCGTCACCCCCGTCCCTCCCCACGATGGTCGACCAGGCGCGCTCCGAGCTCACGGCGCGAGGTGCTTCGCCCGAGCAGCTCGCCCGGTTGGACGAGCTGGACGTCGCTCCTGGGGAGGGGGCTCGACCTCATCGGGGTCGACGACGCCGCCCAGCTGGCCGGCATCGTCGAGGGCACCCTGGAAGCCTGGCGCACCGACGAGGTGCCGTCGTCGTCCGCGACCCGGCGACCGAGCCGGAACCCGCAGGCGCCGAGCGTGTGGACGCCGACATCGGGATCGTCTTCCCGGCCGGGTTCATCGCCGATGTGGTGGCAGGAGAGCCGGGGGTCGCGGTCACCGTGTACTCGGATGCAGCGGTGTCCCCGGAGATCCGCGGGGCCATGGGCAGCTTCGTGCGTGAGCTGGCCTACGAGTTCGCGGGACGGGAACTGCCGGTCGAGTTCCCCGCCGAGGACGAGATCGTGCTGGGGACCGACCGAGCGGGTGACCAGGTCACTTTGCGGGAGCGGATGCGACCGTTGTTACTGTTCATGATCCTGCTCATGGAGACATTCGCGATGGCGTCGCTGGTCTCAACCGAGGTGGCGCAGCGCACCGTGACCGCCGTGCTCGTCACGCCGGCGCGGGTGTCGGACTTCCTCCTGCGAAGGCGGTGTTCGAACGATCTGTCCCTCGGCCAGGCGCTCATCGTCCTGGCCTTGATCGGCGGCATGACGTCCCAGAACTGGTCGCTGCTGCTGACCGCCCTGCTGGTGGGGGCGGTGATGTTCCACCGGGGTCGCCCTGTTCGTGGGCTCGGCCGGCAAGGACTTCATGGGGCAACTGTTCTGGGCGATGCTCTTCACGATCCTCCTCATCCCGCTGTCGCGACCCTGTTCCCGGTTCGGCTGCCTGGTGGGTGCAGGCCATCCCCACCTACCCGATCATCGACATCCTCGTGGGGACCACGGTGTACGGCGCCACCTGGGCCGATTCGTGGGGCTCGCTTGGCCTACGCGGCCATCTGGCTCGTCGTGTTGTTCGGGGCTGGCTGGATCACCCTGAAGCGGAAGGTGGCGTCGCTGTGAACCCTCGTGGTGTGGAAGCTGCTGCGCAAGGACCTCGCGCCAAAAGGTCCACGCTCGGCGGTGTTCCCGTGGGCGGTGGTCATGCCTTTCGCCCTCACCCTGATCCTGCAGGTGGCGTTCGGTTCCCTGTTCGACCCCGGGAGCCGCGACTCGGGGTCGTCGACCGCGGCAACCTGGCGCTGGCGACCGCCGTCACCGCCATGGACGGCATCACCGTCACCGTGCTCGACGACGAAGCAGTGCTGCGCGAACGGGTGGAGGCGAACGACCTCGACGCCGGGATCGTGCTGCCGGCCGGCTTCGACGATGCGGTCCGGTCCGGCGCCGCCCACCCTCAAGTTCTGGATCGGCGGTGAGAGCCACGCCGCCAACCGGATCATCCTGACCGTCGCCGCCATCGACCTGGTGCGACAGATCGAGGGCGGCCAGGCGCCGGTCGTCGTCGAGGTCGTGAGTTACGGGGCGGAGGGCCTCCCGATCTCGACCCGCCTCATCCCGCTGATCGTATTCTTCGCGCTCGTGATGGCCGGCATCTTCCTCCCCGCCTCCAGCCTCGTGGAAGAGAAGGAACAGGGCACCCTCACCGCGCTGCTGGTGACCCCGGTCCCGTCCAGGAGAGGTGCTGCTCGCCAAATGGCTGCTGGGTGTGGTGCTCGCCAGTATGATGGCGATGGTCACCCTGGCATCGACAGGGCAGTGGCGGGGAACTGGCTCGCGGTGCTGGTTGTGGTGTTCGTCATATCCACCTTTCCACGGTGATCGGATTGCTTGTGGGGGTGGCGGCCGAGACTCCGCCATGATGTTCGCGACGGTGAAGGGGATGGGCATCTTCCTGTTCGCTCCGGCGATGTTCTACATCTTCCCCGACTGGCCGGCAAAGGATCGCGATGCTGTTCCCGCTGTGTTGGATCATCGAACCGATCTGGCGGGTGTCGGTGATGGGCGAACCGCTGGCCTCGGTGGCCCAGAGCTCGGTATCGCGTGGGGATCACCGCCGCACTCGGCGTGGCGGCGGTCGACGTCGCCGCCGGATGCTCGCAGCTCGCGGGGGCGTGAAGCAAGGAAGCGGTCAAGAGTGCCTCCTGAGAACCTCACGCCTGCTCGCCAACGGTCAAGGCCCCGCAGAGTCAAAGAGGAGCATCAGGTTGGCGGCGTGCACGGCGGCGATGATCAGGGCCGCGTCCCAGGCCGGGAGAAACGCTTGCCGCGGGTGCTGTAGGTCGGTCCGATGATGACGATGGCCGACATGGCGATGGTCGACAAGGACCGAGACGAGATAGATCGTTGTCGGCGTCGCGCAACGGACGCCCCGGGTGTAGGCAAGCATCGCCCACCGCGAGGATCAGGATGTTGAAGAGGTTTCGACCCGAGCATGTTGCCCACGGCAAGATCGATCGCCCCCCATCCGGACGGCCGCGAGCGAGACGGCGATCTCAGGCGGGGACGTCGAGGCCGCCAGGAACAGCGTGCCGACGAACGACTCCTGCAGGCCGGTGACGACCGCAGGCCGCTCCCGCGGCGGGGAGCAGGAATGTGGCTGCCCGCGACGATGACCAACGCGTAGATGGTGCTAGCGGAGCACGACCTGCCGGGACGGCAGATTGAGCAGCTTCCGGAATCGTGCCCGGCAGAATGTGCCATCGAGGTCGGCTGGAACGACCCGTCCGACCCGGTGTTCCGGGCGTGCAGGCCACAACGGCCGGACCGAGCCCGGGTACACCCCGATGAACGACGGCGACGTGATCGATCAGGGGTGATCTCGGTTTCACTGGGGTCGAACCGGTCAATCCCGACGAGCACGAGGAGGATGATCCCCAGGGCCGCCGCGAGGACGTGCGAGGCCGAGGGCGACGTTCAGAAGATCGGGCGTCGCGCCCGGAACGAACGCGTCAGTCCGGCCAGGATGATGAGGAGTTGAACGCGCAACTGCCGACGACGGTACCGACCGCGAGATCCGCAGAACCGACCGCGGCCGCGCTGACGGACACCATGAGTTCAGGTAGGGACGTCACCGCGGCCGCGAGAATCAGCCCCACCCACGCTCCACAGGCCGGTCATCTCGGCAATCCGATCCCAGTACCGGGAGAGACCTCGCCCGGCGAACGGGATCACGCCCGCGCAGAGACCAAAAACCAACGAAGACGACGACGTCACTCACCCTTGCCGCCCGCCCGGGTGGTCGCCATGGTCGGCAGCCATCCCCGCTGTGGTGAACGATAGGCGGCGCACCTTAGAACAGCCGCCACGAGGACGGCACCGAGGATCACTTTCCCCCGTCGGCGTGCCGTGGCAAGAACTTCGCGCGACCTGGGGCCCGCAGACACCCTAGCCTCCAGCAGCTTCACGGCGATCGGCCGGTACAGCGCGCGTCACGTCACGACCGTGACCTGACGAAGGGAAAGTGAACGCAACGAAGGGGTAGAGACATCGCCCCGGCTCGCACCGCGAGCCGCATGTCTCATGCGCCTCCCCCTCTAAGACCGCCTTTGGCACAAGGTAGGGGCCCCATCGGTTGGATACCCCTGCACTCTGAACGCGGGCCCTGAGATCAATCGGACAATTCAGCCGCACTAACACGTCGACACGTCCCACCAGGAGGGCGTTGAAGTGACCATCGGCCTGCGGGTGAACTGACGCCCTCCTGTGTCGGCGTCCCTTCGTGTCAACTGCGGTCGTCAGCCGCCCAGGGGAGGACGGCGAAGGCACACAATCACGCTACCGGGCGTCACGTGGTGCTCACGGGCAGCCGTGGAGTTGTCAGGTGGCGCGAGGGCGGGCCGAGACTTAGGGCCCCGTGGTGTCCAAGCTGTCCACCGGCTGCGGTCGGCAAGCGTTATGCGGGGTGACTGGCTGGTCTGGCTGATGACGGGCCGCAGTGCCGCGGCCTGCGAGATCCCGCCGGGGCGGTGCTGTCGGCTTCGACGAGGACCGGGTTCGAGGAACTTCGACGCGGCGGGCCGCGTCGTGCGGTAACGTCAGCACCCGACGTCCGGGGCGAGAGGGCGTTCGCCGTGAAGTCGTCGCGATTAACCGAAGATCGTGTCGCGCGTGACATCGCGGCGGGTCGCTCGATGAAGCCCGAGAACCTTCGCCTGCACGCCACCTCACTTGGTGGCTGGCCCGGATCGCGGCTTTGGTGTCGTCGGTCGCAGGCGGCGACGCCACCGGCGGCTCCCACGCTCGCGGCCCTTTCCTTCGACTTGCTGGCAGTGCTGCGGTGAACCGTGAGCCTCTCGGCGGTGATCCGTGGGTGCGAAACCAGATATGCTGAGGACAGCCCTGGACGCGAGACCCGCGCGGACCTCGGGTGCAGGACCATTCCCCACGTATTCCCCACGGCAAGGTGACGAAGTGGCAATCAATCACCATAAGTCTTGTCAGGGGGTCATTATCGGCGCTGACAGAAGGAAGCGACTCCTCTCGCGCACAAAAGTGCCTCTGACAAGGGCAAATAGGACGAAGAGGCGGGAGGGCGAAAACCTCTCGCCTTTCCTATGTCAGGGCGTGTGGCGTGCTGCTGGCAAGGGCGAATGCGTCGCTGAGGTCACGCCGGCACTTCCTCTGGCTGGCCGGCATGTTTCCCCACGTGTGAGGGTGTTCCCCACGCATTCCCCACGAGTTCCCCGCCGTGAGGATGGGCTTACGACCGCGTCCAGGGACGCCTTCCCGGACGGTCTCGCTGGGTAAAACCTCTCCAGCAGCAGCCTGCCTTGGTTGCCAGCGGCGATGAACGGTTACAGGAGGTCGGTGGGTTCGGCGGTGGGTCCGCAGGTCTCGGTTATTGCCGGTGGTTTCCTGGGTGGGGTCGTCGTGTGACGCGCTGGGCTGGGCGAGCAGTTCGGCCGCGGCGAGGAGCCGGCGCGGGTGATGAGGCCGGCGGGCACGGTTTCGTAAGGTGGTGTCGTCGACGGTGATGGTGCGGCAGTCGTTGGGAACGTAGACGTCGCAGCAGGGGCTCTACGGCACGGTAACGCCCGCCGAGCCAGTCCTCGAGGTCGGCCCGCGATCAGGATGCGGTTGGACTCCAGTGGCGCCTGCTCGAACTGGGCCAGGTTGATGGTGGCCTCGGCCAGGCGCACGGTGATGCCCAGGGCGAGGCCGCGGTGAGGTCGCGGCTGCCGTGCGTACCTCGCTGCCGAATGTCGCCGCAGCGGGGCAGGTGCAGCCGGCGTCCACGAGGCGTTGCCAGGCGATGGTGGGGACGCCGGTCATGGGGTACTCCCGGTCATGGTGTGGGTGTCGGTGAGGGCGAAGAGTCGGGCGGCGCCCACGGATTCGTCGAGCAGGACGGGCGACGGCGACGGGCGGCCCGTCTTCGTGACAGTGTCGATGGGGTCGGTCTCCAGGCGGGCGCGGCGAAGCAGCAGTGGGGCGGTCGGCCTGGCGGCGGTGAGGGATTGGTTGATGACCCACGGGTGTGATGCCGGCGCGGGCGAGGTCGTCGCGGAACGCCATCGCCTCCAGCACCGGGAATCGGTTCGGGGCTTGGAATCACCATGACCAGGCGGGTGTGATCGGGGTCCTGCAGGCGCATCAGCGGAGTGGTGAACGGACGCCGGCCGCCATGGTCTTGACGGTGTCACGGTGGTGAGCGCCGGTGGTCCATCGGTAGCAGGGTATTGCCCGGTGGGTGCGGTGTCCATGACCACGAACTGGCGACGGGCCTGCCCGTGGGGAGGAGAACTGCTGGAAGACGGCGATCTCTGGTGGCATGGGCTCTGGAAGTCCTCGGCGAGGGCGGCTAGCGCGTCGGCGTCAGGCCCTGGCCCTGGGTGGCCCATCACGTGGGCCCGGTAGTCGGCGATCGCCTGGGCGGTCGACCTGACCTTGACGGCGTCAACGACGGCAGGTCAGGGGTCTCGGTGACCAGTGGCGTCCAGGTGCGCCGCGGGGTCGGTGGTGATCCAAGTGGACCCG
>JADJTH010000011.1 GCA_016711325.1 Nigerium sp. | reverse complement strand
ACGGTTCGGGGGGGTCGGTACGGAGTTCGGGGGTGGGTCCGCAGGTCCCAGATTGTGCCGGTGGTTTCAAGGGTGGGGTCGTCGTGTGACGCTGGGCTGGGCGAAACGGATTTCGGCCGCGGCGAGGCCGACGCGGGTGATGAGGCCGGCGGGCTTTGGTTTCGTAGGTGGTGTCATCGACGGTGATGGTGCGGCAGTCGTTGGGGCCGCAGACGTCGCAGCAGGAGCTCTGGCTGGTCGCGCCGCCGAGCCGGTTCCTCGAGGAGGTCGGCCGCGATCAGGATGCGGTTGGACTCAGGTGGCGCCTCGCTCGAACTGGGCCAGGTTGATGGTGGCCTCGGCCAGGCACGCGGTGATGCCCAGGGGGGCGAGGGCCGCCGCGTGCAGGTCGGCTGCCGTGCGTACCTCGCTGCCGGTGTCGCCGCAGCGGGGGCAGGTTTGGCCGGCGTCCACGAGGTGCCAGGCGATGGTGAGTCGGTCGTGGGGTACTCCCGGTCATGGTGTGGGTGTCGGTGAGGGCGAGGAGTCGGGCGGGCCCACCGGTTCGTCGAGCAGGACGGGCACGACGGCGACCCGGGCTGCCCGTCTTCGTGACGGTGTCGATGGGGTCGGTCTCCAGGCGGGCGCGGCGAAGCAGCCTTGGGGCGGTCGGCCTGGCGGCGGTGAGGGTTGGTTGATGACCCACGCCCAGGGGTGTGATGCCGGCGCGGGCGAGGTCGTCGTGGAACGCCATCGCCTCCAGCACCGGGGTCGGTTCGGGCAGGGTCACCATGACCAGGCGGGTGTGTCAGGCCTGCAGGCGCATCAGCGAGGTGGTGAACCGGACGCCGGCCGCCATGGTGTGACGGTGTCACGGTGGTAGCGCCGGGTGGTGTCCCGGTCTGGAAGCAGCAGGGAAGCCCGGTGGGTGCGGTGTCCACGAGCCACGGACTGGCGACGGGCCTGCCCGACCAGGGAGGAGAACTGCTGGAAGACGGCGATCTCCTGGTGGCATGGGCTCTGGAGTCCTCTCGGCGAGGCGGCCAGCGCGTCGGCGTCAGGCCCTGGCCCTGGGTGGCCATCACGGGGCCCGGTATTCGGATCGCCTCGGCGGGGTCACGACCGCGCCAGCGTCAACGACGGCAGGTCGGGGGTCTCGGTGACGGTGGCGTCCAGGTGCGCCGCGGGGTCGGTGGTGGTCAAGTGGACCCGGTGACCGCGTGCGGCCAGCCCGACCGCGAGCGCCGCCGCGATGGTGGTCTTGCCGACCCCACCTTTACCCACACATCACCAGCCCGTGACCGATGGCGGCGAGTTCGTCGACGAGGGCGTCCAGGCCCGGCAGTCCTCCGGCGGGCAGTGGGGCGGCCCGTCGGAGCCTCGGCGGTGTCTTCCGGGTGACAGCAGTGCGGCGCAGGGCGAGCACGCCGACCATGTTGACGGTCTTCAGCGGGATCCGGTCCTGTGGCAGGTCGGCGCGAGCGGGCCCGCGACGGCGGCGAGCGCACGGCAGTCTCGCGGGCGCGGTCGCGGCGGCGAGAGGGTCAGGGTGGCCGTCGGCGGGCGGGACGGCGTTCACCACGGGGTGGGTGGCGCGGATCCTGGATCCCGGCCAGTTCGGACGCCGTGCGCTCGGCCTCGGCGAGCGAGGTGGCCTGCGCCCGGGGCCACCAGCACCAGCCGGGTGGTGGTGGGGTCGGTGAGGGCAGCGCGCGGGCGTACTGGTCGCGGTGTTTCGCCCAGCCCGACATCGGCCCCAGACCGGACGACGCTCGCCCGGAATCGTTGAAGCCGGTCCAGTCGCCGGGCGGCTGAAGCAACCGGATGGTGTGTCCGGACGGCGCGGTGTGAACACCACATGGTCGTAGTGGAGTCCTCCTGCCAGGAAGCCGGTGAACTCGTTGAACGATGCGATCTCGGTGGTGCACGACCCCCGACAACTGTTCGGTGAGCGGCCGCGATCTCGCTGGCCGGCAGCGCGGCCCGGACGGGCCGAGGATCCGTTCCCGGTACTGCTCGGCGGCCGATTCGGGGTCGATCTCCAGCGCGTCCAGTCCCTCGACGCCGACTACCGGGGTGACCCGGTTCCCGATCGGCTGGTCGAACACCTGGCCCACGTTGGAGGCGGGGTCGGTCGAGACCAGCAGCACCCTTTGCCCCGCCCCGGCCAGGTGGACCGCCGCCGTCGCGCACGCCAGCGACGTCTTGCCCACCCCGCCCTTGCCGGTGAAGAACACGGACCGTGGCATGTCCTCCAGGAACTTCATGGCAAACTCCTCCAGCCGATCGCGGGTAGCCGGTCAGCGGCCGGCCAGCAGTTGGGCGATCTCGGCGGGCTTGGCGACTGACCTGACAGCACTACCTGCTCCCTCGATCCGCCTGGCCGGGGCGGTGCGGCATGATGCCGTAGCCGGCGATGTCGGGTGATCGGTGACCTTCTCGACGCTGGCCTCCATTCCCAGAGACGCCAAGGCTGCGCGGGTGTTCTTCTCCAGGTTGACGCAGTTGGCGCAGCCGGGACCGAGGACTTTTGATGTTGCATGTTGTGCGAGCTCCTTCTTCGGGTGATGGTGGTGCTTCGGGTGGTTTCAGACGGGGAGGACGGCGTTGAACAGGTAGCCCACCGCGATGATCCCGGCGGCGACCACGGCAACGAAGGTGGCGATCAGTTCGGTTTGAGCACGCGGCGCAGCAGGATCATCTCGGGCGGCTGAGGGCGACCGTGGCCATCATGAACGTGAGCAGGGTTTCACATCGGGAGGCCCGCTTGTCGTGCAGGGGCGTCTGACCAGGCTGCAGGACGCCGGCGGCGTTCCGTACATGGCGGACACCGACGACGCACCAAGATCAGGACGGCGAAGGGGGTTGTCGCGGCCGGCGTACGTGGCGAAGAAGTTCTCGGCGCCCAGCGGTGGATGACCGCGCCGATGCGCCGATGCCGACCATAGGTAGGGCCATATCTTGCGCGTGGATTGTCCCGACCTCGTCGATGCCGAGTTGGACGCGGTCGGGCCACGTCAGGTGGGCGGTCGAGTCGATGACCTGGCCGCGGAGCCGGGTCTCGAACACGAACAGGTTCCACCCAGCGTTCCAGGCGGAGGCGTCCGATCACCCAGCCGGCGACGATCGCGATGCTGACGCCCGCGGAGACGTACAGCAGGGTGGGGCCGGGGCCGAACAGGCCCAGCAGCAGCGCGATCGCCACCTCGTTGATCAGCGGGCTCGCGATCAGGAAGCTCATCGTCACCCCCAGGGGAACGCCGGCGGCGACGAACCCGATGAACGCCGGCACGGCGCTGCACGAGCAGAACGGGGTCACGATGCCCAGCAGCGCCGCCAACACGTTCCCGACACCCTCGCGCTTGCCACCGAGCAGCGCCGGGTGCGCTCCACGCTCATGAACGACCGCAGGACCGTGACCACGAAGATGATCCCGGTCAGCAGCAACGCGATCTTGATCGTGTCGTAGAAGAAGAACCACACCCCGGACCCCAGCCGGGACTCCAGATCCAACCCAGCGGCCTCGCCGATCAGCCACGTCCAGAACGGCTCGTTGACCCAGTACAAGGCCACCCACGCCACGGACGCCCCCGCGACCCCGAGGCTCAGCCGGAGCCCGGGGCGTCCCAACCTGGTCGTCACCGACATGACCCACACTCCGCCCGAGTAGCCGCGGCCACCGGCAGGGCGGCGTGCAGCCGCTCCAGGGCGTCCTCGGCCAGGGTGTAGTCCACCCATCGGCCCCGCCGGGTCGCGGTCACCAGGCCGGCCTCCCGCAGCATGCGCAGGTGGTAGCTCAGCAGGTTCGCCGGGATCGGCGGATCGAGTTGCAGGTCGCACACGCACCGCGTGCCGGATGCCGCCAGGCGGTTGAGCAGGGTCAGCCGCACCGGGTCGGCTGCGACCGCCAGCAGCGTCGCCGCATCCCGCGTCAGTTCAGCCTCAATTGATTCAACCACACCTGAACTATGCCCCCGTGCGGCCGCCTGTGCAAGCAAGGCGACCCTCATCCGTCCTGCCCCGTCAGAGCCACAGCCCCGCGAGCCAACCGGCGGCCGTGGCAGTCACCAGCAGCGTGCCGATGACCAGCGCGACGATCCGCCAGCGGGCGATGACGAGGCATGCCGCTGATGGCCCCGACGCTGGTGCCCGCGCCGGTGATGAGGAACGCGATGCCCGCTCCGGGGCCATGCCGCCGTCCAGGGAGGGTGGCCACCAGGGGCAGCGAGGCGTCAGTGTTGAGGTAGACCGACGCCGAGCAGGGCGGCCAGCGGGACCGACCAGACGGGGTTGCCCGCGCCGAGCCACGTGGTGAGGAGGCCCGTCGGCAGGATCCTGATGACCAGGTACCCCAGGGCGGCGAAACCCAGCAAGTACACGGCGAGCCGGCGGCCATTCGTGGCCAGGGCCACGCCCAACCGACGCCAGGTCGCGGGTTCGGCGTCGACCACGGTGTCCGGCCGGGCGTCGATGACGGCCAGTTGCCGGGTCCCGCCGACGCGCCTCGTGACCGGCGCGCCGGCGACGGCGTCCGTCTGGCAGCCGGTGTCGCAGCCACCGTCGGGCGTCGGGGTCGCCAGGCGGGCCTGTCCGGCGAGCAGCCCGTGGCGCTCCAGCCACCAGGCGGCACCTCCGCCGATCAGGCCGACAGCGATCGCCGCACCGAAGAACGTGGTCGCGAAGGCGGGCCCGAACAGCCCGACCGACCACACGTACTCCTGCGGGACTGGTCAGCGGCGACGACACCATGAACGCCACCACCGGCGCCCACGGGACCGAGGAGCCATGGCGCCCAGCACGACGGCGGTGGTACCACAGGAACAGAACGGCGTCAGCGCGCCCAGTGCGACGGCGCCCAGCACCGCCGCCCAGGTACGTCGCCGAAGCCAGCTGCCCAACCGGTCCGGTTTGACGTACACCTGCACGACGGAGGCCACCACGACACTCGCCAGCAGGAACGGCCAGTTGTGGGCCAGCGCGGTCGCCACATCGGTCGTGACGCCGACACCCAGATCTGTCAGGTGGTCGAGCACCTACTCCAATCCATAGACAAGCATCGATTGAGCGATGCTGATGGATATGATAGACACGTGTCTATGAGTGTTCAAGGGGTGGCGCCGCGGGTCACGTCGGTCGGTGACCTGTGCTGTTCACCGATCCTGCAGGCCCCCCTGCAGTCCGGCGATGCGCTGGCCCTGGCCGGGGCGCTGAAGGTGCTGGCCGACCCCGCGCGGTTGCGGCTGCTGAGCCTGATCCGAGCCGCGGACGACGGACGGGCGACCACCCGCGTCCTGGCCGATCAGGTGGGACTCACCCAGCCGACCGTCACCCATCACCTGGGTGCCCTGTTCGACGCCGGCTTCCTCGACCGGGAGCGGGCAGGCCGACAGACCTGGTACTCGGTGAACACCGACGGGCTGCGGGCGATCCAACAGCTCCTCGACCCGACACCTGTGGGAACTGTCGAGTCGTGAGGTAGGTGAGCGACAGCGTGCAGCCGCGATCGGACCGCGGCGAAGGAAGCTGCGGACACCTCTCCTTCAATCGGACCGATCGGGCTGACGCGGAGTGCGTTCAGCTGGTCAGTTCTGTCGCGAGTGCGTGCACCCGGTTGGCGATCTGGTCGCGGATGTTGCGGGTCCGTTCGTCGCCCTCGATGCCGTCGTCGGCCGGGTCGTGGATCGGCCAGCGCTCGACGCGGTCGGCCAGCGGCTCGGGTGGGTTCAGCTGGACGTCGGGGCCGATGAGGATGATGCGGTCGGCTGCGTCCAGCATGGCGGCCGTCACGGCCTTGGGGTGCTCCCCGGCGGTGCTGGCGCCCAGCTCGGCGACGATGCGCGCCGACGCGTCGTCGACGGCGTCGTCGGGTCCGGTGCCGGCAGTGGTCACCACGATCCGGTCGCCGTACAGGTGGCGCATCAGGGCCCCCGCCATCTGGGACTTGCCCGCGTTGTGCACGCACAGGAACAGCACATGGGGGAGGTGGCTTGGCTTGATCGTGCTCGGGAGGGAGGTCGCCCTCTGCATCTGGCGGGTGTGGGTCTGGTAGGTGCTGTTGCCGCCCGACAGGTTCATCACCTCAGCGAGGCCGAGGGCGAGCAGGACGTTCTGGGCGGCGTTCCCGGTCACGCCCTTGTTGCAGTACGTGACCGTCGGCACCTGTGGGTCGAGTTCGCCGACGCGCCGCCGCAGGTCTGCCAGCGGGATGTTCACCGCCCCGGGCAGGTGGCTCTTGGCGTAGTCCTTCGCGGCGCGCACGTCGACGATCTGGATCCGCTCGCCTCGCGCCAGCCGCTCATCGAGGTCGGTGGGCGATATCAATGGAGCTCGTCCGCGGACGGCGGTCTCGAGCGCCATACCCGTGTAGTGGACCGGGTCCTTCGTGGTGGCGAAGGGCGGTGAGTAGGCGAGGTCGAGGTGGAACAGGTCAGCGACGGTCGCGCCGAAGGTGATCGCGGTGGCGAGCACGTCGATGCGCTTGTCCACTCCCTCCGGTCCGACGGCTTGGGCGCCCAGGAGTCGGCCGGAGGCGCGGTCGGCCACGGCCTTGATGGTGAGTTCCTTGCCGCCCAGGTAGGTCGCGTGGGCCGGTTTGGTGTTGTGCAGGACGGCCGGGTCGAATCCCTCGGCGCGGGCCTGCGTCTCGGTGAGCCCGGTGTGGCCGACGGCCAATCCGAACACCCGCACGATGCCGGTGCCCAGGATCCCGCGATGCTCCAGGGTGGTGCCTCCGGTGATCGCGTCGCCGGCGATTCGCCCCATCTTGTTCGCCGTCGATCCCAGCGGCCGCCACAACGGCCGGCCCGTGATCACCGAGTAGCTTTCGGCACAGTCACCGACCGCGTAGACGCCCTCGACGTTGGTGCGCATGGACGGGTCCACGGCGATCGCGCCGGTCTCGCCGATGGTCACTCCGAGGTCGCGCGCGAGGTCGGTGTTGGGCCGCACCCCGACGGCAAGGATCACCAGCTGCGCCGCAATGAGTTCGCCGGTGTCGAGCCGCACGCCGCAGACCCGGGTGTCTCCTTCGAGTCCGGCCATGGACGTGTTGAGCCGTACGGTCACGCCGTGGCGCTCGAGTTCCTCCTGGACGCGGAACGCCATGTCCGCGTCGAGGGCCGGCATGACCTGCGGGAGGCGCTCGACCAGGGTGACGCCGATCCCGCTCGCGACCAGCTGTTCGGCCACTTCCAGGCCGATGAAGCCGGATCCGACGACCACGACCTGCTCCGGTGAGGAGTCGTCGAGCCAGCCCTTGATCGCCTCGGCGTCGCGGACGCTGCGCAAGGCGAAGACTCCCGGCAGGTCGACGCCCGGCACCGGCGGGATGATGCTGGTGGCCCCGGTGGCGAGCACGAGGCTGTCGTAGCGGTCCGCGGTCACCTCGCCGGAGGACAGGTCGCGAACCAGGAGGGTCCGGCCGGCCGGGTCGGCGCTGATCACCTCGTGACCGGTGCGGATGTCGATGTTGTAGCGCTTGGCGAACCAGGCTGCGTCGCGGGGGTGCAGGTCGTCGGCGTCGGGCACGGTCCCGCCGATGAAGTACGGCAGGCCGCACCCGGAGTAGGAGATGTCCCGGTCCCGCTCGTAGATCACGATCTCCATCTCCTCGTCGTTGCGACGGGCCTTGGCGCCCACCGACGTGCCGGCGGCGACCGCCCCGACGATCAGGAGCCGCTGCGCACGCGGCGACGCTGGCATGGGGATGTCGGACACGGAAACCTCCTGGGTTCATGCCCCGCGGGTGCTTTACATCGTCGGATCGAAGTCGCGGGTTGAAGCCGGGTGGGCCGGCCTTG
This sequence comes from Nigerium sp., assembly GCA_016711325.1. Classification (GTDB taxonomy): domain Bacteria; phylum Actinomycetota; class Actinomycetes; order Propionibacteriales; family Propionibacteriaceae; genus Propioniciclava. Next base: position 115,654 of record JADJTH010000011.1, on the reverse strand, counting down.
ACTCCATAATAGCTCAGCTAGCATTGAGGCAACATCTGTCGAGGTAATCATCTGAGGAGGGGCCGTCGTGGTACTCGGGGACGTGAACGCCAGGGCGCGCGTACGCCGCACTGGGTGACCCGTCGCGGCTCGCGATCATCGACCTGCTCGCGCACGCCGACCTCGCCTCAGGCGAGCTCGCCGCCCAGCTGGAGTTGCCGACCAACCTGGTCGCCCACCACCTCGGCGTCCTTGAGCAGGCGGGCCTCGTCACGCGGCACCGTTCCGAGGGAGACGGACGCCGCAGCTACGTTCAGCGGACCCCGGCCTGCGACCGGTTGCTCGGTGCGACCCCGCTGCCTCGTCCGGCCCGGGTCGCTTTCGTGTGCAGCCAGAACTCGGCCCGTTCACAGCTGGCGGAGTCGTACTGGCGCTCGATCAGCGACATTCCCGCTGTCTCGGCAGGAACCCGCCCCGCCCGACGGGTGCACCCGGGCGCGGTCTCGGTCGCGCGCCGCCACGGGCTCGACCTCACGCACGCGACACCCAAGCTCGCCCGGGACGTCCTCACCGGCGACGAGCTACTCATCGCGGTGTGTGACCGGGCCTACGAAGACGTGGACGGCCCGCTGCTGCACTGGTCCATTCCCGACCCGGCAGTCAAGGAGGACCCCATGCCTTCGACGCCGCCTACGACGACATCACCCAACGCATCGACCGACTCGCATCAAGCCTTGAAGGAGAGCCACGATGACCGTCCACCCTGCTCAGGAACGCAGCTGGGAGTGTCTGCACCCCGACGACAGACTCGCGCTCAAGCAGGCTGCGGCGCACCTCGCGCAGGAGTTCTCCGGCGTCTACGGCACTGAGACCATCGAGCGGTTCCTGGACAGTTCCTTCGACCAGTTCGCCGGTCGCGCGACCGTCACCAAGTTCCTGCCCCTGCTCGCCGAACGCTTCGCCAGGCAGCGCCTCCACGCGCTCGCCCGCGTCGAGGGACTCCACGACGACGGCAAACCCGTGGTGCTCTTCCTGTGCACCCACAACGCCGGACGGTCCCAGATGGCTCTCGGCTTCTTCCAGGCGCTCGCCGGCGACAATGCGGTCGCCTGGTCCGGCGGCTCCGAGCCCGGGCTCGAGGTCAACCCCGTGGCGGTCCAGGCGATGGCCGAACGCGGAATCGACATCGCCCACGAGTTCCCCAAACCCTGGACCGATGAGACCGTCCGCGCCGCCGACGTCGTCATCACGATGGGCTGCGGCGATGCGTGCCCCATCTTCCCGGGCAAGCGCTACGAGAGCTGGGAACTCGACGACCCCACGGCCAGAACCTCGACGCCATCCGACCCATCCGCGACGACGTCGAACGACGCGTCCGCAGCCTTCTGGCATCGCTCAACCTGTGACGGCGAGGGTCCCGGGCGGGGCGCACACTTGAAGCATGTCAGCCGCTGCCGACATCGTGTCCGAGCTTGAACGGGTCCGCGACGACTACCGCCGCCTCATCGCGGCCGCCACCCCCGAGGAACTGCTGGCGCCCACGTGGGGGACCCGCTGGACCAACCGCGAACTCCTGTTCCACATGTGGTTCGGGCAGCATCTCGCGCGGGTGTTCGTTCCGCTGTTCGGTGGATTCGGACGGCTGCCACGCCGGGTCTCGATCGGCCACGCGCGTATCCTCACCGCGCTGACGCGTCCCTACAACTGGGTCAACTACGCCGGGCCAGTCGCTGGCGTCCGCGTCGTCGGGCTACGTCGCGCCGAGCACTGGATGAACCTCGACACCGACTGGCTCGTCGACTGGAGCCGCCGCGCGACCGACGCCGAGCTACAGCTCGCGATGGCTGTCCCCGAACAGTGGGATCCCTACTTCACGTCGTGGATGACCCGCGCCGACGTGCTCGAATGGGCACCCAAGCACTATGACCACCACCGCCGTCAGCTGACACTCGCCGGTCGCGAGCGGCACCGGCCCCAGCGGTAGGTACGACATCGGAAACGGGCTGGGCCGTCTGGGGTTGTCGGGCAGGGCGCGGCGCGGGGTCGCTCGGGTAGCAAGGGACCCTCACCGAGGTCGACTGCTGCTGGACTGAACCGTGTTCTTGTGGGCTGATGGCTCCCGTCCGCCCGATCCCAGAGGGGGGAGTTGTGCCCGGGGGTGGTTCAAGGCGCCAGCCCTGGCCGCCCGCCCCGAAGCCCGCAATGCCACAGTGTCAGTCGCGGAGCAAGGCACCCCCTTCAGGACCATGGGTCCGTCATCGGTCCCACTGGCCGGCGCTGCCCGTGTCTGCTCTGAATCGGTACGGACTCAGGCTGCGGGACTGTCCCCCGAGAACAGTAGACGCCCGTTATGAGAGCGAGTGGCGTGTCCGACTGAACAGGGGGCTGCGATGCAGAGCGGGAGCGGGAACCGGCGATGAGCTCGAGCGCGACCTCAACCGCGACACTGCACCCGCGCTCTGGGGCCAGCCAGACTCTCGCCCTCACTGTTTCTGGAAGTAGAATGTTTCGTACTATGAGAAACGATGCTCGCCCGGAAACACTTCTGCTTGAGGATGCCATACGTCAGGTCAGGGAGCTGCTGCCGCGCGCGTGGACGGCCAACCTCACCGACGGCGCCGCCCGGTACGCGAGTGATGTGCTGTTGTCGGTGAGGGGGCCGGCAGGGGTGGGCGTCACCTACAGAGTCGAGGCAAAGCGGGCGGGCGGGAGGTCGCTCGCCGATACCGTGGCAGCCCTGCGGGAACAGCGGGAGACGGGCTTCCCGGTCTTGTTCGTCGCGGACTACCTCGGCCCCGCCACCCGCCGCGCCCTGACAGAGGCCGGGATCAGTTACGTCGACGCGACGGGCTGGGTGCGCTTGGTCTCGGACGACCCGTTGATCCTTCTGACTGGTGAGGGGGCGGAGCGCTCTCCTCGTGCTCCGGAGTCTGCTGCGGTGGTCCGGTTGAACGGGGTGGCTACCAGTCGCGTGATCCGCGCCCTGTCCGAGGTCGAGGTGCCGGTCGGTGTCCGGGAGTTGGCCAGTGTGGCGCAGGTCTCGCCCGGGTCGGTGTCGAAGCTGCTCACCACGCTGGCCGCTGAAGGGATCGTCGACCGGGACGCGCGCGGCGCCGTGTCGAACGTGCGACGGCGTTCGTTGCTGCGGCGCTGGGCGCAGGACTACGGGTACGCCACAACCAACCCGGCTGTGGCGTACTGGCTCGCGCCGCGGGGGCTGGCGCAGGTCATCGACCGGGTCGCTGAGCAGGAGGGCGTGGCGGTGACGGGCTCGGCCGCGGCCCGCAGGCTGCTGCCGCCGGACAAGACGTCGGTGGTCCCGCTGCGGCTGCTCGCCTTGTACGCGGCCTCACCTCGCAGGCTGGCCGAGCAACTGGGCTTGGTGGAGGCCGACGCGGCGACCGCGAACGTGGTCATCGCCGCCCCCCAAGATGGACGGATCCTGCCCGGCCCCGGTGAACCTGCCACCCTCGCACCCACAGCGCTGGTGGTGGCGGACCTGCTGACTTTGCCCGGCCGTTCGGACGCCGAGGCCGAGCAGCTGATGGACGCCCTGGCCTCGATCGATCCGTCGTGGAAGGAGTGACATGGACGCCGTCGCCCCCGAGTATGTCGCCGCCCGCCGCGTCCTCTTGGACGCCCTCGAAGCACTGACGTACCACCTTCCCAGCCTCATCCTGGTCGGCGCCCAGGCCGTTTACCACCACACCGGTGATGCCGACCTCAACGTGCACTTGATGACGACCGACGCCGACCTCGCGATCGATACCCGCGGGCTGGCCGACGTGCCCGAGATCGGCTCGCTCCTGCGCGGGGCGGGGTTCGTTCCCGGCCCCAACCCCGGTCGCTGGGTCGCCGCCAGCGATGTCGCGGTCGATCTGATGGTCGTTCCGCATCAGTCGCGGACGGCGAAGGCCTCGGCGCGTGCCGCACGACTCGCGCCCCACGACCGGCTGACCGCCCGGATCGCCCGTGGGCTCGAGCCGGCCCTCATCGACCACCAACGCATCGCCATCGCGGCCCTGGAATCAACTGATGCCCGCACGTTCGACTTGGCCATCGCCGGCCCTGCCGCTCTCCTGGTGGCCAAGGTCATCAAGATCAGCGAACGGCTCGGACAGGCCGACCGGCAGCCGGACCGACTCAAGGAGAAGGACGCCCTCGACGCCTTCCGCCTACTCCAAGCGGTCGACACCGCCGAACTGGTTCTCGGACTGTCGAAACACAGGGGTGAGCCCAACGCGGCCGGCATCGCCGAAGAAGCTCTGGAGATCCTGCGCCTGCACGCGACCACACCCCGGGGTCGGATCGTCCTCCTCGCGGCATCCGCCGCAGGAGGAGACGCCACGGTCGCGCCCGCGTTCGCCGCCCTGTGCAACGACCTGCTGGCAGCCCTGCGATGAACCGTTCACCTTCTGCCAATGGTCCGTGGACGCCGACCGCCTATGCTGAGGGGCAGCTACTGACGCGAGATCCGCGCGGGTCTCGGGTTCGAAGCGATTCCCCACGCATTCCCCACGGCAAGGTGACGAAGTGGCAATCAACCTACAAAACACCTTGTCAGGGGGCGATTATCGGCTGACAGAAGAGAGCTTCAACTCCTCTCTCGCGCACAATTCGTGCGGGCCGCCTGACTACGATGTTCAGGCGGCTGACAAGCCGAAACACTAAAACTCTTTCCGATCACGAGTGATCAGGAGTGTGCCCGAAACGGCACGACGAACCCACGACGAACCCACGCTGAACCCACGACGAACCCACGGACCGGGGCGTCTTCGTGTGTGTGATGTGGCGCCATGGCGCGCTGGTGGCACGTGTTTCCGATGCCGGGTCGTGCGCGCTCGTGTCCGTGGGTGGGTGTAGGGGAGTACATCCGAGAGGAGCACCCCCCTGACGATCCAGTACGAGAAGCTCACCCAGGCAGCCGAGCGCACCGGCATCAGCAAGGTGACCCGGCGCCGGCGGATCGCGTCCGGCCACCTGATCGCCTACCGAGTCGACGCTCGCCTCATTCGCCTGCGCCACAAGGATGTCGACGGCCTGGTCAAGTCCTTGGACATGGTGCGACCGGAATTCCGGGACTCCCGCGTGCTTCGCGCCGGTGGCGACGACGAGCATGCGCCTGCTGGACCACCTCAGGCTCGAATAGTGTCGGTTGCAGCGGGGCTCGCGACCCGTTTCGCCGGCTGGGCTCGGAAAGGGTCGTTTCTCCGGCGGCGCGCGGGCCGTTATCCGGCACTTTCGGAGCCCATCGCGCGAATCGCCGGATGCCCCCTGCCGTAACCGACACTATCTGAGCCCGCCCCCCGAACCGACTGCGGCGGGCGACGGAGCGCACGCTGCGGCCGGCGACCGTCGAGTTGTACGAGAAGTTGCTTCGTCTGGCGATCCTGCCGGCTTTCGGCGACGCACCGATCACGTCGATCACACCAGAGCAGGTTCGCGGTTGGTACGCCGGCATGAGGAACACGCCGACCCAGCAGGCCAACGCCTGCGGGCTGATGAAGTCGATCCTCAAACAAGCCGTCGAAGAACACCTCATCGCCGAGAACCTCGTGGACGTTCCGGTCGGCTCGCTGAAGGCGGTTGCAGTCCGCGATGGAACGCTGGTCAGCCGATGAATCCCATCTGCCGGTAGGCCACGCGGCGGCGGGAGTACTGGGCTTTGAGGACGGGAACGTTGGCGTCGACGTAGTCGTGGACGATGACGTGGGTCTTTCCCTCGTGTCGGCGTAGCGCTCGTCCGACGGCTTGGACGAGCAGGCCTGGGTAGGAGATCGGTCCGACGAGGAACACGGTGTCGATGATGGGCGCATCGAAGCCTTCGCCGCCTAGGGGACGGTCGTCATCACCAGAAGCGGATCTGCAGGATTCGTGTCAGCGATGCGTTCTCGGATCGCAGCGAGTGCTTTCGCGCCGGTGCCGCCGCGCATGATCAGCGCTTCGGCCTCGGGTAGCAGCGTAGCGAGGGTGATCAGGTGGTCGCGTCGGCGGGAGAGGACCAGACACTTGCGTCCGTTTTGGAGGGCATCGGTGATGTCGTCCGCGATCTGCTGGTTGCGGTTCGGGTCTACGGCGAGCAGGCCGCCGAGTTGGGTGATCGCTCCGGGCTGTGCAAGGTCCAGGTCGCCGACACAGCTGAAGGTGGTGCCGTGGACCTGCAGCTCACGTCGTGGCCCGTCGTAGGGCGTGACGAGGGTGTCCTCGCTCGGCAGGACGTCTGTGATGACGTGGCGGACCGGCCCGAGTTGCCAGTTGGTGACTTGTTCCAGACCGTCCTTGCGCTCGGGTGTCGCCGTGAGTCCGAGCCACCAGACCGCCCTGATCTGTGAGACGACGTTCTCGTAGGATCCGGCGGCGATGTGGTGGCATTCGTCGACGATGACCTGGCCGTATCCCGCAGTCAACTCGTTGATCTCGGTGGGGTTGAGGCGAGCCAGCGACTGCAACAGCATGATGTCGACCTGCCCTCGGGTCTTGACCCGTCCGCCGCCGCGTTGGCCGGCCCTGATGCCGAGCAGGGTGCTGATCTGTTCTCGCCATTGTGCGGCAAGGGCGGTCTTGTTGATCAGGACGAGCGTGCTGACTGCCCGTTCGGCGATGATCGCGCAGGCCATCACGGTCTTGCCGGAGCCGGTGGGTGCGTTCAGGATGCCGTCCTCGTGAGCGAGCATCGCATCCACCGCGGTCGCCTGCCGGTCGTCCAGCTGACCCAGGAATGGCGCGCTCAGTTCACTGCCCTGGCTCCGTTCGTCGTCACACGCCAGCTCACTTCCGGCTTGCGCAATCAGGGTTGCTGCTTGTTCGCGCAGACCGCGCGGCAGGAGCAGGTCGCCGCTAACGGCGACGTCGAAGCCCTGGATGAACCGAGGGATGTTCCAGGTCGAACGCCGGGCCCGCTGTGCCTCGTAGAACCCGGGGTTGTGGATCGTGGCCGCGTGCCGGAGCGCTGCCGACAGTGCCGGTGTCAGATCCTCGTCCCGGATCAGCAGTCGGGAGCCGAGGGTTGCCCGTATCTGGGCTGGTGGTTGTGGCCGGACGGCGGTTGCGGGCGAGGCTTCCAGCCGGGTCACCTCGGGGCCGACGCTGATCCGGTCCCTGCGGCCGACCGCCGCGACCTGGCGCGGGGTCATCCGGTCGAGACGGGAAAGGTACTCCCATTGGTCGGGCCACGGCTCCCACGTGGCCAGATCCACGAACAACGTGGTGCGACGCTCAACGCGGCGCCGTCCGTTCAGTGGCGCGGCGATCAGGTTCCCCACGCCTGATGAACCCGCCGGGACGGTGTCCTGGTTCGGGAACAGGCGGTCGTAGCTAGCCAGCGGCATGGATCCCCGCAGGCCCATCGCGCGGTGGATGCAGGCCGTGCCCATCGCGCGGGCGTCGGCAGCGGGCACGGGTGCGGTGAAGAACGTCCACACATGCGCCCCGCGTCCTGACTGTGAGATTTCGAGACCGCACGGCACGTCGAGGGAGGCCGCCGCCTTCACATAGGCGTGTGCGTCCAGCATCGCCTGCGGCCCGTCGAAGTCCGCGGCGAGCCACCAACACGTCGCGTCCGGTAGCAACGGGTACAGGCCGATGAACAGATCGGTGTCGCTCAGGTGGTGGGCGATCACCTCGGAGGTCAACGGCAATGGCCGCCTGCCCCATAGTGAGCCTTTGCCGAACCGGTCGCGGGTGACGGGCGACCAGCCCTTGGTCCTCTTGCGAGGGTTCTCCCAGTAGGACGCATAGACGTCACGTCGGGCCGCGAACAGCCTCACGTACAGCGCCAGCTTCGCCTCTGGCGGGGAGGCGTTCGTCACCAGGCCCGGATCGGCCGTCGCCAGTGTCGGCTGCTCGGGCGGTGGCTCCACGCCGTTGGTGATCCGGAGCAGACTCCGCAGCCGCTGGTTCTCCACACGAAGCTCGGCGAGTCGACGCTCGAGATCGCTGAGCTTGCCCGGTTCCGACATCAGTCCGTGTCCAGCCAGCGACGGGACGCCTCTTCTGTGGCCGAGTCGACGGCTGCCAGGTGAGGCCATGGCGTGCGAGCAGTCGGCAAGCGGGCGGGCCCGATCAAGGCCGCCTGCCGGACCGACCTGTTCGAGTTTCTGGAAACTTGGACTCCAAATGACTCCGGTGACGAAACGACAACCATGTAAGAACTATGCGGGGTGGCGACGGCCGTGGACCTCAAGTAGGAGCAATAAGGGTGCGGCGACTATCCGCAGTCGCTGACGAGATGGGTGGGGCGGGTTCAGTGGAGCGGTGGTGCGTGGGACCGTGGGAGCGTGGGGCAGGCTTGCCCTCGCCTGCGCCGCCGCGTCAACATGGTCGAGGATTTACTACACTAGGGGTGTGGGTGAGTGGGAGGTCCTGGTCACCGACGAGTGGCTCGCCTGGTACGGAACGGTCGACCACGAATCCCAGGCGCTGATCGTCGACGCGATCGACCGACTGGCCGAGATCGGCTGAACCTGGGCCGGCCGTTGGTGGATCGCCTCAAAGGTTCAGTGCTGCACAACTTGAAGGAGTTGCGCCCCGGATCGTCCGGACGCAGCGAGGTCCGGATACTGTTCGTCTTCGATCCGTGGCGGTCGGCGATCCTGCTGCTGGGTGGGGACAAGTCCGGTAACTGGACGCAGTGGTACAAGGCGGCCCTTCCTGAAGCGGAACGGCTGTACAAGGACTGTCTGGAAGAGCGACGCGCGAAGGGGGAGCGGTGATGGCGACGAAGAAGTGGACGGGCGTGCGGCCCGGCATCGCGGCTGACCTGGGCGGAGAGGCTGTGGTCGCGCAGGCGCGTCAGCGCACTCAGGCGTACATCAATGCGAACCGGCTCGCTGAGCGCCGCACGAGTCTGGGGTTGACCCAGGCCGAGGTGGCTGAGCGGATGGGCGTGTCCAAGAGCCGGGTGTCGCAGATCGAGCGCGGTGAGGTGTCGACGGTGGATGTGATCTCCCGCTACGTGGAGGCCCTCGGTGGGCATCTGCAGATCTCGGCGGTGTTCGGCGACGACCTCTTCATCCTGGGTGGCACCGATATCAGCGCCGCCTGACGTCCTCCCAGGCGGGCGAGCCTGTCCCGGAACGCACGCGCGACAGGGCGCTCGATCCCGGAAGGCCCCATCGCCGGGTATCCCCGGCCGCACCGCTGGCGTTCAGGAGGGAGCGCGATCGCCGGCATGCTGCGCTGGATGACCTGATGGCGGTGTCGGACGAACCCGGGTTCGTCGAGTGATCCAGGTTCCTGACCGACGCGAACGTCCTGCATTCGAGGGTGCTCCGCGACTTGCCTTCGATGCCCCGGTGCCCACGAATCCACTCAGCGACCCGGCTGGGTTGGGCAGCGGCCATGGTCTTGGAGCAGATCAGGTGGACCACCTCAACACGCCGGGCCGATGGGGCGGCCGGCGGCCTCGGCGGCGCGGAAGACGGTGATGGCTGCGTAGAGCGCCTCCTCGGGGTCGGCGTAGCCGACGTAGGAATCGTCGAAGAGCCGATTGTGGATGTCTGCGGCATGCTGAGGGTCGGTGATGCCGACCGTGCGGAATGGGGTTTCCAGGTCGGCGATGTCCCTGGGACGCATGGCGCGCAGCTTCATCGCGATCAGGTGCTCGGGTGAAGCGATCGCGATCCTGAGGCCGGGGAGCGTGAACTCGGTGGCATCGGGCTCGTTCGTCATGAACGCGACGGCGCGGCTGTTGATCCAGTCGGGACCGAGCCCGTGCCGGACGCCCACGGCGTCCGCGGCTTCCCAGAAGGCGTCGCTGCCACTGATCTGAGGGCCGCATCGACGTCGCGGGTGACGCGACGCGACTGGTAGCCGATCGCCATCGCGGCTCCACCGATGACGTAGATGGTCGCTTCCTCGCCACGGCCGAGCAGGAACTGCCCAACCTCGGTGAGGAGCCCGACGAGCTGGTCGCGGGTGAGGTCTCGTCCGCCGTCGCTGATGCCGAGGTGAAGGCTCTCTCGTCGAGGAAGATGCCGATCCGGGACAGTTCGGCCGGGCTGTGAGCCATGTCGTTGTAGGCCTGGACGTCCCACGCTGCCGTCGGCCACCAGAACCGATCCAAGGGCTTCTTGCAGGTCCAGCCGGGGGCACTCAGCCCTGATCCACCGGCGTGGTGGCGGGTGTGGGCGTGGCATGGGGCGAGGTGACCGTTCTGAGCAGGGAGGATGGTGATTGCTGAAGTCGCCGTCCACCGCATCGAAGGGTCACCTCGTAAGTGAAAGCCTCTCACACGATCCGTCCCGTGTTCGATGACCCGAACCTGGTGTCTGCTGCCGGGTTGGTGCCGGCGTTGCGGTTGGCTGAGTCTGCTGGCCTGTATGACCTGCTGGAGGAACGGTTGAGCGTGCCGTCGGCGAACGCGACCGTGAAGGCGGCCAGCGTGGTGGGCGGGATGCTCGCCGGCGCGGACAGTATCGATGACCTCGACGTGTTGCGGCACGGGGGCATGGACAGGTTGTTCGCCGGGGTGCGGGCGCCGTCGACGTTGGGTACGTTCCTGCGCTCGTTCACGCACGGCCACGTGCAGCAGCTCGACGCCGTCGGCGCAGGTCTGCTGGCCGGCCTTGCCGGCAGGGTGCCCGGCGTCCTGGCAGGCGCCGACACCGAACAGGGGCTGGCGTTCCTCGATGTCGACGACACCATCCGGGAGGTCCACGGGTACCGCAAGCAGGGCGCCGGCTACGGGTACACGAGGGTGCGGGGATTGAACATCCAAATTGCTGCCCTGTCGACCCCGTTGGCAGGCCCGGTGATCACCCGCGCCCGACTCCGCAAGGGCAACACCGGCTCCGCGCGGGGCGCCGGCAGGATGGTGGCCCAAGCCGTCACCACCGCCCGTGCTGCTGGCGTGCGGGGTCGGATCCTGTGCCGGGCGGACTCGGCGTACTACGGGTGGGCGTTCGTCGGGGGCGCGCTACGAGCGAACGCGTGGTTCTCGGTCACCGCCCGGATGACCAAGACCGTCACCCGAGCAATCGCCGGCCTGGCCGAGGACGCCTGGCAGACCATCAAGTACCCCCACGCCGTCTGGGAGGAAGCCGAACAACGCTGGATCTCGGATGCGGAGGTTGCCGAAGTCGAGTTCGTGGCGTTCACCGGCCGACGCCAGCACCAGCACGTGCCCTGCCGGCTGGTCGTGCGCCGGGTCAAACGGATCCAGCCGCTCGCCTCCGATGGCAGTGAGCAGGGGGAACTGTTCGCCGCCTACCGGCACCACGCGTTCATCACCAATTCCTCTTTCACTACGGTCGAGGCCGATCAGCTCCACCGCGACCACGCGATCGTGGAACAGGTCATCGCCGAACTCAAGGACGGCCCCCTGGCCCACCTGCCGTCGGGGAAGTACGCCGCCAACGCCGCCTGGGTGAGCCTGGCGGTGATCGGGTTCAACATCGCCCGAGCCGCCGCGGTCGCCGCCGGCCTGGCCAAGGCCCGATGGGCCACCCTGCGCCGCCAGATCATCCAGGTCCCGGCACGGATCGCCGCCACCGGTCGACGACTCGTCCTCCACCTACCCACACACTGGCCCTGGGCCCACGCCTGGAGAGCGCTCCACGCCCGCGCGACCAGCCCACCCCAGCCGGTCACTCCCTGACCACCCAGCCCCAGCAGGCGCAACCAAGGACCCCCAGTGGAGAAGCCGGACAGACCGGCAGGACCACCACGCCCACACCCGAAATGCCGTCAACAACGACGCGAACCATCCCCAAGAAATCACAGTCGGTGGATCAGGGCTCAGGCCGCTTTGATGGAGGCGGTACCGGATGGCGCCTGCCAGCAGGGCGTCCCAGCGCGGATCGCCGGTGCCGTCGGGTTCGGTCAGCGCCTCGTCCAGTCGCCCCGCAGCATGGGCGTCGGGGAGGTAGTTGACGCCGTCGATCAGCATGCGCAGCGCGCGTCCGGCTGCTTGGACGAGCAGACCCGGGTAGGAGATCGGGCCGACGAGGAAGACGGTGTCGATGAAGGATGCGTCGAATCCTTCGCCGCCGTAGGGGACGCTCGTCATGACCGGGAGCGGCTCCTCGGGATTGGTATCCGCGATGCGTTCGCGGATCGGGCACGGCACGCCGAACGTGGCCATGCGCTGCCGGTACCCTCTTCGGCTCCGGCACGAAAGGGTCCGCCCTCCTGATCTCGAGGCGATGGACCTTCACGGTGTCAGGAAGGCAGTCTGGCCCGGTTCATGGCCGACATCAGGGCGGGGCGGAGGCGTCCACGAGTTCGCGCCACGCGTGGCCGGCGCCGAAGGAGTCCGCCGCCTCCCACGCGTGCGTGAGGTTCCCGTCGGCGAGGTGGAGCCGGACGAGGTGGGCGCCGCCGCCGCTGTGTGCCCGCAGGGTGGCCTGCTCGAACGCCCACGTGCGTTGTTCCTCCTGGCGCTCGCACCGTTCCGCCACCTGGCTCAGCAACCGGAACGCGTGCACGCTGAGCTCGCGGTCGAACAGGGTCCGAGCGATCGCGAGGGCGGCGTCCGGACGCCCACCGTCCAGGTAGGCGCCGACCGCGTCGTCGACGGGCACGATGGTGGGTCCCGCCCGCCAGGCGACGTCCACGCAGCCCTGGGTGACGGCTCGGTCCAGCCACGCGAGAGCGTCAGCCGGCCGTCCGGCGTCACGCAGTCGGCGGATGATCTCCCGGTAGTACGGGCGGTCACCTCCCGACAGCAGGGCGACGGCCTCTTCGACGTCGCCGTCGTGGTCGGCCAGTTCCAGCAGCATGCGGTCGATCTCGCTGCGGTAGGGGTCGGCTGCCGGTCCACCTCCGCCGAGGGTGGCGACGCTCGTGCGGTAGGCGTCCCAGGCAGGTTCGTCGAAGGCATGGGCCACGGCGTCCAGCGCGAGCGACGGCCAGCCGCCGTACTCGACCCGGAAGTCGACCACCCAGCGGGCGAGAGTGACCGGGTCGGGGTGCCCTGCGACCGCGCGGCCAAACAGCGTCGACGCCCGTTCGGCCACCTCGAGCAGGGCGTCGGCGTTGGCGGCGTCCTGTGCCAGGTCGCCGAGCCGGGTGAGCAGGTGCTGGAGCACTCTTCGCAGCACGGGGTGGGCGCCGCCGTCGAGGTGCCGCTCCAGTTCGTCGACAGCGTCCTCTACTTCTTGGACGCCGTCGTCGACGTCTTCGTAGAAGGGGTCGTGGTAGTCCAGGTCAACTCCGGCAAGCGAACCGTCCACGCGCGGCCGGCGCAGTCCGCGTGGTCGCTTCCGTGAAGGAGAAGGCGGCCCTCACGCGCGCTGGCTCGTCGTGGCTCCTGTGGCCAGGCGTGTCGGAGGGTCGAGCGGGGTAAGGTGCCAGCCACTAGGCGCTTTGTCGGTTCCGGCTGCGCGGCGAGTCGCGGCGCGATGCCGCGGAGCCCGGTGGGGCGACGCCGGACTGGCCGCCGCAGGGGGATAAGCGGAATTCTGGCCGGACGCCAGACCGGCAGCAGCGCCGCCACCACCACTGGTGACAGCGGCGCTACCGCGGGCGAGGGTGGTGCCGCTGCCACCACCCTCGGACATTCTGCGGAACTCAGGGGCTGTGATGGTGCGATTGCGACGTACTTGTACGGGAGCGGTACCGGACTGACCCGACCCAGGGGGAGTCAAGCGGCTGACGTGACCGACGTCCCGGTGGCGCAGGCGCCGCCTCAGATCCGGCGGTGTGGTCGGGCGGGGACGGGCCGGATGGGCCGGCTGGTGCGGGTGTCGAACTTGGTGCTGGCGAGGCGACGTTCGGTCACGGTGACGAGGTCGAGCACGTCGCGTGCCCGGTAGTAGCGGACCCCGCGTCGCTCGTGGGGGTGGAGGATGGTGGCGGCGACCAGTTCCGCGAGGGCCCGGCCCGCGGCGACGTGGGAAACGCCGTGGATGCGTTGCACGGTGGCGCTGGTGAGGACGGGTGTGGCGGGCAGGTCGCGCACGATGAGGGCGGTCGCCGAGTCGCTGCGGACATTGCGGACCTTGCCGTGGCTGACTCGAGCAAGGTTGAGCCTGTCTTCCCAGTCTGCGCGGAGGTCGGCCAGGTCGGTGGCGAGGCGTCCGGCTTGTTCGGTGGCGGTGAGGATGGCGGAGGCGAACACGTGCAGCCAGGCGGCGTGGGCGGTGTGGAATCCGGCCGACCCGACGGGGTCGGAGTGTCGGTAGGCGGTGAGGCCGTCGATGTAGTCGTGGCGCAGCGTGGAGAGGATCAGGCTGACCGGCAGGACCGCCTCGGTGGCGAGCCCGCGCCGGGTGAGGACGGTGTGGATGAGGGCGCGGCCGACGCGTCCGTTGCCGTCGGTGAACGGGTGGATGGTCTCGAACTGGGCGTGAGCGAGCCCGGCGTGGACGATGGGCGAGTGCCCACCACTGTTGAGGTAGCCGACCAGGTCTTCGAGCAGCGCCGGGACGCGTTCGGGGGCAGGGGGAACGAAGTCGGCGTCCAGCGGATGGTGGTCGGAGCCGCCGATCCAGTTCTGCACGGTGCGGACGCCGTGGTGCAGCGGCTCCTCGGGCAACAGCGCGGCGTGGAGCTCGAGGAGGTGTTCCAGGGTGACGGCTGGGGCAGCGACGAGGACGGTGCGGGCTTCGTGCAGGGCCGTCATGTTGTTGGCGACCAGCTGGGCTTGGGCGGACACGTCGGGGACGTCTTCGTGGGCGCCGAGTTCGGCCAGGGCGACCTGGTGGGCCGAGGGTGCGATGCCCTCGATCCGTGATGAGGCGATGGCTTCGGAACGCAGTAGGAATCGGGCGATGCCGGCCAGGTCGCGGGCGTCCCCGGACAGGTTACGGACCGCTTGCTCGGCTCGGGCCACCAGATGGTCGACATCGGGCGGCAAGAGCAGGGGACTCCCCAGCAACGTGTCCGGAAGATAGCGTCGAAACGTGCCCGAGCGCCGATCCCGCCGGGGCAGGCCCGATTCGATGGAGGACGCCCACGCGTCCTGTTCCCATGTCGCCATGTTGTCTGCTTCCGTTTCGCACATCCCGACTGCTCGTAACGATAGACGCCGAAGGTTACAGGTGGGGGACTTGTGGGTAACGGTATCGGCGAACTGGTCCCCCTTGCGGCCTGCCCCGGCGTGAGCGGTGCGCCTGGACTGCGCTCGAGTGGTTGCTTCCGGGCCGCCGGTCGTTGTGCTGCGTAATTCAGGACGGCAGCTTCCCGGCGTTGCGGGCCGGGGTCCGGCTGGTGCGGTGGCTGGGGGATACGCCGACCAACGTCGCCTCGCCGGCCGGGTGGTGGTGTCGGACGCCGCCGTGACCGCACTGCTGGACGCGCTGGGCACCGCCCCCGGCCACCGACTCACCGCAGCCCAGGCCGCCACGGCCCTCGGCGTCCCGGTGTCGCGGGCGGGCTTGGCGCTCGGGCAGGTGGCGAAGCTGCTGAACGTCGAGGGCTACCCGGTGCTGGCGATCGACCCCGGTACGGGGGGAGTGCTGCTGGATCTGCACCTGCTGGCCGAGCAGTGCGGGCTGGCGTCGAGTTGACCGAGGGGCGGCCGGGGCCGCCGAACCGAGCGGGGTGTCCCCGGCTCAGTCATTGACCTGAGGGCACCTCACCTGGGCAGGCTCTGCCTCAGCCGGTGAGCGGCAGCCTCAGGGTGAACGATGATCCCCGTCCGGGTCCGGGAGATGCCGCGGTGACCGTCCCGCCGTGTTGTTCGGCCAGGTGCCGGGCGATGGTCAGCCCGATGCCGGAGCCGCCATCGTTGCCGGTGCGCCGTCGTCCGGGCACGCGGTAGAACCGTTCGAAGATCCGCGCCAGATCCTCGGCCGCGATGCCCTCGCCGGTGTCGGTGACGGTCAGCTCGGCCCACGATTCCCCGACCGCCGTCCGTACCGTGATCGAGCCGCCGGCCGGGGTGGCCCGGATGGCGTTGCCCACCAGGTTGGTGACGACCTGCCCGATGCGGTCCGAGTCGACCAGCACCGGGACGGCCCCGGAGGACTGGGCGGACAACTCGATGCCGGCGTCCTCGGCCTGCGGAAGCAGTCGGGCCACCACGCGCCCGGCCACCTGGGCGAGGTCGGTCGGCTGCCGGTCCAGTTCGATGCGGCCCTCCTCAGCCCGCGACAGCGAACTGAGATCGGTGGTCAGCCGGTGCAGCCGCCGCGATTCGGTGGCGATCAGCGCCAGGTTCTCCGGGCTGGCCGGGGTCACGCCGTCCAGCATTGCCTCGATCTGGGTGTCGATGACCGTCAGCGGGGTGCGCATCTCGTGGCCCACCTCACCGAGCAGCCGGACGCGGCGCTGCTCGGTCTCGTCCAGGCGGGCCGCCATCGTGGCCACGTCGTCGACGAGGTCGGCGAGTTCGACGGTGTCCGGTTTCGGCAGTTCGGCGGTGTAGTCGCCGGTCGCGAGGCTGCGGGTGGTGTCGCGCACGGCGTTGATCGGGTTGAGGACGCGGCGGGCGGCGATCACCCCGAGCAGGATCGCCGCCAACAGCCCGGCCGACGTTCCCCACAGCAGGGCCTGCTGCACGGCCGCCCGCACCTCCGGGCGGAATCCCTGGCCTGCTCCCGCTCCGCGTCGAAGCCCCTGACCGTGCTGGCCACCCTGCATGGCGTCGAACAGCGTCGGGGCGAGCAGCCCGACGAGCAGGCCGGCGGTGGCCAGCGACACCAGTGCCACCAGCACGTGCGAGACGACCAGTTGGACGCTGAGGCGCCGCAGCGGCCCGGGCAGCGGGCGGCTCATCGGTGTCTCGTCCCGGGTAGCAGCATCTTGTAGCCGACGCCACGGACGGTGGCGATGAATCGAGGCTGTACCGGGTCGTCGCCAAGCGCCCGGCGCATCGTCCTGATGTGGACGTCGACCACCCGCTCGTCGCCGTAGAAGTCGTATCCCCAGACCCGTTCGAGCAGTTGCGCGCGCGACAGCACCCGTCCCGGGCGCTCGGCGAGAGCCAGCAGCAGGTCGAAGTCCAGGGCGGTCAGCTCGACCGGCTGGTCACCGACCCGGACCTCGCGGGCGCCGACGTCGATCGAGAGATCGCCCAGCCGGAGCAGGTCATCGCCGGAGGCTTCTGTCTGGGTGTCCATGCGCCGGAAGGCCGCCTTCACGCGGGCGGCCACCTCGCGGACGCTGAAGGGTTTGGTGACGTAGTCGTCGGCGCCGACGTGCAGGCCGACCAGCTTGTCGGTCTCCTCGGCGCGGGCTGTCAGCACCAAGACGTAGACGTTGCTGGTGCGGCGCAGCGTGCTCAGCACCTGCAATCCGTCGATGTCGGGCAGGCCGATGTCCAGCAGCACCAGGTCGACCGGGGCGGCTGGCCGGCCGGCCAGCCCGAGTCGCTGCAGCGCCTCGGCGCCCGTGGAGGCCTCGACCACCCGGTGGCCGTCCGCCTCGAGGTACTGGGTCAGGACGCGACGGATGCTGGGTTCGTCGTCGACCACCAGCACTGTGCGGCTCACCAGTCCATTCTTGCTGCGATGGGCAGTTCATGGCCGGGTTTCACGAAGGCTTCACAGTGGGCTCATGGGTTACCCCGCATGCATCGGATTGGCTGATTGTTGTCAGCCGGACGGACCGGCGAATGAGTCTGAGGAGTTCCCATGAACAAGCAGATCAAGCGCAAGGCGGTCTGGCTGGTGGCCGGGGCGGCCGCGATCAGCCTTGGCGTCGTCTCGCCCGCGATCGCGGAGCCGGTTGCCCCGGACGAGTCCCAGCAGGCCGACATGGCGTTCATGCGTGAGGAGGAGCGGCTGGCCCGTGACCTGTACCAGGCCTTCGCCGACCAGTACGACGGGGCCCGGCCGTTCTCCAACATCGTGCGGGCAGAGCAGAAGCACTTCGACGAGGTCGGCGTGCTGCTGGAGCGCTACGGCGTGGCCGATCCGTCGGCTGAGATGACGGCCGGCAGGTACAGCTACCCGGAGTTGCAGGAGCTTTACGACACGTGGTTGGCGCGGGGCAGCGGTTCGCTGGCCGCGGCGCACCAAGTCGGTGTCGAACTCGAAACCCGTGACATCGCCGACCTTGAGGAGGCCATGTCCGGTGCGACCGCCGACGATGTGCGGGCCACCTACGAGCGGCTGCAGTCCGGTTCGGAGAGGCACCTGGCGGCGTTCGAGCGGGCGGCATCCGGGCAGACCGGCCCGATGGGCGACGGCAACGGGGCGCGGGCCGGCAACCAGCAGGGCCCCCGTAACGGCAGTGGGAAGGGCACTGGCGCCGGGATGCAGGGCCAGCGGGCCGGCGGGCAGCAGAACCACACCGGTCCACGGGACGGCAGCGGTCCGCTGGGCGGTTCGGGGGACTGCCCGTACGCCGGCTGAGAGGGGGTCGGCCCGCCTGCTCCCTGCGTGACGGGTCGAGGTCGGAGCCGCGCGCCGACCCCAGGCTGGGCGGCAGGCATCGTCTCGACGCCCCGAGACGGCTTCCGGGCCGCTGAGTGGGCCGGCGCCCACCCACCGGAGCTCAGGCGCTGGCCGCTCAGGAAGGTCGCCTTGCCTCCACCCTCACCGCCGCGGTCAGGTCCGACACCCTCACCATCGACCGGGTGAGCCCTCAGGCCGCGACCGGGTCGGACGCCGCGAGCGTCAGCAGGGACACCTCGGGCGGGCAGGCGAATCGGTAGGGGCGAACGGCTGATTCCGAAATGTCGGACAGTGTCGCCGAACGATCCGGTCGCGATCGTGGCCCGTCTGCGGGCGCCGATCGTCCGCCATCTGTGCCCCGAGCGTCCCGGACGGACGTGGCGGGCTCCGACGGTCAGCCGACCGCGACCAGGCCCCGGCGCGCGACGATCCGGTTCAGCCATTCCGACATCACGAGCATGAGCGTCACCAGCAGCGCGGCGTAGAGCGGGAGCAACCACAGGCCCAGCCACCCCGAGAGGGCGCCGAACAGCGGTGGCATCAGGGTCATGCCGAGGTAGGCGCTCGCCATCTGGATGCCGATGACGGCCTGGGAGTTCTCCCGGCCGAAGTTGGCCGGCGTCGAATGGATGATCGCGGGGTAGATGGGGGCGCTGCCGAGGCCGGCGATGACGAGGCCGGCGAGTGCGGGGACGTCGTTCTCCAGCGGCAGGGCGATCAGGGTGACGCCGACCGCCACCGTCGCAATGCCGATCCTGATCAACTGGCGGTCGCCCAGGCGATCGGCGACGAAGCCGCCGAGGAAGCGGCCGGCGGTGATCCCGAGCAAGAAGAGCGACGCGAACGCGGCCGCCGTCGCCGGGGCGACCCCGCGTTCCTCGACGAGGTACGTGGCCGACCACAGCATGAAGGTGCCCTCGGCCGCGCAGTAGGCGAAGAAGGCGATGAGCAGCATCGGGGCGCCGGGCAGGCGGAGCGTTCCGGCGATGCCGAGTGGCCGGGCGGGCTCGCCGCGGTCGTCCTCGGTGAGATGGCCGGTCGGGGCCTGGTTGACCTTGCCCCACAGCGGAAGGGTGAGGAAGAGCAGCGCGACCAGGACGACCTGGATGATGCCGACCGTCCGGTAGCCGGCGGGCCAGCCCTGGCCCTGGGTGATCGCGTGGCTCATGATGAACGGGCTGATGGACGCCCCGACGCCCCAGAAGCAGTGGAGCCAGTTCATGTGCTTGGACGAGTAGTGCAGCGCCACGTAGTTGTTCAGCGCGGCGTCGACGGCTCCGGCGCCCAGGCCGTAGGGCACGGCCCAGACGCACAGCAGCCAGAAGGAGCCGGACAGCGAGAAGCCGAAGAGCGCGGCCGCCGTCATCGCGACGCTGACGGCGGTGATCAGCCCGGCACCGAATCGCCTTGTCAGCCGATCGGACTGCAGGCTGGACGCGATCGTACCGGCGGCGATGATCATGGTCAGGATGCCGGCGAAGGACACCGGGACGCCGAGATCGCCGTGCATCACCGGCCAGCCGGCGCCGGCGAGCGAGTCGGGCAGGCCGAGGCTGATGAACGCGAGGTAGATGATGGCGAGGAGCAGGGAGTACACGAAGGGCAACCCTACCGCCATAGTGTACGTTCGTCCGCATAATTCGCTGATCGGGATCGGACGCCGCAGGCGGAGCCTCCGCCAGGCCGCCTACCGGGACGCGCGGAGCGTGTTGCCGGCCGTGATGCGCGCGACGCCGGCGATCACTTCGTGCGGGTCGTGCGCGACGGCGTCCAGGGCTCGATGGATCGACAATCCTTCGATGAGCGCGTCGAGCAGCCTCGCCGTCTCGGGATCGAAGTGGCGCTCCAGGGCGGCGCGGCTGCGTCCCATCCACGCGGCGGTCAGGGTGCGGTAGCGGACGTCCCGGGCGGCGAGTGTATAGAGCTCGTGGGTGAGGACGAGTTCCCTGGCGTCGCCCAGGACGTCTTCCACGATGAGCGCCACGACGGCTTCGCGGGCGGCTTCGGCGTCCGGTGCGGCGGCCATGCGGCGCTCGAAACGCTCGCTGACGGTCGTGGTGAACCGGGTGAACGCCTCGTGCAGAAGCTCGTCCATGCCGTCGAAATGGTAGGTCATCGAGCCCAACGGGACGTCGGCGGCGCGCGCCACCTTGCGGTGCGAGGTGCCGGCGACGCCTCCCTCGGCGATCACGTCGAGGCAGGCATCGATGATCCGGTCGCGCCGGTGGGGGTCGTTGCGCCGGCCGCGCGCAAGGTCGGTCATGGCGGCGATCCTATCGACCGTCGCGACCGCGCCCCGGCCCCCACCTCGCTACGGGATGCACCTCAGACGTGCATCCCGTAGCTCTCGTCGAAGAAGGCCGCTTCGAGGTACGCCGCAGTGATGTAGGCGTAACCCCGGTCGCCCCAGCTCGTCCCCCAGCTGTTGCGGACGATGAACGTGCCGTCCTCGCGGTAGCCGCAGATGCAGACGGCGTGCCCGCCATACACGGCCGCGGGATCGTAGGCGTCCAGCACCCCGTCGGCGCCGCACTGCATCCAGTACCGGTCGACCGCCAGGCCAGCCATGATCGGACCGTTCTCCCACAGCCACATCTTCCAGGCTCCGGGGTCCTTGCGGAGGTTGATGTAGGACGCGATCTTGCGCTGGGCGTTCGACGCGTACAGCGCATTCACCGAACCCAGATACATCGTCGTCCGGATCGCGAACGGGACGTCCGCCTCAAGGGCGAACCCGTACTTGCGGGCGATGTCGCACGCCGCCTTCAACGACGTCCCGTCCGATTCGACGAACGAGGTCGGGCGCTCGGTGAAGACGTCGGTCTCCTTCGAGGCCATCCACAGGTAGCGCGGCGACAACCGGTCCGTGCCGCTGATCCGCTCCGCCGCGCGCAGCAGAGCCCACCCGACGCCCCACGCGCCGGCCCAGCCGACGCACGAGCCGGTCTTACCCTGGTCGCCGATCGTCCACCACGACTTCCGCCGGTCGACGCTGCGCGGCGGCGGGGCCGCGGCGAGCAGGCCGGCGTCCGTGGCGTCCGCGAGGGTCCAGTCGTGCTCGGTGCCCGTCGAGGGCACCAGGTTGAGGATGCGATCCTCGGGTGCGATCGCATGCTTGGCGTTCATCATTCGTCTCCTTCCTGGTGTCACTGATTCAGCGGCACGGTGACCCGCACCTTCTTGAACAGGCCCTGACCGAAATCGACCAGACTGCCCTGCGAGGCGCCCAGGTAGGCCTGGGAGCCGTCGATCACGTACCCCACCTCGCGCGTGCCCGGGATCGGTGCCGCGGACACGGCGTCGGCCGTCAACGGCGCCAGGTGGGCGCCGAGCTGGTCGTCGAGGGCGGACGTGCCGAGCGGCTCGCCGTCCGGAGAGGGGGTGGTGCGTACGGGCCGCGCCAGCCGCTCGCGCACCGGCCGTGCGGTGAGCGTGGCGGCCGTCGGGTTGCCGCCGGCGTCCAGCTGCACCCGGAGGTAGCCGCCCTCGGGCGTGATCACCGGCACCCCGTCGACCACCTGCCGGTACTCGACCGCGTACCCGGCGACCGCGTCGTCGGCGCGTTCGTCGGCGGACGCCCCCGCCGTGCGGAGCACCCGGGTGGTCGAAGCCACCAGGTCCACGTCGGGCAGGTCGAGGGCCGAGACGACGCCGTTCGCGGCGTCCACGATGCTGCCCTGGGTCAGCGGCGACGCGGTCGTCTCGCCGGCCGCGGCGGGCGCGGCGAGCTGGATCTGGGCGAGCCCGTCGTCCACCACGGTGACCTCACCGACGGACGCCAGTGCCTTGCGGCGTCCGCCGAGCGGGCCGAGTTCGAGCAGGTACGCCTCGGCGGGCGGTGCCTGGAGTGACGTCTCCACCGGCGTGTCGATGCTGCGCGCGGCGTCCCAGTACACCCACCACATCCAGGCGGACGAGACGGCCTCCCAGAACAGCTGGCCCTCGTTGAAGACCCGGTTCTTCGCCTCGTCGGCGCTCGCGCCCATGGCCGCCACGCTGGGCGCCTGGTCGCGCCCGGCGTCCCAGCCGGCCTGCAGCCAGGCGCTCGAGAGCTTCCTGGTGGAGTTCCAGTGCCGCCAGAAGTTCTTGCCGTAGTTCGGGTTGTCCCAGCTGACGGTCTCCCAGCCGAAGATCATCCGCAGACCGCGGGCGCGCGCCGCCCAGGAACGCCAGGGGGAGTGCCCGTCGTGAACGCGCAGCGACAGGCAGGTGGACCAGAAGACGTAGCGGAGCGTCTGGTTCGCCAGCGTCATCTGGGTCGAGTTGACCCACGTCTGGCCGTTCCACTTGGCGCCGAGCGGCGCGAAGAACGTGCCGTTGCCGTCCATGCCGCCGTGGCCGGTGTGCCAGAACACCTTGACCGCGTCGACGCCGTAGGTGTCCTGCCAGTGGTCGTACGGCTCGACGTATTGCCACTGCTGCACACCGGCGTCCTTGTAGCGGAAGTTGCCGGGGTTGAACTGATTGAGGTAGGCGGCGAAGCCGTCGGCGTCCGCGTGGCAGTAGGTGAGGCTGCTGACGTCGGCGAACGTGTTGAGGCTGCTCTCGCCGTGCACGCGCGCGCCACCGCGCAGTGCGTCGCGGGCGGCCTTGGGGAATGGATTCCTGGGTGAAGACATGGCTGTCGATTCCTTTCCGGGCGGTGGTGCCCATGCCCCATAGGAGTCGTCGCCCGCGGTTCCTGATACGTCCGGCCCCGGGCAGGCATGGATCGGGCCTGGCCCGCCGCGCGGTACGGGGTACCGCAGCGGGCGTCGATCAGGATGGGTTCGGGCGGACGATCGCCCATGCGACACGCCGCTAGATCTTGACGAAGAACCTGTGGCTAGATCTTGACGAAGAACCTGTGCCGGTGCATGAGGGCGAGGATCCAGAAGAGCACCAGGGTTGCGCCGACGTCGTGAACGAAGCGCCACCAATCGCCGACTTTCGTCTCGAGCGGCGCGAGGAACACGTCGGCGACCAGGCCGAAGTCGAACAGGTGCCAGGCGACGTAGGCGACGATCGAGTTGGCGCCGATGATCATGAACGGCTTCGCCCACCAAGCGACGTGCCAGACGTCGATCACCAGGTAGAAGACGCCCAGCAGGAGGAAGCACAGGCCGGCGGAGAAGAGGACGAAGGAACCCGTCCACAGTTGTTTGATGAGGGGGTGCCAGCCGCTCCACAGCAGGCCGAGGCAGACCAGGGCCGCGCCTGCGACCGCGAGCGCCAGCACCTTCCGGTAGGCGCCGAGCCCCGATCGCAGCAGGTAACCCGCGAAGACGCCGAGCATGACGGTGGCGACGAAGTTCATGCTGCTGAGGATCCAGGTGTAGTTCGTACCGTCCTGGAATCGGCCGAGCACGGCCATGTCGATCCACAGGGCGATGTTGAGGTCAGGTTCGTGGAAGCCCGCGCCCACGCCCGGCACCGGGACGTTCTCCATCACCCACCAGAAGACGGCCATGAGGACGCCCGTCACCAGGAGTTGGATCCTCACCGGGAGGTAGAGCGCGAGGATCGTGGCGCCCAGGTAGCCCACGGCAATCGCCTGGAGCGTATTGCTGAACAGGCTGAATTGCGCCGGGTCGTAGGTCAGCAGCCCGCCCTGGACCGCCATGCCCAGGATCCACAGGATCGCCACCCGCTTGAGGATCTGCGGCCACAGCGCCGCTTTCGAGTTCGTCCTCGACAGCCGTTTCGAATAGGCGAACGGGATCGACACGCCCGCCAGCCAGAGGAAGAGCGGCATGATGATGTCGTAGAAGCGAAAGCCCTCCCACTCCGCGTGGTCCATGTGGTACGCGAGGAACGCGGTGGTGGAGGTGCCCATCGCGAGGTGGAGCGACGTGACGATCCAGTCGCCGCCCATGATCCAGAACATGTCGAAGCCGCGCAGGGCGTCCACGGACGCGATGCGGTCGCCGCTGCCGGACGCCCCGGTGATCCGGGCGCTCTCGAGACCCGCGAGGACGCCCCGCCGGTGGCTGGCTCCGGCCGGTCCCTCGCCTGTGGACGCGGAAACGGAAGGCGGCGCTGGCTCGGCGGCGTGCATGCGGGCGGGACCCCTCTCGACGTCCGTGGGTGGGTCCAGTCTGCCCCACCCCTCAGCGGCCGTACAGGGTGCCGTCGGGGCACGGCGTCCGGCGACGAGAAGCACGAGGATTGAGCGCAGGAGCGGCGAGCCGAGGGAGGGGAGACCTTCGATCAGGTGGCCAGTCCGGTCGGCAGGATCTTCTCGCGAACGAAGGCGGACGCCCGGTCGACCTGGACGGCGGGCAGATCCGCCGCGGCGAGCGCGTCGGGCAGACGCTCGGCGACGTGCCGGTAGATGTGCCTCACGTCGTCGAGGAGGCGGGCTTCGTCCAGGGCGTTGGTTCGGGCGAAAGACGCCCAGCGGTGTGCATTGATCTGCCCAGGATGGAAGGCGCCATCGATGTGCATGGAGACCCGCTGGTCGTACTCGGGCCACAGCGACAGGGGCAGCACGTCGTACAGCGGCGCCAGTCGTGCCTGGTCCTTGGCGAACAGCAGCGAGTAGTTCTTGCCGTGGGCATCGCTGTTCCCGACCGCGGTGTTGAAGGCGAGTTGGCGGACGAACGCCCACTCCTGGCCGTATCGCCGCATCAGCGGGACGACCTCTTCGGCGGGCAGGCCGTACTTCTCATACCCGGGCATGCCGAGCGCCTGGACGACGTCCTCGGCGAGAAGGCGGACTCCGTCGAGCCTGTCCCAGCGTTCCACGCAGAAGGCGCGCTGGCCCCGGAACTGGGCCACCGACGAGTGCGACGATTCGATCCCGAGCTCGCGAGCCAGCTCCAAGCAGGCGTACTCGGCCTCGTCCGCGCCCGCATGCTGACGAGAGGCGGGCTTGAAAATGTGGGTCGAGGGGTATTCGTAGGTGGACCAGAACCAGGAGCCGCCGATCTTGGACAACGAGAATTTCGCCTGCTGTCCGGCGAGCGAAAACCGTGGCCGTTCGTGAGCGGGCGGCGCCGACGGGTCACGTCGCAAGGTCGCGATCCGATAGGCGATGTCGTCTGCGGACGCCAGCAGCAGCGGCGCCGGCTCCCGGTCGGGCAGGTTCGCGTCCAGGCTGAGCGACGCAGCGCCCGCCATGTCCTCACCCAGGGCCGACAGCAGGCCGTGGGTGTCGGACGCCACGCCGCACACGTGCGCAAGACGCTCGCGCGCCTCATCGCTTTCGGGCAGAAGGTTGTCCAGCCAATTGAACGGAGCCTCCTCGTGCCACGTTCCGTCGAGAGGCAGTGACAGCGAGAGCGGAGCCCCGCGGTAGTCGGTGTCGTAGCGGAAGCCGACGCGCGGGTCGTCCGCTCCAGTGGCTTCGGCCAACCATTCGAAGACACCGACATGGTGCCCGCCGAGGAAGGCGTGGAGGATCTTAGGCATGGCGTCTGATGACCTCGTCGAGGTCGACATCGTTGAGCGTGGCGCCGGTGGGGACGGACGGCAGGGCCAGGGGGCGAACGTCGAGGACGCGAAGAACGTCGAGGGTCTTGGCGAGTTCCGCCCGCGGGTGCCCGCTTTCGAGATCGACGATGAACCGGCGTCCGACGCCGGCGAGATCGGCCAGCTGTTGCTGGGTGAGCCTCTTGGCTGCCCGCTCGGCCCGCACGCAGGCGGCGACGTCTTCGACGGTGCCGAGGAATCTGTTCACGGGGGCCATGTGTCCAATCTAGCGCTCGGTGGCCCCGAACCAGCACAGGCCGCACCTCAAGGCCTAGTGGTGAGACCTCGCGCGGACAAGACCCGGCACACCAAGGAACTCGCCGGCCAGCACCGTCGGCTCAGCCCAAGACGCCCGCGATCGCCCGGTCCACCAGGACGCCCACCAGGAAACCGGCGCCCCAGAGGCAGAATCGTGAAGATCCCCGTGATGGAACTGGCCGCGGACGGGATGAGGCTGGATGTTGGCACGAACACGGCCGTCATCCGGCGCGGTCGGGGATGCGGAATCGTTGGTGAATCCGTGGTCGTCTGGTCCGGAAAGAATCATTCATCCCAATATGTGAAGGGGTGCGGTTGGTCTACCGACCTTGTTCCTTCACCATCATGTGGGCTGCTGGTTGCCGGCTGCCGGGGCGCCCCGGCGAGGCGTCGGCCATGGGGCTCATGGCTGATCGGTGTCGTCGTCCACCCGGCGGTCGTTGTTCGGGGCGCCCCCAGGCGCGGAGGATCTGTGCCAGTCGGCGGGCGGCGTCGTCCGACCGCAAGGCCAGCATCGCCAGCATGGCGACGACGGCCAGGGCGACCGCGATGATGCCGGCGGGGACGGAGTCGTGAAGAGTTCGAGCACGGACTTCCTTTCCACGAAGGAACATGCGCCCGGGCCTCTCCTGCGCCCATCGCCGCTCCAGCGCCCATCGCCGCCAGCCGGGCGTCGGTGAAGATGTCGAGGTCTGTAGCCAGCCGGTACACTTCGCCGGTAATCTCCGGGCGATTCGTCCTTGCTGGCGGCCCCGGAGACGGATCAAAGCGGATCTACCAGAGGAAGAACATGAAGCGAACGGCAATCCTGCTCGCCGCCGGGGCCTTGGGCCTGTCGGTGCTCGCAGGCTGCTCGGCCAAGCCGGTGACCAACGCCCCCGACGCTGGGGCTGCCGGGGACACGGTCAAGATCGGCCTGAACTACGAACTCTCCGGCCCCGTGGCCAGCTACGGTCAGGCCTCGGTCGCGGGCATCAAGCTCGCTGCCGAGGAGATCAACGCCGCCGGCGGGATCAACGGCAAGCAGATCGAGCTGGTGTCGTACGACACCAAGTCCGACACCGCCGAAGCCACGACCCTGGCCACCAAGCTGATGGCGCAGGACAAGGTGGTCACCGTGATCGGCCCCGCCACCTCGGGCGGCATGAAGGCGCAGATCCAGGTCGCGGAGAAGAACCAGGTGCCGGTCGTGTCGGGTTCCTCGACCGCCGACGACCTCACCGTCACCAACGGCAAGCTCAACGAGTACGTCTTCCGCACCTGCTTCAACGACTCCTTCCAGGGGACGTCCGCGGCCAACTACTCTTCCGAGAAGCTGGGCGCCACGACCGCGGTGATCATCAAGGACAACTCCAATGACTACAGCAAGGGTCTGGCGACGAGCTTCGACGCCCAGTTCAAGGCCAACGGCGGCAGCATCGTCGCCGAAGAGGCGTACGCCACCGGCGAGCGCAACTTCAACTCGATCCTGACCAAGATCAAGGGCCAGAGCTTCGACGTGATCTATCTGCCCGGCTACTACGAGGAGGCCGGCCCGGCGATCAAGCAGGCGCGCGAGCTGGGCATCACCGCCCCGATCCTGGGCGGTGACGGCTACGACAGCCCGAAGCTGGCAGAGGCGGCCGGCGCCGGTCTGACCGACGTCTACTTCACGAACCACTACAGCTCGGAGGACCACGACCCGAAGGTGGTCGAGTTCATCGCGGCCTTCAAGAAGGCCAACGGCGCGGATCCGAACGCCTTCAATGCGCTCGGCTACGACACCTTGAAGTTCGTGGCGGACGCGGTGAGCCGCGCCGCCGAGCCGACCGGTTCCGCGGTGAAGGACGCCATGGCGGACACCAAGGACTTCGTCGGCGTGACCGGCACCTTCTCGATGGATCCGAGCACCCACAATCCCGTAAAATCCATCGTCTTCATCGGCTACAAGGACGGCGTGATCGCCGTCACCGAGAAGGCCTGACCTCGATCGTCAGTGGCGTGGGAGGCGTGTTCGCCCGCCTCCCACGCCACACACTCGGACGGAGCACACACCACCGGTGGAGCAACTCGCACAACAGCTGATCAACGGTCTGAGCCTGGGCAGCATCTACGCCCTGATCGCGCTCGGCTACACGATGGTCTACGGCATCATCCAGCTGATCAACTTCG
Organism: Nigerium sp.; assembly: GCA_016711325.1. Taxonomy (GTDB): domain Bacteria; phylum Actinomycetota; class Actinomycetes; order Propionibacteriales; family Propionibacteriaceae; genus Propioniciclava. The sequence goes on along the minus strand of JADJTH010000011.1, from coordinate 87,533 downwards.
CCCACGGCGAGGTGTACATGGTCGGTGCCTACGTCGGCTACGCCTGCATGACCTTCGCTCGACTGGGCTTCTTCGAATCGCTGCTGATCGCCATGGTCGTCTGCGGCGCGCTCGGTGTCGTGATCGAACGGGTCGCCTACAAACCCTTGCGCGACTCGACCCGCATAGCCGCCCTGATCACCGCGATCGGCGTCTCGTTGCTGCTGCAGTACACGATGATGGCCTTCGTCGGGGCCGACGTGCGTACCTATCCGGCGCTTCCGGACTACCTGACGGCGTCGTTCCACATCGGCGGGGTGGTGATCTCGGCGCAGTCGCTGCTGATCATCGGCACCTCGGTGCTGCTGATGATCGCGCTGCAGTTCATCGTTCACCGCACACGGCTGGGCAAGGCGATGCGCGCGGTCTCGATGGACGCCGACGCCGCCCGCCTGATGGGGATCAACGTCGACAACACGATCTCCTTCACCTTCATGCTCGGCTCCGCGCTGGCCGGAGCTGCGGGCGTCCTCGTGGGCGTCTACTACAACTCGATCAACCCGTTGATGGGCGTGCTGCCGGGCCTGAAGGCGTTCGTGGCGGCGGTCTTCGGCGGCATCGGGATCATCCCGGGCGCGCTGATCGGCGGCTACTTCATCGGCGCCGCCGAGACGCTGGTCAGCGGCTACTTCAGCTCGCTGTACAAGGACGCGGTGGTCTTCGCCATCCTGATCCTGGTCCTCATCTTCCGGCCTGCCGGGCTGCTCGGCAAGAACGTCCGGGAGAAGGTGTGATGGCCAACCCGATGGTCAGGACGCTCCTCACGCGCGGGGTCCCGCTGCTCCTGCTGTATGCGGTCGTGCTCGCTGGCCTCAACCTGGGGCTGATCGACGACTATCTGATGGCGACCATCGCCACCTTGTGCATCAACATCGTGCTGGCCGTGAGCCTCAACCTCATCACCGGCTTCACCGGGCAGTTCTCGCTCGGCCATGCCGGTTTCATGGCGATCGGCGCCTACACCACCGGCCTGATCACGATCGCCGTCCCGACGGTGCCCGGCTTCATCGCCGGCCTGCTGGCGGGTGGCCTGCTCGCGGCCCTGGTCGGCTTCCTGATCGGCCTGCCCACGCTACGGCTGCGCGGCGACTACCTGGCGATCGCCACCCTCGGCTTGGCCGAGATCATCCGGATTCTGCTCAACAACGTGGAGTTCACCAACGGCGCGGCCGGCCTGGCCGGCATCCCGCAGATGATGGACTGGAACTGGTTCTTCATCCTCACCGTCGGCTCGGTGCTCCTGATCCGCAACTTCCTGCGCTCCAGTCACGGCCGGAACGCGATCGCCGTCCGCGAGGACGAGATCGCCGCCGAATCCATCGGGGTGGACGCCACCCGCGCCAAGGTGCTGTCCTTCACCGTCGGTGCCTTCTTCGGTGGGCTGGCCGGCGGCATGTACGCCTCGTACTTCTACTTCATCAAGCCCGACACCTTCGGCTTCCTGAAGTCGATCGACATCCTGGTGATCGTGGTGCTGGGTGGCCTCGGCAGCCTCTCCGGCTCGGTGATCGCCGCCGTGTTGCTGGCTGCCATCTCCACGGTGCTGCAGCAGTTCACGGCGGTGCGGATGATCCTGTACGCCTTGCTGCTGGTGATCATCATGGTGTTCCGCCCGCAGGGGCTGATGGGCTCGCGGGAGGTGTCGCTGCGAATCGTCGGGAGGCTGTTCACACGCAAGCCGACAGAGCCGGACGAGCCGGAGGCCACCCGATGACGGACATCCTGCGCGTCGACATGCTGACCCGTCACTTCGGTGGGCTGGCGGCCGTTTCGAACGTCGGCCTGCGGCTGGCGGAGGGCGAACTGGTGGGGCTGATCGGCCCCAACGGCGCCGGCAAGACCACCGTCTTCAACCTGCTCACCGGCGTCTACCCGCCGTCGGCCGGAACGATAACCTTCTCCCGGGACGGCCGGGAACTCGCGTTGGGTGGCAGGAAGCCGGATGTGGTGTGCCGGGCCGGGATCGGTCGAACCTTCCAGAACATCCGGTTGTTCAAGGATCTGACCGTTCTGGAGAACGTCGAGATCGCGTTGCAGCAGAACCATCGTTACTCGCTGGCGGCGTCGTTCTTCCGGCTGCCGCCCTTCGCCCGCACCGAAGCCCTCGTGCGCGAGGAGAGCATGGAACTGCTGGCGCTGATGGGGCTGGCGAAGGTCGCCGGCGAGCAGGCACGCAACCTGCCCTACGGCGATCAGCGGCATCTCGAGATCGCCCGTGCGCTGGCCACGCGTCCCACCTTGCTGCTGCTGGACGAACCGGCCGCCGGCATGAATCCTGCCGAGACCGCCGAGCTCACCGGGCTCATCGCCCGGCTGCGCACGGAGTTCGGGCTGACCATCCTGCTGATCGAGCACGACATGAGCCTGGTGATGAAGATCTGCGAGCGGATCTACGTCCTCGATCATGGCGTCGTGATTGCCTCGGGCAGCCCGGGCGAGGTCCGCGCGAACCCGCGCGTGATCGAGGCATACCTGGGTGAGGAGGTGTAGCGGTGTTCGAGATCAAGGACCTCAACGTTCATTTCGGCGGTATCCACGCCATCAAGGGCATCTCGTTGCGAGTCGAGGCCGGCGAGATCGTCACGCTGATCGGTGCCAACGGGGCGGGCAAGACGACCACGCTGCGGACCGCGTCCGGGTTGAAGGCGCCCACCACCGGCTCGATCTGGCTGGAGGGCAAGGACGTCACCAAGGTGTCGGCGCAGCAGCGGGTGAATCTGGGCATGTCTCAGGTTCCCGAGGGACGCCGTGTGTTCGCCCAGATGAGCGTGCTGGAGAACCTTGAGCTGGGTGCGTTCCTGCGCAAGGATCGCGGGAACCTGGTCGCCGACCTGGACACCGTCTACTCGCGGTTCCCGGTGCTGGCCGATCGCCGCAAGCAGATGGCGGGCACCTTGTCGGGCGGCGAGCAGCAGATGCTGGCGATGGGGCGGGCCTTGATGGCGCGACCCACGTTGCTGCTGCTCGACGAGCCGTCGATGGGCCTGGCTCCGCTGCTGGTGCAGGAGATCTTCGACATCGTCAAGAGCATCAACGCCACGGGGACGACGATCCTGCTGGTGGAACAGAACGCCAACATGGCTCTGCAGGTGGCCGATCGGGCCTACGTGATGGAGACCGGTGTGATCGTCACCTCGGGTCCGGCCGACGAACTGGCCCAGACCGAGGACATCAAACGCGCCTACCTGGGAGGCTAGTCACATGTTCGTGAAGTTGCGGATGACGGCGCACCCGTTCACCGTCACGCCCGAGACCACCTTGCCCCAAGCGATCGAGTTGATGGAGGCCAAGCGCGTCCGCCACCTGCCGGTGGTCAGCGAGGGTCGCGTCGTCGGCGTCCTGGCACCGAGCGATATCGCGGCCGCGGGTCCGTCGCGGGCGACCACCTTCGCGGCGGGGGAGATCAACTATCTGCTGGCCAAGCTCAAGGTAGCCAAGGTGATGACCCGCGATCCGATCACGATCTCGCCGGACGCGCTGCTGGAGGAAGCCGCCGTGCTGATGCGCGACCACAAGGTCGAGATGCTGCCGGTGGTCGACGGGAGCGAGTTGGTCGGGGTCATCACCGAGAGCGCGATCCTGGACGCGTTCATCGAGATCCTGGGGTTCCGCGACAAGGGCACCCGGCTGACGGTGGACGCCGCCGACGCCCCGGGCGTGCTTTCGCGGCTGGGCTCGATCACGGCCAAGCACCAGGCGAACATCCAGCACCTGGCGGTCTATCGAGGCGAAGGCGACCGCAGCGTGGTCGTCGTCGGCCTGAACACGCTCAACACCGACGAGATCGAGGCGGACCTCGCCGCCGGGGGTCTGGTTCTGCTGCACAAGCTGCAGAACATCTGAGCCGGCGGGCGCCAGACGACCCGGCCGGATGCGCGCAGGCGCAGTTACCTACGGTACCGTAGGTGTTGCGCTGCCCGGGAGGGCGGCAATCCCCACGCGTGAGGACGACCATGGCCAAGCAGCATCCCATCATCATCCAAGGAGGAATGGGCGTCGCCGTCTCGTCATGGCAGCTTGCCCGGGCGGTCGCCACAGGAGGGCACATGGGTGTCGTGTCGGGCACCGCCCTGGACGGCGTCCTCGCCCGCGTGCTGCAGGACGGCGATCGAGGTGGCCACGCCCGCCGCGCCCTCGCCCACTTTCCGTCGCCCGCCATGGCGGAGCGCGTCCTCGATGCCTACTTCCTCGAGGGCGGACGCCCGGAAGGGCAGCCCTATCGCCCTCACCCCACGTTGACGATCGCGCCCAAGCGCGCCGCGATCGAGTTGTCGCTCGCGGGCAACTTCGTCGAGGTGTGGCTGGCCAAGGAGGGCCACACCGGCCTCGTCGGGATCAACTTCTTGGAGAAGATCCAGACCGCCACGCTGTCGGCGGTGCTCGGCGCCATGCTCGCCGACGTCGACTACGTGCTCATGGGCGCCGGCATCCCCAAGGAAATGCCCCGGGTCCTGACCGATTTCGCCCATGGGCGGGCCGGTCACCTCGACATCGCCGTCGCCAATCAGTCCCGCACGCATACGGCGGCGTTGGATCCGCGCACCTACCTCGGCGACGAACTGCCGCAGCTGCGGCGTCCGGAATTCCTGGCGATCATCTCCCTGCATGTGCTGGGCGGGTACCTGGCGCGCGATCCCGAGATCCGGCCCGACGGCTTCGTGGTCGAAGGCCCGGTGGCGGGCGGTCACAGCGCGCCGCCGCGGGGCACGATGAGGCTGGACGACACCGGCCAGCCGATCTACTCGGCCAAGGACGAAGCCGACATCACCAAGATGGTGACCCTCGGCCTGCCGTTCTGGCTCGCCGGCGCCTGGAGCACCCCCGAGAAGGTCGCCGCCGCCCGTGCAGCGGGCGCCGAGGGCGTCCAGTGCGGCACGGTGTTCGCGCTGGCGTCCGATTCGGGCCTGACCGACGAACTGCGCGGGCGCCTCCTCGACCAGCTTCGCGCAGGCACCCTGGTGGTGCGCAACGACCCGCGCGCGTCGCCGACCGGCTTTCCGTTCAAGGTCGCGGAGTTGAGCGGCACGCTGGCCGAACCCGAACGCTACGAGGCCCGCAATCGCATCTGCGACCTCGGCTACCTCCGGGCTCCGGTCGAGAAGGCCGACGGCTCGATCATCTACCGCTGCGCGTCCGAGCCCGTTCACATGTACGTCAAGAAGGGCGGCGACATCGCCGACACCGTGGGCCGCAAGTGCCTGTGCAACGCGCTGTTCGCGAACATCGGCATGCCGCAGCTCCGCAAGGCTCCCGAGGTGTACGCCGAGGAGCCGGCGATCACCCTGGGCCAGGACCTGGCGGGAGCGGAGGGCTTGTTACGGGCCTACCCGGACGGCTGGAACGCCGCTCAGGCCGTCGAATGGCTTCTCAGTGCCACGAACTGAGCGAGGAATGACCGACGCACCGTTCACCACTGTGGCCGACGCCACCGAGTTGGTCAGGGTGCAGCCCGACGCGACCGTGTCGCGGACGATCCTCCGCGCGGCGGGCGTCCGGGTGGTGGTCTTCGCCTTCGACGCCGGCCAGGAACTCACCGAGCACACCGCGGCGATGCCGGTGCTGCTGCAGGTGCTGTCGGGCCGGTTGGCGATCACCGCGGACGGCCGCACCGACGACCTCGCGCCCGGCGGGCTGATGCACGTGGGTGCCCGGGTGCCGCACGCGGTGCGCGCCGCCGAGCCCGCGATCCTGATGCTCACGATGCTCGACGCCCGCTGATCGGGGATCGCGCCGACGGGGTGCGGGCCTACCCGACGATCACCAGCAGCTGAGCCAGCAGGATCTTGCCGATCATGGCCGCGGGGTACACCAGCGCGTAGCCGAGCGCGACGCGGTTGTCGAAGGCCGAGCGCGTGTTCGCGTAGGCGAGCACGGCGGGCTGCGTCTGGGTGCCGCCCAGCTGTCCCGACAGTTGCACCCAGTCGGTGCGGTGGAACGCCCGCGCGAGGGTGATGACGGCCACGGCGGCGACCACGGTGATCACGAAACCGAGGACGGCGATCCGCCAGCCCAGGTCCGACGTCACCGCCTCCGCGAACAGCAGGCCCGCCTTCGAGCCGGCGAACGCCAAGAACACGAGCATGCCGAAGTTCGACAGCGCGTGCGCTGCCGGCGACGACATCGTGATGGGCAGCGGTCCGAGGTGGCCGAGGCGTCCGAAGACCAGCCCGGCGAGCAACGTACCCGCGGCCGTGCCGAGCACGAAGGTGCCCGTCGGCAGCGGGATGGGGATCATGCCGATCGCGATGCCGATGAGCAGGCCGAGCGCGAAGCCGCTGGGGTTGATGTCGGCGAAGCCGCGCTCGGAGTCGCCGAGGTAGCGGCGGATCGGCACCATCTGGTCGCGCGGTGCGACCACGCGCAGCCGGTCGCCCATCTGCACCACGAAGTCGTCGCCCGGCACCATGTCGACGTCGCCGCGGCGGACCCGGGAGACGTGCGCACCGAAGCGCTTGCCGAGCTCGAGTTCGTCGAGATGCCTGCCGGCCATCGACGCGACGGACAGCGTCACGCGGTTGGAATCGAGATGCGTGCGGTCGCCGATGATGTCGTGTGACGACACGTGCCCGAGCTCGGCGACGAGTTCGGCGATGACCGCCGCGGGTGCGACCACGCTGATCAGGTCGTGCGTGGACAGCACCTCGTCGGGCGTCGCCACCAGCGTGGCGGCAGAGGCCCCGTGGCGGACACGGGTGATCGTGAGGGAGTCGTCCGGGAAGCGCTCGAGCAGTTCGGCGACCGTGACCGGCTCGACACGATCCAGGCGGATCGTGCGCTGCTCGATCCGGGCCGCGCGTACGGACTTCCCCTCACGGGCGCCCTTGGCCAGCACCCATCCGGACGCCAGCATCATGCCGATGACGCCCCACAGGTAGCTGATCGAGTACCCGACGGCCGGCAGTTCGGCGTCGCCCGCCGCCTGGCTCGCCGCGGCGAGGGCCGGCGTGTTGGTGAGCGCCCCCGCGAAGGTCCCGGCGATCACCGGAACGGGCAGGCCCAGGCCGCGCCCGACCAGCAGGGCCGCGACCGCGGCGATCGCCAGTGCGACGACCGTGGTCAGCATGGCCGGCCAGCCTCGTTTGAGCGAGCCGAAGAAGCTGGGGCCGGAGGTGATCCCGACGGTGTAGGTGAACACCATCAGCCCGAAACTGCCGAGGATCTCGGGAATGGCGAGCGTGACGCCCTGAGTCGTCCCCCACGCCGTGACGCCGATCGCCACGAACAGCACGGCCGCGGCTCCCAACTGGACGCCGATGATCGTGAGCTGGCCGAGCAGCGAACCGAGCAGCAGGAGGAGGGCGAGCAGCAGCAGTGGGTGCTGCTCCAGGAGAGCGAACATCGGGTGGGAACCTCGCGAATCGTAGGGCGAACCGGCAGCCAAGGCCCAGCCGCGAGGCCTGTGCTCGAGCGGACGGTCCGATAGGTTTTCGGACTCGAGGTCACCCTTCTCCGGCGCCTTCCCAGACGCGATGCCCAGTGGCGTGTGCCGGAGTCGTCCCTCTCACCGCTGCGCGTCAGCCTCGGAATCCCACCGAGTTCCCTTTGCCGCATGGCATGCCCGAACCGTCGTCACGATCGTAACAGCGAACGGGTCTGCAAGGCTCGACGTTCGTCAGCTCGCGGCGGACGACTCGCGACGAAGCGCAGGGCGGGCGGGCACGCGCGGCGTCCGGCCAGGCAGACGGATTCGGGGTCGCCGTCGCGCCAGGGTTCCGCCGACCGTGGCCTGAGGCAAGTCGGCGATCCTACCGACGGTGGTGGCGGACACTGAGGGGGGCGGGTGGTTCGCCGGCGAGAAATGGCATCGCCGCTCGGTCGGGCCAGGGGATCCGTCAGGGGACGTTCCGTGCCCGGAGTGCCCCCTCGGGCGCCCGTCCGGGCCGTCGCCGGATTCGCGTGTGATACTGGCGGCACTGTCCTTCCCCACAGCACCATTGGAGGTGCGTCCATGGATCGCCATCCACGCATGTCTTCGTCTCCCCGCCGGCCCGTCGCCCTGGTGGCGCGGCTTCTTGCCGTCCTGCTCGTCGTGACGTTCGGCGCGCTCGTTCCGACTCCGGCCACGGCTGCCACCGAACGCGGCTACGACATCTCCTGGCCCCAATGCCCGAACGGGCAGCCCATGCCTCCCACGGATACGTCGTTCGTCATCATCGGGCTGACGCGGGGGCTCGCCTTCACCGAGAACCCCTGCCTCGCAGACCAGGTCAACTGGGCGAACAGCAACGGGATCCCCGCCCAGGCGTACGCCATGGCGACCTTCCCCACCGCGGCCCAGCTGAGCACCCACGGCCAGGGTGGTCCGTGGCCGGCCTCCACCCGGGCCGACCAACTGCGCAACGTGGGCTATGCCGAAGGCATGGCCGCAGTCTCCAGCCTGTCGAGGATCCGCTGGAAGCCCGGCGTCGTATGGATCGACGTCGAGCCGCGCCCCGCCCAGCCCTGGCCCGGCGCGACGGCCGAGCAGAAGAGGGAGAACCGCTACGTCATCGCCGGCCTGATGCGGGCCCTGCACGACAACGGCTACGGCTACGGCATCTACTCCTACCTCAACGGCTGGCTCGAGGTCACCGACTCGTGGCAGCTGCCCGGCGTGCCGGTGTGGGCGACGGCCGGACGCCTCGACTACCCGACGGAGGCCGAGGAGCGGTGCACGGCCGCCAGCTTCTCCGGGGGACCCGTCTACCTCGCCCAGTGGACCGACGGCGTGTACGACTTCAACATGACCTGCGCGGGGACGCCGTTCGCCGACTTCGTGAGCAGCCGGTTCGTCGACTTCCCGCCGCGGATGCTTTTCCTCGAAGAGATCGAGTGGCTGGCGAACAGCGGAGTCACGACCGGCTGGGTCGAGCCCGAAGGGACGCGCACCTACCGCCCATGGCAGCCGATCGCGCGCGACGCCATGGCGGCGTTCCTCTACCGGCTCGCCGGAAGCCCGAGCTTCGTCGCACCGACCACGTCGCCATTCACCGACGTGACGCCCAGCACGCCGTTCTACAAGGAGATGACCTGGCTGCAGTCCCGGGGCATCACGACGGGCTACCCCGACGGCACGTTCCGCCCCGCCGACCCGGTCAACCGCGACGCGATGGCCGCGTTCATGTACCGCTTCAAGGGCAAGCCCGCCTATGCGGCGCCGTCGGCGTCCCCGTTCACCGACGTGGCGACCACCGACGAGTTCTTCAAGGAGATGGCCTGGCTCCGGAGCTCCGGGGTCTCGACCGGTTGGCCGGACGGCACCTATCGTCCCGGCGAGCCGGTGACGAGGGACGCCATGGCCGCGTTCCTGTATCGCCTGACGCAACTGAAGTGACGCCCCTGACCTGAGGGCCGTGCGGGGCGGCGTCCGGCTCGGACGCCGCCCCGTTCCATGCCCTGCGCCGGTCCGTTCGATGCCCCGTTCGGCGCTCGTGCACCGTGGCTTGTCGGCGTGCCACGATGGAGCCATGAGCTTGCCCAAGAGGTTCCTCGGTGCCGACGAGCGCGTGGTGCTGCATCTGCGCACCCACGGCAAGGCGCTCATCGGGCCGGTGCTGGTGCTGATTATCCTCGTGGCGGCCGTCAGCGCGGCGTTGGCGTTGCTGCCGCAGGAGTCCCAGCCGTTGGCCGGCCTGGCCGTCGCCGCGATCGCGATCGTTCTCGCGATCGCCTTCGTGCTGCTGCCGTTCCTGCGGTGGTGGACGTCGACCTACACCGTGACCAACCGGCGCGTGATCACCCGCCACGGCATCCTGAACAAGCGCGGACACGACCTGCCGCTCAGCCGCATCAACAACGTCGAGTACGAGCACTCGCTGACCGATCGGATGCTGGGCTGCGGAACGCTGGTGTTCTCCACGGCGTCCGAGTCGCCGCTGTCCCTGCCCGACGTACCGCACGTCGAACGCGTCCACGTCATCATGACCGAACTGCTCTTCGGCGACCGTGCGGCCGTCCCGCCGGCCCGCGATCCGCACGACTGACGGGTGAGGCCCGGATGGTGAAGGTCTGTGGTTGGTCTGCCAGCCGCGATCCTTCACGCTGACTCAGCCCTGATCCACCGACTGTGATTTCTTGGGGATGGTTCGCGTCGTTGTTGACGGCATTTCGGGTGTGGGCGTGGTGGTCCTGCCGGTCTGTCCGGCTTCTCCACTGGGGGTCCTTGGTTGCGCCTGCTGGGGCTGGGTGGTCAGGGCGTGACCGGCTGGGGTGGGCTGGTCGCGCGGGCGTGGAGGGCTTCCCAGGCGTGGGCCCAGGGCCAGTGTGTGGGTAGGTGGAGGACGAGTCGTCGACCGGTGGCGGCGATCCGTGCCGGGACCTGGATGATCTGACGGCGCAGGGTGGCCCATCGGGCCTTGGCCAGGCCGGCGGCGACCGCGGCGGCTCGGGCGATGTTGAACCCGATCACCGCCAGGCTCACCCAGGCGGCGTTGGCGGCGTACTTCCCCGACGGCAGGTGGGCCAGGGGGCCGTTCTTGAGTTCGGCGATGACCTGTTCCACGATCGCATGGTCGCGGTGGAGCTGATCGGCCTCGACCGTAGTGAAAGAGGAATTGGTGATGAATGCGTGGTGCCGGTAGGCGGCGAACAGTTCGCCCTGCTCACTGCCATCGGAGGCGAGCGGCTGGATCCGTTTGACCCGGCGCACGACCAGCCGGCAGGGCACGTGCTGGTGCTGGCGTCGGCCGGTGAACGCCACGAACTCGACTTCGGCAACCTCCGCATCCGAGATCCAGCGTTGTTCGGCTTCCTCCCAGACGGCGTGGGGGTACTTGATGGTCTGCCAGGCGTCCTCGGCCAGGCCGGCGATTGCTCGGGTGACGGTCTTGGTCATCCGGGCGGTGACCGAGAACCACGCGTTCGCTCGTAGCGCGCCCCCGACGAACGCCCACCCGTAGTACGCCGAGTCGGCCCGGCACAGGATCCGACCCCGCACGCCAGCAGCACGGGCGGTGGTGACGGCTTGGGCCACCATCCTGCCGGCGCCCCGCGCGGAGCCGGTGTTGCCCTTGCGGAGTCGGGCGCGGGTGATCACCGGGCCTGCCAACGGGGTCGACAGGGCAGCAATTTGGATGTTCAATCCCCGCACCCTCGTGTAGCCGTAGCCGGCGCCCTGCTTGCGGTACCCGTGGACCTCCCGGATGGTGTCGTCGACATCGAGGAACGCCAGCCCCTGTTCGATGTCGGCGCCTGCCAGGACGCCGGGCACCCTGCCGGCAAGGCCGGCCAGCAGACCTGCGCCGACGGCGTCGAGCTGCTGCACGTGGCCGTGCGTGAACGAGCGCAGGAACGTACCCAACGTCGACGGCGCCCGCACCCCGGTGAACAACCTGTCCATGCCCCCGTGCCGCAACACGTCGAGGTCATCGATACTGTCCGCGCCGGCAAGCATCCCGCCCACCACGCTGGCCGCCTTCACGGTCGCGTTCGCCGACGGCACGCTCAACCGTTCCTCCAGCAGGTCATACAGGCCAGCGGACTCAGCCAACCGCAACGCCGGCACCAGACCAGCAGCAGACACCAGGTTCGGGTCATCGAACACCGGACGGATCGTGTGAGAGGCTTTCACTTACGAGGTGACCCTTCGATGCGGTGGACGGCGACTTCAGCAATCACCATCCTCCCTGCTCAGAACGATCACCTCGCCCCATGCCACGCCCAGACCCGCCACCACGCCGGTGGATCAGGGCTCAGCGCGGACACCGAGCACCTGAGCACCTCGACCGAGCGTACGCTCGGTGCGCATCCCCTCGGATCCGGACGCCCCGGCGTCAGAAGTCCCAGTCCTCGTCTTCGGTGTTGACCGCCTTGCCCATGACGTAGCTCGACCCCGAGCCCGAGAAGAAGTCGTGGTTCTCGTCGGCGTTAGGCGACAGCGCCGCGAGGATCGCGGGCGACACCGCGGTGGCGGCCTTGGGGAACAGCGCCTCGTAGCCGAGGTTCATCAGGGCCTTGTTGGCGTTGTAGCGCAGGAACATCTTGACGTCCTCGGCCAGCCCCAGAGGATCGTAGAGGTCCTCGGTGTAGTTCTCCTCGTTGTCGTACAGCTCGTACAGCAGCTCGAACGTGTAGTCCTTGAGTTCGTCGCGGCGCGCGGAATCGGCTTCGGCGAGCGCCTGCTGGAACTTGTAGCCGATGTAGTAGCCGTGCACGGCCTCGTCGCGGATGATCAGCCGGATCAGGTCGGCCGTGTTCGTCAGCTTCGCGTGGCTCGACCAATACATCGGCGCGTAGAACCCCGAGTAGAACAGGAACGACTCCAGCATGGTGGACGCCACCTTGCGTTTCTCGGGATCGTCGCCGTAATAGAAATCGAGGATGATCCGCGCCTTGCGCTGCAGGTGCTCGTTCTCTTCGCTCCAGCGGAACGCGTCGTCGATCTCGGCCGTCGAGATCAGCGTCGAGAAGATCGACGAATAGCTCTTGGCGTGCACCGACTCCATGAACGCGATGTTCGTGTAGACGGCCTCCTCGTGCGGCGTCCGGGCGTCGGGAATGAGCGACACCGCGCCCACCGTGCCCTGGATCGTGTCGAGCATCGTCAGGCCCGTGAACACGCGCGTCGTCATCAGCTGCTCGTGCGGCTTGAGCGTCCGCCACGACGGAATGTCGTTGGACAGCGGGATCTTCTCGGGCAGCCAGAAGTTGCCGGTAAGGCGGTCCCAGACCTCGAGGTCCTTGTCGTCGGAGATCCGGTTCCAGTTGATGGCCTGGACGCCGTGCAGCAGCTTCACCTTGTCGGTCATGTGTCTCGTCTCTCCTCGTGATCAGAGCATGCAGCTCACGCAGCCCTCGACCTCGGTACCTTCGAGGGCGAGTTGGCGCAGGCGGATGTAGTACAGGGTCTTGATGCCCTTGCGCCACGCGTAGATCTGGGCCCTGTTCAGGTCGCGCGTGGTCACGTTGTCGGGGAAGAACAGCGTCAGCGACAGCCCCTGGTCGACGTGCTTGGTCGCCTCCGCGTAGGTGTCGATGATCGCCTCGGGGCCGATCTCGTAGGCGTCCCGGTAGTACTCCAGGTTGTCGTTCGTCATGAACGGCGCCGGATAGTAGACGCGCCCGATCTTGCCCTCCTTGCGGATCTCGATCTTCGACACGATCGGGTGGATCGAGCTCGTCGAGTGGTTGATGTAGCTGATCGAGCCGGTCGGCGGGACGGCCTGCAGGTTCTGGTTGTACAGGCCGTGTTCGGCCACCTCGGACGCCAGCGCCCGCCAATCGTCCGGCGTCGGCAGGTGGATGCCGGACGCCACGAACAGCGCGGCCACCTTCTCGGTGCGCGGCGTCCAGTCGCCGTCGACGTACTTCGCGAAGTACTCCCCGGACGCGTACGTCGAGCGCTCGAAGCCGTCGAAGCGGACGCCGCGCTCGCGGGCGATCCGGCAGGACGCCGCGATGGCGTGGTAGGTCACCGCGTAGAAGTACAGGTTGGTGAAGTCGAGGCCCTCGTCGGAGCCGTAATGGATCGATTCGCGCGCCAGGTAGCCGTGCAGGTTCATCTGGCCGAGCCCGATCGCGTGGCTCATGGCGTTGCCGCGCTCGATGCTCGGCACGCAGGCGATGTCGGACTGGTCGGAGACGGCGGTGAGGGCGCGGACGGCGACGTCGATCGTCTGGGCGAAGTCGGGGGAGTCCATCGCCAGCGCGATGTTGAGCGAGCCGAGGTTGCAGGAGATGTCCTTGCCGATCCGGTCGTAGCCCAGGTCCTCGTGGTAGGTCGACGGCGTCGATACCTGCAGGATCTCGGAGCACAGGTTGCTCATGGTGATCCGGCCGTCGATGGGGTTGGCCCGGTTCACCGTGTCCTCGAACACGAGGTAGGGGTAACCCGACTCGGATGGATCTCGGCGAGCGTCTGGAAGAACGTGCGTGCGTTGATCTTGGTCTTGGTGATCCGGCCGTCGTCCACGAGCTCGCGGTACTTGTCGGTGATCGAGATGTCGGTGAACGGCACCCCGTAGACGCGTTGGATGTCGTAGGGGCTGAACAGGTACATGTCCTCGTTGTCGCGGGCGAGCTGGAACGTGATGTCGGGAATGACGACGCCCAGGGACAGCGTCTTGATCCGGATCTTCTCGTCGGCGTTCTCGCGTTTGGTGTCGAGGAAGCGCAGGATGTCGGGGTGGTGCGCGTGCAGGTAGACCGCGCCGGCACCCTGGCGGGCGCCGAGCTGGTTGGCGTACGAGAAGGAGTCCTCGAGAAGCTTCATCACGGGGACCACGCCCGAGGACTGGTTCTGGATCTTCTTGATCGGTGCGCCGATCTCGCGGAGGTTCGTCAGCGACAGTGCCACGCCGCCGCCGCGCTTGGACAGCTGCAGCGACGAGTTGATGGCGCGCGCAATCGACTCCATGTTGTCCTCGACGCGTAGCAGGAAGCACGACACCAGCTCGCCGCGCTGGGCCTTGCCCGCGTTGAGGAAGGTCGGCGTCGCGGGCTGGAAGCGCCCGGTCATGATCTCGTCGGTGATCCGCTCGGCGAGGACCTGGTCGCCGGCGGCCAAGGCGAGCCCGACCATGCACACGCGGTCCTCGAAGCGTTCGAGGTAGCGGCTGCCGTCGAACGTCTTCAACGTGTAGGACGTGTAGTACTTGAACGCCCCCATGAACGTCGGGAACCGGAACTTCTTCGCGTACGCCCGCTTGAACAGCCCCTTGATGAACGAGAAGTCGTACTGATCCAGCACGTCGGGCTCGTAGTAGTGGTGCTCGACGAGGTAGTCGAGCTTCTCGCGCAGCGAGTGGAAGAACACCGTGTTCTGGTTGACGTGCTGCAGGAAGTACTGGTGGGCGGCCCGGCGGTCGGCCTCGAACTGGATGCGCCCCGACTCGTCGTAGAGGTTCAGCAGGGCGTTGAGTGCGTGGTAGTCGACCTCGCCGACGGGTTCGACTCCGGTGTCGGTGAGCAGAGTTGTTGCCATGATCTGGTCAGCCCTTCGCGGACGCACGCGACATCGTCGGGTGTGCCCATCAGTTCGAATCGGTACAGGTGCGGCACCTGGCATTTCGCCGCCACGATGTCGCCGGCCAGGCAGTACGCCCGTCCGGAATGGTGTTGCCCCCGGAGATGACACCCCGGATCAGCGCGCGGTTGCGGGGAACGTTGAGGAAACGGATCACCTGCCTGGGCACCGCGCCGCCCTGATTGCCGCCGCCGTAGGTGGGGACGACCAGGACGAACGGCTCGGCGGCCAGCGCCGTCTCGCCGGCGCGTAGCGGGATCCGGGTGGCCGGCAGGTCGAGTTTGGTGACGAACCGGTGAGTGTTCTCGGACGCCGAGGAGAAGTAGACCAGGTGCACCGTCGTCGTCCTTTCCTTCTCAGTCGCGAGCCGGGTCGCCCAGGGGGTGGGTGGCCCTGGGCGACCCGTGAAACCTACACCTTGTGGTTGCCCAGGGCAAGCATCACTAGATGTAGTGATGTGTGGGGCGGGTGGGCTCGGTGCGGGCTCGCCTGGCGGCAGCGACCATCGCGGTGAGGGACGCCGTGACCTCCGGCCAGCCGCGCGTCTTGAGGCCGCAGTCGGGGTTGATCCAGAGGCGCCCGGAACCCAGCAGAGCGATCGACGCGGCGATGAGCCGGTCGAGTTCCGCGGCGTCCGGGACGCGCGGGGAGTGGATGTCCCACACGCCCGGACCCACCTCGTTCGGATACCCGGCATCGCGCAGGTCGGTCAGGAGGCCCATGCCCGAACGGGACGCCTCCATCGAGATCACGTCGGCGTCCAGCGCGATGATGGCATCCATGACGTCGCCGAACTCCGCGTAGCACATGTGCGTATGCACCTGGGTCTCGTCGCGGACGCCGCTGACGGCGAGACGGAAGGCCTCGGTGGCCCAGCCGAGGTAGGCGTCCCACTCGGCCCGGCGAAGAGGCAACCCCTCGCGCAGGGCCGGCTCGTCCACCTGGACGATCGGTAGCCCGGTCGCCTCCAGGTCGAGCACCTCGTCGCGCAGCGCGAGCGCGACCTGGCGCGCGGTGACCGCCTCGGGCTGGTCGTCGCGGACGAACGACCACTGCAGGATCGTGATCGGCCCCGTGAGCATGGCCTTCATCGGCCTCGCGGTGAGCGAGGCGGCGAAACTCGACCAATCCACGGTCATCGGCGCCCGACGCTCGACGTCGCCGAACAGCACCGGCGGCTTCACGCACCGCGATCCGTAGCTTTGCACCCAGCCCCAGCCGGTCGTCGCGAAGCCCTCCAGCTTCTCGCCGAAGAACTCGACCATGTCCGTGCGCTCGAACTCGCCGTGCACCAGCACGTCGAGGCCGATCTGCTCCTGAAGGCGGACGCAGGCGGCGGTGGCCTCCTCGAGCCCGGTCCGGTAGGCGGCGGCGTCCAGCCCGCCCGTGCGAAAGGCGGCCCGCAGGCGGCGCACGTCGGCCGTCTGCGGGAAGGATCCGATGGTCGTGGTGGGCAGCTGCGGCAGGCCGAGGCGGGCCCGCTGACGCGGCGCCCGCTCGGGGTACGTGGACGTCCGCTGCGCCCATCGCGGCGTCACCTCCGCGAGCCGCGCCCGCACGGCCGTGCGATGGACACGCTCCGACTGCCGGCGCGCCACGATCGCCGCCCCCGCGGCGGCGACGCCGGCGTCGGCCGACGAGTCGCCGGACAGGGCGCGCGCGATGAGCGAGACCTCGTCCAGGCGCTGGACCGCGAACGAAAGCCACGACGCCAGCTCGGCGTCGCGCCCGGCCTCGCGGTCGGCGTCGAACGGCATGTGCAGCAGCGAGCAGGACGGGGCGATCTGGACGCGGTCGCCGCCGAGCGAGCCCACGACGGGAGCGAGCCGCTCGACGATGGCCGGCAGATCGGCGCGCCAGACGTTGCGGCCGTCCACGACGCCCCACGACACGGCCATGCCCGCGGGCAGGGCCGCGGCGACGGCGTCCAGCTGCCCGGGCGCGCGGACCAGGTCGACGTGCAGCACGTCGACGGGCAGGCTCACGGCCAGGCTGAGGTTGGCGCCCAGGCCGCCGAAGTACGTGGCCAGGGTGAGCTCGACCGATCCGGACGCCGCGCGCAGCCGCGCGTAGGCCCGCCGGTAGCCGTCGGCCTCGGCGGCGTCGAGGTCGAGGACGAGCGCGGGCTCGTCCAGCTGGATCGCCGTCGCGCCGGACGCCACCAGGTCACCCAGCCACGCCTCGTAGGCGGGCAGCACGGCGTCCAGGAGGTCGATCGTGGCGCCGCCGTCGACCCGCTTGGCCAGCCTGAGGAAGGTGAGCGGCCCGAGCACGACGGCCCGGGCCGGGACGCCGGCGTCCAGGGCCTCGGCCAGCATGGCCGCGGTCGAGCGCGAGCTGTAGGCGAACCTCTGGTCGCCATCCAGCTCGGGGACGAGATAGTGGTAGTTCGTGTCGAACCACTTCGTCAGCTCGAGCGCCGGGATGCCGGCGGCGCCGCGGGCCATCGTGAAGTAGGCCTCGAGCGCCGCGGCCGATCCGGACGCCACGTCGAAGGGCGCACCGAACCGTTCGGGCACGGCCCCGAGCGCCACGGCCGTGTCGAGGACCTGGTCGTAGAGCGAGAAGTCACCGACCGGGACCCGGCCCAGTCCACGGTCGGCCTGAAGCTGCCAGTGTGTCCGGCGAAGGCCGGACGCGACGGCGACCAGGCCTGCGGCGTCCAACTCGCCGCGCCAGTGCTTCTCGAGGGCCCACTTGAGCTCGCGGTCGCGACCCATGCGAGGGAATCCGAGGTTGGCGGCGGCGGTCATCGGACTGGCTCCGGGGTCAGGGTGTGCGGGGGCGCTCCGAGGAGAACGGACATGTCTTTCCTTTCGCTCCATCCCTCGTGGAGGTCGTGTGCCGGTGTCGCAGCCGGTCTCCTGGCTCGTGGGTCCAGCACCGATGCCCGCCTTCCCGGAGACATGCTCCAGTGGCGCGTGGACATCGGCTTCCCACTCACAGTTGCGAGGACAGCTCCGGTTTCGCACCGGATTCCCGATCACTGCGACACGCAGATCCAAACACGTCCGTAGACCGGCCGCCAACCGGTCTCTCCATGCGGTCCCAGGTCGTCCATGGACGATGGCGCACGCGACCGTGGCGAGCAGGGCTTGTCGCCCGGGGTAGTTGCGCTCGCCAAACCGGGCGCCGAGTCGTCAGTCCTCGTGGTCCCGCCGGCGCAGGAGGTAGGTGTCGAACACCCAGCCGAGGCGCGCGAGGGCGTCCGCGCGTACCCGCAGGATTTCGTCGCGGACGCCCGCAAGGTCGCCCGCGATCAGGATCTCGTCGGGCGTCCCGAGGTAGGCGCCCCAGTAGATGTCGAGCCCGGCGGGGTCGATCAGCGAGAAGGTCTGACGCCCGTCGAGCATGACCACCACGTCATCGACGAATCCCGGCATGCCGCCGGCCAGCAGTCGGGCCGGCGCGATCTGCACCGCGCGTCCCTGCCGGTTGAGCGGGATCCGGTGGGCGGCCGTGAGCGCGTGCACGCAACTGATGCCCGGTAGCACGCTCAACGCGATCGGCCAGGACGCCGCCGCGATCAACGTCTGGGCGATGGCGAGCGTGCTCTCGTACAGGCTCGGGTCGCCCCAGACCAAGAAGCCGCCCACCTCTGCCTCGCCGAGCTCGGCGGCGACGGCCGCACCCCAGCTCCGCAGGCGCTGCTCGCGCCAGCGCGCCACGGCCGCGGGGTAATCGGGCGTCGTCCGCCACGGACGCGGCGGGTCGATCAGCTCGATCGTGCGCAGCGGCGTCGAACGGTGCCGGGCGACGATCGCGCGCCGGGCGTCGACGAGGTCGTCGTATTCGCCCTCCTTGACCACCACGAACAGCACGTCGAGACGCCGGATCGCCTCGACAGCGGCGAGAGTCACCCAGTCGGGATGACCCGCGCCGATCCCGATGAGGGCGAGTTCGCGGTTTGCTGCGGGCACGGGATCTCCATCGGATCAAAGAGGCGGCGGCACGACCCTAACAGCACGGTCGCCCTACAGTGGATGCCGTCCCCGGGAAGGAAGAGTCGCATGCACCCCCTCCACGTCATCCTCGCCGTCGGTGCGCTCACGCTCGTCGGCGGCATCGTCGGCTTCTGGCGCGACCGTCGGCGGATGTCGACGATGGTGCTGATCCTCAGCGGGCTGTTCGTCAGCGCCGTCGCGATCCTGGTGCTCGCCGGGGATGACGGCCGTTTCGGCACGCTGCCCCTCATCCTGATCGTGCTCGCCATGCTGCTGCCCGTGGCCGGTTATCCTGTGCTGGCCATCTTCCTGATCGCCAACGGCGCGGTCATGCTGCGGCGTGAGTCCCGGACCCTGGGGAACCTGCTGTCCCTGCTCACCGGCTTGGTCATGCTGCTGTGGCCGCTGGTCCCCGTGGTGATCGGGCTCTTCGATGTGCCGGCCGGGGTGCTGATCGTCCTGAACAGCCTGGCCACCCTGATCGGCGGCCTCGGCGCTTATGCCGGCCTGTGCTTCCTGGTCTTCGCGTCGGCGGCCGTCGCCTACCGCAAGATCCCCGGCGGGTTCCCGGTCCAGCACGTCATCGTGCTGGGCTCCGGGCTCATCGGCGACCGTGTGCCGCCGCTGCTCGCCGCTCGTCTTGACGCCGGGATCGCCGCGGCCGACGCGCAGCAGCCGCCCGCCATGCTGATCCCCACCGGCGGCAAGGGGACCGATGAGTCGTTGCCGGAAGGCGTCGCCATGGCCCGTTACCTCGCCGACCGTGGCATCCGCGCGGACCGCATCATCGTCGAGGATCAGGCCCGCAACACCCGCGAGAACCTGGAGTTCTCCCGTGCGCTGCTGCCCGATCCCGGCACCCCGGTTGCCGTGGTGACGAACAGTTACCACGTCTTCCGCACCGCGCTGCTCACCCGCGACCTGGGCATGCGTGCGCGCGTCGTTGGCGCCAAGACGGCCTTCTACTTCGTGCCGAGCGCGTTCATTCGCGAGTTCGTCGCGGTCATGCGCGAGAGTTGGCGGTTTCACCTGCCGGCGGTGCTGCTGTGGTCGGTCGTCGTGGTGGCCGCCACGGCGACCACCGTCGTCGTCTGACCGGCGGAGGCCGGGGTGTCCGCCCGCTGGGCGACATTTTCTGCCACTCGACCTGGCCGGCCTGGATGAAACGTCAGTCGGACTGATGTGAGGAGAGGCCCGCAGAAATTGAGAGGCAGAAAATGTCGGCGGATCAGAGCTTGTCGTAGATCGACAGCGGGGCGTCGATGACCTTGCCCGGGTTCAGGTGACGCCCGGGATCCGTGCCGTCGAACAACGTCCGGATGATCGCCACACCCTCGGTCGAGACCACCTGCTCCATCCACGGCGCGTGCTCCATGCCCACGCCGTGGTGGTGCGACAAGGTGGCGCCCGCGTCCACGAACGCCTGTTGGACGGCGACCTTGACGCTCGCGTACTCGCGGTCGGGGTCGTCGCCGGCGCGGAACGCGAACGTGAAGTACAGGCAGGCGCCCGAGTGGTAGCTGTGCGAGAGGTGGCACATGATCCAACCGCGCTTACCGAGAGCGACATAGGCGTCCTCGGCGGCTTGGTACACGCGCCGGTGAACGTCGTTGAGCTTCGACCACGGCGCCGCCGTCTCGGAGACGTCGCCCAGCACGTCCTGCTCCAGCAGGAAGTCGCGCAGGTACGGGGTGTCGAACTTCTTCTGGTCGTACAGCGCTCCGGGACCCGTGCCGAGCACGAGGGCGCCGTGCTTCTTCGCCACCTGCGCCACCTTGCGACGGCGGGCGTCCACCTCGTCCTTGGAACCCTCGAAGCACACGTACGAGATGCACATCTCGTCGGTGTCCCAGCCGCGCTTGCGCATGAACGCCCACAGCGCCTCTTGGCCTTTGGCCTCGACCTTCTTCTTGAGGGTGATGGCCTCCTTCTGGGTCGACAGCGAGAACGCGGTCTCGTGGGCGTCCGAGATGCGCACGAACGTCGTCGGAATCTCGTCGGCCGACATCGTGTGGATCGCCTCCACCGCCGCCGACCAATGCGGATACATGTAGGCCACCACCACGCGCTCCTCGGGCTGGCGGTGCACCTGCACCCACACCTCAGTGATGACGCCCAGGCGTCCTTCGGAGCCGATGAACATCTCGCGCAGCGACGGACCGGTCGATTCCACCGGCACCGGACGGAGCCGGACGATTCCGCCCGGGCGCACCACCGTCATGCCGCGGACGATGTCGGCGATGTCGCCGTACTTGTCGGACTGCATGCCGGACGAGCGGGTCGCCGCCCAGCCGCCGAGCGTCGAGTGCGTGAACGAGTCGGGGAAGTGGCCGAGCGTCCATCCGCGCGCGTTCAGGTCCTCCTCCAGGTCGGGGCCGAGCATGCCCGCGCCGATGCGCGCCAGCCCCGACTCCTCGTCGAGCTCGTGGACGCCGCTGATCAGGCCCGTGTCGAGCGACACGATCGGACGTGGCTCATCCGGGTCGAGCTGCAGCGAGCGGGAGATGTTCGTGCCGCCGCCGTAGGGGACGACCACGGCGTCCGCGTCGACGCAGGCCGCCAGCACCGCGGCCACTTCGTCGGTGTCGGCGGGGTAGACGACCACTTCGGGGAGGCGTCCGTAGTCGAAGCGCGACACGTGCAGCAGCTCGGTCACCGACGAGCCGTGCCCGTGGACGACCCGGTCGTGCGCGTCCGTACTCACCCGGTCGGACGCCGTCGCCGTCACCAGGGCGTCGCGCAGCGCGTCGGGCAGCGTGCTGGCGGGGACGGTCGAGGCGTCGAACGGGATCGTGTCGGTCTGGCGTGGCCGCAGATCGATGCCGAGGGCACGCTTCACGAACGGTGCGAAGGCGGGCTTGTTGGCGTAGTTGAAGAAGACGCCTTCCTCGCCCCAGCCCCACCACTTCATGCGCTTGACGAGCGGCTTCATGACGATCCTCCTGTGGGTCGCGAGCGGGACCTGGATCCCTTGATCTGGTGCGAGATGGCACGCATCGCTCCGGCGGGCAGCGCGCGCAGGATAGCGGCAAGCAGCTTGTAGCGCTTGGACGGGACGGCGATCACCCGGCCGGCGCGCGCTGCGCGCAGGCCGTCGGCCGCGACCTCGGCGGGGGAGAGCCACAAGAACCCCGGCACGCCCGAGCGGGCCGAACGGCCACGGTCGTGGGATTCCGTGCGCGTCCAGCCGGGCAGCACGGCGGTGACATGGACGCCGCTGCCCGCGAGTTCGCCCGCCAGTACCTCGCTCAGCGCCAGCGTGTACGCCTTGAGCGCCGAGTAGGAATCCTGGCGGGTGAGCGCCGACACCGAGATGACGTTGATGATCCAGCCGCGGCCGGCGTCGCGCATCACGGACGCCGCGGCGCCGGACAGGACGCGCGGGGCCCGCCCCATGACCTCGTAGGCGCGGTCGGCCAGATCGTCGTCGCCGCCCACGAGCGGCGTCTTCAGCGAGAAGCCCGCGTTGTTGATCAACACGTCGACATCGCCGGACCGCAGCCGCGCTGCGACGCGCGCCTGGTCCGCGCGTTCGGCCAGATCGGCGGCCAGGGTCTCGACGGCGACGCCGAACTCGGTGCGCAGATGGTCGGCGACGGCCTCCAGCCGCGCGGCGTCCCGGGCGACGAGCACCAGGCCGGCGCCGCCGCGCGCGAGGGCGCGTGCGAACTCGAGGCCGATCCCGGACGTCCCGCCGGTGATGAGCGCCAACTGCATGAGACAGGACGCTACATTACGCTCCACGGATGGCGTACCCCGTGCCACCTGGGCGCACCCCGTGCCCCACCGGAAGGAGACACTGTGCCTCAGCCGACCCGCGTGCTGCTCACCGGAGTGACCGGCTTTCTCGGTCAGGCCGTGCTGGAAAGGCTGCTCAGCACGACCGATGCCCACGTGATCACAATCATCCGTCCCAAGGGCAGCCAGACCGCCCGCAAGCGCCTCGACCGGCTGATGCGCAAGCCCGTGTTCAAGAGCTGGCGGGATGCGGTGGGCGACGCCGAGGCGTCCCGCGTCTTCGCCGAGCGCACCGACGTGCTCGAAGCCGACCTGTCGACCGTCGAGAGCATCGAGGGACCGATCGACGTCGTCATCCACTCGGCGTCCACCGTGTCGTTCGACGCGCCGATCGATGAGTGCTTCGCCAACAACGTCGGTGGCGCGCAGGCGCTGTACGGGGCGCTGGCGCGTTCGGGGCTCGATCCGCACGTCGTCCACGTGTCCACCTGCTACGTGGGCGGTATCGCCAAGGGACTGCGGCCGGAGGCGTCCGTCGATCACGATGTCGAGTGGCGCGACGAGCTCGCCGCGGCCCGGGTGGCGCGCGCCGAGGCCGAGGCGGCGTCCCGGACGCCGGAGCGCCTGCACTCCTTCATCGACGCGGCCACGCGCGAGCACGGCAAGCGCGGCCCGAAGTCGGTCGCGAAGGCGTCCGAGGAGGCGCGCAAGGCCTGGATCGGCGACCGCATGGTCGAACTCGGCCGGACGCGCGCCCGCTCGGTGGGATGGACGGACGTCTACACGTTCTCCAAGGCGCTGGGCGAGCGTGTCGCCGAGGAGGAATGGGCCGGGCAGGGACACCGGCTGTCGATCGTGCGCCCGGCGATCATCGAGTCGTCGCTGCGCTATCCGTACCCGGGCTGGATCGACGGCTTCAAGGTCGCCGACCCGCTGATCATGGCCTACGCCAGGGCGCGCTGCCCGAGTTCCCGGGCCTGCCGGACTCGGTGCTGGACGTGATCCCGGTCGACTACGTCGTCAACGTGATCCTCGCGCTGGCGCGGCTGGGTCATCAGGGGCCGGCGGCATCCGATGTCGGCTACTACCAGGTGTGCTCGGGGGCGTCGAACCCGCTGCCGTTCCACCGGATGTACGGCGAGGTGCGTGAGTACTTCCTCGCGCACCCCCTGGAGGACGACAAGGGGCGTCCGATCGTCGTCCCGACCTGGAAGTTCCCGGCCAACAACGCCGCCGAGCGCTCGCTCCAGCTCAAGGAGCGGCTGTCGGCGCTCGGCTCGAAGATCGGCGCGGCGCTCCCGGCCACCAAGGCCACCCGCGAGTGGGCCAGTTCACTGTCGCGTATGGAGCGCGGCCTGGGCTCCCTGCGCACCTACGTCGACCTGTACCAGAGCTATACGCGCACCGAGATGCTGTTCGACGACCAGCAGACTCGCGCGCTCGGCGCTGCGCTGCCGGCGGACACACCGGTGGACCAGACCTTCGACGTGCGCGACATCGACTGGGGCCACTACTGGCAGAACGTGCACCTGCCGGCGATGACCTCGCTGGCAAGGGTGCACGCGCGGGCGTCCTCGGCAAAGAGGGCGTCCCGCTCCCAGGCCCGGCGCCTCGAGTCGGGCACCGACGTGCTCGCCGTGTTCGACCTCGACGGCACGCTGGTGGCGTCCTCGCTGGTGACCCAGTACCTGTCGGTCATGGGACGTCTGCGCCCGCTGGCGCAGCTGCCCGGCGAGATGGCCGATCTCGTGGGCAAGGCCGGCGTCTACCTGCAGGCGGAGCGACGCGACCGTGGCGAGTTCGTCCGCGCGTTCTCGCGGCGCTACGCGGGCACGAAGGTCGCCGACATCGAGCGCCTGGTGGCCGGCGACTGGGGGCAGAACCTCGTCCGCTCGATCCGTCCCGGCGCCCTCGCCCGCATCGAGGAACACCGCGCGGCCGGGCACCGCACGGTGCTGGTGACCGGTTCGCTCGACCTGTTCGCAGGCCCGCTGGCGCCGCTGTTCGACGAGGTGATCGGCTCCCGGATGGAGGTGCGCGAGGGCGTCCTCACCGGCTATCTGGCGACCCCGCCGCTGGTGGACGAGGCGCGCGCAGTGGCTGAAGGACTACGCGGCCCGCCACGGTATCGACTTGTCCCGCTCGCACGGCTACGGCGATTCCATCGCGGACGCCTCGTGGCTGCAACTGCTCGGACGCCCGGTGGCTGTGAACCCGGATCTGCCGCTGTACCGCGCCGCGAGCCGGCTGTACTGGCCGATCGAGGACTGGAAGCGCGGCTGATCGCCGGTGGCGTTCGGTACTCGAACGGGTGACGTTGCTTGCCGGCCCGGGGCATGATGGGGGCATGACCGAGCACGATTCGCGGTGGATGTACCGGCAGATGATCGACGCGATGGTGATCTCCTGCGCCGGTGCAGGCCAGGTCTCGGCCGAGCGCGTCCGGGTGGGGGTGTGGAACGACAACGCCGACGAGGTGCCCGATATCGCCCCGCACCAGGTGACCATGAACCGCGTGCTGTCGTCGTTGAGCGACGACCAGAGGCAGGCGGTGGCGATCCTGTTCGCCGAGGAGTACGCCTCGGGCGTGTACAACGCGCTTCAGGTGCTGCGTGCGGCCGAGTGCGACCCGTTCCGCGAGGGCTACGACGGCGATCCCTGCGACGACTTCCTCGGACGCCTCGACGGCTGGGAGTGGCCCGGCCGTTAGCCGGATCGAACATCGGCGCGACGACGCCTTGCCTCGCGCGGTCGGGGGAGTCTATATTTCGTGTCAGCTTTGGGCCTGTAACTCTCTTCGAGGCAAGAACCCGAGTCGACACTGGGCGCGTAGACGCGCTTGAGAGTGGCGCTCGTCAAGGTTCGATGGTGCCGCTCGGGGTGTCTCCCCTGTTACTACGCCCGTGGAGGAAGCCGTGGCCGAGCCCGTACGCAACTATCCCAAACTAGCGCTCCAGATCCTTGAACAAGTCGGCGGCGAGACGAACATCGTGAACGCCAGTCGATGTGCGACTCGGCTGCGCCTCGTGCTTCGCGAGACGCCTGCCGGTGCGAAGGAAAGAGTCGCCGAACTGCCCGGCGTGATCACCGTCGTGGAGAACGGTGGGCAATTCCAGGTCGTCATCGGCGCCCACGTCGGCGAGGTTCACGAAGCATTGCTGGAGCACGCCGATCTCTCCGACGTGGCAGATGTCGGCGCGCCCCAACAGTCGGTGGTCAACCGGTTGATCGCGACGATGTCCGCCGTCTTCGCCCCCTTCGTCTACATCCTGGCCTCGGCCGGCAGGGTCCCGTCAAGGTCGGTGAGAGTGTGGGTTGACTAGGGGTTTGTTGGCGTGTCCTGCACGGGGACGCGGTCCTTGCGCTCAGGATGGGAAGCGCTAAACCATCCAGCCTGATTGAAGGACCGCGTCCAGTGACATCTTCCCCTGTCACGGCCGCTCGCGTCGACCCGACGTTGCTGCGTGCCGCCACCCTCGTCCAACTGTTCCCGCTTCTACCCGATCCCAGAGACCCCAGAGGCCTTCGCCATCGGCTGGATGTCATCCTCGCCCTCGCTGTGGCCGCAGTGGTTGGGGGTGGGCGGTCGATGGCGGCGATCTGGGAGTTCGCCCAAGACGTCGGAGCCGACCTGCTGGCCCAGCTCGGGATGCCAGCGGCGATCCCTTCCGAGCCGACGATCCGCCGCCTGATCGAGGCCATCGATCCTGTCGTGTTCAGCATGCTGCTGGGTGCTTGGATGAGGATCAGGTGGGACAGGATCGATGGTCAGCAGGTGATCGCTGTCGATGGCAAGACGGTGCGCCGGGCCTGCGCCGCGGGGCAGCGGGCACCGCATCTGGTCTCGGCGCTCTCCCATGGCACCGGCCTGGTGCTTGGCCAGGTCAAGGTGGATTCGAAGACCAACGAGATCCCAGCAACCCGCGATCTGCTAGGCATGATGGACCTGGCTGATGTCGTGGTCACCGCTGATGCACTCCATACGCAGCGGGACACTGCCACCTTCATCACCGAGCGTGGCGGCGACTACGTGCTGACCGTGAAGGGTAACCAGCCGAACCTGTTCAAGGCGTTGGCGGCCCTGCCGTGGAACCAGGTCCCCGGTGAATCCGAGACCCAGAAGGGCCACGGCCGCCGTAGCACCCGGACCATCAAGGCGGTCCAGTGTCCGGCCTGGATCAGCTTTCCCGGCGCCCAGCAGGTGCTGCAACTGCGTCGCACCACCACCGCCAACGGCAAACCACGTGTTGAGGTGGTCTACCTCATCTGCTCCAAGACCATGGCCGCTGCCCAACCCAGCCGGGTCGCTGACTGGGTTCGTGGGCACTGGGGCATCGAAGACAAGCTCCACTGGGTCCGCGACGTCACGTTCGATGAGGACAGGTGCCGGATCAGGACCGGCGTCGGTGCTGAAAACATGGCCACCCTGCGCAACCTGGCCATCAGCCTCCACAGACTCGCCGGCGCATCCAACATTGCCGCAGCCCTGCGCGCCGTGTCCAGAGACGTCAAACGCGCCGTCAAACTCCTACTGACAAGCTAGAACCCGACAATGACGGGGCCCTGCCTCGGCCGGTCTGTTGCAGGGCCTCTTGATCGTGATCCGCATGGTCGCGCCGGCGTTCGAGGGGAGCGGGACGGACAAGATCTTCTCGATGATCTCCTGGACGCCGTTCGCATTCCTGCCCGTGTTCATCGCGATCACCGCTTCCAAGCACCTCAAGGTGAACACTTTCGTCGCGGTGTTCGCGTGCGCCGCGATCATGAACCCGGACTGGAACAGCATGGCCGCCCAAATCGCGGAAGGCGAGCGGATCGACTTGTTCGGTATCGCGCTGTCGCCCACCACCTACACCTCGACGGTCATCCCGCCCCTGCTGCTCGTGTGGCTGTTGTCGTACCTCGAGCGGTTCCTCAACCGCTACCTCAAGGGCGCCATGCAGGCGGTTCTGGTGCCGTTCATCAGCGCCGTCGTCATGGTTCCGTTCACGTTCCTGGTGCTTGGCCCCTTGTCGGCCGCGGGTGCCAACGGCATCGCGAACGGCTACAACTGGCTGGTCGATGTGGCCCCCGTCGTAGCCGCTGCGATCATCGGCGGCGTGTGGCAGGTCGCGGTCATCTTTGGTATCCATTGGGGGATCACACCGGTCGTGTTGGCCAACTTCGAACAGTACGGCTACGACTCCTTCCAGGCTTTCCAGACCGCGGCCGTCATTGCGCAGGTGGGCGCGGCACTCGGCGTCTTCGTCAAGACCCGCAACAAGGAGTTGCGCGGTGTCGCCGGCTCTGCCGCCGCCACGGGCGTGTTCGGCATCACCGAACCCACCATCTACGGCGTCACGCTGCGCCTCAAGCGACCTTTCGTCCTCGCGTGCATCGCGGGCGCGGCCGGCGCGGTCGTCATTGCCTTGTTCGGTTCGAGGTACTACGCCTACGCCGGGCTGCCGGGCATGCTGACCATCGTGAACGCGTACAGCGCTGACAACCCGGCGTCGCTGATCGGGCAAATCATCGGTTGCGCGGTCGCATTCTTCGGCGCGATGATCCTGGTGTACGTGATCGGGTTCCAGGATCCTGTCGCCAAGGCGACCGCCGAAGAAGTCGTCGCGGAGGCCGAGCAACAACTCGAAGAGTCCGCCCGCGAGGCTTACGGGGCCGCCATCGCCGCAGCCTCCTCGATCGTGGTCGTCGGCAGCCCCTCGCCGGACGTGTGCTCGCCATGTCCGCGGTCCCGGACCCGGTGTTCGCGTCGGGCGTCATGGGTCAGGGGTGGCGATCGACCCCGCCGAGGGACGCGTGTACGCCCCGTTCGACGGTCGCGTGACGATGGTGGCGAAGACCAAGCACGCCATCGGCATGATCTCGACGGAGGGAGTCGAGCTGCTGATCCATATCGGCGTCGACACGGTGAAGCTCGACGGCGGCCCGTTCGTGATGCATGCGTTGGTGAACACCGACGTCACGAAGGGTGAGCTTCTCGCCGAGTTCGACATCGCTGCGATCAGGGCGGCTGGCTGCTCCGCGGTCACTCCCGTCGTCATGACGAACTCGAAGCAGTTCGGTGACGTCCTGACCACCCCGATCACCATGGCGGAACCTGGCGAAGACCTGATGGTGGCAATCAACGGGAAGGAAGCGAAGCATGAGCAGGCTGTCTGAAGACTTCCTCTGGGGCGGCGCGGTGGCCGCGCATCAGCTCGAAGGCGGGTGGAATGCCGGGGGCAAGGGCCTGAGCGTCGTGGACGTGCTGACGGCCGGCGCGCACGGTGTGCCCCGTCGCATCACCCATGACGTTGATGAGGATGAGTTCTACCCGAACCACACCGCCATCGACTTCTACCACCGGTTCCGTGAAGACATCGCGCTGATGGCCGAAATGGGCCTGCGGTGCTTCCGTACCTCCATCCAATGGACTCGCATCTTTCCACTGGGCGACGAAACGGAGCCCAACGAAGCAGGGCTTCTGTTCTACGACGCCATGTTCGACGAACTGCTCGCCCACGGCATGGAGCCGGTGATTACGTTGTCGCACTTCGAGCTGCCGCTGCATCTGGCGCGTGAGTACGGCGGGTTCCGGAACCGTGCGGTCGTCGATCTCTTTGCCCGGTTCGCGCGAGTGTGCTTCGAGCGTTACCAGTCGAAGGTCAAGTACTGGATGACCTTCAACGAGATCAACAATCAGATGGACACCGACAACGCGCTGTTCCTCTGGACCAACTCGGGCGTGGTGCTGACACCCGAGGACGATCCGCGCGAGGTACTCCTACGCGTCGCCCATCACGAACTGCTGGCCAGTGCTTTGGCGGTCAGGATCGGACACGAGATCAACGCTGATCTGATGATCGGCTGCATGGTGTCGCACGTGCCGATCTACCCCTTCTCCTGCAATCCGGAGGACGTCATGGCGGCGCAGGTCGCCAGTCGTGAGCGATTTCTGTTCCCGGACGTCCACGTGCGCGGTCACTATCCCGGATATGCCGTGCGCGAGGTCGAGGCGAACGGCTACGACATTGGTTGGCGCGACGGTGATGATGAGATTCTCGCCGCCGGAACGGTCGACTACATCGGTTTTAGCTACTACATGTCGACCACGGTCAAGGCGGACGCCTTCTCTGCCCAGGCGCGCACCGACGGCGGGTTGCCGAACTCGGTGCCCAACCCCTACGTCTCGGCGAGCGATTGGGGCTGGGTGATCGACCCCGTCGGTCTGCGTTACACGCTCGCGACCCTGGCCGAGCGTTATGAACTGCCTCTGTTCATCGTCGAGAACGGGTTCGGTGCCGTTGACCGGGTGGGCACCGACGGCAGTGTGGTGGACGACTATCGGATCGAGTACCTGAAGGCGCACATCGAACAGATCAAGCTCGCCGTGCTGGAGGACGGCGTGAAACTCATCGGATACACACCGTGGGGAATCATCGATGTCGTCTCCTTCACCACCGGAGAGATGAAGAAGCGCTACGGGATGATCTATGTGGATCGAGACAACGAGGGGCACGGCACGATGGCACGGTCGAAGAAGAAGTCCTTCGGCTGGTACGCCACGGTGATCGAGTCCCACGGCGAACTGCTCTGATCTGACGGAGAGAGGAGCGCATGCGATGGGTCGCCACGAGGGCACCCTGATCAGGGTGCTGAACAACAACGCCGTCATGATCGATCTCGACGGCGCGCGCGTCATCCTGCTGGGCAGGGGTATCGGTTATCGGCGCAGGCTGGGCGACGCGGTCGATCTCGACAGCGCTTCCGAGTTGTTCACGCCCTCGGGTTCGGAGGATTTCCAGGAGTTGAGCGAGTTCGTCTCGCAGATCCCGCTGGAGGTCTTCCGGGTGGCGCGTCGCGCCGTCGACCACGCGGCGAGCCTGGTTGGGATCAGGACCAGCCAGGCCCTGCTGTTGTCGATCGCCGACCACTTGAACTTCGCGGTCCGGCGCGCGCGCGACGGCGTCACGATCGACTTTCCTCTCGCTTGGGAAGTGCAGCACCTCTACCCGTCCGAGGCGCAGCTGGGCCGCACGACGGTCGCGTTTGTGAAGGAAGACCTGGGCGTCACGCTTGATCGCGATGAAGCGACGGCCTTCGCACTCCACTTCGTGAACGCCCAGTTTGCGCGCCGCGATCTCACGGGGGCGGTGGCCATGACGCGCATCGTGCAGGGCGTGTTGTCGGCCGTGAGGACGGGGTTGGGTCCGGACGCCGTTGCCGACCCGATGGCGACGGCGAGGTTCGTCACCCACCTGCGGTATTTGCATGCGCGCGCGGCGGGTGACCGGCAACACCGCTACGAGGGGCCCGTGCTGATCTCGGCCGACTATGCCGCGGAGGTGGAGGCGACCGCCTCGCTGGTCCGAAACGTGCTCGAGCAGGATACCGGGCCGCTGACCAAGGCGGAGTTCAGCTACCTGCGACTGCACCTCGCTCGGCTCCATGCCGGGTCGGGCTCCTGATGGTCGCCAGCCTCCTGGCGTCCTTGTCCTTGGAGGTCGATCATTCGTCGTCGCAAGCGTGCTCGGCGCGCAGCGCCGCGCCCCAGCGGGCGAGCATGCCTTCCTCGGTGTCGCGCGCATAGATCATTCGGGTGCTGCGGGGGCGGACGAGCAACTCGAGCTCGGCCGCGAAGCCCGCCTGCAGCAGCCGGGCCCGTTCGATCTCGGCGTTCAGCAGAACGCCGATGAGCAGCACGATGTTCATGATCCACATGCCGAGCAGCAGGATGATCACCGACCCGACCACGCCGTACATCGCGGGCAGCTTGCCGAAGGCCTTCACCCAGGCGGACAGTCCCCAGATCGCCAGCACGAGCAGCACCATGGCGAGTAGTGCGCCGGGCAGCGACCAGCGCAGCCTCGGCTGTTGGACGTTCGGCGTCGCGCGGTAGAGAACGAGGATCAGCAGGAAGGTGGTGACCGCGAGCACCGGCCAGCGGGCCTGGCGCAACTCTTGCAGCCAGGCGTCGTCGATCTCGACGAGCGCCAGCAGCATGTCCCACACGCCCGCCGAGAGCAGCACGCTCAGCATGATCAGGACGCCGAACATCACCAGCGCGACCGTGAGCAGCAGATAGTAGGGGATGACCTGCCAGACCGGTCGCCCCTCGACCACCTGATAGATGTGGTTGCTCGAGCGGCCGAACGCCCCGATGTAGCCGGAGGCACCCCACAAGGCGCCGGCCACGGCGATGCTGAGCACCAGTTCGAGGTCGCGCAGGTGGACGAGGTTGTGCAGCGGCTCGCGCATCAGGTCCACGATCGGCGCGGGGGCGACCGTCTCGAGCAGTTCCATCATCCACTGGACGGCCGCGGGGCCCTGGCCGATCATCGTCAGCACGGTGATGATGGCCAGCAGCGCCGGGAACAGCGACTGCATCGACATGTAGGCGAGGTTGCCCGCGTGATCGAGAATGTGGTGGTACCAGAACTCCGACCAGCTGCGGCGCAGCACGTAGCGCCACGAGGACGCGGTCAACTGCCACGGCCAGCGTGGCTTGGCCGGATCGTCGGGCGCGGGCGCGGAGCGCAACTTGACGATGGTGGCCTCTTCTTCGGCGTGCACGGTGCACCCCCCTTCGATCGCGGCGTCAGGACGACAGCTCAGTATCCCCCTGGGTGCACGCAGGCGTCATCTGCTGCCATCGTGTCGGTGAGCGTCGGCACCCCGGCGTTTCCCGGACGCGGGCGCCAGCACCGCGTCTCGCCACGCGCTAGGGTGCCCACGTGCTTTTGTCTGACCGCGACATCACCGCGCAGCTCGACGCCGGACGCGTCCGCATCGACCCGTACGACGCCGCGATGATGCAGCCCTCCAGCATCGACGTGCGCCTCGACCGCTTCTTCCGGCTGTTCGACAACCACAAGTACCCCTCGATCGACCCCTCGCAGCCGCAGCCCGAGTTGACCCGCCTCATCGAGGTGGACCCCGGAGACCCGTTCATCCTGCACCCGGGCGAGTTCGTGCTCGCGTCGACCCTCGAGGGACTCACGCTCCCCGACGACATCGCCGCCCGTGTCGAGGGCAAATCGAGCCTCGGACGCCTCGGCCTGCTCACGCACGCGACCGCCGGTTTCGTCGATCCGGGTTTCACCGGCCACGTGACGCTCGAGCTGTCCAACGTCGCGACCCTGCCGATCAAGCTGTGGCCCGGCATGAAGATCGGCCAGCTGTGCTTCTTTCAGCTGAGCTCGCCCTCGTCGCAGCCCTA
The DNA here is from genome assembly GCA_016711325.1 of Nigerium sp. GTDB lineage: Bacteria > Actinomycetota > Actinomycetes > Propionibacteriales > Propionibacteriaceae > Propioniciclava. Next base: position 54,673 of record JADJTH010000011.1, on the reverse strand, counting down.
CGGTTCGCGCGGACGCGGATCGCACTACCAGGGCCAGCGCGGCCCGACGGCGTCGCGCAGCTTCGAGAACTTCTCCCGCACGCCGCTGGCGTGAGCCGACGGCGGACGCGATGAGCGCACTGGACGCGGCCCTCGGCGCCCGGAAGGTCGTCATCGAAGTGCCGGCCGCGGGCGTCGAGGACTGGGTGGCGGTCGCGGAGTTGCTGGTCCAGGAGGGCCTGTCGGCCTGGGCGCTCCCGCCCGCCCTCATCGCCTGTCTGCCCGGGGTGGTCGCCCTGTTCGGACGGCGCGCCCGCGTGGGCGTGACCGGCCTGACGGACGCCGCCGACGTCCGGCGGGCGGTCGACGCGGGCGCCCACTTCCTGCTGGCGCCGATCGCCTGCCCGTCCTTGGCCGAGGCGGCCGGGGACGTCCCGCTCGTGCAGGGTGGGCTCACGCCCACCGAGATCGCCGCGGTGGCCCGCGCCGGCGCCGGCGCCGCCGCGGTGATGGTGGCGCCCGCGGACGCGCTCGGCACGACCTACGCGCGCACCCTGCCGGCGCTCTTCTCGAATGTCGCCCTGCTCGCGTCTGGACGGCTGGAGCACTACCAGTGCGCGATGTGGCTGGGGGCCGGCGCACGGGCGGTCCTCGTCTCCGAGGTCGTGCTCCGTACGGTCGGCGGAAACGCTCTCGATCAGGTTGCGGACCGGGCTCTCAGCTTCCGCAGCGTGCTGTCTGAGAACGGATGCTGAGATCCCGGTTTTGACCCTGAGAAAATCTCAGCTACTTTAGTTGTTGTCCTCAGCCTGCATACCGCTACGGAGACACGATGTACGAACCGCGCCGCACTGCCAGCGTTCCCGAGAGCCCGCTCTCCGAAACCCGGGCAGACGCTTTCCGGGCCGTCCCCCGCCGCGCCGCCCGGTCGCGCGCTCAGCTCCTGACCTCGCGTGTGGCGCCCACGGCCGTCTCGGTGGCGCTGCTGGCCACGGCAGGCGCCTTCGCGGTGAACCTGACGTCCTCGTCCCAGCCGACCTCCGCCGTCCCGGCTCCGGCCCGCGCCGACGACACGACGAGTCGCGACACCGTGCGTACCCTCGCCGATCGGCAGGCCGCTGACGATGCCGCTGAGACCGACGAGTCCGAGGCTGGGGCAGGGGCCGAGCAAGAGGGCGCCGAGGCCTACGTCGGCGGCGAGTGGGCGTCCGCCTTCGGTGCCGCTGCCGGTGAGAAGTTCGCCCAGTCCGGGCTGGTCGTCCGCGCCCGGGCGTCCGAGGATGCCACCCAGCTCGGCCGCCTCAAGGCGGGCGACGAGGTCTCCGTCACCGACAAGGTCACCGACGGCTACCGCCAGGTCGCCTACGACGGCAAGATCGGCTACGTCCTCAACTCCAAGCTCGGCAACGAGAAGCCGTCGAGCGAGCCCTCGGCCAGCGCCGCCGGCGGCGGGGGCGGCGAGAAGTACACCGGCTCCACCAGCTACTCCGGCCCGACCGTCCTGGGGCTCAAGCCCAAGGCGATGGTCGTCTACAACGCCGTCACCGCCCGCTGGTCGTTCAAGAGCATCGGTGGCTACCGCGCCAGCTCCCTGTCCAACCACCAGTTCGGCGGGGCGATCGACTTCATGCTGACCCCCGGAACCGATTCCGCCAAGGGTTGGGCGATCGCGAACTTCGTGACCGCGAACGCCGCCGAGTTCGGCATCGACCACGTCATCTTCGAGCAGAAGATCTGGACGCCGTACAAGCCCATTTGGCGCCCCATGGAGAACCGTGGCTCGATCACGGCGAACCACTACGACCACGTGCACGTGTCGGTCAAGCTCTGACCCGATCCTCGCTTGGGCCTGCACCGCATCTCGCGGTGCGGGCCCTCGCTCACGTTGACGTCACGGCCGGGTGCGGACGCCATTAGGCTGGCGCGCATGAGTGACGTCACCACCACCGAAGCCTGGAAGCGGCTCACCGAACTGCGCGAGACCTTCGCGCCCGATCTGCGCGGCTGGTTCGCCAGCGATCCCCAGCGGGCGAAGGGGTACAGCCGGACGGCGGGCGACCTGCATGTCGATCTGTCGAAGAACCTGATCACCGTCCCCGTGCTGGATGCGCTGATCGATCTCGCCGACGCGGTCGATCTCGCCGCCAAGCGCGACGCGATGTTCGCGGGCGTCCACCTCAACAACACCGAAGACCGCGCGGTCCTGCATACGGCGCTGCGGCGTCCGCGCACCGACAGCTTGGTCGTGGACGGCCAAGACGTGGTCGCCGACGTGCACGCCACCCTGGACGCCGTCTACGCGTTTGCGAACAAGGTGCGCTCGGGTGAGTGGAGGGGGGTCACCGGCAAGCCGATCGCCACCGTGGTCAACATCGGTATCGGCGGCTCGGACCTCGGTCCGGTCATGGTCTACGAGGCGCTCAAGCCGTACAAGCAGGCCGGCCTGGACTGCCGCTTCGTCTCCAACATCGACCCGAGTGACGTGTACGAGAAGACGGTCGACCTCGATCCCGAGACGACGCTGTTCATCGTGGCGTCCAAGACGTTCACGACCCTCGAGACCCTCACCAACGCGCGGATGGCGCGCACCTGGCTGCTGGACGCGCTCGCCGGGCAGGGTGCGATCGACGGTTCGGACGCCTCGAAGGCCGACGCGATCGCCCAGCACTTCGTGGCCGTCTCCACCGCGCTCGACAAGGTCGCCGAGTTCGGCATCGACCCCGCGAACGCGTTCGGCTTCTGGGACTGGGTGGGCGGCCGCTACTCGGTCGATTCGGCCGTCGGCACGGCGGTGGCCGTCGCGATCGGTCCCGACAACTTCGCCGACTTCCTCGCGGGCTTCCACACGATGGACGAGCACTTCGCCACGGCGCCGTGGCGCGAGAACGTGCCGGCGCTCATGGGCCTGCTCAACATCTGGTACGTGAACTTCTTCAAGGCGGGCAGCCACGCGGTGCTGCCGTACGCGCAGTACCTGCACCGCTTCGCCGCCTACCTGCAGCAGCTCACGATGGAGTCGAACGGCAAGGGCGTCCGGGCGGACGGCTCGGCCGTCTCCACCGAGACGGGCGAGGTCTTCTGGGGTGAGCCGGGCACCAACGGCCAGCACGCGTTCTACCAGCTCATCCACCAGGGAACGCAGCTCATTCCGGCTGACTTCATCGCGGTCGCGACACCGCACCGCCCGATCAAGGACGGCGACCAGGACGTCCACGAGCTGTTCCTGGCGAACTTCTTCGCGCAGACCAAGGCGCTCGCGTTCGGCAAGACCGCCGAGGAGGTGCGCGCCGACGGCGTCCCCGACGAATTGGTGAGCGCCAAGGTGTTCCACGGCGACCGTCCGACGACGTCGATCCTGGCGCCGTCGCTCACGCCGGCCGTCGTCGGCCAGCTGATCGCCCTGTACGAGCACATCACCTTCACCCAGGGCGTGGTGTGGGGCATCAATTCCTTCGACCAGTGGGGCGTCGAGCTGGGCAAGGTGCTCGCCAACCAGATCGCACCGGCGATCTCCGGAGACGACGAGGCGCTCGCCGCCCAGGATCCGTCGACCAGGGCCCTGATCGAGTACTACCGCGCGAACCGCGCGTAGCCTGCGGGTTCTCGCCTACGAAAAGAACTCTCGCCTACGGAATTTCCTTAGGCGAGAGTTCTTTTCGTGCGCAAGCGCGATTCGGCGCGGCGCCTATGCTCGTCCGGTGACCGTTCGTCGTCTTCTCGCGCTGTTCGCCGGGGTGGCCTGCCTTGCCGCGCTCGTGATCGGTGGCCCTGCGCTGTGGACCCGCTGGCAGGCGCGTGACCGGGTGCTGGCGGCGTCTCAGGCGCCCGCCAAGGACGTCGCGATCGTCTTCGGCGCCGAGATGTACCCGTCGGGCCGGCCGTCGCCCTACCTGAAGGCGCGCCTCGACCTGGGTGCGCGGCTGTACCGCGGCGGCCAGGCGCGGGTGCTGATCGTCTCGGGCGACAACTCCGCCGAGCACCACCACGAGACGACGAACATGAAGCGCTACCTGGTGGCCCAAGGGGTGCCGGCGTCCCGGATCGTCGAGGACGAGTACGGCTTCGACACCTACGCCACCTGCGTGCGGGCCCGCGAGGTCTTCGGCGTCAGCGAGGCGCTGCTGGTCAGCCAGCGCTACCACCTGCACCGCGCCGTCGCCACGTGTCGCGCGGTCGGCGTGGACGCCGTGGGCGTCGGCGACGTCTCGGTCAAGCGCACGTCGGGCCGCTGGAACGAGTTCGCGCGGCGGGAGCTGGGCGCGAACCTCAAGATGGTCGCCGACCTCGTCACGCGGCCGACGCCGTCGACGGAGGGCGACCCGGACGCCGTGCCCCGCGCGCTGGCCACCGGCTGAAGGCGCGGCGGCGAAGGATTCGCACGAACCGTCCGGCTCTGATGGGCCGTGCGTCGCGGCGTCCGGGGTGTGGAAAGCTCTCCCCATGCTTTCCCTTGCCTCCCTGCTCGCGTCGCGGGTCGAGGCCGCCGCCGGGATCGACCCCGAGATGCGGCCGGCCACCAAGCCCCAGTTCGGTCACTTCCAGTCGAACGTCGCACTGCGCCTGGCCAAGAGAGAGGGACGACCACCGCGCGAGGTGGCCGCCGACCTGGCGCGGCGCATCGACGTGGCCGATCTGTGCGAACCGATCGAGATCGCCGGCCCCGGATTCCTCAACTTCCGCATGCACCCCGAGGTGCTCGCCGCCGCCGCCAACGATCTGCTGGCCGACCCGCACACCGGGATCGACCAGGCCGAGCGCTCGCAGCGGATCGTGATCGACTACAGCTCGCCCAACGTCGCCAAGCAGATGCACGTCGGCCACCTGCGCACCACGATCATCGGCGACTGCTTCAACCGGGTGCTCACCGCGTCCGGGCACACGGTGATCCCGCAGAACCACGTCGGCGACTGGGGCCGTCAGTTCGGCATGCTGATCGAGCAGATCGCCGACGAGAACCTCGACCTCGACGCCCTCGACCTTTCCGGCGCCGAGGCGCTGTACAAGCGGGCCAACGAGCGGCTGGCGGCCGACGACGCGTTCGCCGATCGTGCGCGCGCCCGCGTGGTCGCCCTGCAGTCGGGCGACGAGGCCACCGGCGCGATCTGGTCACGGCTCATCGACGTGTCCAAGGCCGGCTTCAACGAGGCCTACGAGCGGCTCGGCGTCCTGCTCGCCGACGGCGACATCGCCGGCGAATCGTTCTACAACGCCATGCTCGAGGGCATCTGCACCGACCTGGAGGCGCGCGGCATCGCCGTCGTCGACGACGAGGCACTGGTGGTGTTCGCCGACGGCTTCGAGGCGCCCGCGATCCTGCGCAACCGGCACGGCGGCTACGGCTACGACGTCACCGACGTGGCCGCGCTGAAGTACCGCGCGCAAACGCTGCGCGCCGACCGGATCGTCTACGTCACCGATGCCCGCCAGCACCATCACTTCGAGCTGGTGTTCGCGGTCGCCCGCAAGGCCGGCTACGTGGGAGACGAGACCTCGACCGAGCACGTGGGCTACGGAATGGTGCTCGGACGCGACGGGCGTCCGTTCTCGACCCGCGAGGGCACCGCGGCCTACCTGATCGATCTGCTGGACGCCGCCGAGGAGCACGTCACGCGCCCGATCGCCCTGGCCGCGATCAAGTACGCCGACCTCAGCAACCAACTGCAGAAGGACTACGTGTTCGACGTCGAGCGGATGACCGCGACGACGGGCGACACCGGCCCCTACCTGCAGTACGCGCACGCGCGGGCGCACCGCATCCTGACCCGGGCCGAGGCCGAGCGGCTCACGTGGGACGAGGTGACCGTGCTCACCGAGCCCGCCGAGCAGAACCTGGCGCTGCTGCTGTCGCGCTTCGGCGAGATCGTCGCCCTCGTGGCGTCCGATCTGCAGCCGCACAAGCTGTGCACGTACCTGTTCGAGCTCGCCACGGCGATGAGTGTGTTCTACGAGCAGTGCCCGGTGCTGAAGAGCGAGGGCGAGGTGTGCGCGTCGCGGCTGGCCCTGTGCGCGACGACGCGGAAGGTGTTGGCGACCGGCCTCGGCCTGCTCGGCATCGAGGCACCCAACCAGATGTAGGCGTCCCTATCCTGGCGGATACGGCTGGCCGTAGGCCGGCCAGGGGGGCGGCGCGGCCGACGTGAGCGGCGGCGTCCAGACGTCACCGGGCGCGGGGGCGGACGCGAACCCGTACGTCCACACAGCGGTCTCCTGGGCGCGGCCCGGCGGGTGCAGCAGTTCGTCGTAACGACCCGTCCGCGACCGGTCGAGCTGGCCGAAGGCCAGCCGTCGAGCGTGGTCGGCGTCCAGATGGGCGATGCCCGGCGTGTCGAACATGGCGGCGGTCAGGACGCCCATGCTGGCCAGGCCCAGCTTGCGCTCGAGTGGGCCCTGCTTGAGCGTGACCGACTGCACCCGCGGATGCGGGACGATCGACTGCCGGCGCGTCAGCCACCCCGAGCGGGTCACGAACACCCGATCGTCGAGCGCGTAGCCCTGCCAGGCCCACTGGAACGGGTCGAGCCAGCGGGCGCGCCTCGGCGTCCGGGTGAACGAAAGCCGGTCGAGGCGCAGGCCGGGCCACAAGGCGGCGAGCGCCACCTGGATCTGCTGCGGCGTGCCGATGGGCAGGTAGAGCGTCATGGCGGTCGGCTGGTCGCCCGAGGAGAGGTCGCCGAGGCCGAGGATGCTGATCTGCAACCGTCCCCGTCCGATCCAGCGCCACAGCAGCGGCTGCTCGACTACCAGGGACTGCACCCGGTGGACGGGGATGGTCTGGGAACGCAGGGTGGCCAGGCCGCGCGTGATCCGGAGGCCGGCCGGCGTGACGGCGAGCGTGTAGTTGAACTGACCGATCAGCTGGCTGGACAGGTAGCCGACGAGCGCCAGGCCGAGCCCGATGAATCCGCCGCCCATCGCGACGACCGGCCAGTCGAACACGAACGTGCCGAGAGCGGCCACGCCGGCAGCGGTGAACAGGGCGGCGAGCTGGAGCGACAGGAGCGCGCCGAGCGTGATCTCGGCGGGGGTGAGCCGGATCAGGTTGCGGTCGCCCTCGGCGGTGTCGTCCCAGGCGGACGCCCGCCGCGCGGTATCCGCCGTCGTGATGGTGCGCCCGTGGGCGCGCGCCATGACGTAGTCGCGCACCTCGGTGGCCCGCTTGCGGGTGAGGAAGGACAAGGTGATGCCCTGCCCCACGCCGACATCGATCGTCACCTGGGCCAGGCCGAGCACGCGGGCGGCGAAGGGCTGGGTGACGTCGACGGACTGGATGCGGTTGAACGCGATGCGCTGGCTGGCGTGGAAGGCGCCGGTGTTCTCGCGGCGCACCTCGTGGTCGTCGATCACGAACTTCGTCGTCCACCAGCCCCAGTAGCCCGCGCCCAGGCCGACCAGCAGCGCGCCGACCGGGACGAGGACCCAGATCGGCGCCTGCTGGAGGAGCTCCATCGGTGAGCCGAGGTTTTCCCACCAGGCGTCGCCCTGCAGCAGCGAGTTCACGACGAACCAGACGATCGCGACCACGCCGATCCAGAGTCGCACGAGCGGGCTGAACGGATGCATCCGCTCCTCGATGGCCGGCGCCGACGGTGCGCCGACCAGGCCGCCAGTCGGTGGGTCGCCGGCCGGTGGCGTGCCGCCCGGGCCGTCGCTCACAGCCCGGAGCCTTCGGCGTCGCCGAGTTCGATGATCAGATCCCGCAGTTCCTTGGCCTCGTCGGCGGGCAGACCGGGGACACCCGCATTGGCGGCGGCGCTCGCGGTGATGAACTCGACGTTCGCCAGGCCGTACGCGCGCAGCAGCGGTCCGGCGGTGACCTTGATCGTCTGCATCCTCCCGAACGGAACGATGGCCAGCGACTTGAACATCAGGCCGGAGACGATGCACAGGTCTTTGTCGCGTCGCGCCCAGCCGTACGCCGCAACGACCCGGGGCGCGCGGAACCACAGCCACAGCCACCCGATCGCTCCGACGGCCGCGACTCCGAGCGCGGCCCACTTGACCGGTTCGATCAGGAACCAGATCGCGATCGGGACCGCGATCGTGGGTGGTAGCAGCCAGGCGGAGGCGCTGATCCGCTTGATCGCCGTCAGCCGGGGCGAGACCCGGCGCCAGGCGTCCGAGGGCGGCGCGAACGGCTCAGCGATCGACGACGGCAAGCCGTCCAGGCTCGGGTCGGGGACGAACGCCCGGCGCGGCCCGGGGGAGGAATCCGGGTCGGTCATCGCGCTCGTTTGCACTTGGCCTCGACGCCACCGAACATGACGACGCCCTTGAGGACGATCGTCGGCGCTCCAGGGGCCGGGCTGATCTTCTTGACCTCGGTGCCGCCGAACAGCGCCAGCGTCTCGTTGCGGACGTTGACACCCTCGGGCACCAGGATCTCGACGCCGCCGAACGCGCAGAAGACGGTGAGCTCGACCACGTCGGAGGTGAAGGTGGCGTCGCGGAAGTCGAACTTCGTGCCACCGAACAAGGTGAGGTTCGAGACGTGCCGGCGCACCATCCAGTTTCCGGAGCGTTCCACACCGCCGAAAACTGCGAAGGTGGTCTCGGCGTCCTGGCTGCTGGGGGAGCGGTCCACCGCGGGGCCCGCCGCGGAGCTGAACGCGCCGACCGCGCGTCCCTGGTTGGTGCCGGGCACGAGATCGACGGTGAGGGAGCGCAGGTCGTCGAACGTCTTGGCCTCGAGCGCCTGGGCGAGGCGCGAGTCGTGCTCGTCGCGGGTGAGGCGTCCCTCCGCGTAGGCCGCCGACAGCAGGTCGGAGACGATGGCGCGGTCGCTGTCGCCGGCGCGCATGTGCCCGGGGAAACGAGGAGTGTCAGGGACAGAAGCGTTCATGCCGTCCAAGTTAACCCGCACGGACGCCGTCCGCGACCGTGCGGGCGGCGGAACCGGGAGGGGTCGGGGGAGCCCCTGATGCCGCGCGGTGGCGGCGGGGCACGACAGCGGGCCGAAGGTGTGCCGCGCGCCGAGTCCCGCTAGACTGACGCGGGTCGCGCGAGCGGCATCGCGGGCGTAGCTCAATGGTAGAGCGCCAGCTTCCCAAGCTGGACACGCGGGTTCGATTCCCGTCGCCCGCTCTCTTGGTCCTCCGCGATCCCTCGACACCTTCTTGCCTACGAAAAGAACCGTTGCCTACGAAATTTCGTGCGCAAGCGTTCTTTTCGTGCGCAGGAGCGCGGGCGCTCCGCTCGGAGTGTCCACGCGCCCGAGGAATGTCGGAGGCGACGATCGAGTGCTGGAGCCCAGTTGCGGCGACGGCGCGATCCTTCGGCGCGAACGCGTTCGAGACCGAGGTCGAGACGGCACGCTGGCTCGTCGATCTGCTCGCGAAGCTGGGCCGTGAATCGGACGCCTACGATGCCGTCGGTCTCGTCATCCCCGACGTCTCGGGTGCGCCCGACGCGACGTCGGGCGAGGTGCCCGCCGGGCCGCTCGAGGCCGGTGTCTCCGAGGATCTCGTCAGCGACCCCGTCGTTGAGAATGCAGTCTCCGCCGCCGAGGTCGCTCGCTGCCGGTCGGCGTCCACCTGAACGCACCATCCCGGCTCTGGCTTGAAGCGGCGTTCCACCTCGGCGGGCGGGTTGGTACCCCTCCGCGACCGATCTGCGTCATGATGAGAGCACAGGCACACTCGCCGGCGTCGGGGAAGACGCCGGTCGTGCACCCCTCCGAGAAAGGACGTCCTGATGGACTACGTGGCCGACATCAAGAAGTACACCGACTCTGTCGACGAGGCCGTCGTCGAGGCGATGGCCAAGACCTACCGCCTGGTCCTCAGCAGCCCGGACAGCGCCGTCGTCGCGTTCGGTGACGAGACGGAGCTGGAGACCGTCAAGAAGAACTTCCTGGTCAAGAAGCTCGGGTTGTCCGACTCCGATGACCTCGACGCCGGCCTCGCCGCCGTGGGCGCCACGATGAAGGGCGTCAGCCGCAAGAACCGGCTCACGGTCTACTACCTGCTCGCCGAGCACTTCGGAAAGCTCGCCACCTTCAAGTGACGTCCCGCCGAGCATCGCGAAGCCCGGTCCCCACGGGGGCCGGGCTTCGGCGCGTGTGAAGCGTCGGCTATCCGGGCGGCAGGAGGTCGGCGAACCGGGCGTAGTAGGCGTCCTGGAAGGAGCGGAAGGTGGCGCGGAGGTATCCCGGTTCGTCCTCGTACTCCGCCAGCCCGCGGTAGTAGAACTCCTTCTGGGCGTCGAGCACGATGAACGGCATGATGCCGTTCTGGAGGCACTGCTGGAACATGACGATGCGCCCGACCCGGCCGTTGCCGTCCTGGAAGGGATGAATCGATTCGAAGGCGTGATGGAAGTCGCAGACGTCCTCGAACGTCATTGAGCCGGGAGGGGGCGTCCAGTTCAGGAGACCCTCGATCGCGCGCTCCACGTACTCGGGACGCGTGGTCGCCCGACTGCCGACGACGTTCGCCACGCGCTTCCAGGCGCCGACGGCGAACCACTCGCGGCGTGCATCGGCGGTGCCGGCTTTCAGGATGCGGTGGTAGGTCCGCAGCGTCTCCGCAGTGATCGGCTGGTCGTAGCCGTCGATCATCGCGTCGAACAGCTCGAAGCTGTTGACCGTCTCGATGACGTCGTCGACCCGGACGGCCTCGCCCGTGACGCTGCGTGTCTCGTAGATGTAGCGGGTCTGGTCCTCGTCGAGGCGGCTGCCCTCGATGCGGTTCGTGTTATAGGCCATCAGCACCTGATTCAGGTGGTAGAGACCGCCCTTGAGCCGCATCGCCCGCTGCTCGCGGAGAGCATCGGCGAACCGCGCGGGATCGACCGGATACTCGTCGTCACGGCGCACGGGTCACGCCTTTCGCCGGGTGCCCAGGTGGGTGCGCATGCCCACCACCACGCGCTCGAACTGATCCCTCGGCAGGTGGACCGACACGCGGCGCACGGCGTCCGGATCGACGCGGATCACCCGGTTGACGCGCACCTCGCTGGGGCGGCGCTGGTTGTCCCAGTCGCCGGTGCCGATGTCGACCCAGTAGCGCCCGGCGCGGGCCTCCTGTGCGGCGTCGCGATCGTGATCGACGCTGGTCAGTTGGAGCCCGAGCAGCCACGGGTCGTCCGTGCCGACGATCAGGACCGGCCGGTCCTTGCCCCGGTCGTGGTCCTCCTCATAAGGCACCCACGTCCACACGACCTCGCCCGGGTCGGGCTCGGCGTCGCGGCGCGGGGCGTAGCTGATCGCCGGCATCCCCGGGTAGTCGCCGGGATAGCCCGGCGACGGACGCGGCGCAGTCTGCCCGGGCCCCGGCGTCGCGGTGAAGCGCGGCCGGGCCGGCTCGGGCCGCTCCGCCGGAGCGAGCAGCGTGCGCAGGGCGGAGCGCAGCAGCCCCGTCAGCGATGTCGTCATCGATACCTCGTCATCGATACCGCGGAAGCGGGCCGTAGTAGACGTCGGCCGGCCCACCCGAGGCCGGCGCGGGCACCGGGTGTCGGCGAGTGTGCCAGCGCGCGAAGAAGACCCCCGACGCCGGCAGCCACAGCAGGCCGGCGCCCGCCGCGATCGGCGCGATGCCCCACGAGGCGAGGGGGTTGATCATGAGTGCCATCAGCGACACCCCCACCGCGATCAGGCCCGCCCGGGGCGTCCAGCCGTAGCCGTGCCAGGCGTAGTGACCGGCGACGACGCTCGCCACCGCGATCAGCATCGCGATCGCGAACAGGGCGGTCGCCATCAGCACTCGCAGCAGCGCGCCGGGCTCGGTCGGCACGACACCGTTGAGCCAGGCCGCCTGCTCGAACGTGGCGATGCTCAGCCAGAATGCCTGCAGGAGCCCGGCCATCACCAGACCCACGCCCGCGTGCAGCAGCACGGACGCCGCCCACACCGCCGCCGGACGCCGCGGCTCGCCCGTGCGCGGGTCGATACCGTCGTCGACGCCGACCCGCAGCGTCGCGATCGCCGGCGCCTCGGCGGACGTCGCTTGATTCATGGCGGCCACAGTACCGGGTCGAAGAACGCCGACGGCCGGCGCGGCGTCCGCGGGGGACACCACGCCGGCCGACGGGCAGAAGGGCGTCAGGCCTTCTTCATGGAGCCGGACTCCAGGAAGCGGCGGTGGAAGCTGTGCGCCTCGGCGAGGTCATGCGGCGTGTGTGCGCCGTTGGCCTTCGCATGCGCGCGCTCGAGGTATTCCTCCAGCAGCGGACGGTAGTCCGGGTGCGCGCAATTGGCGACGATCTTCTTCGCGCGCTGCTTCGGCGACAGGCCGCGCAGGTCGGCCAGACCCTGCTCGGTGATGATCACCTGAACGTCGTGCTCGGTGTGGTCGTGGTGGCTGACCATCGGCACGATCGCGGAGATGTCACCATTCTTCGCCAGCGACGGCGACACGAAGCACGAGATGTAGGCGTTGCGCGTGAAGTCGCCGGAGCCACCGATGCCGTTCTGCATGCGGGAGCCCATGATGTGGGTCGAGTTCACGTTGCCGTAGATGTCGGCCTCGATCATGCCGTTGCACGCCACCACGCCGAGCCGGCGGATGACCTCGGGGTTGTTCGAGATCTCCTGCGGGCGCAGCACGATGTGGTTGCGGTAGTGCGCGGCGTTGTCGTTCATCCGCGTGGCCGCATCGGGCGAGAGCGAGAACGCGGTGGCGGAGGCGACCAGCAGCTTGCCGGAGTCGATCATGTCGACCATGCCGTCCTGGATCACCTCGGTGTAGGAGGTGAGTTGCTCGAACGGGCCCTCGTTCAGGCCGACGAGCACCGCGTTGGCGATATTGCCCACGCCCGACTGCATCGGCAGCAGGTGCTTGGGCAGGCGACCCTGCTTGACCTCGTTGCCCAGGAAGTCGAGGAGTTCCTCGGCGATGGTCTTCGACTCCTGGTCGAGTGGCTTGAACGGCGTGTTGCGGTCCTCGGCGTCCGTTTCGATGACGGCGACGACGCGCTCCCAGTCGATGTCGTAGTACTTCGATCCGATCCGGTCGCCCGCGGACGTGATCGGGATCGCGGTGTTCTCACCCGGCAACTTCATCGAGTAGACGTCGTGCATTCCCTCCAGGTCGAGGGACTGCCACGCGTTCACCTCGAGGATGATCCGCTGCGCCTTCTCCAGGTACACGTTGTTGTTGCCGATCGACGACGACGGAATCGCCTTGCCGTCGGCGGTGATGGCGGTGACCTCGATCACGGCGACGTCCAGGGTGCCCCAGAAGCCGTAGCGCACCTGCGGGCCCGAGTGCGACAGGTGCACGTCGTTGTACTCGGAGACACCGGCGTTGATCTTGTTCCGCATGATCGGATCGGACTGATAAGGCATGCGCATCGCGATGCCGTCGACCGCGGCGAGCGCGCCGTCGTGCTCGGGTGCGGTGGAGGCGCCGGTGTACGAGGCGATCTTGAACTCCTCGCCCCGGTCGTGAGCGTCCTTGATGCGGGCGGCCAGGGCGTCAGGAAGAGCCTTGGGGTAGCCGGCGCCGGTGAAGCCGGCGAAGCCGACACGATCACCGTTGTTGATGAATTTCGCGGCCTCCTCGGCCGACATCACCTTGGAGCGGTACTTATCGCTAGCGATGCGTGACATCCATTTCCTCCCTGAAATGCTCGTGGGCACACCCTAGCCAAAGACGGCCCGCGCTTCCGCATCGGGTGGTCCGGACGCCGACGCCCGCCCTGGCCGAGGGTCGCGGGGTGCAGCGGCGCGGACGGACAGAGCCCGTGCCACCGGGGTGGCACGGGCTCCGTCGCCGCTGGTCGGCCCGGACTATCGCTCAGCGAGCGTGATGCGCTGCTTGAGGCGATGGACCTGGCCGGGGAGGAGGGTGATCGCGTCGTCGAGGACGTTTCCGGCTTCGACGCAGACGAAACCGGCCCACTCGTCGTCGCCCAGATCGGCGATGGTGGCCGCCTTCTCGCGCCACGGGTTCCACACGATCGTGTTCGCCGATCCCGACTTGGTGACGATGAGCTTGCGGCCCAGCCCGGGATCGTCCACCACGATCTCGCCGGTGCTCGTGTACACGCGGTCGGTCTCGCCGGTGAGGGTGAGCGGGTCGTGCTGGGTCTGGGTGGTGCCCGTGACCTTGTCGAGGAAGTCGGCGCCCTCGAGTCCGCCGATCGTCACGTTCCGGACGTCGCTGACCGCCAGGTAGGTGTGCAAGGCGCCCTCGAAGGTGATCGGCTCGTCGCCGTTGTTGGTCACCTCGAGCTCGACGCCCACGTACTCGGGGGTGAACTTCGCCCGCACGTAGGCGGTGTAGGTGTGGGGCCAGTCGTCCTGCTTGCCGGACATCGCCTCGTCGAGGCTGTACTCGACGATGAGCCGACCGTCGCGGTCCAGCGTGTCCTTGGTGTCGGACAGGTGCCAGGTGTGCAGGCGGGCGAAGCCGTGGGACGGCTGGAGGTCGCCGCTACGGCCGGAACCGAACCAGGGGAAGCACACCGGCAGGCCACCGCGAACGGGCTGACCATCGGCGAACCACGACTTCTCGCTCAACCACAGCACCGGGGCCGCGCCATCAGGTTGCCAGGACCATACTTGCGCGCCGTGCTCGAACACGCCGTAGTGCCCGGAACCCGGCTTGGCCTCGACGCCTCGAAGCGGGTTCGTGGTGATCTCATACGCCATTGGAAAGACCTCCTCGTTGTCCTTGAACCTCGACCCTAGTCCCCCGCCGGGGGCCCGTGCATCCCAGTCGGCGAAACCTCCCGGGCGCGGGCGCTCCCTCAGGCGGTTCAGTCGAGCGAGGCGGTCGGGCGTAGCACCAGTCCCGTGCGCAGCTTGGGGGCGAAGAACGTCGACTTCGGCGGCATCAGCAGACCTTCGCGGGCGGTGCGCTCGATCTCGTCCAGCGACGTGGGGCGGATCAGCACGGCCGCGGGCACCGCTCCCGACGCCACCAACCCCGCGACCTCGGCGAGCCCGTGCTGGTAGCCCACCTCGGCTTCGCTGGCGGCGAGAGCGTGCTCGAGCCAGGCGCCGTCCAGCGCGCGGACGCCGTCGAACGCCCCCTCGCGGGGCGTGAGCCAGTGGGCGCCCGCGGCGGTGAGGAGCATGAGGCGTCCGGTGTCGTTCATCTCGGCGAGCGTCGCCGGAGTGGGGTCGCCGGCGGGGCTGAGATCGAAGTGGGCGGCCAACTCGTCCGCGAGCCGCGCGGCGGTGACCCGCGTGTAGACCCGGTGAATCGCCTCGATCGACAGTTGGTCGGCCACGAGTTCGTTGACGAACGTGAGCGTGAGTTCGGCGTCCGTGCCGGTGCGTCCGGACGCCCGCCGCACCTCGTCGCGGTAGGTGCGGCTGATCGCGTACCGGTGATGGCCGTCGGCGATCAGCACGTCGTCGGCGCCGACGATGGCGCGGATGCGCGCGATGCGGTCCGGATCCGCGATCCGCTCGACGCTGTGGGTCACGCCGTCCACCACGAGGGAGCCGAGCGGCTCGCCCGGCTCCCGCAACGCGTCGGTGAGCCCGTGCGCCAGCGACAGGCCCCACACCGGCGAGAGATTCACCGCGGTCGCGCGGGTGAGGTCGAGTCGGTCGGTCTTGGCCTTGGGCGTCGTGCGCTCGTGGGGCAGAACGCCGCCCGCGCCCTCGTCCACCACCTCCAGGCCGCCGAGCACGCCGACGATCGAGCGGGCGGCGCCCGTCGCGTCCGTGAAGGACATCCGGTAGACGGTGAAGGTCGGTTCGGCGTCCGTCACCAGGACGCCCTCGTCCAGCCAGGCGCGCAACGTCGCGGACGCCCGCGCGTACCGGTCGCTGCCGCGCGGCACGTCCACGTGGACGATGTTGTGCGCGTCGCGGGCGGCCAGCTCGTCCACGTCGGCGTCGCTCAGCACGTCGTAGGGCGGCGCGATCACCGCGTCGAGGTCGGTCCCGGGAGCGTAGCGATGGGCGCGGAAGGGCTCGAAGGCAGGCATGACGGCAAGGCTAGGGCATCCCCGATGGGGGACGGTTCAGGGTCGCGAGTCGGGGGAGATCGGTTGTCCGCTCCGGGGGCAGCGACCACACTGGAGGCATCCGAGCACGAGGAGTGAGATGTCCGATCTGTTCAACGAGACGCCCCGTCCCGACGAGGACGCCGTCGTGGCCCCCGAGGCGGACGAGCACCTGACCGCCGGCGAGAAGTTCACCCCCGAGAAGTTGGGCGAGACCGCGCTCAAGTTCGCCACCGAGACCGCCTACGCGGCCGCGGGCGTGGCCGACACGATCGCGGCGAAGGCGCGCGAGCTGTACGAGACGCAGCGGGCGCTGATCGCCGAGAAGACGCCCGAGGGCGTCGACCCGAATTTCCGCAAGCTGGTCGATCAGATGCCCGAGCAGTTCAAGGGGTTCCTCGACGAGGCCACCAAGGCGTATCACGAGATGGCCGAGCGCGGCCGGCACGCCTTGGCCGACCTGCAGAACCAGGTGGCGGCCGCCCGTGACGCCAGGGAGGAGCCGATCGAGGCGTTCGACCTCAACGACGGCGCGGACGCCGACGCGGACGCCGCCGAGGCTGTGGCCCCCGACGAGGCGGTCGCCGATGAGCCCGCGGACGAGGCCGCCGAGGTGACCGAGGGCGTTGCGCCCGCGGCGTCCGAAGAAGGCGGGCAGAACTGAGGCGCGGCGCCTCAGCCGCAGGTGACTCCGGTCGCGTGCACCGGGCAGTATCCGTGAGGGTTCTTGAACAGGTACTGCTGGTGCTCGACCTCGGCCGGATAGAACGGCATCGGCCCGGTGATCAGTTCGGTGGTCACCGGGCCGAACCCTGCCTCGGAGAAGGCGCGGTCGTAACGGGAGCGGACGGACGCGGCGGCGTCCTCCTGGCCGGGCGAGGCGAAGATCACCGAGCGGTACTGCGTGCCGATGTCGTTGCCCTGGCGCATGCCCTGCGTGGGATCGTGGTTCTCGAAGAAGACGGCGAGCACGTCGTCGAAGCCGATCCGTGCCGGGTCGAAGCAGACGCGGACGGTCTCGGTATGGCCGGTGCGCCCCGAGCAGACCTCGGCGTAGGTGGGGTTCGGCGTGAAGCCGCCCATGTAGCCGGCGGCGGTGGCGGTGATGCCCGGCGTCGTCCAGAACAGCTTCTCGGCGCCCCAGAAACAGCCGAGCGCGAGGTGGGCGACCTCGGAGCCCGCGGGGGTGGCGAGGACGTCGCCACCCAGGACCTCGTGCCGCACACCCGCCGGCAGGACGGGCGTGTCGCGTCCGGGCAGGGCCAGGCGCGGGTCGATCATGCGCGGCGTGTAGGCGCTCCAGGGATGGTTCACCGTTCCAGCGTAGACGCGGCCGGCCGGCGTCCGGCACCCGCACTAGGCTGAAGGCCATGACTGCCGCCTTCGCTCCTGGGTTCTACACGACCTCCGCCGATGCCGCCTCGGTGGCAGGCGATTGGAGGCTGGCGGGCTGGACGCCGAAGGTGCTGCGGCTGTCCGACGAACTTGGGCCGCAGGCCCGCCGCGAGGTGCTTGTCGAACTGGGCCGGGCGGTCGGGGCTCTCGAACCGGTCACGACGACCGGTGCCCTCGATGCGGCGCTCGGACGCCTCGAGCCGCAGACGGTGGTGGTGTGGGTGCGCGGCGCCACCTTCGCCGACGAGCAACCCGCCGTGTGGTCGGCGCTCTCCGACGTCTTCGTGGCTCGCGCCCGCCGGGCGCCGGCGTTCGCCGTGGTGCTGGCCGGAGCCGACAAGCGCTCCAAGGAGCGCGACCGCTGACCTGACGGGCGTCAGCTGGCCGGACGGGCGAGGTCGTCGACGCGCTCGGCGTTGGGCAGGCAGAGCAGGGTCGCGCTCGTCAGGAACAGTTTCGAGCCGCGAATCCCCGACCCGATACACAGCCATTCGGTGGCGGCGACCGCCGCGTCCACCCAGACGGGCCAGCCGGCCGGCGCGCCGACGGGATTGATGCCGCCGTACTCCATGCCGGTCGCCTCGACCGTGTAGTCCATCGGAGCGAACGAGGCCTTGCGGGCGTTGAGCCGGCGCCGGACCAGCCCGTTGACGTCGACGCGGTGGGTGGCCAGCGTCATGCAGACGGCGTGGGAGTCGACCCCGGCGCGTGTGCCGCGCACCACCACCGCGTTCGCGGAGGCGCCCAGCGGGACGCCGTAGGTCGCGCACAGCACCTCGGTGTCGGCGTGGCCGGGATCGATCGCGGCGACCAGCACGTCCAGCCGCAGTTCCTCGATCGCGGTCGCGACGGGCGCGGCCAGCAGATCGGGCCGGGTGAGGGCGGGCACGGCGTCGAGGGTTCCATACACGGGATGGCTCATGCCGCCCAGTGTCGCCCGATCCTGGGGTGAGGCGTGGGCCTGTCGAAATGTCGGACGCCTCTGCGACGATGCCTGACACCGCCCGATGCGGGCGCCACGGAAGGAAGTCACCCATGTCCCAGCAGCTCAATCCCTACCTCACGTTCAAGGGCACCTGCGCCGAAGCCATGCAGTTCTACGCCGACGCCCTCGGCGGCACGCTGACGCTCACCACGTTCCGCGAGTCGGGAATGGACGTCGACGGAGTCATGCACGCGTCGGTCGACACCGCCGCCGGGTTCCACCTCTTCGCCAGTGACGACATGCCTGGCATGGGGTCCGTCTACGTGCACGGTAACGACATCCAGATCAGCATCGCCGGCGATGAGCCGGACGCCCTGCGCGGGTACTGGGCGGCGCTGACCGACGGCGGGCAGGTCACCGTCGGGCTGGAGATGGCGCCGTGGGGCGACGAGTACGGCCAGTTCATCGACAAGTTCGGCATCACCTGGCACATGAACATCACGCCGCCGAGCGAGTGACGCCCACCGGCCTGGCGTAGCGTTCGGGGGTGATCAAGTACCTCGGCTCGAAACGCACGCTGGTGCCCGTGCTGGGCGAGATCGCCGTTGCGGTCGGGGCGCGGACGGCCGTCGACCTGTTCACCGGGACGACGCGCGTGGCGCAGGAATTCAAGGGCCGGGGGATCGTCGTGACTGCGGCCGACCTCGCCACCTACAGCCTCGTCCTCAGCGACTGCTACGTCGCCACCGACGCGCGCGCGGTCGACGAGGCGGAACTGGACGACGCCCTGCGCCGGCTCAACGGGCTGCCGGGGCGTCCGGGGTATGTCACGCGCACCTTCTGCGAGCAGGCGCGCTACTTCCAGCCGCACAACGGCGCGCGCATCGACGCCATCCGCGATGAGCTGGAGGCCGGCTACCGCGGTGCGCCGCTGTTCCCGATCCTGCTGACCTCACTGATGCT
This sequence comes from Nigerium sp., assembly GCA_016711325.1. Taxonomy (GTDB): domain Bacteria; phylum Actinomycetota; class Actinomycetes; order Propionibacteriales; family Propionibacteriaceae; genus Propioniciclava. The sequence goes on along the minus strand of JADJTH010000011.1, from coordinate 35,508 downwards.
GGCGGCCGACCGCGTCGACTCGACCACCGGGTTGCAGATGGCCTACCTCAAGCGGTGGGCGCCGCGGTCGTTCGGCGAACTCGAGCTGAGGCGTCCGCGACTGCTGCCCGGCGAGGGGTTCACGGTGGGCGGTGACGCGATGACCGTGGTCGACGACCTGGACGCGGTTGACCTGATGTACCTCGACCCGCCCTACAACCAGCACCGGTACTTCACGAACTACCACGTGTGGGAGACCCTCGTCCGCTGGGACGCCCCGGCGCACTACGGGGTCGCCTGCAAGCGTGTCGACAGCCGCGACGATGCCACCAAGAGCGTCTTCAACCGCAAGCGCGAGATGCCGCACGCCCTCGCCGATCTCATCGCGCGGGCGCGGGCGGACGTCGTGGTGGTGTCCTACAACGACGAGTCGTGGATCACGGCCGAGCGGATGACGGCCTCGTTGCGCGAGGCCGGCCACGAGGACGTCCGGATCCTGGCCTTCGACTCCAAGCGCTACGTGGGTGCGCAGATCGGCATCTTCAACCCAACCGGCACGAGGGTGGGCCAGGTGTCGCACCTGCGCAACACGGAGTACGTCTTCGTGGCCGGGCCGACGGACAAGGTGGACGCCGCGGTCGCGGCGGTGCAGGCGCGGGCTCCGGGAATACCCCCGACCCTCCCGTAGTTGAGCCGACTGAACTCAACCTTCGGATTGAGTCTGCTAGGCTCAATCCAAATCACCCGATCAATGGAGGTAACCCACCATGGCCCGTGCAGTCGGTATCGACCTCGGCACCACCAACTCTGTCGTCGCCGTTCTCGAGGGCGGCGAGCCCACCGTCATCCCCAACGCCGAGGGCGCCCGCACGACGCCGTCGGTCGTCGCTTTCACCAAGAGCGGCGAAGTCCTGGTCGGCGAGGTCGCCAAGCGCCAGGCCGTCACCAACGTCGACCGCACCATCCGTTCGGTCAAGCGCCACATGGGCACCAACTGGAACGTCGACATCGACGGCAAGTTGTACACCGCGCAAGAGATCAGCGCCCGCGTGCTGATGAAGCTCAAGCGCGACGCCGAGGCCTACCTGGGCGAGCCGGTCACCAACGCGGTCATCACCGTGCCCGCCTACTTCGGCGACGCCGAGCGCCAGGCCACCAAGGAGGCCGGCGAGATCGCGGGCCTCAAGGTCGACCGGATCATCAACGAGCCCACCGCCGCGGCGCTGGCCTACGGCCTCGACAAGGGCGACATCGAGCAGACCGTGCTCGTCTTCGACCTCGGAGGCGGCACGTTCGACGTTTCGCTGCTCGACATCGCCGACGGCGTGTTCGAGGTCAAGGCGACCAAGGGCGACAACCGCCTGGGCGGCGACGACTGGGATCAGCGCATCGTCGACTGGCTGGTGACCCAGTTCAAGAACAACAACGGCATCGACCTGAGCAAGGACAAGATGGCCCGCCAGCGCCTCCAGGAGGCGGCCGAGCGCGCCAAGATCGAGCTGTCGAGCGCGCAGGAGACCCAGATCAACCTGCCCTACATCACGGCGGGCGCCGCCGGCCCGCTGCACCTCGACGAGAAGCTGACGCGCGCCGAGTTCCAGCGTCTCACGCAGGATCTGCTCGATCGCTGCCGCTCGCCGTTCAACAACGTCATCAAGGACGCCAACACGACCGTCGGCAAGATCGACCACGTCATCCTCGTCGGCGGCTCGACCCGTATGCCGGCCGTGGTCGACCTGGTCAAGGAGCTGACCGGCGGCAAGGAGCCCAACAAGGGCGTCAACCCCGACGAGGTCGTGGCGCTGGGCGCGAGCCTGCAGGCCGGCGTCCTCAAGGGCGAGGTCAAGGACGTGCTGCTGCTCGACGTCACCCCGCTCAGCCTCGGCATCGAGACCAAGGGTGGCGTGATGACGAAGATCATCGAGCGCAACACGACGATCCCGACCAAGCGTTCCGAGGTCTTCACGACCGCCGAGGACAACCAGCCGTCGGTGATGATCCAGGTCTACCAGGGCGAGCGCGACTTCGCCCGCGACAACAAGTCGCTGGGCAACTTCGAGCTGACCGGCCTGATGCCGGCGCCGCGCGGCGTCCCGCAGGTCGAGGTGTCGTTCGACATCGACGCCAACGGCATCGTGCACGTCAACGCCAAGGATCTGGCCACCGGCAAGGAGCAGTCCATGACGGTGACCGGCGGCTCGGCCCTCGGTAAGGACGACATCGACCGCATGATGAAGGACGCCGAGGCCCACGCCGAGGAGGATCGCCTGCGCCGCGAGTCGGTCGAGATGCGCAACGAGGCGGACGCCCTGGCGTTCCGCACCGAGAAGCTGCTCAAGGAGAACGAGGCGTCGATCGGTGACGACGTGAAGGCGCCCGTCCAGGCGTCCCTCGACACGCTGAAGGAGGCCCTGAAGGGCACCGACAACGACGCCGACGTGAAGGCCGCCATGGACGACCTGAACGAGAAGGCGTCGGCCATGGGCCAGGCGATGTACGCCGCGGCCCAGGCGCAGCAGCAGGCGGCGTCCGCCGATGACCAGGCCTCCGCCGACGACGGCTCCGCCGGCGCCGGTGCGGCCGGTGACGACGACGTCGTGGACGCCGAGATCGTCGACGAGGACAACGACCGCAAGTGAGCATGGTCGCCGCTGGGTAGGCTCCGATGCCAGGACGCCTGCCCAGCGGCGCCGCACTCGAACGAGGAGCATCGTGACCGACAACCCCACTGAGGATTTCGACGCCCAGGCCCGGCCTGCGGGCGATCCCGGCGACGAGGGCGCCTTCGAGGTGCCCGATGACGCCTCCTCGCTGACCGAGGAAGGCGCGCCCGTGGAGCCGGCCGCCGGTGAGGGCCCGGCGTCCACCGGCGACGATCTGGCCGCCCAGCTGTCCGAGCGGACGGCCGACCTGCAGCGGCTGCACGCCGAATACGTCAACTACAAGCGTCGCGTCGACCGCGACCGCGACGTCGCCCGCCAGCGCGGCGTCGAGCAGGTCGTCAACGACCTGCTTCCGGTCCTGGACGCCATTGCCGCGGCCAAGCAGCACGACGAGCTCGACGGCGGCTTCAAGCTGGTCGTGGAGGCGCTCGAGCGGGTGACCGGCAAGTACGGGCTGGTCGCCTACGGCGAGGTCGGCGAGGTCTTCGACCCGACGATCCACGAGGCGCTGATGGCCATGCCGATGGAAGGCGACCATGCCGAGCAGGTGGTCTCGGCCGTCATCCAGAAGGGCATCCGGATCGGCGACCGCGTCGTCCGTCCCGCCCGCGTCGGCGTCGCCGACCCGAACTGAGCCCGACGACGGTGACGAGCGAAAGGAGGCGCCGATGAGCACCAAGGACTGGCTTGAGAAGGACTACTACAAGGTCCTGGGCGTCTCCAAGGACGCCAAGCCCGAGGAGATCAAGAAGGCGTTCCGCAAGCTGGCGCGCGAGAACCATCCCGACCAGCATCCCGGCGACGACGCGGCCGAGCGTCGCTTCAAGGACGTCTCCGAGGCCAACTCGGTGCTGTCCGACCCGAAGAAGCGCGCGGAGTACGACGAGCAGCGTTCGTTGTTCGGCTCCGGCTTCCGCTTCCCCGGGGGCGGCGGGGGCCGGCCCGGTGGCGCTCCCGGCCCGTCGATGGAGGACCTGTTCCGCAACGCCACCGCGGGCGACCAGAACATCTCCGACCTGTTCGGGGGCCTCTTCGGTAACACGACGAGTCGTCGCTCGACCCGCCAGCCGCGTCGCGGTACCGACATCGAGGGTGAGGTCACCATCGACTTCACCCAGGCGGTCGAAGGGGCCACGGTCTCCATGCAGACGGTGTCGGACGCCGCGTGCGCGTCGTGCCGGGGCACCGGCGCGAGGGCCGGGACGGTACCGAAGGTCTGTCCGTCCTGCCAAGGCTCCGGCATGAAGGAGGCACGTTCCTCGTCCGGTTTCTCGATCGCCGAGCCGTGCCCCGACTGCCGGGGCCGCGGCCTCGTCGTGGACGACCCGTGCCCCGACTGTCTGGGGTCGGGGCGGGCACGCTCGACCGCCACCATGCAGGTGCGGATCCCCGCCGGTGTGACGGACGGCCAGCGGATCCGGGTCAAGGGCAAGGGCGGAGCCGGCGAGAACGGCGGCGCCCCGGGCGACCTGTACGTGCTGGTCCAGGTGAGCCCGCACCGGCTGTTCGGTCGCAAGGGCGACAACCTGACGCTCACCGCGCCGGTAGCCTTCGCCGAGGCGGCGCTGGGTGCCGATATCGAGGTGCCGACACTGAACGGACCGCGCGTCCGGCTGCGGGTCCCGGCCGGGACGCCGAACGGCCGCACCTTCCGCGTCCGTGGCAAGGGCGTCCGCAAGGGCAACGGCGAGCACGGAGACCTGCTGGTCACCGTCGAGGTGCAGGTGCCGTCCTCGCTCACCGGCGAGGCCTCGCAGGCCCTGCGCGCCTACGCGGACGCCGCAGGCCCGTCCGATCCTCGGGCACTGCTGTTCCGGGGGTGAGTGAGGTGTCGGAGTTCCTGCCCGCGCGAATGGATCGGGACGCGCCGCTGTTCACGGTGACGGTCGCGGCGCGGCTGGCCGACATGCACCCGCAGACGCTGCGCGGCTACGACCGGCTCGGCCTGGTGGTTCCGTCGCGTTCGAAAGGGCGCGGACGCCGCTACTCGCTTCGCGACATCGCCCGGCTGCGGCACATCCAGATGTTGTCGCAAGAGGAGGGCATCAACCTCGAGGGAATCCGGCGCGTCCTGCAACTGGAGTCCGAGCTCGACGACGCGCATGCGCAGATCGCGCGGCTGATGGACATCGTCGCGGCCCGCGAGGACGGCCCGCACGACGTTGCGCGCACCTTCACGGCCGGCCACGGCACGGTGCATCTGGGCCGGACGGTGCGCGCGCGCTCGCCGCGGGCGCTGACGTCGGGACGCTGATCCCGGCGCCCTCACGACGACGGGCGCAGGCCGTTCGGGACCGGCCAGATCCGCCTGGGTGGGGCCGCGCCGCGCCCGGAGCACCCTCGCCATCTGACCCGATCGAGAAGGCCGCGGACGCTCCGTGCGTCTCCGACGCGCTGTAGGAATTGCGACGGTCGCGTCACGATTGGTCCTACCGCTGGGAATCCGAAGGGGAGATCGCCGGGCGGTGTGGTTGAATCGGCGGGCAGAGGGGCCGGCATGACTGGTCCAGGGGGCTGGGAGAAGGGTGGCTGTATGAGCGGAACGGCGGCGTCAGCGAAGGTGTGGCGACGTATCGGCTCCCACGCACGCGATGCCCTGTTGAAGTCGCTCGCGCCGCTGGAGCTCCGCGCGATCCTCGCCGACGTGGCACGGTCGCGCGCCTTCGTGCAGACCCCCGCCGACCTCATCAAGCGCTGGCGTGAGGACCGCCTCCTCATGCCGTCCCTGCTCGATCCGCGGGAGGCGCTGCCGATCACCGCCCGGCTGTGGGAGCTGACCCCCAGAGAGTTCGTGGGCGTCACCTTGTCGCAGTTGACGTCGCTCGGCTCGGGCGTCCATCTGGGTGGGCGCGGGCAGAACCGGGTCATCACCACCATGCGGCTCACCGAGGTGCTCGCCGATCCCGTGCACGGGTTGGCGCTGGAGGCGTCCCGACGCCGCCGCAGCGGTCACTCACGCGTCCATCTGGCCACGCACGCCCGGTGCACGCACGCCTGGGATTCGGCCGAGGAGTCGTCCCACGAGCTTCGCTTCTCCTTGGTCTCCAGCGCGCCGGACGGCGGCGGGCTGAGCACCGAGGCCGAACTGCTCGATCTGCATCTCGACTTCTGGCGGGAGGCGATCCGTGCGATCGTCCCGGGCGGGCGCGTGGCCCTGTCGGTCTGGGATTCGACCCTCGCCGGGCTGGTCGCCGAGCGGGGTACCTGCGACGGCGCCATCGTCGTCGACGGCAATGCGGACGGCGCCGAGTCGGAGCGGACGCCGTGGCGCAACCCCTACTCCACCGCGGCCTTCCGATTCGTCCTGGACGAGGACGGCCACACCGTCGAGCTGGGCGACGGCGGCTTCGTCAACTGGACGCAGGCACTCACCCGCAACCGCAAGGATCGTTGCCTGGTCTCGGGCATCTCCGTCGACGCCATCGTCGCCCACACGTGGGATCAGGCCGACTGACCGGCGGCGGTCAGGACGCCAGCCAGGCCGCGTAGGCGTCGAAGCGGTAGGGGCGTCCGAGAAAATCGGCGACGAGATCGACGGCGTCCTTGCGCCCACCTGGGGCGAGGATCCGGTCGCGATAGCGGCCCGCCACATCGGGATCGAACAGGTCGTCCGGATCGAACGCGCTGAACAGGTCCTTGGCGATCACCAGGCTCCACATGTACGTGTAGTACGCGGAGGTGTAGCCGGCGAGATGCCCGAAGCTGGCCGGCATGCAGGTGCCCGGAAGGTAGCCGAACATCGAATAGCGCTCCTGCAGTGCGGCGGTGCGGCCGGCCAGGTCGTCGGGGTTGTCGCGGTGCAGGTAGTACGACAGCGCGGCGTAGAACATCTGCGTGCGGGCGAGGAAGCCCTTGCCGAACTCGTTGGCCGCGCGCATGCGTGCGACCAGGTCGGCCGGGATGGGTTCGCCCGCCGCGTCGACCGCGAAGGTGCGCAGGACGCAGGCGTCCCAGGCCCATTCCTCGAGCAGCTGGCTCGGCGCCTCGACGAAATCCCACTCGGTCGCGACCCCCGAGAACTCCACCCAGGACTGCCGTCCGCCGAGCAGGTGGTGCACGAGGTGACCGAACTCGTGGAACAGCGTCACCACGTCGCTGTGCGCCATCAGCCCGGTCGGGAAGTTGCAGACCAGGACGCCCTCGGGAAGCTGCCGGCCCGCCACCCCGTGGCTGAGCGTGAACTGCGCTGCGTGTTTGTACTTGCCCTCGCGCGGGTGCAGGTCGAGGTACATGCGCCCCGCCGGCGAGCCGTCCTCGGTGAGGGTGACGTCGAACGCCACCACGTCGGCGTGCCACACCGGAGCGTCCACCCGCGTGTACGTCAGGCCGAACAGGCGTCCGGTGACCTCGAGCAGTCCCGCGCGCACGCGGCCCGCGTCGAAGTAGGTGCGCACGAGCTGGGCGTCGACATCGAGTTGCTCGCGGCGGTGCACCTCGGTGTAGTACGCGGTGTCGGACGCCTCGACGCGTGTGGCGTCCGGTTGATCGACCCGCCGCTTCTCCAGCAGGACGGCGACATCGCGGCGGGCGGGCGCGTCGGCGGCGTCGGTGATCTGGTCGATGAAGGCGGCGATCGCGTCGCCGCTGCCGATCATCTTCACCTCGGCGTCGTAGTCGGCCCAGGTGGCGTAGCCGAGCAGCGAGGCGAACTCGGCACGCAGCGCGAACATCTCGTGCAGTACCGGGACGTTGTCGGGGTAGCCGATGGTCAGGGAGGCCTCCAGGAGCGCGCGCCGGGCGTCCGCGTCATGTGCGAACGTGCGGAACGGGATGGCGTCGGGATAGTCGGTGGTCACCGTGACGAGGCCGTCGTCGCCCGCGGGGTGGGCGTCGATCCAGTCCTGCGGCAGCCCGGCGAGCTGGGCGGGCGTCACGGCGATGGAGCGGGTGCCCTCCCGGATGGTGCGCGCGAACGCCTGGCCGAGGACCGTCAGCCGGTCGTCGATCTCCTTGATCCGGGCGCGCACCGCGTCGTCGGCCGCCACCCCCGCCCGTCGGAAGGAGCGCAGCGTGCGGTGGAGCAGGCGGGCCCCGTCCTCGTCGAGGTCGGTCGCGTCGACGGCGGTGAAGACGGCGTACAGCTCGGTGTCCAGTCCGAGGTCGCTCGACAGCGCACGGGCGGCGAGGGCGGCCTGCTCGGCGGTTTCGCGGACGCCGGCGTCCGGGTGCACCTCGCTGAACAGGGAGGCGCGGGCGGCGGTGGTGCCGAGCGCGACGGACAGATCGTTCCACGCGCGCAGGGTCTCCAGCGCGGACGCCGGCGGCGCGGCCTTGAGTGCGGCGGCGCCGGCGCGCGCGGCGTCCAGGGCGCGCGTGGACGTGTCGGCGATCCAGGCGCGGTAGGCGTCGGCGTGGGGCAGGGTGAGAGGAACGAGGTCGGGCACGCGAACACCCTACCCACCGCGCCGACGTCCGCCCCCTCGTCCACGGGACGCCCGATGTCACGCCCGCGGTGCCGGAATACAGACCCGCGGGGGTAAGTTGAGTCTAGTGATATCAACGTCGTCTCGAACCGAGGGAAGGACCGTTCGTGGACACTGCCAAGCTCACCACCAAGAGCCGCGACGCCGTGAGCGCCGCCCTGCGGCACGCCCTCACCCAGGGCAACCCGCAGGCCGAGCCCAGTCATCTGCTGCACGCGATGCTCATGGTCCCCGACAACACCGTCGGCGCGCTGATCGGCGCGGTCGGCGCCGATCCCGCCGCGATCGACCAGGCGGCCCAGGCCGCGATCGCGAAGCTGCCCAGCTCCACCGGCAGCTCCGTCAGCCAGCCCGGCCTGTCGGGGTCGCTCGCGCGCGTGCTGGCGGATGCCGAGACGCGCGCCGAGCAGCTCGGCGACGATTTCGTCGCCACCGAGCATCTGCTGATCGCGCTCGCGGCCACGGCGTCCGACGTCCAGCCGTTGCTGCGCCGCGCCGGACTCACGCCCGAGGTGCTCACCGCGGCGTTCAATGACGCCCGCGGCGGCAAGCGTGTCACCTCGGCCGAGGCCGAGGGCGGCGAGTCGGCGCTCGACAAGTACTCCGTCGACCTCACCGAGAGGGCCCGCGAAGGAAAGCTCGACCCGGTCATCGGGCGCGACTCCGAGATCCGCCGCGTCGTGCAGGTGCTCAGCCGCCGCACCAAGAACAACCCCGTGCTGATCGGCGAGCCCGGCGTCGGCAAGACCGCCGTCGTCGAGGGCCTCGCCCAGCGCGTCGTGGCCGGCGACGTGCCCGACTCGCTCAAGGGCCGCCGCGTCGTCTCGCTCGACCTGGCGAGCATGGTCGCGGGCGCCAAGTACCGCGGCGAGTTCGAGGAGCGGCTGAAGGCCGTCCTCAACGAGATCAAGGAGTCCGAGGGCCAGGTCGTCACGTTCATCGACGAGTTGCACACGGTGGTCGGCGCGGGGGCGTCCGGCGAGGGCGCCATGGACGCCGGCAACATGCTCAAGCCCATGCTCGCCCGCGGCGAGCTGCGCATGATCGGCGCCACCACGCTCGACGAATACCGTGAGCGCATCGAGAAGGATCCGGCGCTGGAGCGCCGCTTCCAGCAGGTGTTCGTGGGGGAGCCGAGCGTCGAGGACACCATCGCGATCCTGCGCGGCCTGCGCGAGCGCTACGAGGCGCACCACAAGGTGCGCATCACCGACGGCGCGCTGGTCGCCGCCGCCCAGCTGTCGAACCGCTACATCACGTCGAGGCAGCTTCCCGACAAGGCCATCGACCTGGTCGACGAGTCGGCCTCCCGGCTGCGGATGGAGATCGATTCGTCGCCCGAAGAGATCGACCATCTCCGTCGCACCATCGACCGGATGACGATGCAGGCGTTCGCGCTCGAGAAGGAGACCGACGCGGCGTCCACCGAGCGCTACACCCGGTTGACCGCCGAACTGGCCGACGCCAAGGAGGAACTGCGCGGTCTTGAGGCGCGCTGGGAGGCCGAGAAGTCGGGCCTCAACCGCGTCGGCGAGGTCAAGGCCGAGATCGACCGGCTGCGGGCCGACGCCGACCGGGCCCAGCGTGAGGGCGACCTCACGCGGGCGTCCGAGATCCTGTACGGGCGCATCCCGACGCTGGAGGCCGAGCTCGAGCACGCCGCCGAGGACAACGCCCGGACGCCGATGGTCGCCGAAGAGGTGACCGCGTCCGACATCGCCGAAGTGGTCAGCGCATGGACAGGCATCCCCGTGGGGCGGATGCTGCAGGGCGAAAGCGAGAAGTTGCTCGCGATGGAGGCGCATCTGGGCGAGCGGCTCATCGGCCAGCGCGAGGCCGTCACGGCCGTGTCGGACGCGGTGCGCCGGTCCCGCGCGGGCATCTCCGACCCGAACCGGCCCACGGGCTCGTTCCTGTTCCTGGGGCCGACCGGTGTCGGCAAGACGGAGCTGGCCAAGTCGCTGGCGGCGTTCCTGTTCGACGACGACCGCGCCATGGTGCGCATCGACATGAGCGAGTACGGCGAGAAGCACTCGGTGTCGCGCCTGGTCGGCGCGCCTCCGGGCTACGTCGGATACGAGGAGGGCGGCCAGCTCACCGAGGCGGTCCGGCGGCGTCCGTACTCGGTGGTGCTGCTCGATGAGGTCGAGAAGGCACACCCCGACGTGTTCAACATCCTGCTGCAGGTGCTCGACGACGGACGCCTCACCGACGGCCAGGGCCGCACGGTCGACTTCCGCAACGTCATCTTGATCCTGACCTCGAACTTGGGCTCGCAGTTCCTCGCCGATCCGGCGCTGAACGCCGAGACCAAGCATCAGGCGGTCATGAGCGTGGTGCGCCAGGCGTTCAAGCCCGAGTTCCTCAACCGGCTCGACGACGTCGTGATGTTCGACCCGCTGACCGAGGCCGACCTCGTGCACATCGTCGAGATCCAACTCCGCCGGGTGGCCGCGCGCCTGGCCGATCGCCGGATCACGATCGAGGTGACGGACGCCGCCAAAGCCTGGCTCGCGTCGACCGGCTTCGACCCCGTCTACGGCGCGCGCCCGCTCAAGCGGCTGATTCAGACCACCATCGAGGACGCCCTCGCCCGGCGGATGCTCGCCGGCGACCTGCACGAGGGCGAGACGATCACCTTCGACGCGGACGCCGACGGCTCCGGCCTGGTGGTCGTCTGACGTTCGGCCGCGCGCGCGGCGCCCGGTGCGGCGCCGCGCGTGACGCCGGAGAGGCGATGGCGGACCGGCATGGGGTGGTGCGGTGATCCGCGCTAGCCAGAAGCGGTCGTGAGACGGGCCATGCGGTGCATCGAGACGTCGCCCCAGCTGGCATCGGCCCCGAACGTCGCATGTTCGTCGACGAAGCCCCGGCGGCGGTAGAAGGCCTGGGCGGCGGCGTTGCCGTCGATCAGCCACAGGTAGAGCGGGCGGCCGTCGTCGACCGCGGCGAGCAGCCGCGAGCCCAGGCCCCGGCCGTGGAGGTCCGGGTGCAGGTAGAGACGGTCGAGGCAGCGGCCGGCCGGCGCGGGGAGGAGCCCCAACTCGCGCTCCCAGCTGGCAGGAGCGTCCTGGATCGACGCCACCGCGACGATGGCGCCGCCCTCTCGCGCGACCAGCCGGCGCGCGGTGCCCGGGTTGGCGAACTCTTCCACCAACGCGGAGACCCGTTCGGTCCGGCCCGCGCGCTGGAGGGTGGCGAAGTCCGGCCGCACGATGCCCGCGTAGGTGCGAGCCTGCTGTTCGACCACGAAGTCGAACCGGGCCGGCGCGTCCTGGGGGGTCGGGATGTCGAAGGACGGAAGGCGACCGGCGTCCGCCCGCTCGTTCAGCCCGCACGAGGCGCGGCTCCCTTGACCAGACGACATGGGCAGAGCGTAGGCGCGGCGGGTCGCCCCGTCCACATGGCCGCCGAATACGAGGTGACGGTGCCGGGGGCGACCGAACACAGGTCGAGGCCGGCCCGGCCCACCTGTCACGGGGCGTAACACGTTGTCATTCGGCGGAAATCCTCCGGTGACACGTGCCTCCTACCATCCGGTCGTATGAAGATCATCATCATCGGTGCAGGCATCGGCGGGACGAGCGCGGGCATTGCGCTGAAGCGGCTCGGCCACGACGTCGTCATCTACGACCAGATGCGCGAGAACAAGCCGGTCGGTGCGGCACTGTCGCTGTGGTCGAACGGCGTGAAGGTCCTCAACTGGCTCGGGCTCGCCGACGAGGTGGCCGCGCTCGGTGGTTCGATGGACGACATGGCCTACGTCGAAGGCATCAGCGGCGAGACGATGTGCCAGTTCTCGCTCGCGCCCGTCACCGAGAAGACCGGTCAGAAGCCCTACCCCGTGGCGCGCGCGGACCTGCAGGCGCTGCTGATGGATCGCTTCGGCGCCGACGGCATTCACCTCGGCATGCGCATGGAGGCCATCGCCGACGACGGCGCGACGGTGACCGTCACCTTCGCCGACGGCACGACCGACACCGCCGACATGCTCATCGGCGCCGACGGCGCGCGCTCGATCACCCGCGACTACGTCACCGCCGAGGGGGACCGGCCGATCGTCCGCGAGTACTCCGGTTACACCAACTTCAACGGGCTGATCCCCGTCGACGAGACCATCGGCCCCAAGGACCAGTGGACGAGCTACGTGGCCGACGGCAAGCGGGCATGCGTGATGCCCGTCGCCGGCGACCGGTTCTACTTCTGGTTCGACGTCGTGCAGCCCGCCGGCCTGCCGTATGACCGCTCCGAGGGCAAGGCCCCGCTGGAGGAGGCGTTCGCGGGCTGGGCGCCCGGCGTCCAGCGGCTCATCGAGACCATCGATCCGGACATGTCCCTCAACCGGGTCGAGATCTGGGACATCACGCCGTTCTCGACGTGGGCCAAGGGACGCGTCGCCATCCTCGGCGACGCCGCCCACAACACGTCACCCGACATCGGTCAGGGCGCCTGCTCGGCGCTCGAGGACTCGTTCGCCCTCGCCATCGCCGTCGCGACCAACACCATCAGCGTCGAAGACACGCTCCAGCGCTACGAGAAGATCCGGGCCGAACGGGCGGGCGACCTGGTGCTCCGCGCCCGCAAGCGCGGCGAGGAGACCCACGCCTACGACAAGGCGGCCACGGACGCCTGGTACGCCAGCCTGTGGGGCACCGACGGCTCGGGCGTCCTCAAGGGCATCATCGGCAACATCGTCGACAGTCCGGTCAACCTCGGCGCAGGCGTCCTGTAGGCACGGCCCGGCCGGCCCAACCGGCCCGGGCGTCGAACACGGTCCCGCCGTGCAGCCAGGTGCGCCGGACGCGTCCCCGCAGCGTTCGCCCGTCGTAGGCGCTGATCGGGTTGCGGTGCTCCAGTTCGGTCGCGTCGACCCGCAGCACGTCATCGGGGGCGAACACGGTCAGGTGCGCAGGACGGCCGGGGGCGATCGCCCCGGCGTCCGCGATGCCGGCGACCGCCGCCGGACCGATGGTGAACAGGGGCAGGAGGGCCGCGAGCGGGATCCCGCGGCGCTGGGCCTCGGTCCAGGTCGCCGACAGCCCGAGCTGCAGCCCCGAGATGCCACCCCAGGCCAGCCCGAAGTCGCCGTCTCCGGTGCGCTTGAGTTCGACCGTGCTGGGTGAGTGATCGCTGACGATCGCGTCGATCGTGCCGTCGAGGACGCCCTCCCACAGCAGATCCCTGTTGGAGGCCTCGCGGATCGGCGGGCAGCACTTGAACTCGCTCGCGCCGTCGGGGATCTCCTCGGCAACGATCGTGAGGTAGTGCGGGCAGGTCTCCACGGTGATCGGCAACCCCTCGTCCTTGGCCTGGCGCAGCGTAGGCAGGGCGCGCGCGTCGCTGAGGTGCAGGATGTGGGTGCGGCAGCCGCTGCGGCGCACGCCGTCCACGACCGCGCGGATGGCGGCGTGCTCGCCGGCCGCCGGACGCGAACGCAGGAAGTCGGCGTACCTCGGCCCGAGCGGGCCGTCGCCGCCCAGCAGGGCGGGGTCCTCCGCGTGGACGATCAGGCGTGAACCCAGCGCCGCGACCGCGGTCATGGCGCGGAACATCTGCCCGTGGTCGAGGTGCGGGAATTCCTCGACGCCCGAGGGGGAGAGGAAGCACTTGAATCCGTACACCCCCGCGCGGTCGAGCTCGGCGAGCGAGCGCAGGTTCGCGGGCACGGCCCCGCCCCAGAACCCGACGTCGACGAAGGCCGTCGCCTCGGCCGCGCGCCGCTTGAGGCGGAGCGCCTCGGCGGTGGTGGTGGGCGGAATCGAATTGAGGGGCATGTCGACGATGGTGGTGATGCCGCCGGCCGCGGCCGCAAGCGTCGCTGAGCGAAATCCCTCCCACTCGGTGCGCCCGGGCTCGTTCACATGCACGTGCGTGTCGACGAGCCCGGGCAGCAGCACCGCATCGCCCGGGATGCGGACGACTTCGGACGCTGCCGCGCCTCGTGGGGTCGTGTCGGGATCCGATCGAAGGTCCGCCGCCCACTCGCGTCGCGGCGTGATCGCGCTGATGAGGCCGTCGGCGACGTCGATCCGCGCCGCGCGGAACTCGCCGTCGATCCAGGCGCGCGACGCGACGATCGATTGGCGGCCTGTCGTCATTTCCTGCCTCCTTTCTCTGAGGCTCGGCGTCGCCGTTCGCGGCTCCCGCCACGCCGGCGCCGGGGCTTCGAGTCATGCTAAAGCCTGCCCATTTCGCCGATGTTTCGACGGGTCATCGTCGGTGCCACCCATCTGGAACCCGTCCGTTACCTACCGGAAACGCAGGTTGCCTAACGTCGGTCGAATGAACCTCGCTGAGTTCAACGCTGCCGATGCTGCCCGTGCCCGCGCCGCCGCGAGGGTCTGGGCCGCCGTCCCCTGGTGGGCGGACGCGGTCGCCGCCGGGCGTCCGTACCCCGACGTCGACGCCCTGGCGCGATATGCAGCGCGGGCCGCGGCGTCCTGGGACGCGGCCGACCTCGACGCGGCCCTCGCCCACCACCCCCGGATTGGGCAGAAGCCCACGGGGACGGGGGCGGACGCGGCGGCGTCACGCCGTGAACAGGCGGCGGTGGGCGGCGCCCCGGCGGAGGTCGCCGAGGCGATCGCCGAGGCGAACGCCGCCTACGAGGCGCGGTTCGGCCGGGTGTTCCTGATCCGTGCGACAGGTCGTTCACCAGCGGAGATGCTGGCGGAGGCCCGGCGTAGGCTGGGCAACGACGCGGCGTCCGAAGCCGGCGAGGCCCTCGAGCAACTCACGCAGATCGCCGTCGTACGGCTGCGTCACGAGCTTGGCTCCGACGACGCCACGGAAGGAGCAGCATGAGCCACCTCACCACCCACGTCCTGGACGCGAGCTCGGGGACGCCGGCCGCGGGCGTCGGCGTGACCCTCACGGGCGCGGCCGGTCAGGCGTGGAGCAGTGTCACCGACGCCGACGGACGCCTCGGGCTCGGGCCCGGCGTACTGCCCGCGGGCGACTACGAACTGGTCTTCGCGACCGGCGCCTACTTCGCCTCGCGCGATATCGACGCCTTCTATCCCTCGGTGACGGTGACCTTCACGGTCGCGGCCCTTCCGCATTATCACGTGCCGCTGATTCTCAGCCCGTTCGCCTATTCGACATACCGCGGAAGCTGATCCCGCGAGGTGAATTCGCGCACGCTGAAACGCGGATTCAACAGCACGGCAACGCCCGCTGTATCTGAGGCATTTAAGTTGTCGATCACCCCGATTCAGACGCTCGAACGGAGATCGATCATGACCCAGACAATGCCTGCCACCGCGGAGGCGGCACCGGGCGGAGCGCCGCCCCGGCCCGAGGATGAGAACCTCGGTGCCGGCCGCACGATCGGCTACGGAGTCCAGCACATCCTCGCCATGTTCGGTGGCGTCATCGCCGTGCCGCTCATCGTGGGCGGGGCCGCCGGCCTCGACACCGCCGAGAAGGCGCTTCTCGTGGCGTGCGGACTGTTCGTCAGCGGTGCCGCCACCCTGCTGCAGACGCTGGGAGTGCCGTACTTCGGTGCGCAACTGCCGCTCGTCCAGGGCACCTCGTTCGCGGCTGTGTCCACCATGCTCGCCATCATCGGCGACCGGGGCGGGGAGGGCCTGCAGCACGTCTTCGGCGCCGTCATCGCCGCGGGACTGATCGGCCTGGTGATCGCGCCCTTCTTCGGCCGAATCGTCAGGTTCTTCCCCGAGGTGGTGACCGGGTCGATCATCACGATCATCGGCCTGTCGCTGATGCCCGTGGCCGCACGGTGGATCACCGGCAACGAGACCATCGTCGTCAACGGCCAGTCCGTGGCCAACCCGAACTTCGCCTCGCTCGGCAACATCGGGCTCGCGCTGTTCACCTTCGCGGTCGTCATCGTGCTCAGCAAGATCCAGGTCCTGTCCCGCCTGGCGGTGCTTCTCGGCCTGGCGGTCGGGACGATCGTCGCCCTGATCCTCGGCGTGGCCGACGCGTCGGTCGTCGCCCGGTCGTCGCTTGTCGCCTTCCCGCAGCCGTTCGCGTTCGGCATGCCGGTGTTCGAACTCGGCGCGATCCTCTCCATGACCATCGTGATCCTCGTCATCATGGTGGAGACGACGGCCGACCTGCTCGCCGTCGGTGAGGTGATCGGTTCGAAGGTCGACTCCCGGCGGGTCTCCGACGGGCTGCGCGCCGACATGATCTCCACGGCCATCGCTCCCGTGTTCAACGCCTTTCCCGCGTCGGCCTTCGCGCAGAACGTCGGGCTGGTGGCCCTCACCGGCATCAAGAGCCGGTTCGCGGTCGCCGCGGGAGGCGCGATCCTCGTCGTTCTCGGTCTGTCGCCGATGGCCGCCGCGGTGTTCAGTCTCATCCCGGGTCCGGTGCTGGGCGGTGCCGGCATCGTGCTGTTCGGCACGGTCGCGGCCAGCGGCGTCCGGACCCTCGCGAAGGTCGACTACCAGGGCAACAACAACATCGTCATCGTGGCGGCGGCCATCGCGTTCGGCCTGATCCCGGTGGTCTCGCCCGACTTCTGGCACGCTTTCCCCGCCTGGTTCATCACGATCTTCCACTCCGGCATCAGCGCGGCCGCGGTGACGGCGGTGCTGCTGAACCTCTTCTTCAACACGCTGCTGCCGGGCCGGCCGACCGATCCGAGCGGCTTCGCGGCTGCGCCGGCCCGACGCGTGCAGGGCGACGAGGTCGAGGTGCTGCGGCGAGGCGGCACGCTCGATCCCGATTCCTACGAGCCGGACGATCGGGTCGACGGCACGCGTGCCAAGGATCCGGACGCCGTGCACTGAGCCGGATCCGGGCTGGACGCCGGATCGGCACTTCACCGGGTGACCGCGAGGGGGGCGGCCACCCGGTGAACTGTGTCCGGCCGTGGTGTAACGCCCCCGGCGGTGCCGGACATGATGAAGACGTGCACCCACCACCGCCGCCCGAGGAACGCTTCGACGCCCTGTTCGCCGCCCACCGGCTCGCGCTGCTCAGCTACGCGGTGCGGCGGGTCGGCGACCCACAGGACGCGGCCGACGTGGTCGCCGACACGTTCCTGGTCGCTTGGCGGCGGCTCGGCGACGTGCCGCCGGGCGAGGGGGCCAGACCGTGGCTGTTCGGGGTGGCGCGCCGCGTGCTCGGGAACGCCCACCGGAGCGAGGCGCGCCGGACGGCCCTCGCACGGCGGCTGGGTGCCGAACTGGGGCGGGCCTACGTACCGGCGCCCGAGCCGCCGGGCACGCCGACGGTCGTCCGCGCGCTGACGCTGCTCAGCGAGAGCGACGCCGAGATCGTGCGCCTGCTGGCCTGGGAGGAACTGACGCCCGCCCAGATCGCCGTCGTGCTCGACCTCGCGCCCGGAACCGTCCGCGTCCGGCTGCACCGGGCGCGCCGGCGGCTGGCCGCCGCGATGGAGCGGATCGAGGCCGAGGATGCGGAACCTGCCCGGGACGCGGCACCCGTGAAACGCCCGGCGGTGTCCGGACATGTGATGAGTGAGCCGGCACGAGCCGGCTTCGGCAACGAGGAGACAGCATGAAGCGCGATCCGCTGGCGGCCCTGAGGCTCGCCGACCCGGCCCGCCGGTACGACCTCGACGCCGTCGACGACCGGGCGCTCGAGACGCTCAGACAGGCCATCACCATGACCCCAGGAACCACGCCCCGGCAGTCCCGCCCCAAGCGCGGACGCCGCATCGTCGCCGTCGCGGCCGCCGCCACGGTGTTCGGCGGCGGCATCGCGTACGCCACCTACTCGACCATGTTCGCCGGCGGCGCGAACGACGGCGTCACGTGCATGACGACCTTCGTCGATCCGGACCGCATCGACGTCCAGAACAACCCGACGTTCGGCGGGAGCGGATTGACCGCCGACCCCATCGCCGACTGCGCCACCTACGCCGCCAAGGCGGCCGTGCCGGCGATCAAGGACCCGGTGGCGTTCCGGTACCACGGATACACCCTCGTCACACCGGCGTCCGAGGTTCCGGAGGGCGCTGAGCTGATCGCCCGTCCGGACGCCGTGGCCCAGGAGCGCAAGCGCGTGCAGTGGGCGCTGGACGATCTCGTCGACCGCCCCTCGGCGTGCATGACCGCGGCGCAGGCGAGCGCCTTCGCGCAGTTCGCGCTGAAGGAGACCGGGCTGACCGGATGGACCGTGGACGCGGTGGCCGACGACACCGACGGCTGCTTCTTCCCGATGACCGACGGGACCCAGCAGGTGATCCTGCTGCGGAGCACGCCGACCGAGCCGGCGGAACTTCCGCCCGGGGCGGAGGTCTTTCCGCTGCCCGGGGGGGAGGACTCGAAGTACGCGGCCATCGACGCCCAGTCGGCCGTGATGTTCGAGGCACTCCGGACGGGCATCAGCGAGGGCTGCCTCGGTCTCGCGGACGCCGAGAGGCTCGCCGGGGTCCAGGCCGCGGAGGCCGATCGTGTCACCCGCGAGGCGCTCGGCCCGGTGCCCGGAGGCACGCCGGTGTTCGCCGAGCGGGACGACGCACTGGCGTGCAGCACGGTGGACATCATGCCCGGCGGCGAGTTCGTCATCTTCGTGCGGGGCCCCGAGGTCGCGAAGGGCTGACGCCGACCCTCAGGACGGCCAGACGCTCCGCAGGAACGCCGCGGTCTCGGCGAGTTCGGCGTCCGTCAGGTGGTGCATGACCTCGACCGAGACGGTCTCGTCGTAGCCGATCGCCGCGAGGTGGCCGGCGATGACGGGATAGTCGTACGAGCCCCGTCAGGCACGTTGCGCGACCACGCGGCGCCGAAGACGGCGACCGGGATGCCGAGCGCCTGGCACAGCTCCGCGGCCTTGCCGAGGTAGGTCTTGACCCGGTTCTCGTCGATCTCGGGGCCGGTCGGCACCAGCCCGCGGGGCAGGAACGACTGGGCCGCCAGGCACGGCAGCGACAGCGCGCTCAGGACGTCGAGCGCCGCCTTCTCGCGGCCCTCCAGCAGACCGAGCGGCGCCAGCGGCACCTCGAAATAGTCGAATCCCGCCCGTGCTGCGGCGTCGCACGGCTGGTGCATCGTCTCGAGGGTGGCCAGCGGCGCTGCGTAGCCGATCTTCATGCCACCGACCCTCGTGGCCGCCCATGGTGGTGGGGTGGGAACCTCAGGATCGAGAGTCTCCGGCGAGGTGCAGGACGGCCTCGGTCAGCGCCCAGATACCGGCCGCGACGTCGGAGACGCTCACGAACTCGTCGGGGTGATGGCTGATGCCGCCCGGGTTGCGCATGAACAGCATGCCGACGTCGGTGACGTCCGCCATCGCCATGCCGTCGTGACCCGCGCGGCTGAAGAGGGTCGCGGGGGCGTCCGCTCCCGCCGGGAGCGTGGCCATGATGCCGGCGCGGACGACGTCCTGCAGCAGGGGCGCACAGAAGACGGCCGGCGCGTCGTGGAACGGGCGGGCACGCCAGCGCAGGCCGCGGCGTCCCATGATGGCGTCGAGTTCGCGGGCGATCGCGTCCCAGACCCGGTCGCGCGAACCGTCGAGCTCGCCGCGCAGGTCGAGGCTGAGCCGCGCCTCGCCGGGCACGACGTTTACCGCGCCCGGGAAGGTCTCCAGCTGCCCGACCGTGCCGATGATGTGGTGCTCGGCGCGGCAGATCCGCTCGACCGCGAGCGCGGCCTCGCTCGCGCCCAGCAGGGCGTCGCGCCGGGCCTCGTACGGGGTGCCGCCGGCGTGGCGCGCCTCACCCTCGACCGTGATCTGGAACCGGCGCGCGCCCGCGATCGACGACACCACCGCGAGCGACTCGCCGCGCTCGTCCAGCTCCGGCCCCTGCTCGATGTGGGCTTCGAGGTAGCCGACGAGCTGCTCGGGGCGGTAGGCGGCCTCGCCGATGCGCCCCGGGTCGAGGCCGAAGTCGAGGAACGCCTCGCGCAGGGTCACCCCGTCGGCATCCCTCAGGGCCCACCAGTCCTCGCGCCAGCCGCCCGCGGACGCCGCCGAGCCGAGCAGGGCCTTGCCGAAGCGGGTGCCCTCCTCGTCGGAGAATGCGATGACCTCCAGTGCGAACGGCAGTGGGACGCGCCCGGGCCGGCCGGGGCCAGACGATGCGCGCAGCAGCCGGACGACCTCGAGCGCCATGAGGACGCCCGCGATGCCGTCGAACCGGCCCGCGGCCGGAACGGTGTCGAGGTGGGAGCCGAGCAGCAGGGCGGGCGCCTCGGGATCGCCCAGGACCGGCAGCATCCGGCCGACCTGGTTGCCGGCCGCGTCCTGGTGGGTCGTCATGCCGATCTCGCGCATCCACTCCGCGACCAGGCGGTTCACCCGCGCGTGCTCGGGGGACAGGTAGACCCGTTCGATGCCTGCGCCCGGCGTCGCCGTGGCCCGCGCGAGTTCGTCGCAGCGCACCATCACCCGGCGCGCGGCGGCGAACAGGCGGTCCGGACCGACGTCGGTCAGACGTCCGGCCACGGTCACGCCGCCCGGTACACGTCGCTCGCCGCCTCGACGCCGCCCCCGCGCGGGACGCGCCGTCCGAAGCGGCCGAGCACCGTCTCGAGCGCCGCCAGCGTGGTGAGGACGGCGTCCGGGCGGGCGTTGTAGCCCATGGTGCCGATCCGCCAGACACGGCCGTGCAGCGGCCCGAAGGAGGTGCCGATCTCGATGCCGAAGTCGTCGAGCAGGGCGGCGCGGACGGCCTCGCCGGGCACGCCCTCGGGGATCTCGACCGCGACCACGTTGTTCATCTTGTGCGCCACGTCGCCGAAGATGCCGAGCCCGAGGGCCCGGACACCGGCGAGCATCGCCTCGCCGGCCAGGGCGTGCCGGGCGATGGTCGCGTCGCGTCCCTCGATCAGCATCAGCCGCGCGCACTCGCGCGCCGCCCACAGCATCGACGTGGCCTCGGTGTGGTGGTTGAGCCGCCGCGGACCCCAGTAGTCGAGGATCATGCCGAGGTCGAAGTAGTTCGAGCGGATGAAGTCGGACGCCTCGGGGTCGCCCTCCTCGCGGATGCCGGCCTCGATCCGCCCGCGGGCGCGGATCACCTCGACCGCGCGCTCCGACAGGGTGAGCGGCGCCGATCCGGACGGGCCACCGAGGCACTTCTGCAGGCCCGCGGTGGCGGCGTCCAGACCCCAGGCGTCCGTCTCGAAGGCGTTGCCGCCGAGCGAGGCGGTGGCATCGGAGTAGAACAGGACGCCGTGACGCGCGCAGATCGCGCCGATCTCGTCGAGCGGCTGGGCCATGGTGGTCGAGGTGTCGCCGTGGACGAGCGCGAGCACGGCCGGACGCACCCGGACGATCGCGTCCTCGATCGCCGATGTCGGGAAGACCTGGCCCCACGCGGTCTCGATCGTGTGGACCTCGGTCATCGCCCGCTCGGCGATCTCGGCGAGCAGGTGGCCGAACCGGCCGAAGACGGGAACCAGCACCCGGTCGCCGGGGCGCAGCAACGAGATCAGGGCGGCCTCGATCCCGGCCCTGGACGTGCCGTCGACGAGCAGCGTCGCCTCGTTCCGGGTCGCCCACACGCCGCGGTACAGCTCCTGGGTCTCGTTCATCGTCGCGGTCATGAACGGGTCGTACTGGCCGACCAACGGCGTCGACATGGCGCGCAGCACGCTCGGGTAGGCCGAGATCGGGCCGGGGCCCATCAGCAGCCGGGCGGGCGGGTCGAGGGGGCCGGGGACGATCATGAGGTTCCTCTCCAGGGTGGATGTCGGCTCGGACGCCGTCATGCGAGCAGTGCCTCGAGCCGGCGCGCCGTGCGCACTAGCGCGATGTCGGTGCCCTCGCCCGAGATGAGCGCGACGCCGACCGGCGCAGGGCCGAGCTGGGAGGCGACCAACAGCTGCGGCATCGACAGCGACGGCAGGCCGCCGACCGCGGCGGGCGTCGTCATGCGCAGCGTCGCCGCGCGGACGGCGTCCACCTGCGAGCCCGACCGGGTGCGCATCGGGGCCGGACCGGGAACGGTGGGCATGATCAGGACGGCGTCCCGGACGAGTTCGCGCAGATGGTCGCGCAGCCCGCGCAGGTCGGCGCGCGCCGCGGCCTCTTCTTCGCGGGTGATCTCGGACGCCGCCCGGAACCGCGCGGCGACGGCGGCGCCGGTCGCCCCCGGATGCTCGCGGATCCAGCCGCCGTGGTTGCGCCAGGCCTCGGCGCCCTGGACGACCCGGAACGGCTCGTAGTAGCGGTCGAGGTCGCCGATGTTCACCGTGCGCACGTCAGGCCCCCCCGGTGTGGTGGAAAGGCGGTCGAGCAGCGCCCCGAACGCCTCGCGGGTGGCCGGCTCGGCGGCCTCGACCGCCTCGGCGACGACCATGAAACGCCAGGGAAGATCGTCGCTCGAGGAGCCGTAGACGCTCTCGGTGGACGCCGACCCTTCGTAGGCCAGGCACCATTCGGTGACCCGTTGGAGGGTAGCCGAGTCGCGGGTCAGCCAGCCGATGGTGTCGAAGGACTGCGCGAGCGGCAGCAGGCCTTGGCGCGGCACGAGGTTGTGCGACGTCCGCAGCCCCCATAGGCCCTGATAGGACGCCGGCACCCGGATGGAGCCAGCCGTGTCGGTGGCGAGCCCGATCTGTGTCTGCCCCGTCGCGACCGCGGTGGCAGGCCCGTTCGAGGAACCACCGGGCAGCGCGCCCGGCACGGCGCCGTTGGGCGGCGTCCCGTAGTGCGGGTTGTCGCCGGCGATGCTGTAGGCGAACTCGTCGGTGCGGGCGATGCCGCGCAGCGACGCCCCGCCGAACAGGAGATCGTCGACGGCCGGGGCCGTGGTGGCCTCGGGACGCGCGTGGCGCAGGTAGCTGGGGTTGCCGGCACCGATGCGGCGTCCCTTGATCGCGAACAGGTCCTTGACCGCGAACGTGAGCCCGTTGAGCGGGCCGTCCGCCTGGGCGTGCCAGAACGGGTCGCCGACGTTGCGCCACACCGACCGGTCCAGCGGCTGGGCGCGCGGCGTCACGTGCGCGACGGTGATCTGCCAGCGTTCGCCGATCCGCTGCCATACCTGGGTCTGGAGGCCGGTCCCACCGGCGGCATACCGCGCGAGCGAGACCAGCAGCACGGCGTCCTCGGCGAGGCGCCGGCTCTCGATGCGCTCGATGATGCGGGCGGGAACGCCGCCGCGGGTGCCGCGCAACGCCGAGATGGCGCCGTGGCCGACGAGCAGGCCCGCCGAGTCTCCGCGCAACGTGGCGGGACCGTCGGCGAACGAGTCGTCGAGGACGTCGAGGTCGTCGGCGAGGATGGCCCGCTCGTAGTGCCAGAAGGCGTCCAGCAGGTCGGGCGGCACCTCATCGCCGTGGCGCACGGCCGATTCTTCATGGCGTTCGGTCACGGGGCACCCCTTCGAAGTCGGATTCGCGGATGCGGGCATGGACGCCGCAGGTGAGGTCGACGACCTGGGAGATGTCGAAGTCGGTCGCCGCGCTCAGGTAGGCGTAGGCGAGGTGCTCGTCCACGCCCCAGCGGGCGCGGATGAGGGAGATCGCGGCGCGCACACAGGCGCGCATCGCCTCGTTCAGGTCGGGATCGAGCCCGGTCGGCACCAGATAGCCGCCGGCGCGCGCCAGGGGGCCGGCCACCTCGCCGAACTCGGCGAGCGCCTGCTCACGGGGCACGACGTCGAAGCGCAGCGTCGCTCGCAGGGACGCCTCGAGCGCGGTGAGCGCCACCTCGCCGTCGCCCTGGGCGAAGTGCGGGTCGCCGACGTAGGCGAGCGCGCCGTCCACCTGCACGGGCAGGTAGAGAACGCTGCCCTCGACGAGCAGGTTGATGTCGATGTTGCCGCCGTGGGAGCCGGGTGGCACCGAGTGCGGGCGGACGTCCGCGTCGACCGCGACGCCCATGGTGCCGAGGAACGGCGCGAGCGGGAACTCCACGACGCGCGGCCCGCCCTCGGTGACGGGCAGGACGCCCACCAGGCCGCCGGGCCGCTGCTCGACCGGGCAGAACACGCTCACGTTGCCCTCGCCGCGCGGCAGTTCGCCGGGCAGCGCGCCTCGTCCGTGCCGGTTCGAGATGACCCCGTAGGGGACGCGCGGGGCGAGCGTCAGCACGGTGATCTTCAGCAGGTCGCCCGGGCAGGCACCCTCGACGTGGATCGGCCCCGTGATGACGTGGGGTCCGTCGGTCGCCGGGTCGTGCCCGGGACCGGCGGCGATCTCGACGGCGTCGCCGAGCACGGACGCCGCGGGCACCCCGTGTTGCGCGAAGTAGGCGAGCGGGTCGCGGCCCTGGTCTTCAAGGATTCCCTCGTGGCTGACCGTGTCGATCGTCACGCAGGTGCCAGGGGCGATGGTCAGGACGGGGGCGTCCGCGCGGCACGGAAGCCGGCCCCACCGCACGTGGCCGGGAGTCGAAGGCAGATAGACGTCGCCGGGAATGGGGCCGGTGTCGCGCTGGAGGATGGGCGAGACGGCGAGGGCTGGCTCGTCGCCGTCGCTCGGCGGAGAAGGGTGCGGCAAGGCCACCTCGGCCCCTTTCTTCCGGTCTTCCGATCGAACCGCGAGCACGTTAGCAGGCGCGTGTTTCGGGGGTGTTTCGAATCGTTCTCGGATCGATTCCCGACATCGGAACACGGCTGTCACGCCCGCGAAATTGTGGGGCTATATTTGACCGGATGGGCCATGCCCGGCCCCGGGTGGTCGTTCAATGGGCGACCGCACGTCTTCGAACACATCATGAATAGGCGGAGGGTTTCCCCCATGGATCAGTCTGTACGCCCCGGTGTCCTGCCACTTCTTCTCGTCGGCGCCGCCGGGGGGTTGTTGTCGGGCATGTTCGGGATCGGGGGCGGCACGATCATCGTTCCGGCGCTGGTGCTGTGGCTCGGCATGCAACAGAAGCTGGCGGCGGGCACGTCGGTGGCGGCGATCCTGCCGACGGCGGTCGTCGGGGCGACGAGCTACACGCTGCAGGGCCACGTCGACTGGCTGGCGGCCTTGTGTATCGCGATCGGCGTGGTGGTGGGGGCCCAGGTGGGCACGCTGCTGCTCGCGAAGCTGCCGACCGGTGTCATCCAGTGGTCGTTCATGGCGTTCCTGGCGGTGGTGATCGTGAGCCTGTGGTTCGTGGTGCCCTCACGCGGCGACCGCCTCGAGATCGATCTGATCAGCGGCGTCCTGCTCGTCGCCGTGGGCTTCGTGACGGGCATACTGTCGGGCGTCCTCGGCGTGGGCGGCGGCATCATCATCGTGCCGGTGCTGATGTTCTTCTTCGGCGCGAATGACCTGCAGGCCAAGGGCACGTCGCTGCTCATGATGATCCCGGGGTCGGTCTCCGCCACGCTGGGCAACGTCCGTCGCGCCAACGTCGATCTGCGTGCGGCGGCGTGGGTTGGCCTCGCCGCGTGCGTCTTCGTGCCGCTGGGCACGTTCGTCGCCGGCTGGGTGGATCCGTTCTGGGGCAACGTGCTCTTCTCGGTCTACCTGGCCTTCATCCTCGTTCAGATGCTGGTGCGGCGGCTCCGCACGAACAAGGCTTGACGGCCGACGAAGAGAAGGGTTACGCGGCAAATCGCCGCGGAGCCCTCACCGACGTCATCACCAGCGGGACGATCGACATCTGAATCAGCCGAATGAAGAGATCGCCGACGAACCCGATATTGGCGGCCCAGTTGCCGACGTTCAACCCGAAGGCGATGCCGAGGATCGCGGCGGCGCCGATTTGCGCCGCCGGGTGTTTGAGGATTCTCATCGCTGTCGCCGCGGAGTACGTGGGGTTGATCCTGTTATTGCGGTGACGCACCACGAGGGTCGCCGTGCGATGCGAGCGAAACGTCCGTGTTTCGATTCGGCGTCGGCCGATGGGGGTCCCGGGCGTCGTGTGGTTCCCCGCGCGCCGGGGCGCGTCGGGGCGGCCCGAGGGCCGGCGCTGGCCGCGACCCGCGGCGCCTGGCGTCGGCGGGGCTTTCGTGTCCGCCATCCGCTGGCTAGGGTCGGAGTCACGACGTTTCCACAGCGAGGAGGAAGCCATGTCCCGTTTCACCGTTCCCGGCGATACACCGGTCACGCTGTACTACGAGGATTCCGGCGGCGACGGACGCCCGGTCGTCCTGATCCACGGCTGGCCGTTGTCCGCGGACGCGTGGAAGGACCAGCTCGGCCCGCTGGCCGCCGCCGGCTACCGGGTGATCGCCTACGATCGCCGCGGCTTCGGCCGTTCCGACCAGCCCGGGAGCGGCTACGAGTACGACACGCTCGCGGCCGACCTGGACGCGCTGATGACCGGGCTCGACCTTACCGGCGCCGTGATCGTGGGCTTCTCGATGGGCGGCGGCGAGGTGGCCCGCTACATCGGCAACTACGGCGAGGGGCGCCTCGCGGGCGCCGTTCTCGCCGCGGCGATCACGCCAGCGCTGTGCATCACCGAGGACAACCCCGACGGCGGCATGCCGATCGAGGGCTTCGAGGGACTGCGCGATCAGTGTGCCGCCGACCGCGAGGCGTTCCTGCGGACGTTCATCACGTGGTTCTTCTCGAACCCCTCCGAGCTGGCGGTCACACCCGAGCAGTTCGACGCGACGCTGGCCATCACCGTGCAGGGCTCCGACACGGCGCTGCAGGAGTGCATCATCGCCTGGGCGACCGACTTCCGCGCCGATCTCGAGAAGTTCACCGTGCCGACGCTGGTGATCCACGGCGACTCCGACAACAACGTGCCGTTCGGCCCGTCGGGCAAGCGCGCCGCCGCGACGATCCGTTCGTCGACGCTGCACGTGGTCGAGGGAGGTCCGCACGGCATCAACGTGTCCCACGCGGACGAGTTCAACCGCACGCTGATCGCCTTCCTGAACCAGCTGCCGGCCTGAACCAGCCGCTGGCTCGAGGTGCGGTCGGCGCGGCTCTCGCGCACGAAAAGAACCGTTGCGCACGGAATTCCGTGCGCAACGGTTCTTTTCGTAGGCAGGAACGTCGGACGCCTGCGGGGCATCACTCAGCCGGGGTCGCCTGGGCGTCGCGCGCCGCGAGGCCCTGCGCGAAGCCGGCGGCGAAGCCGCGCTCGTAGGCGCGCCGGATCTTGCGGCCGAAGCGGCGTCCGTGGCCGTGACCATGGGGCCCGTGCGGGCCGCAGCCGTGGCCGTGATGGTGCGGGCCGAAGCCGGCCTCCGGTCCGAACGGCGGACGGGGGCCGTCCGCCTCGGGGCGTTCGCCCCCCGGGCCGCGGCGGCGTCCGCCCCCGCGCGCCTCGCGCTTGCCCCAGAGTTCCTCGCGGGCGGCGCGGCGCTCACGGCGCTCGGCGCACGCGGGGCATTCGGTGGTGGTGCCCGTCTCGACGGGCTGATCGATGGTGTCGTGTTCGTGGGTGTTCATGGTGGTTGCTCCTCGTGAAGGTCGGTGTCGCACCGAGCGGTGCGATGCATGTTATGAAGCATGCATATGTAGAATGACATGGAGCGCGACACATGTCAAGTGGCATGTATCCTGGGGCCGTGAACGAGTCAGAGTCCCCGTCCGAGCGCATCGCCGCCGCGCTCGGACGCCTCCGCGGTCCCCGGACCGGCGGCCCCGGCGAGGGCCGCGGGCGCCACCACGGACGCCCTCGGTTCGGCGAGCCCGGACACGAGGGCCCGCACCCCTTCCCGCACGGCGATCCCGGCCTCCATGCCGGGCCCGGGCCTCATGCCGGACCCGGCTGGCGAGGACCCTGGCGCGACGGCGGCCCGCTCGGCCGGATGGCCGCCCGGTTCCGGCTGCTCGACGTACTCGCCGCGGCGTCCGCGCCGCCCAGCGTGAGCGAGCTCGCGGCGTCCATGGGCGTCGACCAGCCTCGCGCGAGCCGCCTGGTGCAGGCGGCCGTCGAGGCGGGACACGTCCGGCGTGAGGCCGACCCGACCGACGCCCGCCGCACGCAGGTGGTGCTCACCGCCGAGGGGCGCGCGCTCGTCGCGCGCGCCCGCGGCGAGCGGGCCGCGGCCGTCGAGCAGGCCCTCGCCGGATTCACGCCGGCCGAGCGCGAGCAGCTCGCCGTCCTGCTCGGACGCCTTGCCGACGCATGGCCGCGGCCCGGGCGGGAGTGACGTGACCGGCGCGCGGGTGGAGGCCGATCCGTTCCATCCCGGCGCCTTC
Organism: Nigerium sp.; assembly: GCA_016711325.1. Lineage (GTDB taxonomy): Bacteria > Actinomycetota > Actinomycetes > Propionibacteriales > Propionibacteriaceae > Propioniciclava. Next base: position 7,446 of record JADJTH010000011.1, on the reverse strand, counting down.
CGGGTGATGGCGGGCGACACGGCCCAGTCGTGGGTCGATCCGCGTGATCCGCTCCGGCTGGAGTTCGAGTACGTCCAGCGCGTGTGCGAAGCCCTCGACGCCACCGTCCTCGCCCGTGATCCGGACGAACGGGTCCGGATCGTGCATCTGGGTGGGGGAGGGCTGACCATCCCGCGCTACGTGGCCGCGCGGCGTCCGGGAACGGCCCAGATCGTCTGCGAGCCGGACGCCGACCTCATCGACGACGTCCGGCGCCTGATGCCGCTGCCGCGACACTCGGGGATCAAGGTACGCGCCGTCGACGGCCGAGCCGGCGTCGCCGCGATGCCCCCGGGCTATGTCGACGCCCTCGTCCTGGACGCCTTCGACGGCCCGCGCGTGCCGGCATCCCTCGCGACCGCGGAGTTCTTCGCGGAGGTCGCCGCGAAGCGGCGTCCGGGCGCACTGCTGGCCGCCAACGTCACCGACCGTGCGCCGTTCGCCTGGTCGCGCCGGTTCGTCGCCGGCGTCCGGACCGTGCACCGGCACCTGATCGTGAGCGCCGAGACGGCGGTGTGGAAGGGACGCCGCTTCGGCAACCTGGTCGTCGTCGCCTCGGACGCCGCACTGCCCACGACGGCCCTGTCGCGGCTCGCCACCCGCGCGACCTTCGCCTACCGGGTGCTCGCCGGACGCGAGGTCGCCGACTGGAGCGGCGGGGCAGCGCCGTTCTCGGACGGCGAGGAGCAGTGCTCGCCGATTCCGCGCCGGGGAACCTGGTTCTCCTGAGCGCGGGCGCTACGCCCGAGGCGTCCGCTGGCATACTGGCGCCCGTGACCGCCGAGACCGCACCCCGCCGGGCGGTGCGCCCGCGCCGGCGCGGCCTGCTGGTCGCGGGCGTGCTGTTCCTGCTCCTCGGGGTGGCCGGGCTCACCTGGTCGGCGTGGGATCTGTTCCGAAGCCCGATCGTCGATCCGGCCGTGGCCGCGGCGCGGGCGTCCGATCTGCGACAGCAGTGGCGGGCCCCCGCCGGCGAGGGGCGCCCGCGCCCGGGCGAGGCGGTCGCGCTGCTGCGCATCCCGGCATTCGGCGACGGCTTCGAGCAGCCCGTGCTCGCCGGAACCGACCCGGGTGCCTTGGGCGAGGGAGTGGGGTGGTACGACGACACGGCGGCACCGGGCGGAGTCGGCAACTTCGCGGTCGCGGGCCACGGCGGCCGCGGCGACCCGTTCTCGCGGATGAAGGAACTCGAGGTGGGCGACGCGATCGTCGTCGAGACGCGTGCGGCGATCTACACGTACGCGCTCACCCACGACCCCGGCGAGACGACGGTCCTCGACACCGACACCTGGGTGATTCAGCCGGTGCCGGGGCGTCCCGAGACGAAGCCGGTCGAGGCGCTCGTCACCCTGACCACGGGCGGCGACCTCTTCCGCTCGCCCCGGCGCACGATCGCCTTCGGCACGCTCGTGAACACCCAGGCGAAGTGAGGCCCGGGCGCCGCCGGATCCCACGATTGAGGCGCGACAGGGCACTAGGCTCACCACCATGTCCGACCGCGAGCAGCTCATCGCCCACATCCTCGACCTCGCCGTGGTTCACGGCAGGGTGACCCTCGCATCGGGGCGCGAGGCCGACTACTACATCGACCTGCGCCGCGTCACGCTCGATGGGGCCGCGGCGCCGGTGGTCGGTCGCGTGATGCGCGCGCTGGTCGCCGACTGGGACTTCGACGCCGTCGGCGGGCTCACGCTCGGCGCCGATCCCGTCGCCGTCGCCATGCTGCATGCCGCCGCGTCGGCGGGCGAACGCCTCGACGCCTTCGTCGTCCGCAAGGCCAGCAAGGCGCACGGACTGCAGCGCCAGATCGAGGGCACCGAGGTCGCCGGACGCCGCGTGCTCGTCGTCGAGGACACCTCCACCACCGGCGGCTCGGTCATGCAGGCCGTCGAGGCGGTTCGGTCGGCCGGCGGTGACGTCGTCGGCGTCGTGACGATCGTGGACCGCAACACCGGCGTCCGGGAACTCATCGAGGCCGCGGGCCTGCCCTATCGCTACGCCGTCGACCTGACCGATCTCGCGCTGGGATAGCCCGGCGAGATCTGGTTGCGGGCGACGCCAGGTTCTCGCGGCGACGGAGGGCGGACGACCCCCGTGATTCTGTCGGGGCGAGGGTCTAGGGTGACCGACATGGAGTTCCTGTTGATCATCCTCGTTGTCATCCTGTTGGTCGCCGTCGGCGGCGCCGTGTGGGCGATCGGCGCGTACAACGGGTTCGTCAAGCAACGCAACCTGATCCAAGAGTCGTGGCGTCAGGTCGATGTCGAGCTGAACCGGCGCTACGAGCTGATCCCGAACCTGCTCGAGACGGTGCGCGCGTTCGCGGCGCACGAGCGCAACACGCTCGAAGGCATCGTCCGGCTGCGCTCGCAGGCGCAGCAGTTGGCCGGCGCCGAGCGGGGCGGCGTCCCGTCGGCCGAGCGCGCCGCGGTGGAGGAACAGCTCACCAGCGCCGTCCGTGGCCTGATGGTGAGCGTCGAGGCCTATCCCGAGCTGCGCTCCAACCAGAACTTCCTCGAGCTTCAGCGTCAGCTCGCCGAGACCGAAGACCGCATCGCGGCCGGGCGCCGCTACTACAACGCGAACGTGCGCAACTACAACACGCGCGTCGAGTCGGTGCCGGCCGCCATCATCGCCAACATGTTCAAGTTCGAGAAGGCGACGTACTTCGAGGTCAACGACGCCGAAGTGCGCCGCGCGCCCGAGGTGAACTTCGGCGAGATCAGCTACCGCGGCGACACCCCCGGCGCCCCGGCGGTGGGCGGCACGCAGCCCGGTGCGCTTCCGGCGCCGCAGCCTCCGCGACAGGCGCCCTACCAGGGGCCGGCAACCCCGCAGCCGCAGGCCCAGCCCGCGCCTCAGCAGCAGCCCTACCGCCCGCCGAACTACGACTCCCAGGGCTGATCTGGAGTGACAACCCCGGCCGTCCCCGCGCCTTTCGAGTTCGCGAAGGTGCGGTGGATCTACTACGGCCTGATGGTGGGCATGTTCACGGCGTCCATCAGCCAGACCATCGTCAGCCCGGCGATCCCGCGCATCGTCTCCGACCTGGGCGGCGTCCAGTTCTACGCGTGGCTGTCCACGATCGTGATGCTGACCTCGGCCGTCATCACGCCCATCAGCGGCAAGCTCGCCGACATGTTCGGCCGCAAGCGGTTCTACGTGATCGCGCTCGTCGTCTTCATGGGCGGGTCGATGCTGTCGGGCGTCGCGCAGAGCTTCGTGTGGCTGATCGTGTCCCGCGCCATCCAGGGCATGGGCATGGGCGTGATCATGGCGTTGTCGCAGACGATTCTCGGCGACGTGATCCCGCCGCGCCAGCGCGGCCGCTACGCCGGCTACATGGGCGCACTGATGGGCGCGTCGCAGGTGGCCGGCCCGCTGATCGGGGGCTTCATCACGGACGCCTTCACCTGGCGCGTCCTGTTCTACATCAACCTGCCCGTCGGCCTGGCGGCGCTGTTCCTGATCGTGCGGTTCATGCACGTGCCCGAGCTCGACATCCCGCGCAGGATCGACCACGGCGGCATCGTGACGATGACCATCGGCGTCACCGCGGCCCTGCTCGGCATCAGCTTCGGTCCCGGCATGGGCTGGACCGACCCGCTCGTCGTCGCTCTTCTGGCCGTCGGCGTGGTGGGCATCGCGGCGTTCGTGGGGTTCGAGCGCCGGGCGGCCGAGCCGATCGTGCCGATGCACCTGTTCGGCAACTCGGTCTTCACGTGGTCGGTCATTGCCGCGTGCCTGATGAACGCGACGCTGATGGTGCTGATCATCTATACGCCCGTGTATGCCCAGGGTGTGCTCGGGATGACGGCGACGCAGTCGGGCATGATCCTCATCCCGATGAACGTGGCGCTGTTCTTCATGGGCATCGTCGTGGGCAATCTGGTCACCCGCACCGGCCGGTACAAGTCCTTCATGGTGGGCGGTGCCGCCGTCGTGATCATCGCCTCGATGCTGATGGCCCGCCTCGATCACCGCTCGTCGCCGATCGAGCTGGCCCTCTACACGCTGTTGTTCGGGTTGGGCGCCGGCATGACGTTCCAGCTCTACACGCTCGTCGTCCAGAACGCGGTGCAGCGCCGCGACCTGGGGCCGGCGACGGCGTCCCTGCAGTTCTTCCGCAACACGGCCAACACGCTCGCGACGGCGGTCGCGGGCACGCTGATGACCTCGCACCTGGTGCAGGGGATCAACTGGCGTCTCACACCCGAGGCGCGACAGCAGATGCCGCCCGAGGGACTCGACCCGAACGTCGTCCTCAACCACGACGCCCTCGTCGCGCTGCCCGAGGCGGTGTCGCTGGTGCTCAAGCTCGCGCTCGCGGATGCCATGCACGCCGTGTACCTGATGCTGCCGTTCGTGGGCGTCGTGGTGCTGGCGGCGACACTGGCGATCCGCTCGCTGCCGCTGCGTGACTCGTTCGAGGATGCGGAGGAGGCCGGGCTGGAGGCGGCCACCCTCAGCAATGCCGACCCGAACACGATGCCGTCCGCTCACGCCCGGCGTCAGCGCGGGCAGGAACGCCTGATGGCGGCGCACCTGATCCTGCTCGCGGAACAGGCGACCAAGGGCGACAACGAGATCCTGCGTGCGGCGGTGGCCGAGTTCGGCGGCGATGTGACACGCGGCGTCCGTCTGTTGCGCTCGACGTCGACCATGCTGCTGTCTGAGGACCCCGAGGTCATCGACGAGCACGAGCGGTTCGCGGTGGAGCTGTCCCAGCGCGGGGAGCGACCCGAGATGCTGAGCGCCGGCCTGACCTCACGCCTGGATGCGATCGCGTCGCGCGTCGCCGCGCAGGTTCACGACGTCGTCGTCCCGTCGACCGAGCCGAGGCTGGCCAGCGTCGAAGGGGTGGACATCCGCTCGCTCAACCGTGCGGTGTGGATGCTGGACACGGCCCTGGTCGCGGACGCCGCCGGCCGCCAATGGCCGCACGCCGACGAAGCGCCTGAGGCGCCGCCGGCTCGGGATGAGCAGCAAGGGCAGCGCTGACGATTCCCGTGACGGGCTCGTCGCGGCAGACCATGGCAAGAGCTTGATCGAGCGCAACCGCCGTCGGCTCAGCGTCCGGCGTCGATGGCCTCGCGCTGGTCGGCGTAGCGGTCCTCGATCTTGCTGAACCCCCACGACGCCGCGACGCCCGCGACGAGCATCACCGCGCAGAACGCGAGGAACGCGCCCCAGCCGAGTTCCGCCTTCTCCACGGCCTCGGAGGTGAAGACGACGGTCGGGAAGATGGCCAGCGACGAGCCGACCACCATACCGAGGATGAAGTGGTACATGCCCGCGTAGTGCCGCTGGAACGCCCAGTCGGCGGCCTTGGCGAACAGGACGACGCACAGCCCCAGGCCGAGGAAGAGCGGGATGAACACCGCGGGATCGAAGTCCTTGATGCCCGCGGCCATCTTGTCGTACAGCCCGAAGTAGATCAGGAAGTTGGACGGGCTCATGCCCGGCACGATCACGCCTAGGCCGATGAGCGCGCCCGAGCCGAGCCACACCGGGATCGACGGGGGCACCTGCAGGTTGAGCCCGCCGCCGGCGAGCATGATCGCGAAGATGACGGCCGCCGACACGGCGAGGATGACGAGGTGCTGGGCGTGGCGTCCGCGCTTGCCGGCCTGGCGCCACAGCGACGGGAAGGTGCCGATCACGAACCCGATGAACAAGCAGACGAACGCCGCCTCGTAGCGGCCGAACGCGGCCGAGACGACGATCGAGAACAGCACCACGCCGACGAGGCCGCCGATGCCAACGGGGAAGAAGTAGCGCACCTGCGTCACGAAGTTCCTGAACGGGTTCGCCAGGAACCGGATCAGCGGGTCGTAGATCTTGAAGATGACCGCCAGGACGCCGCCCGACAGGCCGGGCAGGATGAACCCGACGCCGATCGCGACGCCCTTCAGCAGGCGGACCAGCCAGGCGCCGACGCCCTGCTCCTCGGGGAGGGTGACATCGTCCGATCCGGGTGCCGAGGGGCTGGCAGGCGTGGGCACGTTCGATGAAGTCATGGAGTTTCTCGGATCCTTGTCGTGGGGCAACGGCAACCATCGTAGGCGGATCGCGTGTAGGTCCGACGGGCGGGCGCTGTCACTGGGCGGCCGTCTCGGCGACGAGCAGCTGCGATGGGCTTCGGCGAGGCGTCGTAGTAGCGTCCTTATCACCCCCAGGAGGTGACTCGTCGTGCCATCCGACAATCAGACGTCTGCCGCGCTCCCGACGATGCGAGGCCCCCAGCCACCCGGAACGGTGCGGGTGATGATCGTCGACGACGACGCGCTCGCTCGCGATGCGCTCACGCGCTACGTTGCACTGGACGCGGACGTCACCATCGTCGGCGTTTACGCGGACGCGTTCACGATGCTCGACGCGTTGGCCACGACTGCGGCAGACGTCGTCGTTCTCGACGTCAGGATGCCGGGCATGGACGGCCTGGCGGCCGCCGCGGTGATACGAGAGCGGCACCCCGGGGTCAAGGTGTTGTTGATGACGTGCCTGGCTGAGGAAGCGGTGCTGCGCCGGGCGGCGGCTGACGGCGTGAACGGGTTCCTCTTCAAGGACACCGCGCCCGAGACGTTCGCCGACGCCATCCGCGCCGTGCACCGGGGCGTCCTCGTGTGGGCGCCGGAAGTCCGCGAGTTCGCGGCGGACGGGAGTGACGTGACCGAGGCTTCCCGAGTCACGCTCAAGGAGCGGGAGTCCGAGGTGTTGGACCTGCTGTGCGCGGAGCTGAGCACGCGCCAGATCGCGCAGGAACTGTGCTTGTCGGTGTCCAGCATCAAGGTGTACACCGCGAGTTTGATGGCCAAGCTGGACGCCGCGACGCGCCTGCAGGCCGTGGTGCGGGCGCACGATCTCGGGCTGGTGGGTCAGTCTACGGTGAACGCGCGCGCCGACTCGCCCTAACGTCGAGCAGGAGCGCTGGGATGCCGCCCGGTGCGGCCACAACCGCCCAGGCTGCTACCTGGGCGACTGCGGCTACCGCAGGCAGACGTCATTCCTTCTTTTTCCTGTTCTTGATCGCATCCCGAGCTAGGCGAATGGCCATGATGGCGAGCGTCACGATCATCACGATCCACATGATTCGCATCCGCTCGGGGGTTGGTTCGATGAAGCTCGCGATGACCGCGACCAGGATGATGACGGCCCATCCCCAGCGCGTGACTGCCCGTCGGAAGGAGTTAACGGTCACCGCTGTTCGTTTTTGCCGCATCTATTGGTCTGTCTCGGTCAGTGCGGGTCATGAGCGGTCCGTCCGGTCGTGCGCCAGGTCCCGTGACCGCCTCAGCACCATGCCCATGCGCCGCGCGGGGGACGCGTCATGCATGAGTGGGTGATCCCTCAGGATCCATGCGGACGCGGCAAGGTAGTTGAGCAGCGCCACCAGAAGCAGGAGCG
>JADJTH010000010.1 GCA_016711325.1 Nigerium sp. | reverse complement strand
TCCGACCGCGACCACTACCTGGCCACCCCCAGTCTTCGACCAGCCCCTGGCCGGACGACATCAGCGTCGAGACCGGCTCGCGGGTGATGTTCGTGGCCGAGGAGCCGTGCTGTGCCACCGAAACCGATCGGGTCCGTGACCTGGTGCGCAGACTGCGCGACCGGTTCCCGGGCTCGGAACTGATCGCGAAGACACCCACCGCACCGCACGCCTGCGGATGGAGAACCTGCACCTTGCCCTCATCCGGTCGCGGCCCGATGCGCTGGGGCGTGCAGGATCCACACGCGGGAACTCGAGTCGTGGGCTGCCTGGGATCCAGAAGGTAGAATCGTTCTCCTTCTTCGACGACATCGAACCGAGAATGGGCTTCCCCGCCTGGATCGCCCGAATCCCGCTCATCACGCACGCCACCGGCATCCACCGCTACCTCCCTCGGCAACCCCCAGGAACAGAGATCACACGATCCCGACAAGTCCGGATGTGCACCCCAGCTTCCTAGAATTGAGTGAGCGGGTTCCTGGCTCGAGGAGGAGCCAGGGCCCCGTCATTGTCGGGTTCTAGCTTGTCAGTAGAGTTTGACGGCGCGTTTGACGTCTCTGGACACGGCGCGCAGGGCTGCGGCAATGTTGGATGCGCCGGCGAGTCTGCGGAGCTGATGGCCAGGTTGCGGGTGGCCATGTTTTCAGCACCGACGCCGGTCCTGATCCGGCACCTGTCCTCATCGAACGTGACGTCGCGGACCCAGTGGAGCTTGTCTTCGATGCCCCAGTGCCCACGAACTCCAGCCAGCGACCAGCTGGGTTGGGCAGCGCCATGGTCTTGGAGCAGATGAGGTAGACCACCTCAACACGTGGTTTGCCGTTGGCGGTGGTGGTGCGACGCAGTTGCAGCACCCTGCTGGGCGCCGGGAAAGCTGATCCAGGCCGGACACTGACCGCCTTGATGGTCCGGGTGCTACGGCGGCCGTGGCCCTTCTGGGTCTCGGATTCACCGGGGACCTGTGGTTCCACGGCAGGGCCGCCAACGCCTTGAACAGGTTCGGCTGGTTACCCTTCACGGTCAGCACGTAGTCGCCGCCCCGCCTGGTGATGAAGGTGGCAGTGTCCCGCTGCGTATGGAGTGCATCGCGGTGACCACGACATCAGCCAGGTCCATCATGCCCAGCAGATCGCGGGTTGCTGGATCTCGTTGGTCTTCGAATCCACCTTGACCTGGCCAAGCACCCAGGCCGGTGCCATGGGAGAGCGCCGAGACCAGATGCGGTGCCCGCTGCCCCGCGGCGCAGGCCCGGCGCACCGTCTTGCCATCGACAGCGATCACCTGCTGACCATCGATCCTGTCCCACCTGATCCTCATCCAAGCACCCAGCAGCATGCTGAACACGACAGGATCGATGGCCTCGATCAGGCGGCGGATCGTCGGCTCGGAAGGGATCGCCGCTGGCATCCCGAGCTGGGCCAGCAGGTCGGCTCCGACGTCTTGGGCGAACTCCCAGATCGCCGCCATCGACCGCCCACCCCCAACCACTGCGGCCACAGCGAGGGCGAGGATGACATCCAGCCGATGGCGAAGGCCTCTGGGGTCTCTGGGATCGGGTAGAAGCGGAACAGTTGGACGAGGGTGGCGGCACAGCAACGTCGGGTCGACGCGAGCGGCCGTGACAGGGAAGATGTCACTGGACGCGGTCCTTTAATCAGGCTGGATGGTTTAGCGCTTCCATCCTGAGCGCAAGGACCGCGTCCCCGTGCAAGACACGCCAACAAACCCCTCAAGTCAACCCGCACTCTCACCGACCTTGACGGGACCCTGGAGGAGGAGTCATGATCGCTGGCCTGAGCGCGCCTCGTTGCGGCACTGGTCCTGGGCGCGCTGGTCATCGGCGACACCCGACGACGGACCGACGACCAAGGACCATGGCGGACACCCGGGATGGATCTCCTCGGCTGCGGCACCGCCGCCTTGCTCGCGTGGCCGCACCGATGATCGGAAGCGCGATGGCCCCTGACGGGGTCGACCAGATCAGCAGGATCGCGCCGTGGCTGTACCCGGCCTCGATCACCCTCGGTCTGGTCGGCCTTGTCGCCGGCAGCTACGCCCTCGCCCGGCAACACCGGACCTCGGGCAGGCCTGGACAGGACTGATCACCGGCGCGGTAGTAACCGCCTTCTGGCTCCTCTTCTCCTCATCGGCGAAGCCACCACCCCACACTAGACATCCCGGGACCTCCTGCGACGGTGACACCCACGCCCATCCGCAGCCGCGCGCGTACCAACCCGACCCGGGGCTCGAGCCTTGACCTCACATCGGCATGAGCGGAATGATCACGAGCCGGGTTGTGGTCCGTCGCGGTTCCGAGGCGGAGCTTGGCTTGAGGCATGCCGCGGATGCGCCCACGGCGTCGCTTTGGTTGACCTGGCGCCGGGGCGGCGTTCTATCCCGCCATGGAGACTCAGGTCCCTATCCGGCATCCTGACCCTGGGTGCGATAGCCCTGGCGAGAGATCGCCGCCTGGGCGTTGCCGAGCAGCGGCCCCACATGTTGCAGCAGGTCCGCGGCGTCGGTCAACGCGTTGACCGCGTGCGCGACCGAGTCCGCCGGATCGCGGCCGTCGTCTTCCAGACGTCGAAGGTGGACAAAGACCGCTCCAGGCCCCGGGCGAGTTGGCCGAGCGCCTGGGCCATGCCGTACCCTGGCGCTCTGCAGGAACCCGGAGCCCGATACTGGGCCGGCCGCCAGAAATTTCCGGACTCGGTTATTGGTCGTTTTCAGGCGGGCTATTGGACTACTGTGGTCGCCGTACAGGACTTCGTTGGGTGTCTTGTACCCGAGTGTTGAATGCAACCTGCGTTGATTATAGAACAACTCGATCCACCGCGCAATATCCTTGCGAGCAATCTCACGGGTCGGATAGTGGCGCCGGTTCACCAACTCCACTTTCAACGCGCCATTCGTCGACTCAGCCAGAGCATTATCGTAACATATCCCGGTACGCCCGACCGACGACTCAACCCGGAGCCGGTCGAGTACCGTGGCGTATTCATCGGAAGTGTAATTAACTTCCACGGTCCGAATGAAATACGGCATTCGGGGGAAGGGGGACGCGGCGGGCGGCCGCCCGGATCGCGGCGGTGATCAACGGGGTCTTGTAGTTATCGTCCATGGCCCGCCTTGATGATCGCACGCGAAAAGCAGTCGATGACCAACGCAACATACAACCAGCCCTCCGCGGTCGGCACATAGGTGATGTAACCACGAGTTTCGCTCCGGCGGTGTCGCTGGTGAAATCACGCCCCACCAGGTCGGGGATGTCAGCCACCTGCGCAGCCTGCCTGGTGGTGCAGCGCCGCTTGCTGCGGGCGACAGCCAGCCACGCCACGCTCACGCATGACCGAGCGCACCGTGTCCGGGGTGACAGCGCCGACCGACCTGGCCAGGGCGCGTGCATCCGCCGGTACCCAGGTGCCGTCGTTGGCGTCGTGGAGGGCCTCGATGACATCACCAAGATCCGCACGCCATCGGGCCGTCGCGCCGACACCGGACGCTTCACCCATTCGTGATAGCCCGATCTCGACACGCCCAGCCAGCCACACATCTGCCGGACCTGGAACGTTCCGGTTTGGTGGAGGGTGGGACATATTTCGCGGGTTCCTGATCTTGGGAGGAACCGACGATGGGATCGACACGGAGGGCGTTCACGGAGGAGCAAAGCGTCAGCGGTAGAGTTCGTGTTGAATGACGGACGCACGATCGCGGACGTGGCGCGCAGTATCGGCGTGCATGAGATGACCTTGGGGAAATGGGTGAAGAAAGCACGAGACGCGCGAGACGGTGAACCGGTCCGGCCGTTGAACGAGGACGAGCGGGCCGAGCTGGAACGACTCCGCTCGGAGAACCGCCGCTTGAAGATGGAGGCCGAGTTCGCGAAAAAAGTAGCGGCCTGGTTCGCGAAAGACCAGCAGTGATCTTCGCTGCGATCGCGGACTGGGCCGAATCCAGGCAGTACCCCGTCGAGTTCATGTGCCGAGTTGGGCGTGTCGACCTCGGGCTACTACGCGTGGCGCCGGCGTCCGGTGTCGGAGCATGCTCGGCCGATGAGGCGCTGCTGCGCCTCATCGGGGTGTTGTTCGACCGGTTGCAGGGCAACCCGGGGTACGGCGGATGCACGCCGAGCTGGTGTCCCAGGGCCATCGGGTGGCGCGGAAGCGGGTGTGGCGGCTGATGAAGGCGGCTGGCTTGCGGGGACGCCACCCGCGGGCGTGGAAGAAGACCACGATCCACGGAGAACGGCCGGTGCCGGCCCCGGACCTGATCGGCCGGGACTTCACCGCGAAGAAGCGCGATCAGCGGTGGTGCGGCGACATCACGTACATCAAGAGTTGGGACGGGTGGGTGTACCTGGCGACCGTGATCGACCTTCACTCGCGGCGGGTGGTCGGGGGGCGGTCGCCGACCACATGCGCACCGAGCTGGTCACCGACGCCCTCACCATGGCCCTCAAGCAACGCCGACCCAAGGGCAAGGTCATATTCCATTCCGATCGCGGGACACAATATACGTCGCACGATTTCGCGACGTTCTGCAAGAAGAACAAGATCCGTCGTTCGTTGGGCCGGACGGGTATCTGTTACGACAATGCGGTCGCGGAGAGTTTCTTCGCGTCGTACAAGAAGGAACTCATCCACACCCGGCCCTGGCCGGACCTGAAATCGGTGGTGAAGGCCACGTTCGAGTGGATCGAGATGTACTACAACCGCACCCGCAGGCATTCGACACTAGGCTATTTGACACCACACGAATACGAGCTAGGATTCAGAGACATCCACGAACTCGCGGCATAAACAACGCCTCCATTATTTCGGGAACACTCCAACCTGGTACCGCGGAGTACCATCCTCATTGATCGTTGCCTTCTCCGCGTGGATGAACGCGTACCGCTTGCTCACCGATACTCCTTCGCGAAGAAGGCCGCGGCTTTTCCCAGGAACTCACGCTCAAGCTTCAACTCACGGACCTCACGCTCAAGCTCAGCCAGCCGTGCCCGTTCCGACACGCTCAACGGCGGCTCGGTCTGCGGGTTCTCAGCAAGGTCCTTCTTCACCCAGCTACGCAACGTTTCCGTCCCGACACCATGCTCACGGGCCACCTGCGACAACGTCTTACTGTCCCGCTGCTCCCGATACGCCTCCACGAGCTGCTTCTTAAACTCCGGACTAAACCTACCCCGCTTACCCGACATACGCTGCTCTCCTCTTCTAGAAATCATCTTATTGGATCCCGAATCCGGAAGAAACCAGGCACCCCAGGCTTGATCCAGTAGTAGACCCAGGTGCCGCGGCGTTCGCCGTCGATGAGGCCGGCTTCGCGGAGGGTCTTGAGGTGGTGGCTGATGGTGGGTCCGGAGAGCTGGAAGTGGGGGGTGAGTTCGCACACGCAGATTTCGGCTTGGCTGGCGATGAGTCCGGCGAGGCGGAGGCGGACGGGGTCACCGAGGGCTTTGAACATGGGTGCGATCCGTGCGGCTTCGGTTTCGTCGATGGTGGTGGTGCCTAGGCCGCAGCAGGTGTTGGCTTGGATGGTGGGCAACTCTTTCACGGTCCTATCTTGACATATGTCGAAACAGGAGGGAAGGATGCTGTTTCGACAATTGTTCATCCAAGGATGGTGTGTGATGGCCGAGCAGGCGGAGATGCGGGAAGCGGTGCGGCAGCGGTACGCGACCGCGGCCCTGAGTGTGCTGGAGTCCGGCGGCGGGTCGTGTTGTGGCCCGTCGGGGTGCGGGTCGGCCGATCCTGTGACGGCCGACCTGTATGAGCCGGGCGAAGCTCCCTCGAAAGGTGCGTTGGCGGCGTCGTTGGGGTGTGGGAACCCGACTGCGTTGATTGATCTGGTGCCGGGTCAGACCGTCCTGGACCTGGGCTCAGGTGGTGGACTGGATGTGCTGTTGTCAGCTCGCCGGGTAGCGCCGGGCGGGGTGGCCTACGGGCTGGACATGACCGACGAGATGCTGGCCCTCGCGGAGCGGAACCGCGCCGAGGCGGGAACTGAGAACGCCCGGTTCGTGAAGGGCACGATCGAGGACGTGCCGCTGCCGTCCGCGTCAGTCGATGTGGTGATCTCCAACTGCGTGATCAACCTGTCGACCGACAAGGACAAGGTGCTGGCCGAAGCGTTCCGAGTGCTGCGTCCGGGCGGCCGGTTCGCAGTGTCCGACATCGTGCTGCTGCGTCCGTTGCCCGCCGAGTGGATGCCCGTGGTGGGGCTGTGGACGGGGTGCGTCTCCGGCGCACTGCTCGATGTCGACTATCTCACCAAGCTGGCCGCCGCCGGGTTCGCCAACCCGTCGATCCAGGTGACCCGCACCTACACCCGTGACGACCTGGCAGAGATGGCCAGCGAACTGGACCCGGAATCACTGCCGGCCGGGGCCGGCATCCAGGAGGCGATCGCCGTGCTGGAGGGGGCGTTCGCGAGCGCGTTCATCCGGGCCGACAAGGAAAACCAGGCAGGAGCGGAAGAGCACGTGCCGGCGATCAAGGTCTTCGAAGGGCCGTTGTGCTGCAACACCGGGGTGTGTGGCCCCGATCCGGCGCAGGCGTTAGTGGACTTCACCGCGGACGCACGGTGGGTCGCCGACCAGGGTGTGCCTGTTGCGCGGGCGAACCTGGCGCAGGATCCGGCCGCGTTCGCCGCTGACGGTCTGGCAGTGGCATTCCTGAAGACGGCGGGGGCGGAGGGGTTGCCGTTGGTGACCGTGGACGGAGTCACGGTGTTGGCCGGCCGCTACCCGACACGCGCCGAGCTGGCGCGCTATGCCGGCCTCTCCACGGCAGACGCGTCGACGCAGGAGGCGTGCTGTGGCGGTGCGGCTGCTGAGGCTGACTGCTGCACGCCGGCGGTTCAGACTGTGCAGGTCGCTAGTCCCAGTGGTGGCTGTTGTGGGGGTGACCGGTGAGGTTCCTCGACGATCTTCCCCGCTATGTGTTCTTCACCGGGAAGGGTGGTGTGGGCAAGACCAGTGTGGCGTGCGCGACCGCGGTCGATCTGTCGGATCGGGGCGGTCGGGTGCTGCTGGTGTCCACCGATCCGGCGTCGAACGTCGGCCAAGTGTTCGGCCAGTCGGTGGGTGATCGGATCAGCCCGATTGTCACGGTGCCGGGTTTGGATGCGTTGGAGATCGACCCGGAGGAGGCCGCTGCGCAGTACCGGGACCGTACCCTGGCTCCGGTCCGTGATCTGCTGTCCGCGGTGGATCTGGCGGCGGTGACTGAACAGTTGTCCGGCGCGTGTACGACCGAGATTGCTTCGTTCAATCAGTTCACCGAGTTGCTCGCCGGGTCGGACGCCACCAGCGGGTACGACCACGTCGTGTTCGACACCGCGCCGACCGGTCACACCATTCGGCTGCTCCAGCTTCCGGGGGAGTGGACCCGGTTCATTGATGACGGCAAGGGTGACACCTCCTGCCTGGGGCCGATGTCGGGGCTGGAGAAGTCGAGGTCCACCTACGGGAGTGCGCTGGCCACCCTGGCCGACCCAGCCAGCACCCGGCTCGTGCTGGTCGCCCGCGCCCAGCACGGCGCCCTGGCCGAAGCAGCCCGCACCGTCGACGAACTGGCCGAAGCCGGCGTGCAGGCCACCCATCTGGTCGTCAACGGCATCATGCCATCCAGCCCCAGCCCAGATCCGCTGGCTGATGCCATCCGTGATCGGGAACAACGGGCGCTGGCGGATCTGCCGTTGCAGCTGGCCGGGCTGGTCAGCGACCACATCGCCCTTCGCGGGGCCGACATGGTCGGCGTGCCCGCCATCCGGGCACTTCTCAGCGAGGAGACCACCGCCAGCGGGACGCCGACAGCGATCACCGAGGCAGCGCCGATGTTGCCGGGCTTGGAGGTCTTGGTGGATGAGTTGGCCGGCCTCGATCATGGGCTGGTCATGTGCATGGGCAAGGGAGGGGTGGGGAAGACCACCATTGCGACTGCGATTGCGCTCCACCTGGTCGGTCTCGGCAAGGACGTCAACCTGACCACCACCGACCCGGCCGCCCATCTGGATGCGTCCCTGGCAACGGACCGGTTGCGGGTGTCGAGCATCGACCCGCAGCGGGTCACGGCCGACTACCGGGCGCGCGTGATGGCCAGCAAAGGGGCGACGCTGGACGACGTCGGTCGCGCTGCGCTGGCTGAAGACCTCCGCTCACCCTGCACCGAGGAGGTCGCGGTGTTCCAGGCGTTCTCCAAGGCTGTCGCCGAGGCCCGGCGCAGGTTCGTGGTCATGGACACCGCACCGACCGGGCACACCCTGCTGCTGATGGACGCCACCGGCTCCTACCACAACGAGATCGTCCGGAACACGGCCGACGGAATGAGCTTCACCACACCGCTCATGCGGCTGCAGGACCCCAACTACACCAAGGTGATCATCATCACTTTGGCCGAGACCACCCCAGTCCTGGAAGCCGAACAGCTCCACGCCGACCTCGAACGGGCAGACATCCACCCCTGGGCCTGGGTCGTGAACCAAACCCTCACCGGCGTCGACACGGCCAACCCGCTCCTGCGGCAGCGGCAGGCGGCCGAAACCGTGCCGCTGGCCGCGATCCAACGCCCCGGCCGCCGCGTCGCACAGGTGCAATGGGGAGACGCCCTGACCACGCCGGACCACCCGAGGCCGGAGGCCCTGGCTGGCGCTCGCTGATCGGCGCAGCGCGACCAGCGCCCTGCGCGGCATCACTGAATCTATTGATGCCGCGCGGGCGTGAAGCACCATTCCGCCACGCTTGCGGTGACGCCGTCCCGCCCAGCCTGGTCAGGCAGCGGGGAGGAGTTCGGTCAGGAGGGCTTCAATGCGGCGGCCGATCTCGTCGCGGATCGGCCGGACGGCCTCGATGCCCTGTCCGGCGGGGTCGTTCAGGACCCAGTCTTCGTATCGTTTGCCGGGATAGTACGGGCAGGTGTCTCCGCAGCCCATCGTGATCACCACGTCCGAGGCCTGCACCGCGTCGGTGGTGAGGATCTTGGGTTGCTCGCCGGCGATGTCGATGCCCTCCTCGGCCATCGCCTGCACGGCGACCGGGTTGATCGTCTCCGCCGGCGCCGAGCCGGCCGACAACACCTCGACCCGATCCGTACCCAGGTGGCGCAGGTAGCCCGCCGCCATCTGGGAACGGCCCGCGTTGTGCACACACACGAACAAGACGGTCGGTTTGCTCATCATGCCTCGATCCTTCCCAGCGACGTGGGGTTGACGTACTCGCGTACCTCAGCGACTATTGACTCAATAGTTGTGGAGGTATTGCCGGATGTCAACCAGCCTCGAAAGCCGCGCCAGCGCCTACGCCGCCCTGGGGGAACCGTCCCGGCTGGCGATCATCGACCTGCTGGCCCACGCCGACCTGGCCCCGGAGAACTCGCCACCCGACTCGACCTGCCGACCAACCTGATCGCCCACCACCTTCACGTCCTGCACGCTGCGGGGCTGATCACCCGCCGCCGCTCCGAAGGGGACGCCCGCCGCAGCTACATCAGCCGCACCGAGGCCTGCAACCGGCTCCTCGGCATCAGCCCTCGGCCTCGTCCACCCCAGGTGGCGTTCGTGTGCTCCCAGAACTCGGCCCGTTCCCAACTGGCCGAGTTCTACTGGCGCACCGTTAGCGACATCCCCGTCGTCTCCGCCGGCACCCACCCCGCGCAGCGGGTCCATCCCCGCGCAATCACCGTCGCACTTCGTCATGGACTCGACCTGGCCACCGCCGCACCCAAACTCGCCGCAGACGTGCTCACCGGCGACGAACTCCTCATCGCCGTCTGCGACCGCGCCTACGAAGACCTCCACAGCTCCCTGCACTGGTCCATCCCCGACCCTGCCGCCGCAGACACCCGCCAGGCGTTCGACACCGCCTACGACGACATCACCAGCCGCGTCGACCACCTCGCCGCCAGCCTTGAAGGAGAACCCTCCATGACCCTCCACCCCGTATCCGAACGCACCTGGGAAAGCCTCCACACCGACGGCCGACTCGCCCTCAAACAAGCGGCCAGCCGCCTAGCAACCGAGTTCGCCGGCCTCTACGGCAACGAGACCATCGAACGGTTCCTGGCGAGCTCCTATGACCAGTTCGCCCACCGCGCCACCCTCACCAAGTTCCTATCCCTGCTCGCCGAACGCTTCGCCCGGCAACGCCTCCACGCCCTCGCCCGAGTCGAAGGACTCCACACCGACGGCAAACCCGTCGTGCTGTTCCTATGCACCCACAACGCCGGCCGCTCACAAATGGCCCTCGGCTTCTTCCAAGCCCTCACCGGCGACCACGCCGTCGCCTGGTCAGGCGGCTCCGAACCCGGCAACGAAGTCAACCCGGCCGCGATCACCGCCATGGCCGAACGCGGCATTGAGGTTCACCCCGAACCGTGGAGGGTTCCTTATGCCGCTTCTCGGTTGAGGGCGGTGGTCTCGTAGGTGATGGGGGCCATCATGCCAGCGCTGCTGTGCCGGCGGGTGTGGTTGTAAAAGCCGTAGCACCACTCGAGCACGACGGCCTGGGCGTGTCGGGTGTCTGCGAACCGGTGCCGGGACAGCACCTCCCATTCCAGGGAGGAGAAGAACGCCTCGGCGGCGGCGTTGTCGAAGCAGGACCCGACCCGGCCCATCGACTGGCGGATGCCCAGCTTGCGGCACAACTTGGTGAACGACTTCGCGGTGTAGGTCGAGCCTCGGTCGGTGTGGAACACCACCCGCTGCGCCTCGTCGTCTCGCCAGATCGCGGCCTTGCCGCCCCGGGTCGCGACGGCCATCGTGATCGCAGCGCAGGCCAGCTGCGCGTCCGGGCAGGCCGGTGGCGGCACCCAGGAGACGGCGGCTGTACAGGTCGATCACGGTCGCCAGGTACAGCTTGCCGTGGTCGGTGGGAATCTCGGTGATGTCGCCAACCCAGCGGCAGTTCGGCGCCTCGGCGGTGAAGTCCCGCTTCAACAGGTCAGGGAACTTCGGCGCGGTCCGATCCTGCTTGGTCAGACCGTTCCGACGCCTGATCCGCCTTGCCACAAGGCCTTGGCGGGCCATCGAGTCGGCCACCGTCTTCTCCGAGATCGTCCACCCGGCATCCCGCAGGTCAGCGGTCAGCCGCGGCGAGCCGTGCAACCCCGAGCCGCGTCGAACCCGGTCCTCACCGCGGCGTCGACCTCGGCCCGGCGCCGGGCCCGTTTCGTGCTCGGGCCGCCCACCTGGGCACGGGGCCACCACTTGTAGAACCATGACACGCTGACCCCGAGCAGGGCACAGCACACCGCGACGGGCACCCGCCAGAAGGTCTTCTGGTCAGCGATGAAGCGTGCCACGCTCACTTCGTCGCCTCCTTCACCCACAAGACCACGGAACGCTTGAGGACATCACGCTCCATCCGGAGCTCGGCGACCTCGGCCCGGAGCCGCGCAGCTCCTCATAATCGTCCTTGGCCAGCTCGCCGTGACCCTCCCGGGCGGCGCGGGCCTGGTTCACCCAGTTCCCCAGCGTGCCCTCGTTCACCCCCAGATCCCGGGCCACCTGCGCGATCGGCTTGTTTGTTTCCTCAACAATCCGGACCGCTCCCTCACGGAACTCCGGATCGTACTTCTTGCGCTTCTCAGGCATAGCTACTCCTTATAGCTGATGCCTCCACGATCCGGGGGGAACCTCAGCTGCTGCTCGGTCTTCATCCTCAGACCTCCGTGCTATCCGCCTGTCATGATCACCTGGATCTCGCCCACATCAAGCTGCCGAGTGGTGCTCAACGTGACCGGGATCGTCCCCGACTGCCCATACCCCGACCAGCGCGCCACCCAATGCGACCGCGCCCGGATCGTGTACCTGCCCTGCTCGACGTAGATGTGCCCACACGTCGGCGACGGGTCAGCTCCCATCCCCCGCTTCCACTCCGTGCCCTTGCCGCAGGTCAGCGTGTCTTGCGTCAGGGATCGTGTCGCATTTCGGGGTTTGAATCAGACCACACTGTGGGGGTCTGGCTGACCTGAGGTGAGTGTCGATGTCCTCGACGAACAAGGATGCCGGGGCGAGCCCGGCGAGCCCTCGCGGCGGGCGAAGAGGCTGTTGGCGCCGTCGGTGAAGTACGAGATCTTCCTCCAGCTCGTGCGTGGCGAGACGACCATCAACGCCGCCGCGGAGGCGGCGGGGGTGGACCGTTCGACGATCATGAAGCTCCGCCAGGTCGCCGGGGAGGGCGCGATGGCGGCCTTGTCGGCGTCGAAACCCGGGGTGGGCAAGACCCCCCGGGATGTCGAGTTGGAGGCCGCCAACGCCGAGGTCGCCCGGCTGTCGGAGGCGGTGAAGGAGTTGGCGGTCAAGCTCACCTTGCTGGAGGGAAAAGGGGGCTCCGGATGGCGGTGACCGAGCCTGTTCCGGTGCGTGTCGACGCCGTCGGCAAGGCCGGCCTCCTCGGTCTGGTGGACCACGCGGTCGGCGAGGGCTGGAGCTTGCAGGCCGTGTGCGAGGTGCTCAAGATCAGCCGGCGGCGGGTCGAACGCTGGCAGGCCCGGCGCACGGACCTGGCCGACCGGAAGCCCGGCGGGGTCGCAGTCAACGGTCTCCTCGACGATGAGGTTCAGCAGATTCTGGCGGTGTTCAACGAGTGGGGCGAACGGGACCGCTCCCACCGGCGGCTGGCGCATCGGGGCTCGTATGTGGGCCGGTTCTGGGCATCACCGTCCACCGTGCGCAGGGTGTTGATCGAGTCTGACAAGCACTTTCGTCCGCTGCCGCGGCCGGCCCGCGGGGGAACGCAAGCCGTTCCCGGACTGGGCGTCCTACAAGCCGAATTCCCTATGGATCTACGACACGACCCACTTCACCCGCTGCGGGGCGAAGGTGCTGATCATCGAGGACCTCGTGTCCCGCAAGTGGCTCACCCACCTGGTATCCAGCGAGGAGACCACCACCCAGGTGCAGGCCGCGTTCACCACGGCCCTGGAATCCGAGGGCCTGCTGGAGGAAGCCCTGGCTCGGGCGGCGACCGGCCGGGTCGACCCCGACGCCGACGACGGCCTCACCCCGCTACTGCTGGCGGTATCGGACAACGGGTCGCAGATGATCGCCACCGGCACCCGCCGGTTCATGGCCCTGGTCGCGATCGCGCAACACTTCGGCCGGCCCTCCACCCCGACCGATCAGGCGTGGATCGAGTCGTTGAACGGCACCCTGAAGGCCGAATGGCCGCACCTGCTGGCGATCACCGACCCGGCCGTCCTGCGGGCCGAGCTCGACCGCATCCAGATCGAGTACAACACCGTCCGCCTGCACTCCAGCATCGGCTACGTGACCCCCGACGATGAACACCAAGGCAGGGGCGAGGCCATCCGCGCCGCCCGCCGCAGGGCCTGCACGACGCCCACCAGCGTCGTCTTGCTCACCACCGCCAACGGCGGAACAATCAGATCCACAACCACCGTCCAGACCCGCCAGGGGTGGACTGATCAAAGCCGCGAAATGCGACATTTGAGCTGAAACAGGTCAAGCGTCGTCCCGTCGCCCATCTCCCAAGTAACCGACTCCACCGTCGCGGTCAGCGACACCCCACCGGCAGCGATCGTCGCCGGACCCCAGGTCGTCCGAGACGGTTCGTCCACCCACAACCACACCGGCAGACCCACCACCGTCATCGCATCCGGGTCCTTGGGCACCAGGCCAATGCTGATCGGCTTCAACTCCACCTGCGCCAGAAGCGAGCGAGCCAACCGCTCCGGATCGACACGAGGCTCCACCCACACCCGATGCAGACCCTCGCCGATCACATCACTTCCCCAACAGGTGATCCTGACCCAGCCCTCCGGAACCGGCTGCCCGTCCCCCTCGAACACCGCGTTCCCGGGTTCTGGACAGGCGGGGTAGCGAGGAGCTTCGTCAGACGACTTGAGCTTGTTCGTCTCGGTTGCGTCCTTCTTCAGCGTCGTATCGCTGGCTTGGCAGACCCCCCACCGATTGCAGTCTGCGTTTCCTTCGGCGTGCGCGGCGCCCGCCGGCACCAGCCCGATGGCCAGTGCGAGGACCAGAACGAGGGTCCAGCCACCGAGGCGGGACATTACGGGCACGCCCCGTTGATCGTGGTGAAGCCGAACACGCGGAACGCGTCCTCGCCGGGTGGCTTGCGGACCGAGTACTGCCGGAGGTTGTACGCGGGGATCTGGAAGTCGTCACCCTCGACCGGGTCTCCGTCCGAGTCAACGACCTTCCCCAACCGCTGGTCCTGGCACTGGGTGACGTGGACCTCGATGCCTCGACCATCATCAACCGGCTTGGTGGCCAAGGTGTCGAGCACCACCATCTCTCCGACGAGCCGGTAGCCGTTCTCCTTGAGCCGAAGGTGCCAGCGCACGGTCGAGTTCAGCGCTTCGCCACCGCTGGACTCACGCTGGATATTGCGCTCGGTCAGAGCCACTGTTCCGCTGGTGGGTGAGCCAGTGTTCCGGTGACCGGTGGGCCACTTCGACGGGGTTGGGTGAGCCGTGGCGACGTCAGGGGCGGGCCTTGATGGCCCGTCCTGACGCTTGGTCACTCCAGGTGGGTGAAGTGCTTGCGCATGGAGTCGTCACAGTCGAGGACGGTGGCGTGCGCGTTGGTGGTGATCCGGTCGACGATCGCGTCGGCGAGGATCTTCTCCTCCATCCGGTCGTGCCACTGCCCGGGTGGCAGTTGGGTGCAGTAGATCGTCGAGGCGGTCTTGTGGCGCCGGTCGATGAGGGTATGGAGCTGTTGGACTTGTGGCCGGGTCGGTGGCGTGAGGAACCAGTCGTCGATGATCAACAACTCGACCTTGACGAGGGTGTCGAGGCAGCGTTTCTTGTCGCCGGTGCGTTCGGCGATCGTGATCCGGTCGAACAGTTCCCCGGCCGACAGGTAGAGGACCTTGCGGTATTGCTGGCAGGCCTTGTTCGCCAGGGCGCAGGCGACGTAGGTCTTCCCGGCTCCGGTGGGTCCTTGCAGGATGACGTCTTGGCGTTTGAGCAGGTAGGAGCCGACAGCCAGCCGAGCGATCAGTTCGCTGTCGACGCTGCGGCCGGGCATGGCCTTGAGGTCGGCCAGATCGGCTCCGGGTTGCGCCAGGCCTGCTTGCCGGCGGAGCCGGTGCAGCTTGCTGTCGCGCCGTCTCTCGTATTCCCAGTCGACGGCCTGTTTGACCAGCTCGGGGCCGGTCATGGTGGCCGCGGTGGGGGTGTCGGCGAGGTTCTCGAAGTACTCGGCCATCCCGGACAGGCGCATCATCTTGAGCCGGGTGAGGGTTTCGATGTCGATCATGCTCGGCTCCCGTAGTAGTCGGCGCCGCGCACGAACCCGGCGTCGCCCAGCGATGGCGCGGGGGTGGTGCGGCGGGTGTCCAGCCGGCCCACAGCTTCTTGATCAGCGTGTACGACGGGGCGGGGTGGCTGCCAACGCTCGACTGCAGGTGTCCTCGAGGCGGGCGATGCCGCCGGGCTTCTTGGCCAGCGACATCACCCCCCAGACACGACCGGTAGGACTGCTCGACGATCTTGCGGGACGCGAGGATCGCCCGGATCGCGGCCACCGTGTGGGGCCGATGGTCGAGGCCCACTGCTCGAACCGTTCCGGGGTCCAGTCCACGAGCCGGCTGCGATGCTGCTCGGGCATGTGCGCGGGCAGGGTGGAGTACCGGCCGAACACGCCGGTGAACCGTGGATGCGACGCGACGCGCTCCAAGCCGTCGAACACCTCCACGGTGGCCGAAGTGAGCCGGACATCCAGGACTGCCCGATCAGCCGGGCGGGGACCGAGTAGAAGTTCCGATCGACCTGGACGTGGTAGTTCGGTCCCGCCTTGGCCTTGCGGAGGTCCGCCAGTTCGAACCGGACCGGTGGTAGCGGGATCAGCAGTGGTTTCTCGTCGCGTTCGAACACCATCAGGCGGGAGTCCTCCCGCTTCTGGAACGGTCGGGCGTTGATGGCGGCGACCTCGTCGAAGATGGCCTCGTTCAACTCGGCCAACCCGACGAACTGCCGGTTGCGGAGCACCGCGGCGACCTGCCCGGCGACGAACCGGACACTGCCTTCGACGACCGCCTTGTCGCGGGGACGCTTCACGCGGGCCGGGATGACCGCCGTCCCGTAATGCTCCGCCAACCGCGCGTACGCCGGGTTCAACGCCGGCTCGTACCGGTCCGACCTGGACACCCCGGTACGCAGGTTGTCCGGGACGAGGAGCCGGCCGACACCCCGAAATGCTCGAACGCGTGCACGTGCGCGTCGATCCACGACCCCAACGTCATGTCGGGCAAGGCCTCCACATAGGAGTAGGCCGAGTACGACAACGCGGCCACGAACACCCACGCCTGCCTCAGTTCGCCGGTCAGCGGGTCGGCGAACACCATCGGATCGCCGGCCCAGTCGACCTCGACCGACTCGCCCGGGCTGCGTTGGATCCGCATCGACGCCCCCGTCGACTTCACCCACCGGCGGTACTGTTCGTTGAAGAACGAGTACTGGTACGGCACCTCGCCGGTGGCGCGGCACTTGGCCACGTACTCGTTCCACAACACCAGCAGTGTCACCGACGGCCGTCCCAGCTCCCGGTGCACATACTCGAAATCTGGTGCGGCCCGGTCCGAGTCCGGTTTGGCCGGCTCCGGCAGCAACAGGGTGCGGACCTCGTCAGCCCCGAGGTCCGCCACCTGCCCGAACCCGACACCGGCCGAGTCCGCCGCAGTGAACACCGCCGCCACCGTGTTACGCGAACACCCCAACGCGTCAGCAATCCCGCGCTGGCTCACACCCTCGGCACGGAGCCTGAGGATCTGTTTGTAGTCGACCATGACGGACGACTCCTCTCGTCAACGCCCGTGCCCCAGCGGCACGAACGCCGACGAACGTTCCACACGCGCAGACCAGCACCGGCGCCACGGCTCACCCCGGACCGTCACGGTGGCCCACTGGTCACCGGAACACTGGCTCACCCACCAACGGAACAGTGGCTCTCACCCAGCGCAATATGCACTCACGCAGCAGCTCAGTCATCTGCTTCTCCGTGAAAGCGGACGGGTCCGCACCGATCTGGTCGTCAGCGGCAGCAAACCTGCCGACAGCATCAATCGCTGCCGCCTGCTCCGCGCCCCATGTGGCAGTCGGGCTTGGTGTCAGTGTGACGGTCGGCGTTGGAGTGGAGGTCGGGGCTGGCCTGCTCGGCGAAGGCGCTGTCGCCGACGGTGACTGTGTGGGAGCCGCGGCCGGAGTGCACCCAGAGAGGACGGCCAGGACCACAGCACCGACCGCCGCGCCAAGATGACGTCCGTTCCAGCCCACGCGAGCCTCCTTCCGCTCTACCCCTTACAGGCAGATGACCGAGGCTTCGGTGGCCAAGACTTTCGAACGTGACGTCAGAATTTCTCCGCTGAGGGGATGTCCAGTTGGGGGTGCAGTTGTAACCCCGGCCACCATCACAGATAGCGATTCCCCGTGCGAGACGACCATCGCAGGGAGTCCTGCCTACCCGAGGGGGGTCGGGAGTCACTCCAGAGTAAGCAGATCCCGGGCCACGTCAACCCCAAATCGTGTTCGAGATTTCTCCAACCGATGGTTTGCGCGCACTGTCGGACGACGTTCTCGGAGCTGGTCGGTGGCCACCGAAGGCCTGCCCGCCTGCCTGTTATGGGTGAGGGCCACACCGGCCACGACCGCCACAGCCGCCATCGAGCGAACGGAGAAGCCATGACCTCCAGCACCGTGAAGGCCGAGTACATCTCGCTCCAGGATGCGGCCATCCTCTACGCCGTGAGCGTCGATCTCCTCAGGCACCGCATCGCCACCGGCGAACTCCCCGCTGTTCACGCCGGACGCCGGCTGATCCGAGTGCGGGTCGACGACCTCAGGCGGATGTTCCGGCCACTCCCCGCCGCTCGCAAGTACCGGCGCACTGCCTGAGTGGAGGCGCCCGCACCGCGGGAACTCCCAGAGGCACAGAACTCGGCAAGCCCGTTTGGTGTTTGCCGGGTTCGTTCTTGTCCAGGCCTGGTTTGATGCCCTACTCACGACGGTCTGGTCGCCACAACCTGCTGCGCTAAAGGAACTATAAAGGAACCTCGGAAAAATCGAAGCGGCTCCGACTCGCTGTTTCAGCTTGTCAGAGCCGCTTTCATGGTGGCGGAGGATACGAGATTCGAAGTCGCAAGAAGCCGTCTTCCCGAGCCTTGTCAAAGCCCTCAAATGTACCCTGAGTAGGTACTTCACCCGGACCGCCTGGTGGTCTGCGTGGACACGCGTAGGCATGGCAAGCGAAACTCGGGGCACACTCGGGGCACGAAACGTGCTTCAATCGGATACGAGATGCGAACGGACGACCTCCGGGGGGCGAGAAGTGGCTGAGGGCAGGCGACCATGGGGGAAGGTCCGCCAGCTGTCCTCCGGGCGGTATCAGGCCTCCTACCTCCACGGCGGCATCCACGGCGTCCAGGAGGGCACTCGCTACGTCGCGCTGCAAACGTTCGACACCAAAGGGGACGCGTGGGGGTGGCTCGACAGGGAACGTCGGCTGATCGACCGCGGCGACTGGACCCCTCCGGTTGACCGGTTCCGTGCGGCGGCGGAAGAACGCCAGCGCAAGGAGGCCGTCAGGCAGGCAGCTGCGGCTGTGCCCACCATCGCCGCCTACGGCTCGCAGTACCTGGAGCGCGGTGAACTCGCTGCCACTTCACGGGACCGCTATCGCCAACTCCTGAAGTTCTACATCCTTGCCGAGCCGGCGACGATCACGCGGCGAGGGATGGTGAAGGGTAGACCCGTTGCGAAGCGTGGCCTGGGTGACGTCCGCGTCACCGAGCTGACCCGTGCCGATGTGCGCCTGTGGTGGCAGGGTCTCCCGGTCGGCACGCGGGAGTCGTCGTGCCGGCAGGCGTACGACCTGCTGAGGGCGATCATGAACGCCGCCGTCGAGGCTGAACTCATCGAGGTGAACCCGGTCCAGGTCAAGGCCGCCACCCAGGCTCAGGCCTCTCGGGAACGCGATCTGGATCCTCTGCCGATCGAAGTGCTGTACGCCGTCGCGGAACAGATGCCCGAACCGTGGCGCCTTGGCGTCCTGCTCGGGGGCGTGCTTGGCCTTCGCTCGGGCGAGGTCCGGGCCCTGCAGCGCCGGGACTTCAGCCTCAACGGCGACATCCCGACCATCAAGGTCCATCAGTCTGTGAAAGAGGCGGAGGGCAAGGTCGAGATCGGACCGCTGAAGACGGCCCGCAAGGGCATAGCGTCCCGCACCCTCCCGATCCCGGCCGCTCTCGTCGAGGATGTCAAGACCCAGCTGCGTGAGCACACGCAGCTCGGCCGCACCGCGTTGCTGTTCTGGCGGACCAGGGATGGGGGACCGGTGAAGTCCTCCGACTGGCTCAGGGCGTTCAAGAAGGCCTGCAAGGACGTCGCTGATCAGATGGAAGAGGACGCCGCCGTCCACCTCGCCCAGACCGGTGAGCCGGAGGGCGACGCGTCCCAGCGGATCCGGGAGTTGCTGACCGGCCGGGGCGGCTACGTGTTCCACGGGACCCGTGTGACCGGTCTGACCTGGGCCTACCGGCTGTCCGGGGGCAACCTCCGCGCGGTCCAGGCCATCGCCGGCCACACCTCCCCCAAGATGGCCTTGCGCTACCAGCGCGCCGAAATGGACTACCTCACCACCGTCGCGGGCAACGTCTCGGCCATGATCGAAGCCAGCACCCGCCAGCCTTGATCGATCGAGTGCGGCTCGACCGGTGCCGGGGAGTCCTGGGCCCCAGTGAAGTGAGTAAGGCCCGCGTCACCCACGGAGGGCGCGATTCGAAGTACTGAATAGTACTGACCAAATGTTACAGTTCAGGTATGTCTTCAGCTGACGTGGACCGCGCACTGGGCCTGCCACAGGACCAGGTCGGGCCCGCGCTGGCGAGCCTGCCTGAAGACCAGTGGTTCGAGAGGAAGTCAGCCCGGACGGCGCCGCGGGACGTGGCCATTCCGTTGGTGGCCATGGCCAACGCCGACGGCGGCGTCCTTGTCGTGGGGTTGCACGACGGGCTCGTGGAGGATGTCCCACCCCGAAGGCGCAATGAGCTCAGGCAGGTGGCGCTGGACTTCACCCATCCGCCGGTGCGGGTGCGCGTACATGAGGTGTTGGCGGCTTCCGCGGGTGGCGATCCCGTCACCCTGGTGGTGTTTCGAATCGAGCCGGGGGATCAGGTGCACACCACGCAGAAGGGGAGTTGCTACCTGCGGGTGGGCGACGAGTCGCGGCAGCTCACCGCCGCCCAGCAGCGTGAACTCGTCTATGACGGGGGGCAGCACACTATGAGGCCACGCCCGTTGATCTCGGCGTGGATGACCTCGACCAAGACCAGCTCGTCAGCTACGCCGGGGCCATTGGCGCTTCGTCCATCGGGGGCATGCTCGCCGCACGCGACCTGGTTGATCGCCGGGGACGTCTCACCGTGGCCGCTGAACTGCTCTTCGACGGCCGTCCGCAGCGCGAGTTCCCGAATGCCCTGGTGCGCGTCCTCAGGTACGGGGCAGACGAACGGGGGGTGGGAAGGTCGATGAGTCTGGAGGACGGGGAGGACGTCCGGGTGGAGGGCTCCCTGCCCCGCCAGATCATGGTGGCGTCCGACACGATCGACCAGATGATGCCCAAGTGGCGCCAACTCGGTCCCGCCGGTCTGTTCGAGGCGCGAACCCGGATTCCCAGGGACGCCTGGCTCGAAGGGCTGGTCAACGCGGTCGTGCACCGTTCCTACAGCATGATGGGAGACCACATCCGGTTCGAGATCTTTCCGAACCGGGTCGAGATCACGTCGCCGGGACGGTTCCCGGGCCTGGTGAACCCCGACAAGCCCCTGGAGATCAAGCGTTCCGCACGGAACCCCCGGATCGCGAGGGTCTGCGCGGACTTGGGCATCACCCGCGAACTCGGTGAGGGGATCCTGCGCATCTTCACTGAGATGCGCCGGCGTGGGTTGGTGGACCCGATCTACACCCAGTCTTCTTCCACCGTGACGCTGACCTTGCTCGCCTCCGACGCGCTGCCGGCCGAGGTGGTGTCCCGCCTTACCGGGAGCGCCCTCGCGATCCTCGACGCCCTGCGACTCGCGGGCCAGCCCCTGGGGACCGGTCAGCTGGCGGAGTTGGCCGGCGTGACCCGCATGACGGCCACTCGTGCCCTGGCCGCGCTCGAGCAGGAAGGCATCGTCACCTGGCGGGGAACGTCCAAGCGCGACCCTCGAGCAACCTGGTCCCTAGGCCAGCTGTAACACCCGAGCTGCAACATCAGTGTTGCAGCTCGGTGTTGCAGCTCACCCAAGTCGACCCGGATCGAGGCGGCCGACCGGCCAGCCCAGACGCAAAGTCGCTGGCACCCCGACAGGCGGCATCGCGGCCCGCACCATAGATGAGGTCGCAGCCGAGCAGCCGAAGGGTATGGTCCGCGGCGCGGCATGAGCGAGTATGACGTCATGCGTTATAGTGGATGAGTGATCAGATCCTTCCGGGACCCGGCAACCGAACGGCTCTGGTCACGACAACGAGTCAAGACCATCGACCCAAGGATCGAACGTGTCGCCCTTCGGAAGCTGGTGATGCTGGACGCCGCCGAGATCCTCGACGACCTCCGAGTGCCTCCCGGCAACCGCCTTGAGGCACTTCGCGGAGACCGAGCCGGGCAGCACAGCATCCGCATCAACCAGCAATGGCGGATCTGCTTCACCTGGACCGACGCCGGACCGGCCGACGTCGAGATCGTCGACTACCACCGAGGAGGTGCCACCCATGACAACCACCATTACCCCGATCCATCCGGGCGAGGTCCTGATGGAGGAGTTCCTGGAGCCGCTGCAGGTCAGCCAGAACCGGCTCGCCGTCGCGATCGGCGTGCCCCCACGTCGTATCAACGAGATCGTCCACGGCAAGCGGCGCATCACCGCCGACACCGCCCTCCGGTTGGCTCGCTACTTCGGCACCACCGACCGCTTCTGGCTCAACCTCCAGACCCGCTTCGATCTCGAGATCGAGAAGGACAATCTCGGTAGCGCCCTCGACCGGATCGAACCCCTCAAGGCCGTCTGACTTCCGGGGAGCGGCAGTGAGGGCGGTCGTGCTCGGGTGGCAGACTGGTCAGGATCTCGGCCTGGTCGGACGTCGTCGCACCCGACGGCGCCGTTCACGACCCGGCCCGCATCGCGTACCTGAAGGCCCACCTCGCCGCCGTCCTGGACGCCGTGGACGCTGGCGCCGACGTGCGCGGCTATTGCGCGTGGTCGCTGCTAGACAACTTCGAGTGGGCCCACGGGTACGGCAAGCGGTTCGGGCTGGTCCACGTCGACTACGACAGCCAGCGCCGCACGCCGAAGGACAGCGCCCGGGCCTGCGCCGAGGTTGTCGCCGCGCACGCCCTCGAAGCGGGCTGAACGAAGGGGTCCGGGCCTACCCGCGAACCGGCAGCCCGAGCGACGCCAGCACGGCGTCTCGCACGCGTTCGAAGGGCTCATCGGGATTGAAGGCCAGCCAGTCGAGGCCGGCGGTCAGGGCGGCGCCGGTGATCGCCGCGGCCTGCGCCGAGGCCAGCGCCTGGGAGCCGTCGGGACGCTCGGCCAGGAAGTCGTCGACCAGGCGGAGGTGGATGATCGCGCGCCACTGCTGGGTGCTCTCCCGCCACGACCGCTCGGTGCGGAACATCTCGGCCACCATGACCCGGGCGGCGTCCGAGTGGTCCTGGACGGCGCGGAGCAGGACGGTGACCACCGCCGCCCGGCGGGCGTCCCCGGTGAGGCCTCGGGTCGACTCCTCGAGCATCTCGTCGAGGAGGTGTGTGTGCTCGCTGAGCACGGCTTCCACGAGCCCGGCCTTGGAGCCGAAGTTGTAGTAGACGCTGCCCTTGGCGATGCCGGCCCGGTCGGCGATGTCGTCGATCGACGTGGAGGTCACCCCCTCGCGGCGAACAGCGCGGTGGCCGCGGCGACGATCAGGCCCCGGTGCGCGTCCGGCGGGCCACCTGGCCGGCGGTCGCCGCCGGGGGGTCCGGGTGACCGGCCATGGCTTCTCCGCTCTAGATGCTCAGTGCCGGGTGCAGCCGGGAAATCGACCACATCCGTTTGCGCGACGCGGCGATCGACGTGCCCGCGAGCGACACGACGAAGATACCGATCAAGACGGCGAGGGCGATCCAGAACCGGGCCTCGATGCCTCCGGTGATCGCCTCCCGTAGGCCGTTCACCACGTAGGTCATCGGCATGTACGGGTTGATCGCCTGCAGGAAGGACGGCGTGGTCTGAATGGGGTAGGTGCCGCCTGCCGAGGCCAGTTGCACCATCAGCAGCACAATGATCACCACCTTGCCCACGGCGGAGCCGAGGGTCACCTGGAAGAACTGCTGCAGGGCGAAGAACGCCGCCGCGGTCACGAGGGTGAACAGCACGGTCGCGGCCACGTTCTTCGGATTGAGCCCGATCGCGAAGTGCATCACGCTGAGCATGATCAACACCTGGCCGACCGAGAGCAGCAGCGCGGAGTTGAGCGACCCCCAGGCCATCCGGAAGCCGTTGACCGAGGTCATCAGCGCGCGGGGTCTGCAGCGGCGCAGCAGCAGCCACGTGATCAGGGCGCCCACCCACAGGGCCAGCGAGATGAAGAACGGCGCGAAGCCCTCGCCCCAGGAGTCGGCCGCCCACGTGTGGGCGGAGTCGACCGTCACCGGGCTGGAGACCGCGTCGGCGCGGGCGGTTCGTTCGGTTCCGTCGTCCTGCGGGATCTGCTGGGCACCGTCGGCGAGCTTGTCGCCGAGCGTGGCGGCGCCGTCCCGGGCCTCCGTGAGGCCGGACGCCAGGGCGGGGGTGTTGGCTGCGAGATCAGCCGTACCGTCCGCCACCTGCCGGGTTCCCGTGGCGAGCTGTCGGGCTCCGCTGTCGATCTGCTTCACCCCGGTGACTAGGGCGGGCACCTTGGCGTTCAGCGTCTGTGTGCCGGAGTGCAGGCCGGCTGCCCCGGCGTCCAGCGCGGCGACGCCGTCGGCCACCTGAGTGGCGCCGTCCGCGGCGGTGCCGGCGCCGGCGGTGAGCGAATCGAGGCCGGCGGCGAGACTGCTCGCGCCGGTGTGCAGTTGCTGGGCGCCCAGCACCAGGCCGGGGGAGTCGGGGGCGGTGCTGGTGAAGCCGGCCGCCAGTTGGGCGGCGCCGGCCTGCAGGGCCGGGATGCCGGTCGCGGTGTTGGACGCCCCGGCGCTCATCGTGGTGAGGGCGTCGGCGAGCTTGTCGGCGCCCGTGGTGAGCTGCTGGGCCTGCGCCGCGGTGGCCGGATCGGCGAGTTGCGCGGCGCCGGCCGTGAGCTGTTGGGCGCTGTCGGTGAGGGTCCGCTGCCCGGCGTCCAGGGCGGAGACGCCCTGGCCGATCCGGCTGTCCGGGCCGACCGCGGCGTTGATCGAGCTCCAGGCCGACTTCAGGGAGCCGGCCCCGGCGGCGAGCGTCGCCGCGCCGTGGTGGACGCCGTCGTCGCCGAGCAGGCCGTCTTTGACGCCGGCGGCGTACCCGGCCAGCCCGGTGGCGGTGCCCTCGGCATTCTGGACGCCGGTGCGCGCGCGGCTGAGGTAGGTCGCGGCCTTCGCGTAGTCGCCGTCGGCGAGGGCCTGCTGGGCGACTGCGAGGTACTCGGAGTCGATGTCGCCCAGCCCGGACGCGAGGTCGGAAGCCCCGCCGGCCAGGCCGGTGGTGGCCTTGCCGAGGTCGGAGCTGGAACTGGTCGCATCGGCGAGCTGCCCTGCGGCGTCCGCGAGCTGTTTCGTCGCGGTCACCAGGTTGGTCTGGGCGGTGCCGCTGCTGCCGTTGCCGCCGGTGGCGGCGTACACCTGCGAGCGCCAGCTCTCGGCGCCGCCGGCGACCTCGCCGGCCCCCGCGGCGAACGCCGTGGCCCCGGTGGCGTACTGCCCGGCGCCGGTGGCGAGCGCGCCGAGGGAGGACGTCATGGTCTTCACCCCTGCCGCGAGCGCCGGGGCTCCGGTGCTCGCGTCGGCGGCCTGGGCCAGCCCCTGCTGCAGGGCGGTGAGGTTGGCGGCGCCCGCGGCGAGCGACTGGGCGCCGCTGCCGGCCTTCTGGACGCCGGCGAGGTAGGTCGCCGTGCCGTCGGAAAGCTGGTCGGCGCCGACGCCGGCGGTCTTCGTGCCCTGCTGGAGCTGGGTCAGCCCGCCGGTCAGCGCCGGCATCGAGGTGTTCAGGGCGTCGAGCCCGGTCGCCAGCTGGGCGGCCCCGCTGTCGAGTTGGCCGACGCCGTCCGCGAGGGGTTGGGTGCCGGCCGCCGCCTCCGCGGCCCCGGCGGCCAGGCTGCTCGACCCGCCGGCGAGCTTGGCCGCGCCCTCGGCCAGTTGCTGGGCGCCGACGTTCAGCCGGTCTGCGCCGTTGCCCGCGTCGGTCAGGCCGTCGCGCAACGTGAACGCGCCGTCGGAGGCCGTGTTGAAGCCGTCGCGGGCGTCCCCACCCCGACCAGCAGGGTGTCGACGGCCGTCTGGCTGACCTTCTCGCGGACCGCCGTCTGCACCTGCAACATGGCCGACTTGCCGAGGGTCGAGGCGAGGAAGGAGTTCGTGTCGTCGTAGGTGACGTTGATGGACGCCGCGCTCGGGTCGTCGCCGCCCAGGGAGTTGATTCGAGCCGAGAAGTCCGCGGGGATGGTGACGCTGAAGTAGTACGTGCCGGCGTTCACGCCGGCGGCCGCGGTGGCGGCGTCCACCTGGTGCCAGCCGATCTCGTCGCCATCGACCAACTCGTCGACCACGTCCTGCCCGTAGTGCTGAACGGTGCCGTCACCGTCGGCGTTGGGCACGTCCCGGTTGACGAGGGCGACCGGGAGTTCGTTCATGTGGGTGGTCGGATCCCAGAACGCCCAGACGTACATGGCGCCGTACAGCAGCGGGATGAGCAGCATGACGGCAACGGCCGCGCGGGTGATGGGTTGGCGCCGGAAACGCGCCAGTTCGGTTCCGTGGGAGGTCCAGGCAAACATCGCAGATGAGTCGTTTCGGTCGGTGGTTGGCAGGGGTGTTCAGGGGACGAGGCGGACGTGTTGGGGCAGGGTCTCCCAGCCGAGCTGGGCGATCTCCCGCGCCGTCGACGACGCGACCAGCACCGTGACGCCGTCCCGCGCCGAGAGCCGCCGCAGGCTCTCCCAGACCTCGACGCGACTGCCGGAGTCGCGGAGCTGGTCGAGGTCGTCGATCACGAGCAGGCTCGGGTTGCCGAGCATCGCCAGGGAGATCCGGAGCATTAGGTTGGACGCCTCGTCCAGGCTGTGCACCACCTGTCGTGCGGTCGGCACGGGCCTGTCCCCGAAGACCCGGCCGCACACCAGCGCCACATGCGCGTCGTCGGGACGCCGGACGATCCGGTACCACGGCGCCAGCCAGGCCTCCCGCTCCCGGACGGCGGCGGCGACCGAGACCTCCTCGTCCAGATCGTCCAGGCCGGCGAACCCGACCGCCGACGAGCGATGCTGGACCGCCCGCGCCCGCCGGGGCAGCCGGTGGCCCAGCACGGTGAGCTCGGAGCCCGGCGACGGCCGTAGCCGCCCGGCCAGGGTGAGCAGCAACGCGGTCCGGCCCGAACCGGCGGGACCGGTCACCAACAGCAACTCGCCGGTCCGCACGGTGAGGTCGATCGGCCCGTAGACCGGGCCGCGCTTGCCCGTCAGGTGCAGATTGCGCGCCACGACCGCAACCCCGGACGCCCCCTGGTCGCTCGACCCCGCGCTGGACTCGGCGGCGCCGGTCGGCGAATCATCCGGCAGCGGCGCTTCGTCGGTGTCGCGCGGACGGCGTCCCAGGATCTTTTTAGACTGACTGGTCATTATAAAACTAGATTAGCACGATCGGGAGGAGAGGCGAGGTGGCCCCTCTTGCCGGTCGCGGATCATCGTTGACGGCCGTGGGCGCCCGTCGTTCACGCCGTGACCGCGACCGTTTCGTAGGCGACCCGGCCCGAGGGCGTCAGCCAGTCGTCGACGACGTGCTGCAGGCTGGCGGCCATGTCGATCGAGCGGTCGAAGAGCCACTGGGTCTGGAGACCGTCCATGAGGGCCGTGAGGCGAAGGGCGGCGTCCTCGGGGACGAGGTCGGGACGCAGGTGGCCGGAGCGGATGGCTCCGGCGATCTTGGCGAAGCTGGTCGTAGCGTTGACGGAAGTAGTCGTGGGCGGGGTGTTCCGGGGCGGACGCCTCGGTCGAGAGCCGGGCGAAGAGCTCGGGCACCCAACGACAACCCAACATCCTGAATTGCCGCACTGCCTGAATTGCATGCACCGGAGGCTGTCACCGCGAGAGACGTCGCATCACCCCCGGACGCCAGACTCATTGGCGAGCCGCCGACGCCTCCCCGAAGAGCGTTCCCACGTCCCGCTACGATCGAGTAACTGGCCGTGGCGGTAGGTTCGTTCCATGGCATCCGAACTCCCGGATCTTTCGTGGCAGCCCCTGTATCGGCTCGGCGGCATCGCGGCGGGGGTGTACGTCGTGATGGTGTTGGTGCCGGTCTCGTTGGTGTTCTCCGCGCCGGTGCCGCCGACCGAGGGACGCGCACTGCTGGAGTACATCGCCGCCAACCGGGTGGTGTACCTGGTCCAGCTGGTGTGCTTCGTCGGTTTGGCCGTTCCCGCACTGGTCGTGTTCGCCGCCGCCGCCGTCGCCCTGGCAGGGGTCCGCAAGGGGGTGGCCCTGATCGGCGGCCTGTTCGGGGCCGCTTCCGAGGTCGTCGCCCTCGCGGTCGGCAGCAGCCCCCAGTCCCTGCACGGCGGGCTGATCCTGCTGGCCGACGCCTACCAGGTGGCCGGCTCGGACGCCGAGCGCGCCGGTCTGGTCAGCGCGGCGAATGCCCTCATTGCCACCGCCAACGCGATGCCCTGGGCCGGCGTCCTGACGGCCGCGGCGATCCTGACGTTGTCCCTGATCATGGCCCGATCGACGTTCGGGAGGGCGCTGGCGGTCGTCGGGGCCGTGATCGGAGTTCTCGGCATGGCGTCCGAGGCACTCCGAGCAATGATCGGCCCCGCGTACCTGCTCTACGGCCTCCTCCTGCCCTTCTGGTTCGGCTGGATCGGCTGGCGGCTGCTGCGACTCCCCGCCAACCCACAGCAGTGCTGATCGCGGGAAGCCGGGGACCGCGACGCTGCCACGAGCAGGATCACCACGACGCCCACGACGACCAGCGACAGGTTCAGCCAGGCCCCCGCAGGAATGCCATCCGTCGCCCCACCGGCTCGATAACTCTGCAAGTCGAGGGTGTTGCTGAACTGAAGGCCAAGCCGGGCAGCCGAGACGCTTCCTGCACGGACGCTCCAGCGGCCACGCTGGCCATGGGTCGCCGTCCAGGCGAGGTCAGCTCAACGCCACCCACAGGCCGTCGCGGGCGCGGGTCATGGCGACGTAGAGCTCGCGTCGGGTCAACTCCCATCGTTCGCGTTCGGTGTCGTCCATCTGCCGCGCGACCATGGTGTGCGAACGCCACACATCGGGAATCAGCACCTGTTTGAACTCCAACCCCTTGGCCCGCTTGATGGTGCCGACCTTCACGGCCTCGCTCGGGACGCCGTCATACTCTTCCAGCCTCAGCACCGGCAGGCCGGCAGCCGACAGCGCCCGCGCGACGGCGTCCACCGCTCTTCGGGTGAGGCAGAGCACCGCGACGTCGCCGAGGCCGGTGCCGATCTCGCAGGTCACCCGCCGCACCCGCTCGACCATCGCCCGCTCCAGCGCCCGCGTGTCGGTGAACGTGGTCACCACCGGCTCGACCCCAGTGCGCGGGACGCTGGACGGCACGTCACCCCGCGCGACCACACCCTCGATGTCGGCGTACTCGTCGCCGTCCACCAACCGTTGCGCGAACGACACGATTTGTGCCGTGTTGCGGTAGTTGATGTCGAGCACAGCCCCCCGACCCGCCACCGAGAGGCCCGCCTCGCCCAGCGTGTAGCCGCCCGGGTAGATCGACTGCTGTCCGTCGCCGATGAGCGTGAGCCAGTCGGGCGCGTCCCCCACGAGCGAGTGCAGCATCCTGACCATCGCGCACGACAAGTCTTGGGCCTCGTCGACGATCACCGCCGCGTAGGCGTCCGACGGGGTTCGCGCCGCAGTTCGGCGGCCGCGAGCAAGATCAGGTCGGCGTAGTCGATGACGCCTCGGTTCCGCAGTTCGGCGTCGTAGGCCTCGTACAGAGCCCACACGTCCCGACGCCCGGACCCGCTGAGCGGGTGACGCCGACCCTGCCGCGGCAGTTCGGCGTACTCCTCGAACGACGTGATGCCGCGTCCCTTGAGCACGTACTGAATCTCGTCGGCCCAGTAGCGCTGGTCCTGCCGCCCCAACGCCAGGCCAGAGGGGACGCCGACGCGCAGCCACGCTTGCGCGAACGCCGCGTCGCTCTGGGTCGGGTCGAGACGAAACGTCACGCCACGCTCCTGGGGCACCCCACGCGCGAACGCGTGGACGCCGACGAAGTCGACCCGCGCGGCGACGTCCGGCGTGAAGCGGCGCAGCAACTCGGACAGCACGACGGGAAGCGTCTGGACGAGGGTCGTCACGAGCACGCGACCGGGCCGCGTCCGCGCCAGGTGTGCGGCGCGATGCAGACCCACGACAGTCTTGCCGGTTCCGGCCGGCCCACGGATCCGGGACGGCCCCGCGAACGACCGGCGCACCAACTTGGCTTGTCGCGGGTGCAGGAACGACATCCACTCCTCGATCGGCTGGGCGAGTACCCCCTCCAGCAGGGCGGCGTCCACCTCTTCGATGCTGAGCAGGGCGTCCTGGTCGACCTCGCGCGGGCCGGACGGAATCACCGGCTCGGGCACGGTGGCCGTCACGGGCGCGGGTGCGCTGGCGGGCGTGAAGAACACCATGGCTCTCGCGAGCACAGCCTCGACCTGGCTGGACGTCAGCCGGCTACCGAAGGCCGCGATCGCCCGCAGGGCGTCACGCTCACCGACGATGCGGACGCCGCCCACCGTTTCGTCGATGCCCGCGCGTCCCGAGAGAACCAGAAGGCCGCGCACCTCGCCTGACGCGAGGCCGATCTCGGCGAACTCCTCCTGGGTGTCGGCCACCAGGTCCGCCCGGACGCCGGCACCCGTCCGCTGGGCGCCGTGCGGACCGTCCTCACCGGGGCGGTCGAAGGCGGCCTGCGCACCCCGCCGGTGCGCTGGCTCATGATCGCCGGCGCGTTCACCGCGGGCACCGGCATCTACGTCTTCTACGCCCTGCAGCCGTTCCTCCTTCAGCTCTACGGACGCCCGGACGCCTACAGCGTCGCCGGCCTCGCCGCCGCCCTCGTCGCCGCCGCACAGATCACGGGCGGCCTGCTCGCCCGCTGGACGCCGCGGCTGTTCCACCGCCGGACCAGCGTCCTGATCGTGGCGTTCGCGGTGGGCGCGCTGGTCCTGCTGGGCCTCGGGCTGGTCGATTCGCTCGCGGCGGCGTTGATCCTGGTCGCGGTCTGGTCGCTCGTTTCGGCGATCGCGACCCCGGTGCGGCAGGCCTTCCTGAACGGTCTCATTCCGTCGGCGCAGCGGGCCACCGTGTTGTCGTTCGACTCGCTGATGGGCTCGGCCGGCGGCGTGGTGACCCAGCCCGCGCTGGGCCGCGTCGCCGACCTGTCGGGCTATCCGGCGTCCTATGTGGTCTCCGCGGCAATCCAAGCGGTGGCGGTGCCGTTCGCGGTGCTGGCGCGACGTGAGCGGGCGGAGTCCGACCCGACGCGCCCGACCTCCTGAACCGGGCGGGGTCCCCTACTGGTGTTTGTGGCCGTGCTGGTGATGGCTGTCGGGATAGTGCGGATGCTCATGGACGTGGTGCCCGTCGTCGCGGATGTACCAGTGGTCGTGTCTGCGCGGGGCGTGGACGTGGCTGTTCGCGTCGCATTGACCGTCCGCGCGGGCGCGCGCGCAGTAGTTCAGGGCAACACCCGGGGCTCAGCAACCACGCGACCGCCCGTCGCGATCGTCGAGATCGAGCCGCGTCACCTCTATTTCGAGTTGGGTGCCGTCGATCTGCCTGGAGGCCCTGTTCTGATCTTGGGTTCGCTCCACGGACTCCTGGAGTTCATCGACCCGGCGCTGCAGCGCCTCCACGGCGCGCCTGTCCACATCAGATCAGGCCGCGAAGCCCTCGCGAAGATGTCGCGGAGTTCCTGCTCGGTGATCTTGGCGACGCCGTTGGCAGACACCGCGATTGACTCGACCAGGCGCCTGTTCTCCAATCTCTCGAAGCGTCGGCGCACCCTCAGGACGGGTCCTCCGCTCGGGTCGCGCCCTGGGTGCGAGCCACGTCCCCAGGAGGTGCTGGATGGCCTTAGTCCTTGCGGGTGCCCAGAGCGCTCGTCCTGAGGATGCGGTGCCGGCGGGCGTCGTCTGGATCATCGAAGCGAACATGCGGCTGGTGCGTCCGGATCGTCCACACCGGCCCTGCGAAACCGTACTCCGACCTGGGCGGCGCATGCCCTCGTGGCAGCGGGGTCAAGCACGAGTACCTGGGCCAGCCCATACACCTCCTTGGCCCGGTCGCCCACCTTGTTGGCGAAGGCGTCGACTGGGATCTCGCTCTCATCGGTCGTTCCGCAAGCCGGGCCGGGTCTTTCGCCGGTGGGGACCCAACCATTGGGGGCAGCCGATCACTGATTCGGCGTCAACTCCGGCGCGGAACGGCCAGCAGGCCTTCAAGGTGGTGGTGGTTCTGGTCTCCCATGACCGGCGCTGCGCCGTGACGGGCAACCGCGTGGTTCTGGCGCCGGAGAACACCAGGATCCCCAGGCCGGGGTGCTCGCGGCGCAGTTCGGCGGCCACGGCGATGCCCTCGTCAGTGTGGGTCGGCGGCATCCGCATGTCCAACAGCACCGCGTCCGGGAGGCCCTTTCGCAGGACGGCTTGGAGTTCGGGGCCGGACCCGGTCGAGGCCGTGACGACGATGCCGGAGGCTTCCAGCAGCATCGCCACCCCCTGACGGAAGATGCCGGAGTCGTCGCAGAGCGCGACCGTCAACGGTTCACTCACCGGTCCTCCTCGGGGCCTGTCGCGGGCAGGGTCACGGTCAAGGTGGTGCCGACACCGGCGCGGCTGTCGAGATCCAAGGTGCCCCCGGCGCCCCGCACCCGGTCGCGCAGCCCGGCGAGCCCGCCGCCGGGGCGAAGTCGGCACCGCCGCCACCGGCGTCCGCGATGCCGACCCGCAGGACGCCGGCGACATCGGCGGTCACGGTGCCCGCCCCGTCGTCGGTGTACTTCAGGGCGTTCACCACGCCCTCGGACGCCACGAACCATGCCGTCGCCTCGACCACCGGAGCGAAGCGGCGGCCGTCCAGCCCAGCGGCGTCCACGTGGACGCGGTCGGACAGCTGCACCAGCGAGCCCAGCGCGGACGCCAGCCCCGCCTGGGAGAGCAGGGCCGGGTGCTGCCCGCGCGCCAGCCCGCGCAGCTCGGCCATCGTCGTGGTCAGACGCGACTGGGCGAACGCGATCGCGTCGGCTACCGCCTCCGGCTCGCCGCCCAGCCCGGCTCGCGCCAGCGCCGCCTGGGCGGCCAGCAGATGCTGCTGGGCGCCGTCGTGCAGGTCACGCTCCAGCTGGCGGCGCTGCTGGACGCCCGCCTCCACGATCCGCGCCCGCGACGCCCGCAACTCGACCGCCTGGGCCGCCTGCTGCACCGACAGCCGCGCCCGCGCGAGCACCACGCCCGCGGCGTCCAGCAGTGACCCGACCGCCCTACTCTCGGAGTCGACCCCCGCGTCCAGGTCGGCCACCACCGCAGGACCGGCCGGCTCGACCACGATCGGGCGGAACACCCGGCCCGCCGACGGGGACGCATGGGCCACCGGACGCCTCGCGGCATCCATCCAGCCCTCCTCGGTGCAGAACCGCAACCGAAGCGTCGGTTCGGCGACATACCTGCCGAGGACCGCCTCGATCGCTACGGCATCCCCACCGGCCGCCAGCAGCGCATCCAGGAACCCCGCCCGGCGCCAGTTCGCCGCGATCGCCACCCCCAGGACGACCAGGACCACGGCTGACGAGAGGATCAGATGGGCGCTGTCCACGACCATCCGCACTTCCCAAGGGGCCCACACAATGACATTCAGAACGAACCGTGCCTCCAAAGCCCCACGTCATCGCGATCGACGACCACGTAAGCAGGCGGACGGCCCGTCGACCTGGCCCGGCGGCACGCCGAAGCCGGCCTACCTGCGCCACCGTGGCCCCGACCGCGACCGGAGCGAACGCCACGCAGATCGCTGTTACCACAGCCCAGTACGCGGGCTCCGACGCCACCAGAGTGAGCCACCGCGACGGCCCGGAGTACCCGTTCATCGCCGGGTCCCAGAACAGGCCTGCGACAACCAGCAACCCGACCGTCACGATCCAGGTAGCGACAGACAGCCGTCGGACAGTCCGTGCCGGGGCCGGTTGATCCGGCAGGCGCAGGACCGGGCCGACAAGGCAGGCAGCCGGCGCCCAGTTCACCCACCAGGCCACCTGGGTTCCAGTAGCCTGCCTCCAACACCGGCAACCACGGTGAGAGCGTGCCACCAGCCGCCTGTGCACATCGGCGGTCGAACGCACCCGGCGCGGCATAGAGCGCGCCTCGGGTACCGCAAAGCCGACAGGCCACCCTCGCGCACCATGCGGCAATTCAGGATGTTGGGTTGTCGTTGGGTGCCCGGGGCTCGCGCGTCTCGCCGTTGGCGACCGCGTCGATCCAGCGGATCGCTTCGTCAGGCCTCGCCGCCGTTCTGCAGCGGTGAGCAATCCGCCCCAACACCTTCTGGTGGCCGCGTCGCGCCCATGGGCACGGGGGTGTCCTCGCACGGCCCCCTGTTCTAGCGCCGCGGCAGTGACAGCACGCGCCTTTGTCCCGCAAATCGGTTCTTTTCGGCTGGGGAGTTCGCGTGGCCGTGCGGCCCCGAGTCGCCCGCATCATTTCGGCGCTGCCCATCATGCTCGGGCCATAGCACGTCAGGTTGTGGTCGGCTGCTTGAGGTAGCCCCAGAGGGCGTAGAGGCTGGCCGCGACCACGAGGGACACCATCACCAGGGCGGGCGCCGCGTTCGTGGCGCCCGCCGTGATCATGAGGACCATGGCCGCGACGATGCTGGCGCCCATCAGGGCCGAGAACACCAGCCACGGCCCCAGCCAGAACAGGCCGTGCACACGATCCCGGAGCGCTGCGATGCCGGCGATCATGAAGCCGGGCAACACCAGCGCCAGGTCGAGCACGTGGATCGGGTTCACCCACAGGCCGGCCTCGGTGAGGCTCGCCGGCACGGTGCCCGTGACGAGGGCCGGGACCAGTTCGCTGAGCCACAGTCCGGCGAACAGCACCCCGGTGGCGATGACCACGCAGGCGGCCACCGTGCGGGGTGTTCCCTGCGGGTAGTGGACGCCGCCGCGCCGGACGTCGTTGACCTGGAAGATCACCGCCCACGCGCTCAGGCCCAGGACGGCGACATAAACGCCGAACAGGTAGTTGAGGTGCACCGCCATGGCGTACACCACGAACGCGTAGACCAGGTACAGCAGCGTGCCAAGCCACACGAGTCCGGCGGGCTGCGATCCCGTCCGGTACCTGAGGGCGGCGGTGAGGAGGACGATCACCGCAAGCAGGTTGCCGAGGTCCTGGCCCTTGGCTTGCGCCGCCCAGTTCGCGGTCTCCTGCCCATAGACCCTGGGGTCGGACAGCCCGGCGACGCTGGCCAGGACGATGAGCAGCGAAACGGCTACGGACCACAGCAGGACCGATCGAGACGAACGTGGTGACATGCCTGGACACTACGGCCGTCCCACACCCCCGACGCACCGCCGTGCGACCCCGATCGGAGTCCACCCTTCCCCAGGGGTCAGGCGCGGGGGAGGATGGGAGCCCACGAGAGGTACCCCCATGACCAAACTCACCCGCACGCTCAGTGTCGTACCGGTGGTCGCCGTCGGCGTTGCGGCGGCCGCGTTCATCGCCTCGGGCATCACCCGTCGGCTCGGCGCCACGCGCGAGGAGGCTGCGCTGGCCCTGCCAGGGGACGAACTGCTCGACCGCGTCGACCTCCAGGCGGACCGGGCCATCACCATCGCCGCCCCACCGGAGCGGGTGTGGCCGTGGATCGCCCAGCTGGGCCAGGACAAGGGCGGCTTCTACTCCTACGCCTGGGTCGAGAACTTGGCAGGATGCGACATCCACAACGCCGAGGCGATCGTCCCGGCGTGGCAGAACCCGCAGGTCGGGGACCCGTTCCCGCTCCACCCCGACATGGTCCTCACGCTGGGCCGCGTCGACATGGGCAGCGCCCTGGTAGTCACCAGCCGAGGCGGCTCCGCCCAGCAGATGGGAATGGACTTCACGTGGGCCTTCGTCGTCAGCGCCCTGCCAGGAGCGTCGGACACAGGTCCCACCACCCGGCTCCACGTCCGGGAGCGCTACCAGGCCGCCAGCCCCGGGATGCGGGCCGGCGTTGAGGTGGTGAACCTCATCAGTACCGTCATCAGGGCCCCGTCATTGTCGGGTTCTAGCTTGTCAGTAGGAGTTTGACGGCGCGTTTGACGTCTCTGGACACGGCGCGCAGGGCTGCGGCAATGTTGGATGCGCCGGCGAGTCTGTGGAGGCTGATGGCCAGGTTGCGCAGGGTGGCCATGTTTTCAGCACCGACGCCGGTCCTGATCCGGCACCTGTCCTCATCGAACGTGACGTCGCGGACCCAGTGGAGCTTGTCTTCGATGCCCCAGTGCCCACGAACCCAGTCAGCGACCCGGCTGGGTTGGGCAGCGGCCATGGTCTTGGAGCAGATGAGGTAGACCACCTCAACACGTGGTTTGCCGTTGGCGGTGGTGGTGCGACGCAGTTGCAGCACCTGCTGGGCGCCGGGAAAGCTGATCCAGGCCGGACACTGGACCGCCTTGATGGTCCGGGTGCTACGGCGGCCGTGGCCCTTCTGGGTCTCGGATTCACCGGGGACCTGGTTCCACGGCAGGGCCGCCAACGCCTTGAACAGGTTCGGCTGGTTACCCTTCACGGTCAGCACGTAGTCGCCGCCACGCTCGGTGATGAAGGTGGCAGTGTCCCGCTGCGTATGGAGTGCATCAGCGGTGACCACGACATCAGCCAGGTCCATCATGCCTAGCAGATCGCGGGTTGCTGGGATCTCGTTGGTCTTCGAATCCACCTTGACCTGGCCAAGCACCAGGCCGGTGCCATGGGAGAGCGCCGAGACCAGATGCGGTGCCCGCTGCCCCGCGGCGCAGGCCCGGCGCACCGTCTTGCCATCGACAGCGATCACCTGCTGACCATCGATCCTGTCCCACCTGATCCTCATCCAAGCACCCAGCAGCATGCTGAACACGGCAGGATCGATGGCCTCGATCAGGCGGCGGATCGTCGGCTCGAAGGGATCGCCGCTGGCATCCCGAGCTGGGCCAGCAGGTCGGCTCCGACGTCTTGGGCGAACTCCCAGATCGCCGCCATCGACCGCCCACCCCCAACCACTGCGGCCACAGCGAGGGCGAGGATGACATCCAGCCGATGGCGAAGGCCTCTGGGGTCTCTGGGATCGGGTAGAAGCGGGAACAGTTGGACGAGGGTGGCGGCACGCAGCAACGTCGGGTCGACGCGAGCGGCCGTGACAGGGGAAGATGTCACTGGACGCGGTCCTTCAATCAGGCTGGATGGTTTAGCGCTTCCCATCCTGAGCGCAAGGACCGCGTCCCCGTGCAGGACACGCCAACAAACCCCTAGT
Organism: Nigerium sp.; assembly: GCA_016711325.1. Lineage (GTDB taxonomy): Bacteria > Actinomycetota > Actinomycetes > Propionibacteriales > Propionibacteriaceae > Propioniciclava. The sequence goes on along the minus strand of JADJTH010000010.1, from coordinate 356,285 downwards.
CAACCCACACTCTCACCGACCTTGACGGGACCCTGGTACCGTCATGAGTTTGCGGATGATCCACACCATCAAGCAGTTGGCGGAACAGACACAACGTCCGACCCACTGAGCGGAACCGGTCGCCGTCCACCAACGTGCGAAAGTTGAAATGGCCGCACTTGTCCGCGCGCCCCGCAGCAACGCTGGGGTGGTGGCGGTCGACGCTGGGCGACGGTCTCGCCGGACGCGCTGATGAGCGAGAGTGCGAACGATCCACCAACAACTCGCGCTATGTCACGCTCTTCGGCAGTTGAGATAGTTCAAGGCTTCTTCCTTGCGCAGGTGCCTACGGCCCAGGCTCGGTCGGGCTGGCCTCCTCCAGAAGCATGAGGTGAGTGATTGATTCCGGACCAAGAGCCCCAAGGGTAGGATTCCTTGGAGATTGGGAAGGGAATTGATGGCTCCTAAGAAGTTCAGCCCGGAGTTCAAGTCCGAGGTGGTGCGGGCGGTGATCGAGTCGTCTCGGACGATCGCCGAGGTGGCCCGCGAGTTCGGCGTCGGCCCCGAAACGCTGCGCAATTGGGTGAATGCGTACCGGCGTGAGCACGCCGACGAGACGCCCGAACTGACCGAGAACGAGCGCAACGAGTTGGCCCGGTTGCGGAAGGAGAACCGCGAACTGAAGGCGGAGCGCGAGTTCCTGGGAAAAGCAGCGGCCTTCTTCGCGAAGGAGTACCGGTGAGCGACAAGTACGCGTTCATCCGGGGCGAGGAAGGCAACTACCCGATTCGGAACATGTGCCGGTGGGCCCGGGTGTCGAGGGCCGGCTACTACGAGTGGCGTGATCGTCCCGACTCGGCCTGGGCGGTGTGGCGCCGCCAACTGGGCGACCTGATCGAGGCCGTGTTCGCCGACTCCGACGGCACCTACGGCTACCGACGGGTCCATGCCGCCCTGCGGCGGCTGGGCCGCTGGTGCGACCCGCAGACGGTGCGGTCGATCATGGCCGAATGCATATTGCGCTGGGTGAGAGCCACTGTTCCGTTGGTGGGTGAGCCAGTGTTCCGGTGACCAGTGGGCCACCGTGACGGTCCGGGGTGAGCCGTGGCGCCGGTGCTGGTCTGCGCGTGTGGAACGTTCGTCGGCGTTCGTGCCGCTGGGGCACGGGCGTTGACGAGAGGAGTCGTCCGTCATGGTCGACTACAAACAGATCCTCAGGCTCCGTGCCGAGGGTGTGAGCCAGCGCGGGATTGCTGACGCGTTGGGGTGTTCGCGTAACACGGTGGCGGCGGTGTTCACTGCGGCGGACTCGGCCGGTGTCGGGTTCGGGCAGGTGGCGGACCTCGGGGCTGACGAGGTCCGCACCCTGTTGCTGCCGGAGCCGGCCAAACCGGACTCGGACCGGGCCGCACCAGATTTCGAGTATGTGCACCGGGAGCTGGGACGGCCGTCGGTGACACTGCTGGTGTTGTGGAACGAGTACGTGGCCAAGTGCCGCGCCACCGGCGAGGTGCCGTACCAGTACTCGTTCTTCAACGAACAGTACCGCCGGTGGGTGAAGTCGACGGGGGCGTCGATGCGGATCCAACGCAGCCCGGGCGAGTCGGTCGAGGTCGACTGGGCCGGCGATCCGATGGTGTTCGCCGACCCGCTGACCGGCGAACTGAGGCAGGCGTGGGTGTTCGTGGCCGCGTTGTCGTACTCGGCCTACTCCTATGTGGAGGCCTTGCCCGACATGACGTTGGGGTCGTGGATCGACGCGCACGTGCACGCGTTCGAGCATTTCGGGGTGTCGGCCGGCTCCTCGTCCCGGACAACCTGCGTACCGGGGTGTCCAGGTCGGACCGGTACGAGCCGGCGTTGAACCCGGCGTACGCGCGGTTGGCGGAGCATTACGGGACGGCGGTCATCCCGGCCCGCGTGAAGCGTCCCCGCGACAAGGCGGTCGTCGAAGGCAGTGTCCGGTTCGTCGCCGGGCAGGTCGCCGCGGTGCTCCGCAACCGGCAGTTCGTCGGGTTGGCCGAGTTGAACGAGGCCATCTTCGACGAGGTCGCCGCCATCAACGCCCGACCGTTCCAGAAGCGGGAGGACTCCCGCCTGATGGTGTTCGAACGCGACGAGAAACCACTGCTGATCCCGCTACCACCGGTCCGGTTCGAACTGGCGGACCTCCGCAAGGCCAAGGCGGGACCGAACTACCACGTCCAGGTCGATCGGAACTTCTACTCGGTCCCCGCCCGGCTGATCGGGCAGTCCTGGATGTCCGGCTCACTTCGGCCACCGTGGAGGTGTTCGACGGCTTGGAGCGCGTCGCGTCGCATCCACGGTTCACCGGCGTGTTCGGCCGGTACTCCACCCTGCCCGCGCACATGCCCGAGCAGCATCGCAGCCAGCTCGTGGACTGGACCCCGGAACGGTTCGAGCAGTGGGCCTCGACCATCGGCCCCCACACGGTGGCCGCGATCCGGGCGATCCTCGCGTCCCGCAAGATCGTCGAGCAGTCCTACCGGTCGTGTCTGGGGGTGATGTCGCTGGCCAAGAAGCCCGGCGGCATCGCCCGCCTCGAGGACACCTGCAGTCGAGCGTTGGCAGCCACCCCCGCCCCGTCGTACACGCTGATCAAGAAGCTGTGGGCCGGCTGGACACCCGCCGCACCACCCCCCGCGCCATCGCTGGGCGACGCCGGGTTCGTGCGCGGCGCCGACTACTACGGGAGCCGAGCATGATCGACATCGAAACCCTCACCCGGCTCAAGATGATGCGCCTGTCCGGGATGGCCGAGTACTTCGAGAACCTCGCCGACACCCCCACCGCGGCCACCATGACCGGCCCCGAGCTGGTCAAACAGGCCGTCGACTGGGAATACGAGAGACGGCGCGACAGCAAGCTGCACCGGCTCCGCCGGCAAGCAGGCCTGGCGCAACCCGGAGCCGATCTGGCCGACCTCAAGGCCATGCCCGGCCGCAGCGTCGACAGCGAACTGATCGCTCGGCTGGCTGTCGGCTCCTACCTGCTCAAACGCCAAGACGTCATCCTGCAAGGACCCACCGGAGCCGGGAAGACCTACGTCGCCTGCGCCCTGGCGAACAAGGCCTGCCAGCAATACCGCAAGGTCCTCTACCTGTCGGCCGGGGAACTGTTCGACCGGATCACGATCGCCGAACGCACCGGCGACAAGAAACGCTGCCTCGACTGAGGTTCCCCCCGGATCGTGGAGGCATCAGCTATAAGGAGTAGCTATGCCTGAGAAGCGCAAGAAGTACGATCCGGAGTTCCGTGAGGGAGCGGTCCGGATTGTTGAGGAAACAAACAAGCCGATCGCGCAGGTGGCCCGGGATCTGGGGGTGAACGAGGGCACGCTGGGGAACTGGGTGAACCAGGCCCGCGCCGCCCGGGAGGGTCACGGCGAGCTGGCCAAGGACGATTATGAGGAGCTGCGCCGGCTCCGGGCCGAGGTCGCCGAGCTCCGGATGGAGCGTGATGTCCTCAAGCGTTCCGTGGTCTTGTGGGTGAAGGAGGCGACGAAGTGAGCGTGGCACGCTTCATCGCTGACCAGAAGACCTTCTGGCGGGTGCCCGTCGCGGTGTGCTGTGCCCTGCTCGGGGTCAGCGTGTCGTGGTTCTACAAGTGGTGGCCCCGTGCCCAGGTGGGCGGCCCGAGCACGAAACGGGCCCGGCGCCGGGCCGAGGTCGACGCCGCGGTGAAGACCGGGTTCGACGCGGCTCGGGGGGTTGCACGGCTCGCCGCGGCTGACCGCTGACCTGCGGGATGCCGGGTGGACGATCTCGGAGAAGACGGTGGCCGACTCGATGGCCCGCCAAGGCCTTGTGGCAAGGCGGATCAGGCGTCGGAACGGTCTGACCAAGCAGGATCGGACCGCGCCGAAGTTCCCTGACCTGTTGAAGCGGGACTTCACCGCCGAGGCGCCGAACTGCCGCTGGGTTGGCGACATCACCGAGATTCCCACCGACCACGGCAAGCTGTACCTGGCGACCGTGATCGACCTGTACAGCCGCCGTCTCCTGGGTGCCGCCACCGGCCTGCACCCGGACGCGCAGCTGGCCTGCGCTGCGATCACGATGGCCGTCGCGACCCGGGGCGGCAAGGCCGCGATCTGGCGAGACGACGAGGCGCAGCGGGTGGTGTTCCACACCGACCGAGGCTCGACCTACACCGCGAAGTCGTTCACCAAGTTGTGCCGCAAGCTGGGCATCCGCCAGTCGATGGGCCGGGTCGGGTCCTGCTTCGACAACGCCGCCGCCGAGGCGTTCTTCTCCTCCCTGGAATGGGAGGTGCTGTCCCGGCACCGGTTCGCAGACACCCGACACGCCCAGGCCGTCGTGCTCGAGTGGTGCTACGGCTTTTACAACCACACCCGCCGGCACAGCAGCGCTGGCATGATGGCCCCCATCACCTACGAGACCACCGCCCTCAACCGAGAAGCGGCATAAGGAACCCTCCACGGTTCGGGGTGAACCTCAGACACCCTCGTCAAGGTCGAGTTGTTGATCATCGACGACTGGTTCCTCACGCCACCGACCCGGCCACAAGTCCAACAGCTCCATACCCTCATCGACCGGCGCCACAAGACCGCCTCGACGATCTACTGCACCCAACTGCCACCCGGGCAGTGGCACGACCGGATGGAGGAGAAGATCCTCGCCGACGCGATCGTCGACCGGATCACCACCAACGCGCACGCCACCGTCCTCGACTGTGACGACTCCATGCGCAAGCACTTCACCCACCTGGAGTGACCAAGCGTCAGGGACGGGCCATCAAGGCCCGCCCCTGACGTCGCCACGGCTCACCCAACCCCGTCGAAGTGGCCCACCGGTCACCGGAACACTGGCTCACCCACCAGCGGAACAGTGGCTCTGACCGAGCGCAATATCCAGCGTGAGTCCAGCGGTGGCGAAGCGCTGAACTCGACCGTGCGCTGGCACCTTCGGCTCAAGGAGAACGGCTACCGGCTCGTCGGAGAGATGGTGGTGCTCGACACCTTGGCCACCAAGCCGGTTGATGATGGTCGAGGCATCGAGGTCCACGTCACCCAGTGCCAGGACCAGCGGTTGGGGAAGGTCGTTGACTCGGACGGAGACCCGGTCGAGGGTGACGACTTCCAGATCCCCGCGTACAACCTCCGGCAGTACTCGGTCCGCAAGCCACCCGGCGAGGACGCGTTCCGGGTGTTCGGCTTCACCACGATCAACGGGGCGTGCCCGTAATGTCCCGCCTCGGTGGCTGGACCCTCGTTCTGGTCCTCGCACTGGCCATCGGGCTGGTGCCGGCGGGCGCCGCGCACGCCGAAGGAAACGCAGACTGCAATCGGTGGGGTCTGCCAAGCCAGCGATACGACGCTGAAGAAGGACGCAACCGAGACGAACAAGCTCAAGTCGTCTGACGAAGCTCCTCGCTACCCCGCCTGTCCAGAACCCGGGAACGCGGTGTTCGAGGGGGACGGGCAGCCGGTTCCGGAGGGCTGGGTCAGGATCACCTGTTGGGGAAGTGATGTGATCGGCGAGGGTCTGCATCGGGTGTGGGTGGAGCCTCGTGTCGATCCGGAGCGGTTGGCTCGCTCGCTTCTGGCGCAGGTGGAGTTGAAGCCGATCAGCATTGGCCTGGTGCCCAAGGACCCGGATGCGATGACGGTGGTGGGTCTGCCGGTGTGGTTGTGGGTGGACGAACCGTCTCGGACGACCTGGGGTCCGGCGACGATCGCTGCCGGTGGGGTGTCGCTGACCGCGACGGTGGAGTCGGTTACTTGGGAGATGGGCGACGGGACGACGCTGACCTGCGGCAAGGGCACGGAGTGGAAGCGGGGGATGGGAGCTGACCCGTCGCCGACGTGTGGGCACATCTACGTCGAGCAGGGCAGGTACACGATCCGGGCGCGGTCGCATTGGGTGGCGCGCTGGTCGGGGTATGGGCAGTCGGGGACGATCCCGGTCACGTTGAGCACCACTCGGCAGCTTGATGTGGGCGAGATCCAGGTGATCATGACAGGCGGATAGCACGGAGGTCTGAGGATGAAGACCGAGCAGCAGCTGAGGTTCCCCCCGGATCGTGGAGGCATCAGCTATAAGGAGTAGCTATGCCTGAGAAGCGCAAGAAGTACGATCCGGAGTTCCGTGAGGGAGCGGTCCGGATTGTTGAGGAAACAAACAAGCCGATCGCGCAGGTGGCCCGGGATCTGGGGGTGAACGAGGGCACGCTGGGGAACTGGGTGAACCAGGCCCGCGCCGCCCGGGAGGGTCACGGCGAGCTGGCCAAGGACGATTATGAGGAGCTGCGCCGGCTCCGGGCCGAGGTCGCCGAGCTCCGGATGGAGCGTGATGTCCTCAAGCGTTCCGTGGTCTTGTGGGTGAAGGAGGCGACGAAGTGAGCGTGGCACGCTTCATCGCTGACCAGAAGACCTTCTGGCGGGTGCCCGTCGCGGTGTGCTGTGCCCTGCTCGGGGTCAGCGTGTCGTGGTTCTACAAGTGGTGGCCCCGTGCCCAGGTGGGCGGCCCGAGCACGAAACGGGCCCGGCGCCGGGCCGAGGTCGACGCCGCGGTGAAGACCGGGTTCGACGCGGCTCGGGGTTGCACGGCTCGCCGCGGCTGACCGCTGACCTGCGGGATGCCGGGTGGACGATCTCGGAGAAGACGGTGGCCGACTCGATGGCCCGCCAAGGCCTTGTGGCAAGGCGGATCAGGCGTCGGAACGGTCTGACCAAGCAGGATCGGACCGCGCCGAAGTTCCCTGACCTGTTGAAGCGGGACTTCACCGCCGAGGCGCCGAACTGCCGCTGGGTTGGCGACATCACCGAGATTCCCACCGACCACGGCAAGCTGTACCTGGCGACCGTGATCGACCTGTACAGCCGCCGTCTCCTGGGTGCCGCCACCGGCCTGCACCCGGACGCGCAGCTGGCCTGCGCTGCGATCACGATGGCCGTCGCGACCCGGGGCGGCAAGGCCGCGATCTGGCGAGACGACGAGGCGCAGCGGGTGGTGTTCCACACCGACCGAGGCTCGACCTACACCGCGAAGTCGTTCACCAAGTTGTGCCGCAAGCTGGGCATCCGCCAGTCGATGGGCCGGGTCGGGTCCTGCTTCGACAACGCCGCCGCCGAGGCGTTCTTCTCCTCCCTGGAATGGGAGGTGCTGTCCCGGCACCGGTTCGCAGACACCCGACACGCCCAGGCCGTCGTGCTCGAGTGGTGCTACGGCTTTTACAACCACACCCGCCGGCACAGCAGCGCTGGCATGATGGCCCCCATCACCTACGAGACCACCGCCCTCAACCGAGAAGCGGCATAAGGAACCCTCCACGGTTCGGGGTGAACCTCAATGCCGCGTTCGGCCATGGCGGTGATCGCGGCCGGGTTGACTTCGTTGCCGGGTTCGGAGCCGCCTGACCAGGCGACGGCGTGGTCGCCGGTGAGGGCTTGGAAGAAGCCGAGGGCCATTTGTGAGCGGCCGGCGTTGTGGGTGCATAGGAACAGCACGACGGGTTTGCCGTCGGTGTGGAGTCCTTCGACTCGGGCGAGGGCGTGGAGGCGTTGCCGGGCGAAGCGTTCGGCGAGCAGGGATAGGAACTTGGTGAGGGTGGCGCGGTGGGCGAACTGGTCATAGGAGCTCGCCAGGAACCGTTCGATGGTCTCGTTGCCGTAGAGGCCGGCGAACTCGGTTGCTAGGCGGCTGGCCGCTTGTTTGAGGGCGAGTCGGCCGTCGGTGTGGAGGCTTTCCCAGGTGCGTTCGGATACGGGGTGGAGGGTCATGAGGGTTCTCCTTCAAGGCTGGCGGCGAGGTGGTCGACGCGGCTGGTGATGTCGTCGTAGGCGGTGTCGAACGCCTGGCGGGTGTCTGCGGCGGCAGGGTCGGGGATGGACCAGTGCAGGGAGCTGTGGAGGTCTTCGTAGGCGCGGTCGCAGACGGCGATGAGGAGTTCGTCGCCGGTGAGCACGTCTGCGGCGAGTTTGGGTGCGGCGGTGGCCAGGTCGAGTCCATGACGAAGTGCGACGGTGATTGCGCGGGGATGGACCCGCTGCGCGGGGTGGGTGCCGGCGGAGACGACGGGGATGTCGCTAACGGTGCGCCAGTAGAACTCGGCCAGTTGGGAACGGGCCGAGTTCTGGGAGCACACGAACGCCACCTGGGGTGGACGAGGCCGAGGGCTGATGCCGAGGAGCCGGTTGCAGGCCTCGGTGCGGCTGATGTAGCTGCGGCGGGCGTCCCCTTCGGAGCGGCGGCGGGTGATCAGCCCCGCAGCGTGCAGGACGTGAAGGTGGTGGGCGATCAGGTTGGTCGGCAGGTCGAGTCGGGTGGCGAGTTCTCCGGGGGCCAGGTCGGCGTGGGCCAGCAGGTCGATGATCGCCAGCCGGGACGGTTCCCCCAGGGCGGCGTAGGCGCTGGCGCGGCTTTCGAGGCTGGTTGACATCCGGCAATACCTCCACAACTATTGAGTCAATAGTCGCTGAGGTACGCGAGTACGTCAACCCCACGTCGCTGGGAAGGATCGAGGCATGATGAGCAAACCGACCGTCTTGTTCGTGTGTGTGCACAACGCGGGCCGTTCCCAGATGGCGGCGGGCTACCTGCGCCACCTGGGTACGGATCGGGTCGAGGTGTTGTCGGCCGGCTCGGCGCCGGCGGAGACGATCAACCCGGTCGCCGTGCAGGCGATGGCCGAGGAGGGCATCGACATCGCCGGCGAGCAACCCAAGATCCTCACCACCGACGCGGTGCAGGCCTCGGACGTGGTGATCACGATGGGCTGCGGAGACACCTGCCCGTACTATCCCGGCAAACGATACGAAGACTGGGTCCTGAACGACCCCGCCGGACAGGGCATCGAGGCCGTCCGGCCGATCCGCGACGAGATCGGCCGCCGCATTGAAGCCCTCCTGACCGAACTCCTCCCCGCTGCCTGACCAGGCTGGGCGGGACGGCGTCACCGCAAGCGTGGCGGAATGGTGCTTCACGCCCGCGCGGCATCAATAGATTCAGTGATGCCGCGCAGGGCGCTGGTCGCGCTGCGCCGATCAGCGAGCGCCAGCCAGGGCCTCCGGCCTCGGGTGGTCCGGCGTGGTCAGGGCGTCTCCCCATTGCACCTGTGCGACGCGGCGGCCGGGCGTTGGATCGCGGCCAGCGGCACGGTTTCGGCCGCCTGCCGCTGCCGCAGGAGCGGGTTGGCCGTGTCGACGCCGGTGAGGGTTTGGTTCACGACCCAGGCCCAGGGGTGGATGTCTGCCCGTTCGAGGTCGGCGTGGAGCTGTTCGGCTTCCAGGACTGGGGTGGTCTCGGCCAAAGTGATGATGATCACCTTGGTGTAGTTGGGGTCCTGCAGCCGCATGAGCGGTGTGGTGAAGCTCATTCCGTCGGCCGTGTTCCGGACGATCTCGTTGTGGTAGGAGCCGGTGGCGTCCATCAGCAGCAGGGTGTGCCCGGTCGGTGCGGTGTCCATGACCACGAACCTGCGCCGGGCCTCGGCGACAGCCTTGAGAACGCCTGGAACACCGCGACCTCCTCGGTGCAGGGTGAGCGGAGGTCTTCAGCCAGCGCAGCGCGACCGACGTCGTCCAGCGTCGCCCCTTTGCTGGCCATCACGCGCGCCCGGTAGTCGGCCGTGACCCGCTGCGGGTCGATGCTCGACACCCGCAACCGGTCCGTTGCCAGGGACGCATCCAGATGGGCGGCCGGGTCGGTGGTGGTCAGGTTGACGTCCTTGCCGGGACCGACCAGGTGGAGCGCAATCGCAGTCGCAATGGTGGTCTTCCCCACCCCTCCCTTGCCCATGCACATGACCAGCCCATGATCGAGGCCGGCCAACTCATCCACCAAGACCTCCAAGCCCGGCAACATCGGCGCTGCCTCGGTGATCGCTGTCGGCGTCCCGCTGGCGGTGGTCTCCTCGCTGAGAAGTGCCCGGATGGCGGGCACGCCGACCATGTCGGCCCCGCGAAGGGCGATGTGGTCGCTGACCAGCCCGGCCAGCTGCAACGGCAGATCCGCCAGCGCCCGTTGTTCCCGATCACGGATGGCATCAGCCAGCGGATCTGGGCTGGGGCTGGATGGCATGATGCCGTTGACGACCAGATGGGTGGCCTGCACGCCGGCTTCGGCCAGTTCGTCGACGGTGCGGGCTGCTTCGGCCAGGGCGCCGTGCTGGGCGCGGGCGACCAGCACGAGCCGGGTGCTGGCTGGGTCGGCCAGGGTGGCCAGCGCACTCCCGTAGGTGGACCTCGACTTCTCCAGCCCCGACATCGGCCCCAGGCAGGAGGTGTCACCCTTGCCGTCATCAATGAACCGGGTCCACTCCCCGGAAGCTGGAGCAGCCGAATGGTGTGACCGGTCGGCGCGGTGTCGAACACGACGTGGTCGTACCCGCTGGTGGCGTCCGACCCGGCGAGCAACTCGGTGAACTGATCCTCGATCCGCCGATGGTGTTGGGCGGGTCTGATGGCGAATGCTCCTGTGGCAAGCAAGGATGGGACTGCTTAAGGTTCTCATCCGCTGCCTGACAGGAGCACTCGTAGTGCGAGTCTGCCACACCATTCAACCGGTTTTCGACGACCCGAATCTGGTCGCGTTCGGCGGCCTTCCCGCAGTGATGCGGCTTGCCGAACAAGCCGGCCTCCACGAGCTCGTCGAGCAGCACCTGACCCTGCCCGGGACCGCCGGTGCGAACGCTCCGGTCAAGGTGTCGGCGCTCATCGCTGGGATGGTGGTCGGCGCTGACAGCATCAGCGACATGGACGTGCTGCGTCATGGCGGCATGGGGCGCGTGTTCGACGGGCTCCGCGCGGCGACCACCTTGGGCACCCACCTACGCGCCTACCGGTTCGGCCACGTCCGCCAACTCGACGCGGTCGCCTCGCGCCTGTTGATCAAGCTGGCCGGGTTGTCGCCGATCCTGGACGGTGCCGACCAGCTGACCTTCGTCGATGTGGACGACACGATCCGGGAAACCCACGGCTACCGCAAGCAGGGCGCCGCCTACGGCTACAGCCGGGTCAAGGGCCTCAACGCCTTGGTGGCGACCATTTCGACGCCGACGAGTGCGCCGGTGATCGCCGCGACCCGGCTCCGCAAAGGGCAACGTGTCCTCGGCCCGCGGTGCGGCCCCGGCTGATCGGCGACACCCTGGCCACGCTCCGCCGGGCGACCACCCCCAGCCTGGTGATCGTCCGCGCTGACAGTGCCTACTTCAACCACGCCACCATCGCCGCTATTGCCGCCGGCGGCGCCCGATTCTCGATCACCGCCCGGATGAACACGGCCGTCACCAGGGCGATCACCACCATCAACGACACCGACTGGACGACGATCCGCTACCCGCAAGCGATCTATGACGAGGCCCAACAGGTGTGGATCTCCGACGCCGAGGTCGCCGAGGTGCCGTTCACGGCGTTCACGTCCCGCCGCAAGGCCGACCACGTCACCGCCCGGCTGATCGTCCGTCGGGTGCGGCGACTGAACCCGAACGCGAAGGCCCAGGGTGAGCTGCTGCCCGGCTACCGCTACCACGCCGTCTTCACCAACAGCACCTTCGCGTTGGTGGACGCCGAGGCCTGCCACCGCGACCACGCCATCATCGAGGGCATCTTCGCCGACCTGAAAGACGGGCCGCTGGCCCACGCCCCGTCGGGGAAGTTCATGGCGAACAGTGCCTGGCTCGCCCTCACCGCCATGGCGTTCAACCTGACCCGCGCCGCCGCCCGGATCGCCAGCAAGACCCTGGGCCGGGCCAGGACCTCGACGGTGCGCCGCACCCTCATCCAGGTCGCCGCCCGGATCGCGAACCAAGCCCGCACCTGGCTGCTGCACCTACCCCGGAACTGGCCGTGGGAACCCCAACTCGCCACCCTCTACAACGCCGCGTTCGGGCCACCAGCAGCCGCCAGCCCCTGACCACCCGCCCCCGCAGGCACAAGCAAGGAACCCAGTGGAAAAGCCGGGCACACCGGCAGTCACCCCACGCCCACCCGCGGAATCGCACTCCGGCCCATCATCGAAATCCGGAAACGGTCACCCACGAATGAGCGTCGGCGGATCGAGGCTGATTGAACGAAGCAATCTCGGTCGTACACGCGCCGGACAACTGTTCAGTCACCGCCGCCAGATCCACCGCGGACAGCAGATCACGGACCGGAGCCAGGGTACGGTCCCGGTACTGCGCAGCGGCCTCCTCCGGGTCGATCTCCAACGCATCCAAACCCGGCACCGTGACAATCGGGCTGATCCGATCACCCACCGACTGGCCGAACACTTGGCCGACGTTCGACGCCGGATCGGTGGACACCAGCAGCACCCGACCGCCCCGATCCGACAGATCGACCGCGGTCGCGCACGCCACACTGGTCTTGCCCACACCACCCTTCCCGGTGAAGAATGAGGTTCCCCCCGGATCGTGGAGGCATCAGCTATAAGGAGTAGCTATGCCTGAGAAGCGCAAGAAGTACGATCCGGAGTTCCGTGAGGGAGCGGTCCGGATTGTTGAGGAAACAAACAAGCCGATCGCGCAGGTGGCCCGGGATCTGGGGGTGAACGAGGGCACGCTGGGGAACTGGGTGAACCAGGCCCGCGCCGCCCGGGAGGGTCACGGCGAGCTGGCCAAGGACGATTATGAGGAGCTGCGCCGGCTCCGGGCCGAGGTCGCCGAGCTCCGGATGGAGCGTGATGTCCTCAAGCGTTCCGTGGTCTTGTGGGTGAAGGAGGCGACGAAGTGAGCGTGGCACGCTTCATCGCTGACCAGAAGACCTTCTGGCGGGTGCCCGTCGCGGTGTGCTGTGCCCTGCTCGGGGTCAGCGTGTCGTGGTTCTACAAGTGGTGGCCCCGTGCCCAGGTGGGCGGCCCGAGCACGAAACGGGCCCGGCGCCGGGCCGAGGTCGACGCCGCGGTGAAGACCGGGTTCGACGCGGCTCGGGGGTTGCACGGCTCGCCGCGGCTGACCGCTGACCTGCGGGATGCCGGGTGGACGATCTCGGAGAAGACGGTGGCCGACTCGATGGCCCGCCAAGGCCTTGTGGCAAGGCGGATCAGGCGTCGGAACGGTCTGACCAAGCAGGATCGGACCGCGCCGAAGTTCCCTGACCTGTTGAAGCGGGACTTCACCGCCGAGGCGCCGAACTGCCGCTGGGTTGGCGACATCACCGAGATTCCCACCGACCACGGCAAGCTGTACCTGGCGACCGTGATCGACCTGTACAGCCGCCGTCTCCTGGGTGCCGCCACCGGCCTGCACCCGGACGCGCAGCTGGCCTGCGCTGCGATCACGATGGCCGTCGCGACCCGGGGCGGCAAGGCCGCGATCTGGCGAGACGACGAGGCGCAGCGGGTGGTGTTCCACACCGACCGAGGCTCGACCTACACCGCGAAGTCGTTCACCAAGTTGTGCCGCAAGCTGGGCATCCGCCAGTCGATGGGCCGGGTCGGGTCCTGCTTCGACAACGCCGCCGCCGAGGCGTTCTTCTCCTCCCTGGAATGGGAGGTGCTGTCCCGGCACCGGTTCGCAGACACCCGACACGCCCAGGCCGTCGTGCTCGAGTGGTGCTACGGCTTTTACAACCACACCCGCCGGCACAGCAGCGCTGGCATGATGGCCCCCATCACCTACGAGACCACCGCCCTCAACCGAGAAGCGGCATAAGGAACCCTCCACGGTTCGGGGTGAACCTCAGAACACATAGCGGGGAAGATCGTCGAGGAACCTCACCGGTCACCCCCACAACAGCCACCACTGGGACTAGCGACCTGCACAGTCTGAACCGCCGGCGTGCAGCAGTCAGCCTCAGCAGCCGCACCGCCACAGCACGCCTCCTGCGTCGACGCGTCTGCCGTGGAGAGGCCGGCATAGCGCGCCAGCTCGGCGCGTGTCGGGTAGCGGCCGGCCAACACCGTGACTCCGTCCACGGTCACCAACGGCAACCCCTCCGCCCCCGCCGTCTTCAGGAATGCCACTGCCAGACCGTCAGCGGCGAACGCGGCCGGATCCTGCGCCAGGTTCGCCCGCGCAACAGGCACACCCTGGTCGGCGACCCACCGTGCGTCCGCGGTGAAGTCCACTAACGCCTGCGCCGGATCGGGGCCACACACCCCGGTGTTGCAGCACAACGGCCCTTCGAAGACCTTGATCGCCGGCACGTGCTCTTCCGCTCCTGCCTGGTTTTCCTTGTCGGCCCGGATGAACGCGCTCGCGAACGCCCCCTCCAGCACGGCGATCGCCTCCTGGATGCCGGCCCCGGCCGGCAGTGATTCCGGTCCAGTTCGCTGGCCATCTCTGCCAGGTCGTCACGGGTGTAGGTGCGGGTCACCTGGATCGACGGGTTGGCGAACCCGGCGGCGGCCAGCTTGGTGAGATAGTCGACATCGAGCAGTGCGCCGGAGACGCACCCCGTCCACAGCCCCACCACGGGCATCCACTCGGCGGGCAACGGACGCAGCAGCACGATGTCGGACACTGCGAACCGGCCGCCCGGACGCAGCACTCGGAACGCTTCGGCCAGCACCTTGTCCTTGTCGGTCGACAGGTTGATCACGCAGTTGGAGATCACCACATCGACTGACCCTAGATCCGCCGACGCTGATTCGTAGGTGACCGTTTCGACATATCGGGTGGCGGTCGTGCAGCTCTGTCGGGTGTGGGTGTGGAGTGTCCGCCGGTGTGCCCGGCTCTTCCACTGCTGGTTCCTGGTCGTGCCCGTGGGGGCGGTTGGTCAACTCGCGGCGAGGGCGGGTGGGCCGAGGGCGGCGGTGTAGAGCGTTTCGAGTTCGTCGTGCCAGGGCCAGCGGGTGGGGAGGTGGAGTCGCCAGCGTCGGGCCTGGTTCGCGATCCGGCCGGCGACCTGGATCAGGGTCCGGCGCACGGTCGCGGTGCGGGCCTTGCCCAGGGTGGCCGACGCGAGGCGGGCGGCGGCCCGGGTCAGGTTGAACGCGATCGACGCGAGGGCGAGCCAGGCGGCGTTCGCGGTGAACTTCCCCGACGGTGCGTGCGCCAGCGGGCCGTCCTTGAGGTCGGCGATGACCGCTTCGATGATGGCGTGGTCGCGGTGCGCGGCTTCGGCCGCCACCATCGCCAGGGTCGTGTTGGTGAAGAGCGGGTGGTGCCGGTAGCCGGGCAACAGTTCACCCTGCGCCTTCGGGGTGTGCGGGTTGAGGCGTTTCACGCGGCGGACGATCAGCCGGGCGGTGACGTGGTGGGCCTTGGGGTGGGACGTGAACGCGGTGAACGGTACTTCGGCGACCTCAGCCTCCGATATCCACCGTTGCTCAACCTCGTCGTAGATGGCGTCGCGGTACCGGATCGTGGTCCACGATGCATCGTCGATGCCGGCGATCGCCCGGACTACGGCCTTGTTCATCCGGGCGGTGACCGAGAACCGGGCCCCACCTGCGGTCGCGGCGGCGACCACATCGTGGCGGAAGTAGGCGCTGTCGGCTCGGACCACCACCAAGCCAGGAGTGGTGGGTACCGCCCGCCGCAGGGTTGCCAGAGTGTCGCCGATCAGGCGGGCAGCACCGTGTCCGGAGTCGATGTTGCCCTTCCGCAACCTGGTGGCGGCGATCACCGGCGCAGCCAGCGGGGTCGACACGATCGCCAGTTGGGCGTTCAACCCCTTCACCTTCGAGTATCCGTAGGCGGCACCCTGTTTGCGGTAGCCGTGGGTTTCCCGCACCGTGTCGTCCACGTCGACGTAGACGAGTTGGTCGGCGCCGGCGAGGATCGGCGACACCCTGGCCAGGTTGGCCAGCAGGCGGGAAGCGACCGCGTCCAACTGCCTGACGTGCCCGAACCGGTAGCCGCGTAGGTGGGTGCCCAGCGTGGTTGATGCCCGCAGGCCGGTGAACAGCCGCCCCATCCCGCCGTGGCGGAGCACGTCCAGGTCACTGATCGAGTCCGCGCCGGCGATCATGCCCGCGATGATCGCCGTCACCTTGACCGACGCGTTCGCCCCGGCCGTGCCCGGCACCCTCACATGATCGTCGACCAGGTCGTGCAGGCCAGCCTGTTCGGCCAGCGTCATCACCGCCGGCAGGCCACCGAAGGCGATCAGGTTCGGGTCGTCGAAAACCGGGTCAAGGCTGTGGCAGACTCGCACTACGAGTGCTCCTGTCAACGGGTCGAATTGAACTGTCGCAAGTCCTATTCTTCCTTGTCGCAGGAGCATTCGCCGTCACGGCACACCCAACACCCCGGCGGATCGAGGCTGACGCGGACGGCAGCGGCACGTCCTCGATCGTGCCCTTCACGAACCGGGCGTTCTCAGTTCCCGCCTCGGCGCGGTTCCGCTCCGCGAGGGCCAGCATCTCGTCGGTCATGTCCAGCCCGTAGGCCACCCCGCCCGGCGCTACCCGGCGAGCTGACAACAGCACATCCAGTCCACCACCTGAGCCCAGGTCCAGGACGGTCTGACCCGGCACCAGATCAATCAACGCAGTCGGGTTCCCACACCCCAACGACGCCGCCAACGCACCTTTCGAGGGAGCTTCGCCCGGCTCATACAGGTCGGCCGTCACAGGATCGGCCGACCCGCACCCCGACGGGCCACAACACGACCCGCCGCCGGACTCCAGCACACTCAGGGCCGCGGTCGCGTACCGCTGCCGCACCGCTTCCCGCATCTCCGCCTGCTCGGCCATCACACACCATCCTTGGATAGACAATTGTCGAAACAGCATCCTTCCCTCCTGTTTCGACATATGTCAAGATAGGACCGTGAAAGAGTTGCCCACCATCCAAGCCAACACCTGCTGCGGCCTAGGCACCACCACCATCGACGAAACCGAAGCCGCACGGATCGCACCCATGTTCAAAGCCCTCCGGTGACCCCGTCCGCCTCCGCCTCGCCGGACTCATCGCCAGCCAAGCCGAAATCTGCGTGTGCGAACTCACCCCCACTTCCAGCTCTCCGGACCCACCATCAGCCACCACCTCAAGACCCTCCGCGAAGCCGGCCTCATCGACGGCGAACGCCGCGGCACCTGGGTCTACTACTGGATCAAGCCTGGGGTGCCTGGTTTCTTCCGGATTCGGGATCCAATAAGATGATTTCTAGAAGAGGAGAGCAGCGTATGTCGGGTAAGCGGGGTAGGTTTAGTCCGGAGTTTAAGAAGCAGCTCGTGGAGGCGTATCGGGAGCAGCGGGACAGTAAGACGTTGTCGCAGGTGGCCCGTGAGCATGGTGTCGGGACGGAAACGTTGCGTAGCTGGGTGAAGAAGGACCTTGCTGAGAACCCGCAGACCGAGCCGCCGTTGAGCGTGTCGGAACGGGCACGGCTGGCTGAGCTTGAGCGTGAGGTCCGTGAGTTGAAGCTTGAGCGTGAGTTCCTGGGAAAAGCCGCGGCCTTCTTCGCGAAGGAGTATCGGTGAGCGAGCGGTACGCGTTCATCCACGCGGAGAAGGCAACGATCAATGAGGATGGTACTCCGCGGTACCAGGTTGGAGTGTTCCCGAAATAATGGAGGCGTTGTTTATGCCGCGAGTTCGTGGATGTCTCTGAATCCTAGCTCGTATTCGTGTGGTGTCAAATAGCCTAGTGTCGAATGCCTGCGGGTGCGGTTGTAGTACATCTCGATCCACTCGAACGTGGCCTTCACCACCGATTTCAGGTCCGGCCAGGGCCGGGTGTGGATGAGTTCCTTCTTGTACGACGCGAAGAAACTCTCCGCGACCGCATTGTCGTAACAGATACCCGTCCGGCCCAACGAACGACGGATCTTGTTCTTCTTGCAGAACGTCGCGAAATCGTGCGACGTATATTGTGTCCCGCGATCGGAATGGAATATGACCTTGCCCTTGGGTCGGCGTTGCTTGAGGGCCATGGTGAGGGCGTCGGTGACCAGCTCGGTGCGCATGTGGTCGGCGACCGCCCACCCGACCACCCGCCGCGAGTGAAGGTCGATCACGGTCGCCAGGTACACCCACCCGTCCCAACTCTTGATGTACGTGATGTCGCCGCACCACCGCTGATCGCGCTTCTTCGCGGTGAAGTCCCGGCCGATCAGGTCCGGGGCCGGCACCGGCCGTTCTCCGTGGATCGTGGTCTTCTTCCACGCCCGCGGGTGGCGTCCCCGCAAGCCAGCCGCCTTCATCAGCCGCCACACCCGCTTCCGCGCCACCCGATGGCCCTGGGACACCAGCTCGGCGTGCATCCGCCGTACCCCCGGGTTGCCCTGCAACCGGTCGAACAACACCCCGATGAGGCGCAGCAGCGCCTCATCGGCCCGAGCATGCTCCGACACCGGACGCCGGCGCCACGCGTAGTAGCCCGAGGTCGACACGCCCAACTCGGCACACATGAACTCGACGGGGTACTGCCTGGATTCGGCCCAGTCCGCGATCGCAGCGAAGATCACTGCTGGTCTTTCGCGAACCAGGCCGCTACTTTTTTCGCGAACTCGGCCTCCATCTTCAAGCGGCGGTTCTCCGAGCGGAGTCGTTCCAGCTCGGCCCGCTCGTCCTCGTTCAACGGCCGGACCGGTTCACCGTCTCGCGCGTCTCGTGCTTTCTTCACCCATTTCCCCAAGGTCATCTCATGCACGCCGATACTGCGCGCCACGTCCGCGATCGTGCGTCCGTCATTCAACACGAACTCTACCGCTGACGCTTTGTACTCCTCCGTGAACGCCCTCCGTGTCGATCCCATCGTCGGTTCCTCCCAAGATCAGGAACCCGCGAAATATGTCCCACCCTCCACCAAACCGGGAACGTTCCAGGTCCGGCAGATGTGTGGCTGGCTGGGCGTGTCGAGATCGGGCTATCACGAATGGGTGAAGCGTCCGGTGTCGGCGACGGCCCGATGGCGTGCGGATCTTGGTGATGTCATCGAGGCCCTCCACGACGCCAACGACGGCACCTATGGGTACCGGCGGATGCACGCGGCCCTGGCCAGGTCCGGTCGGCGCTGTCACCCGGACACGGTGCGCTCGGTCATGCGTGAGCGTGGCGTGGCTGGCTGTCAGCCCCGCAGCAAGCGGCGCTGCACCACCAGGCAGGCTGCGCAGGTGGCTGACATCCCCGACCTGGTGGGGCGTGATTTCACCAGCGACACCGCCGGAGCGAAACTCGTGGGTGACATCACCTATGTGCCGACCGCGGAGGGCTGGTTGTATGTTGCGTTGGTCATCGACTGCTTTTCGCGTGCGATCATCGGCTGGGCCATGGACGATAACTACAAGACCCCGTTGATCACCGCCGCGATCCGTATGGCCGCCCGCCGCGTCCCCCTTCCCCCGAATGCCGTATTTCATTCGGACCGTGGAAGCAATTACACTTCCGATGAATACGCCACGGTACTCGACCGGCTCGGGTTGAGTCGGTCGGTCGGGCGTACCGGGATATGTTACGATAATGCTCTGGCTGAGTCGACGAATGGCGCGTTGAAAGTGGAGTTGGTGAACCGGCGCCACTATCCGACCCGTGAGATTGCTCGCAAGGATATTGCGCGGTGGATCGAGTTGTTCTATAATCAACGCAGGTTGCATTCAACACTCGGGTACAAGACACCCAACGAAGTCCTGTACGGCGACCACAGTAGTCCAATAGCCGCCTGAAAACGACCAATAACCGAGTCCGGAAAATTTCTGGCGGCCCAGTATCGGGTGCTCGGGTTCCTGCAGAGCGCCGCGGGGTACGGCATGGCCCAGGCGCTCGGCCAACTCGCCCGGGGCCTGGAGCGGTCTTTGTCCACCTTCGACGTCTATGAAGACGACGGCCGCGATCCGGCGGACTCGGTCGCGCACGCGGTCAACGCGTTGACCGACGCCGCGGACCTGCTGCAACATGTGGGGCCGCTGCTCGACAACGCCCAGGCGGCGATCTCTCGCCAGGGCTATCGCACCCAGGGTCAGGATGCCGGATAGGGACCTGAGTCTCCATGGCGGGATAGGGAACGCCGCCCCGGCGCCGGGTCAACAAAAGCGACGCCGTGGAGCGCATCCGCGGCATGCCTCAAGCAAGCTCCGCCTCGGAACCGCGACAGACCACAACCCGGCTCGTGATCATTCCGCTCATGCCGATGTGAGGGTCAAGGCTCGAGCCCCCGGGTCGGGTTGGTACGCGGCGCGGCTGCGGATGGGCGTGGTGTCACCGTCGCAGGAGGTCCCGGGATGTCTAGTGTGGGGTGGTGGCTTCGCCGATGAGGAAGAGGAGCCAGAAGGCGGTTACTACCGCGCCGGTGATCAGTCCTGTCCAGGCCTGCCAGGTCCGGTGTTGCCGGGCGAGGGCGTAGCTGCCGGCGACAAGGCCGACCAGACCGAGGGTGATCGAGGCCGGGTACAGCCACGGCGCGGTCCTGCTGATCTGGTCGACCCCGTCGGGGGCCATCGCGCTTCCGATCATCGGTGCGGCCACCGCGAGCAGGGCGGCGGTGCCGCAGCCGAGGGAGATCCATCCGGGTGTCCGCCATGGTCCTTGGTCGTCGGTCCGTCGTCGGGTGTCGCCGATGATCAGCGCGCCCAGGACCAGTGCCGCAACGAGTAGCGCGCTCAGGCCAGCGATCATGACTCCTCCTCCAGGGTCCCGTCAAGGTCGGTGAGAGTGTGGGTTGACTAGGGGTTTGTTGGCGTGTCCTGCACGGGGACGCGGTCCTTGCGCTCAGGATGGGAAGCGCTAAACCATCCAGCCTGATTGAAGGACCGCGTCCAGTGACATCTTCCCCTGTCACGGCCGCTCGCGTCGACCCGACGTTGCTGCGTGCCGCCACCCTCGTCCAACTGTTCCCGCTTCTACCCGATCCCAGAGACCCCAGAGGCCTTCGCCATCGGCTGGATGTCATCCTCGCCCTCGCTGTGGCCGCAGTGGTTGGGGGTGGGCGGTCGATGGCGGCGATCTGGGGAGTTCGCCCAAGACGTCGGAGCCGACCTGCTGGCCCAGCTCGGGATGCCAGCGGCGATCCCTTCCGAGCCGACGATCCGCCGCCTGATCGAGGCCATCGATCCTGCCGTGTTCAGCATGCTGCTGGGTGCTTGGATGAGGATCAGGTGGGACAGGATCGATGGTCAGCAGGTGATCGCTGTCGATGGCAAGACGGTGCGCCGGGCCTGCGCCGCGGGGCAGCGGGCACCGCATCTGGTCTCGGCGCTCTCCCATGGCACCGGCCTGGTGCTTGGCCAGGTCAAGGTGGATTCGAAGACCAACGAGATCCCAGCAACCCGCGATCTGCTAGGCATGATGGACCTGGCTGATGTCGTGGTCACCGCTGATGCACTCCATACGCAGCGGGACACTGCCACCTTCATCACCGAGCGTGGCGGCGACTACGTGCTGACCGTGAAGGGTAACCAGCCGAACCTGTTCAAGGCGTTGGCGGCCCTGCCGTGGAACCAGGTCCCCGGTGAATCCGAGACCCAGAAGGGCCACGGCCGCCGTAGCACCCGGACCATCAAGGCGGTCCAGTGTCCGGCCTGGATCAGCTTTCCCGGCGCCCAGCAGGTGCTGCAACTGCGTCGCACCACCACCGCCAACGGCAAACCACGTGTTGAGGTGGTCTACCTCATCTGCTCCAAGACCATGGCCGCTGCCCAACCCAGCCGGGTCGCTGACTGGGTTCGTGGGCACTGGGGCATCGAAGACAAGCTCCACTGGGTCCGCGACGTCACGTTCGATGAGGACAGGTGCCGGATCAGGACCGGCGTCGGTGCTGAAAACATGGCCACCCTGCGCAACCTGGCCATCAGCCTCCACAGACTCGCCGGCGCATCCAACATTGCCGCAGCCCTGCGCGCCGTGTCCAGAGACGTCAAACGCGCCGTCAAACTCCTACTGACAAGCTAGAACCCGACAATGACGGGGCCCTGACTCCTCCTCGAGCCAGGAACCCGCTCACTCAATTCTAGGAGCTGGGGTGCACATCCGGACTTGTCGGGATCGTGTGATCTCTCTGTTCCTGGGGGTTGCCGAGGAGGTAGCGGTGGATGCCGGTGGCGTGCGTGATGAGCGGGATTCGGGCGATCCAGGCGGGGAAGCCCATTCTCGGTTCGATGTCGTCGAAGAAGGAGAACGATTCGACCCACCGGATCCCCGCAGCCCACGACTCGAGTTCCCGCGGATCCCGCACGCCCCAGCGCATTCGGGCCGGCGACCGGATGAGGGCAAGGTGGAGGTTCTCCATCCGCAGCGCGTGCGGTGTGTGGGTGTCGCTGACCAGTTCCGAGCCCGGGAACCGGTCGCGCAGTCTGCGCACCAGGTCACGGACTTGATCGGTCTCGAAGTAGCACAGCACGGCCTCGGCCACGAACATCACCCGCGAGCCGGTCTCGACGCTGATGTCGTCCGGCCAGGCCCGGTCGAAGACTGAGGTGGCCAGGTAGTGGTCGCGGTCGGACTCGGGGATGAGCTGGCGCCGCTGGTCGATCACGGCCGGCAGGTCCAGGTCGTACCAGCGCACCGAGCCGTTGTCGACCCGCTGGAACCGGGTGTCCAGGCCGCACCCGATGTGCACCACCGTTGCCACCGGTTCCCTGGTCAGGAAGTCCCGGGTGAACCGGTCGAACTGCCTGGCCCTGACCACGATCTGCGCCAGGTCGCCTCTCGACAGCCCGATCCGGTCCCAGTCCGCATCGATGCCCTCGACCAGCCGGGCAGCCAGAGGATCCTCCAACAGCGGGCTGGACTCGTGCTGCTCCACCACCCGCGCCCACAACGGAATCAGCAGGGTCTGCGCGACCGGATCACCGCCGAACAGGACCGTCCCCGTCATCAAACCTCCGACACCACACCAAGCGCCTCCCCCGAGGTGGGAGCCCCCGTGGCCCGTTCGGGCCGGGTCAGGCTGCTGAAGCAGCCGGGCGTTCCACTCCGGTCTTGATGGCCGCCAGCATGCGGCGCATGTCCTTCGCGATGGTCCCTCCACTGGCCGATTCGACGAGGTTCGCCCACCAGCTCAGGTCCTTCTCGAGGAGGTCCAGGCCCAGCTTCGTGCCGGCGGCGTCGGGTTCGAACCGCAGGGTGAAGACCGGGGCGTTGGGCTCCCTGGTTCGTCCCGCGAATCGCACCGTCGCGTGGGCCTTGCTGACGATCCGCTGGTCGGGGACGACCTCGCTGTACTCGCGCTCGACCTGCTCGACCACCAGTCCCTTCATGAACCTGGCCTCGATGTGTGCGGTGGTGCCGACCCCGTCCGGTGTCATGACCACGTCAGTCACCTTCAGCTCGGGCCAGCCCTCGAAGACATGCCGCGGGTCCCGGCAGTACTCGAACACGTCGTGCACGGATGCGTCGATCCCGATCTCGTAGCTCCTTGTGAAATCCGTCATCACTGATCCTCTCCATCCGAACGGCCGCAGCTGCGCTCCGGGAAGCGCGGGGGCCAGGTGCTGGTCGTCGTGCCGGGATTGGTCACCCGGAAGTCGCACCGGTCGCAGCCCCAGGCCAGGGTCCTGGTGCGGGTGAGCCCGACGCCGACAGCCGCGAACGTGACGTAGTCGAGGTCGCAGAGGTAGGGGGTGAGTTCGTCTGCGCCCTGCGCGTGCAGGTAGTTGACGATCGCGCACTGGGTGACGTCGAGGCCGAAGTCGAAGTCGTGCCCGTCCCCGTCGACGAACTCATAGATCCAGTTGTCGGGATAGGGGTTCTCAGCGAACCAACGGACCTTGGCCTGCGCCCTCTCCCGGGTGGTGGAGCGGCCCATCGAACGGCGCATCCGCTGCGGGATGCGCCCGTAGAGCCCCTGGACGCTGTCGTGGAGCACTTCGCCGGCGTCCTGGACAGACCCGCCGTGGCGTCGCACCACCCGGTACAGCGCGAGCGACCACGGCATCAGGACCAGCGACATCGATTCGGGATTGCGCCGACCACCCAGATCAGGCAGGCCCGGAACCAGCGCCCGGTATTCCTCACGGATCTCGCGCCGCATGACGTCGGACGTCGGGCGTCCGAACCGCTGCGCCAGGAGGCTGCTCTGCCGGCTCAAGAGCGAGACCAGCATCCCTCCGCGCAGATTCCCGACGGCGACCTGCCGCGTCGCGGCGGGCGAGCCGATCGATGTGGCCGCCAGTCGGCCGTCTGGCCCCGCCGTGATGAAGTCGAGGATGTGGCCGGGGGTGCGTTTGTCCCAGGCCGCGCCGCCGTGGCCGCGCTCGGAGTAGCGGATCAGGGTGCAGTCCGGGATCAGCCGAGCGGTCTCGTCCACGGCGTCCGGGGCGAAGGAGGTGTCCTTCTCCCCGTAGATCAGCAGGACCGGTGCGGTGATCCCGGGTAGCACCGGCCGGGCGTCGACGTCCATCACCGCCGCGGTCTCGACGAGAACGTCGGCAGGGTGCGTTGGTGACTTCGCGAGCATGCGTCCCATCGGCACGCCCAGCAGGCGACGGAGCCAGCCGAGCCGCTCCCCGGGCAGGACATCCTCGAACATCGCCGCTCCCGCCTCGTTG
Organism: Nigerium sp.; assembly: GCA_016711325.1. Lineage (GTDB taxonomy): Bacteria > Actinomycetota > Actinomycetes > Propionibacteriales > Propionibacteriaceae > Propioniciclava. Next base: position 331,951 of record JADJTH010000010.1, on the reverse strand, counting down.
TAGCGGCCGTGACCCCACGCCTCACCCTCCCGTCGAGTGCTCTCCACGGTCGCCGGGGTCGGGACTGCGGCCGCCGACAGCAGGACGACCCGGCCGGCCGCATCCGGGTGCCGGGCGGCGAGGAACTGGGCGATCAGCCCGCCCATCGACAACCCGACGACCACGTCCACACGCCCCCCGAACGCCTCATCGATCACCCTGGCGACGTCGTCGGCCATGTCCTCAAGACTGTGCCCGGCCGGCATGCCGCTCCGGCGCGCCAACCGCCACACCGTGTACCCACTCGCAGCCAACGGCTCCAGCAAGGTACGGCCGACCCGATTCCACGCCATCGGCACGATCCCCGGACCCCCGGGAAGGAAGACCACCGTGCGCGAACCAGTACCGATCACGTCGTAGGCGATTCCATTACTGAACACACCCGCGCGAACCCCAGGCCTGGCTGCCAGGTCGCGCCGGTGGCCGGTCGTCGTGGTGTGGCTGCTCATGACGCACCCCCGGAAAGGGAGAAGATCCGGCGCCACGGGAGCCCGCGGCTCCACCTCTGAGTCTAGTCCTCGGCGGCCTTTCGAGCGCCGGCCCGAGGACGCGGAACCACCAATCCTGGGTGGGCGGGTGTCCGGTAGACCGTCGAGAGGGCTGATCGGGCGGTGCGATCATGCGGTCGTGGCAATTGGCAGGCACCTCGTCGGCCCCTCTAGACTCGTGGCAGGCCGAAGGAGGCTGGTCATGGAGGGGGAGCCTCGGCGCCGGGTGGCGGTTCGGGCTGCGGTCGTCCTGGTCCTGGTGCCCGCCGTGCTGGTGCTGGCGTTTGGGCTGTTGCTCGTACTGAACCTGGTCGTGGATGCCGCGCTGGACCCGGTTCAGGGTCCATCCGATCCCTACGGCGACCCGAACGCCTCATCCCCGGAGACCGGTCTGCGGCTGGGGCTGGCCGCGGCCCTCGTGGTTCTGTACCCGCTTGCGGTGCGTTCCCGGATGCCCGACCTGGTGAAGGCCGTGCTCATCGCAGCACCGGTGGGGGTTCCCACAGCAGCCTTGCTCGTCACCCTCTACGACCGACCGGAGCTCGCCCTCGGCTGCGCGGTAGCGATCGCCACCCTGGCCGGCATCGCGTTGAGGGCTGGCAGACGGCCCTGGACGTGGTTCCTCGCCGCCGGCTGGGCATGGGTGCTGGCCCTCGCCTACGGATGGCCGCTCTAGCCGGTGCGCCGGAACACTTCAACGCGCGCAGCAACCACCCACCCGAAGAACGCGCTGTTCTGCCGCTGAGGGCTTGGCCCAGTCACATCGGTTCTTGTCGTCTGGTCTGAGCCAGGAGCTTCACTACTTCGTCTCGCGAGAGCGGCTGGATGTGGTCTCTGCGGACGACGATGTCCATGCTGGAGGAAGTGACCCCGACGGGCTGTTGCCAGGGCAGTTCGAATGACTCGGGGGCCAGCGGGGTGTCGAATCTGCATCTCGCGGGATCGTCGCCGCCAGTGATCCGAAGGTACGAGACGATGTCATGGATCGACATGGCAATGAGCTGCAGGCCGTAGACCATCCCGCTGGGGCTCCAGTTTCGCGTGGTTCGCCGCGGAAACTGATGCAGCCGGCCGTCCAGATTCTCCAAACGGTAGAAGGCTGATCCGAAGACACTTCCGCCAAGCGACCGCATTGCTTCTGGGGCCGGCGCTACACCGAACTCGGCTTCAGGGCCGATGGACAGCGTGAAGCCCCCCAGGCTCGCCCGCATGCCGTGCTTGAAGGAGTTGTACTCGCTTGTTGCGATTTCGTCGAGGAACTCCGCTGCGAAGCGCCGCCACAATCGGCCGAAACCCGCCGCTAACTGTTCTCGCTTGCTTGGTTCATAGGATGTGGCGCTCATGACTGACTCGGCGAGACCCTCAAGAGACGGGTCGGCAACCGACGGATCTCGTTCGAGTTCGTCGCTCGCGGACATCATCCCGCGGACGACATCCAGGAGTTCGTCGTTGCGGTAGGAGAGCATCCAGCCAACGACACACTGAGGAGCCTGAACTGCGGCCGCGGCGAGGGCGAGGAGTGTCTCCGTGGCCTGCCCGTAGGCGACACGAAGAGCGGCTGCCGCGAAGTGACGATCTTCGCTCTCCAACAGGCCGACATGAGTGGACGCGATGTGAGTGAAGTAGCCGGCGTCGATTCCTTGAAGGAAGCGCAAGTTCCGCTCGACAAGGTCCCAGGCCCATGTGACCTGCGGACGGTTGCCGACAAAGTAGGCCGCGTGCCCGAGTTCCATGCACCCAGTCTGCCGACAGTCACCGGACTAAAACGGCCAGCGCGGATCGTCCGGCGCAAACGACCTGTACTGCCGCGGTGTGCGAGGGTAGCCTGTCGGCTTCGGTCACCCGAGCACGACCGCCCTCAATTAGCCGCAGCAAGGATGGTCCGTAACCGGTGGGTTCTCGCCGGCACCAGGTTCGGCGGCAGGGGTAGCTGGATGCCCGGCTCGTCGCAAACTGGGTTGAAGCCGGACGGATGCTGGACCTGCGGCACGAGCAAGGCTTGTGGGAAGTCGGCTACTCCTCGGCCACTTCCACGGTCGGGAGGGGTGGATGAGGGATCGTCCTCCGCAGATCGAGCGGCAGGGGTATGTGTTCGGCAGGGAGGTTGCAGCAGAGGTCGAACCCGCTGTGCCGCGGGCACTCGACATCCATCGAGGCTGGGCAATAGTAGATGTCCGGGCACCCGCAGTCGAACACCACCTGACCCCAGGCAGTCTCGATGGCTTCTTGCGACGCGCTCACTGCCGCACGGTAACAGGCTCTCGGAAGTTCCTCTCTCTAGTGGGGGGGGGGGGGGGGGGGGGGGGGGGGGGGGGGGGGGGGGGGGGGGGGGGGGGGGGGGGGGGGGGGGGGGGGGGGGGGGGGGGGGGGGGGGGGGGGGGGGGGGGGGGGGGGGGGGGGGGGGGGGGGGGGGGGGGGGGGGGGGGGGGGGGGGGGGGGGGGGGGGGGGGGGGGGGGGGGGGGGGGGGGGGGGGGGGGGGGGGGGGGGGGGGGGGGGGGGGGGGGGGGGGGGGGGGGGGGGGGGGGGGGGGGGGGGGGGGGGGGGGGGGGGGGGGGGGGGGGGGGGGGGGGGGGGGGGGGGGGGGGGGGGGGGGGGGGGGGGGGGGGGGGGGGGGGGGGGGGGGGGGGGGGGGGGGGGGGGGGGGGGGGGGGGGGGGGGGGGGGGGGGGGGGGGGGGGGGGGGGGGGGGGGGGGGGGGGGGGGGGGGGGGGGGGGGGGGGGGGGGGGGGGGGGGGGGGGGGGGGGGGGGGGGGGGGGGGGGGGGGCGGGGGGGGGGGGGGGGGGGGGGGGGGGGGGGGGGGGGGGGGGGGGGGGGGGGGGGGGGGGGGGGGGGGGGGGGGGGGGGGGGGGGGGGGGGGGGGGGGGGGGGGGGGGGGGGGGGGGGGGGGGGGGGGGGGGGGGGGGGGGGGGGGGGGGGAGGGGGGCGGGGGGGGGGGGGGGGGGGGGGGGGGGGGGGGGGGGGGGGGGGGGGGCGGGGGGGGGGGGGGGGGGGGGGGGGGGGGGGGGGGGGGGGGGGGGGGGGGGGGGGGGGGGGGGGGGGGGGGGGGGGGGGGGGGGGGGGGGGGGGGGGGGGGGGGGGGGGGGGGGGGGCGGGGGGGGGGGGGGGGGGGGGGGGGGGGGGGGGGGGGGGGGGGGGGGGGGGGGGGGGGGGGGGGGGGGGGGGGGGGGGGGGGGGGGGGGGGGGGCGGGGGGGGGGGGGGGGGGGGGGGGGGGGGGCCGCTGGCTTCGTTGGCGCCGAATGAGTCACCGGTTTCGGTTCACACGCATCTGGCCGCGCTGCGGCTGCGGTTCGGCTATCCGGCGGGGAGGTAGCTGTACATGTACATGTCTTTGCGCTCGTCGCCGATCTGTTCCCAGCTTCGCAGGAGCCCTTCGCGGCAGAACCCGCACCGCTCAGCAGCACGCCAGGAGCCTTCGTTCCACGGCTCGACGTAGAGCTCGAGGCGCTTGATCTCTTGCACCGTCGATGCCCAGTCGACCAGGACCCGAAGGGCGGCGGCAGCATAGCCTTGGCGGCGGAATCCTGGCGCTACCCAGTAGCCGATCGAGGCGCGACCCTTGGCGGCCACCGAACTAGTCCACAATGTCAACGCTGACTGAAAATTGACCCATCGGACCCCTTCTGCCGACCGAATATTGACCCCCCTTCACTGGTTTGTGGGCTCTTCACACCTGCGGTGGGGGCACGGTGAGTCCGCCGCCGATGAGGAGCATGCGTAGCCGGTAGTTCTCCCTGTTCCGGAAGCCTCTGGCGATGCGGCGGTGGAGTTCGATGAGACCGTTGATGCTCTCGGTCCCACCGTTTGAGGCGCGGCCGGTGTCGAAGTAGGCCAGGAACGCGTCCCTCCACTGCTTCAGCGTCCGGCCGAGGCGGGCGATTTCGGGGATGGGGCAGGACGGGAAGCCGTCGACGACCTGTTCGGCGAGCTGGCGGCCGCGGGCGGGGTCGGGGTGGGCGTAGGCGGCCCGAACGCGTTGGGCGCATTGCCAGGCGACGTGGACGGCGTCGTGGCGCTCATCGGCGGCGATCGCCGCGGCGAGGCGGGCTTGTTGCTTGTCGGTGAGCCGTTCGGCTGCGCAGCGGAGCACGTTCCGGATGCCGTACAACGGGTCGCCAGAGCGGCCACGATGCCCCAGGGTCTCTTGTTGGACGCGGCGGCGCACCTCATCGAGCGCATGCCCGGCGAGGGCGACGACGTGGAAGGCGTCGAGGACGGCGGTGGCGTCGGCGAGCTTGTCGTCGATGGCGTTCTTGTAGCCGCGGAACGGGTCCAGGGTGGCGACCTCCACGTGGGTCTTGAACGCCTTGCCGCGTTGGTCGAGCCACGTCTTGTACACCGTCCCCGACCGGCCGGGCACCAGGTCGAGGAGCCGGGCGTGCACTCGTCCGTCCTTGTCACGGGTCAAATCGACCATGCCGGTCAACTCCTTCGGTCCGCGCTTGCGGGGACTCACGTGGTGCCACAGGTGCTCATCCACCCCGAGGGTGGTCACCCCGGCGAACCGGGCCTCGTCGTCGGCGAGGGCGCTCAGGATGGGTTGGATGGAGCACCACACCGTCTTCCATGCCACCCCGAGTTGGCGGGCCAAGCCGTGGATGGAGGCGTGTTCGCGGCGGACCTGCTCGATCACCCACCGGCACGCCCGCGTGGTCAACAACGCCCGCGGGCGGGCGACCTGCTCGTCCTGCTCGGTGAACACCCGGGTCGCACACGCAGGCTCCACGCACCGCCACGTCCGCTTGCGCCACCGCAGTCGCGTCGGCCGAGCGAAACACGGGATGTCGACCAGGCTGGTCGTGCGCCGGCCGTGACTCTCCGCGACCACCCCGCACGACGGGCAACCCACCACCGTGGACGCCGACTCCATCGTCACCACCAGCACGTCGTGGACCTTGTCGACGTCGACAACGTGCAGGCCCTCCAGACCGACGAGCAAGTCGCAGTGGTCACAGTACGAAGGGGTCGTGGCAGCGCAGCAGCACCCCGTAGGCTCGGACACGTCGAGGCCTTCCGGTCAGGTTGAAGAGACGCTTCCGATCCTGAAGGCCTCGACCCCCAACCACCCTCACCCCGCGCTCCGGCGTGTCGCGCTCACCCCCACCTCAGGGTTGAAGAGCCGGTTTGTGGTTGTTCTACTTGGTTGGTTTGCGGTGTCCGCGGGTGCGGTAGGAGTCGCCGTCGAGGGCGATGACGTGGGCGTGGTGGACGAGTCGGTCGATGGTCGCGGCGGCGACGACGTCGTCGCCGAGGGTCTCGCCCCACCGGCTGAACGGCAGGTTCGATGTGACGATGACCGACCCGGTCTCGTAGCGGGACGCGATCAGCTGGAAGAACAAGGCGGCCGCGGTGCTGTCGAACGGTAGGTAGCCCACCTCGTCGATGATGAGCGCCCGGTACCGCTTCAGCCGACGCAGCTCGCGGTCCAGGCTGCCGGCGGCGTGCGCCTGGGCGAGCCGGTTGATCCACCCGGTCGCGGAGTCGAACAAGACCGGATGGGACGCTTCGGCGGCCTTGATACCCAACGCGATCGCCAGGTGGGTCTTGCCGGTGCCGGGCGGGCCGAGGAGGACCACGTTGTCGCGTTTCGGGACGAACGTGGTCGTCGCCAGATGCGCGATCACGTCGCGGGTGGCGGCGGGGACGTGATCGAACACGAAGTCCTCGATCGTCTTGACCTGCGGGAAGTGGGCGGCGGCGATCCGCAGCCGGGTGCCGTTCGCCGTCCTCGAGGCGACCTGGCGGCCCAGGACGGCAGCCAGGTACTCCTCGTGGGACCAGGCCTCGGTGCGGGCCTGGTCACCCAGGGTGGTGACCGTGTCGGCGATCACCGGCGTCTTCAGCTCCCGCGCCAGGAACGCGATCTCGCCGGTCAGGTCCTTCAGCGTGGGGGTCATCAGGCCACCGCCCCCGTGCTGGCCTCGGCTGGCGCCGGGGGCAGGTTGAACAGGTCGTCGTAGACGCTCAACGGCCGCACACCGACCTGTTCACCGACCGTGGTCGGTCCTGTCGACCGCCGGGTCCGGTACAGGGTCCGGAGCGTGTGGGCCGTCGCGACGTGGGCCGGGTCGCTGATCGTTTGCCGTTGGTCCCAACAGCGGGCATGGGCAGCGACCGGCACGCCGGCGCAGGCCACCGTCACCAGGGTCAGGCCGCAGCGGACGTCGACGAACCGGCCGATCACCGTCGGGTCGACCGAGTAGTCGTTGCCGGCGACCCGCACGTAGTAGTCGCGGCTCAACCGGACCCGGTCGGTCCACTCCACCCGCGGCGGCACCGGCGGCAAGCCCGTCATCGCCGCCCGGTCAGCAGGCAGCCGATCCACCGGTCGGGCGCCCGTGCGCCGGAGCAGGCGCTCGTTGGCGTGCGGTAGCCAGCCGTCCAGCTGGGTGTTGAAGTCCGCCGGTGACGTGAACTCCCGACCCGGCATGAACGACGTCTGCAAGTACCCGTTCGCCCGTTCCACCACCCCCTTCGCTTCCGGGTCCCGGGGGCGGGTCTGCCAGATCCGGGTCCCCAACGTGCCCGCGAACGCCCGCGCGCCCACCGTCAGGCGCTGATGCTGACCGATACCGGCCTCGTTGTCCCACACCAACATCCGCGGCACCGCCCCGAAGCTGCCCGCCAGCAACTGCCACATACCCGCCAACAGGTCGGCGGACTGCCGGGTCGGGAGCAGCACCGCCGCGATGAACCCGGACCAGGCCGCCACCATCGTCAACACCGGCGGCGCGATGAGCACCTCCGCCGCGACGGGCACCACCTTCGCCGGGAACCACAGGTCGCACTGCACGATGTCCCCGGGCCGGTACGCGGTCCGGTCGGCCGGGTCCGACGGGGCGTACAACGGCCGCAGCAGCGCCACGCGGGCCCGCAGCACCGACGCTGACTGCTCCCACCCGATCCGCTCACCGATCACCGACGCCGGCATCGACGGCGTCGCCGCCAACAACACGCGGATCTGCGGCTCGAACTCGTCCACCAACGACCCCGACCGCTCACGCTCATACCGGGGCGGCTCGTCGGACGCCAACGCCGCCCGCACCGTGTTCCGCGCCACCCCCAACCGCCGGACGATCCCCTTGATCGACACCCCCTCCGACATGTGCAACCGTCTGATCTCGGCCCAATCCTCCACGCTGATCACTCCCTCACTCTGTCCGAGGGGGTCAACATTCACTCGGCGCCACGGGGTCAGTATTCAGTCGGCATCGACACACAACCCGATCTGGCCAACACCTTCCTCGGTTCGAGCGTCAGCGATGACGAAGGAGTAGCCGATCCCCTCGGCCGTACGCCGGTTCTGCCGATCGATGAACGCGCGAATCTCGGACGGGTCACCGTCGGCGGGAACCGTCGTGATCAGCGGGATGAGTGGGTCGGCCGAGGCCGACGCGACCAGCGCCTCATCGCCATACTGAAACGGACGCAGGCTTACCACGGCGCCAGACAGGCGTGGAGACACGACCGGGAGCATCCGTCCATTGAACCTCGATCCGCCGATGGTGTTGGGCGGGTCTGATGGCGAATGCTCCTGTGGCAAGCAAGGATGGGACTGCTTAAGGTTCTCATCCGCTGCCTGACAGGAGCACTCGTAGTGCGAGTCTGCCACACCATTCAACCGGTTTTCGACGACCCGAATCTGGTCGCGTTCGGCGGCCTTCCCGCAGTGATGCGGCTTGCCGAACAAGCCGGCCTCCACGAGCTCGTCGAGCAGCACCTGACCCTGCCCGGTACCGCCGGCTCGAACGCGGCGGTCAAGGTGTCGGCGCTGATCGCTGGGATGGTGGTCGGCGCCGACTCGATCTCCGACATGGACGTGCTGCGTCATGGCGGCATGGGGCGCGTGTTCGACGGGCTCCGCGCGGCGACCACCCTGGGCACCCACCTGCGCGCCTACCGGTTCGGCCACGTCCGCCAACTCGACGCGGTCGCCTCGCGCCTGTTGATCAAGCTGGCCGGGTTGTCGCCGATCCTGGACGGCGCCGACCAGCTGACCTTCGTCGATGTGGACGACACGATCCGGGAAACCCACGGCTACCGCAAGCAGGGCGCCGCCTACGGCTACAGCCGGGTCAAGGCCCTCAACGCCTTGGTGGCGACCATTTCGACGCCGACGAGTGCGCCGGTGATCGCCGCGACCCGGCTCCGCAAGGGCAACGTGTCCTCGGCCCGCGGTGCGGCCCGGCTGATCGGCGACACCCTGGCCACGCTCCGCCGGGCGACCACCCCCAGCCTGGTGATCGTCCGCGCTGACAGTGCCTACTTCAACCACGCCACCATCGCCGCTATTGCCGTCGGCGGCGCCCGATTCTCGATCACCGCCCGGATGAACACGGCCGTCACCAGGGCGATCACCACCATCAACGACACCGACTGGACGACGATCCGCTACCCGCAAGCGATCTATGACGAGGCCCAACAGGTGTGGATCTCCGACGCCGAGGTCGCCGAGGTGCCGTTCACGGCGTTCACGTCCCGCCGCAAGGCCGACCACGTCACCGCCCGGCTGGTCGTCCGTCGGGTGCGGCGACTGAACCCGAACGCGAAGGCCCAGGGTGAGCTGCTGCCCGGCTACCGCTACCACGCCGTCTTCACCAACAGCACCTTCGCGTTGGTGGACGCCGAGGCGTGCCACCGCGACCACGCGGTGATCGAGGGCATCTTCGCCGACCTGAAAGACGGGCCGCTGGCCCACGCCCCGTCGGGGAAGTTCATGGCGAACAGTGCCTGGCTCGCCCTCACCGCCATGGCGTTCAACCTGACCCGCGCCGCCGCCCGGATCGCCAGCAAGACCCTGGGCCGGGCCAGGACCTCGACGGTGCGCCGCACCCTCATCCAGGTCGCCGCCCGGATCGCGAACCAAGCCCGCACCTGGCTGCTGCACCTACCCCGGAACTGGCCGTGGGAACCCCAACTCGCCACCCTCTACAACGCCGCGTTCGGGCCACCAGCAGCCGCCAGCCCCTGACCACCCGCCCCCGCAGGCACAAGCAAGGAACCCAGTGGAAAAGCCGGGCACACCGGCAGTCACCCCACGCCCACCCGCGGAATCGCACTCCGGCCCATCATCGAAATTCGGAAACGGTCACCCACGAATGAGCGTCGGCGGATCGAGGTTGAATCAAACCGGCCGCACTCACACGTCAACTCCAAGCATGCCGCAAGCTGCGCGGTCCTCAATGAGGGATCCGGGACTGCCTGCGGAGCTAGGCTGACCGGTCCCTGATCGGCTCCCGGGCCATCCCAACATCGCTGAACTCGATTGCGAACGTGAAGCCCGGCCAGAACGCGAACCTCTGCTCAAGGCGTGGGCCTCCTGCCACGGCGTCGATCTCATCGGAAACCAGTTCGTGCTCCGGATCGCACAGATCGAAGTCGATCAACTCGGCTGTTGTTGCCGAGCGCAGCGTGGCGTCGCGATACTCGATGGTGACCTGCTCGTAGCCTCGCTCAAGGTCGCCGATCACCAAAGACCACGTGAAGACAGTGCCGTCCATTGCCCACTGGCGGACCCGGGCGTCGTGGAGATGTGTGTGGAGGAGTTCCCCGATGGAGTCGCTGGCCCTGGCGCCTAGTTGCGCAACATGGCGTCGATAGTCGGCGATCACAGCGTCCTGATCGACATCGCCCGAGTCGAACTCCGGGCCAAACCACCGCATCTTCATCTCGTCGCTGTCTGCCACGTTCTGAGTCTTCCACGACCGAAGGGGGAGGGCCGCCAGCTCGACCCGAGACCTGCCGAACGTCGGGTGGCATGGTGGTCATCGTGCCGGTGTCGACATTGACGCGCAGGTGACTGGACCGAAACGCAACCGCGCTTAGTACGACTCGCTCGGCAACCTGACTGAGCGCTTGGCCGGGGGCGACGGGCCTCCTGGGCTGGTTGTGGCCACCGAAGGGCCCGGTATCTGCCTGTATGGGTGGAGGGCTGCTGTCCCTTCCTCGACGCAGAGCCTGGAGGTGCCGCTGATGGATGTGTTCGCTGATTCCGGATCCGGGATTCGTCTCTGTCCGGCGGATCTCCCGCTGGTGTTGCAGGAGCAACTCGAACTCCTCGACGCCCGCCGCGCGGTCGGTGCCACCGACGCCGAACTGGCCGAACTGGTCACCGAGCTTCGCCGGTTGCAGAGTTGGTGAGTGTCGTGGCTGGCCGGGATTGGACGCCGCAGGAGCGGGCTGAGGCTCGCCGGAACACTGTTGAGCAGTTGCACGCGCAGCTAGCCGAGCAGGTCTCGAAGCTGGACAGCCTCGGGGCGTGGCAGCAGTGGCTGGGCTTGGTGCGCAGTCTCCACTCCTACTCGTTCTCGAATACGCTCCTCATTGCTGCGCAGCGACCGGACGCGACGATGGTGGCCGGGTTCAGCACCTGGAAGCAGCGCGGCCATTGGGTCCGCAAGGGCGAGAAGGCCATCAAGATCTTGGCGCCGATCCTGCACAAGATCCCGCTGGTCGACGCCGCTGGACAGCCGGTTCTTGACGACGACGGCGAGCCGCGGTTCCGCCGGCAGATGGTCGGGGCGAAACCGGTCAACGTGTTCGACGCCGGCCAGGTCACCCCTGAGGTGGTGGGGCCGCGGCGGCCGTCGTTGTTGACTGGGCAGGCGCCGGCGGGGTTGTGGGAGTCGCTGTCGGAACTGGCGAAGGTCGAGGGCTACACGGTGACTCGCGGGGATTGCGGGACGGCGAATGGGCACATCGACTTCGAGACTCGCGAGATCCGAGTGAGGGCTGATGTCGATGAGGTGATGGCGTGTAAGTCGTTGTGCCACGAGGTGGCGCACGCCCTCACGATGACACCCGCCGATGTGAGAACCTATGCCGCGCAGCCGGGTTGCGGGAGGTCGAAGCCGAGTCCGTGGCGTACGCCGTGCTCGGTGCGCATGGAGTCGATAGCTCCCATTACACGTTCGACTACGTGGCCGGCTGGGCTGCTCGCGCCGCCACCGGCGGCACCTCGATCGCCGACATCATCACCGCGACCGGGCAGCGCGTGATCGCCGCCGCCGACCGCATCCTCTCCCACACCAACCCATCGCCCGCGATCGAGGACGAACTAGTCGACCAGTGGGCACAGACCGTCCAGCCATCCCCGGCGATCGCTACGGAGCCGGTGTCGTGGGAGGTCGTCTCCGATGCTGTCTCGCGGACAGTTCGTGGCGAGCAGAAGGCCCTCCCGCGGACTCCGCACACCTTACCGGGGGTGCCGCGATGACTCCCGAGGACGACCAGACGGCACCGGTGGAGTACGTGTTCGGCGAGGCGCTGGGCCATGTCCGTAACGCCACCGCAGCCCTGTTGAGTGCGGAGGATCAGTCCAGCGACAGCCTGCTGCTGGGGATCGCCGGGCTGGATCTGCAAGGCCAGTTCGGCGACATCTGGCCGGTCTGGATCGACGATGACCGGACCGCCGCGGAGTCCCTCACCGAAGCCGAGCGGCTCCTCGGTGGGGTGATCGATCAGGTGCCGCTGGGCCTGTGGGCCGCGCTGACATCATTGCGACAGCAGGTCAGTGATGGCGACCGTTGACGACCTGCTGCGCACCTTGCACCGCCAAGCCGCCGGACTCCGTCTCGTCGGCGACCCGGACCGGCAGCTACCCGCGCACCTGCGCGGCTGGATGCCGCTGGCGACCAACGCGCTGCGGGTTCTGGAGCCACTGGACCCGCGTCCCGATGACCGCGAACTGTACGGACTGCTGCACACCCTCAGCCAAAGCCCCAGCATCCGGCCAGGCCGAATCGATGCTGGAATCGCCCGAGTCGCGCTGACTATCGGAGCCCTGGGTGACGTGCTCAACAGCGCCCCCGAGGCTGTCGCACAAGCTGGTCAAGTCCAGCGGTCCAGGCTGCAAGCCAGCATCCACGCAGCCTTGCACGCGACCGCCCGGAGGACCTTCGATATCGCGTGTGCCGCGGGTCGGGAACGCGCCGGCGACACCGTACGCAAGGTCGCTCAAGCCACTGAACTCGCCGCGCTCCTGCCGCTAATGGCCAGGGTCTCCACCCTGGAACGCCTCGCCGTGACCCGGCTCACCCCCGACACCGTCGACGGGGCCGTGCAGCTCTGGGCCGGTGTCGCTGAGCAGACGTTCAACAACTTCCGGCTGGTCACCGGTGTCGCGCTGCAGGACGCCGCCGCCACCCTCGCCCTATTGAGTCTCACCGCCGCCGACATCCTGCAGCAGGCCGCACGCCGCAACATCCTGGACCGCGAGCCAGCCCGCGAAGCCGCCCGGCTCCTGACCGAGGCATCCGATGCTTGGCGCGTCGCCGCGACCTGGCCGTCCCGGGTCCAGTTGGGCGGGCGTGCCTACGAACATCAACAGGCCACCAGGGCTGTGCGGGACGCCCTCACCGGCCCGCCGCTGGCCCGGCTCACCCTGCGCCAACAGACCCATACGCTGCGGTCTGCGGTCAGCACCGCCGTCACCATCGGAGGCTTGCAGGCTGCCGCAGTCGCCGCCGTCGCGGACCGCGGCGGGTTGTGGATCGCGCACGAGCGACCCAACCTGCGCCCACCCGGAGTGCAGCGCCGCCATGTCAAACTCGACTGGGAAACCATGGGCTGGGGACACCCCGCCGGACGCCACCTCACCGACCAAGCGAACACCGCACACCAAGCACTCACCTTCGCCGCCGAAGCACTCGACCAAGCCGTCCTCCCCGGCGCATCGCTGCGAGGTGACGCCGGCCGGATCGGACTCGTCGGTAACCGCATCGTCGCCGACTGGTGGGAAACTACCGAACCGAGCGCCAAGGCCCGCAGGCCCGAGAACGAAGCACAGCGTGGCCGCCCATCGATGGACCGCGCAGTCGGCCGGTGATCTGGCTGCTGGCAGGCCGCAGTTTCATTTCAAGGCGTTCCTTGTCAAGGCTTGTCTTCTGTCGCTGACTACGGGGAATGCTGATTCAAAGGGGTCACGGCTTTCGGGACGGAGTCGGTCGGTGAGGCCGGAGGGACCGCTGCATCGCGACTAAGTCGAGTCAGCGGCGAGGTGCTCCCTGAGCCGCAGCAGCGGCGTACCAGACGAGCGCAGCGCGGAGGTGGGCGACCATGAATGATCTGCCCGATCAGGTTCCTCCACGGATCGTGGAGGAGTTGCCTGAGTCTCTTCGACGCACCTGTCAACAGACCGTTGAGAGCGAGTCAGCCGCCCTCGTCGGCTCGTTGCGTTGGCCGATAGCTTCGGAGGGAGTGGATGTGCCGGCTGGTCGCGGAACGAAGAAACCCTGGTCGCATCATGGTTCAAGACCAGAGAGGCAGAATCCGGGGACTCCTGCGTTTAGCGTACGTCCCATGCTCAGCAACGGCCAACAGCAACTGGCATGGCTGGCATGACGCCACCCTCCATCGCAGCGCTCGGTGACTTTCGCGCAGGAGGCTGCGCTCGGCAGATCGCGGCAAAGGAACCCGCCGAGACGGTGTCTGATTCCCAGGGGGCAACCTCACCGACAAGCCTGAACAGGAGGGCAGTTCAGTCGTCTGTCCCGTCGTCTTGGATGCTGTCGGAGAGTGTGGCCGCGATGCCTCTGCGGGTGAGGCGTTCTTGGGCGTCCCGGACGATCTGGCGCAGCTTGGACTCGAGTTCTGCTCGGGGGTGGCAGCGTCGTCCAGTACTCCATGACCGCGATGCCGTCCTTGTGTAGTTCGAGGAACTCGACCTCTTCGCGGTCGGCTTCGGAGCACAGGATCAGCCCGATGGGTGCTTCCTCGCCGGGTTGACGCTCGTAGGTGTCGAGCCATTTCAGGTAGGCCTCCATCTGGCCCTTGAAGGCCGGACGGAAGGCCCCAAGCTTCAGTTCCACGGCCACCAGGCGCCGCAGTGGACGGCTGAAGAACAGCAGGTCGAGTCGATACTCCTTGGTGCCGACTGCCATACGTTTCTGGCTGGCGACGAAGGTGAAACCGTGGCCGACTTCCATCAGGAAGGTCCGGAGGTCGTTGAGGATGGCGGCCTCAAGGTCCTTCTCCAGGTAGGTGTCGTGCAGGCCGAGCATGTCCAGGAAGACCGGGTCGGTGAACGTGTCGCGAGGAACGGCTGAGCCTACGGGGATCTGGCTGTTGGCGATCTCGCGGCGTTCCCAGGCCTTGCGGGCGATGGCTTGGCGCAGGTCGCGGACCCCGAGGCGTTTGAGGGTGGTCTGCTCGATGTAGAAGGCCCGGGCTTCGTCCGAGGTCAGCGGAAGCAACTCCTTGAGGTGGCTCCAACTCAATTGTCGCGACACTGTAGCGACAATCTCGTAGTCGGGGAACTCCTGGGCAAACTGGACCATGCGGCGCAACGAGGCGAGTTCGAAGCCGCGCCCGAAGCGGGTCGTCAGTGTCGCGACAGCGTAGCGACAATTTGTTTACCGTAGTCAGCGCGCTCTTGACGGAGCATGTTCATCGAGATCGCTCGCCCGATCAGCCAGTAAGTCACGGTGAGTGCCGCATTCGCCTGGGAGGAGGCGACGTGGCGCCCCTGCTCGATGAGGTCGGCCACGTAGTGGAACAGGCCGTCCTCGTCGTCAGGGATGTCATCCCTGGGTACGAGATCCGTCATGTCGGCTCCTTCCGTCGGTTCCTGACTGGCCTGCCGGCGTCAGGTGTCGGCGCAGATCAAGTCTTCCTCGTCCCGGCCAACGTTCTCGGCAGCGGTGGACGGCGTGGCGAGCGTACGCGCTGATACGAGGTGGCGTGCGTTCGGGCCCTGTCGCGGAGGAGTTCATCCCACAGCATTCAGCACGAGTCCAGGGGATGCGGGCGCGTGCCCTTCGGTCTCGATGGCGTCGGTGACGCCCAGGTTCCGCAGCACCTGGACGGAGGCAACGAGGATGGACAGTGGCTCCGTCAGCCTGACCGTGAGCGTCGGCCCGGTTGGTGTGGTGCGCACGCGTTCGTTCCGCTCGGCCATGGCTTGCACTTCCTCGACGACTTCCGGCGAGCCGCCCAGCTTCTCGGGTGACCAGGTGAGGGTATAGGTGCCGGCGTGCAGGCTCCAGGTGACGGGGGTTATGCGGCTGGAGAGGCGTTCGGCCATCTGCTGGTCGCGTCCGGCGGCGGTGTGCTGGTAGACCAGCGCCGCCTTGGGGGTGGTGTGGCCGAGGCGGTCCATGAGTTCGGCGATGTCTTGCGTCAGGGATCGTGTCGCATTTCGGGGTTTGAATCAGACCACACTGTGGGGGTCTGGCTGACCCGAGAGTGAGTGTCGATGTCCTCGACGAACAAGGATGCCGGGGCGAGCCCGGCGAGCCCTACGCGGCGCGCGAAGAAGTTGTTGGCGCCGTCGGTGAAGTACGAGATCTTCCTCCAGCTCGTGCGTGGCGAGACGACCATCAACGCCGCCGCGGAGGCGGCGGGGGTGGACCGTTCGACGATCATGAAGCTCCGCCAGGTCGCCAAGGAGGGCGCGATGGCGGCCTTGTCGGCGTCGAAACCCGGGGTGGGCAAGACCCCCCGGGATGTCGAGTTGGAGGCCGCCAACGCCGAGGTCGCCCGGCTGTCGGAGGCGGTGAAGGAGTTGGCGGTCAAGCTCACCTTGCTGGAGGGAAAAGGGGGCTCCGGATGGCGGTGACCGAGCCTGTTCCGGTGCGTGTCGACGCCGTCGGCAAGGCCGGCCTCCTCGGTCTGGTGGACCACGCGGTCGGCGAGGGCTGGAGCTTGCAGGCCGTGTGCGAGGTGCTCAAGATCAGCCGGCGGCGGGTCGAACGCTGGCAGGCCCGGCGCACGGACCTGGCCGACCGGAAGCCCGGCGGGGTCGCAGTCAACGGTCTCCTCGACGATGAGGTTCAGCAGATTCTGGCGGTGTTCAACGAGTGGGGCGAACGGGACCGCTCCCACCGGCGGCTGGCGCATCGGGGCTCGTATGTGGGCCGGTTCTGGGCATCACCGTCCACCGTGCGCAGGGTGTTGATCGAGTCTGACAAGCACTTTCGTCCGCTGCCGCGGCCGGCCCGCGGGGAACGCAAGCCGTTCCCGGACTGGGCGTCCTACAAGCCGAATTCCCTATGGATCTACGACACGACCCACTTCACCCGCTGCGGGGCGAAGGTGCTGATCATCGAGGACCTCGTGTCCCGCAAGTGGCTCACCCACCTGGTATCCAGCGAGGAGACCACCACCCAAGTGCAGGCCGCGTTCACCACGGCCCTGGAATCCGAGGGCCTGCTGGAGGAAGCCCTGGCTCGGGCGGCGACCGGCCGGGTCGACCCCGACGCCGACGACGGCCTCACCCCGCTACTGCTGGCGGTATCGGACAACGGGTCGCAGATGATCGCCACCGGCACCCGCCGGTTCATGGCCCTGGTCGCGATCGCGCAACACTTCGGCCGGCCCTCCACCCCGACCGATCAGGCGTGGATCGAGTCGTTGAACGGCACCCTGAAGGCCGAATGGCCGCACCTGCTGGCGATCACCGACCCGGCCGTCCTGCGGGCCGAGCTCGACCGCATCCAGATCGAGTACAACACCGTCCGCCTGCACTCCAGCATCGGCTACGTGACCCCCGACGATGAACACCAAGGCAGGGGGCGAGGCCATCCGCGCCGCCCGCCGCAAGGGCCTGCACGACGCCCACCAGCGTCGTCTTGCTCACCACCGCCAACGGCGGAACAATCAGATCCACAACCACCGTCCAGACCCGCCAGGGGTGGACTGATCAAAGCCGCGAAATGCGACATTTGAGCTGAAACAGGTCAGGCGATCGTGGCTCCTTCCTGGGCGAGCATGGTTGCTCCGGTGTGGCGTAGGTCGTGGAACCGCAGGTCGGGTCGGCCGGCGGCTTCTCTGGCTTTGTTCCACCAGTTGCCGAAGGTGCGGTGGTGGAGGCTGCTGCCGCGTGCGGATGGGAACAGCAGTCCGTCGGCGCCCCATTGGGCGTGGGTCTTCAGGTGTTCCTCGAACTCGCCGATGAGCGCTGGCGGGATGTGGACCTCCCGGGTGCCCTTGTCAGTCTTCGGGGTGTCGATGACGACCGCGCCCTCGATGTGCTGGACGGTGCGGCGTACCCGGATCACGCCGACCGCGAGGTCGGTGCCGTCCGGGGTCTTGGTGTGCTTGATGCGGATGTCGCTGCGGCGCAGTTCGAGGATCTCGCCGATGCGCAGTGTGCACCACAGCGCGATCTGGACGGTGAGCCGATAGCGCTCGGGCATCACGGCCAGGATCGTGGACATCTCCTCGACGGTGGCCATCTGCACTTTGTGTTTCACCGGTGCCTTCCCGGCTCCTTTGACCCGGCAGGGGTTGACCGGGATCAGTTCATCCTCGACGGCGGTGGTCAAGATGGTGCGGAACAGGGAGTAGGCGGACGCCTGCTCGGTGGGCGTCTTGGAGTAGCGCATGTACCAGGCCTGGACGCCGGCCTTGGTGATGTTCTTGATCTCCAGGTCGCCGAAGGTCGGGTTGATCTTCGCTTTCAACAGCCTCCGGTAGTCGGCCTTGGAGCGGGTCTTCAGCGGCTGGCCCTTCTTGTTGGTGCGGGTCTCCAGCCACTGATCGGCGTAGTCACGAAAGTGGATCTGCTCGGCCTGTTCCTTGAGTTCCTCCTGGCGTTCGATCTCGAGGCGGTCGTGGGGGGATGTCCACCGGCTCTCCTCGATGAGCCGACGTTCGTCTCGCAGCCAGATCGCGGCGGTCTCGCGGTCGGTGTAGAGGTAGGGCGCGTTGTGTCGTTCGCCTTCCCATGCGTAGCTGGCGTGGTACTTGCCGGACCGGTGCCTCTTCACGGTGCCGAACCCGCGTCGCTGCCGAGGTTCGGTGACCATGTGGTAGTAGCAGTAGCCGTTCGCCTTCTTTTCCTTGGAGACCGGACGCCGGCATCGAGACCCGTCCGCCTTGCTCGCACGGCAGGTCTCAGGGTTCACTTCCCTGCCCGTGTTGGGAGTCATCCCGGCCTCCGATCAGGTTCCTTTATGGTTCCTTTATACGACCGAGAAGAGCCTATCTCGCCCTACTTGGTGACTCAATACACGGGCAACAGGGTAGCCTAAACCACCTAGTCAGTGAGGCATAATCAAGGGAAGTTGCGCTCTTGGGCGGCTAGGAGCCCTCACGAGTTCGAATCTCGTATCCTCCGCCACTTCGATTCCCGCTCTGACTAGGGCGGGAATCTCTGTTTGCTGGCGCGACCGGATCTCAGGGTGCCCGTTTGTGCACCAAAGGTGGGTTGCGACGACGGAGGCACCGACGCTCACACCGAGGATGGCGGCGGCCTGCTGCAAGGACGGCAACTCCCCGGGAGGCGGCTCTGGGACGCTGAGTTGATGGCGTTCGGGATCGGCTCGTTCTGGGCGGTGATCGCCTCCGGCTCGACCTACCCTGTGGCCGAGCAAACACCCACATAAAACAACATTTGGGCCGAAGGCCATCTATTGACTTTATGTGAGTTTCGGGGTGACCATGGCGATGAGTGGACGGAGGGCGTCCACTCCGACCGCATCGCTGCGGCCGGCTACCGAAGGAGGACGCCATGACGCTTCCTGACGCACGCACCAACAAGAACCTCGAGGGGCCGGGATTCCGGGCCCGGGTTCAGAAATTCGGCGGCTACCTCGCCGGCATGATCATGCCCAACATCGGAGCCTTCATCGCCTGGGGCCTGATCACGGCGTTGTTCATTCCCAAGGGTTGGCTGCCCAACGAGACCCTCGGGCAGCTGGTCGATCCGATGATCTTCTACCTCCTGCCCATCCTGATCGGCTACACCGGCGGTCGCATGGTTCACGGCCAACGCGGCGCGGTCATCGGTGCCATCGCCACGGTCGGCGTCATCGTCGGCGTCGACATCCCGATGTTCCTCGGCGCGATGATCATCGCCCCGCTGGCCGCCTTCGTGCTCCGGCTGAGCGACAAGGCGATCGAGGGCAAGGTCAAGCCCGGGTTCGAGATGCTCATCGACAACTTCTCGCTCGGCATCATCGGCATGCTCATGGCCATCCTCGGACGCCTCGCGATCGGGCCTTTCGTCGCCGCCATCGTGGCATTCCTGTCCGCCGGCGTGAACGTCCTGGTCAACGCGGGCCTGCTGCCACTGGCGTCCATCTTCGTGGAGCCCGGCAAGGTCCTCTTCCTCAACAACGCCATCAACCACGGCATCTTCACCCCGCTGGCGACGATCGACGTGCAGCAAGCGGGCAAGTCGATCCTGTTCATGGTCGAATCGAACCCCGGCGCCGGCCTGGGCCTGCTCACCGCGCTGCTCCTGTTCGGCCCCCGCAACCTGCGGGCCTCGGCGCCCGGCGCGATGGTCATCCACTTCCTCGGCGGCATCCACGAGATCTACTTCCCGTACATCCTGGCGAAGCCCGTGCTGATCCTCGCGATGATGGCCGGTTCGGCGTCCGGACTGTTCGTCGGCACCGTCCTCGGCGCCGGCCTGGTCGCCCTCGCCTGCGCCCGGCTCGATCTTCCCCTACGTCCTGGTCACACCTCCCGGTGGTCACCTCGCCATGATCGCCACGGTGTTCACCGCAGCGGCCGTCTCCTTCGTCGTGGCGTCCGCCCTGATGAAGTTCGGTCGCGGAGCCAGTGATTCCGCAGAGCAGGTCCAGGCCGCCGATGTGGTCTCGGGCATGGACGCCGAGCTTCTCGGCGAGCCCGCCCTGATGCATCCGGCCGGTCTCGGCGGCGCGGCGGGTATCAGCGGCGCCGACGTTCGCCGGGTGATCATCGCCTGTGACGCCGGCATGGGATCCTCGGTCATGGTCGCTTCCCAGATGAAGAAGCGCCTCGCTCCCTACGGCATCGAGGTCAGTCACACGCCGGTCGACCAGATTCCGGCCGACGCCCAGGTCGTCCTGACCCAGCAGGGCTTGGTCGACCGCGCCCGCAAGACCAACCCCAAGGCCGTCGTCGTGCCGTTCGTCAACTACATGGGCGACCCCGCCTTCGACACCGTCGAACGAGCCATCAGAGACAAGCTGCCGTTGGGTGCGGGTGCGGGTGCGGGCGCTGCCCCGTCGCCGTCCACCGCGGCACCCTCCCCCCAGCCGCCGGCCGCCCGCCCGAAGCGCAAGAAGGTGCTGTCGCCGGACGTCCTGCCCCGCGACGCCGTACGCCTGGGCCTGAGCGCCGCGGGCAAGGACGAAGCGATCCGCCTGTCCGGCCAGACCCTGGTGGGCATCGGTGCGGCCGACGTCGCCTACATCCAGGGGATGCTGGATCGCGAACTCCAGGTGTCCACGTTCATGGGCAACGGCGTGGCGATCCCGCACGGCACCAACGAGTCGCGCGTGCACATCAAGAAGGCGGCCCTGGGCTTCCTCCAGTTCCCCGGGGGCGTCGACTGGAACGGCAAGACCGTCTACGTCGCCATCCCGATCGCGTCGAACAGCGACGAGCATGTCGGCATCCTGTCGGCCCTCGCGGTCGTCCTGGCCGACAAGTCCAAGGCCGAGCGCCTGCGCACGACCACCAGTGTTGACGAGGTGCTGGACCTGCTGGCACCGGAAGAGGAGTGACCAACCATGAAGGCTCTGCGCTTCTATGCTCCCGGCGACGTGCGGCTCGAGGACGTCCCCGAGCCGGTCTGCGGTCCCGAGGAGGTGAAGATCCGCGTCCGCAACTGTTCGACGTGCGGCACCGACGTGAAGATCCGCAACAACGGCCACGTGAACATCACGCGCGTGACCACGATGGGTCACGAGATCGCCGGTGAGGTCGTCGAGGTCGGGCCGGACGCCGCGGGCGGCTTCGCGGTCGGCGATCGCGTGCAGGTCATCGCGGCCGTCCCGTGCGGGGACTGCCACGAATGCCGCAAGGGCTGGATGGCGGTCTGCGCCAACCAGACCTCGGTGGGCTACCAGTACGACGGCGGGTTCGCCGAGTACATGATCGTGCCGAAGGAGGTTCTCACGGTGGACGGCCTCAACCGGATCCCCGACAACGTCGGCTTCGACGAGGCGTCCGCGGTCGAGCCCTTCGCCTGCGCGATCAATGCCCAGGAGCAGCTCGGTATCGAGGAGGGCGACTTCATCGTCGTCTTCGGCGCCGGCCCGATCGGTTGCATGCACATCCGCATCGCGCGGGGCGTCCACAAGGCCGGCACCATCGTGCTGGTCGACATCAACGCCGAGCGGCTTGCGATGTCGGCGGACGCCGTACACCCCGATGCGACCATCGACGCCTCCGCGGTCGACGTCATCGGCGAGGTGATGCGGATGACGGGCGGACGCGGTGCGGACGTGATCATCACCGCCACCCCGGCCAACATCAACCAGGAACAGGCCATCGCGATCGCGGCCCGCAACGGCCGGATCTCGTTCTTCGGCGGTCTGCCGAAGACGAACCCGATCATCGCGTGCGACTCCAACCTGGTGCACTACCGCCAGTTGCACATCCACGGCGCCAACGGTTCGGCCCCTGCCCACCACAAGGCGGCCCTGGAGTACATCTCGACGGGCGCGATCCCGGTCAAGGACCTCATCACCCGCCACATCCCGCTGGTGGACGCCCTCGAAGCATTCGACATCGTCGCCCGCGGCGAGGCCATCAAGGTGACCGTCGAGCCCTGATCCTGTGAGATTCGCGCGGACGGCCCGACCATCGTTCGGTCGGCCGTCCGCGCGAACGACCCGAACCAGTGTCCGTGGAGCGTTCGGAGAAGCCGCACAGGACTCAGCGGCGGGAACTCATGTGGCCGCGAGGTAGTACCAGCGGCCGTCCTCGCGGACGAACTTCGAGCGTTCGTGCAGCACCTCCACCCCGGCTCCCTGCGCGAGGTAGGTCGCGCGGAACTCCACGATCCCCGTGTCGTCGCCCTCGCCGCCCGCGACCGTGTCGACGATCTGGAGACCCCGCCAGGCCTGGTTGTCGCTCAGGTCGAAGCCGGACGGTCGCGTCGAGCGATGCCAGGACGCCAGCAGCCACGCAGCGTCTCCGTCGCGAAACGCCTCGAACCGCGATCGCATCAGCGCCTCGGCAGTCGTCGGCCACGAGCGTCCGTTCGGTCTCGTCATGAACCCCAGTCTGCCGCAGTCGGGGTCCTCGACGTCGTGGGCCGGCACGCTCGGTCAGACGGACGTCCCGTCGGAGGACTCGCCGACACCGTTGTCCGTTTCCACAGCTACGACATCCGAGCCAATCCCTGCGCGGTGGCGGCGCAACTCGGACAGGCGTTCCGCCTCGCCGGCGGAGGCGGTGGCCGCACGTGCGATGACTGCACCGCTCAGATAGGGGATACCCGTGGCCCTTAGTCGGGCCACGGGTATCCGCCATACACCAAGGTCCCGCGTGGGGATCTCACGCCCGGCGAGCTGGGGCTCGACGGGTCCGCGGTCCCCTGCCACACTTGACGCCACCACCCCGAGAGGATTCCGTGAGAACCCGTATCGCCCTCGCCGCGGCCGCCCTCCCCCTGCTTGTCACCGGCTGCGCCTCCGTGCCACCCACCCAGCACAGCGGGCAGAAGGTTCTCTCCGGCTCGTCGGTCACGCCCGAGGCATCGCCGACGCCGGACCCCACACCGACGGCCGACCTGACACTCGGCTACCGGCGGCCGGTCTACCACGACAAGCCACGACCCACACTCAGCAGCGCGCAGCAGGACGCCTACGGCGATTGCCCGGCCACCCAGCTGACCAACGGGTCGAAGGGCGCGTGCGCGACTCTGCTCCGAGAGAAGCTGGCCGAACTCGGGTACTACGACGGGCCGACCTCCGGACGCGTGAACGTCGCGGCGACCAACGCCATCCTGCGCTACCAGCGGTCGCGTGGTCTGCCGGCCACCGGCAACGCCGGCGAGCAGACCTGGTACGCGCTGGCGTCCGAACAGCCCGCGCGCTCCGAGGATCTGCCGCCCGAGTGCACCATTCCCGGGGTGGTGCTGTGCGTCGATCAGGCCCACGACACGCTTCGCTGGTTGCGCGACGGCGAGGTGCTCCGCACGGTCAAGGTGCGCACCGGCGGCTTCACCACCGAACCCAAGACGGGCAAGTGGCGCGTGCACGCGACCGTCACCGGCTTCTACCGGGTCTACAACAAGCACCGGAACCCGAAGTCGGAGAACTACGGTTCGGGCGCAATGCCGTACTCCGTCATGTTCGACCCGAACATGTACGTCCACTACAGCGCGGATTTCGCCAGGCGCGGCTACGCGACGGCGAGCCACGGCTGCGTGAACATCGGCTCGAAGGACGACGCCGTCTGGGTGTTCGACAACACCCCGGTCGACGCCCGCGTGCTGGTCTACTGATCCGCCCTCCCGCCCGGGGGAACGGGCCGGCGTGGCAATCTGGGCTCATGAATTGGCGGTTGCTGCCGTGCGGCGAGCGAGCGGTGCTGGTCGAACTCGGCGACCTGGCCGAGGTCCTCGCGCTGGCAGCCGCCGTCCAGATGCTCTCCGGCCAGCAGGACGGCCCGTGGTCGGCGGTCGTCGACACCGTCCCGGCGACGCGCACGCTGCTGATCACCGTGCGGCACCGGGACGCCTTGGACGCACTGGAGGCGGCGCTTCCGTCGGTCCTGACCGCGGTGGCGTTCGCGGGTCCGCGCGGCGCCGAACGTCAGCGGCCCGGCGAGACCATGACGATCCACGTGCGCTACGACGGACCCGATCTCGACGAGGTGTCCGCCCTCACCGGACTGACGCCCCGCGAGGTCGTCGCCGCCCACACCGGCAGGCCGTGGCGGGTCGGATTCGTGGGCTTCGCCCCGGGCTTCGCCTATCTCGTCGGCGGCGACCGGCGGCTGGAGGTCCCCCGTCGGGCCTCACCGAGAACCCTCGTGCCTCCCGGATCGGTCGGACTGGCCAGCACCTATTCCGCGGTGTATCCGCGAGAGTCGCCGGGCGGATGGCAGCTGATCGGACGCACCGACACCGTGCTGTGGGACAGCGGCCAGGAACCCCCGGCGCTGCTGTCGCCGGGGGCGTGGGTCCAGTTCGTCGCGGTGGAGGGGTGATCGTGTGGCCGGCTACCTCGAGGTGCTCGCGCCAGGTCCGTTGGCGCTCGTCCAGGACGCCGGACGCCCGGGTTACGCCCACGTCGGCGCCGGGACGGCCGGTGCCGCCGACCGCGGTGCGCACGCCCTGGCCAACCGGATCGCCGGCAACGAGACCGACCAGGCGACCATCGAGATACTGCTCGGCGGGCTGGCCCTCAAGGTCCGCGGCGGCGCGATCATCGCGATCGCCGGCGCACCGACGCCGGTCACCGTCAACGGCCGCGCCGCCGACCACCACACCCCGCTGTACCTGGCCGACGGCGATGTCGTCCGGCTCGGGACGCCTCCCACCGGCCTGCGCAGCTATCTCGCGGTGGCGGGCGGGATCGATGAGCGACCCGTCCTGGGATCGCGCTCCTGGGATTCGATGGCCAGGATCGGCCCCGAACCGCTCCGGCCCGGGCGCCTCCTGCAGGTCGGCCGCGGACGCCACCACGCCCCGAACCTGGGGCTCGCGCCGACCCTGCTCCCGACGCTCGAACCCCTCACCGTGTCGGTGATCCCCGGCCCGCGCGAAGCCTGGATCGCCGGAGGCGTCCGCCGGCTGGCCCAGGGCGTGTGGACGGTCTCCGGCCGATCCGATCGGGTCGGCGTCCGGCTTCTGGGCGATCCCCTCGCACGCGCGCGCGGCTACGCCGACCGTGAACTACCGAGCGAGGGCACCGTGCTCGGCGCCGTCCAGGTGCCGGCCGCGGGCCTGCCCGTGGTGTTCCTCGCCGATCACCCCGTCACGGGCGGATACCCCGTCGTCGGCGTGCTTCGCGAGGCCGACACCGACCAACTGGCGCAGGCACGTCCCGGACAACGGATTCTCTTCACCCCAGTGTCCACACGCTGAGACGTGGGTACCCCACGGTACGCGACAGGGCCTCTCCCGCTGTGGGAGAGGCCCTGTCGACCGGTACTCAGACCAGAATCACTCGGCGTCGAGGTCCTTCGCGACGAGCGCCGCGATCGCCTCGACGGCGTCCGCGTTGTCGGACTCGACGATCACCTCGGCGCCCTTCTCGGCGCCCAGGGTCATGATCATCAGGCTCGACGCGGCGTCCACCGCATCGTCGGCATCGGTGCCGCCCAAGCGGAGGGTGACCTCGTCGTCGTATTCGCCGGCGGCCTCAGCGATGAGCGCCGCGGGGCGAGCGTGCAGGCCGACGGACGAGCCGACGGTGACGGTCTTGCTTGCCATGTGGATTTCCTCTCTCGGGGTTGCTGGGTTAGGCGTTGACAGGAGTCTTCGTTGTGAACTGCTTCGCAGCGATCACCGCCAACGCGCCAACGACCATGTCGGCAACAATAGCGAGGATAGCCGCGCCCCGGCGATCAATCGCGAACAAGATGGATCGTTCGCGGCCTGCGCTGCCGTGAGGCAGAACACACGGGGCTTGCGAAGGGGATGCCGTGCACCCGGAGGACATCGAATCCGGCCATCGGCCCGCGGGCCCGGTCGCCGCCGGTGTCGTCACGATCCTGGCGGCGCAACGCCATGGGCCGGCCGCACTCGAGGTCACCTTCAACACCACCGCCGGGTCCCTCGGCCAGCACATCCTCCACCGCGCCGACGAATCCCGGCTGAGCGTCGCCCACGCGACCGGGCGCCCGCACCCAGGTGGTGACGGCGTCTCCCGACCCGCTCTCCGCCTACCCGACGGACGCCGCCCTCGCGTTCTGGTCGAATGGCGTTGTCACGCTCGAAGGGCTCGAGACCTACGGTTTCGCCCTCGGCTACCAGTGGGATGCCGAAGCCGGCACGGTGGGCGACGCGCTCTTGTCGTTCCGAGACGGCCAGGACAACCCCCTCTGGGCCATGAGCGTGCACGCTCCGCAGCCGGACCCACGTCCTTCTCGTGGAAGCCGATCGCCCCCGACCTGCCGCCGATGGCCGAGAAGGTCGCCGCGCCGCTGGGCAGCATCGACAAGCTGACGGTCGTCTCGACCGACGGCGCCTCGCAGCTGCCCCGCCAGGTCACCGACACACTCACCCAGACCATCCAGATGGTGTCGGACGCCACGGGCTTCGACCTGCAGGCCCTGCTCACCCGCGGCGGCACCGAGCCGAATCGGCAGGCCAGCACGGTGGTCAGAGGCGATGTCCAGGACTGACCGTCCGCGACACGGAAGATGGCCCCGTCCGCACGATCTGACGGAGCGTACGCTCGGTCGCACTCCCAGCCCGCGAACCGGGGCCTCCCACGAACGCAGCGATGCCCGCCCCTTTCGGGGGCGGGCATCGTCTTGCACGAGCGGACGCCTCAGGCGGCGACCTGCTTCTTGCGCGTGAACTGCTTCAGCGCGATCACAAGCGCGGCCGAGACCGCGACGCCTGCGAGGATCGCGATGACGAAGCCGAGGAAGTTCTGGATCGCGAAGAACACGAAGATGCCGCCGTGCGGGGCGTAGCTGCCGACTCCGAGCGCCATGGTGAGAGCGCCGGTCACCGCACCGCCCGCCATCATGGACGGGATCACACGCAGCGGATCTGCCGCACCGAAGGGGATCGCGCCCTCGGAGATGAACGCCAGACCGAGCAGCCAGGCGGACTGACCGTTCTCACGTTCGGCGTTGTTGAAGACCGACTTGCGCACGAACGTCGCCACGGACATGGCGATCGGCGGAACCATGCCTGCGGCCATGACAGCGGCCATGATCTGCAGCGTGGCGGGGTTGGCGGGGTCGAGTCCCGCAGTCGCGAACAAATAGGCGGCCTTGTTAACCGGCCCGCCGAGGTCGAAGCACATCATCAGGCCCAGCACCACACCGAGGACAATCTTCGAGCCTCCGGACATGCCGCCCAGGGTGACCTGTAGCGCCTCGGTGATCGCGGCCAGCGGCTTGCCGAGCAGGAAGTACATCGCGCCGCCGACGATCAGCGTCGTCACGAGGGGAATCACCACGACGGGCATCAGACCTGCCAGCCAGCGTGGAGGCCGCAGGTTCGACAGCCACAGCGCGATCACGCCGGCCAGCAGACCCGTCAGGATGCCGCCGAGGAAGCCTGCCCCCAACGTTGCGGAGATGGCGCCACCGACGAAGCCCGGAGCGATGCCCGGACGACCGGCGATGCCGTAGGCGATGTAGCCGGACAACGCCGGGACCAGGAAGCCGAACGCCGCGCCGCCAATCGCGAACAGGACAGCACCGAGATAGTCGACGCCCGCACCCCAGCCGGTGGCAATCGCAAGACTTCCGATGGACTTGCCGGCATCGGCGCCCGACGCGCAGTCCGCGGCGCTCAACCAGGAAAGCGCCTCACACGTCCGGGCGGCTGAACCGCCCGGGTTGAGCGCGATATCGAAGCCGCCGAACAGGAAGCCGAGCGCGATCAGCAGACCGCCCGCGGCGACGAACGGCAGCATGTAGGACACGCCGGTCATCAGCGCCTGCATGACCTTCTTGCCGACGCTCAGCTGGGCGCCGTCGCCACTGGACGCCTCACCGGCACCCGACGCGGACACGCGCCGTGCGTTCGGGTTCTTGGACGCCGCGAGGGCCTCCTCGACCATCTTGGCCGGCTCGTTGATGGCGCGCTTCACGCCCGACTCGATGACCGGCAGGCCGGCGAAGCGGCCCATGTCCTTGACGCCCACGTCGGTGGCGAAGATGGCGGCGGCGGCGTTCTTGATGGTCTCGGCGGGCAGCGGGGTGACACCGCCGGAGCCCTGCGTCTCGATGACGACCTCGACACCGGCTTCCTTGCCCGCAGCGACCAGGGAGTCGGCGGCCATGTAGGTGTGCGCGATGCCGGTCGGGCAAGCGGTGACACCGACGATGATGGTCTTGGCGGCAGCGCCGGGCGCCGCGGCCGGCGTGGCGGCGGGCGCCGCCTCGGCGGGCGGGTTCACGACGCCGTCGACGAGCGCGACGACGTCGGCAGGGGTTGCCGCGGCGCGCAGCGAGGCGAGGAAGTCCTTGCGGACGAGCGCCCGGGCCAGCTTGGTGAGCAACTTGAGATGGTCGGCGTCCCCGTCCGCGGCGGCGGCGATGAGGAAGACCATGTCGGCGGGCCCGTCCTTGGCGCCGAAGTCGACCGGCCTGGACAGGCGGGCGAACGCGAGCGACGATTGACGGACTGCGGCGGAGCGGCAGTGCGGAATGGCGAAGCCGCCGGGCATGCCGGTGGCGAACTTGGCTTCGCGGGCGAGCGCGTCGGCGGTGAGGCCGTCGGCCTGGGCGCGGCCCGCCTTCTCGACGATGCGGGCGAGTGAGGCGATCACCTCGCCCTTGGCAGCGCCGAGGTCAGCGTCAAGCGCGACCAGTTCCTCGACGATGAGTGACATCGCGTCCCCTTTCTAGGAGTCGAGTCGTGTGATGACGACGTCCCCGGCGGGGAGGTCGGTTGGAGTGGGAAGGGTGGTGCCCGGCAGCGAGGCGGCCGCCGAGCCGTAGCGTACGGCGCTGGCCAGGCAGTCTTCGGCGGCCTTGCCCGCCACGTCGGCGAGGATGAACCCGGCGACGGAGGAATCGCCGGCGCCGACGGTGCTGCGCACGGCGATGACGGGCGCGCTGGCGTGCCACGCTCCGGCGGCGTTCACCAGGACGGCACCGGCACCGCCGAGAGTGACGAGCACGTTGGTGATGCCGCGGTCGCGCAGCTGCGCCGCCGCCGTCACGATGGCGGCCACGTCACCGCGGGACGCCGCCTCCTCGAACGCCGCGGCGTCGCCACCGGTCAGTTGGGCCAACTCGTCCGAGTTGGGCTTGATCAGGTCGAACGAACTCGCCGGCAGACCGGCGATGACGGCGTCCAGCGCCGCATCGGAGGTGTCGACGGCGACCTTGCAGCCGGACGCCTTCAGCACGACGACGAGCTGGGCGTACCAGTCGTCGGGGGCGCCCGGGGGCAGCGATCCGGACAGTGCCACCCACGTGGCGCCGGCCGCGCCGCTCACCAGCCGCGCCGACGCCACCTCGAGGTCGTCGGCACTCAGCGTCGGACCAGGTTCGTTGAGCTTGGTGGTGACGCCGTCCGGTTCGGTGATGGTGGTGTTGGTACGCGGGCGATGCGTCGTGGCCGGGGCGATGACGCTCATCCGCGAAGGTCGCGCGCTGTTCAGCACGGATACGAAAGCCTCGTCGTTGAACGGGAGGACGGCGTTGCAGTCGACGCCGGACTCCGCGATCACGCGGGCCACGTTGACGCCCTTGCCGGCTGCCTGTTCGATGGCGGACGCCACGCGCTGCACCTCGCCGCGCGCGAGCGCGCCGCTGAGCAGCAGAGTTCTGTCGATACTGGGATTGGCGGTGAACGTGACAACGGGAGCCGTACGAGCTCCCTGCGATCCTGTTCCCACCGGGTCGGTGTGAGCCATGCGCGCTCCCTCGGGCGATGTTGATCTCTGCGATGTTTATATCCCGTTCACGCCAACACCACAAGGACTCGACACGGATCGACGCCTGGTCGTGTTGGTTTACATCTGAATCATCAGGCGAGTTCGACCCGGAGCCCTGCTCCCACGAATTCCGCGACGCTGGCCGCGGGCAGCTTAGCGTCGGTGATCAGGACGTCGGCGTCCGCCACCTGGGCGAAGCTGACCAGATAGTCGGCGCCCAGCTTCGACGAGTCGGCCAGCACGTACACCTCGCGAGCGGAGCGGACCATCAGTTCCTTCATCGCCGCCTCGGCCGGGTCGGGCGTGGAGAAGCCGTGCCCGATCGAGAACCCGTTGGTCCCCATGAACGCGATGTCGACCCGCAGGCGGTGAAGAACCTCGAGGGCCTGGTTGCCGACGGTCGCCTGGGTGATACCGCGGACGTGACCCCCAAGCAGGAGCACGTCCATCTCGTCGCGGGACGCCAGCGCCGCAGCCGACGGCACCGAGTTGGTGACGACCAGCGTGACCCATGGGGGCAGCAGCTCGCACAGGCGCGCGGTCGTCGTGCCCGCGTCCATGAGCACCGTCAATCCCTCGCGATGCGGCAGCATCTCCACCGCGTGCCGGGCGATGGCCAGCTTCTCCATCGGCCAGGACACCTCGCGATCGCCCATCGGCGTCTCGGCCAGCCGCAGCTTTTCGGCCGGCACGGCCCCGCCATGCACCCGGCTGAGGAGGCCGCGCCCGGACAGCACCGACAGGTCGCGCCGGATCGTCTCGGGCGTGACGTCGAAGTGCGCGGCGAGTTCGGCGACCGACACGCGGCCGAGTTCGCGCGCGCTGGTCACGATCTCGTGCTGGCGTTCCTCGGCGTACATCGCGCAACTCTCTCGTTGAAAACCCAACCGTACAAACATCCTCGTCATCTTGGTATAGCGGCTTTGTGTTGACCAAGCAACACTGAGACGGGATGATCAGCAGACAGCTACTTTCACCTCACTGCGGAGGAATACATGGAGACCAAGACCGTCCGCGGCACCGGCGTGGTGCCGGGCTACGCGTACGCCCCTGTCGGTTGGGTGCATCAGCCGTACGTCCCGTCCGTGACTACGACGAGCATGCTCGACGAAGACGCCCGACCCGCCGAGGTCGAGCGGTTCAAAGCCGCCGTCGAAACAGTCGCCGGACGTTTCGAGGAGCGCGCGCTGCTCGCCTCAGGCGTGTCGGCCGAGGTGCTGGGGGCGACCGCCGCCCTCGCGCGCGACCGGGGCTGGGCACGCGCCGCGACCAAGCTGATCAACTCCGGCCAGAAGGCGGAACCCGCCGTCGCCGGCGCGATCGCCAACTTCGTCGAGAAGTTCGAAAAGCTGGGCGGCCTGATGGCCGAGCGCACCACCGACCTCAAGGACATCCGCAACCGCGTCGTCGCCGAACTGATGGGCCTGCCCGAGCCGGGCGTGCCGAAGCCGACCACGCCGATCGTGCTGTGTGCCGAGGATCTCGCTCCCGCCGACACGGCCGGTCTCGATCCGACGTTCATCCGCGCGCTGGTCACCCGTCTCGGCGGCCCCACCAGCCACACCGCGATCATCGCCCGTCAGCTCGGCATCCCGTGCATCGTCGCGGCGTCCGCGCTCGACACCGTCAACGAGGGCACCCTCGTGCTGGTCGACGGCACCTCGGGCGTCATCACGCTCGATCCCAACGAGATCGAGGCGAAGGAACTCGTCGAGGCGGACGCCCGCCTGCGCGCCGAGATCCGCGCCTGGAGCGGTCCGGCCCAGACGTCGGACGGCGTCCACGTGCAGCTGCTCGCCAACGTCCAGGACGGCCCCGCCGCGGCGAAGGCGTCCAAGAGCGAGGCCGAGGG
The DNA here is from genome assembly GCA_016711325.1 of Nigerium sp. Classification (GTDB taxonomy): domain Bacteria; phylum Actinomycetota; class Actinomycetes; order Propionibacteriales; family Propionibacteriaceae; genus Propioniciclava. Next base: position 300,324 of record JADJTH010000010.1, on the reverse strand, counting down.
CGTGGGCCTGTTCCGCACCGAGCTGTGCTTCCTCACGGCGCAGACCGAGCCGTCCACCAAGGAGCAGGCGCGCATCTACGGCGAGGTCTTCAGCGCCTTCCCGGGCCAGAAGGTGGTCGTTCGTACGCTGGACGCCGGATCCGACAAGCCGGTCCCGTTCGCCAACCACGCCGAAGAGGAGAACCCGGCGCTCGGCGTCCGCGGCATCCGCCTGGGCTGGACGAACCCCGGTCTGGTCGATCGTCAGCTCGACGCGATCCAGCTCGCCGCCGAAGACAACGGCGTCGAGCGGCCGTGGGTGATGGCTCCGATGGTCGGTACCGTCGACGAGGCCTACGAGTTCGCGCAGAAGTGCCGCGAGCGCGATCTGTGGCCCGGCATCATGGTCGAGGTTCCGGCCGTCGCGATGCTCGCCGAGCAGTTCCTCGACGAGGTCGAGTTCTTCTCGATCGGCACCAACGACCTGACGCAGTACACGATGGCCGCCGACCGCATGTCGAGCGACCTCGCGATGCTGACCGATCCGTGGCAGCCCGCCGTCCTGCGCCTGGTGCAACTCACCGCGGCCGCGGGCATCAAGAAGAACAAGCCGGTGGGCGTCTGTGGCGAGGCCGCGGCCGATCCGCTGCTCGCCTGCGTCCTGATCGGCCTGGGCATCACCTCGCTGTCGATGGCCAGCGGAGCGATCCCGGCGGTCGGCGTCCAGCTGTCCAAGGTGACCCTCGAGCAGTGCCAGCAGGCCGCCGTTCAGGTGGCTCAGGCCCGCAACTCGCGCGACGCCAAGAACCTGGCCGCCGAGCTGCTCGGCTGACCTGCCCCGGCTGATCTGCCCGGTTCCGCCGTGACGCCGTCCCTCGCCAGCGCCCGCGCGCTCGGCCTGGTGATCGGTGTCACGGCGGACGCGTGTCTGGGCGACCCCCGGCGGTGGCATCCCGTCGCGGGCTTCGGCACGCTCGCGGCGGCGCTCGAGCGCCGGCTGTGGGCCGACGACACCGGTCGCGGCGCGCTGCACGTGGCACTGAGCGTCGGTCCGGTGATCGCGCTCGGCGTGGCGGCGGAGGCGCTGACCAGGCGTCCGGCGGCGCGCGCGCTGGCCACGGCGGCGGCCACCTGGGCCGCGCTCGGCGCGCACTCGCTCGCGCACGAGGGTCGGCTGATGGCCGACGCCCTCGACGCGGGCGATCTGGACGCCGCCCGCGCGCGACTCCCCCACCTGTGCGGCCGGGCGCCCGACGGCCTGGATGCCGGCGAGCTCGCCCGGGCGAGCATCGAGTCTCTCGCCGAGAACACCAATGACGCCGTGGTCGCGCCCCTGTTCTGGGTGGCGCTGTGCGGCGTCCCGGGGGTGCTCGCCCACCGCGCGATCAACACGCTCGACGCGATGGTCGGGCATCGATCGCCGCGCTACGCCAGGTTCGGCTCGGCCGCCGCGCACCTGGACGACGCGTCGGCCTGGCTGTCGGCGCGCGCGACCGGCGCGCTGGCGTGCGCGCTGGCGCCGCTCGCCGGCGGTTCGTCCGTGGACGCCTGGCGGGTGATGCGTCGCGACGCACACGACCACCCGAGCCCCAACGGCGGCTGGTGCGAGGCGGCGTGGGCGGGCGCGCTCGGCGTCCGACTCGGGGGGCGCAACGTGTACCACGGACGGGTGGAGGAACGCGGACGCCTCGGCGAGCCCGACGCGCCACGCCCCGACGCGCCCGCGGTGCGCCGGGCCGCACGGCTGGTCACGGCGGTGACGGCCGCCGCCGCCGGCATCGCGGCGGCGTCGGTGATCGCGGCGCCCCGGGTCGGTAGGCTGGCCCGGCCCGGCGCCCGCCCGGCCGCAGCGAAGGGAAGTGCATGCCCGGCGTCCTGATCGCGGGAACCTCGTCCGACGCGGGCAAGTCCCTGGTCGTGACCGGTCTGTGCCGTGCGCTGCGCCGGCGCGGCATCGACGTGGCGCCCTTCAAGGCACAGAACATGTCGAACAACTCGATGGTGTGCGCCGACGGCGCCGAGATCGGCCGCGCGCAGTACCTGCAGGCCCAGGCGGCCCGGGTGGAGCCGACCAGCGCCATGAACCCGGTGCTGCTCAAGCCCGGCACGGACAGGCGGTCCTTCGTGGTGGTGCGCGGCCGGCCGGCCGGCACGCTGGAGGCAGGCGAATACGCCACCGGACGCCGTCACCTGGCCGACGCCGCGTTCTCCGCGTACGCCGAACTGGAGGCGTCCGTCGAGCTGGTCGTCGTCGAGGGCGCAGGTTCGCCCGCCGAGATCAACCTGCGCGAGCGCGACTACGTCAACCTCGGCCTGGCGCGGCACGCGGGCCTGCCCGTGGTACTCGTGGGCGACATCGACCGCGGCGGCGTCCTCGCCTCGATCTTCGGCACGTGGGCGATCGTCGACGACGCCGACCGTGCGCACCTCGTCGGGTACGCCATCAACAAGTTCCGCGGGGACGCCTCGGTACTGCAACCCGGCCTCGACGAACTGACCCGACGCACCGGGCTGCCGTGCCTGGGCGTGCTGCCCTGGCTGGACGGCGTCTGGCTCGACGGCGAGGACGCGCTCGCCCTCACTCGCTGGCCGGCCTCTGAGACGGCGGACGCCTTGCGGGTCGCGGTCGTCCGGCTGCCGCGGATCTCGAACGCCACCGACGTCGACGCGCTCGCGCACGAGCCCGGAGTCGAGGTGGCGGTGACCACCGACCCCCGCGTCGTCGCCGCCGCCGACCTGGCGGTACTGCCCGGGTCGCGCGCGACGGTGAGCGACCTGGCATGGCTGCGCGAGCGCGGCATCGCGGACGCCGTCGCCCAGCGGCACCGCGCGGGCAGGCCGACCCTGGGGATCTGCGGCGGCTACCAGATGCTCGCGGGGGCGATCGACGATCCCGTGGAATCCGCCGCCGGGCGCATCGAGGGGCTGGGCGTGCTGCCTGTCGAGGTGTCGTTCGGCGACAAGGTGCTCGCCCGCACGCGGCACCCCTGGCGGGGCCTCTCGGTGCCCGGCTACGAGATTCACCACGGCCGCTGCAGGCTGACCGCGCCGGGCGACGAGGGCTTCCTCGACGGCGTCCGCGTCGGCGCCACGTTCGGCACCCTGCTCCACGGCGCCCTCGAGGACGACGCGTTCCGCCGCGCGTTCCTGACGGAGGTGGCCGCGCTCACCGACAGCGGCTGGGTGCCGGACGCCGCGGCGTCCGGGTACGCCGACCGGCGCGAGGCGATGATCGAGACGCTCGCCGACGCGGCCGAACGGCACCTCGACGTCGAAGCGTTGCTCGCGCTCGCCCGCACCTTCAAGGCGGACCGATGACCGGCCACCAGGGCGTCCCGCCCGTGAATCCGGGCGGGACCCAGCGCGAGGTTCGACTCGAGCACCGACTGCTGGTGTTCACCGGCGAGGGCAAGGGCAAGTCGACCGCGGCGTTCGGCATGGGCCTGCGCGCGTGGGCGCAGGGCTGGTCGACGGGGGTGTTCCAGTTCGTGAAGTCGGCCAAGTGGCGCACGGGCGAGGCCGCGGCCTACGCGGCCCTCGACGAGGCGCACCGCGCCACCGGCCAGGGCGGACCGGTCGAGTGGCACACGATGGGCGCAGGCTGGACGTGGCTGCGCGCCACCGCCGACGCCGACCCGGCCGCGCTCGCCCGCGCCGGCTGGGAGAAGGTCGCGGCGCAGTTGGCCGAGGGCGTCCATCGGCTCTACATTCTCGACGAGTTCAGCTATCCGCTGGCGCGGGGCTGGGTGGACGTCGGCGAGGTGCTGGACGTCCTCGCGCGGCGCCCTGCTCCTCAGCACGTGGTCATCACCGGACGCGGCGTGCCCCCGGCGGTCCTGGACGCCGCCGACCTGGTCACCGAGATGACGAAGGTCGCGCACCCGTTCGACCGCGGCGCCAAGGGACAGCCGGGGATCGAATGGTAGAGCTCCCCCGCCTCGTCGTCGCCGCGCCGAGTTCGAGCACGGGCAAGACGACCGTGACGGTCGGCCTCATGGCCGCCCTGCGCGACCGGGGCCTCGCGGTCTCGCCGCACAAGGTGGGCCCGGACTACATCGATCCGGGCTTCCACGCGCTGGCGACCGGACGCCCGGGCCGCAACCTCGACCCGTGGCTGTGCTCCGAGGAGTTGGTGGCGCCGCTGCTTCTGCACGGCGCGCGCGGCGCCGACGTCGCGGTGATCGAGGGCGTGATGGGGCTGTTCGACGGGCGGATCGGGGCGCGCGGCTTCGGCTCGACTGCCCACGTGGCACGGCTGGTGTCGGCGCCGGTGGTGCTGGTCGTGAACGCGGCGAGCACGTCGCGGACGGCCGCCGCCGTGGTCGCCGGCCTCGCGGGGTTCGATCCGGCGATCCGGGTGGCCGGGGTGATCCTGAATCGGGTGGGTTCGCCGCGGCACGAGGCGGAGATCCGCGATGCCCTGGCCGAGACCGGCGTGCCGTGCCTCGGCGTCCTGCCCCGCGTGAAGGACCTGTCCACGCCGTCGCGGCACCTGGGTCTCGTCCCCGCGGCCGAGCGCGACGAGGCGGCGGGGGTGATCGCCCAGGCGGCGCGGCTCGTCGCCACGCACATCGACCTGGACGCCGTTCTCGACGTCGCCCGCTCGGCGCCTGGCCTGGACGCCGAACCGTGGGATCCCGCGGCCGTGGTGATCCCCGTCGCCGGCCGACCGCGGATCGCGGTCGCGGGCGGGCGCGCCTTCACGTTCCGCTACGCGGAGACCGCCGAGCTCCTCGAGGCCGCCGGGTGCGAGGTGGTCGTGTTCGACCCCGTGACGGCCGCGGCGTTGCCCGAGGACACGGCGGGTCTGTATCTGGGCGGCGGATTCCCCGAGGTGTTCGCCGAGGAACTCGCCGCGAACGGCTCGCTGCGCGCCGGTGTGGCCGCGGCCGTGGCGTCCGGGACGCCGACGGTGGCCGAGTGCGCCGGGCTGCTGTATCTGGCCGAATCCCTCGACGGCGAGCCGATGGCAGGCGCCCTGCCGGTCGCCGCGGCCATGGGGCCGCGCCTCACCCTCGGCTATCACGAGGCGACCGCGCCCGCCGACACGTTGCTGGCGCGCGCGGGCGAGCGGGTGCGCACCCACGAGTTCCATCGCACGGCGGTGACGCCGCGTCCGGGCGCGAGGATCGAAGCCGCCTGGTCGGTGGGCGACGAAGCGCGCCCCGAGGGGGTCTCGGCCGATCCGGCGGGTGGCGGGACGCCGAGTGTGCACGCCGCCTATCAGCACCTGCACTGGGCGGGGTCGCCTCGGTTCGCCCAGCGGTTCGCGGACGCCGCGTCCGCCTACGCCGCGCGTGGCGTTCGCCGGCGCCCCGCTCCGGTCGTCACCGCCGGTTCGGCCGGTTCGGCCGTGGCGGACGCCCTTGCCGAGCCCATCGATCTGGGTCACCACGGCGACCGCGACACCGCCGACGGCCTGATCGATCTCGCGGTCAACGTGCACGCCCCCGCGCCGGACTGGCTGCTGGACGCCGTGATCGCCTCGGCGTCCGCATGGGCGCGCTACCCCGACCCCGCCCGGGCCCGGACGGCGCTCGCCGCGCGTCACGGCATCGACGAGGTCTGCGTGCTGCCGACCTCGGGTGCCGCCGAGGCGTTCACCCTGATCGCGCGCGGATTGCGACCCTCGCATGCCGTCATCGTGCACCCGCAATTCACCGAGGGGGAGGCGGCGCTGCGGCGGGCGGGCGTTCGGGTGAGCAGAGTGCTCACCCGCGCCGAGGACGGGTTCGCGCTCGACCCCGCGGCGATCCCCGCGGACGCCGACCTGGTGATGGTCGGCAACCCCACCAACCCCACGGGGACTCTGCACGCGGCGTCGCTCCTGCGCGCGCTGACGCGGCCCGGCCGCACGCTGGTGGTCGACGAGGCGTTCATGGACTTCGTCCCCGGCGCGGCCGCGTCGCTCGTCGGGCCGACCATGGCCGGCCTCCTGGTGCTGCGGTCGGCGACCAAGCTGTGGGGCATCCCGGGGCTGCGCGCCGGGCACGTGGCCGGCGACCCGGCGCGGGTGGCGGCCCTCGCCGCGCAACAGCCGCCCTGGTCGGTGTCGGCCCCGGCCCTGGCCGCGCTGATCGCCTGCGCCTCGGACGCCGGCGACGCCCACGCCGCCACAGTGGCGACGCAGACCGGCCTCGATCGCGCGGCCCTCGTCGAGGCGCTCGCGTCGGCCGGCTTTCCGGTCGCGGGCTCCCCGCGCGCCCCGTTCGTCCTCGTGGACGCCTCCGCGGCGGGTCCGGAGGTACGGCAGGGCCTGGCCGCGCGGGGATTCGCGGTGCGCCGCGGCGAGACCTTTCCCGGCCTCGGCCCGCAGTGGATCCGGATCGCCGTCCGTGACTGCGCGACGACCGCCGCGTTCGCCCAGGCCCTCGCGGCGCTGATCTGACCGGCACCTCGCCCTGTCATCGCGTCAGGCCGGCAACAGCCACCCCCGGCTGCGCGGAAAGTCGACCTCGACCAGCTCGCCCTCGACCAGGATCGCGGACGGATCGGGGTCGGCCACCTCGGCGATGATCGTGCCCGCGTCCGTGTCGATCTCGTACTCGACGACAGCGCCGTAGAACACCGCCCGCAGGATGCGGCCGCGCCCGCCGACGACCGACTCCCCCGGCGCCGCGTCGACGGCCTCACCGGTCACGGTGCGGGTCACGCGGACCGACTCGGGACGCACCAGCACCGCGTGGGCACCGGCCTCCGCCGAGCCGGGTGCAGCCGGCAGTTCGCGTTGGCTGCCCAGCACCTCGACACGCGCGCTGGAGTCGACGACGCTCACCGACGCCGGGTCGAGGAAGTTCGCCTGGCCGATGAAGTCGGCCACGAACACCGTCGCCGGGCGTCGGTAGATGTCGTCGGGGGTGCCGCACTGCTCGATCTTGCCCCTGTTCATCACCACGATCCGGTCGGACAGCGACATGGCCTCGTCTTGGTCGTGGGTCACGTACAGGGCCGTGATCCCGAGCCGTTGCTGCAGCGACCGGATCTCGGTGCGCATCTGGACACGCAGCTTGGCATCCAGGTTCGACAAGGGCTCGTCGAACAGCAGCACCTTGGGTCGCATCACCATGGCGCGGGCAAGCGCCACGCGCTGCTGCTGGCCACCGGAGAGCTGATTCGGCGCACGGTTGGCGAGCTTGACCAGGTCCATGGACGCCAACGCGCTCTCGACCGACTCGTTGATCTCGGCCTTGCTCATCTTCTTGAGCTTCAGGCCGTAGGCGACGTTGTCGAACACGCTCAGGTGGGGGAACAAGGCGTAGCTCTGGAACACCATCGACATCGGCCGTTTGTCGGGGGTGAGCCGGGTCATGTCGGCGCCGTCCAACAGGATCTCCCCCGACGTCGGCGTCTCGAACCCGGCGATCATGCGCAGGGTCGTGGTCTTGCCGCATCCGGACGGGCCCAGCAGGGTCAGGAACTCTCCCGGCTCGGTGACCAGATCGATGTCGTCGACCGCGCGCGTGGTGCCGTCGCGTCCGGTGAATTCCTTGACGAGGCGGGTCAGGCTGATCTGACCCGAGTCGCGGTGACGGTCGGTGGTGCTCATGCTCCGGCTCCAATCTGGGTGCGCACGTCGTTGCGTCCGCGCAAGAGAAGGCTCATCAGGCCCATGACCGAGAGCACGATGATCAGCAGCAGCGTGCAGAACGCGAACGCGTTGCCGAAGCGCCCGGCGTCCACCTCGGCGAGGATCTGCTTGGTCATGATCTGTGTCTGCGGGGTGGTGATGAAGATGATGGGTGACAGGGTGGTCATCGACCGCGCGAAGGCGTAGATGAGCCCGGCGAGGAAGGCGGGCCGGATCAGCGGGAGGGTCACGGTCCGGAACACGGTCGTGCTCTCCGCGCCCAGGGACGCCGCCGCTTCGTCGATGGAGGGGTCGATCTGCTGCAACGCCGCGATGCCGGTGCGCTGCCCCGAGGGAAGGGAGCGGATCACGTACACCATCACGATCGCGACGGCACCGCCGAACATCGCCGCCCCGCCGCCCAGCGCCGGCAGCAACTGGTAGGTCGTGCCACCGACCTGGACGCGCAGCGGCGTGTTGAAGGCGATGGCGTAGCCGATGCCGACCACCGTGCCGGGAACGGCCAGGCCGAGCATGCCCAGGAAGTCGAGCAGACCCGACCCGCGCTTGACCTTGCGCACCACCAGCCAGGCCATCAGCATGCCGAGGATCCCGGCGATCGGCGTCGCGATCAACGCCAGCAGCGTCGTGTCCTTGATCGACTCGTTGCCGATGCCGCTCAGGACGTACTGGAAGTTCGCCAGCGTGAATTCGTTGTTGATGCCCAGGATCTTGGTGAACGCGCCGACGATCACGGTCAGGTAGATGAGCACGATCGCCGACAGCACCAGGACGCCGAAGGCCAGCAGCGGCACACGCCCGGACGGATGTGTGATCAGCCGCTTCTGCCCGGCGGGCTTGCCCGTGACGCTCACCGTCGACCGGCGGCCCACCCAGTACTGCTGGACGACGAACACCAGCAGTGCCGGCATCAGCAGCACGAGCGAGTAGGCCGAGCCGGCCACGATGTCGTACTCGCCCGTGATCGCGATGTAGGCGCGCGAGGCGAGCACCGTGAAGTCGCCGCCGATGACCAGCGGGTTCGCCAGATCGGCGATCGCCTCGACGAACAGCAGCAGGAAGGACGCGGCGAACCCCGGGACGAGCATCGGCAGCGTGACCTTCCAGAAGGTCGTCCACTTGGACGCCCCGAGGTTGGCCGAGGCATCGTCGAGGGCCGGGTCGAGGTTCTCGAGCATGCCCTTGAAGTTCATGTACGCGACCGGGAAGAACGACATCACGAGCACGATCGTCAGACCGGGCAGCCCGTAGATGTTGGTGTCGAGGCCGAGCATCCCGTGCGTGATGATGCCGCGGCGTCCGATGAGGGTGATGATCGCCGTGGCCGCCGCGAACGGCGGGGACACGACGGGCAGCAGGCAGAGCAGGTGGAACCACCTCTTGCCCGTGAACGCCACCTTCACCTGCACGTAGGCCAGCAGGAACCCCAGGACCGTGCCCAGGACGCCGACAACGGCGCCGAGCACGAACGTGTTGACGACGATCTGCCGGTTGACGGGATCGGTGAGGGTGGACCGCACGACCTCCCACCCGCGGGCGGACAACGCCTGCCCGAAGACCGAGGCCAGCGGGTAGATGATCAGGATCCCGAGGATCGCGACGACGACAACGACCACGGCGGCCGTCGGCCAGTCGAACGCCTTGCGCCGCCCGCGCACGCGGGCGGGTGGCGGCGCGCCCAGCGTCGTGTTCGCCGGCGTCGCCGCCGTGTTCGCTGCCGTCATCGGGTCATTCCTTCGGCTGAGCCGCGATTTCGGCGTCGAAGCGCGCCGTCAGGTCCTTCTTGCGCTCGGCGGCCTTGGCGAAGTCGTAGTCGACCAGCACGATGTCGTCGAGGTTCGCCATGCGGGCATCGATCCTCGAGGCGGGGTTGGTCGGCAGCTGGTAGGAGCCGACGGTCGGGCCGAGTTCCTGCGCCTCCGGGGTCAGCGCCCAGTTCGCGTACTGGCGAGCCGCCTGCTGGTTCTTTCCATTGGCGACGACCGCAACGCCGCCCACCTCGAAGCCGGTGCCCTCGCTCGGGAACGACACCTCGAGGTCGGTCATGCCGCGCTCCTTGTAGACCACGCAGTCGTGGCTGAACACGAGACCGACCGCGACCTCACCGCGTCCGGCCACCTGGCCCGGTGCCGTGCCCGACTTGGTGTACTGCAGCACGTTGTTGTGCAGCTTGGCCATGAAGGCCAGGCCCGCGTCCTCGCTACCGAGGCGCACGACCTGGGTCCACAGCGTGGTAAAGGCCGTGCCGGACGTCGACGGGTGTGCCGTCGAGACCTGCGACTTCAGCAACGGATCGAGCAGGTCGTCCCACGATTGCGGGATGCCGACGCCCTTTTCGGCGAGCACCTTGGTGTTCGAGCAGAAGCCGAGGACGCCCACGTAGACGCCGGTCCAATAGCCGTTGGCGTCCTTGTACTTCTCGGGGATGTCCTTGGCGTTCTCGGGGACGTACTGCTCGAGCAGGCCCTGGTTGGCGGCGGCGCCGTAGCCGTCGGCGGGGCCGCCGTGCCAGACATCGAATTCGGGGGCGGCCTTCGTCGCGCCGAGGCGGGCGACGGTCTCGCCCGAGCTCAGCCGCACGAAGTTGGTCGGGATGCCGGTCTTGGCGGCGAAACCCTTCGTCCAGGCGTCGCAGATCTCCTCCATCGCGCCACAGGCGACGGTGAGCTTGGCGTCCGCCGGAGCGCCGCCGGCTCCGGGGCCGGCGGTCGACGACGTGTCGACCGCGCACCCCACGACGGACAGCGACATCACGGCGGCGGCCGAAACGGCGCCTACCACACGCTTGTTGATCATGAACGACTCCCTTGACGTCTCCTCGGCCCACGCCCGTGTGCGCCGTTGCCGGCAGTCTAGGAATGCGCCGCCGCGCGGGCGAGGGTCTTGCCACCGGCAGGCATCACACTTCGGTGATCATCGTCACCGCGCGAGCGGGGATGTCACGAAACGGTAGCCGCGGCCGTGTTCGGTGACGATGAGCGGCGCCTCGCCGCCGCGTTCGAGCTTGGCGCGCAGCCGGTAGACGGCGGTGCGCAACGCCCCGCGTCCGCGCCAGGCCTCGGCGGTGATGCCGATCGCTTCGAGCAGCAGATCGGACGTCACGGTCGTGCCGGGCCGGTCGGTGAGCAGCCACACCAGCCTGAACTCACCGGCGGTGAGCCGCAGCTCGCGCGCGCCGCGCCGTCCGTCGCCGCGGGCGGCGTCCAGCACGAGATCGCCTACCGTCCGCCGGGTGGAGGTGAGCGGCCGCGCCGGCTCACCATCCGCCCGGCGCAGGATCGCGGCCACCCGCAGCACCAGTTCGCGCGGGCTGAACGGCTTGGCCAGGTAGTCGTCGGCCCCGGCCTCGAGACCGGCCACCCGGTCACGGGTGGCGCCCAGGGCGGTGAGCAGGATGACGGGCAGGCTCGACTGCTCGCGGATGCGGCGGCACAGCTCGATCCCACTCGTGCCGGGCATCATGACGTCGAGCACCACGAGAGACACCGCGTGCTCGGTCAGCAGCTGCCAGGCGCGGGCGGCGTCCGGCGCGGCGATCACGGTGTGACCGGCGGACTCCAGCGCGAGTTGAAGGATCTCGACCATGCGCGGCTCGTCGTCGACGACGAGGATGGTGTCGGTCACGATGCACCCGTCGCGCCGACGTCGGCGCCGCGTTCGGGCGGCACTCGCGGAAGGCTGCACACGATCGCCGTGCCGCGGTCGATCATCGAATCGACCATGCAGCGGCCGCCGTGCAACTCGATGATGCGCCGCGTGATCAGCATGCCCCAACCGTTACCGGTTTCGCTCTTTCCCGCAAGGCCGCGCCGGAACACCTCACGGGCCTGTTGGGGCGTCATGCCGGTGCCGTCGTCGCTGACGATGATGAGGACGCCGTCCTCGGCCCGGCGGACCGTGACCGCGATCAGCGCGCCGGTGCCCGCGTGCCGGGCGGCGTTGGTGACGAGATTCGTCAGTGCCTTGCGCAGCAGCGCGGCGTCGCCCAGGATCCTGGGTGACGCCCCCCGCGCCGACAACGTGATCCGGTTGGGGTAGAGCCGGCGCAGGTCGCGCACCACACGATGCGCGAGCCGGTGGACGTCCACCGGAGCGCTGCGGAACCGGAACAGTTCGGCATCGATCCGGGCGTCGACGAGAAGGTCGGCCGCCAACTCGATGACTTCGTGCGACTTGACCGCGATGGTGTCGACCAGCCCCTCCTGGCCGCGGGTGAGCGGGCCCGCCGTCTGGTCCTGCAGCAGTTCGACGGCCCCGGTGATCAGCGCCAGCGGCGTCCGCACCTCGTGGCTGACGATCGCGACGCGGTCGGCACGGTCCTGCGCGAGAGCGCGCCAGCGGTCGTTCTCGACGGCCAGGACGCCCGCGCGCCGCCGCTCGCGCACCCACGACACCGCGACGACGGCCAGGCACGCGACGGCGACCACCGCGATGATCGCTGCCTCCATGCACCGAAGGCTAGCCTCCGCCTAGGACAGGACGGCCAGCTGCCACGGGTAGGTGAAGGCGACACCGCTGGAGGTCTTGATGGCGCCGACGATCCCGAGGACGATCGATCCGAGCGAGCCGATGATGATCATCGGGATGCCGATGACGGCGCCCACGATCGTGATCGTGAGGATCCAGCCGACCAGGCTGACCAGCCACATCGTCAGGGTGAAGTTGAAGGCCCCGGCGGAGGCCTGGCGGACGAAGGCCGACTTGTCCTTGTGGAGCATCCAGACGACGAGTGGGCCGACGATGGTCAGCCAGCCCGCCGAAACCACCGACGCGATCGGCGCGGACAGGTGCGCGAGGATCGCCCACAGGCGCTCGTCGGAGGTCGGAACTCCGCCCTGAGGGCGTCCGTAGGGAGGAGTGATCTGGCCTGCGGCGTACTGCGGTGGCGAGTAGGGATCGTGCGGGGCGGACGGCGCGCCGTAGCCGGAATTCGGGAACGGAGGCGGGGCGTCCATCGGGTTCGCCCACGGCTGCGCGCCCTGAGGCTCGGCGGCGCCGTGAGGTTCAGCGACACGGTGAGGTTCGGCGGCGTCCGGGGTGCGGGGCTGTTCGGTCATGCCGCCATTGTCACCCCACCTCCCGGATGAGTGAAGGGGATCCCGGGACGGCCCAGGGGGCGTTCCGGGTCGCGCCTGGCGTGTCAGTCCGGCTGCCGGTTGAGGTAGCCCTGGAGCGCACGGGTCGTGGCGGGACCCCACGCACCATCGGGGGTCGCACCCACGACCTGCTGCGTCTTGCGCGTCGTCTCCGGGCCACGGACGCCGTCCGGGTTCGCTCCGACCGTCGACTGGAGCGCGCGTGTGGTGGTCGATCCCCAGATCCCGTCGGCGCTCGCGCCGACCCACCGCTGCAGGGCGGCGATGGTCTTGCGGCCCAGGACGCCGTCGACCGCGAGCGCGCCGCCGACGGCGAGTTGACCGGTGTTCGACGACCCGCCCCCGCCGGAGCCCAGAGGCTGGGCGTTCGGGTCGGCACCGCCGTTGTCGCGCGTGAGGCCGGCCCTCACCGAACAGGCCGGCCACGCGCCGGGCCCCTGCGTGTGCAGCGTCCGCCGGGCGATGGCGATCTGCTGCGCCTTGGTCGCCTGGTGCGCCTGTGCCGCGTAGGCCTGTCCTCCGAAGGCCTTCCAGGTGGACGCGGAGAATTGCAGCCCCCGTAGTAGCCGTTCCCGGTGTTGATCGACCAGTTCCCGCTCGACTCGCAGGCCGCGACGCGGTCCCACACCGTGACGTCCCAGGCGGTCGCCTGCGGGGCGACGACCATGCCCGCGAACAGCAGGCCTCCGACCGTCGAGACGGTCGCGATCGCGCGAGTGACCAGGCGAGCGACGGGCATGGGGACCTCCAACGGTGTGCGACTCCTCGCACCCTAAGCAGCACCCTGAGAGTCTCACCAGCATTCTCTGAGCAACTCTCAGGGGCGGGTCGAGGTCCTCGCGCGGCTGCGCTCTGTCAGGATGGGGACGCTGGAAAGGAGCGGCCGATGCCACAGGCCCGCAGCATCGCGGTCTTTCATCCCACCTCGTATCGGGAATCGCGCCTCATCGGCGAGCGGTTCCGCGACGGCAACCTGGTGGTCCTCGATCTCACCCGCCTGAGCGCCGACGACCGCCACCGGCTGGTCGACTTCGTGTCCGGACTGGTGTTCGGGATGCAGGGCAACATCGACAAGGTGACCGCCTACGCCCTCGTCCTCGCACCACCGGGGGTGACCGCCATCGACGACCAGGAGCATCTGACCGGGTCGTTCTACAACCAGAGCTGAAATATCCTGAAACAGCCTGGCAATATCGGTCATAGCGACAACAATGGGCGCATGGATACCCCCTCGGCAGCGATCAACCTCCGACTGCACCTGATCGGCCAACCCATGGTCGACGCGGACGACTTCGCCCACGACACCACGGTTGCTCCCCTGCTGGCGCGCCAGCGCGAGATCTCCCGGCGGCTGTCCGACCGGCTGTGCCCCACCGACCTGCGCATCCAGACCTTCCTCGACGATTACTTCGCCGGCACGTCGGCGGCACCCCGCCTGCCCCGGCGCACGCTGGTGCTCGACCAGCCCGGGCTCGCCCGGCAGTTGTCGCTGCCCCGCGACGCCGACGAGTTCTCGTCGCACCTGCTGTCGAGCTACCGGCTCGCCAACGGCGTCCTGCACAACCCCGCCAACGACCGCCGCACGACCGCCGGCGTCTTTCACATCGCCGACGGCGGTCTGCCGATTCCCGCCGACAAGATCGCCGTCGACCGCGAGGTCGCCTCACGCATCTTCGCCGCCGCGTTCGCGCCGCCGCGCGACGCGCTGCGGCTGCCCTGGTCGAGCAACTCGCCCCAGCCGGCCGAGTGTTGGGTGTCGCTGCTGCTGCGCCCGCCCGTCCAGCCCACCGTGCCCGGATTCACCACCGCCCGCAGCCTTGAGGTGCATTTCATCGTGCCCGGCGGCCTGGTCTCCAACCTCGACTTCGTCGAAGGCATCTTCGGCAACGGCGGCGACCCGTACCTCCCCGAGAACGACGCCTCGCTCGACCCGCGGCACTGGACGGGTCACAGCGGCCTCGTCGTTCTGGCCCCCCACCTGATCGAGCTCACCAAGGCCGAACTCGGCCTGCCGCACGTCGACGACGCCACCGACCGGCAACGGCGGGACGGCCAGTGCTGGAGCACCGAGGACGAGCGGTACAACGGCGGCCAGGCGTTCAAGCTGTGCGTCCGCGACGAGCGCGGCGTCATCGCCACGGTCATCGCCGATAACTACTTCGGGTACTGCAAGAAAGAGGTCAAGACGCAGATCTCCTACTCGGCGAACCTGCTCGGCAGCGCCGAGGAGGAACACGCCGGCGGCGCGATCTGCTTCCCGGCCTACAACCTCGGCGCCGAGTGGACCGACGATCGCACGCCCGACGGCTACACCGTCGCGGACGCCGTGGCGCGCGATCCCGAGCGCTTCGAGCTGCAGCCCGAGGGCCATGCCCTCGACAAGGCCTGGAAGCACATCACGCTGATCCCGCGGCACGCGACCTTCTCGATGCGCACCCAGACCATCGCGTGGGACACCGACGAGGGCCGAGGCAGCATCCCGCTGTTGGCGCACCAGCACTACCTGCTGCCCAACGGCTACCGCGTCCACGCCAAGCACCGCGAGACCGACAAGACGTCCTGGCACCTGGTGGGCACGGTCCCCACGCCGACCCACGCGCACAAGCCGGCCACGGTGTCGGGCGGCGGCAAGAGCGAGATCAGCAAGTCGATCCTCGACGCGTTCGTGTTCGGCAGCAGCTACGTCGCCAACCTGGAGGCCGATCTGGACGCCGCCGCCGGGCTCATCGACCGCGACTGGTCCGACCGTTTCGCCGATCCGGCCCGCAACGGCATCGACCGCCGCGGCATCCTCAGCGAGGAGCGCAGCCTGGGATCGGTCATCAAACTGCTGACCCCGTCCGGCGACTACTCCGACGAGCACAACGCGCTGCTGGGTCGCCTCGCTCCGCACATCAAGGAGCTCGTCTTCACCGTCAAGCGGTTCTACGAGCCGAATTGGGGCACCCGGTGGCGCAAGCACTTCGGGGTCCCGACGCTCAACGGCCGCGCCGGAAACGCGCTGCGACTCGACGGTAACGAGATCCTGGCCAACTACCTGCGCGTCGGCTTCGAGCCGGACGGATCGTGGCGCCTGTTCAGCCTGCGCCCCGACTTCTCGGCCGCGTTCAAGGTGCAGACCGAGGACGACATCACGGCGTCCATCGTCGTGCCCGGGGGCTCGGTGCCCGTCTCCGACCCGACGGTCGGCGACCTGTCGCGCAAGGTCGTCCAGAACTGCGAGAGGCTGCTGTTCCAGCGTCCCGACGACGCCATCCACCGCGGCTACGACAAACAGACCGAGAAGGACATGGCCCAGCCCGGCACCTTCACCTCGAACTTCGAGCCGCTGACCAGCGCAGACGCCCGCGCGATGGTCAACGATGTCGTCGCCTACAGCCAGTTCACCGAGCCGATGGCCGAACTGATCGCCGAGGCGGCGGCGCGTCCCGACGGCGCCAGCCCCGCGTACTTCGTCTGTTCGGCCAACCCGCGCCTGGTCGGCGGCGTGCGCAGCAAGAACCCGCGCTACCTCCAGGTGCGTCCCGACCTGTCGAACCCGGACGCCACGGCGTCGGCCGAGACCTCGGTCCACCTGCTGCACAAGTTGTCGGCCGCCGAGCCGTGCCCCGTGCCTGTCGACGTGGTCGCCGCCGGACGCCGCAACAACCCGGCCGAGCCCGGCGTTCCGCCGCTGTGCACCTACAACCCGCTGCACTACATGGAGCTGCCCGAGCTGTTCATGGAGTTCATCAGCTCGATGACGGGCAAGTCGCCGTCCACGACGGGCGCGGGCTCCGAGGGCGCGATGACCAAGGCGCCGTTCAACGCCCTGCCGGCGGTCTTTGATCTCAACGCGGCGCTGCTGTCGTTCGTGCTCACCGGCTACGACGGCTGGCTCAGCTCGGCCGGCTACATCGGCCCGACGATGCGCATCGACCACGACTTCTCGATGCTCGTCCCCGAACTGTTCAGCCGAATGACGCCTGCCGAGCGCAACGCGGCGTCGCTGATCGCGGAGGGGTACCTCGAGAAGCTGGACGACTTCGAGCACCGCGGCCACACCGTCGCGGCGAGCCGCCTCGGCTACCGGATGAACGAGGCGTTCGCCACGCACTTCTTCGCCCGGATCTTTCAGCATCCGAATGCCGTGTTCCCGCCCGAGATGCTCGCCCCCGAACTGCAGGATCTCGACACGTTCGCCGAGTCGATGCACGTCATCGTCACCACGCATCAGCGGGTCGCCCAGGCGTACTTCGACGACGACACCATCCGGTTCGCCATCCCGCCGCTGCGCGCGCTGATGGAGATCATGGCGTTCGGCGCGACCGCCGACGGGTTGACGCTGGCCGACGAGGCGTTCCGGGCGCAGTTCACCCGCGAGTCGGTGCTGGCCGCCGACTGGTACGCCGAGCGTCTCGCCGCCAAACAGGCGGCCGACCTCACGCTCGCCGAGCACGGCCTCGCCGACCTGCGCGACTTCGAGGCCCACGCGGGCGACTCCGAGGCCGCACAGCGCATCGGGCTCACCGCGCGGCTGGCGGAGGCAGAGGCGTACGTGGCCCGGGTGGGCGCCCCGGAGCGCCTGGAGTCGTTGGTCGGCACCCTCGGACGCCAGCCCCTGGGCTGAGCCGACCGGGGCCGCACTCCCGCGCCCACCTCCGCGTCCGCGAAGAGAACGGTCGCCTGCGACAGGTCGTAGGCGACCGTTCTTGTCGTCGACGACGACCGTTCCGACGGTGGGCGGACTGTTCCGACGGTGGGCGGACTGTTCCGACGGTGGGCGGGACTGGGCGATCGCAGGCGATGGCTTCGCCTCTTCACCTGTCTGTAACCGTCCGGTATCACGGCTCTTCACACCTGCGGTGGGGGCACGGTGAGTCCGCCGCCGATGAGGAGCATGCGTAGCCGGTAGTTCTCCCTGTTCCGGAAGCCTCTGGCGATGCGGCGGTGGAGTTCGATGAGACCGTTGATGCTCTCGGTCCCACCGTTTGAGGCGCGGCCGGTGTCGAAGTAGGCCAGGAACGCGTCCCTCCACTGCTTCAGCGTCCGGCCGAGGCGGGCGATTTCGGGGATGGGGCAGGACGGGAAGCCGTCGACGACCTGTTCGGCGAGCTGGCGGCCGCGGGCGGGGTCGGGGTGGGCGTAGGCGGCCCGAACGCGTTGGGCGCATTGCCAGGCGACGTGGACGGCGTCGTGGCGCTCATCGGCGGCGATCGCCGCGGCGAGGCGGGCTTGTTGCTTGTCGGTGAGCCGTTCGGCTGCGCAGCGGAGCACGTTCCGGATGCCGTACAACGGGTCGCCAGAGCGGCCACGATGCCCCAGGGTCTCTTGTTGGACGCGGCGGCGCACCTCATCGAGCGCATGCCCGGCGAGGGCGACGACGTGGAAGGCGTCGAGGACGGCGGTGGCGTCGGCGAGCTTGTCGTCGATGGCGTTCTTGTAGCCGCGGAACGGGTCCAGGGTGGCGACCTCCACGTGGGTCTTGAACGCCTTGCCGCGTTGGTCGAGCCACGTCTTGTACACCGTCCCCGACCGGCCGGGCACCAGGTCGAGGAGCCGGGCGTGCACTCGTCCGTCCTTGTCACGGGTCAAATCGACCATGCCGGTCAACTCCTTCGGTCCGCGCTTGCGGGGACTCACGTGGTGCCACAGGTGCTCATCCACCCCGAGGGTGGTCACCCCGGCGAACCGGGCCTCGTCGTCGGCGAGGGCGCTCAGGATGGGTTGGATGGAGCACCACACCGTCTTCCATGCCACCCCGAGTTGGCGGGCCAAGCCGTGGATGGAGGCGTGTTCGCGGCGGACCTGCTCGATCACCCACCGGCACGCCCGCGTGGTCAACAACGCCCGCGGGCGGGCGACCTGCTCGTCCTGCTCGGTGAACACCCGGGTCGCACACGCAGGCTCCACGCACCGCCACGTCCGCTTGCGCCACCGCAGTCGCGTCGGCCGAGCGAAACACGGGATGTCGACCAGGCTGGTCGTGCGCCGGCCGTGACTCTCCGCGACCACCCCGCACGACGGGCAACCCACCACCGTGGACGCCGACTCCATCGTCACCACCAGCACGTCGTGGACCTTGTCGACGTCGACAACGTGCAGGCCCTCCAGACCGACGAGCAAGTCGCAGTGGTCACAGTACGAAGGGGTCGTGGCAGCGCAGCAGCACCCCGTAGGCTCGGACACGTCGAGGCCTTCCGGTCAGGTTGAAGAGACGCTTCCGATCCTGAAGGCCTCGACCCCCAACCACCCTCACCCCGCGCTCCGGCGTGTCGCGCTCACCCCCACCTCAGGGTTGAAGAGCCGGTATCACGCACTGTCATTTCTCTTGCTTGACTGGACTCACACGTCGAGGCGAACCTCAAATCCGGCTCCTCCCGACGATCGGCCCACGCGCCGATGAAGGTTCCGCGCGAGTACCGCGCCAACACCCCGGCCGCGACGGACGGCCGCCCATCCGATGATGCGCTCCTGAGGGGGAAACCGTGTCTGCGTCCATTCCCACCACCGACCTCGCCACCGTTGATGACCTCGTCCCAGAATCTCGCCGGGCGAGAAGCAAGAACCCGTACACCCCTGTCATGGTCACGGTGTCACTCGCGGCGACCCTCGGCATCATCGCCTACGCATGGTTCCTGTTGAATCCCAGCAACCGAGGCGACTTTCTGCCCTGGGCCATGGTGGTCTTCGCCGAAGTCGTGCTGATCTTCCACGCCCTCATGGCCATGTGGGCGCTCTTCGCGGGACGAAAGGACCCGCGTTCGTTCGCCTACCACGAGGCCCAGCGCACCCTGTACGACCCCGCCACCAACGAGAACCTCGGGGTCACCGACGATCCCACCCAGTGGCCGCTGTACCTGGACGGCGCACTCGTCGAGGTCGATGTGCTGATCACCGTCTACGGCGAACCGCTCGACGTCATCCGGCGCACGGCCTCGGCCGCCAAGGCCATCCGCGGGGCCCACCACACCTGGATCCTCGACGACGGCAAGTCCGACGAGGTGCGCGACATGGCCGCTGCCCTGCAGATCGGCTACCTTCGGCGGCTCACCAGCCACGGCGCGAAAGCCGGCAACGTCAACAATGCGCTGACCATCGCGAAGAGCGAATACTTCGTGATCCTGGACGCGGACTTCGTGCCACGACCGGAATTCCTCGAGGTGAGGTTCCCCCCGGATCAGGGGGCCCCCCCCCCCCCCCGCGGCCCCCCCCCCCGCCCGGGCCCCCCCCCCCCCCCCCCCCCCCCCCCCCGCCCGTCCCGGTCCCCCCCCCCGCCGCCCCCCCCCCCCCCCCCCCCCCCCCCCCAACCACCCCCCCCCCCCCCCCCCCCCCCCCCCCCCCCCCCCCCCCCCCGCCCCCCCCCCCCCCCCCCCGGGGAGAAAAACCCCCTCCCCCCCCCCCCCCCCGCCCCCCCCCGGGCGGCGCCCCGCCCCCCCCCCCCCCCCCCCCCCCCCCCCCGAAAAACCCCCCCGACCCCACCCCCCCCCCCCCCCCCCCCCCCCCCCCCCCCCCCCCCCCCCCCCCCCCCCCCCCCCCCCCCGCCCCCCCCCACCCCCAACCCCCCCCCCCCCCCCCCCCCCCCCCCCCCCCAACCCCCCCCCCCCCCCCCCCCCCCCCCCCCCCCCCCCCCCCCCCACGGGGGGGGGGGCGGGCCCCCCCCCCAGTGGCCCCGCGACACCCCCACCCCCCCCCCCCCCCCCCCCCCCCAACCAACCCCGCCCCGCCCCCCCCGGTCCCCCCTCCCCCTCCCCCCCCCCCCCCCCCCCCCCCCCCCCCCCCCCCCCCCCCCCGGGCCCCGCCCCCCACCCCCCCCCCCCCCCCCCCCCCCCCCCCCCCCCCCCCCCCCCCCCCCCCCCCCCCCCACCCCCCCCC
This sequence comes from Nigerium sp., assembly GCA_016711325.1. GTDB lineage: Bacteria > Actinomycetota > Actinomycetes > Propionibacteriales > Propionibacteriaceae > Propioniciclava. The sequence continues at coordinate 279,807 of JADJTH010000010.1, read as the reverse complement.
CCCCCCCCCCCCCCCCCCCCCCCCCCCCCCCCCCCCCCCCCCCCCACCACCGGCCCGGACCCCCCGAATCCCCCCGCCCCGCCCCCCCCCCCCCCCGACCACCCCCCCCCCCCCCCCCCCCCCCCCCCCCCCCCCCCCCCCTCCCCCCCCAAACCCCGACCCCCCCCCCCCCCCCCCCCCCCCCCCCCCCCCCCCCCCCCCCCCCCCCCCCACGGGGCCCGGGCCCCCCCCCCCCCCCCCCCACCAACCCCCCCCCCCCCCCCCCCCCCCCCCCCCCGGCGGGGCCCCCCCCCCCGATTGGAGGCATCAGGTATAAGGAGTAGCTATGCCTGAGAAGCGCAAGAAGTACGATCCGGAGTTCCGTGAGGGAGCGGTCCGGATTGTTGAGGAAACAAACAAGCCGATCGCGCAGGTGGCCCGGGATCTGGGGGTGAACGAGGGCACGCTGGGGAACTGGGTGAACCAGGCCCGCGCCGCCCGGGAGGCGGCAGAGGACGATTAGGAGCTGCGCCGGCGCCGGGCCGAGGTCGCCGAGCTCCGGATGGAGCGTGATGTCCTCAAGCGTTCCGTGGTCTTGTGGGTGAAGGAGGCGACGAAGTGAGCGTGGCACGCTTCATCGCTGACCAGAAGACCTTCTGGCGGGTGCCCGTCGCGGTGTGCTGTGCCCTGCTCGGGGTCAGCGTGTCGTGGTTCTGCAAGTGGTGGCCCCGTGCCCAGGTGGGCGGCCCGAGCACGAAACGGGCCCGGCGCCGGGCCGAGGTCGACGCCGCGGTGAAGACCGGGTTCGACGCGGCTCGGGGGTTGCACGGCTCGCCGCGGCTGACCGCTGACCTGCGGGATGCCGGGTGGACGATCTCGGAGAAGACGGTGGCCGACTCGATGGCCCGCCAAGGCCTTGTGGCAAGGCGGATCAGGCGTCGGAACGGTCTGACCAAGCAGGATCGGACCGCGCCGAAGTTCCCTGACCTGTTGAAGCGGGACTTCACCGCCGAGGCGCCGAACTGCCGCTGGGTTGGCGACATCACCGAGATTCCCACCGACCACGGCAAGCTGTACCTGGCGACCGTGATCGACCTGTACAGCCGCCGTCTCCTGGGTGCCGCCACCGGCCTGCACCCGGACGCGCAGCTGGCCTGCGCTGCGATCACGATGGCCGTCGCGACCCGGGGCGGCAAGGCCGCGATCTGGCGAGACGACGAGGCGTAGCGGGTGGTGTTCCACACCGACCGAGGCTCGACCTACACCGCGAAGTCGTTCACCAAGTTGTGCCGCAAGCTGGGCATCCGCCAGTCGATGGGCCGGGTCGGGTCCTGCTTCGACAACGCCGCCGCCGAGGCGTTCTTCTCCTCCCTGGAATGGGAGGTGCTGTCCCGGCACCGGTTCGCAGACACCCGACACGCCCAGGCCGTCGTGCTCGAGTGGTGCTACGGCTTTTACAACCACACCCGCCGGCACAGCAGCGCTGGCATGATGGCCCCCATCACCTACGAGACCACCGCCCTCAACCGAGAAGCGGCATAAGGAACCCTCCACGGTTCGGGGTGAACCTCATAGAGACCGTCCCGTTCATGGTGGAGCCCACCGTCGTCTTCGTTCAGACGCCGCAGACCTACGGCAATATGAGCAACATCATCTCTCGCGGCGCCGGCTACATGCAGACGATGTTCTACCGGTTCATCCAGCCGGGCCGCAACGAGTTCAACGCCGCCTTCTGCGTGGGCACCAACGTGCTGTTCCGCCGGGCCGCCGTGCTCGACGTCGGCGGGATCTACACACAATCGAAGTCCGAGGACGTCTGGACGTCGCTGCTGCTTCACGAGCGCGGCTGGAAGTCGGTCTATGTCGCCAAGACCCTTGCCGTCGGCGACGCGCCCGACACGATCGAGGCCTACACCAAGCAGCAGCTGCGGTGGGCCACCGGCGGCTTCGAGATCCTGTTCACCCACCACCCGTTCAGCCCTCGGCGCACGCTCAGCCTGGACCAGCGGTTCATGTACTTCGTGACCGCCACGTTCTACCTGACCGGCATCGCCCCGGGCATCTTGTTGTTCGTGCCCGCGCTGGAGGTCTTCCTCGATCTGCACCCCGTGAACCTCCAGGTCACCACCGCCACCTGGTTCCTGTTCTACTCGGGCTTCTATGTCCTGCAGATCCTGCTGGCGGCACTGACGCTCGGCACCTTCCGCTGGGAGGTCCTGCTCCTCGCGGCGAACTCGTTCCCGATCTACCTGAAGGCGCTCCGCAACGCGTTCATCGGCACCGAGACCACCTGGCATGTCACCGGGGCGACCGGAAAGAGGTCGTCGGCGTTCAACTTCATGATCCCGGTGGTCCTCACCTTCGTGTTCCTTCTCGGCACCTCGATCGTGGCGCTCTGGCGTGACGTCGGGCTCGGACGGCTCAACGTCGCCACGTTCTGGTGCGTGGTGAACACCCTCGTCCTCGGCGCGTTCATCGTCGTCGGGTTCCGTGAGGGACGCGCACGCCGTGGGGTCGCCGATCCCACGGACATCGACCGGGCGAACGCCGTCGCGGCGGCGACGACACCCGAGCCACTCAACCTCGACACCATCCTGTCGGCACGCCAGAAGGTGGGCCTGCTGGCCAAGGGGGAGCAATCATGACCTGGATCAATCGGCTCAAGCTGTGGGGCGGCGTTCTCGGAATCGCCGCGCTCGTCTTCGCGCTCACGCTGCTGTTCAACCAGCGGCAGAACCGGGTGGCCAGCCTCACCGCATCCGTGGACGCCCCCACCTTGATCGTGGGGTCCTCCTACGGTGGAGTGGTGACGGAGCGGTACGTCCGTCAGGGGGACTTCGTCACTGCCGGGGACAAGCTGTTCACCCTCTCCAGCATCCAGTTTCAGCAGGACGCCGGCAACGGGCTGAGGCCCATCTCCACCGAGGCGTACACGCTCGATCCGGCGTCCGGCACGATCACCTACAAGGCGGCGTCCAGCGGGTATGTCGCCTCCATCGGCGCCGAGCCCGGCACGTTCCTGGCGAGCGGCACGCCGATGGCCGTGGTGGTGGCCGACGGCGAGCGCACGGTCACTGCCCGGTTCGAGCTGGAACCCACCGAATACGGCCGTGTGGAGCAGGGAGCCGAAGCCCGGATCGTGCTGCCCAACAACCAGACCGTCGTGGGCCGGGTCGCCGAGGTCGAGGTCAACGCCAGCGGCGAGGGCAGCGCGATCACGCGCGTCACCATCGCCAGCGATGCGCTCACGAACCCGGAACTTGCGTCCCTGACCCGGCGGGACACGCCCGTGATGGCGATCATGGATCTGCGCGACGACGGCTGGCTGGCGGGTCCCACCGAGGACGTGCTCGCCTTCTTCACCAAGATCGGATTGAGGTAGCCACGATGTCCCACGCCAAGAAGACCACCAGCAGCCTGATCGCAGGTGCGTTGATCGGGGCGCTCGCGGGCTGCGCGCCCAGTCCTCCCGGTCCGGACGCGTCCAGCGACCCACCGCAGGCCTCGACGGTGTTCGGTGCCGACCAGGTCTCCGTGGCGCTCGACCGGGTCGTCCAGCGGGACGGCAAGGATCTGAACCCCGCCAGGCTCGCGGACGGCCTGCTGCCGCCGACCAACACCTGGTTCGCGGGGCTGGTGTTCGGAGCGACCGCCCAGCCGGTGTTCCCGCTGCCGATGAGCTTCGGCGTGGATGCCGAGGGCTTCGCGTTCGGCCTGCCCACCGTGACCACGACCTCCAAGACGATCATGGGCGGCTACGCCCCGATCATCCGCGTCGGCACCGGGGGCGGCACTGCCTGGCGGGTCACCGCGTACGACGAACTCTCGGTCACGTTGGAGGGCACGGTCGACGGTGAGCAGATCGGAACCGTCCGGATCGCGGAGGGCTCCCCGTTCGTCACGTTCACCGCGGCGTCGACCACCGCCTTGACCACCAACCTCCCGTTCGGGACCGACGGCGCCGCCTGGTCGGTTCGCGGCGGCGCCGTCGAGTACGGCCTCGTCACCGCCGGCGAGGTGTCCGGCACGTCCGTTCGGGTGGACGCGGGCCAGAGCGCCACGTGGTTCGCCGTCCCGGAAGGTGCCACCGTGCAGGATCTGGCGCCGCTGGCGACGGATCCCGTCGTCTCCACGTCGGTCGCCTACGGGGTGGCCGACAAGGCCACGACCACCCTGCGCTACCGGACGCGCGCGGGCGGCACCACCGCCGTCGCCGCGCTGCCGCATCAGACCCACGGCCGTGTTGGGGACGCCGAGGCCATCGGCACCTATCCCAGCATCTTCGGGACGCTCACCCTCTATGCCGGCAACCAGCTGAGCTGGGCCGAGCCTCTCCAGGAGGCACGAGCCGGCCTCGACCTGTCGCGCCTGAGCGACGCCGAACGCACGGAACTCGCCGACGCCGTGCGGGCGGACGCGGCGTCCGCCAAGCTGTATCCCGCCGACACCTATTTCGGCGGCAAGGCGCTCTACCGCGACGCGCAACTGGTCCGGATCGCGCGCGAGGTCGGTGCCGACGACGTCTCGGCACAGGTCGCGGCAAGGGCGACGGCAGAACTGGAGAAGTGGACCGAACCGGCGGGCTGCGTGTCCCGTGACGCGTTCTGCTTCTTCTACGACACCCGCAACAAGGGCATCGTCGGCAGCACGCCGTCCTTCGGCTCGGAGGAATTCAACGATCACCACTTCCACTACGGCTATTTCCTGTACGCGGCGGGCGTGCTGGCCGCCGACGACCCCGGTCTCGCGGATCGGCTCGCACCGGTGATGGACCTGCTGGCCGCGGACATCGCGACCTCGCCGGCCAACGAGCACTTCGTGGCGCGACGCAATTTCGACAGCTACCAGTCGCACTCGTGGGCCTCCGGCACGGCACCCTTCGCCGACGCGAACAACCAGGAGTCGGCGTCCGAGGCCATCACCGCCTACGCCGGCTTGACGCTCTGGGCGCGTGCCAGCGGCAACGCCGACCTGGAGACCGAGGCGCGCTGGATGCATGCGCTGGAGGCCGCGTCCGCCCGGGCCTACTGGACGGATTTCGACCGGGACGATCCTGTCTACGCCGGATTCGACCACACGATCACTCCGCTGGTCTTCGGTGGCAAGCGGGACTACGCCACCTGGTTCTCGGCCGAACCGGCCGCGGCCCTCGCCATCCTGCTCATTCCCGTGAGCCCGTCGTCGGACCAGTTGCGCGGCGACCCGGCGCGAATCAGGGCCAACGTCGCTGAGGGCATCGGCGTGAAGGGATTCGAGCAGCAGTACGGCGACTACCTCCTGATGTACTCCGCGCTCGCCGGCGAACAGGAACGGCTTCGGGCACTCGAGATCGCCCGTGGCATGGACCGCGCGTTGATCGACGACGGCAACACCTACAGCTACCTGCTGGCCTGGTTGCTCAGCCTGACGTGACGAGGGCGTAACGCCCTCACGAACAGGGGCGCGCGGGCAACGCGCGGACCGGTCAGGCGGCGCCCGCCAGGCGGGCGAGCGCGGCGGCGAGACCGCCGACGAGCACCACGACCAGGTACGGCGCCCTCAGCCACAATGCCACCGCGGCGGCCGCGAGGGCGGCCACCCGGGCGTCCAGCACCAACGCGGTGCCGTCGACGAGCGTGTTGGTGACCACGAGCGAGGTCAGCAGCCCGGCGGTCATGCCGACGCTCACCGTGCGCACCCACGGCCGGTCGAGCCATTCCTCGGGCAGCAGGTAGCCGGCCAGCTTCGTCAGGTAGGCCGCCGCGCAGGCGGCCAGCACCCACCACCACAACTCGATCATCGGGCCTCCCTCACGTCCGGGCGCCGATGGTGCAGCACCGCGATCGTGCCCGAGACCGCGGCCGCGATCACGATCGGGATGCCCGGCGGGACGAACGGCACGGTCACGATCGTGGCGAACGCCGCCGCGACGGCGATGACGATCGGGTCGCGCGCCCGCAGCCGGGGCCACAACAACCCCAGGAACGCGGCCACCGCCGCGCCGTCCAGGCCCCAGGCCTTCGGGTCGCCGAGATGCTCCCCGGCGAGCGCGCCGACCAGGGTGAACAGGTTCCACAGCGCGTAGACGCCGAGGCCCGCCGTCCAGAAGCCCCGGCGCTGCTCGGCGCGGTCGTCCTGGGCGAGCGCCGTGGCCGTCGACTCGTCGATGGTGAAGTGGGCGATCACCGGGCGCAGCCGGCGGCGCGGACGCAGCAACGCCGAGATCTGCACCCCGTAGACGGCGTTCCGGACGCCGAGCAGCGAACTCGCCGCGAACGCGGCGGGCAGCGATCCACCGCCGGAGACCACCCCGATGAAAGCGAACTGCGATCCGCCGGTGAACATCAGCAGGCTCAGCGCGCAGGCCTGCGCGACGCTCAGCCCGGCCGTGACCGCGAGCGCACCGAACGAGATGCCGTACAGCCCCACGGCCGCCGCGATCGACAACCCCATCCGGACGGCGACAGTCACCGGGGGAGTCTAGCGAGAGGGGCCAGAACGGACGAGGTGGCGTGCCTCACGGAAGGGACGCCACCTCGTCGGCATGATCAGTCGAGCAGGTCGGCGTACAGGACGCTGGACAGGTAGCGCTCACCGAAGCTCGGGATGATGACCACAATGGTCGCGCCCGCGTACTCGTCGCGCGCCGCCAGCTCGCCGGCCGCCGCGAGCGCCGCGCCGGAGCTGATGCCGACCAGCAGGCCCTCCTCGCGGGCCGCGCGACGTGCCCACTCCAGGGCGGTGTCGGAGCTCTGCGGCAGCACCTCGTCGATCACCGAGCGGTCGAGGATCTCGGGGATGAAGTCGCCCCGATGCCCTGGATCTTGTGCGGGCCGGGCTGGCCACCGGACAGCAGCGGCGACTCGGACGGCTCGACCGCGACGATCTTCACCGCCGGCTTGCGCTCCTTGAGCACCTGACCGACGCCGGTGATGGTACCGCCGGTGCCGACACCGGCCACCACGGCATCCACCTCGCCGTCGGTGTCGGCCCAGATCTCCTCGGCGGTCGTCGTCCGGTGGATCTCGGGGTTGGCCGGGTTGGCGAACTGTCGGGCCAGCACCGCGCCCTCGATGGAGGCGGCGAGTTCCTCGGCCTTCGCGACCGCGCCGCGCATGCCCTCGGCGCCCGGCGTCAGCACGAGTTCGGCGCCGTAGGCGCGCAGCAGGGCGCGGCGCTCCTTCGACATGGTCTCGGGCATCGCCAGCACCACCCGGTAGCCGCGGGCCGCGCCCACGAACGCGAGCGCGATGCCGGTGTTACCCGACGTTCCCTCGACGATGGTGCCGCCGGGCTTGAGCTCGCCGGACGCTTCGGCGGCGTCCACGATCGCCACGCCGATCCGGTCCTTCACCGAGTTGGCCGGGTTGTAGAACTCGAGCTTCGCCAGCACCGTGGCCGTCGAGTCGCCGTACAGGCGGTTGATGCGCACCAGCGGCGTCCGGCCGATCAGGGCGGCGGCATCGGCGAAATATGCGGTCATGGGTTGTCTCCTTGTGTTTGTTCAGCAGCGTAGGCGGGGATCTCAAGGTGGAGTGATGAGGGTGCGCGCAACCGCCCTGGGTGGCGGGGAGGCGCCGCGCGGGTCGCTCGGGCGAGGGGACGCCGCCGGCCGGAAACCGTGCGGCGACGGTCTCCTCGAGGAAGGTGTGAGCGAGAGGCGTCAGGCCGGACAACAACACGGACAGGCAGCCGCACACGCGCCACGCGCGTGGCGTGCGATGTGGAGCCGGTGAGCGTCCGTGGTGATGATCATGCGGAGAGGAGTCCTTGCCTGACGAGTGATGGCCTCGGTCGTTGCGTCGCAACCTAGTGCACGCCCGCCCGTTTGCCCAACTTTCCCACCCAGCGGACGGCCGGCGGACGGCAGTAGGCTGGGTCACGCACTCACACCCCGCGGGATCAAGGAGAAACGATGGCGCAGCGACGGCGCATCGCGGCAACGGCGATGGCGACGGCGGCGCTGCTCGCCTTGGTGGCCTGCTCCACCGAGACGGTTCAGACCGGCGAGCGGCCCCACGCCCCCAGCGGCCAGGTCACGCCGCGCACGCCGGACGCCAACCCTCCGGCCCTCAGGCTCACCGATCTTCCCGGGTACACGAAGCCGCGCATGATCGCGCCGAACGTGTTTGAACGCAACCTGACCGAGGGCGAGGGCGCGTTCTCCTGGTCGGTCGTCGACAAGGCGGGCGAGCCGGTCGCGTACAGACCAGGTCAGCCCGTCGTGTTCGGCGATCCCGAGACGTACCCGCAGATCCCGGGGGTCCTGACCTTCCGCGGCAACAACCACCGCACCGGCGGCACCTGGGGCACGGCGCAGGTCGTCGAGAAGAAGCTCGCCGTCGCGTGGACGAAGCAGATCGGCGAGATCCGCGGCGAGGGCTCGTACTGGCCGGGCGCCGGCTGGACCGGCCAGCCACTGCTCGTGCAGTGGCCCCGCGAGACGAAGATCGCGATGGGGCTGGCCGACGAGTTCGTGAACGACGACTCGTTCGTCGAGGTGATCTACCCCGTATTCGAGGGCAAGATCTACCGGCTCGACCTGGCGACCGGGCGTCCGACCCGCGACCCGATCGAGGTGGGCTGGGGGTTCAAGGGCACGGCATCCGTCGACCCGCGCGGCTACCCGCTGCTGTACGCGGGCCAGGGGCTGAACGACACCAACGGAACGATCGGCCCGTGGCGCTACCGGGTGTTCGACCTGATCCAGAACAAGGAGGTGTGGCACATCTCGGGCCTGGACGCCGCCGCTCCCCGCCACGACTGGGGTGCGTTCGACTCGTCCGCGCTTATCAACGCGCGCACCGACACGCTGATCCAGCCCGCCGAGAACGGGCTGATCTACAAGGTGAAGCTCAACAGCCGCTACGACCCCGACGCCAAGCAGGTGTCGATCGACCCACAGGTGACCCGGCTGCGCTACACCGCCCCCGGCAACGAGAAATACGGCATCGAGAACTCGGCGGCCGCCTACCGCAACCTGATGTTCGCCGCCGACAACGACGGCAAGCTGTTCGCCTGGGATGCCACCACCCTCGAGATGGTGTGGATGCGCGACACCCATGACGACGTGGACGCCTCCCTCGTGCTCGAGGAGACCACCGACGGCGTGTTCCTGTACACCGGCAACGAGGTCGACAACCGGGGCGCCTCCGGCGGCGAGCGGATCACCAACATCCGCAAGATCGACGCGCTCACCGGCAAGCAGGTCTGGCAGTTCGACATCCCGAGCTACTACACGGGCATCAACGGCGGCGTCCTGTCGACGCCCGCGCTCGGCAAGGGTCCGGTGTCCGACCTGGTGATCTTCAACGTGTCCCGGACGACCGCGCCCCCGTGAGGGCGACCTGATCGCACTCGACAAGATCACCGGATCGGTGGTGTGGCGGCGGCATTTGTCCAACTACTCGTGGAGTTCGCCCACGCTGATCACGGCGTCCGACGGCGCCGTCTACGGCGTGCTCGCCGACTCCGACGGCGTCATGCACCTGTTCGACCCCGCGACGGGCAAGGACATCTCGACCGTCAACCTCGGCAAGAACGTCGAGGCCACCCCGGCCGTCTTCGGCAACACGCTCGTCGTGGCGTCCTACGACCGCAACATCTACGCGGTCACGATCCGCTGACAGTCGTCCGGGAAGCGCGACAGGAGATCGCCCTGGGAATCGATCGGACATGAGGGGGACCTGTGGCCCGACAGAGGGCCACAGGTCCCCCTCATCCGACAGGCCACCCCGGGTCGCGTCCGATCGTGCCCGCAGCGACGTCGCTCAGCGGCGGCGTCCGGTGCCGAAGATGGACCGGGTGATCTCGCGGCTCGCCTCGCGGGCCATCTGCCGCACCATCGTGTTCTGGGTGAGCTGCTCGAAGAAACCCTTCTCCTTGCGGGTGGACGCCGCCCGCGGACGCTCGGCCCGCTCCTCGCGCTCGCGTTCGGCTCGCAGCGCCTTGTCGGCGCGCGCCGCCTCCCGTGCGGCGGACGCGTCCGCCTTCGCGCGGGCCGCCGCCTCCTTCTCGCGCGCTGCCGCGTCCTTCTCGCGCTGCGCGGCCTCGGCGCGGGCGGCCGCGGCGGCGGCGCCGGCCTGCAGCCGGGCGTTGAGCACCTCGTAGGCGGATTCGCGGTCGATGGCCGCGCCGTACTTGGCGTGCATCTGCGAGGACGCCACCCCGCGCGCCATCGCGCCGGCGTCCAGCGGCTCCATGGACGCCTGTGGCGCGCGCATCCGCGTCCAGGCCACCGGAGTCGGGGCCCCGCTGGGGTTGAGCACCGTGACGACCGCCTCGCCGATGCCCAGCTGCTGCAGGCGCTCGGCCAGGTCGTAGCCCGTGCGCGGGTAGGTCGCGACGGTCGCCCGCAGCGCCTTGGCGTCGTTGGGCGTGTGGGCCCGCAGCTGATGCTGGACGCGCGAACCGAGCTGGGCGAGCACGTTCTCGGGCACGTCCTTGGGCGTCTGCGTGACGAAGAACACGCCGACGCCCTTCGAGCGGATCAGCCGGACCGTCTGCTCGATCGCCTCCACGAATGCCTTGGAGGCCCCGTTGAACAGCAAGTGCGCCTCGTCGAAGAAGAACACCAGTTTCGGCTTGTCGAGGTCGCCCGCCTCGGGCAGGTCGGAGTACAGGTCGGCCAGCAGCCACATCAGGAATGTCGAGAACAGCGCCGGGCGGTCCTGCAGCTTGGGCAGTTCCAGCAGCGAGATGACGCCGAGGCCGTCCGGGGTGAGCGTGAGCAGGTCGGCGGTGTCGAACTCCGGCTCGCCGAAGAAGGCGTCCCCGCCCTGGGCGGCGAGCGCGGTGATCTGGCGCTGGATGACGCCGACCGTCGCCTTCGACAGCCCGCCGATGTCCTCCAATTCGGTCTTGCCCTCGTCGCTGGTCAGGAATTTCAGCAGCGCCGACAGGTCCTTCAGGTCGAGCAGCAGCAGGTTGTTCAGGTCGGCGTAGTGGAAGACCAGCGCCAGCGAACTCTCCTGCGTCACGTTGAGCCCGAGCACCTTCGACAGCAGCAGCGGGCCGAACGAGGTCACGGTCGCGCGCAGCGGCGTCCCGGTGCCCTCGCCGCCGAGCGCGTAGAACTCGACCGGGCAGGCGCCCGGCGTGAACTCCTGGCCGATCGCGCGGGTGCGCGCCAGCAGCTTCTCGGACGCCACGCCCGGGATCGCCAGCCCGGACAGGTCACCCTTGATGTCGGCGGCGAACACCGGGACGCCCGCGCGGCTGATCTGCTCGGCCATGAGCTGCAGTGTCTTCGTCTTGCCGGTGCCGGTGGCGCCCGCCACGAGACCGTGGCGGTTCAGCATCGACAGCGCCAGCCGGATGGTCACGTCGGGCACCGGCGTGCCGTCGTGCACGAGGGCGCCGAGGTCGATCGCGGGCGTCGTGAAGGTATAGCCGGCCTTGATGGCGTCGAGGGCATCGCTCATGTCTGCGCAGGCTAGCGAACCGCGCGCCGGTCGGCACGTCCACGCCCGCGCTGGCGGCGTCCGAGTCGGAGGGGCCGTCCGCGGCCGGTGGCGGTCATCGTGTCTAATGTTCCGCATGCCTCAGGTCAGAACCGCCATCGTCGGCGTCGGCAACTGCGCCGCCTCACTCGTCCAGGGCGTCCACTACTACGCGGACGCCTCCGCGTCGGACGCCGTGCCGGGCCTCATGCACGTCCAGCTCGGCGACTACCACGTGCGCGACATCGCGTTCGTCGCCGCGTTCGACGTCGACGCGAAGAAGGTCGGGCTCGACCTGGCCGACGCGATCGGCGCGAGCGAGAACAACACGATCAAGATCTGCGACGTGCCCGCCCTCGGCGTCGAGGTGCAGCGCGGCCCGACCCTGGACGGCCTCGGCCGCTACTACACCGAGACGATCACCGAGTCGGACGCCGACCCGGTCGACGTCGTCGCCGTCCTGAAGGCCGCCGCGGTGGACGTGGTCGTCTGCTACCTGCCCGTCGGCTCCGAGCAGGCCGCCAAGTTCTACGCCCAGTGCGCCCTGGACGCCGGGTGCGCGTTCGTGAACGCGCTGCCGGTGTTCATCGCGTCGGATCCTGCGTGGGCCGCCAAGTTCGCCGCGGCCGGCCTGCCGATCGTCGGCGACGACATCAAGTCGCAGGTCGGCGCGACGATCACGCACCGCGTCCTGGCGAAGCTGTTCGAGGACCGCGGGGTCACCGTCGACCGCACCTATCAGCTCAACGTCGGCGGCAACATGGACTTCAAGAACATGCTGGAGCGCGACCGGCTGGAGTCGAAGAAGATCTCCAAGACCCGGGCGGTCACGTCGAACGTGCAGGGTGAGCTGTCGGCGCGCGACGTCCACATCGGCCCCAGCGACTACGTGGCATGGCTGGACGACCGCAAGTGGGCGTTCGTCCGCCTCGAGGGCCGCGCGTTCGGCGACGTTCCCCTCAGCCTGGAGTACAAGCTCGAGGTGTGGGACTCGCCGAACTCGGCCGGCGTCATCATCGACGCGTTGCGCTGCGCGAAGATCGCGAAGGACCGCGGGATCGCCGGCCCCGTGCTCTCGCCGTCGGCGTACTTCATGAAGTCCCCGCCCGAACAGCGAGACGACGAGACCGGACGCCGCCAAGTCGAGGCCTTCATCGCCGGCGAGGTGGAATGCTGAGGGTAGAGTAACGGCGTGATCTTCAAGCGTGTCAGCGAGGAGCGGCCCTACCCCGAGCACGGGTACACCCACCGCCAGTGGGCTCAGATCGCACCCCAGCAGGTGCGGCTGAGCGAGCTCGTCACGACGAGACGCTGGCTCGATCTCGAGGTGCTGCTGGAGGAGGACTCCACCTTCTACGGCGACCTCTTCGCCCACGTCGTGTCCTGGCGGGGCGACTTGTACCTCGAGGACGGGCTGCATCGCACCTTGCGCGCGGCGCTCCAGCAGCGCCAGTCCGTCCACGCCCGGGTGCTGGAGCTGAAGTAGTCTGATGCGGGTAACCGGGCGAGGAAGGATCCGATGGACGCGAGGCGTTTCGTGCGGGCATTGAAGACGCCCGTGACCCTCGTCCTGCTCGCCGCCGCGGTGTTCTTCGCGGCTCACTGGGCCTGGGACGCGGTGCGCGCCCCGGTTCCGCCGCGCCCGTCGGCCCCGTGCGTGGTCAAGGAGATCGGTCCCGAGCTCATGCCCGAACACGTGTACGTGCAGGTGTTCAACGGTTCCCGGGCCAACGGTGTCGCCAAGCGGCTGGGGTCGCTGCTGTCCGCCGACGGTTTCAAGGTGATCAAGCGCATCAATGCCGACCGCAACGACTACGCCGACTCCGTCGTGGTCGGTCACTCCGAAGACAGCCCCGAGGTGATCCTGGTCCGCCAGGCGTTCCACGACATCGCCTTCGAGGCCGACGGGCGCCTCGACCGCACGGTCGATGTGATCATCGGCGAGCACCAGCCGGTGCCGGTCGAGAACGCGACGTTCGGCGTCCCGCTGCCCGACGGCACCGCCTGCCTGCCCGACCTGGTCGTGGTGGCCGCGCTCGACTGACACCGGCCCCGCCGACGCGCGGCGACGCGACGCTAGGGCTTGTGCCACCGCGCGAGCCGGCCGTAGCGGCCGATGGCCCGGAAGCGCTTCTCGACTTCCGCGCGCCGGGCGGACGGCACCACCACCATGAGCTCGTCACCCTCGTTCAGCCGGTCGTCGGCGTGCGGAACGAGCGGCTCCCTCTGCGCAGGATCACCGCGATGAGCGTGAACTTCGGCAGCCGCAGTTCACGGATCGTGACGCCGTGCAGTTTCGATCCCTCGGGCACCGTGACCTGCATGAAGTCGGCCTGGATTCGTTCCAGGGGCGCCACCTCGACCTCGATGTCGTGAGGGTCGACCTCACCGCCGACTCCGAGCTTGCGCGCGACCCACGGCAGCGTGGGTGCCTGCAGCATGGTGAACACGACGACGAAGAACAGCACCTCCTCGGAGATGCGTTCGGCGGCGGGGACGCCGGCCGCCATCGGGACGGTGGCCATGATGATCGGGACAGCACCGCGCAGGCCCGCCCAGGAGATGAACGCCTGCTCCCGCCAGGGCACTTTGAACCACACCGCGCACGCCATGACCGAGACCGGGCGGGCGACGAAGGTGAGGAAGCCCCCGATGACGAGCGCCTCGACCACCATCTGCGGGGTGAGCCGCTCCGGGCTGGCGAGCATGCCGAGCATGACGAACAGGCCGATCTGGGCGACCCAGCCGATGCCTTCGGCGAACGACTTGGTGGCGTTGCGGTGCGGGAGTTCGCTGTTGCCGAGGATCACCGCTGCGACGTACACGGCCGCGAACCCCGACAGGTGCAGCCACACGCCGGCCCCGTAGGCGATGACCGCCGTGGACAGCGCGGCGAGGGGGTAGAGGCCGGACGCCGGCAGCGCGACGCTGCGCAGCAGCCGGGCGCCCACGAAGCCGACCGCCGCGCCGAGCAGGATGCCGCCCACGAGCTCGGCGACGATGAGCACGCCGAGCTCCTGGGCGCCGCCCGCGGGCAGTTCTCCCATCGTCCATGCTGTCGCGGCACCGACGAGCAGCACGATCGGCGCGTCGTTGAGCCCCGATTCGCCTTCGAGAACCGAGCGGACCCGCCCGGGCAGCGGCATGCCGCGCAACACCGAGAAGATGGCCGCCGAGTCGGTGGGAGCCGTGATCGCGCCGATCAGCACCGACTGCGGAAGCGGCATACCCAGACCGAGGTGGCACAGCGCGGCGACCAGAACGATCGAGACACCGACGCCGAACGTGGCCAGCAGCGCCGCGATCGTGAGTGAACCCTTGATATCGACCCACTTGGTGGCGAAGCCGCCCTCGGCCAGGATGAACACGAGCGCGGCGAAGCCGAGATGGTGGGCGAGTTCGGCGTCCGTCATGTGGATGCCGAACAGCTCGAGCGACAGGCCGAGCCCGAGGAACAGCAGAAGGGCCGGCAGGCCCACGCGCGAACTGAGGCTCGCCGCCCAGGACGCCACGATCAGCATGATCGCGCCGACCAACAGCAACATGTCCAGGCTCACGCGACCTCCCCCGTGCCGGCCATCCTATCGGTGGCGGATCCTCGTGGACGGGCCGGTCCAGGCCGGAACTGGCACCCCGGCCGGCAGCAGGGAACGGGATCTGCGGTCAGCTAGTTTCGGCGAACGTCGCGGTGTTGCGGCACGATAGAGGCCATCCTCACGGGTCAACGAAGCCCATCCTCGGCGCTGGGCTCAACGCAAAGGAGCATCATGACGGCAGCCGCCAACAACGCACCCACGAACGCACCCGCCGACCTCGTTGCCTGGGTGGACGAAGTCGCAGCCCTGACCAAGCCCGCCGCCATCTACTGGTGTGACGGCTCCGAGGCCGAGCGTGACCGCCTCTACCAGGAGATGGTGGACGCCGGCGTCTTCATCAAGCTCAACGAGGACAAGCGTCCCAACTCCTACCTGGCCCGTTCCGCCGCCTCCGACGTGGCGCGCGTCGAGTCCCGCACCTACATCTGCTCCGAGAAGGAAGAGGACGCGGGCCCCACGAACAACTGGGCCGAGCCGACCGCGATGCGCGAGACGCTCACCGGCGTGTTCGACGGCGCCATGCGCGGCCGCACGATGTACGTGATCCCCTTCTCGATGGGCCCGCTGGGCGGCGACATCTCGCAGCTGGGCGTCGAGCTCACCGACTCCGAGTACGTCGTGGTCAACATGCGCATCATGACCCGCATCGGCTCCGAGGCGCTCGACCTGATCGCGTCCGGCAAGCCGTGGGTCAAGGCGCTGCACTCGGTCGGCTACCCGCTGGTCGACGCCGACGGCACCCGTCGCGACGACATCGCCTGGCCGTGCAACGACGACAAGTACATCACCCACTTCCCCGAGACCAACGAGATCATCTCCTTCGGCTCCGGCTACGGCGGCAACGCGCTGCTGGGCAAGAAGTGCTTCGCGCTGCGCATCGCCTCGACGATGGCCCGCCGCGACGGCTGGATGGCCGAGCACATGCTCATCCTGAAGATCACCCGCGCGGCGGACGCCAAGGAGTTCTACCTGGCAGCGGCGTTCCCGAGCGCGTGCGGCAAGACCAACCTGGCCATGCTGCAGCCGACCATCCCGGGCTTCAAGGTCGAGACCGTCGGCGACGACATCTCGTGGATGCGCCCCGGCACGGACGGCCGCCTGTACGCGATCAACCCCGAGGCCGGCTTCTTCGGCGTCGCACCGGGTACCTCGGTCAAGACCAACCCGGTCGCGCTGGCGTCCCTCGACCACGACACGATCTTCACCAACGTCGCGCTGACCGACGACGGCGACGTGTGGTGGGAGGGCCTGACCAGCGAGAAGCCCGCGCATCTGATCGACTGGAAGGGCAACGACTGGACTCCGGAATCGTCCGAGCCGGCCGCCCACCCGAACAGCCGCTTCACCGTTCGCGCCGACCAGGCCGCGACGATCGCCCCGAACTGGGAGGATCCGGCGGGCGTGCCGCTCGACATCATCCTGTTCGGCGGGCGCCGCGCGTCCAACATCCCGCTGGTCGCCGAGTCCTACGACTGGGAGCACGGCGTCTTCATCGGCGCCACGGTGTCGTCCGAGCAGACCGCCGCGGCCGAGGGCTCGGTCGGTTCGCTGCGCCGCGACCCGTTCGCGATGCTGCCGTTCTGCGGCTACAACATGGCCGACTACTGGCAGCACTGGCTCGACATGGGCGACGTCCTGGGCGACAAGGCCCCGAAGATCTTCCAGGTCAACTGGTTCCGCAAGGGCGCCGACGGCTCCTTCCTGTGGCCGGGATTCGGCGATAACGCCCGTCCGATCGAGTGGGCGATCAAGCGCGTCGTGGGCGAGGTGGACGCCGACGCGGCCATCTCGGGCCAGCTGCCCAAGAAGGGCGACCTGAACGTCGAGGGCCTCGATGTCGATGAGGCGACCCTGGACGCGATCTTCGCGCTCGACCCCGAGGCGTGGGCGAAGGAAGCCGATCTGACCGAGGAGTACTTCGCCCAGTTCGGCGACAAGCTGCCCGCGCGTCTGTCCGGTCAGCTCGCCAAGCTGCGCGAGCGCATCGCACAGGCCTGATCGCCGCGCAGGCCTGCCCAACCCGCTGACACGCCGAGGCCCGGTCCCCCGAGGGGGCCGGGCCTCGGCGTCTTTCCTCGGGCGCCGGTCAGGCCATGGGCACCGACAGCCGGTGGCTCATGAGCACCACCTGGTAGGGATTCCAGGTCGACAGGGTGTAGCGGAGGACGAGGTGGTCGCCATCGCGGACGGCATCGAACAGATACGGCGCGTACCCCGCACCGGTCGAGTCCGCCTGCTGACGAAACACGCGATCGCCGACGACATCGGAGCCGTCTGCGTACGCTTTGATGAAGCGCGCGGCCGGATCGCCGTGGCGCATTCCTTGCGCCACCCAGTCGAAGAGCCGGCGTCGCGGCGTCCACGGCCCCCACGGGGCCGGCGACGTACGCAGCGTCACCGCCGGACCGATCGGATCCTCCGGGCCGCTGCACGCCAGCAGCACGAAGCGTTCGATCGCGGGAACCCAGCGCACCGAGATCTCTCCGAAGGCACCCGGACGAAACAGCGGACGGGCGTCGTCCTCGCTCGCCGACCAGACCGGGACCCCGGCGGCCTCGCCCGCCCAGTAGCGCACACCGAGGGCGCCTCGCGGGATGGGCCCGGGCGCGGTGAGGGCGTCCGCGA
Source organism: Nigerium sp. (assembly GCA_016711325.1). Classification (GTDB taxonomy): domain Bacteria; phylum Actinomycetota; class Actinomycetes; order Propionibacteriales; family Propionibacteriaceae; genus Propioniciclava. Next base: position 262,187 of record JADJTH010000010.1, on the reverse strand, counting down.
CCCCGGGGCGTCCCGGATCGAGCACGGCCAGGCGTAGGTTGCCGGCCCGGTAGGCGTCCGTGCCGAACAGCAGGATCAGGTCGTGGTCGCCACCGAAGCCGGGCACGCGCGCGGCCGGAAAGCGCTGCGCGGACAGGTTGATGAAGCCGTGGTCCGACAGCGTCGTCAGCGCGGTGAACCGCAGCGGACGCCGGGAGGCCGGGTCGACCGTCAGCGTCGGGTCGACGGCGCGGGCGAGGACGCTGCGGCCCATCGTCTGGGCGCGCGCGAAGTGGTTCGACGTGGCGAGCAGGAAGAAGTCGCCGCCGACGCTGAACCCGTCGAGAGGAACGTCGTACTCGCGCATGGTCACGCGATCGCCCTCGATCCGCAGCGGTGCGCCGTGGAAGGCGAATCCGGGCAGGCCGGGCGTCGGCCCGGACGCCGTGATGCGCGCGATCGCGTCGCGCGTGACCAGCCACGGACGCCGCCGCCAGTGCGTGTCGCCGAACAGCAGGTAGGACTGGCCGCGATGCTCGACCCGGACGCCGAGGTCGGTGCCCCGCACGCCGGCGGTCGACTCGGAGCGGCTGAGGGTGGGCCGCCCGCCGGGCTGGGTGTCGACCTCACCCGAGACCTGCGCGAGCTTGTGCGAGTCGACCGGCTCGATCGTGAAGCGGCGGTCGTCCAGGCGGAGGCAGGCGTTCCGCATCCAGCGGGATCGCTCGCCGGCCACCTGCCGGTGGTGATGGAAGACCGAGCCGTCCTCGTCGGTGAGCGCCTGCACCCAGCCGTGCAGGCGTGTCGGGGCGAGGGCGACGGCGGCCACGGCGCCGGCGCCCCAGGTGAGGGCGCCCGCGGGAGCCGGGGTGATCCGCGGGTGTGCGGCGCCGGCGATCGTCCAGGTCTCCACGCGGTCGCCGTCGGCGACGGCGACCAGCCAGCCGTCGCCGAGCGGCGCGATGGCGGCGCTGGTGCCGGCGGCGAGGGTGTCCGCGCTCGTGGTCGGGCGTGAAGGCGTGCTCGCCGGCGTCCAGAACCGCCAGTGCCCGTCACGCCGGACGACCGCACCGAGCCGGGTACCGGACGGGGCCAGCGCCGCGGCGTCCGCGCCCGGGATCCGGTGCTCGGGCCGCCAGCCGTCGCGATCGGCCCAGATCTCGACGCCGTCGTCGACGGTCACGGCGACCACGAGGACGCCGCCGGTGAGCGTCGCGCTGACCGCCCGACCGGGCAGCGGCGTGCCCCACGAGTCCCAGCCGTCACCGCGCTGGGCCGTGTGCGACCGGCGGGAGACCGCGCCGAGCGCCCAGCCGGTCCGTCGCCGGGGACCGGCGTGCGTGCTGTAGTGGGCGATCCCCGCAGGCTCGGGGACGAAGACGTGCAGGCGATCGGACGCCGCCATGATCGCTCCGGGACCCGTGGCGTCCGGGCTGATCAGCGCGCCGCGTCGCCACTCCTGGTCGGGGCGGTGCTGCCCGCGCCGGTAGTGCCACAGCCCGGAGCCGTCGGCGCCGAGCACCACGGCGTCCAATTGCGGCGGCGCGACGAGCCCGTTCATGCCGGGCACGCTGGCCGTCGACCCCTGCGCGAGCGAGCCCGGGCCGATCATCGGGACGCGTCGGCTGGTCTCCATGGCGGCAGCCTAGTGTCGTGTCGATGGGACTCGAGGGGTAGGGTCACCCCGAAGCGCATCGGCCTCCGCTTCTTCCGCGCCAGCCGTCCGACCGGCCGGCACAGTGGCGCCGACAACGGGGTCTCCAGTGGGAGACCCTCAAGGAGACAAGCATGGCCGTGAAGGCCGGATTCCCCTACCGGTTCTTCGTGATCACCTTCGCGTGGTCGTGGCTGGTGTGGCTGCCGCTCGTCCTCGCAGGGGCGGGTGTCATCCCCCTGGCGAACGACCTGCCCGCCGCGCTGACCGTGCCTTGGACCTGGCTGGGTGCCTTCGGGCCCGCCGCAGGAGCGTTCTCCTGCCTGCGGACGTCGCTCGACAGGAATGCCGTTCGGGCGTACACGCGCGGCTTGCGCGACCTTCGCCTCGGCTGGTGGGGTTGGCTTGCGCCTCCGCTGGTGCTCGGCGGCACCGCGTGGCTCGCGTGGATACTGCCGGAGCTCTGGGGGGAGCCACGCCTGGAGATGCTGCTGCCGTCGTTGTGGGTCTTCCTGCCCTATCTGCTGCTGATGGTCTTTCTCGGCGGCGGACAGGAGGAACTGGGCTGGCGCGGATACATCCTGGATCCGTTGGAGGAGCGGCTGGGACCCTGGCTGGGCAACCTGGTGCTCGGGGTGGTCTGGGCCGTGTGGCACCTGCCGCTGTTCTTCATACCGGGGACCAGCCAGGTCTTCGTGCCGTTCGTCGCGTTCACACTCGTTCTGATCGGCAACTCGTACTTCTTCGCCCTGGTGCGCGAGGCCGCCGGCAAGCGCACCATGGCAGGTCTCGTCGCCCACGGCTGGGGAAACGCTCTCGTACCCGTGTTCCCCACCCTCGTGATGATCAACGGCGCGGCGCAGACCCGCTACTGGATCTGGGCGGGCCTCACGCTGCTCGTCGGTGTGACGACGATGCTCGTCCGGCCGAGGCTACGCGCCCGGACGTGAGCGGAAACGTTCCCCCGCGGTCTCGCGGAGGGAACGTTTGCCCTTGTCGTGGCGGAGGTGGTGGGATTTGAACCCACGATGGGGTTAACCCCCAAACCCGCTTAGCAGGCGGGCGCCATAGACCTGACTAGGCGACACCTCCTCGGCCGAGCACTCAGCTTACCGGGCAGGTCGCCGTGGGAGCAAAGCACGCGCGGGAGCGCGGGTATGCTCGACACGGTTCACCGACGGGAGAAGCATGAGCGCACAGCCACCGGGGCGCGCCAGCCACGCGCCGCACCGCGGTGGTGCGCGCCGTCTCCTTCCCGCCGATCCCGCCCTCGCCCACGACTCCGGACGCCGCTTCCTGGTGGACGACACGGATCACGCACGCCGCCTGCTGCCCGTCGAGCCCGCCGGCCACCACCGGGCCGGCCGGCCTCGACGCTCCGCAGACGAGACGAGTTTCGGCGCCTCGCTCGGGTGGGCGTTCCTCGGCACGATCCTTCCGGGCGGTGGCTTGCTGCGCACGCGTTGGCGTCCGCTCGGCATCGTGCTGCTCACGTTGACGCTGGGGATCATCGCCGTGGTCACGCTGGCGATCCTGATTGCCCCGAACCTGCTGGTCGCGCTGCTGGGCGTGCCGCGGGCGCTCACGATCGCCTGGCTCGGGGTCGCCCTGTTCGGCCTGTTCTGGGTCGCCAGCATCGCCGCGACACACCTCATGCTGCGTCCCTCGCCCGCCCGGGCCTGGCAGCGCATCGTGGGGGCGGTCGTGATCGGCTTCCTCGCGCTGACGGTCGCGACGCCGTCGTTCGTGGGGGCGCGCACGCTCTACGACACCAGTCAGTTCATCGAGGCTGTACTCGGCGACACCGACCCGGGCGCCGGGCCGGAGGACGACTTCGGCACCGTCCTTGATCCCTGGGCCGACAAGGACCGCGTCAACGTGCTCGTCCTCGGCGGCGACGCCGGCGCCGATCGCACGGGCACCCGCACCGACACCGTCATCCTGGCGTCCATCGACACCCAGACCGGCGACATGGTGCTGTTCAGCCTGCCGCGCCAGACCCAGCGCCTGCCGTTCCCGCCGGGGTCGGCGCTCGCGAAGAAGTGGCCGTACGGCTTTACCAGCGGGGCCGACTACGACCCCGAGTTCGCCCTCAACGCGATCTACGGCAACGTGCCGCTCATGGCGCCGGACGCGTTCTCCGGCGCCGACGATCCCGGCGCCGAGGCACTCAAGATGGTGGTCGGCGAGGCCCTCGGCCTCAAGGTCGACTACTACGCGATGGTCAACCTCGACGGCTTCGTCGAACTCATCGACGCGCTCGGCGGCATCACGGTCAACATCAACCGGCCCGTCCCCGTCGGCGGCAAGAACGCCAGCGGCAGCGATCCTGCGGTCCCGCCCGACCGCTGGCTGCCGCCCGGCCCCGACCAGCACCTCAACGGCTACGACGCGCTGTGGTTCGCGCGCGGACGCTACAAGACCGACGACTACCACCGTATGGCGCGCCAGCGCTGCGTGATCCGGGCGATCGTCCGGCAGGCCGACCCGCCCACGGTGGCGGCCAACTACGAGGCGCTCACCAAGGCCGGCAGCACCATCGTCGCCACCGACGTGCCGTCCAAGCGGCTGCCCGCCATGCTCACGCTGGGGCTGCGCGTCAAGGACGGCACGATCACGTCGGTCTCGTTCGAGAACGGCAAGGACGGCTTCAGCTCCAGCCACCCCAACTGGAAGACCGCCCGCCAACGGGTCCAGGATGCGATCAACCCGCCTCCCCCGCTGCCCGACTCGGCGTCCGCGTCGCCGACCGCGTCCGCGTCCGCGTCACCGACCGGGACTCCGTCCGCCGCGGCGACGCCCGGCCCCGAATCGGCGCCCATCGACGAGTGCGCCTACCACCCGGCCACGCCCTGAGCGACGGACGGGCTTGTCAGCCCTCGAAGGTGCGGTAGCCGCGGTTGGCGTCCAGGTGCCGCGAGATCGCCTCGCCCAGCGCGTCCATCTCGTGAGTCGGCCCCGCGGGCGACACCAGATGGACGCGTTCGCGCTCGCCCTGATGCAGCGTGAGCCGCCCGGGGCTCGCGGTCACACGCGTCACCGCGGACCACTCCCCCTGCCGGACGCCGCCCGGCGCCTCCACGCGGTAGCCCTCGTCGTCGACGCGGATCACCACCTTCTGGCGTCGCGGGACCGCGAACGCCACCAGCCCGAGCGCCAACGCGCACACGAGCAGCACCGCGCCGGCGACGGTGAGCACGATGCCCCCCACGCCGCCGACCGGGACGACGATCAGCACCGCGCCGGCGATCGCGAGCACGGCGGCAAGGGCGAGCGCCCGCACAGGCGGGCGTGGGGTCATCACGAACTCATCGGCAGCCACGCGGCGAGAGTGGGATTCGAACCCACGGAGGGTCTCCCCTCGGCCGCTTTCAAGGCGGCTGCACTCGGCCACTATGCGATCTCGCCCGAACGGGACCATCCTAACCAAGGCCGGGCGTGTGAAGGCCGAGACGTCCCGCTAGGGTGACGATATGCGTGCCGTCATCGCCACTGAAGCCGGAGGGCCCGAGGTCCTGCAGATCGCCGACGTCGAGGCCCCGACCGCGGGCCCGGGGGAACTGCTTCTGCGCACGGTCGCCGCAGGCGTCAACCGTGCCGACATCCTGCAGCGGCAGGGGCACTACCCGCCGCCCCGCGGAACGTCCGCGATCATCGGGCTCGAAGTGTCCGGGCACGTCGCGGCGGTCGGCGAGGGAGTCCAGGGCTGGTCCGTCGGCGATCCCGCGGTCGCGCTCCTCGCCGGCGGCGGTTACGCCGAACTCGTCGCGGCACCGGCCAGCCAGGTGATCGCGCCGCCCGAGGGGATCGACCTCGTCACCGCGGCCGGCCTGATCGAGGTCGCCGCCACCGTGGTGTCCAACACCGACCACGTGGGCCTGCGCCCGGGCGAGACGTTCCTGGTGCACGGCGGCGCCGGCGGCATCGGCTCGTTCGCGATCCAGTACGCCCAGGGCATCGGCTGCCGCGTCGCGACGACGGCCGGCTCGGCCGAGAAGCTGGCGCTGTGCCGCGGTCTGGGCGCCGACATCGCGCTCGACTACCGCGACGACTGGGCCGCAGCGCTGAAGGAGGCGGCCGGCGAGGGTGTGGACGTGATCCTCGACATCATGGGCGCCAAGTACCTCGACGCCAACGTCAGGGCGCTCGCGCGTGGCGGGCGCCTGGTCATCATCGGTCTCCAGGGCGGGGTCAAGGGCGAACTCAACCTCGGCGTCCTGCTCTCCAAGGGCGCGACCGTGACGGCGACGTCGTTGCGGTTCCGTCCGACCGAGGAGAAGGCCGCGATCGTCGCGCGGGTCGCCGAGACCGTGTGGCCGCTCGTCGTCTCGGGTGCCATCACGCTCGCCGGCGAGACGCGATTTTCGGTCGACGACGTCCAGGCAGCCCACAAACATCTCACCAGTGGCGCCAATGTGGGAAAGATTATCTTGGTGTTCTAGGATCATTCGGTGAATTTCTCTGCCTACTCCGACCTGTGGGCGCTGCCGGGCGTCCGGCAGGCCGTCATCCTGGGCGCCCTCGGCAAGGCACCCTGGTTCGGCGCCACCTTCGTGCTGACGCTGCATGTCGTGCGTGAACTGGGCTACTCCTACGCGAGCGCGGGCATCCTGACGGCCGTGTTCACCCTGGCCACCGCGATCGCGTCCCCCGTGCGCGGACGCCTGCTCGACCGAATCGGGCTGCGCCGCACCCTGCTGCCGAGTCTGCTGATCCTGCCGCCGGCATTCCTGGCCGCTCCGTTCCTGAGCTACGCGTGGTTGCTGATCGCCATGGCCGTGGTCGGCCTGATGGCCGTGCCGTGGTTCTCGCTGACCCGCCAGATGGTGCTGTCGGCGGCCCCGCTGGAGCGACGCCGCGCCGCGGTCTCGCTGGACGCCGTCGTCACCGAGATCGCGTTCATCGTCGGGCCTACCGTGGGCATCGTGGCGGCCACCGCCTGGCACACGGGCTGGACGCTCACCGCGATGGCGCTGCTGTCGGTCAGCGCGGCCTTCCTGCTGGCCTGGCGCAACCCGCCGCTGATGGCCGAGGACTCCCAGGCCCCCACCGGCCGGGCCGGTGCTCGCCCCGGCGCCCGCGCCTGGCTGAACGGCCCGGTGCTGATGACATTCCTGGGGGCCGTCGCGGTCACGTTCATCCTCGGTGGCACCGACCTGGCGATCGTCGCGGCCTCGCGTGCCATGAACGCGGACGCCTGGCTGGCAGTCATCCTGGGCCTGTGGGGCGCCGGTTCCCTGCTCGGTGGCCTGTTGTACGGCGTCATCCACCAACGCACCGTCGGCATCACGGCCCTGCTGATCGGGCTGGCCGTGACCACCGTCGCCGGGGCGTTCGGCACCACGCCAGCGCTGCTCGCGGCCTTGATGGCGCTGGCGGGCCTCTTCTGCGCGCCGGCCCTCGCCGCCCTCACCGAACGGCTCGGCGACCAGGTACCCGAAGCCCACCGGGGCGAGGCCTTCGGCTGGTCGGGAACCTGCTCGACGGTCGGCAACGCCATGGCTCCGCCCCTGGTCGGCGGGCTCATGGACTCCTTCGGCTGGCAGGCGGGCTTCGTCGCCGCCGGCATCGTGGGGATCCTGCTCGCCTCGGTGGGTTGGGGGGCCATGAAGGTCGGACGCCTCGGCGTCCGTCGCGTGCGCGCACGCCTGGTCGTCGCCGCCTGAAGGGTCAGCGGATCGTCCTCGAGTAGCGCAGCGAGTTGGGCCGGCACGGCGCCTCGAAGGCGATCCGCAGGGTGGAGGCCACCTTGCGCTCCGTGCGCAGCCCGAACAATCGGTCGACCACGCGGTCACGCAGCGTCTCGGGGCCGATCGTGTTGAGGTAGATCTTCGTGGCACCCTCGAAGCCGGCCAGCGTCGAGACCCTCCACTTCAGCATCACGCGCCACGGCATGGCGAGGTCGACATCGATCGGCCGGTAGTGCCACTCCTCGTTGCACGGTATGTCCGTTCCGGTGGCCGCGTGCATCGCGTGGATCATGTCGCTCATCGCCCGGATCTCTTCGGGGCGGTGCTCCCACGGATCGCTGTGCTCGGACTTGCTGTAGATCTCGATCGTCGGGAAGCGATGCCCGAACCCCGCGAATGCCATGGCGTGCTCGTTCTCGGCGATCACCAGGTTCTTGTACGACGCGTAGTTCGAGGCGACCTCGTTGAACAGGTTCGCGTTGCGCCGCAGCTTGGCCAGCGTGGCCTCGTGCTGGACGCCGCGCTCGTCGATCGCCACCAGCTGCTTGTGCAGGTGATCGAAGGACGCCCCCGCGGGCTTGAGCCAGTTCTGGAAGACGGTCACGTAGCGCGCGTACCGGTTGAGGTCGTACAGACCCTTGATCGATTCCACGGTGTAGTCGATGAACTGCGCGTGGGCGTCCGGCGTGAGCGTGCCCGCGCTCGCGAGTTGGTTGTCGAGGGCGGCGCCCGGCACGTAGTGATGCCGGGCGATGACCACGTCATGGCCACCGCCGAAGAAACCCGACGCCGCCGCGACCCGCTCATCGATCGGCATCGCCGCGATCTCGGCGTCCGTCCTGCCCGACGCGCGCAGCTTGGAACCGACCACCGCCAGCACGTGCGCGCGGCCGGCGTGCGAGGCGAGGTAGGCCTCCTTCCGGGCCGCGACCCGCGGCGGAAGGGTGTATCCGTAGTTGAGGTGCCAGTACTCGTAGCTGAGGATCTCGAACAGGTTCGGGACGAGGCGGAACTCGGCGGTGGTCGCGAACAGGTCCTCGGCCGGCGTCCGATACAGGGTCTCGTAACCGTCGGGCGTGAGGATGACCCGCGATTTCTCGGGGGGAGTCTCGTCGTAACGCCGCTCGCAGAACGCGCACGCCGAGCCATCGGCGTGCGGGGTGAGCGCCCGCGGCTCGACCCGCGACAGCCCGAGCGGACGATTGCCGCGCCCGGGCACCGTCCATACCTCCGTGCCGGTGAACGGATTCAACTGCTTGATCGTGCCGTCGGCGAGCTGAATCAGGTACTCGGGTTCCCGTCCGTAGGGCTGCATGTCTTCAGCCTGCCCCTCAACCGCGCCGCCCACAACGCGATCCGAACATTCCGGCGCGCCACAGACCCGACCTGCGCCGTGCCGCGGGTCCGCGGCGCGACCATGGTGACATGCCCGAGCATCTGACCATCTGGACGTGGCGCGCAGGCCGATCCACCGACGAACGCCTCGAGCGGGGCGGCCTCGCGTCGGCGATCCGCGACCCCACCCTCCTCATCTGGATCGACGTGGTCTCCCCGTCCGAGCCGGGCCTGGCCGCCTTCTCCGCCGAACTGGGCCTCCCGGCCACCGCCGTCGAGGACGCCCTGGCGCCTCACGAACGCCCCAAGACCATCCGGCACGAATCGCACCTGTTCTTCACCGTGTACGCGCTGGTATCGCCCGAGGCGTCCGCCGAACGCGCGCCCTCCCCCGACGCCATGACTCCCGTCGCCAGCCGCATCTCGGGCTGGGTGCTGCCCCACGCGCTGGTGACGATCCGGTTGGACGACCGCTTCGAGCTGGACGCCGTCGCCCACCGCTGGGACGACGAGCCCGCCATGCTCGCCCACGGTGCGCCCACGCTCGTCCACGGGCTGCTGGACGCCGTCGTCGACAGTCACTTCGAGGCGATTCAGGCGGCGGACGACCGGATCGAGGAGATCGACGACGCCCTCTTCGCCGCGCGTCCGGCAGGCGACACGTTCGTGCGCTCGATCTACACCCTGCGCAAGGACCTGGTGGCCCTGCGCAGGATCGTCCTGCCCATGCGCGAAGTGATGAACGGCCTGTTGCGGCACTTCATCACCGACGTGCCGGCGCTACGACCCTGGTTCGACGACCTCTACGACCACATCCTGCGGGCCGCCGAATGGACCGAGTCGCTGCGCGACCTCGTCACCTCCGCCTTCGAGACCAACCTGTCGCTGCAGGACGCCCGCCTCAACACCATCATGAAGAAACTCGCCGGCTGGGCGGCGATCATCGCGGTGCCGACCGCCATCACCGGCTGGTTCGGCCAGAACGTGCCCTATCCCGGGTTCAACCAGGTGTCGGGCGTCTGGCTGTCCGTCGCCCTGATCGTGGTCGGCAGCACGGTCCTGTACATCCTGTTCCGGTCCCGCGACTGGGTCTGACGGCCGGATCGCGGACACTTCTACCTAGTCAGGCGCCTTTCTTCCTCCTAGAGTTGATCCATGGCGTTGAACAGCAAGGACCCCGTCACGGACTCCCTCGCCCACGAGGTCGCCTCGCGCGTGGGCGACCTGCAGCGCTACATCGACCACACCCGCCAGCGGGCGACGCTCGACGAGCGCGACTCCGAGACGATCCTCGGGTACGACCAACACGGGCTTCCGTCGTGATCGTCGACACCTCGGCGCTGCTGGCCGCGACCCGCGGCGAACCGCTGCTCTTCAAGGGACGCGACTTCTCGGCCACCGACCTCATCCAGGCATAGCCCGCCGAGGGACCGTGAGATGACGGTGTCGAGGGGCCAGGTGATCGCGTTCCGCCTTCACACCCAGCACCTCTCCGAGCGCTTGGGCGCGAAGGGGCTGCTGGACGCGGCAGGGAGCTGTGGCGTGCAGAACAGTCCGCCTGGCTCGGCGTTGCTGGCGCTGCACGCGCGGGTCCGGGGCATCTCGCAGGCGCGCCTCGACGAGGCGGTGGCCGGCAAGACCCTGGTGCGGAGCTGGTGCATGCGCGGCTCGCCGTTCTTCTTCCCGACCGCCGACGCGCCGGTCTTCACGACCGGGGTGCTGCCGCCGACCCGTGGTGGACGCTGGTCGAGGACGAGGTGGCGCCGGTCGAGTTCGGCCGTCCGACGTGGATCCTCTCCGCCGACCTGGACGCCTTGCGGTCGTCGCCGACGCCACGAGGCGTGCGGCTGCTCCCGCCCCGCGACCCCTACACGCAGGCGCGCGACCGCGACACGATCATCGACCAGTTGCACCAACGGGATCTGTGGAAGGCGGTCGGCGCCCCGGGCGCCGTCCTCGCGGACGGCGAGGTGATCGGCGTGTGGCGTCCCCGCAAGAGCGGACGGAACCTGACCGTCACGATCACGACGTTCGGCGCCCTGCCGGCACGGGCCTGGACACTGCTGCACGCCGAAGCCGAACAGATCGCGGCCCTGCGAGGCGCCTCGTCGACGAACGTCGAGTTCGACACCTCCTGACACCCCGGCACCGCGGCCAGCCCGGATCCGGGTCAGGGGGTGAGTACCTCGCGTCCGCCCAGGTAGGGCCGCAGCGCCTCGGGGACGCGCACGGACCCGTCGGGCTGCTGGTGGTTCTCGAGGATCAGGATGATCGTGCGGGTCATCGCGCACAGCGTGCCGTTGAGGGTGGCCAGCGGGCGGGTGCCGTCGGCGTCCTTCATGCGGATGTCGAGACGGCGCGCCTGGAACTCGGTGCAGTTCGACGTCGAGGTGATCTCGCGGTAGCGGCCCTGGCTGGGGATCCAGCCCTCGCAGTCGTACTTGCGGGCCGCCGCCAGCCCGAGGTCGCCCGCGGCCACGTCGATCACCCGGAACGGGATCTCGAGCGAGCCCAGGAACTCCTTCTCGTATCCGAGCAGGCGCGCGTGCAGAGCCTCGGCGTCCTCGGGGGCGCAGTAGGCGAACATCTCGACCTTGTCGAACCAGTGCACGCGGAAGATGCCGCGCGTGTCCTTGCCGTAGGTGCCCGCCTCACGGCGGAAGCACGGCGAGTAGCCCGCGTACAGCCGCGGCAGCGTCTCGGCGGGCAGGATCTCGTCGGAGTGGTAGGCGGCCAGCGGCACCTCGGCGGTGCCCACGAGGTACAGGTCGTCGGCCTCGAGCCGGTACACGTTCTCGGCGGCCTGACCGAGGAAGCCCGTGCCCTCCATCGCCGACGGCTTCACCAGTGCCGGCGGCAGGATGGGCGTGAATCCCCACGTCGTGGCCGTTGTCATCGCGTGCTGCACCAGCGCGAGTTCGAGCAACGCCCCGACGCCGGTCAGGAAGTAGAACCGCGACCCCGAGACCTTCGCGCCGCGCTCCATGTCGATCGCGCCCAGGATCTCGCCGATCTCGAGGTGATCGCGCGGTTCGAAGCCCTCGGCCGCGAAGTCGCGCGGGCTGCCGACGTGCTCGAGGACGACGAAGTCCTCCTCCCCGCCGGCCGGCACGCCGTCGATGATGACGTTGGGCAACATCCGCAACAGGGTGTCGAACTGCTCCTTGGCCGCATCGGCCTCGGCGGTGGCCCGCTTGACGGACGCCGCGAGCTCCTTGGTGCGCGCCAGGAGCGCGGCCTTCTGATCACCGGACGCCCTCGGGATCTGCTTCGACAGCGACTTCTGCTCGGCCCGAGCAGCCTCGGACGACGCGATCAGCGAACGGCGCGACTCGTCGGCGGCGACGAGCTCGTCGACGAGGCCCGTGGGCTCGCCGCGGGCGACTTGGCTACGGCGGACGGCGTCTGGATCTGTGCGCAGAATCTTCGGGTCGATCACGATGAGGAGTCTATCGCCGCGACGCATTGGGGTCGGACCGGCGCCGGTGCCACACTGTCGCCATGCAGCTTCGTCCGCGCCGGGCGCACGTGACCGCCATCGCGCTCGCGTGCCTGTTCATCGCCTGGACGTGGCTTACCCTGAACACTCGCACCTTCCACGCTCTGGACGCCTCCGTGCTCCCGCCCGGTCCGACCGCCGAGAGCGCCGCCGGGCAGATCCTGGCCGCGATCGCGGTCGCGACCGCACCGGTCGTCGTGTACACGCTTCTCGTCGTGCTGAGCCTGTGGGCCTGGCGGCGCCGCCTGCAGCGGCTCGCCTCGGCCGTCATCGCAGGCATCGTCCTGACGTGGGGGCTCACCCACCTGGTCAAAGCAGCAGTCGCACGTCCGCGCCCGCCGGCGTCCCTGCCGCTGATCACCGCCCAGGGATGGGCCTATCCGAGCAGCCACGTCGCAGCCGCGACCGTGGCCGTGATCATGGCGATCGCGGCCATGGTGCTCACCAGGCGCGCCCGTGGGAGCCTCATCGTCACCGTCACCCTGCTCGTCGGCGCCTGGACCGTGGTGCTGGCCAACCGGTGGCTGCTGCGCGCTCACTGGCCGACGGACCTGGTGGGCGGCATGGTGCTCGGCGCCACCGTCGCGGTCGCCTGCATGGCCACCGCCGGCGTCACCGCTTTGCGATTCGCGCCCCCCGGAGGCGCGACCCGGCGCGGGAAGCGTCCGGTGGTGGTGTACAACCCGACCAAGGTGTCCGACATGGCGACCTTCCGCAGCCTGGTCGAGGGCGAATGCGCCGAACGCGGATGGGAGGCGGCGATCTGGATCGAGACCGACCCCGACGACGGAGGCGCCTCGGCGGCCCGGCGGGCGCGGCGGCGACGTCCGGACCTGGTGCTGGTCGCGGGCGGCGACGGCACCGTGCGCACGCTGTGCGCCGAGATGACCGAGACGGGCATCCCGGTCGCGATCGTCCCCGCCGGCACGGGCAACCTGCTGGCCCGCAACCTGTCGATCCCGCTCGACTTCGCCGAGGCGCTCACGGTCGCCTTCGAGGGGTCGCACCGGCCCATCGACATCGTCGAGGTGCGCGCGGATGACGCCGACGAGGACTACTCGCTCGTCATGGCCGGCATGGGGTTCGACGCCCGCATCATGAACGAGACCAACGCGGACCTCAAGAAGATGGTCGGCCCCGCCGCCTATGTCATGGCGGCCCTGCAGACGCTCAACACACCGCCCTTCGAGGTGACGATCAGTCTCGACGGCGGCGAGCCGATCACCCGGACGCCCGCCCTCGCCCTGGTCGCCAACGTCGGCGCCGTCCCGGGACAGATCACGATCATCCCCGACGCGCTCCCCGACGACGGCGTCCTCGACGTGCTGGTGGCCTCGCCCGCGAACGCCCTCGATTGGGGTGCGATCACCACCCGCATCCTCGCCGGGTCGGACGATCATCCGGGCATCGAGCGCGGGCAGGGCCGCCACGTGGTGATCGAGGCGTCCGAGCCCGTGGCCTACCAGATCGACGGGGACGCCCTCGGCGAATGCCGCCGCTTCGAGGCGACCGTCCTGCCCGCGGCGGTCGTCCTGATGGTGCCGTGAGAAAGAAGGAACCCCTACGAACAAGCTCGCCTTGCGGCTGGGCTCAGAGATTGTCGGAATGGCAGGGGGGCACGGGGCCTGTTCCGGGGCTGGACTACGAGATGGTCGTTCTGAGACCGGTTTGGGGTCGCCCATACGACCATCTCGTAGCCCGCTCCCCTTCTCGAGCCGCCGCACCGTCGGTAAACGACCATCTCTGAGCCCAACGCCCTCGGGCTGCGACCGAGACGCGTGGAGCCGTACTCAGGCGGCGTGACGGGCCTCGATCGTGATCGTGCCGACGATGTGGTCGCCGAATCCCATCTGGACCCGTGCAGACGCCGCATGCCGCGGCAGTTCTTCTGGCATCGAGCCTGCGCCGCAGACGTTGGTGCCTACGAAACACCCAAGGACGCTCAGCGGTGGCGGCCCATCAGGTCGTCCATCCACAGCTCGGCCGCCTCGTAGTCGGCGTCGGTGAAGCCGCGGGCGATCTTGGGGCGGACCCGGTCGGCGCGCGGGTAGGAGCCCAGGAACGTGACCGTCCGGCACACCCGGTGCAGACCCTTCAGGGTGCCGCGCAGGCGCGGCTCGCCGATGTGGCCCTCGGCGTCGATCGAGAAGCAGTACTCGCCGAACGCCTTCTTGGTGGGCCGGCTCTCGATGCGGGTCAGGTTCACCCCGCGCATCGCGAACTGGTCGAGGATCTCCAGCAGCGCGCCTGCGTGGTCGGCGTGCATGTACGCGACGAGGGTGGTCTTGTCGGCGCCGGTCGGGGCGGGCAGGCCCCCCGGACGCCGCACCAGCACGAAGCGGGTGACCGCGTCCGGATTGTCGGAGATGCCGGACGCGGCGCACTCGAGCCCGTAGAGGTCGGCCGCCACCTTCGCGCAGATCGCGGCGTCGTACTTCGAGTCGGCCTCGGCGACCTCGGCGGCGGCGGCGGCCGTCGAACCGCCCTCGGTCACGACCGCCCACGGCAGCGTCCGGTCGATCCAGTCGCGCGTCTGCGCGTGCGCGTGCGGGTGGGTAAGGATGCGGCGCACCTGGTCGAGCTCGGTGCCCGGTCGCACCGCGAGCACGAACGAGACCGGCAGCAGCACCTCGGCGACGATGATCAGCGACTTGCCGTTGGCCAGGGAGTCGAGTGTGGCGCTGACGCCTCCCTCGACCGAGTTCTCGATGGGGACCAGCCCGGTGGCCACCTCCCCCGACCGCACCGCATCCAGCACCCGGGCGACCGTGGCGTACGGCCTCGCCTCGTCGCTGTCGGCGTCCAGGCCGGTGAGCTTGATCAGGGCTTGATGGGTGAAGGTTCCCGCGGGCCCGAAGTATCCATGCACCCCGCGCAGTCTAGTGCCCTGTCGCGCCTCAATCGTGGGGTCCGGCGGCGCCCACGGTCACGGCGCGACACGCCACTAGTGTCGTGACCGGCCGGCCCTTCGCCAGGGCCGTAGGACCGGCTCGGGCACGGACGCCCTCGGCGCCGCGCCGTCCGTCGTGAGGAACAGGTCGCGGACCCCGCCGATCACGAACGCCCGGGTCGGCCACTCGCGATTCTGCGTCCAGAACCAATGCACGATCGCGGCCAGCACGACCCACTGAACGCCCGAACAGACGATGTCGCGCACGATGAAGGCGATCACGTCGATCATGACGGGGCTGAAGCCGACCGTGCGACCGGTCACGTAGGCGACCGACAGCGCCGTGCCGCGCAGCACCAGCAGCCAGTCGAGCCGGTTGGGCAGCAGCAATGCCAGCGGCGCCCACGCGATCAGGTCGTACCAGCTGAGGGTGTACGGCGACGTGACGAGCCAGGCGGTGCACAGCACGGTGGCGGTCCGGACGGTGATCGTCAGCGGGTCACGCTCGGCCGGCAGCGTCGCTCCGGGGACCGGGCTCCAGGGCAGCACCCGCGACAGCATCCAGCCGATGACGAACAGGCCGCCCCAGCCGAGCATCCCGGTGAGCGAGCGGGCCAGCGAATCGGGCAGCACCCACGCGAGGACGCCGTACGCCCACGGCGCCCACGAGCCGCCCGAGATGTAGCCGGTGTTGCGCCCGGCCGCGAACAGCGCCTGCGGCGCGAACACCCCGTACAGGACCGCCAGCGGGATCACCGCGCCGACGCCCAGCGCCACCACCTTGCGCCAGTCGTGACGGTAGCCCCACACCATGGCGATCCCGTAGAACACCAGCGACACCTTCACGGCGCCGGCGAGGCCGATGAAGATGCCCGTGACGAAGGCGCTGCGGCGCATGAAGAACAGTCCGGCGATCGCGAACACCAAGGTGAGCGCCTCGTTGTGCGCGCCCGCCACGACGGCCCAGATCAGCAGCGGGTTGAGGATCGTGAACAGCACCGAGCGCGTCTGCAGCGCGGCGTCCCCGTGCGCGAGCTTGACCATCACCGCGCAGATCACGATGAACGGGACGACCGACATCACCTGGAGCCAGAAGACGACGTCGTGCATCGATTCCCCACCCAGCGCGTTCGCCAGCCACTGGGACGCCGAGGCCAGTGGCCCGTACACGC
Organism: Nigerium sp.; assembly: GCA_016711325.1. Classification (GTDB taxonomy): domain Bacteria; phylum Actinomycetota; class Actinomycetes; order Propionibacteriales; family Propionibacteriaceae; genus Propioniciclava. Next base: position 245,968 of record JADJTH010000010.1, on the reverse strand, counting down.
TGGGGGTGTCCTGCCAGGGCCGTTCGGTCCAGACCAGAACGGGGTCGAACGTCTGCCGGAAGATCTCGGCGGGCGTGATGCTGTACGGATCGAGCCCCTGGCGCTGGAGGCGCCCGTAGGCGGCGTACATGAGCACGTCCGCGCTCGTCAACGGCGGGACGGCGGCGGTCGCCAGGTTGAGCGCGGTACCGAGCCCGAACATGAGGTGGATGCGCGGACGCCAGCCCGCCGTGACCGCACGCCAGGCGAGCACGAGGCCTACCGAGCCGAGGGAGATGCCGATCCACAGCACGGGCACGACGACCCACTCGGGCAGCGGCAGGCCGATCGCCCGGCCCCACTCGACGGGGACGTACCACGGCGGCAGCAGGCTGCCGTCGGCGGGGCCCACGTTCAGCGTCACGGTGGACGGCCCGAGGAGCGCGACGACGATCGTGGCGAGACAACTGAGGACGATGAGGCGGAAGCCCAGGCGTCCGTCCTTCGTCCACGGCTGGTCGTCGAGACGGCGCCGCCACGCGTCGATCGCGTTCACCCGCACCTCCCGTCGCCCGCCAACGGACACAGGCTACCGGGCGACGGGGGTCCGGTGAGACGGCCTCACTTCAGCAGCCGTGACATCCGGCGGTCGGCGAGCAGCTTCCCGCCGGTCTGGCACCGCGGGCAGTAGTTGAGGAACGAGTCGGCGAAACTGACCTCGGCGATCGGCGTCCCGCACACCGGACAAGGCCCGCCCTTGCCTCCGTGAACGCGCAGGTGGGTGCGCTTGGCGTCCTTGAGTTCGGCCGGACGCCTGCCCGCCGCCCGCTCGATGGCGGCGGACAGCTCGCCGCGCACCGCGTCGAACAGGACGCCGGCCTCGGCCTCGGTCAGCGAGCCGGCGAGCTTGAACGGGCTGAGCCGCGCTGCGTGCAGGATCTCGTCGGAATAGGCGTTGCCGATTCCGGCGAAGACCGCCTGGTCGCGCAACAATCCCTTGAGCTGGGTGCGCGCGTGCCCCGCCAGCACCGCGGCGAAGTCGGCGCGGGTGAAGCCTGCGGCGATGGGGTCGGGGCCGAGGCGTCCGATACCGGGCACCTCGCCGAGGCCGGCGACGACGTAGACGGCGAGGTGTTTGGTGGTGCCTGCCTCGGTCAGGCTGAACGCGACCTGGCCCGCCGGGCCCGCGCCGTGGAGCCGCGCCGCCTCTTCGTCGCTCGGTGCCCCCTCGAAGGTCACCCTCAATGCGAGCGGACCCTTGCCCGGACGCACGGGCGTCGCCGGGGCGACGTCGTGCCACGTCAGCCATCCGGCCCTGGCCAGGTGAAACACCAGCCAGGTGCCGTCCACGTCGAGACACAGGTACTTGCCGCGACGCGCCACCTCGGCCACCTCGCCGCCGTGCAGCGCACTGAGCGGCAGGGCGAACGTCTTGAGCGCACTGAAGGCCGCCAGGTCGGCGCGCACGACCGTCCGGCCCACCAGATTCGCGGCCAGAAACGCGCGCAACGCCTCCACCTCGGGCATCTCCGGCATGACTTCACCCTAGCCGCAGGCCACTCGCTCGGAACACCCCTCCGCGGCAACCGGCTACGGTGGCCGTAGTCAATCCCAGGAGGCGTTACCCCCCATGGCCAAGCAAGAGCGACGCATCGCCCGGCTTCCCGCCCGGTCTTTTCCTCGCCGCACCGACCGGATTCTGCGCCGGTCCCCCGCCTACCGTCGCAGCCTGCTGCGGGCGAACGCCACGGCAGGTGTCGCGCGGATGACCGGCCAGGGCACCGTCCTGGACGCCGTCCACCCCGCGCTCGAGCCTCCCGCCGAAGCACTCCGCTCCGAGCGTCCCGGGTCGCTCGACAGGATCGTGTTCGGCATCACCGCCGTCCTCTCGATCGCCTTCGTCTCGTGGGGACTCTTCTCTCCCTCCACCCTGTACGCCTCCTCCAGCGCCGGACTGGGCTGGGTCGTCACCAACACCGGCTGGCTCTTCGCGCTCGCCGCCACCGGCTTCGTCCTGTTCGTGCTGTGGCTCGCGGCAGGCCCGTACGGACGGATCCCGCTCGGCCGCGACGGCGAGGCGCCGGAATTCACGACCGTGTCGTGGGTAGCGATGATGTTCAGCGCGGGCATGGGCATCGGGCTCATGTTCTACGGCGCCGCCGAACCCCTCTCGCACTTCCTCACACCACCGCCGGGTACCGGCGACCCCGGCAACGAGAACGCGATTCGCACCGCCATGGCGACCACGCTGTTCCATTGGGGCCTGCACCCGTGGGCCATCTACGCCGTGGTCGGGGTCACCATCGCCTACAGCGTGTTCCGCAAGGGACGCCCGCTCACCATCAGCGCCACGTTCGAGCCGCTGCTCGGCAAGCGTCAGGCGTACGGTCCGGGCGGCAAGATCATCGACATCTTCGCCATCTTCGCGACCCTGTTCGGCTCGGCGACCTCGCTCGGCCTCGGCGCACTGCAGATCGCCCACGGCGCCCAGATCGTCGGCTGGATCGGCGAGGCCGGCAACACCTTCCTGGTTCTGCTCATCGCCGGCCTGACCATCGCCTTCGTCATCTCGGCGGTGTCGGGCGTGAGCCGCGGCATCCAGTACCTGTCGAACACGAACATGGTGCTGGCGGTGCTGCTGGCGCTGTTCGTCTTCGTCGTCGGCCCGACCGTGTTCATCCTCAACCTGCTCCCGACGACGCTGGGAACCTACCTGCACAGCATCATGCAGATGTCCTCACGCGTGGGCGCGTCGGGCGCGGAGGCGACGGCCTGGCTGTCGTCCTGGACGATCTTCTACTGGGCGTGGTGGGTGAGCTGGACGCCGTTCGTCGGCATGTTCATCGCGCGCATCTCGAAGGGCCGGACGATCCGGCAGTTCGTCTCCGGCGTCCTGCTCCTGCCGAGCCTGGTCAGCCTGATCTGGTTCTCGATCTTCGGCGGCGCCGCCATCGGCGCCCAGCAGGCCGGCGCCGACCTGGGCGCAACCGAGTCCGCCGAAGGCACGCTCTTCGCCCTCCTCGAGACGATGCCGTGGGCGACCGTCACCTCGGTGCTGGTGATGCTCCTCGTCGCGATCTTCTTCGTGTCGGGAGCGGACGCCGCGTCCATCGTCATGGGCACCCTCAGCGAGAACGGCACGATGGAGCCGCGGCGTCCGGTGGTGATCTTCTGGGGCGTCGCGACCGGCGCGGTGGCGGCGATCATGCTCGTGGCGGGCGGCGAAGACGCGCTGACCGGGCTGCAGTCGATCACGATCGTCGCGGCGCTGCCCTTCATCGTGGTGATGATCGGCATGGCGGTGTCGCTGGTGCGCGACCTCGGCAACGATCCGATGATCGTCCGGCGCCGCTACGCGTTGGCGGCGGTCGACACGGCCGTCGTCGCGGGCGTCCAGCACCACGGCGACGATTTCGCGCTGGCGGTCAACCAGACGCGCCCCGGCGAGGGAGTCGGCGCGCTGGTGCCCACGCACGACCTCGATCCCGTCGAGCCCGAGGACCTCACCGTCGACGGCTAGGGTCTGTTGCTCGGATGAGGGACACTCGTGACCCTCAGTCGGGCCACGAGTGTCCCTCATCTTTCGCCGCGGGCGCGCGTCAGGCGCCCGAAGTCGACCGGCGGCAATGCGAGCGCCTCGCCGAGGAGCCGCAGATAGTCCGTCCGGTCGACCTCGACGGCGCCCAGCGAGGCCAGGTGCGGGGTGACCCACTGCACGTCCAGCAGTCGGCCCTCCGTGCCGTCGTTGAGCAGCGCGGCCAGGCCGAGCAGTGCGACCTTGGAGGCATCGCGCCCGATGCGTGGGTCGTGGAACATCGATTCACCCGCGAACAGCCCGCCGAGGCCGACGCCGTAGAGGCCGCCCGCGAGATCGCCGGACGGCGCCCAGGCCTCGACCGAGTGGACGACGCCAAGCTCGTGGAGTTCGGTGTAGACGCCGACGATGCGCGGGTCGATCCACCCGCCCGGACGCCGGGGATCTGCGCACGCGGCGATCACCTCGGCGAACGCCTCGTCGGCGGTCAGGGTGTATCTCTTCGCCGACTGGCGCAGCGATCGCGGCACCCGCAGGTCGTCGAGCGGCACGATGCCGCGATGCATCGGCGACCACCAGCCCATCGCGTCGGGCCACCCCGATGCGGGCAGGCCCATCGGGAAGACGCCGGCGCGATAGGCCTCGGCGACCAGGTCGGCGTCGAACTCGGTCGACATGGCGATCAGGTCTTGCCCGGGCCAGCTGGCCTCGGGACCGAACACCGTCGACAACCTCATGCCGGTCAGTCTGGCACGCCGCGGCGACGATCCCGCCGGGGAGGCGTCCGGGCCATCACCCATCGGTCCGGACGCCGCAACGCCTAGGCTGGCCCCATGCCCGACCCGCCGCCCGAGGAACCCCGCACCATCGTCGCGCGCGCCACCGGGAGCGCGGGCAACGCGCTACGCAGCCTGCTCGAGATCGCGATCAACGGCTCGGGCGTCCTTCCCGGCGCGAAGTCCGCCGCCGCGAAGCACCTCGTCAAGGCCGGTTCGGCCGAGGACGCCCTCGAATCTCTGGTGGTGTCGCACGCCGGCCTCGCGGTGGCGCAGGGCTTCGTCACCAACATCGGCGGCATCGCGACCATCGCGGTCGGGCTCCCCGTCAACATCGCGGGCCTCGCCGTCATCCAGACGCGACTAGTCGCCTCGATCGCCCACCTGCGCGGGTACGACGTCGACTCGCGGCGGGTGCGGACGGCGCTGATCCTGACGCTGCTGGGCGCCGACGGCGTGAACCGCCTGATGCGTCTCGGCACGCTGCCGACGACGCCGCTGGCGATTGCGACGGCCCCCGTGTTCGATCCCTCGCTCGACCGTCTCGTCAGCGAGAAGGTGTTCGCCGCGCTCGCCGGCCGGATCGGCGGGCGCAACGCCGCCGTCCTGTTCGCGCGGCGCATCCCGCTGCTGGGCGGCGGAGTGTCGGGCGCGATGGACGGAGTCTCCACGATCGAGATCGGCGCCTACGCGCGCGAGCAGTTCGTCCGCCGCAGACTCAGCGAAGATGGGCCGGGGGCCTCATGAACATGACGACGGCCACGCCGAGCAGGATCACCGCGTTCGGGAGCAGCATCGCCTGACCCATGGCGGCGGCGAATCCGTCGGCGACGACCGGCGGGAGAACGCCCTGGCCGAAGCCGTCGGCGTCCGACACCCCGGGCAGGTGCGCCGCGAGCCGGTTCTGCATGAAGGCCGCGATCGCGGCCGAACCCAGCACCGAACCGACCGTCCGGGTCGTGTTGTAGATGCCGGCGCCCGCACCCGCCTGCCGGGGCGGCAGATCGCGGGTCGCGGTCGTCGCCAGCGGCCCCCACATGCCCGCATTTCCGATGCCCATCAGAGCGGAGGGGATCAGGAACATCCAGCTGGGCGTCAGCGGCGACATCAGCGCCGAGTAGAGGCCCAGCGCGAGCGCGACGGTCGCGAGCCCGGGCACCAGCAGCACGCGCGGGTCGCGTCGGTCGAGCAGCCGCCCGGCCAGCGGCGACAGGACGCCGGACAGCACCGCCTGCGGGATCAGCAGCAGCGCCGACTGCGTCGGGGTCAGCCCGCGGGCGAGCTGCAGGAAGAACATCAGCGGCAGCGACATGCCGGTCACGGTGAAGCCGACCGTCGCCACGCCGAGGTTGGACACCGAGAAGTTGCGGTCGCGGAAGAGAATCAAGGGAACGAGGGGCTCGGAGCGAGTCCGGGCCTGGTGGGCGACGAACACCGCCATCACGACGACGCCGGCCATGATCATGCCCCACACCCAGGCCGCCCAGTCGTACTGGTCTCCCTCCTGCAGGCCGAACACGATCAGGAAGAGCCCGACCGCGCTCAGCCCGACGCCGACCAGGTCGAACCGGTGGTCGTGCGTCTCCAGGGCCGGAACGATGCGCGCCGCCAGGACGAACCCGATCACGCCGACCGGCAGGTTGATGAAGAAGATCCACTCCCAGCCGAAACCGTCCACCAGGAAGCCGCCCGCAAGCGGGCCGATGAGCGTGGCCACCCCGGCGGTGGCGCCCCACAGACCCATCGCGGCGCCACGCCGGGCGGCGGGGAAGGTGCGCGTGATGATCGCCATCGTCTGTGGCGCGAGCAGCGCGGCGCCCAGGCCCTGCACGGCCCGCATGGCGACCAGCATCTCCAGGGTGGACGACAGGCCGCAGCCGAGCGAGGCGAGCGTGAACACCGCCAGGCCCGCGAGGTACATCGTCTTCGGTCCGTACTTGTCGCCGAGGCGTCCGGTGACCAGCAGCGGCACCGCGTAGGCGAGCAGGTAGGCGGACGTGACTCAGACGACGCGGTCGAGGTGCGGCGTGGCCGGGTCGAGGGCCGCCTTGATGGCGGGGTTGGCCACCGACACAATGGTCGTGTCGAGCAGGATCATGAAGAACCCGATCACCAGCGCCCACAAGGCGGGCCAGGGATTGTCGGGGAGCGCGGGGGCTCCCGCGGCAGGTTCGGTGCGCACGTCGAGCGACCTTACGCCCCTGCGGGGGGCTCGAACGCGCGGCCCACGCGTCCGGTGATCAGGCAGGTCACCTCGTAGGGGATGGTGCCCATCAGCGCGGCGAGCTCGGTCACCGTGATCTGCTCGGCGCCCTGGCGCCCGACCAGCGTGACCGTGTCGCCGGCCGCGACCGCGGCGTCCGGACCCACGTCGATCATCGCCTGGTCCATGCAGATGCGGCCCACGATCGGGAACGAGGCGCCGCCGATCAGGACGCGACCGCGGTTGGACAGCAGGCGCGAGAACCCGTCGCCGTAGCCCACCGGGATCGTCGCGATCGTGGTGGCGCGCGCCGGCGCCCACGTGCGGCCGTAGCCGACCGTCTCGCCGGCGGCGACGCGTTTCACGAACGACACCCGGGACGTCCACTCCAGGCCCGGCAGCAGCGGCACCGTCGCGGACGTCGCCGGGTCGGGCTTGGAGCCGTAGATCATGATGCCCGGGCGCACCAGGTCGAACCACGCGCCCGGATGCATCAGCACCGCGCCCGAGTTGGCCAGGTGGACGATCTCGACCCGCCCGCGCGCGGCGGCCACGGCGTCCGCGACCGCGGCGAAGCGGGCGATCTGCGCCTCGGTGAACGCCCGCCCCGCCTCGGTGTCGGAGACGGGCAGGTGCGAGAACAGGCCGCGCAGGCGCAGGCCCGCGGCGTCCGCACGGCGGGCGAGCGCGGGGGCGTCGGCCGGCTCGCAGCCGATGCGGCGCATGCCCGTGTCGACCTTGAGATGCACGGACGCCGCCCGCCCCAGCCCTGCGGCCACCCGCGCGACCCGGTCGATGCCGGCGGCGTCCACCACCGTGAGGTCGACGTCGCGCTCGACGCACGCCGCGACGTGGGCGTCGTCGAGCGCGTGGCTCAGCTTCAGGATCGGCAGCCGGACGCCGGCATCGCGCAGTTCGATCGCCTCGCCTGCCGTGGCCACGCCCAGCCAGTCGGCGGACGCCGTCGCCTCGATCAGCCGCGCGACCTCGACCGCGCCGTGGCCGTACGCGTTCGCCTTCACCGCCGCGAGCACCAGCCGGCCGCCCACGCGCGCGCGGACGCCGGCGAGGTTGGCGGCGATGTGGTCGAGCCGGGTCGTGGCGACCGTGGTCGCGAGAGACTCCATCGCAGGCAGGTCAGTTCTACCGGGGACCGCCCTCGCGACGCGCGGCGATCTCGCTGACCCGATCGTGGATGCGGATGAGCGCCACGACGGCCTCGAGGATGAAGCGCACGTACGCGATGCTCAGCAGCGCCGGGATCCACCCGAACAGCAGCGCCACCACGCCCGCCCCCGCGCCGCCTCCGGCGAGGCGACCCATGCTGAAGCCGGACACGACCAGGAACAGCCAGCCCAGGCCCGCGCCGATCACCGACAGGAGGTAGATGACCTTGACGATGCCCGGCGTCGCGAACTTCGTGAACCCGAAGTCGAACAGGGCGGCCAGCGGGTTCGCGTCCTGCCGCGGCACGGCCGGGGGGGTGGTGGAGGACGACGCGACCTGGGGCGGTGCCGGCGGGTAGGGCTGCTGGGCCGCGTACGGATCCGGAGCGCCGTAGGGAGCCTGTGCCGGAGCGCCGTAGGGAGCCTGTGCCGGTGCGGTGTAGGGAGCCTGCGGCGGCGGGGTGTAGGCGGGCGGGGTCGCACCGTAGGGGTTCACCGGCTCGGACCCGCCGGCAGGCTGCCACGGCTGGTCGGGACGATCGGGGGTGTCTGCATTACTACTCATGCGCACCATTACACCAGAGCGCGCCGACGCTACCTTCGTGCGACCGCCGCCCGTCACGATGACGCTCGGATCAGAACAGCAGCGACAGCCCCGGATCCTCCAGGATCGTCGCGACGTCGGCCAGGAACCGGGACGCCTGCTCTCCGTCGAGGACGCGGTGGTCGATCGTGAGCGTGAGCTTGGCGACCGAACGGATCTCGATCCGCTCCTCCTCGCCCGTCCCGACCACCCACGGGCGCCGATTGAACGTGCCCAGCAGCAGGATCGCCGACTCGTTCGGGTTGAGGATCGGCGTGCCGCCCTCGACGCCGAACACGCCGACGTTGGTGATCGTGAACGTTCCGTGGGCGGCGTCCGCGGGCGTGATCCGACCCTCGCGCACCTTCACGACCAGGTCGTTGAGCGCGTGCGTCAACTCCAGCACGTTGTACCGGTTGGCCGCCTTGATGTTCGGAACGATCAGCCCGCGCTGGGTGGCCGCCGCGATGCCGAGGTTGACGTCGGGGTGGACGACGATCTCCTGACGGGCGAGGTCGAGCGTCGAGTTGACCTCGGGATGCTGCGCCAGCGCCAGGCACACCGCCTTGGCGAGCACGACGATCGGCGAGATGCGCAACCCCGCGAATTCGCGGCGCGCCTTCAGCTGGTCGATGAGCTCGACGGTCTTGGTGACGTCGACGTCCATCCACACGGACGCCTGCGGAACCTGGACCGACGCCTGCATGGCATGCAGCATCTGCCGCCGGACCCCACGGATCGCGATCCGCGTCGGCCCCTTGTGTCCGGACGCCTCCCCGGCCGCCGCCTGCGCAACATCGGTGGGCGTGATCAGTCCGCCCGCGCCGGTCCCGGCGACCGTGCCCAGGTCGATTCCCAGGTCACGGGCGAGCCGACGGACGGCAGGCTTGGCGAGCGGGCGTCCGACCGGATCGGTCGCCAGCTCGGCGCCCGCGCGACCGTCCTCGGGGCGCGGCAGCGGCGGCTCATGCGCTTCGTCCGTCACCGGCTCGGTCGGATAGACCTGCTCGACGCGGTGCCCCGGCGCCTCGTCGAGGCCGTAGCTGTCGTGCACGTGGCCGGTCTCGGGGGTCGCGACCGTCGCCGACCTCTTGCGCGGGCGGCGGGCGACGCGCGCGGCCGCCGTCCCGTAGCCGACCAGCACCGATCCGGACGCCGCGGGCGCGACGGGGGCGTCGACGGCCTCCCCCACCTCGACCGTCTCGACGGCTGCCGGTGAGCCGGGCGACTCGACCGCTCCGACCGCTCCGGCCGGTTCGCCGGCATCACCGGCGGGTGGGGCGTCCGTCGGCTCGCCCGGTGTGAGGATCGTCATGAGCACACTCCCCACGGGCACCGTGTCGCCCTCGGCCGCCAGCAGCGCGCCGACGACCCCCGCCGCGGGCGCGGGAAGCTCCACCAGCGACTTGGCGGTCTCGATCTCGACGACGACGTCGTTGACCTTCACCTCATCGCCCGGCTTGACCAGCCAGGTGACGATCTCGGCCTCGACCAGGCCCTCGCCCGGGTCGGGCAGCGTCATCTCAAACATTCACGGTCTCCTCATCGAAGGCGAATCCGGCACCCGCTCGTGGCCACCCGGTCATCGCCATCCCGGTCATCGTCAGTACGCCAGGGATCGGTCGACGGCGTCAAGGATGCGGTCGAGGTCGGGAAGGTAGGCCGACTCCACCTTGCTCGGCGGGTACGGCATGTCGTAGGCGGCGACGCGGAGCACGGGCGCCTCCAGCGTGTAGAAGCAGCCCTCCTGGATGCGGGCCGCCACCTCGGCGCCGATCCCGAGCGTGCGCACGGCCTCGTGCACGACGATGGCGCGCCCGGTGCGCTCCACCGACGCCCGGATCGCCGCGTCGTCCAGCGGCGACAGGCTGCGCAGGTCGACGACCTCGATCGAACGTCCCTCGGCGGACGCCGCGAGCGCGGCCTCGACGCAGGTCTTGACCAGCGGGCCGTAGGTGAACAGCGTGGCGTCCCCGCCCTGCAGCACGACGCGGGCGGCGTCCAGTGCGAGCGGCGGCTCGGTCAGGTCGACCTCGCCCTTCTCGTGGTAGCGCCGCTTGGGCTCCAGGAAAACCACAGGGTCGTCGGACGCGATCGCCTGCTGGATCATCCAGTAGGCGTCCAGCGGGGTGCCCGGGGTCACGACGACCAGACCCGGCGTGTGCGCGAAGTACGCCTCGGGCGACTCGGAGTGGTGCTCGATCGCGCCGATCGAACCGCCGTAGGGGATCCGGATCACCATCGGGACGCTGAGGCGTCCCATCGAGCGGAACCGCATCCGCGACACCTGCGAGACGATCTGGTCGAACGCCGGGTAGACGAAGCCGTCGAACTGGATCTCCACCACCGGGCGGTAGCCGCGCAGCGCCAGGCCGAGCGACGTGCCGACGATGCCCGACTCGGCTAGCGGCGAGTCGACGACCCGCTCGGGACCGAAGTCGCGCTGCAGGTGCTCGGTGATGCGGAAGACGCCGCCGAGCTTGCCGATGTCCTCGCCGGCCAGCAGCACCTTGGGATCGGCCTCGAGCGCGCGGCGCAGGCCGGCGTTGAGCGCCTTGGCCATCGTCATGGTCTCGCCCATCGCTCAGCTCTCCTGCTCGAAGCCGGCCTCGTAGGCCAGGTAGGCGTCGCGCTGCTCGGCGAGGGCGGGCGGCATGCCGGCGTAGGCGTGCTGCCAGTAGTCCTCGAGGCGCGGGTTGGGCAGGGCTGTGCAGCCCTCCCGGATCCGGACGCCGAGCGCCTCGGCCTCGGCGTCCAGCGCGTCGAGCCAGGCCTGGTCGATGGCACCGCGCCCGAGCAGGTAGGTGCGGACGCGGGCGATCGGGTCCTTGGCCTTCCACTGCTGCTCTTCTTCGCGGCGGCGGTACTTGGTGGGGTCGTCGGACGTGGTGTGCGCCCCCATCCGGTAGGTGAACGCCTCGATGAAGGTCGGCCCCTCGCCGCGGCGGGCCCGGTCGAGCGCCCACTCGGTCACGGCCTGGACGGCGAGCACGTCGTTGCCGTCGACGCGGACGCTGGAGATGCCGAAGCCGATCGCCCGCCGGTAGAGCGGGATGCGGGACTGGACCTCGATCGGCTCCGAGATCGCCCACTGGTTGTTCTGCACGAAGAACACCACGGGCGCCTGGTAGGAGGCCGCGAACACGAGCGCCTCGCTGACGTCCCCCTGGCTGGTGGCGCCGTCGCCGAAGTAGGCGAGAACCGCACCGTTGCCGGCCTGGTCGGGGTTGCCGACGAGCCCATCGCGCTGCATGCCCATCGCGTAGCCGACGGCGTGCAAGGACTGGGTGCCGATCACGAACGAGTACAGGTGGAAGCGGTGGGCGCGGGAGTCCCAGTCCACCATCGCCGTGCCGCGGAAGGTCTTGAGCATGTCGAGCGGGTCGATGCCGCGCATCAGCGCGACCGAATGCTCGCGATAGCTGGGGAACACCTCGTCCAGTCCCGCGATGGCGGCCCCCGAGCCGACCTGGGCGGCTTCCTGCCCGAGCGCCGGCGGCCACAGGCCGAGCTGGCCCTTGCGCTGCAGCGCGGTGGCCTCGGCATCGAACCGGCGCCCGAGCACCATGTGGCGCAGATTCGCGGCGATCACGGCATCGTCGTGGTCGAACGCGAACACGTCGTCGGCGACCCGTTCCCCCTGCGGCGTCAGCAACTGCACGAACTCGCGGCCACGCTGAATGCGCGTGCCACCGGGGGTGACGACGTCCGGAGGCTCGGCCTCGGAGGTTGATCGGGTGACGGTCACGCCCGCCCCCCCGCGGGGGGCCCCCGGGGGGCCCCCCCCCCCCCCCCCCCCCCCCCCCCGGGGGGCGCCCGCCCGCGGTCGTCGCGCCAGCCCCCGCCCGTGCAGTACGGCGCCGTAAGTGAGCCGCAGGTGCGCGACGGGTCGCCCGCGCAGCTCCCTGGTGCGAAACGGCACGCCCCCCCACCCCGCGCACCCCTGGCGCCCCGACAGCTTCCCTGCACAGGCCTGCCCCACGGAGGACCCGATGGCAGACTCCGAACGACCGGCGCAGCTTCACCGCTGTGCTGACGAACACCCTGATCGCCAACGTCACGACGAGCTTCCTGTGGTTCTGCGTGACCTTCTGGATGTACCTGGAGACCCGCAACGTGCTGGTGACGTCCATCCTGGGCGGCTCCTACATGCTGGGCCTGGCACTGTTCGGCGTCCCGTTCGGAAGCTGGGTCGACCGGACCCGCAAGAAGCTCATCATGGTGCGCGCGCAGGCGATCACCACCGTCTGCTTCGCCGCGGCGGCGGGCGTCTACTTCGCGTTCCCGCGCGAGGAACTGCTGCGCCTGGGCAGCCTGCCGTTCGTCCTGTTCATCGCGCTGCTGCTCACGGGCGCGATCATGGAGTCGGCGCGCGGCATCGCGCTGTCGACGGTGGTGACGCTGCTCGTCCCCGACGGCGAGCGCGACAAGGCCAACGGCATCGTCGGCATGGTGAACGGGCTGTCGTTCATGATCACCTCGGTGATCGCAGGTCTGGCGATCGGCCAACTCGGCATGACCGCAGCGCTGCTCATCGCGCTCGGCCTCACCGCGGCGTCCCTGGCCCACATGATCACGGTCCCGATCCCCGAGGCGCAGATCGTGCACGCGGACGGCGCTCCGAAGCCGGTCGACTTCGCGGGCGCGTGGCGGGCGATCCGCCAGGTGCCGGCCCTGATCTGGCTGATCCTGTTCTCAACCTTCAACAACCTGCTCGGCGGCGTCCACATGGCACTGCTCGATCCGTACGGCCTGTCGCTGATGTCGGTCGAGGCGTGGGGCATCGCGTTCGGCGTCCTGGGGATCGGCTTCCTCGTCGGCGGCGGGCTGATCGGCAAATTCGGCCTCGGTTCCCGGCCGCTGCGCGCGCTGCTGCTGGCCAACATCGCCATGTGGATCGTCGGCGGCCTGTTCACGATCCGCGAGTCGGTGCCGCTGCTGATCGTCGGCATCTTCGCGTACATGCTGCTCATCCCGGTCGTCGAGGCGGCCGAGCAGACCGTGCTGCAGCGGGTGGTGCCCCTCGAGACCCAGGGGCGCGTGTTCGGGTTCGCCCAGTCCGTCGAGGTGGCGGCGTCCCCCGTCAGCGCCTTCCTGATCGGCCCGGTGGCCCAGTTCTGGCTGATCCCGCTGATGGACACCGACGCCGGCCAGGCGCAGTGGGGCTGGCTGCTCGGCCCCGGCGAGGCGCGCGGCATCGCGCTGGTGTTCGTGCTGGCCAGCCTGATCGGCCTGATCTTCACCACGGTCGCGCTGCTGTCCAAGCCGTACCGCACCCTGTCGAAGGCCTACGCGGACGCCCCGGCGCAGGGCGCGGCGATCTGACCGGCGGTCCGGCAGACTGGGCGGCATGATCCGCGCCGTCGTCTTCGACCTGGGCCACACTCTCGCCAGCGGCGAGGGGGTGATCAGCGAGCCCGCGAATCTCCTCGGCGTCGACGAGGAGCGCTTCGCCGCGCTGTACGCGGCGGGCCGCGAGGCGTACGACCTCGGCGAAACGGATGCCGCCTACTGGACGCCGATCCTCGAGAGTCTCGGCCATCCGGCCACCCCCGAGAACGTCGCGCGCCTCGCCGAGCTGGACGCCTCGCTGTGGCTGCGGCTACGGCCGGAGGCCCGGCAGCTGCTCGCCGATGTGCGCGAGGCCGGACGCCGGGTCGCGATCCTGTCGAACGCGCCCTTCAGCCTCGACCTGCGCCTGGTGGACGCCGACTTCGCCGACGAGGCCGACGCCTGGTTCGTCTCGGCGTCCATGGGGGTCGCCAAGCCGCAGCTCGCCGCGTACCACCGGGTGACCGAGGTGCTCGCCTGCGCTCCCGAGGAGATCGCGTTCGTCGACGACCTGCCGGCGAACGTCGTGGCCGCCCGGCGAGCCGGCTGGCAGGCGTCCGTGTGGACGTCGGACGCCGACACCCGTGCCTGGCTGGTGGATCTGGGCGTGCTGCTCCCCCTGACACCGGCCCCGTTCCCCCTCGTGCGCCCTGCACCCCCCTAACGCTCGCGCAGTCGTCTTGAGCGATCCCGTAGCGGCACACGCCCGCTAAGGGGATCGCCCCCGATGCGGGATGCAGCGCGACGCCGCAGACTTTGAGTCACAGGTCGCCCGCTGGTGCGGCCGGCAGCACTGGCCATCATCGAGCACAAGGAGCAGACCATGGAATTCGAGTTCGAAGACAACCTCAACGGCAACACCGTTGGTGACGGCAACAACTCCGACAACTCCACCAACACCAACACCGACAACTCGGTCAACACCGTCGCCGACATCCGCGACAACCTCGCCGGCAACAACAACAACTCCGACAACTCCACCAACACCGACAACTCGGTCGCCACCGAGGTCGAGGTCGAGGTCGAGGACAACGTCTTCGGTAACAACAACAACTCCGACAACTCCACCACCTCCGACAACTCGGTCAACACCGAACTCGGGTTCGATCTCGACCTGGAGGTCGAGGACTCCTTCAACACCGACAACTCGTCGAACGACTCGGGCAACCAGGGCTCCTACAACCAGACGCTGACCGACAACTCCGATCGTTCGGTCAACGGCTCGGCCAACACCAACGTTGCCGGCCCGCGCGAGTACAACACGACCTTCAACAACCTGACCGGCGCCCAGGGCCTCGGCAGCCTGAAGACGGCCGGTGGCGATGTGTCCATCGTCAACAACTCGACCACGCTCGACCAGTCGATCAACCAGAACATCTGGGCCGGCGGCGACGTGGCTCAGGCGTTCGGCAGCACCAGCGGCATCGTGGCCTCGGGCGCGGGTTCGCAGGCGGCCGGCGGCGACATCACGGTCAACGCCTGGACGGACAACTCCACCACCATCACCGCCGGCGGCGACGCGGTGATCGGCAACACGACGACGATCACGAACACGACCGGTTCGTACAACAGCTGGGCCGACAACTCCAAGGTCTCCACCGAGATCGAGGTCGAGTTCGAGGACTCCTTCAACCAGTTCACCGAGACGAACGTCAGCATCACCGACTCGCTCAACGACACGCTGACGAACGAGATCTCCAACCACGAGGCGTGGGACATCGACACCAACGTCGTGTGGGGCTCCACCGACAGCGGCATCGTCCAGGCCGAAGACATCGCCGTCGACACCGAGTTCGAACTCGAGTTCTGATCCCGACGTCCCCGACGAATCGTCATCACCGCAGGCTCCGACCATCCGGTCGGGGCCTGCGGGCGCGTGCGAGAAACCCTCGCACCAACGCCCGCCGGCGCGCCGTCCGCTTGCATTAGGGTGATCGGGACGGTGTGAGGAGCGAGCGATCATGACCAGCAACGCCAGCGATGCCGGACGGTCCACCGACCGGCAGGCCGTCGCGCCCGTTCCACCGACGACCCCCACCGCCGAGTTGACGCGGCTCATCCAGAAGACGGCACAGGCCGCGGGCGCGATCGGGCGCAACGACCTCGTCTCCCGGCTCGCCCAGACGGAAGCCCGGCTCCGCGATCCCGAGGTGCGCGTGCTCGTGGTGGGCGAGTTCAAGCAGGGCAAGAGCAAACTGATCAACGCCCTCGTCACCGCACCGGTCTGCCCGGTCGACGACGACATCGCCACGAGCGTTCCCACCGCCGTCGCCTACGGCGATCAGCCGTCGGCCGCGATCCTCGTCCGTTCCGGGGAGTGCGCGGACGCCCCGATCGTCCGGCAGCCCATCGACATCAACGCGATCGCCGACTACGTGTCCGAGCAGGGCAACCCGGGCAACGAGCGCGCGATCGTGGCCGCAGAGGTCCGGCTGCCGCGCGAGATCCTCAAGGGCGGCCTGCGGCTCGTCGATTCGCCGGGTGTCGGCGGGCCGGAGTCGATGCGCTCGCTGAGCACGCTGTCGGCGCTCTCCACGGCCCACGCCATGCTGCTGGTGTCGGACGCCTCCCAGGAGTACACCGAGCCCGAGGTGCAGCTCATCCGGCACGCGCTGCGGGTGTCGCCAAACGTGTCGGCAGTGCTGTCCAAGACCGACATCTACCCGCACTGGCGGCAGATCGAGCGCATCGACGCGCATCACCTCGACGAGGTCGGGCACATCCCCATCTACCCGATCTCGAGCGACCTCCGCCTCATGGCGGCCCAGCAGCAGGACCAGGAGCTCAACAACGAGTCGGGCTTTCCGGCGCTGGTGGCGCACCTGCGCCGCGACGTCGTCGCGCGGGCCGAGGTCGTGCAGCAGCGCGGTGCGGTGCACGACATGGTGTCGGTCGTCGATCAGTTGTCGCTGTCGCTGACCAGCGAGTTGAAGGCGCTCCTCAACCCCGAGCAGACGCCCGCGATGATCGCCCAGCTCGAGAGGGCGAAGGCGAACGCCGACGAGTTCCGCAGCCGCACCTCGCGCTGGCAGGTGACCCTCACCGACGGCATCGCCGACCTGATCGCCGACACCGAGCACGACCTGCGGGACCGGCTGCGCCGGGTGCAGCGCGAGGCAGAGGCAGCCATCGACGAAGGCGATCCGGGCCCCATCTGGGACCAGTTCACCGAGTGGCTCGAGCAGCGCATCTCCGAGGCGGTCTCCGAGTCCTTCGTGTGGACGAACGACCGGCAGCAGTTCCTGGCGGCCGAGGTGGCCGACCACTTCGCCGAAGGCGAGCTGAGCATCCCCCGCATCGACGTCGGCGACACCGACGGCGTCCTCGAGGCGGTCGAAGAGCTGGCGTGGCTCGACGCCGGCAGCCTGGGCGCCGGCGAGAAGCTGTACATCGGGGTGCGCGGATCGTACGGCGGCGTCCTGATGATGGGCCTGGCCACCAGCCTCATCGGCATGTCGCTGATCAACCCCATCTCGCTGCTGGCGGGCGTGTTCGTCGGACGCCGCGCGTTCCGTGAAGACATGAGCGCACGGCTCACCAGGCGGCAGAACGAGGCAAAGAACCACGTCCGCCGCTACATCGACGAGGTCGTGTTCCAGGTGGGCAAGCAGCTGCGCGACCGGCTGCGGATGGTGCAGCGCGTGACGCGCGATCACTTCGGCGGCATTGCCGACGAGATCCACCGCTCCCTCACCGAGGCGGTCGCCAACGCCCGCATCGCGGCGTCCACTTACTCCACCGACCGCGACAAGCGGATCCAGCAGCTGAGAACCCAGCTGGGTGCGCTGGAGGCGCTGAAGGCCGAGATCCCCGCACCGGCGCCCGCGCCCAGCATCGAGCCACCGCCGGCCCACCTGAGCGTCGAGGCGTCCGCGCACTCATGAGCAACGCGCTGCTCGAGTCCACCGCCGGGGTGGTTCAGGAGGCGCTGGGCGTCTACGACGACGACGCTGCGGCGCGCGAGGTGCTGAACACGTGCGCACGCCGGCTGCACGACCCGCTCCGGCTGGCGCTGGCCGGTATGGTGAAGGCCGGCAAGTCGACGCTGCTCAACGCGCTGATCGGCGAGCAGATCGCGCCGACGGACGCCGGCGAGTGCACCCGCACCATCACGTGGTACCGCTACTCGGACACCCCGCGCGTCCACGTCCATCCCCGCGACGGCGGCCCGGTCAAGCGGATGCCGATCCGCCGCGACCACGGACGCCTCGTGCTCGACTTCCCTGGCCTGAAGGCCGAGGACGTCAGCTGGATCGACGTCGAGTGGCCGTCCACGAGCCTGCGCTCCACGATCCTCATCGACACGCCCGGCATCGCCTCGGCGTCGACGGAGACGTCCGCCCGTTCGACGGTCTTCCTCACTCCCGACAGTGCGCCGTCGGCGGCGGACGCGATCATCTACCTGCTGCGTCACGTCCACGCCTCCGACGTCGGATTCCTCGAGGCGTTCCGCGACACCGCGGCCGGCGCCACCCAGACCGTGAACGCGCTGGCCGTCCTCTCCCGCGCCGACGAGGTGGGCTCCGGCCGCGTCGACTCGCTGCTGTCCGCGGCCCGGATCGCCGAGCGCTACCGTACCGATGGGGAGCTCCGCTCCCTCGCCCTCGACATCATGCCCGTGGCCGGCCTGCTGGCCGAGAGCGCCCGCACGCTGCGCGAGGCCGAGTTCGCCGCGTTTCGTCAGCTGGCCAGGCTGGATCGCTTCGACCGCGACCGCATGCTGGTCTCGGTGGACCGCTTCACCGCCCCCACCGACCTGGTGGACGTCCCGCCCGCCGAGCGACGGACGCTGATCGCCCGGTTCGGCATCTTCGGCGTCCGGCTGGGGGCACTCCTGGTCAGGGGAGGCGCCGACAGTTCCTCCGTGCTCGCCGAACGCCTGCTGCAGCAGAGCGGCCTGGCCGGCGTGCAGAGCTTCGTGGACACCCACTTCCGCGCCCGCAGCGACGTGCTGAAGGTCCGGGGCGTCCTGCACGCCGTGGAGGAGGTCGTCCGGGAGAAGCCGCGCGCCGGCAGCGGCCTGCTGCTGTCACGCATCGAGCAGATCGGCGCCTCCACCCACGCGCTGCGGGAGCTGTCCCTTCTGGCGCGCGCACGCACCGGGACGCTCCCCCTCCCCGCCGACGAAGCCGAGGAGGCCGAGCGGCTCATCGGGGGAAGCGGCACGGCGTGGGCCGAGCGCCTCGGGATGCCGGGGCTCGCGCATCCGTCCGAGGCTCACGTGCTCGTGGACGATCTGCTGCGACGCTGGCACACCCGCGCGCAGTCGCCGTTCAGCGAACGCGACACGGTGACGGTCTGCCGGACCGTGATCCGGAGCATCGAAGACGTCGCGTCAGAAATCCGAACCGCGACTCGGCCCGAGTGGGCCGCGGCGGACGTCGATGCGGGCGGCGCTCCAGCGCAGGACGGGGGGCAGCAGGGAGATCAGCAGACCGGCGACGCCGAGGCCGAGGGCGACGGGGCCGGCCTGGCCGAGTAGCTGGCCGCGTTCGCCCTCGCCGAGGAATTCCGCGACGGCGCCGACCGCAACCGTCTGCAGCGCCAGTGAGGAGGTCTGCCACCAGCGCGCGCCCGGCCGGCGGTTCATCATCGACATGAGCATGATGATCTGCACCACCACCAGCACGACGAGGGTGCCGAACAGCGTCCAGAAGATGATGTCGGTCGCGGTGTCGTACGTCTCGTCGGCTCTGCTGTCGTCGATCCCACGGATGAGGGCTGCGAGCAGCGGCAACTGGGTCTCACGGATGATGAACATGTAGACGATCATGAAGCCGGTGAACCCGATGCTCCCCACCCACGCGATCTGGCTCAGCCTCGCCAGGATCGGCGGTGGACGGTTGTCCACCACGGGCGCCGAACTGGCCTTGACCAGCGGCGGCCGCTCCGGAGCAGTGCGACCATGCTCCGGAGCGGCGGGCGACGAATCAGGCTGGCTGCTCACGCTCGTGCGACCTCTTAGAACTCACCCTCGCCGGGATCGTCGTACGTGACCGTGGTGTCGTTGTCGATGCTGATCGACGTCTCGTCGCTCAGCATTGAGGTCTGGTTGAACGAGTCGTCGGTGTTCACGATCGCCGTGTGGCTGTCGTTGAACGAGTCCTCGACCTCGACCTCGACCTGGGTGTGGGTGGCCGGGGCGTTGGTGGCCTCGTTGTAGGAGTTCTCGGTCACGACGACGTCGAGCGCGTTGCCGACCGCCGCGTCGTTACCGGCGATGATCGTGGTCGAGGAATCCTGGCTCCCGTCGATGGTGACATCGCCGCCGACGGCCAGCGAACCTTCGCCCGTGGACACGACGGCCGACTGGTCGAACACCTGCAAGACGTCGCCGTCCGTCCAGATATTCTGGTTGACCGATTGGTCGACGATCGTGTTGTTGTTATGAATGCTCGTGTTGTTCGTCACGTAGGTCATCTGATTGAGGATGCTCTTGACCTCGCGCACCGTCTCGCTCTCGTGCGGGCGGGAAGGCGTCACCACCTTCGGGGCCACGTGCGGCACGACGTCGGGGCGGTCGTAGATCACGGGAGCGACCGAGCAGACGTCTGCGGCCGACAGCCGGCCGAGGCCTTGAGCCTGCAGCGCCCCCTCGGGGTCGCGCTCGAAGACCTCGCGAGCGGCCGGATCACGCAGCAAGCTCAGGATGAACTCGATCAGCGCGTCGGCGACGGTGGCGATTGGGTTACTCACGGCTACTCCTCGGGCGGGGGGCGTGTACTGACCTCCAATGTAACCCGGATGTCCCCACGACGCGATGGGGTAGGAGACCCATGGTGGAACGGCCGCGCTAGGGGAACGGCCCGAGGCCCGCGCCGACCACCTAGGGATCAGCCGCCGGACGCGGGCTGTCCGGCGCCGTCGTCGTGCAGGATCACGCGCAGTTGCGTGATCAATTCGGACCGACTCCCCGCGCCGAGGCGGCGCCTGATGCGCGCGATGTGATGCTCGGCCGTCCGCGGCGAGATGAAGATCGCCTCGCCGATCTCGTTGTAGGTCTTGCCCTGCAGCACCAGCAGGGCCACCTCGCGCTCGCGGGCGCTCAGGACGCCGCCGGCGGGCGCTTCGGCGTCCGCGACCGGTTCGGCGTTCTCGGTCGCGACCGAGGGAGGCTGTCCGTCGCCAGGGTGCAGCTCGCGCGCGCAGGCCATCAGGCGGGCGGCGATCCGGCGGTCGTCCGTGCGGGACGCGCTGTGGCCGGCGAGCCGTGCGCCGTCCCAGGCCAGCCCCGCCGTCCCGAGGCCGAAGGCCGCCTTCTCAACCGAATCGGGATCGACCACGCCGGTCATGACGTCCGTCCAGACCCGCCCTGCGCGGGCCATCTTGGCGGCCAGCTTGTTGGACGACGCGGCCGCCAGCAGCGCGCGCGCGTGCGGGGTCAGCGATTCGGGACGGTCGAGCAGGATCGCCTGCTGAATGCCCGCCCAGCGCAGGTGCACCGACCACAGCGGCGGCGACCCGAGTGCCTCGTCGATGGCCAGTGCGCCGTGCAGGTGCCCCTCGACCAGCGCCAGGTCGCCCGTCTTCGTCGCGCAGACCACCAACTCGCCGAGCAGCGGGAACGTGTACAGGTCAAAACGCGTGCGCAACAGGCAGTGCCGTGACTCCTGCCAGGCCATCATCAGGTCGGACGCCTGACCGTGCCGCCGGGCGATGGCCACGTTCAGGACGTCGACGAGGAGACGGTCCCGTGGACTGATCGACGCGGCGTCCGCGGTCGCGGCGGCCAGCTTCTCGCGCGCCTCGTGGGGATGCTCGCGGTTGAGCGCCACCCAGGACTGCCACAGCAACAGCCGGCGTCGGGCCCACGGACCGCCGTGCCCGCCCTGCTCCGCGACATCCAGCACCCGGGCGGCCACGTCGAGGCGTCCGACGTTGAGGGCGGCGACCGCGGCGATGACCGCCGGCAGTTCGGGTACGGGGGCCACCGAGCGGGACGCGGTGTAGGTCTCGGCGCCCAGCACCAACTCGGCCAGCGAAGGGCCGAGTTCGGCGGTCAGGGCGTGGGCGAGCCCGCGCCGGACGGTATCGAGCGCGACCGAGGCCATGGACGGCGGTCCCGCGCCCTCGTCGTCGGGGACGTTCACCCACTGCTGGTCCCCCACGCCCACCCCGACGATCGAGGCGAGGGCCACCGAGAGCGTGCGCCGCGGCTGCGCCCACCGGTAGAGGCCGTGGCCGGTCACCATCGCTCCGCGGGCGGTCCACATGGACGCCGCGGCGTCCACGATGTCGGCGTGCTCGGGGTGAGCGAGGTCGGCCACCACCGGATCCAGGTGTGAGGCCACGCCTTCCAGGTCGCCGAGCGCCCAGTCGACACGGGCCAGCCGGTAGGCCAGCGACGGTTCGGCGTAGCCGCAGTCGACGGCTGCGGCGTAGAGATCGTGGGCGCGGCGGGGGTCGCTGGTCAGCAGCGCATCGCCGTGGCTCACGAGCGCCGCCGCGATGGCCGGGTCACGGACGGCGTCCGTCCATTCGTGCGCGTCGACGTCTTCGGACCGTGCCTGGCGGAGCTGTTGTGCGATTCCGGACGCGAACTCCGCCATGCGCTGCGCGGACGTCGTCGAACGCACGGCGTGGCGAACGATCGGTGGCGGCTCGCCGTTGCGATGCAGCAGGCCCTCGGAATGGCCGTGGCCGATCAGGTCGTCCCAGTCGGACGCCTGGTCGGGGGCAGCGCGCACGCCCAGGCTCAGCGCCTCGACCGCGCGCCGGAGCTCGGGGGTGAGCGACTGTACCCGGTGGGCGATCCGGTCGCCCAGGATCGCCGACAGCCGGTCGCCGCTCACCTCGCTCGGGCAGGGTTGCGCATCGAGCGCAGCGAGGGCGGCCAGCGTCAGCCACGACAGCGTCCCGGTGAGCTCCAGCATCTGGTCGACGCAGGCGGGCGTCATCGCGTGAGTGTCGTCGAGCGCGGCGAGGATCTCTTCCTTCGTCAGGCGGCCGAGCAGGACCGGCGTCCTCGACTGCTCCAGGAGTCGCACCAGGCGCGCCAGCGGCTCGGTGCGCGGCCATGGGCGCAGGGCGACCACCAGGCCGGCGTCCGGGTCCTCCGCGCGTTCGATCACCTGGTGCTGCTGCTCGACCGTCAGCAGATGCGCGGCGTCGACCAGCAGCAGGTGCTCGGGCGCCAGGCCCGCGATGTCGGAGCGCCCGCCGGCCATGCTGTGCGGGCGACCCAGTCCGTCGCTGTGCGAGGCGAGGAGCCGCAGCGTCTCGGACTTGCCCGACCCCGCGGGACCGATGACGACTCCCCGGGGCGCCCGTGTGCCCGACCCCAGGATCGTCGCGGCCGCGGCGCCGCACACCCCCCGCAGCACCGCGTCGCTGAGCGATGGCGTGCCGGGCGAGTCGAGGAGGCGTGGGGGGAAGGTCATCACTCTCGGCGCTACACGGCGGCGTCGGGCGCGGTCGACTCGAGCACGACCGGGTCGGGCGTCTGCTGGAGCGGGGGATCGGCGGACGGCGGATCGGCCGGCGGCGGGGTCTCGCTCGGCGTCGGCGTCGGCGGCGGCGGCGTCGGCGGCGGCGACGACGGCGGCGGCGGCGACGACGGCTGCGGCGGCGGTGACGACGGCTGCGGCGGCGGCGGCGGCAACGACGACGGCGGCGACGACGGCTGTGGCCGGGTCGGATCGGGGTTCGGCGCGGTGCTCGTCGACCCGGGGGCCGGGTTCGTGGAGGTCGCCGGCGCAGGCTGCGCGGGCGCCGGATTGGCGACGACGGCCGGGGCGTTCGCGGCGGGCGCCGCGGCTGCCGGCCCGGCCTGCCCCGGGGACACGGGCTGGCTTGCGGCGGTCTGGTCGAGCGTGCCGGACTCCATCGCGATCGAGTCCGCCACGGGCGCGATCCCCTTGGTGAGGGTCGGCCCGGCGGCGAAGGTGGAGAACAGGGCGACGCTGGCCGCGGTGGCCACCCCGCCGCCGATCAGGATCGCGATCCGCCGGCGTCGCGTCCGGCGCGCGGCGACCATCTCGTCGGAGGACACCGGTTCGGCGATGGCCATGGCGATGGTCTCGTCGTCGCCCGCCGCCGTCGCGACGA
Source organism: Nigerium sp. (assembly GCA_016711325.1). GTDB lineage: Bacteria > Actinomycetota > Actinomycetes > Propionibacteriales > Propionibacteriaceae > Propioniciclava. The sequence continues at coordinate 222,348 of JADJTH010000010.1, read as the reverse complement.
CCGGCGGGGCGAGCACCTGGGTGGCCGCGTGATGGGCGGCGCCCAGGGCGATGACGGCCTTCGGGTCGGTGTCGATCGCCAGCGGGCTGTCGTAGCGTTCCGACAGTAGCTGGGCGATGAGCGGGATCCGCGACGACCCGCCCGTCAGTAGGATGGCGGTGAGGTCGTCCACGGTGACGCCGGCGCGGTCGATCGCCGTGTCGAAGGCGTCGAACGTGCGCACCACGTCGTCGGCGATCAGTGCCTCGAACTCGTCGCGGACGATCCGGACGGATCCCTGCCGGACGCCGACCAGCACCGGGATGGCGGCCTCGGTGTCGAACGACAGCGCCTCCTTCGCCGCCACGCATTCCTGCCGCAGGGTAGCGAGCGCCATGCGGGTGGCCTCGTCGGCGTCGGTGAACTCGCGCGGATCCAGCTGCGCGGCTGCCACGACGTGGCGCAGCATCGCGTCGTCGAAGTCACTGCCGCCCAGGTGTTCGAGCCCGACCGGCTCGCCCGCCATGGTGACGACGCCGGCGTCGTCCTTGCGCAGGACGACCGCGTCGAAGGTCCCGCCGCCGAAGTCGTAGACCGCCAGCGCGCTGCCGGCGGCGACGGGATGGATGGCGTCGTAGTGGAGCGCCGCCGCCTCGGGCTCGGTGAGGATCACGACCTCGGGACCACCGTCGCGCCGGATCGCCTCGTCGATCAGCTCGCGCCGGTGCGGGCCCCAAGCCGCCGGGACGGTGACGGCGATCGCCGACGGCGGACGCCCCTCGCGTTCGGTGACCTGATCGGTCACCCATGACACGACCCGGGCGTAGAGGTCTTCGGCGGCGAGCAGGCGCCCGCCGGCCACGAACGGCGCGGGATCGCCCAGGCGGCGCTTGAACTCGCGGATCAGCCGCTCGGGGTGCGCGACGCCGCGCCGCTCGGCGGCATCGCCGACCAGCACCTCGCCGTCACCCACGAAGAGCACCGTGGGCGCGTGGTCGCCGTTGCGGCCCAGCCTGAACGCCGACGCGTCGACACGGCCGTCCGTGCCGACGCGCGCGATCGCTGCACCTGTCCTGCTCGTGCCCACGTCCACCGCGAGCACGTACCGATTCGGGTCCATCACTCCACCGCCTCGTGACACCGTCGGCGCTGGGGCGTCAGGGGGCGCGCCGTCCGGTTGGCACCCTTTCTACCCGAAATGCCGAGGGATTCCAACCCTGCACAGGGCGTCCCACGACCGAGGAGAACGCAGCGAGGTGGGCCTGGGCGACGCCGAAGACAAAGCGCGGCGAGTCCGTCCCCGCGCCGGCCATGTTCGTCCTCGTTTCACCGGCCCAGGAACGGTGCCGTCCGGGCCCGCGGTCTCGAACACGGGTGCCGTCCGGGCCCGCGGCCTCGAACACGGGCGCCGTCCGGGCCCGCGGCCTCGAACACGGGTGCCCTCAGCGGCCCGCGAGGGTCGCGACCAGCACCGCTTTGATGGTGTGCAACCGGTTCTCGGCCTGATCGAACACGATGGACGCCTCGGACTCGAAGACCTCGTCCGAGACCTCCAACTCGCGCAGCCCGGTCAGGTCGTGCACCAGCTGGGCGGTCGACGTGTCGAGGTTGTGGAACGCCGGCAGGCAGTGCATGAACTTCGCGTCGGGCCCGGCCAGCGCCATCACCTCGCTGGTCACCCGGTAGGGCGCCAGGACCCGGCACCGCTCGGCCCATACCCCGCGCGGCTCCCCCATCGACACCCAGACGTCGGTGTGCACGAAGTCGACGCCGGCGACGCCGGCCTCGATGTCGTCGGTGATCATGATGCGCGCGCCGGTCTGGGCGGCGATCTCGCGGGCGGCGTCCCGCAGCGTCGGGTCGGGAGCGAAGGCGGGCGGCGTGACGATCCGGACGTCCATGCCCATCATGGCGGCCATCGTGAGCGACGAGTTGCCCATGTTGAACCGGGCGTCGCCGACGTAGGCGAAGGAGATGTCGCAGGGGCGGCGTCCGGACGACTCCACCATCGTGAACGCGTCACACAGCGACTGGGTGGGATGCCAGTCGTCGGTGAGGCCGTTCCAGACGGGCACGTCGGCGTGCGCGGCGAGCGTCTCGATGGTCTCCTGCTTGTCGCCGCGGAACTGGATGCCGTCGTACATGCGCGCGAGCACGCGGGCGGTGTCGGCGGCCGACTCCTTGGAGCCGATGTGGGACGCCGACGGGTCGAGGAACGTCGTGCGGGCGCCCTGGTGCGCGGCGGCCACCTCGAAGGCGGCGCGGGTACGGGTCGAGCTCTTCTCGAAGATCAGCGCCAGGTTGAGGCCCCGCAGGCGTCGTTCCTCGCGGCCTTCGCGGCGGGCGTCCTTCAGCTCACCCGCCAGGGCCACCAGGTAGGCCCACTCGTCGGGGGTGAAGTCCACCTCCTTGAGGAAGTCCCGTCCGGTCAGATCTGCCACGATCGGCGCCTTTCTGCGACCCGGGCCGTCGGCCCGCGCGAGGGCGGTGCGCGGGTTTCCCCGGGGACGCCATTGTGCCGCACGTGGAAGGATGGGCGCCGTGATCCTACGCATCCTGGTCAACGCGCTCGCGCTCGCGGTCGCCACATGGCTGCTCCCGGGCATCCGTCTCAGCTACGAGGGCGAACCCGCCGGCGCCGCGCTCACCATGCTGCTCGTCGCGGCCATCTTCGGGGTGGTGAACGCGGTGATCCGCCCGCTGTTCGTGTTCGTGACCTCGCCGCTGCTGCTGATCACGCTCGGGTTCTTCCTGCTCGTCGTCAACGCGGCGCTGCTGATGCTCACGTCGTGGGTCTGCGCGCAGTTCGGCGTCCCCTGGGGCGTCGACGGCTTCTGGGACGCCTTCTGGGGCGCGCTGATGGTGTCGATCGCCAGCTTCCTCGTCAACTCGTTCGTGCGGCCGCGGGGCGAGGTGCATTCGTGATGCGTGCCGGCGTCGAGGTCGTGTTCGTCTGCTGGGGCAACATCTGCCGCTCGCCGATGGCCGAGCGGGTGGCCCAGGGCTGGGCGGCGCGGGACGGCATCGAGGGCGTCCGGTTCACGTCGGCCGGCGTGAGCTCCGAGGAGACCGGGCACCCGATCGATCCGCGCGCCCGCACCGTGCTGACCCGCAGCGGCTATTCCGCCGGCGGGCACCGTGCCCGGCGGATCACGGCGGCCGAGATCGAGCGCGCCGACCTGGTGATCGGCCTGGAGCAACTGCACGTCGACCGCATGCGCCGACTCGCGCCGCGGGCGTCCGGGCTCTACCTGCTGACCGACTTCGACCCGGACGCCGCACCCGGCTCCGGCATCGACGACCCCTGGTACGGCGACGCGGCGGGATTCCACGGCACCTTGGCGTCCATCGAAGCGGCGATGCCCGGCGTGCTGGCGCGGGTGCGCTCATTGCTGAGCGGTGAGGAGCCGGGCCGATAGGATGACCCCATGCACATCCTTGTAGTCGACGACGATCAGGCCGTCCGGGATTCGCTGAAGCGATCGCTGCAGTACAGCGGCTACGAGGTTGCTGCCGCCGTTGACGGCATCGAGGCGCTCGCCCACCTGTCCGCGCACAAGGTGGACGCCGTCGTCATGGATGTGATGATGCCCCGGCTCGATGGCCTCGAGACGACGCGCATGCTGCGCGGCCAGGGCAACGACGTGCCGATCCTGATCCTCACCGCCCGCGACGCCGTGGGCGACCGCGTCGACGGCCTGGACGCCGGCGCCGACGACTACATGGCCAAGCCTTTCGCGCTCGACGAGCTGATGGCGCGGCTGCGCGCGCTCACCCGGCGGTCGGGGCGCGACCCCGACGACGCCGCGGCGCCCGAGACGCAGGTGCTGACGTTCGCCGACCTGCGCGTCGATCTGGCGACCCGCGAGGTGACCCGCGGCGGGCAGCGGATCTCCCTGACGCGCACCGAGTTCGCGCTGCTGCAGACGTTCATGGAACACCCCCGCCGCGTGCTCGAGCGCTCGTGGCTGCTGAACGAGGTGTGGGGGTTCGAGTTCCCCACCACGGCCAACTCGCTCGAGGTCTACATCGGCTACCTGCGCCGCAAGACCGAGGGCGGCGGCGGCTCACGCCTGATCCACACCGTGCGTGGCATCGGCTACGTGCTGCGCGAGTCGACCCCGTGAGCTGGCTGAGCTCCTTCTTCTCCGCGGCGCACCGGCCGCTGCAGGAACGTCTGGCCATCCTCATCGCCGCGGCCGTCACCGCGGCGGTCGCGACGACCGGCGTCGCCGCCTACGCGCTCACTCTGCTGACCGTCTACGACCAGTTGGACAACGAACTGGTCGAGGTGGCGTCCATCACCTCGGACGCGCTGGCCTCCGACCTCGAGAACATGGGCGGCATCGACGACTCCGTGTGGCAGGCGGCGAACGTCATCGTCATGGTCGTGCGCGCCGACGGCCATCAGATGACTCCCCCGGACGGCCACGCCACCCTGGAGCTGGGCCCCGAAGAGCTGACCATCGCGCGCACGTCCTACGGCTGGTCGTCGCGCACGGGCCTGGACTCCGCCGGCGAGGCCGTCCGCATCGTCGCGGTGCCGCTGGTCGATTCGGACACCTACTACGCGCTGGTGCTCGGGCGTCCGCTGGCCCCGACGCTGGCGATCCTGCAGACGACCGGCCTGTCGTTGCTGGTGTTCGGCGGCATCGGCGCGCTGGTGGCCGGCGCGACCGGGTACGCGATCGCCCGCTCGAGCATGGGGCCGCTGCGTCAGCTCGCACACGCGGTCGTGTCCATCACCGAGACGAACAAGCTGACGCCCATCGAGATCACGGGCGACGACGAGGTGGCGAACCTGGGCCGCTCGTTCAATCAGATGCTGTCGGCGCTGGAGAGCTCGCGTGCGCGCCAGAAGCGGCTCATCGCGGACGCGGGCCACGAACTGCGGACCCCGCTGACGTCGATGCGGACGAACGTCGAACTGCTGGTCGCCGACGAGCGGCAGGGCATGCTGCCCGAGGGCGCGCGCTCCGAGATCCTGCGCGACGTGGCCGCGCAGCTGGGCGAGTTCACCCAGCTTGTCGGCGACCTGGTGCAGCTGAGTCGCGACGAGACGGTCCAGGCCGCGCCCGAGCCGGTCGACCTCCGCGACGTGATCGAGTCGGCCCTGGCGCGCGCGAAGCGCCGCGGCCCAGGGCTGGCGTGGAACGTCGCGCTCGAACCGCTGTACCTGACGGGCGAGCCGGACGCCCTCGAGCGCGCGATCACCAACCTGCTCGACAACGCGGTGAAGTTCTCGCCGCCGGGCGGCACGGTGACGGTCGAGCTGCGGGGCGACCGATTCCGGGTCGCCGACCAGGGCCCCGGCATCGCCGAGGACGACCTTCCGCACGTGTTCGAGCGGTTCTACCGTTCCGAGGACGCCCGCACCACCCCGGGCTCGGGGCTGGGCCTGTCGATCGTCGCGCAGACGATCCAGGCGCACGGCGGCTGGGTGAAGGCCGGCCACGCGCCCGAAGGCGGCGCCGAGTTCATCGCGAGGCTTCCCGGATCGCCGATCCCGCCCGAGGACGAGTGGGAGCTCGAGGACGCCGACGACCTGGCGCCTTTCGTCGACTGACGTTCTTCACTCGCCCGTCCCCGTGTGAACAACCCTGTGGATAGGCGTTTCTGAGAATCCGGCAGCGCCTGTTGCGCGCGAACCTGAAGGCATCTCCGTGTCTCGACGGGAAGCGACCGGGGCTTCTACACGGGGTTATCCCCAGCCCCCTCCACAGTTGGGGACAAGTTACACGGGTGTAGTTCAGCTCGGTCGCAGCCCCGCCACCCGTGACGCGAGCTCCTCGAGAACGTGGACGTAGGTTCGTCCGGTCGCCCTCGTCATGCCCAGTTCGCAGGTGCGGTTGAGCGAAAGGTACAGCTCGGCGTCCCACGCGCTCGCCTGCGCCGCCTCCTCGCGCGTGGCCGTGGCGGTGAGTTCCTCGTGCAGCAGGCCGCGGTCGCCGGCGAACGCGCAGCACCGCCAGCCGTCGGGAACGATCACCTCGTCCGCCACCAAGCCCGCCAGGAACAGCAGGTACTCGTTGACGCCCATCAGCGTCGACGAGCAGGTCGGATGCACCACGGCCCGCCGCGCTTTCGGGACGACGGGCAGCCGCGGTGCGACGTTCTCGGCGATCCACTGCGACGCGTCCACCACCCGGACGCCGCCCACGCCGCGGTTCTTGAGCGCCACCTCGACACCCTCGGAACACGACACGTTGTCGCACACCAGCGGCAGTCTCCCCTGCTGCGTGCTCTCCACCACCCAGTCGGCCAGCCTGGCGCTCATCGTGCCGTAGCCCTTGGCGAGTCCCTTCGATTTCCACGGCGTGCCGCAGCACAACGCCTGGATGCCGTCCGGCGTCCGCAGCGCGAGGCCCGCCGCCTCGGCCAACTGGCGCACGGCGCCGGCCACCCCGGTGCCGCAGGCGTGCTCCGTGCCGAACATCGTGCCGACGCAGGCCGGCATGAAGATCGCATCCGCGCCGTCGGCGGCGTGCGGCTTCCGCACCGGGCCGCCGCCGGGAAGCCCGGCCGTCAGCGTCGGCACCACGTCCGTGCCCAGCACCTTCCGCGCGACGCCGAGCACGCCGCGCACGGGCCCGATCGGCACCTTGTCGACGGTCGACATGCCTACGCTCGCCACCCGAAGCACCGCGCCCCAGTGGCGTGCGGCGACGTTCCAGCCGGCGTCCAGCGCCGCTGACTGCCGTTCCTTGCGCAGGTCGCGGATCAGGTCGCCGGTGTTGATCTGCACCGGACAGGCCGTGGAACACATGCCGTCCACCGCGCAGGTCTGCACGACGTCGTAGGACTCCTGGTCGAACAGCGTCGCGGCGAGTGCCTGATCGCCGTCGGCCTCGGCGTCCGCGATGGCGCGTTGCACCACGATGCGCTGCCGGGGGGTGGTGGTGAGGTGCTGGCTGGGGCACACCGGCTCGCAGTAGCCGCACTCGACGCAGTCGTCGATCACCGGGCGCACCGGCGAGGTGCCCTTGATGTGCTTCAGGTGAAGCTGGGGATCCTCCGTGAGTACCGCTCCGGGGTTGAGGATGCGCTCGGGATCGCAGGCGTCCTTGACCGCCCACATCGCGGCGTACAACTCGTCACCGTACTGACGCCGCACGAACGGAGCCATGATCCGCCCCGTGCCGTGCTCGGCCTTGAGTGTGCCCTGCGAGTCGAGCACCAGCGCCACCATGTCCTCGGTGAAATCCTCGTAGCGCTTCAGCGATTCCGGGCCCGCGAAGTCCTCGCTGACGAGGAAGTGGATGTTGCCGTCCTTGGCGTGGCCGAAGATCACGGCGTCGGCGTACCCGTGTTGCGCGAACAGCCCCTGCAACGCGGTGCAGACACCGCCGAGCGATTCCATCGGCACGGCGACGTCCTCCAGCAGTGCGGCCGTCCCCTTCGGACGGTTGCGCGCCACCTTCGTGTACAGCCCCTTACGCATGACCCACATCTGCGCGCGCCGGCGGGCGTCCTGCGTGAGCTCGGGCGACGCCTCCAACCCGCTCAGTCCGTCGAACGTCTGGTGACCGGACGCCAGACGCTCGGCGAAGGTCGCGTCGTCGTCCGCCGAATACTCCACGAGGAGGGACGCCTGCCCCTGCGGCCGGAATCCGGCCGGCAGCACCTGTGCGGCGTCCGCGCCCATCGCACGGATGGACGCCGCGTCGATCAGTTCCACGACCTCGGCGCCCGAGTAGACCAGGTGCGGCAAGGCCGTGGTGGCCGAGTCCAGGGAGTCGAACAGCAGCAGTCCCGTCGCCGTGCGAGCGGGCACCGCCACGGTCCGGAAGACGGCCTCGGCGACGAACCCGAGGGTGCCCTCGGAGCCGATCATCAGATGCTCGAGGATCCGCACGGGAGTGTCGTGATCGAGGAACGAGTTGAGCCCGTAGCCCATCGTGTTCTTGATGGCGTAGCGGCGGCGCAGGTCGGCGGCGACGGCGTCGGCGCGCAACTGGTCGCGCAGCCGCTCGAGCACCGCGACGAGCGCCGGCTCGGCCGCACGCAGATCGGCGTCCGCGGTGGGCGACCCCGTGTCGAGGACGGTGCCGCTGGGCAGCACGATCGTCATCGATTCGAGCGTCCGGTAGGCGTTCTTGGTGGTACCGCAGGTCATCCCCGAGGAATTATTGGCAATCATGCCGCCGATCGTGCAGGCGATCTCGGACGCCGGATCCGGGCCCAGCTTCCGACGATGGCGGGCCAGCGCCGTGTTCACCTGCCTGATCGTCGCGCCCGGCTGGACGCGGACGCGCGCGCCGGCGTCCAGTACCTCGATGGCGCGGAAATGGCGGCGGACGTCCACCGTGAGGCCGAGGGACATGGCCTGACCCGACAGGCTGCTGCCGCCGCCGCGGAAGGTGAGCGGCCAGCTTGCCTGGCGTGCCACGGCCATCGCGACCGCGACGTCCTGGGCGTGCCGGGCGCGCATGATGGCGTCGGGCGTCCGCAGGTAGTGCGAGGCGTCGATCGCCAGGGCGATCCGGTCGAGCTCGCGGGTGCTGACGGCCTCCTCGCCCAGGGCCGCGCGCAGGACGCCGACGGCCACGCCGTTGACCGGCTCGAGAAGCGCGCGTGAAGTCGCGACGGACATGCGATCACCTTTCCTGACCATCACCGAAACGGTGCCTGTCTCGCACCTTAACCAGCCGTGGGCGCCGTGGGCGATGGAACGGGCGCCCCGAATATCGGCACCTTCGGGTCAGCAAAACCGCTTGCCACCAGGACGCTCCGCGGCCTACCGCGAGCCGCCCAGCGGATAGGAGGCCAGCACCCTGCAGCCGTCCGACTCCCACCAGGTCAGCAGCAGACGCTCCGCGCGGCAGGACACCGGCAGCAACCCGGCGACGGCCGCGCCGGTCGTTTCGCGCGTGATTCCCCGTCCGATCCGGTCGAGCGTGAGATGCGGCACCGGGTCGAACAGCCCCCAGTAGGGCGCGACCTCGGGCACGGCGCGGCGGGCGGCGTCCGTGAGCGCGCGGAAGCCCGCATCCGGGAAGGGCGGCAGGTAGATCACGCCGGTCGGGAACGCCCGCACCTGCGCGAGGGAGTAGTCGAAGGGTGCGACGGCGGACGCCACGGCCTCGGCCTGGGCGAACCCGTCGCCCGGGAACGGCGCCAGGACGGTGATGTGCGCGTGCGCGAACTCCGGGTCGCTGGACACGAAGGAGGCGTCCTGCTCGGACGTCCGGGTGCGCACCCACCGCTCCAGTTCGGGGACGCCCACCAGCAGCACCGCGTGTCCCCCGCTCGTGGGGTGATGGTCGCTCACGGGATCATCGTGCCCTGGTCGCCCGCGGGCGCGGGCATCCGGGCATGCAGAACGCCGCGACTCCTACGAGCCGCGGCGTTCTTACGCGTGGGTGACGTGCGCGCGTCAGACGGGGACGATGTTGGTCGCCTGCATGCCCTTCGGTCCGCGCTCGGTCTCGAACTCAACCTTGTCGCCCTCGTTCAGTGAACGGAAGCCCCGCGAGTTGATCGCGGAGTAATGGGCGAAGACGTCGGCAGAGCCGTCGTCGGGAGAGATGAAGCCGTAGCCCTTCTCGGCGCTGAACCACTTGACGGTTCCGGTGGCCATGTTTCCTGCTTTCCTGATGTGATGCTCACCCCCCAGGTCTGAGGGGTTCGGGTGACGCTCGAACTTCTTCCCGACAGGTGCCGCAAGAACTACCAAACCTCAACCGTGGAGAACCTTACACGCCTCACACCCCGGGAGCACCGCCGAGATGACCGCGCGGACACCCACCGGGGGGAATTCCGCGAGATTTCTTCCGTAGACCCTTGGTTCCTGGTGATGCAACGGCGAGAATCGATCCTAGTGATCGAACGTCCGGGGCCCTTCCCACCCGGCATCCCCGAGGAGACCCATGCGAAGCATGCCGGGCCGTGCTCCGCGACGAAGCCGTCGCGCGAGCGCCGCTCCCGCTCGAGCGTTGCCCCCCATCCCCGACGCGCCTGCCCCGCGACGCAGTCGCCGCGCGGGCGCTGCGCTCTCCGCGAGCCTGTTCCTGACGCTCCCGTTGGCGCTCGTCGGGGTTCCCGCGGTGTCGGCGTCGACCCATTCGGCCGCGTACGCGCGGCATGCCGCCCTGCCCGAAACGACGCTGACCACCGCGGCGTTCCTGGCGGAGCGCTCGTCGCTCGATCCCGCCGTCCTGTCGCTGATCACCTTCGGGGACGACGAGGTGCCCCGCAACGTGACCGCCTTCGCCATCCCCGCTCCTGCCGGTGCCGCGTCGTTCGTCGGCACCTCACGATTCGTCTCGCCGGTTCCTGGGCCGATCACCTCGTCCTTCGGGGCACGCTTCCATCCGATCCTCCACTACGTGCGCAACCACAACGGCGTCGACATGACCGCCGCCTGCGGCACGCCGGTGGTGGCGATGACGGACGGGCGGGTCACGCGGTCGGGTGTCGCCGGCGGCTACGGCAATCTGGTCGAGATCGATCACGGCACCATCGACGAAGACCGCATGGTCAGCCGCTACGCACACCTGTCGGTGCTGGGGGTCCGCGTCGGGCAGCAGGTCAGCAAGGGCCAGCAGATCGGCCTCTCCGGGACGACGGGTCTCTCCACGGGCTGCCACCTGCACTTCGAGGTGCTCGTCAACGGCTCGTACGTCAACCCGGCCGCCGTGCTCTCGGGTGCGCCGTACGTTCGCCTCGCCATTCCCATGGCCGTCATCGAGCCGGCGGCGTTGCCGAGCGCGGCCCCGGCGACGACGCCGGGTGCCGAGCCGACGCCGGACGCCAGCGCGTCCGCGACGCCCGGTCCGACACCGACGCCGGAAGCCGGCCCGTCCGCGAGCCCCAGCGCGTCCGCACACCCGACCGCGAGCGTCACCGCGACCCCGAGCGTCACCGCGACCCCGAGCGCCACGGCGACCCCGACCCCGACGGCGTCCGCGACGGCGTCCGCGAGTGCGTCGAGCACCCCGACGGCCTCGGCCACCCCGGCCACGGCCTCCCCACCAGCGAGCCCGACCGCGCAAGCCACCGCCAGCCCCGAGGCCGCTGCCGCCAAGGCCACGGACACGGCGACCGCCAAGCCCGCGTCCACCGCCACGGCGTCTCCGAGCGTCCAGCCCGCGACGGAGTAGGCCGGACGCGGAGCCGGGCCGGCCACCCAGCGGGGGCACGGCCGGCTCCCAGGGTCACTGCCTACACTGTGGCCATGCCCGAGACACGCACGCACCGAGTGACACCCCGCGACGAGTTGGACCAGGCGTTGTTCGCCGCGCTCGGCGAGCCCGTGCGCCCGTTGATGCCCGGCGAACCGGCGCAGGCGGCGGGAGCCGAGTCGTCCGAGCCCACCTCGCCGGTCACCGCGCCGATCGCCATCCACGGCACTGCACTGGGCAGCTTCAGCTTCGGACGCCCCGCCACCTGATCGCCGCCGCCGCGCGTGCGTCCGAGATCCCCAGAACGCCACGACGCCGGTCGCCCCTGCGGGGCGACCGGCGTTGCTGTGAGAGCCGTCAGGCAGCGACGACCTTCACCGGCAGGTGCGCGGTGACGGCCTCGGTCAGCTTGACGCCGACCTTGTGGTCGCCCACGGTCTTGATCGGCTTGGCGATCGTGACCGCGCGCTTGTCGACGGCGGGGCCGCCGGCCTTCTTGATCGCGGCAACGATGTCGGCGGCCTTGACGGCGCCGAACAGCTTGCCCTCGTCGGCCGCACGGGCGGCCAACTCGACATCGAGCGCCTCGAGCTGCGTGCGCAGCGCGACGGCGTGCTCGTTGCCTCGGACCTCGCGGGCGTCGCGGGCGCGGGTGATGCCCTCGATCTGCTTCTCGGCGCCGCGCGTCCAACGGATCGCGTAACCGCGGGGCAGCAGGTAGTTGCGGCCGTAGCCGTCCTTGACCTCGACGACGTCGCCGGCGATGCCGAGGTGGTCGACAGCGGCAGTCAGAATGAGCTTCATCGTGGTGTCTTCCCTTCTCAGCGAGCGGTGGACGCGTAGGGCAGCAGGGCGACCTCGCGCGCGTTCTTGATCGCGATGGCGACCTTGCGCTGCTCCTGCACGGACAGACCGGTCACCCGGCGGGCGCGGATCTTTCCACGCTCGGAGATGAACTTCCGCAGGGTCGCGGTGTCCTTGTAGTCGATGTGACCGATCTTGATGGACTTCGCAGGAGCGATCTTCTTCTTGTTCACAGGCTTACGCTGTGGAGCCATTGTGGTGCTCTCTTCCTTGGCAGAGCCCGGCCAACGCCGGAATGACATGGATCAGGTGGTGCGATCAGCACCGGGGACGATCAGAACGGCGGATCGTCGCTCTGGGCGCTCGCCCACGGGTCGTTGACCGGCTGCTGCGGCTGCGGCCGGTTGCCGCCGCCGCCGTAACCTCCGCCACCTTGGCCCTGGTGGGACGACCAGTTGTCGCCACCCCCGGAGCCGCCCTGGCTGTAGCCACCGCCACCGCCACCGCTGGTGGTGCGGGTGACCTTGGCGGACGCGTAACGCAGGGCAGGACCGATCTCGTCGACCTCGATCTCGAACACCGTGCGGCGTTCGCCTTCGCGGGTCTCGTAGCTGCGGCTCTTCAACCGCCCCTGAACGATGACGCGCATGCCCTTCTGCAGGGACTCGGCCACGTTCTCGGCGGCTTGGCGCCACACCGCGCAGTTGATGAACATGGCGTCCCCGTCTTTCCATTCGCCGGTCGCCCGGTCGAAGTTGCGGGGAGTGGAGGCGACCGTGAAGTTGGCCACCGGGGCCCCCGAGGGGGTGAAGCGAAGCTCGGGGTCAGCCGTCAGGTTGCCCACGAGCGTGATGATGGTTTCGCCGGCCATGTGAGATCTCCGATTTCGGACGTGTCGGGTGAGTCACTCCCCAGCCTCGCGTGCGCCGGTGACATTCTTGCTGTCGCGGCCCCGCGGCTGGCGAGCGCTCGGTCAGTGGTGCAGGTCGGGGCGGATGACCTTCGTCCGCATGATCTGCTCGTTGAGCGTGTACTGGCGGTCGAGTTCCTTCACGACGGCCGGCTCCGCGGTCACGTTCAGGACGGCGTAGACGCCCTCCGACTTCTTCTGGATGTCGTAGGCGAGACGACGACGGCCCCAGTGATCGATGTTGTCGACCGTGCCACCGGCGGCCTTGAACGCCTCGAGCGGCTTCTCCACGACACCGGCGACCTGACGATCGTCGACGTCGGGGCTCACGATCACCATGATTTCGTAGCTGCGCATGTGTGTAACCCCACCTCCTCTGGTCTTGACGGCCACGGGAATCTCCCGGGGCAGGAGGGTTCATGCAGGTGAGTGCCCGTGCGGACACTCGACCGCCCACCTTACCGGACCCGCCCGGCCCGTCCGAATCCCCGGTCCTTCGTCGGCGCGGCCGCGCCCCGTCCAGTGTGCGGACCGCGGGCGTCAGCAGGCCGGCGTCCGGGTGTCAGTGGGTCAGGCGGTCCCTGGCCTCGCTGAGCTTGGCGTACATGTCTTCGATCAGCGCGGCGAACCGCTCCTCGACCTGACGGCGGCGCACCTTCAAAGTCGGCGTGAGCAGGCCGTTGTCCATGGTGAACTCCTCCAGCATCACCCGCAGATCCTTGATCTGGTCCTGGCTGGGCAGCTTCTCGGTGAGCCGGTCGACGCGGCGCCGGATCTCCTCGACGATCTCCGGGGCGTTCGCCAGTTCGGCGACATCGGCGAACTTCACCTGCAGTTGCGCGGCGATCTCTTCCAGGTGCGGCAGCGAGGGGCGCACCAGAAGCGTCACGAACGGCCGGTTGTTGCCCAGGACGACCGCATGCTCGAACAGCGGATCGGCCAGGATCATGCCTTCGATCGGCGCCGGGGCGATGTTCTTGCCGCCGGAGGTGACGATGATGTCCTTGAGCCGGTCGGTGATCACCAGGTAGCCGTCGGTGTCGACGTATCCGACGTCACCAGTGTGCAGCCAGCCGTCGGCGTCGATCGCGGCCGCGGTGGCCTCGGGATTGTTCCAGTATCCGACCATCACGTTGGGGCCACGGAAGCAGATCTCACCCTCGTCGGCGATCTTCAACTCGCCGCCCTTGATCACACGCCCGGCCGTGCCGAACTTGAAACCGCGGGGTGAGTTGAAGGAGACCAGCGGGGACGCCTCGGTGAGGCCGTAGCCGGACGACAACAGCATGCCGGCCGACGAGAAGAACTCCTCGATCTCCTTGCGCACGGGCGCGCCACCGCAGGCCATCACCGACTTCGGCCCGCCCAAGGCGTCCCGGATGGAGGAGAACACCAGCTTGTCGGCCAGCGGTAGCTGGGCGCGCAGCAGCGCGCTCGGACGCCGCCCCTTGCGATAGGCGTGCTGGCAGGCGCCGCCGACGTGCATCGCCCAGCGGAAGATCTGCTGCTTGGCCGGCGAGTCCGCCACGCGCTCGTGCACCGTGGTGAACACCTTCTCGTACAGCCTCGGCACGCTGACGAACATGCTCGGCTTCGCCTCGACGAGCAGCGCGGCGACGGTCCGCGGATCCTTCACGTACGTGTTGAGGGCGCCGGTGGTGAGCACCTTGAACGTCCAGGCCCGCTCGAACGCGTGCGACAACGGCAGGAACGCGAGCGAGGAGTCCTGCGCGGTGATGGCGAAGAACGCGTCCAGGCTGTCGAGCTCGAAGGCGAAGCCGCGGTGGCGGATCGCCGCGCCGCGCGGCTCGCCCGTGGTGCCCGACGTGTAGATGATCGAGGCGAGGTCGTCGGCCGACGCCTCGCCCAGCCGGGCCTCGGCGGCGGCGTCCTGCTCGGCGGTCGGCGTGGTCCTCGCGACGTCGGCCAGCAGGCGCACGCGTTCGTCGCCGCCCGGGGTCGGCTCGAACGTCCACACCCCCCGCACGTCCGGCGTCCGGTCCCAGACCTGTTCGAACCGCGCGAGCAACGCGGCGTTCTCGATGACGGCGAAGATCGCGCCCGAGTCGGCGGCGATGTGCCGGATCTGCTCGGGTGTGCTCGTCGGGTACACCGGCACGGGAACGGCGCGGATGCTGAGCAGCGCCAGGTCGATCTGGGACCACTCCGGACAGTTGTTCGCCAACAGCAGCACGCGGTCGCCCGCCTCGACCCCCGCGTCGATGAGATGGGCCGCCAGCAGCGACACGCGCTGGGCGAGCTGGCCGTAGGTGCGCACCTTCCATCGGTCGCCGTCCTTGATCCGGGTGGCCGGGCGCGACGCGTGGGTGCGCGCCGCCTGGGCGAACCGGACGGCCAAGTGGTCGGTGTCCATGAGCTGACTCCCTTGTCGGATCGGACGCCCCGGGCGGGAACGCTGAGCCCAAAGGTGTCATACGTCGACGACACCCCACCACTCTCCGGCAAACAGGTTCCACGCGGCCCACGCCGAGTGCACGACACTAGACTCTCACTCATGGCCGGCCTTACCAATCTGCACGAGATCCTCGGCTCCTTGCGCCCGCGCGTCCGTCAGGGGACGTACGTCTATGTCACCCTCGCCGACGAGCCCGCCGTCGAGGCGCACGCCCGCATTCTCGAGGAGGAGGGCATCACGCTGGTGCTCGACCAGCAGGTGGCGGACGCCGCGGGTTACGCCTACGAGGGCGTCTTCGGCTGGATCACCCTGCAGGCGCACACGTCGCTGTCGGCGGTCGGCGTGACCGCCGCGGTGGCGACGGCGCTGGCGCGCGTCGGGTTGTCGTGCAACGTCCTCGCCGGCTTCTACCACGATCACCTGCTCGTCCCCGCCGACGACGTCGCGGAGGCGATCGAGGTGCTCGGGGGGATGGAGGCGTGACCGCGAACGCCCTTGTCGTGGGCGCGCACGCCGTGGGCGACCCCGTCGCCTACGCCCGGGCGGGCGGTTTCGCGATCGCGCAGACGTTCCTCGGCGATCCGCAGGCGTGGAAGGGCCACGCGGTCACTCACCCGGGCGGCGCGGCGGGCCTCAAGGCCGACGCGGAGGCGTCCGGGGTGGGCCTGTACGTCCACGCGCCGTACGTGATCAACGTGGCCACGACCAACAACCGGATCCGGATCCCGTCGCGGCAGATGCTCGCGCGCCAGCTGAAGCTGGCCGCCGAGATCGGTGCGCGCGGCGTCATCGTCCACGGCGGGCACGTGGGCGCGACGGACGATCCGGCGGCCGGCTTCGACAATTGGCGCAAGGCGATCGAGGGTCTCGACATCACGGTGCCGCTGCTGATCGAGAACACCGCCGGCGGCGCGAACGCGATGGCGCGCCATCTCGACCGGATCGCACGGTTGTGGGAGAGCATCTCCCGGGCGGACGGGTTCGACCACGTCGGCTTCTGCCTCGACACCTGCCACGCGCACGCCGCCGGACTCGACGCGTCCGCGGTGGTGGACGCCGTGCGCGCCGTCACCGGACGGATCGATCTGATCCACCTCAACGATTCGCGTGACGTCTTCGGTTCGGGCGCCGACCGTCATGCCGCGCTCGGCGAGGGGACGTGCGAACCGGACGCCCTCGTCCGGATCGCACGCGAGGCGGGTGCGCCGGTGATCCTGGAAACCCCCGGCGGCGTGGATGCGCACGCGGCGCAGGTCGCCTGGCTGCGCGAGCGCTGGTAACGCGTTTCTCTCCATTCGGGGATTTCCGCGGCGGACGGTTATCCTGTGCGCTGTGACTCGGAGCATCTATGTGATGGCGCCCGAGGGTCTGACAGGGAAGTCGGTCATTGCTCTCGGCATGGTGGACGCGCTCACGCGCGAGGTTGAAACGGTCGGCGTGTTCCGCCCGATCATCAAGGCGGGCGAATCGCGGGATCAGATCCTGACCGCGCTGATCAGTCAGCCGGCGGTGCACCAGCACTACGACGAGTCCTACGGCGTCACCTACGACGACGTGCGCGCCAACCCCGACGAGGCGCTGGCGACGATCGTGCAGCGCTTCGGCGACCTCGCGAGCCGCTTCGACGCGATGGTGGTGCTGGGGTCCGACTACGCGAGCACCCTCGGGTCGGCCGAGTTGTCCCTGAACGCGCGGATCGCGGCCACCCTGAACGCGTCCGTCGCGCTCGGCGTGTCGGGGCGCACCCGCACGCCCGACGAGGTGACCCAGCTCGCGATGAGCACCATCGCCGAACTCACCAAGCATCACGCGTCCGTCCTCGCGGTCATCCCCGCACGGGTGCCGGCGGGCCAGGAGCAGGCCTACACGGACGCCGTCGTGGCCGCCATCCCGGGGGTCGTGGTGGGCTCGCTGCCCGCCCACCGCGTCCTCGCCGCCCCCACGGTGCGCGCTCAGATGGAGGCCGTCAACGGACGTCTCTTCGCCGGACGCCCGGAGCACCTGGAGCACGAGAGCCAGACCCCCCTGGTCGGCGCGATGACGCTGGCCAACATGCTCGCCCGCCTGGAGCCCGAGTCGACGATCATCATGGCCGGCGACCGCACCGAGCTGATCCCCGGCATGCTGATGGCGCAGGCCTCGGGAGCCTTCCCGCAGCTCGCCGGGCTGATCCTGACCGGCGGCTACGAGATGCCCGAGAGCATCGCTGCGCTGATCAGGTCCGTGCCTCATGCGCTGCCGATCATCGTCACCGACCTCGGCACCTACACGACCGCGCAGCGGCTGTTCCATCTCGAGGGAACGATGACGAACTCCGATCGCAAGATCGAGCTGGCCCGCGGCCTGTTCTCCGCGCACATCGACAGTGACGCACTGCTCGAGGCGATGAAGGTTCACCGGGCCGCGGTACGCACCCCGGTGATGTTCGAGTACCAGCTCAACGAGATGGCCCGACGTGACAAGCGCCGGATCGTCCTGCCCGAGTCGGGCGACGACCGCATCCTCGAGGCCGCCGACGTGGTGCTGCGTCGCGGCACCGCCGAGGTCATCCTGCTCGGCGACCCGACCGAGGTGAAGGCGCGGGCGCTGGCGCTGGGCTTCTCGCTGGAGGGCGCCGACATCGTCGACATGTCCACCCCCGAGCTGGTCGAGCAGTTCTCCTCCGAGTACGCCCGGCTGCGCGCCAAGAAGGGCGTGACGCTCGAGCAGGCCCGCGCGAAGATGACCGATCCGAGCTACTTCGGCACGATGATGGTCCACCTGGGCATGGCCGACGGCATGGTGTCGGGTGCGGCGAACACGACGGCCAACACGATCCGTCCGAGCCTGGAGTTCGTCAAGACCCGCCCGGGCGTTTCCGTGGTGAGCAGCTCGTTCCTCATGTGCATGGCCGACCGGGTCGACGTGTACGGCGATTGCGCGGTCAACCCCGACCCGACCGCCGAGCAGCTCGCCGACATCGCGATCAGCTCGGCCGAGACGGCGAAGGCGTTCGACATCGAGCCGCGCATCGCGATGCTGTCGTACTCGACCGGAACGTCCGGTTCCGGTGCCGACGTCGACAAGGTGCGCGCCGCCACCGAGATCGTGCGCCAGCGTGCCCCCGAGCTGATGGTCGAGGGTCCGATCCAGTTCGACGCCGCCGTCGATCCGTCGGTCGGCTCGAAGAAGATGCCGGGCTCCGAGGTGGCCGGCCGGGCGACGGTCTTCATCTTCCCCGACCTCAACACGGGCAACAACACCTACAAGGCCGTGCAGCGTTCGGCCGGTGCACTGGCGGTAGGCCCCGTCCTGCAGGGCCTGAACAAGCCCGTCAACGACCTGTCGCGCGGCGCGCTCGTCGACGACATCGTCAACACGATCGCCATCACCGCCATTCAGGCGCAGCACTGAGCCGGAGGAGCCCCATGACCACGCCCATTCTGCTGTTGAACGCCGGATCGTCGTCCATCAAGTATCAGGTGATCGACGCCGACGACGAACGGGTGCTCGCCGTGGGCCTGATCGAGCGGATCGGCCAAGACCTCGGACGCCTCACCCATACGGTGGACGGCGACGAATACGTCGCGGAGGACGAGTACAGCAACCACACCCTCGCGCTCGCGGCGATGGTGGCGATGTTCAACGAGCACGGCCCGGCCCTCGACCAGGTCAAGGCCGTCGGCCACCGCACGGTGCACGGCGGCGACCGTCTGACGCAGACGATGCCCATCGACGACGCGGTGGTGGCGACGCTCACCGAGCTGTCGCCGCTCGCGCCGCTGCACAACCCGCCGGGCATCGCCGGCATCCGCGGCGCCCAGAAGGCGCTGCCGAATGTGCCGCACGTGGCGATCTTCGACACCGCGTTCTTCAGCTCGCTGCCGCCCGAGTCGTACACGTACGCGATCGCCGCCGACATCGCCCAGCAGTACGCGATCCGCCGGTACGGCTTCCATGGCACCTCGCACAACTTCGTCTCCCATGCTGCGGCCGAGTTCCTGGGCAAGCCCTACGACGAGACCACGCAGATCGTGTGCCATCTCGGCAACGGCGCCTCGATCTCGGCGATCAAGAACGGCGTCGCGATCGACACGTCCATGGGCCTGACCCCGCTCGAGGGCCTCGTCATGGGCACCCGTTCGGGCGACGTCGATCCGGGCCTGATCGCCTACCTGCACCGCCGGGCGGGCATGAGCACCGACGCGATCGACGCCCTGCTGAACAAGAGCTCGGGCCTGCTCGGCATGTCGGACATGTCCGACATGCGTGACATCGAGGCGGCGAAGGCCGCCGGCGACGAACGCGCGCAGCTCGCCTGGGCGGTGTACATCCGCCGGATCGTCGGCTACATCGGCCGCTACTTCACCTTGCTCGGCGGCATCGACGCGCTGACGTTCACCGCGGGCGTGGGCGAGAACTCCTCGGCCGTGCGCGAGGCCGTCGTGACGGGCCTGAGCGCGCTCGGCGCCACGCTGGACGCCGACGTCAACGGCGTCCGGTCGAAGCAGGCGCGGGCGATCTCGACGCCCGGATCCCGCTTCGCCGTGCTGGTGATCCCGACCAACGAAGAGCTGCAGATGGCTCGCGAGGTCCGGGCCGTCATCGCTTGATTCCTCCATCCGCCCACCGGGCCCGCACCGACCGGGTGCGGGGCGGTCCGCTTCGCTGCCGCGTAGGCTGCGCCCCATGACCACCGCACTCGTCACCGGGGCCACCGCCGGCATCGGCGCCGAATTCGCCCGCCAGCTCGCCGCGAGTGGCCACGACCTCATCCTCGTCGCGCGGGACGCCGCACGGCTCGAGGCGTCCGCGGCCGCCCTGCGCGCGACCGGGGTGAGCGTCGAGGTGCTGGCCACCGACCTCGCCGACCGCGCCGGCGTGGCCACGGTGGCCGCCCGCGTCGGCGATCCCGATCGCCCGGTCGACGTGCTGGTCAACAACGCCGGTTTCGGCACGGTCACGAGCCTCGGCGACGCCGACACCTCCGAGCAGGAACGCGCCCTCGACGTCATGGCGACCGCGCCGCTCGTGCTGGGCGCGGCCGCGGCGTCCGCCATGAAGCGGCGCGGGGCCGGGCAGATCATCACCGTCGCGTCCCTCTCGGCGTGGATCACCCACGGCGGCTACTCGGCCGTCAAGGCGTACGCCAAGGTGTGGTCGGAGGGCCTGTCGATCGAGCTGGCGGGCACCGGTGTGACGGCGACCGCGCTGTGTCCGGGCTGGGTGCGCACCGAATTCCACGAACGGGCCGGGCTGGCGGCGACCGGCATCCCCGGCTGGGCGTGGGTGGACGCCGAACGGTGCGTCCGCGAATGCCTCGCGCACGCCGACGCCGGCAGGGTGCTGTCGCTGCCGACCAAGCGCTGGAAGCTCGCCGCGTTCGGCCTGCAGCACGCCCCGCGCGCGCTGGTGTACGCCATCGGGCGCCGGATGCAGGGCATGCGGCCTTGACGGCCGTGGACCCGATTCGGACGTCACCGCGTCCGGTGGTGCAGAATGAAGCGGTGACATGCGAGGGAGACGACCGGTGAGCCGCAACGATCTGGGCAAGTACTCCGAAGCCCCGCAGGCCGCGGCGCGTTTCGTCGCCCAGCAGCTCGTCATGAAGCCGTACGTGTGGTCGGCGCTGTCGGTGCACGTGCACGGCCAGCGGCACCTGGACGACCTCGAGGCGCCTTTCATCGCGATCGCCAATCACTCCAGCCACGTGGACGCCACCGTCATCTTCGGCGCGCTCCCCCGGCGGTTGTCGCGCAACCTGGCGGCGGGTGCGGCCGCCGACTACTTCTTCAACCAGAAGGGCAAGTCGCTGGGCACCCGGCTGTTCTTCAACGCCTATCCCGTCGATCGCGGCGGCATGAAGGGGCACGCCGGCCTGTCCGGGCGCCTGCTCGACGACGGCGTCCCGCTGCTGATCTTCCCCGAGGGCACGCGCAGCCGTACGGGCGCGATGGCGAAGTTCAAGGCGGGCGTCGCGGCCCTGTCGATCCAGCACGGGGTGCCGGTGCTGCCGATGGCCCTGGTGGGTGCGTACGCCGCGATGCCGTACGGGCAGAAGCTGCCGGTGCCGGGGCGTCCCGACGTGCACATCGTGTTCGGACACCCGCTGCGCGCATTGCCCCGCGAGACGGTGCCACGCTTCACCGAGCGGCTCTACAACCAGGTCGTCGAGCTCCACGACACCACCGCGCGCGCCTACGGCATGCCGACGCAGTCCGACTTCCAGCGCTCGGTCGCGTTGCGGGCGGCCGCCAAGAAGAAGGCCGAGCTCCCGCCGGCCGAGGAGTGACGGGGCGTACGTCTCTCAGGCGGCGAGCGCCGCGACCTTCTCGACGCTCACCGAGCGCGCCCGGTGCGTCGCCGCCATCCCCCCGGCGAGGCCGAGCAACGCCCAGCCCACCAGGGTGACCACGGGGATCACGACGCTTCCGCCGACCGCGAGCGCGTGCACCCCCGTGAGCGCCGGTGTCAGCGGCGAGAACGCGCCGATCGCGCCCACGGCGTCCGGCGCCGCCGACGTGGCCGACCCGATCACCGCGACCACGGCGAGGGCGAGGGCGAGCAGGCGCCCGCCGTGGCCGAGCCAGGCCGCGAGGGCCAGGTTGACCAGCACGAACGCCACCGACGCCAGCGCCAGGACGCCGATCAGCGCCGCCGTCGCGGACGCGGTCCACGACAGCGCCCAGCCGCCGATCCCGCCGAGCATCACCGCCTGCGCGAGCGAGACGCCCAGCGCGGGCAGCAGCGTCCGGCCGAGCAGGCGGACGGTCGACGCGCGCGAGGTAAGAGCGTCCGGCGCCACCGGGCGCAGCACCGCGAACGTCGCCAGCGCGCCCGCCCACAGGGCCACGACGAGCAGCATCGACACCCACGCCACGTGGGGTCGCACGACGCCGGCGAGGCCGTCCGCGTCGACCGGGGCGGCCACCACCGTGGCGAGCTGCTCGCGCTCGGCGTCCGTGTAGGTCGGGATCTCACCCTGCCCGTCCGCCACGCCGTCGGCGAGCTGGGCCGCGCCGCCCGCGAGTTCGTGGGTGCCGTCGGCCAGCTGCTCCAGCCCGTCGGCCAGCTGCCGCGAGCCGGACGCCGCCGTCCCTACCCCGTCGGCGAAGGCGTCCACGCCGCCGGCGAGCTGGCGCGCACCGTCCGCCAGCTGCCGTGACCCGTCGGCAAGCTGTCCCATGCCGCCGGCGATCCCGGTCGCCCCGTCGGCGAGCTCGTGCGCGCCGGCCGCGAGGGTGCCGGCGCCGTCGGCGAGTGGGACTCCGCCCGCCGCCAGCTCCCCGCCGCCCGTGGCGAGCTGCCGCCCGCCCTCGGTGAGCTGGGTGCCGGCGTCGGTGAGCTGGTCGAGCAGCGCGAGGATCTCGGCCTGCGAGGTCGGTGTGCCCTCCGGGATCGAGCCGACCAGCTGACCGTACGACCCTTGAAGCTGCGCGGCCCAGGCCGGAAGCGCGCCGGCCACCCGCTCCAGTTCGTCGAGCGCGGCGAGCAGGCGCTCGCCCAGCGCGCCAAGTTCGTCGGATCCCTCCGCGAGGGCGGCGGCGTTCTGCGCGACCGGCGCGAGCCTGCCGGTCATCGCCGCCCCCGCGGCCCGCGCACCCGCCTGGTAGCCGGCGCAGGCCTCGTCGCTGAGATCGCCGGGGCAGGCCAGGCCCGAGGACGCCAGCGTCGCGGCCTGGTCGCGCGCGGCGCCGGCAGCCGTCGACAGCCGGTCGGCGCCGGCGATGAGGTCGCCCACCTGCCGCACGTAGTCGCGGGCGACCGCGATCGCCGCCTTCATGCGCGCCGAGGCCTGCTCGGCCTGCTCCGGCGCCTGCGCGACCCACCCGCCGATCCGATCGAGCCAGGGCCCCCACTCGGGCAGGCTCGCCAGACCGGCGCGCACCGGCTCCACGAAGCCGTTGATGCCGCCCGCGTACTGCGCCACACCGTCGGTGTAGGTGACGACCCCGTCGGTGTACTGGGCGACGCCGTCGGCGTAGGTGCCGACGCCGGAGGCGAACGTGCCGACGCCGTCGGCGAAGGCCGACGCGCCGGTGGAGTACGCCTCCGCCCCGTCGGCGAGCGCGCCGGCGCCCGCGGCGAGTTCGCCCGCACCGGACGCCGCGGCCGACGCCCCCGCGCTGAGCTGGGCGCCGCCGGCCGCCGCCGTGCCGAGACCCTCGGAGAGCTGGGAGGCGCCGTCCGCGGACCGGTTGGCCCCGTCCGAGAGCTGAGCGGTGCCGTCGGCGAGCTGCCGGGTGCCGTCGACGAGGTCGAGCATCGAGGTGCTCATGTCGTTGAATCCGAGGTAGATGTTCTGCAGGTACTCGCGGGTGAGGAAGCCGTTGAGCGCCTGGGTCGAGGCGAAGGCGACCGACTGGCCGATCGCCGTCTCGTTGATGCCCACCACCGGGGAGGTCCGCACGGTGATCGTCGCCTGCGCCGCCTGGTCGGCGGGCTTGGCGAATGAGGTCGCGGCCGCCGAGAACTCGCGCGGGATCGTCACCACGGCGGCGTACTCGCCGCTCGCGAGCCCCTCGGACGCCTTCGCCTGGGTCGCGATCTGCCAGGCGAAGTTCTGTTCGCGGTCGGAGTTCACCAGTTCGGCGGCGAGCTGGCGGCCCATCGGCATCGCCTGTCCGTTGATCTCGACCATCTCGTCGAGATTGACGATGGCCGCGCGCACCTGGCGCAGGCGTGCGTCACCGCCCGCGGTGCCCCACAGCAGGCCCCCGGCCAGCACGACCGGAACGAGCAGCGCGGCGAGCAGCGTGCTCCAGCGGAATCGAGTGATCATGCGGCACCTCCGGTGGCGAGGACGCCCGCGGCGTCCGATGAGTCGACGCGCTGCAGCGGCAGCGCCAGTGGCGGGGCGGCGTCCGGCACCAGCGCGGCGAGCGCGGCGGCGTCCGAGGCGGCCAGGACGAGGGTGACGCCCGGATCCCGGGCGAGGCCCCGGACGGCGGCGCGGGCGGCGTGGGTGAGCCGGTCGGCGTCGTCGATCGCGACCAGGTCGCCCGCGGGCTCGGTCAGCGCGCGCACCGCGTCGGGTGACGCGCCGTCGACGAACGTCGCCCGGCGGCGCAGCGCACCGGACTGCTGGGGTTGCACCAGCCCCAGCACCTTGAGGTTGCCCGCGGTGAGCGCGAGGCGTCCGGTCAGCGCCAGCGTGAGCGCACGCCGGGACGCGGCGGGCCCGCCCAGCAGGAGGGTGCCGCCGGGCGCGAGGTCGAGGTCGATGCCGGAGAGCAGCGAGGTGGCGTCCGTCGCGGCGACGAGACCCTCACCGTGGATGCCGGGCAGGGCGTCCGGGGTGGGCCACTGCGCCAGCGAGAGCTGGTGGGTGATGGCCTCGCCCTCGGCGTCCAGGACGGGCAGGCGGCGGTCCAGCCAGCCCGGCAGAGCCCAGGCGCGCTCGCCGAGCAGCTTCATGACGGCCGGGCCGAGTGTCATCCGGACTCCGAACGCGTCGATCGCGACGCCGATCGCCAGGCCGAACGCGATGGGCTTGAGGGTGGCGTCGCCTTGGGGGATGAAGAACCCGAAGACCGCCACCATGATGATCGCGGCGGCGACGACGACCTTCGCGGTGTGCACGAAACCCGCCTCGACGGGATCGACCGTGTTGCCGTGCACGTGCTCCTCGCGCATGCGGGTGGTGAGGAAGACCTCGTAGTCCATGGCGAGCCCGAACAGGATGCCCATGAGGATGATCGGCAGGAACGAGATGATCGGCTGCGCCTCGTGCAGGTTGACGAGTTGGCGTCCGATGCCCTGGTTGAACACCAGCGACGTGAGGCCGAACGCGGCGCCGACGCTGAGCAGATAGCCGAGCGCGGCCTTGACCGGCACCACCAGCGAGCGGAACACGATGGTGAGCAGCACGAGCGACAGCCCGACCACGAACACGCCGAACGGCAGCAGCGCACGTCCGAGCTGGGCCGACACGTCGATCGCGATGGCGGTGAAGCCGGTGATGGCGGTGCTGACGCCGAACTCCTCTTCCCAGTGCGGCGCCTGGGCGCGCAGATGCTCGACGAGCTGCTCGGTGGCGGGATCGTCGGGTCCGGTGGTGGGGATGACCTGCATCAGCATGGTGTCGGCGTTGGGGTTGGGCACGGCCATCGCCACCATCTCGACGCCGTCGGTCGTCTCGACCTCGGCGCGGATGCCGTCGATGACGGCCATCGGGTCGGTGGATTCCACGATGCTGCCCGTGATGACGAGCGGCCCGTTGAAGCCGACACCGAACTTCTCGCTGATCACGTCGAACGTCTGCCGGTCGGCGGATCCGGGCGGGTTGTGGCCGGAGTTCGGCAGGGCCAGGTGCAAGCTCGCGGCCGGGATCGTGAGGACGCCGAGCAGCGCGACCACGACGGCGGTCGTCACGACCGGGCGCCTGGTGACGACGCCGACCCACCAGCGGGAGGCGTTGAAGGACGTCCGTTTCTCGGAGGCGGGCTTGCCGCGCAGCCGCTCGCCCATGAAGCCGAGCAGCGCGGGCAGCAGCGTCAGGGCGAGCGCGACCTCGATGGCGACCGCGATCGCGGCGAAGATGCCCATGATCGCCAGGAACGGCATGCCCGCGATGCCGAGACCGACCAGCGCGATGACGACGGTCATGCCGGCGAACGTGACGGCCGATCCCGCGGTGGCGGTGGCGCGCGCGGCGGACTCCTCGGCGTCCATGCCGTGGGCGAGTTGGTCGCGATGGCGGGAGACGATGAACAGCGCGTAGTCGATGCCGACCGCCAGCGCGAGCATGAGGGCGAGCATGAGCGTGGTCGAGTTGATGTCGAACACCCCGGACGCCGCGGTGATGACCAGAACGGACGCTCCGGCCCCGACCAGCGCGATCGTCAGCGGCAGCAGCGCCGCCCACAACGAGCCGAGGGTGAGCACGAGGACGATGATCGCGACCACGACGCCGAGCGCCTCGACGAGCGACAGGTGCGGCATGTTCATCGAGAACAGGTCGCCGCCGACGTGCACGGTGCTGCCGGGGATGGCCTCCTGCAGGGCGGCGCCGGCGTCCAGCAGTTGCTCGCGCTGGGCGTCGGTGAAGGTGGAGACGCTGTAGCCGTCCACCTGCACGCGCATCATCGCCGCGGTGTGGTCGGCGCTGATCAGGCCGTCGATGTATTCGTTGTAGGGCAGCTGGGCCGTGTCGACCCAGGAGATCCTCTCCAGCTCGGCGGCGGTCGCCTCGAGGGGTTCCCGGACGACCGGGTCGGTCACGGTCGCGCCGGGCGGCGCCACGATGACGAACGTGGACGAGCTCATCGCCGCCTGCGGAAAGGTCATGTCGAGTTGGTCGAGGGCCGCCTGGGAGGACGCGCCCGGGATCCGGAATTCGTTGGAGTAGGTTCCGCCGATCGTGCCGGCCAGCCCGCCGAGCAGCGCCAGCACCGCGACCCAGATCGCGACCACGATCCTGCGGTGCCGCCAGGACGCGCCCGCGAGCCGATAGATGAACGTCGACACGTCTTCCCCTCGTCGCTTCTCGATACGTTTCCGTATTCGATACAGGAGTGTATGCGATACAGTGAGACATCCCGCATCGGAGATGGACGGAGCGCAGACGACGTGACCGGCGTGAGCACGCGACGTGCGGCGACCCGCGACCGCCTCGTCGAGGCCGCCATCGCGGTCTTCGCCGAGAAGGGCGTCCTGGGCGCGTCCGTCGAAGAGATCTGCGAGGCGGCCGGCTTCACCCGGGGCGCGTTCTACTCCAACTTCGAGCACAAGGACGCTCTGTGCGAGGCCGTCCTCGACGCTCTGCTCGCCGACAACCTGCTGGCGATGAACGAGGCCCTGGCCGCCGCGGACGCCCTCGCGGACGCCGACCTCGGCGCCCTCATTCCGTCGGTGATCCAGGTCTTCCTCGACAGCCAGCGCGGCGGCCGGACCTGGGCGCTCGCCGCGCAGGAACTACGCCTGTACGCCGCCCGCGAACCCGCGCTGGCAGCCGCATACCGGGCCTTCCACCACCGGGCGACGACGATGTTCGGGACGATCATGGTCGAGGCACTCCACGCTCACGGCTACGAATTGACGACCGACACCGCCGACGCCATCAGCGTCCTGCACGCCGTGCACGAATACGGCACGATCGGCGCGCTGATCGGCTCGGACGCCATCGACGGCGACGTCAAGCTCCGCATGCTCGTCAAGGTGCTGCACGCGTTCATCCGGCCGCTGACGTGAGGCGTCAGGTCAGCTCGACCAGCGCCCGGTGAAGAACAGCCACGCCCACACGCACTGCACCGCGACCGCGCAGACGCCGATCGTCCAGCCCAGCACGACCCAGCCGCGCGTCCGGGGCCGGGATTCGACGAACTCGCCGACCAGCCGCCACAGCGGGAACCACAACAGCACCGCGCGGTTGACGCTCATCAGCCAGTAGCTCAGCGAGAACGCCAGCACCTGGACGCCCACCCAGGACGCCTCCGCGATCCGCTTGCGGATCAGGGCGACGATCGTCACCAGGACGCCGACGATCCAGGCGATCATCTCGGCCCGGAACAACCACACCCACTCGGGGTGCTCGGGGGTCGGGCGCCACAGCGCCTCCCAGTGGTTGCGCAGGGCCTCCCACGGCCAGTGCCAGCCGCGCTGCCAGCCCTCCTGCTGCGCGGCGAACCATGCCGTCCACGAGCCGGTGAGGCCATGGAGGTAGACGACGTACGCCACCAGCACGGCAGCGGGGAGCAGCAGCCACGCCAGGCGGACGCCGAGCGCGGGGCCGTCGCGGCGTCCTTGAGTGAGAGCCAAGACGGCCAGCGCGCCGATCAGGAACAGGCCCGATACGCGTAGCGTGCACGCCAGCGCGGCCAGCAGCGCGGCCTGGCCCCAGCGCCGCTGGGTGGCGCGCTCCCACGCCCAGAACGCGGCGGCGCAGAACGGCGCCTCGGTATAGGCGACCGCCGTGAACACCGCCGTGGGCGCGAGCAGCCAGGCGGTGGCGCCCCAGACGCCCGCGATCCGCTTGAGGGCGAAGGCCGCGAGCAGCGAGGAGACGAGAGCGAGCGCCGACCCGGCGAGGACCGGCGAGACACCCAGGGTGGCGAATCCGCGCAGGACGAGCGGCAGCCCGGGGAAGAACGCCATCTCCCGCGGATCGGCGTAGCCCTCGCGGGCGATCAGCAGGAAGTGGGCGACGTCCCATTGAGTGAGGACGGTTTCGAGCGCGCGTCCGCCGGTGATGGCAACAGCCATCGCGATGGTCGCGAACAGCAGCCGGGTCACCAGCCAGACCTGCACGATCTGCAGTGTCCCGCCGGGTGCGCGTTTCGCCGCGGTCGTCATGGGGTCGCTGTCGTGCTAGCCGCCGGTCCCCTGCTCTTCGCCGCCGCCCCCGTCCTCCGGTCCTGCCGGTCCCCGGTCCCGCCGGTCCGCTGGTCCCGCCGGTCTCGCCGGTCCCGTCGGTGCCCGCCGGTCCGCCGGTTCGCCCCGCCTGCCGCTGTGCCGCCGTCGCCGCCGCCGCCGGCGGGCCGTCTCGCCCGGCGTCGGCGGCCCGTCGGACGCGTCCGGATCGGGCTCGGGCGTCGAGGTCTGCTCGGGTTGGGCCGACGGGACGGCGGTGGGCGTCGGGGGGGCCGGCGGTGCGGTGAATCGACCGGACCGGGTCTGCTTGGTAGGCCCGGGGAAGCGTTCCTTCGGCAGGCCGCTCATGGCCACACGCATGTATTCCAGCCACGCGGGCGCGGCGTACGTCGAACCGTAGACGTTGCCCAGGTTTCCGTAACCGTCGGGCCCGATCGTGAGCGCGACCGCCGTGGAGATCTGCTTCGTCGCCCCGATGAACCAGGTCGCCTTCGTCTCACGCTTCTCGGAGTCGTAGTACGTACCCGTCTTGCCCGCCACCTGGTGGCCGAGCGCGCGCACGCTCGTGGCCGTGCCGTCCTCGACCACGCCGGTCAGCGCGAAAACCGCGTTCTGCGCCACATCGGGCTCGATGGCCTGCACCGGGTCGATCTCCGGCTCGTAGATCACCGTGCCCTTGGCGTCCTTCACCTGGGCCACGATGTGCGGATCGGTGCGCTTGCCCTCGTTGACGAGCGTGGCCAGGCCGCGCGCGGCGTCGATCGGGGACACCTCGGCGTAGCCGAGCGGGATGCTGATCTGCGGATCCCAGCCCGGGTTCCTGATGCCGACGTCCTCGGCGGCCTGGACGACCTTGTCGGGTCCGTCCTTCATCTGCATCACCAGATCGACGTAGGCCGAGTTGATGGAGGACGTGGTGGCACGCTCCAGGGTCACCGGGCCATGGTTGCGGCCACCGTTGGTGATCGGCTTGCCCGCGCCCTTCGGGGTGAACTCGTTGCCGTTGAAGCGATCGTTGAGCGAGGCGCCGTCGCGCAGCCCGGCGACCAGAGCCCACGGCTTGAACGTCGACCCCGTCGGCCGCGCGACCTCGGCCCAGTTCTTCTGGTCGGTTTCGGAGACGGCGTCCGCGCCGCCGTACATGGCGAGGATCCCGCCGGTCGCCGTGTCGAGCGAGGCGATGGCCGGGTTGTAGTTGAGCGGATCCCGGTTGCGTCCGGCAATGCGCTGCGCCATGTTCTGGGCGGCCTTGACCACGGCGTCCTGCATGCGGGCGTCCACGGTCGTGACGATGCTCAGCCCACCGCCGCGGATCTGGCCCGCCGTGAAGCCGGCGTCCTGGAGCTCCTTCTCGACCCTGTGCAGCAGGAACCCCTTGGGGCCACCGAAGCGGGAGTCGCTGGGCAACGTCGGGAAGGCGGGCAGCTGCAGGTAGATCTCGCCCTTCTCGCCCTCGGTGAGGTAGCCGACCTTGACCATCTGGTTGATGATGTATTGGTAGCGCTCGAGCAGGTCGGCGGCCTGCTTCTCACCGCGGGCCGGGTCGAGATTGCCCGGCGAGTTGATCACGGCGGCCAGCGCGATGGCCTGCGGCAGGTCGAGGTCGGCGGCGTCGATGCCGAAGTAGACCTGCGCCGCGGCCTGGATGCCGTAGGCGCCGCGCCCGAAGTAGACCGTGTTGAGGTAGCTCTCGAGGATCTGTTCCTTGCTGAGGTCTTGGCCGATCTTGAGGGACAGGATGATCTCGGTGAGCTTGCGGGTGAGCTTCTTGTCCTGGGTGAGGTAGAGCACCTTCACGTACTGCTGGGTGATGGTCGAGCCGCCGACCGTGTCGACGCCCGGCGTCAACGCCGTCTGCACGGCCCGGGCCAGGCCGGCGATGGAGATGCCGGGGTCGGTCCAGAAGGTCTCGTTCTCGCCCGCCACGATCGCCTGCTTGATGTTCTCGGGCATCTCTGACAGCGGGATCGAGCGCCGGTTCTGGACGGCGAACTCGCCCATCTTCTCGGAGCCGTCGCGGTAGTAGACCGTCGTCACGTTGGTCTGGAAGTCGGTGTTCGGGTCGGGGATGGGCGTCGCGGCGTAGATGACACCAAAGACGCCCCCACCGAGCACGGCGAGCGTCAGCGTCACGATCCCGATCCACTTGAAGACGGAGAGCGCCTTCTCGCCGGCACTGCGGGGCGTCTTGCCGCCGGTCACGCCTGCGCTCGTGCCGGTAGCCTTCGGGTCAGCCATACACGTCCTTCGTTCCTGCCGCGGGGCACGGCTGATACCGCTCGCGCCGTCCGTGGACCGATCCATGTGGCCGGGTCTTCCCTACCACACCTACCCCAGTTTAGACGGTAAGCCTGTGAGCGTCGGCGTCGGCGTGGCATCGGCCCCTCTCCGCGTTTCCGCTGGCGGGGCGGGTGGCGTAGACTGTCCGGCGCATCGGGGCCCATGGCGCAATTGGTAGCGCACCTGCTTTGCAAGCAGGGGGTTGGGGGTTCGAGTCCCCCTGGGTCCACTCGACATGGCTTTGACTAGGCCTTCCAGGGTCCACCGCTCCCGGAGTCGCGCAAGACCCGCTCGCCTCGCCCCTCTCCCGCCTGCCCCACCCGGGCGATCATGCCCCCTCAGCCCGGCGCCGGGCATCGAACACCGCCGCCATGTGCGTCGTGGCCCACTGTTCCAGGCTCGTCAGCGGATCGCACAACGAGATCCCCAGGTCGGTGAGGGCGTACTCGACGCGGGGCGGTATCTCCGGGTACATGGTCCGCGTCACCATCCCGTCGCGTTCGAGCGCGCGCAGCGTCTGGGTCAGCATCTTCTGCGAGATGCCGTCCACCGCGCGGGCGATCTCGCTGAACCGTCGGGGACCTCCGCGCAACGTCCCGATGACCAGCACCGTCCATCGATCGCCGATGCGATCCAGCAACTCCCGAGTGGGGCAGTTGCGGTCGTAGGGGTTCCATGCCGGATCCGCCACGCTTCCTCCTCCGGAATCATCGGGTAAGTCAGTTACCATACGGTGCCTACTTCCCATCAGTTACTGACTCACCTATTCTAGGCGCCGAGCGAGGGCACGGGAAGCCCCGACGAAGAAACACAGATCAGGAGAAACACATGGCTCACATCACAGTTCTCGGCGGAACCGGGTACGCAGGCAGCACCATCGTCGCGGCGGCCGCGGGCAAGGGGCACCGGGTCGTGTCCGTCAGCCGCACGCTGCCCGGCTCGCCCCTCACCGGCGTCGAGTACCACACCGGCGACGTGGCCGATGACGCCGTGCTCGCGGCCGCGGTGCAGGACGCCGATGTCGTCGTCTCGGCCCTGTCTCCGCGCGGCGCGCTGGAGGGTGCGGGCGTGCTGCGCGCGATCGAGGCCACGGTCGCCGCGCTCGCGAAGGACGCCGGCACCCGCTTCGGTGTGGTCGGCGGTGCCGGGTCGCTGCTCGTCGCCGAAGGCGGACCGAGGCTCGCCGACACCGAGGCGTTCCCGGCGGCGTTCAAGGCCGAAGCCGACGAGATGGCCGGCGTGCTGGACGATCTCCTCGCCGGCGATCCCGCACTCGACTGGTTCTTCGTCAGCCCCGCGGCAGGCTTCGGCGCCTGGGCGCCGGGCGAGGCGACGGGCCATTACCGGATCGGTGGGGACGTGCTCCTTGTCGATGCGAACGGGAACTCCGAGATTTCCGGTGCCGACTTCGGCACCGCCGTGGTCGCCGAGATCGAACAGCCGGCGCACCACCGCGCGCGTTTCAGCGTCGCCTACTGACGCCACGCGTCGGCGGGGGTGGAAGCTCGCCCTCGACGGCCCCGCCGGACAACGGCCTGCTGCCGTTCCTCGCCGAACGTCGCTGACGCCTGGTCGAGGGGCGCCGGGCTCGGAGATTGTCGTCTACAGCCGGGGTGCGAAGGGGGATCGACGCACCGGGCTCGGAGATTGTCGTCATGAAGGGGGTATTGGGCCATCATTTCGACATTCTCCGAGCCCTGAGCGCCGGTCGGCCGAGCCACTGGCCTGGAAACGACATTCTCAGAGCCCGTCACCCCCCGTTGTGGGGGGATCTGGCTCGCGCACTCGATCATTGCCCTCCCCTGCGACGAAGCAGCGCCGACATGTGTTAGAGGTAGATCATGGTCGGATCGGCATCGATGCCGATCCGAGGTCGAGGAGGGTGCCGCCATGAGTGCAGCAGACGTCGAGCGCGAGACCGCTGCCCCAGAAAAGCAGAAGAGGGGCTTCCCCGGCCCCTGGACGATTCTTCTCTGGGTGATCTTGTTCGTCTGGGTCCTCACCTTCGTCCTCCCGTCGGGCAACTACCGCGCGGACGAGAACGGGAGCCCGATCCCGGGTTCCTTCGAGCCGGTGGATCTGGGACTGACCTTCGTGGATCGTCTCCGCATCCTCCTCAACGCTCCCGTCAACGGGCTCTACGGGGTGCGCGACCTCGACACGTTGATGGTCGGCCCGTGGAACGTGGGCTTCCTCTTCGGCGCCGCCCCCGTGTTCATGTTCATCCTCGCCATCGGCGGGTTCATGACGGTGGTGTTCAGGACGAACGCGCTCAACCTCGGCATCGCCCACCTGGCGCGCCGGTTCGCCACCCGCGGACCGCTCCTGATCGTCCTGCTGTGCATCCTCTTCGGGATCCTCGGTTCGGTCATGAGCTGGTCGGACGAGACGCTCGGCTTCTACGCGCTCATGATCCCCCTCATGCTGGGGCTCGGATACGACCGGTTGGTCGTGGTCGGCGTCGTGTCCATCGCCCCCTTCATGGGCATCATCGGCTCCACCGTGAACCCCTTCCGCATCGGGGTCGCTTCCGACCGCGCGGGCATCACGATGGGCGACGGGATCGGCCTGCGCCTGCTCATCCTGGTCGTCGTCATGACCGTGTTCATCGCGTGGCTGCTGCGCTACGCGAAGAAGGTGAAGGACGATCCGTCCCAGTCGCTCATCGGCTTCGACGACGAGGATCGCGCGATGATCGCGAGCGGCGGCACCGAGGCGGTCGAGCCGCTCACCAGGCGGCACGGCGTGATCATCGCGCTGGTGGCGTTCACCTTCGCGTTGATGACGTTCTCGATCATCCCGTGGGGCGCGATCCTCGGCAACACCGCCGCCAACGACTACACCGGCGAGTACGCGACCGTGCCCTTCGCGTGGGAGCTCGGCTGGTGGCTGCCCGAAATCACGGTGTTGTTCATCGTGATGGCGATCGTCGTCGGCCTGGTGGGCAGGCTCGGCGAGCGCGAGATCGGCAGTCAGTTCCTCAAGGGCGTGGCGGACTTCTCCGGCCCTGCCGCCCTGGTCGTCCTCGCGAAGTCCGTCTCCATCATCATGACCAACACGCAGACGATCGACACGATCCTCGCCGGCATGGAGGGCTTCATCTCGGGGAGGTCGTCGTGGATGTTCATCCTGCTTCTCGCCGTCGTCTCCTTGCCGCTCGGTGTCTTCGTCGGCTCGGGTTCGGCCGGCATGGCGCTGGTGATGCCGATCCTCGCGCCGCTGGGCGATTTCGCCGGCGTGGACCGCTCGCTCGTCATCACCACCTACGCCACCATGGGCGCGTGGCTGAACCTGCTGCTGCCGTTCAACGCGCTGCTCATCGCCGGCCTCGCGCTCGCCCGGGTGGGTTTCGACGTCTACATCAAGTGGATCGCGAAACTCCTGGGGATCCAGCTCGTCATCGCGCTGGCCCTCCTCATGGTGGGGCTCGTCCTGTGAACGTCCGCACACGTCGATGAAGAAGGGGCCGGTCATGACACTCCAGGATCGAATCCTGCACGGATACCGCACCGCCCGGGCGCTCCCGCTCTCCGTGGCGGAGTCCGTTCCCGGCGGCGTGGACGCGGTGATCCGCGTGCTCGCCCCGGGCGAAACCCCTGATCGGATCACCGCAGGCGAACTGACGGCGCTCGGCTTCGCCGGGAGGCCGGGCGACCTGCTCGCGTTGCCGGGCACGCCGGCGGTGTTCCTGGCCGGGGTGGGCGACGCGGCGACGGACGCCACCCGTTTCGTCACGGACGCGGACGCCCACGCCGCCGCCGTCCGGGACGCCGTGGGCCTCGCCTCGCGCCGCGCCGGTGACCTCACGCGGATCGCCGTCGTGCTGCCGGCGGGCAGCGGCGCCGGGGGCGTCCGTGCTGCCGTCGAGGGAGCGGTGCTCGCGCGCTACCACTTCGACGCGCTGCGCGAGGAGCCCAAAGGACGCCCCCTGGCGAGCCTCGCGATCGTCGACGCCGACGCCAGTCTCGCGGCCGCCGAACTGGGCCGCGCCGCGGCCGCGGCGACCATCCTCGCCCGCGACCTCGCCAACACGCCCCACTCACACATGAACGCCACCACGTTCGCCGACATCGCCACGGTGCTCGCCGGCGAGGCCGGCATCGAGGCCGAGGTGTGGGACGGCGACCGCGTCCGCGACGAAGGGCTCGGCGGGGTGCTCGCGATCAACGCGGGAAGCTCCGAACCGCCGCGCGTGGTGCGGCTGAGGTACGTGCCCGTGGGCGAGGCGACCGGACGCCTGGCCCTGGTCGGCAAGGGCATCATGTACGACTCGGGCGGCATCGGCCTGAAGCCGAACAACGATTCGCACGCGCAGATGAAGAGCGACATGACGGGTGCCGCCGACATCCTCGCCGCGATGCTCGCGCTGCCCGCCGCGCGCGGGACGGCCGAGGTGGTCGGCTACCTGATGTGCACCGACAACATGCCGTCCGCGACGGCGACGGCGCTCGGCGACGTCACCACCATGCGCGGCGGCCGCACCGTCGAGATCGTCGACACGGACGCCGAAGGCCGCATGGTGATGGCCGACGGCATCGTGCTGGCCACCGAGCAGGAGCCGGACGCGATCGTGGACGTCGCCACGCTCACCGGCCACATGATGCGGGCGCTCGGGCCGCAGATCGCGGGCACCGTGGGCAGCGATCAGCGCGTCGTGGACGGCTTGCGTGCGGCGGGTTCGGCGGCGGGCGAGCCCGTGTGGCAGATGCCACTCGCCGAGGTGTACCGCTCGGAACTCGACTCGCCGGTGGCCGACCAGCGCAACGTGGCGCCGCTCGGGATTCCCGACGGCATCATCGCGTCGCTGTTCCTGCAGAGCTTCGCGAAGGACATTCCGTGGGGTCACGTGGACATCGCGGGGGTCGCGTGGAACGGCAGCACCTCGGGGTGGCGGTCGGAGGGCGGCTCCGCGTTCGGTGCCCGCCTCGTGCTCGTCTACGCGCGCGCGTTCGCGCTGAAGTGAGGCGAATCATGTCAACCGCGACCGTCCAGCACGGCGTCCATTCCGAGGTCGGCCGGCTCCGCAAGGTTCTCGTCTGCCGTCCCGGCCTGGCTCACCAGCGCCTCACCCCCGACAGCTGCCGCGACCTGCTGTTCGACGACGTCCTGTGGGTCGACCGGGCCCGGCGCGACCATGCGGAGTTCGTCGCGAACATGGAGTCGTTCGGCACCGAGGTCGTCGAGTTGCACGACCTGCTCGCCCAGACCCTCTCCGACCCCGAGGCGAAGCGATGGCTGCTGGACCGCAAGATCGTCGCGAACGAGGTCGGCGTCGAGTTGCTCGCGCCGACGCGGGCGTTCCTGGACGAGCTGCCGGTCGCCGACCTGGTGGAGTTCCTGATCGGCGGACTGTCCAGCCTCGACCTTCCCGGCGATCTGGGTCGGGGATGGCGAGCGATGATCGACGCGTCGTCCGGCGGGGGCACCTACCTGATGCCGCCGCTGCCGAACATGCTCTACACCCGCGACACGACCTGCTGGATCTATGGCGGCGTGACCCTCAACCCGCTGTACTGGCCGGCGCGTGAGGACGAGACCCTGCTGATGAAGGCGGTCTACCGCTTCCATCCCGGCTATCGGGACTCCGCGCGGTGGTGGGGCGATCCCGAGACCGGGTGGGGCCCGGCCGCGGTCGAAGGTGGCGACGTGCTGGTGCCCGGCAATGGCGTCGTCCTGGTGGGCATGAGCGAGCGAACGTCGCGGCAGGGAATCACGCAACTCGCGAAGGCGCTGTTCGCCCAGGGCGCGGCCGAGAAGGTGGTCGTCGCCGGCATGCCCCGGTTGCGGGCGGCGATGCACCTGGACACGGTCTTCACCTTCGCCGACCGCGATGTCGTCACGGTGTACCCCGAGATCGTCGACGCCATCCGCCCGTTCACGATCCTGCCGGCGGACGCTGCTCCCGGGATCGACGTCATCGTCCACGACGAGCCGTTCACCGCCGTCGTCGGGGCGGCGCTCGGCGTGGACACGCTGCGGGTGGTGCCGACGGGCGGCAGCCGCTACGACGCCCAGCGCCAGCAGTGGGACAGCGGCAACAACCTCGTCGCCGTGTCGCCGGGTGTCGTGTTCGCGTACGACCGCAACGTGCACACCAACGACCTGCTGCGCCGTGCCGGTGTCGAGGTGGTCCCGATCGTCGGTGCCGAGCTCGGACGCGGACGCGGCGGCGGCCACTGCATGACCTGCCCGATCAGCCGGGACGCGGTGTGAGTGTCAGGGCGCCGGACGTTGCCCGGGGTCGCTCAGCGGGCTGCGCAGGTCGGCGCGGTGCAGAACCCGCAGTCGGCGCCGAAGAGCACGAGCGTCGTGCGGCGCGTCACCTCGCCCACGGTAGGCCCCCGTCGCTGGCAGGCGCCTAGGAAAGGAACTCTCGCCGAAGGAATTTCGTGAGCACGAGTTCCTTTCGCTGGCGGAAACTTCGTCGTGGCGTCCGTCGCCTCGGGGCGTCCGCGGTGTTAGCGTGTGAGGACGGCAACACGCCCTGAGCAAGGAGGCCGGGATGAGCGTGAATCCTCGGATCGACACCATCGGCGCCTGGATCGCCGCCGGT
This sequence comes from Nigerium sp., assembly GCA_016711325.1. Classification (GTDB taxonomy): domain Bacteria; phylum Actinomycetota; class Actinomycetes; order Propionibacteriales; family Propionibacteriaceae; genus Propioniciclava. The sequence continues at coordinate 184,993 of JADJTH010000010.1, read as the reverse complement.
GTCCGCCAGACGATCCCGATGAGCGAGTTGAGCACGGTCTTTCCCGAGATCTACCAGAAGGTGGCGAGGGCGGTGTTGGCCGCCGACGGCCACCTCCGCGGCCCCGCCTACGGCTGCTATTTCGGGATGCCCACCGACACGGTCGACGTCGAGATCGGCTTCGGCATCGACCGTGAACTGGAGCTGCCCGGCATCACCGTGACCGCCTGGCCCGAGGCCCAGGCCGTGGTCGGCACCCACATCGGCCCCTACGACGACCTGGCCCGAAGCTACGAAGAACTCGGCGCCTGGATGAGCGCGCAGAACGTCCCGCTGGCCGACTACATGTGGGAGTTCTACGACAGCCCGCCCGACACCGACCCGGCCGAAACCGTCACCCGGATGGTCTTCCCGCTGAAGCCGTAGCCCGGTCGGACGCCTGCCGCGCGCGATGTCAGGCGAGCGCGCGCGTTGGCGGACGCCGTGCCGCCCGGCGACCAACGGGAGGGCGTCCGACGGTTCGGTGGAGGCCAGCGCCTAGGGTGACGGGGTGACCGAACCGACCGCAATGGCCCACCGTCCGCCCGGCCTGGACGCCGAAGGTCGCGCGGCCCTGCAGCGGCGCACCATCGTGGTGCTCTCGGCGGGACAGGTGCTGGGCGGAATCAGCTTCGGCGCGACGATCTCGCTCGGCGCCATCCTGGCCGCGAAGCTCTCGGGCGACGACGCACTCTCCGGCCTCGCGACCGCCTCGATCACCCTCGGGACCGCGCTCACCGCCGTCCCGCTCGCCGGGCTCGCTCGCCGGCGCGGACGGCGTCCGGCCCTGGCCACCGGCATGCTGATCGCGCTCGCCGGGGTCGGGCTCGTCCTGGCCGCGATCACCGCCTCGGCCTTCGCGCTGCTGCTGGTCGGCTTCGTGCTGATCGGCGCCGGCCAGGCGTCCAACCTGCAATCCCGGTTCGCGGCGACCGACCTGGCCACGGACGCCTCCCGCGCGCGTGACCTGTCCCTGGTGATCTGGGCGACCACGATCGGCGCCGTGCTCGGGCCCAACCTGGCCGGCCCAGGCGAGGCCCTCGGCGCGGCACTGGGCATGCCGCAGTACACAGGCCCGTACCTGTTCACGATCGCCGCCCAACTGCTCGGCATCGCGTTGGTGTGGACGGCGCTGCGTCCCGATCCCCTGATCACCGCCCACCAGGCGATCGCCGCCCGGGCTGCCGGCAGCGAGGAGATCACCCATATCGACCGCCCCCGCGCCGCGGGTTTCGCGACCGTGGCCATCATCGGCGCCCACGCCGTCATGGTGTCGATCATGGCGATGACCCCGATCCACCTGGTGCATCACGGGGCGGACCTCACCGTGGTCGGCCTCACCATCAGCCTGCACATTGCCGGCATGTACGCCCTGTCGCCGGTGTTCGGTGTGCTGGCCGACCGCTGGGGACGCGTCCGCACCATCCTGCTGGGCTACGCGATCCTCGCCGGGTGTGTGGCCGTGATCGCGCTCGACCCGCACAGCGCCACGGCCGTCACCGTCGCGCTGGTGCTGCTCGGCCTGGGCTGGAGCGCCGCCACCGTCGCCGGCGCGGCACTGCTCACCGAGTCGTCGGCGGAGTCCCTGCGCACCCGCCGCCAGGGACGCAACGATTTCTGGATGAGCATCGCCGGCGCGCTCGGCGCGCTCGGCGCCGGCGGAGCACTCGGCTGGGCGGGCTTCGACGGTCTGGCCTTGCTGGCGTTGCCGATCCTCGCCGTCGTGGTGCTGCTCTCGCCGTTGGCGCGGCGCTGATCCCGGGCGAAACCCGAAGATAGTGGAACATTGTGGCCCGCAGACAGGACACGATCGTCCGCTATCGACGGCGGTCCCTCGAGCTTGAGCCTTTCGGGCGTAGGCAGGAGTTCTCTCGTGCGCAAGAACGGCACGGCCCCACCGCGTCAGGACGGGAGCGACGTATCCTCGGACGCCCGCCCGACCCGGCGCTCGTACGCGCGAGCCTCGGTGTAGCCGCTGCGCCAGACGTAACCCACAGCCAGCACCACAGCGCCACTGAGGTAGACGATCCACCACGGAAAGCCAGGAATATCCGGCCGCTGGCCGGATGCCTGGATGTCGCGCACCGGCGTGGGATAGACGCGCTCGCCGGTGACGAGGATCCTGTGGCTGTTGATACCGAGCGGGGTGCAGGTGACCAGGGTGACGAGGTCGCGTCCGTACACCGGCACGATCGTCTGGGAGTCGCCGGGGTCGACGATCTGGGTCTCCATCACCTGGTAGGTGAGCACCTCCCCGAAGACTTCGAGGACGAACGTGTCCCCCACCGTCACGCGGTCGAGATCGTTGAAGAGGGTGGCCTCGGGGAGGCCGCGGTGCGCGGTGAGCACCGAGTGCTGCGAGACGCCGCCGACGGGCAGCGACGTCCCTTCGAGGTGGCCGACACCCTTGGTGAGGGTCTCGTCGTCGGTGCCGTGGTAGATCGGCAGGTCGACCTCGATGGCGGGGATGCGAAGGCGACCCATCACTCCGGCGTCGGTGGCGTTGAGCAGGTCGCGGTAGTCGTATTCCCCCACCCTGGACGCCTGCGCCGTCGGCTTGTTGGTGTGGGCGGGCACGAGGCCGCCGGAGACGAGCAGGTCGTTGTAGGAGTGCGCGCGTTCGATCTCGGCGGTGAGCTTGCTGTCGGCCTGGCGGACCTGCCCGCCGGTCACGTCGACGATGAGCTGCGACTGGTAGTACTGCGACACCCAACTGGCAACGGTCGGGTATTGGTTGATGGCCACGCCGAGTACCAGCAGGGTGGCGAACAAGGTCGGCATCCACGGCATGCGCCATCGCGGACGCCGCGGCCCGGCCCGGTCGACCCTCGGCTGGTCCTCGACATAGGTCACGGTGGCTCCGCTCTGCGCGTGGTGAATCGGGAGGCGTGTGGTGGATGGGACGATGGGTGTGGCCGAGGGGCGGGGAGAGTCAGTCTCCCCGCCCCTCGGTGTTGCTCACTGGGTCAAGGTGCCCCGGCCGTCACCGGGACGCCTCTCGTCGGTGATCAGTGGTTGCGGCGAGCGCGCACCAGGGCGCCACCGCCGGCGATCGCGACCAGCGCCAGGCCGGCCATGGTGAACAGTGCGGTCCCCTGCGCGCCGGTCAGCGGCAGGTCCGGGCCGTTGACCGGGGTGTTGTCGATCTGACCGTTGCCGGAGTAGACGCCTTCGGCCAGACCGCCAGGCGTCACGGTGATCAGCTTGGGGGTCAGGTCACGAACGTAGCCGGATGGCGGCACCGTCTCGACGACGCAGTAGCCGCGGCTCAGAACGTCGTTGCTACCGACCCACAGGCCGGGGATGTTCACCACGCCATTGGCATCCGACACGAATGCGTTGGCCGTGGCACCGGTGGTCGGAACATTGGTCAGCACGTTCAGCGGCCCGGTACCCAAGGGTGCGCAGGTGCTGTTGGCATTCACGTTATAGACCTGGAACGTCGCGCCCGCCAGAACCTTGGTCGCGTCGTTCACGTCGCGCTTGAGCAGCTTCGCCTGGCCCCAGTTGGTCTGCACCTCGTCCGGCGTGTAGCCCTCCTGCTGGTCATTCACGTACTCGGTCGACTTGTTCTTGATCTTGCCGTCGCCGACGCTCGTGACGGTGGTCCCGAAGTCGATGCGGAAGGTGGTGCCGGCCGGCAGGCTGTTCACGTAGGTGACATTGAACGCGACTTCCAGCGTGCCGCCAGCACCTGTCGGCGGGGTCAGGGTGTAGTGGGTTCCGCCACCCGTCAGCTCCGTCTCAATCCCACCTGGGGCGACCATCGTCACCACGGCGCTTCCGGACACGTAGGTCAGGCGCGAGTCCAGCGGGTCCGTCACCTTGTAGGCGGTGAGCGGCGCACCGTTGTTGAACGAGCCGAGCGGGCGGGTCTTGATGCTCCACGGCACGGCCGAGCCGAGCCCGTTCGCGTCCGGCGCGCCGACCGTCTTCTCGCCCTCGCCTTCGATGCCGTTCTTCGGGTACGTGTGGACGTCCCAAAGCCACGTCGTCGTCACAGCCGGAGCCGTTCCGGACTGCGACGGGAACGGAATGCTGACCAGGAAGTCCGCCGCAGGCGTCACGCCGGCCGGGTAGTCGGCTTCGACGACCTTGTAGAGACCGATGCCCAGGTTAGGGAACGAGACGGTCCCGTTGGCCGGGGTGGTCTGGGACGTCACAGATTCAATGCACGGAAGCGTCGGTGTCGCCGTGGTGATCGACGCCCAATCCTCGTCGGTCACCAGCTTCTTGACCAGGCAGACGTCGAACCGGACGCCAGCCAGCGTGGGCCGGTCGATTGTCTGCGTCGTGCCGTTGTTCGGCTTCGCCGGATCGGTGACGGCACCGGCGTGCTTGTGGACGTACAGCGTGCCCGTCGAGCCCTCAGCGGCGTTACCCGGAGGCGTGCCGTCGGTCGGCTGCGCGGCTGACGCGGGACTGGCGAAAGCCACCAGGCTAGTCGAAACCAGCACAAGAGCCCCCACTCCAGCAGCCAGGCGCCGCCTGAGCATCGTCGTTGTCTTCATTGAATTCCCCTTCTCTCCCTTTTCCCCCCGCCGTGAATCCGGCCCCTGGGTGAGTATTTGTGTTGCGCGTGAAGTCACCACGGAGGCCATCAGACCGAATCCCGTCGCGCCTTCATTCGGGCGAAGCCCGTGGCCCCCAGCGTCACCCCAATGACGCCCAGACCAAGCAATGTGTAGAAGTCGCGTCCGAGGCCACCGGTCAATGGCAGCGTCGGCGGCGTCACCGGCGTGTTGTCGATCGGGCCGACTTGCAGGTTCAGCAGATTGCCCGCACCAATGGTGAACGCGTGCTCGGTGTTGTCGAGGAGGTACCCGGGCGGCGCCTTGGCCTCGACCAGCGTGTAGTCGCCCCACAGTAGATCGGCCAGCAAGAACTGCCCCGCCGCCGCATCCCGGTCGTCGTACGGTCCGGTGCCGCACGGCGATGCCGTGCAATCGACGACCTTGGTGTCGGCTGGAACATTCGGTCCGGTCAGCCACCACGCCGATCCCGCGAGCAGGGCCTCGGTCGCGGAGTCCACCTTCGTCCAGGTCACGCTTCCGAGCTCGCGCTTGGTCTTGTTGGTGACCGTCACCAGCCCGAGGGCGACGTTCTCGCCCGCCTTGACCGCCTCGACCGGGTCGCTGAACGCCGGGTCGCCGTCCCACTGGTACGCGTGGTCGTCCGCGACCGGATGTTCGGGCCGCGTCGTCTCGTCGGCGACTTCGCACTCCGCGCCGAGCGGGATGTTCGCATTCTCCGGTGAGGTCCAGGTCTCTCCGGCTGTGGTCAACCAGTCGCCGCTCACGGGCTCCCCGCCGTTCACGACGCACCGCCACTTGCCGCCGTACTCGAGACCTTCGTCGGCGGTGCCCACGACGACCTTCGTGATCGAGAATGCTCCGTGGACCAGTTGCGCCGTGTTGGTGACGACCACGTTCGCCGTCAGATCCGCTGCGATGTTCACGCTTGCGGGTTCGTAGATCGGTGCGCCCCAGACCCACGATGAACTCGGCAGACCCTGAGAATTCTGTCCGAGCGGCTGACCGTCGATTGCGGTCTCCTCGACCGTGCAGGACGCTCCCGCGGGAAGCTTGTCGTGCGGGCTACCCGAGGTCGTGGTCATCGTGGCGCCGGCACCCGCTCCCGTCTTGGACCACGTACCTGCGGACACCGAATTCCCACCGAGTTCGCAGGCGTAGGTTCCGCTGAACCTCCCCCCGGCGCCCCCCCCCGGGGTCCCGCGGGGGGGCCCCCGGCCGGGGCGGGGGGGGGGGCCGCGGCGCGGGGGGGGGGGGGGCCGCGGGCCCCCCCCCCGGCCCCCGGCCCCCCGTCCCGGCGCGGGGGGGGGCGGGGGGGGCCGGGGGGGCCGGCGGGGGCCGGGGGGGGGGGGGGCGGGGGGGGGGTGGGCGGGGGGGGGGGGCGCCGGGGGGGGCGCTCCGGGGGGGGGCGGCCGGGGGCCGGCCGGGCCCGGCGGCCGGCCGGGGGCGCGGGCGGGGGGCCCGCCCCCCGCCCCGCCCCGCCCCGGCCCGGCCCGGCGCCGGGCCGGCGGGGGGGGGGGGGCGCGGGGGCGGGGCGGGGGGGCCGGGGGGCGGGCGGGCCCCGGCCCCCCCGCCCCGCCCCGGGCCCCCCCCCGGCCCGCCCCGCGGCCCCCCGCCCGCCCCCGGGGCCGCGGGGGGGGGCGGGGCCCCGGGCGCCGCCCCCCGGGCCCGCCCCGGGGGGGGGCCCGGGGGGGGGGGGGGGGCGGGGGCCCGGCCCCCGCCGGCCCGGGCCCCCCGGGCCCCCCCCCCGCCCCCCCCCCCCCGCCCCCCGGCCGCCCGCGGGCGGGGCGGGGCGGGGGGGCGGCCGCGCGGGGGCCCCCGCGGCCCCCCCCCGGCGCCCCCGCCCCCCCCCCCCCCCGCCCCCGGCCCCCCCCCGCCCCCCGCGCGCGGGCGCCCCGGCCGGGGGGGGGGCCGGGGCGGGTGGGGGGCGGGGGGGGGCCCCCCCGGGCGCCCCCCGGCGGCGGGCGGGGGGGCGGCCGGGGGCCCCCGGCGCCCGCGGCGGCGGGGGGGGGGGGGGGGGGGTGGGCGCGGCCGGCGCGGCCCCCGCCGGGGCGGGGCGGGCCGCGGGGCCCGGCGGGGCCCGGCCGGGGCGGCCCCCCCCGCCCCCGCCGCCCCCCCGGCGCCCCCGCCGCGGCGCCGGGCCGCGCCGGCCCCCGCCCCCCCCGCCCCCCCCGCGGCGCCCCCCCCGCCGCCCCGGGGGCCCCCCCGCCCCGCCGGCCCGCGGCGCGCGGCCCCCCCCGCGCGCGCGGGGGGTGCGCCCCCCCGCCCGGCGCCCCCCGCGGCGGGGGGCCGCCGGCCGGCCCCGCCGGCGGCGCCCCCCCCCCCCCCCCCCCGGCCGGCCGGCGCGGGGGGCCCCCGCCGGGGGGGGGGGCCGGGCCGGGCCGCGGGGGGGGGGGGGCGGGGGCCCGGGGGGGGGGCCCCGCGGCGCCCCCCCCCGCCCCCCCCCCCGCCCCCCCGCCCCCCCCCCCCCCCCCCCCCGGCCCCCCCCCCCCCCCCCCCCCCCCCCGGGGCCGCCCGCCCCCCCCCCCCGCGCCCCCCCCCCCGGGCGGGCGGGGGGGGGCGGGGCCCCCCGGGCGCGGCCCGGGGGGCCCGCCGGCCCCCCGGCGCCCCCCCCCCGGCGGGGCCCCCCCCGCCCCCCCCCCGGCCCGGGCCGGCGCGGCCGGGGGGGTGGGGGGGCCGCCCCGCCGCGGCGGCCCCCCGCCCGGGGGGGGGGGGGGACCCCCGGCCCCCCCCCCCCTTTCCCCCCCCGGGGGCCCCCCCCCCCCGACCCGCCCAACACCATCGGCGGATCGAGGCTGAAGGGAACGCTTCCGGACCCAACCGGAACCTGGCTGAACGCCTTCTCAATGGACAGCGCACCTACCTGCGCCTTGGTGTTCGTAAAGACGCACGAAACCTTTCCGGACGCCGGGCCGAGACCCGAGACCGTGACTGATCCGTTGACCACCGTGACGGGCCGATCGACGCCGTCCACGGTGCAGGTCACGCCAGCCAAGATCCATCCGGCGGCCGTCTGGTTCCCAGTCGGATTCTCGGTCAAGGTGAGATCCGCCGAATGGGTGGTTGCCGTGAAGTTGAGATCCCATTTGACCGAGCCACCAGGGATCGTCGTTCCGTTCGCCGGGGTCGGACTGATCAGCGTGCCGTCTCCGGCGCGCCCTGCCGAGAAGTTCCATCCACCGGCATGAGGAACAGGGGCGTTGGTTCCCTCTACGGTGGTCTTGCTGACCTCGATCGGAACCGTGCAGGTCGCTGCCTTCACGACGTCGGCCAACATTGCGTTGAGTTGGCTCCACGCGCCCTGGAAGTAGTCCTTGTTCTTGGTCTCGCCCGAGACGGCGCGCAGGTTGGCCGCTACTTGGTCGGTGTTCGCGCCATCGCCGACGCCGACCGCCACGACACGGACACCGGACCACTTGAGCGCATTCGCGGCGTAAGCCGGTGCTTCGAGCGCGCGGAGGGCGACCTGGTATCCGCTGGTGCCGCTGATGCCCGTCACGATCGTGCCGCTCGAGCCAACTCCGCCGAGGATCGCGTTGGGCGCACCGTCGGTGACGAATAGAACGAGGTCGTAGTCATGAGAGGTGTTCACGGATTGGATCGTGCTCAGCCCAGCGTCCCAGTTGGTGCCGGACAGCGCAGGTCGATTCACCGGAACCGTGCCGGCGATGCCCGATCGGTTGGTCTCGTTGACCAACACCGGACCGGTCGAACCGTAGTTCCAACTCGCCGACGGCCCGAAGGTCAGGATGGAGACTCGTGCCTTGTCTTGGACGACGCCGAGCACGCTGTTGGTTCCAGTGCCGACCAGTGCGGTGCGGAAAGTCGCCCAGTCCTCTTGCGCGATCGACGACGACCCGTCGATCACGATGGCGATGTTCGGATACGCCGGCGCGCACTTCGGCTCAATAGCAGGGTTCTTGTACGAGTTCGCCATGGCTCCAAAGGAGCCCGCCTCGACGACGGTGGCGGCGGTTCCGGGAAGCTCTGATGTGGTGATGACCGTGCCACCCAAGACGCCCGAACCCGTCATCGGCATGTAGATGGTCGAGTTACTGGCGACCGCGGTGGTGAGGCCCACCAGGCGGCGCAGATCCTGCGGGTTGTTGTAATCGCCCAGGTAGAGGCGGTCGTTGCTGTAGGTGTTCGCTGCCGGACTGCCAGGACGCGGCGACTCTTCAACCACCCAGAAGCGCTGACCGGTGAGGCCACCCGCGGCGCCAGGGATCACGATGGTGCACTGGCCGGCGGCCGCGGGTGCAGGGGCGCTGCTCGCCGGAACCTCACACGACGCCCAACTCGCGGAGAGCGGCGCCCCAGGCTCTCCATTGACGTTCGTGTACAGCCGGAACCGGGCACCCTCCGTGTAAGAATAGTTCATCCCGATATTCGTTGAAACCGGGGACGTCAGACCCGTCGGGTCGGCGAGCACCCGCTTACGAATGATCACCGTCATGTTTCCGGCGGTGTTGAGCGGAGTCGCGGCGACGTTTCCGAGATCGCTGTCGATGCCGACTGAATACTGACCCCGTGGCGCCGAGTGAATGTTGACCCCCCTCGGACAGAGTGAGGGAGTGATCAGCGTGGAGGATTGGGCCGAGATCAGACGGTTGCACATGTCGGAGGGGTGTCGATCAAGGGGATCGTCCGGCGGTTGGGGTGGCGCGGAACACGGTGCGGGCGGCGTTGGCGTCCGACGAGCCGCCCCGGTATGAGCGTGAGCGGTCGGGGTCGTTGGTGGACGAGTTCGAGCCGCAGATCCGCGTGTTGTTGGCGGCGACGCCGTCGATGCCGGCGTCGGTGATCGGTGAGCGGATCGGGTGGGAGCAGTCAGCGTCGGTGCTGCGGGCCCGCGTGGCGCTGCTGCGGCCGTTGTACGCCCCGTCGGACCCGGCCGACCGGACCGCGTACCGGCCCGGGGACATCGTGCAGTGCGACCTGTGGTTCCCGGCGAAGGTGGTGCCCGTCGCGGCGGAGGTGCTCATCGCGCCGCCGGTGTTGACGATGGTGGCGGCCTGGTCCGGGTTCATCGCGGCGGTGCTGCTCCCGACCCGGCAGTCCGCCGACCTGTTGGCGGGTATGTGGCAGTTGCTGGCGGGCAGCTTCGGGGCGGTGCCGCGGATGTTGGTGTGGGACAACGAGGCCGGTATCGGTCAGCATCAGCGCCTGACGGTGGGCGCGCGGGCGTTCGCGGGCACGTTGGGGACCCGGATCTGGCAGACCCGCCCCGGGACCCGGAAGCGAAGGGGTGGTGGAACGGGCGAACGGGTACTTGCAGACGTCGTTCATGCCGGGTCGGGAGTTCACGTCACCGGCGGACTTCAACACCCAGCTGGACGGCTGGCTACCGCACGCCAACGAGCGCCTGCTCCGGCGCACGGGCGCCCGACCGGTGGATCGGCTGCCTGCTGACCGGGCGGCGATGACGGGCTTGCCGCCGGTGCCGCCGCGGGTGGAGTGGACCGACCGGGTCCGGTTGAGCCGCGACTACTACGTGCGGGTCGCCGGCAACGACTACTCGGTCGACCCGACGGTGATCGGCCGGTTCGTCGACGTCCGCTGCGGCCTGACCCTGGTGACGGTGGCCTGCGCCGGCGTGCCGGTCGCTGCCCATGCCCGCTGTTGGGACCAACGGCAAACGATCAGCGACCCGGCCCACGTCGCGACGGCCCACACGCCCGGACCCTGTACCGGACCCGGCGGTCGACAGGACCGACCACGGTCGGTGAACAGGTCGGTGTGCGGCCGTTGAGCGTCTACGACGACCTGTTCAACCTGCCCCCGGCGCCAGCCGAGGCCAGCACGGGGCGGTGGCCTGATGACCCCCACGCTGAAGGACCTGACCGGCGAGATCGCGTTCCTGGCGCGGGAGCTGAAGACGCCGGTGATCGCCGACACGTTCACCACCCTGGGTGACCAGGCCCGCACCGAGGCCTGGTCCCACGAGGAGTACCTGGCTGCCGTCCTGGGCCGCCAGGTCGCCTCGAGGACGGCGAACGGCACCCGGCTGCGGATCGCCGCCGCCCACTTCCCGCAGGTCAAGACGATCGAGGACTTCGTGTTCGATCACGTCCCCGCCGCCACCCGCGACGTGATCGCGCATCTGGCGACGACCACGTTCGTCCCGAAACGCGACAACGTGGTCCTCCTCGGCCCGCCCGGCACCGGCAAGACCCACCTGGCGATCGCGTTGGGTATCAAGGCCGCCGAAGCGTCCCATCCGGTCTTGTTCGACTCCGCGACCGGGTGGATCAACCGGCTCGCCCAGGCGCACGCCGCCGGCAGCCTGGACCGCGAGCTGCGTCGGCTGAAGCGGTACCGGGCGCTCATCATCGACGAGGTGGGCTACCTACCGTTCGACAGCACCGCGGCCGCCTTGTTCTTCCAGCTGATCGCGTCCCGCTACGAGACCGGGTCGGTCATCGTCACATCGAACCTGCCGTTCAGCCGGTGGGGCGAGACCCTCGGCGACGACGTCGTCGCCGCCGCGACCATCGACCGACTCGTCCACCACGCCCACGTCATCGCCCTCGACGGCGACTCCTACCGCACCCGCGGACACCGCAAACCAACCAAGTAGAACAACCACAAACCAGTGAAGGGGGGTCAATATTCGGTCGGCAGAAGGGGGTCAATTTTCAGTCAGCGTTGACAATCGCTCCGCGCGACCCCGTCAACGCTGGTCCAGCTGTGATTGATGGTCGGGTACCACGTGTTCGTCGTCAGCGTCGTGAACTGGTAAAGAGTGCCGTTGTACTCCCAGAAACTGAGTGCTGTCGGCTGGAAGCGCCACTGCTGGTTGTTCTGCATGACGACCGGGTTCGCCCCGTTGACATCGGTCGCGCCGTTCGCAACATTGAACACGCCGGGAGTCGGGTCGCTGTCGTACCCAGGGTCCCGTCAAGGTCGGTGAGAGTGTGGGTTGGCTAGGGGTTTGTTGGCGTGTCGTGCAGGGGGGACGCGGTCCTTGCGCTCAGGATGGGAAGCGCTAAACCATCCAGCCTGATTGAAGGACCGCGTCCAGTGACATCTTCCCCTGTCACGGCCGCTCGCGTCGACCCGACGTTGCTGCGTGCCGCCACCCTCGTCCAACTGTTCCCGCTTCTCCCCGATCCCAGAGATCCCAGAGGCCTTCGCCATCGGCTGGATGTCGTCCTCGCCCTCGCTGTGGCCGCAGTGGTTGGGGGTGGACGGTCGGTGGCGGCGATCTGGGAGTTCGCCCAAGACGTTGGAGCCGACCTGCTGGCCCAGCTCGGGATGTCGGCGGCGATTCCTTCCGAGTCGACGATCCGCCGCCTGATCGAAGCTATCGATCCTGCCGTGTTCAGCATGTTGCTGGGTGCTTGGATGAGGATCAGGTGGGACAGGATCGATGGTCAGAAGGTGATCGCTGTCGATGGCAAGACGGTGCGCCGGGCCTGCGCCGCGGGGCAGCGGGCGCCGCATCTGGTCTCGGCGCTCTCCCATGGCACCGGCCTGGTACTTGGCCAGGTCAAGGTGGATTCGAAGACCAACGAGATCCCAGCAACCCGGGATTTACTAGGCATGATGGACCTGGCTGATGTCGTGGTCACCGCTGATGCACTCCATACCCAGCGGGACACTGCCACCTTCATCACCGAGCGTGGCGGCGACTACGTGCTGACCGTGAAGGGTAACCAGCCGAACCTGTTCAAGGCGTTGGCGGCCCTGCCGTGGAACCAGGTCCCCGGTGAATCCGAGACCCAGAAGGGCCACGGCCGCCGTAGCACCCGGACCATCAAGGCGGTCCAGTGTCCGGCCTGGATCAGCTTTCCCGGCGCCCAGCAGGTGCTGCAACTGCGTCGCACCACCACCGCCAACGGCAAACCACGTGTTGAGGTGGTCTACCTCATCTGCTCCAAGACCATGGCCGCTGCCCAACCCAGCCGGGTCGCTGAGTGGATTCGTGGGCACTGGGGCATCGAAGACAAGCTCCACTGGGTCCGCGACGTCACGTTCGATGAGGACAGGTGCCGGATCAGGACCGGCGTCGGTGCTGAAAACATGGCCACCCTGCGCAACCTGGCCATCAGCCTCCACAGACTCGCCGGCGCATCTAACATTGCCGCAGCCCTGCGAACCGTGTCCAGAGACGTCAAACGCGCCGTCAAACTCCTACTGACAAGCTAGAACCCGACAATGACGGGGCCCTGCTGTCGTACCCCGTGCAGGGCGCGGCCGTGCAGTCGGGGACCACAAAGACGGTGCCTTGAACAGCGTTGTTGCGAAGGTTGAAGGCAGCGCCTCCGATGAGCGCCGCTGTGGTGGCGCGCACATCCCAGGTGATGGCGGCCGACGCCACCACTTCGAGAAGCACCGGCGCGTCAGCCTGCATGCTGATCGGCTCATCGGCGGTGACCGCGTCGACCTTCGGGGCGATGCCGGCGATCTCGCCTCCGAGTGGGCTGTTGCTGGCTTCCAGCTCCGTAGAGGAGGGGGCCGGGCGCGCCTGGGGCGCGGGCGACCCCTTACCGAGGTTCGGCGTGGTGAGCGCAGGTGTCGACGGGCTTGAAGTGATCGTCGCGGTGGGCTCGTCACCCGAGGTCTCGACGACCGTGCCCGTCTGACTAGGCTCGATGGACACCGTGGGCGTCGGAGTTGGTGTCTCTTCGGCGGTGGCGGACGACGCCAGCATGGGCAACGTGAGCGATGCGGTCAACAGCAGTGCTGCAACGCCTCGCAGGATCCGCTTACCGGGCCGACCCCTTCGTGGCTCCGGATATGCGCGCGCAGGACTGTACGACAAACGTGACACAACCAACCCCCCCAGTTGGAAAGCGGTCCCGGCAATCCCCGGCCAGAACCAGCGTTGGCACTGAAGCTAGCAGGGGAGTCGGCGCGTCAACAACCCCCATCGCCCTCCTTGGTCGGGACGCCCAGGGGTCTGGACAGCGCTGTTACGCTCAGCACATGAGACCGAAGCCGGTCGATGTCGTGGACGTCTTCGTCTACCTCGTCGTCCTGGGCGTGTTCACCCAGCTCTTCCCGCAGGTGCTCTCCGAGACCTTCCTGTTCGCCCTGCTCACCGCGATCCTGCTCAAGATCGTGCTCGAGTTCGTCCTGCTCGCCAAGAAGAGGGTGGTCGGACGCCTCCGCGCGGCCGAGACCCCCGCGGGGCGCGTCATCGGCGCCGCAGGCCTCGTCCTCGTCATGGCGGGCAGCAAATTCCTCGTGCTCGAGCTGACCGCCCTGCTGTTCGGCGACGCCGTGCGCCTCGGCGGCTTCTTCCAGGTCACCGCATTGATCCTCTGCCTCATGCTGTCGCGCGCGGGCGTCCGGCGCCTGGTCGCGCAACCCGAACCGGTCACGTCAGCCGCGTGATCTCCACCGCCACGAACATGTCGGCGGTCTTGCCGCCGGTGAAGATGCCGTGCAGCGGCGGCACATCGGCGTAGTCGCGTCCGATCGCCACCTCGACGTGCAACTCACCCGGACGCAGGTTGTTCGTCGGATCGACACCCACCCAGCGCCCGTCCCAGTACTGCACCCAGGCGTGCGACTCCCCCACGTAGGGGACGCCGATGTCAGCGTCCTGATTCGGCATCAGGTAGCCCGACAGGTAGCGGCACGGCACGCCGGCGACCCGCAGCGCGCCGATCGCCAGGTGTGCCAGGTCCTGGCAGACGCCGGAACCCTGCTGCCACGCCTCGGCGGCCGCGCCGTGCACGGAGGTGACCCCGGTCACGTAGGACACGTGGTCGTGGATCCGGTCGATGATCCGCTCCGCGGCGTCCCGCGGTGTCGCGGACGCGTCCTTCACCTCCCGCACCCACGCGGCCAGGTCGTCCGGCGGCCGCACGCGATCGGTCAGCCCCAGGAACTCGCAGAAGCGGTCGGCGACCTGCGCCGACTCGACCTCGGCCCATCCCAGCCCGTCGCACTGCTCGCCGGGACGCCGGACGTCGACGACGCTGGTGGCGGTCACCTCCAGCGACTCGTGCCGCTCGAACACCTCGAACGCCGTCACGGCCGTGCCCCAATAGTCGGTGTAGGCGTACGTCCAGGGCACCGGGGCGATCTCGACGCGCGAGTGCAGCACCTGCTGCTCATGCGTCGACCGCGGAATCATCCGGATCTCGTTGAAGGACGCCGTCGCGCCGTCCGGATAGCGGTAACCGGTGCGGTGCACCACCCTGAGTTGCGTGCTCACAACGCCCCCTCGTGCCATTGCGGCGCGACCGCGCCTTCGAAGAAGCGGCGGGTGATCGCCGCGTCCGCCTGGGCGCAGGTGGACTGCAGGGCCGTCATCCGCTCCGGTAGGGCGTCCAACATCTGCGCGCGCTCGTGGAATTCCAGCTTCGCCCGGGCCTGACCGAGCAGCCGTGCCGCCTCACTGTCGTAGGCGAGTTGCGGTGAGCCGGCCTCCAGCACGATGAGCGCCTCGATGGCGGTGTCCAGCGTGGTGAGCACCGAACGCGGAAACAGCCGGTTCAGCAGCAGGAACTCCACCGACTCCAGGTCGGAGTCCTGATCGGAGGCCCACTGCACGAACGCATGATGGGCGCCGGTCGAGCGCAACGCCGTCGACCAGGCGGACGCCGACGTCGTCAGCGCGGCCGCCTCGACGAGCCGAGCGGTCATGTCGATGCGCTCCAGGCTGCGGCCGAGCGTCAGGAACTGCCAGCCGAGGTCGCGGCTCATCGTGCTGTCCGCGGTGGCGGTGATCACCGCGCAGCGTTCACGCACCCAGCGGAACGCCACGGCGGGTCTCATCGCGCTGAGCTGTCCCCGCTGGACGGCGTGCCAGGTCGTGTTCACCGCCTCCCACATCTCCGTCGGGACGGTCTCGCGCGAACGGCGGGCGCTCTCCCGCGCTCCCCGCAGCGACGCCAGGATCGACGACGGGGAACGCGTGTCGTAGCACAGGCGCTGCATCACCGCGGACGACCCCGCGTCCTCTCCGTCCGGCACGCCCATCACCGACAACAGCAGCCGGTCGGCCGCCTGCGGGTCGGCGAGCGGATCCTCCACCGTGAGGTAGAGGTGGACGTCGAGGATGCGCGCGGTGTCCTCGGCGCGCTCCAGGTAGCGGCCGATCCAGTACAACGACTCGGCGATCCGGCTCAGCATGGCGCCACCTCCGACCTGCCCTGCTGTTGTTGCTGCTGTTGGGTGTACGTCTGGCGTTCGTCCGGGTGCTCGGCGCGAGAGTCCTTCCGGGCCTGCGGGTGGATCAGCGAGCCGGGCGCCGGACGCCGGACCGGGCTCGGTTCGACCTCCGCGCCCTTCCTGGGCGCCAGCACCCAGGTGTCCTTCGACCCGCCGCCGCGCGA
Source organism: Nigerium sp. (assembly GCA_016711325.1). Lineage (GTDB taxonomy): Bacteria > Actinomycetota > Actinomycetes > Propionibacteriales > Propionibacteriaceae > Propioniciclava. Next base: position 169,149 of record JADJTH010000010.1, on the reverse strand, counting down.
CGAGTTGACGATCAATTCGCCGTCGCCGAGAGCGACCCGCGTCAGGCCGCCGGGCAGCACCCAGACGTCGTCGCCGTCGTTCACGGCGAAAGGCCGCAGATCGACGTGGCGCGGCCTCATGCCGCCGGGCACCATGGTCGGCACCGTCGACAACTGGACGACGGGTTGCGCGATCCAGCCGCGCGGGCGGGCGAGGACGTGCGCGCGGATCTTGTCGATCTCGGCGCGCGACGCCTGCGGCCCGATGATGATGCCCTTGCCGCCCGAGCCGTCGACGGGCTTGACGACGAGCTCGTCGAGCCGGTCGATGACCTCTTCGCGCTGATCCGGCTCCTCAAGCCGCCAGGTGCGGACGTTGTTCAGCACCGGCTCCTCAGCCAGGTAGTAGCGGATCAGGTCGGGCACGTAGGTGTAGACGAGTTTGTCGTCCGCCACACCGTTGCCGATCGCGTTGGCGATCGTGACGTTGCCGGCGTGCGCCGCGTTCACGAGGCCGGCGCAGCCGAGCAATGAGTCGCCGCGGAAGTGCATCGGGTCGATGAAGTCGTCGTCGACGCGACGGTAGATGACGTGCACCTGCCGCAGGCCGGAGGTCGTCCGCACCATGACGCGTCCGGCCTGGCACACCAGGTCGCGGCCTTCGACGAGCCGGACGCCCATCATCCTGGCCAGTAGCGCGTGCTCGAAATAGGCGGAGTTGTAGACGCCGGGGGTGAGCACCACGACGGTCGGCTCGGATACGCCGCTGGGGGCGCACGCCCGCAGCGCCTCGAGCAGGCGGTGCGGATACTGGCGCACCGGGCGGATCCGGTGGTCGGCGAACACCTCGGGGATCGCGCTGGTCAGCACCCTGCGGTTCGTCATCACGTAGGACACCCCGGACGGGATCCGCACGTTGTCTTCCAGCACCCGGAACTGGCCGTCGGAATCGCGGATCAGGTCGATGCCGCTGACGTGCACCCGGACGCCGCCGGGCGGTGTCAGGCCCGCCACCACGCGGTGGAAGTGCGGCGAGGTCGCCACGACCCGGCGGGGCAGGACGCCGTCGACGAAGCACTGGCCGGGACCGTACACGTCATCGAGGAACGCCTCCAGCGCCTTCACCCGCTGCTTGACGCCCTGCTCGATGACCTGCCAGGACGGGGCGTCGATGACCCGCGGAAGGATGTCGAGCGGGAACGGCTGCTCTTCGCCCCCGATGTCGAAGGTGACACCCTGATCGACGTAGCTGCGGGCAAGGAAGTCGGCGCGCGCGCGCAACTCCTCGGGCGAGAGCGCGGTGACGCGACCGTGGATGCGGGAGTAGGCAGCCCGGACGGCCTCACCGTCGAACATCTCGTCGTACACGCCGGAGGGCGTCGGGTAGCGGTCGAAGGTCGCGAACACGTGCATAGGGTAGGAAACCGATATTTCCGGCGCGTTTCAGGACGGCAACGGTTGCCGCGGCGCGCGTTACCCGGTGCGGTCGGCGCGTTCGCCGAGGTGGTCGGCGAGCCTCGCCGGACGCCGCGAACCCGCTCAGAACGTGGAGGTGTCGATCACGTAGCGGTAACGCACCTGCGAGCGGACCACCTTGTCGTAGGCGGCCGTGATGTCTTCGCCCGTGATGATCTCGACCTGCGGGGCCACACCGTGTTCGGCGCAGAAATCGAGCATCTCCTGGGTCTCGGCGATACCGCCGATCTGCGACCCGGCCAGCACCTTGTTGCCACCCGTGAGGCTCGACAGCCTCAGCGTGGAGGCGTGTTCGGGCAACCCGACATCGACCAGGACGCCGCCCGGCTTCAGCAGGCGCAACAGACGATCGAGATCGATCGTGGCGGACACGGTGGAAACCATCAGGTCGAGCGTGCCGCGCAGCTGCCCGAGCCGCTCCGGGTCGCTCAACGCGTAGTAGTCGCTCGCGCCGAACCTCAGGCCGTCCTCGCGCTTGGCCATCGTCTGGCTGATGACGATCACCTCGGCGCCCATCTTCGCGGCCAACTGGACGCCGACGTGCCCGAGACCGCCCATGCCGATGATGGCGACCCTCTTGCCCGGGCCGGCGCCCCAGCGCTTCAGCGGCGAGTACAGCGTGACGCCGGCGCACAGCAGCGGCGCGGACTTCTCGAAGGGGAGAGCGTCCGGGATGTGGCACACGTAGTCCTGCTCGACGGTGATCCCCTGCGAGTAGCCACCGGCCGTCGGGAGCCCGTCGCGTCCGACCGAGGCGTAGGTCCAGACGGTGGGGGCGTCCCTGCTCGTGCAGAACTGCTCGTGGCCCGCCCGGCACTGCTCGCACGCGCGGCAGGAGTCGACGAAGCAGCCCACGCCGACCCTGTCCCCGACGGCGAACGCGGTGACGTCCGCACCGACCCGCGTCACGACGCCCGCCAGCTCGTGGCCGGGCACCAGCGGGTAGGCCACCGGACCCCACTCGCCGCGCGCGGTGTGGATGTCGGAGTGGCAGATGCCCGCGTACCTGACCTCGAAGTAGACCTCGGTGGGCCCCGGTTCGCGCCGGGTGATCGTGGTGCGATGGAACTGGCAGGATGCGTCGGCGGTGGCGTACGCGAGCACGTCGGGCATGGTGAGAACTCCTCGCTGACAGCGCCTTCGCTGACAGGGCGTGATGGAAGGATCAGCGCCCGGCGAAGGGCTGATCCTTGTACTTCTCGTAGTAGGCGGCCATCGTACCGTTGCGGATCGCGTCCGCGAGTTCCGCGAGCTGGGCCTCGTCGACCAGATCGATCGACTGGCCGTCGGCCGAACGGCTGAAACCGCTGATCGGCGCCTGAAGCAGCCTGATGTCGCCCGACGATGTCACGCGCATGCTCGTCGCGGTCTGGAAGAGCACCTCGTTGGTGAGCCCGCTGTCGACGGTGAAGTACTGGCCCAGCTCGCCCATGACCTCGTTGAAGGTGAGCGGATTCGCGATCACGTTCGCGCTCATCATCTTGGTCAGGATCGCCTTCACCACCGCCCGCTGCCGCTCGGCACGATCCAGGTCTCCACCGGCGAGCTCGTAGCGCTGCCTCACATAGGTGAGCGCCTCTTCCCCCTGAATGGCGATCTGCCCCTTCGGCCAGGAATACCCGCCCGACTTCGACGCCACGCGGTTGTTGACCGTGACACCGTCGAGCGCCGTGGTCAGGCCGATGAAACCGTCGAAATTGATCTTGGCGGCGTGATCGATGCGGACGCCGGTCAGCGACTCGATCGTACGGATCGCGAGCGGATCGCCGCCCCACGAGTACGCCGCGTTGATCTTCGCGTAGCCGCGATCGGGGATGGTGACCCACATGTCGCGCGGGAACGACACGATGTAGACCTGGTCCCGCGCGGGCGACACGTGGGCGAGCATCAGCACGTCGCTTCGCCCCCGCTCGTCATCGCTGCGGGCGTCGCTGCCCATCAGGACGACGTTGAGCGATCCGGACGCGGCGGCCTCGGCCGGCGGACGGTCGTCGCCCGTCGGCATCAGGGTGTCGCTGCGCTCGACCTGGTCGACCGTCGACCACACCCGCCAGACGTAGAAGCCGCCCACGATCAGGGATACGGTGACCAATCCGCCCACCATGGCGAGGAGCCATGTGCCGATGCCGCGCCTGTGCCCCGTCCCGCCGACGGCTCGCCTCGGCCCGCCCATGCTCGTCCCTTTCCCTATCTTCCGGACCTGCCCTCAGATCCGGGTCGCGTCGGCCCAGAGGCGGACGCCGCGGGCACGCCGGACGCGCCGGGGCACACAGAGGGCCGTCACCAACGCGGCGAGCAGCGCGATCCATCCGAGAGTCCTCACCGGGCCAGTGTAGGCGGGGGCCGGACCCACACCGCGACCCGCGGGCGCGGCGGCGGACCGAGCGCGCACGAGCCCGCGGGTGGCGTCTTTGACACAGGACCCTAGGCTGGACGGCGATGATCACGAGCGATGTCCTCTTCCCTCCGGGCGCGACCCAGCGCGATTGGGTTGCGGACGTGTTCCTCGCCGTGTCGTTGACCCTGATCTCGGTGGTCGTATACCTGGGAGCCGGCTTCGAGCGCGCCAGCTGGGTGGTGTTCGTGGCGCTGTCTGCCGCGATGACGTGGCCGCTGGCGCTGCGTCGACACGCCCCGTTGGCCATGCTCGCCCTCTGCACCGCCGCAGGCGCCATGCAGCTCGCGCTGTTCAGCGCGCCCACCGTGTCGTTGATCGCGGTGCCGATCGTCGCCTACAGCGTCGCGCGCTGGGTGCCCGGGCCGCTGTCGCGCAGCGTCATCGTCATCGGCGGGTTCGGCTCGGTGCTCGGGCCCATGCGGTGGTTCGCGAACTACGACACCAACCTGAGCGCCGACATTCTCTTCTGGGGTGCCTGCTTCGGCGCGGTGCTCACCCCGTATGCGATCGGACGCCGCTCGCGTGAGATCGCCGAGACGCGGATGCAGCGGGTCCGGACGGCTGAAGAGCGCTACACGATGCTGCTGGCCGAGCGCGAGCAGCAGACGAGGCTGGCCGAGGCCTCCACGCGCGCCATGATCGCGCGGGAGCTTCACGACATCGTCGCCCACTCGCTGTCGGTCATGATCGTCCAGGCCGAGGGCGGGCGGGCGGCGTCCACGCGCAAGCCCGAGGTGGCGGCCGAGGCACTCGACACCATCGCCGAGACGGGGCGCGAGGCCCTGCACGAGATGCGGCGCATCGTCGGTGTGCTGCGAGCCGGCCCCGATGGCGATGACCGCCCCACCTTCGCCCCCTCGCCGACCCTGCACGACATCCCCGATCTGGTGGCCCGCACCTCCGAGCGGGCGAGGCTGATCGAGCATGGGACGCCCCACGCCGTGTCGCCCGCGCTGGCGCTGACCATCTACCGGGTCACGCAGGAGGCCCTGACCAACTTCCTCAAGCACGCGGGGCCGGGCGCGACCGCGTCCGTCACCCTCACCTACACGCCTTCGTCGATCACGGTCGACGTGCTGGACGACGGTACCGGCGTGGACGACCCGACCGACGGCGGCGGCAACGGCCTGCGCGGCATGTACGAGCGCGTCATCGCGATGGGGGGCACGTTGCACGCCGGCCCGCGCAACGACGGGCCAGGGTTCCGCGTCACGGCCGCCCTCCCCGCCGGGGACGTGCCTTCCGCCACGACTGATCCAAGGGACGACTGACCCATGACCATCCGAGTCTTTCTCGCCGACGACCAGGCGCTCGTCCGCAGCGGGTTCCGCATGCTCATCGACTCCGAGGACGATCTCGTGGTGGTCGGCGAGGCACCCGATGGAGCCGAGGCGTTGCGCGCGTTGCGCGCCGACCCGGCCGATGTCGTCCTGATGGACGTTCGCATGCCGGTCATGGACGGCGTCGAGGCGACCAGGCGGATCACCCAGGCCAACCTGCCGACCCGGGTGCTGGTGCTGACGACGTTCGACCTCGACGAGTACGCGTTCGCCGCGCTGAAGGCGGGGGCGAGCGGGTTCCTGCTCAAGGACGCCCGACCCGCCGAACTGCTGAACGCGATCCGCAACGTCGCGGCCGGCGACGCTGTCGTCGCGCCGTCGACGACCCGCCGCCTGCTCGACCACGTCGTTCCCACCCTGTCGCCATCGCCGGGCGCGCACGATCCACGGTTGGCGCTGCTGACCGAGCGCGAACGCCAGGTGCTGGAGCAGGTGGCGTCGGGCGCCACGAACGCCGAGATCGCGAAGACCCTCTACATGGCCGAGGGCACGGTGAAGACCCATATCGGACGCCTCCTCACCAAGCTGCACGCCCGGGATCGCGTCGGGCTGGTGCTGTTCGCGTTCGAGAACGGCCTTGCCGGCCGCTAATGCGGCGACCGTTCGCCAGCGCCGGCTGTTGATCCGGCCCAGCAATCCGGCACGGCGCCGGCCGTCAGCCGGCCAGCTCGAGCCACAGCTCACCCTTCGCCGCCCTCAGCGCACGGATGCCCTTCGAGCAGCGCCAGCGCACCGCGTCTGCCGAGGTGCCGAGCACCCGAGCGGCCGCGGCGCTGGTGCGTCGCTCGACATAGACGGCCTCCAGCGTGCGCTGGGTGCGCAGGTCGATGATGCCCAGGCGGACGCCCGCGGCCAGCACCGGAACGGCATCGTCGAGCGGATCGCCCCGATGCGCGGGCAAGGCCGCCCACCGGGATGCTCGCCTGCCGGCGGTCACCGTCTTCAGCGCATCCAGCGCCAGGTTCGCCGCCACGGCCCGGGGGCGGCGCTCAACAGGGTAGGTCGCGACCCGCAACCACAACGCCGCCAGGTAGTCGTCGAACGTCGCGCGGGCGTCGCGGCCCGCCATCAGCACCATCTTGGGCACCATCGCCTGAATGATCGCCCGAGCGGCGACCGCGTCGCCGTCGCGGTGGAGGGTCAGCAACGCCAGCAGTGCGGCGTCCGGCTGTTCGCGCACGCGCCGCAGCACGTCGCCGAGGGTGTCGCCGGCGCCGAAGCCGTCGTGCGCGAACAGCCAGGGGGTGGGCAGCGGCGTGTGGCCTAGTGAGGCCCACTCGGCGTTCAGTGCCTGAAGGGTCCGGGAGAGGCCGTGCCTGGTCATGGACGCAGCCTGTCGACCCGGTGTTGTCGCAGGTGTTGTCCGCAGGAACGGCGGTGTTGTCCGGAACCGGGGCAGTGTCGTCCGTCCTCCTCGGGGGGCACCACCGCGGCACGCAGTATCGCAACCAAGAAGTTCCCAAATTTCGCCTAAGCAAGTTTATTGCTCAAGCGCCTCGGTAATCGTATTCTTATGGTGCCCGGGGGGCTGTAGGTTGGGGTGCCGCAGTCCCTCGGCGCCGTGTTTCTTGGCGCCGAGTTTCTTTGGCGCCGCTTTTCTTGGCGTCGTGATTCTCGCCCCCACCGTGCCGTTCCGGCGAGCAAGCGACTGCCCTCAGTACCCTGACGGCCATGACGGACGCCACGCACCCCCACCCCGCGCCCAGGCGTGTGCACCGGCGGACTCTCCTGCTCGGCGGCGCACTGCTGATCAGTGGGTGCGTGCCCTCCACTCCCCCGGCGCCTTCTTCTGGCTCCCCGGCTCCCGGCGGTGCGCCGGCACTCACCGCCACGCCCACGCCCACACCCACACCCACACCCACACCCTCACCCACGAACGATCGGTGGCCGAGCCGCGAGCAGATCGCCGCCGAGTTCGCCGCCCGGACGCCGACGGCGTTCGGCATCGTCGTGCCGGGCGTGACCACCCGCGGTCGCCGCGGCGTCGCCCTCACCCTGGACGCCTGCGGGGGCAGCGATCTCGGCAACGGCTTCGACGCCGACCTGATCGCCCTCCTCGAACGCCACGAGGTGCCCGCGACGCTGTTCCTCAACGGACGCTGGATCCACGCCAACCCCTCGATTGCCGCCGACCTGGCCGCCCATCCGTTGTTCGAGCTGGCGAATCACGGCTGGGAACACCGTCCGCTCAGCGTGACCGGGGCGTCCGCCTACGGCATCGCGGGCACGAACAGCCCGGCCGGGGTCTACGACGAGATCGTCCGGGGCATCGACGCGCTCGCCGAGGTCAGCGGCGAGCGGTCGCCCTTCTTCCGGCCCGGCACGGCATGGTGCGACGACGTCGCCGTCGAGATCGCTGCCCGCCTCGGCGTCTCGGTCATCGCGTTCGACGTCAACGCCGACGCGGGAGCCACCGCGTCGAAGGCGTCCGTCGCCGCCGGCCTCGGCAAGGCCCGGGACCGCTCGATCGTGATCGGGCACTTCAACCGTCCCGCAGGCGCCACCGCCGAGGGCTTCGTCCAGGCCCTGCCGACGCTGCTCGATCGCGGCGTCCGGTTCGCGAAACTCAGCGACGCGCTGGCGGATTGACCACCGGGGCCGCGGCGCCTTCCGCCGACGACGCCCGACGGAGAGCACCGGCCTAGACTTCGCTGCGTGAGCAATGCAGCCCGGCCGTCGCCGCAGACGGGACGCCCGCCGCAGACGGGACGCCCGCCGCGCCGGCTGGCCACCGTCGCGGTCGTGTTGGCGGTGCTCGCCGGACTCGCCGGGACACCGGCCTATGGCGCGCCCGGCGACGAGAGCGCCGGCCCGGTCGCGACGGCCGAGACACGGACGCCCGACGCCACCGCCGCCCCCGGAACGGCCACGCCCTCGCCGACGGCCACCGCATCGCCCACGCCCACGGTCACCCCCACGCCGACCCCGACACCGACCCCCCACGAACCGAGCGCCACGCCCACACCGGAGCCGACGCCGAGCGCCACGGCCGAAACCTCCCAGCCGACCGCCCCGCCCGTGCTCCAGGGCTCACCGCCGGCCTCGTCCACCCGCACCACGACACCGATCTCCTGGGCGATCGCGCTCCTCGTCCTCCTCGCCGGAGGCCTCCTCGTCCTCGCCCTGCGCCAGCCGGCGACCAAGGCGGGCGCGGGCGTCCGTCCGGGTACGCCCGCCGCCCACATCACGCCCGCCGCCCCGGAGCCCGCGATCCCCCCACCCGCGCACGCGACCGCGACCGGCCCCCGGATCCCCGCGTCCGCCCCCGGCGAACTCGCCGCGCCGGACGAACTCCTGGCCGCGCTGGAGGCCGCGGGCGAGGCGATGATCGACGCGGGGTACTCCGTGACCAGCGTCGAGACGGCGCTGGGCGACATCGCGCGCGTCAACGGATCCCCGGGAACCGAGATCGTCGTGATGCCGACCGCCTTGTTCATCTCCTCGTGGTCGCGAGGCGAGGTCCGCACCGGCGCGGTCGCCAGCGGCCACTTCGACCTCAACCTGGCGCAGGTCGACGAGGTCGGCACCGTGGTGGACGCCGCGCGTACCGGCGCGCTCACCCCGACCGACATCCGGACGCGCATCGCCGCGGCCCGCGCGCTGCCGCCGCCCTACGGACGACCGCAGCGGATCGCCGCCTACACCATGCTGTCCACCGCCCTGTCCGTGCTGCTGGGTGCCTCGTGGACCGGGACCGCGCTGGCCGCCGCGCTCGGGCTGGTCGTGGGCGTCCTGCTCATGCTCGGCGAGCGCGCGCCGCGCCGCTACAAGGCGCTGATGACCGTGTCGTTGTCCTTCGGCGTGTCCGTCACCGTGCTGACGGTGAGCGCGATCGGCCTGGATCCCGGCGTCCTGCCCTCGCTGATCGCTCCCCTGGTGATCCTGTTGCCCGGCGGCCTGCTGACCACCGGCGTCATCGAACTGTCGGCCGGCCAGATGATGTCGGGCGCCGGACGCCTCGCCGCCGGGTTCATGCAGCTGTCGCTCCTCGCCGCGGGGGTGGTCGCAGCGTCGGGTCTCGTCGGCGTCCCCCACCTCGATCTGACCTCCGCGCAATACCCGATCGGGCCGGTCGGCCCCTGGGTGGCAGTCGCGGTGTTCGGGGTGGGCACCACCGTCTACCGGTGCGCGCGGCCCAGCGCGCTGCCGTGGATCCTGCTCGTGGTGTACCTCGCCTACGGCGCGCAGGTGATCGCCGATCTCTTCGTGGGCGGCGTGATGTCGGCCTTCATCGGCGCGCTCGTCATCACCCCGGTCACCATCCTGATCGCCGAGCACCCGCGCGGTCCCTCACCCTTCGTCAGCTTCCTGCCCGCGTTCTGGCTGCTCGTCCCCGGCGCGCTCGGCCTGGTCGGCGTCGCCAGCCTTCTCGGCGGGGACGCCGCCGGCCTCAACACGCTCACGACCACGGCGGCCACCATGCTCGCCATCTCGCTCGGCAGTCTCGCCGGCACGGCGCTGAGCGGCGGACTGCCGGGCTCCAGGCGTTCGCACCTGTGACGCCCCGGTCCTAATGTGAGCGGGTGGACATCTGCTTCGACGACCTGCTCGCGGCCAACCGCCGCTACTCGACCTCGGCCCCCCGCAACTTCGACGGCTACGCGCACGCCGGCGTCGCGGTCATCACCTGCATGGACTCGCGGCTGCAACCCCTGGAGATGATCGGGCTCTACCTCGGCGAGGCGAAGATCCTGCGGACGCTGGGCGGTCACGTCTCCGTGGACGCCCTCAACGGCTGCGTGCTCGCGGTCCATATGCTGCGCGTCACACGGATCCTGGTGATCGCCCACACCCGCTGCGCGATGGCCAGCGGGGACGACGAGGAGATCCACCGGCGGATCGACCGGGCCAGCGGTCTCGACTCGTCCGGGCTGGAATTCGGAGCCGACCCCGACCAGCTCGGTCGCCTGCGCGCCGACGTCACTCTGCTCACCGAGCACCCGCTCATCAAGGGGCGCGCCAAGGTCGGCGGGTTCGTCTACAACGTCGACACCGGCCTGCTCGAGCAGATCTGCTGACCGACGCCGCCGCGGCGCCTCACCGGCGCCCGGGCGCATCGGAATTTGTGGGCACGGCAACGCCCGGCGGAATATGGACATAGGCTATGTAAGCCTTACCTAATTCTCTGAAGGGCGGACTCGGACCCATGCGACGGATCGCGATATGGATCGGCGCCGTGCTGCTCGCCCTCACGGTCACCGTCGGCGGCTCCGCCACCTTGGCGTCCGCCGAGGATCCCTGGCAGGGCATCGCCGACACCGTCACGGCGCTGCTCGACGAGGTCCCCGCCCAGTACGCGTCCGGCGACCTCAAGGCGGTCGAGGCGACCCTGCGTAAGGCGTACTACGAGCACTATCAGGCCCAGGGCCTCGAAGACCAGATCAAACACCGCCTGGGCGCCGACCGGTCCGCCGCGTTTTCCACAGGCGTCGTCGGGGTGCGCAACCTCACCCGCGAGGGCGCGCCGCAGGCCGACGTCGAGGCCGCGGTCACCGCGCTCACCGCGCAGCTCGCCACCGACCTCGACGACCTGAGCGCCACCCCCGAGTTGAACGACCGCTGGAGCCGGGTCGCCCAGTCCATCATCGCCACCGCCGAGAACGCGCTGGCGCTGTACGAGGCGGGCAAGGTCGACGAGGCCTACAAGGAGGCCACACGCGCCTACCTCCAGCACTACGAGGCGGACGGCCTCGAGAAGGCCACCTTGTCCTACCTCAGCAGCGGGCGGGTGGCCCAGGTCGAGGGCGAGTTCCGCGACATCCGGGTCGGCATCCGAGACGGTTGGCCCGCCGACCAGGTACGCGGCCACGTCGAGACGCTCAACCAACTGGTCACCGAGGACGCCGCGTCGCTCGACGCGCTCGGCGCCAGCGAGTCCATCGGCTGGAGCGGGTTCGTCGCGGCCTTCCTCATCCTGATCCGCGAAGGCGTCGAGGCGCTCCTGGTCGTCGCCGCCGTCGTCACCTACGTCCTCAAGACCGGACGCCGCGACCAGCTCAAGGGCGTCTACCTCGGCATCGGCGCGGCCATCGCCGTCAGCATCGGCCTCGCCGTCGCCTTCAGCTCGCTGACCAGCAGCGCCGGCCTCGGCATGAGCCAGGAGCTCATCGAGGGCATCGTCGGCTTCCTCGCCGCCGCACTGCTGATCTACATCAGCAGCTGGATCCTGTCGAAGTCCGAGGGTGACGCCTGGCACCGGTACATCAACGACACCATCGACAAGAAGTCGAGCACGGGCGGCCAGTGGGCGCTGTTCACGGTGGTGTTCCTGGCGGTGGCCCGCGAGGGATTCGAGACGATCCTGTTCTTCGTGCCCGTGTTCGGGGCCGCGCAGACGCCGACCGACCATCTCCTCATCTGGCTCGGCATGGCCGCCGCCGTCGTCGTGCTGGCGATCCTGTTCGTCGCCGTGCGCTACTTCGGCGTCCGTCTGCCTCTGCGCCCGTTCTTCCGCTGGATGTCGGTGCTGCTGTCGATCCTCGCGATCACCATCGCCGGCGGCGCGGCCAAGGAACTCCAGGACGCCATGATCCTCGAGGTGACCCCGGTGGCGGGCGTCCCGCAGATCGAATGGCTCGGCCTCTACCCGACCGTCGAGACCCTCGCGGTACAGGCCGTCGTGACCCTCATCGTGCTGGCGCTCGCGTTCTGGCAATTCCGCAAGACCTCCACCCCGCAACCCTCCACCACCCACGAAGAAGCCCACGAAAGGGCAACACACCAGTGACCATCATCACCAAGAAGGGCCAATGGAAGGCCGTCGTCGGCGCGTCCGCCCTCGTCCTCGCGCTGACCGCCTGTTCCGGCACGCCCGCCGCGACGACCCCGGCCGCGACCGGCACGACCCCGGCCACCGCCGCCGCCCCCGAGAAGCCCGCCGGCACCAACGTCGCCGGCATCAACGAGCTGCCCGTGGGCGACTCCGGCCCGCAGGCCGCCGGTGAATTCCTCGAGGTCAACGCCGTCTACTTCCAGGCCGTCGACATGAAGCACGGCTCGATGGCGATGCCCGCGGCGTCCGACTCCGACATGCACTTCGAGATCGACGTGAAGACGACCGCGGGCGCGTCCGCGATCGGCTTCGAGCCCGACCAATTCCTGCCCTACCTCAAGATCAACCCGAAGCTGACCGAGAAGAACACCGGCGAGGTGGTCGACCTGGGCACGCTGATGCCGATGATCGCGGTCGACGGCCCGCACTACGGCAACAACATCAAGCTGAAGCCGGGCCTGTACACGGTGGAGCTGACCATCCAGTCCCCCGCCGACGACTTCATGCTGCACACCGGCAACGACACCAGCGCGGTGTCCGGCCGCTTCTGGACCGAGCCGCTGAAGGTCACCTTCGACAACTTCGAGTGGGACGGCCAGCTGCTCTGAGCAGGGCTCTGGCACCGTCGTACCATGCTGAAACTGTTCGTCGCAGCAGCTGAGCTGGCCCTGCCGCTCGGCCTGCTGTCGGCAGCGCTCATCGCCAACCGTTCCTACGCGCCGCCCGACCGTCAGCGCGTGGGCAGGTTGACGGTGCGCGTTCTCGCGTTCGGCACGCTCGCCGCGGCCGCCGTGGCGTGGTTGCGCCTCGAGACGCGGCACGTCCGCCTGCCCGTGGTGAATCTGTGGACCGGCGCGGCCCTGCTGCTCGCCCTGATCGCGTTCCTGGCAGCCTTGTGGCTCACCGGACGCCGCGAGCTCGTCACCGACGAAGGCGGGTGGCGTCCGCGCCTGCTCACCGCCACCAGCCTCGTGTCGCTGGCGCTGGTCGGCTTCTTCTACGGGCTGCCGCTCTTCCTCGCGATCGACAAGGTCGTTCCGATGGGCGGCACCCTGTTCGCCAGCGACTCACTGGTCAACCTCATCGGCTACGCGCTGGGCATCGCGACCGCGGTCTTCGCGGGCACCGCCGTCGGCATCAGCCTGGGTCGGGTACCCAGCCTGGCGCGACGCGTCCTGACCACACTGCTGCTCGGCATCGCGCTCGTCACGCAATGGGCGCCGCTGTACCAGCAGCTCGCCGGCCTCAAGATCGTCCCCCGCAGCCCGGGCAATTTCCAGGCGCTGCTGTGGATCCAGAACAACGCCCCGTCGATCCTGCTCGTCTACGCGGGCGTCGTGGTGGTGACCGCCGCCATCGCGCTGGCGGTCCGCCGCCGCAGCGCCCCCGAGGACGCCTCTCGCGCCGAGCACCGCCTCGTGCGCGCCGACGGGCTCTCGCGCCGCCGGATGCTGAGCTGGTCCACCGCGCTCGGCGTCGGCCTGGCCGTCACCTACACGGTCGGCAAACGGCTCGCCGAGGCCGTCCCCGAGCTGTCACCCATCGAGCCGTCCACCGTCAACGGCGACCGCGTCGAGGTCGCCCTCGACCTGGTCAGCGACGGCCACCTGCACCGATTCGCCTACCGCTCGACCGGCGGCACCGAGGTGCGGTTCATCGTCATCCAGAAGAACGCCACCGCGTTCGGCACCGGCCTGGACGCCTGCGAGATCTGCGGCCCCAGCGGCTACTTCGAACGCGGCGGTAAGGTCGTCTGCCGTGAGTGCGACGTGATCATGAACACCCAGACGATCGGGTTCCCGGGCGGCTGTAACCCCATCCCGATCCAGTACGAGATCGCGGGCGGCCACCTGCTGTTCGGAGTGGCCGAGCTGGAACAGCAGGCGAAGGTGTTCCGCTGATGTTCTTCGCTCGCATGATCGCCAGGGCGCTGCGACGCCAGCTCGGCAAGCGCTTCATGATCGCCGTCACCATCGCGCTCGGCGCCGCGCTGACCACCTCGATGATGGCCGTCATGCTCGACATCGGCGACAAGGTCAAACAGGAGCTGAGCAGCTACGGCGCCAACATCCAGGTGACGCCCAAGGGCGCGTCGGTGGTCTCCGAGACCTACGGAACGACCGACGCCCCGTCCGGTGCCCTGCTGGAATCCGAGCTGCCCCGGCTCAAGTCGATCTTCTGGGCGTACAACATCGAGGATTTCGCCCCCTACCTGAGCGTTCCGGTCAGCCCCGCCGGGGCGGACCCCGTCGAGCTGACCCTGGACGGCACCTGGTTCGACCACACCATGGCCCTCGACGTGGGCGAGCCCGTCCAAACGGGCCTGAAGCGGCTGCGGACGTGGTGGGACGTCGACGGCGCGTGGGCGTCCGACGACGACCCGCGACAGGCGATGGCCGGCGCGTCCCTGGCCGCGTCGCGCGGATGGTCGGTCGGGGACACCGTGACGGTCACCGGCACGCACGCCCAGGCGACGCTGCGCATCGTGGGCATCTTCGCCGCGGGCGGCGACGAGGACGACGTCCTCTACGCCCCGCTGGCCACCGCCCAGCAGTTGACCGGGCGTCCCGGCGAGATCGATCGCATCGAGGTGCGCGCGATCACCACACCCGAGAACGAGCTCTCCCAGCGCGCCGAGCGCGACCCGTCCAGCCTGTCGGTGGCCGATTGGGAGACCTGGTACTGCACCGCGTACGTGTCCTCGATCTCCTACCAGCTCGAGGAGGCGCTGACGGACGCCGTCGCCAAGCCCGTGCGGCAGGTCGCCGACAGCGAGGGCGTCATCCTGGAGCAGACCCAGCTGATCATGGCGCTCATCGCGGTGCTCGCGATGGTCGGCTCGGCGCTCGGCATCGCCAACCTGGTGACGGCGAGCGTGATGGAACGCGCCCCCGAGATCGGCCTGCTCAAGGCGATCGGCGCACGCAACGCGTCCGTCGTGGCCCTGATCCTCACCGAGACGCTGGTCGTCGGGTTCGTCGGCGGCGCGGTCGGCTTCGCCCTCGGGATCGGCCTGGCCCAGGTGATCGGCCAGATGGTGTTCTCGTCGTGGATCACGCTGCGCCCGCTCGTGCTGCCGGTGATGGCCGCGCTGATCACGTCGATGATCCTGCTCGGCTCGCTGCCCTCACTGCGCGCGCTGATGAAGCTCAGGCCCTCCGACGTCCTGCACGGGAAGTGACGCCATGACCCGAGCCCGGATGTACCTGCGGATGATCACGCGCGCCTTCGTGCGCCGGATCTCGCGGGTGCTGATCGCCTCGCTGTCGATCATCGTCGGCGCGACCACCCTGTCGGCGCTGGCGATCATCACCTACACCGTGCCCGACCAGATCGCGCGCGAGCTGCGCTCCTACGGCGCGAACCTGGTGGTGTCGCCGTCCAGCACGCAGACGGTGCGCGTCGACGACATGGTCGCCCTCAACGCGCGGTTGGCGGACGCCGGCGTCCAGGTGCTCGGCCACGCGCCCTACCGCCAGGACAACCTGCTCTACAACCAGCAGCCGCTGTCGGCCATGGGGACCGACCTCGCCCTGGCCACCGCGATGCGGCCCTACTGGAGCATCGACGGGGAACTGCCGTCGGCGTCCGGCGAGGTGCTGGTCGGGCGCGACCTGGTGCAGCGCTACGGCTTCGAGGTCGGGGACGCGCTGACCGTCGTCGGCCAGGCCGAGCGGGGCGTCGATTCGCCACCGGTCACGCTCACCGTGTCCGGGCTGCTGCGCACCGGAGGCCCCGAGGACGCCATGGTCGTCCTCTCCCTGGACGACCTGGAGTCGATCCTGCCCTCGGACGGGCGGCTCGACATGATCGAGTACTCGCTGCTCGGCGACGAGACGGCGCTCGGGACGGTCGCCGCCATGATCGACGAGACCGACCACGCGGTGCACGCGCAGGTGGTGAAGCGGATCACCCGGTCCGAATCCGGGGTGCTGCTCACCCTGCGCGCGCTGATCTGGATCGTCAGCATCGTCATCGGCGCGCTCACACTCATCAGCGTCACCACGACGATGAACGCCGTCGTGAGCGAGCGGGCGACCGAGCTGGCCCTGAAGAAGGCGCTCGGGGCGTCCAGCGGGCAGATCGTGGGCGAGTTCATCGGCGAGGGCGTGATCCTCGGCCTTTTCGGCGGCCTGCTCGGCGCGCTGGGCGGCATCGCGGTCGGCAGTCTGGTCACCCGCGAGGTCTTCAACATGGACCTGCATGCGAGCTGGTGGGTGGTGCCCGTGACCATGCTCGTCGCGGCGCTCGTCAGCGGCCTGGGAAGCTTCGTCACCGTGCGACGCATCATCAACATCAATCCGGCGCTCGTGCTGGGGGGAGAGTGACATGGATTCGCAGAAGGTCTACGACCTGACCGCCGTAAGCCGGCGCTACGGCGACCTGGCGGCGCTCGACAACGTCGACCTGGCCATTCGCAAGGGCGAATGGCTGTCGATCGTGGGGCCGTCCGGCTCGGGCAAGACCACGCTCATGAACATCCTGGGCTGCATGGACACCCCCACCTCCGGCACCGTCCTGCTGGACGGCCAGCACCTCGACCGGCAGGGCGAGCGCGAACTGGCGGTGATCCGGCGCCAGCGCATCGGGTTGATCTTCCAGAAGTTCCACCTGATCAAGCACCTCACGGCACTCGAGAACGTGATGGTGGCGCAGTATTACCATTCGGTGCCCGACGAGGCCGAGGCCCGCGAGGCCCTGGAGCGCGTCGGCATGGGCGCGCGGGCGTCCCACCTGCCGCGCGAGATGTCGGGCGGCGAGCAGCAGCGCGTGTGCGTGGCGCGGGCGCTGATCAACTCGCCGTCGGTCGTGCTCGCCGACGAGCCGACCGGCAACCTCGACGAGGCCAACGAGCGGATCGTGCTCGACCTGTTCCATCAGCTGCACGACGACGGGACGACGCTCATCGTCGTCACCCACGACTCGACCGTGGCGGCGCAGGGCCAGCGCCAGGTGATCCTCAATCACGGCCGCATCGAGCGGGTCATCGAGACCGAGGACTATGCGCGCATGTTCGGCGCGTCCGCAGCCGCGCCGGCGGGCGTCCGATGAACCGCGCGTCCCTGCGCGCCCTGGCCGTCGCGGCCGCGCTGGGCGTCGTGCTGTTCTCGGGCTGCAGCCAACCGCCGGCGATCGCCGACCTGCCCGACGGCACCTTCACCGGTACCAGCCGGCCGGACGACCAGGGCGCGGTCGGTCATCTCTCGTTCACTGTCGAGGGCGGCGCGATCGTCGAGGCGTCCTTCGTCGTGAAGGATCCGGACGGAACCCCGCACGACCAGAACTACGGCCTGTCGAAGGCCACCGGGCGGCCCGTCGACGACGCGTTCTACCAGCGGGCGCAGGCCGCGGTCACCGCCGAGCGGCAGTACGTCGCGCAGTTCAAGGAGGTCGGCGACGCCGACCAGGTCGACGTCATCGCCGGGGCCTCGCTGTCGCACCGCCAGTTCCTCGAGGCCGTCGAGGACGCCCTGAGCCGGGCGTGATCCGCGCGTGATCCGCGAGGAGTGGTCGGATTCCACGGCGATGGGCACCACCGTCCACGTGTGCGTGGTGGACGACCACGAGGACGCCGGCCTCGCGGCCGGGATCGCCCACGCCGCCGTCGCCGAGGTGGACGCCGCACTGTCGCGATTCCGGCCCACGAGCGACGTCGCCAGACTGAACGCCGCGCCCGGACGGTGGGTTCCGGCCGGCGAGCACCTGGTCGCCGTCGCCGAGGCTGCCGAGGACTACCGGCGGCTCACCCGCGGCGTCTTCGACGCCACGCTCCCGGCGGCGGACGCCGGAGCTGCGGACGCCCTCCCCCGGCTTCACCTGCGGCGCGACGGCGACCGATGGTCGGCGCGGCTGGAGCCGGGATGCCGTCTCGACTTCGGCGGGATCGCCAAGGGGTACGCCGCCGACCTGGCGCGCGACCGCTGCGCGGCGCGGGCGTCCGGGGTGCTGGTGTCGGTGGGTACCTCGTCGGTCGCGCTGGCGGGACGGCCGCCACGCCGGGCCGCCTGGCGCATCGCCCTCAGCTCGCCTTGGGACGCCGTGACCGAAACGCTCGGCTACGTCGAGACGCCCGGGGGGTCGTTCTCGATGTCGGGCGCGCGCGGCGTCCGGATGAGTTCCGCGCCGATGGTGGCCGCGCACGTCGTCGACCCGCGCACGGGGCGTCCGGCGCGCACGGACGTGTGCGCGGTCGGCGTCCTCGCCGCCGATGGCATGCGCGGCGAGGCGCTGTCCACCGCGGCGCTGGTGCTGGGGCGGGAACAGGGAATGACGTTGTGCCGCGAGCACGGGGCGGAGGCGCTGATGATGACCGTCGGCGGGGAGATACTCGCCACCGCTGCCCTGGCACCACGACTATCGCTGCGCGCGGGTGTCCCTGACATGCTCCGGCGGCACCGGCGACCTATCGTGGAGGGGTGAGCCTCCTTCCCCTCGGTTCCTGGCGCGCCGACCGCCTTCTCGCGGCCCGACTGCTCGCAGCGCTGTGCGTGCTGCCGGTGCTCGCGTCGTGCGCGGTCACCGAGCCCGTGCGCGCGGTCCCGGCCCGGCCGGGCGCACCCGCGGCGCACCCGACGACGACCGTCGCACGGACGCCGACGCCCACACCGTCGGAGCCCTCGAACGCCACGCCCAGCCCGGCCCTCACCACAGCCGTCACACCGGCGCCCTCGTCATCGAAACCCGGCGCCCGCTCCACGCCCTCCCCCACGACGAACGCGGCCGCACAAGCGACGACGCGTCCGGCACCGGCCAGGCCCGGCGGGACCGACTGCGCGAAGGCGGCGTGCGTGGCGCTCACGTTCGACGACGGGCCGGGGCCGCACACCGCGACGCTGCTCGACTCCCTGGACGCCAACGGCGCGACGGTCACCTTCTTCCTGCGCGGCGACCACGCCGAGGAGCATCCTGCGCTGGTGCGGCGCATGGCGAAGGCAGGGCACGAGGTCGGCAGTCACACCTACAGCCATCCCGAGCTCACCCGCCTCGATGCCGCCCAGCAGCGCTCCCAGATCGAGCGGGGCGTCCAGGCGATCACGGACGCCGGCGTCACCCCCACGCTGTTCCGCCCGCCGTACGGCGCCTACGATGCGACCACCAAGCGGTACGCGGGAGCGCCGCTCGTCCTGTGGGGCGTCGACACTCGCGACTGGAAGACCCGCTCGACCGAGACGACCGTCACCACCGTGCTGAACGAGGCGCACGCGGGCTCGATCGTGCTGATGCACGACACCCATCCGACCACGGTCGCGGCGGTGCCGCGCATCGTCGCGGGCCTGCGCGAGCGCGGCTACACGCTGGTGCGGGTCTCCGACATGGTGGGCGATCCCGCGGCAGGAACGGTGATCACGCACGGCCAGCACCCCGCCTGACGTCGCCCTTCTTCCCCGCCTCACCCGCACTCCCGCGCGTCGTCTGTGCTTGCGCGCTTGTCCCACACTCCTGCGCCCGGTGTCCTGTCTCCACACTTCTGCGCCCTGTGCACGGCGCGCGGAAGGAGCGCGCGAACGAGCACGGCGCGCGGGAAGGACGCATGGCGGCCGTCCAGGTGGCCACACCATTGCTCACATACCCTGCGGGGTATAGCATTTGGCCAGCCCAACGGAGGGGAAGCCCATGACGCGCGTGGTCATTCTCGGTGCAGGCACGGCCGGCACGACGCTCGCCCACCTGCTGGTGAAGCGGCCGGAACTCGACGGGGCGTCCGTCACGGTCGTCGACAGGTCCGACCGGCACGACTACCAGCCCGGCTACCTCTTCGTGCCATTCGGCATGGTGCCGGCGGGGCGCGTCTCGAAGGACCGGCGGGCCTTCCTGCCGAAGGGAATCGACTACGTGCGCGGCGAGGTCACCGCGATCGACCGCACGGCGCGCCAGGTCCGGCTCGCCTCGGGCCGCACCCTCGACTTCGACCAGCTGGTCATCACCACCGGCACGCTCCCGCGCCCCGATGTCGTTCCCGGCATGGCCGACGGCGCCCTGTGGCGCCGCACGGTCTTCGACTTCTACACCCTCGACGGCGCCACGGCCCTCAGGCCCGCGCTCGCCGCGATGACCTCAGGACGCCTGGTCGTCCACATCACCGAGATGCCGATCAAGTGCCCGGTCGCCCCGATCGAGTTCGCGTTGCTCGCCCAGGACTACCTGCGCAAGCGCGGCCGTCACCCGCACGTCGACGTGATCTTCGTCACCCCGCTCGACGGCGCCTTCACCCGTCCGGTCGCCTCCCAGCGACTCGGCAAGCTGCTGGCCGAGCGCGGCATCGAGCTCGTCACCGACTTCCAGCTCGAGAGCATCGACAACGAGCACGCCGAACTCGTCAGCTACGACGGACGCCGCGTGCCGTTCGACCTCGCGGTCACCATCCCGCCGAACCGCGGCGCCGACTACCTGCTCGAGTCGGGCCTCGCCGACGAGCTCGGCTTCGTGAAGGTCGACAAGCACACCCTGCAGAGCACCGAGGATCCCGACATCTGGGCCGCCGGCGACGCCACCAACGTCCCCACCTCGAAGGCCGGCTCGGTCGCGCACTTCATGATGGACGCCCTCGTGCCCAACCTGGTCGCGCACCTGGCCGGCGAACCGCTGCCCGAACGGTTCGACGGGCACGCCAACTGCTTCATCGAATCCGGGCGAGGCGAGGCACTGCTGCTCGACTTCAACTACGACGTCGAGCCGCTGCCCGGCATGTTCCCGATCTACCACGTGCCCGCGCTCAGGCTGCTGGGCGCATCCACCCTGAATCACCTGGCCAAGATGGCCTTCGAGGCCGTCTACTGGAACCTGCTCATCCGGGGGCGGCCGCTCCCCTTCGCGGCGCACATGTCGATGGAGGGCAAGCGGGTGCCCGAGGGCGTCCGACTCCCCGCCGCGTACACGAAGTGAGGCATCGATGCACACGAACACCTTTCTGGGACGCCCGGTCGAGGTCGACGACGAGGGCTTCCTGACCCGGCCCGAGCAGTGGGACGCCGACCTCGCCGCCGAACTCGGCAGGATCGCCGGCGTCGACGAGATGACCGCCGAGCACTGGCGGGTCGTTCACTTCGCCCGCTCCGACTTCGACACCACCGGCGAGGCGCCCACGCTGCGGCGCATGCAGAAGGCCGGCGGGTTCGACATCAAGCGGATCTTCGCGCTCTTCCCCGGCAAGCCCGCGAAGAAGATCGCCTACATCGCCGGACGCCCCAAGCCGCGGGCGTGCGTGTGACGGCGTCCGTCACCGACCGAGCCGAGGAAGACCAGGAGAAACTGATGCCGATCGACGCACGCGGAAACCTCATCCCCGACTTCGGCGACCCGCGCCCGGTCACCGGAGCCACCACCGGCGACGGCGGCGCGCCCGCGGCGTCCGCCGGGCCGCGCAAGATGGTGTTCATCTGCTCCAAGGGCAACCTCGACATGGCCTACCCGGCGCTGATCATGGGCAACGCCGCGCTCGGCGAAGGGGTCGAGGTCGAGTACTTCTTCACCTTCTGGGGGCTCGACATCATCGACGTCCGCACCATGGACGACCTCAAATTCTCCTTCGGCGGCAACACCGCGATGCACATGCCGCAGCTCGAGCGGTTCAAGGGCGGCCTCGGCACGATGTCGATGCCACAGACGCTCGCGATGATGCCGGGCATGACGACGGCGTCCACCGCGATGATGAAGAAGATGATGGCCGATCTCGACATCCCCACCGTGCCCGAGATGCTCGACCACCTCGTCGCCATGGGCGCCCAGATGTGGGCCTGCCAGCTCAGCGTCGAGATGATGCAGATCAAGAAGGCGAATCTGCACCCCGGTGTCGGAGCGGTCATCTCGGCGGCCGACTTCATCGAGAAGTCCGCCGGGGCGCAGATCGTCTTCGTCTGATCCGGTCCGGCGTGCCCGTGCCCGTGCCGGTCGACGCGCCGTCGGGCCTTGCCCCGCGCTCGCTACCGTCTGGGGCGGGGGCGAGAGACTGCGTCCAAACCTCGATCAGTCCGGTCCGCCCGCGTTAGGCTCTCACCCATGGCCAAGCCAGAAAAGCCGCTCGACGGAAGCACCATGACCGAGGTGGCCCGCAAGGGCGACCAGGTATTGCGCGAAGCCGGCCCGTGGACGCCGACCATCCAGCGGCTGCTGACTCACCTGCGCGAGCAGGGCCTGGGCTGGATTCCCGAGCCTCAAGGCTGGACGCGCGACGGCCGCGAAGCGCTCGCCTACCTCAAGGGCAAGGTGCCCACCTACCCGCTGCCCGAATGGGTCTACCGCGACGAGGTGCTGCGCCGGGCCGCCGAATGGTTGCGCGTCCTGCACGACGCCACCGAGGGGTACACCGATCCCGACCCGAAGTGGCGCGGCGCGCCCCGCAAGCCCGCCGAGGTGATCTGTCACAACGACTTCGCCCCCTACAACATGGTGTTCCGCGACCAGGAGCTCGTCGGCGTCATCGACTGGGACTTCGCCGCTCCCGGTCCTCGCCTGTGGGACCTCGCCTACCTGTGTTATCGCACCGTCCCGCTGATGCGTCCCGACAATCCGGACGCCCCCGACATCGCCATCGACCTCGGCGCGCGCATCCGGCTCGCGCTGGACGCCTACGGTTCGGACGCCACCGTCCCCGAACTTCTCGCCGTGATCGTCGAACGGCTGGAGGACCTGGCGTCCTTCACCCACAGCCACGGCCTGGCCCGCAAGAACGACAAACTGCTCGCGGACGCCGCCAACTACTCCAAGGACGCCACCTTCCTCGCCGGCCTGCTGCGCTGAGGCGCGGCTCGTCGGGCGGGCGTAGACTCGTCCGGTGCGTCCGACCCCCGTAGATCCCTCCGCCGCCGCCCGACCGGTGGTGCCGCGCGAGATCTGGGTCCTCGTCGCGGCGGCCCTGATCATCGCGCTGGGGTTCGGGCTGATCGCGCCGATCCTGCCGCAGTACGCGGCGAGCTTCGACGTCGGCCTGGCCGCGGCGTCCGCGATCGTCACCGTCTTCGCGTTCACGCGCATGGCGTTCGCGCCCGCCGCCGGCGGGATCATCGCCCGGTTCGGCGAGCGCCGCGCCTACCTCGCCGGACTGCTGATCGTCGCGATCAGCAGCCTGATGTGCGCGCTGGCCGGCAGCTACACCGAGCTGATGATCTGGCGTGCGCTGGGCGGCACGGGGTCGGTGCTGTTCACGGTTTCCGCGATGGGACTGATCGTCCGGCTCGCCCCGCCCGAGGCGCGCGGGCGCGTGTCGGCGCTCTACGGCAGCGCGTTCCTGCTGGGCAACATCATCGGACCGGTGCTCGGCACGTTCCTGGCGGTGCTCGGCTACCAGGTGGCCTTCGCGATCTACGCGGCGTCCGTGTTCGCGGCGTTCCTCGTGGTGCTGGTCTTCCTGCGCACCGACGTGGTGGGGCCCTCCGCCGTCGCCGACGCGCGACCGACCATGACACTGCGTGAGGCGCTCGGCCTGCCCGACTACCGCGCCCTGCTGATCTCGGGATTCGCGAACGGCTGGGCGACCTTCGGCGTCCGGATCGCGCTCGTTCCGCTCATGGCCGCGCACGTGCCGACCATCGGCGCGCCCATGGCGGGGGTCGCGCTCACCGTCATGGCGCTGGGCAACGTGGCCGGCCAGCAGGTGACCGGACGCCTCGTGGACGCCCGCGGCCGGCGTCCGGTGCTCATGGTCGGGCTGCTCACCGCCGGCCTGGCCACGGCCGGGTTCGGCTGGTCGACGACGATCCCGGTGTTCCTGGGGTTGTCGGCGCTCGCCGGATTCGGCTCGTCGATGATCCAGCCCGCGTCGCAGGCGCTGCTGGCCGACGTCATCGGCCGCGACCGCAACGGCGGCCAGGCGCTGTCCACGTTCTCGATGGCGGCCGACACCGGCGCGATCGTCGGCACCCTGGTGGCGGGTTTCATCGCGGACGCCTTCGGCTTCGGCTGGGCGTTCACCCTGACGGGCGTCGCGCTGCTGATCGCGCTGGTGCCCTGGCTGCGCCGGACGCGATCGCTCGCGTCCGCGGCGGCCTGACGGAGCGCACGGCCGGGCAAGCCCCGCACCGAGCACACGCTCGGTGCCACCTCCCACCTACCTCCCACCTACCTAACACTGTGTTAGGTTATGTGGGAGGTAGGTGGGAGGTTCCGCGGATGGACGCGAGCAGGCTGGCCGAGATCGTCGAGGCCCTCCGGGTCGTAGGCACCGACGGGCAAGCCGTCGAGGTGAAGTCGGGGGTCGGGAAGAGCATCGTCGAGACGATCAGCGCCTTCGCCAACACGTCCGGCGGCACCATCATCGTCGGCCTGTCCGAAGAGGGCGGCATGACTCCCGTTCCGCGCTTCGACCCCCAGAGCGTCCGCAGCCAGCTCGAGAGCCGGCTGACGCAGGTGACGCCCATCGTGCGGGCGGACATCGACATCGTCCCCTTCGAGGATGCCTCGCTCGTCGTTGCCACCATTCCTGAGTTGCTCCCGCGCGACAAGCCCTGTTACGTCACGACGCGCGGCACGTACGCGGGCAGCTACATCCGGGTCGGGGATGCCGATCAGCGGTTGGCCGGCTACGAGGTCGACCGGCTCCTCGAGGAACACCGGCAGCCCACCTGGGACGAAGAGCCCGTGCACGGCGCCACGCTCGAAGACCTGATGCCCGAGGTCCTCAACCGCTACCTCGACCAGCAACGACAAGGACGCCCCCGCACCTTCGCGCAAGGAGAGGCCACCGCGCTCGAACGCCTGCGCATCACCAAGGACGGCCTGCCCACGCTCGGCGCCCTCTTGGCGCTGGGCGAGTATCCGCAGGAGTTCTTTCCCCGGCTAACCGTGTCGTTCGCGCACTTCCCGGGCACGAGCAAGGGTGAAGTGACGCAGGGGCTACGGCTCCTCGACAGCGAGACCCTGACCGGACCCATTCCCGAACTCGTGGAGCAAGCAGTCGCGCTGGTCAATCGCACCATGGCCACGGGCGCCTTCATCGAGGGCGCCTATCGTCGCGAGATGCCCGACTACCCGCTCGCGGCCGTGCGCGAGGCCGTGGTCAACGCCCTCATGCACCGCGACTACTCCCCTGCCGCTCGCGGAACGCAAGTACAGGTCAACATGTTCATCGATCGGCTGGAGATCGTGAATCCGGGCGGGCTGTACGGCACGGTCACCAAGCGAACCCTCGGGCAAGCGGGGTTGAGTTCCACCCGCAACCAGCGCCTCAGCGCCCTCCTCGAACAGGTGCAACTGCCCAGCGGCGGGCTCGTCGCGGAAAACCGCGGCACCGGCTTCGCCGTCATGCAGGAAGCCCTCCGCAAGGCGCTGATGCCACCGATCGAGATCCTCGACGATCTCACGAGCTTCACGGTCATCTTCCGCCGGCGCCGAATTGCTGCCGACGAGCGTCATGGCACCGCCCGCGATCGCGTCCTTGCCCTCCTGGCGTCCCGGGGCTCCGTGAGCACGACCGAACTCGTCAACGACACGGGGCTCAGCCGAACCGCGATCCAGCGGGCCGTGAACGACCTGATCGCCGAGGGCACGTTGGAGCCAATCGAGCCGCCGCGCAGCCCTCGCCAGCGGTACCGCACCGCCACGCGGTGACCGACCGACCTCACACCCAACCTCCCACCTACCTCACACGGTGGGATGTTATGTGGGAGGTAGGTGGGAGGTTCGGCGGAACTACCGCATCGCGGCGGCGTCCTCGACCTCTTCGCGGCTGAATCCGAGCAGGTAGAGCACCGCGTCCAAGTAGGGCAGGTTGAGGGCCGTGTCGGCGGACGCCCGCACCGCCGGCTTGGCGTTGAACGCGACGCCCAGGCCCGCGGCGGCGAGCATGTCGAGGTCGTTGGCGCCGTCGCCGATCGCCACCGTGCGCGACAGCGGCAGGCCCTCTTCGGCGGCGAACCGGCGCAGCGTCTCCGCCTTGGCGGCGCGGTCGACCACCGGTCCGGCGACCCGGCCCGTGAGGCGTCCGTCGGCGACCTCGAGCGCGTTGGCGTGGACGTGGGTGATGCCCAGCGAGGCGGCCAGCGGCCCGACGACCTCGATGAAGCCGCCCGACACCAGGCCGACGGCGAAGCCCAGGTCCTTCAGGGTGGCGACCAACGTGCGCGCGCCGGGCGCGAGCCGGACGGCCTCGACCACCTCGGCGAACACCGACGTCGGCAGTCCTTCGAGGGCCCGGACGCGGTGGTGCAGCGACTGCGCGAAGTCGAGCTCGCCGCGCATCGCGCGCTCGGTGACCGCGGCGACCTCGGCCTCACGACCCGCGTGCCGGGCCAGCAGCTCGATGACCTCGTCGCGGATCAGGGTCGAGTCGACGTCCATGACGACGAGGCGCCGGCCCTGGCGTCCGAGCCCGGCCGGCGAGACCGAGACGTCGAAGCCCAGTTCGGCGGCGGCGACGGCGAGGGCGGGACGCAGCCGGCCGACGTCGGCGTCCGACACCAGAAGTTCGAGGCTGGTCATCGGCGTCCGGGCCAGGCGCCGGCTACGGTCGATGTTGCCGCCCTGCGCGGTGACGATCCGGCCGACCTCGGCCAGGTGGGTCGCCCGCAGCGGGCGTCCGAGCAGGGTGACGACGACGCGGTCGTGACGGGGCGGGTTGTCGCCGACGCCCTCGGTGATCGTGAGCCGGTAGCCGAGGCGGGCGCAGGTGCCGGCGAGGCGGTCCTCGAGGGTGGCGAGGTCGGCCGGCAGCGAACCCAGCAGCAGCGCGATGGTCGCCTGCCCGCGCAGCACCACCTGCTCGAAGTCGAGCACCTCGGTGCCCAGTCCGGCGATAGCGCCCATGAGGGCGGCGGTGGTGCCGGGGGCGTCCGGCCCGGTCAGCGTGGCGGCGAGAGTGAGGCGGTCGGTCACCCGGTCATCCTCCCACCTCGCCGACCCGGCGGTTCCCCCCGGCTGCGGGCTCGTCCGCAGACCGGAGCGTCCGGACCTCACCGGGCCGAGCGGGCGTTCACCGGCGGGGACTACTCTGGATCGGTACACCGCCCGAGGAGGAACGATGGGACAGCTCCGCTCCCGCACCACCACACACGGTCGCAACATGGCCGGTGCCCGCGCGCTGTGGCGCGCCACCGGCATGACCGAGAGCGACTTCGGCAAGCCCATCGTCGCCATCGCCAACAGCTTCACCCAGTTCGTGCCCGGGCACGTCCACCTCAAGGACATGGGCCAGCTCGTCGCGGGCGCCGTCGCCGAAGCAGGCGGCGTCGGGCGCGAGTTCAACACCATCGCCGTCGACGACGGCATCGCCATGGGGCACGGCGGCATGCTCTACTCGCTGCCGAGCCGCGAGATCATCGCCGACTCGGTCGAGTACATGGTGAACGCGCACTGCGCCGACGTGCTGGTCTGCATCTCCAACTGCGACAAGATCACCCCCGGCATGCTGCTGGCTGCGCTGCGGCTCAACATCCCGGCCGTGTTCGTCTCCGGCGGACCCATGGAGGCCGGACGCCTCCTCGGCGACCGCGTCATCTCGGGGGCCCCCGACGAGGGCGGCTCCGAACGGCTCGACCTGGTCGACGCCATGGTCAAGGCCGTCGACCAGAACATCACCGACGAGCAGATCATGGCCATCGAGCAGAACGCCTGCCCCACGTGCGGCTCCTGCTCGGGCATGTTCACCGCCAACTCGATGAACTGCCTCACCGAGGCGCTCGGCCTGTCGCTGCCCGGCAACGGCTCGACGCTGGCGACGGCGTCCGCCCGCAGGGGACTGTTCCTCGAAGCCGGACGCCTCGCCGTCGAGCTGGCGAACCGCTACTACGGCGAGGACGACGAGTCCGTGCTGCCGCGCTCGATCGCGACGAAGGCCGCGTTCGGCAACGCGATGCGCCTCGACATCGCGATGGGCGGCTCCACCAACACCGTGCTGCACATCCTGGCCGCGGCCATCGAGGCGGGCGTCGACTTCACCATGGACGACATCGACGCGCTCTCCCGCGTCACCCCCTGCCTGTGCAAGGTCGCACCGAACACGGCGAAGTACTACATGGAGGACGTCCACCGCGCCGGCGGCATGCCCGCGATCCTCGGCGAGCTGCGCCGCGGCGGGCTGCTGGACGAGTCGGTGCATGCCGTGCACTCCCGCTCGCTCGCCGAATGGCTGGACGCATGGGATCTGCGCAGCGACCAGGCGATCCCCGAGGCGATCGAGCTGTGGCATGCGGCGCCGGGCGGCGTCCGGACGACCGAGGCCTTCAGCACGAGCAACCGGTGGACCGAGCTCGACACGGACGCCGAGGACGGCTGCATCCGGTCGGTCGAGCACGCCTACACCGCCGACGGCGGCCTGGGCGTCCTGAAGGGCAACATCGCCGTCGACGGCGCCATCGTGAAGACGGCCGGCGTCCCCGAGGACCAGTGGGTCTTCCGCGGCCCGGCCAAGGTCGCCGAGAGCCAGGAGGAGGCGGTCGAGATGATCCTCGGCGGCCGGATCGTTGCTGGCGACGTGGTCGTCGTGCGCTACGAGGGCCCCCAGGGCGGCCCCGGCATGCAGGAGATGCTGTACCCGACGTCCTACCTCAAGGGCGTGGGGCTCGGCCCGAAGTGCGCGCTGATCACCGACGGCCGCTTCTCGGGCGGTTCGTCGGGCCTGTCGCTCGGCCACATCAGCCCCGAGGCCGCCCAGGGCGGCGCGATCGGCCTGATCCGCGACGGCGACATCATCTCGATCAACATCCCCGAGCGGTCGATCGACGTCGAGCTCTCGGACGCCGAACTGGACGCCCGCCGCGCCGAGCAGGACGCGAAGGGCTGGAAGCCGGTCGATCGCGAGCGGGTGGTCAGCAACGCGCTGAAGATCTATGCCTCGCTCGCGCTGTCCGCCGACAAGGGCGCCGCCCGCCGCCAGCTCGACTGACGAGGGACCCCGTCGCCAATTGCAGAGGAGTGCGGGCCCCTCAACGCTCCTTGCGGCGCTGGCGCAGGTTCTCGAGTTCCTTGCGCTCGGCCGGCGTCAGGCTGTGGATGCCCGACTCGCTGATCTTCTCGAGCAGTTCGTCGATCCGCTCGGCGTCCGACACCCGGCGGCGCTCCGCCCGCTGCTGGGTGCGCGAGACCTTCGGCGCGCGGGCGCGCCGGCGGCGCGCCGACCCCGGCACGAACGACAGGTCGCTCAGCAGCCCGTAGCGCTTGGCGAGCAGCGCGGCCCCGACGAACACGATCAGCAGGCCGACCAGCCCGCCGATGTCGCCCGAGGCCAGCATCTGGATCAGGTTGAGCGCCACCAGCACGGCGCCGAGCGCCCACGCGGGGATGCCGAAGAAGAACGGACGCCGCGGGTACTCGGCGATCCACAGCAGCAGGATCAGGAACTGGATGTCGCGCAGCCCCATCAGCACGCCGCCGCCGAGCGCGAACCCGACGGTCAGCGACACGACGGTGAGCATCGCCCACAGCCCGGCGTACAGCCACGCCATCGAGCGGCGTCCGACCTGGGATTCGAGGTCACGCCCGAAGTACCACAGCATCAGCAGCGTCAGCACCGTCCACAGCGACACCCCCGACACCAGCGGCCAGGACACGACGCGCCAGACCTCGCCGCGCAGCACGGCGCGGGGCTCGAAGAAGCTGGCCTGTGCGAAGGCCGGGACGAACGTCGACACGAGCATTCCGAGCGCGCCGGCGAAGACGAGCAGCACCGTCGAGGTGACGTCGAGGCGTCCGATGCGGAACCAGGCGTCACCCGAGGCATCCCGGGACACGTTGAACGAGGGCACGCGTCAAGCCTGCCAGATCAGGACGCCGCGGCGTGGGCCGCGGGCCGGCGCATCGCCAGCGAGAACAGGGCGCCCGCGCCGAGGACGATCGCCAGGCCGAGGCCGATGTGCGGGATGGTGAGGTACATCTCGCCCAGGCCGTACTGCACGAGCGCGAGCACGAACACGCCCACCCCGTGCATGCCGATGCCCTTCCGGCCGACCCGGCGGCCGTAAAGGAACGAGACGAGGGCCACGACGAGCGAGAGCACCAGGAAGACCATGGCCAGCGTCGCGTGAATGCCGCGGACGCCCCCGGCGTCCATGAACGATCCGAGGACGCCGAGCGTGAGGGCCACGGCCGCGCTCGCGCCGGACGCGAGCCGGAAGAAGACGAGGAGGCCCGGATTGGCGGTGGAAGTCGTGGTCACGGCGTCCACCCTACCCGGGGGCATGGAGTCGGCTCAGCGCAGACCGAGGTGCTCGGCGATCTCGTCGCCGTGGATCGTCGACAGTTCGTCGATGAAGGCCATGCGGTAGCGCGCCGGTCCGCGACCGTTGCGGGCCGCCCGCTCGGACGCCAGCGACATCCACGCCGCGCCCGCCAGCGCGGCCTCCAGCGGCGGGGCGACGCCGAGGCAGGCGGCGATCAGCGCGGACGCGGCCGCCCGGACGCCGGGGGTCTTGGCGAGCATCGTGTTCATCGGCGGCACGACCAGTTCGCCGTCGCCCACGAGCACCTGGGTGCCCTCGGTGACGATCGCGCGCTCGACGCCCGCGGCGACGACCACGTCCGCATCGATCTCGTCGACGACGACCATGGCCGGGCGGTGGCCGAGCAGCGTCTGCACGAGTCCGGCGCGCAGCGGCTGGCGGCCGAGCTTGGTGGCGTCCAGCACCCACGGCGTCCCGGCCGCGGCGGCCGTGCTCAGGGCGGGGCCGACGGGATCCCAGCCTTCGGCGGTGAGCGTCGCGAGGTCGAGCGCCAGCGCGTCGGCGGAACCGGCCGCCTCGAGGCCGGCGACGGACGTGCCGGTGATCACGGCCGATGCGCCCACGGCGTGCAGCACGTCGGCGACGAAGGCGGTGGCCTCGCGCGGCGCCACGCAGTGAACGACCACCCCGGACTCACGTACGGTTTCGGCGGCCAACCCAACGGTCAAAGCGAGGTGGGAACTGGGATTCACTGACGTCTCCTTCGGCCATGGGGTTGGTCCACGGTGGGCACCCGGGCACGGACACGCCCGGTAGGGGCACGCCCAGTATGGCCGAACTTGCCGCCGTTCGGGGTGAGGGTGCCCGCGAAAGACTCGGCCCGCCGCTGGGCGCGCACTACGATGCCGACAGCACTAGCGTGAGGGGAAAGCCCATGACGATCGACAACGGTGGCGACGCGCACTACGCGGACGCCTTCACCTCGTTCCGCATTCCCGCCACGAACCGCGCCGAGCGCGTCGCGCACGGCAAGGCGCTGCGGGCCGAGACGCCGGTGGCCTCACTCGGCGAATGGACGCCCACCGACGACCGTCCCGACGTGGTGGACGTCATCGAGCGCTCGCACGAGGGACGCCTGCCCTGGCTGAAGGGCGTCCGCATCGCGCGCATGGCGGCGTCCCCGTTCGGCCTGCTGCGCGGCACGGCGAACCTGATGGCCTGGGACGTCGCGCATCTGCCCGCCACCGGCGTCCACACGACGGCCTGCGGCGACGCGCACATCGGCAACATCGGGTTCTACCGCTCCCCCGAGGGCAATCAGGTCATCGACCTGAACGATTTCGACGAGGCGCACACCGGCTCGTGGGAGTGGGATCTGCGCCGGCTGACGGCGTCCATCTGGGTGCTCGGACGCGTCAACGGCACCTCCGAGGAGCAGTGCGCCGAGGCCGTCCGCACCTGCGTGGCGAAGTACCGCGAAGAGGTCAGCTTCCTGTCCAAGCAGCCGCTGCTGTGGCGCGCGTTCGAGCAGCTCGACGTGGACCGGCTGCAGGAGAGCGCGACCGAGAAGGCGCTGCGCGACGAGATCAAGC
Organism: Nigerium sp.; assembly: GCA_016711325.1. Classification (GTDB taxonomy): domain Bacteria; phylum Actinomycetota; class Actinomycetes; order Propionibacteriales; family Propionibacteriaceae; genus Propioniciclava. Next base: position 137,506 of record JADJTH010000010.1, on the reverse strand, counting down.
GGGCCGCGGCGGCGGCCCGGCGGCGCACCTGCGACCGCAAGCTGCCCAAGATCGCCGCGGGCGCCCGGAGCGCGACGCAGATCGTCGACGATCCGCCGCTGGTCACGCACCCGGACGCCGAGCAGTTCGAGGCGATCGCCCTGGGTCTGGACGCCTACCTGCCGACGCTCACCCCGCAGTGGAGGCGGATCGTCGGCGGATACACGCTGGTCGACATCGCCCACAAGGTTGTCGGGGTCGGCTCGGTCGGCATGCGCGCCTGGATCGCGCTCCTGGTCGGCTCGCGTCCCGACGACGTGCTGTTCCTGCAGGTCAAGCAGGCGCAGCGCTCGGTGCTGGCGCCGTTCGTGCACGGCGACACCGTCTGGCACGCGCATCAGGGGCAGCGGGTGGTCGAGTACCAGCAGCAGTTGCAGACGGTCTCCGATCCGCTGCTCGGCTGGACGACCGTCGGCGAGCACCAGTACTACGTGCGCCAGTGGCGCAACATGAAGGGCGGCGTCCCGCTGGAGGACATGGACGCCAAGGTGCTGGTCGACTACTCGGGCATCGTCGGCCACCTGCTCGCCAAGGGGCACGCGCGGACGTCGGGGGCGTCGATCATCTCGGGTTACCTCGGCAAGAAGGACGCCGCGGGCGACGCGTTCGTCCGCTGGGCGCGGGCCTATGCCGACCAGACCGAGGCCGACCACGCCCGGCTGGTGGCGGCGGTGAGGGCGGGCGGGCTGCCGTACGAGCCGGGCATCTGACGGCCCGGGGCACGTTGGTTCGGGGCGCGTGGGCTCGGGCGAACTCGAACTGGCTACAGGGCGCGCCGGCTCAGGGCGCGAGGCGTTCGCGCACCCAGGCGCCGCCGTCGCGGCGGTAGCGGACGCGGTCGTGCAGGCGGGAGGTGCGTCCCTGCCAGAACTCCCAGGTGTCGGGCACCAGGCGGTAGCCGCCCCAATGCTCCGGACGCGGCGGGTTCAGCCCGTGCCGTGCGGCCGCCCGCGCGGCGTTGGTGACCAGGGTCGCGCGGGAGCCGATCACCTCCGACTGCGGCGACGCCCAGGCGCCGATGCGGGAGTCGAGAGGACGAACGGCGTAGTAGGCGTCCGATTCCTCGGCGCTCACGTGCTCGACGGCCCCCTCGATCCGCACCTGGCGTTCGAGCGGCTCCCAGAAGAACAGCAGGGCGGCGTGCGGGTTGGCGTCCAGCTCGCGGCCCTTGCGTGAGGTGTAGTTCGTGTACCAGACCAGCCCTGACTCGTCGAAGCCCTTGAGCAGCACGATGCGCGCCGAGGGCCGGCCCGCGGCGTCCGCGGTGGCGAGCGTCATGGCGTTCGGTTCGCGCCCCTGCTGGGCGCGGGCGTCGGCGAACCAGCGCCCGAACAGGGCCAGGGGCGCCGAGGGCGCGTCGCTCTCGTCGAGTTCGCCGCGCTCGTAGCTGCGGCGCAGACCGCTGATGTCCATGCGGCCAACCTACGCCCCTGGCGCCGGGCGGCGTCCCCAACATCGGGGGGTCTGGGGTGGCCAGGGCGGGTGTCGCGCACACCGCCGCGTGCGTGCGGCGTGAGTGCGGGTGAATAATGGCGAGCATGACGAACGGCGGCCCCGAGTTGTCCTTGCAGGGCGGCAAGGGCGCGAACCTGGTGCGCCTGCGCGACGCCGGGCTGCCCGTCCCGCCGTTCGTGATCGTCGAGACGACCGAGTACGACGCCTTCGTCGAGGCGCACGGCCTCTCCGACGTCATTCACGCTGCGCTCGCGCTGCCGGACGCCGAGGCGTCCGCCACGATCAGGGCCGCCTTCGCCGCGGCGGCGCCCGACGTCGCGCAGCGCGCACAACTCCTGCGGCGGCTGGTTCCGCTGCTGGACGGTGCCGAGTTGGCCGGCCCGGTGGCCGTCCGGTCGTCCGCCACCGCCGAAGACCTGCCGGGCATGTCGTTCGCCGGCCAGCAGGACACGTTCCTCGCCGTCACCACGCTCGCCGACGTGATCGACCGGATCGTCGACTGCTGGTCCTCGCTGTGGACCGAACGCGCCCTCTCCTACCGCGGCCACCACGGCGTCGACCACGCCGGGGTCTCGATCGCCGTCGTCGTGCAGGCCATGGTGGACGCCGAGGCGTCCGGGGTGCTGTTCACGGCCAATCCGCGCACCGGCAAGCGCTCCGAGTCGGTGGTGGACGCCGTGTTCGGCCTGGGCGAGGCGCTCGTCTCGGGCCAGGTGACGCCGGATTCGTTCGTGTGCGACACGGTCTCGGGCGCGATCGTCAGCCGCGCGATCGCCGGCGCGGCGCCGTCCCTCGGCGACGATCAGTTGCAGGGGCTGCTCGCGCTCGGACGCCGCGTGGTCGAGCTGTACGGCGAGCCGATGGACATCGAGTGGGCGCGCGTGGGCGACGAGCTGTTCGTGCTGCAGGCCCGCCCGATCACGGCGCTCTACCCGCTGCCCGCCCCCAACCCGGGGCCGTACGAGAACCCCGAGGTGTGGTTCAGCTTCGGCGCGATCCAGGGCCTCCTCGAACCCATCACGCCGCTGGGTCGCGAGGCGATCCGGATCGTGCTGGCCGGCGCGGCGCGGGTCATCGGGCGCAAGGTCGACTGGCGGACCAACCGGGCGGTCCAGCCCGCCGGCGAGCGGCTGTGGATCCGCTTCGATGGCCTGCTGCGCATCCGCGCCACCCGCAAGGTGATCGACGAGTTCTTCGATTTCGTCGAGCCGGCGTCCGCCGCGATCCTCGCCGAACTCGCCGCCGAGCCCGAGCTGCGCCCCACCCGGGCCGCGCCGGCGCCCGCCATCAGCGCCGCCATCGCGGCCATCATGCCGGGCATCGCCGCGCGCGTGCGGGCCGCAGCCGCCAACCCCACGGCCGCTCGTCGCACGCTCGATCGCGTCTGCGAGGACCTGGTGCGCCAGCTTGAGCGGCGGATGGAGGCGGCGGCGCTCAAGCCGACGCCGCAGGAGCGGCTCACCGCGCGGGTCGACGCACTCGAGTCGATGGGACGCCGCGCGCTGCCGTCCCTGCTGCCCGTCTTCGCGCCGATCATGCTCCCGACGCTGCTCAGCCTGCGCCGCGTCCGCGAGCTGGCCGCGCGCACCAAGCTTCCGGACGCCGACGCGCTGGCCCTGGCCGTGATGCGGGCGCTGCCGGGCAACGTCACCACGTCGATGGACCTGGCGCTCGCCGACGTCGCCACCGCGATCCGCGGCGACGCGACCTCGTGGGGCTGGGTGGCCGAGACGCCGGCGTCCGACCTGGCACGGCAGTTCAAGGCCGGGCGCCTGCCGCGGGTCGCGCAGCGGGCGCTGTCCGAGTTCCTCGATGCGTACGGCATGCGCGGGGTCGCCGAGATCGACCTGGGTGCGCCGCGCTGGCGCGACGACCCGACGCCGGTGATGCACACGATCAAGAGCTACCTGGCGCTGCCCGCCGACGCCCACCCGCGCGCGGTGCACAAGGCCGGGCAGCACGAGGCGGGCCGGTCGATCCGGCGGCTGATGGACGCGTCGACGCCGGCCCGCGCCCGGAAGGTGAAGCGCGCGGCGCAGACGATCCGGGGGCTGGGCGGCGCGCGGGAGACGCCGAAGTTCACGCTGGTGCGCTGCTTCGGGCTGATCCGCGATGGCATCGACGCGTCCGCGGCCGAGCTGGTCGAGCAGGGGCGGTTGGCGTCCGTGTCCGACATCGCGTTTCTGCGCACCGACGAGCTGCGCCGGGCGTTCACGGCCGAGTGGCACGAGGTGGTCGCCGAGCGCCGGGCGCTGCGGGCGGCCGAGGCGCGGCGGGCGCAGATCCCGCGGGTGCTGGTGTCGGATGGGCGCACCTTCTACGAGGGGCTCCACTCCGACGGCGACCTGCGCGGCGCGGGCGTGTCACCGGGCGTCGCCGACGGGGTCGTGCGGGTGGTGCACGATCCTCGCACGACTCAGTTGCAGCCTGGCGAGATCCTGGTGTGCCGGGGCACGGACCCTGCGTGGACGCCTCTGTTCCTCGCGGCGTCCGGGCTGATCACCGAAGTGGGAGGCATGATGACCCACGGTTCGGTGGTGGCGCGCGAGTACGGCATTCCTGCCGTCGTCGGCGTTCACGACGCGACGACCCGGCTGAGCGACGGTCAGCGCATCAGGATCGACGGCGCCACCGGCGCGATCGAGTTGCTCTGATCTGACCTGAGGACTAACGCAGACGAGGAAGACGGCGCAACTCGCCCTCGCTGTGGTACTCGACCTTGCACACTCCCAAGCTGGCCTCGAGGCGTCCGGCAAGCCACAGGCCAACCCGATCCAGTTCTTCGATGCGCGGACGCCTCGCGAGGCGGTCGTTCGAATCGAGCGGAACGATGGGCTGATAGTCCTCGTTCCACGCGACGATCGCCGCGACCAGTTCTGGATGTATCTCCTCTCTCACGGAAGACCAGGCTTGATCGTCGTTCTCGATCACCGAGGGAATGCCCCAATCCGCCGACAGCATCAAGTACCTCACCGATTCTCCCCTCGCATCAGGCCTTGCCTCACCGCGTTCTGTGAATCCCGGTGGATCTGCACCGTTGCGCCCCGGAGAGACCCTCGAGCAGGCAACGTGTGATGGCAGCATAGCCGTCTTAGTGGTGCACCCTCTGGCCATCGACCAACTATCGGACTACGTTCGAGAAATTTCCGAAGTCATCATCCATGTTAAGGATTGCCTCAGCTTGAGTGCCGCTGATCCCAAATCTAGCCATCAACGCGTTCCTGGCCGCTGCGCGGTTCGGCTGATCAAAGATCAGTTCAGAGCGTGCGTGGGGATCTGACCGTAAAGCGTCGGCGGCGTCCCTGAGTCTCCGCGGCGAGATAGACGGAAAGAGCTCTGCGAAACGCTCGCTGTCGCTGTCCATGGGAACAAGAACTGCCAACGTCGATCCGCTCGCATCGAACAAGGTCAAAGAGTCTCCCCCGTTGTGGTACCGCTGGGCTTGACTCAGGGCCGCTTGAAGCAAGTCATCCTGACGAAGATGGGGGCCACCTATGAGGGTCGTCGCCGTCAGCTCGAATTGGATTGAGCCGTCCTCGTCTACGACGTAGCGGACGTTCGTTGTGTTGACGCTCTCGAAACACAGCACTCTCCCGCCCTCATCGACACGAAGCGCAGCCCGAACATTCGCAATCGCCGGTATGAGCTGTTCATCGTCTCGAATCCACTGAAGGGCCCACCAGCCCACCAGCCGCTCGCGACGAGAATTCATGGATCGGAGAGTAGCACTTGGCCCCCCAGCTCTCCCCTGGCCCACCTTCTCGTCTTGCTGGCGGCGCTGATCCACTTGGTGATCCCGTGTGGCGTCGTCGGCAAGCGATGATCCCGTCAGGATGAACTGACCGGTAGGGAGGCGAACGGACGTACCGGTCGCGCCCAGGCGGGGGCGCGGCCCCTGGCCCCATGGCGCCGGACCAAAGTCTGACTGACGGTGAAGGACCACGGCTGGTCTGCCAACCGTAACCCTTCACCATCTCGGTCGGTGCCGCCGGGAAAGCGCACGTCGTCGACGCCGACTCTTCCAGCGGGATGTCGGCAAGCGGGACGCCTGCCGCTGCCGGCACGAATGCGGGTGGTCATCCGGCGCGGTCGGGGATGCGGAATCGTTGATGAATCCGTGGACGTCGTTGGGGGTCGACGTGGAGGGGTGGGATGACTTCGGGGATTCCGTCGTCGCGGAGTCGGACGTGCCATCGGAGGTGCTCCAGCCTGTCGCCGGGTTCGATGATCCCGTGGTGATGCCTGCACGCCAATACCAGATTGGCTAGGGACGTTGCACCGCCGTGCTGCCACGGCTGGAGGTGGTGTGCGTCACACGCGGCAGGTGGTTGGTCACAGCCCGGGAAAACGCAGCCCTTGTCGCGGGCCGTCAACGCGGCCCGGATGGTCGGGGTCACCAAACGGTGGTCGCGTCCGACATCGAGGACGCCCGACGGGCCGCCGAGGACGACCGGAAGGAGGTCGGCGTCGCACGCGAGCCGGCGCAACTCGCCCGCCGACAACTCGGCACCGGTGGGTAGCAGTCCGTTCCTGGTGCAGTCGGCCAGTAACTGGTCGTGGTTGATGGTGACGATGATCCGTGGCCGGTCACCGCCGTTTGCGGGTGTGATCTGTGCGCGGGCTGCCAGGTCCACCAGGTCGGTCAGGGCGTCCGCGCGGCGCATGCTCATCGTGACGGGTTCGGGCCGGATGAGGGGGTCGGCGGCGTCCAGCGCGTTGCGTCGTGCTTGGTTGGCGAGGGCGTCCACCTGTGCCTTCAGTAGTTCGCCCGCGACGAGGGGCAGGCTGGCGCGTAGCAGCATGCTGCCGTCCCCGTCGGGGGTGAAGGTCAGATGGCGGCGTTGCGACGCGTGGCGGGTTTCGCGTTCGAGTCGGCGGGCTTCGGTCTGGTCGGCGATGTCGGGGGCGACGACTTCGACGAGGTGTCGGGAGAGGCGCTTCAACGCGTGACTGTTGAACTCGGTGCAGTACTCGACCATGGTGGTTTCGGCCGCTTGTTCGGCGGCCACGCCGAGGTCGTCGGGGAGCTTGGTCAGGACGCGGGTCACGGCGTGGGATTGCGGCACGGAGATGGTGCCGTTGAGCATTCCCTCACGTACCTGGGGGAACCGGGCCAGATCGTTGGCGTCACGGATGAGCCGGTTGGCCTCGCGCAGGGTCAACCGTGAGCCATCGGCGAGCCAGCTGCTCGTGCCGATTCCGAGTTCGTGGTGGGCGGTGTCCCTGGATTCGATCTCGGCGAGCAGTGATAGTGCGAACGCGTGCATTCGGTCGGCCAGTGCCAAGGCGCCAGCGGTGGCACCGAGGAGTGCGGCGTCCGTCATCAAACCAAACTCGTGATCGGCCGCGTCGAGGGCAGTGCTGATCCGGGTGAGGGCGTCACCCGTTGTCAGCGCCACTTTCGTTTCCATGACACTAACCTAGACACCGGGTCAGACAATTCTTCGCCGGAGCCGCCTCACCCCGAGATCGATTTCAGCAACAATCCGTTTGTCGAAATCGCCGTCAGCGTGGTCGCCAAGCCTGTCGACCAGGCAGATCACCGACCGATCCTCGGATACCAGAAGGCTTCCCGATCCCTGCCAGCGCGCCGCGCAACGAACAAGATCGATAGAGGGAAGGCCGATGACCTCGAATACGCCGGGCGATGGGTCACCGGCACCACGTCGCCGCGCGAAATGCCCGGCAGTTCTACACCCCTACGCCCCGGAGAGATCCTCGAGCAGGCAACGTTTGATGGCAGCATAGCCGTCGTAGTGGTGCACCTTCTGGCCGTCGACCAGGTCACCCACGGCGCCCGAGAATTCGAGCGAGACCTCTACGGTCGGGCCTTCGTCCACTCCCCAGACGACCGTAAGCGGGCCGGCCAAGCCCACTCGGGCCGCCCCCATCTGCGCACCGGCGATCTCCGACAGCCACGGCGACAACACGAGGCTGCCGATCAGGAACTCACCGTCCTCGGCCTGGGTGTCCAGAACGTCGTCCACGGCGTCGTAGCAACGCAGACTCTCAGGCGTCCGCCCACCCTCATCGAGGCGGGCGTCCTGCTGGCACGCCGCGGTGACGAAGACGTAGGGCGCCCACTCCGCGGGCAGTCGTCTGATGGTGTCGCGCAAACCCGAGAGCGCGCCGACCTTGATCGTCGCCCACTCCGGCCGCCCCAAGGGATACCGCCCCGTCGGCACGACCTGGCGCCGGCCGATCGGCACGAGGTTCGAGGTCTGGACGCCGCCGATCTCAAGCAACGTGCCTAGTTGCGCTGTGATCGGCACTCCCCACCGTCTGTCTCCCTCGCCGACCACGATCGATTCGAGGACGCCCGCCATAGCCTCCGGCCCGACGCCGGCGAACTCCTGGAACCATGCGGTGAGCGCCGCGACCTCCTGAGGGCGCTGACCGAGCTCCCTCGGTTCGTCCGACCACCATTCCGGATCCGGCGTCTTGCCCAGGTACGCCTCGCCGGAGCCGCCGAACGACGGCGAGTACTGGATGCGTCCCCTCACACCGGCGAAGTCCGTCAGCCTGAGCGAAGCGGCGTCCGCTCGACCGCGAGCCGGTTCCCAGACTGCGTCGAAGCGAACGGGAAGAAACTCCTCCATCCGACCGGCACCGCCGGACAGGATCGACGACGGCCAGCCGTCGCAGAAATGCTCATGATCTTGGTCCACGCTCACGAACGTGCCGATGTAGCGCGCGTCGACGACCTGCTTCTTCGGCTGCTTGAATAGACCCGCGCGGGTGTCGCGTTCGTAGGGCAACACCCCGCATGGATACTCCGTGAGGATCCCGGACAGTTGCGCCTCCGCAATACACCGTCGGGCGGACGCCTGACTCGAGAACACCGCCGCGGGCCACGCAAGATCGCGGGACTGAAATACCCAGAGATCCGCCGATTCCCCGCTTTCGCGCCCCCTGGGCGGCACCGGCGGTGACTCGTGGACGACCCCCTCGCACGCCGTCCGTGAGGCCCAGTGATCTCCGAGCACGCCGCGAAGGTCGTCCACCGAGATCGGGACATCGGAAGCCACCAACTCCTGCTCGACGGCCCAGGTGTGAGGCAGGACGTCCGCCACCACCTCATGGATGTCGCCGCTCAGGCCCCAGCGACCGACCGCGGAGGCCGCCTCGCGAAACGAGCCAAACACTCCCCCGACCGCCCACCAACCGGCGGCCTTGAATACCCAGACACTACCGGTCATCGATGCTTGCCCCCGGAGGGCACCGGCGCGTCCGTCCCGCACCCCAATCATCGGGCTCTCCTGGCTGGAGTCCTGCCGATCAGGAACACCTGTGCGTCCGGATTCACCTTTGCGCCCTTCAGCGAGGTGAAATGGGGACAGTCCTCAATCACTACTTTCGCCAGTCCGCGCGTTTCGGCGAACGGTGACAGGTCGGTGATACCCCTGACGCTGGTCAACTCAAGAGTGACCAGGTCCTCCAGCCCTCGAACAGCAGACACTCCGGGAGGCCACTTCATCATGCTCAGATCCAACTCTGTGATCGCCCCAGCGAATGAATGCGGGACGAATTTGCTACGCGCCAACCCGAGGCTCTCCAGACGCGGCAATGATTCGATGTGCGCGGCCCACTCCTGCGGCGGTGACTCGATCGTTAATTCCCGAAGTTGCTGCCCGCCCTTCCCCCAATTCACTTTCACGCCACCGTGCAGGGCAAGTCGTTCTAGATGAGGTAGTCGCTCGAGATCGAGGCATCCCGTGATGTTATACGTCCAGACCCTGAGCAGTCTTAGCTGGGAGAGGCAATTGATGGATTCGATCGAGTCGTTCACGGTCGCCGTCACGACGAGCTCAACGAGGCGGTCGCTCAAGTCGTGTAGCCATCCGAGGTCCCTGAAAGGGCCTTCGTTGAGCTGCAAGGACGGCCCGATCAACCGGAGATCCTCCGGTGTCGGGTCGGATCGAATGAACTGGCAGTCCACCACTATGTTCCGTTCAGTCAGAAGGCTATGGGAAGCAGACGAGTCCAAGCAACGCAGCACCACACAGACTACGGGCACTCATCGCGAGAAGTCTACCGACGCCGTCTGTCCGCCCTCTCTCTTCTTGACGATCCGTCTGACGGCACGCACTAACTGCCGGTAAATCGCCTCGTACTCGACATGCCGAACGATCCGGCAACCGTCAAGCTCACCAACCCGATACACGCAACCAATAGCCAGCCCCCGGTTCGGGTTGCGCCTCCATCCAGTCCAAGACCTGGATGTTGACGAGACCGTTGAGCGAAAGAACACCGGCGTTGATCGAACGGTCGAACCTATCGCGTCGCAGAAACTCGGACACCACCTCACTGCCAAGATAATAGTCCGACTGGAACACCTTCTCCCCTCTCCACATCTCGTCTAGTTCGACTGGGTCAGCGCGGCCGCGATACCGCATTCGCCCACGTTCGTTGACATACTTTTCCAATGAGGCCGCAACGAGCATGTACGGCGACCAAGACGGGGGAAGAGTAGCCACGGCTGGGGCCACATCCCTCCATGAAGCTCCCGGAATTGTCACCCCGAGCCCCCGACCGACGCGTGCCCAAGCCTCGCCCGAGATCGGCGGAACCGATTTCCCCAGGGGACTACCGGTCATCGACGGCCTCCCTGCGGACGATGCCACGCAGTCGGGCAAACGAGCCTCGCATCACCTGACCAACGGACCACCACCGGCGCCTGAGAAGCCACGCTCGATAGCGACGCAGATCCTGGCGTGCCATCGCGGCCTCATCGGGGGTGAGTAGGCCACTCCGCAACGCCATGCGCGCAATCCGCACGTTGTGCCGGACACCATCCGGCGGAAGGGACTGCGACCACCATGCGCGCGCGTTCAGCGTCCGAGCCTGGCGGTACCCCCATTCCTTCAAGAGTTCGACCAGACCACCGGCCTCCTCAGCAGTGAGGTCATCGACTTCGATGGAATACCCGCCCACCATCAGCCGCCCCTCACCCCGCCCGTCAACCGTGGCGCCAGTGCCGAGCAGCCACAGCCCGGCATCCTCCTCGACGCTCTCCGCCCTAAGCGACGCGCGCCCGCCCAGCCGACGACAACTCCGCGCGACGCGCGCCACGCGCACCTCGTACACGCACCGCTGCGCGTCCCCGAACCGATCATGCGGATCGTCGACCATCAGCTCACGGTCACCGCCCCACGCGTCGACCACCCGCTGCAGCCGCGCCACGTCGGACGCCCGCAACTCCGGCACGATGACCCGCCACAACGGGTCGATCACGGGATCCGGTCCTTCGAACCAGGCCGCCTCGACCTCGGGCGCCGGCCTGTGCTCTCGTTGCACCCGCTCCGCCCACTCGGGGAACAGCACATCCAGACGCGTTGCGAGTTGGTAGTACCTCACCTGTGGCCACCACGTGCGCCGCAACCACGACCGGAGAACCGTCCGATCCGCGCGCACCGACTGCTGATCCGCCCGCGACAACCGCCCGCTACGCAGAGCGGCACTCAGCAAGCGGACGCGTCGGCGCACGGTCTCCCGATCATCGCTGCTCATGCCCCACCGGGTCGTCGCCAACGCCCTCGCCTGATACCCCCAGGCGCCGACCAGACCAACAATCCGCTGCGCGGTGTCAAAGTCGATGGGATTGAGGGTCATCACCATCCAGTCCGACTTCACGACCGAAGAAGCGCCACCCGCCTGCTCCCGACCTCATCGCTGAACGACAACAAGCACGCTCGGCAAGCTTCGAGTGCGAACTCGAGGAGGCATCGGTCCCCCGGCAACAGCCACGTTACCGCGGCCGCGTCGTAAACCCGAAGCAGAAATCGACAGTGCCGGGCATCGAACAACTCGATCAACGACAAGCGCGGATCCCAGGCGATCGGCCCCAGTTTCCCCGGCCACCGACTCACCTCTTCTATGAGCCGGGCCGTGTCCTGATACGACAGGCCAGGAATATCGACCAACCAAGAATCCTCGACCGCCTTATCCACCCTCGTGCCTCCACCGTGCTCCATGACGAACCGACTCACGCGTCGCCGACTCTACGCGATCGTGCCATCAGGGCAGCCACCTCGCGTGCCCGGTCGGTGGCCGGGATCGACTCGTCCTCGTAATAGTCGATGTTCCAATCCTGGAAACTCGGTCAGGCGGGTCGCCTCCTCACTCGTCAACTCAAGCCACAAGTCGCCCTCATGTGAGACACCCCCCAACACGGTCGAGCCGTCGCTCCGGAGAAATGCCGGATCCTCAGGCCATTCCGGAGCGAGCCATTCATGTGGCATCGGACCGCGCTTGAGCCATTCACCCAGGACGTCCGAACACCGGATGCGACACAGTGTAGCTCTTCCATCGAATATCCGCGTCCCCGGCCATTTGCGTGAGCGATGCCAGGTGACGTCAGCAACGTCAACCGGTGGCCCATTCAGGCGCCACGCCGTCGCCGTGAACTCCAAATCATCTTGAAATACTACCTGAAACTCCTTCGCAACCGTGAGGCAATAGTCGACGACGATTGAGTAACTTTCCCTCGTCCACTTCCGACGTCCATTCAGCACGATCATCGCTATCAGTTCTCTCTCAAGCTGCCACTGTCGTGATAAACAGCCACCGGCCCTGGAGCGACGGCCACCAATGGCGCGAACGACGACGCCGTCGCAAGTCAGGGGACTCACCAAGGCTCACGATACTCGGCGAACGCAGGGGCCGGCGACACCCACGCCCCTCTCGCCCGCGCTCCGCGCATCGCCTGGGGCGCTCTTCACAGAGCGGCGGGCGGCCACCAACGGCCGGGCCGGGAGAGCGCGGCCTGTTACGGACACAACGCCGACAACGGGCAGGTGATGGTGCCATCGTCGAGAACGTAGGTTCCCCCTGTTGCCGTGAGCACGAGGCGGAACGCCGGATCGCCATCGATCTGCGAGAGGGTGTCCATATTTCCCTTACCAACTCTCTGATACTGCAATCCCAGCAGGTCCTCTAGGGGCTGTCTTGCAGCATCTCTAGAGGGCTTCTTGAAGACAGTCTAAGGGATGACTTGCAGACTCTCAACGGGCTCATCTGCGGACATCCCGGGGCATGCCTTGCAGCATCTCTGGGAGGACGCCTCGCGGGCCAGCCGACCAACGATCGGTCTCCCCGCGTGCTGAGCCGCCGCTTGCGGCGCAGAAACTAAATCACTCAGTTAAAAGATTCACTAGCATCTGGAGCTTTTCCAGGTAGTTTTTCGCTGAACGCGCAGCGTCTTCATCGTCCGGCAGCAGCGACACGGTCTCCAGCCTTTCCAACAAGTGACTCACGGCCGTCGGGTCAACTGTGACTCTTGACCCGCCAAGGGAGGAGTAGGCCAGGCCGACGACGTAGCCATCGACCTCATACAAGTCCGCTAGGAGTTCGCAAAGATCGTTACCCTTCGCGTCGCGCGGTACCGGACTTTCGACTACGAGATCTACCAGTTCTTCAACAGCCTTGCGATTCATTGCCTCTGCTACCTCCAGTGGGTTACATGTCCGCAGAAGAGCGGCAGCGTCAGCCTCGTTGGCGCCGCGACGCGCCGCACAACCACCGTCTCAGCTCAAGATCAAGGGCTCCCCTCTTCCTGGGCCGGAGGTTCTCCGAGCGCGGTTGCCGCGAAGAACTCCTTCAAGGAGTCTTCCACGAACGGCTCATCGCTGATCTGTCCGTTGTCCACGATCAGGTCGTAGAGGCCATCAGCCGAAACCCGGAGTCCGACCGCCTCGAACCACGCCGCCAGGGCAGCCACCTCGCGCGACCGGTCGGTAGCCGGGATCGACTCGTCCTCGTAGTAGGTCGCGAGCGAAACCCCGGCATAAGCGATTCCCGATCCACCAAACCGAGGAGAATACTCGATCACCCGACGTCACCGTCGATCACACTGATCTTGAGCCAAGGGGGCCCGATGGGGGCGTCCCCGTCATACCAGGCGCGCCCGTCCGTCGTGACGGTGTTCAAGTAGCCACTCATCTCCATGGCTTCCTCACGTCAATGCGCCCTCCGGACGTCCATGATCTTAAGACTCGTCGTCGGTAGACATGTACAACTCCATGAGCGCCGCCTTGGCCAGGTCCGTACGCACGACCAACGCACCCAGAGTCTCCTCGTCACCAAGTTCCTCCGAAGTCCGAAACGCCCACGTCTCATCACCTTCATCATCAACATACTTGATCAACGCGACAACGCCCACTGGAACCCATCCCTCGGGCAGGGGTTTCAATACAAACCTCGCCAGCGGCGTACTATCGTTCATACCTACAACCTCTCATTCCACTGCCATCAGTAAGCGATCCGACGACATCTACATGTTTCCAAACAGCTTCACAAGTGGTCGCCGTAGCGGGCACATTCCCAACCGATGGAAGCACTTGTTCGTCATGCCCATGCAACCCGGGCCATGACTTCAAGACTCGTCGTCGGTAGACATGTACAACTCCATGAGCGCCGCCTTAGCCAGGTCCGTACGCACAACCAACGCACCCAGACCCTCCTCGTTACTAAGTCCCTCCGAAGTCCGAAACGCCCACGTCTCATCACCTTCATCATCAACACACTTGATCAACGCGACAACGCCCACTGGAACCCATCCCTCGGGCAGGGGTTCCAGTACCAAGCTCGCCAGCGGCGTACGATCGTTCATACTTACAACCTCTCATTCCACTGCCATCAGTAAGCGATCCGACGACATCTACATGTTTCCAAACAGCTTCACAAGTGGTCGTCGTAGCGGGCACATTCCCGACCCATGGACGCACTTGTTCGTCATGCCCATGCAACCCGGCCCATGACTTCAAGACTCGCCGCCGGTAGACATGCGCAACTCCATGAGCGCAGCCTTAGCCAGGTCCGTACGCACGACCACCGCGCCCAGAGCCTCCTCGTAATCAAGGTTCTCCGAAGTCCGAAACGCCCACGTCTCATCACCTTCATCATCAACACACTTGATCAACGCAATCACGCTCACTGGAACCCGCCCCTCAGGCAGGGGTTTCAAGAGCAAGCTCGCCAACGGCGTACGATCGTTCATACTCGCGACCTTTCATTCCACTGCCAGCGACAAGCAAGCCGGCGACACCTACATGTTTTCCAGACAACTTCGCAGGTGGTCGGCGTAGCGGGCATACTCCCGACCCATGGAAGCACTCGTTCGCCATGCGCGTGCGGCCCTGCCCGTGTCGCCAGCATAACGCCACAAGGCGCCGAGATGCGCCCAATCGATCGGCGCTTTACCCGACGGCAGGCTCGTTAGCCACGTATCCATATTCTCGGCAGCCGCCGAAACGGTCCGCAGCCGATCGAACCAAGGGATTGCGACTCGGCCGATCATCTTGCCCAGGTCGGCGGCGACAAGCGCCTCCACCTCCTCGTCGCCTCGCACACGGAAGAATCCACCTCTCCTGAAACGCGACCCGTAGTAGCCCGACCCAACGCTGCGCCCCCGGCTGTCAGCCAAGTCAAATAGATTCCTCGTATATATACCTGGGTCACAACGTTTGGGCCAGCCGAACCTGAGCGTCGGGCGCAGATCCGGCACCCATATCCCGACCATGATCTCACCGAACCAGGGATCCTCGTCTGGCTCTCGTACGATCGCGCAGCGCCAGCTGATCTCGTCAGATATCGGACACTCGAGAACAGCTTGTTCCACATCGACAAATCCAGCCGCACCCAACCCAGCGGCCGGATGTCGTAGCGCGGTAAGGATATCTTTTGACATCACTCATCCTCCATCTCACACAGGTCAGTATTACTTTACCCGCTGCACACGCCACTTCCAGGCCTGGGTGATCTTCGGTGGGTACAGCACCAAGTATCCACGACTGACCCGCGGCGAAGCTAGATATTTTCGGACCTGAGATGCGCCCTTCTTTCGGCCGGAGGCAGTGCCGGGTTTGAGTTCAATAGCGACCTTGCCGACCTGCGCGTCTGGACGTCCTCTACCCGGTCCTAGCGAACGGTCAATGCGGACACCCTTGATCCGTTCAAGTGGTCGAAGCGCGGTGTTCCATGCCTTATGAGCCGCGAGTCCGCGGGCCACCGGTTCGGATGCACGGAAACTCTTGGACGCCCTAGCCGCTTTGTACGTGCTCTGGTACGCCTTGCCTACCTTGGCAGCATGTGTGGCTATCTTAAATGTTGCCTTCACTGCGAGACCAGCGCCAACCATATTGGCTGCGGCAGTAATCCCCATCCGCGCCGCGTTGCCGGAATCACCGCACGCAGCGTAGGCGACCGCTCCAACTGTGCCGAAGGCAGCGCCAACAGGTCCCGGGATAATGGACCCTATCTCCGCGACTTGGGCGACCTTCCCGAGCACTGCTTTCCAGTCGGGGGCGTTCCCGGTGATGTCGGTGTTGTGCACCGGGTCGGAGTGGACGTAGTCGTACTCGCTGGCGTTCCCACCCGGTTCGGAATCGATGCTGGTGAAGCGGCCGATCGCGGGCTGGTAGACGCGGGAACCCATCAGGATGGTGCCGCCGAGGGTCTCGGCGGAGCGCTGCTGCCCGCCGAGGTAGCCGTAGCGCGGTGGTGCGTTCGCGGACACACCCCCGCTGTTCAGATCGAGCGGCACCCCGTACTCGTCGTTCGCAGCGAAGGCCAGCAGCCCGATCGTCGCGCTCCCGGTGGCGCCGTCGGCGACCGGAAGGGTACCCATCAGGTCGCCGTGAAGGTCGACCAACTGCAGGATCCGGCCACCGCTCTTGCCCGTCGCGAACGCCAACTGCCCGTCGATACCGTCAACGTAGCGGGTGACGTGGCTGGGGTCGCTGGTCAGGGTCCCGTCAAGGTCGGTGAGAGTGTGGGTTGACTAGGGGTTTGTTGGCGTGTCCTGCACGGGGACGCGGTCCTTGCGCTCAGGATGGGAAGCGCTAAACCATCCAGCCTGATTGAAGGACCGCGTCCAGTGACATCTTCCCCTGTCACGGCCGCTCGCGTCGACCCGACGTTGCTGCGTGCCGCCACCCTCGTCCAACTGTTCCCGCTTCTACCCGATCCCAGAGACCCCAGAGGCCTTCGCCATCGGCTGGATGTCATCCTCGCCCTCGCTGTGGCCGCAGTGGTTGGGGGTGGGCGGTCGATGGCGGCGATCTGGGAGTTCGCCCAAGACGTCGGAGCCGACCTGCTGGCCCAGCTCGGGATGCCAGCGGCGATCCCTTCCGAGCCGACGATCCGCCGCCTGATCGAGGCCATCGATCCTGCCGTGTTCAGCATGCTGCTGGGTGCTTGGATGAGGATCAGGTGGGACAGGATCGATGGTCAGCAGGTGATCGCTGTCGATGGCAAGACGGTGCGCCGGGCCTGCGCCGCGGGGCAGCGGGCACCGCATCTGGTCTCGGCGCTCTCCCATGGCACCGGCCTGGTGCTTGGCCAGGTCAAGGTGGATTCGAAGACCAACGAGATCCCAGCAACCCGCGATCTGCTAGGCATGATGGACCTGGCTGATGTCGTGGTCACCGCTGATGCACTCCATACGCAGCGGGATGTCGATGCCGACTGAATACTGACCCCGTGGCGCCGAGTGAATGTTGACCCCCCTCGGACAGAGTGAGGGAGTGATCAGCGTGGAGGATTGGGCCGAGATCAGACGGTTGCACATGTCGGAGGGGGTGTCGATCAAGGGGATCGTCCGGCGGTTGGGGGTGGCGCGGAACACGGTGCGGGCGGCGTTGGCGTCCGACGAGCCGCCCCGGTATGAGCGTGAGCGGTCGGGGTCGTTGGTGGACGAGTTCGAGCCGCAGATCCGCGTGTTGTTGGCGGCGACGCCGTCGATGCCGGCGTCGGTGATCGGTGAGCGGATCGGGTGGGAGCAGTCAGCGTCGGTGCTGCGGGCCCGCGTGGCGCTGCTGCGGCCGTTGTACGCCCCGTCGGACCCGGCCGACCGGACCGCGTACCGGCCCGGGGACATCGTGCAGTGCGACCTGTGGTTCCCGGCGAAGGTGGTGCCCGTCGCGGCGGAGGTGCTCATCGCGCCGCCGGTGTTGACGATGGTGGCGGCCTGGTCCGGGTTCATCGCGGCGGTGCTGCTCCCGACCCGGCAGTCCGCCGACCTGTTGGCGGGTATGTGGCAGTTGCTGGCGGGCAGCTTCGGGGCGGTGCCGCGGATGTTGGTGTGGGACAACGAGGCCGGTATCGGTCAGCATCAGCGCCTGACGGTGGGCGCGCGGGCGTTCGCGGGCACGTTGGGGACCCGGATCTGGCAGACCCGCCCCGGGACCCGGAAGCGAAGGGGGTGGTGGAACGGGCGAACGGGTACTTGCAGACGTCGTTCATGCCGGGTCGGGAGTTCACGTCACCGGCGGACTTCAACACCCAGCTGGACGGCTGGCTACCGCACGCCAACGAGCGCCTGCTCCGGCGCACGGGCGCCCGACCGGTGGATCGGCTGCCTGCTGACCGGGCGGCGATGACGGGCTTGCCGCCGGTGCCGCCGCGGGTGGAGTGGACCGACCGGGTCCGGTTGAGCCGCGACTACTACGTGCGGGTCGCCGGCAACGACTACTCGGTCGACCCGACGGTGATCGGCCGGTTCGTCGACGTCCGCTGCGGCCTGACCCTGGTGACGGTGGCCTGCGCCGGCGTGCCGGTCGCTGCCCATGCCCGCTGTTGGGACCAACGGCAAACGATCAGCGACCCGGCCCACGTCGCGACGGCCCACACGCTCCGGACCCTGTACCGGACCCGGCGGTCGACAGGACCGACCACGGTCGGTGAACAGGTCGGTGTGCGGCCGTTGAGCGTCTACGACGACCTGTTCAACCTGCCCCCGGCGCCAGCCGAGGCCAGCACGGGGGCGGTGGCCTGATGACCCCACGCTGAAGGACCTGACCGGCGAGATCGCGTTCCTGGCGCGGGAGCTGAAGACGCCGGTGATCGCCGACACGTTCACCACCCTGGGTGACCAGGCCCGCACCGAGGCCTGGTCCCACGAGGAGTACCTGGCTGCCGTCCTGGGCCGCCAGGTCGCCTCGAGGACGGCGAACGGCACCCGGCTGCGGATCGCCGCCGCCCACTTCCCGCAGGTCAAGACGATCGAGGACTTCGTGTTCGATCACGTCCCCGCCGCCACCCGCGACGTGATCGCGCATCTGGCGACGACCACGTTCGTCCCGAAACGCGACAACGTGGTCCTCCTCGGCCCGCCCGGCACCGGCAAGACCCACCTGGCGATCGCGTTGGGTATCAAGGCCGCCGAAGCGTCCCATCCGGTCTTGTTCGACTCCGCGACCGGGTGGATCAACCGGCTCGCCCAGGCGCACGCCGCCGGCAGCCTGGACCGCGAGCTGCGTCGGCTGAAGCGGTACCGGGCGCTCATCATCGACGAGGTGGGCTACCTACCGTTCGACAGCACCGCGGCCGCCTTGTTCTTCCAGCTGATCGCGTCCCGCTACGAGACCGGGTCGGTCATCGTCACATCGAACCTGCCGTTCAGCCGGTGGGGCGAGACCCTCGGCGACGACGTCGTCGCCGCCGCGACCATCGACCGACTCGTCCACCACGCCCACGTCATCGCCCTCGACGGCGACTCCTACCGCACCCGCGGACACCGCAAACCAACCAAGTAGAACAACCACAAACCAGTGAAGGGGGGTCAATATTCGGTCGGCAGAAGGGGGTCAATTTTCAGTCAGCGTTGACACGGGACACTGCCACCTTCATCACCGAGCGTGGCGGCGACTACGTGCTGACCGTGAAGGGTAACCAGCCGAACCTGTTCAAGGCGTTGGCGGCCCTGCCGTGGAACCAGGTCCCCGGTGAATCCGAGACCCAGAAGGGCCACGGCCGCCGTAGCACCCGGACCATCAAGGCGGTCCAGTGTCCGGCCTGGATCAGCTTTCCCGGCGCCCAGCAGGTGCTGCAACTGCGTCGCACCACCACCGCCAACGGCAAACCACGTGTTGAGGTGGTCTACCTCATCTGCTCCAAGACCATGGCCGCTGCCCAACCCAGCCGGGTCGCTGACTGGGTTCGTGGGCACTGGGGCATCGAAGACAAGCTCCACTGGGTCCGCGACGTCACGTTCGATGAGGACAGGTGCCGGATCAGGACCGGCGTCGGTGCTGAAAACATGGCCACCCTGCGCAACCTGGCCATCAGCCTCCACAGACTCGCCGGCGCATCCAACATTGCCGCAGCCCTGCGCGCCGTGTCCAGAGACGTCAAACGCGCCGCCAAACTCCTACTGACAAGCTAGAACCCGACAATGACGGGGCCCTGGGTCGCTGGTGTCCTCGCCGATCCACGACGGGCTGTCCCCGTCGTCGGTGTAGTGATTCTGCTTCACCGTGGCAGTGCCACCAGCGGGCGTGCTCGTGATGGTGTCGAACCGGCCCAGCGGGTCGAGCGTCCACGCCATGCTCGCACCGTCGGGGGTCGATTGGGACTTGATCCGGTCGTTGTCGAAGTAGGTCGATGTGACCGTCACATCGGGATCGAGCGCTGACCGGTAGCCGGTCATCCGGCCCAGGCCGTCATAGGCCCACGGCTGCCCGCTCCCGCTGGTGTCGGCCACCAGCCGGTCGGCACTGTCATAGGTGTAGTTGATGGTCTGGTCCGGGCTGCCCATCGCCCCGGGCGTGCAGCCGCCACTGACCGTCTTCGAGCGCTTCGCCGTCCGGTCCGATCGCGCGTTGAAGTCGTACTCCCGCCACGTGCAGACCCCGTTGACCGTTTGCTGCGCGCCGGTCAGGCGCCCGAGCGCATCGTAGGTGTAGCTACTCGACGACGCGCTCGTGGTGTGCGACGCCCACTTGCCCTGGGTGTTGACGGTGATCGCCGAGCTGGCCACGACCTGGCCGCCGTAGCTGTACGTGCGCGACACCGGCGCGCGGGTCGCGTCGTAGCCGATCTCGAGGCTGACGCCACCCGGCAACGACTGGGTGAGAACCTGCCCGTCGGCGCCGTAAGTGGCGCTGATCGTGCCGGCCACCGAATCGGAGATCGACGTCAGGAACCCACGCGGGTCCTCCACGCGATCGTAGGTGAACGATCTGGAACCGATGAGGGCGCCGACGGCGTTCTTCTCGGTATAGGTCTTCGGCTGCCCGTACCGGTCGTACGTGCTGGTCGCGGTCGCCCCCGAAGCGTCGCTGTAGGTCAGGGTGCGCCCCAGCTGATCGAGGGTGCGGGTGACGCTGCCCTGGCCGGTGACGCTCTCGACCGCATGGCCGCTCGCCGCGTCGTACACGGTCGTGACCGTTGCGACGCCCGTGCCCGCTCCCGAACCGGTGACGGTCGTCGCGACCGTATGGGTGCGCTCGGCGGCGTCCAGCGTCGTGGTCGTCGTCCGCTCGGTCGCGCCCGCGCCACTGGAGGTCTCCGTCACCTGCAGCGGGGTGCCGTACTGCGAATACTGGGTGATGCGCCGGGTCGGCAACGTGTCGCCCATCCGCGCCGCGACACTGCCCTCAACGCTGGTCTCCGGCTTGCTCACGCACGCCTGGCCCGCCCATTCGGGACGGTTCCCGCACGCCGCGTCATCCGGATTCGCGCCCGCCGTGTAGTAGATCGACCGCGTCCCCCAGTCGGCGACCCCCGCCACCGACGGCCGACGGGAGGCAAGCACCCGCCCCTTGTCGTCGTACTTGATCTGCGAGCCGACCTGCTGCGCGCCTTCACCGACCGTCACCGACGTGGGCTTCTTCACCACCCACCCCGACGTGCCGCCCAACTGCGCGGTGGGCGCGTACCCCGTCCGTGTCGTCACGGAATCCAGACCACGGGACGGATCGTTCGGATGATCGACCGGCTGCGCGCTCGTCGTCGACGTCGTCACCAGGTGGTACGCCTGAGCATCCGGTTTGCCCTCGTCGTAGGTGTTCGCCGTGCGAAGCCGCACCACCTCCATGCCCGCCGCCGTCGACACCCGCTGAGCAGGCCCCACGCTCGACAGCAAGTCGAGCCCATCGGCGGAATAGGTACTGGTCGCCGACAGGCGCAACGCCCGCTCCGCGGTCGGCATGCTCGCCAGGTTCAGCTCGAGCAGATCCGCGGACGCCGTCGCTCCGACTCCCAGAGCGATCAACCGGTTCGTCGCGTCCAACGTACGGATCGTGTTGCCGTACTGATCGAACTCCGCCGAATCGATGAAGCCGATCCGCTTCAGGTTCGCGTCCACCCCGGTGCCGCCGATCGGGCTCGCCGTGTTCACCTCCCGGCCCGAGGCGTCCAGATAGTGCACCGTCGCCGTGGCATAGCCATCCGCGCCGGGTGCCGACGCCGTCGGCTCAGTCACCGACGGGGGCGCATGCGGGCCGAAGACGGCCGTGGCATCGGTTGGCGCTCCCCGTTGCGCCCACGACCCCAACGCGTTCTCGTCCAGGTTGTAGGGCCCGCCATCGGCGCGCGCCAGCGGCACACCGTACAAGACGGTCGTGGTGTTGTCGGGGCCCGCCTGCGACGCGCTGCCCTCCACCAGCGAGGCACGCGTCACCGACTGCAGACGACCCGGATTCGCATCGATCAGGTCGCCCGACGCCGAGGTCCTCTGGCCACCCGCGGCGTACGCGAACCGCCAGGGCAACTCGCCGGCCGGCGTGAGCGACGTCACGTGCCCGGCCTGGTCATAGCCGTACACGGTCTTCAAGGCCGGCGTCACGCGCGGATCCCACATCTGGGTCAGGCGCCCCGCCGAGTCATAGCGATACTCGACCACCGTCTGCTTCTCGACCGCACCGCTGGCCGGGTTCGTCGACCACACCTCGACACGACTCAGCTGTTTCGGGAACTCCCCCGCCTCGCCCTGATACACCATCCGCGTCTGCCCCGCCGCCGCAGGTGGCGCTGTCGTCGTCATCAGCGCAGGCCCACCCGCGGTCGCCGGCGAGAAATGCGTCACCGTGCCGTCCAGCTCGCTCAACGTCCAGTCGTCGCCCTGGCTGGTCAACACCAGACCCTCGGCACCCAGCTCGGGCACCCAGGCGCCTGACCCCGCCGCGGTGAACCAGATCTCGCCGCCGCCGGCGGCATGAACCACCACCGTCTCCTCGTCCGGCTTCTCAACCTTCTCGTAGTCGGTGCCGGCCGCATCGTCCGCGCTCCCCAGCGACCACTGCGGCCCCACCGGCGCCCACAGTTCCCGCAAGGACAGGTCGTCATAGAACACCTCCTTGCCCGACCCCTGCTGGAATCCGTTGTAGACGCGCACGAACGCCTCGGTCACCCCTTCGGGCACCGTGAAGTCAACGCTCAGGAACTGCCAGGTATCCGTCGCTTGGACCTTCTCCGACAACGTCCACTGATACGGATCGCTCCCCACCCTCGTGAACGCCGCCAGCCGCAGACCACGCTCCGCATGATCCGGCGAAAGACCCGTCGCCGCCGGCACGTACGCCCAGCCGGTGAACCGATACGTCGATCCGCCCTTCAAGCCCAGCCGCACCCCACCGACATCGCCACCCACGGACACGAAAGTGTTCGTACCCAGCGAGAGCGGACGCACCCGCAAGCCATCGCCGCCCGCGTGCCACCGATCCGTGACCTTCTCGAACAACGCCGCATCCGACTCGAACCCCGTCACATCCGAAATCGTCCGCTGCGACGCCGACAAGATCTCGGCCTGCGGCTGGAACCCCGCCCGCGGATCACGCGACGAGGCGGTCCGGCCCACCAGCACGCCGAACTCGTCGGCATCCTCGCTCGACAAGGTGTAATCACCGGTGATCAGGTTCACCCCGCCCGGACCGACCTGATCGGCGGACGCGCCATCGGCGTCCGGATCGACGAACAGGCTAACCCAGGCACCCTGCACGTCCGGCCCCGTGCCCGCACGGAACACCGGCCGCACCTGGAACGGCCCCCTGCGGAACCCCAGCAGCGCCGCGGCGTCCAACGTCGCATACGACCCCAAAGTCGACAGCGCGATCCGATCCGCACCGAACGGCGCACCCGAGGCGGTCGACAACACGCCCGCCGGCACCGCGTGGATCGCCGAGGCGTCCGGCCCGGCCCGCCACTCGAACCTCACGTCCGTCAACGTCGGGTCGGCCTGGATCTCCAACCTCGCCCGGCGCACCACCCGCGTGCCCTCCATCGGCGACACGATCGCGCCACGACCCACATTGAACGGGTAACTCACCACCGGCGACAGATTCCCCGCCTTGTCGATCGCCCGCACATTCAGCACATGGCGTCCCGCCGCCGAGGGCGTCCACGAGAAATCAGAACCGAGCACCCGGTTCGTGTCCACCGGCGGACCGTCCACCGCCCAGATGAAGCCGTGCGGATTCGCCTCCCCGGCGCCAAGCGCCACCGTAAAAGTACCCGCAACCCCGACATCACCATGCCAGCCGGTGTCGCTCGGATACGTCGACGAGGAAACACTCACGGGCGCGGGCGGCGGAGTCAAGTCCGCGACAATCCGCTTCCAGTCCGAGTAATGCGTGTTCCACGCGCCCGAAGAATCCGCCGCATGGACGACGTAATCGTAACTCTCACCGTCGACCAACGACCCGCCGTGCGCGGATACCGGAACGCTGACCGCCACCCCCTGCTCACCCGTCCGGGTCGTCTGCCACAGCTGAGGACCATTCACCCCGCGATGCAGGCGATACACGAACGACAGCCAGTCGCCGTCCGGGTCATGCCCGATCGCCGACAACGACGGCGTCGCATGATTCGTGTAGACAACCCCATCCACGACATTCGACGGTGTCACCGCCAGATCCGTGCTCGGCGTCGGCCGGGTGTTGTACCGCACCCACAGCGTCGGCACATTGTCGCCCGCATTCGCCGAGTTGAACTCCTTCAACGCGTACGGATCGGACTCGTTCTCGGCCTTCAGGCCCAAAGCCACGTCACCCAGATGGCCGTTGTCGGCCCACGCCTGAGCCAGCGCCTGCGCATCGATCGTCACCCAGCCGTCGCCGCACGCCGAGGAATACCCCTGCGTCTCATCCGATACCGACCACTTCGAATACCACGCCGGCTGAGCCCCCCAGCGTGTGCCCGTCGACGCGAACGACGTATCCCACAGCTCCCAATTCCGGGGCTGGCATGAGTACGACCACGTCGCCCACAACGAGATATCGGCGGCCAGCACCTGCTTGCCGGCGAACGGTCCCACCCCGAAATGAATGAAGGTTCGCGCCGTGCCCGGGACGCCGCCAACGCGCAGGAACGTCTCACCCGACTTGTCCGTGTACTTCCAATCCTGTGACACCCAGGTATCGAACCCCCAGGCGAACGCCACATCCGGATCCACCACCACCGGATACACCGTCGCCGGATCATCCAGGAACTCCTGATCCAGACCCAGCTCCACCCGTGCCTCATCGCTCGAAGCGACCGACACGCTCCCCCGACAACGGCAGCGTCGGCTGCAGATGCGGAACCTCAACGCCCTCGGGAGCCCGCCCCTCCTTCGCCACCGGCGCTGCCTTCTGCTCCGGTGCGCGAGGCGTCATGTCACGCCGATCGCGCGGCAACTGCACCTTCTCCGGGGCCGTCTCCGGCCGCGTCAGATCGGGCTTCTTCGCCTCGTCCCACTCCCGGGGCTCACCCAGCGAGCGAGCCAGACCCGACACCCCAGGCGACGCCCACTGCCACGGACGCGTCACCGGGTGTTCCCGCTCCTGATCGAGCCGCGCATCCCACGCATGCGGGCGCCCGACCCGCGCAACCTCGCTGCCGTCCGCCATGATCGCCGCGGCGTCGCCCCCGTCGCCGCGCAACGCGAACCGCCCGGACGCCCTCAACGGCAACCCGAGATCCGGCTCGGCGCCCTTCTCTGGACGCTCGCGGATCACGAAGAACTGCTCGAACCCCGTACGCGTGGCCTCCAGCACCAGATCCACACCCGGGGACACGTCCATGTACGTCGCCCGAGGACCAGCCAGGCGAGGCTCCGGCAACGCACGATCCCACCCGAGGCTCACCGCGTCCTCGGACCGATCGCGGTCGGCGGCCACCGCCAGCGTCTCGACCGGCTCGTCCGAACCGCCCGCGAACCGCAGATCCGCCGGATGCCCCTTCGGCCGCACCCAGCCGTCCGCACCGCGCACCAGATCCAGATCGACCTCGATCCAGTCCTCCAGTTCCCGGCCCGAACCACCCGCGCGCACCCACAGCGGCCCCGCCGCCTGACCAGACGCCAGCGATCCATCCGGCAGAGCCCACGTCGACGAGAACTCCGACCGCGAGCCCACCACTTCGACGCGCTCGCCCGCGATCCGCGCCATCGCGCGCGCGGACACCTCGTCCGCAGCGGTCAGCTCCCCCAGGGAGTTCCGTCGGCCGCCAACCTTCGGGGCCACGGGCTCCCTCGCCCCGGGCGGCGCAGCCACCGCAACCGGATCCGTCGGCCCGCACAACACGACCAGCAGCCAACCCAACAACACGGCCACAACACGTGAGCCAGCACGCATGCCAGCACCTCCTGGGGGTAAAGGTGGTTGTCAACGGCGACAACCACGCCCCCGACGCTAGTGTCGCGTGTCTGAAGTTGGTTGACG
Source organism: Nigerium sp. (assembly GCA_016711325.1). Classification (GTDB taxonomy): domain Bacteria; phylum Actinomycetota; class Actinomycetes; order Propionibacteriales; family Propionibacteriaceae; genus Propioniciclava. The sequence goes on along the minus strand of JADJTH010000010.1, from coordinate 111,593 downwards.
GTTCGCTTTCGTGAGGATTTCGTCGGCGGTCTTGGTCCAGACGAAGGCGTGTTTGCGGTTGTTCCATCCGGTGATGAACTGGCGAATCTTCGCGTTGAGGTCTTTCACGCTGGTGAAGATGCCGCGGCGGATGGCTTGCTTGTCGATGATCCCGAACCAGACCTCGACGAGGTTCAGCCAGGACCCGGAGGTCGGCGTGAAGTGCACGTGGAAACGGGGGTGCTTGTCCAGCCAGTCCTTGACTTCGGGGTCTTGTGGGTGGCGTAGTTGTCCATCACCAGGTGCAGGTCCTGCTCCGGGTAGGCGCGGTCCAGTTGACGCAGGAAGGCCAGGAACTCTTGCCGGCGGTGCTTCGGCTTGACCGCGCCGGTGACGTGCCCGGTGGCGATCTCCAGCGCCGCGAACAGAGTCGTCGTGCCATGCCGTTTGTAGTCGTGGGTGCGTTTCTCCGGGTCGCCTGGCCGCATCGGCAGCATCGGCGCGGTCCGGTCCAGCGCCTGGATCTGGCTCTTTTCGTCCACACACAGCACGATCGCGTTCTCCGGTGGCGCCAGATACAGACCGACGACATCGGTGACCTTCCCGACGAGTTCGGGGTCGGTGGAGAACTTGAACGTCTCCGAGCGCCAGGGCTGGACACCGTACCTGCGCCACGCCCTGGCGACCGTCGCGTTCCCGATCTTCAGATGACCGGCCAGCAACCGAGAGGACCAGTGCGTCACCCCGTACCTCTTCGGCGGCGCCGTCAACGTCGCCGTGATGATGCGCTCGTCATCGACCAGCTTGGGCCGTCCGGACCGAGCCGCGTCGTCCAAACCGGCCAGGCCGGCCTCGGCGTACCGGTTCCGCCACTTCCACACCGACGTCGTCGTTGTTCCCACCTCGGACGCGATCCGCGCATTCGCGAGTCCTTCCGATGCGAGCAGCACGATCCGCGCCCTCATCGCCAGACCCGCCCGGATCGCCGTGGAACGCGTCCACGACACCAACTCGTCTCGATCGCCCTCTCGTAGCGCCAACGCCGGAGCCGGAGAATTCGCCATAGCCAATCCTCCCAAACCACCAACCATTTAGGAACTAACGACACGCGACACTAGGCCCCGCGCGCATGAACCGCCGGCAACGCGCCGGCCAACCCCGAAAAATCCGCGCTCATCTCAACGAGCGGCACGTTCGGTCTCAAAGAATGGCTCGCCGGACCGTCGTCGCGACGAAACGCACCGTCAGCCGCGGGCTCGGCGTCCGAACGTGAAGGCGCGCACCAACTGGATGATGCCCATCGGGATCATCACGATGCCCGCGATCATGAACAGCAGCGCCGCGCCCCACATCGGCGACGTCAGCAGCGCGATGCCCGCGAGCACGCTGATCACACCGAAGAACAATCCCCACACGCGCGAGGGGGCGTCCTTGATCTGAATCAACGTGACGATGCCCTCAATGAGCCACAGCAAACCGACGTACACGCCGATGAAGATGCCGAGAACACGCGCGGAATCCGCCGGATTGGCCATGATCACGACGCCCGCGCCGGCAAAGAGAGCGCCGAGCACGAAGGAAAGCACGCGCGCGCCCGTCGACGCGGACCTGCCGAGGAAACTGACCACGACGTAGCCCACACCGGCGATCAGGAAGTGCACGCCGAAGAAAATGGCCAGCACCATCGCCGTGCGCTCAGGCCAGAAGGTGATCAGCAGGCCGAGGATCAGCGACGAAGCGCCTGCGATGCCCAGCCCCCAGCGGACCAAACTGATGGCCTTCCGCGGCAAGCTGCTGCCGTCGAGGCCGAGCGTGGTGATGACTGTCGTCTCCTGCGAGCCCATGATGCGTCCTTCATCGAAGCGGGGACGGGGAAGTGCGTCCCACCACCCACAGTAGTCGCCGGCGCGCCGGCCAACCATGGCCCGCCGGTAGCCGATCTACCCGACGACGAGCAGCAGGTCGCCGCCCTCCACCGCCTGCGAATGCCGCAACGCCACCCGCTGCACCGTGCCCGCCACCGGCGACGTGATGGACGCCTCCATCTTCATCGCCTCGATGGTCGCCACCTGGTCGCCCACGGCGACCTCGTCGCCGACCTCGACCGTAAGGGTCACGACCCCCGAGAACGGGGCCGGCACCTCGCCGGGATGCGCCGGATTGGCCCGCTCGGCCGCCACGACGTCCGTCGTCACCGACTCGTCGCGGACGCTCACCCGGCGCATCTGTCCGTTGATGGTCGCCATCACCGGACGCATGCCGCGCTCGTCGGGATCGCCGATCGCCTGCAGGCTGACCAGCAGCGTCTTGCCGCGCTCGATCGGCACCTCGTGCTCCAGCCCCGGCTCCAGGCCGTGCAGGAACTGCCGCGTGGTCAGCACCGACAGATCGGAGTATCGCTCGCGCGCCTCCTCGTAGTCCTTGGTCGGACCAGGGAACAGCAGCCTGTTGAGGGTGCGCCGCGGTTCGGACGCCAGCGCCGCGGCGTCCGCCTCGGACAGCTCCGTCTCGACCGGACGCGTGCGGCGTCCGGCCAGCGCCTTCGTGCGGAACGGCTCCGGCCAGCCCCCCGGCGGGTCGCCGAGGTCGCCGTTGAGGAAGCCGATCACCGAGTCGGGGATGTCGTAGCGCTGCGGGTCGGCCTCGAAGGCGCCCGGGTCGATGCCCTGGGCGACCAGCGCGAGGGCCAGGTCGCCGACCACCTTCGACGACGGGGTGACCTTGACGATGTTGCCGAGGATCCGGTTGGCGGCGGCGTACATGTCCTCGATGGCCTCGAACCGGTCGGCCAGGCCGAGGGCGATCGCCTGCTGGCGCAGGTTCGAGAGCTGGCCGCCGGGGATCTCGTGGTGGTAGACGCGGCCGGTCGGCCCGGGCAGACCCGACTCGAACTCGCCGTAGAGCAGCCGGACGGCCTCGAAGTACGGCTCGAGGTCCTCCGCGGCCTGCAGCGACAGCCCGGTCGTCCGCGCCGAGTCGTCGGTCGCGGCGATCAGCGCCGACATCGACACCTGCGAGGTCGTGCCCGCCCACGCGGCCGAGGCGACATCGACGGCGTCCACGCCCGCGTCGATGGCGGCGATCAGCGTCGCGAGCTGGCCGCCCGCCGTGTCGTGCGTGTGCAGGTGCACCGGCAGGTCGAAGTTCTCGCGCAACGCACGGACGAGCCGGGCGGCGGCAGGGGCCCGCAGCAGGCCGGCCATGTCCTTGATGGCGAGCATGTGCGCGCCCGCGCCGACGAGCTGCTCGGCCAACCGCAGGTAGTAGTCGAGCGTGTACAGCTTCTCGGCCGGCGAGATCATGTTGCCCGTGTAGCACAGGGCGGCCTCGGCGACCGCGTGATCGGTCTCGCGGACGGCCTCGATCGCCGGGCGGATCTGGTCGACGTTGTTGAGCGCGTCGAAGATCCGGAAGATGTCGACACCGGTGGACGCCGCCTCGGCGACGAACGCCTTCGTGACCGCGAGCGGGTAGGGGGTGTAGCCGACGGTGTTGCGTCCGCGCAGCAGCATCTGGATCGGCAGGTTCGGCATCAACGCGTGCAGGGCGGCCAGCCGCTCCCACGGGTCCTCCTTGAGGAAGCGCAGCGCGACATCGTAGGTCGCACCGCCCCACGCCTCGACCGAGAACAGCTCGGGCAGCATCCGGGCCAGGTGCGGCGCCACGTTGAGGAGGTCGCGGGTGCGCACCCGGGTGGCCAGCAGCGACTGGTGCGCGTCGCGGAAGGTCGTGTCGGTGACCGCGACCTCGTTCTGCGCCCGCAGCGCCCGCGCGAAGCCCTCGGGCCCGAGTTCCAGCAGCCTCTGCCGCGAACCGGCGGGCGGCGCTACGGCCAGGTCGATGGCGGGCAGCTTGGTGCGGGCGACGATCGGCGTCCGGGGATCGCCGTAGGGCTGGTTGACGGTCCGCTCGGCGAGGAACCGCAGCAGGCGCGTCGCGCGGTCGGCCGACGCGTGCGGGCGCAGCAGCTCGGGACGCTCGTCGATGAAGGACGTCGTGACGCGTCCGGCGAGGAAGTCGGGGTCACGCAGGACGCCCCGCAGGAACGCGATGTTCGTACTCACCCCGCGGATGCGGAACTCGGCGAGCGCCCGCTGCGCGCGCCGGGCGGCGGTGGCGAAGTCGCGGCCACGGCACGTCAGCTTCACCATCATCGAGTCGAAGTGCGCACCGATCTGGGCGCCGGCGAACACCGTGCCGCCGTCGAGTCGGACGCCGGCGCCGCCGGGCGTCCGGTACACGCTCACCGTGCCGGTGTCCGGACGGAACCCGTTCGCGGGATCCTCGGTCGTCACGCGGCACTGCAGTGCCGCTCCCCGGACGTGGATCGCGTCCTGGCTCAGGCCGAGGTCGGCCAGAGTCTGGCCCGCCGCGATCCGCAGCTGGGCCGAGACGAGGTCGACGTCGGTGACCTCTTCGGTGACCGTGTGCTCGACCTGGATGCGCGGGTTCATCTCGATGAACACGTAGCGTCCGTCCTTGCCAAGCAGGAACTCGACCGTGCCGGCGTTGACGTAGCCGATGTGCCGGGCGAAGCGGACGGCGTCCGCGCACATCGCCGCGCGCAGGGCCGGGTCGAGATTCGGAGCGGGCGCGAGCTCGACGACCTTCTGGTGACGGCGCTGCACCGAGCAGTCGCGCTCGTACAGGTGGATGACCTCGCCGGACGCGTCCGCCAGGATCTGCACCTCGATGTGCCGCGGCTGGTCGACCGCCTGCTCGAGGTAGACCCGGCCGTCGCCGAACGCGGCGTCCGCCTCGCGCATCGCCTCGTCCAGGGCCGCGGGCAGCCGCTCGGGGTCGTCGACGCGGCGCATGCCCCGCCCGCCGCCGCCGGCGACGGCCTTGACGAACACCGGGAAGCCGATCTCGTGCGCGGCGGCCACCAGGGCGTCCGTGTCTTCGGACGGCTCGGCGCCGCGCAGCACCGGCAGGCCCGCCTCACGCGCCGCGGCGATCGCGACCGACTTGTCGCCGGTCAGCCGCAGCACGTCGGAGCTCGGACCCACGAAGGTGATGCCCTCTTCGGCGCAGCGCCGGGCGAGGCCCGCGTTCTCGCTGAGGAACCCGTAGCCGGGGTAGATCGCGTCGGCGTGGGCCGCCTTCGCGGCGCTGATGATGCCCTCGACGTCGAGGTACGCGCGCACCGGATGGCCGCGCTCGCCGATCTCGTAGCTCTCGTCGGCCTTCAGGCGGTACTCGGCGAGGCGATCCTCGTAGGGGAAGACGGCGACGGTCTTGACACCGAGCTCGGTCGCGGCGCGGAACGCGCGTACGGCAATCTCGCCGCGGTTGGCGATGAGGACCTTGGAGAACATGCGCGACCCTTCCGTCGGGAACTCCCGTCGGGACAATCTAGCCCCGAAACACCGCCGCGCGGGATGGCCTGTTCGCGTCAGTGGGCGCGCGCCGGCTCGTGGGCGCAGAACGGCTCTTCGGCGAGGTAGTCGCCCGTCATCGCGTACGCCCGGGCGCGACTGCCGCCGCAGGCGTCCCGGTAGCCGCACACCCCGCACTTGCCCTTGAGCAGCGTGCGGTCGCGCAACTGCTGGAACACCGGCGAGTTCCGGTAGATCTCGATGATGTCGTCGTCGCGAATGTTGCCCGCCTTCACCGGCAGGAAGCCCGACGGGTAGACGTCGCCGACGTGCGAGATGAACACGAAGCCGTCGCCGTCGTTGACGTTGCGGGCGCGTCCGATGCCGTCGGACTGCGAGTAGTGCATGCCGCGGGTCATCACGTCGCGGACGTCCTCGTCGGCGCCCGCGCGCACCTCGGCGCGCTTGCGCTGCATCACCACGCGCGAGTACTGCGGGGCGGCGGTCGCCTTGATGTCGAACGGGGCGGTCTTCGACAGGTCGTAGAGCTGATGGAAGACCTGCTCGAACTCGTCGGCGGACGCCACGTCGTCGGCCTTCGCTCGGCCCATCGGCACCAGGAAGAAGACCTCCCAGAACACGACACCGAGGGTGGTCATCAGCTCGGTCATGGCGTCCATGTCGTCGATGTTCGCCTTGCGGATCACCGTGTTGACCTGGGTCGACAGCCCGACCTCCTGCGCCTCGCGCAGGATCCGCAGCCCGTGGTCGAAGCTGCCGTCGACGCGCCGGAACTCGTCGTGGATCTGCGCGTTCGAGCCGTCCAGCGAGATCGCGAGCCGGGTGAGACCGACATCCTTGAGCTGCTGCAGCAACTCCTTGGTGGCCAGCGAGGTGGTGGCGGGCGTGATGCCCATGCGCAGGCCGAGCTGGGCGCCGTACTCGACGAGCTCGATGATGTCGGGACGCTTGAAGCAGTCGCCGCCCGAGAACACGAACACGATCGGACCGAACTCGCGGAAGCGCTTCATCATCGCCTTGGCCTCGGCGGTGCTCAGCTCGCCCGAGTCGCGCAGCGGCTGCGCCATCGCCCGGCAGTGCTTGCAGGCGAGGTCGCAGGCCTGGGTGGTCTCCCAGATCGCGATGAACGGCGCCGAGTCGAAGTCGAGGTTGCGCCGGGACGCCCCGTGCCCGCCGGGATGCCCGCCGGGATGCCCGTCCGGGTGGCCCCCCGGATGTCCGCCGGGGTGCCCCCCGCGTCCGGGATGGCCCGGGTGCCCGGTCGACTGACCAGGGTGGCCGGCGGGGTGCGCGGGGTGACCGTTGACGGGCGAAGTCATGCCGTCCACCTTACTACGACATTCAGTAGTAGGACGGCGGTCGGCCCGTTCCCGCCCGTCCCCAACCGGTGGGCCGGCTCAGCGCGCCTGCGGCAGCCGGACGCCGCGGGCGCCGCGCCGGGGTGCCGACGGCGGCGGCACCATCGGACCGATGTCTCCGTCGGGTGCGACGTCGAGGTCGACGATCACCGGGGCGTGGTCGGACGGCAGCTTGCCCTTGCGGGCCTCGCGGTCGATCCAGGCCGCGCGGACGCGTCCGGCGACCGGCCCGGACGCCAGCACGAGGTCGATGCGCATGCCGAGATCCTGGTGGAACATGCCGGCGCGATAGTCCCAGTAGGAGAACACCCGCTCGCCGGGCCACCGGTCGCGCACGACGTCGCGCAGGCCGGCGTCCATCAGCGCGGCGAGCGCGGCGCGCTCGGGCGCGGTCACGTGGGTGTGCCCCGCGTAAGCCGCCGGATCGAACACGTCGGCGTCCGTGGGGGCGATGTTGACGTCGCCGCACACCACCGCGTCGGCGGGCCCGGCCGCGACGATGTCGCCGAGCGCGGCGAGCCACGCGAGCTTGTAGACGTAGTGGTCACTGTCTGGCGTGCGACCGTTGGGCACGTAGAGGCTGTGCACCCGGACGCCGCCGCACGTCGCGCTGATGGCGCGGGCCTCGGCGCGTCCGTCGTAGTCGGGCTGGCCGGCGAAGCCGCGTTCGACGTCGGCGAGGCCTACCCGGGACAGCAGCGCCACCCCGTTCCACTGGCCCTGGCCGTGGCTCGCGACCTCGTAGCCCAGTTCGGCCAGCGGCGCGGCGAGCAGGCTGGTGAAGGCCTCGTCGGTCAGTTTGGTCTCCTGCAGGCACACCACGTCCGGACGCCGCTGCTCCAGCCACGGCAGCAGCCGCGGCATGCGTTGCTTCACGGAGTTCACGTTCCAGGTGGCGATCCTCACCCCGCCACCGTAGTGCCGCCGGCGACTCGGTGATCGCGTCCCGGCACGACACCTAAGCTGGACGCCGTGAACCCCCGCTTCCTCGCCCTCGTCCTGCCGCTGGCCGGCGCGCTGGCGCTGAGCGCGTGCTCGACCATGGCGGTAGCGGGCACACCGTCGCCCACGGCGTTTGTACCGTCGGCGTCCGCGGCCTCCGCCGAACCCACCGCGCAGGCCACCGCCGAACCCGCGGCCGAACCGACTCCAGTCACCCCCACGCCGGTCTCGAAGCCCGCGCCCCCTCCCGACACCCGTAGCGGCAAGGCTTTGAACGAGCCGTTCACCGTCGACGGGATCGTCGTCGTCAGCAAGGTCCACCGCCTGTCGTCGTCCTACGTGCCCGCGTGGGCGGCGAAGCCGCACGGCCTGCACCCGGACGTCCACTCCGCCTTCCAGGAACTGGCCGCCGCGGCGAAGGCGGACGGCGCTCCGGTGATGATCCGCAGCGGCTACCGCTCGTACGCCGCCCAGCAGGCGAGCTTCGCCAAGGCGAAGAAGCAGTACGACGACAAGACCGCGCGGCTCTACTTCGCCGAGGCGGGGGCATCCGAACACCAGACGGGCCTGGCGCTGGACGCGTGGGACGGCCGCAACCGCGGCACCGCGTTCGCGCGCACGGAGCAGGCGTCCTGGCTGGCCGCGCACGCGCACGAGTACGGCTTCATCGTCCGCTACCCGCAGGGCAAGACCGACATCACGGGCTACGCCTGGGAATCATGGCACCTGCGCTGGGTCGGCACCGAGATCGCAGCCGAGTTCGGCCCGAACTCCTCGCTCACGCTCGAGGAATACCTGGGCCTCGCCTGACGGTCCGACCCATCGCCGGAGCGTCAGGCCTTCGGCGCGACCTGCTCGATCGGCCGGCCCGCCGCTTTCCACGCCGAGAATCCGCCGTCGAGGTGCGCGACCGTGTCGAAGCCCATGTCCTGCAGCGCCTTCGCGGTCAGCGCCGAGCGCCAGCCCGACCCGCAGAACAGCAGCAGTGTCCGGCCGTCGTCGAGCGCGGCGCGGTAGTAGGGGCTCTCGGGGTCGACCCAGAACTCCAGCATGCCGCGCGGCGCCTTCGCCGCGCCCGGGATCGTGCCCTCGCGGGTGAGCTCGCGAGGATCGCGGATGTCCACGAACTGGTAGCGCGGGTCGTCCAGCAGGGCCGCGGCGTCCGCCACGGTGAGTTCGACGATGGACGCCTTCGCCTCGGCGACCAGGGTCGCGGCATTGCGGGCAAGCGGGGAACCGGGTGTGCGCGTCATGGATCAAGACTGGCACTCCCCGGCCGCGCCGGGCGACGCCGGGCGCACCGCCGTGCGTGCGCGGACGTTCAGAACGAGCGCGACCGGGCAATGGATCTTCAGTGGCGTACCGGGCGGGCGGCGACCACCGGCGAGTCTCGGGCTCGAAGATTGTCGGAAATAGCAGGGGTGACCGACCCCGATCCGCGATCGGGCTCAGAGATGGTCGTATTGGGCGGCCCAAACGGGCTCCAAAACGACCATCTCTGAGCCCGATCGCGGATGTCGTCCGGAGACGCGGCTGCAAAAGACAATCTGCGAGCCCGAGCCTCGCCGGTGGTCGGCGGGCGTGGCGCCCGGCGGGCGCGCTTCGTGCGCGGGCGGGAACAGCCTCACCGGCGACCGTCGCATCGGCGCCGTCCGAGCGCGCGCGCCGGGGTTACTCCGCGGGCAGCAGGGTCGCGATGATCGCGTCCTCGACCTCGATCGGCAGCGCGTCGGGGACGCCCTGGTCGCTGACGATCACCATCGGGTAGTGGCGTCCGTTCTGGCTCAGTACCGCCGCGGTGAACCGCATGGCCGGGGCCTTGCACTCGCGCGTGCTCGGCGCCACCAGCGGCGTGAACGTGACGGACGCCACCGCGATGTCGGTGCCGCCGGCACTCCGGATCGTCCGCGGGGTCGGCGGCGCCACGTCGTGCACGGTGCCGTCGTCTTCGGTGTCGCGCGCTTGCGCCCAGCGGGTCGCGAGCACGACCGCCGCCGCCTCGGATGTACCGAGCGCCTCCACCGAACGCTGCAACCCCACGTAGCCGCGGTCGTCGGCCGCCGCCTCGCAGGCGCCGTAGCGGTAGCGCGACACCGTGTTGGCGATCACCAGCACCGACTTGTTCGCCTCGTAGCCGACGAGCAGGCCCGGACGCGGATCCCAATCGGGCGTGTCCGGCACCTCGTAGCTGACCTGTTCGCGGGTCGAGCTGACCACTCGCCAGTCCGCCCGCGGCTGGCGCGGGTTCGGCGTGGGCCACGCGGTGGACGGGGCCGGACTCGGGACGGGCGCCAGGCTCGGGCCCCGAACGGGTTGCAGCGTTCTCGGCGCGGTCGCCACCGGCACCGGCACCGGACGAGGCGGCTCGGGCTCGCCGACGACCGCCGCCGCGATCCTGAACACCACCGACAGCACGACGATCGCCGCGAGCGCCACCAGTCCGAACGTCACCTTCGTGGGCAACGGACGCCGGCCGGGCGCGGACGCCGGCGTCTGCTGCGGGTACGGCGGATACTGCTGCGTCGGGTAGTGCGGCACCCCGGACGGCGCACCCGCCACCGGCTCGGCCGGCGGACGATACGCAGCCCCGGCCGGTGATCCGGACGCCGGGACAGCACCCGGCCCGCCGGCCCCCGGGGGCGAACCCGAACCCGGACCCGGGGCCGGCGCAGCGCCGGGTGGCAGGAAGCCCGGCCGGCCCAGGCCGGACGGGTCACCGCTCACGGCATCACCCTGCGGGGTGCTCAACCCTTCAGGACCGCCGCGATCGACTCGCTCACGTAGCCGACGTTGCCGTCGTTGAGCGCCGCGACGCAGATGCGTCCGGTGTCGGTGCCGTAGACGCCGAACTCGTTGCGCAGGCGGACCATCTGAGCCTTGTTCAGGCCGGAGAACGAGAACATGCCGACCTGGTCGGTGATGTAGCTCATGTCGGCCTCGACGCCGGCGGCCGCGAGGCCTTCGACGAGCGCCGTGCGCATCGCCTTGATCCGATCGCGCATCTCGCCCAGCTCGGCCACCCACTGCGCCCGCAGCTCGGCATCGCCGAGCACCGTCTCGACCAGCGCGGCGCCGTGCGTCGGCGGGTTGGAGTAGTTGGTGCGGATCGCGATCTTCACCTGCGACAGCACCCGCGTGGCCTCGTCGGCGTCCGCGCACACCAGCGACAACGCGCCCACGCGCTCGCCGTACAGCGAGAACGACTTCGAGAACGACGTCGACACCAGGAAGCTCTCGACCTGGTCGGCGAACGTGCGCACGACCCGGCCGTCCTCGTCGATGCCGTCGGCGAAGCCCTGGTAGGCCATGTCGAGGAACGCCGTCAGACCGCCCGCCTTCACGGCGTCGATCACCCGCTGCCAGTCGGACGCCGACAGGTCGTAGCCGGTCGGATTGTGACAGCACGCGTGCAGGACGACGATCGTGCCCGCAGGCGCCGCCTCGAGGTCGGCGACCATGCCGTCGACGTCGACACCCTTGGCTTCGGCGTCGTAGTAGCGGTACTTCTCGACGGTGAAGCCGGCGCGGGTGAACAGCGCCTGGTGGTTCTCCCAGCTCGGGTTCGAGATGAGGACCTTCGCGTCGGGGTTCACCGGCCGCAGGAAGTCGGCGCCGACCTTGAGCGCGCCGGTGCCGCCCAGCGCCTGGATCGTCACCACGCGGCCGGACGCCAGCACCGGCGACCCCGCCCCGAAGACGAGTTCCTTGACGTCGTCGTTGTAGGCCGGCATGCCGTCGATGGCCTGATAGCCCTTCGGTGACGGCTTCTCGGCCAGCGCATGCTCGGCCGCCTCGACGCAGCGCAGCAACGGGAGCTTGCCCGAGGAGTCCTGGTAGACGCCCACGCCGAGGTTCACCTTGCGCGGGTTCGCGTCCGCCTTGAACTGCTCTGTCAGGCCGAGGATGGCGTCCGGCGGGGCCTGCTGGACGCGGGAGAACAGGGACATCAAAGACCGCCTTTCGTCGACGCCGTCAAGCCTAGTGTCAGCACCTGTTCAGGGCTGAACGGTCCAGGCCGGAGGCTCGTCGCCGCCCGCTTCTTCGTCGGCCTCGGCCTCGGCGAAGGTCAGGTGAACCTTGCCCTGCGCGTGGTGCGTCGGCGCGTAGATCGCGTACAACCGCAGCGGCTCGTCGCCGGTGTTGACGACGTCGTGCCAGGTGCCGGCGGGCACCTGGATCGACCAGCCGTCCTCGACATCCTGGGAGTAGGTCAGGTCGTCTTCGGCCGCACCCATCACGCATCGGCCTCGGCCCGCGTCGACGCGCAGGAACTGGTCGGTCTCCTCGTGCACCTCGAGCCCGATCGAAGAGCCCACCGGGATCGACATCAGGGTGACCTGCAGGTACTTGCCCGTCCAGGCCACGGTCCGGTAGGTGGTGTTCTCGCACGTGGCGGTCTCGATGTCGAACGAATTCGGCTGGGGACCGTTGTCGATGATCTGCATGGTCGTCCTCTCGTGGGTGGTTCCCACGTTAACGCGCCGGGGTCGCACCCGCAGCCTGGCGAAGCGCCTCACCGTTGCGGCCTATGCTTCACCCTCATGGGTACCGACGCTCTCTCCGCACCTCAGCAGGCGGCCATCGATGTGATCGAGACCTTCGGCGCGCACAACTACGCGCCGCTGCCGGTGGTGATCGACTCGGCCGAGGGCGTCCATCTCACCGACACGGACGGGCGCCGCTACCTCGACTGCGTGTCCGCCTACTCGGCGATGAACTTCGGCCACCGTCATCCGGCGCTCGTCGCCGCGGCCATGGATCAGCTCGGCAGGGTCACGCTGACGTCGCGCGCCCTCTACTCCGCACCGTTCGGGCCGTTCGTCGAGTCGCTCGCCGCGCTGTGCGGGAAGTCGATGGTGCTGCCGATGAACACCGGTGCCGAGGCCGTCGAGACGGCGATCAAGACAGCGCGCAAGTGGGGCTACGAGGTGAAGGGAGTCGCGCCGGACCGCGCGACGATCGTCGTGATGCGCGGCAACTTCCACGGCCGGACGACCACGATCGTCTCGTTCAGCGACGACCCGGACGCTCGCGCCGGTTTCGGCCCCTTCGCGCCGGGCTTCGTGAGTGTGCCCTACGGCGACGCGGACGCCCTCGACGCCGCGATCACCGACGACGTCGTGGCCGTCCTGCTGGAGCCCATCCAGGGCGAGGCCGGCGTCATCATCCCTCCTGCCGGCTACCTGCGTCGCGTGCGCGAGATCACGCGCGGTCGCGGCGTCCTGATGATCGCCGACGAGATCCAGTCGGGTCTGGGCCGGGCGGGCGAGACGTTCGCCTGTGACCGCGAGGGCGTGGTGCCCGACATCTACGTCGTGGGCAAGGCGCTGGGCGGCGGCATCGTGCCGGTGTCGGCGGTGGTGGCGGACGCCGACGTGCTCGGCGTTTTCCGTCCGGGCCAGCACGGATCGACCTTCGGCGGGAGCCCTCTCGCCTGCGCCATCGGCTCGGCGGTGGTGGCGTTGTTGAGCGACGGCGAGGTGCAGGCCCGCTCGCGCGCGGGCGGCGCCAGGTTCCGCGCCGGGCTCCAGCCGTTGCTCGACCAGGGTCTGGCGACGGACATCCGGCAGGCGGGTCTGTGGCTGGGCGTCGACGTGGCGCCCGCTCTCGGCGCCGCGAGCGACCTGTGCCACGGGTTGATGGCCCGCGGCGTCCTCGCCAAGGACACCCACGGTCAGACGATCCGGTTCGCTCCCCCGCTGGTGATCAGCCCGGGCCAGATCGACGAGGTGGTCGGGCACACGCTCGACGCCTTCTGCCAAGCGGACGCCGCGCGCGCCTGACCTCTCCCCCCGAGGAGCGCTGCCGCGGCGTCCGGTCTTGGGGATCAGGCCTGCTGAACGGCCGACACCTCAAGTTCGAGGGTGATCTTGTCGGACACCAGGAAGCCGCCGGTCTCGAGTGCGGCGTTCCAGGTCAGGCCGAAGTCGGAGCGGTGAATCACGGCGGAGCCCTCGAAGCCGATGCGCTTGTTGCCGAACGGGTCGGTGGCTTGACCCTGGAACTCGAACGGGACGGTCAGCGAGCGGGTGACGCCGCGGATCGTGAGGTCACCGGTCACCTCGACCACGTCGCCGTCGATGGCGAAACCGGTGCCGCGGAAGGTGACGGACGGGTGGGCGTCCGCCTCGAAGAAGTCGGCCGAGCGCAGGTGGGCGTCGCGGTCGGCGTTGCGGGTGTTGATCGAAGAGGTCGCGATCTCGACCGACAGCGTGGACGCCGAGGGGTGAGCGCCGTCGATGGTCGCGGTGCCGCTGAACTCGTCGAAGGAACCCCGGACCTTGGTGACCATCGCGTGGCGGGTCACGAAACCGACGGTGCTGTGCGTGGGATCGAGCACGTAGGTGCCCTTGAGATCGGTGAGCTGGGTCATGAGGTCGTCCTGTCGTCGAGGGTTGTCGGGTCGATTCTAGCCACTATGGTTGAAATATCAACTACACGGCCCGGAGGTTTTGGTTGACCCAGCTCGCCTGGCTGTAGGGTGGCGCCCGAGCGACGACAAGCCTCGAGGAGGAGTGCAATGACGACACCCGCGACCATTGGCCACGGCGGTAGGTCCCTGGATCTGCCTTTCGTTCAGGCCACCCAGGGCAACAACGGCTACGACATCAGCAAGCTGCTCGCCTCCACCGGCGACACCACCTTCGACATCGGCTTCGCCAACACGGCCGTGTGCAAGTCGGCCATCACCTACATCGACGGCGACGCGGGCATTCTTCAGTACCGCGGCTACCCCATCGAGCAGCTGGCCGAGAAGTCGACCTTCCTCGAGACGTCCTACCTGGTGCTCTACGGCGAGCTGCCCACGGCGTCCGAGCTTGCGGACTTCACCGACAAGATCTCCAAGCACATGGTGATCGACGAGCGCTTGCGCGAACTGTTCCGCATCTTCCCGCGCCGCTCGCACCCGATGCCGGTGCTGTCGGCCGCCATCACCGCGCTGTCGACGTTCTCGACCGACACGATCGGATTCGAGCCCGACAAGGTGGACGCCGCGACCCACCGCCTACTCGCGAAGGTCCCGACGCTGGCGGCCTACTCCTTCAAGAACTCCACCGGCATGCCGACCCTGTGGCCGGACTATTCGCTGTCCTACATCCAGAACTTCCTGCGGATGTCGTTCGGCAACGTCACCGGCGCGTACGAGTTCGACGACGACATCACCCGCGCGCTCGACGTGCTGCTGATCCTGCACGTCGACCACGAGCAGAACTGCTCGACGTCGACCGTCCGGCTCGTCGGCTCCTCGCAGGCCAACCTGTACTCCTCGATCTCCGCGGGCGTTCACGCGCTGTCCGGTCCGCTCCACGGCGGCGCCAACCAGGCCGTGCTCGAGATGCTGCGCGACATCCGCGACAACGGCGTCACCGTCAAGGACTACGTCACCCGGGTCAAGGACAAGTCCGACACGACCCGGCTCATGGGCTTCGGTCACCGCATCTACAAGAACTACGATCCGCGCGCGGCGATCATCAAGAAGCACGCCGACGCCATCCTCAAGGCCCGCGGCGGCAGCGACCAGCTGCTCGACATCGCCCTCGAGCTCGAAGAGACGGCGCTGTCCGATCCCTACTTCGTCGAGCGCCGGCTGTACCCGAACGTCGACTTCTACACCGGCCTGATCTACCAGGCGATGGGTTTCCCCGTCGAGATGTTCACGGTGCTGTTCGCACTCGGACGCCTCCCCGGCTGGATCGCCCAGTGGCGCGAGATGGTCAACGACCCGACCAACAAGATCGGCCGGCCGCGCCAGATCTACGTCGGCGAGACCAAGCGCGACTACGTGCCCGTTTCGGAACGCTGAGTCTCGTACGGACGCCCCTTCCGGCTTCGGCCCGGAGGGGGCGTTCGTCGTTTCCGAGAGCGGGACGACCCCCGTTGGCGATCACGAACATCATCCATCATGGCCCACTAGATGTAGTGCCTCTTGCCCTCCCTCGCCACAACGTGTAGTTTCTTCTTCGCCACACAGATAGAACTACACCGGTGTGATTCCGGTCATCTCCAGGGAGTGTCATGACGATCAGGGTCTTCTCGAAGCCGGCGTGCGTGCAGTGCACCGCCACCTACCGGGCCCTCGACAGGCACGGTCTCGACTACGAGGTGGTCGACCTCTCCCACGACGACAGGGCGCTCGCCGAGGTGCTGGCGATGGGCTACCAGCAGGCGCCGGTCGTCATCGACGGCGACCAGCACTGGGCCGGGTTCCGCCCCGACAAGATCAAGGCCTCCGCCACCCGGGCCCGGGCCGCCTGAGTCGGGCCGGTCGAGAGTCAGGCCGGTTTCGACCGCGACCGGTTCGCCGGTGCCGGACGCCCGGGCCGCAGGACGCGCGTCACGGCGTCCGTCATCGCCTGCACCACCTGCGGAACCCGCAGCGTCGTGCGTAGGTCGAGGCGCCACTGGGCTCCGGGGACCGTCTCGATGAAGCCGAGGCCGTCGAGGAACGCCGCCGGCAGGTGCTGACAATCGGGGACGCCGTAGGTGCCGGGTGCGACCAGCGTCCGCACCCGGCGGTGGGTCTGCGCGGCCGCCATCCGGTGCATGAGCTGGGTGCCGATCTGCTCGCCGAGATCCTCACGGCGAACCCACGCCTGGACGATCACCGTGCTGGCGTCGGGATAGAGGCCGCCCAGCCCGGACGCCGGTGCCGCGGCCAGCATCCCGACCACCTCCCCCTCCCGCACGGCCTTGAAGCCGAAGACCGCCGGCGGCGGCGTCCGGCCACACCAGGTGCATTCGAGCGTGGTGAGTTCCCGGCTGTCGAGCGACATCAACGAACGCATCTCCACCCCTCCTTTGGGCACGCCGTCCGAAGGTGGGACAATGGACGGGTGAGCTCCTTGGAACCGTCCCGCCGTGACACACGGCTGGACTCCCACATCGATCAGTATGCAGACCGGACAGGGTCCATGACGGTTTCTGCGGTCCGAGCTCTGTTCTCCGTCGCCAACCGACCCGAAGTGGTCTCGCTGGCCGGCGGAATGCCGAACATCGCCGACCTGCCGCTCGCCGAGCTGGGCGAGTCGTTCAATCAGCTCGTGCGCGGCAACGGCATCCAGGCGATGCAGTACGGCTCCGGGCAGGGCGAGCTGTTCATGCGCGAGAAGATCTGCGAAGTGATGGCCGAAGAGGCCATCGCCGCCAACCCCGACGACGTCGTGATCACGTGCGGCTCGCAGCAAGCACTCGACCTGGTGACGCGCATCTTCGTCGATCCCGGCGACGTGGTCCTGTGCGAGGCGCCGTCGTACGTGGGCGCCATGGGCACCTTCAACTCCTATCAGGCGCGCATCCATCACGTCGCGATGGACGAGCACGGCCTGGTCCCCCAGGCCCTCGCCCAGGCGATCGTGGCGCTGCGCGCCGCTGGGCAGAAGGTGAAGTTCCTCTACACGATCCCGAACTTCAACAATCCGACGGGCATCACCCAGCCGCTCGAGCGGCGCCGAGAGCTGCTGGCGGTCGCGCGCGAATACGGCCTGCTCGTCGTGGAGGACAACCCCTACGGCCTGCTCACCATCGAAGGCGATCCGCTGGCGGCCATGCGCTCCATGGACGACGAGGTCATCTACCTGGGTTCGTTCTCGAAGACGTTCGCCCCGGGCTTCCGGGTCGGCTGGGTGCTGGCGCCGCACGCCGTCCGCGAGCGGCTGGTGATCGCCCAAGAGGCGGCCGTGCTCTCGCCGCCGGTGTTCAGCCAGTTCGCGATCGCCAACTACCTGGAGAACTTCGACTGGCGCGGCCAGATCGACACCTTCCGCTCCATGTACGCCGCACGACGCGACGCGATGCTGGACGGCCTGGCTTCGTTCATGCCCCCCGGCACCACCTGGACGACGCCGAACGGCGGGTTCTTCGTGTGGGTGACCCTGCCCGAGGGCCTCGACTCTCAGGCGTTGCTGCCGCGGGCGGTCACCGAGAGAGTCGCGTTCGTTCCGGGCACCGCCTTCTACGCCGACGGGTTCGGTAGCCGCAACATGCGGCTGTCGTACTGTTTCCCGACCCCCGAGCGCATCGTCGAAGGCTGCCGGCGGCTGGGCAAGGCCATCACCGACGAGCTCGACATGCACGCCACCTTCGGTCTGGGCACCGATGTCGCCCGGCACCGTCCGGTGTCCGGACCCGCGCCCAACGTCACCTAATCCGCATTCATCGAGGAGCAGCAACGTGTCTGACAACGTGATCGTCCTGGCCGGTGGGCTCTCGCACGAGCGCGACGTGTCCCTGCGCTCGGGCCGGCGGGTAGCGCAGGCGCTCCGCGAGGCCGGCGTCCTGGTGGCCGAGGCCGACGTCACGGCGTCCCTGCTCGCCACCCTCGATGCCTCGAGCGGCGCCGTCGTGTTCCCGGTGCTGCACGGCGGCGCCGGCGAGGACGGCGCCCTGCGCGAGGTGTTCGACCTCCTCGGCGTCGCCTACGTCGGATCGGACGGCTCCGCGTCACGGATCGCGTTCGACAAGGCCGTCAGCACCCCGCTGATCGCCCGCGCGGGCGTCCTGACACCGCGCCAGATCGCTCTGCCGCAGAGTGTCTTCCGCGAACTCGGCGCGGGCCGGCTCGTGGACGCGCTCATCGCTGCGATCGGCTTCCCGATGATGATCAAGCCGGCCCGCGGCGGCTCCGCGCTGGGCTGCACGAAGGTGACGGACGCCGCCGGGCTTCCGGCCGCGGTCGTGACCGCCTTCAGCTACGGCGACGTGGCGATCGTCGAGGAATTCATCGAGGGAATCGAGGTCGCGGTCACCGTGCTCGACCTCGGCGACGGCCCTGAGGCGCTGCCCGCCGTGCAGATCCAGCCGCGGTCGGGCGTCTACGACTACACCGCGCGGTACACGGCCGGGGAGACCCGGTTCGTGGCGCCGGCCGAGCTGCCCGACGACGTCACCGAGGCCTGCGCTGCGATGGCGCTGACCGCCCACCGCGTGCTCGCCCTGCGCGACCTGTCCCGCACCGACCTGATCGTGCGCGACGGCGTCCCGGTATTCCTCGAGGTGAACGTCGCGCCGGGCATGACCGAGACGTCCCTGCTGCCACTGGCCATCGAGGCGGCCGACGGCTCGTTCTCCGACGTGTGCGCGCGCCTGGTCGCCCGGGCCCGCGAGCGAGGATCCGCCGACCGGTCATGAGCACGCGCCTCAAGCAGATCCTGCTGGTCAGCGTCGGTCTGGCCGGCGCGATCGTCATGGTGTTCTTGGGGCTGTGGCAGATGCAGGTGTTCGTCGATCAGGGCAATCGCGGCGTCGCCGATCGTGCCGCCCAGCCGCCCGTTCCTCTCGATGACGAAGTGCACGCCGACGGCAACGTCGGCGACATCTACGGCAAGCAGGTCACGATCGTCGGCAGGTACGTTCCCGATCAGGAGGAGCTGATCCCGACCGGCGACGGCTGGCGGGTGCTGGCCGCGTTCGAGGTGCGCGACGGACGCGTCCTGCCCGTGGTCCGGGGGTTTACCGCCGACCCGAACGCCGTGTCCGCTCCCCCGGCCGGCGAGCGCACCGAGGTGGGCCTGTTCCTGCCGGGCGAGGGCGATCCCGAACCCGGGGCGTCCGTCGACCCCGATCGGCTCGGTTCCGTACGGATGCCGCTGCTCGCCCAACAGTGGCCGCAGCAGCTGGTGCCCGGATTCGTGACACTCAGCGCCGAGGACGCCGCCCGCCACGGCCTCACGCAGGCGGCGGTGGAGCTGCCGGCCGGCGAGGGTGCGGCCCGCAACAGCGGGTACGCGCTGCAATGGTGGGTGTTCGCCGCCTTCGGCCTCGGCATGGCCATCAGACTCGCCCACGGTCTCGGCGTCCGCGAGCGTCGCGCCGAGGACGCCGCGGCCGCACACACAGACCCCGCACGGACGGACGCCGTGCAGCCGGACAGGAAGGAACCCACATCATGAGTATGTCGCTCGACAACAGCCCGATCGACGTCAGCGAGATTCCCGGCATCCGCGGTGCGCTGCTGCGCTATCGCGTCATGGCCTGGCTGGTCGGCATCCTGCTGATGGTGCTCGTCGTCATCGGCATGCCGCTGAAGTACGTCGGTGACAACGACGTGGTCGTCACCGCGGTCGGTGTTCCCCACGGCTGGCTGTACATGGTGCTGCTGATCACCGCCTACGACCTCGGACGCCGCGTGAAGTGGCCCTGGTTACGGCTGTTGCTGATCGCGCTGGCCGGCACCGTGCCGTTCCTGTCCTTCGTCGCCGAGCACTACGCCACCAAGGACGTCCGCGCCCGCATCGCCGCGATCCAGCAGCACCCCGAGAACTGAGGCGTCCGCGGCACGCCTGCGGGCACGCCTGCGGGCGCGTCGAGGTGACGGACGCCTTCCCGTGCGTCGTCCGGCACTCGCGCCTCGCCCATTCCCGCGCGTGCTCTCTGCTCCCGCGCCTCAGCGCCACTCCCGCACTTTGCGTGTGCTCCCGCGCTCGATAGGCGGGGCGCGGGAGTACCGACAACGCGCGGGACGGCGGCACCCCCGGCTGGACCCAACTGCGCCAACAACCCGAAGGCGGTCACCACTCGTCCTCGGCGGTCGCGGCCAGGATGGCAGCCAGTCCGACCTGCCTCCACGCTGCGGCCCTCGTCCTCGGCGTCCACCGCCTGGCTCAGCGCCGCATCGATACGCGCGGTGCCCACCCCACTGCCCGCGGATCTGGGTCAGGTTCCTGGCGGCCGGCTAGTCTCGCCGCTATTTATCGACAAAAATGTAAACCGATGAACTGTCTTAGCGTTCTAGTTGTTTGTCGGTACGCCGCTGCGCAACACGACCAGGATGCGGTCCAGGTCTTCCTCGCCCGCGAACTCGATGGTGATCCGGCCCCTGGTCTTGCCGATCTGCACGTTCACCCGGGTGTCCAAGCCGTCGGTCAGCACTTCCGCCAGGTGGCTGGCGCGCGGCGACGGAGTCCGAGGCACCGTCTGCCGGCGACCACGCTGCGGCCCCTGCCCCGTCGCCACGATCTCTTCGACGCTGCGCACGCTCAGACCCTCGGCCACGATGCGTTGGGCCAGGCGCTCCTGCTCGACCGGATCCTCCATCCCCAGCAGCGCGCGAGCGTGCCCGGCAGAAAGCACCCCGGCCGCCACCCTGCGCTGGACCGGCGCGGGCAGACGCAGCAACCGAATGGTGTTCGAGATCTGCGGACGCGATCGCTTGATTCGGGCTGCGAGCTTCTCCTGCGTGCAGCCGAAGTCGTCGAGCATCTGCTGATAGGCGGCGGCCTCCTCGAGCGGGTTCAGCTGGACGCGATGGAGGTTCTCCAGCAGTGCGTCACGCAGGAGATCGTGGTCGGCGGTGTCCCGGACGATCGCCGGGATCGTCGCCAGGCCCGCGCGACGGGTCGCGCGCAGGCGACGCTCGCCCATGACCAGCTCGTACGCGTCCCCCACCCGGCGAACGACGACCGGCTGGAGTAACCCGACCTCGCGGATCGACTCGACGAGCTCGCTCAGGTCGTCCTCGTCGAAGACCTGGCGCGGCTGTCGCGGGTTGGCCTCGATCGCGTCGACCGGGAGCTCGACGAACTCCGCGCCTTGGGGTGCGGGCACCAACTCCGGCCCACCATCCTCGGTCTCGTCGGAGCTCGCGATCGACTCGATCGGCGCCGGCGTCTCGTCGGGGGTGGTGGGTCGGATCAGATCGCCGAGTCCGCGCCCTAATCCGGTGCGCTGACGGGGTGCTGCCATGTTATTCCTCCTAGTCAGTGGCCTGTTACGCCGCGTTCCGCGATTTCGCGGGCGGCGTCCACATAGGCCTGGGCGCCAACGGAGTGATACTGATAGCTGAGCACGCTCTGTCCGTAGGACGGTGCCTCGGCGACGCGCACCGAACGCGGGATCACCGCCTGCAATGTCTCCCGCTCGAAGTGCCGACGCACCTCGTCCGCCACCTGGGAGGCCAGATTGGTGCGCCCGTCGTACATGGTGAGGAGCACCGTGGAGAGCACCAAGTCGTCATTGATGCGTCCCTTGACCAGGTTGATGGTGCGCAGCAGTTGCGTCACACCCTCCAGCGCGTAGTACTCGCACTGGATCGGGATCAGGATCTCCCGCGCCGCGACCAGCGCGTTGAGCGTCAGTAGCCCGAGCGACGGGGGACAGTCGATGATCACGTAGTCCACCGCGTAGCGGTCGAAGAAGACAGCCAGGGCGTCCTTCATGCGGGTTTCACGTGAAACAGACGCCACCAGTCCCACCTCGGCACCCGCCAGGTCGATCGTGGCCGGCAGGATCCACAGGCCCGGGACATCCGGGCAACGCTGGAGGGCGTCGATGATCGGGAACTGATCCACGAGACATTCGTAGGTTCCGACCGTTCCCTCGCTGTGGTCGACTCCGAGCGCCGTGGACGCGTTGCCCTGCGGGTCGGTGTCGATCACCATCACCTTCAACCCGCCCTGGGCCAGTGCCGCACCGACATTCACCGCCGTGGTGGTCTTGCCCACGCCACCCTTCTGGTTGGCGACAACCATGATCCGGGGAGCATCGGGACGGGGCAGGGAGGAGGTTCCACGTGAAACGTCAATCGCCAGATCGTCAGGGGCGTCCGCGTCAACGGTCGCGAACTCCTCCACGTCGTGAGCGATCCGGCGAGGCCGTGTGGGGGAAGTCGACACAGGCAATCCATCCTTCGGGGATCAACGAACAACGCGTCGAATTTACCCCATCGAACTCACCGATCTGCGCGGGCGCGGCCTCGCCCACCTGGAAGGATGGGAAAACTGAGCGGGTCGGGTCGGTGAAGGGCAGGATCGGTCGGCGTCGACCCGGACACCCGGTCTGGCGAGCTCGGGGCGGGGGAGTGGGGTCGCCCCGCACCCGTGGATGAACCTGGCTCACCATTTCCGGCGCGAAATGCCAGGAGGGCGTTGACATCGGGAGCGACCGTTCCCTGCCTCAGACTCCCAGCACCGCAGCAGGCCGCCCAACGGCCTCGGCGTTTCGCAGCACCGCAGCACCGCAGCACCGCAGCACCGCAGCACCGCAAGAAATCTATCGCGAACACGATATATCGACAGAGCGACTATCACTTCGTCGTTAGATCGATATATCGGTTAATCCGGAAGATGGAGTCTCAACGCCGGCAGATGATCCGCCAGGTCGGCTCCGCACCGGGATAGACCGTCACGGGCTCCACCTCGGCCGTGAGGCGATGGCGCTTCAGCTCCGCGGCGGCGTCCGCGACCTCGGACGGCGCGCTCGCACCCTTCAACGCGACGATCACACCGGACCTCGCCAGCAGCGGCGCCGACCAGCCCAGCAGGCGGGGGAGTGGGGCGACGGCGCGCGAGGTCACCGCGTCATAGGTCTCGTGGTGGGCCATGGCGTCGCGGGCGTCCGGCCCCATCGCCCGTCCGCGCACCACGCGCACCCGATCGCCGAGCTCCAGCTCGGACACCACACCCTCGAGAAAGGTCGCACGCCGCAGCAGCGGCTCCAGCAGCGTCACGATCAGATCGGGACGCGCCAGCGCCAGCGGGATCCCGGGCAGGCCGGCGCCGCTGCCCACGTCCACGAGCCGCACCCCTTGAGGGATCGCGGACGCCGCCGCCACCGAGTTCAGCACGTGGCGATGCCACAATCGATCCACCTCGCGGGGGCCGATCAGCCCCCACTCGACGCCGCGGCTCGCGAGGATCGCCGCGTAGCGCTCCGCTTCCGGCGCTGCGTCACCGAACACGGACGCCGCGGCATCGGGCGTCCGCATGCTCAAACCCTGGGCAGGACGACGACTCGCCGCTGCGGCTCCTCGCCCTCGGACTCGCTCACGTGCCCGGCGGCCGCGACCGCGTCGTGCACGATCTTGCGCTGATACGGATTCATCGCCGCCAGACGCACGGGCTCACCGGACGACCGCACCTCCGCGAGCGCGTCAGCGGCGAGATCCTGCAGCATGGCGCGCTGCCTGTCCCGGAATCCCGCCACGTCGAGCATCAACCGGCTGCGGTGACCGGTCTCGGTCATCACGGCCAGGCGCGCGAGCTCCTGCAGGGCCTCGAGAACCTCGCCGTTCTTACCGACCAGCACATCCGAGTCGGTCAGGACCGCCACGTGGGCACGCCCGCCCTCGTTGAAGGTGTCGATGTCGCCGTCGAGGTCGGCGATGTCGAGCAACTCCTCAAGATAGTCGGCCGCCACCTCGCCCTCATTCGTGAGCGCCTCCTCGCGCTTGCTGACGCGCGGGTGCCCGTCCGGGTCGGTGTCGTCGCCCGACACCTCGCTCCCACCGTCCTCCGACTGACCGTCCTCGATCTCGGGTACCTCCGCGGTCACCGGTCGTGTCTCCGCTGCGTCCACCGGCTCGGCCGTCCATGCGGCGTCCTCGATGACCTCGCTCTGCTCGCTCATCTGACTCACTCCTTCGTCGAGTCGCCACCGGACTTGGGGCGTACTTGCTTGCGTTGCGCGCGCGACGCCTTGGTCGGCTGCTGGCGCGTGACGCGCTGCTTGCCGTCGGGCGCCTGAGCGTCCGCGCTGCCGTTGACCGATCCGGCCGCGGGCGCGGGCGCCGACGTCGGGCCGGATGTGCCCTGACGCGCCACCGTCGCGGACCCGCCGGCCACGGGACCTTCCTTCTTCTTCCGCAGCTTCGCGCTGCGGTCGCGGATGATCTGATCGGGATCCTGGCCCTTCGCGCGCATGCGTTCCTGCCAGTCGATGAACGCCGGCGTGTTCGGGCTCGGGTTATTGCGGATCAGGATGTACTGCTGGGCGAGCGTCCACATGTTCGAGCTCAGCCAGTAGATCATCACGCCGATCGGGAAGCTCACGCCCGTGAACAGGTAGATCGCCGGGAACAGGTACAGCATCATCTTCTGCTGCTGCGCGAAGGGCCCTTCGAGTGCCTCGGGCGGCATGTTCTTGCGCATGAGCTGGAGCTGGGTGATGAACAGCGTCGCGGTCATCGTGATGATCAGGAACACGGCCACGAACAGCGTCGGCCCCACCACGAAGCCGTTCTGGGCCAGCGTGGCCGAGATCTCGGCACCGAAGATGGTGGAGTGCTGCAGCGAGTACACCAGGTGGGGGTTGGTCTCGAACCAGTACCCCACGGGGTTGCCGCGGGCCGCGCCGTTGAGAACGTAGAAGAGGCCCAGGAAGATCGGCATCTGCAGCAGCAACGGCAGGCAGGAGGCGGCCGGGTTGACGCCCTCCTCCTTGTACATCTTCATGACTTCCTGACCGTACCGCTCCCGGTCGTGGCCGTACTTCTCCTGCAGCGCCCGCGTCTTCGGCTGGATCAGCTGCATCGAGCGCGAACTGTTGATCTGCCTCACGAACAGCGGGATCATCAGCGTCCGGACGACGACCGTCAGCGACACGATGGACAGCACCCACGTCCAACCGGAATCGCCCGGCAGCACGTGGCTCCACAGCCAGTGCGCGCCGACCAGGATTCCCGACATCGCCCAGTAGATGGGCCACATCAGCGTGGACAGGAAATCAAGCATCTTGCACCTTCTGTGCTCGGCTGGAGGGAACGGGGTCGTACCCGCCCAGGGACCAGGGATGACAACGCGCGAGGCGGGTCACGGTGAGGTACGTGCCGCGGACCGACCCGTGGATGCGTACCGCATCCAGCGCGTAGCTCGAGCACGTCGGGTGGAACTTGCACACGTCGCCGTACAGCGGGCTGATCACGGCGCGGTAGGCCTTGAGCAGGCCGATCAGGACGTACTTCATGCGGCGACCTTCAGCCGGGTCAGTGCGGCGTGCCACGCGGACGCGAAGTCGTCGGCCAGCGGCCCGGACGCGGCGTCCGGCAGCGCGCGCACGACCACGTCGACCGGCATGGGCGACGTCGGCAGGACGCCCGCCACCAAGTGGCGCAGGCGCCGCTTCACGCGGTTACGCGTGACGGCATTGCCGACCGCTTTGGACACGACAAAGCCCGCCCGGGACGGCGGGCTCTGCTTGGGGAGGGCATGCACGACGAGGGTGCGTCTGCCCACTCGGACGCCACCGCGCACCACGGAACGGAACTCGTCCGAGGCGCGCAATCGGTGAGGAGCGGGCAGCACCGCTGTCGCTTGCCGGATCAGCCAGCGAGGCGGACGCGGCCCTTGCGGCGGCGATCCGCCAGGATGGAACGCCCGGCGCGGGTACGCATGCGGAGGCGGAAGCCATGGGTGCGGCTGCGACGCCGGTTGCTCGGCTGGAAAGTGCGCTTGCTCACGCCAGTCTCCCTCTGATGACCACTGATTCGCGGATCGGCTGTGCCCACGCGGACACAGGCATCGCCTGGGCGGCGACTGTCCAACGATACGCGGCCACCCCGTCCTTGGGCAAACCGAGCCTCTCGGGCCGAAAGGTCGAGCCGACACGCCGGTGAACACCCATATTGATCCCGCCCCATTTGCCCGGCCATCACCGACCCACTAGCGTGATTCCTCACGAGCCTCGGTCACCGCCCCCGGCCAGGTGGCGCTCCGAACGTTCGTCCGCTGGTCCACACCCTGTGGATGAGGCTGTGGATGTCAAACCACTTGGGGGGAGAACGATGGGCGCTGACGCCGATGCCACCCTCGAAAACGGCTGGAACCGCGTGTGCGAACAGGCCCCCGCATCGGCGAAGCCGTGGTTCACCTCTGCGAAGCCCCTTGCCCTGCACGAATCCACCCTGGTGGTGGCCGTCCCCAACGACTTCTCACGCGAGCGTGTCGCCGTCCGGCACCGCACCTGGATCGAAGCGACGCTCGCCGCGCACTTCGGGCGTGCGATCCATCTCGCGGTGAGCGTCGATCCCTCACTCGAGGAGGCCCTCGTCGCGGCCGAGCACGAGACCGCCGCACCGGTGCTGCCGATGGAGGTCGTCTCTCACGGCCTGGGTGGCGGCGCCGCCACCTTGTCCGGACTTCGGCTGAATCCCAAGTACACGTTCGAGAACTTCGTGATCGGCTCGTCGAACCGGTTCGCCCATGCCGCCGCGGTCGCCGTGGCCGAGGCGCCGGGCAAGTCGTACAACCCGCTGATGATCTACGGACCCTCGGGTCTCGGCAAGACGCACCTGCTCCACGGCATCGGCCATTACGTGCGCCAGTACCTTCCGCAGGTGCGCGTGAAGTACGTGTCGACCGAAGAGCTGACCAACGACTTCATCAACGCGATCTCCGAGAACCGGACGGCCGAGTTCCGGCGGGTGTACCGCGACATCGACGTGCTGCTCATCGACGACATTCAGTTCCTGGAGAGCAAGATCCAGACGCAGGAGGAGTTCTTCCACACCTTCAACACGCTGCACAACGCGCAGAAGCAGATCGTCATGACCTCCGACCGGCCGCCGCGGCTGCTCGAGGCGCTCGAACCACGCCTGCGCAGCCGTTTCGAGTGGGGCCTGCTCACCGACATCCAGCCCCCCGACCTCGAGACGCGCATCGCGATCCTTCGTAAGAAGGCGGCGTCCGAGCACCTGTCGGCGCCGCCCGAGGTACTGGAGTTCATCGCCGACAGGATCGCGACCAACATCCGCGAACTCGAAGGGGCGCTGATCCGCGTCACCGCGTTCGCGAGCCTCAACCAACAGGTGGTCGAACTCGGTCTGGCCGAGGACGTGCTGCGCGACCTCATCCCCGAGGGTGTCGAAGCCCAGATCACTCCGCAGCTAATCATGGGGCAGACCGCGATCTACTTCAACATCAGCGTCGACGACCTGTGCGGCCCCGCGCGCACGCACGGGCTGGTGACCGCGCGGCAGATCGCGATGTACCTGTGTCGCGAGCTCACCGACTCATCCCTGCCCGCGATCGGACGCCTGTTCGGCGGCCGCGATCACACGACGGTCATGCACGCGAACAAGAAGATCCGCCAGCTCATGACCGAGCGGCGGGCGATCTACAACCAGGTGACCGAGTTGACGAACCGCATCAAGCAGGCGGCGTCCGCTCGCTGAGGCTCTGGGCTCCGAGAGTGTCGTTCTCAGCGACGCACGAAAGCGTGTCGACGCCTCGGGCTCCAAGAGTGTCGTTTCGCCCGGGCGAACACCGGCCCAGAACGACACTTTCGGAGCCCGAACCTCATCCCACCCGGATCACCCCGCTGAGAACGACACTCTCCGAGTCCACCACGACCAGCACCACACCGACCGCTCAGTGGGTGCTTTCCTTGAGGACGTTCTCCCCAACAACCCTGTGGATAACTGGGGGTATCTGTGGAGAATCCCGCCGATCAGCACCTCGATCCCCAAATCCTCCCCGTGTGATTCGCAGTTATCCACAGGATCGCCGATCCCGACACGCCAGGACGACAGCGCCAAACGCCGGTCGTCCACGCTCTCCACAACCGTGACGATGATGAAGAAAAGAAGAACACCTCCTCTCTTCGAAGTAACGTCGGCGCACAGGTGTGGGGAGCTCGCCGCCGGCAGCAACCCCACGCTGCCCGCACGATAGGATCGCCGTGACGCCCACGCCGCGCGAGGGCACAGCACCGCAACACCAGACCGGGGAGCATCAGTGAAGATACGTGTCGAGCGTGACGTTCTGGCCGACGCCGTCCAATGGGTGGCCCGCAGTCTGCCGAACCGGCCCAGCATGCCGATCCTCGCCGGCCTGCGGATGCAGGCCTCGGGCAACCAGGTGTTGCTGTCGAGCTTCGACTACGAGACGTCCGCGAAGGTGGTCATCGCCGCCGACGTCACTGAAGAGGGCGTTGCGCTCGTGTCCGGCAGGCTTCTCGCGGAGATCGCCCGCAGCCTGCCCGCCAAGCCGGTGGATCTGGTCGGTGACGACTCACGCATGGAGATCACCTGTGGGTCGGCGCGTTTCACCCTGCAGTTGCTGCCGATCGCCGAGTACCCCGACCTCCCCGCGATGCCGACGGCGACCGGCACGGTGGAGCCCGAATTGTTCGCGCGGGCGGTGTCCCAGGTCGTGGTCGCGGCCGGACGCGACGAGCTGCTGCCGGTCTTCACCGGCGTCCGCGTCGAGATCGAGGGCGACACCTTGTCGCTGCTCGCCACCGACCGCTACCGCATGGCGCTCAGAGAGCTGCCGTGGTCACCGGTCGGCACGGACGCCGAGGGCGCGGCCCTGGTTCCCGCGCGGGTGCTGGCCGAGTCGGCGAAATCGATGACCGCCGGCGAGCGCGTCTCATTGTCGCTGTCGGCCGGCGACACCGGCGACGGCCTGATCGGTTTCGCGGGCGAGGGAACCAACGGTGTTCGCGAGATCACGACGCGCCTGCTGGACGGCGAGTTCCCGAAGGTGCGGCACTTGATGGGCATCCAGCCGAACCTGACGGTGCGCGCGAACACGTCCGAGATCGTCGCCGCGGTGAAGCGTGTCGCGCTGGTGGCCGAGCGCAACACGTCGCTGCGCATGGTCATCGGCGAGGATCACCTCACGCTCGAGGCGGCCACCGGCGACCAGGCGCAGGCGGTGGAGGCGGTCGAGGCGACCGTCGTCGACGAAACCGGGGCCGGCATGAGCATGACCGCGGCCGGCTTCAACCCGCACTACCTGCTCGACGCGCTCAACGCCCTCGACACCCCGTACGTGAATTTCGCGTTCACCGCGCCCGGCAAGCCCTGCCTGCTGACGCCGCTGGTCGAGCTCGACGGCGAGCCGTCGGCCGACTACAAGCACGTCATCATGCTGATGCGCCTGCCGCAGTGAGGCCGCAGGGGGTGCCGTGTACGTCACGCACCTGAGTCTGGCCGACTTCCGGTCGTGGCCGTTCGCCGAGCTCGCGTTCGAGCCGGGTGTCACGACGCTGACCGGGCGCAACGGGCAGGGCAAGACGAACCTCGTCGAGGCCGTCGAATACCTGGGCACGCTCGGGTCGCACCGGGTGGCGTCCGAGGCGCCGTTGATCCGGCACGGGGCGCCCCGCGCGATCGTGCGGGCCCGGGTGCAGGCCGGGCTGGACGACGCCCGGGCGCTGACCCTCGAGGTGGAAATCCGCTCGGGGCAGGCCAACCGGGCCTCGCTCAACCGTGGGCCGCTGAAGCGGGCGCGCGACCTGCTCGGCGCGTTGCGGGTGGTGGTGTTCTCGCCCGAGGACCTACGCCTGGTGAAAGGCGATCCGGCCGATCGCCGCCGCTTCATCGACGATCTCGTCACGCAGCGCTGGCCGCGACTGGCGGGCGTGCGCGCCGACTACGACCGGGTGCTGCGCCAGCGGTCGATGCTGCTCAAGTCGCTCACCGGACGCCGGACGCTCGACGAGGCGTCCGAAGCGACGCTCGAGGTGTGGGACGAGTCGCTGGCGAAGCTGGGCGGTGAGCTGGTCGAGGCGCGCCTGCGGACGCTCGAGGCGATGGCCCCGTTCGTGACGGATGCCTACCTCGCGATCGCGCCGACCAACAACGCAGCGACGGTGGCGTACCGCTCGAGTTCGCTGGGCGCGGATCCGAACGCGGCGACGTTCTTGCCTACGAAAGGAACTCTTGCCGACGAAATTTCGTGCGCAAGAGTTCCTTTCATAGGCAAGAGCGCGGACGAGCTGGCCGAAGTGCTGCGCGCGCGGATGGCCGACCGGCGGCGCGAGGAGATCGCGCGTGGTGTCACGCTGGTCGGTCCGCATCGCGACGACCTGGTGCTGTCGCTGGGGGAGCTGCCGGCGAAGGGGTACGCGTCGCACGGTGAGTCGTGGTCGTTCGCGTTGGCGCTGCGGCTGGGTGCTTACGGGCTGCTGCGCGCCGACGGCGTCGAGCCGGTGCTGATCCTCGACGACGTGTTCGCCGAGCTGGACGACGTGCGGCGCGCGCGACTGGCCGCCATGATCGCGGACGCCGAGCAGGTGCTGATCACGGCGGCGGTGGCCTCCGACGTGCCGTCCTCGCTGGCCGGACGCCGCTACGTCGTCGCCGACGGGGCCGTGACGAGGGACGATTCGTCCGGGACGCCGGCGCCGGGCGGCGGTACCGAGGATCCGTCGCCGGCACCGGATCGGCGCGAAGACGGCCCGCGATGACTGACGACGCCAGGCCGTCCGACCCCGACGCCGCCGAGGAAGGCGTGCCGTTCGAGCCGACCGGTCTCGACCTGGCCAGGCAGATCGCGGCCGCGGCCGGACGGTCGATCCCCGCGTCGGGGCCGAAGAAGAAGGCCAAGAGGCGGACGCCCCGGGCGTCCGGCCGAGGCAAGGCCGAGCCGATGGCGCTCGGCGAGGCGCTCGAGGGCGTGATTCAGGCGCGCGGTTGGACGACGGAGGTCAACGTGCACCTGCTGCTCGGACGCTGGGCCGAACTGGTCGGGCCGGCGGTCGCCGAACATTCGAGACCAGAGGCGTACCGGGATCGGGTGCTGGTGGTGCGCACGACGTCGACGGCCTGGGCGTCTCAGCTGCGGCTGATGGCGCCGCGGCTGGTCGCCCGCATGAACGACAGCCTG
Organism: Nigerium sp.; assembly: GCA_016711325.1. Classification (GTDB taxonomy): domain Bacteria; phylum Actinomycetota; class Actinomycetes; order Propionibacteriales; family Propionibacteriaceae; genus Propioniciclava. Next base: position 80,651 of record JADJTH010000010.1, on the reverse strand, counting down.
GGTCAGGGAACGGTGACGCAGGTGCGGATCCTCGGCCCCGAGGCGCCGAGCTGGCGCCACGGCCCGCGCACGGTGAAGGGCCGAGGCCCGCGCGACACCTACGGCTGAGGAGGGCGCCCGGCTCGAGGGGCCGTTGGCGATCAGCGCCGTGACCGTCGCCGAGCTGACGGACGGCATGCGTTCGGCCGAGCGTCACGAGGTCGATTCGCCTGCTTTCGGCCTTCAGGGGTCGAGCCGGTGACCGACGCGATCGCGCGCCGAGCCGGCGCCTTCATGCGGCAGTACCGCCGCAGCCACGGGGCGATCGGTATCCCCGACCACCTCATCGCGGGTACCGCCCACGAGCGCGGCCTCGACCTCGCGACGCCCAACGTCCGCCACTTCCCGATGTTCCCCGGCCTGAAATCGCCCTTCCGGCTCAGTCCGTAGCCAGCTTCTCGGGTGGAGCGGGGTCGGGAGATCGTCCTGGGCCGCTCCCGCCGGCAGCTCCGGCTGCTGCACGTCCAGGCCGGTCGCCTGCGAGATGGCGGAAACCCGTGGCCCGACTAAGGGCCACGAGTTGCCCTCATCTGAACGCGGTCGCTGATCGGCGTCGAACCCGGGCAGGTACCCCCGCATTGAAACGGGGGTCGAGGCGCCCACAGCGTCTCCTGAGACCGCGGAGCGCGAGAAACCCCGTCCGCGACGCTCACAGAACGGTCCCGGGTGAGGCTTACCTAGTAAGATGGGGGAGTTCCGATGGCGCCGCCCCGCACCGTTCAGTCGTGGGCGGCGTCCGCGTGCAAGGAGAAGAGAGCCTGTGACGGCAACCAATGGCCACAACGGCGCCCGTACGGCCGGTGCTGCAGCGCACGCGGTCGAAGAGGGCAAGTACGACGCCAGCGCGATCACCGTTCTGGAGGGTCTCGAGGCCGTCCGTAAGCGTCCGGGCATGTACATCGGCTCGACCGGAGAGCGCGGACTGCACCACCTGGTCTACGAGATCGTCGACAACTCCGTCGACGAGGCCCTTGCCGGCTACTGCGACACCATCACGGTCGAACTGCTTCCGGGCGACGGCGTCCGGGTCACCGACAACGGGCGCGGCTTCCCGGTCGACCTGCACCCCAAGGAGAAGATCCCCGCGGTCACGCTGGCGCTGACCGTGCTGCACGCCGGCGGCAAGTTCGGCACGGGCGGCTACAAGGTGTCCGGTGGCCTGCACGGTGTGGGCGCGTCCGTGGTGAACGCTCTGTCCGACACGATGTTGGTGGATGTTCGTCGCGACGGCTATCACTGGCACCAGGAGTTCTCGCTCGGCGTGCCGGACGCCGACCTGCAGCGCCTCGATCCGCTGAGCGGCGACGACGAGATCGGCACCACGGTCACGTTCTACGCCTCGCCGGGCATCTTCGAGACGACCCATTACAACTGGAAGACGCTGTCGGCGCGGTTCCGCGAGATGTGCTTCCTCAACAAGGGCCTGACGATCACCCTCATCGATCGGCGTCCGGCCAACGACGAGGGTGCGGACGCCGACACGGACACCGACAACGACGACTTCCTCGACGACAACGGCGACGTGACCGCGCATCAGCGCGAGGTGACCTACCGCTATGACGACGGCCTGATCGACTACGTGAAGTACCTCACCGGCAAGAAGGAGACCATCCACCCGACGGTGATCGCGATCGACGCCGATTCACCCGACGATCGGCTCTCGCTCGAGGTCGCCATGCAGTGGAACGGCTCGTTCAACGAGTCGGTGCACACGTTCGCCAACGCGATCAACACCCACGAGGGCGGCACGCACGAAGAGGGGTTCCGCGCCGCCCTCACCAACACCGTGAACCGGTGGGGCGCCCAATGGGGGATGATCAAGAAGCCCGAGGACCGCCCGTCCGGCGACGATATCCGCGAAGGCCTGACCGCGATCATCTCGGTGAAGCTCGCCGAGCCGCAGTTCGAGGGCCAGACGAAGACCAAGCTCGGCAATACCGAGGCGAAGAGCTTCGTGCAGAAGGTCGTCAACGACCTGCTCGGCGACTGGTTCGAGAAGAATCCGGCCGAGGGCAAGGACATCATCCGCAAGTCGCAGGCGGCCGCGTCCGCCCGGCTGGCGGCCCGCAAGGCGCGCGACATGGCCCGCAGCCGCAAGGGCCTGCTCGGCTCCACGAGCCTGCCCGGCAAGCTCGCCGACTGCTCCAGCCGCAACCCGGTCGAGTGCGAGGTGTTCATCGTCGAGGGCGACTCCGCGGGCGGCTCGGCCAAGGGCGGACGCGATCCGCGCACCCAGGCGATCCTGCCGATCCGCGGCAAGATCCTGAACGTCGAGAAGGCGCGGCTCGACAAGATCCTCGCCAACAAGGAGGTCGAGGCGATCTTCAACGCGCTCGGCACCGGCTTCTCCGACGACTTCGACGTCGACCGGTTGCGCTATCACAAGATCGTCCTGATGGCGGACGCCGACGTCGACGGCGCGCACATCCGCACGCTGTTGCTCACGCTGCTGTTCCGGTTCCTGCGTCCGTTGATCTCGGCCGGTCACGTGTACCTCGCGCAGCCACCGCTGTTCCGGCTTCGCTGGACGAACGCGTCGCACGAGCTGGCGTACTCCGACGACGAGCGCGACCGTTTGCGCGACCAGGGCCTGGCCGAGGGCAAGAAGCTGCCGAACGTGAACCCGATCCAGCGCTACAAGGGCCTCGGCGAGATGGACGCCGAAGACCTGTGGAACACCACGATGGATCCCGATCAGCGCACGCTGGCCCAGGTGACCCTCGACGACGCCGCCTCGGCGTCCGATCTGTTCAGCATCCTGATGGGCGAAGACGTCGAGCAGCGCCGGAGCTTCATCCAGCGCAACGCCAAGGACGTCCGGTTCCTCGACATCTGAGAAAGAAGCCATGAGCGACGAGATCAAAGGCCCCGGCAACGACGAGGCAGCCACCCCCGATCCAGACGCCCCGAAGGGCACGATCGCCGAGATCGACCTGAACGAGGAGATCCAGAACAGCTACCTCGACTACGCGATGAGCGTGATCGTGGGCCGCGCCCTGCCCGACGTGCGCGACGGGCTCAAGCCGGTCCACCGGCGAGTGCTGTACACGATGTACGACGGCGGCTACCGTCCCGATCGCGGCTGGAACAAGTGCTCGCGCATCGTCGGCGACGTGATGGGCAAGTACCACCCGCACGGCGACTCGGCGATCTACGACACTCTCGTGAGGCTCGCCCAGCCGTGGGTGATGCGCCACAAGCTGGTGGACGGCCAGGGCAACTTCGGCTCGCCCGGCAACGACGGTGCGGCCGCCATGCGGTACACCGAATCGAAGATGAACCCGCTGGCCATGGAGATGGTCCGCGACATCGACGAGAACACCGTCGACTTCCAGCCGAACTACGACAACAAGGACACCGAGCCCGTCGTCCTGCCCGCCCGCTACCCGAACCTGCTGGTCAACGGCTCGACGGGCATCGCGGTCGGCATGGCGACGAACATCCCGCCGCACAACCTGCGCGAGGTCAACGACGCGGTCCAGTGGATGCTCGCCCACCCCGACGCCACCCGCGAAGAGAAGCTCGAGATCTGCATCGAACGGATCAAAGGCCCCGACTTCCCCAACGGCGCCCTGATTGTCGGCCGCAAGGGTATCGAGGACGCCTATCGCACCGGTCGCGGCCTGGTCACCATGCGCGCGATCATCGACATCGAAGAGGACGCCAAGGGGCGCACCTCGCTCGTGGTCACGCAGCTGCCGCACATGTGCAACCCCGACAATCTGGCCCTGAAGATCGCCGAACTCGTGAACTCGGGGCGCCTTACCGGTATCTCCGATATTCGCGACGACTCGTCGGCCCGCACCGGCCAGCGCCTGGTGATCGTTCTCAAGCGCGACGCGCAGCCGCGCGTCGTGATGAACAACCTGTACAAGCAGACGCCGCTGCAGGACACGTTCGGCTGCAACATGCTCGCGCTGGTGGACTCCGTGCCGCGCACGCTGCGCATCGACCAGTTCCTGGGCAACTGGGTGCGTCACCAGATTCAGGTCATCCAGCGCCGGACGGCCTACCGCCTGGCCCAGGCGGAACGCGACGCCCACATCTACCGCGGCCTGGTGAAGGCCCTGGACGCCCTCGACGACGTGATCGCCCTCATCCGGGCGTCGTCGACGACCGACGAGGCCCGGCAGGGCCTGATCGGGCTGCTCGACATCGACGAGGTGCAGGCGAACGCCATCCTCGAAATGCAGCTGCGCCGCCTCGCCGCGCTGGAGCGGCAGAAGATCATCGACCGGCTGGCCGAGTTCGAGCGGCAGATCGCCGACCTCAAAGACATCCTCGCGAGGCCCGAGCGGCAGCGCGAGATCATCTCGACCGAACTCAACGACATCACGGCGAAGTACGGCGACGAGCGGCGCACGCGCATCATCGCCGCCGACGGAGACCTGTCCGACGAGGACTTCATCCCCGACGAGGACATGGTCGTCACGATCACCTACGGCGGCTACGTGAAGCGGACGCGCTCCGACCAGTACCGCGTCCAAAAGCGCGGCGGTAAGGGAGTTCGCGGCGCGAGCCTGCGCACCGACGACGAGGTGCAGCACCTGTTCACCACGTCGAGCCACCATTGGCTGCTGTTCTTCACCAATTTCGGGCGCGTCTACCGCGCCAAGGTGTGGCAGCTGCCCGAGGCGTCCAGGGACGCCAAGGGCGGCCATGTGGCCGGTCTGCTGAGCTTCCTGCCCGAGGAGCAGATCGCGGGCGTCCTGACGATCCGCTCCTACGACGAGAAGCCGTACCTGCTGCTGGCCACCAAGAAGGGCCTGGTGAAGAAGACCGAGCTGTCGGCGTACGACTCGGCGCGGCAAGCGGGCCTGATCGCGATCAACTTCCGCGAGGACGGCGACGAGCTGATCGGCGCGTCGGCGTGTTCGGCGTCCGACGACGTGCTGCTGGTGTCGCGCAAGGGTCAGGCGATCCGTTTCCAGGCCGACGACGAGCAGTTGCGCCCGATGGGCCGGGCGACGTCGGGCGTGATGGGCATGAAGTTCCGCGCGGGGGACGAGCTGCTGAGCATGGCGGTGATCGATGCCGACATGCCCGAGGACGACCGGTTCGTGTTCACCGTCACCGACGGCGGGTTCGCGAAGCGGACGGCCGTCAGCGAATACCGGGTGCAGGGTCGCGGAGGCTTGGGCATCAAGGCCATGAAACTCAACTCCGACCGCGGTTCGTTGGTCGGCGGCCTCGTGGTGAGTGAAACCGACGAGGTGATCGCGATCAAGCAGTCGGGTCAGGTGATCCGTTCTGCGGTGGCGGGCGTCCCGTCGAAGGGCCGCGACACGATGGGCGTGAAGTTCGTCGGGCTCGTCGGCGACGACGCCGTCACGGTGATCGCGCTGTACCCGGCCGAACCGGACGTCGAGGGACCGGAGGCGTCCGACATGGCCGAGGGTGACGCGACGGCCGAGGCAACGGCTACGGTTGACCCACCGGTCGTCGGCGAGGGCGACGTTGAGGAGGTCGACGGTGAGTGACACTCAGACGACGCGGTCGAGTCCGCGGACGCGGCGTGCCCGGCTGCGGATCTCTCGGGTCGACCCGTGGTCGGTGATGAAGACCTCGTTCCTGTTCTCGATCGCGGCCGGCATCATGCTGTGGGTCGCCGTCTACGTGCTGTGGGCGCTGGTGAACGCGTCGGGGACGGTCGAGGCGGTCAACAGCGTCCTGACGATGCTGTTGGCCAGCGACCAGGACCAGACGACGGTCCGGGTCGAGGACTTCATCAACACCAACAAGCTGATGGCCGCGACGACGCTGTTCGCCGTGATCAACGTCGTGATCCTCACCGCGCTCGGTACGATCTTCGCGTTCTTGTACAACCTGTCGGCGAACATCCTCGGCGGTCTGGAGCTGACGCTCGCCGAAGATTGAGGGCGTGGCGTGAGGGTATGCTCCGTCGGCCTCGGTTGGGCGGAGTGGGCGTCCGAAATACGAACGTCGCACACCGCCTGCCGTGAGGACGTCGACCCCGTCAAGCCGACCGCCGGCGCCAACCCGCCGCCCGGATTTCGTTGTTGCCTACGATCGGAACTCTCGCCTACGGAATTTCGTGCGCACGAGTTCCGATCGTAGGCAAGAAGCCGGCCATATCGGCACGAGTTCGAGGTACTCGGCCTCACCCGAACAACGCGCCGCGGTGGCGACGTCCGTGTCGACAAGGGCGGGAGCATGCACGTTGCTGGTCTCGAGGCCGTGCTCGGCGACGGACGCAGCGCTCCAGTATCCGAAGAGCCAGTGCAGGTCGATCTTGTGTCACGGCCATGTCAACCCCCGATGGTGATGGTGTGGATCGTTCATCCACCTCACCATCACGGGTGAGCGGCGCCACGTCGTCGGGCGCTCGGATGGTGGTGACTCGTGGCCCTCTGTCGGGCCACAGGTTTCCCCCATGTTCGGCCGAGAACCCCTCGCGCACCCCACGCCCTTCCTCGACGCACGTCCAGATCCCCCGGCGCGTGGAGCGCTCGCGCGTCAGGCCGCGTGGGCGAGCTCGTCGGCCGGGAAGTGGCGGCGGATGACGCGTGCCCACTTGTTGGCCGGCATGTCGCGGCGCAGGGCGGCCGTGCCGGTCGCGTACTTGCTCAGGGACTGCGGGCGGTGGCCGGCCTGCCACAGCAGCCGGTCGATCGCGGACGGGCGGAGGCCTGACTTGGTCTCGATGATCACCACGCCCGGCAGGGTGAGCTCCCCGATGCCGTCGTCCCAGGTGAGCCCGGTGTCGAGGGTGATCCGGGTGTCGTCCTCGGGCGGCAGCAGCGTGATCCGCGTGTAGCGGGTGGACAGGGCCGGGTGGAGGTCGTCGGTGAGCGAGCCGTTCAGGCGGCAGGCGTCCAGGGTGTCGCGGACAAATCGGCGCTCGTCCGGGGTCAGGTGGGCGCCGGCGGCGGGATCGTGCTCGATCCTGTCCTTGACGGTGATGTCGCGGTTGCCGCGCACCTTCACCTCGAGGAAGGCGGTGCCGGCGTCCAGGTAGTCGCGGGTGCGCACCTTGAAGCGGCGGCGGCGTCCGTAGGCGGCCTGGTGGTAGCTGATCAGAGCGTCGGTGTCGAAGTAGGTCGAGGCATAGCGGAAGCGGGTGCGCCCCTCGATCGTCAGCACCCGGGTGCGCGGGTCGAGCGCGGTCAGCAGGGCGGACGCCTCGGTCTCGGCGAGCAGGTACTTGCGATCGATGCGGGTCAGCAGCGACGCCTCGGCGATGAGCTCGTCCAGGCCGACGGCCGTGAATCGCCGAGTGGTCAGGATGCTCATCGGGTGCGCACCTCCTGGGGGACGGACGCCGGGACAAACGCGCGCGACGGGCCGCTCGGGAGCGTTCTCGCCGTCGAGGCAGGTGCCGTGTCGGGCGCCGGCCGGCGGCGCCCGGGCAGGTGGTAGCGGACGTCGACGACGGTGAGGTCGCGCACCAGGTCGAGGTGCTGCACGGCGACCCGGTCGATCCGACCACCGAGCAGCGACGCCAGTTCGCCGCGAAGCTCGGCCTCGTCGGCGATCGCGCGGTCGAGGGTGACCGTCTGCTGGCGTGCGCCGCCGAGCAGGCCCGGATGGTCGCCGATCCACAGGCCGGTGACGATGAGCGTCATCAGCCCACCCGCGACCGCGAGGTCGGTGCCGATGCCCGCGATCAGGCCGAGCGCGAGTGCAGCGAAGTAGTAGGCGACCTCGCGTTGGCTGATCTCCGTCGAGCGCAGCCGGATGATCGACAGGACCCCGAACAGGCCCAGGCCGAGTCCGAGTCCAGCCGTGGAGGTGCTGAGCACGAGTGCGACGGCGAGCACGCCGACGTTGACGCCGAGGAACGCGACCACCAGATCGCGTCGGCGATGACGCCGAAAGTAGAGGCCGAACGTCAGCGCGGTGATGGCGACCACGTCGATGGCGGTCAGGGCGAGCGTGGTCATCGGTGTTCTCCGTATCGTCCGGCGGTGCGGTCTGGGAACCATTCAGCCCGGTCTTGTTGTGTGCCGGCTGTGCTGACCCTGGCCGGCGAATGCGGGTTCGCGCCGCGAGTGGTCGCGGTTGGAGGAAACTCCTGCCGGGGCCGTCCTGGCGCCGGTAGCGTGTGGGCGAGGGAGGTCCGCATGCCCAGCTCCAGCCCCACCTCGTCCGTCATCCAGGTCGGCCCACCGAGCCCCGTGCCGCGCGAGCGCCGCCATCGCGGCGTGCCGTCCTGGTCCCTGAAGACCGCAATGGCGATCACCGGAGCGATCTGGGCGGCGTTCGTCGCGATCCACCTGTTCGGCAACCTCAAGGTGTTCCAGGGCCCGGACGCCTTCAACGGCTATGCGGCTTGGCTACGTGCGGTGTTCTACCCGTTCTTCCCCAAGGAGATGGTGCTGTGGGGCCTGCGGGTCGTCCTGGTGATCGCGCTGGGCGTCCACGTGGGCGCGGCGGCGATCGTCTGGGCACGCGGACGCCGCGCGCGCGGCGGGCACCGCGTCACGCTCAGGGGGATGCGGTCGTGGGGCGCCTGGCTGATGCCGGTCACGGGCGTGGTCCTGCTGGCGTTCGTGACCGTGCACGTCCTCGACCTGACGCTCGGCCTCGCTCCGGTGGCGCCCGAGGGGTTCGCGCATCCCGAGGCGGGCGTCGCGCACGCCTACGGCAACCTGATCGCGAGTTTCCAGCGTCCGTGGAGCGCGTGGTTCTACGTGGCCGCGATGGTGCTGCTGAGCGTCCACATCGCCAAGGGGTTCGCGAACCTGGCCGCCGATCTCGGCGCCATGGGGCGCCGCTGGCGCGCAACATTGTCGGCCGTCGGCGGATTGCTGGCGGTGGCGGTGCTGCTCGGCAACGCCGCGATTCCGATCGCCGTCCAGATGGGGTGGATCGCATGAGATTCTTCGCTCGACCCGGCAAGCCGGACGCCGCAGCGCAGCACGGCCCCGCGGTGCCGGCCACGCCGCCGCCGTGGCGGGCACCGGCCAGCGCGGCGCCGGGCGTCCGGATCGGAACGGTGCTCGACGGACGCCTGCCGGGTGGCGACCCGGCCACCGCCTGGGATCGCCGCCGCGCCGCATACAAGCTTGTCAGCCCGTTGAACACCAAGAAGTTCACGGTGGTCGTCGTGGGGACCGGACTGGCCGGCGCGGGTGTCGCCGCCGCGCTCGGCGAACTCGGCTACCAGGTGCATGCGTTCACCTACCACGACTCGGCGCGCCGGGCGCACTCGGTCGCGGCGCAGGGCGGCATCAACGCGGCGCGCGCCCGCAAGGTGGACGGCGACTCGCTGCACCGGTTCGTCGTCGACACCGTCAAGGGCGGCGACTTCCGGGCGCGTGAGGCCGAAGCGTACCGGCTCGCCCAGGAGTCGGTGCGGGTGATCGACCACATGAATGCCATCGGCGCGCCGTTCGCGCGCGAGTACGGCGGGACCCTGGCGACCCGCTCGTTCGGCGGCGTCCAGGTGTCGCGGACGTACTACACGCGCGGCCAGACGGGCCAGCAGCTGCAGATCGCCGGCGCGCAGGCGCTGCAGCGGCAGGTGCACCGCGGCACGGTGGCCCTGCACACGCGCACCGAGATGCTCGACCTCGTCGTGGACGACGGCGTATGCCGGGGCGTGGTGGCGCGCGACCTGGCGACCGGTCAGGTGTGGGTGCAGCCCGCACACGCCGTGGTGCTCGCCACGGGCGGCTACGGGTCGGTGTACTTCCATTCGACGCTCGCCATGAACTCGAACGCCACGGCCGTGTGGCGCGCGGTGCGGCGCGGGGCGTCGTTGGCGCACGCCTCGTTCGTGCAGTTCCATCCCACCGCGCTGCCGATCTCGTCGCACTGGCAGTCCAAGACGATCCTGATGTCGGAGTCGCTGCGCAACGACGGCCGGATCTGGGTGCCGGCGCGTTCGGGCGATGCGCGTCCGCCCGCCGACATCCCCGAGGACGAGCGCGACTACTACCTCGAACGCAAGTACCCCTCGTTCGGCAACCTCTCTCCGCGCGACATCTCGTCGCGGGCAGCCAAGGAGCAGATCGACGCCGGCCACGGCGTGGGCCCGCTGCGCAACTCGGTCTACCTCGACTTCGCCGACGCGATCGGACGCCTCGGGCGCGAGGTGCTGGAGGCCCGCTACGGCAACCTGTTCGACATGTACGCCCACGCCACCGGCGAGGATCCGTACTCGGTGCCGATGCGGATCGCGCCCGGCGCGCACTTCACCATGGGCGGCCTGTGGACCGACTACGACCAGATGACCGCCATTGCGGGGCTGTTCGTGGGCGGCGAGGCGGGGTGGGCCTACCACGGCGCGAACCGGCTCGGGGCCAACTCGCTGCTGTCGGCGTGCGTCGACGGTTGGTTCACGCTTCCGTTCTCGATCCCGAACTACCTGTCGGGGCAGCTCGGCTCGCGGCTTCCGGACGCCGGCGACGCCTGCGTGCGTGAGGCGTACGCGCGGGTGAGGGCACGGACGGATGCGCTGATCGGGGTCGGGGGTCGCCTGGCGGCGTCGCACTTCCACCGTGAGCTGGGCGAGATCATGTACGCCGACGTCGGGGTGGCCCGCACGGCGGAGGGGCTGGCGCGCGCGATCGAGCGGATCCGCGAACTGCGGGGGCGGTTCTGGCGCGAGGTGGCGATCCCGGGATCGGGCGCGCAGGTGAATCAAGCGCTCGAGCGGGCCGGCCGGGTCGCCGACTTCCTGGAGCTGGCCGAACTCATGGCGGTCGACGCGCTCGATCGGCAGGAGAGCTGCGGCGCCCACTTCCGCACCGAGCACGCGGACGCCGGCGAGGCGCGCCGTGATGACCAGCGCTGGGCGTTCGCGTCCGCGTGGAGCGTCGACGGGGCGGAGCGCCCGGGCGGCGCGATGACGTTCACCCGGCACGCCGAGCCGCTGAGCTACCAGGCCGTGCCGCTGGCGACGAGGAGCTACCGATGAAACTCACCGTGCAGGTCTGGCGCCAGGCAGGCCCGGGCGCGCCGGGACGGTTCGAGCGTCACGTGGTCGACGGTATCGAGCCGCACCTGTCCGTGCTCGAGCTGCTGGACGCCCTGAACGAGCAGCTGATCGACTCTGGCGCCGAACCGGTCGCGTTCGAGTCGGACTGCCGCGAGGGCATCTGTGGCGCGTGCGGCGTGACGGTGGACGGTGAGGCGCACGGCCGGGAGGACAACGTGCCGAGCTGTCATCAGCGGCTGTCGGGCTACGCGGACGGCTCGATCCTCCGGATCGAACCGCTGCGGGCCGGGGCGTTCCCGGTGGTGCGCGACCTGATCGTCGACCGCGGCGCCCTGGACGACCTGATCCGCGCGGGCGGTCACGTCGCGGTCGACGCGGGCACCGCCCCGGACGCGGACGCCCTCCCGGTGGGCGAGGAGCGGGCCGAGCTGGCGCTCGACTTCGCCGCCTGCATCGGCTGCGGCGCCTGCGTGGCGGCCTGCCCCAACGGCGCGGCCCACCTGTTCGCGGGATCGAAGCTGATGCACCTGTCGTTGCTGCCGCTGCCGTCGCTGGAGCGCCAACGCCGCGTGGTGGCCGTCGTGGACGAGCTGGAGGAGCTCTTCGGGCCCTGCTCCAACTACGGCGAATGCGCGCGGGCATGCCCCGCGGGCATTCCGCTGACGGCCATCGCGGCCGTCAATCACGAGCGTCTGCTGGCCGGTCTCCAACGGCGCCTGTGAGGCTTCGACCCCTGTGGTCAGCGTTGCAGCAGACTCGCCATCTTGTCCGCGATCATCGTCATGGCCCGCTCCGGGACCAGGCGGGTGAACAGGTCCATCACCCGCGCGTCGCGGCCCACCAGGACCCGGTAGGCGCCTTTCTCCATGCCCCTGACGATGATCGCCGCGGCCTTGCCGGGCGGCAACACCCGGGCGTTGGCGGCATTGTCGTTGGCGCCGGCGACCGCCGGCGCGCGGACGCCGCTGTTCTCGGTGATGCTGGTGGCGACGGCACCCGGGAAGACGACCGTGACCGCGACCGGCGTCGCGCGCAACTCGGCGTGCAGCCCCTCCGTGAGCAGCTTGACCGCCGCCTTGGACGCCCCGTAGGCCGTCTGGCCAGGCACCGGAATGAACGCGCCCATGCTCGACACGTTCACCAGCGCCGCCTCGGGACGCCGCAGCAGGTGGGGCAGGAACGCCCGCGTCATCGTCACCACGCCCCAGAAGTTGACCGACAGCACCCGCTCGATATCGGACACCTCGAGTTCGGTGAACGGCACGAACTTCTGGATGATGCCCGCCACGTTGAGCAGCCCGTCCACCGCGCCGTGCGCGGCGATGATCGCGTCCGGGAGCGCCGCGACCGCGGTGACGTCGGTGACGTCGACGGTGTGGGTGGTGAGTCGCGCCGCGCTCGCCCCCGCCCGCTCGCGGGTGCCGTCCAGCCCCCCTTGTCTCAGGTCGATCGCCGCGACCCTGGCACCGCGGCGCAGCAACTCGAGCACCACCTCGCGTCCGATGCCGCTGCCGCCGCCGGTGACCGCGAACACCTTGCCGGTGACCTTCATGATCAGGACGCCTTGCCGGCCAGATGGCGGGCAGCGCGGTAGCCGAACACGACGGCCGGGCCGAGCGTCGAACCGGGGCCCGGATAGGTGTGCCCCATCACGGACGCGGTGGTGTTGCCGGCCGCGTACAGTCCCTCGATGACGCTGCCGTCCTCGCGGACCACCCGGGCGTCCGGATCGGTGACCACGCCGCCCTTGGTGCCCAGGTCGCCCGCGACCAACTGGACGGCCGTGAACGGCCCCTTCTCCAGCGGGCCGAGATTCGGATTGGGCCGGACGAGCGGGTCGGCGTAGTACCGGTCGTAGGCGGAGTTGCCGCGGCCGAAGTCCTGGTCGACGCCGGTGCGGGCGAACCCATTGAAGCGTTCGACGGTGGCCGCGAGGGCGTCCGCGGGAACCCCGATGGCCTGCGCGAGCGCGGCCAGGGTGGGGGATTGGACCAGAATGCCGGCCTGCTTGAGTTGCTTGACGCCCTTCGGATCCATCGCGAACGAACGCAGGTATCGACGCGAGAACCGCGCGTCGCTGATCATCCAGAACCTGCCGGGCACCTCGCGCTCGTGGTCGAACATGTGGTGGCCGAGGTCGACGTAGGATTCCGACTCGTTCGCGAACCGGTGACCGGCGGCGTCCACGATGATGGTGTACGGCATCGACCGTTCGCTGACAAGGAACGATGGCGAGGAGTCGGGGCCGGGCGCCGGGATGGAACCGCCCCACCACGCGTCGTCCATGAGCGCGACGGCGGCGCCCAGCCCTTCCGCGAGGGCGATCGCCGAGCCCAGGTTGCCCTTCGAGCCGGACGACGCGGAGCCGTCCACGCCCTGGTGGCGCAGCCGCCATTCGGCGTGGTGGTCGAAGCCGCCGCTGCCCAGGATCACGCCCGTGGCGCCGATCAGCCGCCGCCGGCCGTCGCGGGTCGTGGCCACGCCGACCACGCGGCCGTCCTCGACGATCAATTCCTCCACCGGCGCGGACAGCCACAGCCGCACCCCGAGACCGAGCGCCACCTGGAGGAGCGACGCGGTGAGGGCCGCGCCCATGCCGACCTCACGTCGGCGGCGGGCCAGGCTCCACACGGTGCGGCCCACCACCTGGGCTCCGCGCTGCAGGCCGCCGGGCGTCGACCAGGCGCGCGCCAGCAGCCAGAAGTCGTCGGTCTTCGCCGGCAGCGGGACGCCGTCCTGGCCGCGGGACGTCTCCCACCACTCGCCGAGCGCCCGCACGTCGAACGGCTCGACCTCGAGCGCACGACCGATCTTGCCGCCGGGACGTTCGGGGTAGTAGTCGGGGTAGTCCTTGGCGCGGGCGAAACGGACGCCGTGTCGCTCCGCGAGGGTGACGAATCCGTCGACGCCGTCGACGAACGCCTCCTTGTGCTTGCGGGAGGTGGACGGTCCGGCGTCCCCGACCGTTTCCTCGAGGTAGGCGAGCGCCTCGTCGCGGGAGTCGCCCGCGCGGTCGCGTCGCATCAGCGGGTTGTTCGGCAGCCACAGTCCACCGCCGGACATGGCGCTGCTGCCGCCCCACCGATCGGTGGACTCGAGCATGAGGACACTGAGCCCGGCGTCCGCTGCCGCGATGGCCGCCGCGAGCGCGGCCCCTCCGCTCCCGCCGATCACGACGTCGACGGTGTCATCCCATGCGTGGTTCATGGTGTGCTCCCCTCCGCGAGCTAACCGGACAACAGTGTCCGGTTCTAGTATTGCTCGCATGTCAAGGACGAGCGGGCGCGCCAACCGAGGCCCGGCGGCCGCCGACGAGAACCGCCGAGCCATCCTCCTCGCTGCCCGAGAGTTGCTGACCGAGCAGGGGGGCCGGGTGCCGTTGAGCGCGATCGCGCAGCGCGCCGGCGTCAGCCAGGGAGTGCTCTACCGGCATTTCCGCGGCCGGCTCGACTTGGCCTACGCGGCGTTCGAGGACAACTTCCGCACACTCGAGGCGCTGGCGGCGCAGGTGGGGCCCGGGCGATTCCGGGTGCTGTGGGACACGCTGGTCGTGGTCACGCTCGCCTCGACGGCCTTCATCGAGCTGGTGGTCGCCGAGCGGGCGTCCGGGCTGCCGGACGACATCAGCGTCGAACGCCTCGTCGACGCGCTGACCGCGCCGTTACGGGAGGCGCAACGGGACGAAGAGGTCCCGGCGTCGTGGACGCCGGCGGACCTCGTGCTGGTGCTGAACATGGTGCACGGGGTCGCCGTCTCGAGACCCGGCGACCTGGACGCCGTCCGGCGCGCCCTCGGTCTGGTCGACCCGAGCCTCGTCCCCGCCGACCTCAGTGAGGCAGCGCTTCAGGCCGCGCGGACCGCGAGCACCTGACGGATCGCGGTTCCGGTCGATCACGGTGGCCGGCGCGGAGGGTCCGCCAAGCACACGGCCCGGATCGCGCAAGCTCCGCCCGACGCGGCGCGATCGCGACAGCCGAGTTCGGCGCGCTCAAGGGCTAGGATGCGAAATTGAGACACCGGCCCGCGGAAGGCGCACCATGCTCCATTACGAACTCCCCACCAGCAAAGACCTGCTCCACCTCGGCACCCCCCGCGTCGACGCCCTGTCGATCTATGTGGCGACCGAACCCACCCCGGCAGGGCGCGACCACGCCTTCACCAGCGCGAAGAGCGCCGTCGACGAGGCGATCCGGGCACTGCGGGCCGCCGGCCGCAGCCACGCCGATCAGGAGGCGTTGCGCGAACAGTGGGAGCTGATCGCCGCCGCCGACGAGCTCTGGGGCAACCTCGCCAGCTCGCTGGTCGTCTTCATCGCTCCCGGTTTCGCCGACGAGTACGTGCTGCCGAACGCCTTCGAGGCGCACACCCATTTCGGCGAGAGGTTCGACCTCGGCCCGCTCGTCCGCGCCGTGACCACCCCGCAGCGGGCCTACGCGCTGACGTTGTCCAGCAGCGGCTGGAACCTGTGGGAGGCGACCGAGTCCTCTCGCGCGTCCGAGTTCCCTCTGGTGGGCGATCATGCCGAGGACGCGGCCGACGCGACCAACCGGATGAGCATCCGCGGCCGGAAGCTGCTGCGACGCCTCGGCGGCGACGAGGGCCAGAAGGTGCTGCTCGACCGGTACGCGCAGGTGGTCGCGGGCGCGGTACGCGACGAGCTCGCTCGGGTCGACCCGGCCGGTGACGTGCCGCTGTTCGTCTTCGCCAACGAGCCGCTCGCCTCCATGGTCGTCGCTCACGGGCTGCCCGGCGAGGTCGTCGGAGTGCGCGGTGCCGCCGACGAACTGCGGCCCGATCAGATCGACGAGGCGATCCGTGAGCGGATCGGTGAGATCACCACCCGGGCGCTCAGCAGGGCCGCCGACAAGATCGGCAACGGCTTTGCCGACGGCCTGGTCGGCACCGATGTGGCGCAGGTCGCCCGCGCCGCCGCCGTGGGTGCGGTCGGCACCCTCTACTACGACCTGACCGCCGACGTCCGGGGCGTCCTCGATTCCCACACCGGGGCCATCCGGTTCGATCCTGAGGGCGAGGATCTGCTGGCGGCGATCGCGTTGCTGGTTCTGGCCAACGGCGGCGAGGTGCACGCGGTGCGTCCCGGCGAGATCGAGGCCGGCATCTGGAACGGCAGGCTGCTGGCAGGCCTGCGTCGCCCATTGATCTAGAAGCGACACGAGGCGCTCCACCACAGGGGCGCGGTCGGCCGCCGGCGACGGGTTCGCCGGCGGCCGACCGGCGCGTCACCGGCCGTCAGCCGGCGCCGGTCACGGTCGCCGGACCGCCCGCCACACGAGGGCACCCGCCACCACTGCCGCGCCGCCGACGGCCCACGGCAGCCATGGCCGGCCCTCGGCGTCCGGCTCGACGCCGGCGAGTCGCACCTCGCCGCGGCCTCCGTCCACGGTGATCACATCGCCGGTCGCGATGCGCGAGGTGGCCGACCCGGTTCCGAGTACGGCCGGGATGCCGTACTCGCGGGCCACGATCGAACCGTGGGACAGCACCCCGCCGATGTCGGTCACGACACCCCCGGCCACCGCGAACAGCGGGGTATAGGCGGGGGTGGTGATCTCGGCGACCAGGATCTCGCCCGGCGTGAAGTCCGCGAAGCCGTCCGGCCCCGCGATCACCCGGGCACGGCCGGTCACCGTCCCGCCACTGCCCGCGTTGCCGCGCAGCACGCCGCCCGAACCGGCGTCCGCCCTCGCGGGCAGGAAGCGATCCCACACGCTCATCATCCGGTTCACCGGCAGGTACTGGGGCGGGCGCAACAGCGCCCGCCCGCGGTGCAGCGCCTGACGCGCGGCGATCCGCGCGGTCACGCCCGGCAAGGGCTCTCCGGACGCGGCCCGCTCGGCCTCCTCACGCGTCAGCCAATACACCTGGCCGGGCGCCGTCAACACGCCCGCGGACACCAGCCGGTCCCCGAACTCGCCGAGCAGCCGGCGCATCACCGGCCACGCCAGACCCTGTGCGGCGAGGGCGTCCTCGCGGGCCGGGACGACCGTGGCCATCCACTTCAGCGACCGGGCCACCAGCGGACGCCGCACCGGATCGACCGCGGACAGCAGCGCCTCGGTGGCGCGGACACGCTCGGCGGCCAACCTGGCTTGCCGGGCGAACGGATCCACCGCGTCGCCGCGCAGCGCGAACCGCAGCGCCTGCAGGATCGGCGCAGGATCGTCGGCCGGCACCGGGTTGACGAAGTCGAGGTTGTAGACGGTGTGCCCGTACGCCGCGAGGTAGTCGGCGAACCGTTCGCGCCACTGTTGCCAGGACGCGGGATCGACGGCGTCCGGGGCCGCGCCGCGTGGGTCGACCGACGGATCGGCCAGTGCTGCCGCCAGGGCGGCGTCCTGCCTCACCCCTTCCATCAGCCGCCACAGCGCCTGCTCGGCGCGCAAGGGGGCCGAGTCGAGACCGAGCAGATAGGTCTCCGCGGGTTCACGAGGCACGCCGGCGAGGCTGCGGTGCAGGGCATGCCAGCTCAGCTCACCGGCGCCCGACAGCGGGATGATCGTCTGCACGAACGTGTAATACCGGCAGCCCGCGGTGAGCAGCTCCGTCACTGCGGCCAGGAGTTCGGACGCCGTGAGGTCGCGCGGACGGCGCCGGTCCCACGCGGCGACCACGGCTTCGTACCCGGGCAGGCCCTCGTCACGCCACCGCTTGAGGAAGAACGCGCCACCCTCGTGGAAGAGCAGCCGGAAGGCCGGCAGCGAAACGCCGGTCACCCGACGCATCGCGTCGTTGGCGTAGCGGTAGTACGCGTAGCCGTTGACCGTGGGGAAGTCGATGTCCAGGTCGGCGAACTGGCCCGGCGGGCGTCCGCAGGCGACGCCGAGGTCGCCCATCAGCGCCAGCAGGCTGGAAGGTACTGCCTCGGCCATCAGATCGGCGAACAGGGGCGTGAGCGGGTCGGGCAACTGCTCGACGATGCTCGCCCGGAAGTACATGGCGCCCGGTTCGCTCGGCCACTCGTCGGGCACCTCGGCGACCGGCTGGGGGAGCGCGGTGATCGGACGCGCCTGCAGGATATGGAGCCCGGCGGCGTCCTTGGCCCATTCGATGTCCTGCGGGACGCCGAAGTGATCCTCGATGCGATCCCCGATCCTCGCCAGTTCGATCGCCCACTCCTCGGTGAGCGGAAGTATCGCGCGTGGGCCGGGGGCGCCGGTCGGTTCGCCGCGCTCGAAGGTCATGACGGTGTGGGTGTCGCGGTCGATGACCCAGGTGTCGGGGTTCACCGTGCCCGCCACGACGGCCTCGCCCAGCCCGTGGGCGGCGGTGATCATCGTCTCGCGTCGACGGCCGTTGACCGGGTTGGCGGTGAACATGACCCCGGCGGCGTCGGCGTCCACCATGAGCTGAACGACGACCGCGATGCCGATCCCTGCCGGATCGACGCCGTGTTCACGGCGATAGGCGACGGCGCGCTCGGAGAACAGCGAGGCCCAGCAGCCGGCGACGGCGCTGACCACCGCCTCGGGGCCGTCCACGTCGAGGAAGGTCTCCTGCTGGCCGGCGAAACTGGCCTCGGGAAGATCCTCCGCCGTCGCCGAGGAACGCACCGCGACCCGCGTTCCCTCGCTCGTGGTCGTGGTCGTGGCCGGGTGTCCCTGCCCGTCGATGAGTTGGCGCCAGGCCGCTGTGATCTGGGCGCCGATCGCCGGCGGCACCGAACCGTCGGGATTACGCCGGTGGTAGGCGTCGGTCGTGATCACGAATCCGGGCGGCACCTCGAACCCGGCTCGGACCAACTCGCCGAGATTCGCCGCCTTGCCGCCCACGAGCGCCAGGTCGCCGGCGCCCACCTGTTCCCACCACACGATGCTGGACATCCCGCACCCCTCCACACGGACGCCCGCCCGCCGGGCGATCTTCGTCGAGCCTACGCCTTGCCCGGATCGATCGGGGGGTTCACCGCGTGTGTGACGTCGCCGATGCACATTTCCTGCCACTCAACCGATGGCGCGAGAGCGCGACAAGGGGGGAACGCACGGCCAATCCGGATTGAGAGGCAGAATTTACCGCCGGCGCCCAGCACACCGGTGGCTCCCGGGGCAGATCACGGTCAGGCGGGACGCAGCAGGCCCGCGCGCTCGGCGAGGACGGCGATCCCGACGCGGTTCGCCACACCCAGCTTGTTCTGGATCGTCGAGATGTGCGTCTTGACGGTTGCCTCGGCGAGGTAGAGGCGGCCGCCGATGGCGGCGTTCGTGAGGCCTTCGGCCACCGCCACCGCGACCTCGCGTTCGCGATCGGTCAGCGCGGTGATCACGTTCTCGGCGGAACGGCGCTGCTCGATCGCGGCGTCCCGCGCGAGTTGGTCGAGCAACTGTCGGGTGCTGCGGGGTGACAGCACGGCATCCCCGGCGGTCACCGAGCGCACCGCGCCGATGATCTCGCTGGGGGAAGCGGTCTTCAGAAGGAAGCCGGACGCCCCGGCGGCCAGCGCCGACATGACGGCGTCGTCGACGTCCCAGGTTGTCAGAGCGATGACGTGGGGAGGGTTCGGCTGGTCTCGGATGTGGCGAGTCGCCGCGATGCCGTCGACGCGCGGCATGCGCAGATCCATCAGGACGACATCGACCGCGGTGGCACGCGCGGCCGCGATCGCCTCATCGCCGTCTCCGGCCTCGGCGACGACCTCGAGGTCGACCGCGCTCGACAGCAGGAACCTCAGGCCCCTGCGCACCAGGGGGTCGTCGTCGACGAGGAGCACGCGGATGGCCACGCAGGCATCCTAGGCCCGATCCGGGCCGAGGCCCGAGCCGTCAGGCCGACCGCCACGGGATCTCGACGTGGACCCGGAACGCGCCGCTGTCGTCGACGCCGTACCGTGCCGTGCCGCCCAGCAAGGCGGCTCGCTCGGCGATGCCGGCCAGACCGCGCGCGGTTCCGGCCGGGCCGCCCCACCCCCCGACGTAGCGGTTGCGGGCGTCGACCACGATGCCGCCGGCCGGGCCTCCCTGCACCGTCAGGAACACGTGCTCGTGCGGCGCATGCTTGCGGGCGTTGGTGAGAATCTCCTGGACGATGCGATACACCCCGCGCGTCAGGACCGGATCGGCGCTCTCCGGATCCTGGATGAAGAGGGAGGACGACAGCGCCTGTCCGGCACCGAACGACTCCTGAACCACCGTGGCCAGCTCGGACAACGGTACGACCGGCAGGTCGGCGTCCATGGGTTCGCGCAGCATGTCGAGCAGCGATCGCAGATCGTCCATGGCCGCCCCGCGCTCTCACGCACGACCTGGGCCGACTGGGCCAGCCGCGGATCGTCGGTCGCGTTGGCTTCCAGGGCGCCCGCATGGAGGTTCATCAGCGACAGGCGGTGGCCCATCGCGTCGTGCACCTCGCGAGCGATCCGCTCGCGCTCTTGCCGACGCGCGACCTCGTCGCCGAGGTGTTCGGACGCCGCTCGCTCGGCTTGCGCGACCCGCCTGGCCGACACCGCCTCGCGGCGTGCCCGCACCAGCAGACCCACACCGATGGCGAGCGCGAGGCCGAGAACGACCACCACGGCCGCCTCACCGATCGAGAGATCGGCCACCTGTGCGGTGTCGTTCGGCACCGGGCCGAGTATCGATTTCCAGAATGACGCCCCGCGGGGTTGCGCGAGCGCGTCGGCGATCACCACCCAGGTGGAGGTGGCCGCGACGAGCGCCGTCGTCGCCCAGACGGCGGGGCCTCGGCGGCGTCCGAACAGGCTGGCGAGCGCGACCAGTGGAAGCGCGTTGCCCATGGGCAGCACCACCGATGCGCCCGCGGCCACGAAGGTGACGACGAACGGCCACCGATGCCGCCAGACCAGCACCAGGGGCAGGCCGATCACCGCCAGCAGCGCGAGGACCATCAGGAGCATCACCGAGCCCGTGGCGTGGTTCTGGGTCGCCCACGACAACGGGGAAAACACCGAGGTGAGGAACCCCATCGCGCTCACGGCGAGCACGTAGATCGCCGAACGCCACCAAGGCGGGCGCCCGTCGTCGCCGACCTGCTCGAACTTCATCACCTTCGCATCGTAGGGCGCACCGCCGACACCCGGCATCCGTCGATCGGGGCTCGTGGCACGCGGGAAGCTCACCCGATCGGTGGGCGTCCCGCACCCGTTCGGCCGATGTTCTGCATCGCCTCGGCGCGGTGTGCTTGAGGAACACGAACACCACGCGTCCAGAAGGAGCACGATCATGACCGAACAGCCGTTCCCCGGCCAGCAGCCGCCCGCCTTTGGTGGCCATCCCGCCGGCGGGATGCCCACCCCGCCCAAGCCCAAGCCGTGGTTCAAGAAGTGGTGGGTGTGGCTCATCATCGTCATCGCGGTCAGCGTGATCGGCAGCGCCTTGGGCGGCGACAAGACGGCCCCGAGCGACGCGCGGCAGACCACGACGAAGCCGGCCACCGACGCCACGCAGGACGACGCGCCGGCGCCCGCGCGCAAGGAGAAGCTGACGCTCGACGACGGCTGGAAGATCGACAAGTCGAACCAGTTCATGGTGCAGGTGGTCGGCTACGTGTCCAACAACACCGACAAGGCGATCACCAACTACGTCCAGATCACCTTCGACGCGCTGGATGCGCAGGGTGCCAACCTCGGCACCTGCCTGGCCAACACCAACACCATCGACGCCGGCGGCAAGTGGAAGTTCAAGGCCATGTGCACGGCCGACGTCAAGGAGATCTCCGAGGTGCGCTTCAAGGAGATCACCGGCTTCTGAGTGCGTCCGGTCGCCGTCGGGGCACGTCAGCGGTTCTGCCAGGCGTCCGGAATCTCGGCGAGTGCGCGCACGCGAATGGGGAGGTCGCCTGAGCCCAACTGCTCCAGGGACGTCTCGTCGAGCACCTGGCGCAGGCTGGAGCGCACGGCGATCCACAGCATCGGCAGGTGCTGGGCGACCCCGTCGTAGGTGGTGTCCTGCGGACGCCGCCCGCGCACGGCCGCCAGGGGGCCGTCGACGGCGCGCATCACGGCCCCGACGGGGATGTCGGCGGCGGGCCGGGCCAGCCGGTACCCGCCCCGCGCGCCCTTGGTGCTCAGCACCAGGTCGGCCCGACGGAGATCGGCCAGGATGGACTCCAGGAACTTGCGCGGTAGCCCTTGCGCGCGGGCGAGGGCGTCGACCGATATCGGCGCGTCGTCACCGGCGGCGTCCGTCGGTTGCAGCATCGCCCGCAGGGCGTACTCGGTTTTCGCCGATATCTCCACGCACCCATGGTCCCAGGTCTTCGGGGCTCGGAGAGTGTCGCGACCAGGGCGGTGCGGAAGGCGATCCACGCATGGGGCTCGGAGAGTGTCGCTATGAGCCGCTGTCCGGCCGCTCATGACGACACTCTCCGAGTCCTGGACGCGATCCCGCCGGATCACCCGTCTGAGAACGACACTCTTCGAGCCCACCACGCTCCGGCCGGGTCGCTGGGTAACCGCGGGGGCCTCGGCGTCCGGCGGGTGTCAGCCGGCCAGCGCGGGGACGTCACCGGTGCCGGCCAGAGTCCGGGTCGGACGGACCCACACGGTGTCGCCCACCTGCAGGTCAAGGTCGGCGGCCTCGTCGCGGGTGAGTTGCGCGAAGAAGGACTCGTCCGCCTCGGGCTGGCGCAGCTCGACGCGCACCTCGAATCCCAGTCGCACCAGTCGGTCGACCTCCGCCTCGGTGACCGGCACTCCCGAGGCGTCCGCCTCCGCATGAGCCCGGGACGCATCCCGCTCCAGGCGCAGGTCGTGCGGACGGGCGAGCGTGTCGCCCAGCCGGGAGACCGAGCCCAGGAACGACATCACGAACGGATTGGCGGGGTTCTCGTACAGTTCCTCCGGGCTGCCGACCTGCTCGATCCGGCCTGCGTTGAGGACGGCGATACGGTCGGCGACGTCGAGCGCCTCCTCCTGGTCGTGCGTGACGAGAACCGTCGTGACGTGGACCTCGTCGTGCAGGCGTCGCAACCAGCGGCGGAGGTCGTCGCGCACCTTGGCGTCCAGCGCCCCGAACGGCTCGTCGAGGAGCAGCACCTGCGGATCGACCGCGAGCGCACGCGCCAGAGCCATCCGCTGGCGCTGGCCGCCGGACAGTTGCGCGGGGTAGCGATGCTGGAAGCCGGCCAGCCCGACCACCTCGAGGAGTTCGTCCACGCGACGGTTGATCTCGGACTTGGGCCGTTTGCGGATCACGAGGCCGAAGGCGACGTTGTCGCGCACGGTCATGTGCTTGAACGCCGCGTAGTGCTGGAAGACGAACCCGATTCCGCGCTTCTGCGGAGGCAGATGCGTGACGTCCTCGCCGGCGATCAGGACCGCACCCTCGTCGAGGTGCTCCAGGCCGGCGATCGCCCGGAGCAGGGTGGACTTGCCCGATCCGCTCGGACCGAGCAGCGCGGTCAGGCTTCCGGACGGGATGTCGAGCGAGACGTCGTCGAGCGCGGCGAACGTCCCGTAGGCCTTGTGGGCGAGGGTGACGCGAATCATGAGTGGCTCCTTGCAGGGGTCGGGGCAAAGTGGGCGGCGGGCCGTTTGCGGTCGAGGAGGGTCATCAGCAGCAGCGTGACGATCGCGATCATCATCAGCAGGGTGGCCGCGGCGTAGGCGCCGTAGGTGTTGTGGTCGTCGATGTAGCGCGAGTGCACCAGGAGGGTGAGCGTTTGCGAGACGCCCGGGAATCCGGAGCTCACCATGATCACCGCGCCGAACTCGCCCAGCGCCCGTGCCACGGTGAGCACGATCCCGTAGGTGAGGCCCCACCGAATAGCCGGCAGGGTGATCCGCGAGAAGGTCTGCCATCCGGAGGCCCCCAGCGTGGTCGCCGCCTGCTCCTGCTCGGTTCCGATCTCGCGCAGCACCGGCTCGACCTCGCGGACGACGAAGGGCAGCGTCACGAAGATCGTCGCGATGACCATGCCGGGAACGCTGAAGATCACCCGGATGCCGAGCGTCTCCAGGCCGCCGAACCAGCCCTGGCTTCCCCACAGCATGATCAGCGCAACGCCGACCACAATGGGAGAAACCGCGAAAGGCAGGTCGACGACGCCGGACAGCAGGCGGCGTCCGGGGAACCGCCCGCGCACCAGCACCAGCGCCGTCACCACGCCGAAGACCACGTTGAGTGGCACCACGATCGCCACGATCAACAGCGACAGGTTGAGCGCCGAGATGGCTGCGGGTGTTCGGATGGACGCCCAGAACACGTCCAGCCCGGGGGCGAACGTCCGCCACAGGATGGTCAGGATCGGAAACGCGAGCAGTACCGCCAGATAGACCAGGGCGACGACGCGCAGGGCGAGTTTCGCCGGTGTCGTGAGGATCATCGGACGGCCTCCTGCCGCTCGTGACCCCGCGCCGCGATCGCCCGGAGCGCCAGCAGGGTCGAGAACGAGATCGCGAGCAGGACGACGGACACCGCGGCGGCGTTCACCGGCCTGTCGATCTCGATCTGCTGCTGGATGTACTGGGAGGCGACCTGGGTCTCGCGCGGGATGTTGCCGCCGATGAGGACGACCGAGCCGTACTCGCCGATGGCCCGGGCGAACGCCAGTCCTCCGCCGGAGAGGATCGCCGGCGTGAGTGAGGGCAGGATCACCCGCCGGAAGACCGTCCAGTTGCCCGCTCCGAGCGAGGCGGCGGCCTGTTCCACATCGGTTTCGAGTTCGATGAGGACCGGCTGCACCGAGCGCACCACGAACGGCAGGGTGACGAACGCCAGCGCCACGCCGACGCCCCAGCGGGTGGCATTGAGTTCGATGCCGATCGGGCTCGACGGCCCGTACAGCGACAGCAGCACGATGCTCGCGACGATGGTCGGCAGCGCGAACGGCAGGTCGATCAGGGCGTCCACGATACGTTTCCCGTGAAACTCGTCGCGGACGAGCACCCAGGCGATCAGCGTCCCGGTGGCGACGTTGAGGACGGCGACCGCGGCGGATATCCCGATGGTCGTGCCGAGCGCCGCCAGAGCGACGGGGGCGGTGACGGCGTCCCAGAAGCCCGCCCATCCGCCCTCGAGAGAGGCCACCACGAGCGCGGCCAGCGGCAGCAGGACGATCAGACTCAGCCACAGGGTGACCACGCCGAGGGTAAGGCCGCTGACCCCCCCGAACGCCGCGGGTTTCGATGTGCGCGGCGTCCGGCGCGTGAGGGTGGCGGCCGTCATGCCGTCGCCTTGTCGTAGATCACGGCGATGGCGCCGGTGTCCTTGGCGAACAAGGTGGAGTCGACGGTCTTCCAGCCGCCGAGGTCGTCGATCGTCCACAGCTTCTCCGGCTTGGGGAACTTGGCGGTGAACTCGGCCGCGACTCCGGCGTCCACGGGACGGAAGCCGGCCTCGGCCCACAGCCGCTGCGCGGGAGCGGTGTAGAGGAAGTCGCGGAAGGCCGTCGCCGTGGTGAGGTTGGCGCTGTTCGAGAGGACGGCAACCGGGTTCTCGATCTTGAACGTGGACGGCGGGGTCACGTGTCCGACCTTGTCGCCCTGCTCTTCGATGAAGAGCGCTTCGTTCTCGTAGCTGAGCAGCACATCGCCGGTGCCTTGCAGGAACGTCTCGGTGGCTTCGCGACCGGACTTCGGCTGCACCTTGATGTGCTCGCTCACCAGGGCCTCGATGAAGGCGAGGCCGGCCTCGGGGTTCGTGCCGCCCTCGCTCTTGGTGGCGTACGGCGCCAGCAGGTTCCATTTCGCGGAGCCCGACGAGAACGGGTTCGGCGTCACCACTTCGATGCCGGGCTTGAGCAGGTCGTCCCAGTCGGCGATGCCCTTCGGGTTGCCCTCGCGGACGACGATGGTGACCACCGAGCCGAAGGGGATGCCCCGGTGTTCGCCGGCGTCCCAGTCGGGGGCGACCAGGCCGGCGTCCACCAGCCGGGTGATGTCGGGGGTGACGGAGAAGTTGACGAAATCCGCCTCGGCGCCGGCGGCGACCTTGCGCGACTGGTCGCCCGAGGCGCCGTAGGACTGCCGGAACTCGACGCCGGCTCCGGCCGCGGTGGCGCTGAACGCGGGAATCACCTTGTCGAAGCCTACTTTGGGGACCGCATACGCGTACAGGTTGATCACCGAGGACGCCTGTCCGCCGGCCGAGGGTGCGGTGGTGCCTTGGACGGCGTCGCTGGCACCTCCACCGGAGCAGGCCGTCACGGCCAGGGCGACGGTGGCTGCGGTCGCGGCGAGGAAGGCTCGGCGGGAGTAGGTCATGGAAGTGCTCCTTGGATGAGGTCGATCGATATCTCGGTAATCCGAGAGGTGTAGTAGGCGATGTGGGTGCGTGTGCTCGCTGTGACGTCGCGGGGGACCGGTTTCGCTCAGGGGAAGGCGATGAAGAATGGGTTCCGGCCCCTGAGGGTTACCGCCGGACGGGGCGCGCGATCTCGAGAGAAGAGATCAACAGGACGCCGGACACAGACAACACAGGTCGCGGCGAAGGGCGCCGGTTCGAACCATGTGTGCGGTCATGGCGAGGAACGTAGCAGCCATCCGGGGGTCCCGCCAACCGTCTCATGTTCGTCCGTGGTGACGCCGGGCTGAGGCCGTCATCGCGGGTAGCGTGGGAGACGCGAGCCGACGAGCGTCATGGGAGACGGAGAAGAACCGCGTCATGAAGCCAACGCCAGACCCGCTCGACGCGGACGGAATCGTCGTCCTTCCTTGGTCCTGACGCGTGAGGCCCGACCCCGAGTAGGCCCACGGCGGAGTTCAGCGCGGTGAGCTGACTCTCGCGAACATAGCGGACACGCGTGGCCCTCTGTTGGGCCACGAGTGTCCACCATCTCCCGGACAGCGAGTCGACGGACTCGACGCAACGGCGGAGCAACATCCCTAGCCAGCCGGGAGCGCAGCCGAGGCGCTTCGTCGGGACGCTGAACGCATGTGCGATCTCGGTCGCCAGGGTCCGCCGTTGCGGCGCGGTCGGGCACGATGAGGTCGCCGCCGTGTACCTTGGCGACCTGCCGCAGGCACGCGAGACGTTCGCCGGGCAACGGCGCGCACTCACCCTCATGTACGGCCGCGGGGTCACCGACGCCGAACGCGTCGAGGACATCACCACCCTCGACCGGATCGTGCGCCTCGAATGCGACCTGCTACGGCCCGACCAGTCAAAAGCCGTCCTCGCCGAGAAACTCCGCCAGCTCGGCGACAGCGAACACACCGACGCCGGCGTCCTCACAGTGGTGCCGTTCGCGGACGAGGCCGCCCGCGACCTCGCGATCCCCGACCCGACCGAGGGCCGGGTCTGCTACATCGCCGGGGCGTCCGGCGGCGTGTCGGTGTACACCCCGACCGGGTGGAAGTACCTCGCATTGAGGTTCACCCCGAACCGTGGAGGGTTCCTTATGCCGCTTCTCGGTTGAGGGCGGTGGTCTCGTAGGTGATGGGGGCCATCATGCCAGCGCTGCTGTGCCGGCGGGTGTGGTTGTAAAAGCCGTAGCACCACTCGAGCACGACGGCCTGGGCGTGTCGGGTGTCTGCGAACCGGTGCCGGGACAGCACCTCCCATTCCAGGGAGGAGAAGAACGCCTCGGCGGCGGCGTTGTCGAAGCAGGACCCGACCCGGCCCATCGACTGGCGGATGCCCAGCTTGCGGCACAACTTGGTGAACGACTTCGCGGTGTAGGTCGAGCCTCGGTCGGTGTGGAACACCACCCGCTACGCCTCGTCGTCTCGCCAGATCGCGGCCTTGCCGCCCCGGGTCGCGACGGCCATCGTGATCGCAGCGCAGGCCAGCTGCGCGTCCGGGTGCAGGCCGGTGGCGGCACCCAGGAGACGGCGGCTGTACAGGTCGATCACGGTCGCCAGGTACAGCTTGCCGTGGTCGGTGGGAATCTCGGTGATGTCGCCAACCCAGCGGCAGTTCGGCGCCTCGGCGGTGAAGTCCCGCTTCAACAGGTCAGGGAACTTCGGCGCGGTCCGATCCTGCTTGGTCAGACCGTTCCGACGCCTGATCCGCCTTGCCACAAGGCCTTGGCGGGCCATCGAGTCGGCCACCGTCTTCTCCGAGATCGTCCACCCGGCATCCCGCAGGTCAGCGGTCAGCCGCGGCGAGCCGTGCAACCCCCGAGCCGCGTCGAACCCGGTCTTCACCGCGGCGTCGACCTCGGCCCGGCGCCGGGCCCGTTTCGTGCTCGGGCCGCCCACCTGGGCACGGGGCCACCACTTGTAGAACCACGACACGCTGACCCCGAGCAGGGCACAGCACACCGCGACGGGCACCCGCCAGAAGGTCTTCTGGTCAGCGATGAAGCGTGCCACGCTCACTTCGTCGCCTCCTTCACCCACAAGACCACGGAACGCTTGAGGACATCACGCTCCATCCGGAGCTCGGCGACCTCGGCCCGGAGCCGGCGCAGCTCCTCATAATCGTCCTTGGCCAGCTCGCCGTGACCCTCCCGGGCGGCGCGGGCCTGGTTCACCCAGTTCCCCAGCGTGCCCTCGTTCACCCCCAGATCCCGGGCCACCTGCGCGATCGGCTTGTTTGTTTCCTCAACAATCCGGACCGCTCCCTCACGGAACTCCGGATCGTACTTCTTGCGCTTCTCAGGCATAGCTACTCCTTATAGCTGATGCCTCCACGATCCGGGGGGAACCTCACATGGCGGCCGTGAGCGATCAGCTCGCCAGGTCTCTAAACCTCCTCACCCGAGAGGAGATCTTGCGTATCTCCCCTAGTGGGAGTGGGAATCCATGGGTGGGCCTAACTGGACTTGAATTTGTGACGAGACCAATGTGACCTCTACCGGACACGGCGTGACAGAGCGGGCCAATCATGCATCCACTAGCAATTTTACCTCTCATCGGGCTATCATCCACCGCATGACCGGACGGGCATCGAGAGCCGATCGAGACCGCGAAGATACACGGAAGATACACACTATTCGAGGAGAGGAGGATTCCTCGGATACGGCGAGGAAGCGTCCGGGGCCGGTTAAGGGAACGCGATACCGCTCATTTGGGACTTTACTCCGAACCGGCAACCGGTTCGCCGTCCGTTACAAGGGCCCTGATCGCAAGTACCACACAGCCGGGATGACGTTCTCGAACGAGATCCGCGCCCAAGGATGGTTGGCCCAGGAGCTCGGCCTGATCGAGCGCGGAGAGTGGACGCCGCCGGCCGTGCGCCGCAAGCTCGCAGAGGCAGAGGCAATCACCTTCGACGAGTTCGCCCGGGAATGGATCGAGAAGCGGCTGGTCAGAGGGCGCCCCCTGAAGGACCGCTCCAAGGAGCACTACCTCGACATCCACGAGCGCTGGTTCGCACTGTTCCACGACCTGCCCCTGACCTCGATCACCACCGCCGACGTCGAGCGCTGGTACCACTCTCGACCGGACGCACCGACCATGCGCACCCACGCCTACTCGCTGCTCAAGGCCATCTTCCGCACCGCCGTGGCACGCAAGCTGGTCAAGGAATCCCCCGTCAGCGTCGAAGGAGCCACCTCCCGCGCCGTCCCCAAGGAGATCAACCTCCTCACCGTCGCCCAAGTCCAGGAACTCGCCGACGCCATGCGGCCCCAGCACCGCCTGATGGTGCTCCTCGCCGCCTGGTGCAGCCTGCGGTTCGGCGAACTCACCGGCCTCCGCCGCCGCGACATCTTCCTCAGCGAGGATCTCACCGAAGGCACCATCACCGTCGAACAGGCGGCAGTCACCGTCGCCGGCGAACGCCTCCTGACCACCCCCAAGTCCCTTGCCGGGCACCGGACGATCTACCTACCACCCCACCTCATCGAGGACGTGCATCAGCACCTCGCCACCTACACACGAAGCGACCCCGACGCGCTGGTGTTCCCCGGCACCGACGGACGGCCGCTCACCCCGGGACAGGTCTACGGGCACGCACCTCGCTTCGACCGTAGGGGCAGGCAGAAGCACCCCGGCAACGGCTTCTACAAGGCCCGACACCAGATCGGACGCCCCGACTTCCGCTTCCACGACCTCCGACACTTCGCCGCCACCATGGCCGCCATCAGCGGAGCCACCACCAAGGAGCTCATGCAGTTCGCCGGCCACAGCGACATCCACGTCGCCATGCGTTACCAAGAGGCCGTCAACGACCGGAAGAAGGACCTCGCCAAACGCATGGCCGCCCTCGCCACACCAGAACCCGCGGCCGCACCGACCCCCACTGTCGGACACAGCGCTGCCCCGAACGCCGGTCAATGACAGGCGCCCGGGGCAGGCAGTCGAAGGCCGCCGGCTACCAGCCGCAGCACTCGTCAGCAGGCACGATCAGCGCCTCGACGTCGGACGCCTTCAGCCTCAGCACCTTGCCACCCACCACGTAGCAGGGCAGCTTGCCAGCCTGCGTGAGGCGCTTCAGCGAACGCACCGACAAGGTGCACAGCTCCGATGCCTCCGGGTAGGACAACCACTTCGGCTGCCGGTCCGGGTTGGTGCTCGTCGACTTCTTCGTCCTGCGGATCGTCTGAGCGGTCATTGACCCTCCTCGGGGTGGATTCGGTGGACGTCACAGCGCGCCCTCACTATCCAGAAGTGACGGAGAAGGCTCTCCACGGACAGCGTGGCGCCAGCCAGTCCTGCGCAGCGCGCTGGCGGACAAGGGATTGGTGAGCCGGACGCGGTGTCGACTGTTCCTGCCCGACGCCCACCGACCTTGCAGTCTGCACTCATGGCCTTGTTCGGCAGAGGGCCGCCACGTCACAGGTGGCGCACTGGGTGCACCACGACGTGTGCCGGGGCAGGTCATTGATCCGCAGCGCGTTGCCGGCCCCCACGACCCGCTGGCGGACGTCGTCCAAGAGCGGCGCCTCAACCTGCTCCCTCACCGACTTGCCCCGTTCGTCCAGGTTGAGCACTTCGATGAGGTCGGGTTGCTGCCCGACGAGTTCTTGGTAGCCGAGCGCGTAGACGTGGAGTTGATCGCGGGTCACCTCCTCGGGCTGGGCCCGTTCGGTCGACTTGAAGTCGACGACCGCGACCTCGTCGGTGTCGAGACGCCGGATCAGGTCGATACGGCCATCGACCACCACACCGTCGCCGAGGTGGACCTGGATCTGCTTCTCCGAGTGGACCGTGTTGGGAAGCTCCTCGCCGTGGGCGCCGAAATAGCGCTCAATCGCCTGCTGGGCTGACTTCACCAACTGCTCACGCAAGGCTGGGTAGGCGTAGGGCGTGTGCAGATGACGCTCGACCAGGTCCGCGGCGTCCGCAGCCGTCATCAACTGTCCGTCGATTGCCCGCTTGTGCACCTCGGCGAGGGCGTCGTGCAGACCCTTCCCGTAACCGAGCGCTTCGTGGATGGGCGGATTGAAGCCGTACAGGAACCTGATCTTGAACTGGTAGGGGCAGTCGAACATGTACTTCAACTCTGAGAACGTCAGGCTGACTTGTGGTGTCTCCCGGCGTGGCATCGGCGGGAGACGGTCGGTATCGGGCGCCACCGGCGTGGCCCGCGTCGACACGAACTGGTTCCCTGTGGCCAACTGCAGGAATGGCGAGGGAGTTTTGTACAGCCGGTTGCCCCCGGGCGAGAAACTCAACGCGAGGTACTTCTGGGCCCGTGTGACCGCGACGTAGAACAGGCGCGTCTCGTCCTCCACCGTGCCGCGGTAGCGGTCCGGCGAAGGCACCGCTTCCTGAGGGACGACGTGGAAGACGCCCAGCCCGCCCTGTCGCTTGGACGGGAAGCGGTTCTTGCGCAGGCAAGGCACGAACACGGCTGGGTACTGCATGCCCTTGGCCTGGTGGACCGTGGAGATCACGACCGCGTCCGGTTGGGCGTAGCCCACGTCGGCGTCCGATTCGGCGTAGTAGTCCGGCGCCTGGTGCTGCAGCCAATCCCGGAACGCCCGGTACTTCGCGGTGGGGGACGATGAGAAGTGGATCTCCTCGAAGTCGGAGATCGCCTGGCTGAACTTGCCCAATTGGTAGAACACGAGCTCGGCCCGTTCTGGCGAGCCCGGGATGGTGTCCTCGCGAACCTCCAACGCCTCCAACAGGTCGAGGTACAGGCGCTGGATGTTGTAGACGCCCCACCTGCTGCCGTCCCGCACTGCGCGAGCGCCCTCGAGGACGGCGAACGCGGCCGTCCAGTTGCGGCCGGGAGGAACAAGTTCGGCGTCCTCCCAAGCCTGCTGCACGGTCTGGGTTCCGACCTCGCTCACCAAGTAAGCGAACACCGTGACGACCGCCTGGATCTCGGGAGAGTCGAACAACCGGTTCAGGCCCTTGACGACGTACGGGATGTTGCGCTGGCGCAGCTCGTCCACCAGAGGGTCGGCGTCGCGGGCGACCGATCGGTAGAGGACGGCGAAGTCCGACCACGTCAGGCCGCGCGGGTCCGCGTCCGGGGCGTCGGTGAAGGGGACGCCGCGGAGCTCCTCCATGCGGTCGCACATCCAGGACGCCTCGTCCTCGGGGCTCTCGAAGGAGAGGGCGAGCAGGTCGCCGCGAGCCCACTGCTGGTGCCCGGCCGCGGCCATGTCCTTGGGCAACCGGGCGCCCAGGGGCAAGCTCTCTGCGACGGTCCGGCCAAGGTCGACAACCCCCCGGCTGGAACGGAAGTTGTCCGAGAGGAACACCCTCTCAACGTCCGGGTACCGATCGGCAAAGGTCAGGATGTTGCCCACGTCACTGCCGCGCCACTGATAGATGGTCTGGTCGTCGTCACCCACGACACAGACGTTGGCGCCGTGCGCTGCCAGGGCGCGGATCAGGCGCTCCTGGAGGGGATTCACGTCTTGGTATTCATCCACCACGAGGTACTTCAGGTCTCCGTGCACGTGGCCGCGGATCATGTCCGCGACAGGGTCGTCCTCGGACTCGAGCAGTTCGACGGCCAACTGGATCATCGCCGTGTAGTCGAAGTACGACTTCTTGCCGAGCAGGTGGATGTACTGCGTGAAGGACTCCCACACCCCCGCCGGCACCGCGTCATCGACGACGTCATCTTCCCGGAGCAGCGACAGGACGGACTGGTACAGCTTGGAGTCCTGGTAGCGGCGCAGCCGCGTGACCTTGGCGGACGTGACGGGGCAGGTCGTCAGACCAGACTCCCTGCTGTGTCGGTCGATGAAGAGCCGGTTCGTGACCTCGGTCAGGACGCGGTAGCGGAACGTCTCCGGTACGTGCCGCTGCAAGATGTCGAGGCAGTACGCGTGCATGGTCCCGATGAACATCTCGGCCAGCCCGAGCGTCGAGCCGCCGGCGTCCTGGATCCGGCGCAGCACCCGGTCCTTCAGCTCGGCCGCGGCCTTCTCCGTGAAGGTGAATGCGACGATGTGGGCTGGCTGCACGCCGTGCAGCAGGAGCAGCTCGGCGATCCGCCGGGACACTACGTCCGTCTTGCCCGAGCCGGCGCACGCGATGATCTGCAAGTTTCGGTCCCAGCAGGCGATGGCGGTCCGCTGCGCGTCGGTGTACTCCATCAGGACATCATGCCGGTTCGGACCGACACCACTGCGAGTTCGGGTGCCCACAGACCGTGGAGGCGGCCTTGACCGCCCGTCCTCATCTGTGTATACAATGTCCGTACGGCGAAAGGGATTCACCATGTCCGAGATCACGACTCGAGCTGCCAAGAGCGAAAGCATCAACCTCCGCGCGACCGAACGTCAGAAGGCGCTGTTGCGCCGCGCCGCCGAGGCAACTGATCACTCGCTGACCGACTTCATCCTGGGGAGCGCTGTCGATCAGGCCGAGCGTGTCCTCGCGGATCGGCGCTGGTTCACAGCGTCCGACGAGCAGTTCGCGGAATTCGTGCGTCTGCTCGACGCGCCGTTGCCATCCACGAGTAAGTTCGATCGGTTGTTTGCCCGCCGTTCGCGGTTCGCAAGCAATGCCGACTGAGTTCACCGGTCCTCGGAAGCTGGAGCGTGGCGACAAGCGTGACGGCTTCGTCAGCGGCGCCGCGGAACTTGACGAGTGGCTGCTCAAGTTCTCGTGGCAGAACCAGCAGGCAAACAACGCCATCACCTACGTCATCACCGATGGCGACCGTGTTGTCGGCTACTACGCGATCACCATGTCGGCTGTGGCCAAGCTCGACGTGCCGGCGGAGATGCAGAGGGGACGTCCCTCCCAGATTCCCTGCATCCTGCTGGCGCGTCTTGCCGTGGACCAGTCCTTCCAAGGCGAGGGGCTCGGCTGGGAACTCCTCCGGGACGCACTGCTCCGGGCGGTTCAACTCAGCGCGAGCATTGGTGCGGCGGCCGTGCTCGTCCACTGCCGGGATGAGACGGCCAAGGAGTTCTATCTGCGAAATGGCGACTTCTTGCAGTCGCCTGTGGAGGAGCTCCACCTGATGGTGCCGGTCAAGGCACTCGCCCGCTATGTCGATTGACCCAAGAGCTGGAGGCGCTGTACCCAACGGTCGACCGAGTCCACGCGGACCTCGGCTCGCCCATTGAGTGCGGCCACGGGATCCCATAGCCAGACGTCGCCAGCGGGGTAGGGACTCGACATTTCAGCCACGAGCTCCGCGGCGCGCTCGGGAAGGCCCTCAAACAGCGCGCAGGTGGCGAGATTCGCGGTAACCGTTGCACGCACTCGATCATCGCTCGCCTCGAGGTCGCCGAGGATCCGCGCCGCCTCGGCGCGATCGGACGGGATGGAGCAGAACGCGTATGCGAGCTGGAAATCCGGGTTCCCGGGATACGACTCCCAGGCTCGCCGCGCCTGCGATCTGGCGTCGTCAAGCCTGCCCTCCTTCAGCAGGAGGCCGAGTGAGGGGATCAGGTCTTCGGCCCGCAGTTCTGCGTCTACAACGTCGCGCACTCCCGGAGTATGCAGGCGTCGGCACATCTCACTGATGACCATGTCCTCGGTGCTGACGCGCTCGTCCAGGATGCTCGGATCTACTCCCGCGCGGGCAGCCGTGTCCCCGGGCGATCGGATGTAGGCCAGTTCCCACTGCAGGCTGGGCGCGTGCCAGTCCGTCAGGAATGTCCGGCCTAGTCGGTCACACACCCAGCGTGTCGCGTCCTTGCCGCCCGGGAAGACGATCTCGTCCGGGCCACGCGGCACCTCAAGGTAGCCGGTCACCTTCCAGCTGATCAGATCCCCTACTGCAGCTGACCGCAACCAGTTGCGTGCAGTCTCGGCCGGTGAGGAAGCCAGCGCAGCCTGGGCAACCCAGGCGAATGAGGCGTCCTCACAGGCGAACGAATCCTGAGCATCAAGCAGCCCAACCCAGCCGCGAAGGAAGCGAGGCGTGGACTCAGGCGGGTAGCGGCCTTCGCGCTCGGCGAGCCAGAACACGGCCGCGTCCATGATTGCCCTCCGAATCAGATCGTGACCAAACCCGGTCCTGATCACGGCGTCCGGCGACAACCCGCGCTCGCCGAGGCGAGCCAAGGCCGTCGTGATGGTGATAGAGCGCCAGAGCCAGTTTGTGTGGGGCGGCGTGACCACGCCGTCGAGGACCGTCCTGAGGAGCTCCGAAGTGGACCACCACGATGTCGGCTGCTCCCCCCGCCGGCCGAGGGCGCCCTTGCTCGCATCAAAGCCTCTGGCCCGGTGCGCTCGCTCGACTACGCGCTGCTGCACCTCAACCTGATCGAGGCAAGCCTCTGTGCCACCGCACAACGCGTGGTTCTCTTCCAAGCAAGATTGGGCGAACAACTGAAGTGCTGCCTCGACCAGCTGCGGGTCGACTTCACTCTGGGGTGTCGGCGGACACGGAAAAATGCCCAGTGACGGTCATGTAGTTGCCCGCTGGCGGTCATGAAATCTGCCCGGTGGTGGCCATGGGATCTGCCCGACACGACATCCGTTGCCTGGCCGCGTCCGCGGTCGGCGTCCCTTCCTCGAGTGCGATGAGTGGTGCTGAAGCACTGTTCGTCACCCGGGGAAGGGACATCTTGAAGTCTGCCGAGGAAATCATGGAAATCTTGGATGCCTACGATCTGACTGGGTCGTTGCGTGATTCTGCCGAGTTGGTGGGGTGTTCTCATCACACGGTGAAACGCTATGTGGAGGCCCGCGACAAGCTGGGTGGCCCGCCGTCGGGGACGGCCCGCCGGCCTCAGCTGATCGACGACTACCTGGACAAGGTCGAGGAGTGGGTCGAGCGGTCGAAGGGGAAGGTCCGCGCCGACAGGGTCCACCAGAAGCTGGTGTGGCTGGGCTACACCGGTTCGGAGCGCACCACCCGCCGCGCGGTCGCGGCCGCGAAGACCGCGTTCCGGGTCGGGAACCGCAGGGTCCATCGGCCGTGGGTGACCGAGCCGGGGATGTGGTTGCAGTACGACTACGGCGACGGGCCGTTGATCGACGGGGTCAAGACGGTCCTGTTCGTGGCCTGGGTCGCGTGGTCGAGATTCCGGGTGGTGCTGCCGCTGCGGGACAAGACCCTGCCCTCGGTGTTCGCCGCCTTGGATGTCACGTTCCGCCGGATCGGGGGCGTCCCGACGTATGTGTTGACCGACAACGAGAAGACCGTCACCAGTGAGCACATCGCCGGGATCCCGGTGCGGAACCAGCAGCTGGTCGCCTTCGCTTCCCATTACGCGGTGACCGTTCACACTGTGTTCCGGCGGACCCGGCGAGCAAGGGTGGCACCGAATCATCGGTGAAGCTCGCGAAGGCCGACCTGGTGCCCACCGACGCGAACCTGCGCGACGCCTACGACACGTTCGCCGACCTCGAGGCCGCCTGCGAGGCGTTCTGCGACCTGGTCAACGCCCGTCCGCATCGGGTCACCCGACGGGCCCCGGTCGAGATGCTGGCCGAGGAACGCCCACGGTTGCATCCTGTCGCGGCGGCGCCGTTCACGGTCGCGTTCGGGACCACGAGGGTGGTGCCGGACAACACGCCGATGGTGAACTTCGAACACGGCCAGTACTCCGTCCCTCACCGGCTCTGCGGCGAGACGGTCTGGGTCCGGGTCCACGGCCGCGGCGCGGATGAGCAGATCGTGATCTGCCACCTCGACGACGCGGGCCCGGTCGAGGTCGCCCGCCACCGACGCGCCACCCCCGGCACGCCGATGCTCGACGACACGCACTTCCCGCCCGCACCAGCCGGCGCCCTGGAACGGACCCCCACACCCAAGTCGGTGGCTGACAGCGAGTTCCTCGCCCTGGGTGAAGGGGCGCGGATCTGGCTGGTCGAGCGCCGCCGCGGGCACCGGGAAGATGCGAGTCAAGATGGCCGCCGCGGTCCAGCTGGCACGCCTGTTCAACCCCGCCGACGTCGACTGGGCCTTGGGGCATGCCGCCGTCCACGGCCGCTTCGCCGAGGCCGACCTGGCCTCCATCCTCGACCACCACCGCAGCCGACCA
The DNA here is from genome assembly GCA_016711325.1 of Nigerium sp. Taxonomy (GTDB): domain Bacteria; phylum Actinomycetota; class Actinomycetes; order Propionibacteriales; family Propionibacteriaceae; genus Propioniciclava. Next base: position 43,489 of record JADJTH010000010.1, on the reverse strand, counting down.
CACCCGACACAGCTGCAGGCCAGCGAGGACCAGTCCCTGACCCAAGGCACCAGCGGCTGGGCCACCTACGGCACCACCAACCCCGAGGAGATCGCCTCATGACCGGCCAGAGCGCCCCGGTGGCTGGGGTCCCGGTCGCCCCGCCGCTACCGGCCGACCTGGAAGTGTTGCTGCGCCGGATGCGGTTGCCCTACATGCGCACCGCAGCACCTGACATCCTCGCCACCGCCCGAGCGCAACGCTGGGACCCCGCCGAAGTCGTCAAAGCCCTCCTCGTCGAGGAGGTCACCGGAAGGGAACGCTCCGCGCTGACCACCCGCCGGACCGCGGCCGGGTTCCCCACCGGCAAAACGTTCGACGCCTGGCAGGACACAGCATCCTCGATCCCGGCCCCCACCCAACAAGCACTGCGGACCCTGGAATGGGTCGGCCGGCGGGAGAACCTCGTCGTCTGCGGCCCCTCCGGCACCGGGAAGACGTTCTTCCTCGAAGCACTCGGCCACCTGGCTGTCGAACAAGGACTGCGCGTCGCCTGGTTCACCCTCGAAGACCTCGGCCTGCTGCTGCGCCGGCACCGCGCCGACGACACCGTGTCGAAAGCCATCGCCCGGATCCTGCGCGCCGACCTGGTCGTCGTCGATGACATCGGCCTGCTGCCCGTGTCCCACGACGCCGCCGAGGGCCTCTACCGCTTGGTCGACGCCGCCTACGAGAAACGCTCCGTCGCGATCAGCTCCAACCTGCACCCCGCCGGCTTCGACGAACTCATGCCCAAAACGCTGGCCACCGCCACCGTCGACCGGCTCCTCCACCACGCCCACGTCTGCCAAACCAGCGGCGACAGCGTCCGACTCACCCAAGCACTCGCCGGCCGGGGGGTGACCCCCTTGCACTAACCACGCCTCGACCGAGGTGGATGGCCAACAGCCCCCAGGGGCAGATCCCATGGCCACCACCGGGCACTTCTCGTGACCGCCACCGGGCAGGTTTCATGTCCGCCTCCGGGCAGAAACCAGTGGCCCTTGACACTGGGGTGCGCTCATGAGATCTCGAACACCTTCATGACCTCGTCGCCGTAGTCGTTGATCACCTTGACAGCGATTCGGCCTTCAGACGGCCTTGCGAACGGTCGAGAGACCGTAGAGTTCAGCGAGGCCCAGGCGTCCTCGTCGATCTCGGCCTTGAGGGCGGTCTTGAGCCGCTGGTAGGGGTTGCCGCCGCCGGTGAAGTAGCAGTGCCGCACGAAGAACGACTCCTCGTTGTAGTCGGTGTCGATCATCCACAGCGCGATGCGGCCAGTGTCGTGGGAGCGCACTTCGCCCGTGGTGGGGTCGTACACGTCCACGCCGCGTAGCTCGACGACGATCTGGTCTTCGTCGTGGGTCCGGACGTCGATGTCTGGCTCGCCGAAGACGGTGAACAGGTTGCCGGCCCCGGTCTTCTTGAGCTCTTCGCCCATGAGCAGGTCGACGTTCATGCGGACAAGCAGCACCTTCACCCGGCCGAGTTGGCGTTCGCCCGCGACTTGGGCGAAGCCGGCGTCGCCGGTCTCGACGGTGACGCCGTCCTCGAGCGTGACCCCGGTGGCTTGCGGGTCGAAGGCGAAGGCCAGCACGCAGAGCAGGTCGATGTCCCCGGTCCGGATGGCCTCCCTGGCTGCGTCCTTGATGAAGCCGGGCGACACGATGCCGTACTGCGGACCGATCGCCACGCCGACCCGCAGGGACGCCTCGCCGCTCACCCCGTCGCCCACTGCCTGCACGTACTCCCCGGCGTGCGGGTCCAAGGAGGCGAACGTGATCCGCTCCGCGGTGCGGCCGTTCTGGACTCCGGCCTTGCGCAGGTTCTCCAGGATCGTCTGCTCGAAGGTCGGCGCCTCCCCGGCCGTGGACGCCGCCACCTCGGACGCTGGCCGGTCCTGCTCACCGCCGGCGAACGCCAGCGACCGGTGCGGGGAGAGGCTCTCGACCGTGAACGGACCCGTCACCCGAACGACGCCCTTGTCCTCGTAGGGACGGTCATAGAGCAACTCGAAGTCGGCGTGTCGCTTGATCGCTGCGTCGATCGCCTCTCGGGTCATGCCCTCGACGATGTCGGGGTTGTTCGCGATCGACTTCAAGGTGATGTGCTGGACCCGCTCGTACACGAAGCCGTGTCGGATGTCGTTCGTCGTCGGCGCGGGCGGGCGCAAGGTGCCAGACGCCCCGGACTCCTTCGCGCGCCCCTTGTCCGAGTCTGCGAGCAGATAGAAGGGGAACTTGGCTCCCATGAGCCGCTGGCGGGCGAGGGCGAGGGCGACCCGGGAGGTGTCGATCGTGATCCAACGTCGGCCCCACTGCTCGGCCACGAACGCCGTAGTGCCCGAACCGCAGGTGGGGTCGAGCACCAGGTCGCCCGGATCGGTGCACATCAGGAGGCAGCGCTGGATTGCGGATGTCGCTGTCTGGACGACATAGACCTTCGGGTCAGCCCTGCTCTGAACCTCGATCCGCCGACGCTCATTCGTGGGTGACCGTTTCCGAATTTCGATGATGGGCCGGAGTGCGATTCCGCGGGTGGGCGTGGGGTGACTGCCGGTGTGCCCGGCTTTTCCACTGGGTTCCTTGCTTGTGCCTGCGGGGCGGGTGGTCAGGGGCTGGCGGCTGCTGGTGGCCCGAACGCGGCGTTGTAGAGGGTGGCGAGTTGGGGTTCCCACGGCCAGTTCCGGGGTAGGTGCAGCAGCCAGGTGCGGGCTTGGTTCGCGATCCGGGCGGCGACCTGGATGAGGGTGCGGCGCACCGTCGAGGTCCTGGCCCGGCCCAGGGTCTTGCTGGCGATCCGGGCGGCGGCGCGGGTCAGGTTGAACGCCATGGCGGTGAGGGCGAGCCAGGCACTGTTCGCCATGAACTTCCCCGACGGGGCGTGGGCCAGCGGCCCGTCTTTCAGGTCGGCGAAGATGCCCTCGATCACCGCGTGGTCGCGGTGGCACGCCTCGGCGTCCACCAACGCGAAGGTGCTGTTGGTGAAGACGGCGTGGTAGCGGTAGCCGGGCAGCAGCTCACCCTGGGCCTTCGCGTTCGGGTTCAGTCGCCGCACCCGACGGACGACCAGCCGGGCGGTGACGTGGTCGGCCTTGCGGCGGGACGTGAACGCCGTGAACGGCACCTCGGCGACCTCGGCGTCGGAGATCCACACCTGTTGGGCCTCGTCATAGATCGCTTGCGGGTAGCGGATCGTCGTCCAGTCGGTGTCGTTGATGGTGGTGATCGCCCTGGTGACGGCCGTGTTCATCCGGGCGGTGATCGAGAATCGGGCGCCGCCGGCGGCAATAGCGGCGATGGTGGCGTGGTTGAAGTAGGCACTGTCAGCGCGGACGATCACCAGGCTGGGGTGGTCGCCCGGCGGAGCGTGGCCAGGGTGTCGCCGATCAGCCGGGCCGCACCGCGGGCCGAGGACACGTTGCCCTTGCGGAGCCGGGTCGCGGCGATCACCGGCGCACTCGTCGGCGTCGAAATGGTCGCCACCAAGGCGTTGAGGCCCTTGACCCGGCTGTAGCCGTAGGCGGCGCCCTGCTTGCGGTAGCCGTGGGTTTCCCGGATCGTGTCGTCCACATCGACGAAGGTCAGCTGGTCGGCACCGTCCAGGATCGGCGACAACCCGGCCAGCTTGATCAACAGGCGCGAGGCGACCGCGTCGAGTTGGCGGACGTGGCCGAACCGGTAGGCGCGTAGGTGGGTGCCCAAGGTGGTCGCCGCGCGGAGCCCGTCGAACACGCGCCCCATGCCGCCATGACGCAGCACGTCCATGTCGCTGATGCTGTCAGCGCCGACCACCATCCCAGCGATGAGCGCCGACACCTTGACCGGAGCGTTCGCACCGGCGGTCCCGGGCAGGGTCAGGTGCTGCTCGACGAGCTCGTGGAGGCCGGCTTGTTCGGCAAGCCGCATCACTGCGGGAAGGCCGCCGAACGCGACCAGATTCGGGTCGTCGAAAACCGGTTGAATGGTGTGGCAGACTCGCACTACGAGTGCTCCTGTCAGGCAGCGGATGAGAACCTTAAGCAGTCCCATCCTTGCTTGCCACAGGAGCATTCGCCATCAGACCCGCCCAACACCATCGGCGGATCGAGGCTGAATACCCCCGATGTCCGGCCAATTGTTAGTGAGGGGGAAAGCCGGGAAGTCATCGAAGTAGCGTACGTAGGACATGCTTCGACCGGTTGGCTCGACCCTGCGTGCTGCAACGAGACGTGCCATGCCCTCTTGATTCGTCTTCCATCCTCCAGAAATCGGAGACGCTGTCTTCCCGTTCACTGTGACGGGGAACACGGTCGTCTGCCCGACACGAGTCGTCTGGGATGTGAGGTTGTCATACCTTAGAAGGCGACCCTCCGAGGAACTTGCCTGACTGGCAGGGACACGATGCCCGCCCGGGAGCTCAATCGTGGTGTATTTTCCGCCGCCAAGCCCACCCTCCTCCCTCAGTTGGTAGAGCTGCCGGTACTTCACGACCTGGAGATCGCGGGCATACCAAACGATGAAGCTACTGACCGCAGATAGGACATTCGTACCTCCGGCGAAGGAACCTGCCCCGGCGGTGGTCGCGAATGTCACCTGACTCACGAAGTTTTCCGAACCGAATACCTCGTCCATCAGGGAACGGATCAGATGTACGTTCTCGTCGCCGATTTGGACGAAGCAGCTGCCGCTCTCGGTCAGTAGCTCGCGCGCCGCGATGAGGCGGTCGCGCATGTAGGACAGGTAGGAGTGGATTCCGAGTTCCCATGTGTCCCGGAAGGCCTTGATCTGTTCGGCCTCGCGGGCGGCGTCCTCGGTCTTGCCGTCCTTGACGTCGCGCTTACGTACGGACACCTGCCAGTTGGAGCCGAACTTGATGCCGTAGGGCGGGTCGAGGTAGATCATCTGGACCTTGCCGCGGAGGTCCTCGCGTTCGGCGAGGCTGCTCATCACCTGGAGGGAGTCGCCGAGGATCATCCTGTTGGACCAGTTGGCCTGGTGGCGGTAGAACTCGACGGCGTCCAGTTCGTCGAGGCCGTCGAAGGTGTCGAAAAGGGTCAGTTCGGGTTCGTCCGCGGAGTCCTGGGTGGTGCGGCGCAGGTTCTCGACCAACACGCGTGGGTCGATCTTCTCCTGGATGTAGATCGGCGGAGCGTCCGCGACGAGCGTGCCGCCGGCGGCCGGGTCGTCTTTCAGGTACTTCTCGCGCCAGATCAGTTGCGGGTCAAGGGAGGGGTCGCGGTCGTAGGCGACCTGCCGCATGGCCTCGACCTCGAGGGTAACGAAGTCCTGGGCGGCGTCCGCGGTGGGGATGTTCCAGCGTTTGTCCTCGTGGACGGTGCTCTCGATCGGGGTCGGACCTTTGGGGGCAGCGGGCCTACGAGCCACGGTTCACCTCGGAGTAGTCGAGCAGGTCGGGGTCGCCGATGATCGGACCGTCGGCGTACAGGGATTCGATGGCCTCGCGAAGGACCTCGTGAGCGGTGGTGATGTCGGTAAGTTCCACGTAGCCCCAACGGCCGAAGCCGCCGTGGTTGTTCACGCCAGCGCACCAGGAGTGGCGGGCGGTCTCCGCCTTTGCCTTCACCGAGCCCGGAGCGTGCGCGGACTTCATGCCGCCGGACACCTCGACGATCAGCGTCCGGTCCACGTCACCGTCGCGGGGCTTGAGGCGGAGCAGGAAGTCGGGCACGTAGCTGTGGGTGCGGCCCTTGTTAACGTAGGGGATGGTGAAGCCGAGGTGGTCGTTCTTCACGTAGGCGGCCACGGCCAGGCGTCCCTCCTCGCAGAGGGTCGCGACCTTCTCCTCCCAGGTGTTGCCGCCCGGGCCGTCGAGCACGACGTGGCCAACCTCGGAGAAGGTGGTCGTGATGTTGGGTTTGCGGGTGACGAAGGAGATCGACTCTGTGCTCCCCACCGGGTCGGCCCGGCGGAGGAGGACGCGCATGCGCTTGCGGCGGTCGTCCTGCATGCACGTCACCGCGTGGTAGATCGCTTCGGCGGCGTCCGCTTCGAAATCGGCGTAGCGGACGATGGTGCCTACGTCGAAGCCTTCGTCGAGGTCGACGCACTTGTCGAGCCACTCCTTGCAGATCTGCACCAGGCGGGGGAACAGCCACGGGCGTTCGTCGCTGCCGATCACGTACTCGTGCCGCAGCAGCCGACGCGCAAGCCGGAACGCGACCGCCTGGGGTCGCAGGGCGGACGGATCCTCCTCGATGACTTCGCCCTCGCCGACGATCGGGGCGTTCTCTGTCCAGGTGGGGACCTTGGACGCGCCGACGCGGTAGCGGGGTGCCGTCTCGGTGTCCAGGTAGAGGTACTCGTCGGGGATCTCGAGTCGATATGCCTCCACGTGCGGGAACGTGATCCGCAGGTGCTCGCGTCCGGGCACGCTGCGCACCTCAGTGGCCGGTGGGGCCGGCTTGGGGTCGGTGGGTGGCTTGTCGGAGGGAATGAAGGCGAACGGCACGCCGTACACGGAGGCGTACTCGGCGTCGAAGCGTCCTTGGTCGTTGATGGCGTAGGACCGGCGGCGCAGACCGCGTCCGACGACCTGCTCGCACAGCAACTGGGAGCGGAACGCGCGGATGCCGAGGATGTGGGTGACGGTGTTGGCGTCCCAACCTTCGGTGAGCATGGCGACGCTGACGACGCAGCGAACCGGTTCTCCGAGGCGCCCAGGCTTGCCGACGGTGTTCATCACCTCGCGGAGCAGGTCCTCGTCGGTGATCGCGTCGACGTCGGCACCGGGGTTCCGCCTGCGGTAGTCGCTCTTGAACAGCTCGATCTCGGCGGCAGCTGCCGCCTTGAAATCGGCCTTGATCGCCTCGCCGGAATCCAGTTGGGCGGAGTCGATGAGGATGGTGTGGGGACGGTCCATGAAGCCGTCGCCTTGAACGTTGTTCAGCAGCGGCAGGTTGCCGGGGACGATGACCGGGCCGTTGGGTCCCTCGACCTGGGTACCGGCGATCCAGTCGCAGACCAGCCGGGACACCGACGTGTTCGGGCAGACCACAATGAACACGGGCGGGGACTCACCCAGTTGGGCGCGGTGCTGCTCCCATTGAGTGAACGCGCGCGCGTAGCTGCGGTAGAGGCTCTCTAGAGCGCCCTGGAGCTGTGGGGGGATGAGCCACTGGGTGACGTCGATCTTGTCTAGCTCGCGCTTGGCCAGCGCACGGTTGGCGCCGATGTGGTCCCACAGGTTCAGGTAGACGACCTGGTCGTCGGCGGCGTCATCGTCGACAGGGATGCGGGGCACCTTGACGATGCCGGACTCGATGGCGTCCATGAGCGAGAAGTCGCTGACGGTCCACGGGAAGATGAAGCCCTCGTTGTACCCCGACCCGCGCAGGTAGTAGGGCGTCGCGGACAGGTCGTAGATCGCCTTGATGCCGACCTTGTTCGCGACGGCCAGCAGGCCCTTGTACCAGACCCGGGCCTGCTCATTGGCTGCCCTGGCCTCGGCGTCCGCCTCCGCGCCGTCAACCTCGACCACGCGCTGGGGCCGGTCTGCGTAGCAGTGGTGGGCCTCATCGTTGAACACAACGATCTCTGGTTGCTGGCGTCCGGTGCCAACTCCCCAGCCGCGCAGCACGCGCGACACCACGGCTGCGTCGTTTTCCTTGAAGGGGTCCACGGCCTTGCCGGCCAAGAGGATGTTCTTGGTGAGACGGGCAACGCCCTTGATCTCCTTGGCGTCGCGTTTCAGGAAGACGTGGTAGTTCGTGATGATGATCTGGGCCTGGCCCAGGTCAGCCTTGAGCTGGGCGGGCACCAGGTCGCGGACGTCGTAGTAGTTGCCGGGCTCGGTCGGATCGAGCACCCGGAGCCTGTCGCGGATCGTGATGCCCGGGGTGACAACAAGGAAGCGTTTGGCGAAGCGCTTGTCGCTGGGTGAGGCCACCTTGTTGAGGGTGTTCCATGCGATGAGCATCGCCATCACGATCGTCTTGCCCGAACCGGTGGCCATCTTCAACGCCAGCCGCGGGAGCCCGTCGTTGTGCTCTGCGTTCGCGTCGTCGACGCGGACACGCCAGTCGGCGGCGGAGGCGTGGCGTCCGGCGATCTCGGAGATATAGATCGCGGTCTCCGCGGCCTCACGCTGGCAGAACAGGACGCGGTTCTCCCGCGTCGGGTCGGCCCAGTGGAGGAGGAGCTTGCGGGTGGTCGGAGTCGTGCCCTGGTAGCCGCCCGCTCGCCACTGATCGACTGCCTTGCGGAGGTCGTTGATGAGCGTGTTCTTCTCGACACGTTCGTGGGTCAGGTCGAAGTCGAGGGTCTCCTGGACCTCGGCCGCAGCCTTCCTGCCACGCTTCTTGGTCTGGGGGACCGGGATGAACGACTCACTGGGGCGGCGTCCGGTCAGGATCGTGCCAGTAGGTCCCTTTGGGCCCAACTCGAAGTAGCGGGAGGGCGGATCGAACGGCCCATTCAGCACCGGGTCCGCAAGCGCGTCCTCCACGAACTCCTCCGATCACCATCGTCCTCCTCCCCACCCTATTGGTCGGTTCCGTTCCTCGGGTGAGGACGCGGCCTGATGATCTTGGCGTCTGAGGCCAGGGGCGCCCTCCCTGCCATCGAGTCGAACACGGCGGAGCGTTCGGCGAGCATCGAGCTTCGCCCGGCTACCTGTCGGGCCCCCTGCGACGTGGTTCACACGACATCCGCGGGCGCTGTTCTTCAAGCCGGGTGGAGCGTGTGCGGGCGGGACCCGTGATGATCTCGAACGGGACGCGGGCAGTGTCGCCCGTTGGCAGGCCGAGCTCGTCTCGGACCTGCTCCCGTGCCGCCCTGATCCTGCGGTTAATCGTGCTCCGGGAGACGCCGAGGTGTCCAGCGATGCTGTGGATGGAGCGGCCCTTCATGGCCTCCACGAGGGGCTCGCGCAAGGCGTCGGGGAGGTGGTCGAGTGCTTGCTTGATGGTCTGAAGCGCCTGTTGTTGCTCGATGCCGGTGGTGGGGTCCGGCTCACGGCTGGGCGGCTCCCACCCGCCCAGAGCGACCGTTGTCGGGCGAGGGGTGCGTGGACTGACCACACCGGCGCTGTCGACTCCGTGTCCCCGTGCGTGCTTCAGCGTCATCCACGCGTAGGCCGGCCAAGCCTGGGGTTCGGTTCCCTGTGGGTCGAAGCGGCGGGCGGCGTTCATGAGTTCCACGAAGAGCTGGCCGCGCAGGTCTTCGCCATTCCAGGCGCCCCGTGATTGTGCGTAGACCATTGGTGTGACCGCCGAGACCAGGCTGGCCACCGCCTGTCGGCCTTCGTGCACGATTTGGGGCCACCTGCCCGGGTCGATCCCGCGCAGGATGTCGGGAGGCCGGGCCGGGTCGCTGGTGGCCGCCGCCACGCCCAGGTCGCGGGCGCGGCACAGGGCCACGATGTGCTCGCCGGTAAGGACGCTTCCGCGGGCGACTGTAGGTTCCACGGGCTCGGTCAGAGCCACAGCCTCGGGTGGCCGGACGAGCGAGGGGCGGGAGGCGTCCGGCAGGCTCCATGGTTTGGACAGGGACGGGTCGGCGGGGGTCAGGATGCCGGGGTTGGCCCGGTAGTCCAGGACGAGGCGATTGATCCTGCCTGCGACGGCTTGTGCCAAGACGTCCTGTCTGAGCTGGGCGACCAAGGTCGTCTGGCCGAGAGTGGAGCGCAGCAGGGCGTCGAGGCGAAGGTGCGCGGGCTCTCTGCCATCCGGGGGCGCCGCGAGGTGACGGGTTGCGCCGCCCAGCCTGAGCATCACCGCTTGGTCGACGCGGGATGTGCCCAGATCCAGGCTGGCCAGCTGACTCAACGTGGACTGGTGCAGACGGGCCAGGTCGCGGATGGCGCCGGTGAGAGTGTCGGCGTACGTCCGGTCGAGTGCCCCGGACCGCCCGGCGTCCTGGACCAGCACGTGGGTGGCACGCAGGATGGTCAGGTGTCCCAAGGCGAGGCTGCGTTGCACGATGGCTGCCTCACGGACGGGCTGGACGGCGGCGAGGGCGTCCTGCCAAGCGGCCAAGCCCACTCCGATCGCGGGCCGTCGTCCGCGCGCGTGGAGGGCGGTGTCGAGGGCGGTCTCGCCCGCCTGCAGCCAGTCGCGGGCCTGGGGGTTCGTGGTGCGGATCCGAACCCAGTGGACCAGTTCGTAGGCGACCAGGTCGAGGGACGCCTCGTGACGACGACGGTCATCGCCCGAGACGGTCTCCACACGTCCGGCAACCTCCGCCAGCGCGTCGCGAACCCCCACCAGGGAGGGTGCCAGCACCTGCCTGCCTGCGTTGGCCCGGACAGCGCCGGCGGTGGCGCTGGCCAACAGGGCGATCGGGTCGTCAGCCGGGACAGGGCCGAGCGACCGCCGGACGGTCTGCAGGAGGGTCACCGTCTGCTCCCACTCGTCGTGCAGCTCCAGGGTCAGGGGCGGTTCCACCTCCCAGTGGAGTCGTGCCAGCTCGCCTCGAACGTGCCGCCACATCGGCCGATCACCCTTGACCCTCGACCGCAGCGGCGAGGCGATGCCGCAGGTCGGTCAGCAGCACCCGCAGGCGAGCCATGTCGGGGAAGTCCGCAGCCAGGGCGAGGTCCCACCTCTGAACCTCGGCCCACGCCTGCTCGATGCAGGCACGCACCCCGAGACCGGCCAGGTCGGTGACGCGCGCGGGTGGGCTGGCGGGGTGTGTGGCCGCCAAGAGCAGCGCGATCCCCATGGCCTCCTGGATCATGCCGGCGACGTCGTCCCACCGGTCCGCGGTCAGCATGGTCGCGTGGCCGAGTAGCAGGTCGACCCGGCCGATCGAGGTGGCGGGGGGGTGGGGTGCGTTCATGAGTGGAGTTCCTTCCTCTGGTGGCGGGTGCTGGTGTCGAGGCCGCATGCGGCGACGTAGTTCGCGGCGGTAGTGGCGACGAGCTGGTGTCTGGCACGGCGCCAGCGGGGCAGCAGGTAGCTGAGTGCGGTGAAGACCGCAATGACGATCGGGGACGGCCAGCGTCCGGCCTGGGCCTCGAGGACGACCGCGATGGCGGCGGTGACGAGCCGGGTCTCCCACGCGAGGCGTCCCAGCGGCACCCACGCCAGGTGACGACCGACGCCCGCTACCAGGCCGCGGAGGCAGTCCCACGGGATCGTCCACAAAGCGACCAGCAGGTCGAGGCGCGGCTGGCCGAGACGGAGGCGTCCGACACCGTGGGCGATGAGCGCCGCCACCTGGACGTCGGTGATCCGGCCCAGGCGCAACGCGTCCAGCACGCTGGTGTGGAGGATCACGTGCCGGCGACCGGCCACACTCACGGCCTCCGCCCCTCCGACCAGGAGCAGAAGGTCACTGCGTCCGGACCGGTGGGCCACCAGCGCGAGCGGCCCAGCCAGGCGGTGCGCCTGCTCGGCGTTGGAGCGGCGAGCCGCGTGCAGGACGCGCACGGCCAACCCCTCGGCGCGTCCGGACACCACTACCAGCGACATCGCGAGCATGGCCGCGGTGGCCCCGAGGGCGACGTCGGCAGGGAGCGCGGCCAGCACCACGAACCAGATGAGCGCGCTGATGACCAGGTCTGTCCCGACCACCGCGACCGTCAAAAGCCACCACGGCCGCGGGCGGGTGGGGCGACTGGTCGGGGCGGCGTCCATGGTTGGTTCACCACTCGCCGGGCAGGAGCGGGTTGGTGTCGTCGGGCGCTCGGTAGCCCTGCTCGCTGATCGCGGCTTGGGCGTCCTCGAGGAGCTGGCCCAGGTCGGCGGCCTTGCGCGCGGCCCGGCACAGCAGCCCGATCGCCTCGGCCACCGACTCGCCGGGCTCACGGCGGTGGTCGTACACCTCGAACTCCACCAGGGAAGCCCGCAGACCGCGGGCCAGCTGCTCCAGCGCCTGTGGGAGCAGGTGGCCCACACCCTTCAGGTCACCCAGTACCTGGTGAAGCGTCGGGGCCGGGATCGGCACGTGCCCGGTCAGGTGGTTGATCGCCCGGATCGACTCGTAGGCGACCTCCGGCCAACCGGCGACCCGCTCGCCCTCCTCGGTGAACCCGACCAGGCTGCGTCCGCCGTAGAGCAGGTTCTCGACGCGAGCCGTGACAGTCATGATCCGTCCCCGTCCTGGGCGTCGAGGGCGGCCAGCCGGGTGGCCTCCTTCAGGGTGGTCTCCCCGTCGGTCCAGGTGACCACGTCCGCGAGGCTGATCCCCTCGGCGAGCATCGCTCGGATCGCGGCGCCGGCGCGGCGCTCCAGGCCGTCCCGCTCCTTGAGGGTGACGATCAAGGTCAGGGCCGCGGCGTCGAGTCGCTTGTCCCTCTCGGCCGTCTTGGCCCGTCGGCGGGCTTGCGCTGCAACCGCCGCCTGCCGTGCAGCCCTCCGGATCGACTGGTCGCCCACCTTCGTGTCGGTCATCGTTCTGCTCCCTGGTCGGTGAAAAATCCCTTCACATCCCAGAAGTGACGCAGGACGCCCTCCACGGACGCCCAGGCACTTCCCGATTCGCCAGATGAGGGGCCGCGGGGAACGATTCATGAACGCGTGCACGCAACTGGCCGCCCTGCCAAGAACACGAGAGCTACGGTCTCCGTCATGGGGGATGACCAGGCGATCGTTGTCGACGTCAAGCGCATGCGTCTGCGCTACGCCGGCACCTGCGCGCGTTGCACGACGGCGCTCGCCTCAGGGACTACCGCGGACTACCACCGAGCCAGCAAGACGGTGACCTGCGTGGAGTGCCCACCCGGCGCAGCCTCGACCGCCGACACCGGCCAAGACGCCGCTCGCGCCACCAACGACCCACCTGTGGTGCCCGAACCGGCACCCGCGCCGGTGGACCTCCCCCCGCCACCCACCTTGGCGGTGGCCGACGGCCACGGCGGCGCCTCGGCCGCGGTGGAGTACCAACGTCGCCACGACTCCCGGCAGGAGCGAGTCCTCACCAACCACCCACGGATCGGACGCTTCCTGCTCGCGGTGTTCGATGACCCCCAGTCCACGCGCGCGTGGTCGGTCGGCGCCGAAGGCGAAAGGATGCTCGGCGAGATGCTCGCCTCCCTCGCCGGGGATTCCCTGCGCGTCCTGAACGACCGACGCATTCCGCGCACCAAGGCGAACATCGACCACCTGGTGGTGTGCCCCTCGGGGATCTTCGTCGTGGACGCCAAGCGCTACCGAAACTCACGACCCGAGCTACGTGTCGAGGGCGGGCTGATCCGGCCACGCACAGAACTGCTCTATGTCGGAGGCCGCGACCGGACCACCTTGGTGAATGGCATGCTCAAACAGGTTGCACTGGTCCGCACCGCTTTAGCAGATCGGCCGGAGGTCCCCGTACGGGGAGTGCTGTGCTTCGTCGACGCTGACTGGCCCCTCATCGGTGGCTCCTTCACCGTGGACGACGTCGCGGTGGTCTGGCCCAAGAAGCTCAAGACGATCCTCACCCAGCCCGACGGTCTGCATCCCGACCAGATCGCCGACCTGCAGTGGCGCCTTCACGAATCCTTCCCACGGCACTCCCAAGGACTGCCCCACCAGTAGCCCCTTCGTCAGCGCGATCCTGCCGACGCCACCCGACGCCCCCGCAAGCCATCCATCCTCCTCCGACGTCCTCCCTCGTTGTCCCGTCGTCCTCATGTGGGACACACCTGGTGCACTCAGGACAGTCGTCCCCGCGAAGGTGTCCGTGGAAGGACTCGTTTCTTACTTCTGGTTAGTGTGATGAGCTTGCACAAGATCACCGCCGGATCGGGGTATGACTACCTGACCCGGCAGGTCGCGGTGCAGGACTCCACCGAGAAGGGCCACCTCGGTCTGGCTTCCTACTACACCCAGCGCGGCGAGAGCCCCGGCGTGTGGCTGGGGTCGGGGATGGCCGGCATCGACGGTCTGGACGCCGGCGACCAGGTGACCGCCGAGCAGATGCAGAACCTGTTCGGCGCCGGAATGCACCCCCTCGCGCAGCAGCGCATGGACGCGCTGCACGGGCCTGGGCTCACCGAGGCCGACTATCGGGAGGCGTCCCGGCTCGGCACGCCGTTCAAGATCTTCTCCCCCGACGTGTCCCCGTTCCGCCTCGAGGTCGCCCGACGGCTCGCCGCGCTCAACCTCCTCGAGGGCTCTCCCAGCCGGTCGGCAGTCACCGCGAGTGAGCGGGCACGGATCCGAACCGAGGTCGGTCGGGAGTTCTTCCGGGGCGAGTTCGGCCGCGAACCCGGGGACGCCCGGGAGTTGGCCGGCCTGATCGCGAGGCTGTCCCGCCCGCAGACGACGGCGATCGCGGGCTTCGACCTGACGTTCTCCCCGGTCAAGAGCGTGTCGACTCTGTGGGCGCTTGCGGATCCGCACACGGCCGCGGCGATCGAACGCTGCCACCAGGCGGCGATCTCCGACGCCCTCCGCTTCCTCGAGACCCATGCCCTGTTCACCCGGACCGGCGCCAAGGGCGTCCGCCAGGTCGACGTCCGCGGCCTGGTCGCGGCCGCGTTCACCCACCGCGACTCCCGGGCCGGCGACCCCGACCTGCACACCCACGTCGCCGTCGCGAACAAGGTCCAGACCCTTGATGGGCGTTGGCTGTCCATCGACGGACGCGTCCTGTTCAAGGCCAAAGTGACAGCGTCCGAGACGTACAACACCGCCCTGGAACGACATCTTGCGGACGCCCTGGGCGTCCGGTTCGTCGACCGGACCACCTCAGCGGGACGCCGTCCCGTCCGGGAGATCGACGGCGTCGACCCGGCGTTGAACACCCGCTGGTCGGCCCGCCGGCGCAGCATTGAAGCCCGCCGGGACGAACTCGCCGTCGAGTTCCAGGCCACCCACGGGCGTCCGCCGACCCCGATCGAGACCCTCGCCCTGGCCCAACAGGCCAACCTCGAGACCCGCGACGCGAAGCACGAACCCCGCACCCTTGCCGAGCAGCGCACCGCCTGGCGCACCCAGGCCGAAGCCGTGCTGGGTGGCCCGGACGGCATCGGTCGCATGCTCCACACCGCCCTCCACCCCACGCGCGCCAGCGCCCCCACCTTGGATGAGGCCTGGTTCACCCGCACGGCCGCGAGCATCGTCGCCACGGTCGAGGGCTCCCGGGCGACCTGGCAGGCCTGGCACGTCCGCGCCGAAGCGCAACGCCGCGCCCGTGCCGCCAGCATCCCCACCGCCCAACTCGACGCCGCCGTGGAACGGCTCGTCGCGACCGCGCTGGGCGAGCACTCCCTTCCGCTCGCCGTCTCCGCGGAAGCGATCGCCGAACCTGCAGCGTTGCAGCGCGTGGACGGCCAGTCGGTCTACACGGTGGCGGGGGCTGAGTTGTTCACCTCACCGCGGATCCTCGCCGCCGAGCAACGGCTCGTGGACGCGGCCGGACGCCACGACGGCCGCACCGTCGACCCGGCCACCGTCGAGGTCGCTCTACTGGAGACGGCGGCGAACGGGGTCGAGTTGAACGCCGGGCAGGTTGCGCTCGTCCGGGCGATGGCGTGCTCCGGGGCACGGGTCCAGGTCGCGATCGCACCAGCCGGGTCGGGCAAGACTACCGCCATGCGCGCCCTCTCGTTGGCGTGGCAGCAGGCCGGCGGCACCGTGGTCGGCCTCGCCCCCTCCGCGGCCGCGGCCGCCGCCTTGGGCTCCCAGATCGACACCCACACCGACACTCTCGCCAAGCTCACCTGGTCCATCGACCACGACGACCTGCCTGACTGGGCCGCCCGAATCGGGCCCAGCACGCTGGTCGTGATCGACGAAGCAGGCATGGCCGACACCCTCTCCTTGGATGCCGCCGTCGGGCACATCCTCGAACGTGGGGCGAGTGTCCGGCTGGTCGGTGACGACCAACAGTTGGCGGCGATCGGCGCCGGCGGCGTCCTGCGTGACATCGCCACCCGCCACGGAGCCGCCCGGTTGAACGAACTCGTCCGCTTCGCCGACCCCGCCGAAGGCGGCGCCAGCCTCGCCCTCCGCGATGGGAACCCCGAAGCACTCGGCTTCTACCTCGACCACGACCGCGTCCACGTCGGCGACCTGGCCACGATCACCGACGACGTGTTCTACGCCTGGCAAACCGACCGAACCGCCGGCCTGGACACGATCATGCTCGCCCCCACCCGCGACCTCGTCGCCGAGTTGAACACCCGCGCCCGCCACCACCGCCTCAACGGCACCCTCCCCAGCCACGAAGTCGAACTCGCCGATGGGCTGTCCGCTTCGGTCGGCGACGTGATCATCACCCGCACCAACGACCGCCGACTCCGCGTGTCCGCGACCGACTGGGTCAAGAACGGCGACCGCTGGACCATCACCGCCCTCCCCGGCGACGGCAGCGTCCGCGCCCTCCACACCCGCAGCCGACGCAGCGTGGTCCTGCCCGCCGACTACGTCACCACCTCGACCGAACTCGGCTATGCCTCCACCGTGCACACCGCCCAAGGCGTGTCCGTCGACACCATGCACGGCCTCGCCACCGGGACCGAAGGCCGCCAGCAGCTGTACACGATGCTCACCCGCGGACGGCACGCCAACCACGTGTACCTCCAGGTCGTCGGCGACGGTGACCCACACACTGTCATCCGCCCCGAGACCGTCCACCCGTTGACGGCCACCGACGTCCTGGAACAGATCCTCGCCCGCGACACCGCCCCCATCTCAGCGACGAGCCTTCAACAGCACCTGGGTGACCCGCGCGTCCGGCTCGGGGAGGCCGTCGCCCGCTACACCGACGCCCTATCGGCGGCCGCCGAAGACGTCGCCGGCGACCTCGCCGTCCGTGCGCTGGAACGCCAGGTCGACCACGCACTCCCCGGCGTTCCGTGGTGCGACGCCTGGCCCGCGCTCCGCGCCCACCTGCTCCTGATCGCCGCCGACGGCCATGACCCCCTCACCGAACTCCGCCGCGCCGCCACCGAACAACCGTTGACTGGTGCCGCGGATCCGGCCGCCGTCCTCGACTGGCGCCTCGACGCCACCGGACTACGCGGCAGCCAACCCGGACCGCTGCCCTGGCTCCCCACCGTCCCGAACAGACTGCGGGAACACCCCGAATGGGGTCCCTACCTGAACGCCCGCGCCCGTCTGGTCACCGAACTCACCGACACAGTCCACCAAGAAGCGCTCACTGCGGGGCGGACGCCGGCCTGGTTGGCGTCCACCCTCGGACAGCCCACCGGACAGACAATCGCCGACCTCACCGTCTGGCGAGCCGCCGTTGGCGTCCCGGACACCGACCTGCGCCCCACCGGCGAACGCCAATTCCCGAAAGCAGCGGCCCGCTGGCAACGCCACCTAGACCGCCGTCTGGCTGGCGACCGTCAGCCCGCGATGGCTGAGTGGGGACCTCTCCTGCGCCACCTCGAACCGCGCCTCGCCGGGGACGCCTTCACGCCCACCCTCGCCAGTCGGCTCGCGCACCTGTCGGCGTCGAGCCTCAACGCCCGCACTCTGCTCCACGCAGCGGCCGGTGAGGGAAACCTGCCCGACGACCACGCCGCGGCCGCCCTGTGGTGGCGCATCGCCCGCCACCTCACCCCCGCCGTCGCCGCCGCCCTCGACACCGACCAACCCCTCACCCCCGCCTGGACCACCACGCTGGCCGACACACTCGGCATCGAGCGCGCCAACGAACTGCAGGCCAGCCGCTGGTGGCCCGCCCTCGTCACCGCCGTCGACCACGGCATCCGGCAGGGCTGGACCCCCACCGACCTCCTCGACGTGGGCGCTGGCAACAACCAGCAGGTCGACGACTGCCTCGCCCTCGTCTGGCGCATCTCGACCCTCACCGACCCGCGCAGCTCGTTCAACGACGACCCCGAACCTCCGCACCCTGCCGAGGAACCACCCGCCGACCTGTGGCACGGCCACGAACCCACCAACCCGATCCTCATCGGCGACCCGGACGAAGCTGTCGCGCCGATCGCCGTCGACACCCTCGACGCCGAACCGTGGGACGCCGACCATGACGACCTGGACGCGGGTGCAAGGTTGGCGTTGCAGGCGATGATCCGCGACACGATGGGCCTCCCCGAGCCCACCGAGCAGGACCTCCACAAGATGTTCGAACGCGCCGACGCCTGGCGCGACTGCCCCTCCACCCCTGAACGCCTCGCCGAGATCAACCAGCTCACCGCCAGCTTCTACGCCGAACACTTCCCCGGCTCGTGGGCCCAGCCCTACCTCGAATCACGGTTCGGCATCGACCTCACCGGACACCCCGACCTGCACCCCGGCTACGCCCCCGCTGGCTGGACCACCCTCGTCGGTCACCTCCACCGGCTCGGCGTCTCCGACGAGGAGATGCTCGCCGCGGGGGTCGCCACCCGGGCCTCAACCGGCCGACTCATCGACCGGTTCCGCGACCGGGCCGTCTTCCCGATCCGGCATGACGGCGTCATTCTCGGCTTCGTCGGACGCCGCCACCCCGACCGCACCGACGACGACAAGGCCGGACCGAAGTACCTCAACACCGGCGACACGCCCCTGTTCCACAAGGGCGACCAGCTCTACGCCACCGGACCCCTGCGGCCCGACGCCACCCCCGTCATCGTCGAAGGCCCGATGGACGCCATCGCCATCACCCTCGCCACCAACGGCAAGTTCGTAGGCGTCGCCCCCCTCGGCACGTCCCTCACCGACCACCAAGCAGCCCAACTCCGAGAGCACGGGCACCGGACGCCGATCGTCGCCACCGACGCCGACCTCGCCGGTCGCGTCGCCGCCGAACGCGACTACTGGATCCTCACCCCCCACGGACACGATCCCCGACACGCGGAACTGCCCGACGGCACCGACCCTGCCGACCTCGTCGCCACCGGAAGCGCGGGCGTCCTCGCCGCCGCGCTCAAGCGCGCGAGGCCGCTCGCCGACCAGCTCGTTGACGAACGCTTCGCGCACCTGCCGGCGAGCGAAGCGACGGTCGACGCGCTCCGAGTCATCGCAGCCTCCCCACCCGAACGCTGGGAGACCGGCACCCAGGACGTTGCCGAACGCTTGAGACTGCCCGCCGGCCTGCTCCGCACGGCCCTCCACGACCTGGTCAATGCCTGGAACCAGGATCCGCGCGGTTCAGCCGCAATCGCCCTGCGTGACGTCACCCACGTCAAGACCCGGCTCGCGCACGCTGAAGCCGTAGGCGTTCACGAGCGCGTGACCAGCCGTCCCGGTCGCACCGCTGCCCATCCCGGCGACTCCCCCGTGCCGGCACGTGCCCCATCCCGTGGGGTCGACCGCTAGCCACGTTGGCGCCACATGGCTCGCCGATGACCGGTGGGGATCGGGGGAGACACGGCAGCAGCACCGCTGTTGCCAACGACCTGACAGCGGCAGATGTGCGCGTTCTTCCTCCGCCACGGTGGTGGGTGAGGCCGTTCAGGTGCGGTGTGCCGACGGTGAGGCCCGCTACGGCTCGAGGGCGGCCGAGACTGCCTTGAGTTCGGCCGTGAAGGCGGGGAGGTCATGCTTGGCAGTCGTGTGCAGGATTTCGAGGTCGACAGACCAATAGCCGTGCACGATTCGGTTCCGTAGTTGGCTGGGCCTGGCCCAGTTCACGCCTGGGTATGTCATCTTGAATTCATCCGGCAGTTGCGCGGCGGCCTCGCCCAAGACAGTGAAGTTCCACAACAGCGCATCGCGAACCTGTCGGTCCGCTTGGATGTCGTCGACGTCACGGCCCACCACCAGACGCTGTGCTTCTTCGGCGGCATCGATCATCTCGCCGATCAGCAGGAGCTCACGCCGCGGCATAGAACGGCTGCGCTTCCCGCAACACCTGGTCCTGCAGCCGAGCGTGCAACGCGCGCCGAGAAACGAGGTCGACCCGGCGACCGAGGACGGCCTCCAACTCCGAGGTGAGGTCCTCGACTTCCCAGCCCAGGCGAGCGCCGGGAGCCAACGTGTACAACAGGTCGATGTCGCTGTCAGAGTGATCGGTGCCGCGGGCCATGGATCCGAAGATCTCCAGACGGATGATGCCGTAGCGCTGGCACACCGCACCCAAACGCTCCACGTCAATTTCCGGCGACAGCATGCCTGCAGTCTAGGAGAGCACGCGACAATCCGGCGACCCTCCCCGGGGTCAGGTGCCGGAGGCCATGTAGGCGGCGAGGATGTAGTTGGGGTGCCGGTCCAGGTTCTTGCGAGCACGGTCGTAGCGCATCGTCGTCCTCGGATCAGCGTGTCGGGCGGCGATCTGCACGTCGCGGAGGTCGACGCCGGCGTCCAGCATGGTCGTGACGAACGTGTGCCTCAGCATGTGGGGGTGCATCCTGGGTAGCCGCACGCCGGCTTGGGCGGCGAGCTGCTTCAGCCGACGGGTCGCGGCATGCCGGTCCATGCGGGTCCCGCGGATGGTGCGCAGGACGGGGCCGTCCGCGCGTCCGCCAACCGCGCGTTCGATCGCCCGCTGGACGGCGGGTGGGAGGGGGGTGAGGACGACCTTGCCGCCCTTGCCCCGGACCTTCAGGACGCGGTGGCCGTGTTCCTCGCCGAGGTCGGTGATGTTGGCGCCGCACGCTTCGAAGATCCGCAAGCCGAGCAGCCCCAGCATGGTCACCAAGGCGAAGTCGTTGGTGTTCGTCGACGTGCGGGCCGCGCTGAGCAGGGCTTCGAACTGCAGGTGCGACAGGCCGAGCGTGGGTGACTCAGGTGGCACGTTCGGTCGTCGCACGTAGTCAGCTGGGGACTGCGGCAGGACCTGGTCGATGACGCACGTGCGGTAGAAGCCGACCACGACCGACACACGCCGGCTGACCGTGGACGGTTGGAAATGGCGCACTTCCTGCATCCAGCGGACATACAACTCGATCTGGGCGCGCTGCGCCTTCAACGGGTCGACACCCCGTTCCCGGCACCACACCAGGAACGCGCGCAGGTCCGACTCGGTGTGCACCAGGGTCTGCCCCCGATACCGGGCCAGATAGGCAGCGACCGCCTTCACCAAAGGATCAGTGGCAGCGTCAATGAGAACGGGAAACAGGACAGGCTCGAGACTGGTCATACCCGATGCTGCAACCGACCAGGCAGCCACGCCAGCGGCACGAACGACGCCCCAGGAGCGGCAAAGTCGGACGTTCGTCAACCGTGAAAGAGCCGGGTGTTTGGTCTCTCCATGTGTCACTTTGCCGTCGGGGTGTCGCCGTCCAGCCGTGGGGCCGATGATCGTCGGTACGTTGGAGGGATGGACATCGAGTTGCAGTACTTCGATGGGTGCCCGAACTGGCGCGTAGCTGCTGACCGGGTGCGGGAAGCGTTGCACGCCATGGGGGCCACTGCGTCCGTCAGGTACGTCCAGGTCGAGACAGACGAAGAGGCAGAGCGCCTCGGCTTCCACGGCTCCCCGACGATCCTCATCGAGGGCCGCGATCCCTTCGAGGCACCCGGTCTGGCCACGGGTCTTGCGTGTCGCCTCTACCGGACTCCTGCCGGACTGGCCGGTGCGCCGACGACGGAGCAACTCATCAAGGTCCTGCACGAACATCGCCAACCCTGATTCACCCAGAAGCGGACCGAGTGCTCCGCCTTGAAGGCGCATTCCGACCGGCGGCCGATCAGGATGTTCGTCGGGTTGCGGGCCACTGCCGGAACCCTGTCAGGGAAGCCGCAGCCCGGCGTGGGCGGGCAACAATCGCCCGCCGGGGGGCGGCAATTGCAGACCTCGATCACGCGGGTTTCCCTTGCATTGCCCACGATGGGCCCATCGTCGCTCCGTCGCTTGAGGCGATCTGGAGCCTCCAGAATCAGGGCTCGCTGTTGACCATCGCTTGGCCGGCCAGTTTCCGGAGGCGTTCCACTCCCACTGGCTCTTCTGCCAGGTAGGGGACCGCGGCCAAGCGGGTGGTGAGCTGTTTGACCGCGCGGATCGGTTCGGCCTCGAATGTTGCTCGTCGCCGGAGCAGTGGCGAGGTGGTTTCGGTGGCGCTGAGGGTTTGGTTGATGACCCACGCCCAGGGGGTGATGTCGGCGCGGACCAGGTCTTGGGACAATTGTGTTGCTTCGAGCACGGGGGTGGTCTCGGGGAGGGTGACGAGCACGATATGCGTGTAGTCGGGGTCCTGGAGGCGCATGAGTGGGGTCTTGAACTTCACCCCGGGGGTCATGCTGCGTCGGATGTCGCGGTCGTAGGCGCCGGTGGTGTCCATGAGCAGCAGGGTGTGGCCGGTGGGGGCGGTGTCCATGACGACGAAGGAACGGGCGGCGCGGTTGACGAGGTGGGAGAACTGTTGGAAGACGGCGATCTCGGAGTTGCAGGGCGACATCAGGTCTTCCGCAAGCGCGGCACGGCCAGCTTCGTCCAGGGACGCGCCCTTGGTCGCCATCACGTGGGCTCGATAGTCGCGGATCGCTTGATCGGGGTCGACCCGGGAGATCGTCAGATTCGGCAGCTCCGGGGTGGCGCTGATCGTCTTGTCCAGGTGGGCCGCCGGATCAGTGGTCGTGAGGTGCACGGTGTGTCCGAGGTCGGCGAGCCCGACGGCGAGGGCGGCGGCGATCGTGGTCTTGCCGACGCCCCCCTTGCCCATGCACATGATCAGGCCGTGGCCGGCGGGGGCGAGTTCCTCGACCAGGGCATTCAGATTCGGCAGGTCCGGCCGATCCTGGTCGCGTGTCGACGCGACCGCCACTTCTGTGGCTCTTGTGAGCAGGGTGCGGAGTGCCTTGAGGCCGACCAGGTTGCCGGGCTTCAGCCCGATCTCGTCGCGCGGCAGGCTGGCGAGTTCACCGCTGAGTTCGGCCAGAGCGCGTTGCTCGCGTTCCCTGATCGCGGCGGCCAGCGGGTCGTCGCCCACGGCGTCCCAAGGCAGGACGGCGTTGACGACCAGGTTCGTCGCGTGGATCCCGATCTCCGCGAGTTCGGACGCTGTCCGCTCCGCCTCGCCCAGGCTGGTCGGCTGGGCGCGGGCGACCAGCACCAACCTTGTCCGGGTGGGATCGGTGAGGGCGGCGACGGCGTTGGCGTACGTCTGGCGGTGCTTGTCCAGCCCCGACATGGGGCCCAGGCAGGACGCCTCCCCGCCGGCGTCCAGGAACCCGGACCAATCACCGGGTAGTCGCAGTAGCCGCAACGTGTGCCCGGTGGGGGCGGTGTCGAAGATGACGTGGTCGTAGCCGGCCGTGGCCGAGGAGTCGGACAGGAAGTCGGTGAACTCGTTGAACGAGGCCACTTCCACCGTGCACGACCCGGCCAGCTGCTCAGTGATCGAGGCGATGTCGGCCTCGGGCAGCACGCCACGCACCGGTCCGATGATCCGCTCGCGGTACTGCTCGGCCGCGCTGTCGGGGTCGATCTCCACCGCGTTGAGGCCGGGCACGCCCGGGACCGGGGTGATGGTGTTACCGATCGAGGTCTCGAAGACCTGGCCCACGTTGGACGCCGGGTCGGTGGATACCAGAAGCACGCTTCGACCGCTGCCTGCGAGGTGCACGGCCGTGGCGCAGGCGATCGACGTCTTCCCAACGCCTCCCTTGCCGGTGAAGAACAGGAACCGGACCGGATCCTCTAGGAACAACATGGCGATCGGACTCCTCTGTGTGTACAGCTTCCTTGCCGGGCATTGCGGGTGGGTCGAGTCGTGCGTGATACGGGCTGGGGGGCCCGGGCTTGGGGGGCCTTAGGTCACGCCCTGGCTTGGAGGAGGCGAGCGATCTCGTCGGTGGCGGGCACGCGGCCGGAGACGAGGACCTCCTCGTCGACCACGAGACCGGGGGTGCGGAGGATGCCGTACGACGCGATGTCGGGGAAGTCGGTCACCTTGACGACCTCGGCCTGCTTGCCCAAGGCGGCAAGCGCCGCTCGGGTGTTCTTCTCGAGCTTGACGCAGTTGGCGCAGCCGGGGCCGAGGATCTTGATCTGCATGGTGTTCTCCTGCTTGTTTGCGGATTGCTGGGCGCGGGACCGGATCGGCCCGGGCGGCAGAGGGTCAGGTTGTCGCACGACTGCTCAACAGTCGTTTCAGTTCCTTGCTGGAGGGAACTCGTCCGGTCACGACCACCGTGCCGTCCACGACGAGGGCGGGGATGGAGAGGATTCCGGCGGCGAGGATGACGGTCTCGTCTGTGACCTTCTCGACGGTGGCGTCCAGGCCAAGTTCGGCCACCGAGCGGCGGGTCAGACGGTCCAGCGCCACGCAGGGCGAGCAGTGGGTGCCGCCGAGGATCTGGATGTGCATGGACGGTCCGTTCTCGTATCTGGTCAGGAACAGGTGGGGCACGCCGGCTGGTGCGGTCGGTTTTCTCCGGGCAGGGCGGCGTGGAGCCTGTCGAGCGCGTCGCTTGCCAGCGTGTAGTCGACCCAGCGGCCTCGTTTCGTGGCGATCACCAGCCCCGCCTCCCGCAACACCTTGAGGTGGTAGCTCAACACGTTTGCCGCGACGGCCGCTTCGGGCTGAAGGTCACAGACGCACTTGGTGCCCTCGCTCGCCAGTCGCTGAAGGATGCCCAGCCGCACCGGATCGGCAGCGATCGCCAGCAGAGCCGCCGCGTCGATGACGGACGACCGACTCTCCGTCACTTCGATCACGGTTACTTCGACCACATTTGTATTATGAGCCCCGCCAGCGACGAACGCAATGCGGACAGCCGCTCTGCGAGGACCGCGGCGTCTGGTTGACCGAGGCGCCCTCCGGGTGCACACTTCAGGCATGCTTGATTCAATGAGCGCTGACATGGTCGGGGAAGCCGCCGCCCTGTTGGCCACGGTGGCCGACCCGATCCGATTGGGGTTGTTGTTCCGGCTCGCGAGCGAGGGGACGCGTTGCGTGTGTGACCTGCAGACCGACCCGCCGATCCCGGGCAACCTGTTGAGCTACCACCTCAAGGTGCTGCGCGACGCCGGCCTGGTGACCGCAGAGCGCCGGGGCCGGTGGATGGACTACACCCTCACCGCGGACGCCCTGGAGCGGCTGCACGACGCACTGCCCGAGCCCCCCGCTGTGTCGATGGCGAGGTCAGCATGAGTACCCTCACGTCGACACGATCCAATGTCGGGTTGTGGCTGAAGCTGGCCGCTGCGACGGTGGGATGGGTGGTCCTCTACTTGGTCAACGAGCCACTGTGGACGTGGCTGCTGGGCGATGTGGCACGTCTCGACCTGGCTGGTCAGGTCGGCGGGTCGATCCAGTTCTTCCTGTACGACACGGTCAAGATCCTGCTCTTGCTGATCGGGCTGATGTTCGTCATCGGCGTGCTCCGGGCGAGCCTTGACCTCAACCGCGCCCAGGCCTGGCTGCAGGGGCAAGGGACTCTTCTTGGGCCTGTTCCTCGCGGTGGTCCTCGGTGTTGTCACCCCGTTCTGCTCCTGCAGCTCGATCCCGCTGTTCATCGGCTTTGTCGCCGCGGGCATTCCGCTGTCGATCACCCTCACCTTCCTGATTGCTTCCCCCTTGGTGAGCGAGATCGCTGCGATCATGATCGGCGACCAGTTCGGCTGGGGCATGGCTGCGGCCTACGTGGTGGCCGGCAGCGTGTTGTCGATGGCCATCGGATGGGTGCTGTCGAGGTTCCGGCTCGATCAGTGGATCGAGGAGTCGGTGCTGGCCACCAAGATCGGCCAACTCCGCGCCGACGGCCACGTCCCGACCATGGCCGAACGCGTGAGCGCGGCCGCGCAGGAGACCAAGGACATCTTCCTCAGCGTGTGGAAGTGGGTGCTGGTCGGCGTCGGCATCGGCGCCGCCATCCACGGTTGGGTACCCGCCGACTTCTTCGCCGCCTACGCCGGCCCGGGCAACCCCTTCGCCGTACCGTTGGCCACCATCGTGGCCGCACCCCTGTACGTCAACGGCGCCGGCGTGGTCCCCATCGGTGAGGCCCTGTTCGCCAAAGGGATGTCGATCGGCACCGTGATGGCGTTCATGATGAGCGCCATCGCCCTGTCCATCCCCGAGGCCGTGATGCTGCGCCGCGTGATGAAGCCCCCGCTGCTCGGCATCTTCTTCGGATCCGTGACCGTGGGCATCATCGCCGTCGGCTACCTGTTCAACATCCTGTTCGCCTGACCCCATCGCTCCCTCACCCGCGGAAGGACCATCACCCATGGACATCAAGGTGCTCAGCACGGGCTGCTGCGCCACGCTCCACGAGCGCACCCGGGAGGCCGTCGCCCAACTCGGCTGGGACACCCCCGTGGAGTCAGTCACCGACTTCGCAGCCATCGCCTCTTTCGGCGTACTCAAGGTGCCGGCGCTCGTGATCGATGGAGAGGTCGTCCTGGCAGGGCGCACCCCCACGGCCACCGAGATCGCCCACCTGCTCACCAGCCGCCGCTGAGACCCAACACCCTGGCGGCCTGCCCCCCTTGGGCGGGTGGATCCCCGAATATCGACACCAAGGATCCAATTCCAGATGGTCGAGCGTCCAAACACGGGCAAACACGCCTTCACGGTCCACATGGGTGAGCTCCAGGACTCCTGACCTGGTCGAGGGGAGGACTTGTTGTTTCGCCGGTGCCCAGCTGCCGAACCGCCTCGCGGTGGGAGGCCCCTGCCGCATCGAGCAGGAGCAGCGTGAGGCCTGTCGGCGCGGGGGTCCATGACGACCCTTGTGTCAAGAATGGGGGCAGAACGGCGATCGAGGAGGCGCCCGCAGGTGGGCCGCACCGATCATGACGATGGGCAGGCTCATCGACCAACTCACACGACCAGGAGTTCTCCGAGAAGAGCTTGGACACGGGCGTCGATGTGGTTGCGCATCAACCGCACCCGTTCCATCCCCTCGATGCCCCGTTCGCCGGGGTCGTCGATGAGCCAACGCTGCATGGGCGCCCGCATACCTGGCACGGGCTGGACCTGAGCTTCGTCGCCGAGGATGACAACTCGGTCGACGGCGGTCAACAAGGCAGGGTCGAGGGCCGTGGGCACTTGGCTGGCCATGTCCGCACCCAATTCGGCGACGGCCTGGGCGGACAGGTCGTGGATCTCGGCGTCCGGCTGGGTTCCAGCGGAGTACACGTCGACGCGGTCGCCCGCGAGGTGTCGGGCGATGGCGGCGGCCATCTGCGACTTGCCGGCGTTGTGAACGCACAGGAAAAGCACCGACGGTTTCGCTGTCACGGTTCCTCCGAAGGTGGGCTTGCGAAGGTGGTCATGAGCAGCAGCCGCCGTCTCCGCAGCCGCACCCGCTTGAGGCAGCCGTAGAGGCGCTGAGGGCTTGAGCTCCGGCCATCAGCCCGGCCTGGACGATCAGACTGGCGGGGATGGTCTCGTAGGTCTGGCCGTCGTGGACGAGGGTGCGGCAGGCGACGTCGGCGCCGGCTTCGGTGCAGCAGAAGGTGCAGTGGCTGGCGCCCACCTCGGCGCCGAGCCAGTCCTCCAGGAGGCGGTCGTTGACCCAGATGCGGTTGGAGGCGTCCACGTCGGAGCGGAAGGTGTCGGCGTCGATGGTCCGCTGCTCGAGGGTCACCGTGACCCCGAGGGGTGTCAGCGCCAGCTCGAGTTGGGCGGCCGCCTGCTGAACCTCGGTGCCGGTGTCGCCGCAGCGCGCGCAGGTGCCGCCCTGTTCGCCGACCAGGCGCTGCCAGCGAATCGTCACCTTCGGCACGATGACGGTCGGGGTGTCCTTGGTCATCTGAAGGTCGATGGCGTTCACAACTGATCCTTTCCACTGAGGGCCTTGTGGGCCCGACGTTCTCGTCGATGGGTTTGGTAGTTGTTGTTACCGCCGGAAAGGTTCGCCACGTCGGCGAAGCCGTAGGCCAGCAGCACGTTCTGGCCGGCGTTCCCAGAGACACCGGAGTTGCAGTACGCGACGGTGGGCCGGGCCGGGTCGAGCTCCGCCAGGCGGCGCCGGAGCTCCTTCAGGGGAAGGTGCACCGCGCCGGGCACGTGGCTCTTCGCATAGTCCTTCGCGGAGCGGACATCCACGATCTGGACCGGTTCCCCGGCGGCGAGTAGGGCGTCCAGTTCGGCGGGGGTGACGAGCGGGGCGCGGCCACGAATGGCGGTGTCGAGGGCCATGCCGGTGTAGTGGACCGGGTCCTTCGTCGTGGCGAAGGGCGGGGAGTAGGCCAGGTCGAGGTGGAACAGGTCCTCGGCCCTCGCCCCGAAGGTGATGGCGGTGGCGAGCACGTCGATGCGCTTGTCGGCCCCCTCCGGCCCGATCGCCTGCGCGCCGAGCAGCCTTCCGGTCGCGCGGTCGGCGACCGCCTTGATGACCAGCTGCGGCCCGTCGAGATAGGCAGCGTGCGCGGGCTTCAGGTTGTGGACCACCACAGTGTCGAAGCCTTGTGCGCGCGCCTCGGCCTCGGTCAGCCCTGTGTAGGCGACGCCCTGGTCGAACACGCGCAGGATGCCTGTGCCCAGGATGCCCCGGTGCTCGAGCGTGCCGCCGCTGATCACTTCACCGGCGATTCGGCCCATCTTGTTGGCCGTTGAGCCCAGCGGACGCCACAACGAGCCGCCGGTGATCACCGAGAAGCTCTCGGCGCAGTCCCCGACCGCGAACACGTCCGGTACCGAGGTCCGCATGGAGGCGTCCACCTGGATGGCGCCGCTCGGGCCGAGTTCGGCGCCCAACTGTCGGGCCAGCTCGACGTTCGGTCGGACGCCCACCGCGAGGATCACCAGGCCGGCGTCCACCTGCTCACCGGAATCCAGGGTGACGCACGCGACGGCGTCGGTGCCGTCGACGGCGGTGACGGTCGCGCCGACCCGGACGTCGACGCCGTGCTTGAGGAGGGCTTCCTCAACGCGGAACGCCATGTCGGCGTCCAGGGCCGGCAGCACCTGCGGCAGCCGCTCCACCAGCGTCACCGCGATGCCGCGTTCGACGAGCTGTTCGACCACCTCCAGACCGATGAAGCCCGACCCGACCACGACCGCCTGCCCGGGACGGCGCGTGTCCAGCCAGGCGTGGATCGCCAGGGCGTCGCGCACATTGCGGAGGGCGAACACCCCCGGCAGGTCCACCCCAGGTAGTGGCGGGATGATGCTGCGCGCCCCGGTGGCCAGCACCAGCGTGTCGTAGCTGTCGGTGAACTGCGCGCCCGAAGCCAGGTTCCGCACCGACACCGTGCGGGCCTCGTGGTCGACCCCGGTCACCTCGTGGCGGGTGCGGATGTCGATGTTGTACCGGTCGGCGAACCATTTCGGGTCACGGGGGTGGAGCATGTCGGCGTCGGAGACCTGGCCACCGATGAAGTACGGCAGCCCGCAGCCGGAGTAGGAGATGTCCTGGTCACGTTCGTAGACGACGATCTCCATCGCCTCGTCGTTGCGCCGGGCCTTCGCCCCCCACCGACGTACCGGCCGCCACCGCGCCGATGATCACCAGACGACGCGGTCGCCCTGTCGTGGGCACAGGCATGTCCATGCTCAAATCCCTTTCCGCTGCAGAAAGTTGTTCATGTGAAGGGCCGTCTGTCGCGCGTGGCGGGAAGTCACTGCAGTTGCGCGGTGTGGGCGTGAGGGGGGCAGCACTCCTCGTACGTGGGGACGCCGGCGCGTCGCTCGTACCAGCCCTGGGTTCGATTGATGATGCCCACGGCTGCCAGCATCACGGGGACCTCGATCAGCACCCCGACGACGGTGGCCAGGGCGGCACCGGACTGGAAGCCGAACAGGACGATGGCGGTAGCGACCGCGAGTTCGAAGAAGTTGGAAGCGCCGATGAGCGCCGAAGGACCGGCGATGCAGTGGGGCGAGCGAGCAGCCCGGTTCAACAGGTAGGCCAGGCCGGAGTTGAAGAACACCTGGATCAGGATCGGGACCGCCAGGAGGGCGATCACGAGCGGCTGTGCGACGATCTGCTCGCCCTGGAAGCCGAACAGCAGCACCAGTGTCGCCAACAGCGCGACCAGCGACACCGGATGCAGCAACTTCAGCAAGCGCTCCAGGCGGACCTCTCCGTTCGGCTGGGCCAACAACCATCGACGCCAAAGGCCTGCAACGATCAGCGGCGCCACGATGTACAGCACCACCGACAGCAGTAGCGTCGCCCACGGCACGGTGATGGATGACAGGCCGAGCAGCAGGCCAACGACCGGCGCGAACGCGACGATCATGATGGCGTCGTTCAGCGCCACCTGCGACAAGGTGAAGTGCGGCTCGCCGCGGGTCAGGCGACTCCACACGAACACCATCGCGGTGCACGGGGCGGCAGCGAGGATGATCAGGCCGGCGATGTAGAAGTTGATCTGGTCTGCAGGCAGGAACGGCCTGAACAGCCACCCCACGAACAGCCAGCCGAGGAGCGCCATCGAGAACGGCTTGACCCCCCAGTTCACGAACAGGGTCACGGCCATGCCACGCCAATGGCGGCGCACGCCCGCGATCTCCCTCAGCTCGATCTTCAGCAGCATCGGGATGATCATGAGCCAGATCAGCACCGCCACGGGCAGGTTGACCTGGGCGACCTCCAGAGCGCTGACGGCGTGAAACACCGGGGGCATCAGCTGTCCCAGCAAGATGCCGACGCCGATACAGAGAAACACCCACAGCGTCAGGTAACGGTCGAACGCCCCCAACCTGGCGGTGTCCGCCTGTCGCTTCACCGGGACTTCAGGCTGTGCTGACATTCCGTTCTCTCTCCTTCGGCCCTTGCGGCCGATCAGTTCCGTATCGATAGCAGTCGATATGCATGATTCTTGCAGGCCGGTCCTGGTAACTGTCAAAAACGCCCCCGACGCGCTTTGGTGCCGTGCTTGAGGGGCGCTCTCGCGTCGCAGATCCCGCCCTGGGCGCTTCGAGCCCCGATCAGCAACAGTCGGCCGAGCCAGGGCGTAGCGGTAGCTGCAAGTAAGCCTGCACGGCCGCCAGGGCGTCGGGCCTGACAGTCCAGTGCACCCAACGGCCCCGCTTCTCGCGATCGACGAGTCCCGCCTCGTGCAGTTTGTGCATGTGGAACGACAGTGTGGGCTGGCTGATGCCCAGCGCCTCCGGCAGATGACAGGCGCACGCGATCCCCGAGGGTGATTCGCTGAGAAAGCGCAGCAGTCGAACACGGGTGGGATCGGCGAGCGCCTTGAACACGTCCGCCAAGGACTCGGCTTCATCGGCCGGAAGCAGATCAGCCCGCCCGGTGGGGCAACAGGCGTCCTCCAAGTCCGTCGCGATGCGAAGTGGGGGTGCCGTCGTCGTCATGCGATCGAGGATACTCGCGATATTGACACACGTCCATGTGTTGCGGTTGGATCTCGCTCTGGAGGGGTTGGTCAGGTGGACCTACCTCAACTCGAACGCTTACGGCTTTCCCGACGTGCAGCCAGAGGGGGAGTCATCGAGAAGGCAGCACAACACCAGGTAAGTCGCCTCAGACCGCACCCTGTGGGGGGCGACTCGATCCGCAAGTTCCCCGGCAAACGCAGCTCTAAGAGACAGGTCAGCCAGCATGGACATTGACCGGGACACGTTCACCGGCCAGCTCGTCGACGACCTCAGCTACTCGTACACCGGCATCTTCGAACCCGACGACGTTCGGACGGCCGTCGACGAGGCGTGGGAAGCGATCGCCACCCGCTCCAGGATTCCCGCCTTCATCCCGGTCCTGGTCACCCGCCGCGCCCGCGAGCAGCTGATGGCTCGCGCCCAAGCCGAGGGCCGGGTCGTCAAGAAGGTCCCCGAGTTGTTGTTCGTGTGCGTCCACAACGCCGGACGATCGCAAATGGCCGCCGCCCTCGCCGAACACCTGTCGGCCCGCCGGGTCCACGTCCGCTCGGCCGGATCCGCCGCAGACCCCGGCGGCGACATCTACCCCCTCGTCGTCGATTCGTTACGCGAGCGCGGCATCGCGATGGACGTCGCCTACCCCAAGCCACTCTCCGACAGCGTCGTTCGCGCCGCCGACGTCATCATCACCATGGGCTGCGGCGACACCTGCCCCTACTACCCCGGCAAACGCTACGAGGACTGGGACGTCCGCGACCCCGCCGACCAGCCCATCGAGGTCGTCCGCGAGATCCGCGACGACATCCAGGCCCGCGTCACCACCCTGCTCCGCCAGATCCTCAACTGACCTCACCCGACCCGAAAGGCCCCAATCACCATGTCTGAGAACGCCGGCCGCCCGTCTGTCATGTTCGTCTGCGTCCACAATGCCGGACGCTCCCAGATGGCCGCCGCCTACACCCACCACCTGTCCGGCGGCGCCGTGGAAGTCCGGTCCGCCGGCTCCGCCCCCGCCGACACCATCAACCCCGCCGTCCGCGACGCCATGCTCGAAGAGGGCATCGACATCTCTGCGGAGAAGCCGAAGATCCTCACCCCCGAGGCAGTCCAAGCCTCCGACGTCGTCATCACCATGGGCTGCGGCGACGTCTGCCCCTTCTTCCCAGGCACCCGCTACCTCGACTGGCAACTCGACGACCCGGCCGGGCAGGGCGTGGACGCCGTCCGCCCGATCCGCGACGAGATCAAGAGTCGCGTCACCGGACTCCTCAGCGAACTCGGCGTCACGCCGGTCGAGTTGAAGGACTAGAGACCGCTTGTCAGGAGGCGCGACACCGCGTACTCCTGAACCATGTCCGGTTCTTTCGACCCGGTACGGGCCAACCTGGAATGGATCGCCCGCGACTACGCGTCAATCCTCGTCACCGCCCGCGCTGGCGAACTCGACCTCCCCACGAACGGCACCCGGTGGACCAACCGGCAGTTGCTGTTCCACATGCTGCTCGGGCAGCGGATCACGTGGATGGTCATCGGCGTCATGGGAGTGTTCGCGCGGCTCCCGCCCAGCGCCTCCCGGGCGTGGGCCTCCGGGATGGCGGCAACCACCCCGCTGTACCACCGGCTGAACTGGCTCGGCGGCGTCCTCGGCGGACGACTGTTCACCCTGCCCCGCATGCGTCGACAGATGG
The DNA here is from genome assembly GCA_016711325.1 of Nigerium sp. Lineage (GTDB taxonomy): Bacteria > Actinomycetota > Actinomycetes > Propionibacteriales > Propionibacteriaceae > Propioniciclava. Next base: position 10,781 of record JADJTH010000010.1, on the reverse strand, counting down.
ACGCCCTGACCGCCCGGATCCTGGACTTCTACGACCAAGCCGCTCCGGCCGACCTCGCCCGAGGCATGACCATCCCGCCTTCGTGGGATCCGTACTTCACCGACTCGATGGACCGCACCGGCCTGCTGGCCTGGGCACCCCAGCACTACCAGCACCACCGCCGACAGCTCACCCTGTCGACGTTGCCGAACACGGAACCTCCCCACCTATTTGATGTTTAGCGAATAGGTGGCATCATGTAGGCGTGCCACGGCCGCTGCCCCTCCTTGAGGACCTCTCCCCGATCTGCTGCCCACCACTCGGCAGCCGCGACCCGCTGACCCTTGATGACGCGAACGCGCTGGCCGTCCGGCTCAAGTCGCTGGCCGATCCTGCCCGGCTCCGGCTGCTCGACTACACCCTCGACCAGCCGCAGCAGGAGGCGTCCACCAGTGAGCTGGCCCGCCACCTCGGACTGTCCGACCCGACCGTCAGCCACCACCTCAAGACCCTCGAGGCGGCCGGCCTGCTCACCAAGGAGCGGCGCGGCATGAGCGTCTACTACCGGGTCGTCCCCGAGGCGATCCACGCGATCGCCAAAGCCCTGCACATCAACGCCTGCTGCTGAGGAGCACCATGAGCCAGACCACCAACGACACCATTCGCGCGGCCGTCCGCGAGAACTACCACCAGATCGCCGTCAGCGAAATCCCCGGCTGCTGCGGGCCGAGCAACTCCGCCTGCTGCAGCCCGCCCACGCCCGTGCAGGTCTCCTCGCTGCAACTCGGCTACGCCGCCCAGGACCTCGTGTCGCTGCCCGAGGGGGCCGACCTGGGCCTGGGCTGCGGCAACCCAGGCGCGATCGCCTCGCTGCAGCCCGGCGAGACGGTTCTCGACCTCGGCAGCGGAGCCGGCGTGGACGTCTTCCTCGCGGCAGGCCCCGTCGGGCCCGAGGGTCGGGTGATCGGCGTGGACATGACACCCGCGATGGTGAGCAAGGCCCGAGTCAACGCCGAGACCGGCGGCTACCTCAACGTCGACTTCCGCCTCGGCGAGATCGAGAACCTGCCCGTCGGCGACTCGACCGTCGACGTGATCATCTCCAACTGCGTCATCAACCTCTCCCCCGACAAGGCGGCCGTCTTCGCCGACGCGTTCCGGGTACTTCGTCCCGGCGGCCGGCTTGCCATCTCCGACATCGTCGCCTGGACACAGATCCCGGACGACCTCCGCGCCGACCTCAGCCTCCACAGCGCCTGCATGGCCGGAGCCACCCCCATCGGCGAGCTGAACACGATGATGGCCGAGGCCGGCTTCGAGAACATCCGGATCACCCCCCAGCACGAGAGCAAGAGCTTCATCGCCGACTGGGCCCCCGGCCACGACATAACCGACTACGTGGTCTCCGCGACCATCGAGGCGACCAAGCCCACCCGCCCCGCAGAGTGCTCCTGCTGAGCCGCTCGTACGTCTCCCCGGGGGCGATGAAGGCAGTGACCCCTGCTGCCTCGCCGCGCAACAGAGCACTCGCTCATCGGCAGAGTCGAGCACACCCGATGGGCGCCCAAGGGGATGAGGGCCGCTTGGCCGCTTGCTCGGAAGGGCCGCTTGGCCGCTTGCTCGGACGTCCAACAGGGTGTGGCTCCTAAGGGCGGATCCGGGCGTCTCTGCTGGCAGGTCTGGGCGTTCAGCCCGACGCGGGTTCCGCGAGAACGCCCTCGAACCGGTCGATGACGATGGGTATCCCGGTCTTGAGCCACCAAGCCAGGTGCACGTGTCCTGCGGACATACCGTGGCCGGGGTCGAAGTCGGCCACGTACACCGATGCATCATGGTCCTCAGTCGGGGCCAGCGGCTGCCCGATGGTCCGCTCGATCGACTCGACGATGAGCCGCCGCAACTCGAACCACGACGAAGGCAGCGGGGTCCTGGAGAACTCCATCCCTAACGCTTCCCACAGGTACACGTCGCCTCGAAGCCCAAACTGGACCGGCCGGCGGGCGAACAGATCGCCAACGGCCAACCCCCCACTACACGGCGATGACACTCCCCAATCAAACCAGAAACGACCAAGCCGAGCCACACCACGCCGGCTGCCCCTTGGGCCGTCACGGCATGGGCGCCCACCGCGCGGCATGAGAGTGCACGACTGTAACCACTACCAATCGGTCGCGAGTTCGTGGAGAAGCGTGTCCCATACGCCCGGGCGAACGGATCGTGGCGGGGTCTCGCTCAACTCTTTCGCAACCTCTTGGAACACGAACTGCGTGAGCCCGACAACTGCTGGGTGGGTAGACAGGCTGCCGGCCCCTCCCACGCGCAGCTGTTCGGTGTCCAACGGGGTGTACCTGACCACCCGATCGCTTGACCCCACCGGCCACGGAAAGGCACGCTGGGTCGTCAGGTGGAAGCCCGCCCTGAACGCCTTCGCGATCACCTTCGCAGGCAGGTTCGAGAGAGCCACTCACTAGAAACCGCCGGGCCTCACACACCGTTTATCTGACAGACCCTAGTGATCCGAAGGAGATGCCATGAGTAGCGAAGACGATCGATCCTCAGAGCGGGCGTCGCATCAGGGGACAGGCCACACTTCACACGATCGTTCGGGGAAGGCCAGTGACCCCGGCCTGGGTACTTACGTGCGTTTCGGTCTGATGATCTTGACCTCTTCAGTGGTGATGTACATCGTCATGTACCTGAACACTTACTCGATCGACCACGTCTTCTGGAGTTGGACGCGGTTCTTCATGACGATGATGTCCGCGGCGACCATGACTGTCGTCATGTTGACCTTCATGCTGGGGATGTACCGCAACCGGATGGTGAACGCGGTGATCGTGGTGGGAGCTGTCGTGGTGTTCGGTGCGGGCCTTGCCCTGGTCCGCACCCAGGCCACCGTCGGCGACGTCGCGTGGATGCGGGCGATGATCCCGCACCACTCGATCGCGATCCTCACCAGCGAGCGCGCCCACCTCGAGGATCCGCGGGTCCGTGAGTTGGCGGACTCGATCATTGAGGCGCAGCGCAAGGAAATCGAGGAGATGAAGGCCTACATCAAGGAGTTGGAGTAGGGGAATGGGCTCCCGGTGCAGGCGGCCGAGGCGACGCGCGATGCTCGGCGACGTCCCGTGCACCAGCCCGCGTGGTGATCGTGGAGGGCGATTCCGTGCACGGGCCGCAACCCGAACGCGTGGTCAGCGAGGCCGATCTGCTGGTGGGGGCGCGAGTGGAGGGCTTGGAGGCCGCCAGTTGACCAGCTCTGTGAGGTGCGATCGGTGGCGGCATGGAGGGAGCTGAGGAACGCCGACAGATGGTTGGCGTGGGTCTTGCCACTGACCGGAGCGCGCGTCGGCGATTTGTGCGTTGGACCGGCCTCTCGGCGACGGGGCCGAGCACCTCCGCCGTGATCGAAGGCATCATGATATTGGTCGCTGTGGCGTTCATCCTGTGGACCTCGGTGGTGCTTTCCTCAACCCGCTCCAGTTGGAGAACGTGGGCGTCGGGCTGGCATTCGGTGGTCGCGTCCGCCGTCAACGGCGCCGTCGCCGTCGCCGTGGTCCTCATGCGAGCCGCATGCGCCGCTTGATCAGGCTGACTGCTGACGGAAATACCTGATGACCGACCTGTGGACCTCGGCCCGGAGTCGTGCCGGGTGTCATATGGAAGCGGACGTTCTGCCTACTGTCTCCTGGACGACGCGGACGGCTTGGCGTCAGCTCGCAGGCCACCCGGACGAGGGCGTGACGCCGGCGCAATGAGCGGCTGTCCGGTCAGCGTCCACAGCGGAGGAGCGGGTGTCACGGTCTTGCCCTCACCGCCCCGATTGGTGCGTTTCCCTGGGGAGGGTGAGTCGCAGGGTGGCGCCGGTGCCCTCCCCGTCGCTGGTGGCGGTGAGGCTGCCCCCGTGGGCTTCGGCGAGTGCTTTGGCGATGGTGAGCCCGATGCCGGATCCGCCCTTGTCGGCCTCCCTGGCGGCGTCGCCGCGGTAGAAGCGCTCGAAGATGTGCGCGAGTTGTTCGGCGGTCATGCCTTGGCCTGTGTCGGCGACGCTGATGGTCACGGCGTCCGGGGTCGAGGTTGACGTCACGTCGACTCGTCTCCCCTGGGGGGTGTGTCGGAGGGCGTTGGTGAGCAGGTTGCCGAGGATCTGGGCGACGCGCTGGGGGTCGGCTCGGACCGGCACGTCGTCGACTCGGACGGTGAGGGTGACGCCTTTGGTGTCGTAGGCGTGCCTGGCCTGACGGATCGCCGGCTCGACCAGATCGGTGAGCGGTTGCACGCTGGTCTGGAGTTCGATGCGTCCTTCTTCGGCTCGGGACACCTCGTCGAGGTCGCGGGCGAGCCGAGTGAGGCGTTGGGCTTGTTGCTCGACGACGGCTTGGGTGTTGTCGTCCCAGGTGAGGACACCGTCGGCGATCCCTTCGAGGTGGGCGTTGAGGGTGGCGATGGGGGTACGCATTTCGTGGGCCAGGTCGGACGGAGGGCGCCGGCGGGTGTTCTCGACGTCGCCGAGGCGGTCGGCCATGGTGTTGAACGTGTCGCCCAGGGTGCTCAACTCGGGGCCGCCGCCCGTGACGGTGACCCGGGCGTCGTAGTCGCCACGGCTGAGCCGGCCGGCCGCCTGGGTCAGGAGCTCGACGGGATGGCCGATGCGGCGGGTCAGGTACCACGAGATCCCGAGGGAGGCGGCGAGCGCGACCAGCAGCCCGACGGTGAGGGAGATCATGCTGGCGTCGGCGAAGGCGCGTTCGATGTGGACGATCTCGGGAGAGTCGGGCGGGTGGCCCGTGTCCAGGAGGTGGGCGTGGAACAGCGGTGGCCCGATGATCGCGGCGGTCAGGCCGGCGCTGGCCACGATGGCGAACAGGACGATGGCTTGGGCGACGAACAGCTTGGTGCCGAGCCGCCACGCTGCGATCGCCTCAGGCAGGCGGGTCACCCTCGTCCCATCCGGTAGCCGACGCCGCGGATGGTGGTGATGTAGCGCGGTTCGGTCGGGTCGTCGTCGAGTTTCTTGCGGAGGTTGGCGACGTGGACGTCCACGACGTGTTCGTCGCCGACCCAGGCGGTGTCCCACACGGTGTCGATGAGTTGGCGGCGGCTGAGTGCGACGCGGGGTTGGGCGGACAGGACGTCGAGGATGTCGACTCGGTGCGGGTGAGGGCGACGGGGTGGTCGGCGATCCAGACTTCGTGGCCGGCGGCGTCGATGCGCAGGTCGCCGAACACGCGGTGTTCCTCCACCGCGGGGGCGGCGGCGGGTGGGCGGCGGGGGCGCCGCAGCACGGTCTGGACGCGGGCGACGAGTTCGCGGTTGCTGAACGGCTTGGTGAGGTAGTCGTCGGCCCCCACGGACAATCCGATGAGCCGGTCGACCTCGTCGCCGCGAGCAGTCAGGATCAGGATGTAGCAGTCGGAAAAGGTGCGGATCTGGCGGCACACCTCGATGCCGTCGAGGCCGGGCAGCCCGAGGTCGAGCACGATGACGTCGGGGTCCTCGGCCCTGGCCTGGTCGAGGGCCTCGGGGCCGGTGTGGGCCTGGCTGACCTGGTGGCCCGCGCGGGTGAGGTAGGACGCGATGACGGCGGCGAGTGCGCGTTCGTCATCGACGACCAGCACCTTGGTCGGCAGTGCACCTTCGCTGTTCATGTCAGCCAGTATGGCCGCGGCCGGCGCGCCGGCGGTCGGCGGGGCCGGGCTCTCGCGCGGGTCTTGATGCGATCTTGAGAAGGTCCCGGTCGGACGATGTGGCAGCGCCGGCCTGTGTCAGCCGGTGTTCGAGCCAGCGCTGGAGGGACGCCGCTCTCGACCGCGCCTGGAACCGTACGGCGCCTCCTATCGGGAGGGACTTCGAGGCGGGATTGCGACCCCTTCGATTTGCGATTGGGTGCCGAGCGCGGCTGGGGTGTCAGGCGGGACCTGCATGGACATGAGGAACGCCGTGCATTGATGGCCGCATCGGTAGGCGGGTGGGCTCGACGAGCTTGTCGACGGCCGACAAGGCCGTCGCAGCCTCGCCCAGCCGGCGTTGGCAGGGTTCGCTGGGCGACATCACCAGGTGGTCCGATCTTGACCGAACCTGAACCTGCGCCATACGGCGGCGCCACGGCAGGCGGCCACAGTGGCGGAGGCCAGGAGAGGGGAGCGCTATGGGCTGGGAGATGTGGGTCCTCATGCTCATCGGCATGGCCGGCTTCTGGGCAGTGGTCCTGTTGGGCATCCGCGCGCTGTTCCTGGCGGGCGGAAAACGCCCTGAGCCGCGATTCCGCGATGCACCCGAGAACGACGCCACCGCCGGGCGCTCGCAGCCTCGGGCTTCGGCCGAGCCGCCGGCCCGGACCGACTCCTCCTCAACGTCTCGAATAGCACCCATCGAAAGGCACCCGCGACTGGCATGTCCCGACGCACGCTCCTGCTCGGCGGACTCGGCCTCGGCGCCGCCGCCCTGACGGGCTGCACCTCCGCGCCGGCCGCCGGCCCCGTCCCCTCCGCGTCTGGCCCGATGCCGACGCTCCCGCCGGCCACCCGAGACCCGGGCAACGGATCGTCGAGCAGGTCTTGACCGCCAAGCCTGTGACCCTCGACCTCGGCGGACCCACCGTCCCTACCTGGGCCTACGGCGACACCGCGCCCGGTCCGCTCGTGAGGGCTACCGCGGTGACTTCCTCCGGATACGTCTTGACAACCAGTTGCCCGCGGACACGACCATCCACTGGCACGGGATCCGGCTGCACAACAAGGCCGACGGTGTGCCCGGCATGACGCAGGACCCGGTCCCGGCCGGCGGGTCGTTCACCTACGAGTTCACCGCGCCGGATCCCGGCACCTACTTCTTCCACCCGCACGTCGGCGTCCAACTCGACCGCGGCCTGTACGCCCCCTGATCGTCGACGACCCGAACGAGCCGGGAGCCTACGACGCCGAGTGGGTGGTCGTGCTGGACGACTGGGTCGACGGCACCGGCCGCACCCCCGACGACGTCCTCGCGAAGCTGATCGCCGACGGGGGCCCTGCCCCCAGCGGCGGCATGGGTGGGATGGGGGGCATGGACCACGGCGGTCACGGTGGCGGCAACGCTCCGCAACCGTGGGGGGATGCCGGCGACGTCACCTACCCCAACTTCCTGATCAACGGACGCGTCCCCACCGCACCCGCCACGTTCGAGGCCAAGCCGGGCCAGCGCGTCCGGATCCGGCTCATCAATGCGGCGTCCGACACGATCTTCACGGTCGCGCTCGGCGGCCACCGCCTGACGGTCACCCACAGCGACGGCTTCCCCGTGGAACCGCGGGAGGTCGACGCCCTCTACCTCGGCATGGGCGAGCGCTACGACGCCCTCGTCACCCTCGGCGACGGCGTGTTCCCCCTGGTGGCTCGTCCGTTCGGCAAGACCGAGGGCGGCCAGGGCTTGGCCCTGGTCCGGACCGGTTCGGGTCAGGCCCCGGCCCCGACGTGTCGCCCGCCGAACTGGCCGGGCGCATCCTGCTGGCCACCGACCTGCGTCCCCACGAGTCGGTCAGGCTGCCTTCACGATCGCCGGACGCCACCGCGCACATGTCGTTGGAGGGGTCGATGAGCCCGTACCGGTGGGGCATCAACGGCGCCCCCGTTCGGGCAGAACCAGCCGCTCACCGTGCGTGAGGGCAACGGCTGCGGCTCAACGTGATGAACATGACGATGATGACCCACCCCTGCACCTGCACGGGCACACGTTCGCGCTGCCGTCGGGCCTGCGGAAGGACACCGTCCTGTTGGCGCCGATGCAGTCGGTGGCGCTCGACCTGGACGCCGACAACGTCGGTGACTGGATGGTCCACTGCCACAACATCTATCACGCCGAGGCCGGGATGATGATCGGCCTGCTCTACCACGGCTGAGCGGCAGCGTTGACGCGACCTTGACCGTTCCCACAACCAGCGTCGACCTTCGTCGACCACCCTCGTAGGGGTAACGATCCGACCGACGTCAGGTCCCAGCCATGAATCACGACCACACCGACCATCGCGCCATCCGCCGGCCGGCAGCGACCCGTCCGACCGGTTCGCCGCCGACCCGTTCGCGCCGACCACCCGGCACCGCCCGCTGGGCAGCAGGCCTCTCGGCCCAGCCCGTGCGGCACCGGTGGTGGATGCACCTGCTGATGTGCGCCCGATGCTGGCCGTGGTCGCCTTCCTCGTCGCCACCGGGGCGGCGGGCGGCGGCGTCATCGGCTACGCCCTGCTGTGCATGGCGATGATGGGCGCGATGATGCTGTTCATCGAACCCGGGCACCCGCTGGCGGCCACAAGCATTGACCCCGACACCCCACGGACCCCATCGCCGAGCCACCCCGATCCCCGGGTGGCTCGGCGATGGCCATCCCTGACGGGAGAATGCCGATGAACCTGAACTCCACTGAGTCGGTCGTGCTGCACGTCGGTGGCCTGCGCTGGGCCACCACCGCCCACGGCGTCGGACAGACCCTCCTGCCCGGCCAGGCGTGCTGGCGGTCGACGCGAACGCGGTCTCGCAGACCGCGACCGTCACGTTCGACCCGACGCGGACCGACGTCGCCGAACTCCAGGGCTGGGTGCGCGAGTGTGGCTACCCACTGCGCCGGCGAGTCACGGCCCACCCACGTCTGCGTTCCCGCATCGAACCGGCAGGTCATCCCGGCGGGCACGGCCCCGGACGCCCCCGCGCGGCACGCCGGCCCCGAACCACGGTGCCCGGTCATGAGGGCACGACCAGGCGGCGAGCCGCGCCGCGGGTGGTGATCTCGCCGCATGACGCGATGGGGCATGGCGGTCATGGGGGGATGTCGATGGACGCCATGGTCGCCGGACATGCGCAACCGGTTCCTGGTCGCGGCGATCCTGTCCATGCCGATCCTCTGTTCCCCCGATGGGCCGCGACGTGCTCGGCTTCACGCTGCCGGCGCCGTTCGGGTTGCGGGACGACGTGTTCGCCCTGGTGTTGTCCCTGCCGGTGATCTTCTACGCGGGCTGGATCTTCTTCGACGGGCTTTCCGCGCGCTGCGGAACCGGACCCTGGACATGATGGTGCTGGTCGCGGTCGCGATCGGCGCCGGCTGGCTGTACAGCCTGTCGTCACGCTGACCGGTGGTGGCGAGGTGTTCTTCGAGGCGGCGACGGTGCTGACCACGTTCGTCTTGTTGGGGCACTGGTTCGAGATGCGGGCCCGCGGCGGGCGCGACGAGGCCATCCGGGCGTTGCTGGACCTGGCGCCGCCATGGCGACGGTGATCCGTGACGGGTCGAGGCCGACGCGCCCACCAGCAGGTGCTCGTCGGCGACCTGGTGCTGGTCCGTCCCGGCGCGAAGGTCCCGGTCGACGGCGTCGTCGAGGACGGCGCATCGGAAGTCGACGAGTCGATGGTGACCGGCGAGTCGCTGCCGGTCGACAGGACGGTCCGCTCCGCAGGTGGTCGGGGCGTCGGTGAACACCACCGGGACGCTGCGGGTGGGGGCCGCAAGGTGGGCGCGGACAGCGCGCCCTGGCGCAGATCGTCGCCTGGTGCAGCAGGCGCAGAACTCCAAGGCCCCGGCCAGCGGCTCGCGGACCGGGCCGCGTTCTGGCTCGTGCTGTGGCCCTGATCGGCGGAGGGCTCACGTTCGCCGTCTGGCTCCTGGCCGGCGCGTCGGTCAGACGGCCATGCTGTTCGCGATTACCGTGGTGGTCATCACCTGCCCCGATGCCCTGGGACTGGCCACTCCGACGGCGATCATGGTCGGCACCGGCCTGGGCGCGAAACGGGGCGTGCTGTTCAAGAACGCCACCGCCATGGAGACCTCCGCCCGGATCGACACCGTCGTGATGGACAAGACCGGCACCCTCACCAGGGGCGAACCGGAGGTGACCGAGGTCATCGCCGTCGGGAGGGCGACCCCGACCTCGACCTGGTCGCGGCGGTCGAGCGCGAGTCCGGACACCCGCCTGGCCGCCGCCATCGTCGCCCATGCCGACGCCCTCGGCGTCGCGACCCGCCAGGCCGAGGTTTCCGCAACGTCCCCGGCCACGGGCGCCACCGCCGTCGTCGACGGCGGGACCGTGGCCGTCGGCACCCGGCGGCTGCTGAACGCGCGGTATCGAGCTGAGCGCGGCCGGGCACCTCCGCGACGGGTCGCCGCCCAGGGCGCACCGCCGTGTTCGCCGGCGCTGGTCCGTGCGCCGTCGCGGTGATCGGCTTGGCCGACGCCCCCGCGAGACCGCCCCGCCGCGATCGCGGCTGCACGACCAGGGCGTGAGGGTGGTGATGCTGACCGGCGACAATCAGGCCACCGCCGAACGGATCGCCGCCCAGCTGGGCATCGACAAGGTGATCGCCGGCGTCCTGCCCGAGGACAAGGCCGCCCAGGTCGCCGCGCTGCAACGCCGGGGCCGGGTGGTGGCCATGGTCGGTGATGGCGTCAACGACGCGCCGGCGCTGGCGCAGGCCGACGTCGGGATCGCGATCGGCGCCGGCACCGACGTCGCGATCGAGACCGCCGACCTGGTCCTGATGCGCTCCGACCCCTCGACGTCGCCACCGCCCTGACCATCGGCCGGGGGACCCTGCACAAGATGCGGCAGAACCTCGGCTGGGCCGTCGGCTACAACGCGATCGCCCTGCCCATCGCCGCCGGTGTTCTGCCGGCGTCGGCCTGATCCTGCGCCCGGAGATCGCCGCGCTGTCCATGTCCGGTTCCAGCCTCATCGTCGCCGTCAACGCGCCTGCTCCTCAAACGATTTCGGCTCCCGACCCAGGCACCACCGCCGACCAGGCACCCCGCCGCGCAGGCTGCGTCGGGATCTTGACGCGACC
>JADJTH010000009.1 GCA_016711325.1 Nigerium sp. | reverse complement strand
CCCGAAACGCCGTCGCGGCCGCGCGCTTGGAGGGCCGCCCTGCTCGACGCCGCGTGGCAGGAGCTCGTCGACAAGGGCTACGACCGGTTCACCATCGAGTCGGTCGCCGAGCGTGCTCGCACCAGCCGCGACGTGATCTATCGACGCTGGCCCAGCAAGGCCGAGCTGCTCCGCGCCGCCGTCACGTGGGTGGGCACTCAGCAGGAGGTCGTCATCCCCGACACCGGCACGCTGCGCGGAGACATGATCGAGCTGATGCGCCAGGCGAACCGCTCGCGGGCGCAGCTCGGCGTGCAGATGATCCTGCAACTGGGCGGCTACTACGCCGAGACAGGGACGGGGCTCGGCGAGCTGCGCAGTCTCGTCCTGTCCGAGCGGGGCAGCGCGGTGCAGACGGTCCTCGAGCGCGCCGTCGCGCGCGGCGAGGTCGACCCCGCCAAGCTGACCCCGCGAGTGATCGCCGTCCCCTTCGACCTCTACCGACAAGAGCTACTGATGACGCTCCATGCCGTCTCCGACGAGGCGGCCGAGTCGATCGTCGACGAGGTGTTCCTGCCCCCTCGTCCTTCGGGATTGAGGCTCGCGGGCAGCCATCACAGGCGTTCCGTCAGGTCGTCGCCGCGCGCGACGCGCTGATCCCGGATTCCTTCTCGGGGTGACTCGTGGGATGCTCTGAAGGAACAGCGGGCGCCAGAAGGTCGCGCAAGCCTTGCTAAAAGCCTTGTGGGGGGCACAGGAGTGCCCCCGGCGATCTGGTGGCGCACGCCCTGGGCCGGGCCATCCGAACAAGATCTCGCTACGGTCAGTCCTCGACCGGCTGGACCGTCACGACGTCGCGGCCAGGACCGCCTGCGCCTATTCCAGCGACGAGGCTTGGTGGGCGGCGGCCCCCGCCCCTCGATGGCGTGCCGTTGGCCGTGCAGCTCGTCGCCGTAGCGCGTGCGCGTCGGCAGCTCGGGGGCCGCATCAGACGCCCGTACAGGCGCGTGCGCGAGGTCGAGCACGTGCTCGCGCAGGCCAGAGCCTGCGCCGACCCCGACGCCACAACCGTCCTCCTCGAGCAGGGCAATGCCATCATGCGTGCTCACGGCATTGAGAAGGCCGATCTCGACAACGACGCAGTCACTGCGGAGAAGGAGCAGATCCTCACCGATAGAGTGCGCCGCCACGGCACGGTCTTCCCTTCCCGCATCTTCCCGGGGTAGCTGATGGCGATCGCTATTGCGCCGATGCAGGGCATTCGTGGTTCCCAAAATCGACCGTTTCCGGGACGGAGGCGCGATCCCCACTCAAGGACCGCGACACGCCGGACGTGGGCGTCCCCAAGCACTGTCCCGAAACTGGATCGGACCGGAACCAGCAGGAGGCCCTTTACGGGACGCCGGAGTAGGCTGGTGATCTGGGGAGTTCGATCTCCCGAATGAGAGGAGGCCGGTATGACCACATCGACGGTCGCGACGGTCACCGAGGCGGAGCGCGAGCGGCGCGTCGCCGAGGCGATCCACAGCGGTGAGATGGAAGGCCTGAGCGTGTCGCCGGCTGGCCGAGCTGACGCCCAGGAATACATCGCGGGGCGCATCGACTCCGACGAGCTGGTGGCTCGCGCACGCGCACGCTATGGCCTCGACTGAGTTCGTCGACCCGTACCTCGACCCCGAAAGCGGGATCCTGCGGAACAAGGTCGGCGCACGAACGAAGGTCGCCCTCGAGGACGCCGAGGGCGACCTTTCATTTGCCCGCCTGATGCAGCTCATGGATCATCCGCCGAAGGCGACTGGTGATGTCGACGAGCTGCGCGCGATCCATCGCCACCTGTTCCAGGACGTCTACGTGTGGGCCGGCGAGGCGCGCATCGTCGACGTGCGTAAGAACGTCGAGGGAGCCGACTGGTTCTTGCCGGTCTTGATGATCGGCCGTGCGGCCGGCTACGCCGCCGAGGAGTTGCGGTCCGACAACCATCTCCGCGGGCTCGACCGTGAGAGCTTCATCGAGCGCCTGGCGTACCACTACGACCAGTTCAACTACATCCACCCGTTCCGGGAGGGCAACGGTCGTACGCAGCGAGTGTTCTGGAACCGTGTCGCCCGTGACGCGAGCTGGCAGCTCGACTGGCGTGGCGTTCACGGGTCGACGAACTGGATATTGCGCTCGGTCAGAGCCACTGTTCCGCTGGTGGGTGAGCCAGTGTTCCGGTGACCGGTGGGCCACTTCGACGGGGTTGGGTGAGCCGTGGCGACGTCAGGGGCGGGCCTTGATGGCCCGTCCTGACGCTTGGTCACTCAGGTGGGTGAAGTGCTTGCGCATGGAGTCGTCACAGTCGAGGACGGTGGCGTGCGCGTTGGTGGTGATCCGGTCGACGATCGCGTCGGCGAGGATCTTCTCCTCCATCGGTCGTGCCACTGCCCGGGTGGCAGTTGGGTGCAGTAGATCGTCGAGGCGGTCTTGTGGCGCCGGTCGATGAGGGTATGGAGCTGTTGGACTTGTGGCCGGGTCGGTGGCGTGAGGAACCAGTCGTCGATGATCAACAACTCGACCTTGACGAGGGTGTCGAGGCAGCGTTTCTTGTCGCCGGTGCGTTCGGCGATCGTGATCCGGTCGAACAGTTCCCCGGCCGATGACCTGTTTCAGCTCAAATGTCGCATTTCGCGGCTTTGATCAGTCCACCCCTGGCGGGTCTGGACGGTGGTTGTGGATCTGATTGTTCCGCCGTTGGCGGTGGTGAGCAAGACGACGCTGGTGGGCGTCGTGCAGGCCCTTGCGGCGGGCGGCGCGGATGGCCTCGCCCCTGCCTTGGTGTTCATCGTCGGGGGTCACGTAGCCGATGCTGGAGTGCAGGCGGACGGTGTTGTACTCGATCTGGATGCGGTCGAGCTCGGCCCGCAGGACGGCCGGGTCGGTGATCGCCAGCAGGTGCGGCCATTCGGCCTTCAGGGTGCCGTTCAACGACTCGATCCACGCCTGATCGGTCGGGGTGGAGGGCCGGCCGAAGTGTTGCGCGATCGCGACCAGGGCCATGAACCGGCGGGTGCCGGTGGCGATCATCTGCGACCCGTTGTCCGATACCGCCAGCAGTAGCGGGGTGAGGCCGTCGTCGGCGTCGGGGTCGACCCGGCCGGTCGCCGCCCGAGCCAAGGGCTTCCTCCAGCAGGCCCTCGGATTCCAGGGCCGTGGTGAACGCGGCCTGCACTTGGGTGGTGGTCTCCTCGCTGGATACCAGGTGGGTGAGCCACTTGCGGGACACGAGGTCCTCGATGATCAGCACCTTCGCCCCGCAGCGGGTGAAGTGGGTCGTGTCGTAGATCCATAGGGAATCTGGCTTGTAGGACGCCCAGTCCGGGAACGGCTTGCGTTCCCCGCGGGCCGCCGCGGCAGCGGACGAAAGTGCTTGTCAGACTCGATCAACACCCTGCGCACGGTGGACGGTGATGCCCAGAACCGGCCCACATACGAGCCCCGATGCGCCAGCCGCCGGTGGGAGCGGTCCCGTTCGCCCCACTCGTTGAACACCGCCAGAATCTGCTGAACCTCATCGTCGAGGAGACCGTTGACTGCGACCCCGCCGGGCTTCCGGTCGGCCAGGTCCGTGCGCCGGGCCTGCCAGCGTTCGACCCGCCGCCGGCTGATCTTGAGCACCTCGCACACGGCCTGCAAGCTCCAGCCCTCGCCGACCGCGTGGTCCACCAGACCGAGGAGGCCGGCCTTGCCGACGGCGTCGACACGCACCGGAACAGGCTCGGTCACCGCCATCCGGAGCCCCCATTCCCTCCAGCAGCGTCAGCTTGACCGCCAACTCCTTCACCGCCTCCGACAGCCGGGCGACCTCGGCGTTGGCGGCCTCCAACTCGACATCCCGGGGGTCTTGCCCACCCCGGGTTTCGACGCCGACAAGGCCGCCATCGCGCCCTCCTTGGCGACCTGGCGGAGCTTCATGATCGTCGAACGGTCCACCCCGCCGCCTCCGCGGCGGCGTTGATGGTCGTCTCGCCACGCACGAGCTGGAGGAAGATCTCGTACTTCACCGACGGCGCCAACAACTTCTTCGCGCCGCGTAGGGCTCGCCGGGCTCGCCCCGGCATCCTTGTTCGTCGAGGACATCGACACTCACTCTCGGGTCAGCCAGACCCCCACAGTGTGGTCTGATTCAAACCCCGAAATGCGACACGATCCCTGACGCAAGACAGCCGACAGGTAGAGGACCTTGCGGTATTGCTGGCAGGCCTTGTTCGCCAGGGCGCAGGCGACGTAGGTCTTCCCGGCTCCGGTGGGTCCTTGCAGGATGACGTCTTGGCGTTTGAGCAGGTAGGAGCCGACAGCCAGCCGAGCGATCAGTTCGCTGTCGACGCTGCGGCCGGGCATGGCCTTGAGGTCGGCCAGATCGGCTCCGGGTTGCGCCAGGCCTGCTTGCCGGCGGAGCCGGTGCAGCTTGCTGTCGCGCCGTCTCTCGTATTCCCAGTCGACGGCCTGTTTGACCAGCTCGGGGCCGGTCATGGTGGCCGCGGTGGGGGTGTCGGCGAGGTTCTCGAAGTACTCGGCCATCCCGGACAGGCGCATCATCTTGAGCCGGGTGAGGGTTTCGATGTCGATCATGCTCGGCTCCCGTAGTAGTCGGCGCCGCGCACGAACCCGGCGTCGCCCAGCGATGGCGCGGGGGTGGTGCGGCGGGTGTCCAGCCGGCCCACAGCTTCTTGATCAGCGTGTACGACGGGGCGGGGGTGGCTGCCAACGCTCGACTGCAGGTGTCCTCGAGGCGGGCGATGCCGCCGGGCTTCTTGGCCAGCGACATCACCCCCAGACACGACCGGTAGGACTGCTCGACGATCTTGCGGGACGCGAGGATCGCCCGGATCGCGGCCACCGTGTGGGGCCGATGGTCGAGGCCCACTGCTCGAACCGTTCCGGGGTCCAGTCCACGAGCTGGCTGCGATGCTGCTCGGGCATGTGCGCGGGCAGGGTGGAGTACCGGCCGAACACGCCGGTGAACCGTGGATGCGACGCGACGCGCTCCAAGCCGTCGAACACCTCCACGGTGGCCGAAGTGAGCCGGACATCCGGGGACTGCCCGATCAGCCGGGCGGGGACCGAGTAGAAGTTCCGATCGACCTGGACGTGGTAGTTCGGTCCCGCCTTGGCCTTGCGGAGGTCCGCCAGTTCGAACCGGACCGGTGGTAGCGGGATCAGCAGTGGTTTCTCGTCGCGTTCGAACACCATCAGGCGGGAGTCCTCCCGCTTCTGGAACGGTCGGGCGTTGATGGCGGCGACCTCGTCGAAGATGGCCTCGTTCAACTCGGCCAACCCGACGAACTGCCGGTTGCGGAGCACCGCGGCGACCTGCCCGGCGACGAACCGGACACTGCCTTCGACGACCGCCTTGTCCTTGTTATCCCGAATTGGGATAACCGCGACTATCCCGAGGATCTGGTTATCCCGGAGTCGTGGCCGTTGCTGCTTGTCAACGGGGGCTGTGGCTGGGGATCCTCGGGATCATCACGCTCCTGGCGTTCCAGTCGTACGTTGCTCGTCTCTGCTGGGTTTTCGCTTGGAGGTGAGCGGACATGGGTGTCTTTGTTGGCGAGGTGATCGCGCGGGCCGACGCGGCGGTCAGCGCTTTGGGGCATGCGCCCTCAACGTTGTGGCAGTACCGGTGGGCGTGGTCCCGGGTCGAGGTGTTCTGCGGCGAGCCTGACGTTGTTGAACTGACCGACGAGGTGGTGGCCGGGTTCCTGCGGTGGGTGGCTGCCGAGCACGCTGAGGGCCGCATCAAGAGTGGAAACGCAAGCTGCTCCGCAAGGGCATGTTGGTGTTGTCGGAAGTGGCCTCGACCGGCACGTACACGTGGAAAGTGACTCGAGGACGGCACCGCAATGAGGGCCTGACTACGGAGTTCCGTCCGGTACAGGAACAGTTCGAGCAGTGGCTGACCGGCCAGGGACTGGCACCGGCCACGACGGCCCTATACGCGACGGTCAGCCGGAAGGTCCTGGCCTGGCTGCCGGAGCGCGGAGTGGTCGATGTGCGGCGGGTGTCCGCGGGGGACGTGTCGGCGGCGGTGGCCTTCCTCGGCGTCAGCTACTCACCGGGCAGTATGCGGACCGTGTTGACCGCTTTGCGGGTGTGGTGCCGGTTCCTTGAGGACACCGGCCGGTCCGCGCGGCTGTCGCCGGCGGTGCCGGCGGCGAACTGCAGGCGTGTGCGGACGCTGGTGGTGTTGTCGGCTGACGACGTGGAGTTGGTGGTGGCTTCCCCCGATCCGGCCACACCGGTAGGGCGCCGGAACCGGGCGATGCTCTTACTGGCGGCCAGGACGGGGCTGCGTCCCAGCGATGTCGCCGGTCTTCGGCTGGCAGACATCGATTGGCGCCAAGCGATGATCACGGTGACCCAGCACAAGACCGGGACGGTGGTGGTGCTGCCGCTGCTGGCCGACGTCGGCGCGGCGCTCACCGACTATCTCCTGTCCGACCGACCGGCTCACGCGCTCGACGATCACGTGTTCCTGCGTTCCCAGGCCCCGCACGTCAGCTTGGGCTGCTCCGACCTGTATCACGTGGCGGCGGGCGCGTTCGCCCGCGCCCAGACGGTCAACACCAGTGGTACGGGGCGAGGGATGCGGGTGCTGCGGGCGTCGTTGGCGACCGGCATGCTCCAGCAAGACGTGCCCCTGCCGGTGATCAGTGGTGCGTTGGGTCATCGCGGAATCGACTCGGCCAAGCACTATCTGGCAGGCGACGAGGCCCGGATGCGGCAGTGCTGCCTGGACTTCACTGGGATCGAACCGAACCGGGCACGGCCATGACCGGGCTGGTCAGCGGCCTGGCCGGCCACATCGACGGCCTGCTCGAAGTCAAGCACGCGCTCGGGTACCCGTACACGACCTCGGAGCGACACCTGCGCGCGTTCGACGCGATGTGCGCCACCGAGTACCCGGGACAGGCCACGTTGAGCCGGCACATGGCGATGCGCTGGGCCACCAGCCGTCCCGGCGAGCACGTCAACGGGCAGCTGCGACGCATCACCCCGGTCCGGCAGTTGGCCAAACACATGGCTGGGCTCGGGGTGGACGCCTATCTGATCCCGCCGGGCATCCCAGGCAAGCAGGTCCGTTACCGTCCGCACTTGTACACCCACGCAGAACTGCGGGCGATCTTCGACGCCGCCGACCAGATCGTGGCGACCCCTTACGGCGGGTGCCGGCATCTGATCATCCCGGTGGTCTTCCGGATGATCTACTGCCTGGGTCTGCGCCCCGGCGAGGCCCGCCGACTCCACCGCAATGACGTCGACCTGACCAAGGGCACCGTCCAGATCCGCGAATCGAAAGGACACAAGGACCGGGTGGTGTACCTGTCGGCCGACCTGCACGACTACTGCCGCCGCTACGACGCCACGATCCGCGCGCACCACCCGAACCGGGTCGCGTTCTTCCCGAACCAGAGCGGTGGCTTCTACAGTGCGTGCACCCTGGACCACTGGTTCGGTCAACTCCTGGCTGTCGCCGAGGTGACCGGTACAACCGGCGCGGGCTCGCCACCGCGGGTCTACGACTTGCGGCATGCGCATGTGATGGAAACGGTCAACCGGTGGGTGCGTGCGGGCCGCGACCCGCAGGCGCTGGTGATGTACCTGAGCCTGCACCTGGGGCACAGCAACCCCGAGGACACCTGGTACTACTTCCACCTGACCCCCGATTTCCATGCCGACCTGCGCCAGGTGGCCAACATCAGTATCGAGTCGGTCCTGCCCGAGGCCTCCCATGCACACGGATGACTTCTTCCGGCTCGTGCGTTCCTGGCTGACCGTCTACCTGCCGCGCTCACGTCGGCTCAGCGCCCATACCATCCGCTCGTACAAGACGGCGCTGACCATGCTGCTGGCCTACCTGCACGAAACCCGCGGGCTGGACCTGACCGCGGTCAGCTTCGAAGCCATCGACCACGCGACGATCCGGGGGTTCACCACCTGGCTGACCGACGACCGACACGTCAGCCCCGCCTCGGCCAACCAGCGTCTGGCAGCGATCAAGTCGTTCCTGTCGTTCTGCGCCGCAGAAGACCCGGCACTGGTCGCGGTCTGGCTGGACATCAAACAAGTCCGGCCCGCCCGGGTACCGGCCCGCGCCCCGGACGCGCTGAGCATGCCCGCCGTCGAGGCACTGATCCGCGCTCCGGGCCAGCGCACCCGCCAGGGCCTCCGTGACACCACCATCTTCTTGCTATTGTTCGACGCCGCCGCCCGGATCCAGGAAGTCCTCGACCTGACCCTCGCCGACCTCGACACCACCAGCGGGCACGGCCGGGTCATCCTGACTGGCAAGGGCCACAAGACCCGGACGATCCCGATCATGGACAAGACCTGCCGTCACCTTGACCAGTACCTCGACGCGTTCCACATCGGCACACCAGAGCCGGGAACGCTGCTGTTCTACACGGTCCGGGCCGGCCGTCACCAGCCGATGAGCCAAGACAACATCAACTACCTGCTGAACAAATACGCGGCAGCCGCCCGGCCCGGGTTGCCCGGATGTCCCCCGACGGGTCCATGCCCACCAGTTGCGCCACGCGCGGGCCATGCAGATGCTGCGGGCTGGCGTACCCCTGCCGCACATCAAGGAGTTTCTCGGCCACGTCAACATCACCACCACCAGCGTCTACGCCACGGCCGACAACCAGATGGTGCGCGACGCAATCCAGAAAGCCGCCGGCGCCACCCCCGAACTCGCGCCCCTCTGGAAAGGAGACGACGACCTGATCCTCCGACTCGCAGGCCTCACGTAGTTATCCCGAGGATCCCCAGCCACAGCCCCCGTTGACAAGCAGCAACGGCCACGACTCGGGATAACCAGATCCTCGGGATAGTCGCGGGGACGCTTCACGCGGGCCGGGATGACCGCCGTCCCGTAATGCTCCGCCAACCGCGCGTACGCCGGGTTCAACGCCGGCTCGTACCGGTCCGACCTGGACACCCCGGTACGCAGGTTGTCCGGGACGAGGAGCCGGCCGACACCCCCGAAATGCTCGAACGCGTGCACGTGCGCGTCGATCCACGACCCCAACGTCATGTCGGGCAAGGCCTCCACATAGGAGTAGGCCGAGTACGACAACGCGGCCACGAACACCCACGCCTGCCTCAGTTCGCCGGTCAGCGGGTCGGCGAACACCATCGGATCGCCGGCCCAGTCGACCTCGACCGACTCGCCCGGGCTGCGTTGGATCCGCATCGACGCCCCCGTCGACTTCACCCACCGGCGGTACTGTTCGTTGAAGAACGAGTACTGGTACGGCACCTCGCCTGTGGCGCGGCACTTGGCCACGTACTCGTTCCACAACACCAGCAGTGTCACCGACGGCCGTCCCAGCTCCCGGTGCACATACTCGAAATCTGGTGCGGCCCGGTCCGAGTCCGGTTTGGCCGGCTCCGGCAGCAACAGGGTGCGGACCTCGTCAGCCCCGAGGTCCGCCACCTGCCCGAACCCGACACCGGCCGAGTCCGCCGCAGTGAACACCGCCGCCACCGTGTTACGCGAACACCCCAACGCGTCAGCAATCCCGCGCTGGCTCACACCCTCGGCACGGAGCCTGAGGATCTGTTTGTAGTCGACCATGACGGACGACTCCTCTCGTCAACGCCCGTGCCCCAGCGGCACGAACGCCGACGAACGTTCCACACGCGCAGACCAGCACCGGCGCCACGGCTCACCCCTGAGGTTCCCCCCGGATCGTGGAGGCATCAGCTATAAGGAGTAGCTATGCCTGAGAAGCGCAAGAAGTACGATCCGGAGTTCCGTGAGGGAGCGGTCCGGATTGTTGAGGAAACAAACAAGCCGATCGCGCAGGTGGCCCGGGATCTGGGGGTGAACGAGGGCACGCTGGGGAACTGGGTGAACCAGGCCCGCGCCGCCCGGGAGGGTCACGGCGAGCTGGCCAAGGACGATTATGAGGAGCTGCGCCGGCTCCGGGCCGAGGTCGCCGAGCTCCGGATGGAGCGTGATGTCCTCAAGCGTTCCGTGGTCTTGTGGGTGAAGGAGGCGACGAAGTGAGCGTGGCACGCTTCATCGCTGACCAGAAGACCTTCTGGCGGGTGCCCGTCGCGGTGTGCTGTGCCCTGCTCGGGGTCAGCGTGTCGTGGTTCTACAAGTGGTGGCCCCGTGCCCAGGTGGGCGGCCCGAGCACGAAACGGGCCCGGCGCCGGGCCGAGGTCGACGCCGCGGTGAAGACCGGGTTCGACGCGGCTCGGGGGTTGCACGGCTCGCCGCGGCTGACCGCTGACCTGCGGGATGCCGGGTGGACGATCTCGGAGAAGACGGTGGCCGACTCGATGGCCCGCCAAGGCCTTGTGGCAAGGCGGATCAGGCGTCGGAACGGTCTGACCAAGCAGGATCGGACCGCGCCGAAGTTCCCTGACCTGTTGAAGCGGGACTTCACCGCCGAGGCGCCGAACTGCCGCTGGGTTGGCGACATCACCGAGATTCCCACCGACCACGGCAAGCTGTACCTGGCGACCGTGATCGACCTGTACAGCCGCCGTCTCCTGGGTGCCGCCACCGGCCTGCACCCGGACGCGCAGCTGGCCTGCGCTGCGATCACGATGGCCGTCGCGACCCGGGGCGGCAAGGCCGCGATCTGGCGAGACGACGAGGCGCAGCGGGTGGTGTTCCACACCGACCGAGGCTCGACCTACACCGCGAAGTCGTTCACCAAGTTGTGCCGCAAGCTGGGCATCCGCCAGTCGATGGGCCGGGTCGGGTCCTGCTTCGACAACGCCGCCGCCGAGGCGTTCTTCTCCTCCCTGGAATGGGAGGTGCTGTCCCGGCACCGGTTCGCAGACACCCGACACGCCCAGGCCGTCGTGCTCGAGTGGTGCTACGGCTTTTACAACCACACCCGCCGGCACAGCAGCGCTGGCATGATGGCCCCCATCACCTACGAGACCACCGCCCTCAACCGAGAAGCGGCATAAGGAACCCTCCACGGTTCGGGGTGAACCTCACCCCGGACCGTCACGGTGGCCCACTGGTCACCGGAACACTGGCTCACCCACCAACGGAACAGTGGCTCTCACCCAGCGCAATATGCAACGAACGACCTGGCGTGCCGAGCTGCATCCGTGCACCGCGACTTCGCGCCGCTTCGTGAGATGCTCGGCGCGATCGTCACGACGGCCGTTCCGCCGGCGGAGCGCGACGCCGCCTGGCGCGCCGCCGAACGCGCTCGTCTCTCGTTCCCGACCCGTGCCACAGACCAGGACGAGGAGTAGGACGATGACCGAGGTCGGCTACGCGCGAGCTCGACGCGCGACCAGAACCCCGGCTCTCAGGTCGAGGAGCTGCGCGCTGCGGGATGCGGGCGGGTGTTCGTCGACCACGGATGGTCGAGTCGGATCGAGGACCGTCCGGAGTGGATCAGGTGCATGGATTACCTGAGGTCAGGCGACACGCTCGTCATCACGGCGCTCGATCGCATCGCGGGATCGGAGGTCATGGCCATCGAGCTGATCCGCGATCTAGGCCGTCGCGGCATCCGTCTGCGCAGCCTGACCGAGCCGTTCCTCGACGTCGACACCAGCACTCCGATGGGTGAGGCGATCGTCGGGATCATGGCGGTGCTCGCCCAGCTGCGCGTTTCGACGATCAGGGCCAACACCCGTCGCGGCCTGGACCATGCTCGCGCGCAGGGACGCGTTGGCGGGCGCCCGTCGGTGATGACCGACGAGCGTCGAGCCGCAGCGCTGCGGATGCGAAACGACGGCAAGAGCCTCAGCCACATCGCACGCGTGCTCGGGGTCGGCAAGTCGTCGGTAGCCCGCGCGCTAGATGCTCCGATGGCCTCCCACGTCGATAGCGCTGACACGATCAGGAGGGCGTGACGGGTTCGAGGGTGTGGTGGTTGATCCGCCACACGGAGGCGCACAGGGTGTCGATGTCTTCTTGCTGGTGGCTCGTGATGACGATGGTGCGTCCTTCGGCGTTGAGGTCGCGGAGGAGTTGACGAGTCGTCTCGACACTCGAGGCGTCCAGGCCATTGAAGGCCTCGTTGAGGAGCAGCAGCTGCTGACCTTCCATGAAGGCCTGCGCGATCGCGAGCTTCTGCTTCATCCCGAGAGAGTAGTGCCGCACGTGCTGGCGGGTGCCCGGTGAGAGGCCGACCCGTTCCATGGCTGCGGTGACGTCGGCGCGGCTGGCGACTTTCCGGATGGAGGCGAGTTCCAGGAGGTTCTCCAGGCCGGTGAGCCCGGGGAGGTAGCCCGGGCGGTCGATGATCGCACCGACACCGATCGGGTAGGAGTCGCCCTTCTCACGGAGGTCTGGCGACAGCCAGACCTCACCGGCGTCTGGGGTGAGGAGACCGCAGATCAGCTTGAAGAGGACGGACTTGCCGGACCCGTTTGGTCCTTGGATTCCGCAGAGCGAGCCGCGCGGGACGGCGAGGTTCACGTCTTGGAGGACGTCGAGTCCCTTGAAGGACTTGGATACGGCGGTGAGCGTTGCTGCGTACTCCACGGGAACCTTTCAGTCGAATGAGGGTGCTTGGCGTCGGGCCACGAGGGTGAGGATGATCAGGAGCGCGGCGAGGGTCGCGCCGGCGTCGAGGATGAGCAGAGTGGGTGCGGCTTCGGGAGGACGCGCGCCGAGGAACGCGAGGGCTGAGGGCCAGGGCCAGGCGGGGTTGAGCACCGGCACCGCGAGGATCGTGCAGGCGACCAGGGTGAGGGTCATCGGCGTCACGCTGTGAGCAAGCCAGCCGGCGATGACGCCGGCTGACGTGATAGATGCGGCGACCAGTGGCCCGGCCAGGAGCAGGTGGAGTGCATCGGCCCAGTCAAGCATGGGGCGGCCGGTGAGGGCGTCGAGGGCTGCGGTCACGGCGAGCAGCGCGACCGCGCTGACGAGGCCGGAGGCGACGTCGCGGGCGGTCTCGCGGGCGACGAGCGTGGTCGCACGGCCGTGGCGCAGGAGAAGGTACGGAAGGCGCGTGGTGAGGGTGTGTGACCAGCGCAGCATGAGAACCAGCGCGAGACCGCCCCACACGACGACGGAGAAGGCCCAGTGCAGGAACGACATCCCTTCGGTGCTCGCGCCGTAGAGGAGCTGGGCGGCCAGGGGCAGCTCGGGATCCTGAAGCGGGGTCATGAGCAGTATGCCGCTGCTGATGATCAGCCAGTACCACGCCCAACGGCGATCGATCCGCACCCTTGGCCAGGCTCGGTTCACAGGCCGTCGATCCATGCCGAACGCCAGGACGCCGAGCACGGCGATGCCGACCACGCAGGCTGTGGGTGCGGCCCAGAGCGGGAGCCCGGTCATCACGGCGTGCGCGGTGACCAGGGCGTTGATCGGGTTGCTCGCCGGCGGAAGCGGCCAGGCCTTGAAGATGACCGGCATCGATAGGGCGGCGGCGATGACGAACAGGCGGTAGTGCCGGGTGGAGGTGAGGGCGAGGAGAGCGACGCCGGTAGCGAGGAAGGCGGCTGAGACGGCCAGGTAGAGAACCTGCGCGGCCAGTACCGGGATGAACGCGAGCCCGGCCGTGGCTTGGGCGTGCAGCGACGCGACGAGGTCCTCGCGGGCCAGAGCGAGCGGGCTCCACATCAGCTGCCAGCCGAGCCCGGCCGTTCCCACCAAGGAGCTGGCCGTCAAGGCGATCGCCAGGACCGCTCCCACCGGCACGGCGCGCACCGCTTCGTCGAGGACGAACGCGGCTCGTGAGCCGTGACGAAGGAGGACCGCGGGCCGCGCGCGCAGTGAGATGCTGTGCCCGAGAACGACGGTCAGCACGGGCCACAGGAAGTACGCGATGACGTACGGATCCTGGGCTGTCATGAGCACCACGTCCCACGCCCCGAAGGGGGCCTGGGCGATGTCAGCGGCCGTCAGGAGCTGGCCTCGGTACGCGAGAGCGGTCAGTGCTCCCGCGACCACGGTCGCCACAGATGCGAACAGGAGTCCGCGGTAGCGACGCAACCGGATCACTGGTAGCCCGCCGGTGAGCGCCGGGCAGATAGTGTCCAGGCCGCAAGTGCTGCCAGTACCAGCAGGAACGCCAGTGTCGAGATGAGTGGCACATACAGCGGGATCTGGCGAAGGTTGAACGGGAACACTGCCGCGATCATGCCCCACCGTTCGAGCCCGAGGACGGCGAGTAGGAAGTCGATCAGGAACTGGCCCACCGCGGGTAACGCCAGCGCCAGCAGACGGTTGCTCACGTTCACCAACGCGAGGACGCCGAGCATCCCGTAGAGAGCTGCGTGAACCCCGACCCAGGCCGCATACGAGCTGAGGAACGCGGCGTCGCCCAGAGGAAGCAGCTGAGCGAACGTGAACCGTTCGACAGGCACCCGAGCCCCGGGATCAGGGAAGTAGGTCACCCAGCCGAACCTCGGGGTCGCCCAGAGCGTCAGGACGCCGACGATCACGATCATCACGGCACCAACCACGAACCCGAGAGCAGCAGCCCGGCCGAGATGGCGCAGCAGGTATCCACGTCGCCCGCGACGCAGCTGGAGCGGCAGCCACGCTCCGGCCGACAGCTCCTGGCTGAAATAGAGCCCGTACAGCAACGTGGTCAACAGCGGGAACGCCAGCGGGACCAGGCTACTCAGGGCCAGGGTGAAGTGGTCATAGCGGTCGACCAGCGCGTAATCGCTCACCAGCCACCACCCGAAGAGAACCGGCGAGGCGAACAGGAGCAGGACCACAGCCATGCTGGGCAGGTATCGGCGGATCAACGCGTTGTCTCCTCTGCGCACCTAACAGGTATTGACACGCCGGAGCGTGCCAATACCTGTTAGGTGGCGCTTTGCATCGTTGCTGCGCCAGGTACCGGAGACCTGGACGTCGACGGAGGTGTTCCAGTCGTTGCTGAACTGTACGCGGGCACTCGCGCCCTTCTGCACGGAGTTCCACAAACGACCTCAGGCTCGACCGGAGGGCTCAGTTCGGCTCCCGCGGCAGCGGCTTGGCCCAGCGCGTCGAGGCGCTCCGGTGTCAGAACACCTCTCGCTGCTTCGGTGACGATAGGAGCGACTTCGCGTTTCACCTGGCGGTGTATCTCGCTGGACACCGTCGCAGCAACGAGGTCGCCGGCGATCGCGGCCAGGCCGAGGCCATCAATCTCGGCGGCAACTCTCTTTCCGACGATGTCGGGTGCGCCCAAGGGTTCGTCGGTCTCTTCGTCGACGTCGGCCAGTGAGGTGGCTTCAACGTCGTAAATGGGGCATCGGTGTCCCATTCGCCGAGCCCGCCCATGACCGCACCGGATCGTCCAGGGCCGCGAGGTTCCGGCCGACGTCGACGAGCTCCCGCTGCGCGTCATCAAGCGTCGTCGTGGTGCTCGGATCATGAGCGGCGATCGACGCCTTGACGGCTGAGGCGTGCGGGCCGGTCATCCACAGCTGCGTCGCGATGAGCGTGGGGCGAGTACCGGAGGCCAGCACGACGGCATGACCCTTCGGCATTCCCTGTAGGTCGCCCTGTAGGTCGCCCTGTAGGTCGGCGACATCCAGGATACGTTCGCGGGTTGGCTGACGGGTCGAAGAACGCGTCCTGCACGTGCCCACCCCGCTCTGTGACGTGGCGGACGAAGACCGGCGCTCAGCGGCCGCGCATCGCGCGGTTGATGCCCTTGGGCGACGGCATCGGCCCCTTCGGGATCGGGGCCTTCGGGCGGACGGCGTCCAGGGCGCGCAGGCGGTTGCGGACATCGGTGACCTGGTGGGCCTTCAGCACGTTCGGCAGCTTCTCGATGCGCTTCTGCAACTGCCCCAGCGGCACCTGGCCCTCGCCCTTGCCCAGCACGAACTGGGTGACGGGGACGCCGTAGGAGACCTGCTCGTGCTTGCGCGCCTCGCCCGCGAGCATCGGCTTGATCCGGCCGGTGGCGCCCTCACCGATGAGGACGATGCCGGACGGGCCGAGCACGCGGTGCACCAGGTCGAGCTGCCGCGTCGCGGCGATGCCGATCTCGTAGCTGTAGCGCTTCTTGTTCAGCACCTGGAGGGCCACCTCGGCGGAACCGGGCTGCCCCTCGTAGCGCTTGATCATCGCCGTGCGCACCTTGCGGGTGAGGACCATCATCGCGCCGAGGACGCCGCTGACCAGCGCCAGCGGGATCCACAGCCACACGATCATGTTCGACACGATGCCCAGCACGGCGATGACGGCCGCGGCGGCGAGGCCGATGCCGAGCATCCACCAGGTGACGCTCGGATCGACCTTGGCGGTCTGCTTGTACGCCTCCACCATCTGACGGACGCGCCCCCAGTCGCGGGGGTCGGTGCTGTTCTTCTTGCGTTCCTTCTCCGCCTTGCGGGCGGCCTTCTGCTTCGCGGCGAGTTCCTTCGCCTTCTCGCTAGCCATCGTTCACTCCACGCTGTCGTCTTGCGGTGCCTGCTTACGGGCCTGGATGGCCTGCCGGTAGAGCCGTCCCGCGCGGTACGACGAGCGGACGAGCGGCCCGGAAAGCACTCCTGCATATCCTAGGGCTTTCGCCTCGCTCTCCCACTGCGCGAACTCCTCGGGCGTCACCCACCGGTCGATCGGATGGTGCTTGAGCGACGGACGCAGGTACTGGGTGATGGTCAGCAGCTCCGTGCCGGCGTCGCGCAGATCGCGCAACGCTCGGCCGATCTCTTCGGACGTCTCGCCCATGCCGAGGATCAGGTTGCTCTTCGTGACCATCCCCGCGCCGCGCGCCGTCGCCAGCACGCCCAGGCTGCGGTCGTAGTCGAACGCCGGACGGATGCGCCGGAAGATGCGCGGCACCGTCTCGACGTTGTGCGCGAACACCTCCGGTCGCGCCTCGAAGACCGCCTCCAGCGCGGCGCGGTTGCCCTTGAAGTCGTCGACGAGCAGTTCGACGCCGGTGCCCGGATTGAGCGCCTTGATCTGCCGGCAGGTCTCGGCGTACAGCCACGACGCGCCGTCGGGGAGATCGTCGCGAGCCACGCCGGTCACGGTCGCGTACCTCAACCCCATCTCACGTACGGACTCCGCGACGCGGCGCGGTTCGTCGCGGTCGTAGCCGCTCGGGCGTCCGGTGGCGATCTGGCAGAAGTCGCAGCGACGGGTGCACTGGTCGCCGCCGATGAGGAAGGTGGCTTCGCGGTCCTCCCAGCACTCGAAGATGTTGGGGCACCCCGCCTCTTGGCACACGGTGTGCAGGCCGCCCTCGCGCACGCGCGACTGCATGTCGCGGTACTCGGGACCCATCACGGCCTTCGTCTTGATCCACGAGGGCTTGCGTTCGATCGGCGTCTCGGCGTTGCGCACCTCGATGCGCAACAGGCGCCGGGGCTGCTGGGTGTCGGTCACCCGCCCATCTTAGGCCCGGTTACGTCAGGCCGGGTCTGCTGCCGAGTTCGAGCATCACCGGCTTCAGGCGCATCCACCAGGTGTCGTGCGGACGCCGCACCTCCCAGTCCACCAGGTCGTCGACTTCCTTGATCGGGCCGACGCCGGACGGGGTCGCACAGGCGTAGGTCGCGTCGCCGCGGCGGAGTTCGCGCACGAGCCAATCGGTGACCCGGGATGCCAGCCGGACGGCGTTGATCCGGTCGAACGGCGTCGGGATGCCGCCTTGCTGGACGTGGGCGAGTACGACGCCGCGGACGCTGAACAGCCCGCCGCCTTCGGCCTCGAACATGCGGGTGAGCAGGTCTGTCGTGTAGAAGGCGGACGCCTCCTCGTTGCGGATCGCCAACCAGAAGTCCTGGCCGGAACGGAACGCCGCGATCATGGCGTCGATGTCGGCGCCCAACTGCTTGATGGTGATGCCGTCCTCGTGGAGGTAGACGCGTTCGGCCCCCGCCGCCAACCCGCTGGCCAGGGCGAGGAAGCCCGTGCGGCGTCCCATCGTCTCCACCACGAACGCGCGTTTGGAGGCGCTGGCGGAACGCTTGATCCGGTCCATCGCCTCGACGGCCACGTTGAGCGCGGTGTCCGATCCGATCGACATCTGCATGCCGGGCAGGTTGTTGTCGATCGAGGCGGGCACGACCACGATCGGGATGTTGAGCGACGGGTAGCGCCGGCGCTCGGCATGCATCAACTGGAGCGCTCGGTAGGCGTTGAAGCCGCCGACGATGACGATCGCGTCCAAACCGAGGGTCTCCACCGAGCGCGCCAGGGCGTACAGGTGCTCCTCGCCGGGGATCCAACGGCGGGTGCCGAGCTCGGCGCCGCCCAGCGAGTTCCATCCCTCGACGTCGCCCCAGCCCAGCTCGCTGACGTCGCCGTCGATGAGGCCGGGGAAGCCGCCGCGGATGCCGACCATGGTGTTCCCGCGATCCAAGCCGAGGCGGACGATCGCCTGTGCGGCGGAGTTCATGCCCGGTGCGAGCCCGCCCGTGTGCATGATGCCGATCCGCTTGGTGCCGGGGCCGTCCTCGGCGTGCGTCCGTGCCTCCGAGAGGCGGCGGAACGCCTTGTGCATCTCGACGAAGGACGTGCCGCGCGACGCCATGGCGCCGTCGAAATCCCGGTCGGAGATCAGGGTCGCCACGTGTCGGGTGCGCGCGACGGCGTCCACCAGCGCCAGCGAGTAGGGCCGGTTGCGGCGCACGCCGATCACTTGGGCGTCCTTGTCGCCCTTCAGAACGGCCCTGACGGCGGTGTGGCCCAGCAGCGATGGCATCCACCGGTCGTAGGCGGTCGGGGTGCCGCCGCGCTGCACGTGCCCCAGGATGGTGACGCGCGCGTCCTCGCCCATCTCGTCGGCCAGCACCTTGCGGACGTCCTCGGCGGTGATCGGATTGCCGTCGGCGTCCGCGGCGCCCTCGGCGACGATGACGATCGACGAACGTCGTCCGGCATCGCGGGAGCGGCGCAGCACGCCCGCCATGTGGGCATGCCAGTCGGCGGCCGGCGGCTGCTCGGGAATCAGCACGTAGTCGGCGCCGCCGGCGATGGCGCTCATCAGCGCGAGGTAGCCGCAGTGGCGACCCATGACCTCGACGACGAAGGTGCGCTGGTGGGACGCCGCGGTCGAGGCGAGCGCGTCAACCGCCTCGATGATCCGGTTGAGCGCGGTGTCCGTGCCGATGGTCATGTCGGTGCCCACCAGGTCGTTGTCGATCGACCCGACCAGCCCGGCGATGACCAGCCGCTCGTGGGCGGTCGCTTGCTCGGCGGTGATCGCTCCCGATTCGCGCAACGCGGCCACGTGTCCGGGCCACTCGGCACGCAAGATATCGGTGCCGGTGAGCGAACCGTCGCCGCCGATGACGATGATCCGGTCGATGCCCGAACTGATCAGGTTGAGGGCGGCCTGGCGGCGTCCTCGAGCGTGCGGAACGCGGCGCACCGCGCCGTCCCGATCATGGTGCCGCCGCGGGACGTGATGCCGCTGACCGAGTCCCAGTCGAGCGAGCGGATGAAGTCGCCGCCGTCGACCGCGCCCTGCCAGCCCTCGTGGATGCCGAACACCTCGGCACCGGCCGTTAGGCCGGCCCGTACCACGGCCCTGACGGCCGCGTTCATTCCCTGTGCGTCTCCGCCCGACGTCAACACCCCGATGCGCACCGTCATGCGTTCATCCTAGGGGTGGGACGTGACGGGCGGGAGTCCGGTCGGTAAAAACGCGGACGCCGTCAGGCCGGGAAACCCTCGAGGGCGAAGTCCAGATGCCGGACGAGGAACGGTTCCAGCGCCTGCCCGACCTCGAGCAGCGACGGTGCGAGGCGTCCGAGTTCGTCCTCGATGCTGGTGACCCCGGCGTCCGAGATGCCGCAGGGGACGATGTTGCCGAACGGGCCGCAGGCCTGCGGGCTCACGTTGAGGGCGAAGCCGTGCATGGTCGTCATCTTGGCCACGCGGATGCCGATGGCGCAGATCTTGCGCTCGCCCCTGCCCGACGACGGCGCCAGCCAGACGCCCGTGCGCCCCTCGACGCGACCCGCATCGATGCCGTAGGACGCCAGGAGGTCGATGACGGCCTGTTCGAGGCGGCGGACGTACTCGAGCGGGCCGATCCGGCGGGTCAGGGTCACGATCGGGTAGCCGACGAGCTGCCCGGGGCCGTGATAGGTGATCTTGCCGCCGCGGTCGACGTCCACCACCGGGGTGCCGTCGAACGGGCGTTCGTGGGGCTCGGTGCGGCGTCCGGCGGTGTAGACCGGGGGGTGCTGCACGAAGAGCACCTGCGGCCCGATCTCACCCGACGCCACCTGGGCGTGCACCTCGCGCTGCAGGGCCCAGGTCTGCTCGTAGTCGCTGAGCCCCATGGCGGAGCCGTCGAAGGCCAGGTAGTCGAAGGTGAACCCGGCGCGGCGGATGGTGTGAGGCACGCAGACCACTGTAACCCGGGTGGCGAGACGACGAGCGCCCGCCCCCGGATCGGGGACGGGCGCTCACCTGACCGTGAGGTGGACTACAGGCCGAACTCGGCTCCGAAGTCGCCTTCGTCGAGGCGCGCCTTGACGAAGCTCAGGAAGCGGGCCGCGTCGGCGCCGTCGACCAAGCGGTGGTCGTAGGACAGCGACAGGTACATCATGTCGCGGATCGCGATGACCTCACCGAGGCGAGGATCCTTCACCACGACGGGACGCTTCACCAGCGCGCCGGTGCCGAGGATCGCCGCCTGAGGCTGGTTGATGATCGGCGTGTCGAACAGCGTGCCGGCCGAACCGTAGTTGGTGATCGTGAAGGTGCCGCCGGACAACTCGTCCGGCCCGACCTTGCTGGCTCGGGTGCGGGCAGCGAGATCGGCGATCTTCTTGGCCAGTCCGGTGACGTTGAGGTCGCCGGCGTCCTTGAGCACCGGGACGATCAGGCCCTTCGGCGTGTCGACCGCGATGCCGACGTGCTCGGCGGACGGGTAGGTGATCGTGCCGGCCGCCAGATCGAGCGACGCGTTGACCACCGGGAACTGCTTGAGGCCCTCGACCGCCGCCTTCGTGATGAACGGCAGGTAGGACAGCGACGCGCCCTCGCGCGCCCTGAAGTCGTCCTTGGCGCGCGCCCGCAGCCGGCTGATGGCCGTCAGGTCGACCTCAACGGTCGCGGTGAGCTGCGCGGCGACCTGCAGCGATTCCACCATGCGCTTGGCAATGGTGGCCCGCAGGCGCGAAACCTTCTCGGTCGTGCCGCGCTTCGAGGACGCCGTGGCCTCGGCGCTCGGTGCTGCCGCGGGGACCGCGGAAACGGACGCGGGAGCGTCGGCCTTGGCCGCTGCCGCAGCGGCGGCTGCCGCGGCCGCGGCGAGGACGTCGGACTTGCGGACGCGTCCGCCGACGCCGGTGCCCTGGATCGAGCCCAGGTCGACGCCGCGCTGGGCGGCGAGCTTGCGCACGAGCGGCGTCACGTACCCGGCGGAGGAAGCCGAAGCCGCGGCCGGTGCGACCGAGGCAGGGGCCGGTGCGACCGGTGCGGGGGGCGCGACCGGGGCAGGGGGCGCGACCGGGGCAGGGGCCGGGGCGGCCGGTGCGGGGGGCGCGACCGGGGCAGGGGCCGGGGCGGCCGGTGCGGGGGGCGCGACCGGGGCAGCCGGCGCAGGGACAGGGGTGGCGGCGGGGGACGTGTTCGCGTCGCCGATGACGGCGAGGACGGCGCCGACCTCGGCGGTCTCATCTTCGGCGAAGCGGATCTCGAGGACGGTGCCGGCGACGGGGGAGGGGATCTCGGTGTCGACCTTGTCGGTCGAGATCTCGACGAGAGCCTCGTCGACCTCGACGGTGTCGCCCACCTCCTTCAACCAGCGGGAGACGGTGCCCTCCGTGACGGACTCCCCCAAGGCGGGCAGGACCACTTCGGTGCCGGTCGTGGCGCCAACGGCAGGTGCCGGAGCGGCGACGGGTGCGGGAGCGGCGACGGGTGCGGGAGCGGCGACGGGTGCGGGAGCGGCGACAGGTGCGGGAGCAGCGACAGGTGCGGGAGCAGCGACGGGTGCGGGAGCAGCGGCCTCGCCTGGCTCGCCGATGACGGCGAGGACGGCGCCGACCTCGGCGGTCTCATCTTCGGCGAAGCGGATCTCGAGGACGGTGCCGGCGACGGGGGAGGGGATCTCGGTGTCGACCTTGTCGGTCGAGATCTCGACGAGAGCCTCGTCGACCTCGACGGTGTCGCCCACCTCCTTCAACCAGCGGGAGACGGTGCCCTCCGTGACGGACTCACCCAAGGCGGGAAGGGGAACATTGGTCGGCATGCTCGCGGGCTCCTTCATCGATGACGGCCTGACTTGTCGCCCAGCCTATCCCCCCAGCCGCGCTGTGAACATCTGGGATGCTTCCGGCCCAGTCTCCGATCGACCGGGCTGGCCCCCGGCGCCCACCGTGGGCGATTCAGCGCGCGCGCGTCGCGAGCGTCCGGGCCAGTGCCACCAGGGTGCGGACCGCGGAGCCGGTTCCGCCCTTGGGGACGTAGTCGTAGGCTGCGCTGCCGTTCCAGGCCGGCCCGGCGATGTCCAGGTGTGCCCAGCGGACGCCCTCGCCCACGAACTCGCGCAGGAACGCCGCCGCGGTGAGCGCGCCGCCCCAACGGGTCTTGCCGGCGCTGGCCAGGTCGGCGACCTCGCTGCTGAGACCCGCGCGCATCTCCTCGGGAATGGGCAGATGCCAGAACGCCTCGCCGGACGCCTCGGCCGCGTCGAGCACGTCGTCGGCGGTCTCGTCGTCCGACGCCATGACCGCTGCCACGCGCTCGCCCAGCGCGACGATGGCCGCGCCGGTGAGTGTCGCCACGTCGAGGACGAGTTCGGGGGAGTCCTCGCACGCGCGCGCCAGAGCGTCCGCCATCACCAAACGGCCCTCGGCGTCGCTGTTGACGTTCTCGACCGTCGTGCCGCCGTAGATGCTCAGCACGTCGGAAGGACGGTAGGCCGACCCCGAGGGCATGTTCTCGGCGAGGGCGGCCCACGCGGTCACCTTGATGGGCAGCCGCAAGTCGGCGATGGCTCCGATCGCGGCGATCACCGCGGCCGCGCCTGCCATGTCGCACTTCATCGTGAGCATGCCGTCGGCAGGCTTGAGGTTCAGACCACCCGTGTCGAACGTGATGCCCTTCCCGACGAGCGCCACGTGCGTGATCGCGCCGCGTGGGGCATAGGACAGGCGCACCAGCCTCGGAGGACGCTCCGAGCCGCCCCCGACCGCCATCAGTCCGCCGTAGCCGCCGCGCGCGAGCGCCTTCTCGTCCAGCACCTCGATCTCCAGGCGCTTCTCTCGGGCCAAGCCGCGCGCGGCGTCGGCGAAGGTCTCGGGGTAGAGCTGATTCGGCGGGGTGTTCACCCAATCGCGTGCCAGGCACACCGCCGACGCGACGGCGGTCGCTTCGGCGATCTGCGCCTTGGCGTCCCGGGCCTTCGTGACGACGATCAGCGAGCCGATCGGCGCGGGAGCTTCCTTGGCGGTCTGCTTCGCGAAGGCGTATGCGCCGAGCAGGGCTCCCTCGGCGACCCCGCGAACGACCTCGGGCTCGATCGCCTCCAGGCTGAGGGCGACCTTGAGGGTGCGCCCGCCCGCGACACCTGCCGCGGCGCGCACGGCGTTGCCCGCGGCGCGCCGCACCTGCTCGGGGGTGACGTCGACCCCACCGAGGCCGGTGACGACGAGCCCGGGGGAGCCGGGCAGCACGGCGCACGTGCCGGGCTTGGCGGCCGCGCCGACCGCCTGCGCCGCAGCGAGCAGCGGTATCTGAAGGCGTTTCGCCCACAGCGACTCGACCTCGTCGGGAACTCCGATCAGGACGGGACCGTGGGACCCGTCGGCCAGGCCGACGACGAGCAGGTCGGCGTCCTTGGGAACGGAGGAAGCAGCGGCGATCGTCGGCAGCGCGTGAGACACGGTCTTCACACCTCTCTGTATGGCTTGAGTCAGACCTCACCCTAACCGAGCCGCGCGGTCGCCGTGGGGTAGGTTTTTCGCCATGACCGAGCCGCTGACCTCCCCACTGCACGAGCGCCACGTGGCGCTGGGCGCCCGATTCGCGGAATTCGGCGGATGGTCGATGCCGCTGCAGTACGCCGGCGTCGTCGCCGAGCACAAGGCCGTGCGTTCCGGGGTGGGCGTCTTCGACGTCAGCCATCTCGGCAACGCCCGGGTGAGTGGTCCCGGTGCCCGGGCGTTCGTGAACGCCTGCTTCACCAACGATCTCGACCGGATCGGGCCCGGACAGGCGCAGTACACGCTGTGCTGCGCGGCCTCGGGTGGCGTCGTCGACGATTTGATCGCCTACCTGATCGGCGACGACGAGGTCATGCTGATCCCGAATGCCGCCAACACCGCCGAAGTGGTGCGTCGGTTGAGCGACGCGGCACCGGACGGCATCCGCGTGGTCGACGAACACACCGACTTCGCGATCATCGCCGTCCAGGGCCCGCGCTCGGACGAGGTGCTCGCCGCGCTCGGCATCGAGGCCCGCTTCGACTACATGCAGTTTCGCGAGGCCGAGTTGGCCGGGCGCCGGCTGACCGTGTGCCGCACCGGCTACACCGGCGAGCGCGGCTACGAACTGGTCTGTCGGTCGGCCGAGGCCGTCGCGGTCTGGGACGCCGTCATGGCCGCGGGCGCGCCGTTCGCGATCGCGCCCTGCGGCCTCGGCGCGCGCGACACCCTGCGGACCGAGATGGGCTACGCCCTGCATGGCCACGAACTGTCGCTCGACATCGACCCGGTGACCGCCGGGGTGAGTTGGGCCGTCGGGTGGGACAAGCCGGCCTTCTGGGGGGCGGACGCCCTGCGCGCCCTCCGCGCCGCCGGACCGGCGCTGCGCTCGCGGGCTCTCAAGGCGACGGGCCGCGCGATCCCGCGTCCGGGCATGGAATGCGTGGACGCCGAGGGCGCGGTGATCGGCCGGGTGACCTCGGGCACCTTCAGCCCCACCCTGGAGGCCGGAATCGGCCTCGCGCTGCTCCCGCCCGGCTACAAGCCGGGCGGTCAGGTCGGCGTCCGGGTGCGGCGCAGCGTCGAGACGTTCAGCATCGAGAAGGCGCCGATGGTGACGCCGTCGGTGCGTCAGGCATGACGCGCCGGATGCTCGCCCACGCGGCGCTGATCGTCCTCGGTCTCGCCGCGCTGGTCTGGGCGCTCACCGCCGGGACGCCGCACATCACCTGCCGCGACCAGGTCATGGTGCCCGGCGACATATGCGTCAACGCGCAGGGGACCAAGCAACAGACCTACGAGGAGCGCCTGGCCGCGCACCACCAGGCGCGACCGGTGGTCGGTGGCGTGGGCGTAGCGCTCGCCGCGTTCGGAGGGGCGCTGGCGTTCGCCGACGTCAGGGGAGCAGGCTCATCGGATCGTGCGCGACCCGATCGCCGTCCATCAGCGTGACCTCGGTCACCCCGACCTCGAGAAGGTCCTCGTAGTACAGGCCCAGCCAGGCTTCGGCCTCGGCCTGGGAGCCGAACTCCCCGCCCAGACCCGCCTCGGCGGCGGCGTCGCCCCCTTGGTCGCTCACCCAGTGCCAGGCCATCAGATCGCCTCTCCCCGCTTGACGCGCGGCGCGGGCCGGCGCCAGCGACGGAACGTGAACTGCCGGTTGAAGCCGTACATGAACAGGCCCTTGAGAGGGGTGCCCGGGTAGCGCTCGGCCAGGAGCGCCTTGTACCGGCGCCACATCCGCCAGGCGTCGACCGCCATGAACGCCATGTAGCCCCACGTCAGGTAGACGAACCAGTTCACGTACTGCTGGAACAGCGGCAGCATCGTCAGCAGCAGCAGCGCGAACAGCACCGGCAGGCCGACCTCGGCGTAGTTGAACCGCGAATCCACGAAGTCGCGCAACAGCGCGCGCGACGGAACGGCTTCCTGGGCTTCCAGCCCCTTGATCCGGGCCTTCTCGCGCTCGTCGCGCTCGCGCTTGCGCGCGTCCTTGGGCGACAGTTGCGGGTTCAGGCGCGCCCGGCGCGCCGCCTCGGCCTCGCGCCGGGTCGGGGTGGGGACCGCCTTCTTCCCGGACGCTGACCCGGAGGCCGGCGGCTGCGGCTCCTCCACGGGCTCGGACTTCTTGAACAAGGCCACGGTTCCTCGGCTTCGGCTGGACGGCGGGATAGTCGGGGCAAGTCTAAGCCGAGTGGCCCGGTGCCTGCCCCACCTCCGGGCGCGCGGGTAGGCTGGCCGCCGTATCGCCCCCTTATGGAAGGATCCAGGGACCTCATGGCCGGTTTGTTCGAACGCCTCAAGCTCATCTTCAACGCCAAGGCCGACGCGGCGCTCGACAAGATGGAGGATCCGCGCCAGACGCTCGACTACAGCTATCAGCGTCAGCTCGAACTCCTGCAGAAGGTACGCAGAGGCGTCGCCGACGTCGCCACCAGCCGCAAACGGGTGGAGCTGCAGGCCAACCAGCTGGACGCCGAGATGAAGAAGCTGACGCTGTCGGCGCAGCGGGCGCTCGAGGTGGGGCGCGAAGACCTCGCCCGCGAGGCGCTGACCCGCAAGTCAGGGCTGCAGCAGCAGCTGGACGACCTGATGACCCAGCACGCGCAGCTTCAGGGCGAGGAAGAGAAGCTGGTGCGCGCCTCGACGCGCCTGCAGGCGAAGGTGGACGCCTTCCGCACCCGCAAGGAGACCATCAAGGCGACCTACTCGGCCGCAGAGGCGCAGACCCGGATCAACGAGGCCTTCACCGGCATCAGCGAAGAGATGGGCGATGTCGGTCTGGCGATCCAGCGCGCCGAGGACAAGACGGCGCAGATGCAGGCCCGTGCCGGCGCGATCGACGAGTTGCTCGCCTCTGGCGTCCTCGAGGATCCGTCCCACACGTTCAAGGACGACATCACCCGCGAATTGGACGCCCTCGCCTCCACCTCGCAGGTCGAGAACGAACTGGCCGCGCTCAAGGCGTCCATCGGCGCCGTGGGTCCCGGCACCGCGCCCGCGGCCCCGCAGCTGCCGGCCGGCGCACCGGTGGACGCCGAGGCCACTGAGGTGACCGACGGCAACCCGCGCGAGGCGTGAGGGGGCTGCGATGATCGTCCGGATTCTCGGCGAGGGCCAGTACCGCCTCTCCGACGCTGAACTCGACATCCTCGACGCGCTGGACGACGCCGTCGAAGCGGCGGCGCGCGCCGGCGACGCCGGTGAACTCCGGCGGGCGCTGCAGCGCCTGCTGGACGAGGTGCGCACCCAGGGCGAAGAGGTGGACGCCGACCTGCTGATCGACTCCGACCTGATCCTGCCCGATGCCGACGCCACGGTGGACGAGGTGCGGGCCTGGATGGGCGGGGACACCAGCTTCCCGGGTCTGCTGCCCTAGTGCGCGTCCTCATCGGCACCGACCGTATCGGGGCCCTCGCGTCAGCCGACGCGGGGGCCGCGCTGGGTCGCGCCTTCGTCGCCGCCCGCCCGGGCGTCGAGGTCGCCGTCGTGCCGATGGGTTCCGGCGGCACCGACCTGGTCGCGGCCTTGCGCGCCCTGGGCGACGACGCGGTCGTGGTGGCGTCGCCGGAGGCCGGGCGCGGCCGCGGCGTCCATCATGACCACCGGCACGGCGGCGACGCGCCGACCGGGGTGGACCCGGCCTCGACGTCGGCCGGAGTCGGGCGGGCCCTCGCGGACGCCCTCGCGCATCGCCCGCGCCGCGTGGTCGTCGACCTGACCGGCCTGGTCACCCACGACGCGGGGGCGGGGCTGCTGGCCGGTCTCGGCGCGCGCGCCGACGTGCCGCTCGACCAGGGCGCCGGCGGGCTGGCCGGGTTGGGCTTCCTCGACCTGTCGGCCGCGCGCGACCTGCTCGGGGCGACCGAACTGGTCGCCGTGGTCGATCCCGCCGAACTCGGAGACATGCTGCTGGGCCTGCGCGGTCTCACGTCGCGCCGGGGCCGCGCCGCCGGCACTGATCCCGCCCTCATGCTCGCCACGGATGCTGCCCTCGGCGGTCTGGCGTCGGCGCTCGGCATCCCGGACGCCCCCGGCATGGGCGCGGCAGGAGGGGCGGCGCTCGCCCTCACCGCGCTCGGCGCCTGGACCACCGGTGGGCCGGCGTTGTGTGCCCAACTCGCCGGCCTCGAGCGCACCGCGTCCATGGCCGACGTGGTGGTGACCGGCGCCGACCAGTTGGACTTCGCCACCCGAGGCGGGCACGTCGTGCCCGAGATGGCCGCGATCGGCGAGCGCACGATGAGGCCGACGATCGTGGTGGCCCGCCACGTCGAGGTGTCGGGCCGCGAACTGCGCACCTTCGGCGTCGAGGTCGCCTACCCGCTCGGCGGCGACGCCGATCTGGACGCCGGCGAACTGACCCGGCGCGCGTCCGGGGTCGCCCTGAGCTGGACGTGGTGACGGACGATGCTGACGCGGCGGTGTGGTTCGCCTAAACTGGTTGAATACGCAGCGGAATACGCCGCGCCCAGCGCGACGTTGAGGCGGCACCGGCATCATCGGAGGACATCATCCACATGAGCGTTGACACGCAGACCCAGACCGACGGCATCACCCTCACCGAGGTGGCCGCCCAGAAGGTACTCGCCCTTTCGGCGAGCGAGGGCGAGGACGGCCTTGCCCTGCGCATCTCGGTGGCGCCGGGCGGTTGTGCCGGGCTTCGCTACCAGCTGGCCCTCGACGACCGCGAACTCGACGGCGACGTCGAGAAGGAGTGGTACGGCGTCAAGGTGGTCACCGACCGCATGAGCGCCCCCTACTTGTCCGGTGCGACGATCGATTTCGTCGACACGATTCAGCAGCAGGGCTTCACCATCGACAACCCGAATGCGGGCGGTTCCTGCGCCTGTGGCGACAGCTTCAATTGAGTCCTTCACCTGACCAGGTCACGATTGGAGCACGATCCCCGGTCGCGAGCGTCCCGCCGCCTTTCGAAGAGGCGGCAGGGCGCTCGTTTGGGTTAGTCTGACGGCGAGCATCGACAGCTCGGTCGTCCGCTGCCCCAGCGCGACGGAAGGCCGACTCCAAGCATCGGAAGGGTGTGACGTGGCTTCGAACAGTTCCTCCTCGGCCGCACGACGCGCCGTGGGTATGGTCGTCGCCGTCGTCGGCGCGGCGGCACTCAGCGGCTGCTCGCAGGAAACGACGGAGCAGTGGAGCCGATGGGGTCTCCCCGAGGCGGCGAGTGATCGCGCGCCTTACATCGGCAACCTGTGGAACGGCGCCTGGATCGCCTCAATGGTGATCGGCGTCTTCGTCTGGGGTCTGATCTTCTGGACGGTGATTCGCTACCGGCGCCGTCACGACAAGCACGTGCCGCGCCAGACCCGGTACAACCTCCCGATGGAGGTGCTGTACACGCTCGTGCCGTTCCTGATCATCGGGGTGCTGTTCTTCTTCACCGTGCAGGCACAGAACGGCGTGCTCGAGAAGGTCGACAACGAGCCGGTGCACAAGATCGACGTGATCGGCCAGAAGTGGTCGTGGTCGTTCTCCTACCGCGAGGCCGACAACGCCGCGATCGGTGTGGAGGCGCACACGGTCGGCACGATGGAAGACCTGCCGACGCTGTACCTGCCGCTGAACAAGCCGGTGCGGTTCACGCTCGACTCCGCCGATGTCATCCACTCGTTCTGGATTCCCGACTTCTATTTCAAGCTCGATGTGATCCCCGGACGCACCAACAGCTTCGACGTGACCCCGACGAAGGAAGGCCGCTTCCTGGGTAAGTGTGCCGAGCTGTGCGGCACCTACCACGCCGCGATGCTGTTCCACGTCGAGGTTCTTCCCGAAGCCGAATACAACGCCAAGATCAAGGAATTGGCGGCGCTCGGCGTGACCGAGCCGCTGCTGCCGGCCTACCCGGCCGCCGGTCCGAAGCAGGAGGGCTGATATGACAACCGCTCGCGTTGACGCGTCCGCTGCCGTGCGCCCCGAGCGCAAGGAGAAGATGGGGGCGTTGTTCTGGTCGTGGATGACGACCACCGACCATAAGGTGATCGCCAAGCTGTACATCTGGACGGCGCTCAGCTTCTTCGCCTTCGGCGGCCTGCTGGCGCTCGCCATCCGTGCCGAGCTCGCCTTCCCGGGTCTGCAGTATCTTCACTACGAGACCTTCAACCAGTTCTTCACCATGCACGGCACGATCATGCTGCTGATGTTCGCGACGCCGATGTTCGCGGCGTTCGCCAACGCGCTCATGCCACTGCAGATCGGCGCGCCGGACGTGTCGTTCCCGCGTCTGAACATGTTCAGCTACTGGTTGTACCTGTTCGGCTCCTTGATCGCCTGCGCAGGCTTCCTCAGTCCCGATGGAGCGGCCTCCTTCGGCTGGTTCGCCTACGTGCCGCTCTCCGACGCCATCCACTCCCCGGGCGTGGGCGGCGACCTGTGGCTCGCCGGTCTCTACCTGCTGGGCCTGTCGTCGATCCTCGGCGCGGTGAACTTCATCACCACGATCATCACGATGCGTGCGCCGGGCCTGACCATGTTCCGCA
Source organism: Nigerium sp. (assembly GCA_016711325.1). Taxonomy (GTDB): domain Bacteria; phylum Actinomycetota; class Actinomycetes; order Propionibacteriales; family Propionibacteriaceae; genus Propioniciclava. The sequence goes on along the minus strand of JADJTH010000009.1, from coordinate 379,886 downwards.
TGTCGATGTTCACCTGGAACATCCTGGTCACGTCGATCCTGATCCTGGTTGTCTTCCCGGTGCTCGCCGCTGGCCTGCTGGTGCTGCTGAGCGACCGCGTCCTCGGCACGCACATCCTCGACTCGGCCACCGGCGGTGCCATGCTGTGGCAGCACCTGTTCTGGTTCTTCGGCCATCCCGAGGTCTACGTGCTGGCGCTGCCGTTCTTCGGCATCATCACCGAGGTCATCCCGGTCTTCTCCCGGAAGCCGATCTTCGGATACATCGGCCTGGTCGGCGCCACGCTGGCCATCGGCGCACTGTCGATCTCGGTCTGGGCGCACCACATGTTCGTGACCGGCGCGGTGAACCTCCCCTTCTTCTCGTTCATGACCTTCATGATTGCCGTGCCCACGGGTGTGAAGTTCTTCAACTGGATCGGAACGATGTGGAACGGCTCGATCCGGATGGACAGCCCCATGCTGTTCGCGGTCGGCTTCCTCACCACGTTCTTGTTCGGCGGCCTGACGGGCGTCATCCTGGCGTCGCCGCCGCTCGACTTCCAGGTCTCTGACACCTACTTCGTCGTGGCGCACTTCCACTACGTGCTGTTCGGCACGGTGGTGTTCGCCATGTTCGCGGGCTTCTACTTCTGGTGGCCGAAGTTCTACGGCTACATGCTCGACGAGAAGCTCGCCAAGCTGCACTTCTGGCTGATGTTCGCCGGCTTCCACCTGACCTTCCTGGTGCAGCACTGGTTGGGCATCGAAGGCATGCAGCGTCGGATCGCCAACTACCTGGAGGTCGAGGGCTTCACGTTCCTGAATCAGGTCTCCACGGTCGGCTCGTTCCTGCTGGGTATCTCGATGCTGCCGTTCCTGTGGAACGTCTACATCAGCCACAAGCACGCGGCGCGCGTGACCGTCGATGACCCGTGGGGCTGGGGCCGTTCCCTGGAGTGGGCGACGTCCTGCCCGCCGCCGCGACACAACTTCACCAAGCTGCCGCGCATTCGCAGCGAGGCCCCCGCGTTCGATCTGCATCACCCCGAGATCTCGGGTGTGGGCGAACCGGTGGCCGCGGGCGTCGCGCTCGATCCGACGAAGGGGGGCCCGCGGTGAAGACCGAGTCCAGAATCTTCTTGTTCCTGGTCATCTTCTTCGTGGTGGTGGCGCCGGTCTACGCGTTCACCACGTTCAGGCTCGACGGAGCGGTCGAGGTGATCGGCACCACGGCGCTCATCCTGACACTGCTGTTCGCAGCGATGATCTGGGGCATGCTTGCCCTCACCGGCCGCTCGACCGGCCCGCGTCCCGAGGATCGCGGCGAGGCCGAGATCGTCGAGGGAGCGGGCGCGCTGGGCTTCTTCCCGCCGACCTCGATCGTGCCCTTCTGGACGACGGTGGCCATCGCCGTGATGTTCCTCGGCGTGGTCTTCGGTTGGTGGCTGACGCTCATCGGCGTGGGCATCGGCATCTGGGCGGCGTTCGGTTGGGCGTACGAGTACTACGTGGGCGACTACAAGCACTGAGCTCGTCGTGACCTGTCAGGGGCGGATCCGTTATGTCGGGTCCGCCCCTCTCGTCGCGGTCAGGCTCGCTGGGCGCGCCGACTCCACACCGCCCGGGTTAGCCACCGTCGCCCAGGTAGCAACCTGGCACGCGTGGCTGACCCGGGCGATTCGGAGTGGGGAAGGCGGGGTGTGCGTGGAAGAACTCCTTCGCGTGAAGTGCGTCGACGAGGCCCTGGCGTGCGTCGAGGTCTCGGCCGAACGTCGTGGAAGCCGGTGGCCCCGACAGAGGGCCACACGTCTCCACCATCCGCACGACGATGCCAGCGACCGCCGAGGTGCCCTGGGCACGGAGGTGCGCACGGAGCGCGTGCGCATCGGTGGATGCAAGACGGCGTCATCGGTAAGTCGATAATTGGCCGTCGGGATAACTCGGTTCGTCTGATCGCTCACAAACGGGCGTGCGGGCGGGCCTTCCTGGGTGTCCGTCGAAGGAGGCCCCTCATGCACGATTGGGTTGACGCCGCGCCGTTTCGCGCCCACCTGTCCCACCTCTGCGCCGCCACCGGCCTGCCCTGGCAGGTGCTGGCGCTCCACGCCGACATGCCGCTGCGCATGGCCGAGACGCTGATGGCCGGACGCCCCGGCTACCGCCTACCGCGGCCGCAGGCCATCCGCCTCCTGAGCCTGACCGCCGAGGACGTCCGCCGGCTGCGGTCCGCGTCCGTTCCGGCGGCGCCGACGGCGAGCCGGCTGAGACTGCTGCTCGGGCACGGGGTCGGCCCGACCCGGATCGCGGGCGTGCTGGGTTGCGCGTCCGAGCACGTCCTCGCCCTGGCCGACGGCGTCCTCACGCGGACGACCAAAGAGACGGCGCTCCGCGTTCAGGTGCTCGAAGAAGGGGTGTGGCGCGGCCGGTTGCGACGTCCGTCGCAGGCCCGGGCGCCGCACGCGGCCGTCCGTGCGGTTGCGGACGCCCCTCGCGCGGCGAGCGCTGCGTAGGCTGGCGCCGTGTCCTGGCCCGCCCTTGTCGCTGCCGCCGTCCTCGCGGGGGTGGCGTGGGCGCTCACACCCGTCGTCCTCCGCGCGCTTCCCGAGCCGGCCACCTCCGACGCCGAGGACAAGGTGCCCTACGCGGCGCTCGCGACGCCTCGCTTCGCCGCGGCGGTCGGCGTCCTCGGCGGGCTCGCGGGCCTGATCGCCTTCAGCGCACTGGGTGGCGAGCATTGGCTGGCCTGGACGGCGCTCGCCCTCGTGAACGTGCTCGCCTGCGCCATCGACGCGCGCACCACCTGGTTGCCGGCACGGCTCGCGCACGCGGGGTGGCTCGTCGCGACCGTGGGCGCGATGGTGGTCGCGCTGGCGCAGGGCTCGGTGTGGCCGCTCGTCCGCGCCGGTCTCGGGGCGGTGGCGGTGGGCGGCCTCTTCCACCTGCTGTGGTGGGTCACCGGCACCCTCGGCTACGGCGACGTCCGGCTGGCCGCCACCATCGGCGCGGTGACGGCGCTGGTCGACATCGAGCTGGCGGGGGCGTCCTCGCTGGCCGGGACGACCCTCAGCGCGGCGGTCGGGATCGGCCATCGACTGACCGGACGCCATGGTGGATTCCCGTACGGTCCCGGGCTGCTCGCCGGGCCGTTCGTGGCGTTGCTCATCCGGCTCCCGCTGGGGTGACGCGCGACCCTCGAAGGCCGGGCGGCTCCATGCGCTCCCTTGGCGCTTCAGCGCGCCGCATGCGCTCTCGCGCTTGGGCTGGTCCGCTCAGCGCTTGAGGGCGCGGGTGAGCGCGATCCAGTCGTCCAGGCGCTGCGTCGTGGCGCCCGAGTCGATGGCCGCCGCCGCCCGCTCCAGCGGTTGGCGGAGCTGCTGCTCGAGCGGGACGCCGTGACGCGGCCCGTCGAAGGCCAGCAGGCCGGCGGCCGCGTTGAGCAGCACAATGTCGCGGACCGGACCGGCGGCGCCCGCGAAGGTGTCGCGCACCACCTGGGCGTTGAAGGCCGGGTCGCCGCCGAGGAGATCCGCGGCCACGGCGGGCGCGATGCCGAGGCGAGCGGGATCCAATGTGGTGCGCTCGACCCGGCCGTCGGCCATGACCCAGACGCTGCTGGCTGTGGTCGTGGTCAGCTCGTCCAGCCCGTCCCCACCATGGAAGACGAGGCCACGGTTCCCGCGCGCGGCCAGGACGTCGGCGACCAGCGGTGCCATCACCGGGTCGGCGACGCCGATCGCCTGGGCGTCCGGCCGCGCGGGGTTCGCGAGCGGCCCGAGGAAGTTGAAGGTGGTGCGGATCCCCAGCTCACGCCGGGGTGCCGCGGCGTGCCGCAGCGACGGGTGGTAGTGGGCGGCGAACAGAAAGACGATGCCGACCTGGTCGAAGACCTCGGCCTGGGCGCTCGGCGCGAGGTCGAGCACGACCCCCAATTCTTCGAGGCAGTCGGCTGTGCCGCACTTCGACGACGCCGCGCGGTTGCCGTGCTTGACGACCTTCGCGCCCGCCGATGCCGCGAGGATCGCCGCCATCGTCGAGATGTTGACGGTGTTCGCCCGGTCGCCGCCCGTGCCGACGATGTCGACGGCGTCGTGGGGCAGTTCGATCGGACGGGCGTTGTCGAGCATGCCGGCGACGAGGCCGGTGAGTTCGCCTTGCGTCGCGCCCTTCGCCTGCAGGGCCACCATGAAGGCCGCGATCTGCACGGGCGTGGCCGCGCCGGAAAGGATCTCGTTCATGGCCCACTGGGTGGCGTCGTGATCGAGATCGTGGCCCGCCACGAGCCCCGTCAGCAGGTCGGGCCACGTCAGGCGTACATCGGCGCCAGGACGGAGCGGTCGGCTCACTGAGCCGTCGCCCCGCTCGCCAAGCGCGCACGCAGGAGCCCGGCGACGGCCTCGGGAAGACGGATCGGGTCGATCGGGTAGGCCACCACGGCGTCTGCCCGCGACCAGGTCGCCAGCCAGGCGTCTGCCACGCGGGCGACCAGCAGCAGGACCGGGGGACAGCCGGCGATCTCGTCCTTGACCTGGCGACACATGCCCATGCCGCCCGCCGGTGTCGCCTCGGCGTCCATGATGACGACGTCGATGCCGCCGCCGTCCAGAATCTTGGTGAGCGCGTGATGCGTCGCGCACTCGACGACCTCCACCTGGGGAAGGTCGGCGGCCACGCGGCGTCCGAGCGTCAACCGCACCTGGTCGCGCACACCGCGGTCGTCGGAGTAGACCAGGATCGACGCCGTCGGTTCGGCTTCGGGCGTGGCAGTGTCCTCCCCGGCCCCCGGCACGTCGGTGATCTCGGCCAACGCCGCTGCCTCGTCGCTCATCGGGTTCCACCCTTCCCACGGTCGATGCCCGTCATCCTAACCCTGTGCCCGCGCACTCGCACGGCGACCTGCTCGGAGCGGGCTCTGGGCGCCCCGATGGGAGGGAAAAGACACAGTCAGGTCACGAACAGTCATCATTTCGCCCCAGGCGCCACACCCAAGGTGACCCGGGCGGAATTCCCCGCAATAATGGCGCCCGTGGCGAATACAGCGAAGTCGAGCACGGTACCGGCCATTCCGCACGGAGCGCTCCATGTGATCGCGCCCGCGCGCCTGCACGGTGTCAAGGGCAAGCCCGACATGGTGGCCGTCGGCACCGTCATCTGGCTCGCGAGCGAGCTGATGTTCTTCGCCGCGCTCTTCGCGGCGTACTTCAACCTGCGCAACCACACGACGGCGATGGCCGCCCCTGGCGAGCAGACCATGTGGGAGTGGGGCAGCGGGCACTTCATGCAGGATTGGTTCGGCGTCACGCTGCCGTGGTTCTCGCTGATCAACACCACGGTCCTGGTGCTGAGCTCCGTGACCTGCCAGTTGGGCGTCTTCCGCGCAGAAAAGGGCTTCGTGTCGCGCACGGGCAGCATCGTCAACGTGGGCTCGTGGGGCATGCGCGAGTGGTACATCCTCACGTTCGTGATGGGGGCCTTCTTCATCGGCGGCCAGGGGTACGAGTACTTCCTGCTCGCCTCCGAGGGCTTCCTGCTCGGCACCAACGCGTACAGCTCGGCCTTCTTCCTCGCCACCGGCTTCCACGGCCTGCACGTCCTCGGCGGCCTGCTGGCGTTCCTGTTCATGATCGGACGCACATACCTGGCGCGCACCTTCACCCACGAGCAGCGCGTCCATGCCATCGTCACGTCCTACTACTGGCACTTCGTCGACATCGTGTGGATCATCCTGTTCAGCGTGATCTACATCATCCGATGACCCGTCCGTCCCCGACTCCGAAAGGCGCATCGATGCGATCCGGATCCTCACGAAGGCGGCACAAGGCGGCACGGCCCTTCGCCGTGGCGTTGGCCCTGGTGCTGATGGGGGCGCTGTACGCAGTGCTGAGCCCCGCGACGCAGGTGGCGGCCGACACCGGCATGTCCGCTCAGGTCGCCGAGGGCAAGGGCCTGTTCCAGGTCACCTGCTCGTCGTGCCACGGCCTCAACGGCGAAGGCAGCAGCCAGGGCCCGTCCCTGATCGGTGTCGGCGCGGCGTCCGTCGACTTCCAGATGAGCACCAACCGCATGCCGATGGCCCGGCCCGGTCAGCAGGCGCCCCGTCGGCCCGTCACCTACACCGCTGAAGAGATCGCCGCGATCGCCGCGTTCGTCCAGTCGCTCGGGCCTGGCCCCGCGATCCCGCCGTCGTCGGCCTACGACGCCAGCAACCTCGACGCGGAGGCGATCGCCCGGGGCGGTGAGCTGTTCCGTTCCAACTGCTCCGCCTGCCATCAGGCGGCGGCCTCGGGTGGCGCGCTGCCGAACGGCAAGTACGCGCCCTCGCTGCACGGCGTCGAGCCGCTGCACATCTACGAGGCCATGCGCACGGGGCCGCAGCAGATGCCCGTCTTCTCCGCCGGAGCTATCCCCGATGAGGATGTCGCATCGATCATCGGCTACCTCAAGGAACTGGAGCAGCAGCCCTCCGCCGGGTTCTCGCTCGGCGGACTCGGCCCGGTCACCGAAGGCTTCTTCGGCTGGGTCGTCGGAATCGGAGGCCTGTGCCTCGTCGCCGTTTGGATCGCTTCCCGAGGAGCACGCGCGAAATGACGCCTGAACACTCCACCGCACTCGCCACACCCGAAGACGAGATGCTGCACCCCGTGCTCGATCCGGGCATCGAGGAGCACGTCGAGCGCTACAGCGATGCGGACGCCGCCGTCGGCGACCGCGCCTACAAGCAGGTGGTGCTCTGCTTCGGCCTGGTCCCCGTGCTGGCGATCGCCTTCGTCGTCGTCTACTTCGCGGTGCCCGCCGACTTCACCGCCCGCCTGCTGGGCGTGAACTGGCACGTGCACTCGACGCTCCTGGGCCTCACCGGCGGCCTCGCGGTGCTGCTCGTCGGCATCGGCGCGATCCACTGGGCGCGCCAGTTGATGAACGACACCGAGATCGCCGAGGAGCGGCATGCGGCCAGCTCGTCCGACGAGGAGAAGAACGGTTTCGTCGAGAAGCTCAACGCGGGCATCGCCGATGCGGGCGTCCATCGTCGCGGCCTGCTGGTCAGCTCGCTCGGCGGCGCGCTCGGCATCCTCGCCGTTCCCGCGGTGGTGACGCTGGCCGACCTCGGCCCGTGGCCGACCGCGGCCGTCCGCCGCGAGACCATCGAGAAGACGATCTGGGCCGACGGCGTCCGTGTCGTCAACGACAACAACTGGCTGCCGCTCAAGGCGTCCGACCTCGAGATCGGCCAGTTGGTCAACGCCGAGCCCGAAAACCTCCGCGAGCTCCACGGGGCGGCGTATCACAACGCCAAGGCGAAGGCCGCGCTCATCGTGGTGCGGATGGATCCCAACTCGATCCGCATCCCCGAATCCCGCAGGGACTGGCAGATCGGCGGGATCCTCGCCTACAGCAAGATCTGCACGCACGTCGGCTGCCCGATCTCGCTGTGGGAGCAGCAGACGCATCACCTGCTGTGCCCCTGCCACCAGTCGACCTTCGACCTGGGCAACTCCGGTGTCGTCGTGTTCGGTCCCGCCGCGCGCGCCCTGCCGCAGCTGCCGCTCAGGATGGACGCCCAGGGCTACCTGGTGGCCCAGAGCGACTTCACCGTTCCGGTGGGTCCCAGCTTCTTCGAGCGCGACTCTCGCAATGACTTCAAGGACGGTGATCAGTGATGGCGAAGCCCGCTGCCACGGCCGAACAGGCTGAGGTTCTCGAGACTCACGCGCCGGCCCCGGCCGGTCCCGTCAAGAAGCTCGGCGGTCCCGCGATCTGGTTCGACGAGCGCATCGGCCTCGCCAAGCTCGGCAAGGCAAGCCTGCGCAAGGTGTTCCCCGATCACTGGTCCTTCCTGCTGGGCGAGATCGCGCTGTACAGCTTCATCGTCCTGCTGCTCACCGGGCTCTTCCTCACCATCTGGTTCAAGCCGTCGATGGGCGAGGTCGAGTACCACGGCAGCTACCAGCTCATGCGCGGGCTGGCGATGAGCCAGGCGTTCGAGTCGACGCTGCAGATCAGCTTCGACGTGCGCGGTGGCATGCTGGTGCGCCAGATCCACCACTGGGCGGCGATCCTGTTCATGGCGGCCATGACGGCGCACATGCTGCGGGTGTTCTTCACCGGCGCGTTCCGCAAGCCGCGTGAGCTGAACTGGCTCATCGGCGTGGGCCTGCTGTCGCTGGGCATGATCGCCGGCATGACGGGCTACTCGCTGCCTGACGACCTGCTCTCCGGCACCGGCCTGCGGTTCACCGACGGCGCGATCCGCGCCGTCCCGATCGTCGGCACGTGGGTCGAGTTCTTCATCTTCGACGGCGAGTTCCCCGGCGATGCGATCATCGCCCGCTTCTACATGGCGCACATCCTGTTGCTTCCGGCGATCCTGCTCGGCTTGATCGCCGCGCACATGGCGCTGGTCGTCTACCACAAGCACACCCAGTTCCCCGGCCCCGGCCGCACCGAGAAGAACGTGGTCGGCTACCCGCTGTTCCCCGTCTACGCGGCCAAGGCCGGCGGCTTCTTCTTCATCGTGTTCGGCGTCCTGATCCTGATGGGCGCGACGATGTCGATCAACCAGGTGTGGCTGTACGGCCCCTACAACCCGGCGCAGGTCACGGCCGGCTCGCAGCCCGACTGGTACATGGGCTGGGTCGAGGGCGCGGTTCGCATCATGCCGGGCTGGGAGTCCCACTGGGGTCCGACCACCTGGTCGTGGAACGTGTTCGTGCCGTTCGCCATCCTGATGGGCATCTTCTACACCGCGCTGGGCATCTGGCCGTTCGTGGAGTCCTGGCTCACCGGCGACAAGCGTCCGCACCACATCCTCGATCGTCCGCGCAATGCGCCCACCCGCACCGCGCTGGGTGTCGCTGGCATGACGTTCTACGGCCTGCTGTGGGCCGGTGGCGGCAACGACATTCTCGCCACGCAGTTCAGCCTGTCGCTGAACTCCGTGACCTGGTTCCTGCGTTTCGCGGTCTTCGTGGGCCCGGTGATCGCCTTCCTCGTCACCAAGCGCATGTGCCTGTCGCTGCAGCGCGCCGACCGCGAGCGCGTCCTGCACGGCTCCGAGTCCGGCATCCTGGTGCGCAGCCAGATCGGAGGCTACTCCGAGCCGCACGTGCCGATCTCGGTCGACGAGGCGTTCACGCTCACCCAGCATCGCCAGTACACGCCGCTCGAGGCGACGCCCACCGAAGACGAGCACGGGGTGAAGCTCAAGGGGCCGGGCACGGTTTCCGGCCTCCGCGCCAAGCTGTCGGCGTGGTACTCCGGCTACGATGTCGCGAAGCCGACGGCGGCACAGATCGCCGAGTCTCACCATCACGGCGACGAGGACACTCCGGCGCTTCCGCACTGACCGCAAGCCGTCTTCGCTGGCCCCCTCTCGCGTGAGAGGGGGCCAGCGGCGTCCTGCGCACCCGTGAGGGCGTGACGGCCGAGCGGGTACGCTACCGGCGTGCGATTCACCACGGGCAAGCCCGATCACGACCTGACCTACGACGACGTGTTCATGTCGCCGACACGCTCGTCGGTCCGGTCCCGGATGGAGGTCGACCTCAGCTCCACCGACGGTCTGGCCCTGCCGACCCCGCTCGTGGTCGCCAACATGACCGCCGTGTCCGGACGCCGCATGGCCGAGACGGTCGCACGCCGGGGCGGCATCGCGATCATCCCGCAGGATCTGGCCGCGCCGGCCGTGGCCGGGATCATCGGAAAGGTCAAGAGCGCGCACGCCGTGTTCGATACGGCGATCCGCACGTCCCCCGACGCCCCCGTGGCCGAGGCGCTGACGCTCATCCCGAAGCGCGCGCACGGAGTGGCCGTGGTCACGCAGGGGCGGCGTCCGATCGGGCTGCTCGCGGCCTCGGACGCGGCGGGCCTGGACCGCTACGTTCCCGTTCACGAGGCGATGACGACCGACCTCACCCTGGTGCCTGCCCGGGCCGACGCCAGCGAGGTGTTCGACCTTCTCACCGAGAGCCGCCGGCGGATCGCCGTCGCGGTCGACGACGCCGGCGATCTCGTCGGCGTTCTCACCACGAAGGGCGCGATGCGCTCGGCGATCTACGCGCCGGCGCTGGACGCGCGGGGGTCGCTGCGGATCGGCGCGGCGGTCGGCATCTCGGGCGAGGCCGCCGATCGCGCCCGCACGCTGCTGGCCGCCGGCGCCGACGTGCTCGTGATGGATACCGCGCACGGCCATCAGGACCGCATGCTCGAGGTCCTCGCCACCGTCCGCGCGATCCGCGACGCGCATACCCGCGCGACCGGCGTGCGCGTGCCGCTCGTGGGCGGCAACGTCGTGACCGCCGAGGGCACGGTCGACCTCATCGAGGCCGGCGCCGACATCGTCAAGGTCGGCGTGGGTCCGGGCGCGATGTGCACGACGCGGATGCAGACGGGGGTGGGTCGCCCGCAGTTCTCGGCCGTTCTCGACTGCGCCGAGGCCGCCGCGGACGCCGGCCGCGCGATCTGGGCCGACGGCGGCGTCCGGCACCCGCGCGACGTCGCGCTGGCGCTCGCGGGGGGTGCGGGTGCGGTCATGATCGGTTCCTGGTTCGCAGGCACGCACGAGTCCACCGGTCCGCTGCTCACCGACCCGAATCACCGCGCCTACAAGGAGTCGTTCGGGATGGCGTCCGCCCGTGCGGTGCGGGCGCGCACCAAGCAGCAGTCCTTCTCCGATCGTGCGCGGGCCGGCTTGTTCGAGGAGGGCATCTCGTCCTCGCGCATGTACCTCGATCCGGGGCGCCCGGGCGTGGAGGACCTGATCGACTTCATCACGTCGGGCGTCCGCTCGTCGTGCACCTACGCCGGCGCGCGCACGTTGTCCGACTTCCACGCTCGGGCGACCATCGGCGTCCAGTCGCGCTCCGGGTACGAGGAAGGACGCCCGCTGCATTCCAGCTGGTGAGTCCGCCCGGGGGCGTGCCGGAGCGTACGCTCCCGTGCCGGCCGACTCGGTGCTTCGGCCCCGCATCCCAGGACGCCCTGCGCGCGGACCCGCCGCCGCAGATCCTGCCGTTCTCCTCGCATTCCTTCGGCCTGTGCACACCCCTGTTCGTCGACGCGACCCATGCGTCCCCGTTCGTGCAGCACAGGCCGGCCGTGTACGGCGTATGCCGCTGGCACGAACTGGATCCGATCTGGTTCGAGGCGTCACTGCGGTAGAGAAGGCGGACAATCCGCCGCACCCGCGCGACCCGGCGCTGCCGTGGCACCAGCTCTCGCACGCGGGCGCCGGATATTAGGCTGACGCCATGAGCCTGGACATCGCGTGGGGATGGCTGCTGTACCTCGTCGATCTCCTGATCAAGATCGTCGCGCTGGGTATCGTGCCGCGCAACAGGCGTCCGGCGTCGGGGACGGCCTGGCTGCTGACGATCCTGATGGTGCCGTTCCTCGGCGTGCTCCTGTTCCTGATGCTGGGCCGCACCAGCATCGGCCGCAAGCGTCACGCCCGGCAGAGCGAGGCCAACGCGCGGGTGCACAGGGTCGCCCCGACCATCCCGGCGGCGACGCTTCCGGAGGGCGTCCCCGGCTATGTGGACGCCGTGACCACGCTGAACAGCAACCTCGGGGCGCTGCCCCTGCTGGCGGGCAACAGGATCGCCTTGTTGCCCGGGTATCAGCACGCCCTCGACGAACTCGCGGCCGAGATCGACAAGGCAACCTGGTTCGTGCACGTGCAGTACTACATCGCCGCGTGGGATCGCTCGACCGCGCCGGTCCTCGAGGCCATGGCGCGCGCGGCCGAGCGGGGTGTGAAGGTCCGGCTCCTGGTCGATCACATCGGGACGAGCGGCATCCCGGGTTACCGCGAGTTCGAGCGCAAGCTGAACGCGTCCGGCATCGAGTGGTACCCGATGATGCCGTTCCGGCCGTTGCGGGGCGACCTTCAGCGGCCGGATCTGCGCAATCACCGCAAGATCGCCGTCGTCGACGGCGTGGTGGCGTTCACCGGTTCGCAGAACCTGATCGAGCCGAGCTACAACAAGCCCAAGCATCAGTTGGCCGGGCGCACATGGGTCGAGTTGGTGATCCGCTGCGAGGGGCCGGTCGTGGAGGCGCTCGATGTCGTGTTCGCGACCGACTGGCACACCGAGACCGGCGACGTCCTGATCGACGAACTCGCCATCGTTCCGCCCGACTGCGGCGACGTGTGCGCGCAGGTGATCCCCAGCGGACCCGGCGTCGTCGCCGAGAACAATCTGCGGGCGTTCGTGACGCTGATCACGAACGCGCGGCGCAAGGTGTCGCTGATCAGCCCCTACTTCGTGCCGGACGAGTCGCTGCTCTACGCCGCGACCACGGCCGCGTTGCGCGGCGTCGAGGTCGAACTGTTCGTGTCGGAGGGCAAGGAACAATTCATGGTCTACCACGCCCAGCGGTCCTACTACGAGGAACTGCTCCGCCACGGCGTGAGGATCTGGCTCTATCCCGAGCCGTGGGTGCTGCACACGAAGGGCTTCACCGTCGACGACGACGTCGCCGTGATCGGCTCCTCGAACATGGACATGCGTTCGTTCGCGCTCAACTTCGAGGTCTCGGTGATGATGGTGGGCGGGGACGTCGTGGAGCGCACGAACGAGATCATCGACGACTACCGGGATCTGTCGCGCGAACTCCTGCTGGACGAATGGCTCGAACGGCCGCTGCCCGACCAGTACCTCGACAACGTGCTGCGCCTGACGTCGGCGCTGCAATAGCCGGACGCCGAACGCCCGGCGAAAGCGGACCACGGCACCAGGAAGGGGCGCGACCGCGACGGGTCACGCCCCTCCGTGGGGTGCTGATGCAGGTTCAGCGCTGGGCCTTGGAGAATCCCGCCGCGACGGCGGCCTCCTCGCTGGCGAACCAGACGTCGGCGATCGTCCGCTGATAGCCGCCGTTGCCCTGGACGTGGTACTTCATGGAACGCTCGTTGCCCTTGATCACGAAGCCCTCCGGCGGCTCGGTCCCGACGTAGGAACCCTCCCCGTAAGGGCTATCCGCGAAAGGGGCAGCATCGTCCTCCGTGCCCTCGGCCTGGGCCGCGTCCGTCGGGTCGTCGGTGGGCAGCACCTCGCCGCCGTCGTCGAGCCACTGCTCGGCGGCGTCCCTGCCCGCATCGGCGTCGGCCTGGGAGACCTCGTCGACCACGGTCTGCGGGGGAGTCGGGACGTACGGCTGGCTCGGCTCGTGCGCCTGCCACCCGGAGTCGGCCGGCGCGAACAGCTTGCGCAGCGCCACCACCACGACGGTCAGCAGCCCGCCGGCGAGCACGATGCCACCGAACGTCTTCCAGCCCGAGCGCTTCTTCTTGGCGGGCGCCGGTACCTCGGCGATCTCGACCTTGGCGACCTCGTCGGCGGCTTCGTGCAGCAGTTCGCTCAGCGCCGGCAGGAACTCGTACTGCACGCGCTGACGTCCGGCGTCGAGGGCGGGCGCGAGCTTGGCGTAGGCCTCGTCCACCGCCGGGGTGAGACGTTCCAGGGCGTCGTCCAGCGCGGGCTGGACGGCGTCGATGGCCTGCGCGGCGATCTTCGCGCCCTTCTTCCGGGCGTCGTGGGCGCGGGGGGCGACGTAGTCGCCGACCTGCTGGAGCGCGTCCTGAGCACGCGGGGCCAGGTATTCCTGGGCCTGCTGCAAGTACTCGTTCGCCTGGGCAAGGGCCTCCTTGCCGAGGTCGTTCGCGGCGTGGGTGGTGTCACCGACGATGCGTTCGAAGTCCTTCCGTTTCACGGTCTTCCTCCGTCTATTGGGTTGGTCGCGTGATCGCGTGCGTCCACCGTACCCGCGCGGTGGAGCCGGCGACAGATGCTTTGGGTAACGTGGGCTCGACTGCGCACCCGAGGGCGCAACCCAAACCCGAAAGGACACCACGTGCAGCAGGCAACGCTTCACACCAATCACGGCGACATCGTTCTCAACCTCTTCGCGGAGCAAGCTCCGAAGACGGTGGCGAACTTCACGGGCCTCGCTACCGGCGCGAAGGAGTACCGCGACCCCCAGACCGGTGCGGCGACCACCGGATCCTTCTACGACGGCCTCACCTTCCACCGCGTCATCGACGGTTTCATGATCCAGGGCGGCTGCCCGCTCGGCACCGGCACCGGCGGCCCCGGCTACAAGTTCGGCGACGAGTTCCACCCCGACCTCGCGTTCTCCAAGCCCTACCTGCTGGCGATGGCGAACGCCGGCCCCGGCACCAACGGCTCGCAGTTCTTCATCACCGTGACCTCGACGCCGCACCTGAACTTTCGGCACACGATCTTCGGCGAGGTGGCCGATCAGGCCAGCCGCGACGTCGTGGACGCCATCGCCACCGTGCGCACCGGGCGCGGCGACCGTCCGGCCCAGCCGGTCGTGATCACCTCCGTCGAGGTGACGGACGCCTGATTTCGGCGGTCGGCGGTCGGCGGCGTGAGAAACGTCGGACCCGCCTCGTAACGTGCCGGGCATGAACACGTCCGCCGCCGACCAGCCGAGTTTCGACGACCTCGGCCGTCACCTGGCGACCACCGCGTTCGTGGTGGTCGATCTCGAAACCACCGGCGCCGGCCCCGACGCCCAGATCACCGAGGTGGGCGCGGTGCGGGTCGAGGCCGGTGAGGTCACCGGCGAGTTCGCCACCCTGGTCAACCCGGGTGCGCACATCCCGCCGCTGATCTCGGTGCTCACCGGCATCACCGACCCGATGGTGGCGGACGCCCCGCGCCTCGACCAGGTGATCCCGCCGTTCCTGGAGTTCGCGCGCGACGCGGTGCTCGTCGCGCACAATGCGGGCTTCGACGTCGGCTTCCTGAAACGGGCCTGCGCCGCGCAGGACCTTCCCTGGCCCGGCTTCCCGGTCGTCGACACGGTCGCCCTCGCCCGCGGCGTCCTGCTGCGCGACGAGGTGCCCAACGTGAAGCTGGCCACGCTGGCGCGGTTTTTCAAGGCGCCGCAGCCGCCCAACCACCGGGCGCTGACGGACGCCCGCGCCACCGTCCACGTGCTGCACGGCCTGCTGGAGCGCGTCGGCAACCGCAACGTGCACACGCTCGAGGATCTGCTCGAGTTCACCCGCGGGGTCTCGTCCGAGCGGCGCGCCAAGCGCACGTGGGCAACCGACGTGCCGGCCTCGCCGGGCGTCTACCAGTTCGTCGCCAACCTGCCCGACCGCGACGGCGTCCTGCGCCGCCAGGTGCTCTACGTCGGCACGAGCGTCAACCTGCGCGCCCGCGTCCGCAGCTACTTCACGGCCGCCGAGAAGCGGCCGCGGATGGACGAGATGATCCGGATCGCCACCGGCGTCGAGACGACCGTGTGCCGCACGGCCCTCGAGGCCGAGGTGCTGGAGCTGCGGCTCATCGCCGCGCACGCCCCGCGTTACAACCGGCGATCGAAGTTCCCCGAGCGCCAGCAGTGGATCAAGCTCACCGACGAAGCCTTCCCCCGGCTGTCGGTGGTGCGGCAGGTGAGGGACGACGGTGCCTGCTATTTCGGGCCGTTCAGGTCGCGCTCGATGGCCGAGCAGGTGTGCCTGGCGCTCTACGAGGCGTTCCCGATCAGGCAGTGCACGGCCCACCTCAGCACCCGCAAGCCGAGCGGGCGGTGCGCGCTGGGCGATCTGGGCCGCTGCCTGGCGCCCTGCGACCGCACGGTCAGCCGCGAGGCCTACCTCGCGGTCACGGACGCGGTGCGCACCAGCCTCACGGTCGACGTCCGCACGGTCGTCCAGGCGCCGCGTTCCCGCCTGGAGTCCCTGATCGCGCAGGAGCGGTTCGAAGAGGCGGGGGTGCTGACGGCACGCCTGGACGCCTTCGTGCGGGCCTCGACCAGGGCGCGCCGGCTGACCGCGCTGGCGGCGTGCCCCACGATCGTCGCGGCCTGCAGGGCGACGGGCGGCTGGGAGGTGCACGTGATCCGGTACGGACGGCTGGCGGCGGCCGCGTTCGCGCGCCCCGGCGAGTGGGTGCCCGACGTCGGCCGTGACGCCGCGCTGGCCGGCGAGCAGGTGGTCGCCCCGCCGGCCGGGCAGCCGGCCGCGAGCATCGACGAGGTCGAGCGGGTGGCGGCCTGGCTGGAGCGCCCCGGCGTGCGCATCATCGACATCGACGGCGACTGGGCATGGCCGCTGCACGGCACCATCGGCCGGGCCGATCTGCCGCGCCACGCGCTCGCCGTCGCGGACGTCGGCGGCGTCGGCCGCCATCGGGTCTCGGCGGACACCCACGCCGACTAGTGTGAGCGCCATGAACACCGCCATCGTCTTCATCACCACCGAGCCCGCGCGGGTGGGCGAGATCGCCGTCGAGGTCGCCGCGATCGAGGGCGTGACCGAGGTGTACTCGGTCACGGGCGAGGTCGATCTGATCGCGATCGTGCGCACCCGCGGCGTCGAGGCGATCTCCGACGTGGTCGTCGGCACGATCAACAAGATCCCCGGCGTGCAGAACACCCTCACGCACCTCGCGTTCCGCGCCTACTCGACGCACGACCTCGAGGCGGCCTTCTCGTTGGGCGACTGAGCTCGGGCCGGGCTACACGGACGCGCCCGGGGCGTCCGCGCCGACGAGTTCGTCGAGGAAGGCGAGCGAACGCTCGAAGATGACCTCGCGATCGTTGTCCAGCGTCGCGACGTGGTAGCTGTCGTTCAGCGTGACCTCGGTGATCGACAGCGACGAGATGAGCCGGACGATGGTGTCGGAGGACCACCCCGGCACGACGTGATCGACCGACGAGCGGAACAGGATGACCGGACAGGTAACCAGGTCGAGGCACGAGCGGACGTCGGTCCACAGCTTGAACAGTTGATGCACGCCGGCGACGGGCGTCGTCTCGTAGGCACCCTCGTCGACGCCCTGACGCATGATGTCGTTGCCCACCGAGCGCACCCCCGGGACGAGGTGCTTCAGCAACCCGGAGAAGCGCGCCTTCGGGTCGACCGCGCCGAGCGCGGGGTTGACCAGCATCAGCCCTGCCACGTCCGGATGGTGCTCGGCCAGCCGCAGTGCCAGTGAGCCGCCCATGGACAGGCCGGCGACGAACACCCGGTCGCAGCGCGCCCGCAACGCCCGGTACTCGGCGTCCACGCAGTCGTACCAGTCCTGCCAGGCGGTGATGTTCAGCTCTTGCCACACGGTCGCGTGACCGGGCAGCCGGGGCACAGCCACCGTGTACCCCGCCGCGGCGAGTCGCTCGGCCCACTCGCGCATGGACGCCGGAGATCCGGTGAAGCCGTGACACAGCAGCACCCCGACCGGTCTGCCGTCGGCATGGAAGGCGCGCATGTGCTCCGGGTTCACCATGACGCCATGGTAAACGAGCGCGTTGGCGGCGGCGTCCGGCCGGGGCACGCCCTGGACGACGCGGGCGTCCCTCGAGACTCCCGCACCAGGCCCTAGGCTTTCGGGTCAAGGAGGTCACACACATGGGCTGGTACGAGTTCTTCAAGGTCCCGTTCCGGGCGCTGGTCAAGCACGGCTACCGCGGACGCACCGAAGGTGAGGAGAACATCCCCGCGACGGGACCGGTGATCCTGGCGGGTAACCACGTCGGCGCCGCCGACACCTTCGTCATGCCCGCACTGATCGAGCGCCGCGTGACGTTCCCCGCCAAGGCGGAGCTGTTCAGCGGCAAGGGGGGCGTGGTCAGCAAGGTCGTCGCCTGGTTCCTCACGGCCGTCGGCCAGGTGCCGCTGGACCGTTCGGGCGGCCGGGCGTCCGCGGACGGGCTCGGGCCGGTCCTCGAGGTGCTGACCGCCGGGGGAGCGGTGGGCGTCTTCCCCGAGGGCACCCGCTCCCCGGACGGGCGCATGTTCAAAGGCAAGACCGGCGTGGCGCGCCTCGCCCTCGAATCGGGCGCGGTCGTGGTGCCGGTGGGCATCCTCGACACCGAGTTCACCGGCAAGCGGCTCGGCATCCCGTGGGCCACCGAACCGATCATCCGCTTCGGCAAGCCCCTCGACTTCACCGCCTACCGCGACGCGCACCACGACCGCGCGACGCTGCGCTGGGTGACCGACGAGGTGATGGCCGCGGTCCAGACGCTGACCGGGCAGTCCTACGTGGACGCCTACGCCACCTCGGTGAAGTACGGCGGCATGCCGGAGGAAGAGATCCAGCGCCGCACCAAGCCCCGGCCCGGTGGCGGACCCGCGCCGGCCCCTCGTTCCTGAGCACTATCCTGGGGTGGTGCCGAACATCCCTTCCCTGAACGACCTGCACGCGCGCGGAGCAGCGCAGCAGCCGAACTACCCCGACGCCGCGGCGCTCGCGGACGCCGTCGGGGAGCTGCGCCAGCGTCCGCCGCTCGTGTTCGCGGGGGAGTGCGACGACCTGCGCTCGCGCATCGCCGACGTCGCCGCCGGCCGCGCGTTCCTGCTGCAGGCGGGCGACTGCGCCGAGACGTTCGGCACCGTCACCGCCGCGAACATCCGCAACGCCCTGCGCGTGCAGCTGTCGATGGCGGTCGTCCTGCAGTACGCCGCGCAGGTTCCCGTGGTCAAAGTGGGCCGGCTCGCCGGCCAGTACGCCAAGCCGCGCAGCAGCGACACCGAGACGCGCGACGGTGTCACCCTGCCGTCCTACCGCGGCGACGCCGTCAACGGCATCGACTTCACCCCCGAAGCCCGGGCGCACGACCCTCGGCGCCTCGTCGAGGTGTACAACAACTCCGCCGCCACGCTGAACCTGGTGCGCGCGTTCGTCAGCGGCGGGTTCGCCGATCTGCGCACCGTCCACTCGTGGAACGCCGACTTCGTGCGCAACAGCCCCGTCGAGGCCACCTACGAGCAGCTGTCCGCCGAGATCGAGCGCGCGATGGCGTTCATGATCGCCTGCGGCGTGAGCGACGACGCGCTGCGCACCGTCCACTACTGGGCCTCGCACGAGGCGCTGCTCATGGAGTACGAGCACGCGCTGACCCGCATCGACTCGCGCACCGGCACGCCGTACGGCACGTCGGGGCACCTCCTGTGGATCGGCGAGCGCACCCGGCAGCTCGACGGGGCCCACATCGCCCTGCTCGCCGCGCTGCGCAACCCGATCGGCATCAAGCTCGGCCCCACCACGACACCGGACACCGCCCGCGCGCTGGTCGAGCGACTCGATCCGCACGCCGAAGCCGGACGCCTCACGCTGATCACCCGCATGGGCGCCGACAAGGTGCGCGAAGCCTTGCCGCCGCTGATCGAGGCCGTGGAGGCGACCGGGCGCAAGGTGGCGTGGGTGTGCGACCCGATGCATGGCAACACCTACTCGACCGAGCGTGGCTACAAGACCCGCGCGTTCCCGGTGATCTGGGACGAGGTCGACGGCTTCTTCGACGTGCACGCCGAACTCGGCACCTGGCCGGGCGGGGTCCACCTCGAGCTGACGGGCAACAACGTCACCGAGTGCGTCGGTGGCGCCAACGAACTGACGGACGCCGACCTGGCCGACCGCTACGAGACGGCGTGCGACCCCCGCCTGAACCGCGACCAGGGCATCGAGCTGGCGTTCTACCTCGCCGAGCGCCTGCGCGAGGACATCGTCCGCCGCGGGGTCAACCCCGTCCAGGAGTTCACCCCGCGCGAGCTGTGATGATCGACCTCCGTTCCGACACCCTCACCGTCGCGACCGACGCGATGCGCGCGGCGATGGCCGACGCGGCGGTCGGCGACGACGTCTACGGCGAGGATCCGACCGTCGCCGCACTCGAGACCCGGGTGGCGACGCTGCTCGGCCACGAGGCCGGACTGTTCTGCGCCACGGGTTCGCTGGCCAACGTGCTCGGTGTCGCCCAGCACGTCCGGCCCGGCCAGGAGGTGCTCTGCGACTCCGGCGCGCACATCGCGCGGGCCGAGATGGGCGCGCACGGGGCACTGACGGGCGTGACCATGCGCACCTGGGTCACCGCGGACGGGCGGGTGTCGCCGGCCGCGGTCGAGCAGTTGCTGGCCCCGGACGCCGGCCCCTATCTGGTGTCGACCGCCTGCGTCGCGATCGAGAACACCCACAACTTCGGCGGCGGGACCGTGCAGGACCTTGGTGCGCTGACGGCGGTGAGCGACCTGTGCCGCGATGCCGGCGTCGGGCTGCACCTCGACGGCGCTCGGCTGTGGAACGCGCACGTCGCCACCGGCGTCCGCCTGGACACCTACGGACGCCTGTTCGACACGGTGAGCGTCTGCTTCAGCAAGGGCCTCGGCGCGCCGGTCGGGTCGGTGCTGGTCGGCAGCGCGGAGCAGATGGCGTCCGCGCGGATCCTGCGCAAGCGGCTGGGCGGCGGCTGGCGCCAGGCCGGCCTGCTCGCGGCGGCGTGCCTGTACGCGCTCGACCACCACGTCGCGCCGCTCGCGGCCGACCACGCCGCGGCGCGCGGCTTCAGCGCCGAGCTGACCGCGGCCGGCGTCGAGGTTCCCGAGCCCGAGACCAACATCGTGATCGTGCCGACCGGGGAGCTGTCCGCCGGCGAGGTGGTCGCGCGGGCCGGCGCCCGGGGCGTCCGGTTGTCCGCGGTGGGCGCCCGCGTCGTCCGGGCGGTGACCCACCGCGACGTCACCGGCGGGCAATGCGCCGACGCCGGCCGGGTGCTGGCGGGAATCCTCGCCGCCTGAGCCGGCGCCGCGCCGGTGACGCGCGTGCGAAGGCTACCTATGCTGGGGTCATGCAGATCACACACCTGGGGCACTCCGCCGTCCTGGTCGAGGTCGCGGACCGGCGGATCCTCGTCGATCCCGGCAACTTCTCCGATCGCTGGCACGGCCTGACCGGCCTGGACGCGATCCTGGTCACGCACCTGCACCCCGATCACATCGATCCGCAGCACGCGGGCGCACTGCTCGCCGCCAACCCGGACGCCGCCGTGTGGGTCGAGCCCGGCGTCCTCACCCACGTCGATCTCGGCGACCGCGCCCAGGGCATCGCCGAAGACGAGTCGGTGGAGCTGGGCGGCGTCCGCATCGACGCCGTCGGCGGACTGCACGCGATCATCCACCGCGACATCCCGCGCGTCGGCAACGTCGGCCTCGTGGTGAGCGCCGAGGGCGAGCCGACATTCTTCCACCCCGGCGACAGCCTGGACGCGGTCCCCGCGGGCGTCGACGTGGTCGGCGTGCCGATGATGGGGCCGTGGGCGGCGATGAAGGAGCACGTCGACTTCCTGCGCGCGCTGAACGCGCCGCACGGGTTCGGCATCCACGAGGGGCTGCTCTCCGAGCGCGGCTGGGGCCTCGCCTTCGGCCGCTACAACGAGATGACGCCCACCGCCGTCCAGGATCTGCGCTCGTCGCGGCCGTGGACGCCGGCGTCCTGAGGCGAGGGACATGACGGATCCTTCGCCCGCGGTCGTCGACTGGCTGGGCCGGCTCGTCGCGCTCGACACCACGAGCCGCGACTCCAACCTGCCGCTGATCGACCTGGTCGCCGGGCACGCCCGTGGCCTCGGCCTTCCGGTCGGCGTCTTTCCGGACGCCGACGCGATCAAGGCGAACCTGCTGATCACCGTTCCGGACGCCGACGGCCGCACCGAGGGGGGCGTGATGCTGAGCGGGCATTCCGACGTCGTGCCCACCGACGGGCAGCCCTGGACGTCCGACCCGTACACCCTCACCGCGCGGGACGGGCTGCTGTACGGCCGCGGTACCTCCGACATGAAGGGCTTCAACGCCGTGGTCATCGCGGCGCTGGAGCGCCTGGCCGGCACCGCGCTGACCGAACCCGTCCACGTGGCGCTCAGCTACGACGAGGAAGTCGGCTGCCTGGGCGCGCGGCCCCTGGTCGAGTCGCTGGCCTCGGCGGGGATCGCGCCGCGAGTGTGCTTCGTGGGCGAACCCACGTCGATGCGGATGATCCGTGGCCACAAGTCGATCAACCTGCTGGACGCGCGCCTGTACGGCGTGGCGGCCCACAGTTCGCTGCCCACGCACGGGGTCAACGCGATCCACTACGCCGCCGACCTGGTTGCCTACTGGCGCGCCCGCTGCGACGCCTGGCGGGTCGACGGCCCCTTCGACGAGGCCTACCCGATCCCCTCCACCACGGGCGCGGTCACGATGATCGCCGGCGGCAACGGCGTGAACATCGTCCCGGCGCTGTGCACGCTCACCCTGGAGTTCCGCTCGATCGGCACCCCCGAGCAGGATGCCGCCGAGATCGAGGCGTTCCGCGAGCGTTGCCGCGTGATCGAGGCGGCCATGCGCACCGAGGACGCCACGGCTCGCGTCGAGGTCGACGTGCGCGCCCAGACCGTCGGACTCGACACTCCCGAGGATGCCGCCGTCGTCGCGCTCGGCCGCGAGCTCGGTCTGCAGGTGGAACCCGCCAAGGTCACCTACGGCACCGAGGCGGGCGTCTACGCGCGGGCGGGGATCTCCACGGTCGTGTGCGGGCCCGGCGACATCGCGCAGGCGCACAAGCCCGACGAGTTCATCGATCCCGCGCAACTCGCGCTGTGCGAGGCGTTCGTCGACAGGCTGATCGGGCACCTCAGACGATATTGAGGATGACCGTCGATCCCTTGGGCACACTGGCGCCCTCGCCCGGCTCGGACCCGATCACCCAACCCAGGCCGTTGGGGACCACGCGCTTGAGCTCGGGCACCAGCCCGGCGTCGCGCACCCGCTGGGACGCCACCTGCTGGCCCTGGCCGCGCAGCCCCGTCGGTACGGTGACCATCACCGGGCCCTTCGACACGAGGACGGCCATGGCGTCGCCGCGGCGCACCTCGCCCGAGGCGGGATCCTGGGCGATCACGGCACCGCGCGGCACGGTGTCGTGGTTCTCGGACGCGACGGAGAGGCGGATCGCGTTCTCGCCGGCCCACGCGTCCAGTTCGGACGCCGGCTTGCCGACGAAGCTGACGACCGCCACCGGCGCCGGGCCGCGCGAGATCACCAGCGACACGGGGGTGTCGCGCTTGGCCTGGGTGCCCGGGTCGACGCCCTGGGAGATGACGCGTCCTTCGGCGACGGTGTCGTGGTAGGACTGGGCGACGTCGCCGACGGTCAGTGAGTTCTCGCCGATGGCCTGGGTCGCCTCGTCGAGCGTCGTCCGCGTCACGTCGGGCACGCCGTAGCGTTCGGGACCGCGCGACAGCCACGCGGTGACCGTGCCGCCGCGCAGGACGCGCTGGTCACCGCCCGGTTCGGTGCGGATGATCGCGCCGGCGGGGACGTCCTCGGAGTATTCCTGCTGGAAGGTCAGCGTGAACTCCAGCCCGGCGACCTGGTCCTCGGCCTGCCCCTGGGTGAGGGTGGCCAGCGCCGGGGTGATCGTCCAGCGTCCTTCGACCAGCCACCATCCGCCCCAACCGGTGCCGCCGAGGACGGCCAGCACGGCCACGATCGCCGCGAAGCGTCGCCAGCGGGCCACGTCGCGCGTGCCGGATGCGGTGGCGGGCACGACGGCGCCCTCGTCCAGGGCCGGGAGTGCCCGCGTGTGCGGCGAAGCCGGCGAGTAGGGCGTGGGGCCGTTGCTGTAGAAGGGCGCGCCGTCGGCGGTCACGTCGAACGCGGGAGAGACCGGCGTGACGGGCGTGAACTGCCGCTCGGCGCCCATGCGCGGGGGCAGCGTCGGCACGGCGGTCGTGGTGGCGCTCGCCTCGTGGGGCTCCGTCCGGCGCACGCGGGCGTCCAGCGCCGGGTCGTCGGCGACGCCGCGGGCCAGGGCGTCCTTGACCGCGCGCAGGTGCCCGAGCAGGACACCCGCGTCGCGCGGGCGCAGCGGGCGGTCGCGGTTCGCGGCCGTGGTGACCAGCGCGTCCAGATAGGGCGGGATGCCGCCGCGCCCGTCGCGCCAGGTCGTGGACACCTCGGACGACGGCGGCCCGATCTGGTTGTGCACGTGGCTGTAGGCGACCTGGATCGGGGTGTCTCCGCGGTGCGGCTTGCGTCCGGTCAGCATCTCGTAGAGCACGATGCCGAGCGAGTAGACGTCCGAGCGCGGGTCGGCGCGGCCCTTGGTGACCAGTTCGGGCGCGATGTAGCTGACCGTGCCGATCACCAGGCCGGCCGTGCCCGCGTGCGACTGCGCGGTGACAGCCCGCGCGAGGCCGAAGTCGGCCACCTTCACCTGGCCGCGCTCGGAGATGAGGACGTTCTCGGGCTTCACGTCGCGGTGGATCAGCCCCGCGGCGTGCGCGGCGGCGAGCGCGGCGCAGACCGGTTCGATCAGCTCGACCGCGCGGCGCGGATCCATGGGCGCCTCGCGGGTGATCACCTGCCGCAGCGTGAAGCCGGGCACGTACTCCATGACGATGTAGGGGCGTCCGTCGTCGGAGCCCTGGTCGAAGACGCTGACCACGTTCGGGTGGGTGAGGCGGGCGGCCGCCCGGGCTTCGGCGTCGAACCGGGCGGAGAACTCGCCCGTGTCGCCGAGCCCGTCGTTCATCACCTTGATCGCGACCGTGCGCGACAGCCGCAGGTCGTGGGCGACGTAGACGGTCGCCATGCCGCCGCGCGCCAACTTCTTGACGACCTCGTAGCGGTCGTCAAGAACGTGGCCGATGGGGCCGGTGGTGCGCTCAGACGTCACAGGATTCTCCGGCATGAGTGTCGGGGAAGAGTAGCCATGCCAGGCTGGAGCCGAGTCTAGGCATCCCGCCGGCCGGGGAGGGGCACGACCCGCCGTGCTTATGGCAGGCTGGTCCTGTGACCGCACTGATGGGGATCGCCGCCCGGCTCCGGCTCGCCCGCTTGATGCACATCGCACCCGATGAGCCGGACGCCGTGGGCGCGCTCGCCGAAGCCAGTTACGCCGGTGGTGCCGACATCGTGATGCTGGACGAGGATCTGGCCGACGCGATCGCCGACGATACCGCCGAGGTGGGCTTGGCGTCCATCACCATGGCCGCTCGCGCCACCCAGGGCCTTACCGGTTATTTCGGGCGTCCGGTGCGCGCCGCGCAACTGTCGCCCGACCTGTTCGTGCTCGCCGACGCAGAGGCCGATCCGGCCCGCACCCGCCGGCTGGTCGGAGAGTGGACGATGATCGGTCGCCGGTGTTCCTCGGACGCGGATACCGACGTCGCGCTGGCGCACCCCGAGGTCGACTTCCTGATGGTGGGGCCGGGCCTGGAGCGGATCCGCTACGTCGCCCGGAATGCGCCCGCGTATCACCCGCGGTCCAAGCCGTGGTTCGCGGTCGGCGGCATCACCCAGGACTCGCTCGGTGCCGTGCTACGCGCCGGCGCGATGCGGGTCGCGGTCGGCGGGGCGATCACGCGCGCCGCGAACCCTGAGGGGGCGGCCCATGCGATCAAGGAGCGGCTGCGGGCGGCCTGGAACGACGATCCGCGCATGGAGGCCGTCACGGCGGCGGCGTTCGGCCAGCGGCCCACCTTGAATCTGCCCTCCGACCTGAAGGGCCGCGGGGGCCACCCGTCTCGCTGACCCTGCTGGTCGCCGGGAGCGTGCGCCGCGCCGCCTGACGCGGCGAGTCCCGCCCCGGAACTGCTCCGGGGCGGGACGAGGTGTGAGAGGTGCGGGTCGGAGAGCGGCGACGCGTGCTCAGTGGCCCTTGGCGGCGAGCGGGTCGGCCTTTGCGTTGGGGTCGTGGGTGAGGCCGAGCTTGGCTTCCATTTCCTCGAGGGGAACGCCCTTGGTTTCGGGCATCACCTTGAGAACCCAGACGAGCTGGCCGAGCATGAACACGGCGAAGACGCCGAAGGCGACGCCGCCTCCGAGGGCGCCGATGACCGGCGGGAACAGCGTCGAGGTCAGCCAGGCGAACACCCAGTGGGTGAGGGAGCCGAACGACTGGCCGCGACCGCGGATGCGGTTGGGGAAGATCTCGGAGATGAACACCCAGATGACCGAGCCCTGACCGAACGCGTGCGCTGCGATGAACACGAGCAGGCCGAGGAGGACGAGGATGCTGGAGGTGCCGTCGAAGGCGCCGCCGAGTGCGTTCTCGTAGTAGAACATCAGGCCGGACAGGAATCCGAGGCTGACCAGGTAGCCGATGGAGCCGATGATCATCAGGCTGCGGCGCCCGATCTTGTCGATCACCGTGAGGGCGGCCATGGTGGCGACGAGGTTCATGAAGCCCACGCCGACGCTCATCATGAAGGCGGCATCGGTGCTGGCGCCGGCCTTCTGCATGACGACGGGGGCGTAGTACAAGATGGCGTTGATGCCGGACATCTGGTTGAACATGGCGATCATGAAGGCGAGCATGATCACCTTCGCGTGCGGCCTGGTGAAGAACGGCACCTTGGAGTCGTCGCTGGAGGCGGCGAGCGATTCCTGGATCTCGGTGATCTGCTGGTGGGCCTCGTCGGAGGACATCGTCAGCTTGGCGATGACGGCGCGTCCCTGCGCTTCCCGCCCGTTGGCCATCAGCCAGCGGGGCGTTTCGGGAACGGTGAACAGCATCACCAGGAAGATGGCCGAGGGGACGGCCATGACGCCGAACATCCAGCGCCAGTCGACGGTCGGATCGCCGACGAGGTTGCGGACGATGGTGTTGGACAGGTAGGCGAGCAGGATGCCGAGGACGATGTTGAACTGGACGAGGCCGACCAGGCGACCGCGGACCTTGGCCGGGGCGATCTCGGCGGTGTAGATGGGTGCGCACACGGAGGCTGCGCCGACGCCGATGCCGCCGAGGAATCGGAAGATCTCGAGGGTGACGATGTTGGTGGCGAACGCCGAACCGAGCGCACCGGTGAGGTAGAGGACGCCGATGACGAACAGGACCTTCTTGCGTCCGTACCGGTCAGCGGGCTTGCCTGCGGTGAGGGCGCCGAGGATGGTGCCGAGCAGGGCCATGCCCACGGCCCAGCCGAGGTAGGCGTCGTCGAGGTGGAAGTAGTCCTTGAGTTGGCTGGTGGTGCCGGAGATGACAGCGGTGTCGAACCCGAAGATCAGGCCACCGACCGAAGCGACCAGCGCGCTTCGTACAACGAGCGGTTTCATGACGCGCATGCTAGGCCCGTTCCTGACGCGACCGGAATGAGGACGGGCGAGATTTGATACGGCGTATTCCGTGCCCGGATACTGCTGCTTGCGTGGGATTGGCTGGCCGTGCCCTCGGCGCCCGGCCGATCGGAGACGGGGGTGGAGGCGTCGGCCCTGTCAGAAGTCGCGGCGCACCGCGAGGCGGGCCAGGCCGGCGAGGCCTGCCCG
Source organism: Nigerium sp. (assembly GCA_016711325.1). Taxonomy (GTDB): domain Bacteria; phylum Actinomycetota; class Actinomycetes; order Propionibacteriales; family Propionibacteriaceae; genus Propioniciclava. The sequence goes on along the minus strand of JADJTH010000009.1, from coordinate 352,847 downwards.
TCCGGCATCGGTGAGGTCGGCGTCCGCCAGAGCGGCGAGCGCCGCGTCGTACTCGCGACGGATCTCGTCCTCGACGGCGGCGCGGGCGCCGCTGGCGTCGATGATCTGCCGCGCGCGCTCGACCTGGGCGAGGGTCAGAGCGGGGTCGCCGAAGAGCGCCGCCAACTCGGCGGAATCGTCGGCGCCGGCCCGTCCGAACGCCTCGGCCGCCAGGAGCGTCAGCTTGCCGGCGCGCAGATCCTCGCCGGAGTCCTTGCCTGTCAGCGCGGCGTCGCCGTAGATGCCGAGCACATCGTCGCGGTACTGGAAGGCGCGGCCCAGCGGCTGCCCGAACGCGGTGAGCGCCTGGAGTTGGGCGGTGTTCGCGCCCGCGATCGTCGCGCCGATGTGCAGCGGACGCCGGATGGTGTAGGACGCCGATTTCCAGGTGACGACGGTCGCGATCAGGCCGGAGAGCGCCTCGCGCGCCTGCGGCGTCCGGGTGAGCGCGTGCGGATCGTGGGCCTGGGCGATCACGTCGAGGTACTGTCCGGCGGTCACCTCGGCGCGCACGTGCTCGAGGTAGGGCTGGGCGCGGTCCAGGGTGGCGGCGTCCAGGCCGCTGCGCCGGAACATCTCGACCGACCACATCAGCAACAGGTCGCCCAGCAGGATCGCACCGGCACGCCCGAACTGCGCGGGATCGCCCCGCCAGCCCGCCGCGCGATGGTCGGCCTCGAACTGGCGGTGCGCGGACGGGAAACCCCGGCGGTGATCGGACGCGTCCATCACGTCGTCGTGCACGAGCGCGGACACGTGCAGGAGGTCGAGCGAGGACGCGGCGCGGATCACGGCGTCCGGCAGCCGGTCGGCGTCGGCGACGGCCGCGTACGCCCAGGCGCAGAAGGCCGGGCGCAGTCGCTTGCCGCCGGTGGTGAACAGGCGCGCCCGCTCGAGTAGGGGCGCGGTGAGCGGATGCATGGCCGTGAGCGAGGCGTCCTGGGAATCGAGGAACTCCATCAGCGCACCGGATACGGCGTCGCGGAACGCGGGCGAGACGGGATCGGACGGCGACAGGCAGACCACGCTGTGAGCCTAGCCGGGTGAGGCGTGCGGGCCGAACTAGGGTGGCTGGTCATGCCTGCGGAGACCATCATCGACCTGTTCGCCTCGTCGTCGGGCCCGACGTTCAGCGTCGAGTTCTTCCCTCCGTCGGACGACGCGGGCGTCCAGCAATTGCTCGGCGCTCTCGAGCAACTGCAGCCACTCAAGCCCGACTGGGTGTCGGTGACGTACGGTGCCACCGGCGCGAGCCGGTACAAGACCTTCTCGGCCGTGGGTGCCCTGCGGGGGCAGACCGCGACCTCGCTGATCGGGCACCTCACCGTCGCCGGACAGAGCGCGGCCGAGGTGGTGCGGGCGATCCAGGCGTACCAGCGCCTCGGCGTCACGCACATCCTCGCGTTGCGCGGTGATCCGCCGGGGGGCGAGCGCTACCGTCCGCATCGCGAGGGCCTCGCGACGGCGACCGATCTGGTGCGGCTCATCCGGTCGCTCGGCGACTTCACGGTAGGGGTGGCGGCCTTCCCGGACGGCCACCCCGAGGGGACGCTGGAGCTGGACGCCGAGATCCTGCTCGCCAAGCAGGCCGCCGGTGCCGAGTTCGCGATCTCGCAGTTGTTCTTCGACGCGGACGCCTACGCGCGCCTGGTCGAGCGGTTTCGTGCGCTGGGAGGCACGATGCCGATCGTGGCCGGGATCATGCCGGTCACGGTGCCGAGTCAGATCGAGCGGTTCGCGAGCCTGTCCGGCTCGGGGATGCCCGCCGCGTTCGAGGCGCAGCTGCGGGCGGTGGCGGACGACAAGGTGCGCTTCCGCGAGGTCGGCATCGAGTTGGTGACGCAGTTGTGCCGCGACGTGATCGCCGCCGGCGCTCCGGGGTTGCAGTTCTTCACGCTCAACCGTTCCACGGCGACCCGCGACATCCTCGACCGGTTGCGGTCGGACGCACGCTGAGGCTGGCGCCGCGGGCCATAAATAGCTATCATATTGATATCGACATCCCGCCAGATCCGAGGAGCACGCCATGCCATCGCCCGTCGCGAAGCCCGTCACCGACGTTCCCGCGGACGTCAGCACCGAACCGGTGGGCCACGCGGGCATCCGGGTCGACGTGACCGAGCACCGGGCGGCGTCGGCCGGCTCGGCGCTCGCGTTCTCCGTCCTGCTCGCCGTGCTGGGCATGTTCGGCTACGGCATCTACGCGAGCATCGTGGGCGCGATCCAGGCGGACGCCGGTGGGTCCGCGAGCCCGATCGTGCTCGGCACGGTGCTGCTCGTGCTGAGCGCGATCCTCGCCACCGGCCTGACCGTCATCGCGCCCGGCATGACCTCGGTGCGGCAGTTCTTCGGCCGCTACATCGGAACCGTGCGCCAGACGGGGCTGGTGTTGGTGCCGCCGTTCACCACCGGCAAGAAGGTGTCGGTGCGGGTGCACAACTTCGAGACCAACGAACTCAAGGTCAACGACCTCGACGGCAACCCGGTCAACATCGCGGCCATCGTCGTGTGGCAGGTCGCCGACACCGCTCGCGCGGTCTTCGCCGTCGAGGACTACGAGGAGTTCATCAAGACCCAGTCCGAGGCGGCGCTGCGTCACGTCGCCACGATCCACCCCTACGACCAGCCCAAGACGGGGGAGACCTCGCTACGCGGTGGCACCGAAGAGGTGAGCGCCGAACTGGCCGCCGAGGTGGCCGAGCGTGTGGCGATCGCCGGACTCGAGATCGTCGAGGTGCGCATCTCGTCGCTGGCCTACGCCCCCGAGATCGCTCAGGCGATGCTGCAGCGCCAGCAGGCCGGCGCGATCATCGCGGCCCGCGAGCAGATCGTCGAGGGGGCGGTCACCATGGTCCAGGACGCCCTCACCCGCCTCGAGGCCGAGGAGATCGTCGTCTTCGACGATGAGCGCCGCGCCCAGATGGTGTCGAACCTGTTGGTCGTGCTCACCTCCGAACAGCGGGCGACGCCGATCATCAACGCCGGGTCGCTCTACTCCTGATCGGGTCCGAGCGTGACCTCCGATCAGGACGACCGCGCCGCACCCAGGCCCCCGGGTGCGGCGCCCGACCGTGCCCGGGCGTCCCGCAAGCAGGTGCTGCTGCGCCTCGACCCGGCCGTGCACGAGGCGATGGCGAAGTGGGCCTCGGACGACCTGCGCTCGGTCAACGCCCAGATCGAGGTGATTCTGCGCCGCGCACTCGCCGACGCGGGCCGCGACCCCAAGGCGGCGCCGATGCGTCCCCGCGGACGCCCGCCGAAGCACTCGTAGTGTCCGTCGGTCGCGCCGAAGGTGTGGGTTGGGCGCGGTGTGCGTGTGGGTCGGGCAGGGGCGCGGCCCCTGGTCCCGCCCGGGAGCTGCATCGCTTCGCGATGCGGCTCCCCTACGCCCGCCGCACCCCTGACCAGGGGTGCCGCGCGTCTTGATCGCTCGCGCGCGTGGGCGGCGTTCCCGCGCCCCGTCTGTGGGGCGCGGGAGTGCGGGGCGAGCGCGGGAGTGCGGGGCGAGCGCGGGAGTGCGGGGCGGATCGGACGATTGCTCCGCGCTAGGGTGCCGGGGTGGGTTTGATCACTGTGTCCGCGGTGCTGTTCGAGCGCGTGGACGGGCGCGTGCTGACCGTGCGCAAGCGCGGCACGGCGGCCTACATGCTGCCCGGCGGCAAGCCCGAGCCGGGGGAGTCCGCGGTGGAGTGCGCGCTACGCGAGGTCGATGAGGAACTCGGGATCGCGCTCACGTCCGCCGACATCGTTCCCTTCGGCGAATACCGGACGCGCGCCGCCAACGAGGCGGGGTTCGCCCTCGACGCCACGGTGTTCCGCTGCCTCCGCGAGGTCGAGCCGCGGTTGCAGGCCGAACTGGACGACCTGCGCTGGGTCGATCCGGCGCGCGCGATCGACGACGAGGCGGAGGCACCGCTCAACCGCGAGCACGTCTTCCCCGCGCTGGTCGCCACCCGCTGAGGTTCTTCGGTGGCGACGCAGAACCGGAGCAGGACGCGATACGGAACCGGCCGGAACAAGGCTTCTGCGACATGGTCCTCCTGGGTGGCACGCGCTCAGGCCTATGTCAACGGTGGTGGCGGAGGAGGCGGAGGAGTCGGAGGAGGATCGTGGTCGAGCCCGATGACGCCGACTGGAGGCGCTTAGCGGAGTTCCTAGCCGAACGGCTCTGGAGAACAACCCCAGAGACCGTGTCGCTGCGTCACGGGGTCGACGGCACCTGGAACGAATGGGGGAGGCTGCTCGCTGCCCTCGAGACGCGTGGCGTGGGCGAGGAGTCCTATCTCTCTTGGGGCTACCCGTTTTTCTGCGGCGATCAGTACGTCGCCGAGATGGCGCAGTTGATGCGCGTCGAGCGGCGCGCGATGGAACTGCGGCGCGGGACCGACCGGGACTGGGACGTGGCGTTCGCCCCGCTCAGATTCGCCGGGATCCTCTACTACCGCTTCCAAAGCTGGCCGGCGCTCATCGTGCCCGCGCGGATGGACTGGGCGATCGAGTCGCCCTATTCGGCCAACGTCTCGTACGTCTACTGACGACGGGCGCAACCCCCGCGACCTCAGTCGGCCGGACGCCAGGCGCCCGAGTTCTCGCCGATGTCCAGCGTGACCAGCACCTGGGTCGGACGGGTCAGCGCCACGTAGAGCACCCGGGCGCCGCCGGGGCTCTCGGCGACAATCTCGTCGGGAGACACGACCACGACGGCGTCGTACTCGAGGCCCTTCGCCTCCAGCGGCGACGGGTACAGCAGTCGGCTCAGGTTGGCCGGGTTCATCCGGGTCGACAGGCGCTGATGCAACGCGCGCCGCAGCGGCGCCTGCCGCGACGGCGGGGCGATGATGCCGACGGTACCGCCGACCTCGTCGGTGAGCCGGTCCAGGACGTCGACCAGGTCCGACACGAGCGCCGCGTCGGACGTCCGCAGCAGCTCGGGGCGCCGTCCGGTCGAGCGCACCGCGCGCGGCAGATCGGCCTTCGGGTAGCTGCGGCGCACGACCTTCGCCGCCAGCTCGAACACCTCGGCGGGGGAGCGGTAGTTCACCGACAGCCGGAACGACCGGTGCGGCGCGTTGCCGATCAGATCGCGGACGGCACGGCCGACCTCGTCCAGGTCGGGCCAACTGCTCTGTGCCAGGTCGCCGACGATCGTCCAGGACGCCTGCGACCCGCGCCGTCGCAGCATCCGCCACTGCATGGGCGTGATGTCCTGCGACTCGTCGATCAGCATGTGCGCGTAGGTCTCGTGACGGTCCTCGTGCAGGTCGGCCTCGACAGTACGGCGCAGCTTGTCGGCCGTCGTGACGAACTCGCCTCCCTCCCCGAGACCCTCCAGGAACAGCAGCGGGTCGGCGTCCGGCTCATCGGGCACCGGTCCGAGGATCGCGGTCAGCTCGTCGAGCAGCGCGATATCGGCCACCGTCCACGGCCCGCCCGCCGCATAGGACGCCGCGAGCAGGCCCGACTCCTCGGCGTCCAGCACACCGTCGGCCACCAGGCCGACGACGGCCGGATCGGCGAGCCGTCGAAGCACCTGGCCGGCGGTCAGGGGCGGCCACCAGCGCGCCACGAAGTCGCGGTAGTTCGCCGAGTCCGTGATCAGGTCGGGCACGGCTTCGGGGTCGACGTCGGTGTCGTCGGGCACCTGGACCGCCAGCGACGCCACCAGCGCCTTCTCGGCGATCTCCCGGCCCAGGTTCAGCCGCGTCCGGGTCAGCACTTCGGTACGGATCCGCGCCAGCTGCGCGGCGTCCAGCTTCAGTACCTCGCCCTTGACGGTCACCCTGAGCTCGCCGGACGCCTCGCCCGGCGCACCCGGCGGCAACGCCACCAGATTCCTCAGGACGCGCACCATGCGCAGTGAGCCCTTGACCCCGGCCGTGGCGGCGTCGTCGACCACGTCGGAGCTGACGTCCAGGACGTCGGAGGCCACCGCGCCGATCGCGCGCAGCGTCACCGAGTCCTCGCCCAGGCTGGGGAGCACCCGCTCGATGTAGTTCATGAACACCGGGCCCGGCCCCACGACCAGGATGCCGCCGCGCTCGAAGCGCCGGCGGTGGGAGTAGAGCAGGTACGCGGCGCGGTGGAGTGCCACGACGGTCTTGCCGGTCCCGGGGCCGCCGTTGATGATCGTCACGCCCGCGTGCTCGGCACGGATCGCCTCGTCCTGTTCGGCCTGGATCGTGGCGACGATGTCCTTCATCCGGGTGCCGCGCGCGCGACAACGACGCCATCAGCGCGCCCTCGCCGATGATCGGCAGGTCTTCGCGCTGAGCGTCGGGGTCGAGCAGGTCGTCCTCGATCCCGACGACCGTGTCGTTGCGGCAGCGCAGGACGCGGCGGCGCACGACATCCATCGGCTGGTTGGAGGTGGCGCGATAGAACGGCTCCGCGGCGCGGGCGCGCCAGTCGATCACCAGCGGCTCGTAGTCGTCGTCGCGGACGCCGATCCGCCCGATGTAGCGGATCTCCCGGTCTTCGTCGTCGAGGTCGAGCCGACCGAAGACGAGACCCTCGTGCTCGGCGTCCAGCACCGCCAGCCGCTTGGCGGCCTGGAACGTGAAGGCGTCGCGCTCGAAGAGCGCGGTTCCGTCCTCTTCGCGGACCCAGCTCCCGCGATCGGACGTGTAGATCTGCTGGCCGGTGCGGGCGGCGCTACGGGCAGATTGGGTCGCCTCGTCGAGGCGCGCATAGACGGCGTCGACGTGGGCCTGCTCGGTGGCCAGTTCGCGGGCGATCAGTTCGGAGTGATTCAACGGGGCATCCTCGTGTTTCGACCAGCCCACCACTCTACCCCCGTCTGTCAACGCCGTGCCGCGTTGGTCGGCCGGATGTCCTCGCCGGTGAGCAGTGCGTGCACCGCGTACGACGCGAGCGCCCCCGACAGCAGTTGCGCCCAGGGCTCGTTGCCCGCGGGCGAGGACGCCGACGCATGGAAGCGGCCGGGACGCCCGGGCGTCCGCAGCGGTGGCCGCGCGAGCAGCTGGTCGACGAAGGAATCGCGGTGCGGCCACCGGCGTGGGCGGCGCCAGCGGACGCCCGGGTCGTGGGTGTCGACGGTCGCGTCGGCGGCGGCATCGGCGGGGGCCTCGACGACCTGGACGCCGCGGGCGTCCAGGCGGTCGGCGAGCACGTCGACCAGGGCGGACGCCGGCACGGCGGCGCCGCTGTCGTCGATGAGCCGCCAGCGGCCGAACGTGCGTGCGACGGCGAGTCGGGAGAGCAGCCAGGCCGGGGCGTCCGCCGCCGTCAGCCCGCGCGCGGCGGCGAGGCGGTCGAGGCGTTCCGCCAGCTCCGGATGGGGCAGGGTGCGCGCGACATCGGCGAGGCTGCGCCGGGGGTGCAGGCCGGCGCGGACGACGGCCTGCGGGGTGAGCTCGGACTCGGCCCCGAGCGGGCGGACGGCCTGCCAGACGTCGTCGGCGGCATCGACGAGGTCACGCCAGGCCCGGGCGGCGGGCTCGCCGAGGGCCGCCACGTCGGCGTACCAGACGCCCGCCCGATCGGTGGGCGGGCCGTCGGTGTCCGCCGCGAGCTCGAGCCCGTGCAGGCCGAGCGCACCGGCGGCGGGGCGTCCGGTCTTCTTGAACAGATCCCGCCAGGGCGCGGGGAAGTCGAGGGTGGCGCCGAATTCGGCGCGCAGTGCGTCGCCCCACCCGGGCTCGGCGACCAGCGTGACGTGATGGCCGGCGCGGGCGAGGCGGGCGGCGGCGGACACCCCCGCGAACGTGCCGCCGAGAACGGTGACGCTGCCCATCAGTGCGGCGCCGGACTCCGGCGGGCGACGCGCCGGGCTCTCCGCCGATCCCGGTCGGCGTGGATGCGCGAGGAGAGCGCCCGCGGTGTCCACCGGGCCGCGGCGGGCAGCGGGCCGGCGACCACCCCGGCGGGACGCATCTGCATGGGCGTCAGGGTAGCGATCCGGACGGTCGGTGGGGCGTGGTGACCGGCTCGCGGCCGTAGCTCCGGTTCCGTTTGTGTCGCGCGACGCCTACACTTGTCCCACGTCCGGACAAGGGCGTAGCTCCACCGATGAAGGGAGGGCGAGATGGCACTTTCTGAGCAAGAGCAGCGGCTCCTGGAGCAGTTGGAGGCCGCCCTCGCGGCCGAGGATCCCAAACTCGCCAGCACACTTCGCGGAGGTCATCCGCGCACGCTCCATCGGCGTAGGGCGGCGGTCGCGGGTGTGGGCTTCCTCATCGGCGTCGCCGCGCTCATCGGCGGCATGCAGGTCAGCTGGATCGTCAGCGTCGTCGGCTTCGTCATCATGCTGGCCTCGACGGTGGTGGCGCTCAACTCCTGGAAAGTGGTCGAGGGCCAGGCAGGCGACGCGCACTTCCCCGACCCGCGCGATGTCTTCACCGACCGGTTCGACGAGCGGCGCCGGCCCAGCGACGAGTTCTGAGCGGTTCCGTCCCGGCGCCGAGCGCGTGCGACCCCGTTCGGTGAGCCGGACGCGCACGGCCCTCATCCGGTCGGGCGCGGCCGTGCCAGGGCCGTGACGATCGTGGACACCTCCGCACGCCAGTCGCCCGCGCCCGCGTAGTTCTCGGGACGATCGAACAGCGCGCGCTCCGCCGAGATCGCGAGCGCCTCCAGCGCCGCGGCGGCGTCGGGGTCGTCACCCACCGTCTCGCGCAGTCGCTCGGCGACGAATCGCGGCGAGCTCCCGGGCCAGGCGACACCGGCCCTGGCCGCCGCGATGCGCACCTCGTCCCAGGCGGCCAGCGTGTCCAGACGCGGATCGCCGGCGCCGGCCAGCCGCCGGGCGCGACGGTAGGCACGCGTCCACCGCGGGGCGAGCACCGCGGCACCCGCCAGCAGCACCGCCAGCGCGATCGCGGCGATCACCCACGGCAGCGCGCTCGCCGCGGGGGGCGGCGTCGGCGTCTCCCCTGCGGGCGCCTGCGCCTCGGGCGTCGGAGTCGCGGCTTCGTCGTCGGGCCGGGCCGTCTCGGCCGGTTGCTCGTCGGCGGGCGCGGGAGAGGGCTCTCCGGTGCCGCCGGCCTCGCCGGTCGGGCCCCGCCCGGGAGTCGGCTCGAACGCCACCCAGCCCAGGCCGTCCAGCCACAGCTCGGGCCAGGTGTGCATCTCGCGTGCGGTCACCGACCAGCCGTCGCCGTCCCGCCTGCCGGGCACGAAACCCACGGCGAGCCGGCTCGGGATGCCGGCCTCGCGGGCCAGGATCGCCATCGCGCCCGCGAACTGCTCGCAGTAGCCCTCCCGCGACCGGAAGAGAAACTCGTCGATCGTCGCGAGGCCGTCGCCGATGCCGGTCGTCGCCGCCGTCGAATAGGTGAACCGCGGAGAGCGCAGGTAGGCCTCGATGGCCTGCGCCCTGGCGCCCGCGGTCGACGCGCCCGCGGTGATCTCGTGGGCGAGTGCCCGCGTGCGGTCGGTGACCTCGTCGGGGACCGCCAGCGTGAGGTCACGGTGGGGTGCGGCGTTCGCGCTCGCGCCGGCGATCACGGCGGCGGACGGGCGCACCTCGAGACTGCGCACCTCGTACTCGATCCCCTCGGTCGCCGACCCCCGCGCCGGGCCGGCCAGCGCCATGACGTCGAGCGTGTCGATCGCGAATCCCCACTCGCCGGGGGCCTCGAACGCGGTGGGCACGGCCGGGACGGGGAGCCACTCGCTGCGGAATTCGCCGATGCTCACCGACGTGGTGCGTGCCTCGCCGGCAGGCGAGCCAGGCGGATTCGGCATCCGGCCGGTCGCCACGCGCACCTCGGCCAGCCCGAACCCCCGCGTCGTGAGCGAGGGCAGGGACGCCAGCTTGAGGTAGGTGCCCTCGCCGTTGTCGGTCGTGTAGCGGATCACCACGTCGTCGCTGCCCTGGATCAGGTTGCGCTTGAGATCGACCGACGGGTCGTTCATCTGCAGCGGCTCGCTCGTCGGTCGCGGCTCGAAGGTGGGCAGCAGCGGGGCGACGAGCCAGGTCGTCCCGAGCGCGCCCGCGGTCATGATGGCGGCGGCCAGGGCGCCGACCGCACGGGTAGGCCCGCCCTCACGTCCCGTCTGGCGCCGGCCCGACCACAGCACGAGCCCCGTGCCTGCTGCCAGGAGGACGAGATCGGAGAACAGCGTCGCGCCGGCGAGCCCGAACGCGGTCACCAGGTGCAGCGCGACCAGGGGCACGACGCCCAGCGCGGGTCGTCCGCCGGACACGGCCAGCGCGTCCGTGACGATCGCGAGCAGCCCGGCCGTCAGCGCGATGATGGCCGCCACCCCCGGATGGGGGGGCATCGGCACACCGCTGCTGAGGATGACCGACACCCCCGCGGGCAGCAGCCGGAGCCCTTGGGCGGCGTCGGCCGCACCGTGGTGCGCGGCGATCCCGGCCCAGGTCAGCCCCACCAGCCCGGCCGTCTGCACGGCGGCGATGACGACGGGGTGCCAACGGAGGGCGCGGCCGCCCGAGCCCAGCGCGCCTGCCAGCACGATGGCCAGCGCCGCGAGCGGCAACGCGCCGGTGTCGCTGGTGAGGTCGCGCCAGGGCAGCAGTTGTGCGCACTGGGCGACGGCCAGCGCGAGGGGCAGCCGGGCCGTCCTCATCGTGCTCCCGCGTTCTCGAGGGCCCACGCGTGCGGCAGCACCGCCAAGGTCGACAGTTCGCGGACGTCCCAGCCGTGGGCGGACAACGTGACGGACGCCTCGTCGAACGCGGGCCGCGCGGCGGCGTCCGGGCTGAGGACGAACGCGATGCGTCGCTGGCGGGGAGCGTCGGCGGCCATCAGCAACGCTGCGTCGCCGGCGTCGAGGCCGCCCAGCAGCGCGAGCACGACCTGCTCGGGGCCTGCCTGGGCCAGCGCGACCGTCGCCTCGTTCAGGCCGGACGCGTCGTGGATGTCGGCATCGACCAGCGGGTCGAGCCAGGACGTCTCCGCGCCGGCATGCTCGGCCACGACCGGCCGGTGGGCGCCCTCGGCGTCCACGAGGGTGACGGTGAAGCCGTCCTCCAGCATCCGCAGGCCGATCGAGGCCGCGGCGGAGACGAGGGTCTCGAATCCGGGCGGCCCGCCGCCTTCGCCGTCGTCGGCGCCGAGGACGTCCGCGCGCGAGTCGAGCAGTACCCAGGCGGTCGGATCCCAGGCGGCCTCCTCGCGGCGCACCATGAGCACGCCGCTGTGCGCCGTCGACGGCCAGTGGATGCGGCGGACGTCGTCGCGCGGCTGGTACTCGCGCACCATCGCGTCGTCGGGGCCGGCGACCGCCGTGTGCGGGATCGGCGTCTCGCCGGTGATGCCGTAGCTGGAGGCGCGGGTGGTCGACAGGGGGACGGTCGCCGGCGTCACCGCGAGATCCGTGGGATGCGCGACGTGCAGCGTCCATAGCCAGAAGCCGAACAGGTCGACGAAGCGGAAACGGTAGCCGTCCAGCGTGTGACGGCCGCGCCGCCGCGGTCGGATCTCGTAGGTTGCCTCCGTCACGGCGCCCACCGTCGACGCGTCCACGGGCATCTGCCGCGGCAGGCCGAGCGCGACGCCCGGGTCGTCCTCGGCGACGACGGTACCGACGCTGCTCGCGCGCCGGGCGGTGCTGCGCAGGTGGACCGTGGCCGGTTCCCCGGCCGGGATCGACGCGGGAGCGACGGTGCGCTCAACCGCGATCCGTGGCCGGGTCGCGAGGGCGAGCAGCAACGCCACGCACGGCAGCGCGATCAGGAACACCGCCGGCCAGACCGTGTCCTGGTTGCCGAACGCCACGCCCAGCAGCAGGAGCGCGACGCCTCCCGCCGCGAAGGCGAGCGTACGAGCCGTGGGTGCGGGTAGGGCAGGCATGCTCACGTGCGCTGGGGGGCGGGGACGGTCGCCACGATGCGCGCCAGCACCTCGGCGGTGCTCGTCCGTGCGCTGTGGGCGCGGTGGCTGAGCAGGACGCGGTGGCCCAGGACGGCGCCGGTCAGCGTGCTGGCGTCCTCGGGGATCGCATAGCCGCGCCCGTTCATCGCCGCCCGGGCCCGGGTCGCGCGCAGCAGCTGCAGGCTCGCCCGCGGCGAGGCGCCGAGGCGCAGGGCGTCGGAGGTGCGGGTCGCCGCGACCAGTCGGACGATGTATTCCTTGAGCGCGTCGTGCACGTACACGCGCGCGACCTGGCGGCGGGCCTCGAGGATGCCCGCGGCGTCCGTGACCGGGCTCAGCGAGTCCAGCGGATTGGCCGCGCCGTGATGCTCGAGCATCGCGACCTCGGCCTCGCGGCTCGGGTAGCCCATCGAGACGGACGCCATGAACCGGTCGCGTTGCGCCTCGGGCAGGGGATAGGTGCCCTGCATCTCGATCGGGTTCTGCGTGGCGAACACCATGAACGGCGTGGGCAGGTCGTGGGTGATGCCGTCGACCGACACACGCCCTTCTTCCATCGCCTCCAGCAAGGCCGACTGCGTCTTCGGCGAGGCGCGGTTGATCTCGTCGCCGATCACGATCGTGGCGAACACGCCGCCCGGCTTGAACTCGAACTCGCGGCTCTGGGGGTTGAACACCGACACGCCGGTGATGTCGCTGGGCAGCAGGTCGGCGGTGAACTGGATGCGTCGCACCGAGCAGTCGATCGAGCGGGCGAGTGTGCGCGCCAGCATCGTCTTGCCGACGCCCGGCACGTCTTCGATCAGCAGGTGGCCGCCCGCGAGCAGCGCCACGAGCGCCATGTCGACCGCGCTGGGCTTGCCCTCGATCACCGAGCCGACGGACGCCCGCAGCCTGTCGGCCAGGCGGGTCACGGCGAGCACGTCGGCAGAGGGGGAGTTCGTCACGTCGGTCACCCTACCGGGCTCGCCGGGCATCGAGCAGGCGGTGTGTCACCGGCCGTTCCGGAGCCCCACCACTCCCCCAAGTGGAGAGTGGTGGGGTAAAGTGGTGGATAGTGGAGGATCTGCGCAGCCGAAGGGAGGGTTCTCATGTTCTTGGGCACCCATTTCCCCAAGGTCGACGACAAGGGGCGCTTCTTCCTCCCGGCGAAATTCCGCGACGAGTTCGGCGAGGGGCTGGTGATCGCACGGGGGCAGGAGCGCTGCCTCGCGGTCTACTCCGTCGACGAATTCCAGCGGCAGGCGCAGGCGGCGATGAGTGGGCCCTCCACCCTGCGGGGGATCCGCGACTTCCAGCGCATGTTCGCCTCGGGGGCCTCCGATCAGGTACCCGACAAGCAGGGACGCGTGACCATCCCGCCGGTCCTCAGGGACTACGCGGGGCTGCACAAGGAGATCGCCGTGATCGGTGCGTTCAACCGCGTGGAGGTCTGGGACCTCGCCGCGTGGGAGGCGTATCAGTCCGCCCAGGACGAGGCATTCGCCCAGATGGACGAGGAGATCTTCCCCGGCGCGGAGCCCCGCGCCTAGAAGCACGCCGCCTTGCGGTGAGGCTTCGACCCGGCCGGCCTCCCCTGACACCACTTCCCCGGTGCCAGGTGAGCCGCCCGGATCGGAACCCCGCCGCAAGGCGTCCATAGAAGAGGAGAGTCGCCGATGATGCAGCCCACTGCGACGGGTCACGTACCCGTCATGGTCGCGCGCGTCGTCGGCCTGCTCGCGCCCGCGCTCGTCGCCGGCGGAACCTACGTCGACTGCACCCTCGGCCTCGCCGGCCACGCGCAGGCGATCCTGAAGGCATGCCCGGACGCCCGCGTCGTCGGCATCGACCGCGACGCCGACGCGCTCGCCATCGCCCGCGAGCGCCTGGCCCCCTTCGGGGACCGGGTCGCCCTGTACGAGGCCGTCTACGACGAACTGCCCGAGGTGCTCGCCGAGGACGGCACCCCGCGTGTGCAGGCGATCCTGGCGGACCTCGGCCTGTCCAGCCTGCAGATCGACCGCCGCGAACGCGGCTTCGCCTACTCGGTCGACGCGCCGCTCGACATGCGGATGACGCAGCACGAGGGCCCGACCGCCGCGGACGTGGTCAACACCTACGACGCCCGCGCGCTCGCCCGGGTCCTGCGCACCTTCGGCGAGGAGCGCTTCGCCGACCGCGTCGCCCGGCGCATCGTCGCCGAGCGCGAGGCCGAACCGTTCACCACCTCCGGACGCCTCGTCGCCGTGATAGGCGAGGCCATCCCCGCCGCGGCCCGCGCGAGCGGGGGCCACCCCGCGAAGCGCACGTTCCAGGCGCTGCGCATCGAGGTGAACCGCGAACTCGAGGCGCTCGAAGGACTGCTGCCCGCAGCACTGGACGCGCTCGCCCCTGCGGGCCGGCTCGCCGTGCTCGCCTATCACTCGCTGGAGGACCGCCTGGTGAAGCGTGCGTTCGCCGCCGCCAGCACCGACCGGGCGCCGCGCGGCCTGCCGGTCGTGCCGCCCGAACTTCGCGCCCGGTTCCAGCTCGTCACCCGAGGCGCCGAACGCCCCAGCGCAGAGGAGGAGGCCGCCAACCCCCGGGCGGCGTCCGCACGCCTGCGCGTCATCGAACGGAAGGCAGCAGCATGACCGCCTGGGAATCGATCATCCAAGCCCCCAGGCGCCTCGGCGAGGCCGCCACCCAGGCGCGGCCGAAGCTGCGCGGCATCGCGAGCCCGCCGCGTCGCATGGGCCCGGTCGCGTTCGCCGTCACGCTCGTCTGCGTCGTCGTCGCGGGCATGGTGGGTCTGCTGGCGCTGACCACCGCTCTGCAGAATCAGGCGTTCGAGGTGCGGGCCGCCCAGCGCACCGCCAACGAGCTCGGCTACCGGGTGTCCGACCTCGCCTCGCGCGTCAACCGCGCGAGCGCCCCCGCCGAACTCGGACGCCGCGCGACCGAGCTGGGCATGGTGCCCAACCCGAACGCGGTGTTCATCGACGTGACCACCGGGACGATCACCGGAGACCCCGTGCCCGTGCGCGGCGACGAAATGCCCAGCCTGAAGGTGCGCGCGGTGACCCCGCCGGCCGAGAAGCCCACCGCGGTCGAGTCCGGCGAGCAGCCCGCGGACGGCGTCCAGGCGACGGACGCGGAGGCGGTCGACCCCGCAGTCGGGACGGCGTCGGGCGAGGGCGGCGTACCTCAGGACGGGGCGTTGCCCGCCGAAGGAGCCGAAGCAGACGTCGCCGTCGTGGACGGCGCCGACGCCGCCGAGGGGGTCGTACGGTGAGCCGGCCGCCGGTCACGCGCACGCCCGGTGGGCGTCCGCGCCGGACGGGTCGGGTGAGGCTGGCGTCGTCCGCGTTCCGGCTCCGGATCCTCGTGCTGGCCGTGGCGATCATGTTCTCGGTGCTGGCCGTGCGCGCGATCCAGATCCAGGTGGTCAGCGCCGAGGCGATGGCCGTGCAGGCTGCCGCCTCGATGACGGTGGCGCGCGATGTGCCGGCTCAGCGCGGGTCGATCACGGGTCGCGACGGACAGGTGCTCGCGCTCACCGAGGCGACCGTGAACGTCGTCGCCGATCCCTCGATGATCGCGACCAACGGCAAGGAACCCGAGGCCATGCGGGCCGCCGACCAGGCCAAGGCGGCGGTGGCGCCGACCGAGATGGCGTCGATCATCGCCCGGCACACGGGTGAGGACCCCGGCGAACTCGAGGCGAAGCTGCGCCGGGTGGTCGCGGCGAACGCCGACGGCGTCGAGACGCCCGTGCGCTACGTGCTGCTCACCAAGCAGCTTCCGGCGACCACCTGGGTGGCGCTGAACGCCGAACTGAGCGCGGGCAGGTACGTGGGGGTCTTCCGCGAGTCCAACCCGCGCCGGATCTACCCGATGGGCACGGTCGCCAGCAACATCGTCGGCGGCATGAGCGAGGGCAAGGGCCTGCTCGGGATCGAGGCCACCCGGGAGTCCGACCTCGCCGGCCGGCCGGGCCGAGAAACCTACGAGACGTCGCCCTACGGCAAGATCCCGCTCGGCAACCAGACGCTGACCCCGGCGGTCGACGGCAAGGACCTCCAGCTCACGATCGACCCCGACCTGCAGTGGATGGCCGAACGCCGGCTCGCCGAGCGCGTCGACGAAGTGGGCGGCAACTGGGGGGTGGCCGTCGTCATGGACATCGAGACCGGCGAACTGCTGTCGCTGGCCAACTACCCGTCCTTCGACTCGAACGACTTCGGCAAGGCCAAGACGGAGAACCTTGGCAACCGGGCGATCACCGCGGCCTACGAACCGGGCTCGGTGCAGAAGGTGCTCACGATGGCCTCGCTGCTGGACGCCGGGCTCACCACGCCCGACACGACCTACGCGATCGGCGAGACCGTCCAGGTCGGCGATCATCACGTCAGCGACGCCTGGCGCCACGGCGCGGTCGACGTCACCACGCGCGGGATCCTGGTGAAGTCGTCGAACGTGGGCGCCATCACGGCGGCGCGCGCCATGAAGCCCGCCGTGCTGCGGGACTACCTGCGCAGCTTCGGCCTCGGCACCAAGACGAACCTCGGTCTGCCCGGCGAGGCGGCCGGCAGTGTGCCGGCGGCGGACATGCCGTCCTACCAGGCCGACTCGATGGCGTACGGCTACGGACTGTCGACGACGGCGGTGCAGATGGCGGCCGCCGTCGCAGCCGTGGCCAACGGGGGCGTCTACACCGAGCCGACCCTGATCAAGGCGGTCGGCGAGAACGGCACGTGGACCCCGTCCGTGCCGCCCGAGTCCCACCGGGTGATCTCGGAGGAGGCCTCGCGCCAGACGGTGGAGATGATGGAACAGCGCACGATGGACTCCAGCAAGCAGCTGAGCATCGCCGGCTACCGCACCGGCACCAAGACGGGCACCGCCCGCATCTCGGGCAACGGCTCCGGCTACCAGGGCCAGGTGGCCTCGATCATCGGGGTGGCGCCGGTCGAGGATCCGCAGGTGCTCGTGTACGTGCTGATCGGACGCCCCGATACGATGGGCGCCGGTCTCGGCATGGCGGGTCCCGTCTATCGCGACCTCATGTCGCTGGCGCTCCCGCGCTACGGCGTGCAGCCGCGCAACGACATCGTGGACACGAAGTTGCCGCTGGTGAAGGAGTAGATCCGACCGATGAATCCGACCGCGCTCAGGCCTGCCGGGCACCCCGGACTTCCCCTGGCCCAGCTGGTGCCGGGGGCGGACGGCGTCGTCCGCGGCGTCACGCTCGACTCGCGCGGGGTGCGTCCCGGCGACCTGTACGTCGGCCTGCCCGGCTCGCGCGCGCACGGGGCGGCGTTCGCGGCCGACGCCCGCGCCGCCGGGGCGCTCGCCCTGCTGACGGACGCCGCGGGTGCGGCCCTGGCCGCCGGTGCGGGCCTGCCGCTCCTGCTGGCCGACGATCCGCGGGCCGCCATGGCGGAGGTGGCAGCCGACGTGTACGGGCGTCCGGGCGACCACGTGGCCCTGTTCGGGGTCACCGGCACGAACGGCAAGACCTCCACGGTGTGCCTGCTGGAGGCCGCGCTGGCAGGGCTGGGGCGCAGGGTCGGCACGATCGGCACCCTCGGCTTCCGGGTCGGCGGCACGCCGCTGGTGAGCAGCCGCACCACGATCACCACGCCCGAATCGCCCGACCTGCAAGCGCTGCTCGCCGTCATGCGCGAGCGCGGCGCGGACGCCGTGGCGATGGAGGTCAGCAGTCACGCGCTGGCGTTGCACCGCGTGGACGGGCTGACGTTCGAGGCGTCGGCGTTCACGATGCTCGGCCAGGATCACCTGGAGTTCCATCACACGCTGGAGGGCTATTTCGCGGCCAAGGCCCGGCTGTTCCTGGGCGGCCGCACCCGCGCCGCCGTGGTGAACACCGCCGATCCGTGGGGCCGCCGCCTGGCCGGCCTCATCGCGGGCGAGGACGCCGCCCGGCTCACGACGGTCCACGCCGGCGATGCCGACTACCGCGTGCTGGGATCCACTCCGCTCCCCGACGGCGGATGGCACGTCCGTCTCGCCCACCCGGCGGGCGAGACGACGTTCGCGCTGTCGATGCTCGGTGCGTTCAACGTCGCCAATGCGGTCACCGCGCTCGCGCTGGTGGGTGCGGCCGGCTGCGACGTGGACGCCGCCTCGCGCGCGCTGCTTCCCGCGCAGATCCCCGGCCGCATGCAGCGCGTGGACCTCGGCGAGGGTGCCCCGTATGCGGTGGTCGACTTCGCCCACACGCCGCAGGCGGTCGCGGCGGCACTCGACGCGCTGCCGCGCACCGGACGCCGGATCGCCGTTCTCGGCGCGGGCGGCGACCGGGACGCGACCAAGCGCGGCCCGATGGGGCGTGCCGCCGCGGAGCACGCCGACATCGTCGTGGTCACCGACGACAACCCGCGGTCCGAGGAGCCGGCTGCGATCCGCGCGGCCGTGCTCGCCGGCGCCCGCGAGGCGGGCGGGGCCGATGCCGTCGACGGCGGACCTCGACGCGACGCCATCGCGCGCGCCCTACGCCTCGCCCGCCCCGGCGACTGGGTGGCCGTGCTCGGCAAGGGCCACGAGGCGGGCCAAGAGATCGCTGGACAGACCAGCCCGTTCGACGACGTCCTCGTGCTACGCGACGTCTGGGGGAGATGACATGGAACGCATCACGGTGAGAACTTTGGCCGCCATCACGGGCGGCACGCCGCGCGACGGCGACGATCCCCATGCGCTGGTCGGGCCGGGGGTGGTCCTCGACTCGCGCGAGGCGTCCGGCGGCGCGCTCTTCGTCGCGCTGCCCGGCGAGCGCGTCGACGGTCACGCGTTCGTGGCGGCGGCGGCGAAGGCCGGGGCCGGCGCCGCGCTCGTCGCGCGTCCGGTCGACGCCGACCTGCCGCAGGTGGTCGTCGACGACTCTCTCGCGGCGTTCGCCGCGCTCGCCCGCAGCGTCGTGGACGCCGGGCGCGACCGCGGCATGAGGGTGGTCGGCATCACCGGGTCGTCGGGCAAGACCTCCACCAAGGACCTGGTCAGCCAGGTGCTCGCCGCGTTCGGCGCGACGGTCGCGCCGCCCGGCTCGTTCAACAACGAGATCGGGACCCCGCTGACCGCGTGCCGCGTCGACGCGGGCACCCGCTACCTCGTCAGCGAGATGGGCTCGCGGGGCGCCGGGCACATCGCCGCCCTGACCGCCATCACACCGCCCGACATCGGTGCCGTCCTCAACGTGGGCCACGCCCACGTCGGCGAGTTCGGCTCCGTCGAGGGGATTGCCGCGGCCAAGGGCGAGCTGGTCGAGGCGCTCGGCCGCGGCGGCTGGGCCGTCCTGAACGCCGACGACCCGCGGGTCGCCGCGATGGCACCGCGCACCCGGGGGCACCTGGCCTTCTTCAGCGTGCGGGGCGAGCCGGAGACCGGCGAGCTGCGCGTGTGGGCGTCCGGCGTCGCCGCCGACGGCAACCAGCGGCACTCCTTCACCCTTCATGCCGCCGGCACCGCGTCCGGCGTCGCGCCGGTGAGTCTGCGCGTGCTCGGCGAGAAGAGCGTGGACAACGCGCTCGCCGCGGCGGCCATCGCGCTGGCCGCCGGTCTTCCGCTCGACGGCGTCGCCGCCGCGCTCAGCGAGGCCGGCCCGCTGTCGCGCTGGCGCATGGAGCTCAGCACCCGCGCGGACGGGCTGAACGTCGTCAACGACGCCTACAACGCCAACCCCGACTCGATGAGCGCCGCACTGCACAGCCTGCGCGGACTGCGGCGGCCCGGCGGACGCCTCGTCGCCGTCCTCGGCGACATGCTCGAACTCGGCGCGACCGCCGAGCAGGCCCACCGTGAGGTGGGGGCACTGGCGGCGTCGCTGGGTGTCGACGAACTGGTGGCCACCGGCGCGTTCGCCGCGGTGTTGGCGTCCGGGTTTGCCGATGCGGGCGGGCGCAGTCACCATCGAGGGAGCACCGACGAGATCGTGCGCCACCTGCGCGCCACCCTCGGCCCGCGCGACGTGGTGCTCGTCAAGGCCTCGCGCGGTCTCAAGCTGGAAACCGTGGCGGACGCACTGGCCGCCGACGACGAAGGAGCACGCGGATGAGGTTGATCCTGCTGGCCGGCGCGCTCGGCCTGATCGGCGCAATGCTCGGCACGCGCCTGGCGATCCGCGTGCTCGTGCGCCGCGGTTACGGGCAGCACGTCCGTGACGACGGCCCCCAGACGCACCTGAAGAAGGCCGGCACGCCGACGATGGGCGGGGTGGCGATCATCGGCGCGGTGCTCATGGCCTACCTGCTCGCGCACCTGGTGCTGTGGACGCCGCCCACGGCGTCCGGCGTGCTGCTGCTCGGCCTGTTCGTGGGCCTCGGATTCGTCGGCTTCCTCGACGACTGGATCAAGATCTCGCGGGCGCGCAGCCTCGGCCTGAACAGCCGCGCGAAGCTGATCCTGCAGGGGCTGATCGCGATCGGGTTCGCATGGGCCTGCTTCCAGTTCCCCGACGGACGCGGCATCAGCCCGGGCAGCCAGTACGTCTCGTTCCTGCGCGACATCCAGTGGCTGCACCTGGGCCCGTGGCTCGGCATGGCATGGATCATCTTCATCATCGCCGCGTTCTCCAACGGCGTGAACCTGTCCGACGGCCTCGACGGCCTGGCGACCGGCCTGACGACCATGGTGTTCGTCGCCTACGCGCTGGTGAACTTCTGGCAGCACTCCCAGTGGTGCAGCCGCCTGTCGACCGCCGGGCCGATGTGTTACGAGGTGCGCGATCCCAACGACCTCGCCGCCGTCTCACTCGCCCTCGCCGGCGCGACCTTCGGCTTCCTGTGGTGGAACGCGTCCCCGGCCAAGATCTTCATGGGGGACTCGGGCTCCCTCGCGCTCGGCGGTGCCGTGGCCGGCCTGGCCGTCCTCACCCGCACCGAACTGCTCGCCGTGATCCTGGGCGGCATGTTCGTGCTGATCACGCTGTCGGTCGTGCTCCAGGTCGGCTACTTCAAGCTGACCGGCGGCAAGCGGCTGTTCAAGATGGCGCCGCTGCATCATCACTTCGAGATGAAGGGGTGGGCCGAGCAGACGGTCGTCGTCCGGTTCTGGATCATCTGCGGCATCTTCGTGGCCGCGGGGCTGGGCCTGTTCTATGCCGAGTGGGTCGCGGGAACGGACCTGATCGGATGAGCGCGCGCGAGTGGATCGATCGGGCCGACCGGCTCTCGCCGTGGGGTGAGGCGACCGTGGTCGTCGCGGGGCTGGGCACCTCCGGATTCGCCGCCGTCGACGGGCTGCTGGCTCTGGGCGCCGGGCGCATCGTCGTGCTGGACGACGCCGACTCGCCCGCCAACCGCGAGAAGGCCGATCTGCTCGGACGCCTCGACGTCGAGGTCCGGCTGGGTGCGGGCTCGACCGCGGCCCTGCCCGGCGGCGTCGACCTCGTGGTGACCTCGCCGGGCTGGCGCCCCACGTCCGCGTTGCTGCGGCAGGCCGTCGAGCGCGGCGTCCCCGTGTGGTGCGAGGTCGAGCTGGCCTGGCGGATGATGCAGCCCGACCGCGTGGTGCCGTGGCTCGGCGTCACCGGCACCAACGGCAAGACCACGACCACGACCATGCTGGCGTCCATGCTGAACGCCGCCGGGCTGAAGGCCGACGCGGTCGGCAACGTGGGGCGTCCGATCGTCGAGGCGCTGCTCGACGACGTCGACTACGACGTGCTCGCCGTCGAGCTGTCCAGCTTCCAACTGCACTGGAGCGCATCGCTGGCACTGCACTCGGCCGCCGTGCTGAACCTTCAGCCCGACCACCTCGAGTGGTACGCGCACACGTCCGATCCCTTCGCGGCCTACGCGGCCGACAAGGCGACGATCTACCGCGGCGTCACCCACGCGTGCGTGTACAACGCCGACGACCCGGCGACCGAGGCCATGGTCGAGGACGCCGACGTCGCGGACGGCGCCCGCGCCATCGGCTTCCGGTACGGGGTGCCGGCACCGTCCATGCTCGGAGTCGTCGACGAACTCCTGGTCGACCGGGCGTTCATCGAGCAGCGCCGCGACTCGGCGATGCCGCTGGCGGAGCTGACCGACGTCCGCCCGTTCGCGCCGCACAACGTCGAGAACGCGCTCGCCGCGGCCGCGCTCGCGCGCAGCTTCGGCGTCCCGCCTCAGGCCGTCGCGCAGGGGCTGCGCGACCTCGAGATCGGCGACCACCGCATCCAGACCGTCGCCGAGGCCGACGGCGTCCGCTACGTCGACGACTCGAAGGCGACCAACCCGCACGCCGCCGCGTCCTCGATGCGCGCGTTCGACTCGATCGTGTGGATCGCCGGCGGCCAGGCCAAGGGCACCGCGTTCGACGACCTCGTCACCCGCTACGGTCCCAAACTCAAGGGCGCGGTCCTGCTCGGCGTCGACCGCGGCGTCATCGCGGACGCGCTCGCCCGACACGCGCCCGGCGTCCCGGTGATCGTTCTGGACTCCCGTGAGACTAGGACCATGGCCGAGGCCGTCCGGGCCGCCGCGGGCATGGCGGCGCCGGGGGACACCGTGCTGATGGCGCCCGGGTGCGCGAGCCTGGACATGTGGCCCGGGTACGCCGCTCGCGGTCGTGACTTCACCGACGCGGCGCGGAGCCTGACCGACCACCGGTGACGAACGAGCAGACGAGGAGGACGACCATGGCGGTGCAGACCCCCACCAAGCCTGTGGGCGAGGCCGAGCGCACGGCGTCCCGCGCGTCGGTGACCGACCAGGCGGCGGGATGGCTGTCCCATCCGATGGCCGACATGGCGCTCGTCGCGGTCCCGACGGCCATCCTGGTGGGCCTGGGTGTGCTCATGGTGTGGTCGGCGTCCACCGTGGTCGCGCAGAAGCAGTTCGACAACGCCTTCTTCTTCGTCCAGCGTCACCTGGCGTTCCTGGTGGTCGCCGTGATCGCCGGGATCCTGATGGCGCGGATGCCGCCCGCCAGGCTTCGTCAGCTGGGATGGCTGTTCTACTTCCTCGCGGCGCTCACCCTGTGTCTCACCTTCGTGCCGGGCCTCGGTCATGG
The DNA here is from genome assembly GCA_016711325.1 of Nigerium sp. Classification (GTDB taxonomy): domain Bacteria; phylum Actinomycetota; class Actinomycetes; order Propionibacteriales; family Propionibacteriaceae; genus Propioniciclava. The sequence goes on along the minus strand of JADJTH010000009.1, from coordinate 330,027 downwards.
CGTGGGCGGCAACAACAACTGGCTGGCCATCGGCGGTGCGGACTCGATGATCCGCTTCCAGCCCGCCGAGACGGCGAAGCTCGCGCTGGTGGTGTGGGGCGCGGCCGTGCTCACCAACAAGCGGGCGCTGCTCCACGAGCCCAAGCACCTGCTCGTGCCGTTCGTGCCGTTCTCGCTGGGGCTGATCGCCCTGGTCGTCCTGCAGCACGACCTGGGCACCGCGATGATCATGGGCGCCATCATGCTCGCGGTCCTGTGGTGCGTCGGGGCGCCCTGGCGGGTGCTCGGTTCGATCTTCGCGCTCGCGGCCGGCGGCGTGGGCCTCCTGATCCTTACCGGGCATCAGTCGCGGCTGGCGCGCATCTTCGGGTTCTTCGACCCGACCGCCGACCTGACCGGCATCAACCACCAGCCGATGCAGGCGCTCTACGGGCTGGCCAGCGGCGGCTGGCTGGGCATGGGTTTGGGCCGCAGCCGGCAGAAGTGGGGAAGCCTCGCGCAAGCGCCGCACACCGACTACGTGCTCGCCGTGATCGGCGAGGAGCTCGGCCTGATCGGCACCCTCGCGGTGCTCGTGCTGTTCGTGCTGCTGGCCTGGGGCGGCATCCGGATCGCGCTGCGCACGCCGTCGTTCTTCGGACGCCTCGTCGCGTCGGGAATCACCGCCTGGCTGCTGCTGCAGGCCCTGATCAACATCATGGTCGTCCTGCGCATGCTGCCGGTGCTGGGCGTCCCCCTCCCGTTCTTGTCCTACGGCGGTTCGGCGATGGTCGCCAACGTCGCCGCGATCGGCATCCTGGTCGCCTGCGCGCGCGAGGAACCCGACGCGGCCGCCTGGCTGAAGAGCCGCGCCGCCGCGCGCGGCCCGCGCCGCCGCCTGTCGATGGTCCTGCCCGGCCGGCGCCGGGCCAAGTGAGGAGAGTCATGGTCTCAATCGTTCTGGCCGGCGGAGGAACAGCCGGGCACACGTCGCCGCTGATCGCCACCGCCGAACGGCTGCGCGAGGCCACCGACGCCGAGGGCGGGATCCTGCTCACCTGCATCGGCACGCCGAAAGGCCTGGAATCGACCGTGATCCCCGCCGCCGGCCTGCCCCTGCGGATGATCCCGCCCGTGCCGATGCCGCGCCGGCTCACCCCGGCGCTGTTCGCCGTTCCCGGACGCCTGTTCGGTGCGGTCCGCCAGGCGCGCGCGATCCTCGACGAGGTCGGGGCCGACGCCGTCGTCGGCTTCGGCGGGTACGTCTCCCTCCCGGTCTACCTGGCTGCCCGCCGGGCGAAGCTGCCGGTGGTGATCCACGAGCAGAACGCGGTGCCGGGCCTGGCCAACAAGGTGGCAGCCCGGTTCGCGCGGGTGGTCGCGGTGTCGTTTCCCGGCACGCCGCTGCCCGGCGCGCGCTACGTCGGGCTGCCGGTGCGGGCCGCCATCTCCGACCTGGACAGGGCCGCCCGGCGCGACGCGGCGCGTGCCGCGTGGGCGCTGCCGCCCGGGCCGGTGCTGCTCGTCTCGGGCGGCTCGCAGGGCGCGGTGGCGATCAACACCGCCACGATCGACGCCATGCCCGACCTGCTGCGCGCGGGGGTCAGCGTGCTGCACGTGCTCGGTCCCAAGAACGCGGGCGCTGCGCCGGAACGGACGACCGACCCCGGAACGGGCGCCGCCTACGTCCCCGTCGGCTACGTCGACGCGATGGAGGATGCCTACGCCGCCGCCGACATGATGGTGGCACGCTCGGGCGCGGGCACCGTCGTCGAGACGGCCACCGTCGGCCTGCCGACGCTGTTCGTGCCCCTGCCGCACGGCAACGGCGAGCAGGCGCGCAACGCCGACTTCCTGATCGAGGCGGACGCCGCGGTGCTCGTCCCCAACGGCGAACTGGACGCCGCGCGCCTGCTGGGCGAGGTGCTGCCGCGCATCACCGATCCCGGGACGCTGGCCACCATGAGCGCGGCGCTGGGCGGGCTGGTGCCGCGCGACGCCGCCCGCGATCTGGCCGCCATCGTCCTCGACGCGGCGGCGGGGCGCTGACATGGCGCTGGTCACCCCCGTTGCGCTGCTGCCCGCCACCGAGGTGGGGCCGGTGCACTTCATCGCCATCGGCGGGGCGGGCATGAGCGGCATCGCGCAGGCGTACGCCGACCTCGGGGTCGAGGTCTCCGGCTCCGACCGCGACGACTCGGCGGCCTTGCGCAAGCTCGCGGCGGCGGGCGTCCGTACCCACGTGGGGCACGACGCGGCCCAGCTCGGCGATGCGCGCACCGTGGTGGTGTCGTCGGCGATCAAGCCGGGCAACGCCGAGCTCGACGAGGCCCGGCGGCGCGGCCTGCGGGTGTGGCACCGCTCGGCGGCGCTCGGGGCGCTGATGCTCGGACGCCGCGGCATCGCGATCACCGGCACCCACGGCAAGACCACCACGACCGGCATGGTCGCGACGATGCTGATCGGAGCGGGCGCCGACCCGGGCTACGTGATCGGGTCGCCCCTGGCGGCGTCGGGCGAGAGCGCCGCGCTCGGCGGAGGGCCGGCGTTCGCGGTCGAGGCCGACGAGTCGGACGGCTCGTTCCTGCAGTACCCGGCCGAGATCGTCGTCATCACCAACATCGAGGCCGATCACCTGGACAACTGGGGCACGCCCGAGCGCTACGTCGAGGGGTTCGTCGAGATCGGCTCGGCCCGCGCGGTCCGCGTCGTGGTGTCGTCCGCCGACGAGCCGGCCTCGCGCGAGGTGGCGAGCCGGCTGCGCGCGGCGGGCAAGCGGGTCGTCACCTACGGCGAGGCCGCCGACGCCGACCTGCGCCTGGACGGCCTCGAGCTGACCCCTCGCACGACGGCGGCCACGCTGCACGACGGTGAGGAAGGGGGCCGGCTCGAGCTGGTCGTGCCCGGCCGATTCAACCTGCACAACGCCGCGGCGGCGTATGCGGTGGGTCGCGAGCTCGGTGTCGACGGCGCCACGCTGCGCGCCGCGCTCGGAGCGTTCGCCGGCACCCAGCGGCGCTTCGAGTTCAAGGGCGAGGCGGCGGGCGTCCGGGTGTACGACGACTACGCCCACCACCCGACCGAGGTGGCCGCCGTCCTGCGCGCGGCCCGCCCGCGCGTGGCCGAGGGCGGACGCCTCGTCGCCTGCTTCCAGCCGCACCTGTTCAGCCGCACGCGTGACTTCATGGACGCCTTCGCCGAAGCGCTCACTCTCGCCGACGTGATCGTGCTCTGCGCGGTCTATCCGGCCCGCGAGGACGCCGTCGACTTCCCGGGCGTCACCTCGGAGGTGCTCGCCGAGCGCGTGTGCGCGCGGGGGAGCGAGGTCACCCTCGTCGAGGGCGTGACGGACGCCGCGACGGCGCTGGCCCGGCTCGTCCGGCCGGGCGACCTCGCGCTCACCATCGGCGCGGGAAACGTGACCGCGGCCGGCCCGGCACTGCTCGCGATCCTCGGAGGAGAGCGGGAGTGAGCGAGCCCCTCATCGACGTCACCGGCGCCCGGCGACGGCGGGCCCGGACGCGCCTGCTCCGGCGCCTGAAGGTCGCGGGCGTCATCGCGGCCGTGCTCACGGTCATCGGCGCCGGAGTGTGGGTGGTCTACGGCTCCAGCTGGCTGCGGACCGAGGAGGTCCGCGTGAGCGGGGCCGATCTGACCGGCGCCGACGCCGTCCTCGAGGCGGCCGGCGTTCCGCTCGGTGAGCCGCTGGCGAGTGTCGATACGAACGGCGTCGTGGCCCGGGTGAGCGAACTGGTCGCCGTGGCGCAGGTGCGTGTCAGCCGGGAGTGGCCGGCCACGCTCGCGATCGTCGTCACCGAGGAACGGCCGGCCATCGCGATCGCGCTCGAGCCCGTGTACGTGTGGGTGAGCGCCGAGGGCCGCGTGTTCCACACCTCGGAAGAGAGGCCCGACGGGGTGCTGATCGCGCGCGGGGAGATCGGCGACGAAGCGACGCTCGCGGCCCTCGCCCGCGTCGCCGCCGACCTGCCGCAGCCCGTGCGCGAGCAGGCGTCCTATCTCAAGGCCGGCACGACCGATTCGGTCACCGTCATGCTCGCCGACGGGCGCCGTGTCCTGTGGGGCAGCGCCGAGGACGGCGCCTTGAAGGCCAGCGTGATCGTGCCCCTGCTCGGCGTGAAGGCCGACGAGTACGACGTCTCGGCGCCCACGCACCCGACCACGCGCTGACCGCCGGACGCCGCCGCGACCCCACCCTCGAGCACCGTAGGCCCGAACTCTCAATCACAGGTTGAGGGGCTCGCCGAACCCCCGGTCGCTGGTGGACCCCCGCGCGCGGCGGCACCTATTCTTCAGACGCCTGGTCCCGCGTCGTCGGCTTCCCCCCTCGGACGCCCGGTGCAGGGCACACAAGCTTGGACGGCAGACAACAGAACGGGTACGACAGTGGCGAGTGCATCCCAGAATTACCTGGCGATCATCAAGGTTGTCGGCGTCGGCGGCGGCGGCGTCAACGCGGTCAACCGCATGATCGAGGCCGGGCTGCGTGGCGTCGAGTTCATCGCGGTGAACACCGACGCGCAGGCGCTGTTGATGAGCGACGCCGACGTCAAACTCGACATCGGACGCGACCTCACCCGCGGCCTGGGCGCCGGAGCCGACCCCGACAAGGGACGTCAGGCCGCCGAAGATCACGCCGACGAGATCGAAGAGGTGATCAAGGGTGCCGACATGGTGTTCGTCACGGCAGGCGAGGGCGGCGGCACCGGCACCGGTGGTGCACCGGTGGTGGCGCGCATCGCCCGATCGCTGGGCGCGCTGACCATCGGCGTCGTCACACGTCCGTTCAGCTTCGAGGGCCGGCGGCGCTCGGCGCAGGCCGAGAGCGGCATCGCGAGCCTGCGCGAAGAGGTCGACACGCTGATCGTCATCCCGAACGACAAGCTGCTGGAGATGACCGATCATCACGTGGCGATCCTGGACGCCTTCAAGCAGGCCGACCAGGTGCTGATGCAGGGCGTGTCGGGCATCACCGACCTGATCACGACGCCGGGCCTGATCAACCTCGACTTCGCCGACGTCAAGGCCGTCATGAGCAACGCCGGCTCGGCCCTGATGGGTATCGGCTCGGCCCGTGGCGAGGACCGCGCCCGGGCGGCGGCCGAGATGGCCGTCTCCAGCCCGCTGCTGGAGGCCTCGATCGACGGCGCGCACGGCGTCCTGCTCTCGATCGCCGGCGGTTCCGACCTGGGCCTGTTCGAGGTGTCGGCGGCCGCCAACCTGATCGAGGAAGCGGCGCACGAAGAGGCCAACATCATCTTCGGCACGGTGATCGACGACGCCCTCGGCGACGAGGTCCGGGTCACGGTCATCGCGGCCGGGTTCGACGGGGGTTCGCCGCCGCGCCGCCAGCCCGGCGTCACCCGGCAGCCCGATCTGCGCGCCCGTCCCCAGGCGACGACGCGCCCCGAGCCCACCCCGGCGCCGCCCATCGCCGCGCCGGTGGCCCCGCCTGTGCCGCGTCCGGCGCCCCGTCCGGCACCGCCGGTCGACGACGAGCTCGACATCCCGGACTTCCTGAAGTGACACGGCCTGACGTGACCCGGCGCGGGCCGGACGAGATCTGCTGAGCCCGTGTTCGTCTACCGACGCGACCCCGACGCCCTCCTGGGCGCCGGGGTCGCGTTCACGTCGGCGGCGCTCGACCTCGGCGACGGCCAGTCCGTCGCTGCGCGCGAGGCCGCGTTCGGGCTGGTGTCCAGCGCTCTCGGCGCGCCGGTGGCGATCGTCGCCCAGGTGCACGGGACGGCGGTGGTGCGCATCGACGCGCCTGGCACTGCGGACGGGCTGATCGACCTGACCGGCCACCGGGCGGACGCCCTGGTCGCGACCGTCCCGGGGGTTGCCGTGGCGGTTCGGGTGGCCGACTGCGTGCCCGTGTGTGTGGCCGCCGCTGACGGTTCCGCGGTGGCGGCCGTCCACGCCGGCCGTGAGGGCCTGCTGGCCGGGGTGATCGACGCGGCGCTGGCGGAGATGCGCCGGGTGAGCGGCGCCGACCTGCGCGCGTGGATCGGCCCGCACGTGTGCGGCGGCTGCTACGAGGTGCCGGACGCCATGGCGCGCGAGGCTGCCGACAAGCTGGGGGTGCCCGTCTCCAGGACGCGCCGGGACACCCTCGGCATCGACCTGGGCGGCGCGGCCCGCCGCCAACTCGAAGCCTCGGGGGTCGCGGTCACCCGCGTCGGCGGATGCACCCTGGAAGACACGCTCCTGCACTCCCACCGCGGCGGCAGCTCAGGGCGCATGGCCGGCATCGCCTGGCTCGGGTGAGCGGCCGCGCCGCGACACGCCGACGGCCCGCGCGCACCCAGGTGCGCGCGGGCCGTCGGGTGCCGGGGCGTCAGCGCAGGAGCTGCTCGACGTCGGAGGCCGGGATCGTCGTCGCCGGCGACGGCGCCTCGATCGTGGGGTCGGTGTTGTCGATCTCGACCACGCCGTTGAGCAGGAATTCGGTGGCGGCGATGCTGGCGGTGGCCGTATCGCCCGGCTTCTGCTTCGGCCACGTGCGCAGGATGTCGGCGAGGTCGACCACGACCTTGACCACCCTGCCGTCCTTGACGGTGACCGTCGTGTCGAGATCGGCGCCGTCGTTGATGCTGTCGATCGCCTCCTGGGCGTCCTCGGCGGTGAAGTCGTCGGTGTCGCTGAGTTCGGCCATCGCGGTGATGAGCTTCTTGGCGTCCGTGGCGACCTTGAAGGTCGAGTCGTCCACCTTGGTGACGGTGGACGCGCCGAGCAGGGCGTCGCGTGCCTTGACCGGGTCGACACTGGGCTGTGCGGTGGGCTCGGCCGAGGCGGCCTGCTCCTGGGCCTTGGCGATGACCTTCGCGGAGGTGTCCTTGTCGAGCGTCACCCAGCCGCCGTTGATCACGTCGGTGATCCACGGCAGCGTCGTGGTGAGCTGACCGGCCATCATCTTGACCTGCGTGGCGGTGAACAGGCCGGTCGCCTGGCCGATGCCCTCGACGTCGGCGTGCAGGAAGAGCTGGGAGTCCACCCAGCGCACCTCGAGCGGCTTGCCGTCGACCGAAACGGTGAACGCCACGTCGGCCTGGTCGGGAGTGATCGCCGAGTTGAGGTCGCCGGAGTGCGCACGGACCGCGGTGGTGATGGCCAGCTTCGGCACGATCGCGGTGACCACGTCGAGTTGAGGAATGGCCGGGGCGTCCGGCGTGGTGGAGCCCGCCTCGACCAGCTTGGCGAGGTCCTCCGCGGTCGTGTCGAGCCTCATCGTGACCGTCGCGCTCGACCGCTGGCCCGTCTTGGCCAGGGCGTCGGCGATCGCCTGCTCGGGTGGGACAGGAGCGGAGCAGCCCGCGACGAGGAGACCGGTGGCCGCCGCCGCGGCGAGGATGGGGGAGGGGCGCATGCGCATGAGGAGAATGCCTTCCTGTGCGGGAGATCCTGAGGGGTCGGGCGGATCAACCCGCCCTGTACTGGGCGAGGATTAGGTCACGCTAGCACCTCGGCCTCGCCGTGGGCGTGCCGTTGCCCGGCCGATGGAGTGCGCGCGCTAGGGTGATGGCCGACCCGAACGGAGGAAACCATGGCCGAAGGTTTCAAGAAGGCTGCCGTGTGGCTCGGTCTGATGGCCGACGCGCCTTATACCGACGACGAGCGTGACCGCGACGGGGAACCGACGGAGGCCGTCGAGGTGGCCCGTCCCCTCGAGCGCTACGACCGCGGCGACGCGGCGGTGGTTCCGGTCGCCGACGCCAGCGTCACCCCGCTCGAGCAGAGGCGTCCCCCCGCGCCCCGCGTGGCCGATCTGAGCCGCATCGTGACCGTGCATCCGCGCACCTACAACGAGGCGCGCACCATCGGCGAGCACTTCCGCGACGGCATCCCGGTCATCATGAACCTGACCGACATGGAGGACGCGGACGCCAAGCGCCTGGTCGACTTCGCCGCCGGCCTGATCTTCGGTTTGCGCGGCTCGATCGAACGCATCACGAGCAAGGTCTTCCTGCTCTCGCCGTCGGGGGTGAACGTCACCGCCGAAGACAAGGAACGGATCGCCGGGGGCTTGTTCAACCAGAGCTGACTCGTCACCGGGTCGAGAGTGAGTGTCCGCTTCGGTGGTTCGACTGGGGTGCACTAGACTAGCCTCCGATCCGGAGGCGCTCAGTGGGGCGCTGAGGCCCAACCGCCCATCACGTGAGGTGAACGATGACCTTGACCATCGAGCAGGTGCGCGAGAAGCGATTCCACCTGGCCCGCCGCAACGGCTACGACCCGGCCGAGGTCGACACGTTTGTCGATCAGGTCGAGACGACGCTGGTAACCCTCGCGGAAGAGAAGGCCACGCTGGAGGCGCAGGTCTCGACGCTGTCGTCCGGGGGCGGGGCCGACGAAGCGGAGCTGCGCGTGATGGCCCAGGCCAAGGACGCCGAGATCGAGGGGCTGCGCTCCGAGTCGGACGACCTGCGTGCCGAACTCGCCCAGTTGCGTTCGCGCCTCGACACCAAGGACGCCGAGATCGCCGATCGCGACGCCGGGCTGGGGCGCAGGCAGGAGGAGATCGAGAACCTGCGTCATACGCTCGCCAGCGGCGGCGACGAGGCGGCGCACCTGCGCCGTGAGATGGAGGGCCGTGAGGCGGAGCTCGAACGCCTCCGCAACGAGCTCGGACGTCTGCGCGGCGAGTCCGGCGACCGCGATCAGGAGCTGAATGCGGCCCGCGAGGCGATCGCGCAGCGCGAGGACGAGACGAGGCGTGCGCGAAGCGAACTGGCGACCCGCGACAGCGAACTCGCCGGCCTCCGCGCGGAGGTCGAGTCGTTGCGCGCGTCGTCGGCGTCCGTCGAGCCCGTCGCCTTCGCCGCGCCGGCCACCGACGTCGGCCCCTCCGAGATCGTCGTGCGGACCGCCGCCGAGGCGTCCCCGGCCGTCACCCGCCTGCTGCAGATGGCCACCGAGCAGGCCGAGCGCCTGACCAGCGAGGCGAGCGCCGACGCCGAGCGGACGACCGCCACGGCCCAGGCCACCGCCGCTCGCGTGACCGCCGAGGCGTCGGCCGAGGCGAAGCGTGTGACCACGGAGGCCAACGAGACCGCGGCCCGGGTCACCGAGGAGGCCCGCCAGCATGCCGAGCGCCTGACCAACGACGCGGCTGCCGAGTCCGAGCGCGTCAGGGCCGAGGCGGCTGCCGAGGCCGAGCGGGTGACCACGGCGGCGGCTGCCGAGTCGGAGCGCGTCAGGGCCGAGGCTGCTGCCGAGGCCGAGCGGGTGACCACGGACGCGACGGCCGAGTCCGAGCGCGTCAGGGCCGAGGCGGCTGCCGAGGCCGAGCGGGTCACCACCGAGGCAAACCAGGTCGCGGAGCGGGTGACCAGCGAGGCGCGCGCCCTGAGCGAGCAGCTCGAGGCTGACGCCCGGTCGCTGGCCGAGCGCCTGACCTCGGAGGCGAGTGAGCGCGCCGCGCAGGTCGATCGCGATGCGACGGCCCGCCGCGAAGAGGTGTTCGCGACGCTGGAGACGGAGCGTGAGCACTTCGCCGGCCGGGTGGACCACCTGCGCGCCTTCGAGGGCCGCTACCGCGAGTCGTTCACGGCGGCCGTCGAGCGGCAGCTGGAGGCGCTTCGCGGGGGTCTCGCCCCCGAGGACGTTCCCGACCTGCTGGGTGACCAGGCGCGTCACGCGTCGCCGACCCCTCGCTTGGACGCGCTGCTGGGCAAGGACCACTGATCGTCGCTGTCGCGACATCGACGCCCCGGGCACTGGCTCGGGGCGTCGGCGTTTCAGGGTCGGCGCGGGCCAGGTGGTACTGTCTGCGCCCAACAGTGGGACACCCCACCCCGAGCACGCAAAGGAAGACGCGCATGACCCAGCCTGACCAGCAGGTCGTGGTCCCGGTCCTCGACGGTGAGGATCCCTGGACCGACGAGGAACTCGCCGAGGTTCGCGAGGACCTGGTCTTCGACATCAAACGCATGCAGCGCGCGATCGCCACCGCCGAGCGGGATCTGGCCAAACTGTTCGACGAAGGCACCGAGGGCGCCGGCCGCGATCCCGCCGATGTCGGCTCGACGAACTTCGAGCGCGACCAGGAGATGTCGCTGGTCCAGAACGCCCGTGACCTGCTCGACCAGGCCCAGACGGCGCTGCGATTGTTCGACACCGGCCACTACGGCACCTGCGAGGCGTGCGGCGAGCCGATCGGCAAGGACCGGCTGATGGTCTTCCCTCGCGCCACCATGTGCGTGAGCTGCAAGCAACGGGAGGAACGACGCTGACGCAGGCACCGGCCGGCAGGCGACCGGGCGTCCTCTCCGCGCGCGCCGCGTGGACGCTCGGCGTCGGCATCGCGCTGGTGGGCTTCGGTATCGACCAGGCGACCAAGCAGTGGGCGCTGGCCACCCTCGATCCACAGGACCCGCCCGTCCTGCTCGGCGGCCTGCTCACCCTGCGACTCATCCGCAACCCTGGCGCCGCCTTCAGCATGGGCGAGAGCTTCACGGTCGTGCTCAGCCTGATCGCCGTGGCCGCGCTGGTCTTCGTCGCCGGCTGGCTGTTGCCGAGGGCACGTCACCGTGGCTGGGTGATCGGCATCGGGCTGCTGCTGGCCGGCATCCTCGGCAATCTGGCCGACCGGCTGTTCCGCGAGCCCGGGTTCCTGCACGGCCACGTCATCGATTTCCTCCAGCTTCCCCGCTTCGCCATCTTCAACGTGGCCGACATGTGCATCACCTTCGCCGCGATCGTCCTCATCTGGCAGCTCGTGATCGCGCAGGTCGATCTCGTGGGGGCGTCCACCAAGGACGCCCCCACGCCCGGTCGCGATGCCGAGGCGCCGCGACGATGAGCATTCACCTTGTGCCCGACGGGCTCGCGGGCGAGCGGGTGGACGCCGCGGCGTCCCGGATGACCGGCGTGAGCCGCAGCCGCGTCGCCGAACTGCTCGTCGGCGGGCTGGTGCGGCTCAACGGCCAGGTGGTCGCGAAGTCGGCCCGCGTCGCGGGCGGCGACCTGCTCGAGCTGGAACTCCCGGCCCCGAAGGTGGCCACCGTGACTCCGCAGGTGGTCGAGGGCATCGGCATCATCCACGACGACGCCGACATCGTGGTCGTCGACAAGCCCGCCGGGGTCGCGGCCCACCCCTCGCTCGGCTGGGACGGTCCCGACGTGGTGTCCCACCTGGCCGGGGCCGGGTTCCGGATCTCGACGTCCGGGGCGTCCGAGCGGCAGGGGATCGTGCAGCGCCTCGACGTCGGCACGTCCGGGCTGATGGTGGTCGCCAAGAGCGAGCCCGCCTACACCGCCCTCAAGCGGGCGTTCCGCGATCGCGAGGTCGACAAGGTCTACCACGCGCTCGTCCAGGGCCACCCCGACCCCTTCACCGGCACCGTGGACGCGCCGATCGGGCGCCACCCGGGTCACGACTGGAAGATGGCGATCGTCGACGGCGGACGCCACAGCGTCACCCACTACGAGACGATCGAGGCCCATCGCGCGGCCACGCTCCTCGAGGTGCATCTGGAGACCGGGCGCACCCACCAGATCCGCGTGCACATGGCGGCGATCAAGCACCCGTGCGTGGGCGATCCGCTCTACGGCGGCGATCCCGTGCTCGCGGCACGCCTGGGCCTGGAACGGCAGTGGCTGCACGCCGTCGAGCTATCCTTCGCCCATCCGGGCACGGGGGCGTGGGTCACCTTCGGGTCGCCTTACCCTACGGACTTGACCATCGCGTTACGGACCGTCGCCGACGGATAGGCTGTGGGCGGTTGGTGGTGTGCGCTACTGTCTTGGCCGTGGTAGACCGCAAGAGTGATGGACTTCCCAATCGCCGCGCCAAGATCGTAGCTACGCTCGGCCCGGCGACCGATACCTTCGAGAAGGTCATGGAGCTGGTCGAGGCCGGCATGAACGTGGCCCGGCTCAACATGAGCCACGGCACGCATGACGTGCATCTCCAACGCCTCAACTTCGTCCGCCAGGCCGCCGAGGCCGCCGGGCGTCCGATCGGCATCTTCGCCGATCTGCAAGGCCCCAAGATCCGCTTGGGCAACTTCGCGCGCGGCGAGGAGACCCTCGTCGCCGGCGACCGCTTCATCATCACGACCGAGGACGTTCTCGGCACCCAGGGACGCTGCGGCACGACGCTGCAGACGCTCACCAACGACGTCCGCCCCGGCGACCAGATCCTGATCAACGACGGCGCGATCGAACTGCGTGCGCTGGACGTCACCGGCACCGAGGTGCTGACCGAGGTGATCGTCGGCGGCAAGGTGAGCGACCACAAGGGCATCAACCTGCCCGGTGTCGCGGTGAGCGTTCCCGCGCTGTCCGAGAAGGACGCCGAAGACCTGGCCTGGGCGCTCGAGCACGGCGTCGACATGGTCGCGCTGTCTTTCGTGCGCTCGGCTCGCGACATCGAGGCCGTCCACGCGATCATGGACGACTTCGGCTGCCGCCTGCCCGTGATCGCCAAGATCGAGAAGCCGCAGGCCGTGGAGGCCCTCGACGAGATCGTGCACGCCTTCGACGCCATCATGGTCGCCCGCGGTGACCTCGGCGTCGAACTGCCGCTCGAGGACGTTCCTGGGGTGCAGAAGCGGGTCATCACGGCGGCGCGCACGGTGGCCAAGCCGGTGATCGTCGCCACGCAGATGCTGGAGTCGATGATCACCGCGCCGCGTCCGACCCGCGCCGAGGCGTCCGACGTCGCGAACGCGATCCTCGACGGCGCCGACGCGGTCATGCTGTCCGGTGAGGTGGCTGTCGGCCAGTGGCCGGTGCAGACCGTCGAGACGATGGGCCGGATCATCCGCAAGACCGAGTCGCTCGGCCTGGAGAACATCCATCCGATCGACTGGGATCCGCACACCACCTCGGGCATCATCGCCAAGGCGGCCGTCGAGGTCGCCAAGCGGGTGGGGGCGAAGTACCTGGTCGCGTTCACCAAGACCGGCGACACCGCCCTGCGGCTCACGCGGCTGCGTTCTTCGATCCAGGTGTGCGCGTTCAGCCCCAAGATGTCCGTGGCCCAGGAGTTGACCGTGGCCTGGGGCATCAAGTCGTTCACCACCCCCGAATTCTTCTCGGTGGACGCCATGGTCGAGGCCGTGGAGAACTCCCTGAAGGGGACGGGCATGGTCGAGCCGGGCGACAAGATCGTGATCGTGGCCGGCAACCCCAAGCACCAGGCGGGCAAGACGAACTCGCTGCGGGTGGCCGAGATCTCCTGACCGGGCCGAAGCCTCCCCTTAAGACGACGATCCCCCGATCCGCCTGCAGGCGGATCGGGGGATTCGCGTCGGTGCGACCGTACCGGGAAGGGGATTCGAACCCCTACGGGCTTGCGCCCAGACGGGTTTGAGCCGTCCGCGTATACCATTCCGCCACCCCGGCGAGTGTGCGGGGACCATAGTGCCACATTCCCGTCCGACTCCGCGCTTGCCGCGGGTCGGCGTCCGACTCGTCCTGCTCCCGCAGCAGACGCCAGTGGGCAGCACCCACGCGCGCCGAGGCTGCGGGGGTGTAGTGTCTCGTCTCGCTGGAAAGACTCCTAGGAAGTGGTGATTCCACGTGAACCCGACTGAGCCTCGCGCCGATCGTCCCCGCGTTGTCGTGGCGGAGGACGAGGCGCTGATCCGTCTCGACCTGGTCGAGTTGCTCACCGGTGAGGGCTACGACGTCGTGGGCGAGGCCGGCGACGGTGCCGAGGCGCTCGCGCTCGTGCGTGAACTGGAGCCCGACCTGGTGGTCATGGACGTCAAGATGCCGGTGATGGACGGCATCACCGCCGCGGCCGCCATCGCCGAGGAGCGGATCGCTCCCGTGGTGATGCTGACGGCGTTCAGCCAGCGCGAATTGGTGGAACGGGCACGCGAGGCCGGCGCCATGGCCTACGTGGTCAAGCCGTTCGACGCGTCCGACGTCGTGCCGGCGATCGAGTTGGCGATGGCCCGCCACTCCGAGATGCGCGCCCTGGACGACGAGGTCGCCGACCTCGAAGAGCGCCTGGCGTCCCGCAAGGCCGTCGATCAGGCCAAGGGACTGCTGCAGGAAGGGCTCGGCCTCAGCGAGGCCGAGGCGTTCCGCTGGATCCAGAAGACCGCGATGGATCTGCGCAAGTCGATGCGCGAGGTCGCCGAGGGCGTCATCGATCATTCCAAGGCGGGCAGGGGCCCGGCCGGAGGCAAGGGCAAAGGCAAGGCCAAGGGCGCGCCACGCACGCCGAAGGCCACCCTCGACGAGTGACCGGGGCGCGCGGTCAGCGCCGTGCGCGCTTCAGTGCGCAGGTGACGCGGGCGGTGCACAGCCGCCGCCCGCCATCGTCGGTCAGCACGACCTCCCAGGTGCCGAGCGTGCCGCCGATCCGCAGCGCGTGCGCCTCGCCGTTGACCCAGCCCGTGCGGGCGGGCGCGTGGTGCGTCGCGTTGATGTCGACACCGTAGGCGGCGCCGCCCTCGCCCGCGGCCACCACCGCGGCGAGCGACGCCAGGGACTCGGCCAGCACGCACGAGGCGCCGCCGTGCCACAACCCGAACGGCTGGGTGTTGCCGCGCACCGGCATTCGGCCACGGGCGCGCTCGGCGGTCACCTCGAACAGTTCCAGGCCCATCTTCTCGTCCAGCCCGCCGTCGGCGAGCCGTCCCCAGTCGCTCAGTTCCATGGGAGGCATCCTGTCAGAGCGCCGCATTAAGCTGCCTGCGTGACCCAGACCACCGCGCCCACCGCGTCCGCACCGCGCCTGCTGCTGATCGACGGCCACTCGGTGGCCTACCGCGCGTTCTTCGCGCTCCCGGTCGGCAGCTTCGCCACGAGCACCGGCCAGCACACCAACGCCGTCTACGGGTTCACCTCGATGCTCATCAACGTGCTGCGCGACGAGCAGCCCACCCATGTCGCGGTGGCCTTCGACGTGAGTCGTCAGACGTTCCGCGCCGAGTCCTACCCCGAGTACAAGGCGAACCGCGCGACCTCGCCCGACGAGTTCAGGGGTCAGGTGGCCCTGGTCAAGGAGGTGCTCGACGCGCTCAACATCGTCCACGTCGAGCTCGACGGCTACGAGGCCGACGACATCATCGCCACCCTCTCGTCCGAGGCGCGCGAGGCCGGCTGGCAGACGCTGATCTGCACGGGCGACCGCGACGCGATGCAGCTCGTCGGGGCGTCCACCACGGTGCTGTACCCGCGCAAGGGCGTCAGCGATCTGGCGCGCATGACGCCCGAGGCGGTCGAAGAGAAGTACCTCGTGGCGCCCGCGCGGTACCCCGAGCTGGCGGCGCTGGTCGGCGAGACGTCCGACAACCTGCCCGGCGTGCCCGGCGTCGGCCCGAAGACCGCCGCGAAGTGGCTGGGGGAGTACGACGGCCTCGACCATCTGCTCGCGCACGCCGAATCGGTGCGCGGCAAGGCCGGAGAGTCGTTGCGCGCCCACCTGGACGCGGTGCGCCGCAACCGCCGGCTCAACGCGCTCGTGTGCACCCTCGAGCTGCCGGTCGGCCTCGGTGACCTCGAGCGGCGCGACTGGAACCGCGACGCCGTCCACACCCTGTTCGACGCGCTCGAGTTCCGGGTGCTGCGCGAGCGGCTGCTCGAGACGCTGCCCGCCGAGGCGACCGAGCCCGAGGGCGGCTTCGACATGGACGGCGAGATGCTGGCGCCCGGCGCGCTGGGCGCCTGGTTGGCGTCCCACGCCGACGGCCTGACCGGGCTGGCGCCGGTCGGCTCCTGGTCCGGTGGGCACGGCGACCTCACCGGGCTGGCCTTCGCGTCCCTCGGCGGCGCGGCCGCCTACGCCGACACGGCCGCGCTCACGCCCGAAGACGACGCGGCGCTGGCCTCCTGGCTCGCCGACCCCGGCCGCCCCAAGGCCCTGCACGGCGCCAAAGGCCCGCTGCACGCGATCTGGTCGCGAGGCTGGGACATGGCGGGGCTGGTGTCCGACACGGAACTCGCCGCCTACCTGCTGCGCCCCGACCAGCGCACCTACGACCTCGGCGACCTGGCCGTGCGGCATCTACGCCGCGAGCTGACCACGGCGTCGGCGGCCAACGCCCCCGGCGGGCAGCTCACCCTCGACTTCGACGAGGACGACGATCGCGGACGCGACGCGATGGTGCGCGCCCGCGCGATCAGCGAGCTCGCCGGCGCGCTGGCCACCGAACTGGCCGCGGCGGGGGGCTCCTCGCTGCTGCACGAGGTCGAGTTGCCGCTGCAGCGCACGCTGGCCGTGATGGAACGCACCGGCATCGCCCTCGACGCCGACGCGTTGCACGCCCTGTGGTCCGAGTTCGACGCCGAGGTGCGCCGCGCCGAGACGGACGCCTACGACGCGCTCGGCAAGCCCATCAACCTCGGCTCGCCCAAGCAGCTCCAGATCGCGCTGTTCGACGAGCTCGACATGCCCAAGACCCGCCGCACGCGCACCGGCTACACCACCGACGCCGACGCCCTGGAGGGGCTGTTCGCCAAGACCGAACACCCGTTCCTCGCGGCTCTGCTGCGTCACCGCGACCAGATCCGGTTGCGGCAGACGGTCGAGGGTCTGCAGAAGTCCATTGCCGACGACGGACGGGTGCACACCACCTACGGGCAGACCGTCGCGGCCACCGGACGCCTCAGTTCGACCGACCCCAATCTGCAGAACATACCGATCCGCACCGAAGCCGGACGCCGCATCCGCGGCGCGTTCGTCGTGGGCCCGGGCTACGAGTCTCTGTTGACGGCCGATTACAGCCAGATCGAGATGCGGATCATGGCGCACGCCTCCGAGGACGCGGGGCTGATCGAGGCGTTCGCCTCGGGCGAGGACTTTCACACCGTGACCGCTTCGCGCGTGTTCGGTGTCGAGCCGGACCTGGTCACCGGGGCGATGCGCGCCAAGATCAAGGCGATGAACTACGGCCTGGCCTACGGCCTGTCGGCGTTCGGGCTGTCCGGACAACTGAAGATCTCGACGTCCGAGGCACGAGGCCTGATGGAGGAGTACTTCGAGCGGTTCGGCCACGTGCGCGACTACCTCGCCGCCGTGGTCGACGACGCCCGGCGCAGCGGCTTCACCGAGACGATCCTCGGCCGGCGACGCTACCTCCCCGACCTGACCTCCTCGAACCGGCAGCGCCGCGAAATGGCCGAGCGGATGGCCCTGAACGCCCCGATCCAGGGCAGCGCGGCCGACATCATCAAGGTGGCGATGCTCGACGTCGAGGCCGGGCTCGCCCAGGCGGGGCTGGCGTCGCGGATGCTGCTGCAGGTGCACGACGAACTCGTGTTCGAGGTGGCGCCGGGCGAGGCCGACACACTGGAGGCGCTGGTGCGCGAGCGCATGGGGCACGCGGTCGAGCTGTCGGTGCCGCTCGACGTCAGCGTCGGCGTCGGGCGCACCTGGCACGACGCGGCGCACTGATCGCTGCCGCGCGCTGCTCCGCGCGGCAGTCGGGGTGCCGGACGCCGCGGCGTCCGGCACCGGGTGATCGGCGATTCAGCGCAGGACGGCGAGAACGTCCTCGCGCTCGGCGCCGGCGAAGGTCCACGTGCCGACGAGAAGGCCGCGGGCAGCGTGGGTGTCCTCGTGGGCCTCGTCGAGGATGCGGATGAGGCGGACCTGGCCCTGGGCGTCCACACCCGGAACGACGCCGGTGCCGGCGACCGTGATCGTCGGGGGCAGCGGCTCGCCCGACTCGGCCGCGACGATGTCGGCGGCCTGGTCGCCCTCGCGGATGATGCGGACCAGCTCGGCCACGTACACCGGATCGGTGGTGGCGTCGTAGCAGTAGCGGGTGCCGAGCACGCTGTGCTCGAGGGTGCCGATCAGGTCGCCGTCCGCGAGCGGCTCGGCGCGCCAGCTCACCGGCACGTGGTAGACCGTCGACCGGGAGCGGACGATCATGGAGTCGAGACCGACCTCGCCGTCGGGGTCGGCGAAGCGGAACGCGGCCACGCGCTCCAGATCGGTGACGTCTCCGTCGAACCAGCTCTGCTCGGGCAGCCAGCGTGCGAGCAGGTCGAGCTTGCCGGGCGCCAGGGTGGCGGTGGTGTGAACTTCGGCTGTGCCGCTCATGTTGAACTCCTCCGGTCGGGATCGTGTCAACGCTAGTCGTTCGCGGCACTGTTGGGGGAGTCGTTTCTCCAGGCGCACCGCGGCGTCCGCCCGATCGCCGCCGTGCCGGGCCGTCGCTGGTGCCCTGGCGGCCGACGGCAACGGCGTCCTGTGCTTTGCGGATTGCTCGGCGGCGCGCGTAAAGTTGGACTTCGGTGTGGCCTGCCCGCCCTCGGACCGAGTGGGGCGGGCGTCCAGGGCCGCATCGGTACCAACCACGTTATCCAGCAATCGGAGCCCTACTACATGACCTCCACTCCTGAGGCCGCTCAGGTCGCCGTCGACGATTTCTCCTCCGCCGAGGAGTTTGCCCTGGCAGTCGACGCCACTATCAAGTACTTCAACGACGGTGACATCGTCGCCGGCACCGTCGTCAAGGTCGACCGCGACGAGGTCCTCCTCGACATCGGTTACAAGACCGAAGGTGTCATCCCCTCCAAGGAACTCTCCATCAAGCACGACGTGGACCCATTCGAGGTCGTCAGCGTCGGCGATGAGATCGAGGCCCTCGTTCAGCAGAAGGAGGACAAGGAGGGACGCCTCATCCTGTCCAAGAAGCGGGCTCAGTACGAGCGCGCCTGGGGCACGATCGAGAAGGTCAAGGAAGAGGACGGTGTCGTCACCGGTCGTGTCATCGAGGTCGTCAAGGGCGGTCTGATCGTCGACATCGGCCTGCGCGGCTTCCTCCCCGCCTCGCTGGTCGAGATGCGCCGCGTCCGCGACCTGCAGCCCTACGTGGGCCAGGAGCTCGAGGCGAAGATCATCGAACTGGACAAGAACCGCAACAACGTCGTCCTGTCGCGCCGTGCGTGGCTGGAGCAGACCCAGTCCGAGGTGCGTCTCACGTTCCTCAACCAGCTTTCGAAGGGCCAGATCCGCAAGGGCGTCGTGTCGAGCATCGTCAACTTCGGTGCGTTCGTCGACCTCGGCGGGGTGGACGGTCTCGTGCACGTCTCCGAGCTCTCCTGGAAGCACATCGACCACCCGAGCGAGGTCGTCGAGGTCGGCCAGGACGTCACGGTTGAGGTGCTCGATGTCGACATGGACCGCGAGCGCGTCTCCCTGTCGCTGAAGGCGACCCAGGAGGATCCCTGGCAGACCTTCGCCCGCACCCACCAGATCGGCCACATCGTGCCCGGCAAGGTCACCAAGCTGGTGCCGTTCGGTGCGTTCGTCCGGGTGGGCGACGGTATCGAGGGCCTGGTGCACGTGTCCGAGCTGGCCGAGCGCCACGTCGAGATCCCCGAGCAGGTCGTCTCGGTCAACGACGAGGTCATGGTTAAGATCATCGACATCGACCTGGAGCGCCGCCGCATCTCGCTGTCGCTCAAGCAGGCGAACGAGGGTGTCGACGTGGCCGCGGACGACTTCGATCCGTCGCTGTACGGCATGACCGCCTCCTACGACGATCAGGGCAACTACATCTACCCCGAGGGCTTCGATCCCGAGAGCCAGGAGTGGAAGCCCGGCTACGAGGAGCAGCAGCGCGCCTGGGAGCAGCAGTACGCCGAGGCGCAGGCCCGCTGGCTGGCGCACAAGAAGCAGGTCGAGGAGGCCGAGGCCGCCGAGTCGCAGGCCGCGGTCACCGCCGCGAACACGGCGTCCTACTCCTCGGGTGCCGTCGAGGTCGCCGACGAGGGTTCGCTGGCGTCCGACGAGGCGCTGCAGGCCCTGCGCGAGAAGCTCACGGGTCGTTCCGCGGGCTGATCTCCATCAGTCGACAGCGCCCTCGGTCGTTTGACCGGGGGCGCTGCGCTGTACCCTGACGTGTCGTGGATGACGAGTATGACGACCAGGCCGATCAGGCCCCGATCAGCGAGCACGAGTTCGAGGATCAACTCGAGCCCGCGCACCTGATCCGGCGCTCCCACGTGGTGCTTCAGGCCGGCACGATGATGCTCGGCGCGGGCACCAGTGCTCTGCGCGTGCGCGAGGTGATGACCGCGGTCGGGCGCACGATCGGCGTCCAGCAGATCGATGCCCAGGTGACGTTCACCCAGATCGTGCTCACGGTCGGACGCCGCGGCATCTTCCGCACTCAGGTGCGTGAGGTGCGTCCGCGCGTGGACGCCAACCGGATCGCGTTGCTGCACGCGTTCATCCACGAGTTGCCCGAGCGGGACCGGGCCGCCGCGGTCGCGGAGCGACTCGAGGCGATCGAACGCACGGGGCCGCTCTATCCGGGCCGGGTGATGGTGCTGCTGGTGGCGCTGGCCTGCGCGTCGGTGGCGGTGTTGTCCAACGGCGGCTGGCGCGAGGTACTGGCGGTGCTCCCGGCGTCCGCGATCGCCTACGGGCTGCACCGCGTCCTCACCCGCAAGCAGTTCAACTTCCTGGCGGTCGTCCTCACCTCGGCGGCGGTGGCGTCCGCGCTGTATGTGGTCTTCGCGCACCTGGTCACGCTGCTGATCGGCGCGCCGAGCTCCCGGCTCGCGGCCGGTTTCATCTGTGCGTCCATCTTCCTGATCCCGGGGTTCCCCCTGGTGACGGCCGGGCTCGACCTCACCCGGCTCGACCTCGATGCCGGCATTCCGCGCATGGCGTACGCGGCCATGGTGGTCGTGGCGATCGCCATCGGCGTGTGGCTGGTGGCGTCGCTGTCCGGGATCTCGCCCGATCCGGTCGCCCCGCTGGAGGGGCATCCGGTCGCGGTGTGGCTCGCGCTCGTCGCGGCCAGCTTCCTGGCGGTGTTCGGCTGGGCGACGATGTTCAACGTGCCGCTGGGTACGGCGGTGGCGTCCGGTTTCGTGGCCATCGTCGGCAACGTGCCGCGGCTGCTGATGCTCGACCACGGCGTGAAGCCGCACGTGGCCACGTTCGTCGCCTGCGTGATCATGGGGCTCGCGTGCGCGGTGGTGGCGGGCTGGTTCCGGATGACGAAGATCATCATGACGGTGCCCACGCTGCTGGTGACGATCCCGGGATCCTCGGCGCTGCGCACGCTGGTCTACTTCGACCGGGCCGACATCCTGGCGGCGATCGAGTCGGGCGTGTCGACCGTGCTGGTCGTGGTGGCGATGATCGCCGGGCTGTCCGGCGCCCGCATGCTCACCGACCCGGAGTGGGTGTTCACCCGCCCGCCGGTCTGACCCCGCCGCCGCAGCCACACGGCCGGACCCCTGACCGAGCGCAGGCTCCGTGCACTCCAAACTCCGGCGCGCCGAGGACGGTTCGCTCCGGCAGGTGCCTCCGATCCGTCGCCCAGGCGGTCGGACGGCGGCGACTCGTGGCCCTCTGTCGGGCCACAGGTGTCCACTATGTTGGCCCGGATCGCATCAGATGACCAGGCTGACGATCCGGGCCGCGGTTCCCATGGTGGCGGCGCCATGGTGAGCGAGCGCCGGATCGCTCGGGATCAACGTTGGGAGTGCTTCGGTCGGGCGCGCGACATTTCCTGCCACTCAATCGGTCGGCCGTCGCCAGAACATCAGTCCGACTGTGGTTCTGGCGGCGTGCCGCGAATTGAGCGGCAGGAAATGCGCACCTACCTCGGCGGACCGCCTCCGGTCATGCCGCCGAAGCCGCCGCTCGGCACGGCCCCCGAACCGCCGGTGAGGGAACTGCCTCTGCCACCGATGCGCAGCGTCGACGTACTGGTCGGGATCGCGGCGCTCGTGTCCGCCAGCACCACCGTGTCGCCGGCGTTGAGGCCACCCGTGATCTCGAGGTGGGTTCCGCCGCGGACGCCCAGGCTCACCCGGGCGGTGGACGTCGTGGCGCCCGCGCCGAGCACCGTCACCGTGCCCTCGGTCAGCCCGGTCAGGGTCACGGCCGACATCGGGACGATCACGGCGTCCGCGGCGGACGCGACGGTCACCCGCGCGCTCGCGGTCGTGCCCTCGGTGAGGCCGTCTCCCCGCTGCTGGACGACGACCGTCACGGGGTAGGTCACCGACGACGTGGACGACTCCGACGGCAGCAGCCCGATGCTGCTGACCTTGCCCGGCGTCTCCGTGCCCGTGGTCGAGGTGACGACGGCCGCCTGGCCGACCGCGACCGAAGCGATCGCCGATTCGGCGACCTCGATGGTCATCCGCGTCGCGTCTCCGGCGGTGACGGTCGCGACGTCGCCGGTGGACGCCGTGTCGCCGACCGACCACGGCAGCGAGGTGAGCGTCCCGGTCATGGGCGCCAGCAGCGTCGCCTGATCGAGGGCGATCTGGGCCGTCGTGAGGTCGTGCTGGGCCGACTCCACCGCCACCTCGGCCTGGCCGACCGTCTGCGAACTCCCGCCCGCGCGGGGGCCGCCGGACGATCCGCTCGGCGCGCTGGATCCTCCGCCGGCCGATCCGGATGCCCCACCTGAGCTGCCGCCGCCCGTGGTCCCCGTGCCGCCCGCCGACGATCCGCCGGTGCCGGTGGTTCCGCCGTCCGTCGTGCCGCCGCCAGCGGTGCCGCCGCCAGCGGTGCCGGTTCCGCCGCCCGTGCCGCTACCCGTTCCGCCGGACGCCTCGTTCGCCGCCGCCGCGTCCGTGGCCAGCGAGACCAACGCGGCGATCGTCTGGTTGAGTGCCTCCTTGGCGGCGGTCATCGCGTCCTCGGCGGGCCCGGTGCCTTCGAGGGCCGCGATGCAGTCGGACGGCTTGGGCTGCTTCGCCTTGAGGCCGGTCGCGCTGGGCGACGGCGCGGCGCTGGGCGTTCCGCCGGCGTCGGAGCGCTTCGCGTTGCCCTGGGACGAGGGCGTGGGCGAGGCGCCGCCGGAACCGGAGGCGTCCGTGGTCGGTGTGGCCGTCGACGGAGCCGCCGACGTGCTCGCCGTGGGGATCGTCGTCGCCGACGCGCTGGCCGAGGGCGCGGCGCTGGGCGTGGCCGAGCACACCGTGGTCGCGTGCGCGATCGAGGCGACGAAGGTGCTCCACGCCGCGTCGAGTTCCTGCTGCGCCGTGGTCAGCTCGACCGTCACCGCCGCGAGGTCGGACGCCGAAGACCCCGAATCCGGGGTCCCGGTGCCGGGTGAGCCGGCGCCTGCTGACGGTGCGGTGCCGGAACCGGGAGCCGCGCCCGAACCGGACGTCGCGCGCGAACCGGACGTCGTACCCGAACCGCCGCTGGTGCTACTCGTGCCGGACGGCGCCGACGACTCGGCCTCCTCGGCCTGCTCGAGCGCCAGTGTGGCCTGGGCGAGCGCCTGCACCTTCTCGTCCACGGTGTTCTGCAATGCGGTGGTGTCGATCGTGGCGAGCTGCTGCCCGGTCGTTACGTGGTCGCCGACCTCGGCGAACACTCCGGTCACCACCGCGGAGGCGGGGAAGGACGCCTCCGCCGAGGTCACCGGGCCGACCGTGCCCGTGCCGGTGAGCGTCTGCTCGACGCCGCCCGTGGTGGCGAGCGCGGTGACGAACCGGTCGGCGGACGCCGCGGTGCCGGCCTGGGCGACGGCGAATCCGCCCCCGAGCAGCGCGAGCGCCGTGACGCCGGCGATGGCCGCGCGGCGTCGCCGGGGCCCGGTCTTGCCGACGCGTGGCGCACGCGGCGCGGCCGGCTTCTTCGCGCTCATCGCAGCGTGCAGGCGCCGTCGACGGCGTCGCTGACCCGGATCGACGTCGCGGAGACGGCGCCGGTCTCGTCGGGATCGCCGCTCGCGAAGGCACACCGGCCGACGGCGAGGGCGGACGCGGAGGCGTCCGCGGTGGTCGTGACGGTCACCGCGGCATCGAAGCTGACGGTGCTGGACGCCGCGTCCTCACCGGGGCGGGTCATTGCGACGGTGAGCGTCCCGTCGCCGACGGACTCCACCAGGCCCACCACCATGCCGCCCGCCGCGCCACCGCCCGCCGCGCCACCGCCGGCCGGGAACCCGGACGGGGCGCCCGACGGGCGTCCGCCCTCGGGCCGGCCCCGGCCGCCCTGGGGCATGCCCGACGGCATGGCACCGCGGGGCATGTCGGTGTGCGCTCCCGAGGGCGTGCCGCCCTGGGGGCCGCCGAACCTGCCGCCACCTCCGTCGAATCCGGCGCCGAATCCCGAACACTGGCCGTCCTCGGCCGGTGTCACGGCGATGCTCCGCGCGGCGACGGCGCCGTCCGTGCCCGCCTCCTTGCCGCGGATCGTCACGCACACCCCCTCGACGAGGTCGGCGGTGGTGCCGGCCTTCTGCTGGGTGAACGCGGTGGCGTCCGTGTAGGTCACGGCGGTCTGGCTGGAGGTGCCCTGCACCTGCAGCGTCGTGCCGCTGATGTCGGCGATCAGGCCGTGGGTGCCGTTCATCCGGGCCTGCTGGGGGCGTCCGCTCCGCAGCGTGGCCTCCGGGCTCGGGGACGCCGCGGGCGAGGCCGAGGCCGAGCAGCCCGAGAGCAGCAGCAGGCCGGCGCAGGTGACGGTGAGGGTGAGGCGGAGGGAGGGCATGGTCGTCCTTGTCTCTCGTGCGGGATCGTGGGAGCTGGTGTCGGGCATGAGGTCATTCGCTCCGGAGCGCGTCGATGGGGGCGAGGCGCGCGGCGCGTCCGGCGGGGTAGACCCCGGCGATCACGCCGACGCCGACCGCGACGATCAGCGAGCCGACGATCGCCCACCACACGAGGGTGACCGGTTGGTCGATCAGGGACGGCAGCGTCAGGGCGCCGAATGCGGCGATGCCGAGGCCGAGGACGCCGCCCGCCAGGCCGAGGACCGCCGCCTCGGTCAGGAACTGGTTGCGGATGGCGCGCGGTTTCGCGCCGAGCGCCTTGCGCAGGCCGATCTCGCGGATCCGCTCGGAGACGCTGACCAGCATGATGTTCATCACGCCGATGCCGCCGACGAGCAGCGAGATCGCGGCGATGCCGCCGAGCAGGATGGTGAGGGTCCGGTCGGTGGAGGTGGCGGCCTCGACGATCGACTCCTGGGTGGTGATCGAGAAGTCGGCGGTCCCGCTGGTGGTGATCTGGTGGCGGGCCTTCAGTGCGGCGGTCGCCTGCTGGTAGGCGGCCGACAGGTGGGCGGCGTCCGCGGCCTGCAGGTAGATGGTCGACACGGTGGTGGCGGACGTGCCGAGCGTGGTGGCGGCGGTCGTCCAGGGCATGAGCACCAGGTCGTCGTCGCTGGTGGCCGACGACGATCCGCCGGCGGCGTCGAGCACGCCGACCACCGTGAACGAGACGCTGTTGATCACGACGGACTGGTTCAGCGGGTTGCCGCCCGAGAACAGCTCCTGCGCGGTCGAGGAGCCGAGCACGATGGTGCGGGTCCGGTCGGTGACGTCGGCGTCGGTGAGGAAGCGTCCGGCCGCGAGCGTCCGCGAGCGCACGTCCTGCCACGACGGGGTGACGGCGTAGACCGAGGTCGTCCAGGTGGCGGATCCGGCGGCGAGCGACGTGCTCGTGCTCGAGACCGGGGCCACGCCGGCGATGCTCGGCGCGACTTCCGAGGACGCGAGCGCCTCGGCGTCCGCCCTGGTCAGGGTGGTGGCGGTGCCGAAGCCGCCGCGGACGCCGCCCGACGTCGCGCTGCCCGGCGACACGATGAGCAGGTTGCTGCCGAGCGCGCTGATCTGGTCGCGGACCTGCTGCTGCGCGCCGAGCCCCAGGCCGACGGTGAGCGTCACGGACGCGATGCCGATGGTGATGCCGAGCACCGTCAGGACCGAACGCAGCCGGTTGAGGCGCACCGCCTCGAGGGCCACCTGCAGGGTGTGCCGGGCCTTCACCGGACGCCCCCGCCGTCGGTGAGGCGTCCGTCGCGCACGTGCAGGACGCGCTCGGCGCGCGCGGCCACGTCCGCCTCGTGCGTGATCAGGATGATGGTGCGGCCGGCGGAGTGCAGGTCGTCGATGAGGGCCAGGACGTCCTCGGTGGAGGTTGAGTCGAGGTTGCCGGTGGGCTCGTCGGCGAGGACGATCGCCGGATCCGAGACGAGGGCGCGCGCCACCGCGACGCGCTGCTGCTGGCCGCCCGACAATTCGCCGGGCCGGTGGTCGACCCGGTCGGCGAGGCCGACCCGCGCCAGGGCGTCGAGCGCGCGGCGCTTCCGCTCGGGGGCGGGCACCCCCGCGTAGAACAGCGGCAGCTCGACGTTGCGCCAGGCCGGCAGCGAGGGGAGCAGGTTGAACTGCTGGAACACGAACCCGATCCGCGTGTTGCGGATCTCGGCCAGGGCGTCCTCGTCGAGGTTGGCGACGTCGTCGCCGTCGAGCAGGTAGCGCCCGGTGCTGAGCACGTCGAGGCAGCCGAGGATGTTCATGAGGGTCGACTTGCCCGAGCCGGAGGGGCCCATGAGCGCCACATACTCGCCCGCGCCGATCTCCATGCTGACGCCCCGCAGCGCCTGCACGGCCAGCGAACCCTGGGCGTAGGTCTTGGTGACGTCGTCGAGCATCACGACGGACCGGGCGGGGCCTGCCTCGGGGAGTGCGCTCACCGGTTGCCCCGTCCCTGGCCGCCCTGGCCGCCGCCGGAGAACCCGCCGGCGGGACGGTTGCCGCCCGGGAAGCCGTTCGCGCCGCCCGGGAACCCGCCGGACTGCTCGGTGCCGGACGCCTGGCCGACCCGGAAGCCGGTCATGACGATCTGGTCCCCCTCGGCGAGGCCCTCGGTGATCACGGTCTGGCTGCCGACGACCTCGCCGGTGGCGACCGTCTGCTCCACCTTCTTGCCGTCGACCAGCTTCGTGACGGTCGTCTTGCCGTCGGCGGTGGTGAGCGCCTGGGTCGGGACGGCGAGCACGTCGGTGAGCTGCCGGGTGACGATCTCGACGCTCACGGTCGAGCCGGCGCGCAGGTCGTCGTGGCTGCCGGTGACGTCGATGGTCACGGGGAAGGTGGCCGAGCCCGAGGTCGCCGTGGTGGCGATTACGCCGACGGAGGCGACCGTGCCGTAGACGGTCTGCGACGAGCCCTGGGGCGTGATGACCGCCTGGAGCCCCTGCGTGAGCGAGGCGACGTCGCCACTGGAGACGGACGTCGAGACGGTGAACGTCCCCTGGCTGATCAGGACGATCGCCGCCGAGGAGGACGAGGACGACGAGCTGCCGGTGCCGGACGCCCCGCCTTGCGCGCCGGACGAGCTCGACGATCCGCTCGACGGGCCGCTGGTGTCGCCCACGGCGACGTTCACCTCGGCGACGACGCCGGCGAACGGCGCGGTCAGCGTGGCCGAGGCGAGGTTGGCCTGCGCCTGGGTGACGGCGTTGCGCTTCACCTGGACGGTGGCCGAGGCGGCGTTGATCGACGCGGTGCTCGCCGCGCTGGACTGCAGGTCGGACAGGTTCTCGCGCGCGGCCGTGAGGTCGGCCTGCGCCGACGAGAGCGCGATGGTCAGCGCGGTGGGATCGGTGGTCGCGAGGGTTTCGCCCTCCGTCACCTGGTCGCCGGCGACGACGCGCACGGAGGCGACGGTTCCCGACGGAAGGGTGAGGTCGGCGCGCCGTTCGGGCTCCAGGGTGCCGGACGCCGTGACCGTCTGTTTCAGCGTGCTCGCGCTGATCGTGAGGGTCTGGGTGGTGGCGGCCGGCTCGGCCTGGGGGCGTCCGAATACGAACCAGGCCGCGACGCCGGCGACCGCGAGGAGGGCGACGGCGGCGCCGATGAGGCGTCCCCGACGGCTGGAAGGGACCAGCCGCGTCAGCCGGCCGCCCAGCCGACCCCACCGTCCGCGCCCGGGCGACCCGGACTGCTCCGCGTCGGGGGTTGGCTTGCCGCCACTGGTGTCGCTCACGCCTGCTGCCTTCCGTCGCGTTGGGGCTGACGCAAGGCTCGCGGACCCGCCTGTGCCGGAGGTCGTCCGGACCTGTGTGGGGCCTGTGAGTCCGGGGGTCAGGCGTCGCATGCGGGCTCCTGGGTGGGCGCCCGGCGACGCGAGCATGTCGCTGGTTGTGCCGCGCCATTAGGGTGGGAGCGTGACGGTGGTCGGATTGACGGGCGGCATCGCGTCCGGGAAGAGCGCGGTGGCCCAGATGCTGCACGAGCGTGGGGCCGTGATCGTGGACGCGGACGTCCTCGCCCGCGAGGTCGTCGAGCCGGGGACGCCCGGGCTCGCGGCGATCCGCGCCCGGTTCGGGGACGCGGTGATCGACGCGGCCGGACGCCTCGACCGACCGGCGCTGGCGTCCGTCGTCTTCGCGGACGCCGAGGCCCGCGCCGACCTGAACGCGATCGTCCATCCGCGCGTGCGGGCGCTGGCCGCCGAACGCGGCGCCGCGGCGCTGGCGGCCGATCCGGACGCGGTGGTGGTCGAGGTGATCCCGTTGCTGGTCGAGAGCGGACGCACCGACGCGTTCGACCTGATCGTCGTGGTGGACGCCCCCGTGGCGAGCCAGCGCGCGCGGCTCATGGCGCGCAACGACCTGTCCCGGGCGGACGCCGATGCCAGGATCGGGGCGCAGGCGTCCCGCGAGGAGCGTCTGGCGGCCGCCGACGTGGTGATCGTGAACGACGACGGGCTGGATTCCCTGGAGGCGCAGGTCGACGCACTGTGGACGCGGCTGCGGGCGTCCGGGGAGCGCGTTCTTCCCCGGGTGAGGCACGAGGCCCGCGACCCATCAGGAGCGTAGAGGGCGTCCACAGCCGGCGCCCAGGAACGGCCCTCACACTCGGGGACATGTCACCTTTCTTTCGCCGTTCCCGAATCGTCAGCGGCCTGGCCGCGCTCGTCTTCTTCGCCGCGGGCTGCTCTGCGCCCGGCGTCGCGACCGACGCCGTGTCCGACGCCGTGTCCGGCACGGCCGGCATCGCCTCCACCGCCGCCGCCACCCTCGACGCCACCACGGTGCACAGCATCGCGCTCACCGTGGACGACGAGGCGCGCAAGGCGATGATCCAGACCTACCTCGGCAGCGGCGAGAAGGAGTGGATCAGCGGCTCGGTCACGATCGACGGCCAGAGATTCGAGAACGTGGGCATCAAGCTGAAGGGCAACTCGACGTTGCGGGGCATCACGGTCGACACGCCCGCGCAGGACCTGCCGCTGCGGATCCGCCTCGACAAGTACGTGGACGGCCAGCAGTGGTCGGGACTGTCCGACTTCGCGGTGCGCGCGAATTCCAGCGAGACGTCGATGAACGAGGCGGTGGCGCTCGACCTGCTGGCGGACGCCGGGCTCGCCTCGACGCAGGCCATCGCCACCCGCTTCTCCGTGAACGGCGGCGACGCGACGCTACGGCTCACGGTCCAGAACCTCGACGACGCGTGGGTGAGGGAGAACTTCCCGGACGCCGGCGCCGACAGCGTGCTGTACAAGGCGGAGTCGGAGGGCAATTGGTCGTGGCGCGGCGCGGACGGCGACTACTCGACCGCGTTCGACATCGAGGCCGGGGCCGACAATTACCAGCCGCTCGTCGAGTTGCTCGACCTCCTCAACAACGGCACGGACGAGGAGCTCGCGGCGAAGCTGCCGACGCTGGTCGATCTCGACTCCTTCGCGACCTACCTGGCGTTCCAGGAGATCATCGACAACGTCGACGACATCGACGGACCCGGCAACAACTCCTACCTGTTCTGGGACTCCGCGACCGGAAAGTTCACCGTCGTGGCCTGGGACCACAACCTCGCCTTCGGCGCGTCCATGGGCGGCGGCGGTTTCGGCGGGGCGGGCGGGCCGCGCGGCGCCGGTGGTCAGGGCGGTGGGCGTCCGGCCGGGATGCCCGAAGGCATGACGGCGCCCGAGGGCGGGTTCCCGGGCGGCGGGCAGGCCGGCGGCGGCATGATGGCGCGCAGCAACCCCCTGGTGACGGCGTTCAAGGCCAACGCCGAATGGACCGCCCTCTACGACACCGCGCTGTCGGACCTCAAGGCGTCCCTGCTCACGGGCGGCGCGCTGACGAGGTCGGTGGACGCCTGGTCGGCGACGCTGACGGCGGGGGCGTCCGACCTGGTCCCGGCGGACACGGTCACCTCCGAGGCGGACGCGATCCGGAAGTTCGCCGGCTAGCGGTGGCGCTGTCGGAGCGCCCTCCTAAGCTGGATCGCATGCGAGCAGTCTCAGACATCCAGCGCCGCGTCGCGCCGTTCCAGGTGCACGCAGACTTCGAGCCGGCGGGCGACCAGCCGGCGGCGATCGACGAGCTGGAACGGCGGATCGAGGCCGGCGAGAACGACCTGGTCCTGTTGGGGGCGACGGGCACCGGAAAGACCGCGACGGTGGCCTGGCTCGCCGAGCGGCTGCAACGCCCGATGCTGGTGATGCAGCCCAACAAGACCCTCGCCGCGCAGTTCGCCAACGAGCTGCGGCAGTTCTTCCCCGACAACGCGGTGGAGTACTTCGTCAGCTACTACGACTACTACCAGCCCGAGGCGTACGTGCCGCAGACCGACACCTACATCGAGAAGGACTCCTCGCTCAACGAAGAGGTCGAGCGGTTGCGGCACTCGGCGACCAATTCGCTGTTGACCAGGCGCGACGTGATCGTGGTGGCGACCGTGTCGGCGATCTACGGCCTGGGCACGCCGCAGGAGTACGTCGACCGGATGATCCGGCTGCGGGTGGGGGAGAGCTACGACATGGACGCCCTCGCGCGCGCCCTCGTCGCGATCCAGTACGCCCGCAACGACCTCGCGCCGACCCGGGGCACGTTCCGGGTGCGCGGCGACACCATGGAGATCTTCCCCATGTACGAACAGAACGCCCTGCGGGTGGAGTTCTTCGGCGACGACATCGAGGCACTGTCCACGCTGCACCCGCTCACCGGCGAGGTGCTGAGCGAAGACGGCGAGGTGTACGTGTTTCCGGCGTCCCACTACGTCGCCGGCCCCGAGCGGATGGAGCGCGCCATCGCGGGCATCGAGGCCGAACTGGGCGAACGGCTCGACGAGCTGGGGGCGTCCCACAAGCTGCTGGAGGCACAGCGACTGCGGATGCGCACCGGTTACGATGTCGAGATGATGCGCCAGATCGGCACCTGCTCCGGCATCGAGAATTACTCCCGTCACATCGACGGACGCGGGCCGGGCACGCCGCCGAACTGCCTGCTCGACTACTTCCCCGAGGATTTCCTGCTCGTCGTCGACGAGTCGCACGTGAGCGTCCCGCAGATCGGCGGCATGTACGAGGGCGACATGAGCCGCAAGCGCACGCTGGTCGAGCACGGCTTCCGGCTGCCGAGCGCGATGGACAACCGGCCGCTGCGGTTCGAGGAGTTCGTCGAGCGCATCGGGCAGACCGTGTACCTGTCCGCGACCCCGGGCGCCTACGAGCGGGCCAAGGCGGACGGGGTCGTCGAGCAGGTGATCCGGCCGACCGGGCTGGTCGACCCCGAGGTGATCGTCAAGCCGACCACCGGTCAGATCGACGACCTGATGGGCGAGATCCGCGAGCGGGTCGCGCGCAACGAGCGCGTCCTGGTCACGACGCTCACCAAGAAGATGGCCGAAGACCTCACCGACTACCTGATGGAGCACGGTGTCCGGACGCGCTATCTGCATTCTGAGGTCGACACGCTGCGGCGCATCGAGCTGCTGCGCGAGCTGCGCCTGGGCGAGTACGACGTGCTCGTCGGCATCAACCTGCTGCGTGAGGGCCTCGACCTGCCCGAGGTGTCGCTGGTCGCGATCCTGGACGCCGACAAGGAGGGATTCTTGCGCTCGGAGCGCTCGCTGATCCAGACGATCGGTCGCGCCGCCCGCAACGTCGCCGGCCAGGTGCACATGTACGCCGACAAGATGACGCCGTCGATGGCGGCGGCCATCGACGAGACCAACCGGCGCCGCGCCAAGCAGGTCGCCTACAACACCGAGCGCGGCATCGACCCGCAGCCGCTGCGGAAGAAGATCGCCGACATCACCGACATGCTCGCCCGCGAGGACGCCGACACCTGGAACGTCGTCGGAGAATTCGGCGGCAGGCAGACGTCCCCGGTGCCCAGCGAGCGCGGTGACCGCGATCTGTCGGCGCTGCCGACCTCCGAGCTGGCGACGCTCGTCCACGAGCTGTCCGACCAGATGCATCAGGCGGCGCGCGAGCTCCAGTTCGAGACGGCCGCACGGCTGCGCGACGAGATCGCCGGACTGAAGAAGACCATCCGTCAGATAGTGGAGGCCACGAAATGACTGCCGCCGACGTTCGCCCTCAAGACCTGGCCGACATCGCGATCGGCCAGGTGCGCACCTGGCTCGCCAAGGCGGCCACGCTGCCGGTCGATCCGGCCGCTGCGCAACTCGCGGGCCTGCTCGCCGATCCCGCCGGGCTCGATTTCGCGGTCGGGTTCGTCGACGGCGTCATCCGACCCGAGGATCCTCGGGTCGCGGCGCGAGCGATGCGCGAGTTGTCCGAGCGTGTGCCGGCCTTCTTATCCCCGCCGTTGAAGGCTGCCATGAAGCTGGGCGGCGGCGCCGCGCCGGTCCTGCCCGAAGTCGTGGTCCCGCTCGCCCGCCGGGCCCTGCGTGCGCTGGTCGGCCACCTCATCGTGGACGCCTCCGACGCGCGCCTCGGCAAGGCGATCGCCGCGATCCGCAAGCCGGGCATCCGGCTCAACGCGAACCTGCTCGGCGAGGCGATCCTCGGTCGCGGCGAGGCGTCCCGACGGCTCGAGGGCACCCGCGCGCTGCTGGCCCGCGACGACATCGACTACGTCTCGATCAAGGTGTCGGCGACGGTCGCGCCCCACAACCACTGGGCCTTCGACGAGGCCGTCGCGCACATCGTCGACCAGCTGCTGCCGCTGTACAGGCTCGCCGCCGCCACGACACCGCACACCTTCATCAACCTCGACATGGAGGAATACAAGGACCTCGACCTCACCCTCGCGGTCTTCACCCGCCTGCTGGAGCGCGACGAGTTCCACACCCTGGCGGGCGGCATCGTGTTGCAGGCCTACCTGCCGGACGCCCTGGGCGCCATGCGGCGCCTGCAGGCCTGGGCGTCCGAGCGGGTGGCCCGAGGGGGAGCGCCGGTCAAGGTGCGCGTCGTGAAGGGCGCGAACCTGCCGATGGAGCAGGCAGACGGCGAGATCCACGGGTGGCCGACCGCGACCTGGGGCTCGAAGCAGCAATCCGACACCTGCTACAAGGCGGTGCTCGACTACGCCCTGCGCCCCGAGCGGTTGGCGTCCGTGCGCGTGGGCGTCGCCGGGCACAACCTCTTCGACATCGCGCTGGCCTGGCACCTGGCCAAGGCGCGCGGCGTCGTCCTGAACGCCGGCGACTCACGCCCGCCGCTGGAGTTCGAGATGCTGCTCGGCATGGCGCAGGCGCAGGCGCAGGCGGTGCGCGACGACGTCGGCAGCCTGCTGCTCTACATGCCGGTGGTGCATCCCGGTGAGTTCGACGTGGCGATCGCCTACCTGATCCGGCGTCTCGAAGAGGGTGCGAGTCCCGACAACTTCATGTCCGCGGTCTTCCAGCTCGATTCCGACGCCGCGCTGTTCGAGCGCGAGAAGCAGCGGTTCCTGGCCTCGCTCGCGGCGCTGGGCGAGCCGCCGTTCGCCGGGGCCACCGGCGAGGCGGGCGTCCCCGGCCCGAACCGGGTGCAGGACCGCCGCCTCGATCCCGCCGACCCGCGGCACACCGGCGGGCGTCCGGACGCCGTGACCGCGACCGGCTTCGCCAACATCCCCGACACCGACCCCGACCTGCCCGGCAACCGGGCGTGGGGGCGCGCGATCCTGGGGCGTGCGGAGGCGTCCACGCTCGGCCTGGCAAGCTCCGACGCCGCCACGATCGGCGACGCCGGCCGCCTCGACGCCGTGATGGCCGCGGCCCGCGAGGCGGGCGAGCGCTGGGGGACGCTCACCGGGGCGCAGCGCGCCGAGGTGCTGGACGCCGCCGGTCGCGCGCTCGCGGCCCGGCGCGCCGACCTGCTCGAGGTGATGGCGTCCGAGTGCGGCAAGACGCTCGATCAGGGCGACCCCGAGGTGTCCGAGGCGATCGACTTCGCGCACTACTACGCGCATCTGGCGCGTCAGCTCGATACCGTCGACGGCGCCCGCTTCGTGCCCGACACGGTGACGGCGGTCACGCCGCCGTGGAACTTCCCCGTCGCGATCCCGGCCGGGTCGACGCTGGCCGCGCTGGCGGCGGGCAGCGCCGTGGTGATCAAGCCCGCCGATCTGGCGCGACGCTCGGGCGCGGTCATGGTCGAGTGTCTGTGGCAGGCGTTCGACGAGACGGCCGGGCGCACCGGCGTGGGGCGCGAGGTGCTGCAGTTGCTGCGGGCGTCCGAGCGCGACCTCGGTCGGCGCTTCGTCGCGCACCCGCTGGTCGACCGGCTGATCCTCACGGGCGGCTACGAGACCGCGCAGCTGTTCCGCACGTTCCGTCCCGACCTGCCGCTGCTCGCCGAGACGTCGGGCAAGAACGCCATCATCGTCACGCCGTCCGCCGACCTCGACCTGGCGGCCCGCGATGTCGCGCAGTCCGCGTTCGGTCACGCGGGGCAGAAGTGCTCGGCGGCGTCGCTGGTGGTGCTGGTCGGCTCGGTGGCCACGTCGCCGCGGTTCCGCCGGCAGCTGCTGGACGCGGTCACCTCGTTGCACGTGGGCTACCCGTGGGATCCGCGCACGCAGATGGGTCCGATCATCGCCGAGCCCGGCGACAAGCTGCTGCGCGGCCTCACCCAGCTCGGCGACGGCGAAACGTGGCTGCTCAAGCCGCAGCGCCTCGACGGCAGCGGCACGCTGTGGACTCCGGGGGTGCGCGACGGCGTCCGCCGCGGCTCGGAATACCACCGCACCGAGTACTTCGGTCCGATCCTCGGCATCATGACGGCCGACACGCTCGCCGAGGCGATCGCCCTGGTCAACGAGGTCGACTACGGGCTCACCTCGGGCCTGCACTCGCTCGACGGCGACGAGATCGCCACCTGGTGCCAGACGATCCAGGCGGGCAACCTGTACGTCAACCGGGGCATCACCGGGGCGATCGTGCAGCGGCAGCCCTTCGGCGGCTGGAAGAAGTCGGCGATCGGTCCCGGCGCGAAGGCCGGCGGTCCGAACTACCTCGTCGGGCTCGGATCGTGGGCGGACGCCGCACCGCTGGCGTCGGGCGTGCCCGCGGGGGCGGCGGGGGAGTTGCTCAAGGCGGCCCGCGCGGCGCTCGAGCCGGCGGACGCCGACTGGCTCGCCCGCGCGCTCGGGTCGGACGCCGTGGCCTGGGCCACCGAGTTCGGCATCTCGCAAGACGTGACGGGGCTGAGGGCCGAGCGCAACGTCTTCCGCTACCGGCCGGTGCCGGTGGCTGTCCGCTTCGAGGGCGCGAGTCCGGGGCGCGGCATCGCCGAGTTGCTGCGCGTGTGCGGCGCGGGCCTGCGCGCCGGGTCCGCGCTCACCGTGAGCACGCCCGAGGCGCTGCCGGGCGGCGTGGCCGACGTGCTGCGCGCGCACGGCGCGGTGGTCGCGGTCGAGGCGTCCAATGCGTGGCTCGCGCGCGCGGCGCGGCGGGGCAGCGGGCGGGTGCGGCTGATCGCGCCCGGTCCGGACGCCCACGCGGCCCTGATCGAGGCGACGGGCGGTTCGGTCGACATCGCGGCCTACGCGCACCCCGTCACGTCGGCCGGACGCGTCGAGATGCTGCCGTTCCTGCACGAGCAGGCGGTCTCGCTGACGGCGCACCGGTTCGGCAACCCGAACCCGGTCACGCTCGGCGTCGCGCTGTAGCGCCGGCCGGCTCATCAGCCGGCCCGGCGCCTACGGTAAGAATCGCGGTTGCAGTAGCGCTTGACCGTCGGCGCCGCCGGCTAGCGCGCCGCCCAGTCGCCGCGATGGTCCGCACCCCACAACGTGGCGTGTACCGTGGCCGCGCTGCCAGGCCCGTCGGCCCACGCCCGCCACTGCGGGGTGAGGACGCTCACCCCGATGACGACACGCTCACGAGATCTGTTCCGAGGGTCGTGTTGCACCCCGACTTCGCAGATCTCGTGCTCGAGATCGGGCGGAATCGAAGCGAGGAACTCCGCTGACTCCCGGGGGGACAACAACGGTGTGGAGGGATCGGCCGGGCGACGATCGGGCAGGACATGCTGGGGGAGAAGACGCCAGCGCTCGATCATCCATGTCTCGCCGGTCCACAGTCCCTCACCGATGAGCACCCGATCGATGGGCACGTCGTCCGACGAGGTGCATGCGACGGGACAGGACGAGCGGGGTTCGGGGGCGCCTCCGAAGCGCGGGTGAGGCGGCCCGGGAGGGTAGGGGTCGACGTACCACTCGCCTCGGATCTCGACCACGCGTCCCACGCCGCGGCCGAGCGAGTGGGGACTGAACGCTCGACGCACGAGGTCAGCGTTCGGGCTGCGGTGCGCGCCAACTGCCTCCACCGCCCCCTCCGCCTCCTTCCATGACCATCATGTGCAGAGTCCCTCGACCGTCCCACAGATTCTTCGTGCAGGAGGAGACGGAATGCGGGGTTACCAGCCGCGGGCCCACCACTGCGGGATGCCGGCGCGCTCGCGTCCGAGCGTCGTCGGGTCGCCGTGGCCCGGGTGGACGACCGTGTCGTCGCCGAACCGGCCGAAGACCTTCGCCTCGAGGTCGGTCATCAGGGAGCGGAAGTCCTCGGGAGTGGTCGTCTTGCCCGGGCCGCCCGGGAACAGCGAATCGCCGACGAACAGGTGCGCGGCGCCGTGTTCCGGCGTCCAGGCGAGCGCGATCGATCCGGGCGTATGGCCGACCAGGCCGATCACCTCGAGACTGACGTTGCCGACGTGGACGCGGTCGCCGTCCCACACCCGGTCGTCGATCGTCACGCCCGTGGCGGACTCGATCGCGGCGGCGTCCGGCGCGCCCGCGACCAGACGTGCGCCCGTGTGCGACGCGAGGGCGGCCAGCGCCTGGACGTGGTCGCCGTGGCGGTGGGTGGTGACGAGCGTGCCGATCGGGGTGTCGCCGATCAGCGCGAGCAGGGCGAGGGCGTCGTCTGCGGCGTCCACGAGCAGCCCCTCCCCGGAATCGGTGAGCAGGTAGGCGTTGTCGGCCATCGGGCCGACGACGGTGCTGGTGATCTCCATGCATCCGACCCAACCACGGGAAACGGCGGTCGTCCAGCGTGCGCGGGGTTCGACCGAGGTCACTCGGTCGTGTGTCTGGACGCGGGTGCGGTCCCGGCGCTCAGGCGAGCAAGGGCGCCAGGAACTGGCCCGTGTAGCTGGCGGGGTTGGCCGCGATGTCCTCGGGGGTGCCCAGCGCGACCACCTGGCCGCCGCCGGAGCCGCCCTCGGGACCCATGTCGATCACCCAGTCGGCGGTCTTGATGACGTCGAGGTTGTGCTCGATCACGATCACCGAGTTGCCCTGATCGACCAGGCGGCTCAGCACGCCGAGCAGCTTGTTGATGTCTTCGAAGTGCAGACCCGTGGTCGGCTCGTCGAGGATGTAGACGGTCTTGCCGGTCGACCGGCGCTGCAACTCGGTGGCGAGCTTGACCCGCTGCGCCTCGCCGCCCGACAGTGTCGTGGCGGGCTGGCCGAGCCGCACGTAGCCCAGGCCGACGTCGACGAGCGTGTCCATGTAGCGGGCGATCGCGTTGATCGGTGCGAAGAAGTCGGCCGCCTCCTCGATCGGCATGTCGAGCACCTCGGCGATGGTCTTGCCCTTGTAGCGCACCTCGAGGGTCTCGCGGTTGTAGCGCGCGCCGTGGCACACCTCACAGGGCACGTACACGTCGGGCAGGAAGTTCATCTCGATCTTGATCGTGCCGTCGCCCGAGCAGTGGTCGCAGCGTCCGCCCTTGACGTTGAACGAGAACCGTCCGGGCTGATAGCCGCGCACCTTCGCCTCCGGCGTCTCGGCGAACAGCTTGCGGACGCGGTCGAACACGCCGGTGTACGTGGCGGGGTTGGAGCGCGGCGTCCGTCCGATGGCCGACTGATCGACGTGAATGGCCTTGTCGACGTGCTCGAGGCCGGTGATCTTGCGGTGGTGGCCCGGGACGTCCTTCGCGTTGTACAGGTGCCGGGCCAGTGCCTTGGACAGGATGTGATTGATCAGCGAGCTCTTGCCCGACCCCGACACCCCCGTGACCGCGACGGCGCAGCCGAGCGGGAACTCGACCGTGACGTCGCGCAGGTTGTTCTCGGTGGCCCCGATCACGGTGAGCACGTTGCCGTTGCCCGGACGCCGCACCGCCGGCACCGGGATCGTGCGGCGTCCGGACAGGTAGGCGCCCGTGAGCGAGCGTTCGTTGGCGAGCAGGTCGCTCACCGTGCCGGAGACGACCACCTCGCCGCCGCGCTCTCCCGCGCCCGGGCCGATGTCGACGACGTGATCGGCGGTGCGGATCGTGTCTTCGTCGTGCTCGACGACGATGAGGGTGTTCCCCAGGTTCCGCAGCCGCACCAGGGTGTCGATGAGCCGGCGATTGTCGCGCTGGTGCAGGCCGATGCTCGGCTCGTCGAGCACGTAGAGGACGCCGACCAGCCCCGACCCGATCTGGGTCGCGAGCCGGATCCGCTGCGCCTCGCCGCCCGACAGACTGCCCGCGGTGCGGGCCAGCGTGAGGTAGTCCAGGCCGACGTCGAGCAGGAACCGGAGCCGCTCGTTGATCTCTTTGACCACCCGCTGGGCGATGGCCGCCTCGCGCTCGGTCAGGCTGAGGCCGCGCATGAAGTCGAGGCAGCGGGCGATCGACAGGCCGGCGACCTCGGCGATGTTGCGGTCGGCGATGGTGACCGCGAGCGAGGTCGGCTTGAGGCGCGCGCCGTCGCAGCCGTCGCACGGCGCCTCGCGCATGTAGCCCGCGAACCGGTCGCGCGCGTTGTCGCTGTCGGCCTCGGCGAAGCGGCGCCGCACGTAGGGCAGCGCCCCCTCGAAGCTGGCGTTGTAACTGGTGGTGCGGCCGTGCCGGTTGGTGTGCGACACCCGCAGCGTGCCGCGGACGCCGTGGAGGATGAGCGTCTGGATCCTCGCCGGCAGTTGCTGCCAGGGCGTCTCGAGCGAGAAGTCGTGCATCTCGGCGAGCGTGCGGAAGATCGTCTGGAAGTAGCCGGCCACGTACGGCGAACTCCACACCGCAATCGCGTTCTCGGACAGCGACTTGCTGCGGTCGGGGACGACCAGATCGACGTCGACCTCCATCTTCGTTCCCAGGCCCGAACACACCGGGCAGGCGCCCCAGGGAGCGTTGAAGGAGAACTGGCGAGGCTCGAGCTCCTCGAGCGAGATGTCGTGGTTGTTCGGGCAGGCCATCTTCTCGGAGTAGCGGCGATGGCGTTTCGGGTCGTCGGCGGGCAGGTCGACGAACTCGATCTCGACGACCCCCGACGCGAGCGCCAACGCCGTCTCGACGGAGTCGGTGAGCCGCTGCTTGATCGCCGGCTTCACGGACAGCCGATCGACGACCACCTCGATGTTGTGCCGGATCTGCTTGTCGAGCGCCGGAGGATCGGTGAGCTGGTGGATCGAGCCGTCGACCCGCACGCGGGTGAAGCCCTGCGTGACGTAGGACCGCATCAGGTCGACGTGCTCGCCCTTACGGCCGCGCACCACCGGCGCGAGCACCATGAACCGGGTGCCTTCGTCGAGTTCGAGCAGCCGGTCGACGATCTGCTGCGGCGACTGCTTGCTGATCGGCTCGCCGCACTCGGGGCAGTGCGGACGCCCGATCCGCGCGTACAACAGACGCAGATAGTCGTACACCTCGGTGATGGTGCCCACCGTCGAGCGGGGGTTACGGCTCGTCGACTTCTGGTCGATCGCGACCGCCGGTGACAGGCCTTCGATGAAGTCGACGTCGGGTTTGTCCATCTGCCCCAGGAACTGGCGGGCGTAGGCCGACAGCGATTCGACGTAGCGGCGCTGCCCCTCGGCGAAGATCGTGTCGAACGCCAGCGACGACTTTCCCGAGCCGGACAGG
This sequence comes from Nigerium sp., assembly GCA_016711325.1. Taxonomy (GTDB): domain Bacteria; phylum Actinomycetota; class Actinomycetes; order Propionibacteriales; family Propionibacteriaceae; genus Propioniciclava. The sequence goes on along the minus strand of JADJTH010000009.1, from coordinate 290,290 downwards.
CCGGTGAAGACGATGAGCGCGTCGCGGGGAAGCTCCAGGCTCACGTTGCGCAGGTTGTGCTCGCGGGCACCCGCCACGATCAGTCGTTCGGTCACCCGCACCATGGTAGGTGCGGGCTCCGACAATATTCAGCGCGCCTCTTGGCCGGACCTCAGCCAGCGCACGGCCGGGCGCGTTAGTGTGGACGCCATGCTCGCGATCCTCAACCAGGGCCAGGTCGGCCCGGTCCGCAAACGCATCGCGATCGCCACCCAGAGTCTGCTGCGCGACACGTTGGCCCTCGACGACGCCGACTGGCGTGCGCCGTCGCTGTTGCCCGGCTGGTCGCGCGCGCACGTCGCGACGCACATCGCGCGGAACGCGGACGCGCTGCGCCGGGTGATTGCCGCCGCCCGCGGCGGCGACCCGGCCCCGCTCTACCCGTCCGAGAACACCAAGTACAACGACATCGAGCGCGGCGCCGAACGCAGCGGGCTCGATCTGCACGTCGATCTCGACACCTCGGCCGGAGAGCTGGCCACCTTCGCCGACCGCGTCCAGGACTGGATGATGCCCGTGAAGTTCTTCGGCGGCGAGTATCCGCTGTCGGTGATCATGCTCGTGCGCCTGCAGGAGGTGTCGATGCACCACCTCGACCTCGACTGCGGCTTCACCTGGGACTCCATCGAGCCCGTGCCCGCGAACTGGCTGCTGCAGTGGATGCTGATGCTCATCCGCGACGACCCCACGCTGCCCGCGTTCGAGGTGATCTCCAGCACCGGCGAGTCGGCGCGCATCGGCGGCGCCGGCGTCCCCCGAAAGGTCAGCGGTCCGGACGCCGCACTGTGGGCCTGGCTGACCGGCCGCACGGCGGGCGACGGCCTGACGGGCACCGACGGCATCGTCTTCCCTCTCGCCGGCTGACCCTCGGCGCACCTACGCGGGGTCAGGCCGAGACGATGACGTCGGTGCCCTCCAGCACCGCCTTCGCGGCGCGCAACGGCTTGGTGGCCGGGCCCTGGGTGACGGCGCCGTCCACGATCGAGAACCGGGAGCCGTGGCAGCGGCAATGCACGTCGGCCCCGACGATGTCGGACACCGGGCAGCCCTGGTGGGTGCACATCTTGTTGAACGCCTTGAACACGCCCGCTTCGGGCTGGGTGACCACGAAGTTGGCGTTGTCGAGGATGCGTCCGCCGCCCACGGGAATCGTCGAGGCGGGAACCGTGAGGGTGGCCCCGCCCTGGCCGGACGAGGAATCGCCGCCGCATCCGGTGAGCGCACCGGTGCCGACGGCGAGAGCGGCGAGGCCGGCGGTGGTGAAGAACTGGCGTCGATCGGGCGTCATGCCTAACAGCCTAGACATTCCGCACGCGGACGGGGCAGGAACGGCGAACTTGCCGGACGATCGTTCGGTGCGGTCGCCCGGCCGGTCCCAGGGCGGGCGCCGCGTAGGGTGGCCCCATGGCCGACCCCGCGACGTATCGTCCCGCTCCGGGGACGATCCCGACCCAGCCGGGCGTCTACCGATTCAGCGACCCGTCGGGCACGGTCGTCTACGTCGGCAAGGCGAAGAACCTGCGGCAGCGGCTCAGCTCCTACTTCGCTGACCCCGCCGGCCTGCACTTCCGCACCCAGACCATGGTGCGCACGGCGTCCAAGGTCGAATGGACCGTGGTGCAGAACGAACTGGAATCCCTCCAGCTCGAATACACCTGGATCAAGCAGTACGACCCGCGCTTCAACGTCAAGTATCGCGACGACAAGTCCTACCCGTGGGTGTGCATCACCTGGGGCGACGAGTTCCCGCGCGTCTTCGTGGGGCGCGGGGCCCAGCGCACGCCCCACCGCTACTACGGGCCGTACGCGCAGGCCTGGGCGATCCGCGAGACCATCGACTCGCTGCTGCGGGTGTTCCCGATGCGCTCCTGCTCCAACGGCGTGTTCCGCAACGCGGCGGCGTCCGGGCGACCCTGCCTGCTCGGCTACATCGGCAAGTGCTCCGCGCCGTGCGTGGGACGCATCGACGCCGACGATCATCGCGAGCTGGCCGCCGACGTGTGCGACTTTCTCGCGGGCAACACCAACCACCTCGTCCGCCGGTTGCGCACCCAGATGCTGGCGGCCTCCGACGAGCTCGAGTTCGAGAAGGCGGCCGTGTTGCGCGACCAGCTCACCGCACTCGAATCCGCCACCGAACGCAACGCGATCGTGCTGGGCGACGCGACGGACGCCGACGTGATCGCCCTGGCGTCCGACGAACTCGAGGTGGCGATCCAGGTGTTCCACGTGCGCCACGGCCGCGTCCGCGGGCAGCGGGGCTGGGTCGCCGATCGCGCCGACGACTCCTCGCTCGGCGAGCTCGTCGAGAACTTCTGCCTTCAGTTGTATGCGGACGCCAACCTGGCCCAGATCTCCGGCGGCATCCCGCGGGAGGTGTTGCTGCCGGTCGAGCCCGCGTCCGGCGAGGCCCTGGCCGACCTGCTCAGCGACGTGCGCGGATCGCGGGTGCGCGTGGGCGTCCCGCAGCGCGGCGACAAGCGGGTGCTGCTCGACACGGTGGCCCGCAACGCCGCCGAGGCGCTCACACTGCACAAGACCAGGCGCGCCTCCGATCTGGCGACCCGGAACCAGGCCCTCGAAGAGCTGCAGGACGCCCTCGGCCTCGACGCGCCGCCGCTGCGCATCGAGTGCTACGACGTCTCCCATCTGCAGGGCACCGAGGTGGTCGCGTCCATGGTCGTGTTCGAGGACGGGCTGGCACGCAAGTCGGAGTACCGCCGCTTCCTCATCAAGACCGTCGAGGGCAGCAACGACGTCGCCGCGATGCACGAGGTCATCACCCGGCGGATGCGCCGCTACCTCGACGACCAGGCGTCCCTGACCGGCGAGGAGGCGGTGCTCGTCGACGCCACGACGGGCGTCGCGCGCAAGTTCGCGTACAGGCCGAGCCTGATCGTGGTCGACGGCGGCGCGCCGCAGGTCGCGGCCGCGCAGGACGCCCTCGCCTCGCTCGGCCTTGGCGGCATCCCCGTGATCGGGCTCGCCAAGCGCCTCGAAGAGGTGTGGCTGGCCGAGGAGGAGTTCCCGCTGATCCTGCCGCGCAGCAGCGAGGGCCTCTATCTGTTGCAGCGGGCTCGCGACGAGGCACACCGTTTCGCGATCGCCCACCATCGCGGACGCCGCAGCAAGACCATGGTCGACAGCCTCCTCGACGGCGTTCCCGGGCTGGGCGAACTCCGGCGCAAAGCGCTGCTCGCCCACTTCGGCAGCATGAGGAAGCTGCGCGCCGCCGGCGTCGAGGACATCGCGCTCGTGCCCGGCATCGGCGTCAAGACCGCCGAGGCCGTGAAAGCCGCGCTGGACGCCCGGCCGGCAGGCGAGGCGCTGAACACCGCCACGGGCGAGATCGAGCAGACATAATGGCGCCATGAGCGCACCCACGACTCGATTCCTCGCGATCACCGGCATGTCAGGCGCCGGACGCCGCACGGCGGCCCACACCCTCGAAGACCTGGGCTGGTATGTGGTGGACAACCTGCCGCCGACCCTGTTGCCCAACCTGCTCGAGGTCGCGGAGGGCTCGGGCTACGACAAGGTGGCGGTGGTGCTCGACGTGCGGACGCGCTCCGAGTTCGAGGCCATCCCGGCCGCGTTCGACGCGCTCGGCGCCCGCGGCATCTGGCCGCAGATCCTGTTCATCGAGGCGTCCGACGACGTGATCGTGCGCCGCCAGGAGTCGGTGCGGCGTCCGCACCCGCTGCAGGACGACGGCCCGCTGCTGCACGGGATCCGTCGCGAGCGCGAATTGCTGGCCACGCTGCGCGCGGCCGCCGACATGGTGGTGGACACGTCCGACCTGAACGTGCACCAGTTCGCCGACCGGGTCGCGCACGCGTTCAACACGTCCGACGACCGCGCGCTGCGGCTGACGCTGATGTCGTTCGGCTTCAAGAACGGCATTCCGATCGACGCCGACATCGTCCTCGACGTGCGCTTTCTGCCCAACCCGCACTGGGTGCCCGAGCTGCGGCCGCAGACGGGGCTGTCGCAGGCCGTGTCGGGCTACGTGCTCGGCCACGAGGCGGCCGGCGAGTGGCTCGCGGCCGTCCAGGAGATGGTCGACGTGCTCGCGCCCGGCTACGAGCGCGAGGGCAAGCGTCTCGCGACGATCGCGATCGGCTGCACGGGCGGCAAGCACCGTTCCACGGCGATGACGGAGGCGTTGGCGGCTCGTCTGCGCGCCGGCGGTCGTGCGGTGCACGTCATGCACCGGGATCTGGGATTGGAGTGAGCGCCATCATCGATCGCCCCGCCGTCGTGGCGATCGGAGGCGGGCATGGGCTCGCGGCGTCGCTGCGGGCGCTGCGCCGGGTCACGGACCGGATCACCGCCGTCGTGACCGTCGCGGACGACGGCGGCTCGTCCGGACGCCTCCGCGAGCAGTTCGACATCCTGCCGCCCGGCGACCTGCGGATGGCCCTGGCTGCCCTGTGCTCGGACGACCGGGAGGGCCGCGTGTGGGCGGACGTCCTGCAGTCGCGCTTCGGCGGACACGGCCCGCTCGCCGGGCACGCGATCGGAAACCTGCTGATCGCCGGGATCTGGGAGCGCCTGGGCGACCCGGTCGCCGGGCTCGACATGGTCGCGAAGCTGCTCGGTGTGCGAGGGCGGGTGCTGCCGATGGCGGCGGTGCCGCTCCGGATCGAGGCGGACGTCATCGGCGTCGACCCGGCGCGTCCCGACGAGTGCGTGTGCGTGCGCGGGCAGGCGCGGGTGGCGGTGTCGCCGGGCGTCGTGAGCGAGGTGCGCCTGGTCCCCGCGAGCCCGCCGGCGTGCCCCGAGGCGCTCGAGGCGATCGCCCAGGCCGACCATGTGGTGCTCGGCCCCGGATCCTGGTTCACCTCCGTCATCCCGCATCTGCTCGTGCCCGACCTGGCCGACGCCCTCATCACCACGCGGGCCCGCCGCGTCCTCGCCCTGAACCTCGTGCCCGCCGACGAGACGGCGGGCTTCACCCCGTCCCATCATCTGGAGGTGCTGGCCGATCACTCACCGAAGCTGCGGCTGGACGCGATCCTGTGCGATCCGTCCTTCGCCGAGGACGACCCGCTGCTGGCGCGTTATGCGGCCTCGCTCGGCGCCGAACTGATCGTGGCCCCGGTGCGCGCACTGGACGGCAGCCCTCGCCATGACGTGAACAGACTGGCCGTCCTCTTTGCCGATTTGATGGCGCGTTAGGCTGGCCGTCATGGCGTTGACCGCAGAGGTGAAGTCGGAACTGGCAGCAGTGCCGGTAACGAAGCCCGCCTGCCGGAAGGCGGAGGTGACGGCGCTGCTGCGCTTCGCGGGTGGGCTGCACATCGCCGGCGGCGCGATCATGGTCGAGGCCGACCTCGACACCGGCGCGGCGGCCCGCCGGCTGCGCACGGCGATCGACGACTTGTTCGGCTTCACCTGCGAGTTCGTGGTCGTCACCCCGAGCGGCCTGCGCCGCGGCTCCCGCTACGTCGTGCGGTTGATCCGCAACGGCGACTCGCTCGCCCGCCAGACCGGCCTGATCGATGCGCGCGGACGCCCCGTGCGCGGCCTGCCCGCCTCGATTGTCTCCGGCGGGCCGGACGTCGCCACCGCCGTGTGGCGGGGGGCGTTCCTGGCGCACGGATCGTTGACCGAACCCGGTCGCTCGATGGCCATGGAAGTGACGTGTCCCGGCTCGGAGGCCGCGCTCGCGCTCGTCGGCACGGCCCGGCGGCTCGGCGTCCAGGCGAAGGCGCGCGAGGTGCGCGGCGTCGACCGGGTCGTGATCCGCGACGGCGACGCGATCGCCACGATGCTCACCCGGCTCGGCGCGCACGAGACGCTGCTGACGTGGGAGGAACGGCGGATGCGCCGTGAGATCAAGGCGTCCGCGAACAGGCTGGCCAACTTCGACGACGCCAACCTGCGCCGCTCGGCCCGCGCGGCCGTGGCGGCGGGAGCGAGGGTCGAGCGGGCCCTGGAGGTGCTGGGCGACGACGTGCCCGAGCATCTCCGCACCGCCGGCGTCCTGCGGCTCGAGCACAAGCAGGCGAGCCTCGAAGAGCTGGGTCAGTTGCACGAACCGCCGCTGACCAAGGACGCCGTGGCGGGGCGCATCCGCCGCTTGCTGGCGACCGCCGACCGGCGTGCGGTCGAGCTCGGAATCCCCGGCACCGCGGCGAGCCTGAGCCCCGAGATGCTCGAGGACGGCGACTGAACCCGGCAAGGGGCGGGATTTCGCCGTCCCACATATGTATCGGGACCCCTTCGCGACCGGGGCTTCTTCGCTAGTGTGGTGGTGTCCAGTTCCCGGCCGGTGTAGGACGGGATGACCCCACGAAGGAGAACCTGTTCTATGACTGTCAAGGTTGGCATCAATGGCTTCGGCCGCATCGGTCGCAACTACTACCGCGCTCTGATCGCTTCGGGTGCGGATCTCGAGGTCGTGGCGGTCAACGACCTGACCGACAACGCCACTCTGGCTCACCTGCTGAAGTACGACTCGATCCTCGGCCGTTTCCCCGGTGAGGTCACCTACGACGACGACTCCATCACCGCGGGCGGCAACGTCATCAAGGCGTTCGCCGAGCGCGATCCGGCCAACCTGCCCTGGGGCGAGCTGGGTGTCGACATCGTCATCGAGTCCACCGGCTTCTTCACCGACGCCGCCAAGGCGAAGGCGCACATCGACGCCGGCGCCAAGAAGGTCCTGATCTCCGCCCCGGCGAAGAACGAGGACATCACGATCGTCGTGGGCGTGAACGACGACCTGTACGACGACGCCAAGCACACGATCATCTCGAACGCTTCGTGCACCACGAACTGCCTCGCGCCGATGGCGAAGGCACTCAACGACGCGCTGGGCATCGAAAAGGGCCTGATGACGACGATCCACGCGTACACGCAGGATCAGAACCTGCAGGACGCCCCCCACAAGGATCTGCGCCGCGCCCGCGCCGCCGCCCTCAACATGGTTCCCACCACGACCGGCGCCGCCAAGGCCGTCGCGCTCGTGCTTCCCGAGCTGAAGGGCAAGCTGGACGGCTACGCCATGCGCGTGCCGACCCCGACCGGTTCCGCCACCGACCTCACCTTCGAGGCGTCCCGCGAGACCACCGTCGCCGAGGTCAACGCGATCCTCAAGGCCGCTGCTGAGGGCCCGCTGGCCGGCGTCCTGAAGTACACCGAGGATCCGATCGTGTCCAAGGACATCGAGACCGACCCGGCTCCGTCGATCGTCGACGCGGGCCTCACCAAGGTCATCGGCAACTGCGTCAAGGTCGTCTCCTGGTACGACAACGAGTGGGGCTACTCCAACCAACTCGTCAAGCTGACGTCGCTGGTCGGCTCGAAGCTCTGATCCTCACCCACCAATCCCAATCCTGAAAGGCGAATCCAGGTGAAGTCCATCAACGATCTGGGGGATCTGCAGGGCAAGCGTGTCCTCATCCGCTGCGATTTCAACGTCCCGCTCGACGGCGAGACGATCACCGACGACGGGCGCATCCGCGCTGCCTTGCCCACGCTCAAGCAGCTCACGGAGGCCGGTGCCAGGGTCGTGGTGATGGCTCACCTGGGTCGCCCCAAGGGCGAGGTGAACCCGAAGTACTCGCTCGCCCCGGCCGCCACGCGGCTGGGTGAGCTGATCGACGCCAAGGTCAGCCTGGCCGGCGACGTGGTGGGCCCCGCCGCCACGGCCGCCGTGGCAGCGCTGGCCGACGGCGAGATCGTCCTCCTCGAGAACGTCCGCTACGAGCCCGCCGAGGAGTCCAAGGTGGACGCCGAGCGCGAGGCCCTCGCCGCGAAATACGCCCAGTTCGGCGACGTGTTCGTCTCCGACGGTTTCGGCGTCGTGCACCGCAAGCAGGCGTCCGTCTACGACGTCGCCAAGATCCTGCCGAACGCGGCCGGCCATCTGGTGGCGAAGGAGGTCGACGTCCTCAAGAAGCTGACCGAGATCCCCGAGCGCCCCTACGTCGTCGTTCTCGGCGGCGCCAAGGTGGCCGACAAGCTGTCGGTCATCGACAACCTGCTCAAGGTCGCCGACACGCTGATCATCGGCGGCGGCATGGGCTACACGTTCCTCAAGGCCAAGGGCTACGAGATCGGCACCTCGCTGCTGGACGCCGAGAAGATCGACGTCGTCAAGGGCTACATGGAGCAGGCTCAGGCCGCCGGCAAGCAGCTTCTCATCCCGACGGACGCCGTGGTCTCGCCGAGCTTCCCGTCCGGCGATGGCCCGCACGCGCTGACGGTCGTGGCCGCCGACGCCATCCCGGCCGACCAGATGGGCCTCGACATCGGTCCCGACACGGCCGCGGCGTACGCCGACGCGATCAAGGCCGCCAAGACGGTGTTCTGGAACGGCCCGATGGGCGTGTTCGAGGTGGCCGAGTTCGCGGCCGGCACCCAGGCCGTCGCGCAGGCGCTGGCCGACACCGCGGCGTTCACCGTCGTCGGAGGCGGGGACTCGGCGGCGGCCGTCCGTCAGCTCGGTTTCGCCGATGAGGCCTTCGGCCACATCTCGACCGGCGGTGGCGCTTCACTGGAATACCTCGAGGGCAAGACGCTCCCGGGCCTGGACGTTCTGGAAGGGAACTGAATCGTGGCGAACCGTGTTCCGCTGATGGCGGGCAACTGGAAGATGAACCTCAACCATGTCGAGGCCGCCGGCGTCGTCCAGAAGCTGGCGTGGAGCCTCAAGGACGCCAAGCACGACGCTTCGCAGTCCGAGGCCGCCGTGATGGTGCCGTTCACCGATCTGCGCACGGTGCAGACCCTCGTCGAGGGCGACAAGCTCCCGCTCACCTACGGTGCGCAGGACGTCTCGCTGCACGCGTCGGGCGCCTACACGGGCGAGATCTCCGCCGACATGCTCGCCAAGCTGAGCTGCGCCTACGTGGTCGTGGGCCACTCCGAGCGTCGCGACTACCACGGTGAGACCGACGAGATCATCAACGAGAAGGCGAAGGTCGTCCTGGCCGGCGGCATGATCCCGATCGTGTGCGTCGGCGAGAAGCTGGACATCCGCAAGGCGGGCGAGCAGGTTCCGTTCGTGCTCGCGCAGGTCGACAAGGTGCTCGCGGATCTGTCCGCCGAGCAGGTCGCGTCGCTCGTCATCGCCTACGAGCCCGTGTGGGCCATCGGCACCGGCGAGGTCGCCACGCCCGATGACGCGCAAGAGGTCTGCGGCGCGATTCGCGCCCGCGTCGCCGAGTTGCTGGGCGCCGAGGCGTCGGACGCCGTGCGCATCCAGTACGGCGGCTCGGTGAAGTCGGGCAACGTCGTCGAGCTGATGGCCAAGCCCGATGTGGACGGCGCTCTGGTCGGTGGCGCCAGCCTCGATCCCGAGGAGTTCGCGAAGATCGTGCTGTTCTACCAGCGCTGATCGTTCTTCACTCCGTGACCGGGGTCGGCCCTTGCGGCCGGCCCCGGTTTCGGCGTGCGTGGGGGGTCGGCGGTGCCACCGTACGCGGGCGTGAGGCGTCCGGTGAGGGCGCGGTGGGGGTAAACCGCGGGGGCGAGGCGCCGGCCGGCGTCCGGTGAGGTGGGGCGTCCGGTGATGGGGCCGGGCCGCGTTGGGTTACACTGACCCGGTGATTGTTGCGCCCTTGATGACCTGGCCGATCGTGTCCGTGTCGATTCTCCTGGCCATCCTCTCCTTGGCCCTGTCGATGTTCGTGCTGTTGCACAAGAACCGCGGCGGTGGCATGTCGGATCTGTTCGGCGGCGGCATGTCGTCGTCGATGGGCGGGTCGTCGGTCGCCGAGCGCAACCTGGACCGTCTCACGATCATCGTCGGCCTGCTGTGGCTGGGCTGCATCCTGACCCTCCTCGCGCTCTACCGATGGGCGCCCGAGGTCGGACTTCTCGGCTGAGCCCGCGGAACGCAATCATTCAACGTATGACAATCTGAGGAGTTCATCCAGTGGTCGGTGGTAGCGCGATCCGGGGAAGCCGCGTCGGTGCGGGTCCCATGGGCGAGGCCGAGCGCGGCGATTCCGCGCCGCGTCTGTATGTGTCGTTCTTCTGCAGCAATGGTCACGAGACGCGTCCGGCGTTCGCCGCGGACGCCGTGCTGCCCGAGGCGTGGGATTGCACGCGGTGCGGCCTGCCGGCCAACCTCGATTCTGAGAATCCGCCGCCCCCACCGAAGATCACGCCCTACAAGACGCATCTCGCGTACGTGAAGGAGCGTCGCTCGGACGCCGAGGCTGAGGCGATCCTGGCCGAAGCTCTCGCCGGCCTTCGCGCGCGTCGCGCCGCGGGCGAAGTGATCTACTGACCTGCTGAGGGTGCGGCCGTCCGCGGGCCTGGTGCGGCCGCTCGAGCGAGCCTGCGCTCCGTGACGTGGCGGCAGAACGGGTCAGGTGGCGCCACGCTGCGGCGTGCGCCACGGTGGGGGTTCGGTGCGCCACGTGACCGAACGGACGCCCCGTGGCGGTTCTGCGTCACGTGCGTCGAAACGGCGCGCGCACCCCAACCATAGGACCCGGGGGCGGGGGCCAGGCGCCGGACGCCGTCAGAGGCTGCACTCGTGGTAGGGCGACCCCGCCGCGGCGTCGCGGTCGAGGAGCCACAGCGTGCGGTCGATGCCGCGGATCACTCCGCTGGGGATCGACGGGTCGCCCGCTCGGGCACGCGCGGCGGCGTCCGCCTTATGCGTGCCGCTGATCAAATACCAGACCTCGCGGCTGCGGTTGAACGTCGGCACCGTGAGGCTGATGCGTGCGGCGGGCGGCTTGGGCGAGTCGTTCACGCCGATCACGGTGTGGGACGTCGTCGCGTCGAACGAGGGATGGTTCGGGAACAACGACGCCGTGTGGCCGTCCTCGCCGATCCCGAGCAGGCAGACGTCGAAGACGGTGTCGCCGAGCTCCTTGGCGTAGGTCGCCGCCGCCGCGTCGTTGTCGGCCACGCCGTCGGCGGCGGGCATCGGGTGCGTCTGCCCCGAGGACATCGCGAACGTGCGCGCCAGGATCGCCAGCGTGCGCCCGGCGTGCCGGTCGGGACTCTCGGTCGGCACGAATCGCTCGTCGCCCCACCACAACACGATCCGATCCGGATCCAGCTCGGACGCCTCGATCATCTCGGTGAAGGACTCGTAGACGCGATTGGCGATGCCGCCGCCGGTGAGGCACAGGTGGACCGGACCGTCCGAGGCCCGCTGCAGCTCGAGGAGGCGATGCATCAGCCGCTCGGCGACGCCCAACGCCAGATCGGAGCTGGTGGCGTAACGCGCGATCGTGTCCATCGTCACTCCTTCGCGGCGTCCGGCCCCGGCATCATCGTCGCGGCCAGATGATTCATCGTAGCCAGGAACACCTGATCGCTGTCGAGACGACGCAGTTCCTCGGTGATGAGCGCGCTCATCTCGCGGCGGCGCAACGCGACGGCCCGGGTCGGCGCGCCGGGCGCGGCCAAGGTGGCCATCCTGCCGTCCGTCCGGGTCAGGCTGATGTCGCCCTCGGCGGTGGTGAGCGTCACCTTCGTGATGCCCGGCCCTGCGTTGCCGGTGAAACTGGCCTCGATGCCGAGCCGCGAACCCAGCCAGGACGCCAGCAGCAAGCCGGCCGCATTGTCGTCGGCGGCGTGCACGGACGCCGCCGTGACCGGCAGTTGGTGGATGTCGAGCGCCGACGCCAGCATGGCCCGCCACGGCGTGAGCCGCGTCCAGGTCAGATCGGTGTCGCCGGGCGCGAGCCCCTGCGCCCGCTCGAGCAGGCGCGTCAGCGGATCGGCGCAGCCCATCCCGTCCGTGATCCGGCGGGTGGCGAGCGCGCCCACGGGGTCGGACGCCACCGGCTCGGGCGCCTCGCGCGGCCACCAGGCGATCACCGGCGAGTCGGGCAGGAGCAGCGCCAACAGCGTCGAGGCCTTGTGGTCGCGCAGCTCGCCGTGGAAGCGCAGCGCGACGATCTCACCGGGGACTTCGTCGCCGACGTGCAGTTCGGCGTCCAGGCGCGTCGTGCGCGCCGAGCCGTCGGTGGCGAGGATGATCCGCGAGGGATGCTCGCGACCCGCTTCGACGCAGGCGTCGAAGACCTCGTCGTAGTCGGATGCCGGAGCGACGACGAGCAGCGTGAAGACGAGGCCGGAGGCGACGCCGACGTTCTGGCGGGCGCGCATGATGGCGTTCTGGATGTCGCGGGCGGTGGTGCCCTTGAGTGTGGTGATCATGTTCTCCTCTGTCACCTTACGGACGTCGCCAGGTGAAACCGTCACGCTCGAGCATCGTGTTGCCGGACGGGGGGCCCCACGTGCCGGCGGCGTACCCCTCGGGCGCGTTCTTCTTGCGGGCCCAGTAGTCGAGGATCGGGTCGAGGATCTTCCACGACAGTTCGACCTCGGTGTGCTGCGGGAACAGGGGCGGGTCGCCGAGCAGGACGTCGAGGATCAACCGCTCGTAGGCCTCGGGGCTGGACTCGGCGAAGCTGGTGCCGTAGTTGAAGTCCATGGTGACGTCGCGGATCTCCATCGGCGTCGCAGGGACCTTGGCGCCGAAGCGCAAGGCGATGCCCTCGTCGGGCTGGATGCGCAGGACGAGCGCGTTGCTGCCGAGTTGCTCGGTGTCGTTCAGGTTGAACGGCAGGTGCGGGGCGGGGCGCAACATCAGGGCGATCTCGGTGACCCGGCGCGGCATGCGCTTGGCGGCCCGCAAATAGAACGGGACCCCCGCCCACCTGCGGTTGTCGATGTCGACCCGGAAGGCGGCGTACGTCTCGGTGTGCGTGGCGGGGTCGATGCCGTCCTCGTCGAGGTAGCCCTTGACCTTCTCGCCGGCCGCCCAGCCGCCCGTGTACTGGCCGCGCGCCGTGTGCGACTTGAGGTCGCGCGGCGCGCGGGCCGCGGCGAGCACCTTCTCCTTCTCGGCGCGCAGGTTGCCCGCCTCGAAGGAGGCCGGCTCCTCCATGGCGACCAGCGCCAGCAGTTGCAGCAGGTGATTCTGGATCACGTCGCGGGCGGCGCCGATGCCGTCGTAGTAGCCGGCGCGCCCCTCGATGCCGATGTCCTCGGCCATCGTGATCTGGACGTGGCTGACGTAGTTGCGGTTCCACACCGGCTCGAAGAGCTGGTTGGCGAACCGCAGCGCCATCATGTTCTGGACGGTCTCCTTGCCCAGATAGTGGTCGATGCGGAACACCGAGTCGGAGCTGAAGACGCTCGACACCTTCTCTTCGAGGGCGCGCGCGCTGGCCAGATCGTGCCCGAACGGCTTCTCGATGACGACCCGGCTCCACGGGTTCCGCTTCTGCTTGTCGACCAGGCCCTGGCGGCGGAGCTGCTCGATCACCTGGTCGAAGCCGTCCGGCGGGATCGACAGGTAGAAGGCATGGTTGCCCTCGGTGCCCTGCACCGCGTCCAGGTCGGCGAGCGTGGTGGCGAGGTTGGCGAAGCCGTCGTCGGAGTCGAAGGCGCCCGTCACGAAGCGGATCCCCTCGACGAGCTGGCGCCACACCTCGGCACGAAACGGAGTCCGTGCCCGTTCGCGCACCGACTGAAGCACGTAGTCGGCGAACTGTTCGTCGTCCCAGTCGCGGCGCCCGTAGCCGACCAGCCCGAAGCTGGGCGGCAGCAGACCGCGGTTCGCGAGATCGTAGATCGCGGGCAGGAGCTTCTTGCGCGCAAGATCGCCGGTCACCCCGAATAGCACCAGGGCGCACGGCCCGGCGACGCGCGGCAGCCGGCGGTCGGTCTCGTCGCGAAGGGGGTTCACGAAGCTGGCATCAGTCACCGCCCGATTCTAGCCACCCCCGAGGTCGCGCCGGGTGGACAGGGACCGAAGATGGCGGCGGTCTTGACGCGGCCCCCGGGGTCGTGACACCCCGCCAGGTCGCCGCGAAGAGAAGAAAGCGCTAGTCGTGGATTATCATGGCGAGAAAGGTACGTCGGGCACGTCAGCGTGACCGCGCCCACTGACGCCGGAGGTAGTGCGATGCACCCAGCTAGGACGCAGGCTCCGGCTGTGCCCGCCCGCGGCGCCTGGGGGGTCGTCAAGGCGTACATCGGCCTGACGAAGCCCCGCATCATCGAGTTGCTGCTGGTGACGACCATACCGGCGATGTTCCTGGCCGCCGGCGGTTTTCCCCCGGTTGGGCTGGTGGTCATCACCTTCGTCGGCGGCACCTTGTCGGCGGCGTCCGCGAACGTGTTCAACTCGATCATGGACGCCGACATCGACGAGCAGATGCGGCGCACGCGGCGGCGTCCGATGGTGCGCGAACAGGTGAGCAAGCCTGCCGCCTACCTGTACGGGGTGGTGCTCGGTGTCGTGTCGACGCTGATGCTGGGGCTCGGCGCGAACTGGCTGGCGGCGGCGCTGTCGGTCGTGGCGATCCTGTACTACGTCTTCATCTACACGCTGTGGCTCAAGCGGCGCACGGCGCAGAACATCGTGTGGGGTGGCGTGGCCGGGTGCTTCCCGCCGCTCATCGGGTGGACGGCCGTCACCGGCGCGGTGGCGTGGCCGCCGATCATCCTGTTCCTGATCGTCTTCTTCTGGACGCCGCCGCACACGTGGGCGCTGGCGCTCCGCTACCGCGACGACTACGCCCAGGTCGACGTCCCGATGCTGCCGGTGGTGAGAGAAGCGCCCTACGTCGCGCGGCATATCGTCGCGTACTCGGTCGCGACCGTGGTCACGAGCCTGGCGCTGTGGCCCGTGGCCGGGACGGGCTGGCTGTACCCGCTGGTCGCCGGCGTCGCCGGCGGATGGCTGGTGTGGGAATCGGTCGCGCTGCTGCGACGTGCCCACGCCGGCCTACGCGATGCGGCGCTCGCTCCGATGAAGCTGTTCCATTGGTCGAACAGCTACCTGTCGCTGGTGTTCATCGCTGCCGCGATCGATCCACTGCTCTTCTGAGGCCGCCATGGATACCCCCTTCGACGAGCCGGGCATCGACCAATCGGGCGACGCCGAACTCCTCGACCGTTGTCGGGCGGGCGACGGCGACGCGTTCGACGTGCTGTTCTGCCGTCACTACCGGGCGGCCGTGCGGTACGCCGCGCACCTCACCCGTGCCGTCGACCCCGAGGATCTGGCCGCCGAGGCGTTCGCCCGCACCTGGTCGGCTTTACGCGGGGGCGGGGGGCCCGTACACGCACTCGGCCCCTACCTGAGGACGGCGATCCGCAACGTCGCCACGAACGCGGCTACGCGCAACCGCGAGGAGACGACCGACGAAGACCGCCTCGACTACTGGATGAGGCGGACGTCCGAGGTCGCCGGCGACGGGTTCAGCGCCGCGATGGCCGAGCACGAGCTGGTCGCGGAGGCGTTCAGCACGCTTCCGGAACGCTGGCGTTCGGTGCTGTGGATGATCGACGTCGAGGGCCAGGCGACCTCGGATGTCGCCCGCCACCTCCAGATGTCGCCCAACGGCACGGCTGCGCTGACGAAGCGTGCCCGCGCCGCGCTGGGCCGGGCCTGGCTTCAGGCGCATGTCGACGCGCGCACCGAGGATCCCGAATGTGCGTGGGTCCTCGACCACCTCGGCGCGTTCGCACGCCACTCGCTGAGCGGACCGCAGGACGCACGGATGCGGAGCCATCTGGACGAGTGCGCATCCTGCGAGCGCGCGGCCCATCGGATCGCGCATCTCGCCGTGTCGCTGCGCATCGCGGGGCTCGTCGGCGCCGGTTCGGTGGCGGGGCTGGCGGCTTCGCTGATGATCGAGGGCACGCCGGCCGCTGCCGGCACGGATGCCGGCGCCGGTTCGGGGGCGGACGCCGCGAGTACGGCCGGTCCGGGGGGTTCCGGGCGGTCACGCGGTACCTCGCGCGTGCTTCAGACGGTCGGCGGCACCGGTGCCGCGGTCGCAGTGGTGGCGGTGGTCGCCGTGGCGGCGAACTCGTTCCTGCCTGCGAGCGGAGGCCCGGCGACGCGGCCGGCGTCCGTCGCCGTGCCGGGATCGAGTGCGTTGCCGGTGACGCACGCTACCGCCGAGACCGTCGCGACGGACGATCCCGCGTCCGTTTCCGCCCTTCCGGGCGCGAGGGTCGTCGTGATGCCGCCGCAGCGGCTGCCGCGCTGGACGAACCCCGCCGATGGTTCGTCCGTGGTGCCGGTGACTGAACCGGCGGATGAGGTCACCGCCGAGCCGGTGCCCGATCCGACGCCGACTCCGACGCCGACTCCGACGCCGACTCCGACTCCGACTCCGACCGAGCCCGACGCCGACGCCGAGCCCGACGCCGACGCCGACGCCCACTCCGACTCCGAGCCCGACTCCGACTCCTACCCCGACGCCGACTCCGACGCCGACGCCTACCCCGACTCCGACGCCGAGCCCGACGCCGAGCCCGACGCCGACGCCGAGCCCGACGCCGACTCCGACGCCGACGCCGAGCCCGACTCCTACTCCGACGCCGACTCCGACGCCGACTCCGACGCCGAGCCCGACTCCGAGCCCGACTCCTACTCCTACTCCGACGCCTACCCCGACTCCGACGCCTACCCCGACGCCGAGCCCGACTCCGACGCCTACCCCGACGCCGAGCCCGACTCCGACTCCGACTCCGACGCCCCCCGCGCGTCCGATCATCGGGATCAGTGTGGTCAATGGCACGGCCGCGCAGCCTGGCGCCGTGGTGGCGACGGTGACGGCCGGTTCGCCAGCCGAGGCGGGCGGGGTGAAGGTCGGCGACGTGATCGTCGCGGTGGACGGGCATACCGTGACCTCGACCGCCGACCTCCTGGCACGGGTGGGCGCGAGCCAGGTCGGAGAGACGATGATGATGACGGTCGTCCGCGCGGGCGCGACGCTCGTGTTGCCGGTCGTTCCCGCCGCGGCGCCCGGCTGATCGCACGTCCCCAGAAGAATCCCCGGAAGAACGCGACGATGTCGCGTCATCACACGCCACGAGCCGTGTCTTCAGGGGTAGGCAGCCCTTGGGGGAGGGCTTCCATCGCAGGTTCGCCGGGGAGGGGCGTTTCACGCAGCCTGCGGGAAGAGGCGACGCCTCGCCGGGCCCGGAGCCTCACAGCTCCGGGCCCGCGACAATTCGGCGGCGCTCGGGGCTCCTCCGCCGCGGACGACGCGGTGCTATCCGTCGAGGGCCTCGCGCACGAGACGGAGGGCATCCGTCGGCGAGAGTCCCAACTGGCGGAGGCGCGCCACATAGTCGCGTGCCGCCGTCGCGCCCGCCTTCCGTGCCGACGCGGCGGTGCCGGTCACGAACGATCCGGCGCGACCGCGCGTCTCGATGACACCGCACGCCTCCAATTCCCGGTAGGCCCGGGCAACCGTATTCGGCGCGAGTCCCAGCTCGGCGGCAAGATGCCGCACCGGGGGCAGTCGATGGTTGGCGGGAAATGTGCCGGACTCCCGTGCATCCGCAATCTGCTGCTTGAGCTGCTCGTACGGCGGGGTCGGCAGTGCCGGATCAACGACGAGCACCGGCAACCTCCGGGTCGACGACGAGCACCGGCGAGCCCACCCCACGCGCGGCACCGCACGCGCGGCTCCTCACCCGGCGCGCGCTGCCCACCGGACGTGCCGCCCGCCCCGAGGTGACCAACCATGCTTCCTCGCCCATGACCCCGCCGCCTCACGTATCGATCTTTGTACCAAATGTAGCATCACAACGTTCCCCGGAATCGATCGACGGGTGAGCTGTGACGGGCGGAAGACGGTGGGTGCGCGTGTCTCGGGCGACATTTCCTGCCACTCGTTTCCCGCGAGCGCCGTGGAACATCAGTCCGACTGTGTTCCTGGCGAGGGCGGCCGGATTGAGTGGTGGAAAATGTGCATCTGTCGGAGCGCACGAGGGCACGCGCGCCCGACCGCCCGTGCCCTAGCCGAGGCGCGCCGTAGCCTCCGCCGGGCGCAGGGCCTCGTGGCGGGTCAGGAAGGTGAGGTGGCCCAGCGCCGCGACGAACAGCGTTGTGCCGACCATGTGCAGCATCACCGTCGCGACCGGAAGGTGGGTGAAGTACTGGATGTAGCCGATGAGGCCCTGTAGCAGTTCCACTGCCAGCAGGCCGAGCCACAGCCGTCGCAGGCGCGGATCGGCCCAGGCGAGCACGCTGCCCAGCACGGTCAGGCCGATCAGCAGCCACACCGACCAGGCGTGGGTCTTGGCGGTCCATTCGGGGGAAAGCCCGTTGCGCTGCGCGCCGCCGTCGCCCGAATGCGGGCCGGCGCCGGTCACCACGACGCCGAGCGCGATCACGGCCAGACCGAGCAGGAACACTGTCTGGGTCAGTAGCGCCAGCCGCTGCGGCACGTAGACGCGCGCCACGCCGAACGTCAGGTGCACGATCTCGACGCACACCAGGATGAGCGCGACGGACGCCACCATGTGCAGACCCACCACCCACGGATCGAGCTGCATCCGCACCGAGACGCCGCCGATGACGGCCTGCGCGATGATGCCCAGCCCGACGCTGAACGTCAGCCACACCAGCCGGCGCGGCGCCTGGCCGGCCCGCCGGCGGCGCCACGCCGCGAGGAACGTGGCCAGCGCGATCGCCGCCAGCACGAATGTCAGCATCCGGTTGCCGAACTCGATCGCGCCGTGGAGGCCGAGTTCGCCGGTCGGCACGTACGATCCGGGCTCGCACTGCGGCCAGGTGGGGCAGCCGAGCCCCGACTTGGTGAGCCGCACGAGGGCCCCGGTCCAGATGATCACCATGTTCGCGATCAGGTTGGCCACGCTCCAGCGCCGCAGGGCGGATGCCGAGGTCAGGACGTCCATCGGAAGGCCTTTCGAGCGATGACGAGGGAGGCCGCCAGCCAGGCTGCCAGCACCACGAGGGGGAACGGATCGACGAGGCCGGATGCCAGCGCGCGCAGCGTTTCGCCGAGCGCGGCCGACGGCAACAGGCCGACCGCGGGTTGCGCCCACGCCGGGTACGCCGCGACGGGGATCACCAGGCCGCCGGCCACCGCGACGACGAGGTAGATCAGGTTGGCGAGCCCGAGCGTCGCCTCGGCGCGGAGGCGCCCGGCGAGGGCGAGCGCGAAGCAGGCGAAGGTGGTCGCCGCGAGCAGCCCGGCGGCGATCGCGATGGGTATCTGCGCGGGCGCCGGTTCGGGCCGCCAGCCGAGCGCGAACGCCGCGATCGTCAGGACGATCACCTGCCCCAACGCGACCGACCCGGACGCCAGCGCCTTGCCCGTCACGAGGTCGCCGCGGGTCAGCGGGGTCGCGACGAGGCGTTCGAGCACGCCGTAGCGCCGCTCGAAGCCGGTCGTGATGGCCAGCGACGTGAACGTGGTCGACCACAGCGCCAGGCCCAGCACGGATGCGGGGAACACGGTCTGATCCAGACCCACCCGCTCGCCGAACAGCAGTCCGGCGATCAGCAGCCCGAAGGGGATCACCAGCGCCAGGATCAGCTGCTCGCCGTTGCGCACCATCAGGGTCGCCTCGACGGCGGCGTGACGCAGCACGCGGCGCCCGCGGGGCGCGGCGCCGGGCGCGGGGGACAGGTCGAGCCCGTCGAAGGTGGTGCTCATGACCGCTCCTGGGTGTGGGCGACGAAGACGTCCTCGAGGGACGCTCCGGCCGTCAGGTCGGCGACCGTGCCGCTGATGGTGATCCGGCCGCCGTCCATGATCCATACGCGGTCGGCCAGTTCGGCGGCCTCGTCCATCGCGTGGGTGGTCAGCAGGACGCCGACGCCGGCCCCGGCGAGGGCGCGGATGAGCGCCCAGGTGCGGCGGCGGGCGTGGGGATCCATGCCGGCGGTGGGTTCGTCGAGCAGCACGAACTCGGGACGCCCGATCAGCGCGCCGGCCAGGTTGACCGCCTGCTGCTGACCGCCGGACAGGCGGCGGTAGGGCGTCCGCAGGAAGGATCCGAGCGCGAGTGCGTCGACCAGGGCGTCGACGGGCTGCGGCCGGGTGTACAGGCTTGCCAGGTAGCGCAGGAGTTCGACCGGCCGGATGCCGGACCAGGCGCCCGTCGCCTGCGGCATCAGCCCGAGCCGGGTCAGCGCGGCGGGGTCGCCCGCGGGGCGTCCGAGCACCTCGACGGTGCCCGCTCCGACGGGTAGCAGGCCCGTCATCACGCGGATGGTCGTCGTCTTGCCGGCGCCGTTCGGGCCGAGCAGCGCCGTCACCTCGCCGGGGTTCGCGGTGAACGTGAGGCCGCGCAGGACGGGGCGTCCGCCCAGGGACACCTCAAGCCCGTCGACGCTGAGGGCAGGGTGCACGGACACCCCGTCAGTCTAGCCAGGGCCGGCTCGGGTCGGACGCGGTGGCCGCGTCGGTGGCGGCCGCGTCGGCCGCGTCGGTGGCGTACGAGCGTGCGAGTCCCTCGCGGGTGAGCATCGGCTCGTCGATCCGCATGCGATAGAAGCTGCGCCACATGAACGTGAGCGCGATCAGCAGCGACACCCCGGCGAGGGCGAGCACCTGGGCGTGGGCGTCCGAGGACCGTAGCGACACGCCCAGTTCGACGGCGAGCAGCCCGAACAGGGTGGTGAACTTGATCACGGGGTTGAGCGCGACCGAGGAGGTGTCCTTGTACGGGTCGCCGACGGTGTCGCCGACGATGGACGCCTCGTGCAGCGGGGTGCCCTGGGCGGCGAGGTCGACCTCGACGATCTTCTTGGCGTTGTCCCAGGCGCCGCCGGCGTTGGCCATGAAGATCGCCTGGTACAGCCCGATGATGGCGATCGAGATCAGGTAGCCGATGAAGAAGAACGGATCGGTGAACGCGAACGCGAGGGTGGCGAAGAAGACGCCCAGGAAGATGTTGAACATGCCCTTCTGCGCGTATTGCGTGCAGATCTCGACGACGCGGCGCGAGTCGGCCTCGGACGCCTTCGCCGCACCGTCCAGGTGGATGTTGGCCTTGATGAACTCCACGGCCCGGAAGGAGCCGGTCGTCACGGCTTGGATGGACGCCCCGGCGAACCAGTGGATGATGGCGCCGCCGGTGATCAGGCCCAGCAGGAAGGGCGCGTACAGCAGCGACAGCTTGTCGATGTTGGCCGTCATGCCGTCGGTGAGCCCCATCATGATCGAGAAGATCATCGTGGTGGCGCCGACGACGGCGGTGCCGATCAGCACCGGCTTGGCGGTGGCCTTGAAGGTGTTGCCGGCGCCGTCGTTGGCTTCGAGCAGGCCCTTGGCGTGTTCCCATTGCGGGTCGAACCCGTACTGGGCGCGGATGTCGGCGTCGATGTCGGGCAGCGTTTCGATGGTGGACAGTTCGTAGATCGACTGGGCGTTGTCGGTGACCGGGCCGTAGGAGTCGACGGCGATCGTCACCGGCCCCATCGCCAGGAATCCGAACGCGACGAGCCCGAACGCGAACACGCCGGGCGCGACCATGAGGGCGCCGAGTCCGGTCAGCGACACGAGGTAGGCGACGGTCATCAGGAACACGATCGCGAGCCCGAGCCACAGCCCGGAGAAGTTGCCGGCGACCAGGCCGGACAGGATGTTCAGCGACGCGCCGCCCGAGTGGGACGACTTCACGACCTCCTGCACGTGCTTGCTGTGCACCGAGGTGAACACCTTGACGAGTTCGGGGATGAGTGCCCCGGCGAGCGTGCCGCACGACATGATCGCGGCGAGCTTCCACCAGAGGGTGCCGTCGCCGAGGTCGGGGATCAGGACGGCCGAGGTCGCGAAGGTGACGGCGATCGAGACCAGCGAAGTGATCCACACCAGGCGGGTGAGCGGCGTCTCGAAGTCCATCCCTGTGACGTTCGCGTAGCGGCGCCAGGTGAGCCACGAGCTGATCATGTAGGACGCCAGGGAGGCCAGGATCATCATCGCCGACACGAAGAACAGCCAGACCAGCAGCGTCGCCTGGGTCGACTCGACGGCGTCGGGCTCGACGATCGCGGGGGTCACGGCGAGCATGATGAAGGTGACCAGCGCCACGGACGTGACGCCGTAGGTCTCGAAGCCGTCGGCGGACGGGCCGACGGAGTCGCCGGCGTTGTCGCCGGTGCAGTCGGCGATGACGCCGGGGTTGCGGGCGTCGTCCTCTTTGATCTTGAACGCGATCTTCATCAGGTCGGAGCCGATGTCGGCGATCTTGGTGAAGATGCCGCCGGCGATGCGCAGGGCGGACGCGCCGAGGGATTCGCCGATCGCGAAGCCGATGAAGCAGGCGCCCGCGAGGTGGCCGGGCAGCGCCAGCAGGATGGTCAGCAGCAGGAGCAGTTCGAGCGAGATCACCACGGTGCCGATGCTCATGCCCGCGCGCAGCGGGATCTGGTGCAGCAGGTACGGACGCCCGCGCAGCGCCGCGAAGGCGGTGCGTCCGTTGGCGAACGTGTTGACCCGGATGCCGAACCAGGCGATCCCGATGCTGCCGGCCACCCCGAGCAGCGAGAACGCGAGGATGACCAGCGTGCTGCCGATCGGCGTCCCCACCAGGAACGCGAAGTAGAAGAAGATCACGGTCGCCGTGAACAGCCACAGCACGGCCAGGAAACGGCCCTGCTGGGCCAGATAGGTGCGGCAGGTGGCGTAGATCAGCTCGGACACCTCGCGCATCGACGCGTGCACGGGCAGGCGGCGCAGGCCCAGGTAGTTGAGCAGCCCGAACACCAGGCCGGCCAGCGAGATCAGGACGCCGACGGTGAGCAGCAGGCGTCCGTCGAGGCCGCCGGCGATGACGGCCCGCGAGAGGTCGGGCAGCGTCAGGTTCGCCTCGCCGCCGTGGCCCCGCCCGGACGCCACGCCCGCGGGGGAGCATCCCGCGAGGACGAGGATGACCAGGGCGGCGGCGAGAAGTGGGACACGACGCTGTGTGAGGATCCGGGCTGCCATTGCCAAACAATAGGGGGACGCCTGCCCTCCCGGGGAGGGACAGGCGTCCGTGGCGCCTCACAACTGCGTTGCGAAACGCCGGTGGCGCGAAATGCGTCCGGTCAGAGGCGCACGTGGCTGATGTCGTCGGCGGTCAGCATCGGGGCGTCGATGCGCATGGCGTAGAAGCTGCGCCACACGAACACGGCCGAGGCGATGAAGAACACCACCGCGAGCGCGCCCACGAGCACGGCGTACCCGGCCGCGGTCAGGGACACCGCCAGTTCGACGGCGAGCAGCCCGAACAGGGTGGTGAACTTGATCACGGGGTTGAGCGCGACCGAGGAGGTGTCCTTGTACGGGTCGCCGACGGTGTCGCCGACGATGGACGCGTCGTGCAGGTCGGTGCCCTTGGCGGCGAGGTCGACCTCGACGATCTTCTTGGCGTTGTCCCAGGCGCCGCCGGCGTTGGCCATGAAGATCGCCTGGTAGAGGCCGAACAGCGCGATCGAGATCAGGTAGCCGATGAAGAAGAACGGCTCGACGAACGCGAAGGCGAGGGTGGCGAAGAAGACGCCCAGGAAGATGTTGAGCATGCCCTTCTGCGCGTACACGGTGCAGATCTCGACGACGCGGCGCGAATCCTCGGCGGACGCGCGTGTGGCGTTCTCGTCCAGCTTGATGTTGTCCTTGATGAACTCGACGGCGCGGAACGCGCCGGTCGTGACCGCCTGGATGGACGCGCCGGTGAACCAGTAGATCACGGCGCCGCCGGAGATCAGGCCGAGCAGGAAGGGCGCGTGCAGCAACGACAGCATTTCGACGTCGTGCTGGAGGCCGCCGGTGAGGCCCATGATGATCGAGAAGATCATCGTGGTGGCGCCGACGACGGCGGTGCCGATCAGCACCGGCTTGGCGGTGGCCTTGAAGGTGTTGCCGGCGCCGTCGTTGGCTTCGAGCAGGCCCTTCGCGCGGTTCCAGTCGGGCGCGAAGCCGAAGTCGCGTTCGATGTTCTCGGTGACGTTCGGGACGTCCTCGATCGTGGACAGTTCGTACACCGACTGGGCGTTATCGGTGACCGGGCCGTAGGAGTCGACCGCGATGGTGACCGGGCCCATGCCGAGGAACCCGAACGCGACGAGCCCGAACGCGAACACCGCGGGGGCGGCCATCGAGGCGCCGAAGCCGAGCGTGTTCGAGACGGCGTACGCGGCCGCCATCAGCGCGACGATGGCCATGCCGAGCCAGTAGGCCGAGAAGTTGCCCGCCACCAGGCCGGACAGGATGTCGAGGGACGCGCCGCCCGAGTTGGCCGACTTGACGACCTCCTGGGTGTGGCGGCTCTTCACCGAGGTGAACACCTTGACCAGCTCGGGGATGAGGGCGCCGGCGAGGGTGCCGCACGAGATGATGAGCGACAGCTTCCACCAGGTCGTGCCGTCGCCCAGATCGGGGATCAGCAGGGCGGAGGTGAGGAAGGTGAGGGCGATCGAGGTGAGCGAGGTGATCCACACCAGCGAGGTGAGGGGGGTCTCGAAGTCCATCTCGTCGGCGTGCTCGTAGCGCTGCCGGGTGATCATCGCGTTGACGCCGTACGAGACGCCGGACGCCACGACCATGACGGCGCGGATGAAGAAGATCCAGACCAGCAGGGACGCCTGCAGCAGGGCCTCGCTGGTGGGGATGGCCAGCATGATGAAGGTGACCAGGGCGACGCCGGTCACGCCGTAGGTCTCGAAGCCGTCGGCGGACGGGCCGACGGAGTCGCCGGCGTTGTCGCCGGTGCAGTCGGCGATGACGCCGGGGTTGCGGGCGTCGTCCTCTTTGATCTTGAAGACGATCTTCATCAGGTCGGAGCCGACGTCGGCGATCTTGGTGAAGATGCCGCCGGCGATGCGCAGGGCGGACGCGCCGAGGGATTCGCCGATCGCGAAGCCGATGAAGCAGGATCCGGCGATCTGCGGCGGCAGGAACAGCATGATGACCAGCATCATCAGCAGTTCGACCGAGATGAGCACCATGCCGACGCTCATGCCGGCCCGCAGCGGGATCTGGTGCAGCGGGTACGGACGCCCGCGCAGCGATGCGAACGCGGTGCGTCCGTTGGCGAACGTGTTGACCCGGATGCCGTACCAGGCGATGCCGTAGCTGCCGGCCATGCCGATGAGCGAGAACGCCAGGATGATGAACACCTGGCCCCAGCCGGATCCGGCGAGGAACTTGAAGTAGATGAAGATGACCGAGGCGATGAACGCCCACAGGATCATCAGGAAGCGGCCCTGCTGGACGAGGTAGGCCTTGCAGGTGCTGTAGATCAGCTCGGAGATCTCGCGCATCGACTCGTGCACGGGCAGTTCGCGCAACTGCATGTAGCTGGTCAGGCCGAAGATCAGGCCGCCGACGCACACGACGAGGCCGATCATCAGCAGCCAGACGCCGTTGAGGGCACCGCCGAAGAAGGTGACGGCGCTGAGGTCGGGCAGGTGCAGGTTGGCCTCACCGCCCCCGCTGTGTCCCTCGCTGGGGCCGGCCCCGGTGGAGCACCCCGCGAGCGCTACCAGGAGTGGAACGAGGAGGATTGGAAGCCTGCGGCTGGCCACGGTGACGTCCTTTGCTGGTCGGTGAGCGCGAGCTCATCGCGCCCGCAAATACTACGGCTCGTAGTGGCCAGTGTCCGGTGGTGTTCAGGTTCGGACGGGCGGCCGATGGCACGGTAGCCTAGGAAAGTTGCGCTCGGGCGTATATTTGCAAGAATAGCGTTGCATAATGCGAGGGAGGTGGTTCCGATGATCGAGCTGACCATCGAACCCGGCAATGACCACGCTCGCGACGACGCGTCCACCCGAGACCGTGTCGCGCGCTCCATCCTGGAGCACGGCCCGTCGACCGCCGCCGAGCTCGCCCAGCGCCTGTACCTGACCCCGGCCGCCGTCCGTCGGCACCTGGCCGTCCTGATGGACGCAGGTCACCTGACGTCGCGCGAACAGCGGGTCTACGGCCAGCGGGGGCGAGGGCGTCCGGCCAAGGTGTTCGTGCTCACCGATCAGGGACGCGAGTCGTTCCACCATGCGTACGACGAGCTGGCGATCCACGCGCTCCAATTCCTGCGCGCGTCGGGGGGCGCCGAGGCGGTCACCGCGTTCGCCGAGCAGGTCACCGACGAGGTGCGGCGCCGATTCACCGCCGAGGGCGCGGAATACTCGACCCCGGCCCACGCGTTGGCTGAAGTGCTGAACGAACGCGGTTACGTGACCTCGCTGCAACCGGTGGCTTCGGGAACCCAGCTGTGCCAGTACCACTGCCCGGTGGCGCACGTGGCACGCGAGTTCCCCGAGCTCTGCGCGGCGGAGACCCGACTGTTTTCGGAGTTGCTGGGGAGCCATGTCCAGCGGCTCGCGACGATTGCCCATGGCGACGGGGTGTGCACCACGCACATTCCCCACCCAGTCGAGAGGACGTCTTCATGACTCAAACCCAGGCCCCCGGGCTCGGTGCTACGCAGGACGAGCACCTCGAAGCACTCGGCAAGTACCGATTCGGATGGCACGACAGCGACTCGGCGGGCTCCTCGGCGCGCCGCGGCCTGAACGAGGACGTCGTCCGCGACATCTCGGCGCGCAAGGGCGAGCCGCAGTGGATGCTCGACCGCCGCCTGCGCGGCCTGAAGCTGTTCGGCCGCAAGCCGATGCCCGCCTGGGGCGCCGACCTCGGCGGCATCGACTTCGACACCATCAAGTACTACGTGAAGTCCACCGAGAAGCAGGCCACCACCTGGGAAGAGCTGCCCGAGGACATCAAGAACACCTACGACCGCCTCGGCATCCCCGAGGCCGAGAAGCAGCGCCTCGTCTCCGGGGTGGCCGCGCAGTACGAGTCCGAGGTGGTCTACCACAAGATCAACGAGGAGCTCGAGCGCCAGGGCGTCATCTTCCTCGACACCGACACCGGCCTGAAGGAGCACCCCGAGCTGTTCCAGGAGTACTTCGGCACGGTGATCCCGACCGGCGACAACAAGTTCGCCTCGCTCAACACGGCCGTGTGGTCGGGCGGCTCGTTCATCTACGTGCCCAAGGGCGTCCACGTCAGCATCCCGCTGCAGGCCTACTTCAGGATCAACACCGAGAACATGGGCCAGTTCGAGCGGACGCTGATCATCGCCGACGAGGGCTCCTACGTGCACTACGTCGAGGGCTGCACGGCGCCGATCTACAAGTCGGACTCGCTGCACTCGGCCGTCGTCGAGATCATCGTCAAGAAGAACGCCCGGGTGCGCTACACGACGATCCAGAACTGGTCGAACAACGTGTACAACCTGGTCACCAAGCGCGCCACCTGCGACGCCGGAGCGACGATGGAGTGGATCGACGGCAACATCGGCTCCAAGGTGACCATGAAGTACCCGGCCGTGTGGCTGCTCGGCGAGCACGCCAAGGGCGAGACCCTGTCGATCGCGTTCGCGGGCGAGGGCCAGCACCAGGACACGGGTTCCAAGATGGTGCACGCCGCCCCGCACACGTCGAGCTCGATCATTTCGAAGTCGGTCGCGCGCGGCGGCGGGCGGGCGTCCTACCGCGGCCTGGTCGAGGTGCAGCCGCAGGCGCACCACTCGGCGTCCTCGGTTAAGTGCGACGCGCTGCTGGTCGACACGATCAGCCGCTCCGACACCTACCCGTACGTCGACGTCCAGGTCGACGACGTGTCGATGGCGCACGAGGCCACCGTCTCGAAGGTGTCCGACGACCAGCTGTTCTACCTGATGCAGCGCGGCATGGAAGAAGACGAGGCGATGGCGATGATCGTGCGCGGCTTCGTCGAGCCCATCGCCCGCGAGCTGCCGATGGAATACGCCCTCGAGCTGAACCGGCTCATCGAACTCCAGATGGAAGGAGCCGTGGGCTGAGCCCGCGGAATAACACGAACCGTGACTGTGACTGAGGCCCCCAACGTTGCCGGGGCGATCGAGACCATCGAGTCCCACCTGCACCCGAAGCCCAGCTTCGACCTCGCCGACCACCCGGTGCCGACCGGCCGTGAAGAGGTGTGGCGGTTCACGCCGCTGCACCGCATCGGGGCGCTGCTCGGCGAGGGTCCGGACGCCGGAGCCGTCGCCGTCGAGGTGGAGGCGCCGGACGGCGTCCGCGTCGAGACCGCCGTGCGCGGGCAGTCGCCGCGCGGCGACGTGCTGGTGCCCGGCGACCGCACCGCGGCCCTGGCCGACTCCGCCGCCGCCGAGGCGACCGTCGTGCGCATCCTGGCGAATGCCGAGCTCGCCGAGCCGGTGCGCATTCATCTGACCGGAACGGACGCCTCCGCGCGCTCGGCCCGCGTGCACGTCATCGTCGCCGAGCCGCACTCGAAGGCCACCGTCGTGCTGCGGCACACCGGCTCCGCCCAGGTGCTGGAGAACGTCGAGATCGACGTGCGGGACGGCGCCAACCTGACCGTCGTGTCGCTGCAGAACTGGGACGACGACGCGCTGCACGCCGGCGAGCAGACCGCCCGGGTGGGACGCGACGCGACCTACCGGCACGTCAACGTCACCTTCGGCGGCAGCGTGGTGCGGCTGCACACCAACCTGTACTACGAAGGCACCGGCGGCGACGCCGAGCTGTTCGGGCTCTACTTCGCGGACGCCGGCCAGCACCTCGAGCACCGGCTGTTCGTCGACCACAACGCGCCGCACACCCGCAGCAACGTCGACTACCGCGGCGCACTGCAGGGCAAGGGCGCGCACTCGGTGTGGGTGGGCGACGTGCTGATCCGCAAGGTCGCCGAGGGCATCGAGACCTACGAGTCGAACAAGAACCTGGTGCTCACCGAAGGGGCGCGCGCCGACTCGGTGCCGAACCTCGAGATCGAGACCGGCGAGATCGCCGGCGCCGGCCACTCCTCGACCACCGGACGCTTCGACGACGAACACCTGTTTTACCTGACCAGCCGCGGCATCGACCCCGTCGAGGCCCGCCGGCTCGTCGTGATGGGCTTCTTCGTCGACATCATCCGGCGCATCGGCGTCGACGACGTCGAGGCCGGGCTCATCGCCGAGGTCGAGCGCGAGCTCGCCGCCGCCACCGTGGGGGCCGCGCCCGCGGCGTCCGTGGAGGAGTGATGAGCTGGAGCACCGCGTGCGCGCTCGCCGAACTCGAGGAGGACACCCCCCTGTCGGTCGAGGTGGGCGACGAACTCGTCGCGTTGATTTCCACCGCCGGCGAAGTGTTCGCGATCCGCGACGAGTGCAGCCACGGCCAGGTGATGCTCAGCCTCGGCGAGGTCGACGGCTGCACCCTCGAGTGCTTCGCGCACGGCAGCCGATTCGACCTGCGCACCGGCGAGCCGCTCGAGCTGCCGGCGACCCGGCCGGTTCCCGTCTATCCCGTGAAAATTGAGGGCGACGAGGTGTTCGTCGACCTTGCCAACCCGCTCAACCAGGAGTCCTGACCACTCATGTCTCTCGTCATCAACGACCTGCACGTCGACGTTCTCACCGAGGAAGGCCCCAAGCAGATCCTCAAGGGCGTCAACCTGACCATCAACCCGGGTGAGGTGCACGCCATCATGGGCCCGA
This sequence comes from Nigerium sp., assembly GCA_016711325.1. Taxonomy (GTDB): domain Bacteria; phylum Actinomycetota; class Actinomycetes; order Propionibacteriales; family Propionibacteriaceae; genus Propioniciclava. Next base: position 261,004 of record JADJTH010000009.1, on the reverse strand, counting down.
ACGGCTCCGGCAAGTCGACGCTGGCGTACGCGCTGGCCGGCCACCCGAAGTACCAGATCACCTCCGGCACCGTCACCCTCGACGGCACCGAGCTCAACGAGCTGGCCGTCCACGAACGCGCCCGCGCAGGTCTGTTCCTGGCGATGCAGTACCCGGTCGAGGTGCCGGGCGTGTCGGTCGCGAACTTCCTGCGCACCGCGAAGACCGCCATCGACGGCGAGGCGCCGAAGGTGCGCACCTGGGTCAAGGAGGTCAACGGCGCGATGAGCGACCTCGGTCTCGACCCGTCGTTCTCGTCGCGGTCGCTGAACGAGGGCTTCTCCGGCGGCGAGAAGAAGCGCGCCGAGATCGTCCAGCTGCAACTGCTGCAGCCGAAGTACGCGGTGCTCGACGAGACCGACTCCGGCCTCGACATCGACGCCCTGCGCGTCGTCGCCGACGGCGTCAACCGCTTCACCGCGCAGGGCGACCGCGGCGTCCTGCTCATCACGCACTACACGCGCATCCTCAACTACATCAAGCCCGACTTCGTGCACGTGTACGTCGACGGCCGCGTGGTGGACGAGGGCGGCTCCGAGCTCGCCGAGAGCCTCGAAGTGACCGGCTACGACGCCTACGTGGCCGCATCGCGGGCCCATGCCTAACCGGCTGCCCGGGCCTGACTTCGCGCTCGCGGACGAGGTGCGCGGGGACTTCCCCGTGCTCGGACGCACGATCAACGGTCACCCGCTGGTCTACCTGGATTCCGCGAACACGTCGCAGAAGCCGGTCTCCGTGGTGGAGGCGATGAGCGTCCACCTGCTGGAGCACAACGCGAACGTGGCCCGGGCCATGCACACGCTCGGCGCCGAGGCGTCCGCCGCCTTCGAGGGGGGCGCGCCAAGGTCGCCGGGTTCATCGGGGCCGTTCCCGACGAGGTCGTGTTCACCAAGAACGCCTCCGAGGCGCTGAATCTGGCGGCGTACTCGCTCGGGCCGCTGCTGAAGCTGGGGCCCGGCGACGAGATCGTGGTGTCGGTGCTGGAGCACCATTCGAACATCGTGCCGTGGCAGTTGCTGTGCGAGCGCACGGGGGCCCGGTTGCGGTGGTACGACGTGACCGACGCGGGGCGGTTGGATCTCGACAAGGCCGAGGCCGAGGGGCTCATCAACGAGCGGACGCGGATCGTGTCGCTCGCGTGGGTGTCGAACACGCTCGGAACGGTCAACCCGGTGGCCGCGCTGGCGGCGGCGGCGCACGCGGTCGGGGCGCTGGTCGTGGTGGACGCCTCGCAGGCCGTGCCGCACCTGCCGGTCGACGTGACCGCGCTGGGGGCGGACCTGCTGGCGTTCACCGGGCACAAGATGGTCGGGCCGACCGGCATCGGCGTGCTGTGGGGGCGCTACGACCTGCTCGAGACGATGCCGCCCTTCCTGGGCGGCGGCGAGATGATCGAGGTCGTCCGCATGGAGGGCTCGACGTTCGCGCGTCCGCCGGCACGCTTCGAGGCGGGCACACCGCCGATCGCCGAAGCCGTAGGCCTCGGGGCCGCGGTGGACTACCTGTCCGGCATCGGCATGGACCGCATCGCCGCACACGAGCACGCGATCACGGCGTACGCGCTCGACCGGCTGCTGGCCTTGGACGGCGTGTCGGTGCTCGGCCCGCGAGAGGCGGTGGACCGCGGGGGAGCGATCTCGTTCACGGTGACCAGCGCCGACGGATTCGAGGTGCACCCGCACGACGTGATGCAGCTGCTGGATTCGCGCGGTGTCGCCGTCCGCGGCGGGCACCATTGCGCACGGCCGCTGCACCACCGGCTCGGCATCCAGGCGTCCTCGCGGGCGTCGTCCTACCTGTACACGACGCCGGCTGAGATCGACGCGCTCGCCGACGCCCTCGTGTACGCGCGTGACTTCTTCGGGGGGATTCGCCGATGAGCGTGGAACAGCTCTACCAAGAGATCATTCTCGACCACTACAAGGCCAAGCATCATTCCGGTCTGCGGGATCCGTACGAGGCCGAGGTGACGCACGTCAACCCGTCGTGCGGCGACGAGATCCTGCTGCGGGTGCACCTGGACGGCGAGCGGGTGGCCGACGTGTCGTACGACGCGGTCGGCTGCTCGATCTCGCAGGCGTCCACGTCGGTCATGACCGACTTGGTCATCGGGCGCGAGGTCGACGACGCGCTCGCGATCGCGGCGGAGTTCCAGGCGATGATGCACTCGCAGGGCACGGCCGAGCCCGATGAAGAGCTGCTCGAGGACGGCATCGCTTTCCTGGGCGTGTCCCAGTTTCCGGCGCGCGTGAAATGTGCGCTGTTGGGGTGGTCGGCGTGGAAGGACGCCGTCGCCCTCGTCGCGTCCGGTGGAGTCGGCGCCGATAGGGCCGGTGAAGCCGGGGCGGGTGAGGCCGGGGCGGGTGAGGCCGGGGCCGGTGAGACCGGGGCCGGTGAGACCGGGGCCGATAGGGCCGGTGAGGCTGGCGCCGGTGAGGCCGGGGCCGGTGAGGCTGGCGCCGGTGGAGTCGTGTCCGGTGAGGCTGGCGCTGGTGGAGTCGGGGCCGGTGAGGCCGCCGGTTCTGAGAACGACGATTCCCAGCAGGACCATGGACCCGAGCACGACCATCCTGTGCAGGAGGCACGATGACCGATCAGCCACGCCCGTCCGACCTCGTCAAGGACACGTTCCCGGACGCCCCCGCGGCGGCGGCCGGCGCGGAACCCGTGCAGGTCGCCGCGATCGAGGACGTCGAGGAGGCCATGCGCGAGGTCGTCGACCCCGAGCTGATGGTCAACGTCGTCGACCTCGGGCTCGTGTACGGCATACGCGTCGACGAGCAGAACCACGCGACGATCGACATGACCCTCACGTCGCCGACCTGCCCGCTCACCGACCGGCTCGAGTACGACACGCACGCCGCGCTGGCGCCGCTGGTCGACGCGGTGACGATCAACTGGGTCTGGCTGCCGCCGTGGACGCTGGACAACATCACCGACGACGGACGCGAGCAGCTCCGGTCGATCGGGTACAACCTCTAGCGGGCTGCCACCTGGGTGAGCGCGGCTGCGCTTCGGCCTGGGTCGGGTCCTTGGGTTCCTCTGCGTTGGTGCGCGCAGCACCCGGTGGCGTTGCGTGGTGGGCTCGCTTCGGTCGAATGCCGATGCTTGTAGCGTCGTCGTTGGGGATGGACATCATGCGCCATCCCTTTCGTCGTCGTCGGCCACGCCGCAGGGTGGGCAGGGTCATGTCGTTGACGGGGTACGGGGACTCGGGTAGGTCGTGGTGTTAGGCGGCCCATGGTGGACGGTTTCCTTTCAGGATGCGGCGGGCGAGATCGTGTCGTCGGGGTGGCAGGAACTCGGGTATGCCGTGGTCGTTCAAGCGGACCTGCCAGCGGTCGGGTGGCGGGCCGTCCCAGAAGCGGGGTGGTTCGACGAGTCCGTGGTGGTGCGGGCAGAGAAGTACCAGGTTTCCGAGCGCGGTTTCGCCGCCGGCCCACCAGGGCCGGATGTGGTGCGCGGCGCAGCGGACGGCGTCCGCCGAGCATTGGGGGAAGGCGCATCCCCCGTCGCGGAGGGTGAGCGCGCGCCGGATCGCGGGGGTGACCAGGCGGTGGGTGCGTCCGACGTCGAGGATTTCGGATCCGGTGCCGAGGACGACGGGGGTGAGGTCGGCGTCGCAGCACAGGCGGCGTAGGTCGCCGGGGGCGATGCGGTCGCCGGTGTCGAGGATGCCCGCTTGTTCGGCGCGTTCGCGGAGGTCGGCCTCGCGCATGATGACCACGACGCGGGGCTGGTCGCCGGCGACGCGTGGGGTGTGGTCGGTGGTGGCGAGGTCGGCGGCGAGGCGGAGGAGCGCGTCGGCGCGGCGCTGGTCGGGGGTGCGGGCTTCGCGGGCGTCGTGTTCGGCGGCCAGATCACGAGTGCTGTCGGTATCTGGGCGGTGAAGGGCGTTGTCGGAAGGGATCCCGTGAACGGCATGGTGGGTGTCGGCGGGGCCCCCCCCGGCCCCCCCCGCCCCCCCCCCCCCCCCCCCCCCCTTGTGGCCTGGTGGCGCCGCTGCTTTCGGTCTCGGACGCTTGCGTATGGAGGGCTGCGCGGGCAGCCTTGCGGTCGCGTTCGGCGCGGCGGTCGGACTCGACGTAGGAGTCGACGAGCTTCTTGACCGCGGACGCCTCGGCCTCGGGCAAGCTGCCGCGGATCAGGACGCTACCGAGCCCGTCGGGCATGAAACTGAGGCCGCGGCGTCCGACCGCGAGCCGGCGGCGCACCTCAAGACGGCGGTGTTCGGCCTCCGTCGGGGACGCGGCGGGTGCCAGGACGGCGGTGATCACGTCGGGCACCAGCCGCGGGATCCGCTCGGCGGCGGTGGTGAGGCCGCGTTCGACGAGCAACTCCTCGGCGGTCGCCCGCTGCGTGGGGGTCAACTCGGCGGGTAGTTCACGCACGGCGCGACCCAATCGGGCTGCCTGCTGCGGGGTGAGGCGTCCGGTGATCGCCGCGTCACGCACCGCCGGACTCCCCGCGATCTCAGCGGCGGTGAGGGTGAGCCGGGACGCCTCACGGCCGGTCCGCGCACCGTGAAGGGCCAACCAGCTCGTGGTCGGCGTGCCACGCACGCTCATCGAGGCGTCCACGGCGTCGGCCTCGGCCAGCAACACCGCCGCGAGCGATTCCAGTCGATCCGCCAACGCCCGTGAGGATGCCACCAAGGCGAGCCGCTGCACGGCGGTGAGGGCACGGCGTCCGGCATGATCGACGACACTCAACGCCTGCTCGACCACCGCGAGCGCGGCATCGGTGGCCAGCAGCCGGACCGGGTCAATGACCAGGCCGGGGCCGGCGAGCGGGGTGGGCATCGCGTCCATGACACCAAGCTAGAACCCGGCCCCGACACTTTCCGGCCGCCGACGGCCCGAACCCACCCCATGAAAGTAACGAAATGATAACGATGCCGACGGGTTGGGTGGGATGGCGGGGAATATGGCCGCGACAAGCATGAACGTCAGATTCGGCGGAACCGGGAGATGCCCTCAGGCGTGAGTAGGCGCCGCTCCGGACGCCGAGAGGCCCGCCCCCGCTCGACCGAGCGACCGAGCACCCGAGCACCCGCTCGACCGAGCGACCGAGCGACCGAGCGACCGAGCGACCGAGCGCTCCGTCGCGTGGCGCAGGAAGCCGTGGCCGCGCGCAGGTTGCAGCGTGCGCGATGGCACCTTCTGACGCCACGATGACCTGGCCGATCCCGTGGTGATGGATGCCGCATGGGGCTTCCGACGACGCTCGCCCTGACGGGGGCAAGGAATGGCCGTGATCAGATGATCAGACGTCATCGGCAGATGAGGACCATCATCGCGACCGAGGCGTCCCGGCGCTTCTCGGATCTGCTCGACGCGATCGAGGCGGGCGAGTCGGTGGTGGTGACCCGCGGAAACCGTCCGATCGCCGAGATCCGACCGGTGGCGCGGCGCCGGGGCGCGACCTCCGGGCGGCCTCGCTGCGGCGGATCCGCCCGAGGAGCGTTCGACGTCGTGCAGCACCACCGCAGCGGCGATCGCGCGGGCACGCCAGGGCTGCAAGTATCGGACAATCGACGGCCATCTCGGGGCCGTGCCGTCTCGCGGTATCAGTTTGCTTTGTCGGACGGCCGAGTTGAGTCCCGCATAGTGGTGTAGCGCGGTTCCCGTGTTCGTGGCTCGGCATGTCGTCGGGACGTGGACGCGGTCATCGCGTGATCCTTCGAGTGAACATCTCACAGCACTCTCGAAAGGAAACCATCACGATGACCGCTCCTCACATTGTCGATCCTGCGCGCCTGCTTGGCCAAGCGCTGGGTGATGCGTCGCCGGACCTGATGCGGCACTTGCTCGCGACGATGATCAACGCCCTGCTCTCCGCGGAGGCGGATGCGGTGTGTGGCGCCGAGTGGGGCCAGCCCAGCCCTGATCGGGTCAGCCAGCGCAACGGGTACCGGCACCGCGAGCTGGACACCCGGACGGGCACGATCGATGTCGCGATCCCGAAGTTGCGGACCGGCAGCTACTTCCCGGAATGGCTGCTGGAACGCCGTAAGCGGGCCGAGTCGGCGCTGATCTCGGTGGTGGCGACCTGCTACCTGCTCGGTGTCTCGACGCGGCGGATGGACAAGCTGGTCCAGTCCTTGGGGATCACCAGCTTGTCGAAGTCGCAGGTCTCCCGGATGGCAGCCGACCTGGACGCCCAAGTCGGCGCGTTCCGGACCCGACGCCTCGATGATGCCGGCCCGTTCACGTTCGTGGCCGCCGACGCGTTGACGATGAAGGTCCGCGAAGCCGGCCGGGTGATCAACGCCGTGGTGCTGGTCGCCACCGGGGTCAACGCCGACGGGCACCGAGAAGTCCTCGGCGTGAAGGTCGCCACCGCCGAGACCGGCCCGGCGTGGAACACCTTCTTCGCTGACCTGGTCGCCCGCGGCCTACAAGGGGTGATGCTGGTCACCAGCGACGCCCACGCCGGGCTGGTCGAAGCCATCGCGGCGAACCTGCCCGGAGCGGCCTGGCAACGCTGCCGAACCCACTATGCCGCCAATCTCATGTCGGTGTGCCCCAAGAGCAGCTGGGGCGCGGTCAAGGCCCTGCTGCACTCGGTGTACGACCAGCCCGACGCCAAAGCCGTCCACGCCCAGTACGACAAGATGCTCGACACCTTGGACGGCAAACTTCCCGAGGTCGTCGACCACCTCGACGCCGCCCGGGCCGACGTGCTCGCGTTCACCGCGTTCCCCAAGGAGCTGTGGCGACAGATCTGGTCGAACAACCCCAACGAACGGCTCAACCGCGAGATCCGGCGCCGTACCGACGTGGTCGGGATCTTCCCCGACCGCGACAGCGTCACCCGCCTCGTCGGCGCCGTCCTTGCCGAACAACACGACGAATGGGCCGAAGGCCGCCGCTACCTCGGCCTCGACATCCTCGCCCGCTCCCGCGTCCGGCCCGTCCCCGCCACGACGACCACCAAAGTCACCCTGCCCGCACTCGAGGAGACCGCAGCATGACCCGCCTGAAAGACACCTACGGCCCCGGCCACACCCAAGCCGACTACCTCCGCGCCCTCGCCGCCGGCTACGAGACCGGCTACTGGGACGAACAGTTCGGGGTGAACCTCAGAGGTATCCCCGCCCCCTGGCCCGGGGGCCAGACCGAGTGGCCCAAGCCACCCGACACCACCACCGCCCCTCTCAACCCAGGAGAACAACCCTTCTGAACAAAGCTCTCGAAGGATCAGCGGCTACACCACTTCCGGGGACTTGACCGACGGCCGGGCGTGGCAGTACATTCCTTACGGCACTCTTCGGGGATCGGAGTGTCGTGGCTTTGGCCCTGGGTCCCCGCCTACTCTCACCCCCAAGGGAGTCTGATGTCTGTCGCCCCCGCGCTGCCTACCCGCGCATCTACGTCCAGACCGAAGAAACTGCCATGATCGGACGTTTACCGGTCATCGTCCGCCGGATGATCCAGGTCATCTGGGACGCCCTGTCGTGGCTCCTCGCCGTGATGCTGCTGGTGGGCGTCCGCTACGACTTCAGCCTGACCCCCGACCAGTGGAGCTGGGCGCTGGCCTACTCCCTGTGCGCCATCGTGTTGCAGGTCACGTTCGGGCTGCTTTCTCAGGTCTATCTCGGCCGCAACCGCACGGGCAGCTTCACCGAAGCGACGTGGGTGGGCGCGATGCTGATCCTCGTCGCGACGCCGCTGGCGATCGTGTTCCCGCTGGTGTCGAGTGACTTCCCGCGCGGTATCGGCGTGGTCGCCCCGATGCTGACGCTGTGCTTCATGGCCCTCGGTCGCTGGGCGTTCCGGATGATCATCGCCGCGGGCCGCAAGTCGACCGTCGGCGGTGCGCCGGCCCTCGTGTACGGCGCGGGCGACGCGGGGCACGAGGTGGCCCGGCTGATCGCGACGGCCGAGGAGCCGCCGTATCGCATCGTGGGGTTCCTCGACGATGCCCCGGGCAAGGGGTTTCTGCGGGTCGGCGGTCATCGGGTGCGCGGCACGGGCGAGGATCTGCTCGCCGTGGCCGCCGAGACCGAGGCCGAGGTCGTCATCCTGGCCATCTCGAACGCGTCCGCGAAGCTCATCCAGAGCGTGTCCGACCGGTGCCGGAAGGCGGGCCTCAAGCTCGTCGTGTTGCCGCCGGTGCGCGAAATGATCGGCGGACGCGTCACGCTCGCGTCCCTGCGCGAGTTCAACGTGGCCGATCTGCTGGGGCGGCGTCCGATCAAGACCGACCTGAGCCGGATCGCCGATTCGGTGCAGGGCCGGGTGGTGTTGATCACGGGTGCCGGCGGCTCGATCGGCGCGGAGCTGGCGCGGCAGGTGTACAAGCTGGGTCCGAGCAAGCTGGTGTTGCTCGACCGCGATGAATCGGCGCTGCACGGCGTCCAGTTGTCGCTGTATGGCAGCGGCTTGCTGGATACCGACGACATGGTGCTGTGCGACATTCGCGACCAGGACGCCCTGCGTGCGGTGTTCCAGGAGCATCGTCCTGAGCTGGTGTTCCATGCGGCGGCATTGAAGCATCTGCCGATGCTGGAGCGGTTCCCGGTGGAGGGCTGGAAGACGAACGTGCTCGGCACGCTGAACGTGCTGAAGTGCGCCCACGAGGCGGGCGGGCGGCAGTTCGTGAACATCTCGACCGACAAGGCCGCGGACGCCACCAGCGTGCTGGGGCAGACGAAGCGGCTGGCCGAGCGGCTCACGGCGTGGTTCGCGCAGACGCACGGCACCACGTATCTGTCGGTGCGGTTCGGCAATGTGCTGGGGTCGCGGGGTTCGGTGTTGTACGCGTTCCGTGCGCAGATCGAGCGCGGGGATGCGGTGACGGTGACGCATCCCGATGTGACCCGGTATTTCATGACGATTCCCGAGGCGTGTGAGCTGGTGTTGCAGGCGAGCGTGATCGGACGCCCCGGCGATGTGCTGGTGCTCGACATGGGTGAGCCGGTGAAGATCGTCGATGTCGCCCAGCGGTTAATCGAGGAGTCGGGCAAGGACGTGAAGATCCGCTACACGGGCCTGCGCCATGGCGAGAAGCTGCACGAGGTGCTGTTCAGCACCCTCGAAAAGGGACGCCCCAGCGATCACCCGTTGATCAGCCAGGTGGCGGTCCCGGTGTTCGAGCCGGTCGACCTGCCGTTCCGCAATGAGGACGCCGCACTCCGGCTTCTCGCGGACCAGTCGCGAACGGACGCGGCTGAGGCCGCGGCGCCGGCGCCGCAGTCGTCGGTTTCTGAGGCGGTCGTGTGACGGACCGTATCTACTTGTCCTCGCCTGACGTCACTGAACTCGAGGAGGCCGCGCTGGTGCGTGCGATCCGCTCGGGCTGGGTCGCACCGCTGGGCCCTGAGGTGGACGCCTTTGAGGCCGAGCTCGCCGCCTACTGCGGGCGGCAGCACGCGGTGGCGTTGTCGTCGGGCACGGCCGCGCTGCACCTCGGACTGCTGACCCTGGGCATCGGCCCCGGCGACTTGGTGCTGACCTCCACGATGACGTTCGCGGCCACCGCGAATGCGATCACCTACACCGGCGCCGAGCCCGTGTTCGTCGACGCCGACGAGTCGGGCAACATGAACCCCGACCTGCTCGAGGTGGCCTTCGCGACGCTGCGGGCCGAGGGCCGCCCGGTGAAGGCCGTCGTGCCTGTGGACTTGCTGGGCAAGGTGGTCGACCACGAGCGGATCGCCGAGATCGCCGCGCGTTACGGAGCGGTCGTGCTGTCGGACGCCGCGGAGTCCTTGGGCGCGATCCGCAATGGACGCCCCTCGGCTGCGTTCGGCGTTGCTGCGGCGGTGTCGTTCAACGGCAACAAGATCATGACGACGTCGGGCGGCGGCGCGCTGCTCACCGACGATGCCGCGATTGCGCAGCGGATACGCTATCTCGCCACTCAGGCGCGTCAGCCCGTCGTGCACTACGAGCACACTGACATCGGCTACAACTACCGGATGTCGAACATTCTCGCCGCGCTCGGTCGCGCGCAGTTGAGCCGCTTGGACGCGATGATCGAGCGACGCCGGCAGTGGCGGCTGGACTATCGCGACTTGTTTGCGGACGTGCCTGGCGTGACCATCTTCGGCGAGCCTTCGGGCGCCGATGGGGGGGACACCCGCGACAACTTCTGGCTCACGTCGATCCTCGTGGACGCTGATGCGGCCGGCTTCACCGCCGATGACTTGAGGCGCGACCTGGCCGCCTCTGATATCGAGGCGCGCCCCTTGTGGAAGCCGATGCACGCGCAGCAGGTGTTCGCGGGTGCGCGCGCGTTCGTGGACGGCACGAGCGAAGGGCTGTTCCGTACGGGCATTTCGCTGCCGAGCGGTTCGGTGCTGACGGACGATCATTGGCAGCGCGTGACCGACGCGATCGGCGTGGCGATCGGGGGTGTTCGTGTCCTCGCGTGAATCTCGCCCCTACGACGTCGTGAAGCGGGCGATGGATGTGGTTGCTAGCGCGGTGGGCTTGGTGGTGACGGCGCCGGTCCAGGCCGTCGTGGCGGGCGTCGTGTTGGCGACCCACGGCCGGCCGGTGTTGTTCCGTCAGCCGCGGCCGGGACGCGACGGTGTGGTGTTCGAATTGGTGAAGTTCCGCACGATGCTGCACCCCGACGCGACCCATGTCACGGACGCCGAACGCTTGACCTATGTGGGCAAGTTTCTGCGCTCGACCAGTTTGGACGAGTTGCCGACCTTGTGGAATGTGTTGAAGGGCGACATGAGCCTCGTTGGGCCGCGGCCGCTGTTGGTGCGGTATCTCGACCGCTACACGCCTGAGCAGGCGCGCCGCCACGAGGTGCGCCCGGGTGTGACGGGGCTGGCCCAGGTGAACGGCCGTAACGGTCTGACGTGGGAGGACAAGTTCGTGCTGGACGTCGAGTACGTGGACGACCGCGGGTTGCTGCTCGATCTGAAGATCTTGGCCAAGACGCTCCAGGCTGTCGTCGTCCGCGATGGCATCAGCGCTGCGGGCGAGGCGACCATGAGCGAGTTCAGGGGAGCGGTCGCATGACCATCCGTGTGGTCGTGGTGGGGGCGGCTGGCTTCGGACGAGAAGCGCTGGATGTACTCGACGCGATGATCGCAGACGGTGCGGACATCGAGATCGTGGGTGTCGTTGACGACGCGATCTCTGGCCTGAATCGCGACCGCCTGGCCGCGCGCGGCGTGCGGTTCCTTGGTACTCGCACTAGCTGGTTTGAGTCGGGACGCGGGATGGCCTCATACGTGCTGGGCATCGGCAATCCGGCGGTTCGGCAGCGCCTCGCAGATGAACTCGATGCCGCTGGCTTGGTCCCATTTACGGCGATTCATCCTTCGGTGACCTTCGGAGCATGCAGCGTCATCGGTGTGGGCACGGTTGTGTGCGCTGGCGTAGCCATCTCGAACAACGTCCGCCTAGGGCGTCATGTGCACGTCAATCCGAATGCGACGATTGGCCACGACTCTGTGCTTGCGGACTTCGTCTCAGTGAATCCTGCGGCCGTCATTTCAGGTGACGTGCGTGTGGGCGAGCAGACGCTCGTGGGCGCGGCAGCGACGGTGCTGCAGCAACTTGAGGTGGGTGCCTCGGTTGTGGTGGGCGCGGGCGCGGTCGTGACGAAGTGCGTGGCGGATGGTGTGACAGTAGTCGGCGTCCCGGCCCGGGCGATGGTCACATCAACCGCCCGAGCCGCGAGTGGCGTCCAAGGATGCGCATGAAGATCCCGGCTATTTCCCAATACAATCCGCCGGAAAACGTCCCTATTCCGGTATCCCTTAGCCCTGGTCTCGCGGATGTCTAGTGTGGACAGTCCCATTCGCCGCCCCGCCAGGCTGGTTGTTGGAGTTACGGTCGGCGTCAGCGCCTACTCATTGTTGCGTGGTCAACTCGCGTGGTTTGCCCAAGCTGGGTGGGATGTTGCCCTAATTGCGAACCCTGATGAGGCCGCGCAGCGGGCCGCGCAGCGGGAAGGTGTGCGGCTCGTGGGCGTTCCAATGGAACGAAAGATCGCACCAACTCGAGACATTGCTGCGCTCGCCCAGTGGATACGCATTCTGCGCGCTACCCGCCCCGACGCCATCAACGTCGGAACGCCGAAGGCAGCGCTTCTCGGAATGGTCGCTGCGTGGCTGAGCCGAGTGCCGCGTCGCCTTTACACGGTCAGAGGTCTGCGCCTTGAAGGCGCCTCGGGCTTCGCCTCAGGAGTTCTGTGGCTCGCCGAGTGGCTGACGATGCGCCTGTCAACGGACGTGCTATTTGTCAGTCGTTCTTTGGCACACGAAGCTCGGCGACGGAGGTTGACGCTCGGACGGAAGTCATGGGTGACCGGTGGGGGTAGCAGCAACGGTGTTGATTCCTCTGCCGTGGCCCTGCGCGTGGCCCAACTCGATCGTGGCGAGGAGCGGCTTGCACTCGGTCTTGAGCCGTCGCATGTCGTCGTTGGGTTTGTGGGGCGGATAAGTTCGGCCAAGGGGATCGACGTCCTGCTCCGTGCTTGTGGACACGCGGACCTCAATCCCAGGGTTCGTCTCCTTATGGTTGGCACCGTCGAGGATGAGGGCTTACGTGTCGAACTCGAACGACGCGGCAGCCGTGTCACGCATGTACCGTGGACAGATGATGTGTGGCGGTACCTCGGCGTGATTGACATCCTCTGCCTGCCTACTCTGCGCGAGGGATTCCCCAACGTCGTGCTGGAAGCGGCGGCGGCAGGGGTGCCGTCGATCACGACGAACGCAACCGGAGCGATCGACTCTGTGGTGCCAGGCGAGACGGGATTTATCATTGATATCGGCGATTCGAACGCTCTCGTTCTGCGTATCAATCAGTTGGCAGAGGATCCGCGTTTGACGTCTCGTATGGGCTTGGCGGCGCGTCAGCGAGTGGTAGCCGAGTATGCCCCTGAACGGATTTGGATGGGCATTGCTGAGCTGCTGGAGGGTGTGGTTCAGCCGGTGTATGCGCAGCGAATAGAGCCGCGGGGAAGGAAAGGGTGAGCATATGAAAATCCTGGTCACAGGTGGCGCCGGATTTATCGGCTCCAACCTCGCACGCTACATTGGGGAATGCGGTGACGCGTCTGTTCGGGTCTTTGACGACCTGAGCACGGGGAGCCGCGCGAACATCGAGAGCATCGATGTCGAGTTCATTGAGGCGAGCCTGCTCGACTACGACGCTCTTGTCGCGGCAGCCCAAGGCGTGGACTCGGTCGTGCACCTGGCGGCGATCCCGAGCGTCCCGCGGTCGATCATCAACCCGCGTGCTTCGCACGACGCCAACACCACCGGCACCCTCAATGTGCTCGAGGCGGCGCGGAAGGCCGGGGTGGATCACGTCGTCGTGGCTTCGTCGAGCTCGGTGTACGGCTCGAACCCGAAGCTGCCTAAGAACGAGTTCGACTGGACGCGTCCGATGAGCCCTTACGCCGTCAGCAAGCAGGCCACGGAAGGCTACGCGCTGGCCTACCAGTACTCCTACGGCTTGAAGACTCTCGCGTTCCGGTTCTTCAACGTCTACGGGCCGCACCAGGCGGCTGATCATGCGTACGCCGCGGTCATCCCCAAGTTCCTGGACGCGGCCCTGAACGGTCAGCCCGCGCTGATCCACGGCGACGGCGAGCAGTCGCGAGACTTCACCTATGTCGACACGGTGTGTGCGGTGATCCATCAGGCCGTGACGGGGAAGGTGTCCAGCCCGGACCCGGTGAACCTTGCCTACGGAACCAACACGACGCTGCTTGCTCTCCTGGGCGAGATGGAGGAGCAACTGGGGCATCCGGTGGCCCGGGAGCACACGGACCCGCGCACCGGCGACGTGCGGGCCTCCCAGGCCGACAGCTCACGGGTGCGGGAGCTCTTTCCCGAGGTGGTCCCGGTTTCGTTGACCGAGGGGCTGGCGTCTACCATTGCATGGTTCAATCAGGAGAGGGCCGGTGAAGTGTGAAACTCGAAGACGTCAGGATTGCGGTGATCGGGCTGGGCTATGTGGGCCTCCCCCTGGCGGTTGAATTCGGCAAACAGCGCTCGGTGGTCGGCTTCGACATCGACCCGGGCCGGGTGGCGGAACTCCGCACCGGGCACGATCATACCCTCGAAGTAGACAACGACGAGCTGGCTTCAGCTAAAGTGATGTTCACCGTCGATGAGACAGAGCTGGATCGGGCGAATGTCTTCATCGTCACAACGCCGACTCCGATCGATCAGCACAAGCAACCCGATCTTCGCCCGGTACTCTCCGCTTCGGAGACGATCGGCAGGCATCTTGCCGTTGGCGACATTGTGATCTATGAATCGACGGTCTACCCGGGTGCCACCGAAGAGGAATGCGTTCCTGTACTCGAGCGTGCAAGCGGCCTGCTGTTGAATAAGGACTTCTTCGTTGGCTACAGCCCCGAGCGGATCAACCCGGGGGACAGAGAACACCGCGTCCACAACATCGTGAAGATTACTTCGGGTTCCACCCCGAACACCGCGGACCTGGTTGATGAGCTCTACCGCTCGATCGTGACCGTCGGCACGCACCGCGCACCTTCGATCAAGGTGGCAGAGGCGGCGAAGGTGATCGAGAACACCCAGCGGGACGTGAACATCGCTCTAATCAACGAGTTGGCAATCCTGTTCAACAAGCTTGGGCTCAATACCAACGACGTACTGCGGGCCGCCGACACCAAGTGGAACTTCCTCAAGTTCAAGCCGGGATTGGTGGGCGGGCACTGCATCGGTGTCGACCCGTATTACCTCACCCACAAAGCTCAGTCGGTAGGATATCATCCTGAGCTCATTCTTGCGGGCCGTAGGCTGAATGACTCCATGGCGCACTATGTGGTGGCGCAACTGCTGAAAGGGATGGCACAGAAGGGTATCGCAATCGGGGGGGCCCGCGTCCTAATTCTAGGTTTGGCGTTCAAAGAGGACACTCCAGATATCCGCAACTCAAGAGTGGTGGACATCGTTAGTGAGCTCGCGGACTACCAGATTGGGGTAGACGTGTACGATCCCCTCGTGGATCCTCAAGTCGTCCAGGCTGCCTACGGTTTTCGACCAATAGAGGAGCTCTGTGACGGGTCTTACGACGCCATCATCCTTGCCGTCGGGCATTCGGAGTTCCGGCAGCTTGGCGCGGACAAGATCCGAGCCCTCGGAAGCCGTAAGAACCATGTTCTTTACGATCTGATGTCGGTTCTCCCGGCTGAGGAAGTCGATATATGCCTTTGATGGACGGTGCATACTGGCGTTCAAGCGCTTGGATAGGAAGGGCATGCCTGTGGCTAATGGCACAGTGGTGTACGTAGGGGCCTTTCAACTGCCAGATGGCAACGCCGCAGCACATCGCGTGATGGCAAACGCCTTGATTTTTCGGGAGCTCGGTCTGGATGTAGTCTTCATTGAAGTCGGGAAAGTGGATCAATCCACCGAAGAGCGTGAGATCGAAGTCAACGGATTTCGCGTCCTTCGGTTGAGCTTGCGTCAAGGAAGATGGCGGAATGTCGCGCAAGCCGTGGGGCATCCTGGCATCTTTCCCCTCCTTGGTGAGCAAGAGGATCTGCGAGCCGTGATCGCGTACAACTATCCCTCACCCGCTCTCCTGAGACTTCGTGGCTATTGCCGGGGTCGAGGAGTGCCCTGCCTGGCAGACATCACAGAATGGTATCAGCCCAGACTGGATTCACTCGCGAACCTATTCCGGGCCCTGGACAGTGCAGTGCGAATGCGGATAGTCCATCCGCGACTAGATGGAGCAATAGTGATCAGCCGCTACATGGCTGATTTCTATGAAGGTTGCCTAGACGTGGTGAAGTTGCCGCCCCTGGTGGACGCCCGAAATCAGAAATGGAGCGCACCGGCCGCAGTTGACAAGGCCGCTATCACGTTTATTTACGCAGGTTCTCCGAGTGCACGGAAGGAGCGCCTTGATGTGGTCGTGGAAACATTTCAGCGGAGCGTCTGGCAGAAGCCAGTCTGCCTGGAGATATACGGAGTGACAGCAGAGGAATATCGTGTGATGTACGGCATGGAGAGGACTCCCAGCAATGGCCCGATCCGCTTTCATGGCAGGGTGGCGCATTCCGAAGTTCTTTCCGCTCTGGCCCGGGCGGACTATGCGTTGGTTGTCCGGGACGAGAGCCGGAACGTTCTGGCGGGGTTTCCGACCAAGTTCGTCGAAAGCGTCACGGCTAGCACGCCAGTAATTGCCTCATGGCATCCGGACGTGATTGAGTATATTGACCGATATGCTTGCGGGTTGGTGACGACGCTATCCACGCTAGATGAGACGATCTCAGTTGCACTGTCAGATGGTACGCGGGTGGCTCCTGATCGAACCGCATTTGACTACAGGCGCTACCTCGAGCCAGTTGCGGAGTTCTTCGACAAGGTCGGATTATGAAACGAGCGCACCCAGGCGATGTGTCACTGACTCCACGGAAGAGGATCGCCCTCCACATCATCATGCCAAACCAGATCAGCGGCCCGAACACGAGCAGTGTTCGGCTGATGTCCTCAGGTCTTGAAGATGAATTCGAATTCTGTACATTCAACCAGACGTTCCATGCTGGCGGTGGGATCAATCTTCGCCTCGTCCTTGACTTAGGTCGGCAGATTCGAGCTATTCGGCCTGATCTGGTTCACCTGGCCGGTCTGCAAGCAGCAGGGTTCCATGCGATGCTGGCCGCACGTCTAGCCGGGGCGAGGAAGGTGCTAGTCGGCGTCCACGGGACTTCTCGGGACGCGATCGGGCTGGCATTTTGGCGTCGGATGGCCTTCCACATCGCTGAATGGATCACCCTCGCGATGTGCGACGGCTACTACACGGTGTGTGAAAGCGCTCGAAATCGACGCTTCCTGAAGTGCCACTCTCGGCGAGACCTGGGAGTTGTCAGAAATGCCGCACCGATAGTTGACTTTGAAATAGAACCCACCCGCGCCAGGACCAGATCTGAGCTGGGGCTCTCGGACTCAGAGTTTGTCGTTGCCGTGTCCGGTCGAATGGTATATGATAAAGGGATAGCATTCGTTTGCGCCGCTGTTTCGAGACTGACCGAACCCCAGATGAAGTTCGTGTTCATCGGCGACGGGCCCTATCTGGACATCCTCAAGCAGGAACTCGCGGTTGAGATATCACAAGGAAGGGTCCTACTTCTTGGTCAGCGAGATGACGTCCTGGGTCTTCTCTCGGCGTGCGATCTGTTTCTCTTTGCGAGCTTACACGAGAATCTTTCAAATGCGCTGTTGGAGGCTGTGGCTATAGGTCTGCCGATTCTTGCTACCGATGTCGGCGGGAACTCTGAGGTGGTCCGCCACGGACGAAACGGAGAGCTGATTGCGCCGGCGGATGTGGACGCCATAGTCAACGGGGTGACGCGCCTGTATGGCGAATTGGATCTCCGGTCTCGTTATTCGTCGGCATCGAGGCAGTTGGCAACTTCGGAGTTTACAATGGGCAAACACGAGCTGCGTATTCGCGAGATCTACACGCGATTGATGGATTAGGGCATCTGCGGCATTGTGGGAGGACCGATGTCACGGACTGCGAGCATGTTGTCAGGCCATGAGGAGGACTGAGTGTGGACACCTGGTGGTATTGCAGAACGGGCGGACGTAATGACAGGGCAATGCCTGCTAGATTCCGTCCAGCCGTGCGAAGCCGTGTTTTCTCCATGGAGGCTGGGGTGGCGTCTGGGAGCGCGGGGAGTCTCCGCGGAACCGACCTCGCCTTAGGCCCGCTTGAGAAGCTCGCAATCGTGATGTACGCGGCGTCAGTTCCATTCGAGGTAATTCCGACGCCCTACACGGTGACTGCGCCCACAATCGCGGGCCTGCCGGTGGTCGCGGCTGCCGCATCTCGCGCGCTCCGTGGGCGTGGGCTGAATCAGGTGCCCAGTCGAGTTCTGGTTGCGAGTTACCTCTTTGTATTGTGGACGCTCTTTACGACCGTGCTGAACAGCCTCATCCTGCCGTCATATTCATGGTCCATTATGCCGGTGGTTTCGCTCCTTTACGCGCTGATCTGTTTTTTCAGTTTGGTGGCGCTTCTTCCCGATCATTCCGACTGGGTCCCGGTATGGTACATATTGGGTGCGACGGCGGTCGCTTTCACCCTCTTCCGCGTGAATGCAGATACGCTGGCTGGTCTACGGTTTACCATCGGGGATGCCGATGAGAACTTCATTAGTATGATCTTGTGTATTGCATTCGCTCTTGCGGTTCATAGATTTTTCCGATGTCGCTGGATGTATGTCCCGATCGTGATTCCGGTGATCGGCCTAGTCGGTGCGGGCGCCATTGTAACGGGCTCGCGAACAGGGGCCATCTCGCTGATTGTGACGCTAGTCATAGCCGTCTTTGGCTTCATGCGGAGGAACCTCAGGCGGTCAGCAATAATGGTCGTGCTGTCCATCGTCGGGTACCTGATCATTCAGACCTGGACGCTGCTTCCCAATCGGCTTCTTGCTGCTCCAATACCAGAGGCGCTTGCCGATCGGGGCGGACGCGCCGATATCGCGGAACTCTACCTCAGGCATGCGGATCAATGGGTGATATTCGGTGTGGGGTACGGAAATGCGCCGTACTTCTTGTTGTCTGTTGAGCGCCTTTTCGCCGAGGCCCACGGCTTGTGGTTGGGATTAGTGATCGAGGCGGGAATTGTCGGGCTAGCTGCATTCATCGGAGTTCTGCTGGCAGTCATTCGCTCGGCTCAAGGGGGGCTGTTTCACTTCCTGGCCTTATCTCCGATTATGGTGTTTGGCCTTTCGGTGAGTGGCCTTGAGAGGAGCGCCATCCTATGGTTCGTCTTGGCGATTGCACTGCGGATATGCTCCGATGCCAATGGCAAGGCTAGTTTGCCGGTAGCATAGAATGACGATTAGGCGGTTGCGCAGTAGTGTTATTGCTCACAGTGATGGTGCCATATTCAGAGGTGGAGATCTGGAATGGACCCTGCCTGGAAGCGTCATCGGGAGCGGTGCGCTCCGCGTAACTGTGGGCGGTGGCCTCCGATTGGTGCTCCGCCTGCGGGCTATGGGTCCGCTGCTCCGCGTGCTGGGATGGCGGTGTCATCTGAGTGCAAGGTGCCGGAGGACGGGGCCATTATGATGTTGAACCGCACCGCCCATTGGTTCGTAAGTGACGTGTCACGAGATCGCGAGAACCCGAGGCATGGAATGGTGCTCTGTCGCTTGCGCGCGAGTCCGGCCTCGTCCCGGTATGCAGAAGTCGGCGTAGCGGCGGCACATCGGCGCGGCATGGTTGGCCGCGCTGAGTGCCCCCGCGTTCGTCAAAGGCTGCAAACGAGGTTGACGCCTGACGGATGTGATGTAGTCACCTCGCAGGCTCAACATCTGAGTTTTGTTGTCTCGACGGGCGCTTGGCGAGTCCGCCTGTCGCTCATACTTTTGCGCGCGGAGGGGGGGGGCGGATTTTGACCACATCGCCTTGGATTAGCGTGATTGTTCCGGTCTACAATTGTGGCCCCTTTTTGACCGATTGTCTCCAGAGTCTCTTCGACCAGTCCTATGCGAACTTGGAGATTGTGGCCGTCGATGATGGCTCCGAGGACGATTCCGGCTCGATTCTCGATGCGTTCGCGAAGGTCGACTCCCGTCTGCGCGTCTTGCACACTCCAAATCGGGGATTGCAGCTTGCATGGCTGGCTGGTCTCCGCGCATCTACCGGAGAGTACATTGGCTTTGTGGACGGTGATGACTGGGTTCATCCGCAGATGTTTCAGACGCTGATGGAGGCGGCTCTTGCTAGTGGCGCTGCGATGGTTCAGTGCGGGTATATCCAGGTTGCGAATGGGCGAGGATCAGAGGGAGGCGATGCGCCTCTATCAGGGGAGGGGGTGCGGCTCTACGCCGGGGGCGGTCTGCGGCAAGCGGCCTCCTCCGTGGAGTGACTAGGGGGGGTGGCGAGATCGTTCCGTCGCGGTGGTCGAAATTGTTTCGGCGCTCACTGATCCTAGCAAATGTTCAATACTGTTCAGGCGGCGTGACGATGGGGGAAGATGCGAACATCGTGGTGCCTTGTCTATTGGATGTTGACCGCATAGCGATCTTGGAAAGTCCTCTGTATTGCTACCGTTCCAATCCTCGCTCGATGACCAAGAGCTATCGACCGGGACTTGCGGCCAGCAATGCTGCGCTTCATGAGAGTCTCTGTCGTGCAACGCGGGCGAAGGGAGTCGATCTTCGTGGCGATGAGCTCGAGTATTTTGGGTGGCTCACACTGCGCGCTGTTTTGACTGAGTGTCGCGGCCCCGGAGGATTGATGCCCTGTGTTGGTCGTGTGATGGAGGCCATGTCGCACCACGATGCCCGCGCGGGTATCGGACTTCTTCGAGGTCGCATGCTTGACGGGACCAGCCGTGTGGTCCTTTTCTGTTGCAGGGTTAGGATGCCATTTGCCAGCCCTGTGGTGGTGGCCCTGATTGACCTGGCTCGTCGTGTCTGGCCACGGTCTTCATGAGGTCTCGTAGGGCGCTGGTTAGCATCGGCGCGGGACTCATTCTTCAAGTCACGCAGATCGCAGTGGGTCTGGTGGTTCCTTCTATACTCATCCAGTATTTCGGCTCGGACGCGAATGGCTTGGTGGGGAGTGTCAGGCAGTTTGTCGCCTACCTTAGCTTGGCGGAGATGGGAATGGGTGTCGCATCGATGGCTGCTCTGTACCGTCCCTTGCGGCTGGGGGACGGAGCTGCGCTCAATGCAGTTCTCGCGGCTACTAGGTTATGGTACTTGCGCTCGGGCTGGGTCTTTGGCGTACTTCTCGTGATTCTTTGCATGGTCTATCCGCTGGTTGTTGCCAGCGACGTGCCGGAGGCGCTTGCTCGCTACATGATGCTAATTCTCGGGGGAGGGGCGCTTTGGGAGTATCTGATTCTCAACAAATATCGCACGCTTCTGCATGCAGACCAACGGGTGTACGTGCTGTCGACAATTCAAGCGGTGTTCTCCGCCTTCAGCATGTTGGCCGTGGTGATGCTGGCGCGTGAAGGATGCGGGCTCATCGTTGTTCAACTGGGTTCGACTGGCCTGCTTCTTCTCCGGGCGCCCGTCGTGGCAGGGTATGTCCGGAGAAGGTACCCGGCGGTGTCGTTCAAGGCGGTTGAAGCCCCGTTTCGTATACCTCAGCAAGGCTCGGCCTTTGTCCAACAACTCGCGGCCATGGCGGTGTTTAACTCTCCGATCGTTATTCTGACGGTGCTGGTTCCACTCGACGAGATTAGTGTTTACCTTGTGCACAGCATGATTTTTGTGGCGCTGAGTGGTGTCTTGTCGATAGTTTCTACGGCCACTTTGGGAGGGTTCGGGCAACTGGTTGGCGGCGGTGAGCTTGCACATCATTCGGCCGTGTTCAGGCGTTTTGAAACGATGGTGTATTGTGCGGCATTTTGGATGTACTCCTGTGCGGCTGTGTTGACCGGGCCGTTCCTTTTTGTCTATACCGCTAGGTTCACCGATGCGGAGTACATCCGGCCCGAGGTGGTGGCGCTCTTTGTGGCTGTGGGCCTTGCGAATAGCTTGCGGGTGCCGCATAATGTATTGGTGACTGCTGCAGGGATGTTCGCTGAGACGAGGTCTCGCGCCATTGCCGAATCGGTCATCAACGTGGTCTGTTCCGTGGGTTTTGCGATTGCGCTGGGAATGCCAGGTGTCTTGATTGGGGCGCTGTGTTCCTATGCGTTTCGTTCGGTTGATTTCGTACTGTTTTCTTCGAGTCGGATTCTGGGCCGGAGTCC
Organism: Nigerium sp.; assembly: GCA_016711325.1. GTDB lineage: Bacteria > Actinomycetota > Actinomycetes > Propionibacteriales > Propionibacteriaceae > Propioniciclava. Next base: position 239,276 of record JADJTH010000009.1, on the reverse strand, counting down.
ATTGGTGAGTTTTCGCCTGATGCTGGGAATTGGCCTCGGTGCGGTTGTTTGTGTCGCCGTTGGGTGGCCGACACGTTTCGCGACGCCTGCCAGCTATGTGGAATGGCTCGGTCTAGCAATACCGGTGGCGGCCGGCTTTGGAGCTGTTTTTGCGCTTGGCTTCCTGCTGTTTTCGAGGGAGGCCCGGGTAAGTTGAAGCGTCGGCGGGGCCGCAGCCTAGCCGGTGGTTTCCAGCGATCGATGTAGCCTGGTGGGGGTGGAGGTTGGCCTTGAAGGTTCATTCCCTGTGCGGAGCCCGGTCAAATGCTCGTGCCGCCGGTGTGTTGCGAGAATGAAAGACGTCGTTCTTGTCGAGCAGTTGGGAATGAAGTACTCGAAGGGAGTCCCCGCTACGGGTTCGCCACTCGATGTGGCGAACCGGACGCCTTCGATGACGTTCTCTGGGTGGAGGCCCGTCATGAGGATCGTGCCAGCGTCCAGGGCCTCGGGGCGCTCGATGGCGTCCCGAAGCGTGACGGCCGGGAAACCGAGGATGGTCGACTCCTCGGCGATGGTGCCGGAATCAGAGAGCACGCAGAACGACTCGAGCTGAAGCTTGTTGTAGTCGTGGAAGCCGAGGGGCTTGTGGAACGTGATCCCCTCGGTCTGACGCCCGAGCGCCTCGAGGCGCTTGCGGGTGCGCGGGTGAGTGGAGACGAGAACGGGGAGCCCGAACTCGTTGACCACAGCGTCGAGGCAGTCGAGCAGCGCCGAGAGCCGGTCGGGGGCGTCCACGTTCTCTTCGCGGTGAGCGCTGACGAGGAAGAACTTGCCGGGCTCGAGGCCGAGATCGTCGACGATCGTCGAGGCGTCGATGGCCTCGCGCTGCGCGGCGAGCACCTCGTACATGGGGGAGCCGGTGAGCAGGATGCGGCGGGGGTGGATGCCCTCGGCCAGCAGATTGCGGCGGGCGTGCTCGGTGTACACCAGGTTGAAGTCGGAGACATGGTCGACCATGCGCCGGTTGGTCTCTTCGGGCACGTTCTGGTCGAAACAGCGGTTGCCCGCCTCCATGTGATAGACGGGAATGCGCATGCGGCGGGCCATCAGGGCCGCGATGCAGCTGTTCGTGTCGCCGAGTACCAGCACGGCGTCCGGCTGTTCGTCCTGAAGAACCTTCTCGACGGCGATGAGCACACCGCCGAGCACGGCGCCGAGCGAACTCGTGTCGACGTTGAGGAAATGATCGGGCTTGCGCAGGCCGAGGTCGTGGAAGAAGACCTCGTTGAGTTCGTAATCGTAGTTCTGGCCCGTGTGCACCAAGACATGGTCGACCGTGGCGTCCAGGCGCTTGATCACCTCAGACAGCCGGATGATCTCGGGGCGCGTACCGACGACGGTGAGCACCTTGGTCATTGAGCGGCCTCCTGAGGATCGACGGGCTCCCAGAATGTGTCAGGGTCGGCAGGGTCAAACAGTTCGTTCACCCAGAACTGCGTGACCATCTCGGAGTCGCCCGTGTTGGTGATGTTGTGGATCCAGCCGATCGGCATGTCGATGGCGACAGGGTTGGCGCCATCGACGTCGAACTGCACGGTTTGATCGGTGGCCGCCTTGCGGAGGCGGATTCGTCCCTGGCCGCCGACCACCACGAAGCGCTCGATCTTGCGCAGGTGAAAATGCTCGCCCCGGGTGATGCCCGGATGGGTGCTGGACACGAACGTCTGGCCCTCGCCGCCCGACCAGCGGGTCGTCTCGACCAGCCAGCCACGCGGATCGGAGTTGAGCGTGAGCTGGAGGGGGTAGCGCGCGGGGAAGAGTGCGGCGCGGTACGTGTTGAAAAGCTCGACGTCGAAGTCGGTGGGGAGCGGCGGGATTCGTCCGTGCTCGTAGATCTCGCGGAAGGCAAGGAGCCGCTGCCACACTGCGCTGACCGAGGTGGGGGTGCCTTCAGGGCGCTCGATGCGGGTGGGGCCTTCGAGCGCGTCCATGAAGCATTGGGCTGCGCGCTGCGCGTGCAAAAGCTTGATGTCGCGATCCTGGATGTCGGGATGATCGCCCGTGATCGCGCGCTCGACGAACGTGGCGACGAACGAGTTGTAGCCCGGGCGTCCGTGCTCACCGAACAGATTGGGCAGCATCACGTCGACGAACGGCGTACCCCAGCGAGTGGCCGCCTCGTGAAGCACGTGAGCGGCGGCCGCTTTGCCATCGCCGTACGGAGTCTCGTTGCCGGCCTGGATCGAGTTCGCGTAGATGGGACGCGGAGTCGCGTTGGCCTGCTCGGCCGCCTGGACGAGTCGTTCGGCGAGCCGGCGGTTGCCGTCGCGAAGCTCATCGTCGGAAGCCCGGTTGATGCCGGCAAGGTGGATCACGGCGTCCGCGTCGGCGACGAGCTGGGGGAGCTCGTGCCAGTTGTGCTGATCAACCGTGCGCACGACGTGATCGGTGAGCGCACGCAACCGGATCTGAATGTGCCAACCGAGGAAGCCGGCGGCGCCCGTGACGAGCACGGTGCTGGGTGGCATCGAGGGACTCCTCTGCTGCGGTCGGCACGGGGGATGCGTGGGGGATTGAAGCCCGAGGGTGAGCTTACCGGAATGGCCATCGCCTGTGGGCGGGCGTTGGGCATGGCAAGATGACAGGGGTTTTGGAGTCGTCTGGTGGGCCGTCCTGAGGGCCGCCGCTTGGAAGGGAATCGTTCGAGTGTTCGAGAACAAGAAACTGCTCATCACTGGCGGCACCGGTTCGTTCGGCAATGCCGTGCTGCGACGGTTCCTCGACTCGGGCTTCACCGAGATCCGCATCTTCTCGCGCGACGAGAAGAAGCAGGACGACATGCGCAAGCACTACGCCAACAGCAAGCTGAAATTCTATGTGGGCGACGTGCGGGACGCGCGAAGCGTGCGTGAAGCCGTGCGCGGTGTCGACTACATCTTTCATGCTGCCGCGTTGAAGCAGGTTCCGTCGTGCGAGTTCTTTCCGATGGAGGCGGTGCGGACCAACGTTCTGGGCACCGACAACGTCCTGACCGCGGCGATCGACGCGGGCGTGAGCCGCGTCGTGTGCTTGTCGACCGACAAAGCTGCGTACCCCATCAACGCCATGGGGATCTCGAAGGCGATGATGGAGCGGGTGATTGCCGCGCGGTCTCGCGAGGCGGACCCGGAGCGGACCGTGATCTGCTGCACGCGCTACGGCAACGTGATGGCGTCGCGTGGGTCAGTGATCCCGTTGTTCGTCGACCAGCTCGAGGGCGGGCAGCCGTTGACGATCACCAACCCCGACATGACGCGGTTCCTGATGAACCTCGACGAAGCTGTCGACCTCGTGGTGTTCGCGTTCGAGCACGGCAACACCGGGGACCTGTTCGTCCAGAAGGCCCCGGCGACCACGATCGGTGTGCTGGCGGACGCCGTCCGTCAGCTGTTCGCGCCTGACGCGGATGTGCGGGTGATCGGTCAGCGGCATGGGGAGAAGATGCACGAGACGCTGATGACCGAGGAGGAGCTGGCGAAGGCGGAGGACATGGGGGAGTACTACCGTGTTCCCGCTGACACTCGTGATCTGAACTACGGCAAGTACGTTGAGCAAGGCGAGGGTCCTGCTGAGGTGACGCCGTACACATCTGCGAACACTGTCCAGTTGGATCTCGCTGGGACGATCGCCAAGTTGAAGACAGTCGACTACGTGGTTGAGAAGCTGGCGGCGCGGTCGGTCTGACGTGCGGCTGGTCGCGTGGTTCGTCGTCGGTCAGCGCTGCGAGCCGCCTCGACGCAGGGCGTCCGGCATCGTCGCCATGGGATTTCCGAGCATCAGTTGGGTGAGTCGCGGGTGCATCGTCGCGCGACGAAGGCCTGACTGTCGGCTACGGAACGTCGGGGCTGTCCTCGGGATCCGCGCTCGGCGGGGGCGAGGTAAGTTCTGCGTTCGGTGTTGTCGGCGTGGCTGTGGCGGCGTCCGCCTGGGCGGCGGCCGGGTGGATGGTGATGGTGCCGCTCGCGACGAGGCCGAGCAGCACCGTGGTTGCGACAAGCGCCGTCCCCCAGGGTCCCGTCAAGGTCGGTGAGAGTGTGGGTTGACTAGGGGTTTGTTGGCGTGTCCTGCACGGGGACGCGGTCCTTGCGCTCAGGATGGGAAGCGCTAAACCATCCAGCCTGATTGAAGGACCGCGTCCAGTGACATCTTCCCCTGTCACGGCCGCTCGCGTCGACCCGACGTTGCTGCGTGCCGCCACCCTCGTCCAACTGTTCCCGCTTCTACCCGATCCCAGAGACCCCAGAGGCCTTCGCCATCGGCTGGATGTCATCCTCGCCCTCGCTGTGGCCGCAGTGGTTGGGGTGGGGCGGTCGATGGCGGCGATCTGGGAGTTCGCCCAAGACGTCGGAGCCGACCTGCTGGCCCAGCTCGGGATGCCAGCGGCGATCCCTTCCGAGCCGACGATCCGCCGCCTGATCGAGGCCATCGATCCTGTCGTGTTCAGCATGCTGCTGGGTGCTTGGATGAGGATCAGGTGGGACAGGATCGATGGTCAGCAGGTGATCGCTGTCGATGGCAAGACGGTGCGCCGGGCCTGCGCCGCGGGGCAGCGGGCACCGCATCTGGTCTCGGCGCTCTCCCATGGCACCGGCCTGGTGCTTGGCCAGGTCAAGGTGGATTCGAAGACCAACGAGATCCCAGCAACCCGCGATCTGCTAGGCATGATGGACCTGGCTGATGTCGTGGTCACCGCTGATGCACTCCATACGCAGCGGGACACTGCCACCTTCATCACCGAGCGTGGCTGAACACGGCAGGATCGATAGCTTCGATCAGGCGGCGGATCGTCGGCTCGGAAGGAATCGCCGCCGACATCCCGAGCTGGGCCAGCAGGTCGGCTCCAACGTCTTGGGCGAACTCCCAGATCGCCGCCACCGACCGCGCACCCCCAACCACTGCGGCCACAGTAAGGGCGCGAGGATCACATCCAGCCGATGGCGAAGGCCTCTGGGGTTTCTGGGATCGGGTAGAAGCGGGAACAGTTGGACGAGGGTAGCGGCACGCAGCAACGTCGGGTCGACGCGAGCGGCCGTGACAGGGGAAGATGTCACTGGACGCGGTCCTTCAATCAGGCTGGATGGTTTAGCGCTTCCCATCCTGAGCGCAAGGACCGCGTCCCCCTTACACGACACGCCAACAAACCCCTAGTCAACCCACACTCCCACCGACCTTGACGGGACCCTGACGCGCCTGGCCTGACCACCTCCAGGCCGGCGCGGTTCAGTCGCCGTCGGTGAAGTCCAGCATGTCGTCCTGCACCCCATGCAGCCGCTGCCTCGCTTGTGACATCAACACCGCCAACTCGGCGTCGTCGCGCGCGGAGCCGACATGCTCCACGATCCGGCAGCGGCCGTTGCGTTTCTCGACGATCTGGACCGCGGTCGACCCCGACCCGGTCTTCACCGTACGCACGAACGGACTCACGACGACACCCTACAGACCACCCACATACCTGGAGTATTCACGGCGGTGAGGTTTTGGCTGGTCCGGACGGCCTGTCGGGACGTGGAAGGGTGCTCTGACCTGGGAGAATACAAGTTGTCGACGCTTGTGGACCCTCAGATCAAGGAGCACCCTCAAGGTGAAGAGTATCGCTGTGGTGAGCCCGTCGCCGGACCCGGCGGCGGGCTGGTCGAACCGGCTGAGGATCGCCGTCGGCGGGCAGGGTCTGATCGCTCATGCGGGGGTGGTGCTGCCGCGGCTGCTGGCCGACCGGATCGGGCTGACCGCTGGCCTGCGGTGGCTGGTCGCGCGGCGGGGGTTCGATCCGCGGCGGGACCGGGGCCGGCTGCTCACCGATGCGGTCGCGGCGTTGGTCGCGGGGGCGTCGTGCCTGTCGGATGTGGAGGCGTTGACCCGGCAGGAGGCGCTGTTCGGGCCGGGCGGTGGGGCGTCGGACACCACGGTGCTGCGCGCCCTGGACGAGCTCGCCGCCCATCTCGGCACCGACGGGCTGCCGGATGGTCGGTGGGCCCGGATGCTGGCCGAGGTCCGGGGCCAGGGCGTGGACGCAGGTCACCGCCGGCAACCGGGGCCGGCTGCCCGCGGTGAAGGTGGCCGGGCGTCCGCTCACCCACCCCGGCATCGGTGACGGCGAGGCGACACCGGTGACGGTGATCCGGGTGGATGCCACCATCATCGAGGCCGCCACCGTGAAGGAGGCGTCGGTGGCCGGGCACTACAAGCACGGCATCGGCTGGCACCCGCTGACCGCCTGGTGCACCAACACCGGCGATCACCTGGCGGTGATGCAGCGACCCGGGAACGCCGGCAGCTTCACCGCCGCCGATCATGTGAAGGTGCTGGATGCCGCGCTGGCGCAGATCCCCGCCGAGCATCGCAGCGACCTGCTGGTCACGATCGACGGGGCCGGCGCCTCCCACGACGTGATCAACCACCTGACCAGGTGGAACACCTACCGCGAGCACGGTCGGCGGGGCCGGAGGGTGGAGTACTCGATCGGCTGGCCGGTCGATGAGCGGACCCGGACCGGTATCGAGCGGCTGCCCGAGCAGGCCTGGACGGCCAGGCTGACCGCCGACGGGCGCCCCACACCCAACCAGCACGTCGCCGACCTGACCGGGCTGCTACGGCACAGCAAAGAGGGAGACCTGCTGGCCGGGTGGCCGGCCGACCTGCGGGTGATCGTCTCCCGCACCCGGCGCCCCGCCAGCGAGCAGGCGCCGCTGGGCGAGGACGCCGAATGGCGCTACGGCGCGTTCGCCACCAACACGATCGGCGGACAACTCCAGTGGCTGGATGCCCGGCACCGCACCCAGGCCCATGTCGAGGACAAGATGAAAGAACTCAAGGCCATGGGCGGGCAGAAGCTGCCTACCGCCGACCCCGGCCGCAACGCCGCCTGGCTACAGCTCCGCCGCGCTCGCGGTCACCCTGACCGCGTGGCTGCGGCACCTCGCCCTCGACGGCGACCTGGCCGTCGCGGAGCCGAAGGCGCTGCGGTTCCGGCTGCTCGCCGTCCCCGCCAGGATCGTCCACCACGCCCGCACCCGGATCCTGAAAATCCCAGACGGCTGGGCCTGGGCCGACGACCTCGTCAACGCCTGGGACCGACTGCACGCCCTCCACCCCGGCTGACACCACAACCACCGCCCCGACGATCAAGGAGAGGAACCAGCACGGCCGCAGTGGAACCGGCAGCCACCCGGGCACCCGCCTGGAGTATTCACGGCGGTGAGGTTTTGGCTGGTCCGGACGGCCTGTCGGGACGTGGAAGGGTGCTCTGACCTGGGAGAATACAAGTTGTCGACGCTTGTGGACCCTCAGATCAAGGAGCACCCTCAAGGTGAAGAGTATCGCTGTGGTGAGCCCGTCGCCGGACCCGGCGGCGGGCTGGTCGAACCGGCTGAGGATCGCCGTCGGCGGGCAGGGTCTGATCGCTCATGCGGGGGTGGTGCTGCCGCGGCTGCTGGCCGACCGGATCGGGCTGACCGCTGGCCTGCGGTGGCTGGTCGCGCGGCGGGGGTTCGATCCGCGGCGGGACCGGGGCCGGCTGCTCACCGATGCGGTCGCGGCGTTGGTCGCGGGGGGCGTCGTGCCTGTCGGATGTGGAGGCGTTGACCCGGCAGGAGGCGCTGTTCGGGCCGGGCGGTGGGGCGTCGGACACCACGGTGCTGCGCGCCCTGGACGAGCTCGCCGCCCATCTCGGCACCGACGGGCTGCCGGATGGTCGGTGGGCCCGGATGCTGGCCGAGGTCCGGGCCAGGGCGTGGACGCAGGTCACCGCCGGCAACCGGGGCCGGCTGCCCGCGGTGAAGGTGGCCGGGCGTCCGCTCACCCACCCCGGCATCGGTGACGGCGAGGCGACACCGGTGACGGTGATCCGGGTGGATGCCACCATCATCGAGGCCGCCACCGTGAAGGAGGCGTCGGTGGCCGGGCACTACAAGCACGGCATCGGCTGGCACCCGCTGACCGCCTGGTGCACCAACACCGGCGATCACCTGGCGGTGATGCAGCGACCCGGGAACGCCGGCAGCTTCACCGCCGCCGATCATGTGAAGGTGCTGGATGCCGCGCTGGCGCAGATCCCCGCCGAGCATCGCAGCGACCTGCTGGTCACGATCGACGGGGCCGGCGCCTCCCACGACGTGATCAACCACCTGACCAGGTGGAACACCTACCGCGAGCACGGTCGGCGGGGCCGGAGGGTGGAGTACTCGATCGGCTGGCCGGTCGATGAGCGGACCCGGACCGGTATCGAGCGGCTGCCCGAGCAGGCCTGGACGGCCAGGCTGACCGCCGACGGGCGCCCCACACCCAACCAGCACGTCGCCGACCTGACCGGGCTGCTACGGCACAGCAAAGAGGGAGACCTGCTGGCCGGGTGGCCGGCCGACCTGCGGGTGATCGTCTCCGCACCCGGCGCCCCGCCAGCGAGCAGGCGCCGCTGGGCGAGGACGCCGAATGGCGCTACGGCGCGTTCGCCACCAACACGATCGGCGGACAACTCCAGTGGCTGGATGCCCGGCACCGCACCCAGGCCCATGTCGAGGACAAGATGAAAGAACTCAAGGCCATGGGCGGGCAGAAGCTGCCTACCGCCGACCCCGGCCGCAACGCCGCCTGGCTACAGCTCGCCGCGCTCGCGGTCACCCTGACCGCGTGGCTGCGGCACCTCGCCCTCGACGGCGACCTGGCCGTCGCGGAGCCGAAGGCGCTGCGGTTCCGGCTGCTCGCCGTCCCCGCCAGGATCGTCCACCACGCCCGCACCCGGATCCTGAAAATCCCAGACGGCTGGGCCTGGGCCGACGACCTCGTCAACGCCTGGGACCGACTGCACGCCCTCCACCCCGGCTGACACCACAACCACCGCCCCGACGATCAAGGAGAGGAACCAGCACGGCCGCAGTGGAACCGGCAGCCACCCGGGCACCCGGGCCCGGCCCGCACGCCCGCTACCCACACACACCGGCTACCCGATCAACAAGCGGGCCAGACAGCCCACCCGGCACCCCCATGAATGATCGAGGCCCGGGCCCGGCCCGCACGCCCGCTACCCACACACACCGGCTACCCGATCAACAAGCGGGCCAGACAGCCCACCCGGCACCCCCATGAATGATCGAGGCATAGTGCCCCGAAACCGACACCCAACCCATCATCCACAAGGACATACGTCAGCTGGCGAACCCGAAATCAGGACCCCTTGTGAAACTCAGGTCTGATTCTGAATCAGATCCAGAACGTTGTCCGGCGCGTGGCTGTCCGGTACACAGATGCAGTCCATCCAAACTTTCGATGGATCGACCGGATCTCGGACATACTCTAACGTGCGAATTGCCAGGCCAGCGCTTTCAATAAGCGCCGAGAATGACTCTGACGTATACCGGTTGCGATACCTGTTTGGCTGATGGCCCATGCCAGATTTAGCCTGGAATCCCGAAACCCCTGATTCGACGGTGGTCGACACGAAACACACTCCGCGTGAGGAGAGAAGAGATGCTGCCTTTCTGAGAACGATGTGATCCCAGGGTGGGGGGAAAAGGTGTACAAAGGCAACCAGAAGAACAATATCGAAGGAGGCTCCTTCAAACGAATGTGCAAGAAATTCATCGCAGATCACGGTCACCCCTGGAGCGTTTCGTCCAATCGCTGCGGCCATGCTAGGTGCGAAGTCTATGGCGCTCACTCGGTAGCCACGCTCCGCCAGGGACCGGGCCAGGTGCCCGTCGGCAGCGCCAACGTCAAGTAGGGAAACCGGAGGATCAAAATCGTCCACGTGTTTGAATAGGGGTAGCAGCCAGATGGCTCTGCTGGCACGCTCAGCACCCGTTGACTCGTATACCTCAGCAAGTGACTCATAGGCTATGCGGTTCACGCTCAGAGCCAACTCAAGAGAGTCGTCCGCATGAGCGTCCGTGTAAGGGCCTTTTCCCTGACGTCCTGGGGTCACACCGTCGCCTCCTGATCGCTGCTCATTGCCTCTCCCCCGAAGGTAAGCCGGGTAGGAGTGGGCCTGGGGTATCGTTTGCCAACGCTCGCAAATGAGCTGAAATCCAATGCTGTACCAATGAGGGGTCCTCAAGTTGGTCGTCGGAGCCCCGATAGCCACGCACCTTGATTCTGAACCGACCGATGGGTGATTGATAGAGATGAAATTCAATGAACCCGTGCGCGTTCTCAGTTTCGTGGTCGGCGATAGTCCCGCTCTGATGGAAAAACTTCTTAATGGTCCGTATCTTCACCACCCCTGCGCCGAAGTCCGCGTTTAATCTGTCGCTCAAATTCTCAAGTCTGGACAGCGAGTCGGCGATTGTGTCCACGAAGTTGTTCCGATCGTAAAAATCGTCAACCATTTTGGCGACATCCGGGCGTCCCTTGAGCCACTCTGGGTCGACCATAATGAACTCGACTCGAACGCCGCGCTCCACGGCGGCCCGTATGACCGGCTCTTCTTTGACTATTCCAGTCATTCCAACCCCTGTGCAGAGAATAGTCTTCCTTGCCGTATGCCAGACCCGGACGAATTCCGGCGCGCGCATCCGCTCGCCACCCGCTGCAATGATTCCCCTTCTAGCTCTAACCATCCGTGCGCGCAAGAAATCTACGCCTGCCCAGATTGCCACGACCACCAGGACTGCGACTGAAATAGTGAAGATGTAGTTCGCTATGTCGACTGTGATGATGGATCCCAAGACGGCTCCGATTATAGACAAGGCGCCGACGATGATTTGAGCTTTGGGCCTGTCGACCTTCGGAACCTCCGCCATTTGCGTCTCCCTTTAGGGCAGGTGGCGTCTATCTTGATAGGCGGTAGCGTATCATCGAAACCGACCGTTGACGTACTTGGCTTGGGTCTTCACTCTGGGCTCCGTCAAAGTCGGTGATAGGCAGCTTTGGACTTGGGGGTTTGAGGTTGATGGGTGCGGGCGTGGCGTCCGTGGGGACGCGGTCCCTCGTCGTCAGGATGGTGATGCCATCATCCGACCCAACCGTGATGAAACCAGGCGGTTCTTTGGCGCACCTCCGGCTGTCGATGCGTGACCCTGGCGGCGCCCTCAGCGTCGCGCGACACGGTGTGGATCGGGTGGTGGAGGACGCTGCGCCCGCGACGATCTCGGCCGGGCGGGGGTGGCTGGCGCTGGTCGAGACCAACGCCGCGCTCGCCAAGGAAGACCTGGCGGCCGCAGAACGCTACCTGGCGATCGCGCAGTCCGTGAAGGCGTCCGCCTGGGATCACCCACTGGGGCACCCTCTGGTGGGCTTGCACGAGGCGGCGCTACGGCGTGCAGCGGGGGAGTACGCCGCGTGCGTCGCTCAGTCCGAGCGGTTGGTGGCGCACGTCCGGCAAGCGAAGCTGACGATGCCGCACGTCGTCGCTGCTGCCGAACTCCTGGCCGAGGAAGTCCGGCAGTTCGCCGATTTCGACGGCCGGACGCCCGCCGGCGCCGGGCGGTTCGAGGACCTGGCGCAGAGGTTCTCCCTGCTCGGCTACCGAACCTCTGCCGCGCGTGCCCTTGGTTCTGCGTATCGAGCGGGAGGACGCCAGCCGACGCCCGCCCAGATCGAAGACTGGCACACGTGGAAGTGGGCCAACGAACTCGCGTGGCTAGGCCGTGGACGAGGCGCACCCCTCACGCACTGGGTGCTGCCGATCTAGGCCCCGGTACGTCCCGTGCCGTTGCGTTGACGCAAGACCCACGGTAGGCTCATCTGTGACATGTATGCTATATGTGACAGACGAGGGGTGATGTGTTGCCATGAAGACCATCGAGACGTCCGCCGTGCCCGCCGACCAGTCCGAAACGCTCGCCCAGCTTGCCAACACGCCGATCAGCCCCGAACTACGTGATGTCCTCCTGAGCGTAAGCCGCTGCATCCGTGAAGGTGTTGATCTCGTCATCGTCGATGACGCAGCAACCTTCACGCCCACCCAGGTAGCCACGCGACTCGGCATGAGCCGCACCCATCTCTACAAACTGTTGGATCGAGGTGAGATCGTGTCACACCGCGTAGGGCGGGATCGACGCATCCGCGTCACCGATCTCCTCGAGTTCGAGCAGCGACGCCAGCAAGACCGTCGCGAGCTCGCCGAGCGCTTCGCCAAGCAAACACAGACCGGAAATGCAGCCATCGACGAGATCGCCGATCTTCTCTAGCCGTGTGTCGCAGCGCTGTGCACCCTTGGACATGATCCAAGGGTGCACAGCCGTCGCGCCAGACCGACACTTCGTCTCCTGACGGAGGACCTTGTCGACGGCTGGGCATCTCCCCACCCACGCCGGCTTCTCAACGACCGACGGCTCATCGAGCTTCATCCGCTCAGCGAACTGCCACATCCCATCATCTCGAAGGCGGCCGAAGCGTTCGGGCACGACCAGGCCACCGACAACCACGCCGGCCCGATCTCGAGTAGCGCGCGACTACCGCTGCTCGAGATCAAGTCCGGCCAATGGCGTGGAGGCGTGTGGCTCGACGTCGAGACCGGAGTTCACTGGCTGGTCACTGCGGGTCTTGCCAAGGGCAATCATCTGGACCGCGACGACTTCTATCAATGCGTCAAGCGCGCAGACAAGCGGCGCGAGACCCACAGGTGGCTTCCAACCGACGAAGACCGCAGGCTCCTGAAGCAGGAAACGGCCGCACGCCTGCTCACGGAGTGGGAACTCACCGTACAGCGCCAGGTGCTTCAGGGCCTACGCGAGATCCACGCAGGTGGCACCATTCGGCTCGATGTCCATCACCCGGTCAGCGCTAACAGGCACCTCGCAACCGTCGACCTCGCGATCACCGAGGTGCGCGAGAGCGGCTACCAAGCCGATGAGGTGGAACTCACCGTCACGTCGGATTGCGGCTACGCCGGCAGCAACCTCATCTGGCAGTTGACGACCAGGGCGCTCATCACCGTTAGCCCGCCGGAGCAAGGCTGGGATCGATACCGGGACTCCTACAGCACCATCGCTGACCCAGGCTATTTCTCAGCGCGGGTCCAGGAGCTCGACCTTCTGGATACCCACAATCAGTTGACGGAATCGGAGCCCGGACAACATGCCCACTATGCCCACCGTCAACACCTCGCAGGCAGCACGATCAACGGACACGCGGTCCGCGCACTGTGCGGCAGCTACTCCGTTCCGACTCAAGATCACGCCAGTCTGCCCGAATGTCCCATATGTCGAGAGCGCATCGACGCGTTCCCCCTGTAGGCCAGGGCCCCGTCATTGTCGGGTTCTAGCTTGTCAGTAGGAGTTTGACGGCGCGTTTGACGTCTCTGGACACGGCTCGCAGGGCTGCGGCAATGTTGGTTGCGCCGGCGAGTCTGTGGAGGGTGATGGCCAGGTTCCGCAGGGTGGCCATGTTCTCTGCGCCGGCGCCGGTCCTGACCCGGCACCTGTCCTCATCGAACGTGACATCGCGGACCCAGTGGAGCTTGTCTTCGATGCCCCAGTGCCCACGAATCCACTCAGCGACCCGGCTGGGTTGGGCAGCGGCCATGGTCTTGGAGCAGATCAGGTAGACCACCTCAACACGTCGTTTGCCCTTGGTGGTCGTGGCGCGACGCAGCTGCAGCACCTGTTGGGCACCGGGAAAGCTGATCCAGGCCGGACACTGGACCGCTTTGATGGTCCGGGTGCTACGACGGCCGTGGCCCATCTGGGTCTCGGATTCACCGGGAACCTCCTTCCACGGCAGGGCCGCCAACACCTTGAACAGGCTCGGCTGGTTACCCTTCACGGTCAGCACGTAGTCGCCGCCACGCTCGGTGATGAAGGTGGCAGTGTCCCGCTGGGTATGGAGTGCATCAGCGGTGACCACCACATCAGCCAGGTCCATCATTCCTAGTAAATCCCGGGTTGCTGGGATCTCGTTGGTCTTCGAGTCCACCTTGACCTGGCCAAGCACCAGGCCGGTGCCATGGGAGAGCGCCGAGACCAGATGCGGTGCCCGCTGGCCCGCGGCGCAGGCCCGGCGCACCGTCTTGCCATCGACAGCGATCACTTTCTGACCATCGATCCTGTCCCACCTGATCCTCATCCAAGCACCCAGCAGCATGCTGAACACGGCAGGATCGATAGCTTCGATCAGGCGGCGGATCGTCGGCTCGGAAGGGTGGATATTGCCGCTGGCATCCCGAGCTGGGCCAGCAGGTCGGCTCCGACGTCTTGGGCGAACTCCCAGATCGCCGCCATCGACCGCCCACCCCCAACCACTGCGGCCACAGCGAGGGCGAGGATGACATCCAGCCGATGGCGAAGGCCTCTGGGGTCTCTGGGATCGGGTAGAAGCGGGAACAGTTGGACGAGGGTGGCGGCACGCAGCAACGTCGGGTCGACGCGAGCGGCCGTGACAGGGGAAGATGTCACTGGACGCGGTCCTTCAATCAGGCTGGATGGTTTAGCGCTTCCCATCCTGAGCGCAAGGACCGCGTCCCCGTGCAGGACACGCCAACAAACCCCTAGTCAACCCACACTCCCACCGACCTTGACGGGACCCTGCCCTGTAGGCGGCCTCGGTTGCTACCAATCCTGAGCGCGTTCGACATCGGCGAGCCGCCGGCTCATGCGCACCAGGTGTTCACTCCGCGCTTGAGAATGATGGCCGCGACGGTGAAGGCGGTGGGCCTGTTGAGGTGCGCGGACAGGATGTCGGCGAGGGCGGCGACGTCCAGGAACGAGTCCGTGAGGTCTGCGAGCGCCGGGTGGCCGCAGACCGTCGAACGGAGACGTTCGTGGTTGCGGCGAAACCAGGCTTCCGCGCGGGCGCTCAGGTTCTGTGGGTCCTCGTCTCTCGCCTGGCTGCCTGCGAGTGCTGCGCCGAGGGAGATCAGCAGTTCGTCCTCGGTGGCTTCGTAGGCCGATTCGGCCAGGGCGCGGTCGGTCGACGACATGTCGTTCATTTTTATGCTCTCCTTGGCCGGGGGACAACTGCAGTGACGCACGCGAACGCCGCCCAATCGCGAGCGTCGGCGTAAGGCATCGGCTCGATGAGGTCAGGATAGGCGGCCCACTCTGCGCGAAGCCGGGCGGCGACCACCGTGTCGAATGGAACGGCGACCAGGAGGCCATCCAGCCAGGCGTTCAGCTGTGCGCACGTCGCTCGACGAACCCAGCCGCGCGTGCGGCGAAGTGCCTCCGCGGCAGGCATCGCCGGGTCGGTGGCGCGCAACTCCAGGAGGCGAGCCATGGTGACAAACGCCACAGCGTCCCCCACAGGCCACAGCGTCGCCACGACCGAGGTGAACCCGATCGACAGCAAGGCTGTCGGAAGCCCGACGGACTCGTCCGGGAGCGACAGCGCCGGCTGACCCGACGAGCATGCGGCCAGCAGGGCCAAGTCGCGACGGCGGATCGGCAGTCGTGCCACGTCCTCGGCGGTAAGCCAGAGGTCTGCCTCGGCGGGGCCCAGCCGCAGGCTCCCACCGACGTCGAGTGCGTGCAAGCCGTGGCCCGACAGCACCACGGTCGATGCTTCGGCGAGCGCGTCCAGCAGGATGGCGGGCTCGGTATCGGCGGGCAGCCGATGGCAATCGGCAAGCAACGTAGTCGCGACGGCCAGGTCGGCGCTCGGATACGCGAGATCGGTCGCAGGGAGCGCCATCGCCACGGCGTGCTGCTTCGCCGACGGCGTCCCCGGAGAGGCCGGCGTGACCGGAAGCACGCTGCGGATCGTGACGACGCCCACCTCGTCCTCAAGCGTCCGCGTGGCGTTGCCAGCGGCGTGCAAGGGGAGCATCCCCATGAGTCCCGTCGGCACGAATGCCCACTCCGGTGCGTCGAGCGGACCCGAGCGGGCGGCGTCCGATTCAAGCAGCGGCTGGGCTACTGCCCGCCAGAGCCATTCGCGCACGTTCTCAGCTGGGCACGCCGGATCCAGGAGCGATCCGACCATCTCGACGACCGCACTCCGAGTGAGCTCTGGTAGCGGGAGTGCCGTGCACGTTTGGTGGCCCAGAACGATCGCAACACCCGGAAAGGTCGAGAGAGGACTCTCAGTGCCCGCAAGCAGATACACCGCAGCGACGCCCTGTGGCGCCGCGTCGAGGAGCTGAGCCGATGACGGCGGCGACTTCAGGACGGCCCCAGGGCATTCGGCCTCCGCGGCCGCCATCGCGTCCGACAGTGCAGCGAACGCCGTGGTGGCATGGGTGTGCGTGCCGACACCGTCGATGGCATGGAGTTGACTCAGCTCGTAGTCGGCGGCCGCCCTCAGATACTGCGCTTCGCGCTCGGGGGACAGTTGACCCGGCTTCAGGCGAGGCGCCCGCCGACCCCGCCACAGGTGTCCGCGCAATGTCTCGATGACACGCACCGTCTCGATGGGCGCGTCCGTGAGGCGCAAGGCAAGCAACGGCGCCAGCGTGGCCAACCTGCTTGTGAGCGCCAGCATACGTTCGCGCTGCAGAGGCGTCACGCTCGTCGTCACCTGTTCCCAGGCGTCCGCCACGAGAGCGTTGAGCCGATGCAGAGCGTCCGCAGGAGCGATGAAACCAGCCGCGAGTGCGTCCGCCAGGCGCTGAACCATGTTGGACGCGTAGGCGGCCCGGTCTGGATGCGGGAACGGTGCCAGATCGAGGGCTTCGGCCTGCAGGGCTGTGGCCTCACTCAGAAGTTCGCTCGGTCGCACACCCGCAGCCACCGCCTCGGCCATGAGCGCGCTCGCATTCGTCGCGAGCCCCGCGCGCACCGGGCTGTCGCCGACGTTCGCGAGCGCCTGCTCGGCGAGATCCACGGCGTCCGAGAGTGCCGCTTCGGGCAAGAGGTCGTAGCTGACCGCCTCCGACATGATGGCCGCCACGTTCGACGCGCTCTCTGACCAGTCGACCTGCGTGGGCGAGGTGAGGCGCAGACCTTCTCGTCCAAGATCCAGCGCCTCGAGCAACCTGGCCGGCTGCATCAGCCGATGCTTGACCGCCTCCGACAACAGAGTCGCCATGTCGTGAGCCAACTTTGCCCGCAGCGGATGCGTCGCCGGCGTGGCCAGCCACATCGCCTCCGCGATGACGACGACGTTGGCGACGCGGTCAGGAGGGAGGACGCCCGCGTCGATCGCCGCCAGCGTCCGACCGATGAGGGTAGCCACTCGGCCGGCCCTGGCCGAATGAGTGAGGGGCGTTGCGTTCACGGCCTGCTCGGCAAGCTCGACGGCTGTCGCCAGGCGATCGAGCGGCACGACGCCCGCAGCGACGGCCATGCCCAACTTGATGGCCAGATTGTTCGCATAACTGGGCCAATCGAGGCTCATGGGTGGCGTCGCCACCAGCACGTTCTCGGCCAGCGTGAGCGCTTCGCGGATGCGGGAGGCGGGCAGCAGGCCGGCATGGATCGCCTCCGAGAGCAGCGAAGCCAAGTTGTTCTGCACCCCCACACGCGCGGGATGGGAGGGGCCCATGAGCGTGATGGCGCGCTCGAGGTCGGCGACGCCGTCGAGAAGTGCCTCGGGTGGGAGTACCGCGTACTGCACGGCGAGTGCGATGCGGTTGGCGCGGTTGGACAGGAGGGTCGGCAGATCGGGTCCATCTGGTTCGGCGGCGCGGACGGACTCGTCCTGGAAGGCGAGGGCGCGCTCGAACTCGGACATCGGCAGGACCCCGGCCGCGACGGCGTCCGACAACAGAGCACCCAGATTGGATGCGCGCTGGGCGCGCGCCGGGTCGTCGGCGGCCGTCATGGCCCAGGCGTCCTGATGCAGGCTCACGGCCTCGCGGAGGTTGTCGACGGGAAGCACCTCGGCGTCGACTGCGAGGCTGATGCGGTTGCCGAGATTGGCGGCCAGGCGTGCGGCGACGGCCGAGTCGGGTGAGCCGAGCCTGACTGCCTCCCGGGCGGCGTCCAGGGCTTCGGAGATGCTGTCCTGCGCGAGCACGCCTGCCTGCACTCCGACCGCGATGGCCGAGCTGAGGTTCGACAACCTGCCCGCACGGCGTTGATCACTCACGGGAGTGAGGCGCACGGCCAAGCGCCCAATGTCGATGGCCGCAGGCACCAACCACGTCGCGCCCACTCGCTGTACAAGATGGGCGATTTCAGCAGCAAGCTGGGCGCACACCGTCGCTGGATCGTCGGACTCCTCCAGGCCATCCAGGCCGTCGTCCTCGGTAAACGCCCACGCGCAGATGAGCAGTTGATGCTCTTCCATTGCAGCCTCCGGACCGCGAGTCGTCGCAGCATCGATGAGCGAGCAAAGCTCGGAGACCCACTCCTCGAGTTGTGGAATGTCTGCCGACACGCCGGCAGCTGCGAGCGCCGCCGGGAACGCATCTGCCAGACGTTCCTGCGCAGCGAGCCGATCGAGCGACGGCCAGACATCCGCCCAATCCAGGACTGCGAGCGCCAGAAGCCCCTTGACTTCGGCGACAGTCACGCCGGAGCTGTGTGCGAGGGGAGGGATAATGATCTCGCGGATGGCTGGGGAGGCGTCAGGGTTCTGCGCGCAGATTGCGGTCGCTGCGGTGAGGAGCGCCGACGTGAGCCACGTGGCGCCGTCGATGACCAACGCGGCCGCGGCCACCAGTTCATCCGTCCGAGCATGTTCCGGCTGGGCACCGTCCGGCCCGTCCGTGGCCGTGACTGACGTGACTCGCTCGAGTGCTTCGAGCGACCGCAGTTCAAGGGTCGCCTGGCTGATGCCAACGGACGCCGCCCGCTCGATGAAGTCGCTCAATTGCGCGTCGCCTTCCGCTCGGCAGCGATCGGCGATCGCCCGGTGCCCGAGGTCCGGGTTCCTGTTGAGGAACGCGAGCCGCTCGGCCCAGGTCGGCAGCCCGAGCAGATCGTCGGCCCTCGCCGACATCGTCAGCACACCAAGCGGCTGCCGCACCAACGAACTCACCACGCCGCGGTCTGTCCGCGGCCCAGGCATTGGATCCACGGGGCCATCCTGCCGGGTTTCTGGGCTCGGATGGGCACAGGTGGCCGGTCAGCGGTGCTCGGTGCCGTCTTGGTCGAGTACGTGCCAGGTGGCGAGCACTTTGGTGATCGCGAGGTTGATGCCGGCTTGGTGTTCGAGGAGCACGTCGGGGTCGATGGTCAGGGCGTCGCCGTGAGCGCGCCGCAGGCGCTCGATCAGCATCGATGTGCCGCCGGTTCCGTTGATGCTGAGGAAGACGAAGGCGGGTGCCTGGTCGATCCTGAAGGCCAGGAGCATGAGGTCGGTGGCCGTGCCCGTCAGTGGTGACGCCGCCATCCGGACGTCGGCATCTTGCGCCAGCCACGATGCGACCTGGTGCGCCACGGGTAGGTCCATCAGCACGAAGACGGGCTCGACCGAGCCGAGCGTCCGGACCAGCCCCTCGTCGGCGAGCGACGAGAGCGTCGTGACGCAGACGAGGGGGGTGGCATCACCCAGGAGATCCTGCACGTGGCGTGGCCCGACGGGGTCGAGCGTCGCCAGCACTGTCAGCGGCACGCCAGAGGCCTGATCGGTGCCCACCTGCACGAGCGCGGCCAGCACCATAGGCAACGCTTCGTCGTCGCCCGGCGAGAACGCCCACTGTTTGCGCGCGGCGGCAGCGGTCATCCAGACGCCGAGCGCGGTCGGCCCACTCGATCCGTCCCACTCGAGGAACCCGCGGTCACCGATGCTGCCGGTAAAGACGTGGACGGCCGCGGGCAGGGGTGAGCGCAGCACGAGTTGTTGCCGGTCGTACTGGAGACCGTCGTCGGCGACCGGCCGGCGCTCGGTGACGATGCGCAACCGGGCGGCGAGTTCCGCGTCGACGTCGGCGACGGCCTCCTTGACGCGCCGGGCGAGCTCCGACTGTCGACCGAACGCGATCGTGGGAAAGCCGGCAGAGTCGAGTAGGTGCTGCACGGCCTGATGGCAGGTCGGCACCAGCACCTCCTCTTCGAAGATCCGCAGGGCCAGGAACTCCTCGGTGTCCTCGTCGGGAAGGGGGTCTCGCGGGCGGCCCCAGGGCTGGCCGGCCTGTCCGGGATGCTGCCGAGCAAGTGAGCCGAGAACCTCCGCCCAGTCGAGAGCACTGCTTGCCGCCTCGTAGGCGGCGAGTCGCGCCTCGGGATGGTTGTCGCCGGGCACGTGATCGGCTGCCAGCCGGGCGAAGCCGACATCGAGGAGATCCAGCGCGCTGGATGGACTCATCACCGCTCGCAGCACGGCGCCAACGGCGGCGTGATAGAAGCGCGGCGACGGGGTATCGGCACGCGGCACGAGGTCGGCCGCGCGGCGGAGGTAGTGGGTGTAGAGGACGTTGTCGAGCAGGAGTTCGTAGGCGTGCTCCTCCCCGACGGCAAAGCTGGAGAGTGCCGTGGCGAACATCTCATGGGGCGTGCGGCTCAACGTGATCATCCGCTCGAAGAGCGACCTGAGCGGACCGGTCCGGTATCCACGGATCGCGAGCTCGGACGCCATCGCCGAGACCAAGCCCCAGCCGGTCGACGCCTGATACTCGTGGTGCAGGCCCTCGTGCATCTCGACGTAGAGCTGTTCCTCGCCGCTTCGAATCTCGGACGTGTAGATGCGCCAGGCGCCTGCGCCGTCGTAGGAGCCCAGCAGGCGGGAATCGAGCGTGCTGGCGAGGTTACGGCCACAAGCGAACAAGGTGGTCACGCGGGCGGATTCAGAACACCACGACGAGGCGCCCGTCGCGGCGCTCCGCGACGACACCCTTGTCGATGAGACGGTCGAGCACGTCGTCGATCGGCACGAGGGTGCCGTGGAACCGTGAGGTGAGCATGGTCTCGGCAACGGGCGTGCGGTAGGGATCTCCGTGACTCAGCGCGAACATCTCCCTGATCACGTCGGCCTCCTCGTCGGTGAGCAGCCGGAGGTTGTCGTAGAGCTTGCGCGCCGAGGCTGCGAAGAAGGCGCTGGGTGCCGACTGCGTCATCGCGTACACCGCCGCCGCCACCATCGCGTCACCCCAGAGCTGCTTGCTGCGTTCGACGTTGAAGAAGATGCGTGTACGCCCGACGACCAGGCCCATCGAGCCCGGATCGATGTGCGAAAGGCCGTCCTTGACCCGGAGGTACTGATGCGCGTCCGGTGCGCCGCTCAGCAGCGTGAGCAGCACCGCTGGTGTGGTGGTGTCGTCGAGCTCGATCGCGAGCAGCTGCGCGAGTTCTCTCGCGCTCGACACTTCCCGGAAGCTCCCCACGACGGGCAGCATAGGCCGCCGCCGGCGCAGCGGTCCTCGCGGATCGGTCGCCCGTGCGTTGGAGAAGAGCGCCACCAGCGCGTGGCGCCAAGCCGTGCGTGACGGTGTCGACGAAGGCCCTGACTACCAGAGTTCGAGGCCATGCGGCCATTGGGCGGCAAGCGCGCGCTGGATCGTCGCGACATGCGGGCGGGGCCGGGCAGTGCAGCTGTCCGAGTGATAGCGTTCATCAAGCGTGCGACGCGAAGTTGCCACCAGCGATGCTGGTTGGTAAAGTGGCTGGCTAAAATTGAAACTAGCAACTGACCACCCGTCAGCCTGGAGTATTCACGGCGGTGAGGTTTTGGCTGGTCCGGACGGCCTGTCGGGACGTGGAAGGGTGCTCTGACCTGGGAGAATACAAGTTGTCGACGCTTGTGGACCCTCAGATCAAGGAGCACCCTCAAGGTGAAGAGTATCGCTGTGGTGAGCCCGTCGCCGGACCCGGCGGCGGGCTGGTCGAACCGGCTGAGGATCGCCGTCGGCGGGCAGGGTCTGATCGCTCATGCGGGGTGGTGCTGCCGCGGCTGCTGGCCGACCGGATCGGGCTGACCGCTGGCCTGCGGTGGCTGGTCGCGCGGCGGGGTTCGATCCGCGGCGGGACCGGGGCCGGCTGCTCACCGATGCGGTCGCGGCGTTGGTCGCGGGGGCGTCGTGCCTGTCGGATGTGGAGGCGTTGACCCGGCAGGAGGCGCTGTTCGGGCCGGGCGGTGGGGCGTCGGACACCACGGTGCTGCGCGCCCTGGACGAGCTCGCCGCCCATCTCGGCACCGACGGGCTGCCGGATGGTCGGTGGGCCCGGATGCTGGCCGAGGTCCGGGCCAGGGCGTGGACGCAGGTCACCGCCGGCAACCGGGGCCGGCTGCCCGCGGTGAAGGTGGCCGGGCGTCCGCTCACCCACCCCGGCATCGGTGACGGCGAGGCGACACCGGTGACGGTGATCCGGGTGGATGCCACCATCATCGAGGCCGCCACCGTGAAGGAGGCGTCGGTGGCCGGGCACTACAAGCACGGCATCGGCTGGCACCCGCTGACCGCCTGGTGCACCAACACCGGCGATCACCTGGCGGTGATGCAGCGACCCGGGAACGCCGGCAGCTTCACCGCCGCCGATCATGTGAAGGTGCTGGATGCCGCGCTGGCGCAGATCCCCGCCGAGCATCGCAGCGACCTGCTGGTCACGATCGACGGGGCCGGCGCCTCCCACGACGTGATCAACCACCTGACCAGGTGGAACACCTACCGCGAGCACGGTCGGCGGGGCCGGAGGGTGGAGTACTCGATCGGCTGGCCGGTCGATGAGCGGACCCGGACCGGTATCGAGCGGCTGCCCGAGCAGGCCTGGACGGCCAGGCTGACCGCCGACGGGCGCCCCACACCCAACCAGCACGTCGCCGACCTGACCGGGCTGCTACGGCACAGCAAAGAGGGAGACCTGCTGGCCGGGTGGCCGGCCGACCTGCGGGTGATCGTCTCCCGCACCCGGCGCCCCGCCAGCGAGCAGGCGCCGCTGGGCGAGGACGCCGAATGGCGCTACGGCGCGTTCGCCACCAACACGATCGGCGGACAACTCCAGTGGCTGGATGCCCGGCACCGCACCCAGGCCCATGTCGAGGACAAGATGAAAGAACTCAAGGCCATGGGCGGGCAGAAGCTGCCTACCGCCGACCCCGGCCGCAACGCCGCCTGGCTACAGCTCGCCGCGCTCGCGGTCACCCCTGACCGCGTGGCTGCGGCACCTCGCCCCTCGACGGCGACCTGGCCGTCGCGGAGCCGAAGGCGCTGCGGTTCCGGCTGCTCGCCGTCCCCGCCAGGATCGTCCACCACGCCCGCACCCGGATCCTGAAAATCCCAGACGGCTGGGCCTGGGCCGACGACCTCGTCAACGCCTGGGACCGACTGCACGCCCTCCACCCCGGCTGACACCACAACCACCGCCCCGACGATCAAGGAGAGGAACCAGCACGGCCGCAGTGGAACCGGCAGCCACCCGGGCACCCGGGCCCGGCCCGCACGCCCGCTACCCACACACACCGGCTACCCGATCAACAAGCGGGCCAGACAGCCCACCCGGCACCCCCATGAATGATCGAGGCAAGAGGCGGATGGGCCCTGATGGACGACCCCCACGCGTGGGAAACCCGCCTGATCGACCACCTCGGCAACATCGACGCGATCAGACGAAAGCACGGGATGCCGCTTCTTGGTCAGGGCGGCGGCGGGGTCGTCGGACATGCCAGGATCGGTGCGAGCCGATCGCATCGACGGGCCAGGGGGGAATGATGAAAGACGTACACCGACTTTATCGTCAGTGGGTTGGCTATAGCCTCGGTGGCACGCTGGTGCTCGTGCTCTTCGGGTACTGGCTGATCCTCTACACGTACCCGAACCTGTTCTACAGGCTTGGCACGCTCGATCTACCGTTCGGGATGGGGATGATCATCGACGGCACGATGGTGCTGGCAAGCGGCGCCATAGAGGCGAGCCGGACGGGTTTCGTTGATGCGCTACGGATGCCCTTGATGATCATCCTTCCCTCGATGATCTGGCTGCTCATGGCGGCTGCGGTGATTCGCGCCATCCGGGCCAGGTCCTGGCGCCCGTTGTGGGTGATCAGCCTGAACCTCGGGCTCGGGATTGCTGCGTTCCCGATCCTGTCCTGGATCGTTGTCGCGGTCTTCTGGGTGATCTCGCTTGCGCTACGAGCCCAGTCTTGGGCCGCGGGCTTCCTCTCGAACCTCGGAGAAGCCACGTGGGTGCGAACAACGGGCGGGGCCATCTTGGCCGTCGTCGTCGGCTCGGCGCTCATCGCACTCTTGGTGAAGGTGCCCAAGTCCCGCTGGATCATAGGTGGGCTCGTCGTCGCGGGCGGGCTCCTCTACATGTTCCGGGAGCCCCTCGCCCTCGCCCTCGAGCCGGTATGGGGCGGGTTGGGGTGGGCGGTCGGAGGCGTGGCTGCCTTCGTCGGCACGGTCTTCGGCTGGCTATTCGGTGTGTTCTTCGCGGTCGTGGCCTGGGTGTTCGCCGTTGCGGTTCTCGCCTTCCTGGGTAGCACCATGTGGACTCCGCTTCGCGATGCCGCACGCTCTGGGCACCGCATCGATCGTTTCGCCGACGTCGCCGCGGGGGTCGGTGTAGCCGTGTCGACGATCATCACGGCGAGCGCCTACAACACAAACTTCGCCCAGTTCCTGCTGGAGGCCACGGAGAAACGGGCCGACTTACCGGTCATCGGATTGATCCCGAACGTCGCGGATCTGAGCTTTGCGGGAATCATGCCTTCCGCATTCGATGACTTCTTCTCCATGCTGTTCATGGGGTTCAATGGAACGCCTGACCTACTCATCGTCGCGGTGGCTTGTGCCATCGGGGTGGTGGTGCTCGCATTTACGAGTGGGAGTTACGAGCCGAGCGTGGGCCAGCCCACGATCATCACCCTCGGCTTCCTACGAGTCATCGTGGCGATGGCGGCTGTCATGGTGGCGTTGTGGTTCACGACCCTCGGTTCCGACTGACAAGCAACCGAGGTTGGTCGCACGTTGACATCATGGATTGACATGCGGCCGTTCGTTCCGCTTTGGTGCGAGACCAAACGGGGTGCGCCGTTGAGCGAGCCAGTTGAGGATGGGGTCGGCGCCGCTGGTGTCGGTTTGGTGTAGGCGGAGGGCTGGCGTCAGCTCGCTGGGTGGGGTGATGCCCATGTGCTTGACGCGGCCCTCCGACGAACCCAGGCCGGTTCATCGCAGAGAAGTGGGCTCCGAACAGGCCAATTGCATCACCAATCAGCGGACTGCGCCGCCAAGGCGTCGAGTTCAGCCAGCACAGTTTTTACTGCATCGTCCGAGCTGGTGAGCTTGAGGGGTGACGAAGCTTTCCGCGTTCCGAGGAGTGTCGCATCAATCGTCCTCATCGAAGTGACCGATTCGACAACCGGCTCCCGGTGTAACAGGATCCCCGACCCGTCCAAACTATCAATAGCGGCGACCCATCGCTCCAAGAATGACTCTATGGAATCAACTCTGCGCAGGGGGTTATTGGTGGTTGCCTCAACCAGCAGCCGATGTAGTTCCGTCGGGATCTGTCGACCTTGGCTGGCCGCATTGGTCAACGTGAAGATGGCAACGCGCGCCAAGCTGTAGACATCGGATGCAGGCAGCGCTGCCGACAAGTACATCCGTTCCGGTGCAGTGAACCCGAGAGTACCCGAAATCACAGTGACGTCCCCGTCTAGCGTCGGCACCTGTGGCGCTCTCGGCGTTGCCAACCCGAAGTCGATCAGGCGACACCGGAACTCGCGTGTATCCTTCGCAAGGTGTCGGCGGACACGGAAAAATGCCCAGTGACGGTCATGTAGTTGCCCGCTGGCGGTCATGAAATCTGCCCGGTGGTGGCCATGGGATCTGCCCGACACGACATCCGTTGCCTGGCCGCGTCCGCGGTCGGCGTCCCTTCCTCGAGTGCGATGAGTGGTGCTGAAGCACTGTTCGTCACCCGGGGAAGGGACATCTTGAAGTCTGCCGAGGAAATCATGGAAATCTTGGATGCCTACGATCTGACTGGGTCGTTGCGTGATTCTGCCGAGTTGGTGGGGTGTTCTCATCACACGGTGAAACGCTATGTGGAGGCCCGCGACAAGCTGGGTGGCCCGCCGTCGGGGACGGCCCGCCGGCCTCAGCTGATCGACGACTACCTGGACAAGGTCGAGGAGTGGGTCGAGCGGTCGAAGGGGAAGGTCCGCGCCGACAGGGTCCACCAGAAGCTGGTGTGGCTGGGCTACACCGGTTCGGAGCGCACCACCCGCCGCGCGGTCGCGGCCGCGAAGACCGCGTTCCGGGTCGGGAACCGCAGGGTCCATCGGCCGTGGGTGACCGAGCCGGGGATGTGGTTGCAGTACGACTACGGCGACGGGCCGTTGATCGACGGGGTCAAGACGGTCCTGTTCGTGGCCTGGGTCGCGTGGTCGAGATTCCGGGTGGTGCTGCCGCTGCGGGACAAGACCCTGCCCTCGGTGTTCGCCGCCTTGGATGTCACGTTCCGCCGGATCGGGGGCGTCCCGACGTATGTGTTGACCGACAACGAGAAGACCGTCACCAGTGAGCACATCGCCGGGATCCCGGTGCGGAACCAGCAGCTGGTCGCCTTCGCTTCCCATTACGCGGTGACCGTTCACACATGTGTTCCGGCGGACCCGGCGAGCAAGGGTGGCACCGAATCATCGGTGAAGCTCGCGAAGGCCGACCTGGTGCCCACCGACGCGAACCTGCGCGACGCCTACGACACGTTCGCCGACCTCGAGGCCGCCTGCGAGGCGTTCTGCGACCTGGTCAACGCCCGTCCGCATCGGGTCACCCGACGGGCCCCGGTCGAGATGCTGGCCGAGGAACGCCCACGGTTGCATCCTGTCGCGGCGGCGCCGTTCACGGTCGCGTTCGGGACCACGAGGGTGGTGCCGGACAACACGCCGATGGTGAACTTCGAACACGGCCAGTACTCCGTCCCTCACCGGCTCTGCGGCGAGACGGTCTGGGTCCGGGTCCACGGCCGCGGCGCGGATGAGCAGATCGTGATCTGCCACCTCGACGACGCGGGCCCGGTCGAGGTCGCCCGCCACCGACGCGCCACCCCCGGCACGCCGATGCTCGACGACACGCACTTCCCGCCCGCACCAGCCGGCGCCCTGGAACGGACCCCCACACCCAAGTCGGTGGCTGACAGCGAGTTCCTCGCCCTGGGTGAAGGGGCGCGGATCTGGCTGGTCGAGGCCGCCGCCGCGGGCACCGGGAAGATGCGAGTCAAGATGGCCGCCGCGGTCCAGCTGGCACGCCTGTTCAACCCCGCCGACGTCGACTGGGCCTTGGGGCATGCCGCCGTCCACGGCCGCTTCGCCGAGGCCGACCTGGCCTCCATCCTCGACCACCACCGCAGCCGACCACACCCGACACAGCTGCAGGCCAGCGAGGACCAGTCCCTGACCCAAGGCACCAGCGGCTGGGCCACCTACGGCACCACCAACCCCGAGGAGATCGCCTCATGACCGGCCAGAGCGCCCCGGTGGCTGGGGTCCCGGTCGCCCCGCCGCTACCGGCCGACCTGGAAGTGTTGCTGCGCCGGATGCGGTTGCCCTACATGCGCACCGCAGCACCTGACATCCTCGCCACCGCCCGAGCGCAACGCTGGGACCCCGCCGAAGTCGTCAAAGCCCTCCTCGTCGAGGAGGTCACCGGAAGGGAACGCTCCGCGCTGACCACCCGCCGGACCGCGGCCGGGTTCCCCACCGGCAAAACGTTCGACGCCTGGCAGGACACAGCATCCTCGATCCCGGCCCCCACCCAACAAGCACTGCGGACCCTGGAATGGGTCGGCCGGCGGGAGAACCTCGTCGTCTGCGGCCCCTCCGGCACCGGGAAGACGTTCTTCCTCGAAGCACTCGGCCACCTGGCTGTCGAACAAGGACTGCGCGTCGCCTGGTTCACCCTCGAAGACCTCGGCCTGCTGCTGCGCCGGCACCGCGCCGACGACACCGTGTCGAAAGCCATCGCCCGGATCCTGCGCGCCGACCTGGTCGTCGTCGATGACATCGGCCTGCTGCCCGTGTCCCACGACGCCGCCGAGGGCCTCTACCGCTTGGTCGACGCCGCCTACGAGAAACGCTCCGTCGCGATCAGCTCCAACCTGCACCCCGCCGGCTTCGACGAACTCATGCCCAAAACGCTGGCCACCGCCACCGTCGACCGGCTCCTCCACCACGCCCACGTCTGCCAAACCAGCGGCGACAGCGTCCGACTCACCCAAGCACTCGCCGGCCGGGGGGTGACCCCCTTGCACTAACCACGCCTCGACCGAGGTGGATGGCCAACAGCCCCCAGGGGCAGATCCCATGGCCACCACCGGGCACTTCTCGTGACCGCCACCGGGCAGGTTTCATGTCCGCCTCCGGGCAGAAACCAGTGGCCCTTGACAGCCAGCTCCGACCAGTTGGCTACGATATTAGATGGCTTTATGTCGCAATGAATAATCCCGGAGCGATGCGCGAGTCCGACCTGGTCTCCAAGAGACAGAACAAGTCGGTTGGGACTGCTGCACAGAAAGCGACGGCGTGCCCTCCTTCGCCGAGAGCGCGAAGCCACCGACCAGCGAGCCGGAGACGACCGCCAAACCCCAGTGCATCGCGGCCGGCTGATTGGACTGCGCGACGATCGCCTCTTCTCGAAGCGACGCATACTCAGCCGTCGCCGACGTGAGGCGTTCGGTCCTGAGCTGGGCGCCGGTCAAGCGTGTCGGTGCTGCTCCAGGGCTGGACGCCCGCCGGGGCGTCCAGCCTCGCTGCGATCGGGGCACCATTTCAAACCCATGGGAGTTCTTCTGCGTACGGGCTGGGGTCGACGTGAGCGAGAAGACCAGCCAGCTCGGGGCAGGCGGTGGCGTACGCGTCCCGATGGCTCTCGAGGTTCCGCCGTGCGCTCTTCCCTGCGAACCCGAGTGAGGCGCCGTAAGGGTCTTCGCGCCAGGTGCGTCGCGTGCGCGCTTCCTGGAGGTCGGTGTCGATGGCATCGACAGGGCGTCCGGCGCCGTGTAAATGCCAGGCCCGTGCCGGGAGCGCGTGTGTGACACTTGTGACATGTGGGTTGGAGTGCGTGGCGCCTCCGACCTGATGGAGAGGACGGGGGATCCGCCATGCACACGCTCACGGTCGCATCGGCATCTGCGGTGCCGGAGACACTCGAGACGCTTGATGAGTTCGCCGGGACCCTTCCGGCTGGTGTGGTGCGCGACGTCATCGAGATGGTGACCGCGAGGCTCCGCGCTGGGCAGGACGTCATCATCGCCGGTGCCGCTGATGCGGTCACCCCGGCTCAGGCTGCGAAGATCCTGGGAGTCAGCCGGGCGCATCTATACAAGGTTCTCGATGCCGGCGCTCTACCGTTCACCGTCGTTGGCAACCGTGACCGGCGCATCGCCATGGCGGACCTCCGCGACTACAGCGCGAAGACCGAGGAGCTGCGACGGACGACCGCTCGCCATGCGGCCGCTGGGCGGCGGGCACGCGCGCTGGCGATCGACGAACTGTAGAAGGGCATCGCTGAGGCACCTCGATGTTCGAGAACGTGACCCGCCTGCCGAGCTGCGCGTGGAGTTTGCTTATCCTCATAGCTGAGGATCTGGGGCATCCAGATGTGAACGTGTCGGGAATGAGGATGGTGTTGCCGGGCGCCAGGAACTGGAGCACTCCGAGCCAGCCGGCCCGGGCGAAATGGCTGAGTGGGCCGCTGTCGACCACCCAGCGTTGGCTCACTGGGTCAGCGTCCACAGTGCTCCTTCGTCAAGGGTGGTGTGCGCGGGCAGGTCGTCGACGCTGAACGTTTGTCGCAGCAGCGACAATGCGCGGCTGGCAGTGAGGTCGTCGGCGCGGTAGGCGCGGAGCGTGGCGTTGACGTACTCGGGATGCAGCCAAGTGTCGCTCAGATCGTGGGGCACGTAGAGGTCGTTCTCGACGATGTCTGCCTGGTTGGTGCTGATCTTGCGGATCTGGTCGGCGGTTGGGGCGTCCACCAGGCCCAGGTCCGTGTGGAGGCGCCGTGCGAGCGTGGACATGTCCACGCGGAAAGCCGATGCGAGGAGCACTGCGGCCTGGCGGAGACCGGTGGGGTGTAGCTCGTTCCAGCGCTTGCTGACGGCGTCCGCGGGCAGCAGGAAGGCGCGGGCGAAACGGTCGAGACGGGCTTCGTGCTGGTCTTGTTCGGGTGCGTCGATCCGGAAGTCCTCGACGTAGCCGTCGTTGAACAGGTAATGGCCCAGTTCGTGCACCAGGGACAGCCTGCGCCGTCCGACGTGGTTGGCGCTGTTGATCAGCGCCACGCCCCACGATCCGTTGCTCGCGGTGGCGGCGTCCGCGAAGCCGGCCATCGGCTCGGCGAAGGATCGCCACTCCCGTTCGCTCGTTTCTCGGCAGGGTTGCGCGGGTGGGGCGCTGGCGATCGTGTTGATCCGCCGGTCAGGCGACTTGTACGGCGTCCTTGAGTTCTGTAGGCACTTGCTCGGGGAAGGACAGCACGAGGTGGCGTCCGAGTGCGGTTGCTACGCGGGCGAGGGTGTCGATGCGGTTGCGGGCGCCGCCGCCCTCTTCGAGTCGGGAAATGACCGATTGCGGTGGTGCCCATCCTCAAGGCGAGTTCGCGCTGGCTGAGGCCGGCCTCGGTACGCAGGTCGTAGATGAGCTGCCCGAGGGCGAGGTCCTGTTCGATCTCGGTGCGGCGGTCGTCGGTGACGGGCGCGCGTGTCTTCTTCGCGTCGTTCCAGCGGGAATAGTTGCTCGTGTCGTCCTCCATCACGGGTAGTCGATCGCGCATTCATCGGCTGCGCGGCGGGCGCGTCCGACCTCGTTGCGTTCGTTGTTTCGTTGTTTGCGGAAGGTTGTGAGCAGGATGATCCTTCCGTCCTTGGTGAACCTGTAGGTGATTCGCCTGGCGGTGGGGCCGAGGGTGAATCGCAGCTCGAACAGCCCATCGCCCAGGCTGCGTGATAAGGGCATGCGTGCGCTCGATCCCAACTCCGCGAGTCGGTCGATCAACACAACCACCCGTTCCCACTCGTCCCGCGTGAGGGTGTCGAGCCAGGCTGCGATCTCGTCGTGAAGCTCGATCTCAACCATGGTGCCATGATCGCATTCAAGGCATGATCGCACAAGAGTGATGGGTGACGATGTGGAATGCGTCCGGGTTGGCTCGTGTGGCGATACCCGGCGTCCGAGCCCGCCGTCGTTCGGGTGGGTGTTGCCCCTGTGTGCCGGCCGTGGAACTGCGCCAGCTGTCCGCCGATGACAGTTCAGCCGACGGGCGCCTTCCGATCGAGGCGTCCGGCGAGAAGCCAGGCCTCCCGCTGGGTGTCGGTGCGTGGGGATTGCTCCTTGGTGAGGGGCGTGTGGCGAGGGCGACGGGCGCGTGGTTGGGGGCGCTCTTCGAGTCGCTTGCCGGCTCGGCGAAGGCCAAGTCCAATGGCGAGTGCCGCGTTGGCCAGACCGGTGGCAGGGGGAGCCGCCATCGAGAGTCGCGACCCGCAGGCGCTTCCGCACCTGGTCGGCCCGGACGCCCGTCTTCGGAAGCGTCGGACCTATCTGCTTTGATCGTCGTAGGCGTTGAGAGAGGAGCCGCTGATGACGAGGACGGAGAACTGCCTGGCGCGAGACCTCCGGCAGGTGGTGGTTGATCGCTGCGCGTCGGAGGCCGGCGGCCTGGGTCTCGTGGCGGAGGGTCTGGGCGTGTGCAGTGCGGCGATCGAGGAGCTGATGAAGAAGTCCCACTGGGATCTGGGGCTGACGTTCAGGATCCTGGACGTGCTGGGAGTGGAACTCCGCGTGGCGTCGGCATAGGTGCGGCTCCGCCGTCCTGGTGGTGCTCGTCAAGACTGCCGATCGAGAAGGTGTCGTAGGGTCATGGGAGCAGATCAGGCGGCAGGCCGCACAGCGGCACGCAACTCCGCGACGCGTCCGAACGCGACCCCCTCCGCACGCCCCGGGCCGCGACTGGCCCGCACGCGGCCATGACTGTCAACAGCGCGTGACGTTCAGACTGAGGCGAAAAGCGCTCCCCGCGATGTCGGACGTTCGGCGTACACTTTGGGGCATGGCACCTGACACCGCGACCTTGATCCGAGACGCACTCGCGCTCGACGCCGATCAGCGCGCGGTCGTCGCCAACGCCCTACTCGAGAGTTTCCACGGCACCGGCGACACGGACGAAGTCGATGCCGCATGGCGCCGCGAAGCGACCCGGCGACTGGCCGAGGTACGCGCCGGGGCCGTCGAGCTGGTGGACGCCGACGAGCATTACGCCCGCTTGCGCGCCTCCATCACCGCATGACACTGCCCCAGCGAGAGCATCCCGAAGCTGCCGCCGAGTTCGACGCCACTGTGCGCTGGTACGAGGAACAAGAACCAGGAACGCCGCGAACCCGGATACTGGCTCCACCGACGGGGCGACTGAACCGCACCGGGCCACATGGGACCGACGGTCGGTGCCTGCCGGATCTCCTCTCGACGGTGTCGGGAATGAGGATGGTGTTGCCGGGCGCCAGGAACTGGAGCACTCCGAGCCAGCCGGCTCGGGCGAAATAGAGGTCGTTCTCGACGATGTCTGCCTGGTTGGTGCTGATCTTGCGGATCTGGTCGGCGGTTGGGGCGTCCACCAGGCCCAGGTCCGTGTGGAGGCGCCGTGCGAGCGTGGACATGTCCACGCGGAAAGCCGATGCGAGGAGCACTGCGGCCTGGCGGAGACCGGTGGGGTGTAGCTCGTTCCAGCGCTTGCTGACGGCGTCCGCGGGCAGCAGGAAGGCGCGGGCGAAACGGTCGAGACGGGCTTCGTGCTGGTCTTGTTCGGGTGCGTCGATCCGGAAGTCCTCGACGTAGCCGTCGTCGAACAGGTAATGGCCCAGTTCGTGCACCAGGGACAGCCTGCGCCGTCCGACGTGGTTGGTGCCGTTGATCAACGCCACGCCCCACGATCCGTTGCTCGCGGTGGCGGCGTCCGCGAAGCTGGCCATCGGCTCGGCGAAAGCCAGAAGTCCCACGATGAGCACCGCGTTGGTCAGGTCGGTAGCGGGGGAGCGATCATCGAGTTCGCACCACTGACGGGCGACGGCCGCCAACGCCTCGGCTTCGCGGACGGTGCCAGGGCGGTCGAGAACGCCCGGCCGGGCGGGAAGGGAGACGTGCCCGAGTTCGACTAGCAAGGCGGTGTCGCTGAGTGCCTGCTCAAGGGCCACGTCGGGGACTGAACTCACCCATCCGGGGGTCGCATCGCCGCGATGCCGGATGACGCTCGCCGGTCGCGGCAGCACAAAGACTGCGTGCGCTGTTCCGCTGATGGCCTCGGCGAGGTCGTCCTCTCGGGTTGAGGCGGCTGGTGTTCACATGCCTGGACATCGATCACGACACCCAGGTCGACTGCTCCTTGGTGAAATGCGGCGCGTGGTTGGGGGCGCTCTTCGAGTCGCTTGCCGTGCAGTCCATCCGCGTGTACGTCGAGTTCCTCGGCGCCCGAACCGGCCACCTGCGGACGAAGAACGGCGAGGTCCGGTTGCCGCCCGATCTGCGCGCGTTGAGGAATGTTGCGCGCGATGGAGCAGGTGCAACGTTGCTTTGCGTGCGCAGATGTGTGGGACGGCGTTGCGGCGTCCCGTGGGTGGGGCCTCGGCAGTCGGGGGTCGCTGAGTTGGCAGGCGCTTGGGGTATTCGTGACTGGATGCCGGGTCCGCTTTGCCGGTCGATCATGGAACGACGTCGAAGCGCTCCCCGAGGTGTTGCGTTGAGCCGTCTATCCGGTCGTCTTCAGCCTGCTGGACGACCCGCGTCCGATCGTGGCGGACACGTGACCGAGAGTCGCGCCGTGTGCGGAAAGTCTCGGAGACCATGGGGTGGACCCACGCGCCGGCTGTGTGCGCTGTTCCGATGATGGCAACGTTTGTACCCAGAAAGAGGTACAATCGCTGCCATGGCTCATGCGACGCTCGCGACGCTCGGTGTCCTTGCCGAGCGGCGGTGGGGCCTGTTCACGACCCACCAGGCCGAGGATGCAGGCGTCACGCGCAAGCAACTCTCCCGCATGGCTGCGGCCGGCGCGGCTGAACGGGTTGCGCATGGCGTCTATCGCCTGTCAGGCGCACCTCGTCAGGAACACGAAGCCATCTACGCCACCTGGCTGGCATTGGGTGGCGCAGTCGTCTCCCGTACCGAGGCCGGAGTCGCGGGCATCGTCGCCGCTGGCTCAACCGCCGCCATCGTGCACGGAATCGGGGACTTCTTTCCCGACCTGTATGACTTCATCGTCGCCCGGCGCAAAGGCACCCGACTACGCGGAGTACGCCTACGAGTCCGAGCATTGACACCCGACGACGTGATCCCCGTCGCTGGCCTCCCGACACTGACCGTCGAACGCACCATCGCCGATCTCGTTGAACTCGGAACCGATGAGTCCCTGATCCTCGACGCCGTGCGCGACGCGGTGCGCGCGGACAAACTGGTGGCGCCAGACAGGCTCGTCCGCTACCTCTCCCCGATTGCTGTACGCCGGAAGGCAGACGCTCAAGGCGTCCTCGGAGAGATCTACGCCCTGGCCGGGGTCCGACCCGAAGGAGGACCATCATGAATGATGGTTCCGGGAGCTACCAAGACTGGCGGGCGCTGGAGCAGGCGATCAAGGAAGCCGCGAGAAGCGCAGCTCGCCGGGCGGGGCCTGGCGTCAGCGCTGCCGCGGTTGATGCGCAGATCCGCCAAGCCCGCTTCGACCGGTTCCTGTGCCGGTTCTTCGCTCAAGGTGACGAGTCGGAATGGCTCCTAAAAGGAGGCATGGGAATGCTCGCCCGCATCCCCCGCTCCCGAGCCACCCGGGACATCGACCTCGCCTCAACCCGAGAGGATGACCTCGCCGCGGCCGGGAAGGCGCTCGAGAATCTTGTTGCAGTGGAACTGGGCGACCATCTGATCTTCCGGCTTAGCCGCTCGTCGCCGACAGGTCTCGGCGACAATCAGCCCGGCGTCGCCACAAGGCGGCTGGTGTTCACATGCCTGGACATCGATCACGACACCCAGGTCGACACCGTAGCCGTCGACGTGGTCGTCGGCCCGCCTCCCACCGGGAGCATCGAGATGATTGAACCGGCCAACAGAATCCAGCTCGACCGACCCCTTGTCACCTACCCCTATCGGCTCTATCCCGTCGTAGACCAGGTTGCTGACAAGGTCTGCGCCACGATGGATGTCTATCCACGGGGCAAGCGCAGCAGCCGGGTCAAGGACCTGGTGGACCTCATCGTCATCGCCCACACCCAGACCGTCGAGCTCGCAGATCTGAGAGCAGCAATCGATATCAAGCGGGCGCTCAGCGGAATGGCGCCGTTTACCCAGCTCGATATCCCCGACGCGTGGGCCCGCACCTGGCGAGCGACTGCCATGGGGGTGCCCGTCGCGGCGAGATACCCCCTCGCGGCAGCAACAAGAACGGTTTCAGCGTTCATAGGACCCGCTCTCGACGAGAGAGTCGCTAACGCCACATGGAACCCCGACAACCTGACCTGGGAGCACTGTATCGATCATGATGAGGATACGCCTTGAGGTGGGGAGGTTCGGCGGCGAACGCTCGTTTGGCTCGTCCGGTGCGCTGAGCCGTGCGGGTGGGCAACGAGAGCCGTCGATCGGCGAGGCGCACTGGCGTCCAGATGTCAGATAGGAGCCCGTCCAGATGGCGCGAAGGCTGCGGACAGGTCCCCTCATCGAGCTCGATGGAGAACCTGGTGGAGTGGGCGTCGTCCCTTGTCGACCGAGCACGCGAGTCGATCGCGTCCTATGGCAACGCGACCTTGGCGGTGGCGTGCTGGCAGGTGGGGCGCGATCATCGATTCCGAAGTGCCGGGCGCGTCAGGAGGGGCGTAGATTCTGGTGATGCTGTCACAGGACTTGACTGCTCGCTTCGGAGGTTAGGCGGCGATCTGGTTTTCGACCTGGTGCTCGACGAGGGTCCTGCTGACCTGGAAGTGGGTGGCCGCACGGTCGAGTGCGGGGTCGGAGAAGTCGCCGTCGACGACCTCGGCGATGCCGGCGGCCGGTGCGAGGAACTCGGCGGCGAATGCTCGTTCGGCTCGTTCGGTGTACTGGCCCGCGCGGGTGAGCAGCGAGAGGCCGTCGATCGGCGAGAGGCTGTGCCGGCCGATGGCTCGGGCGGACACGAATCGCTTGGCCTGCGGGCTCGTGTCGTCGCCGACGACTACGGCCAACGATGCGGAACCGTCCGCGCTGATCAACGCGTCCACATTGCCCGGGGCAGGTGAACCGGTTTCGCGGACCCTCAGCAGATCTTCGACCGCAGCGCGCCGGCCGGGCGCGAGACCGAGGCGGCTTCTGAGTTCCCGCGCTCGCTCGTAGCCAACCTGCCACGGGGCGGCGTCTGTCGCCGACGACCAGTCAACGGGGGATACCGAGGGGAGGGTGTTGGGCTCGGGCTTGAGAGAGGCGATCGCGTCGCGGAGCCAACGAGTCGAGTCCGCGAGGTGGGTCAGCGGCACCGCCCGGGAGAGGTCCGCGAGCAGTGCAGGGTTTCCGATGCTGGCCTCGGCGTCGAGCAGCAAGTGCTGCGCGTCGCCCGGGATGTCGTACGGGTCCAGTCCCCAGGCGGCGGCGGTCAGGCAGAAGTCGCGCTCGTCCTGGTCCGCGTGCTGGATTGCCGCCCACTCGTCCTGAAGCAGCGTGCCGGTGATGCCTTGGTCTTCCAGCCGTCGAACGGTGCTGTCGATGAAGGAGGCGATGGCGCTCAGTGCAGCGTCCGAGTCGAGGACGAGGTCAGTCTGGGTGAGGAAACGAACGTGCTCGGGGGCCTTGTCCCGCTGCCGTAGCGAGGCCCAGGTGAGGCCGTGGTCGCTGTGCAGGGTGATGTCTGGCCAGGCGAATCCTGCGCCCGCGTGAACAAGGTGGACGCCCCGCTCGGTGGGGAGGTGGGAACTGGTGCTGAGCCGCCACCAGTTGATCGCCAGAAACTCGGCGAGTGGATAGGCCGACACATCGAGTCCGTGCCGTGGCCCACCCGAACCATCGCGCTGCTCGACCAGGGTCGCGTGGGTGCTTCCGAGCGCGATGCGCAGGCGGCACCACGTCGCGGCCTGTTCCGGCAGGCGAACCCTCGGTGCCGGTTCCCAGTCCCATGTGAAGCGCAAGGTCATAGTGCCTCCTGGGCGTCGCGCAGGTCGATGAGTCCCTGGGTGACCTCGTCATCGGCGAGCGGATATCCCTTGTATGTCCCCTGGATCTCATTGACCAGGCGTCCCTCGAACCAGGTGTTGCGGTTGAAGACCCATACGTACTTCGGGAATCCGTCCTCGCCTGGGTCGTCGCTCACAAGGCCGGCTCGGATTCCTGCTGCCAGCCAACGGGCGATCTCGTTCGCGTCCTTGAGATCGCTCGGGCAACGGCTGGCGTCCGAGCGCAGCTTTGGCGGACCCGCGAACGACGGCATCGATTTGTGCTCCGGTGAACCGACGTAGGAGGCGGTCTGCGCGCACCGCTCCAGACGCTCGACCGGCACACCGACAGCCGGCCTCCGGGGCAACTGCCGCCTACGTTGGGGGCTCCTCATCGCCCCAGGGTACCGCTTGTCGCCTGGCGCGAGACCTTCGGCAGGTGGTGGTTGATCGCTGCGCGTCCCAAGGACAGCGCTACCGCGTCGCGGACTCATACTGACCGATCGATCACTGTGCATGCGGGGTGCGGCGTCGGAGCGTGAGGAATACGCGTGCCGGGCGCAGTCGCCGCCCGATCTGCGCGCGTTAAGCAATGGTGCGGGCGATGGAGCAGGTGCAACGTTGCTTTGCGTGCGCAGAAGCGCGGGACGACCCTGCTGGGTGCGTTGGTTGGTGATCAGACGACGATCAACCGCAGGCTCGGATCGACGCCGCGCAGGTCATCGGGATCGGACGTCACCACGTGATGCCCACGTTCCCTCGCCAGGAGCACCACATGGGCGTCGACGATGTCGGCGTGTCCGCTGCGCCCACATAGGACGCCCACCGCGCGCGCAGTCACGTCATCGAGCGACGGCACCTCGACGTCAGGATCGTTCAAGAGGTGAGCCACCCGCGCCTGCCGAGAGCCTCCGCGCCAGGCCTGGGCAACCACGCCCGCCGGGATCGTCAGCGTGAGACGGTTCTCGATGGCTCGCTGGAAGAGGGCCCGTACGCGCGTGTCGCCACGTTCCAGTGCCAGCAGCGCGCCGGTGTCGAGTGTCAGCCCGTTCGTCACGCGAGGCCCAAGGCGTTGTCGGCCCAAGCCAGGTCGGCCGCGTCCACTGGTCCCAACTCGTGATCGAGGTCGGCCAGCAGCGCCGCCAGGCTGCCCTCGCGCTCCGTCCGTGCGAGTGCCGCGCTGATGTATCCGGACACGGACGCCGCGCGCCCCTGCTCGACGGCACGCCGGATGCCTGCCACCTGGTGGTCCGGAAGGCTCACTGCGATCTTCGTGGTCATACCAGGAGAATACCCGGTCACGCTGCCCGCAGAGCACCCTTCGGCTCGTTCGGTGGGCAGCAGTCCGTGGGCTCGAACGATGTCGTTTACAGTCGGATGGGAGACCTGTCTCGCCGACCGGGCTCGAAGAGTGTCGTTGAAATGGGCCGTGCCAAGCCAGTAGGTCGACGCCCACGTCGGACTGCCGCTCCCTGGTCGGACCATCGGCGCATGCGCTCGGGCACGCGTGACGGCGGCAGGGTCTCGAAGCTCGCACCGGCGAGGCGATTCCGCGACGTCTTGAACGCGCCTGGATCCCAGACCAGATGATCGGTCAGCGCGGCGTGCACCCCGAGGACGAAGTCGCCATCCAGGGCCCTGTTGTCGGCCACGGCGTCCACGACGAGCGCGAGGGCCTCGCGGTGGTTGGCCACTTCGTAGAGCTCGCGCAGGCGCTTGCGGTACGGTGAGCGATCCTCGATGAAAGAGGGTGAGCGTCTCGGCGAGCGTGAGCGTGTTGCCCTCGATCGACGAGGAGTGGCGGGCGAGACGGACGAGGACGTCATCGGCGTAGTCCGGCGACCAGAGGCCAGACCTCGCCACTGAGTCCTGGTACTGCTCGTGAGCCCAGGTCATCGCCTGGTCCGGTGCTTCTCGATGATCGACCACCGCTCGGCCTCGCTCATCTCGGCACACCGGTCGACGGGCTGCAGTTCGACCGCGCCCGGCACGATGCGCGATTCGATCTCGCCGCCCTCGACGGCGTTCAGCGCGCGGGCTTCGTCAGCGCTGAGTAGGACGGCCAGGCCATCGCCGACGCGCACGACGGCACGTCTGTGTGGGTGCGGCATGCGGGGCCCCTCTCTTGCGCGCGGTCAGTCGATCGACCGCCGGTAGGGCGATTTCGCGTGGCCTTCGCGCGCGTCGTCGCCGCTCCCGCGCACATGCGTCGCTCCCGCGCGCCGCAGACAGGGCGCGGGAGTGCGGGCGAGGCGCGGGAGTGCGGGCGAGGCGCGGGAGAGCGGACGGGGCGCGGGAGTCACGGTGTCAGACCTGTTCACCTAGCGTTGCGCCCCTCCTCCACGTCGGCCAGCGCGAGCTTGATCTTGGCGAGCGTCTGGGCCGACGGGGCCTGCTTTCCGCTCAGCCAGGTGGAGAGGCGGGATTCGCTGGCGCCGATGCGCCGGGCGAGTTCGCGCTGGCTGATCCCGGCGGACGCCACCAGCCGTGTGAGTTCTTGCGCATCGCGGCGGACGGTGTCGTGCACGGCCGCGGCGCGAGCCTTCTCCAGTCGATCGCGCAGCAGGAATGCGCCCACGCTGTCGTCGACGTACTCGAGGACCTCGGCCAAGGTGGCCGCGGCTTCGCCGAAGGGATGCGCGTCGATGTGGTAGGCGATGAGCCGCCAGTCCCGCACGAGCCCATGCTCGATCGCGGCCTGGAACGCCTCGTGCGGCCAGGTGCCGAGCGGATCGGATGGCTTGGCGTCCACGTTGCGGAACATCAGCGTGCTCATCCCAGCGCTCCCTTCGCGAGCTCCCGGCATGCGGTCTTGACGTTGTTCCATTCGGCCCACCGCGCATCCAGGCCCTTGAATCGGGGCAGCGTTGCGATGGCCTTCGAGTCTCGCGGCCGGCAACGATAGAGACGCTCGGCCAGTACCGTCGAGACCGCGGTCTCGGTGTTGGTCATCTCGGCGTAGTAGTCGTCGATGTCGCTCAGCACCTGGCGGGCCTCGTCCATCCCCAGGTGGTCGGCCAGCGCGGCGGTGTCGAGGTAGTCGCGAACCTGGTTCCGGTTGACGATCAGATAGGCCTTGATCCGCAGGATCTCTTGCTCGGTCGGGATGACCAGTTCGGCACCGGAGGGCAGCCGCACGGTTGTGGTTTCGAGCGGGCGCTTCCGGCGCAGCTGCCGGATGCCGGCCTGGAATCCTGCCTCCATGCCGAGGATGGTCTTCGGGGAGTGCTGCGGAAGGACGCCACCCAGTTGTCGCTGGCATCGAGCGCTTCCAGCACCATGTCGTAGCGCGATTCCAGGAAGGCGCAGACATGGTCGTGGTCGGTGGAGAAGCGGTGCTGAGCATAGATCGCCGCGGCGCTGCCGCCGACCATCACGGTGTCGGGCACCAGCTCTTGGAGCCGGGCCGCGGACTCCAGCAGCGCGACGAACTCTGCGCTGTGGGCGGACGTGTTGAGTTCGAGGTCGGCCCCGCGGGTGGTATCGCGGGCCTGCCGCCGCTTGCGATCGATCTCCGACATCCATCCAAGTTATCAGAAAAGATAAACTCTCGTCTGCGGGGTAGATCAGTAGGGCGATCTCACGTGGCGGCAAGCCTCACAATGGGGCCGTGCCGCATTCACCGTCCGAGCCCTCGTCCGTCGCGCAGCGGGTGCGGTTCGGCTGGAACCTGATCAACCTATCCACCCCGGTCGGACTGCTCGTCGCCGGGCTCGGCCGAGCGCGGCTCCGGTGCGGGCCGCGCGCCCTGGTGTTCGCCGAGCGCTACGTCGAACGACCAGCCGCGAACACCGGGCTCCGCGCGGCGAAGGCGCACCTGAGCCGTGGGGTGGGTCGGCTGCACTGGGGGGAATCATGAACCAGGAGATCTATCTCGCCGGCGGCTGCCTGTGGGGCGTCCAGGCGTTCGTCGCGACGCTGCCCGGGGTGACGCTCACCGAAGCCGGACGGGCCAACGGCACCAGCCGGTTGCTCGATGGCCCGTACGACGGGTACGCCGAATGCG
This sequence comes from Nigerium sp., assembly GCA_016711325.1. Classification (GTDB taxonomy): domain Bacteria; phylum Actinomycetota; class Actinomycetes; order Propionibacteriales; family Propionibacteriaceae; genus Propioniciclava. The sequence continues at coordinate 198,417 of JADJTH010000009.1, read as the reverse complement.
TGCGGACCGTCTTCGACCCGGACGCCGTGAGCGTCGGTGAGCTGATGGCGTACCTCTTCGAGATCATCGATCCCCACAGCCTGGACCGACAGGGGCAGGACGTCGGCGAGAAGTACCGCACGGGCGTGTACTCCGAGGATCCGGCCCACCTCGAGCAGGCGAGGGCGTTCATCGGCGCCCGAAGCGACGCGGATCGCGTCGTCGTCGAAGTGCTGCCTCTCGCGAACTACGTGCGCAGCGCCGACGAGCACCAGGATCGACTGGCCAGGTGCCCCGACGACTCCTGCCACATTCCGGACGCCGTCCTGCGCAAGTACCGCGGCTGAGGGCTACACCTAAGGGGTGCGCCGCAGGAGTCTTCGGGCGATGCGGGGCTGCGTCGGGAGGACCATGCGGTCGATGCCCGCGTCCGTGCTCGGCGTAGCGTGTCTCGGTCGCAGGTTCCATGGGTTTCGCCACCATGCTTCCGGAGCGTACGGGCGGCAAAGCACAGCAGATCCCCCTGCCGCGTGCATGACGCAGCAGGGGGATCCATGTGGCGACCAGAAGGCCCGTCAGCCGTTGGACAGATCGAGGATCTCGCCGGGCTCAACGGTGACCGCGAACTGCGAACCGGTGGTCGGCCTGACGGTGACCTTCGACGGGAGCAGCTCCACACCGCCGGCGGGGAAGGTCTGCCACGAAGTGGTGTAGAAGCTCGAAATCCACTTGTCGGACGAGGTCAACCGTCCGGTCTGGAACACCACGGGGGTGGCGCTCACCGCCTCCACCGTCACCTGCTGGCGGCTGCCGAGGTAGGTCATCGCGAACGAATGCTTGACCGGCAGCAACTCGGTGCTCACCTGCCCGCCGACGGTGTCCCCGATCGGCTTCCACGACTGCGCGTAGAAGGTCGCATTGCCGGTGTCCAGCGGCCGACCTGCATGATCGATCAGCTTCACCGTCACCGGGACCGTCTGGAAGTACGCGACGGACGCGGCGGCGAGATCCTGCTGCGCGAGCTGCTGAATGCCGCCCTTGTAGTCGAGGGCGAACGTGATCTTGCCGGGCGCGCCGTCGAAGAGCGTCACCCAGGTGCCCCCGGGACCGTCGGTCTGGCCGTCGGCCGGGTAGTTCCAGACACCGTTGCGCCAGTAGCGGACGACGCCGTCGGCGAGTCCGTCGCCTGCACTGTCGGTGAACCGTACCGCGGCGGCGGTCTTCACCGTGACGCCTGGAACGAGGTCGAGCGTCAGGCCCGGGTAGACGGCCTTCGCGTTACCCATCTTCTTGTCAGGAACCTGGAACTGGAAGCTGTACGAGCCCGGGAACAGTTCCATGCCCGACTTGGTCAGCCAGTAGTGCACCTGACCGGTCTCAGGAGTGCCGCCCTGCCGGTACTGCACCAGGTGGTTGTAGTTCATCACGACATTGGCGGTCTGGAAGGTCGGCAACGTCGTCGACGACGTGGAGAACGTCCCCCGGTCCGTCGTGTTGTTGATGCCCACCTGTATCGTGACGTTCTCGGCATTGGCGACACTCGCGGTCGGCAGATCGACCGGGAACGCCAGCAGGCCCGCGGCGTCCGTCTTGCGCAGGGCGCCGTCGGCGTCCTTCACCCAGTACAGCGTGCTGCCGCCGTTGGTGTTGTACTGAACCTCGATCCGCCGACGCTCATTCGTGGGTGACCGTTTCCGGATTTCGATGATGGGCCGGAGTGCGATTCCGCGGGTGGGCGTGGGGTGACTGCCGGTGTGCCCGGCTTTTCCACTGGGTTCCTTGCTTGTGCCTGCGGGGGCGGGTGGTCAGGGGCTGGCGGCTGCTGGTGGCCCGAACGCGGCGTTGTAGAGGGTGGCGAGTTGGGGTTCCCACGGCCAGTTCCGGGGTAGGTGCAGCAGCCAGGTGCGGGCTTGGTTCGCGATCCGGGCGGCGACCTGGATGAGGGTGCGGCGCACCGTCGAGGTCCTGGCCCGGCCCAGGGTCTTGCTGGCGATCCGGGCGGCGGCGCGGGTCAGGTTGAACGCCATGGCGGTGAGGGCGAGCCAGGCACTGTTCGCCATGAACTTCCCCGACGGGGCGTGGGCCAGCGGCCCGTCTTTCAGGTCGGCGAAGATGCCCTCGATGATGGCGTGGTCGCGGTGGCAGGCCTCGGCGTCCACCAACGCGAAGGTGCTGTTGGTGAAGACGGCGTGGTAGCGGTAGCCGGGCAGCAGCTCACCCTGGGCCTTCGCGTTCGGGTTCAGTCGCCGCACCCGACGGACGATCAGCCGGGCGGTGACGTGGTCGGCCTTGCGGCGGGACGTGAACGCCGTGAACGGCACCTCGGCGACCTCGGCGTCGGAGATCCACACCTGTTGGGCCTCGTCATAGATCGCTTGCGGGTAGCGGATCGTCGTCCAGTCGGTGTCGTTGATGGTGGTGATCGCCCTGGTGACGGCCGTGTTCATCCGGGCGGTGATCGAGAATCGGCGCCGCCGGCGGCAATAGCGGCGATGGTGGCGTGGTTGAAGTAGGCACTGTCAGCGCGGACGATCACCAGGCTGGGGTGGTCGCCCGGCGGAGCGTGGCCAGGGTGTCGCCGATCAGCCGGGCCGCACCGCGGGCCGAGGACACGTTGCCCTTGCGGAGCCGGGTCGCGGCGATCACCGGCGCACTCGTCGGCGTCGAAATGGTCGCCACCAAGGCGTTGAGGCCCTTGACCCGGCTGTAGCCGTAGGCGGCGCCCTGCTTGCGGTAGCCGTGGGTTTCCCGGATCGTGTCGTCCACATCGACGAAGGTCAGCTGGTCGGCGCCGTCCAGGATCGGCGACAACCCGGCCAGCTTGATCAACAGGCGCGAGGCGACCGCGTCGAGTTGGCGGACGTGGCCGAACCGGTAGGCGCGTAGGTGGGTGCCCAGGGTGGTCGCCGCGCGGAGCCCGTCGAACACGCGCCCCATGCCGCCATGACGCAGCACGTCCATGTCGCTGATGCTGTCAGCGCCGACCACCATCCCAGCGATGAGCGCCGACACCTTGACCGGAGCGTTCGCACCGGCGGTCCCGGGCAGGGTCAGGTGCTGCTCGACGAGCTCGTGGAGGCCGGCTTGTTCGGCAAGCCGCATCACTGCGGGAAGGCCGCCGAACGCGACCAGATTCGGGTCGTCGAAAACCGGTTGAATGGTGTGGCAGACTCGCACTACGAGTGCTCCTGTCAGGCAGCGGATGAGAACCTTAAGCAGTCCCATCCTTGCTTGCCACAGGAGCATTCGCCATCAGACCCGCCCAACACCATCGGCGGATCGAGGCTGAACCTGGACGCCTTCGAGCCCCGTGCCCGCGCCGTTGAGCACCTGCACCATCGAGACGAGCTTCGTGACCGACTTGCCCGTGCCGTTCGCGACCGGCCACGAGATCGGCGTGCGGGCGACCTTTCCGCCCAGCGTGAAGCGGAACATGGTCGGCGTCGTGCCGGTGGAGAACAACTCCCTCGGGGCGGATCCCCAATGGGCGCTGTCGCCCTGCGCGCCGCCGAATGCGACCGCGCCGGGGAACTTGATGGTCACCTTGGTCGTGTAGAAGTCGACCCGTGTGGTCTCGCCGGACTCGATGACCGCGTCTTGGATGTGGCTTCGCGTGCCATCCTTGCCGACCCACACCTTGACCGCGCCCGGCGTCAGCGACTGCTCACGGCAACCCGACTCGCCGACAGCGCCGACGTAGGCGCTGGACCCCCGCTGATACCACGCCTGATCCCCGCCGAGTACGACGTTCTGGCCCGCGCTGTCGGTGGCGCAGACGACCAATGTGCCGTTCTCGGCCGCGTTGGCGGTTGCCGGCAGCGCGGTGATCGTCAGCGCCGCGATCCCCACGGCGACAGCGCCGTTGCGGAACAAGCGTCGCGCGACCGCCCCCCATGTCTTTGTCTTCATCCTCTGTTCCTCCCGGTTTGGTGGATGTCTGGTGGGGTGGGTGGTGCGCGGCAGGCGCGCTAGGCGGTATGGCGTTCCACGATCTCGTCGTGGCGTGGCGCCTTCTTGGTGCGTGCCTCCGACTCCTCACCGTCGGCCATCGTGCGCCGCGACGACTCTGGGGCAACGGGTGCGAAGAAATTGCGCGGGCCCACCAAGCTTGATCCTTCGATGCCGTTCACACTCGCTGCGCGGCGTACCCAGACCTTGAGAGGGTCGCACTCGGTGAACTGTGACGTGGTGAAATCGACGGCGCCGGGCACGACGGTCATGCCGTCGTGTGCGCTGACGGAGCCCGCGTAGGTCGTGCGGAACATGCGCGCTGGCGCCCCGTCGACGGTGGTGGTGCCTACGTCGACGGGTTTCGACCACACGCTGCCACTGTCCGCACTCCAGGTGAGCGGGCCCGGGTCAGGCGAAAGGTAGAAGGTGATGCTGACATGGGTGATCGTGTCGCCGGCTGCGGTGGACCCGATCAGGAACTCGCCGGTATCGCCCTGGACCTGAAGGGTCGTCACGCACGTGTTGACGTTCCTGCGGGCGATGAGACGCAGTTGGCCGCTCACGACCGGGGGCTGCTGAGGCCCGGAGACTGCGAAGGCCGGCGTGGCGGACACGGTGAGGACCACCGGAGTCATCCAGGCGGCCTTGACCACCGTTCGGCGCGAAGGTGTCGATGCGAGGCGGCCTGCGGCGGTTCCGTGAACGGGTGAGGGGTGGTCCATGGTTGCTTCTCCTGATGACGCTGGCGCACTTTCGCAAGTGCCGGCGATGGCTCCTGGTGCCACGCCCACTCACCGAAAATCCTAGGCGTGGCAGACCCGCGCATGCCACTTTGTTTGGCCCGCTGGTGGCCCGACGCGCTCGCCCGGCCCGAGCGCCGGCGTCATGATGGTGGGTGTCCGTCTGTTCGTGGGGCGTCTGCGTGGGTCGTCGGATCGTCGAGTCTGCGGATTCCTCCGACGGTGAGGCGGCCGAGCCGATAGGGTGACGAACGCTCCCATAGATGAACGAAGGAATCCGATTTCAATGTCGAAGGTGAACTTTTTCAGCGGCCAACAGCTTCCTCTCGAGATGCACAAGGTGCGCATTATCCAGAAGCTGAACCTGCTCCCCATCGAGCAGCGCCGGCAGGCCATTGAGGGGGCGGGTTACAACACGTTCCTGCTGCAGAACTCCGACGTATTCTTGGACATGCTCACCGATTCGGGTGTGAACGCCATGAGCGACCGGCAGCAGGCAGCGATGCTGATCGCCGACGACGCCTACGCGGGTTCGGCCACCTTCACGCGGCTGCACGACAAGCTCGCGGAGATCTTCGGCATGCAGTATTTCCTGCCGGCCCACCAGGGTCGTGCGGCCGAGCACATCTTGGGGCAGGCGCTCGTTCGGCCCGGCACGCTGGTGCCGATGAACTACCACTTCACGACGTCGAAGGCGCACATCACCGCCCGTGGCGGGGATGTGCTCGAGCTCATCGGCGAAGCGGGCCTGCAGGTGACCTCGGATGAGCCCTTCAAGGGCGATCTCGACATGGCCGCCCTGCGCCGGGTGGTCGAGCAGCACGGCGCCGAGAAGATCGCCTACGTGCGGGTGGAGGCCGGCACCAATCTGATCGGCGGGCAGCCGGTCTCGCTGGAGAACTTCCGGGAGATCAGCGAGTACTGCCGCGCGCAGGGCGTGCTGAGCGTTCTCGACGCGTCCCTGCTGGCCGACAACCTCTACTTCAACAAGACCCGCGAGCCGCAATGCCGCGACCTGAGCATTCCCGAGATCACCAGGGCGATCGCCGACTGCTTCGACATCATCTACTTCTCGGCGCGCAAGCTCGGGTTCGGACGCGGCGGCGGCATCTGCGTGCGCGACGAGACGCTCTACAAGCTGATGCGCGGCCTGGTCCCGATGTATGAGGGATTCCTGACCTACGGCGGCATGTCGGTGCGCGAAATGGAGGCGATCACCGTCGGCCTCGACGAGACCATGGACGAAGACATGATCAACCAGGGCCCGCAGTTCATCGCCCACATGATCAACGAACTGCAAGCCCGAGGAATTCCGGTGATCACCCCGGCCGGCGGCCTCGGCGCCCACCTGGACGCGATGCGGTTCCTGCCGCACGTGCCGCAGGCGCAATACCCGGCCGGCGCGTTGGCGGCGGCACTCTACGTGGCGTCCGGCGTCCGCGGCATGGAGCGCGGCACGCTGAGCGAGCAGCGCGACGCGGACGGCGTGGAGCCGCTGGCGAACATGGAGCTGGTGCGGCTCGCCCTGCCGCGGCGGGTCTTCACCCTCAGCCAGGTGAACTACGCGATCGACCGGATCGACTGGCTCTACCATCAGCGCGACCTCATCGGCGGCCTCCGTTTCGTCGAGGAGCCCGAGATTCTGCGGTTCTTCTACGGACGACTCGCTCCGGTCGGCGATTGGGTCGACGAGTTGGTCGCCGCGTTCCGGGCCGATCTCGGGTCCAGCCTCTGATCGGGCCGTGACCGAGGACGCGTCACTCCTAGCCACCCGACCGTTGTGCACCGCCGGACCCCCGCGAACAAGGGACGCCCGACGCTGGTAGTTTGGTTTCCGGTGCCGCGCCCGGTGCGCCGGCGCCCGGAGGGGTGAACCAGGTGGAATTGCGGGACTACGTGCGCGTGCTTCGCGTGCATTGGCTGTGGGTACTGGCGGCGGTGGTGTGCTGCACGGCGATCGCCGCCGGGTGGACGTGGCTCCAGCCACGCGTCTATACCGCGGAAGCGAGCGGATACGTCGCCGCCGCCGCCGAAGACAACATCGGTTCGTCGATGGTCGGCAACCAGCTCGCGCAGTCGAAGGTCCGCTCGTACGTCGAGGTGGGCAGCTGGCGCACGGTGGCCGAGTACGCGATCGGCGCGCTCCAGCTGGACGCCACACCCGAGGCCGTCGTCGGGCGCGTCAACGTCACCAACCCGACCGACACGGTCGTGCTACGGGTGTCGGCGAAGGGCAGTAGTCCCGAAGAGGCCCGCGACCTCGCCGAGGCGTGGATCCGGGGCATGATCGCCGAGATCGAGAAGATCGAACAAGCCACCGGGGGAGTGGCGCCGGCCGTCCGGCTGGTTCCCGGCGATTCGGCGCGGCTGCCGGGCGCGCCGAGTTCGCCGAACGTCCGCGTGAACCTGGCCCTCGGCGTCCTGCTCGGCCTGATGATCGGCATGGGCTACGCGCTGGTGCGCGAGTGGCTCGACCGCCGGATCCGCTCCGCCGAAGGCGTCGAGGACGCCACCGGTCTGTCGGTGGTCGGCGGCATCCCGCTCGATGAGGAGCAGGCCGCCGACGTCGGGGCGCCTCGTGCCGCAGCCGGGGCGCGATCGGAACGCGAGACGGCCGTCCAGTCCGAGGCCTTCCGCATGCTGCGCACCAACCTCCAATACATGCAGGTCGACGACCCACCGCGAGCCATCGTGATCACGAGCTCGCTGCCCGGGGACGGAAAGTCGTACGTCGCCAGCAAACTCGCCCTGGCGCTGGCGCAGACCGGGCAGCCGACGGTGCTGGTGGACGCCGACATGCGACGCCCGCGGATCGCCTCGATGTTCGGCCTCGACGCCGATGTGGGCCTGTCCGACGTGGTCGCCGGACGCGCCGCGGTGGGCGACGTCCTGCAGCCCGTTCCCGGAGTGGCCGGGCTGACGGTGCTGACGTCAGGGCCGATCCCGCCGAACCCGAGCGAACTCCTCGGGTCGGGGCGCATGCACCGGCTGATCGACGGCATGAAGGCGGACAGCTTCGTCGTGATCGACGCGCCCCCGCTGATCCCGGTCACGGACGCCGCGGTGCTGACCCACCACACCGACGGGGCCCTCGTGGTGATCGATACGGGCAAGACGACCTACGAGGTGCTCGACCGTGCCCTGGACGCGCTGGCGAAGGCCAACGGCAAGGCGCTGGGCGTGGTGATGAATCGCGTCCCGCGCACCGGTGCCGGCGCCGTGTACTACGGCTACCAGTACACCGACGCGTACTACGAGGCCGATCCGGCCAAGAATGCGAAAGGCGGACGCCGCGTCGCGCGCTGACCCGGAGTCCACCTTTGTGGCGGCGGACCTGGTTGGCAGTTGTCAGAGGACCTGAATGGTTGCGGACGAGGACGAAGGCGCCGTGTAGAACGTCACACCACTAACGGTGGCGGGGCTGTAAACCACGGAGGTGATCTGGGAGACAACCGTGTAGGTTCCTGCTGGCAGATTGTAGGCGAACCCGTCCGCGCGGATATGTTCACTCCTGCTAATCGTCAGTGACTTCGCATCCTTGAACGTGTGCACGACCTCGCCAGCCGAGTTCTTCACGACCACGCTCCAGTCCACAATCGCTTGGGTCGGAACGTCACCCCATTGCTTTCCCCAGGCCGACCAATCGTACTTGATGGCCGCGTAGTTCAGCTGGAGGAGCCCGCGGGTGTTGTCATTGCCGACGCTTGGTACCTGTGCGTTGGTGACCGCTTCCCTGGTCACCGGGGACCCGACAGCGTGGGCCGGAGTGGCGGCGATGACGGCGACCACGGGAGTGGCCCAGACGGCTGCGCCGACGAGGGTGCGACGGCTGACCGGGCGCGAGGCCTTCTTCTCACTGCTCACGTGATTGTTCCTTCGGGGGTCGAGCGGCGCCGGCCATGCCAGATGGCGGCCTAGGCTTCTCAGGAAGTTATCAGTATCGGGATCCCTCCCGCGAATCCTGACGTCCGGTCGGGGTCAGGGGCCGACCCAGCCGAGGACGCCGTCGGCGACCAGCTGCTCGACGGCGGCGAGGGTGGCGGCGTGGGCGTCCCTATCGTCGGGGGCACCCAGCCGCGCGGTCAGCCGCTCCGCGAGGGCACGGATGCCGATCGGACGCCGGCACTCGGCGATGATGGCGGTGCCCAGCGGTCCGAGCCGGACGACGTGGTCGTCGTAGAGCAGCAGGGCGTCACCGTCACGCGTCAGCGTGTCCGTGGGCGCGACGAACTGCACCCGCGGTTCGGACGCGTGGGCGTCCGGGTCGGCCCGATCGGGGTCGCCGAGCAGGTCGGTCACGAGCGGCAGCAGCGTGGATGCCTCGCGGTAGGTGACCTTCAGGGCGCCGCCGGTGTGCTGCAGCAGCACGTCGAGGCGGTGCAGCCCGGCGGTCAGGGAGCTGAGCCATGACGTCTGCGGCCCGAGGAGAGCGACGGCGTCGAAGACGTCGAGCACGTCGACCTCCGGCGGGCCGTCGTGGCCGTCGCGGCGGTCGAGCAGCAGCAGGTGGGTGAGGTGCGGCCGGGCCGGGAGGGTGCGCAGGCCGAGGGCGTCGGGGCCGAGTTCCCGGCGCGGGCCGCCGTGGGGGTCGCGCACCGACAGCGGCTTCGGGTAGGGCACGATCGAGAAGTCCTCGGCGATCGCGATGCTCTCGTCGCTGAGGTAGCCGAAGTGCTGGGCGAGTTCGAGGGTGAGCCTTGTCTTTCCCGTGAAACTACGGGCGACGTACACCGCGCTGCGGCCCGTGATCGGGTGACTCACGCCGCCGGCGTGAAACAGCAGCGCCCGCCCTTCCTGCCGCTGGTTGAGCAGCGCCAGGGTGATCCGCTGCGTGGTGCGCTCCAACAGTTCCCAGACGTCGTCCTCGCCGGTGAGTGCGACCGCAACGGCGTCGAGGACGGCGGCGCCAGGGGCGTCCGGGCCATCCTGGGGAACGCAGCGCGACCACAGCCCGTGCATCCGTTCGGCGAACTCGCGCGCACCCGGTCCGGTGACGTCGACGCGTACGCGCGCCCCGATGCCTTCGACGACCAACGCCGTCGCGTTGTGTCCAGTGGCGGCAGCGTCGGATTCAGGCCGCACAGAGATCCTGGGCACTCGAGAAGGCCGACGCTCGGACGCGGGGGTTGCGCACGGCGCTGGCGTCGATCAGGTCCACCGGCCGCCCCGTGATGCGCTCCCACTCGAACGCGAGGTCGACGTCGTCGTGAAACAGGCGGGTATCGCCCCGGACGAAGCCCACCAGGAAGTCGATGTCGCTGGCTGGGGTGAAGCGGCCGGTGAGCGCGGAGCCGACGATGCCGAGACGCTGGACGCCGTACCGTTCGCAGGCGCGCGCGATCGCGTCGAGATCGAGCAGAGCTGCGGCGTCCATGAACCGATTGTCTCAGATGCGTCGAGACCGCGACCAGCCTCCGGGTCAGCGGTGGCGCCCGCGGGTGCGGTTCGCGGGGCGTCCGGGCTTGGCGACGCGCGATCGCGGGGCAGGGGCCGACCCGGCGGACGCCGCGCGCTCGGCCGCCGCGCGCTCGGCGGTCGTGCGGGAGCTGTTCGCCGTCCGGCCGCGGACGATGCCGATGAAGTCGTCGATCCAGGGGTGATCGTCGTCGACGCGCCAGGCCAGCCCGACGCGGGTCGGCGTCCCCTCCGCGATCGGCCGGTGAACCATGTCGCGACGGCTGTGCGTACGCGCCACCGACAGCGGCACCAGCAGCACGGCGTCCGCGAACGCCGCCTGCTGGAGGGCGTCCGGGGTGACCTCGGTGAGCAGCACCTCGCCGGCGAGATCGGCGAGCGTGACCGACTCGACCGCGGCGATCGGGTGGTCCGTGGACGACCACGCCACCGGAACCTCGTCGTACAGCGGGATCAGGTGCAGCCCGGCCCCCTCGAGCGGCAGGCGGACGAAACACAGGTCGACTTCGCCGGCGTCCAGGACGCGCCGCTGATCGGCCTCGCCGACCTCGACGACATCGAGCGCCACCTGCCGGAAGCGCTCCTGCCAGATGGTCCGCCACTTGCGCAGCGTCACGCCCGGCACGAACCCCACGCGCAGCACCGGCCGCGCGTCGGGCGTCCTGTCAGCCTCGTGGTCGCTCATGGACGGCAAGGGTACCTACCGTCGGCACCCGGCCTACCTCGGTCGGCATCGAGCTAGGCGTGCGACGACACGTAGGACTCGTAGTACGAGCCGTAGGGAGACGACTTGCCGTGCACCACGTCGTTCAGCACCAGGCCGAGCATGGTGACGTCGCCGGCGTCCAGGATCTCGAGCGCGCGCTCCAGCAGCGGCTTGCGGATGATGCCCGACCGGGCAACCACGATCGCGCCACCGGTCTGCGCGGCAAGCACCACGGCGTCCGTCACCGGCAGCAGGGGAGGGGTGTCGAACAGCACGTAGTCGTACTTGCGCTCGGCCGCCTCGATGAGCTGCGCCATCGCCCGCGACCCGAGCAGCTCCGATGGGTTCGGCGGGACGACACCCGCCGGCAGGACCGCCAGATGGCCCGCCGCGATGTCGATGGTCAGCTCGTCCAGGGTCGCGTGGCCGGTGAGCACATCGGACAGCCCCAGGTCGCCGTCGAGCCCAATCCGCCGTGCCACCTGCGGGCGGCGGAGGTCGGCGTCCACGAGCAGGACCGAATCGCCGGCGTGCGCGAGCACGCGCGCCAGGTTGATCGCGGTCTGGGTCTTGCCCTCTTCGGACACCGACGACGTGACCACGATGGACGAGCGGCGTTCACCGCCCAGGCCCACGAAGCCCACGTTGGTGCGCAGGCGGCGATAGGCTTCGGCGTTCGCCCAATTCGCGTTCCCGGGGACGCTGGCGCGTTGAGCGTTGACCTCAATCCGGCCGATGGAGGCGAGAATCGGCGCGTCGGTGACCTCTTCGAGGTCGTCGGAGGTGCGGATCCGCGTGTCGAGCGTGCTGCGGAGGATGGCCTGCCCGGCACCGAGCAACAGTCCCAGCAGGCCGCCCAGCGCAAGATTGACGGTCGGACGCGGGGACGCGGGCGACGCGGGGGCGGCGGCGCTGTCGATGACGGTGGCGCTCACCAGGCGCGCGCCGCCGGGGCCGGCCGGCGCGAGTTCGTCGACCGCGGCCAGCAGCTTCTGCGAGACCGCGTTCGAGAGCGCGGCGGCTTGCGTGGGGGAGTCATCGGACGCCGTCACGGTGATGATCTGCGTCGATGTCGGCGAGGTCACCGTGAGCTTTCGTGCGAGCTGTTCCGGTGTCAGGTCCAAGCTCAGCTCGTCGATGACGGGCTGCAACACCACCGCGGTGGTGGCGACCTTCACGTACGAGGTGACCGTGCGCTCGGCATAGGTGGCGCCCTGCGACAGTTCGCCCGCCGTGCCGCCGCTCTCGACGGTGAGGAACACCGACGAGGTGGCCGTGTAGGTGGGGGGCTGCAGGAGCGTGTAGCTCGCGGCGAGCACGATGCAGGTCAGCAGGGTGGCGAGCGTGCTCCGCCAGTAACGTCGAAGGATCTGTAAGTATTGCTGGAGCTCCATCAGCTTCCTCAGGGCATGGACCCTTGCCCGCGAAGGATCCGTGGGGCGACTGCCGAGGGGGGTCTGTGGCGCGCGAGCCGCCAAGCGATCGTGCATAGACTAGCGGACGTCCGCGCCCGACCACGAGAGCCGAGAATCCATGAGCCGCAACCCTGACGGGGAAAAACTGAGCATCCTGGGGCTCATCGCCCTGGCACTCCTGGCCTTGGTGCTCAGTGGCGCGGCCCTGCTGCAACACCGCGGGAGCGCGACCGTCGCGGCCCCCTCGCCTACGCAGACGGCGTCCGAATCGAGCCCGAGCGGCGATCCGACCGCCGGGACGAACCCCGGTCTGGCCGGGTCCACGGCGGCGCCCACCGTCCCCGCGCCCACCGTCGTCATCATGGGTGACTCTTTCTCCGTGGGCGACCCGTCCACCACCTGGGTCGGGCCGGCGTCCGAGGGTCTCGGCTGGGGAAAGGTCGTCAACCTGTCGGCGCCCGGACGCGGGTTCATCCGCGGCCCGCGTAGCTGCGGGTTCGAGATCTGCGCCAATTTCGAGGGCTCGATCAAGCTGATCACGAAGGAATCGCCCGACATCGTCGTGACCTTCGGCGGCACGGCCGACGGCGACTACTCGCTCGATCCGGCCGCCCCCTCCTACTTCGCGGCCCTGCGTAAGGCGTTGCCGGACGCCACATTGGTCGCCCTGTCGCCGGTGACCGGCGAGAAGCAGGCCGCCTTCTGGCTGACGCTCCACAAGCGCGCCATCACCACGGGCGTCGAGGCCGCGGGCGGCACGATGATCGACGTGGGACAGCCAGGCCTCGGCGATGGGCGCGACCTGTCCGCGCGGGCGCAGGCCGACATCGCCCGCGTCGTCGTCGAGAAGATGCCGTCCGCCAAGGCGATCCCGTGACCGGCGATCGCAGCGCGTACCGCATCCTGTTCGTGTGCACGGCCAACATCTGCCGCTCGGCCTATGCCGACGTCCTCGCCAACCGCCGCGCGCCCTCGGGCGTGGAGTTCGCCTCGGCCGGCGTGAGGGGGCTCGTCGGGTATCCGATCGACCCGCCGATGGCCCACCACCTGCGCGAGGGCGACGACATCGCCGCCCACCGGGCCCGGCAGCTGACGCGCCAGCTGGCGTCCGAGGCCGATCTGATCCTGGCCATGGCAACAGAGCATCGGCGCTACATCCTCGACGAGTGGCCGGCGTTCGCGCGCAAGACGTTCGTGATCGGCCACGCCGCCCGCGAACTCGCGGCGACGCCTGCCGACGTCACCCTCGACGGCCTGGCCGCGCACCTGTGGCGCCACCGCACGTCCGATCCCGGCGACAGCGTTCCCGACCCGTACGCCCGCGGTCCTCAGGCCGCCGCCACGGCGGCGAGCCTGATCGACGGCCACGTGGACGCGATCCTCACCCGCCTGGCCGCGCTCGCGCCGGGGCCCGGCGACGGCGGCGGCGTCACCGCCTGAAAGATAGGGGAAACTCGTGGCCCGACTGGGGGCCACAAGTCGCCGCCATCTGAGCCTCCCACAGGTGCGCGGCGGCCTCAGGCTGCATAGACGTCTTGCGCCGCAGCGAAGGCAGACGCCCGGAAGTAGGGGTTCTTCACGGAGCGGGAGGTGACCAGGTCGACGCTACGGCCCACAATCTGTTCCAGTTCGGCCTTGAGGTCGAAGTAGGCGTTGAAAAGGTCGGGGTTTCCGGGCAGGAAGTCGACCAGGAAGTCCACGTCGCTGCGCTCCGCATCGAAGCGGTCGGTCACGATCGACCCGAAGACCCGCAGGCGTTCGACTCCATGTCGCTCGCAAGCGCGCGCGATCGCGTCGAGATCAAGCAATGTCACCGCGCTCATGACTCGATTCTCTCACGGGGTGGCAGGGCTCCGTAGACTGGGCCGGTGAGTCAGACCATGAAGCCCGCGACGGCCGCCAAGAAGCTCGGCGTGTATCTGCCGGCGACGCCCGAGGAGTTCCAGTCCTCGCCCCTCAGCCGCGCCGATCTGGACGCCCTCCGCGCCGATCCGCCCGGCTGGCTCGCCGACCTGCGCCGCAACGGTCCGTTCCCGCGCGACGTGGTGGCGCAGAAGCTGGGCGTATCCCGGTCCGGCTTGGCACGCGCGGGGGTCACCGACGCCCTGGACGCCGACCAGATCGGCGTGCTGCTGTCCGATCCGCCGGAGTGGCTCGTCCACGAGCGCGAGGTTCACCGCGACGTGCTGGCGGCGGAGACTCGCCTCAAGTCCTAGTCTGTGGGCGTGTCCTTCCTCGATCCCGTCACGCTCAGCGGCGACATGGTCACGCTTGAGCCGCTCGCCCCCGGCCATGCCGGCCCCCTGCGGGACGCCACGCTCGACGGGCGAGTGTGGGAGCTGTGGCATACGTCGGCCCCTGAACCGGACGCCGTGGCGTCCGACATCTCCGCGAAGCTCGCGATGGCGGAGCGTCGTGCGCTGCGACCCTTCGCCGTCCGCCGGCGCGCCGACGACCGGATCGTCGGGGTCACCACCTACCTGAACCCGTCGCCCGCCGTGCCGGCCGTCGAGATCGGCTACACCTGGTACGCGGCGTCCGCCCGTCGAACCGGACTCAACACCGAAGCCAAGTTGCTGCTCCTGCGCCACGCGTTCCAGGAGTGGGAATGCCGGCGGGTGGCGTTCCGCACCAACTGGTTCAACCACGAGTCGCGTCGCGCCATCGAGCGCCTCGGCGCGGTGTTGGAGGGCCGGATCCGTCACGACCGGATCACCCGCGACGGCATCGTGACCGACAGCGCCCAGTACTCGATTACGGACGACCAGTGGCCGGCGGTCGAGCGGCACCTGACCTTCCGCCTGGCGAGCCGCGATCGCTGAACCGGTCCCCGGGCATCCGTTCACCCTGGGGGCCACTGCGCGGTGGACCGTGATGACGGATCAGGCCAGCGACACCAACTCGGTGTAGTCGGGGCTCCACAGGTCCTCGTCGCCGTCCGGCAGCAGCAGCACACGGTCGGGCTGCAGCGCCTCCACGGCGCCCTCGTCGTGGGTGACCAGCACGACCGCGCCCGCATAGGTGCGGATCGCCTCCAGCACCTCGGCGCGCGACGCGGGGTCGAGGTTGTTCGTCGGCTCGTCCAGCAGCAGGACGTTGGCCGCGCTCACCACCAGCATGGCCAGCGCCAGCCGGGTCTTCTCGCCGCCCGACAGCACCCGCGCCGGCTTGTCGACGTCGTCGCCGGTGAACAGGAACGAACCCAGGATCTTGCGCACGTCGGTGTCGTCCAGATTCGGCGACGCCGCGACCATGTTGTCGAGCACCGAGCGGGCGGTATCGATCGTCTCGTGCTCCTGCGCGTAGTAGCCGAGCTTGAGCCCGTGCCCTGGCCGAACCTCGCCCGTGTCCGGCACCTCGATCCCGGCCAGGATCCGCAGCAGGGTCGTCTTGCCGGCGCCGTTGAGGCCGAGCACCACCACGTTCGCTCCCTTGTCGATCGCGAGATCGACCCCGGTGAACACCTCCAGCGACCCGTAGTTCTTGCTCAGATCGGACGCCGTGAGCGGCACCTTGCCGCAGGATGCCGGCTCGGGGAAGCGGATCTTCGCCACCCGATCCACCGCCCGCTGGCCCTCGGTCGCGGCGAGCAGTCTCTCGGCGCGGCGGGCCATGTTCTGCGCGGCGACCGCCTTCGTCGCCTTCGCGCCCATCTTCTCTGCCTGCTCCAGCAGCCGGGACGCCTTGCGCTCCGCGTTGGCCCGCTCGCGGCGGCGGCGCTTCTCGTCCGTCTCGCGCTGGACGAGGTACTTCTTCCAGTCCAGGTTGTACTGGTCGAGCTCGGCCCTGTTCGCGTCCAGGTGGTAGACCTTGTTGACCACGGCGTCCAGCAGGCCCGTGTCGTGGCTGATGACCAGCACCCCGCCGGGATACCCCGCCAGGTAGGCGCGCAGCCAGACGATCGAGTCGGCGTCCAGGTGGTTGGTCGGCTCGTCGAGCAGCAGGGTGTCGGCCCCCGAGAACAGGATGCGCGCCAGTTCGACGCGGCGGCGCTGGCCGCCCGACAAGGTGGCGAGCGGCTGGGCGAGCACCCGGTCCGGCAGCCCGACGTTCGCGGCGATCCGCGCGGCCTCCGACTCGGCCGCGTAGCCGCCCGCCGCGGCCAGCTCCGCCTCGGCGCGGGCGTAGCGGCGCATGGCGTCGTCGCGGGCGTCGTCGGTGCCGGCGTCCGCCATCGCGTGGGTGTAGGTGGCGAGCCGCACGAGAATCTGGTCGAGGCCGCGCGCCGACAGGATGCGGTCGCCGGCCAGCTGCTGCAGGTCGCCGGTGCGCGGATCCTGCGGCAGGTAGCCGACCGTGCCCGACCGGGTGATCTGGCCGCCCGCGACCATGCCGTCGCCGGCCAGGATCTTCGTCATCGTCGTCTTACCCGCGCCGTTGCGGCCCACCAGGCCGATCCGGTCGCCCGAGGCGATCTGGAACGACGTGGGTTCCAGCAACGTCCGGGCACCGACGGCTACCGTCAGCTCACGCGCAACAATCACAAGGGACGAGTCTACGCGCCCGCAGGAAACCGGCTGTGGACGTCCTGTGACGATTCGCCACGGTCACTACGATGGCGCGCATGGAGGTCACCGACCGTCGCCCGCTCCTTCCGAGCATCACCATCATCTTGCTGACGCTCACCGCGGCAGTCGCGGTGCTGTACGGCATGAGCCAGTTTGCCGACATCCTCGGGCCGTTGCTGCTCACGACGAACCTGTTCATCGCGGCCTTCCCGATCCAGATCTGGCTCGTGCGCAAGGGCGTCCCGCGCACGCTCGCACAAGTGGTGCTGGTGGTGACCGTGTTCGCCGTGCTGGCCGTGTTCTTCTACGCCCTTGCCTGGTCGGTCACCGCCCTGGTGCAGGAACTGCCCAAGTACCAGCCCCAATTCTGGGTGCTCTACGAAGATGTCGTCGGCCTGCTGATGAGCTTCGGCATCACCGAACAGCAGTTGTTCGATCAGATCCGCGGAGTGAACCCGTCGAGCCTCACCGGCCTGCTGACCAGCGCGGTCGGCAGCCTCACCAACGTGATCAGCGTGGTGATCGTGCTCATCGTGATGATCTTCATGATGGCCTTCGACACGGACGCCTTCTCGCACCGCAACCGCACGCTGAAGACCTACCAGCCGCGCATCTGGAACTCGATCGCCGACTTCATCACCGGCGTCCGCCGCTACTGGCTGGTCACCTCGCTGTTCGGCCTGATCGTGGCCGTCGTCGACGTCGTCGCGCTCGAACTGCTCGGCGTGCCGCTGGCACTGGTGTGGGGAATCCTGTCGTTCCTGACGAACTACATCCCCAACGTCGGCTTCCTGATCGGCCTGGTGCCGCCCACCATCATGGCGCTGCTCGCGAACGGTCCCGTCACGGCCCTGATCGTCGTCATCGTCTACTCGGTGGCGAACTTCGTGATCCAGTCGATCATCCAGCCGAAATTCAACGGGGACGCCGTGGGCGTCACCGCGCTGGTCGCGTTCCTGTCGCTGCTGCTGTGGAGTTCGGTGCTCGGCGCCCTCGGCGCGCTGCTCGCACTGCCGATGACGCTCCTGGCCAAGGCCGTGCTGATCGACCACGACCCGCAGATGCGCTGGGTGAACGCGTTCATCTCCAACGATCCCGACACGGCGATCCCGCGCGAGACGACCGTGGTCGCCATCGACGCGGACGGGGTCGTCGACGGGGCCGATCTCGACGATCTCGACGACGTCGAGGGTGTCGAGGGCTGAGCGGGCGTCGAGGGCCGAGCGGGCGTCAGGGGCGGCTGGCCCCCACCCGGAGCGGTGAGGCGTCCGCCGTGGCCTAGCCTGGCGGGGTGCCTACCGAACTCGTCGCCCTGCTGTCCGTCGTCCTCGCCGTCGTGGGTGTCGTCGGGATCGTCGTCCCCGTCCTGCCCGGCAGCCTCGCGGTGGCCTCGGGCCTGCTGGTGTGGGCGCTCTTCGGCGGTTCGCCGTACGGGTGGGTGGTGTTCGTCGTCGGCGGGGTGTTCGTCGCCGCCGGTGCGGCCGCCCAGTACCTCATCACCGGGCGCACGCTGAAGCGGCGGCAGATCCCGTCGAGGTCGGTCGTCGTCGGGCTGGCGGCCGGCGTCGTCGGGCTGTTCGTCATTCCGTTCGTGGGGCTGCCGATCGGCTTCGTGGCCGGCCTGCTGCTCATGGAGTACGTGCGGGTCCGCGACCTGCGCCAGGCGCTGTCGACGAGCTGGGCCGCGCTGACGTCCGTGGGCCTGGGGATGCTCGTCGAGCTGGGCTGCGCGCTGGCGGCGTCCGCGGTGCTGCTGGTGGGCATCCTGACGGCGGTCGTCGGCTGAACCACCCCGCGCGACTGCCGCTGCGTCCCGCATGTCGAGACGGGCCTGTCCGAAGAGTGAGCACGGCGTCCGCCTCGGGATCGCCCCGGCCACCCACTGCTACCGTGCGTAGTAGAACCCGGAGCGAGCCGGGGGCGACTCCCCCAAGACGGATGAGGCTGCACACCCATGAGTGACCAACTGGCAACCCTGCGAGCGAAAAGGCAACAGGCGCTCAAAGGGGGTGGTGCCAAGCGAATCGAGTCTCAGCACGCCAGGGGCAAGCTGACCGCGCGCGAGCGACTGTCGATCCTCCTCGACGAAGCGTCGTTCCAGGAACTCGGCGCCCTGGCGACCCACCACAACACCGACTTCGGCATGGCCGACCACCGTTACCCCGGCGACGGGATCATCACCGGATTCGGGAAGATCCAGGGACGCCGCGTCGCGGTGTTCGCGCAGGACTTCACCGTGCTCGGCGGCTCGTTCTCCGAGGTCCAATCCAACAAGATCTCCCGCATCCAGGATCTGGCGATCGAAGCGGGCATCCCGCTGATCGGCCTCAACGACTCCGGCGGCGCCCGCGTGCAGGAAGGCGTCCGCTCGCTGGCTGCCTACGGCGAGGTGTTCGTCCGCAATGTGAAGGCGTCCGGCGTGATCCCCCAGATCTCGCTGATCCTGGGGCCGTGCGCGGGCGGCGCCGTGTACAGCCCGGCGCTGACCGACGTGACGATCATGGTCGACCAGACCTCCAACATGTTCCTCACCGGGCCCGACATCATCAAGACCGTCACCGGCGAGATCGTCACCGCCGAAGAACTCGGCGGCGCGTTCGTGCACAACGCCACCTCCGGCGTGGCGCAGGTCATGGCCGACAACGAACAGCACGCGCTGTCGCTCACCAAGGCGCTGCTGGCCTACCTGCCGCAGAACAACACCGAGGACCCGCCGGCGCTCGACCCGTACGACCCGGCCGACCGGATGGACGAGGCCCTCAACGCGGTCATCCCGGACGACGACAATGCTCCCTACGACATGCTCCACGTGATGGGCCGCATCTTCGACCGCGATTCGATCTTCCAGCTCCACCGCGACTGGGCGTCCAACGCCCTCGTCGGCTTCGCCCGTCTCGACGGCCAGAGCGTCGGCTTCATCGCCAACAACCCGCAGGTCATGGCCGGCTGCCTCGACATCAACGCCTCCGACAAGATCGCCCGCCACATCACGCTGTGCGACCAGTTCAACATTCCGCTGGTCACGTTCGTCGACTGCCCCGGCTACCTGCCCGGCGTCGAGCAGGAGTACAACGGCGTCATCCGGCACGGCGCGAAGATCATCTACGCGTACTGTCAGGCCACGGTCCCGAAGATCTCGCTGGTCACCCGCAAGGCCATGGGCGGCTCGTACGTGGCGCTGAGCTCCAAGCAGATGAACAACGACGTCGCGTTCGCGTGGCCGAGCGCGCAGATCGCGGTCATGGGAGCCGAGGGAGCCGCTCGCCTGCTGAACCGGCGCGCCATCGAGAGCGCCGACGACCCCGCCGCCGAAGAGGCGCGCTTCATCGCCGAGTACCGCGAGAAGTTCTACAACCCCTACCAGGCCGCCGACGTCGGACAGATCGACGAGGTCATCGAGCCCCGCGAAACCCGCCCGCGCCTGATCCGTGCCCTGGAGGTGCTGCGCACCAAGGTGACGCAGTCCATCCCCAAGAAGCACGGACTCTTCCCGGTCTAGGGGCTGCGCGATGGGAATCTCCTTGGACGACCTCACGTGGGGTCTGATGATGATGGTCGTCGGCATGGGCGTCGTGTTCGCCCTGCTGCTGGCCCTGATGGCGGTCCTGATGCTGATCGGGCGCCTCGACCGCCCCCCGGTCGAACCCACTGCAGCGGCACCGGCACCCGCGCCGGCGGCGTCCGGCCCCGACGACACGACGGACGCCCGGCCGGCCGCACCCACCGTGCGCATCGTCGCCGACGGCCTCGACGAGAACCAGGTCGCGGCGATCACCGTCGCCGTCATGACCCACGCCGAGAACCGGCGGCGCCTGGCCGCCCCCGAAACCCGCGCCCACGCGCCCGGAAGCCAGCTCTTCGCGAGCCGTTGGTTGGCTGTCGGCCGGGGCTTCCAGAACAACCCCTTCACCCGGAGGTAAGGCCACATGCGCCGCTACACCCTGACCGTCAACGGCACCCAGAAGGTGGTCGACGTCGAAGCGGTCGGAGCCGACCTGTTCCGCGTCCAGCTCGACGGACGCCTGATCGACGTCAGCCTCGAAGACCACCGCGACCTGGCACACTCCGCCATCACGCCGGCGGTCACGCCGCGCCACAAGCTCGCACCCGCCGCGCGCACGGCGTCCGGGACGCCCGCTGCCGCACCGGCCGCCGCGACGCCGTCCGCACCGGCGGCTCCCGGCGGCGCCAAGGGCGCCGGCCGCGACAAGATGACCGCGCCCATGCCGGGAGTGATCCTCACCGTGGACGTCGCGCCCGGCGCGGCGGTCACCCGCGGGCAGTCGCTGATGGTCCTGGAAGCGATGAAGATGAAGAACGAGCTCAAGGCGCCGCGCGACGCCGTGGTGGCCGAGATCTACGTGGCCGCCGGCCAGCAGGTGAAATTCGGCGAGACCTTGGTGAGGTTCGAGGCCTGACATGAGCCCCGATACCCTCCACTACCTGCTCCAAGGCGTCCAGAACGTCACCTGGCAGAGCCTCACCATGATCGCGATCGGCCTGCTGCTGGTCTGGCTCGCGATCAAGAAGGAATACGAGCCGCTGCTGCTGCTCCCGATCGGAGCCGGCGCGATCCTCGCGAACCTGCCGCTGTCGCCGATGGTGGGCGAGCACGGTGCGCTGACCGTGCTGTACAACATGGGCGTCGGCAACGAGTTGTTCCCGCTGCTGATCTTCGTCGGCATCGGCGCGATGACCGACTTCGGGCCGCTGCTGGAAAACCCCAAGATGGTGCTGCTGGGCGCCGCGGGGCAGTTCGGCATCTTCCTCACGCTCCTGCTCGCGCTGTTCCTCGGCTTCTCGCACCCCGAAGCCGCCTCGATCGGCATCATCGGCGCCATCGACGGCCCGACCTCGATCTACGTGTCGAATCAGCTCGCACCGCACCTGGTGGCGCCCATCACCGTGGCCGCCTACTCGTACATGAGCCTGGTGCCGATCATCATGCCGCCGATCATGCGGGCGCTGACCACCAAGAAGGAACGCTCCATCAAGATGCCGTACACGAGCCGCGAGATCTCGCAGCGCACGCGCATCCTGTTTCCGATCATCGTGACGATCGTCGTCGGCACGCTGGTGCCGTTCGCGACGCCGCTGATCGGCATGCTGATGCTCGGCAACCTGATGCGCGAGTCCAAGGTCGTGGAACGCCTGGTCGGCGCGTCCTCGAACGAGCTGGCCAACGTCGTGACGTTGTTCCTGGGCCTGGCCATCGGCTCGACCATGGTGGGGGCGAGCTTCCTCAACGTGTCGACGCTGATGATCCTGGCCCTCGGCCTGATCGCGTTCTGCCTCGACACCGTCATGGGGGTCGCCTTCGGCAAGCTGATGAACGTGTTCTCGGGGGGCAAGTTCAATCCGCTGATCGGCGCGGCCGGCATCTCCGCGTTTCCGATGGCGGCGCGCGTCGTCCAGCGCGAGGCGCAGCGCGAGGACTTCGACAACTTCCTGCTCATGCACGCCATGGGTGCCAACGCGGCCGGCCAGGTCGCCTCGGTGGTCGCCGGCGGCGTGCTGCTGGCGCTGATGGGGGCGAGCTAGCGACACGACACCGGCCCGGCACTCGGCTCCGATCGCGTACCGCGCGCCCCGGTGAGCAGGGGTCAGGCGTCGTGGCCGGTCTCGGTCTGCAGCAGGTGGGCCGCGGCGCAGTAGTTGGCGGCGAGGGCCACCGCCGACAGGCGCAGCGATCCGCTCGGTGGCAGGAACTGGGCGTGATGCAGGCCGGCGCCGCGGACGGTGCCCGTGCCGACGAACGACATCAGCGACGGCACGAGCTCGTTGTACTCGGAGAAGTCGTCCGAGCCGCACGAGCGGAACGGCACCGGGGCGACCGGGACGCCGATGCCGGTGAGCAGCCGATCGGCGCGGGCGACGAGCCGCGCGTCGTTGACGAGGGCGCGGCCGCCGCGGATGAAGGTGGTGGTGGCCGTCGCGCCGCGCGCCATGGCCGTGCCCTCGGCGACGCGGGCGAGGGCCTCGTGCAGCGCCGCCCGGTCGGCTTCTTCGAAGGCGCGGATCGTGCCGGAGCAGCGGGCCGTGTCGGCGAACACGTTCGGCGCGGTGCCGCCGTGGATCATGCCCACCGAGACCACGGCCGG
Source organism: Nigerium sp. (assembly GCA_016711325.1). Taxonomy (GTDB): domain Bacteria; phylum Actinomycetota; class Actinomycetes; order Propionibacteriales; family Propionibacteriaceae; genus Propioniciclava. The sequence goes on along the minus strand of JADJTH010000009.1, from coordinate 175,602 downwards.
CTGGATCGGGTTCACCGTGCGGGCCGTCAGCTCGCCGAGCGCGGTGACGATCGACGCCAGCACCGAGATCGGATCGACCGCGACGTGCGGGTAGGCGCCGTGACCCCCGCGTCCGTGCACGACGATCTCGAACGAGTCGAACGCCGCGTTCACCGCGCCCGCGCCCGTCGACACCACGCCCTTCTCGACCGCCGGCTGCACGTGGACGCCGACCATGCCGCGCACCTCGGCGTCCTCGAGGACGCCGGAGGCCACCACGTCGGGCGCACCGGGCGGGTTGTCCTCCTCGCGCGGCTGCAGCAGCGCCACCATCGCCACCGGAAGATCGAGATCGCGCGCGGCGGCGATCACGGCCCACAGGGCCGCCATGTGCACGTCGTGGCCGCAGGCGTGCATGATCCCGCGGCGCTGGGACGCCCACTCGACGCCGGTCGCCTCGGTGATCGGTAGGGCGTCCAGCTCGGCCCGCAGCCCGACGGCGGCACCGTCGGGGCCGAAGCGCGCGTAGGCACCGGTCTCGGCAACCGGCAGCCAGTCGAGCCAGTCGGAGGCGGCCATGATCGTGTCGCGGGTGTCGCCCTCGTCGCCGCCCAGGTGCGGGTCGGAGTGGATCATGCGCCGCAGCGACGCGGCCTCGGGGAGGACGGCGTCGATGCCCTGGATGAGACGGGTCAGGATGTCGGTGTTCATGTTCGCTCCACGATACGACTCCAGCGTTCGATCACCGCGCCGAAACGCTCCGCGAGCCGCTCGGGCGGTATCGGGTGATCGTGCGCCAGCGCGGCCTGCGCCTGCAAGGACGCCGCCACGACGGACGCCTCGGGCGCCGCCAGCCCGGCGGCGAGCAGCGCGCCCAGGACGCCCGCGAGCACGTCGCCCGACCCGGCCGTCGCCGTCCAGGGCGTGCCGGGCTGGGCGATCACCACGCGGCCGTCCTCAGCGGCGGCGTACTGGGTGGCGCCTTTGAGCAGCACCGTCGCGCCGTGCCCCGCGGCGGCCCGACGTGCGTGCTCGATCGGGCGCGCCTCGACCTCGCTCCGCGTGACGCCGAGCAAACGCGCCAGCTCGCCCGCGTGCGGGGTGAGCACCGAGCCCGCCGGCAGCGCGCCGGCGCCGAGCGCGGCGAGCCCGTCGAGGGCGCCCGCGTCGACCACCACCGGCACCCCGTCGGACAGGCGCAGGGCCAGGCGATCGGCGTCCGCGTCCGGCCAGCCCGAACCGCACACCCACGCCTGCACCCGTCCGGGATCGCCCGGATCGACCGGAACGACCACGCTCGGGTGGGCGTCCAGCACCGCCGCGGCCGGACGCCGCGGGCCCGCGTACCGCACCATGCCGGCCCCCGCCCACAGCGCTCCCGCCGCGCCGAGGACGGCCGCGCCCGGGTAGTCGGCGGAGCCGGTGTCGAGGCCGACGACGCCGCGGGAGTACTTGTCGGACGCCGGCGCGGGGAACGGGAACCAGGCCGCGCAGTCGGCGTCCTCGACCTGGTGCACGGCCGACGCCGGCACGGTGACGCCGATGTCGACCAGGCTCACCTGCCCGCACGCCGAGGCCGCGGGCTGGGCGACGTGCGCGAGCTTGTGCGCGATGAAGGTGACGGTGTGGGATGCCCGGACGCTGCGATGCGCGGCCACCTCGTCGGCCACCAGGCCGCTCGGGATGTCGACCGCGACCACCGGAACGCCGGCGCCGGTGGCGGCCCGTGCCACGGCGGACACCGCATCGCCGATGCCGGGACGCCCACCCAGCCCCGAGATGCCGTCGACCAGGACGCCGACCCCGTCGGCCAGCAGCAGCGCGCCCGCGGCGTCCACGACCGTCGCACCGGAGGCGAGGGCGGCGGCGAGCCCGTCGTCGTGCGTTGCCCCGGCCACCGGCCACACCCAGATCGGCACCCGCGCGCCGAGCAGGCCTGGCAACTCGGCCGCGGCGAAGAGAGCGTCGCCGGCGTTGTTGCCCGGGCCGGCCACCACCAGCACGCCGCGGTGGGCGCGCCCGGCGAGGACGCCGGCGCAGACCCGCGCGACGGCGTCCGCGGCCCGGCCCATCAGGTCGCCGCCCGGGTGAGCGGCGAACCATTCCTGCTCGGCGTCCCTGATCTGCTGGGCGGTCGCAACCGGCTTCATGGGCGCAACGTTAGCCCTGGTCAGCGCGCAGCAGCGCCGCGTTCAGCCACGACTCCTCGACGCCGAGCCCCTCGACCAGCGCCAGCGCCTTCGGTCTCAGTTCGAGGCACAGGCAATCCACCGACTCGGTGATGGCCTTGCTGCGTGCGCCGTCGATCCGCTCGTGCTCGAGGAACCAGCCGCGGTTCTCTTCGATGGTCGCCAGCGCGTACAGGTCGCACACCTTCGACAGGATCGACGCGAGGTACGGATCGTCGGCGGCGTCGATGCCCGCGATGAACGCCTCGAGCACCACGCGGTCGGTGTGCGCGCGGGCCGCCGCGAGCATGTGCTGCTGGCAGGCGTTGATCGCGGCGAAGGACGCCTCGACGGGCAGCTTGCCCGCGGAGCGCATGCGCTTGGCGAGACTCTCGATGGTGTGCCGCTCGCGGTGCTCGAACATCTGGATGTGCCAGGCCCGCGAGGTGAGCTGCTGCGCCTCGGGCTTGCGGCTCGCGGCGGCGAGGACGCGATCGATGACGCTGCGGGCCGCCGTCCGTTCGAGGATGTCGTTGCCGAGCATGCGCGCGGTCGCCTGCGCGGTGCCGCGCAAGTCCATCTCGCCCCAGGAGCGCTGGTAGTTGAGCAGCAGCGCCTTGGCCACCAGTTGCAGCATCACCGTGTTCTCGCCCTCGAACGTCGCGAACACGTCCACGTCCTGCCGCAGCAGTGTGAGGGCGTTCTCGCTGAGATAGCCGGCGCCGCCGCACGCCTCGCGCGCGACCTGGGTGGTGTCGTTGGCCCAGCGGGTGAGCATCGCCTTCATGCCCGCCGCGCGGGTCTCGAGTTGGCGGCCGGCCTGAGGATCGGCGCCCGCGGCGTCCGTGACGCGCTGCAATTGCAGGGCCAGCTCGTTCATCGCGAAGCCGTACGCGTACGCCTTGGCGATGTTCGGCAGCAGCTTGCGTTGCTGGGCCTGGTAATCGAGCAGGGGGATCTCGGCGCCCGAGCCCGGCATCAGGAACTGGGTGCGGGTGAGCGAATACCGGGTGGCGATCGACAACGCCTTGCGGGCCGCGGACGCGGCGGCACCGCCGACGCAGATCCGCCCGCGCACCAGCGTGCCGAGCATCGTGAAGAAGCGGGCGTCGACCGAGGGGATCGACGACGCGTAGACGCCTTCGGCGGTCACTCCGCCGAATCGGTCCAGCAGGTGGGTGCGCGGCACCCGGACGTCGTCGAACCGCAGCGTGCCGTTGTCGACGCCCAGCAGGCCGCCCTTGTGCCCCTGGTCGCCGAGGGTGACGCCGGCCACCGGCCGCAGGTCGTCGGTGCGGATCCGCACGATCACGACGTGGACCCCGTGATGCACACCGCCCACGATCAACTGGCCGAACACCGCCGCCCACCTGCCGTGGACGGCCGCGTTGCCGATGTAGGCCTTCGTGGCGCTCGGCGTGGGGGAGTCGACCGCGTACTCGCCGGTGTCGGGAAGCCAGGTGATCGTCGTCTCGAGGTGCTGCACGTCGGAGCCGTGCCCCAACTCGGTCATCGCGAAGCAGCCGGTCAGCTCGCCGCTGATCGTGCCCGGCAGGAACCGCGCGTGATGCCAGGCCGTGCCCAGGTTCACCAGCGCGCCGCCCCACAGGCCGTGCTGGACGCCGGACTTGATCGTCAGGCTCAGGTCGCCCATGGCGAGCATCTCGAAGTGCGCCACGGATTCGGCGACGGTGCCGCGGCCGCCCCATGCGGCAGGGAAGCCGGCGATGGCGAACCCCCGCGCGGCGAGTGCCACGAGCTTGTCCAGCGCCCACTCGCGGGCGTCCGCCATGCCGAGGGTGGGGTCGCGGAGGATGTCGTCGGCGCTCACCTCGTCGCGCCAGCGCTGCTTGGTCGTGTGGAAAGGCCCGTCGAGCGCGCGACGCAGGCCTTCGCCGGTGGCCGTGACGCGGCGTCCGGGCGGAACCGGGCATTGGACGGGAGCGGTGACGGTCATGGCTGCGAGGCTCCTTCGTGTGCGCGGTCGGGGTGGATGAGGACGGCGGCGAAGTCGGGCGAGGGCTCGAGGCGCACGCCCTCCCCGGGATGCGGAAAGACGAGGTCGACGCGGGGCGTGCCCGCCTGCAGCTGGGTGGCGAACGCGGGGGTGAACAGCGCGCCGACGAACGAGACCACCTCGGCGCGTGGACGCCGCAGGTCGGTCACGATCCAACGGTCGGCCACCGCCCACAGGAACCCGACGATGCCGTGGCCCCACGTGCTCGCCGGCGCGGGGTCGCGCCCGTTGGCGGTCAGCCACGCGGTGAAGGACGCCGAGAGGTCGTCGCCGATGCGGTTGGTGACGCCCAGCACGGGGTCGGAGGATCCCGCCGGGCGGTTGATGACGAAGCGGTAGATCTCGCCGTCGGCCTCGACGAGGGCCAGGTAGGCGTCCGCCAGCTCGCGCACGAGCGCCGCCGGGGTGAGCGCGGCGGTCAGCGCCGCCGTCACGTTGCCGATGATGAACGTCTGCACCGACTCCACCACCGCCTCGTACAGGCCGGTGCGGTCGCCGAAATGGCGGTAGATCACCGTCTTGGACGTGCCCGCCTCGGCGGCGATCTCGTCCATGCCGAGGGTGTGGCCGTGCTTGCGAATGGCGCGCAGGGTCGCCTCCACCAGCTCGCGCCTGCGTCGCCTGTTGTGCTGGGTCCAGCGCTTGGCTCGACCGTCGAGCGTGCTCTCCATGCATGAAGGGTACCCGACACTTGGGGTATCTGCTACCGTGAGTGTCGTTCACATCGAGGAGGATCCATGAGCACACGCCAGGCCGTGATCGTCGGCGGCAACCGGACGCCGTTCGTGAAGGCCGGCGGGGCGTACGCGCAGGCGTCCGGCCACGATCTGCTGACCGCCGCCCTGGACGGCCTCGTGGCCCGGTTCGGGCTGGCGGGGGAGCGGCTGGACGAGGTGGTCGCGGGGGCGGTCCTGAAACACACGCGCGACTTCAACCTCACCCGCGAGGCCGTGCTCGGCTCGGCGCTCGACCCGCACACCCCGGCGTGCGACCTGCAGCAGGCGTGCGGCACCGGCCTCGAGGCGGTCATCTACCTGGCGAACAAGATCCGGCTGGGCCAGGCGGCGGTGGGCATCGCGGGCGGCGTCGACAGCGCGTCGGACGCCCCCATCGTCGTCGGCGAGCGGTGGCGCAGGGCGCTGCTGGCGGCGTCCCGCGCACGCAAACCGCTGCAGCGCGCCGCAGCCTTCGCGGCACTGCGCCCGCGCGATCTCGCGCCCGTCCCGCCCGGCGTGGTCGAGCCCCGAACCGGGCTGACCATGGGCGAGAGCCAGGCCCTCACCACCCGGCGCTGGGGCATCACCCGCGAGGCGCAGGACGAACTGGCGGCGGCGTCCCACCACCACCTGGCGCGCGCGTGGAACGAGGGCTTCTTCGACGATCTCGTCACCCCCTACCTGGGCGTGGCCCGCGACACGGTGCTGCGGCCCGACACCAGCGTCGAGGCGCTGGCGAAGCTCACGCCGGTGTTCGGGGGCGCCGAGGGCACGATGACGGCGGGCAACTCGACCGCGCTCACCGACGGCGCATCCGTCGTGCTGCTGGCCGAGGAGTCGACGGCGCGCGCCCGGAATTGGCCGGTGCTCGCGCGCGTCGTCGACGCCCAGGTGGCGGCCGTCGATCACACCACCGGCGAGGAAGACCTGCTGCTGGCCGGCCGCCGCGCGATCCCCGTGCTGCTGGCGCGCAACGGGTGGGCACTGGGCGACTTCGCCTTCATCGAGATCCACGAGGCGTTCGCGGCCACGGTGCTGGCGACGATCGCGGCGCTCGAGGCCGACGGCGTCGGCACCGTCGACCGCGCGAAGCTCAACGTCAACGGCAGCTCGCTCGCCGCGGGGCACCCGTTCGCGGCGACCGGCGGGCGCATCGTGGCCTCGCTGGCGACGATGCTCGCGGCGCGCGGTCCGGGCGCGAAGGGCCTGATCTCGATCTGCGCGGCCGGCGGACAGGCCGTCACCGCGATCCTGGAGGCGGTGTGATGGGCGCTCTCGAGTCGATCCTGACGAGCCCGCTCGGACGCAGGGCCGCGGCGAGGGCCGGCCTGGCCGAGCCGCCGGTGCTGCGGCGCGGGCGGGTGCTTCCCGAAGGGCCGGTGCTGCTGGCCGATCTCCCCGGCGGTGGCGTCGCGCGCGCGACGCTGGCGGCGCTCGGCCTCCCGGTGGCCGAACCGCTGCTCGACCTGCCCGAGAACCGGGCCGCCGACGAACGCGGGCGTCCGCAGCCCCCGCGCTACGAGCTGCGCCCGGGGGCGTTGGTGATCGACGCGACGGGCATCCGCGAGGTCGCCCAGCTCGAGTTGCTGCGCCAGGTGCTGCGGCCGGTGATGAAGCGCCTGGCCGACTCCGGCCGGGTGATCCTGCTCGCCACGGACGCCGCGACCGTCGACGGGGTCGAGGCGCGGGCGGTGGCGCAGGCGATGGACGGGCTCATGCGCACCGTCGGCAAGGAGCTGCGCGGCGGTGCCACGGCGAACCTGCTGTGGCTCGCGGGCGGTGTCGGGGCCGACGACGTGGGCTCGACGCTGGCGTTCCTCCTCGAGGGGCGCTCGGCGTTCGTGTCGGGCCAGGCGTGGCGCATCAGGCCGCGCAAGCCGGGCGATCGCGCGGCGCCGTCCGGACCGGCCGGCGCGTCGGCGCGTCCGTTCGAGGGCCGGATCGTCGTGGTCACCGGCGCCGCGCGAGGGATCGGCGCGGCGATCGCGCGCACGTTCCGGCGCGACGGCGCCGAGATCGTGGCCGTCGACATGCCCGCCGCGGGGGAGTCGCTGGCCGCGGTCGCCAACGGCCTGCGCGGGTCGGCGCTGCAACTCGACATCACGGTGCCGGACGCCGGCGCCCGGATCGCCGCCCACGTGGCCCGGGTGCACGGTTCGGACGCGAAGATCTGGGCGATCGTGCACAACGCGGGCATCACCCGCGACACCATGCTGGCCAACCTCGACGAACGACGCTGGGCGTCGGTGCTCGACGTGAACCTCGCCGCCGAGATGCGGATCAACGCCACCCTGGTCGATGCCGCGCTCGCGGGCGGGCTCGCCGAGAATGCCCGCATCGTCGGCATCGCGTCGACGTCGGGCTGGGCGGGGAACAAGGGCCAGGCGAACTACGCGGCGTCCAAGGCGGGGGTGATGGGGCTGGTGCGTGCCGAGGCCGACGCGCTGGCCGGCCGTCCGATCACCGCCAATGCGGTGGCGCCCGGGTTCATCGAGACCGACATGACCGCGGCGATCCCGTTCGTGCAGCGCGAGATCTTCCGGCGGACGAACTCGTTGGCTCAGGGCGGGCAGCCCGTCGACGTCGCCGAGACGCTGGCCTATCTGTGCGATCCGGCTTCGGGGGGCGTCGACGGTCAGGTCATCCGCGTGTGCGGCCAGAACATCATCGGTGCGTGAGCCATGAGCGACCTGGTGTTCGAGGCGCTGCCGTCGATCGGCGGGTTGCTGGCCAGGGCGGCGATGCCGAAGCCGGCGGCGGTACGGTCGGCGGCGGTGCCCGTGCGCACGGCCATCGTCGCCGCGCATCGGCAGGACGTGGCCCGGCTCGCCGCCTACGACCGGCTGTGCGGGTTCGCGCTGCGTGACCGTGTGCCGCCCACCTGGCTCCACGTGCTCACCTTCCCGCTCCAGGCGGCGCTGATGGCCGCACGCGACTTCCCCTACGCGCTGGCGGGCCTGGTCCACGCGCGCAACACGATGACGCTGCGCAGGCCGGTCCTGATCACCGATGAGCTCGCGCTCGTCGTCCGGGCCGGGCCGGCGCGCGCACACCGCAAGGGGGCCGAGTTCGACCTGATCGGCGAGGTCCGCGCGGGCGGCGAGGTCGCCTGGACGGGCGTGAGCACCTATCTGGCCCGGGGCGCGACGGCGCCGGCGGGGGCGGCGGAGGCGGTCGTCTGGGAGGCGACGGCGCCAGGCACGGACGCGTCACCGACGATGGAACGGCCGGCCATGACCCCGAGCCAGCAGTGGACGCTGCCGGCCGATCTCGGTCGCCGCTACGCGGCGGTGTCCGGCGATGTGAACCCGCTGCACCTCAACGCGCTCGCCGCGCGCCTGTTCGGGTTCGAACGGCCGATCGTCCACGGCATGTGGACTCACGCCCGCGCTCTCGCGGCGCTCGAGCCGCGCCTGCCGGGTTCGTACACGGTGGGCGTCCGCTTCACCAAGCCGATCCTGTTGCCCGCCCGCGTGGGCTTCGCCGCCAAGACGGACGCCGCCCGCACGCTTCTCGTGGTGCACAGCGGCGACGGACGCCCCCACATGACCGGCGAGGTCACCCCGCTGACGTGAGGCGCGGCGCCCACGGGCCGGCCGTGGCGATCCGCCCCGCCGGCGCCCGCGTGCCGTGGCGCCGGCGCGGCCTCGTCGAGGTGGGTGTCGCCAACCGGTCCGGTGTCGTCCGTTAGAATCCGGCCCATGACCCACGCCGCCGCGGACACGCACGCGCCCGTCCTTGTCATCGACTTCGGAGCGCAGTACGCGCAGCTGATCGCCCGCCGCGTCCGCGAGGCGAAGGTGTACTCCGAGGTCGTGCCGCACACGGCGTCCGTCGAAGCGCTGGCCGCGAAGAAGCCGGCGGCGATCATCCTCTCCGGCGGCCCGCAGTCGGTGTACGCCGACGGCGCGCCGCAGGTCGACCCGGCGCTGTTCGCGCTGGGCGTCCCGGTCTTCGGCATCTGCTACGGGTTCCAGGCCATGGCCGTGGCCCTCGGCGGCGAGGTCGCGCAGACCGGATTGTCCGAGTTCGGGCGTACCGCGACCACCGTCGACGCGCAGGGTGCACTGCTGCAGAACCTGCCCTCCAGCTTCGCGAGCTGGATGAGCCACGGCGACTCGGTGCACCGGGCACCCGAGGGGTTCGAGGTGCTCGCCCACACCGCGGGCGCGCCCGTCGCCGCCTTCGAGGACGCCCGACGCCGCCTCGCCGGCGTCCAATGGCACCCCGAGGTGCTGCACTCCGAGCACGGACAGCAGGTGATGGCGCAGTTCCTCTACGACGTCGCCGGCCTCGCACCCGACTGGACGCCGGCCAGCATCGTCGAGGAATCGGTCGCCGCGATCCGCGCACAGGTGGGCGACAAGCAGGTGCTGTGCGCCCTGTCCGGGGGCGTCGACTCGGCGGTCGCGGCGGCGCTCGTCCACCGGGCGATCGGAGACCAGCTCACCTGCGCGTTCGTCGACCACGGGCTGCTGCGCAAGGGCGAACGCGAGCAGGTCAAGGACGACTTCGTCCGCATCACCGGCATCAAGCTGGTCGTGGCGGACGCCGAAGAACAGTTCCTGACCGCCCTGGCCGGCGTCGCCGAACCCGAGACCAAGCGCAAGATCATCGGCCGCGAGTTCATCCGGGTGTTCGAGCGGACGGTCCGCGACATCAACGAGGCCGACGACATCGAGTTCCTCGTCCAGGGCACGCTGTACCCCGACGTGGTCGAATCCGGCGGCGGCGAGGGCGCGGCGAACATCAAGAGCCACCACAATGTCGGCGGCCTGCCCGACGACCTGCAATTCACGCTCATCGAACCGTTGCGCGCGCTGTTCAAGGACGAGGTGCGGGCCGTCGGCGAAGAGCTCGGCCTGCCGCACGAGATGGTCTGGCGTCAGCCCTTCCCCGGCCCCGGCCTGGGCATCCGCATCATCGGCGAGGTCACCAAGGAGCGGCTCGACCTGCTGCGCGACGCCGACGCGATCGCCCGCGAGGAGCTCGCCGGCTCCGGCCTCGAGCGAGACGTGTGGCAGTTCCCGGTGGTTCTGCTCGCCGACGTCCGCAGCGTCGGCGTCCAGGGCGACGGCCGCACGTACGGCCACCCGATCGTGCTCCGCCCGGTGAGCAGCGAGGACGCCATGACTGCCGACTGGTCGCGGCTGCCCTACGCACTGCTCGAGAAGATCAGCACCCGGATCACCAACGAAGTCCGCGAGATCAACCGGGTCGTGCTCGACATCACCTCCAAGCCGCCGGGCACCATCGAGTGGGAGTGATCGCGGGCGAACGAAAGCGGGCGGAGGCCGATGCCCCCGCCCGCTTCGTCGACCGTGCGCCTCAGGCGGGCGCGACGGCCACCAGGCGACCGATCAGTTGCCCAGATTGGTGTTGCTGAACTGGCGCTTCAGCGACTCCAGGCCGGTGGGACCACCGTCTTCGTAGGGCAGCAGCAGCCACAGGACGACGTAGATGACCCAGCCGAACTGCAGGAAGATCGCGGCGAGCACGAAGAGCACCCGTAGCAGGTTGGAGTCGATGTTGAACTGGCGGGCCAGGCCGCCGCAGACGCCGGCGATGACCTTGTCGGAACGACTGCGAGACATTGAGCTGGTCATGAGGGTTTTCCTTTCAGGTGGGACAACGGGAGGACGGAGGCTTTCAGGTGGAACAACCGCGGCGCAGGGGCGTCACGATCGCTCGCGCGAGGCGAACAGGCCGATCACGCCGACGATCAGCAGGCTGACCGGCGCGACCACGGCCACCGCGGACCAGGCGATCGCCCCGAACGCGCCCCACAGACCGAGCCCCGCCAACGCGCAGGCGAGGAGCCCGGCGACCAGCGCGGCGACATCGGTGCGGGGCCTCATCGCAGCACCTCGACGGTTCCGAGGCCGACGCTGGCGTCGATCGTGAGGATGGGCTCGCCGGGCGTGTCGATGCGCGTCCAGGTCTTGGTCGCGTTCACGCCGGAGACCTCGCCGCTGCCGGGCATGATGATCTCGCCGGCGCCGACCTGGCCGTAGACCACCACATTGCCCTCGCCGGGAACGACGATCTCCAGGGAGCCCACGTCGACGCGGAAGCGCTGCGTCTCGTCGGCGGTCACGGCGTGCGTGGACAGGTCGACCACGTGCCCGCCCACCAGGATGCGCTCGGTCACCGCGACGTCGGGGCCGCGGCCGACGCCGGTGAAGAACTGCGGCGGGGCCACCACGGAGCCGGCCAGCAGGAGGATCGTGACGACGCCCGTCAACGCGGTCAACGGCAGCAGCAGGCGCGGACGCCCCCAGGCGGCCGACAGCGGGCGGGCGCTCCAGAGCAGGGCGATGCCCAGCACGAGCAGGGTGGATGCCGACCACGCCAGGCCGCCGGCGTGCAGCCCGAGTGCGGACGCCGCGGCGAGCCCGGCCCCGGCGACGCCCATGCCGACGAGGATGCCGAACCACGTGCGGCGCCCGCGCCGGCGCGCCGCGGCGCCCGTGCGCGGCTGGCCCTCGACGCCGGTTGCGGCGCCGTACAGGCCGGCGGGGTCGGGATCGTCCAGCTCGGGCGACCAGTCGACGGGACGCCCGGCCGCCACGTTGTCGAGCCGCTGCTGCCAGGCGACGGCCGTCCGCTCGAACGGAGTCCGCGGCGCGGGCATCGCCGCCGGCGGCACCGAGGAATCCGAGGGGCCGGAGCGCCGCCCGGCGAACCCGAAGCGCAAGATGATCCAGGCGAGGGCGATCAGGACGAACGCGCCGGCGCCCGAGCCGGTCACGACGCCGCCCACGGCGGCGGCGGTCGCCACCACCACGATGACGAGGGTGGCGGTCGACCAGGACCGGGTGAACGGCAGCAGCCGGCGCACCGGCTCGGTGGTGCTGCCGCGTTCGGGAATGAGAGCCCACAAGGCGAGATAGGCGAAGACGGCGAAACCGCCGGTGACGAAGGTCAGGACCACGAACGCCACGCGGACGATCACCGCGTCCACGTGCCAGGCGCGAGCCAGCGCGGCGCACACGCCCCGGAAACGCGCCTCGCTGCGGTCACGCGTGACAGGTGGCTGGCTCATGGTGCCATTCTGGCCGGTATCCGGCGCCACGCCGTCAGGGTTCACCCGCCCCGTGCCCCGGTCGTCCGCGTGCGTGTGGCCCCCCGACGACCGGGCGCGGCACCCCAGTAGGCTGGACGCCATGCCCGAGGAGTCGTTCGCGGTCGCGACGCCGCCGCCTCACGGCGGCCCCGCGTCCGAGCCGCGGCGGCTCGTCCGGCCCCTGGAGCGAAGCCAGGTGGCGGGCGTGGCCGCCGGCCTGAGCGACCATCTGGGGATCTCTCCTCTGGTGCTGCGCACCCTGTTCGCGGTCGCGACCGCGTGGCAGCTCGCCGGGGTGGCCGCCTACCTCGGGCTGTGGCTGGTCATCCCGCCCGCGCCCGCGCGCCCCGCGGCGCCCGGGGTGGACGCCGCGACGCGCCAGGGCATGAGGGCCGAGATCGAGGCGTCCCGGCATCGCGGGCGCAACATCGGCGAGATGGTCGCGGTCGGCCTGGTCGCGGTCGGCGGGCTGTGGCTGGTGCAGATCTTCGGCTGGGGCGGCGATCCGCGCTGGCTCGCGGTGACCGGCCTGGCCGCGGTGAGCGCGGGACTGGTCTGGTGGCAGGCCGACCGTGCGCAGGGCTCGCTGTCGGACGCCGCCCGCGGACGATCGGGCTGGCTTCAGCCGCTCGTGGCCCACTGGACGACCCTGCTCGCCCACGTGGCCGCCCTGGTGGCGATGGGTGCCGCGATCACCCTCACCTTGCTGCTGCTGCCGAGCCTCGGCACTGTCGGCACCCTCCTCGCCGGCCTCGCCATGGCGGGCCTGGCGATCGCCCTGCTCGCCGCGCCCTGGGTCCTGCGCGCCCGACGCGCGCTGCTGCGCGTCCGTGACGAGAAGCTGTTGTCGGACGCCCGCGCCGACATGGCGGCCCATCTTCACGACTCGGTGCTGCAGACCCTCGCCCTGATCCAGCGCCAGGCGACCCATCCGCGCGAGGTGGCCCGGCTCGCGCGGCGCCAGGAGCGCGAACTGCGCGAATGGCTCTACGGCGTCGCCGAGGAGGCCGACACGCTGCGGGGGGCGCTCCTGGAGGCGGCGCTCGAGATCGAGGACGACTTCCCGGTCAGCGTGGAGTGCGTGACCGTCGGCGACGACGTCGCCCTCACGCCCGGGCTGCGCGAACTCGTGAAGGCGGCACGCGAGGCGATGGTGAACGCGGCCAAGCATTCGGGCGAGCCGCTCGTGGACGTCTACGCTGAGGTCGCGGAGGAGACCGTCGAGGTGTTCGTGCGCGATCGCGGCGCCGGCTTCGACGTCGACGACATGGCCGAGGATCGCATGGGCGTCCGAGGCAGCATCCTCGAGCGGATGGCGCGCCACCACGGGGTGGCGCGCATCAGATCGTCCGCGGAACGCGGAACCGAAGTAACCCTGGAGATGAAGCGATGACCGAGCAGCAGCCCCCCGAGACCTCGGGCCAGCCCTCCCGCCAGCGGCGCGTGGTGGTGGTCGACGACCACGCGATGTTCCGCAGCGGCGTCAAGCACGACATCGGGCCGTTCGTGACGATCGTCGGCGAGGGCGAAGACGTCCCGACGGCCATCGAGGCGATCACCCGCAGCCGTCCTGACGTGGTGCTCCTCGATGTGCACATGCCCGGCGGCGGCGGCATCGAGGTGATCAAGGCCGTGCACGCCACGATGCCCGAGGTGCGCTTCCTCGCCGTCTCGGTGTCGGACGCCGCCGAGGACGTCATCGGCGTCATCCGGGCGGGCGCCCGCGGCTACGTGACCAAGTCGATCTCGGCGTCCGAACTCGTCGAGGCCGTCGGCCGGATCGCCGACGGGGACGCGGTGTTCAGCCCGCGCCTGGCGGGCTTCGTCCTGGACGCCTTCTCGGGGGTGATCGACATCTCGTCGATCGACGAAGACCTCGACCGCCTGTCGCAGCGCGAGCGCGAGGTGCTGCGCCTGATCGCGCGCGGCTACGCGTACAAGGAGGTGGCGCGCGAACTGTTCATCTCGATCAAGACCGTCGAGACCCATGTCAGCTCGGTGTTGCGCAAGCTCCAGCTCTCCAACCGTCACCAGCTGACCCGCTGGGCCACCGACCGCAAGCTCGTGTGAGCGCGGGCGGTCGCGGCCCCAGACGACGCGAATCCGGCGCGCGGCGGCCCGGGGGAGCCCCCCAGGCACGCCGCGCGCCGGATTCGTTCACCCAGTGACGGGTGTCGACGGCGACTAGGCGCGCTTCTTGGTGACGAAACCCCACACGGCCAGGACGACGAGCGATCCGAGGATCGCGACGAACCAGGTCTGAAGGCTCCAGAAGTGCTCCAAACTGATGTTGAACAGCGCGCTTCCGATGAAGCCGCCCACGAGGGCTCCGACGACACCGAGAACGAGGGTCGCGAGCCAGCCACCGCCCTGCGCACCTGGCATGACAGCCTTGGCAATAGAACCGGCCAACAGGCCCAGAACAATCCATCCGAGAATACCCATGCCCCGACGGTAGGCGGTCCGCCCCGCCCGAATCCAGAGCCGGGCGGCGAGATCAGGGCGATGTCAGGGGTCGCTTAGGGGACACGCACGCGAACCGGACGCCTCACAGCAGCGGACGCATCGGTGCGAGCACCGTCTCGGAGACCTTCATCGCCAGCGGTCGGGCTTTCCATTCCTCGAGGGTCAGCTCGATGCAGTTGCCGGTGTCCATCGTGAAGATCCGTTCCATCTCGGCCGCCAGGCCGGCGTCGAGGATCTGCACGTTCACCTCGTAGTTGCCGATCAGGCTGAGCTGGTCGAGGTTCGCCGTGCCGATGGTCGTCCACATGCCGTCGATGGTGGCCGTCTTCGCGTGCACCATCGCGTCTTGGTAGAGGAACAGCCGGACGCCGCGCGAGAGCAGCCGTTGGTAATAGCCGCGCGACAGCCAGTCGGCGATGATGTGATTCGACTCGGCGGGCACGATGATGCGCACGTCCACCCCGCGCTCCACGGCCTCGACGAGCGCGAGCGTGAGGTCGTCGTCGGGGATCAGGTAGGCGTGCGTCAGCCAGATCCGCTCGCGGGCGCGGTCGATCGCCTCCAGGTACATGTAGCGGATCGGGTAGACCGCGACGCTCGGCACGTTGCGCACGACCGTGATCGGGGAATGCCACGTGCGGTGGTCGGGCTGGGGCAGCGCCGGATGACGACGCCCGCGCGAGGAGTTCCAGTAGTCGACGAACGCGTTCTCGAGCTCGGCCGCCGCCGGCCCGCGGACGCGCATGTGGGTGTCGCGCCAGCGGCTGGCGTACAGCGAACCGAGGTTGTACCCGCCGACGAAGCCGACCTGGCCGTCGATCACCAGGATCTTGCGGTGATTCAGGCCGGGCGCGCGGACGAACGGCGCACCGCGGGCGCCCGTCCACGGGCGATGGCGCAGCACGTGGACGCGAGGGCCGAACTGGAAGAAGTGCTGGGGGACGACCAGGTTGGCGAACACGTCGTAGCAGACGTAGACGTCGACGCCGCGCTCGGCAGCCTCGGTGAGCGCCCGTTTGAACTGCCGGCCGACCCGGTCGCCCTTCCAGATGTACGTCTCGAGCAGGATCGTGTCTTCGGCCGCGTCGATCGCGGCGAGCATGTCGTCGTACAGGTCGCGGCCCTTGGTGTAGACCGTGACCCGGTCGGCGCCCGTGGGCATCTCGCGCGGTGGCGCGAACGGGAAGGGCACGTGCCCGCGGTGCCGCTTGCGCTGACGATCCAGGATGAGGAGGCCGCCCATGGTGACGGCCTGGGCCGTCGCGAACATCGCCAGCCCCACCTTGAGGGCTGTCTTCAGCCTGGCCATCATCATGAACCTCACTCTAACCGCCGCCACCGACCCGTAGACGCGGAGCGGCGTCGCGGCCCGAACGCCTAGACTGCGCCATGCCATGAGTGAACTGCCCGACCTGTTCTCCTTCGCGCCCGGCGCGGCGCCGTCCGATCGCGCCGGGGCGTCCCTCGTCACCCGGCGGGCCGCCGTCCCGGAGAAGGAGGTTCCGCCCGCGGGCGAGCGGCGCCGACGGCGTCCGGATCCGGAGGAACTGCTGGTGGGGCTCAACCCTCCCCAGCGCGAGGCGGTCGTCCACGAGGGCTCGCCGGTGCTCGTCGTCGCCGGGGCGGGCTCGGGCAAGACCCGCGTGCTCACCCGGCGGATCGCCTGGCTGATCGGCCGGCGCGGCGTCCACCCCGGATCGGTGCTGGCGATCACCTTCACGAACAAGGCGGCCGCCGAGATGCGGCACCGCGTCGAGGAACTGGTCGGCAATCGCGCGCGGGTGATGTGGGTGTCGACGTTCCACTCGGCGTGCGTGCGCATGCTGCGCGCCGACATCGACCGGTTCGGCATGTCGCGCACGTTCTCGATCTACGACGACACCGACTCCAAGCGGCTGATGTCGCTGGTGTGCCGCGATCTCGGCCTCGACACGAAGCGTTACCCGGTGCGGGCCGTGATGAACGCCGTGTCGAACTGGAAGAATGAGCTGGTCGACTTCGAGTCGGCCGGAGGCCTCGCGGCGGGCGGTCCGGATGCGGTGTACGCCGAGGCGTACTCGGCGTATCAGCGGCGGCTGGTCGCCGCGAACGCGCTCGACTTCGACGACATCATCATGGCGACGGTCCACCTGTTGCAGGCCTTCCCCGACGTCCGCGAGAAGTACCGGCGCCGGTTCCGGCACGTGCTCGTCGACGAGTACCAGGACACCAATCATGCCCAGTACGTGCTGATCCGCGAGCTGTGCGGCGCGGCGTCCGGCGAGCAGGGCGAGGCCGACCCGCCCGAGCTGATGGTCGTCGGCGACTCCGACCAGTCGATCTACGCCTTCCGCGGGGCGACGATCCGCAACATCCTCGACTTCGAGTCCGACTTCCCCGGCGCGCGCACGATCCTGCTCGAGCAGAACTACCGCTCCACCCAGACCATCCTCAGCGCGGCGAACGCGGTCATCGAGCGCAACGAGGGGCGTCCGGCGAAGAAACTGTGGTCGGACGCCGGCGACGGCGACCTGCTCACCGGTTACGTGGCCGACACCGAGCACGAGGAGGCCCAGTTCATCGCGGGCGAGGTCGACACGCTCGTGGACGCCGGGCGTCGCTACGCCGATGTCGCGGTGTTCTACCGCACCAACGCGCAGTCGCGCGCGTTCGAAGAGGTCTTCATCCGGGTCGGGCTGCCGTACAAGGTGGTCGGCGGCGTCCGCTTCTACGAGCGGCGCGAGGTGCGCGACGCGATCGCCTACCTGCGCGCGATCGCCAACCCGGCCGACGACGTGAGCGTGCGCCGCATCCTGAACGTGCCCAAGCGCGGCATCGGCGACCGGGCCGAGGCCATGGTGGACGCCTTCGCCGCCGCCGAGCGCATCCCGTTCGGCCATGCGCTCGACCGGCTCGACGAGGTCGTCGGGCTCGCGCCCCGCTCGGTCAAGCAGCTGCACGGGTTCGCCACCATGATGGCCGAACACCGGCAGATGGTCGCCGACGGCGTGAGTGCCGATCGGATCCTGACGTCGATCCTGAACGCGTCCGGGTACCTTGACGCGCTGAACGACTCGACCGACCCGCAGGACCAGACGCGGCTCGAGAACGTCATCGAGTTCGTGTCCGTGGCCGGCGAGTTCGTCGCGGCCGCCCACACCGAGGACGTCGGTCCCGGCGATTCGGGGCTGCTGCCTCCCGGCGAGGCGCCCGGCTCCCCGGGCGACGGCGCCGACGACGGCAGCGCGAGCGGCGCGCTCCTGGTCGCGGGCTCACCCGAGCCGGACGACTCGCTGGCGGCCTTCCTGGAACGCGTCGCGCTGGTGGCCGACTCCGACCAGATCCCGGACGCCGACGGCGACGAGCGCGGCGTGGTCACCCTGATGACGCTGCACACGGCCAAGGGACTGGAGTTCCCGGTGGTCTTCCTGACCGGTTTCGAGGACGGAATCTTCCCGCACATGCGCGCCATGAGCGACCCGCGCGAACTCGCCGAGGAGCGCCGGCTCGCGTACGTGGGCATCACCCGCGCACGCGAGCGGCTGTACCTGACGCGGTCGACCGTCCGGGTGATGTGGGGGCAGCCGCAGTACAACCCGGCGAGCCGGTTCCTGGCGGAGATCCCCGAACGCCTCGTCGACTGGCGTCGCCTGGGGGAGAGCGCCGCCGGCTATTCGTCGCCGGCCGCGCGGCGCACCGAACAGTCCTGGCGGAGCACGATCGGGTTCGGCGCGACGCCACCCAAGCCGAAGGCCGTCCCGTCGCTGGCGGTCGGCGACAAGGTGCTGCACACCACGTTCGGCATGGGCCGGGTCACCGAGGCCCAGGGGGCCGCCGATGCGCTCAAGGTCATCGTGGACTTCGGCTCCGCGGGCGTGAAGAAGCTCTCGGTCAAGCACGCGCCGATGGAGAAGCTGTAACGCCTCCACCGCGATCCGCGCGGTGAAGGCGTGACAGCTCTGCTCGCAAGGGGCCCGGCTCGAAGAACTCAGCCCTGCTTGAGGTAAGGGGCCGGGTCGGAGTTGACGCCGTTGACGTAGACCGAGAAGTGCAGGTGCGGACCCGTCGACAGGCCCGTGCTGCCCACCGCCCCGATGCGCTGGCCCTTCTTGACCTTCTGGCCCACGGCGACGTCGAGTTCGCTCATGTGCAGGTAGGACGTCTCGAGCGATTCGCCGTCCATCTTGCCGTGGTCGATGCGCACGTTGGTGCCGGAGCCGCCGTTGTATCCGCTGGCCGCCTTGGTCACGATGCCGTCGGCGACCGCGTAGATCGGCGCTCCCACGGCGCCGCCGATGTCGGCGCCGCCGTGCAGGCGGCTGTAGTGCAGGATCGGATGCATGCGCATGCCCCACGGCGAGGAGATCGAACCGGCGGTGGGCCAGAAGAACTTGATGGACGCCAGCCGCTCCGACTCGGCGTCGATCGCGTTCCTCGTCGAGCTCAGCACCTCGGTGCGCTCCTCGAGAGCCACGGCCGTCTGGGTGGCGATGACCTGCTCGTCGACGGAGGCCAGCGAGGACGCCCGCGCCTGGGCGGCGGCCTGGACGTCGTCGCCCCCGTTGCGGGAAGCGTTGCGGTCGATCGAGTCGTTGCGGGCCGCGAAGGCGTCCGTGGTGCCGACCCGGGCGGGCACCACGGCGGACAGCGGCACGCTCACGGTCGGGAGGCCGGCGCCGTGGGCGAGGCCGGGGACGCCGGCGGCGAGTCCGCCGACCACGAGCACGGCCGCGAGACCGATGCCGCCGCGTGCCAGGCGTCCGTTGGTCTCGGCGCGGCGCGCCGGGTGCGAGGTCGCGGCCAGGAAAGCGTCATCGCAGTCGGAGACAGCACGTCGCGGTGGGGGAGACCCGAAGAACCCTCGTGCCACGTGTGCGTCCTTTCCTGAGAAAACTTAGGGCGTCCGGCGGGTGTGGTCCCGCTTGCTGCCGAGAAGAACAGTAGCAGTTCTTGGGTGTTTCTCAGAAATCGACCAGGTGCCTGTGCGCGTCCCCCGAACGGCGTTCGGGGACGCTCGCCCGTATCGTTCGCGCCCGCTAGTCTCGGTCGCAAGCCGTGATGGCGCGGCGGGGACGAGGATGGTGAGCATGGATCTGTTCGAGTACCAGGCGCGGGATCTGTTCGAGGCGTACGGCGTTCCCGTGCTGCGCGGAATCGTGGCCCGCACGCCCGCCGAGGCCGGCGCCGCCGCCGAAGAGCTGGGCACCGCGGTGGTCGTGGTCAAGGCGCAGGTCAAGGTCGGCGGACGCGGCAAGGCCGGCGGTGTGAAGCTGGCGCGCAGTCGCGAAGAGGCGGAGCAGCACGCCGCAGCCATCCTGGGCATGGACATCAACGGTCACACGGTCGAAGCCGTGATGGTCGCCGAGGGCGCCGCGATCGCCGAGGAGTACTACTGCTCGATGCTCCTGGATCGCGCGAATCGCTGCTACCTGGCCATGGCGTCGGTCGAGGGCGGCGTGGACATCGAGCGGCTCGCCGAGGAGCGTCCCGACGCGTTGGCCCGCCTGCTGCTCGACCCCCGCACCGGTCTGGACGCCGACGCGGCGTCCGCGGTCGTCGACGCCGCCGGCTTCGCCGACGACGTGGCCGGCGAGGTCGCCCGCGTGCTCACCCTGATCGGCACGGTGTACCGCGAATCGGACGCCACCCTGGTCGAGGTCAACCCGCTCGTGCGGACCGAGGATGGCCGCATCGTCGCCCTCGACGGCAAGGTCAGCCTCGACGACAACGCGGCGTTCCGGCACCCCGAGTGGGCCGATCTGCGCGACGAGAGCCGCGACGACCCGCTCGAGGTGCGCGCCCGCGAGAAGGGTCTCAACTACGTGAAACTCGACGGCCAGGTGGGCGTCATCGGCAACGGGGCCGGCCTGGTGATGAGCACCCTCGATGTCGTCGCGTACGCCGGCAAGAACCTGCCCGGCATGCCGAAGCCCGCCAACTTCCTCGACATCGGCGGCGGCGCCTCGGCCCAGGTGATGGCCGACGGGCTGGACATCATCTTGTCCGACCCGCAGGTCAGCGTCGTCTTCGTCAACGTCTTCGGCGGCATCACCGCCTGCTCCGAGGTCGCCAAAGGCATCCGCGAGGCGCTCATCCAGCTTGGCCACCGGGCCACGAGACCCATCGTCGTCCGGCTCGACGGCAACGCCGTGGATGTCGGGCGCGCCATGCTGGAGGAGTACGGCCACCCGCTGGTCGAGGTGGTCGGCACGATGGACGACGCCGCCGCGCGTGCGGCCGAACTGGCCAGCGCGGCCTTGGGAGGAAACTGACATGGCGATCTGGCTCGACCATCGCAGCAAGGTCATCGTCCAGGGCATGACCGGAACCGAGGGCCGCAAACACACGACGCGCATGACGATGTTCGGCACGCGCGTCGTCGCCGGCGTCACGCCCGGCAAGGGCGGGCAGTCGGTGACCTTCGAAGAGGATCCGATTCCCGTGTTCAACGCGGTCGCGGAGGCGAAGCACGCGACGGGTGCCGACGTGTCCGTCGTGTTCGTGCCGCCCGCGTTCGCCAAGGGCGCGGTCATGGACGCCATCCGGGCGCGGCTCTCGCTGGTGGTCGTCATCACCGAGGGCATCCCGATCAAGGACACCGCGGAGTTCCGCGCCGCCGCCGAAGAGGCCGGCGTCCGGCTGATCGGGCCGAACTGCCCGGGCATCATCTCGCCGGGCCGCTCCAACGTCGGCATCATTCCGCCGAACATCGCCCGCACCGGCCACGTCGGCCTGGTGTCGAAATCGGGCACCCTGACCTACCAGATGATGTTCGAACTCGGCGACGTCGGCTTCAGCTCCTGCGTCGGCATCGGAGGCGACCCGATCATCGGCACCACGCACATCGACTGCCTCGAGGCGTTCCAGAACGACCCCGAGACCGACTGCGTCGTGATGATCGGCGAGATCGGCGGGGACGCCGAGGAACGGGCCGCAGACTACATCCGCGATCACGTCACCAAGCCGGTCGCGGCCTACGTGGCGGGCTTCACCGCACCCGAGGGCAAGACCATGGGGCACGCGGGCGCCATCGTCTCCGGCTCGTCCGGCACGGCCGCCGCCAAGAAGCGGGCCCTGGAAAAGGCCGGAGTCAGGGTCGGCCGGACGCCGAGCGAGACGGCGATGATCGTCCGTCAGATCATGGGCAAGAGCTGAGCGTCGGGCGGATCAGGGCAGCTGCTCGATCCGCTCGATCGCGCGCGCGCCGACCGCGTTCCAGGACTCGTCGGAGAAGTCGAAACCCTGCGCCGGGTTCGCCATCAGGTACGCCACGTGCGTACCCGAGGTGACCACCGCGACCCGGTAGTGGGCGGTGCCCGCGGCCTGATCGGTCTTCTGCGTGATGCTCCACGCGGTGCCCCGCCCGTCGGCCGAATGCGCCGAGGAGAGATCGGCGCCGCGGGTCACCTGCGCGGTGTTGCTGCGCGAGGTGCATTCGTCGAGGTGGGACGCCAGCGCGCTGTGGAAAGCGCCCGCCTCGTCGGCGGTCTCGAACGCGTAGGTGACCTGGTCGACGCCGAACTGGGCCGGTGCGGCCGCGTCGTCACGCAGCAGGTAGGTGCGCTGGTGACGCTCGCTGCCCGCGGTCGTCAGGTCGACGGCTTCGCAGCGGGTGCCGGTCGTCGTCACCGTGGGGCTCACGTCGGTGCCGCGCCAGGCCCCCGCGCCGGGATTGATCCGGGGCAGGTCGACGCTCGCCAACCAGCCCTCAGGGGCGACCGGCAGGGGAGCCGAGGGCGCGACCTCCGCGGCCGTCGGGCAGAGGCCACCGGCGGTGCACTGCCGGGCGGACACCGTCGCGAGCGCCGCGATCAGCGGTTCGGCCGGCACTGGCTCGCCGGCGGCGGTGGCGTCCACGACATTGAGTTGGTCGCCGGTGCGGCTGATCACGATGGTGTGGTACTCGTTCTCGGTGTTCTGCAGCATCAGCGTGAGGCCGGCGGCCTCGTCCGAGAGCCCGCCGACCCTGAGGCCGGCGACGGCGAGTCCCGTTGTCCGCTCGCAGCCGGCCAGCTGGGTCAGGCGGGAGGCGTACGCCTGCTGCGCCTGCTCGAGGGTCGCGAAGCGTTCGACCTGGTGGAGGATCCCGACCGCGGCGTTGTCAGCCGGGGTGAACGTGCGCACGAGCGTGCTGTCGGGCTTGACCGTCTGCTCGGCCGCCGGAAGCAGGCACCGGGGCAGCGGCGTCGTCGCGTCCACCGTCGTGCTGGTCGACTCCTCGTTCCAGGTGGAATCCTGACGCACACCGGTGAGGTCGTCCGGCTGGGTGAGGTACGTCGCCACCGGGTCGATCGTGGGCGTCGGCGTGGCGCCGAGCTGCCCGGCGATGCCGGGGCCCCAGATCAGGGCCGCGACGAGCACGACGACCCCGACCCCGGCACCGACGAGCCCGATGGTGCGCCGTGACCGGGGCGTGTCGTCGTCGGCCTGCTCGGCGGCGGACGGAGGACTCGCCGGGGACAGCCCGGGGCCGTCGGCGGGGGACAAGGCCGAACGGCGCGGGAGCGGGCGGTCGGGATCGTCGGGGAGTTCGTCGGCCGAGAAGCGCCGCCCCGACAGCGGCCCCGGCACGTCGGCCAGGGGCAGCGTGGCCGGCGGCGGTATCAGCGTGGCGCCGGGCCCGGCACTGTCGGGAGGCGAACCGGTGGGCGACCACAGGCCGCGGCGGGGCGCCGATCCGGCCGTCGCCTCGCCCCGGCCGTCGCCGGGAACGGGATCGCCCTGCGCCTCGCCGCCAGAGGCGTCGTCGGGTGCGACCTCGCCGGGCTCGTCGCCGATCGGCGGTAGCGCGCGACGTGGGGCGTGCCCGCGTGGTTCGCTCATCCCAATAAACCCCCTCTGCCGGAACACCGCGAACGCGGTCTGGCGGCCTCGAATCGCCTCGACCTTATCAACCGGGGCGTGTCCCGACGATGTCGGCGCCGCGATGGGTGACCATGGAGGGATCATGGTGACACCAACCGAACGCGGAGGCACCGACCTCGTCGTGACGACAGCGACCACCCCCGACGACGGCGCCGCGGCGCCGACCAGGCGCGTGCCCTACCTGCCGTGGCTGGTGGCGGCGCTGGCCTGGAGTGCGGCGACGATGGTGCTCGGCTGGGTCGCGATCGGCGCCCTCATCAGCGTGTCGTGGCTGACCGCCGTGCACGTCGCACCCGCGGACGTGTTCGCGACGATGGGCCAGGCATGGCTCGGGTTGCACGGAGCTCCGGCCGTGCTGGGCGGCGTCACCGTCCGGATGGTGCCGCTGGGCCTGGCCGGGCTCGTGGCGGCGGGCTGCGCGGTCGCCGCGCATCACGCGGCTCAGCAGTACGGCCCTCTTCCCGAGGGTGACGCCGGCGCCGCGGCGCGCGCGTGGGCCGCGGTCGTGGCCGCCTGCGTGGGCGGGTACGCCGCACCGGGCCTGCTGGTCGCGGGGGTGGTCGGGGCGACGGCGCAGGTGAGCGCGGCGCTGCCCGGCCTGATCGTCGTCCCCCTCGCCGGCGCCTCCGCCGGGGCGCTTCTCGGCTTCGGCCTGCGCCTGCCCGGCGCGGCACCCTGGTGGGTGCGGCGCCTGCCCGCCGCCGCCGGCATGGGTCTCGGTGTCCTGACGCTCGCGTCCGCGGCGGCGCTGAGCGTCGCCCTGGTCGTCTCGTGGTCGGACGTGATCGCCATCGCGCAGTCCCTGAGCCCGGACGCGGTCGGCGCGGTGATGCTGATCCTGATGCACCTGGCCTACCTGCCGACCATCCTGCTGTGGGCGGGCTCCTTCGTTCTCGGCGCGGGAATCGATCTGGGCGCGGGCGCCATGATCGCGCCCGGCGTCGTCGAGGCGGGCGTCCTGCCGTCCGTTCCCGTGTTCGGCGCGATCCCGGTCGCCACGACCGTCGCCGACTGGGCGTGGCTCGCGGGCGGCGTGCTGGCGGGGGCGGCGTCCGGCCTGTGGCTGATGCGTGGCGAGCCGGTCCGCAACGGCGAGCCCGCCGAGGACGGCGACCCTGTCGGCAGCGCCGACGGCGGACGCGCGCTGGCGCTGCTCGCCACGAGCGGGCGCGGGGCGCTGGCGGGGCTGGCGGCCGGCGTGATCTGGGTGGCGGCCTCGTGGGTGGCCGTGGGCGACCTCGGCGTGGAGCGGCTCACCGGACTGGGGCCCCGGTTCCCCGACCTGCTGTGGTGGGGCACGCTGCCCCTGGCCGCCGCGGGCGGAGTCGCGGCGTTCGCCGTCGCCGTCTGGCGCGCCCGCGGCGGCGCGGGGAGAGAGCCGGAGTCGGTAGGCTGAGGGCATGACTTACCGGCTCCTGGTCCTGGTGTCCGGATCGGGCACCCTGCTCCAGGCGCTGCTGGACGCCCAGGCCGCGGGCAGCCTGGGCGGCACGATCGTCGCCGTCGGCGCCGACCGGGACGGAATCGAGGGGCTGAGCCGCGCTGAGCACGCGGGCGTGCCGACCTTCGTGACCCGTCTGGGCGACCACCGCCGTCCAGACGGCCGGATCGATCGCGCGAGCTGGGACGCGGCGCTCGCGGACGCCTGCGCCGCCTACGCGCCCGACCTCATCGTCAGTGCCGGCTTCATGAAGCTGGTCGGCGACGCGTTCCTGGGCCGCTTCAGCGGCCGAATGATCAACACCCACCCTGCGCTGCTGCCCAGCTTTCCCGGCGCTCACGGCGTCCGGGACGCGCTCGCGCACGGTGTGACGGTGACGGGGTGCACCGTGTTCGAGGTCGACGCCGGTGTCGACACCGGGCGGATCATCGACCAGGTCGCCGTGCGCGTCGAGCCGGGCGACACCGAGGAAACCCTGCACGAACGCATCAAGGTCGCCGAACGCGCCCTGCTGCTCGACGTCGTCAACACCAAGGCCCGCAAGAAATGAGGATGGATGAACGAGACTGACCGCACGCCGATCCGGCGCGCCCTGGTGTCGGTGTACGACAAGACCGGCCTGCTCGACCTGGGCCGCGCGCTCGCCGCGGCGGGCGTCGAGATCGTCTCCACCGGCGGCTCCTACGCGCTGCTGACGGACGCCGGCGTGCCGGTCACCGAGGTGGCCGAGCTGACCGGCTTCCCCGAGTGCCTCGACGGGCGCGTCAAGACGCTGCACCCGCGCGTGCACGCGGGGATCCTCGCCGACCGGCGCCTGGCCAGCCACCGGGAGCAGCTCGCCGAACTGGGCGTCGAGGCGTTCGACCTCGTGGTCAGCAACCTCTACCCGTTCACGCAGACCGTCGCCTCGGGCGCCGGACCCGACGAGTGCGTCGAGCAGATCGACATCGGCGGGCCGTCCATGGTGCGGGCCGCCGCGAAGAACCATCCGAGCGTCGCCATCGTCACCAGCCCCGGTCAGTACCCGTCGCTGCTCGAGGCGCTGGCCGCAGGCGGCTACACGCCGGCGGAGCGCCGGGAGCTCGCCGCCGCGGCATTCCGGCACACCGCGACCTACGACGTGGCCGTGGCATCGTGGATGGGGTCGGTGCTCACCGACTCCTCCGGCGGCGACGGCTTCCCCGCCTGGATGGGCGGCGCGTGGGAGAAGGTGGGCACGCTGCGCTACGGCGAAAACGGCCACCAGCCGGCCGCGCTCTATTCCTACCCGGCGGGCCCCGGGGGCATCACCCAGGCCGAGCAGCTGCACGGCAAGGACATGAGCTACAACAACTACACCGACGGCGACGCGGCCTACCGCGCGGCCTACGACTTCGCCGCGCCGTGCGTGGCGATCATCAAGCACGCCAACCCGTGCGGCATCGCCGTGGGCACCGACATCGCCGACGCCCATCGCAAGGCGCACGCCTGCGATCCGGTGTCGGCGTTCGGCGGCGTCATCGCCACGAACCGCCCGGTGAGCGTCGCCATGGCCGTGCAGGTCGCGGAGGTGTTCACCGAGGTGCTGATCGCGCCCGGCTATGAGGACGGCGCGCTGGAGATCCTCACCCGCAAGAAGAACATCCGCGTGCTGCGGGCGCCGGCGTACGTCCATCGCGCGCGCTCGATGCAGCCCATCTCGGGAGGTGCGCTGCTGCAGGCCCCTGACCGGCTGGACGCCCCGGGCGACGATCCGGCCGCGTGGCAGCTCAAGGCCGGCGATCCGGTCGACGAGGCGACGCTGGCCGATCTCGCGTTCGCCTGGCGCGCGTGTCGCGCGGTGAAGAGCAACGCGATCCTGCTGGCCTTTGGCGGGGCGTCCGTGGGGGTGGGCATGGGGCAGGTGAACCGGGTCGACTCCTGCCGGCTCGCCGTCGAGCGCGCGGGAGAGCGCGCGTCCGGGTCGGTCGCCGCCTCCGATGCGTTCTTCCCGTTCGCGGACGGCCCGGGCATCCTCATCGAGGCCGGCGTGACGGCGATCGTCGAGCCGGGCGGATCCGTGCGCGACCAGGAAACGGTCGACGCCTGCGCCGCCGCCGGCGTCGCCCTGTACTTCACCGGCACCCGCCACTTCTTCCACTGAGGGGAACGCCGATGACCGCGCAGAAGCTCGACGGCCTCGCCACCGCCGCCGCCATCAAGGCCGAACTCACCGCACGCGTGGCGGTGCTCGCCGAGGCGGGCGCTCGTCCCGGTCTGGCGACCGTGCTCGTCGGCCAGGATCCGGCCAGCCAGAACTACGTCCGCATGAAGCACCGCGATTGCGAACAGGTCGGCATCGCCTCGATTCAGGTCGAGTTGCCCGCCGACGCGACGGCCGAGCAGGTGCGCGCGGCGATCGAAGGGCTCAACGCCGATCCGGCGTGCACCGGCTACATCGTGCAGTTGCCCTTGCCGCGGCACATCCACGAGAACTGGGCCCTGTCGCTGATCGATCCCGACAAGGACGCCGACGGGTTGCACCCGATCAACCTCGGGCGTCTCGTGCTGGGTGAGCCCGCCACCCTGCCGTGCACACCGCGCGGCATCGTCGAGCTGCTGCGCCGCCATGGCGTGGAACTGCGCGGCGCCGAGGTCTGCGTCATCGGCCGCGGCATCACGGTCGGGCGTCCGCTCGGGCTCATCCTGACCCGGCGCAGCGAGAACGCGACCGTCACCGTCTGCCACACCGGCACGCGCGACCTGGCCGCGCATACCCGGCGCGCCGACATCGTGGTGGCGGCCGCGGGGGTCCCCGGCATGGTGGACGCCGCCATGATCGCGCCTGGCGCCGTGTGCGTCGACGTGGGCGTCAGCCGCGTCGGCGGCGTGACGGTCGGCGACCTCGCCCCCGACGTATGGGACAAGGCCGCGTGGGTCACCCCCAACCCCGGCGGGGTAGGTCCGATGACGCGCGCGATGCTGCTGTCGAACGTGGTCGACCGCGCCGAGCAGCGCGCGGCCGGCTGAGAGGGCGATGAGCCGCCGCGCAGGCCCGCCGGCCTGGGATCACAGCCACGGACCACGGGCGCCGCGGCCGTGGCATCAGCTCGTACTGGGGCAGTGGCCGCTCGCCGTCGTCCTGCTCACCGTCGCCGCGGGGGTCGCCTGGGCCGGGATCGGCCATTGGAAGCGCGGGTCGTTCCTGATCGGCGTGGGCTTCTGCCTCGGCTTCGTGCTGCGCGCGCTGCTGCCCGAGGCCAAGGTCGGGTTGCTCGGCGTCCGTGCCCGGTGGATCGACCTGATCTGCCTGGGTGTGCTGGGCGCCGGGACGATCGTGCTCGTGCTGATCGTCCCGCCGCGGCTCTGACGGATCGGCCGCGCCGCGAGCCGGCCCCCTCAGCGGAAGTCGCGGTAGAAGAACTGGCCGCTCACGTCGCCGGACGCCACCCGCTCGGCCTCGGCCCGGCGCAACTCCACCCGTCGGACCTTGCTGCTGATCGTCTTGGGGAGGTGGTCGGTGAACTCGAGGATGCGCACCAGCTGGTAGCCGTTGAGGTGCTCCCGGCAGTGCGCGAACACGGACGCGGCGGTCGCCCTGTCGGCGTCGTGACCGGCCGCGAGGGTGACGAACGCCTTCGGGGCGGCGCCGCGCACCGGGTCCGGCGACGGCACCACCGCGCACTCCGACACCGCCGGGTGCAGCATGAGCGCGTTCTCGACCTCGAACGGCGAGATCTTGTAGTCGGACGCCTTGAACACGTCGTCGGCGCGGCCCACGTAGGTGAAGTAGCCCTGCTCGTCGCGCGCGGCGATGTCGCCTGTGTGGTAGTAACCGGCACGGGTCGCTTCGGCGGTGAGGTCGGGCGCGCGGAAGTAGTCGCCCATCAGGCCGAGATGGTGCACCGACAGGTCGAGGCAGATCTCGCCCTCGGCGACGCCCTCGAGCCGTTCGCCGGTGGCCGGGTCGAGCAGCGCGACGGCGTAGCCGGGCATCGGACGCCCCATCGCGCCGAGCGTGATCGGCTGACCGGGCGTGTTGCCGAGCGAGCAGGTCATCTCGGTCTGGCCGTACCCGTCGCGGATGGTCGAGTGCCAGGCGTCGCGCACCTTGTTGATCACCTCGGGGTTGAGCGCTTCGCCCGCGCCGAGCAACTCCCGCGGCGGACGGCTCAGGTGCGACAGGTCGGCCTGGATCAGCATGCGCCACACGGTGGGCGGTGCGCAGAACGTGGACACGGCGTGGGCGTCCATGATCTGCATCAGCTTCTCGGCGTTGAAGCGGTCGTAGTTGACGATGAACACCGTGGCCTGGGCGAGGAACGGCGAGAAGAAGTTGCTCCACGCGTGCTTGCCCCAGCCGGGCGAGGAGATGTTCAGGTGCACGTCGCCCGGGCGGACGCCCAGCCAGTACATGGTGGACAGGTGACCCACCGGGTAGCTGACCTGCGTGTGGCGCACCAGCTTGGGATGCGCCGTGGTGCCCGAGGTGAAGTAGAGCAGCGACGTGTCGCCGGCCGGTGTCGCCGAGGACGGATCGAAGGCCGCGGGCGCCTCGACGCTGTCCGCCCACGGCGTCCAACCGTCGAGTGAGCCGTCGCCCACGTTGATCAGGGTCGTTCCCGGCCGGACGAGGTGGAAACGGCCGGCCATGCTCGTCGGTGCGATCGCGAACCGGGCGTCCGCAGTCTCGACGCGCCAGGCGAGGTCGGCGTCGCTGAGCAGGGTCGAGGTCGGGATGGCGATGCCGCCGACCTTGAGCAGGCCGAACAGCACCTCCCACAGCTGGATCGTGTTGGTGAGCATCACGATCATCGCGTCGCCGCGGCGCATGCCGAGACCGGTGAGCCACGACGCCACCTGGTCGGATCGTCGGGCGAGTTCGCCGTAGCTCCAGGTGGTCGCGGAGCCGTCCGACTGCTCGACGATCGTCACGGCCGGCCGGTCGGGATGCTCGCCGGCGACGACGTCGAACCAGTCGAGGGCGAAGTTGAAGTGGTCGAGCTCGGGCCAGCGGAAGCCGCGCATCACGGAGTCGTAGTCGTGCGGGTGATCGAGCAGGAAATCGCGCGCGGAGCGGACGGCCAGGGTAGCGGCGGTGGCGGGACGGCCGGTGTCACTCATGATGGCTACTCTAGACCCGGCCTACGGTGACGTAGGTGGCGTCCGTTGACGCGGCGCGAGCACGAAGACGGGTGCCGGCGCCCGGCCTTGACGGTCGGACGCCGGCACCCGGCGTGGTCGGGACGAGCCCGATTCAGTGCGTCACTCGCTGTCGACCCGGATGATCGGCGCGCCGGCGGTGATGCCGGAGCCGAGCACCGGGGTGACCGTCGCACCCTTGCGCTTGAGCGCCTTGGTGTTCATCACCGTGACGATCGTCGCGGTCGGGTAGCCCGCCGCGCGGACCCCGTCGAGATCCACCTCGGCGATGAGATCGCCGGCCTGGACGTCCTGGCCCTTGCGCACCTTGGCCTCGAAGTGCTTGCCCTCGAGCTTCACGGTGTCGATGCCGATGTGCACCAGCACCTCGACGCCGGACGCCGACTTGATGCCGTAGGCGTGCCCGGTCGGGAACACCGTGGCGACCTTGCCCGAGATCGGGGCGACGAAGCGTCCCTCGCTGGGGAGCACCGCGACGCCCTCGCCCATCGCCCGGGAGGCGAACACGGCGTCGCCGCTGTCGTCCAGCGACACGGCGTCGCCGGCGGAGGGGGAGACCACGGTCTCGTGAATCGGCTGTGCGGGAGCGGCGGCGGTGGCGGCAGCGGCAGCCGGAGCGGCTGCGGCGACCGGGGCGGCCACGGCGGCCGGGGCGGCCACGGCACCCGCGGTGGCGGTCGCGAGGGCGCCCTCCTGGGCGTCACGGGTGGCGCGGAAGGCCGCCTTCTCTTCGGCGGTGCGGTAGTCGCTGAACAGGATGAGGAAGAACGCGGCGAAGAACGCGCCGGCGATGGCGACGACGTAGAGCAGGATCGGGGAGAAGATCGGGATGGTCAGCACGGAGGTGAACGCGAAGGTGCTCGCGCGCACGCCGTCGATGCCCAGCACCACGGAGCCCACGGCGATGATCAGACCGCCGGTGAAGCAGCCCACCAGCATGCGCGGGTAGATCCGCTTGAAGCGCAGGTGGATGCCGTACAACGACGGTTCGGAGATGCCACCGGCCAGGCCGGCGACGAGCGCGCCCGTGGACGTCTGCCGCATCTCGATGTCGCGTTCACGAGCCGAGATCACCAGCACCGCGGCGGTGGCGCCGAAGCAGGCGAAGTTCCAGGTGCCCATGGGGCCTTGGATGAAGTCGTAGCCGAGGGTCTGGATGTTGGCCAGCATCAGCGCGTTCAGCGGCCAGTGCAGGCCCAGCGGCACCAGGAACGGGTAGACCATCGGGATCAGGAGCGCGAAGACGAACGGGGCCGACGTGTTCAGCCACGACAGGCCTTGACCGAGGCTGGTGCCGATCCAGATACCCAGGGGCCCGATCAGGAACGCGGACACCGGAACCATGATCACCATCGAGATGAACGGCACGAACACCAGGTGCAGGTTCTGCGGAACGATCTTCTGGGCGGCCTTGAACACGATCGCGAGGACGGCGACCATGATCAACGGCACGAAGACCGCGCCGCTGTAGTCGTTGAGCGGCATCGGGATGCCGAAGATGGTGGCCGTGCAGGCATCGGCCGCGCCCGGGATGGGGCTCGGGGTGCAGACGGTGCTGGTGACGACCTCGGGGTTCGACAGCTTGACGAAGTCGGGGGTCATCAGCGCCGCCATGACGCTGAACCCGACCCACGGATCGAGGTTGAGTGCCTTCGAGGCGTTGTAGGCCACCATCAGCGGCAGGAAGAAGAACACCGCGTGCCAGATGGAGTCGACGAAGATCCAGCCGGCCGGCTTGTCGGCGGCGCGGAACTCGACGACGCCGAACGCGTCCAGGACCGCCGCGAAGGCGATGACCAGCGACGCGCCGAGCAGCACGCCCAGCAGCGGGCGGAAGCTGTTGCCCAGGTATTCGAAGAAGGAGTCCAGCCAGGCGTTCTTGCCGCGGGCCTTCGCACGTGCGGCGGCCTTGACGTCGGCGTCGGAACCGGCGCCCCCCTTCTGCATGCTGGGTAGATTCATGATGTCGGTGAAGACGCCCTGGACGGCGCCCCCCACGATGACCTGGTGCCGGTCGCCGGATTGCGGGACGGAGCCGAGGACGACCGGGATGGCGTCCAGGGCTGCCTCGTCCACCTTGCTGCCATCGACGAGTTCGAAGCGCAGGCGCGTCGCGCAGTGTGAGAGCGACGTAATGTTGTCGGATCCGCCGACGCCATCGATGATGGCTTGTGCAGCGGACTGTGTGGTGGGTTCCACGGTGATCCCCTTCTGTCAAAGGTTCGGTGAGAGTATCGAACCAAAGAATCGTGGCTTTGTGTGGGATGCGCCGACGTTCGCCCCCTATTTGACACGGCTGTCCCCTCCCGGTGGTCGGACGCGGCCGGTGTCCGCCTCGGACCCGCTGCCGTCGGCGCCGGTTCCTGAGCCCGTCTCGGACGCAGTCGGGCACAAACGGGTCGTCTCATGGGGCTCATCGTCCCCGGCGCGATCGCGCCGTGGGTCGCCTCGCCGGTCGTGGGTCCCGCCGCGACGGGGCCCCCTTGAGCCGATGTGGCACAATGGCGCTCAGGTTGGACGCTACCCCGGCGCCTGACTGGAGCCAGACCGCGACGCTCCCAGCGACCGCGGCGGGTTCCTGTCACACCGCAAGCTTCGTCGCCCGCGGTCCGTCACGGACCGCGCCGCGACCACTGTTCGGCAGTCATCTGCCGGTAGAGGAGAGCAACATGCTCGATTCGGACGTACCCACGGCCACTCCCGAGGACGCCGCCGACACCACGCCCGCACCGCGTCGCCGACGCCGCGCGGCCAGCCGCCCGGCAGGCCCCCCGAAGGAGCTGCCGCCGCGGGTCGCACCCGCCGCCATCGCCCCGCCGTCCGCCGAGCCCGAGTCCGTCGAGGCCGAGTGGTCCGAGTTGGCCGCGGCGCAGGAACAGGCCGCGGAACCGGCGGTGGCCGAGCCCGCGGCGTCCGAGCACGTCGAGGCCGGATTCCTCGCGCAAGAACCGGGCGACGCGGTGGCCGGCGACGTCGAGCAGGTCGGCGAGCCGGTCGCCGAAGCCGATGTCGAAGCCGTCGACGAGGCCGCGTCCGAGGAGCCGACCGTCGACGAACCGACCGTCGACGAACCGACCATCGACGAACCGACCGTCGACGCGGCCGCGTCCGAGGAACGGGTCGACGACGAACCGGCGTCCGACGAACCGGCGTCCGACGAGGGCGTCGCCGACGAAGCCGTCGCCGAACGGCCCGCGCCGGAGCGTCCGGCGCGCCGCCGGGGCACCCGCCGCCGCAAGCCCGAGCCGAAGGACGACGGCGATGCGACCGACCTGGTCGCCGCGGGCCTGGCGGCGCTGAGTGCCGAGCGGGGAAGCCCCGGCCAAGACCCCGACGACGAGGACCGTCCTGCCGACGTGTCCGCGGCGCTCGACGACCTCGCCGCGGTCCTCGCCGGAGCGGACGCCGACGAGGACTCGGACGCCGACGACTATGGCGAAGGCGAAGGCGAAGGCGACGAGGATGCCGACGACGGCACCTCGGACTCCGACGACGCGCCGCGCAAGCGCCGCCGCCGCCGTGGCGGACGCCGCCGCCGCAAGAGCTCCGACGACGACTCCGCAGACGAGCCGGACGCCGACGACGATGCCGATGACCAGCCGAACGACGACGCGCCGGCCGAGGCGGCGTCGGGCAACGAGGGCGAGGACAACGGGGATGCCGTTCCCGCGGGTCGTCGCCGTCGTCGCCGTCGGCGCAAGGGCGAAGACACCGGCTCGGACGCCGAAGAGGGCGTCGACGTCGTCGTGAAGGTGCGCGAGCCGCGCGGCGGTCGGGGCAAGTCGCCCAACGACGAGATCACGAGCATCGAGGGCTCCACCCGCATGGAGGCCAAGCGCCAGCGCCGCCGCGAGGGCCGCGCTGCCGGACGCCGTCGCGCACCGATCCTGTCGGAGTCGGAGTTCCTCGCGCGCCGCGAGTCCGTGGAGCGGCAGATGCTGATCCGCCAGGCCGACGACTACACGCAGATCGCGGTGCTCGAGGACGGCGTCCTCGTCGAGCACTACGTCGACCGCGCCACGTCGGCGTCCCTGATCGGCAACGTCTACCTGGGGCGCGTGCAGAACGTGCTGCCGTCGATGGAGGCGGCGTTCGTCGACATCGGACGCGGTCGCAACGCGGTCATCTATGCCGGCGAGATCGACTGGGACTCGTTCGGTGTGTCCGGCGACGACCGTAAGGTCGAGAAGGTCCTCAAGTCGGGTCAGGCCGTGCTCGTGCAGGTGACCAAGGATCCGATCGGCGCCAAGGGCGCCCGCCTGACCGCGCACATCTCCCTCCCCGGCCGCTACGTGGTGTACTGCCCGGGCGGTCAGCTGTCCGGCATCTCCCGCAAGCTGCCCGACGGCGAACGCGCCCGCCTGAAGGGGATCCTCGACGAGGTCGTGGGCTCGGACGCCAGCGTGATCGTCCGCACGGCCGCCGAGGGCGCCTCCGAAGATGAGCTGGTCCGCGACGTCAGCCGTCTCCAAGCGCAATGGCAGGTCATCGAGAAGAAGGTGAAGGCCGGATCGGCGCCGCAGCAGCTGTACGCCGAGCCCGACCTCACCGTCAGGATCGTTCGTGACCTGTTCACCGAGGACTTCTCGGCACTCGTGGTCGAAGGAAACGACCAGGCCGAGGACGTCTGGGACACCATGGAGGGCTACGTCACGCACGTGGCGCCGCACCTGGCCGAGCGCCTGCGCCGCTGGGATCGCGCCACCGAGGGCGACCTCTTCACCGCGTTCCGCGTTCATGAGCAGGTGGCCAAGGCGCTCGAGCGCCGGGTGCACCTGCCTTCGGGCGGCTCGCTGATCATCGACCGCACCGAGGCGATGACGGTGGTCGACGTGAACACCGGCAAGTTCACCGGCACTCAGGGCAACCTGGAGGCCACCGTCACCTCCAACAACCTGGAGGCGGCCGAAGAGATCGTCCGCCAGCTTCGGCTGCGCGACATCGGCGGCATCATCATCATCGACTTCATCGACATGGTGCTGCCCGCCAACCGCGAGCTCCTGCTGCGCCGCCTGGTCGAATGCCTGGGCCGCGACCGCACCCGGCACCAGGTCGCCGAGGTGACGTCGCTCGGCCTGGTGCAGATGACCCGCAAGCGGATCGGCACGGGTCTCGCCGAGGCGTTCACGGTCTCGTGCGAGACGTGCAACGGCCGCGGTTACCACGTCCACGACGCGCCGGTGGCCTCGCAGGCTCCGGCCGACGGCGGTGACCGCGATCCGAACGGACGCCGCGGCGCCCGCGCCCGCGGTGGCCGCTCGCGCGGCGGCCAGGACGCGGCGCCCGCGCCCGCGCCGAGGGCGAAGGAGTTGCTCGCATCGCCGTCCGTCGCGTCGATCGCGGCGTCCCCGTCCGCGGACGGGGAGGCCGGGTCCGAACGGGCGTCCGAGTCGGGCCAGCCAGGCTGACGCGCCCGTCAGAACAGCTGGCTCACCGCGTGGATGGCCAGGCCGGCGAGCGCGCCCACCACGGTGCCGTTGATGCGGATGAACTGGAGGTCGCGCCCGACGTACAGCTCGATGCGCCGTGAGGCGTCCCGGCCGTCCCAGCGCTGAATGGTGTGGCCGATGACCGAGCTCAGCTCGTGGCCGTACGAGGTGACGAGGTAGGCGGCGGCGTCCGAGACCGTGGTGTCGATGCGCGCGGCGAGCGCGACGTCCGTGCGGAGCGATTCGCCGACCCCCTCGACGCCCGCGATCGCGCGCGTGCGCAGACCCGAGCCGGCGTCGTCGAGCGCCGACTCCAGGCTGGCGCGGACGCTGTCCCACAACGATACGAGGGCGTCCTCGAGTTGCGGGTGGGTGAGCAGCCGGGTCTTCAGCGTCTCGAAGCGGCCCTGCACGGACGGATCGTTCTGCAGGTCGGCGGCGATGCGCAGCAGCAGGTCGTCGAAGCTGCGCCGGGTGGGGTGCTCGGGGTCGCGGCGGACGCGGTCCACCCAGTCGAGCGCCTGCCAGTAGAGCGCCGACACGACCCGCTGGTTGAGGAACCCCGGCGCCCAGCGCGGGGCACGGTCGTGCAGCATCGCCGTGAACTGTGTGGGGTGTTTCGTGAGCCAGGTGTGCGTCTCGCGCAGCAGCAGGTCGACGAATCCCTTGTGGGCGCGATCGGCGACGATGCCCTCCAGCAGCGCGCCCGAGACCGAGGCCAGCGGCTCGCGATCCAGGCGCGGCAGCAGGACGTCCCGGGCGACGAACCGGACATCGTCGTCGGACACGCGCCGCAGCAGCGCATGGGCGATCCGCACGCCCTCGTCGACCACGCGGCGAGCGTGGTCCGGCTGACGAAGCCAGCCGCCGAGGCGGCGTCCGAGCCGGGCCTCGCCGATGCGCTCGCGCACGACGTCCTCGGTGAGGAAGTTGTCGGCGAAGAAGGACTGCAGCGAGCCGGCGAGTTCGTCCTTCTTGCGGGGGATGATCGCCGTGTGCGGGATCGGGATGCCCAGCGGATGCCGGAACAGCGCGGTCACCGCGAACCAGTCGGCCAGCGCGCCGACCATGGCCGCCTCGGCCATGGTGTTGACGTAGCCCCACCCGCCCGCGTGGTCCAGGTTGAGCGTGACGAGGTAGATCGCGGCGGCCAGGACGAGCAATCCGAGCGCGACCGCCTTCATGCGGCGCAACCGGGCGCGCCGGTGCTCGTCGGCGGGGGACAGCGACATCAGATCCACCTCCCCAGGATTCCACGTCGGTGGGAAGGCCTCCCGCCTCGCGCACCGGCGTGGCACAGTGGGCGACCGTGCCCACCATCGTGTTTGTCCATGCCCATCCCGACGACGAGGCCTCGCAGACGTCGGGAACCATGACCCGCGCCGCGGCCGACGGACACCGGGTGGTCTGCGTGTACGCCACCGGGGGCGACCACGGCACCGCGCCCGACGATCTTGGCGAGCGCGCCCTGGCCGACCTGCGGCGCGAGGAGGCGGAGGCGTCCGCTCGTGTCACGGGCACGCAGAGGCTCGTCTGGCTCGGCTACGCCGACTCGGGCATGCACGGCTGGGAGCAGAACCATGCCCCGGATGCGCTGTGGCAGGCGGACGTGCCCGCCGCCGCGCGGGCGCTCGCCCGCGTGCTGGACACCGAGGACGCCGACGTGGTCGTCGGCTACGACTGGCACGGCGGGTACGGCCATCCCGACCACATCATGGTGCACCGGATCACCCGGCACGCCGTCGAGCTGGCGGCCCGGCGTCCGCGCTACCTGGAGTCGTCGATGAACCGCGACCGGATGCGCAGCCTCTACGCGATGGCGGCCGAGGCCGGGATGATCGCCCCCGACGAGGTGTGGGACGTCGACGCGCCCATGGACGACGGCAACCCCATCGGGACGCCCGAGGCCGACCTGCACTGGGACGTCGACGTCAGCGGCTTCATCGACGCCAAGCGCGCCGCCCTGGCCTGCCACGCGAGCCAGCCGGACGCCGCCGGCATGCTGCAGATGCCGCCCGAGGCGTTCGCGGTCGCGTTCGGGCACGAGTTCTTCGTCGAACCCGGACGCCCTGAGGGCATGGTCGTGGGCTGGCCGTTCAATTGAGGGATACCTGTGGCCCGACAGAGGGCCACAGGTATCCCTCATCTGGCGCCGCCCTGCGTGGTCGGGCTCGTCCGATCGGCCGCCGCCCGCGGGCGTGGGACGATGGTCCGATGACCAGCAGCCTCTACGACCGGGTTGGCGGCGCCGAGACGTTCCGTCGTCTCGTCGACCGGTTCTACGAGGGAGTCGCCGGCGATCCGCCGCTGCGCGAGATGTACCCCGACGAGGATCTCGGCCCGGCCGCCGACCGGCTGCGGATGTTCCTCGAGCAGTACTGGGGCGGCCCGAAGACCTACGGCGAGACCCGCGGCCACCCGAGGCTGCGCATGCGGCACGCGCCCTACGCGGTCACCCCGCGTCAGGCCGAGCGCTGGCTGCACCACATGATGGCCGCGGTCGACGAACTGGGACTCGCCGACGCCGAGGACGCCGAACTGCGCGAGTACCTCGACCGCGCGGCGTGGTTCATGCTCAACGCCGACGACTGATGGCCGGCCGGTGGCTAGGATGCGGTGTCACCGCCCCTGATCGAGAGGTTCTTGTCATGGTCACCGCCGTCATCTTCGATGTCGCCAACGTCATCGCGGACTGGGAGCCCTCCCGTCCCCTGCGGGGCGTGATCGAGGACGCCCGCATCGACGAGTTCCTCGCGTCCCGCCACTTCTGGCAGACGATCAACGCCGACGCGGACGCCGGTGCGACCGCCCTCGACGTGATCGCCCGCGTGGACGCCGAGCTCCCGGCGTTCGCCGACATCGTCCGCACCTACGTCGATCGGTTCCCGATGACCGTGTCCGGCCCGGTGCCGGGCACCTCCGAGGTCATCGACGAGCTGCTGGTGGCCGGCGTGCCCGTGTACGGCCTGTCCAACTGGTGGGCCGAGAACTTCTCCGTCCCCCGCGCGGCGTCGCCGGTCATCGACCGGCTCGCCGACGTGGTCGTGTCGGGCGAGGTCGGCCTGGCCAAGCCCGATCCGGCGATCTACGCCCTCGCCGTCGACCGGTTCGGACTCGAGGCAGGCGCGACGCTCTTCGTGGACGACAGCCTGACCAACGTGGAGTCCGCCGCCCGGTTCGGGCTGCGTACGCACCACTTCACGGCGGCCGACAAGCTCCGCAGTGACCTGGTCGGCTACGGCCTGCTGGGCTGAACCCGCGACAGGACGCGCGTGCCGGTGTGGCCTCCGGGCCTGGTCGGGATCGAGCCAGTCGGGTGGCTCCTGGTTCCACCCATGGCATCGACCCGGGCGAGGACTATTCAAACGCTCGTGTGAAGACACGGGCCCACCGAGACACGACGTCGTCCGACAAGCATGGACATCGGGCCCACCAGCGGGGACTCGCGCGCACCCGACGCTCACCACGCGCCCGTGATCAGGACGGTCCGGAGCCCGCGCGGAAACTCCGTAGCTAGCCTTCGCCGTCCGGAACGTTGCGCGCGAGCTCGTCGAGCCAGACGCGGGCGGAGGCGTCCGACGGCATGCGCCAGTCGCCGCGCGGGGACAGCGACCCGCCGCGGACGACCTTCGGGCCGTTCGGCAGCGCCGAGCGCTTGAACTGGGCGAAGCCGAAGAACCGGCCGCAGAACACCGTGAGCCAGCGCTTGATCGTGGCCAGGTCGTAGGCGGCGCGCTTGTCGGCGGGGAACCCCTCGGGCCAGGCGCCGCGCGAGGCGTCCGACCAGGCGTGCATCGCCAGGAAGGCGATCTTGCTCGGCGGCATGCCGTGGCGCAGCACGTGGAACAGCGTGAAGTCCTGCAGGTTGTAGGGACCGATGGACGCCTCGGTCGACTGCGGCTTCTCGCCGGGCGTGGTCGGCACCAGTTCGGGGGTGATCTCGGTGTCGAGGATCGACTGCAGCACCTCCGCGGCGTCCGACCCGAAGTGCCCGTCGGCGATCACCCAGCGGATCAGGTGCTGCATCAGCGTCTTGGGGACACCGCCGTTGACGTTGTAGTGGCTCATCTGGTCGCCGACGCCGTAGGTGCACCAGCCGAGCGCCAGCTCGGACAGGTCGCCGGTGCCGAGCACGATGCCGCCGCGCTGGTTGGCGATCCGGAACAGGAAGTCGGTGCGCATGCCCGCCTGCACGTTCTCGAATGTGACGTCGTAGACCGGCTCGCCGCCGGCGAACGGGTGCCCGATGCCCTCGAGCATGGCCCGGCAGGCCGGGGTGATGTCGAGCGTCTCGAAGGTGACGCCGAGCGCGCGGGCCAGGGCGACCGCGTTGTTCCGGGTGTGGTCGGACGTCGCGAAGCCCGGCATCGTGAACGCCAGGATGTCGGTGCGCGGGCGTCCCATCCGGTCCATGGCCTGGGCGGCGACGAGCAGGGCGTGGGTGGAGTCGAGGCCGCCCGAGACGCCGATGACGACCGTGGGGTTGCCGATCGACCGCAACCGCTGCTCGAGCCCGGCCACCTGGATGTGGTAGGCCTCGTAGCAGTCCTGCGCCAGGCGGGCGGGGTCGGCGGGCACGAACGGGAACCGGGCCACCGGACGCCGCAACCCCAGGTCGCCCCTCGGCCGGCCGAGCTCGAAGCGCACCGCGCGGTACTCGGCGACGCGCGCCGCGTGGGCGAGACGGTTGTCGTCGAACGTGCCTTGCCGCAGCCGCTCGGAGCGCAGGGTGGTGACGTCGACGTCGGCGATGCTCGCGCGCGGGCCGGCGGGGAACCGCTCGGACTCGGCGAGCAGGATGCCGTTCTCGTAGATCAGCGTCTGGCCGTCCCAGGCGAGGTCGGTGCTCGACTCGCCCTCACCGCCGGCCGCGTACACGTACGCGGCCAGGTAGCGCGACGAACTCGACGAGCACAGCAGGTGGCGCTCGACCGCCTTGCCGACCGTGATGGGGGAGCCTGACAGGTTGGCGATCACCGTGGCCCCGGCCAGTGCTGCCTCGGCCGCGGGCGGCATCGGCACCCACATGTCTTCGCAGATCTCGACGCCCAGCACCAGGCCCGGCACGTCGGACGCCTCGAAGATCAGGTCGGCACCGAACGGGGCGTCCTGTCCGGCGACGGCGATGTCGCCGGTCACGTCGACGCCCGAGCCGATCTGGCGGGCCTCGTAGAACTCTCGGTACGTCGGCAGGTAGACCTTGGGCACGACGCCGAGCACGCGGCCCCGATGCACGACGACCGCGCAGTTGTAGATGCGGTTCAGTGAGCGCAGCGGGGCGCCCACCACGATCACGGCCGCGATGCCGGTGGACGCCGCGACCAGTTCGCCCAACGCGGCGTCGGTGGCGTCCAGCACGGCGTCCTGCAACACCAGGTCCTCGAGGGAGTAGCCGACGACGCACATCTCGGGGAAGACGGCCACCCGGACGCCGTCGGCGTCCAGTTCGCGCGCCTGCTCGAGGATGGCCGCGACGTTGCGGTGCGGGTCCACGAGCCGCAGCGCGAACGTGGACGCCGCAACGCGGACGAACCCGTGGTCGTAGAGGTTGAGGAAGTCCATGGGGGTTAGCATGGCATGGCTGGTTTGACCGCTTCGGGTGGGGGCCGTATTCTTGATCCCCGGTGCCCGTGCGGGCCGGCGGTTTTCCGTTGGCTCCGGCGCCGATCGAATGGGACGCCCGGCGTCCGTGTTCGGCTCAGACGACGACAATTTCGTAGGAAAGCAGGTCAGGCGTGTACGCGATCGTGCGCAGTGGCGGACGCCAGCACAAGGTGGCTGTCGGGGATGTCCTCACCGTCGACCGGATCACCGACGTTGAGGTCGGCTCGACCGTCAATCTCACCCCCCTGATGCTGGTGGACGGCGACGCCATCACCACCGACGCGGGCAAACTCGAGAAGGTGTCGGTCACGGCCGAGATCGTGGCCGAGCACAAGGGCCCGAAAATCAGGATCCTCAAGTACAAGAACAAGACCGGGTACAAGAAGCGCCAGGGCCATCGCCAGCGCCACACCCGCGTGAAGATCACCGGCATCGAGAGCTGAGGAGACCCAGACATGGCACACAAGAAGGGCGCATCGAGCTCGCGTAACGGTCGCGACTCCAATGCACAGCGTCTCGGCGTCAAGCGCTTCGGCGGCCAGGCGGTGAACGCCGGCGAGATCCTGGTCCGTCAGCGCGGCACCCACTTCCACCCCGGCGACAACGTCGGCCGTGGCAAGGACGACACCCTGTTCGCTCTGCAGCCGGGCACCGTCGAGTTCGGTACTCGCCGCGGACGTCGCGTCGTCAACATCGCGCTGGTCGAGGCCTGAGCGACACCCGATTCACCCGAGAAGGGGCGGTCCCGGCATGGGGCCGCCCCTTCTCGTACGTCAACGCCCCCGGACCCACGACCTGCGCGCAGTTGAGGGACACGTGTAGCCCTCAGACGGGCCACAGGTGTCCCTCAACGGCGTCGCCGCCGGGCTAAGGTCGATCCCATGGCTCGGCTCGACGCGTGGTTGTGGGCGGTGCGGCTCTACAAGACCCGCTCCGAGGCGACCGCGGGCGTCCGGGGCGGGCATGTGCGCGTCAACGACAAGCTGGCGAAGGCCGCCCAGCTCGTCGTCACCGGCGACGTGATCCGGGTGCGGCGCGAGGGCGAGGAACGCCTCGTGGAGGTGCTCGACCCGACCCTCGCCAAGCGGGTCGGCGCGCCGGTCGCCCAGCGGGCCTACCTCGACAAGACGCCGCCGAAGCCGCCGCCGGTCCCCGGCATGGGCGGCAAGGTGGCCGTGCGCGACCGCGGCGCCGGGCGTCCGACGAAGAAGGAGCGCCGCGACATGGACGCCTTCCGCGGGGTGCGCTGAGTTCACCCCGTCATCGAGGCACGAGGGGTAGGTTGCGGCCATGCGCGTCGTGTGTGCTCCGGATTCGTTCAAACACTCCCTGAGCGCCGCGCAGGCCGCGGCGGCGATGGCCCGAGGCGTCCGGGCGGCACTCCCGGACGCCGAGGTCGTGGAGGTGCCCATGTCCGACGGCGGCGAGGGCTTCACCGATGCGATCGCGGACGCCCTGGGCGCCCGGATCGTCGAGGTGGCGGTGCCGGACGCCCTCGGTCGCCCGACGATCGGCCGGCTGGCGCTGGCCGGCGACCTGGCGGCGTTCGAGGTGGCCACGGCGGTGGGCCTCGAGGCGATCGCCGACGACGATCGCGCCATCATGGCCGCCGACACGCGCGGGGTGGGC
This sequence comes from Nigerium sp., assembly GCA_016711325.1. GTDB lineage: Bacteria > Actinomycetota > Actinomycetes > Propionibacteriales > Propionibacteriaceae > Propioniciclava. The sequence continues at coordinate 133,122 of JADJTH010000009.1, read as the reverse complement.
CGGTTGATCCTCGCGGCCTCGGACGCCGGCGCTCGCCGGTTCGTCATCGGGCTCGGAGGGTCGGCCACCAACGACGGCGGGGCCGGCATGCTCGCCGAACTCGGCGTCCGGTTCCTCGACGAGTCGGGGGAGCCGGTCGCCACCACACCGTCCGGGCTCGAGCGCGTGCGCGCCGTGGACGCCTCGGGTCTCGATCCGCGGTTGGCGGCGGCCCACGTCCGGGTCGCCTGCGACGTCGACAACCCCTTGCTCGGCGACCGTGGCGCCTCGGCGGTGTTCGGGCCGCAGAAGGGCGCGACCCCCGCGTTGGTCGCCCGGCTGGACAGCATCCTGGGTTCCCTGGCGGCGGTGGCCGGCAAGCGTCCCGAGGCGGACGCCCCGGGCGCGGGCGCGGCGGGCGGGCTCGGCTGGGCGATGATCGCCTACCTGGGCGCCGAGCTGACGCCCGGCATCGACCTCGTCTGCGACACGGTCGGCCTGGGCGCCACGATCGCCGGCGCCGACCTGGTGCTGTCGGGCGAGGGCTCGATCGACGCCCAGACGCTGTCGGGTAAGACCCCCGCGGGGGTCGCGGCGCTGGCGCGCGCCCACGGCGTCCCGGTGGTGCTGTTCGGCGGACGGGTCGCGCCGGACGCCGACGCGCTGCTCGATCAGGGCGTGGCGGCGATCGTCGGCATCACCCCCGAGGGGACGCCGCTCGCCCAGGCACTGGCCGGGGCTGCGGAGAACCTCCAGCGGGCCGTCGCGGCGTACCTGTCGGCCGGGTAGTCCCGGAGCCCAGACCGCGGCCGGGCGCTACCGGGCGCAGGCGTCCTGCGGGGCACGGCGCGGGCGGTAGAATCCGTGGTCATGGCCATTCCCTCCTTTGTCGATCGCGCCACCCTGCGCGTCTCCGGTGGCAACGGGGGGCACGGCTGCGCCTCGATCCACCGTGAGAAATTCAAGCCGCTCGGCGGCCCCGACGGCGGCAACGGCGGCCACGGCGGCTCGGTGATCCTGCGCGTGGACCCCGGCCTGACCACCCTCGTCGACTACCACCGTCAGTCCCAGCGCGCCGCCACCCACGGCCAGCCCGGCGAGGGCGACCACCGGGCCGGCGCCAACGGCGCCGACGTCGTGCTGGCCGTCCCCGGGGGCACGGTCGTGGCGGACGCCGACACCGGCGCGATCATCGCAGACCTGGTCGGCGAGGGCTCCGAGATCGTCGTCGCCGCGGGCGGACGCGGCGGGCTCGGCAACGCCGCCCTCGCGACGGCTGCCCGCAAGGCGCCGGGCTTCGCCCTGCTGGGCGAGGAGGGCGAGCAGCGGACCATCCTGCTCGAGCTCAAGGTGCTCGCCGACGTGGGCCTGGTCGGCTTTCCGAGCGCCGGCAAGTCGTCGCTCATCGCCGCGATCAGCCGCGCTCGGCCGAAGATCGCCGACTACCCGTTCACGACGCTGGTCCCGAACCTGGGCGTGGTCGTCGCCGGCGACACCACCTACACCGTCGCCGACGTGCCCGGCCTGATCGAGGGCGCCAGCGAGGGCCGCGGGCTGGGTCACGAGTTCCTGCGCCACATCGAGCGCTGCCTGGCCATCGTGCACGTCATCGACTGCGCCACGTACGAGCCCGGGCGCGACCCGGTCACCGACCTCGACGTCATCGAGGGCGAACTCGCCGCGCACGGGAATCTCGAGGACCGTCCCCGGCTCGTCGCCCTCAACAAGATCGACGTGCCGGACGCCCGCGAACTCGCCGAGCTCGTCACGCCCGACCTGATCGCCCGCGGGTTGCGTGTCTTTCCCGTCTCGACCAAGTCCGGCGAGGGCGTGCAGGCGCTGACCTTCGCGATGGCCGATCTCGTCCGCGCCCGCCGCGCCGCGACTCCGGCCGCGCCGCCGCAACGGGTGGTGATCCGGCCCGAGCCCGTCGCCGGCGGCGCCGAGTTCAGCATCCGGAGGATGGGCGACGGCGAAGGCGGCTTCGTGTGGCGCGTTCAGGGCGCCAAGCCCGACCGCTGGGTGCGCCAGACCGACTTCGCCAACCCCGAGGCCGTCGGTTACCTCGCCGACCGGTTCACCCGCCTCGGAATCGAGGACGAACTGTTGCGGCTGGGCGCCCGCGAGGGCGACGCCGTCGCGATCGGCCCCGGCGACAACCCGGTGGTCTTCGACTTCGCGCCCCAGATCAACGCCGGCGCCGAGATCCTGACCCGCCGTGGCGACGACGAGCGCCTGCACTCCGAGCGCGCCTCGGTTGCGCGCCGCCGCCAGATGGACGCCGAGTATCACGCCGCGCGGGCAGCGGCGGAGGGCATACCGTTCGACCCCAAGCAGAGCTGGCGGGCCGCGTCCGACACGTGGGACGAGGGGGAGGGGTGACCCCAGCCATCCGACGCGCGGTCGGCGAGGCCAAGCGGATCGTCGTCAAGATCGGCAGTTCGTCCATCACGGACGCCGCGGGCCGCATCGACATGCCGCAGCTCAACGCGCTCACGGACGCCATCGCGGCCGCGCGGGCGTCCGGGCGCGAGGTGATCGTGGTCAGCTCGGGTGCGATGGCCGCGGGCCTGGATCCGCTCGGCATGCACAGGCGTCCGCGCGACCTGGCGACTCGGCAGGCGGCGGCGTCGGTCGGCCAGGGGCTCCTGCTGGCGCGCTACACGTCGCTGTTCGCCGCGCACGGCCTCACGGTGGGGCAGGTGCTGCTCACGGTCGAGGACATCAGCCGGCAGACGTCGTACGCGAACGCCCAGCGCACCTTCCTGAGGCTCTTGGAGCTCGGCGCGATCCCGGTCGTCAACGAGAACGACACGGTGGCCACCAACGAACTTCGCTTCGGCGACAACGACCGGCTCGCCGCTCTCGTGGCGCACGTGGTGAGCGCCGACGTGCTGTTCCTGCTGTCGGACGTCGAGGCGCTCTACACCGATCACCCCTCGCGTCCGGGAGCCTGCAAGATCACCGACGTCCCCGAGGTCGAAGACCTGGTGGTCGACACGTCCCGGGGCGGCTCGGCGGTCGGCACCGGCGGCATGGCGACCAAGCTCGAGGCGGCCAAGATCGCGACCCACGCCGGCGTCACGACCGTGCTGGCGTCGGCGCGCTCGGTGGGCGAAGCGCTGGCGGGGGAACCGGTGGGAACGCTCTTCCGCGCGTCCGGCCGGCGCCGCTCCCGCAAGATGCTGTGGCTGGCCTACGCCTCGCAGGTGCGCGGGGCACTCACCCTGGACGCCGGCGCCGTCCGCGCCGTCGTCGAGCGGGGGGCGTCCCTGCTGCCCGCCGGCGTGACCGGTTTCGAGGGCGACTTCCAGGCGGGCGACCCCGTACGGCTCGACGGGCCCGACGGAGGCCTGGTCGGCCACGGCCTGGTGAACTACGACGCGACCGACGTGCCGTCGATGCTGGGCCGCTCGACGCGCGCCCTGGTCGCCGAGCGTGGCGAGGGATTCGACCGCGAACTGGTGCACCGGGACTCGCTGATCCTGCGCAAGAAGTTCCGGGCCTGACAGATCCGTGCCGAAATGCTCGCCCGGTGCGCTGGATCCGGCACTATTGAGCAGTGACATCGACCGAAACCTTGTCCCTGCGCTGGGAGACACTGACCGCCGACGCCGTTCCCGCATGGACCGAGCTCACCAATGTGCTGGCCGAGTACGACGACACAGGTGAGTACTACTCGGCCGAGGATCTCGCCGAAGAGCTCGGCGAACACGGGTTCACGGCCGAGCGGGACAGCTGGGCCGTGTGGGACGGCGACTGCCTGGTGGCCTACGGCAAGGTGAGCGTGGGTTTGATCCCCGATCACGAGGCCCGCACCCGCTGCACGCTCGAGGGCGGCGTCCGCCCTAGCCATCGCGGCCGCGGCATCGGGTCGGCGTTGCTCACCCGGATGGAGGCGCGTGCGTTGGAGCTGGCGCGCGAGCGGCACCCGGGCGTGCCCGCGTACTGGCGGTTCGACGGCGGTCAGGAGGGCGCGTCGGTGCGCGCGCTGGCCGCCCACCGCGGTTACGGCATCGTCCGCTACTTCGCCGAGCTCGAACGCCCGCTTCCGGGCCACGAGCTCTCCGGGCACGAGTCCGTGCCCGAGGGCATCACCCTGCTCAGCCCCGCGGCCGAGAACGAGGAGGCCACGCGGAGGGCCCACAACGAGGCGTTCCAGGACCATTGGGGCTCCGGCGAGATGACCGTCGAGCGCTGGCACGACTTCTGGACGGCCCGCGCCAACCGCTGGGACCTGTCCACGCTCGCCGTGGACGCCGACGGAAACGTGCTGGCGTACGCGCTGGCCGGGTCGTGGGTGGAGCGCGAGCTGTACGTGCTGCTGGTCGGCTCGGTGCGCGCCGCCCGCGGCCGAGGGCTCGCCACCGCAAGCCTGGCCCGGATGATCCGGCTCGCCCGCGAGTCGGGGCACTTCGACGCGGTCGACCTGCACGTCGACTCCGACAGCCCGACCGGCGCGACCCGCCTGTACGAGAAGCTCGGCTTCGTCACCACGCGCGTCTTCGCGACCTTGCAGCGCGACGCGGGCTAGGCCGCCGGCGCACTCGTTAAGATGGCGGTCATGACTTTCCACGATCAGGCCGTGGCCGCGCGCGAGGCGTCCAGGGCGCTCGCCACGGCGTCCCGCGCGCGCAAGGACGCCGCCCTCCACGCCATGGCCGAGGCGCTGCTGGCCGGCAGCGGCGCGGTGCTCGCGGCCAACGCGCGGGATGTGGCCCGCGCCGAGGCGGCCGGGACGCCGGCGTCCCTCGTCGACCGGCTGCGCCTCGACGCGGGACGTGTGGCGGCCATGGCCGACGGGCTGATACAACTCGCCGGGCTCGCCGACCCCGTCGGCGACGTGGTGCGCGGCTGGACGACGCCCGCCGGGGTGTCGATCCGGCAGGTGCGGGTGCCGTTCGGCGTGGTCGGCATCATCTACGAGGCGCGTCCGAACGTCACCGCGGACGCCGCGGGCATCGCCCTGAAGTCGGGCAACGCGGCGCTGCTGCGCGGCTCGAGTTCGGCGATCGACTCGAACAGGGCGATCGTGGCGGCGCTGCGCGCCGGCGTGGCGTCGGCCGGGCTGCCCGCCGCCATCGTGCAGCTCGTCGAGGGCGGGCGCGAGGTGACCGCCGAGATGATGGCGGCGCGCGGCCTGGTCGACGTGCTGATCCCGCGTGGCGGTGCGGGCCTGATCAACGCCGTGGTGGAGGGGTCGGTCGTGCCGGTCATCGAGACCGGCACCGGTAACTGCCACCTGTTCGTCGACGCGAGCGCGGATCAGGCGATGGCCCTCGCCATCCTGCTCAACGCCAAGACCCAGCGCCCGAGCGTGTGCAACGCGCTGGAGACGCTCCTCGTGCACGAGGCGGCCGCCGCGACGTTCCTTCCGCGCGCGCTCGCCGCGCTGTCGGACGCCGGCGTGACGGTGCACGGCACACCGGCGGTCCAGGCCTACTCGGACTCGGTGATCGCGGCCGGTGAGGGCGAGTTCGACGGCGAGTACCTGAGCCTCGACATCGCCTGCGACGTGGTGCCCGACATGGACGCCGCCCTCGCCCACATCCGCGCCCACTCGACCGGGCACTCCGAGACCATCGTCACCTCTGACCTGGCGGCCGCCGAGCGGTTCGCCGCCGAGGTGGACGCCGCGGCCGTGCTGGTCAACGCCTCGAGCCGGTTCGTCGACGGCGGCGAGTTCGGCTTCGGCGCCGAGATCGGCATCTCGACGCAGAAGCTGCACGCGCGCGGCCCGATGGCGCTGCCCGAGATGACGTCGACGAAGTACATCGTGACCGGACGGGGGCAAACGCGCGGTTGAGCCCGGGATCCGGCTGAGCGCGGCGCGCGCGCAGGGGGCGTGATTCGGTATGCTCCCGCGCATGACGACCCTGTATGAGGTGGCCCACGCCGCCGACACCACCGGCGCCATTGTCACGGGTCTGGTGGTCTTCGCTCTGCTGCTCTCGCTGCTCGGCATCACCGTCGGATTCGGCACGGCGCGTCCGCACACCAAGTCCGAGCGCTCCTGAATGCCGCCTTCCCCCGCGTCGCCGACTCCGGCGTCGCGAGCCCGCTGGCGCCTCGGCGTCATGGGCGGAACCTTCGACCCCATTCACCACGGTCACCTGGTGGCGGCGAGCGAGGTCGCCGCGCGCTTCGGGCTCGACGAAGTGGTCTTCGTGCCGACCGGCGTGCCCTGGCAGAAGGCGCACCGCCGCGTCTCTCCGGCCGAGGACCGCTACCTGATGACCGTCATCGCCACGGCGTCCAACCCGCGCTTCTCGGTCAGTCGCGTGGACATCGACCGTCGCGGCGACACCTACACCGTCGACACGCTGCGTGACCTGCGCGCCCAGCGCGGCCGCGACACCGATCTGTTCTTCATCACCGGCGCCGACGCGCTCAGCCAGATCCTGACCTGGCGCGGCGCAGAGGAACTGTTCGAACTCGCCCACTTCATCGGCGTGTCGCGTCCGGGGGTGCGCCTGGAGGCGAAGGACATCTCCCATCTGCCCGCCGACAAGGTGACTCTGGTGGAGGTCCCGGCACTGGCGATCAGCTCGACGGCGTGCCGCGAGCGGCGCACCTCCGGGTTGCCGATCTGGTATCTGGTGCCGGACGGTATCGTGCAGTACATCACCAAGCGCGGGCTCTACCTGGAAAGCCCGCCGGACAAGGAGATTCATGGCGGCGACTGAGCACGCGATCGAACTCACGCACCTGGCGGCGCAGGCGGCCGCCGACAAACTGGCCACCGACCTGGTGGCCTTCGACGTGTCGGAGCGATTCCCGCTGGCCGACGTGTTCCTCATCGCGAGCGCCCCGAACGAGCGCGCGGTCGGCGCGGTCGTCGACGGCGTCGAAGAGACGTTGTTCAGGGCGGGTACCAAGGCGTTGCGCAGCGAGGGCGGCGGCGAGAACCGCTGGGTGCTGATCGACTTCGGCGACGTGATCGTGCACGTGCAGCATCCCGAGGCGCGCCAGCTCTACTCGCTGGAGCGCCTGTGGCGCGACTGCCCGGCCATCGAGTTGACGGTCGACGCCGCCTGATCGTCATGGACCTCGCCCCCCGCACCAAGCTGGTTCTCGTCCGTCACGGTCAGACGGACGCCAACGCCGCGGGCCGCTTTCAGGGCCAGCAGGACGTGCCTTTGAACCGGACGGGCCGCCGCCAGGCGCATGCCGTCGCGGAGCGGCTGGCACGGATGAGCGTGGCCCGCGTGGTGAGTTCCGACCTGGAGCGCGCGATGACGACCGCCGAATCCGTCGCGAAGGCGTGCGGGGTGGGCGTGGCCTGCGACCGACGTCTGCGCGAGATCCATGTCGGCTCCTGGCAGGGTCGGACGGGAACGGAGGTCGCCGCCGAGCATCCCTGGTTCGAGGACGCCTTGCGGCTCGGCCACGACTTCCGCCGTTCCGACACGGGTGAGACCGCCGAGGAGGCCGGTTCGCGCGTTGCCGGGGTGCTCGGGGACCTGGCGCACGCTCACCCCCTCGAGACGACGGTCGTCGTCGGGCACGGGCTGGCGTTGCGGGTCGGCCTGGCCCTCTTCCTCGGCATGGGCGTGGATGGCTCGTTTTCCTTGTCGGGCCTGTGGAACTGCTCGTGGACGGTCCTGGAGCACCACGGCCGCTGGCGGCTGACCTCGTACAACAACGTCGTCGCCAGCCATGCCGGGCCCACGGCGTCCGCGAGTTCGCGCTGACGGACCGCCGGGACGCCGGACCCGCGGGGATTCCCGGTGGCGCTGCTAGGGTGCCCGTCGTGGTCGAGGTGCAGGATTTCCGTGAGATGGGCGAGGCGCTGGGCAGCGCGTGCGCCGTGCTGCGCAACAACGCCGCCAGCGCCGGGCTGGATGCCGACGTGCCGACATGCCCGGGGTGGCGCGTGCGCGATCTGGTGACGCATGTGGGCGTCGCCCACCGCTGGGCGGCGGCGTTCGTCAACCAGGGCAAACCCCGCCCCGAGGCGGAGGTGACCGCGCAGGCCGCGGCGTCCGACGACCTGCTCGACTGGTTCGACGACGGAATGGTCGAGGTGCTGAACGCGTTCGCCTCCGCACCGCCCGACCTCGCCCTCCGCTTCTTCCTGGCCGATCCGCCTCCGCCGCGGGACGCGTGGCTGCGCCGGATGGTGCACGAGACCGTCATCCACGCCGTGGACGCGATGGCCGCGCGGCTGGGGCGCCTCGTGTCCGCCACGGAACTGTGGGTACCGACCTGGCTGGCCTCCGACGGCATCGACGAGTTGCTGACGGGCACCGTCCCGCGGCGCACGGATCCGCCCGCGCTCGCCGAGGGCGAGCACGTGCTGGTGCACGCGACGGACGCCGGGCGCGCGTGGCTGCTCAGCGCAGGGGCCGAGCGGACGACCACCGTCCGGGTCGACGCCGTCAAGGCGTCCGCGGTGGCGGCCCACGCCGACCAGGTGCTGCAGGGCACCGCGGCCGCGCTGTATCTGGCCTTGTGGAACCGCGGCGACGCCGTCGGCGCCGACGCCGCGTGGTGGCAGGGGTGGCGCGAGCGCGTCACCGTCGCCTGGGCGTGAACCGCATCGCGGTCGCCGACGCCGCCGACCCCCGGCTGGCCGACTACGTCTCGCTGCGGGACACCTCGCTGCGCACGACGCTCGAGGCCGAGCACGGGCTGTTCATCGCCGAGGGCGAGAAGGTGATCCGCCGTGCGATCGACGCGGGCTACGCACCGCGGTCGTTCCTGCTCGCGGAGCGCTGGATCCCCGGACTGGCCGACGTGGTCGCGCGCCACCCGGACGCCGCCGTCTACGTGGTGACCGAAACGCTCGCCGAGCAGGTGACCGGCTTCCACGTACACCGCGGTGCGCTGGCGTCCCTGCACCGCCGGCCGCCGGCCTCGATGGCCGAGCTGTGGGGTGCGCGCCGACTCGTGGTGGCGGAGGACATCGTCGACCACACCAACGTCGGCGCGATCATCCGCAACGCGGCCGGCCTGGGCTGGGACGGCGTCCTCCTCGCCCCGCGCGCGGCCGACCCGCTCTACCGGCGGGCGATCAAGGTGAGCATGGGCACCGTGTTCTCGCTGCCGTGGGCGCGCGCGGACGACTGGGGGAGCGCGCTCCCGGCGCTGCGCGAGGCCGGATTCACGGTGGTGGCGCTCGGTCTCACCCCGGACGCGGTGGCGTTGGACGCCTACGTGGACGCGGGCGTCCCCGGCAAGCTGGCCGTCGTCGTCGGGACCGAAGGCGCCGGGCTCTCACCGCGCTGGCTCGCGCAGGCGGACGCCGTCGTGTCGATTCCGATGTTCCGCGGCGTGGACTCGCTCAACGTGGCTGCCGCCACGGCGATCGCGTGCTGGGCGCTGCGTTGAGGCCGGTTCAGGCCTCCACCCGCGCGGCCGTGGCCCGCTTGGCGGTGACGGGCCAGTCGTCGGGGTAGAGGTGAGCGAGCGAGTCCTTCTGCTCCTCGAGCTTGCGGTAGGACCGCGACGACAGACGGTCGCCGAAAACGATGCCGTTGAGGTGGTCCGTTTCGTGCTGCAGGCACCGGGCCAGCAAACCGGTGCCCTCGACGGTGATCTCGTCACCCCAGGGATCCTGACCCGTGCAGACCGCCCGGTCGGGGCGCGCGAGCGGCTGGTAGCCGCCCGGGAAGGACAGGCAGCCCTCCTCGATCTTGTCGAGTTGGCGGTCCTTCCCGGTCGGCGTGCCGACCACCGGATTGCAGAAGGCGCCGTACCGGACGCGCTCGTCGGCGTCCGGGCACTCGTAGACGAACAGGCTGAGCCCGCGACTCACCTGCGTGGCGGCCAGGCCGACGCCCTGCGCCGCGCGCATGGTGGCGAACATGTCGCGGACGAGGTCGCGTAGTTCGTCGTCGAAGACGGTGATCGGCTCGGTCTTCTCATGCATCACCGCGGTGCCCCAGCGGGTGATGGGCAGCACCGTGCCGCCGCTCATGAGGTCCTCGATCGCCATCTCGTCTCCGTCCGCGTGGTGGGTGCCTGGGCAACCCTTCTATTCTGGCACGCTGAGCGCCATGGACCCCGCACCGGGCCTCGCCCGCGACCTCGACGCGTGGGCCGCCCACTTGCGCTGGGAACGCAACCTGTCGGCGCACACCCGGCGCGCCTACGCGGGCGATCTGCTCGACCTGGCCGCGTGGCTGGCCGGACGCCGGGTGGCTTCGTGGGACGAGGTCGATCACCGGATGCTGCGGGCCTGGCTGGCCGACCTGCACCGGCGGGGCGCCGAGCGCACCACCATGGCGCGCCGGGCCACGGCGGCCCGGGTGTTCTTCGCCTGGGCGCACGCCCGCGGCCTGACGCGCTCCGATCCCGGGAGCGCGCTTCAGGCGCCGCGCACCGACCGCCGCCTGCCGCCGACGCTCGACCGGGGCGCCGCGACAGCGCTGTTCGAGCACTTGACCGGGCGCGCGCTCGCGGCCGAGCGGGAGGCGGCGGACGGCACGGGCGTCGCCGTCGCGCGCGACCGTGCCCTGGCCAGACGCGACCTCGCGATGATCGAGGTGCTCTACTCGTCGGGTGTGCGGGTCTCGGAACTGTGCGGCCTCGACCGCGGCGGCATCGACGAGGCGCGCTCGCTGCTGCGCGTGCGCGGCAAGGGCGACCGCGAGCGCGTCGTGCCGCTGGGCGGGCCCGCGCGGGAGGCGTTGGACGCTTGGCTCGGCGTCCGCGGCCTGCTGGCCGGCCCCGGCGCCGGGGACGCCGTGTTCGTGGGCGCCCGCGGAGCTCGGATCGACCCGCGCGTCGTCCGCCGCACGGTGCACGCCGCGCTCGACGCGGTTCCGGACGCCCCCGGCCTCGGCCCGCACGGGCTGCGCCACGCGATGGCGACGCACCTGCTGGAGGGCGGAGCGGATCTGCGCAGCGTGCAGGAGATCCTCGGGCACGCCTCGCTCGGCACGACCCAGATCTACACCCACGTCACCAACGAGCGCGTGCGCGAGGCGTTCCGCCAGGCACACCCGCGCGCCTGACGGCCGCGAGCCCTCGCGCCACGACCCGGCCGGAGCGGACCGTCCGGTTCAGGTCGACCACCATGGCTGCGGGTCGACGTGGCGTCCGTTGGCCTTCGTCGAGAAGTGCAGGTGGCAGCCGGTGGACCAGCCCGTCGAGCCGACCGTGCCGACCAGTTGGCCGCGGGCGACGCGTTCGCCGAGACGCACACGGTAGCCCTGGGCGTGGAGGTAGACGGTCTGCAGGTCGACGCCGCCGAGCGGCCCGTGCGCGATGATCAGCCGCCACCCGCCCGAGGCGTCGAAGCCGACGTGCGTCACCGTGCCGTCGGCGGCCGCATGGATCGGCGTGCCGCAGGCTGCCGACAGATCGACCCCCTGGTGGAGGCGCCACTCCTTGAAGATCGGGTGGAAGCGCGGCCCGAACACCGAGGTGATCCGGCCGTCGGTCGGCACGGCGAGGGCGCCCGACCCGCCCGCGAAGCCCCCCGTGGCGCCGAGCGCGGCCGCGAGCGCCCGGCGTTCGTCGGCGCGCCGCGAGATCTGGGCGACGGCCGCGTCGGGGAGCAGCCGGACGTCGCCGCCCACGAGCGACACCGGGTCGAGGTAGTCGTCGCCACGCTTGAGGCCCCAGTGCAGGCAGGCGCCGGACGGGCAGTCGTGCCCCGCGATCAGCCGGCCGACGACGTCGCCCGCACCGACCCGGCTGCCCGCGAGCACCGTCGCCTCGACGGGCTCCAGGGTGGTGCGGGTCTCTCCGTGATCCACCACCACCACCGGACGCCCGGCGACCATGCCGGCGAACGTCACGACGCCCTCGCGCGGCGTCCGCACGGCGTCGCCCGGTCCACCCGCCACGTCGACCCCGCGGTGGCCCGCCGCCCACGCCACCTCGGGCGGGTCGAAGCCGCGCACGACCGGGCCCTCCAGCGGCCACACCCCACCGGACGCCCACGCCTGCGGCCCCGTCAGCAGGGCCGTGATCAACGCGAACACGACGGCCGCCGCCCAACGCCTCAGCCGGGCGCCCCGCCGCCGCGGGTGGAGGGGACGCGGCGAACCACCGTCTGCGGGCCGTGCACTCATCGCCGCTCCTCCCGTGCGGCGCACCTCGCCGCGTGCCGAGACATTAGGCAGCGGCTGCCACAGGCCCTTCTTCGCGATTCCTCAGCGGAGACCCCTTTCGATTCCCCGTAGCGAGGCACAGAATGGAGCATGGCGCGGCTCCGTGTGCTTCTCGCGGCGGCGATGCTCTTCGCCGCCGTCGGGTGCGTGGGCACGCCCGCTGCGCCCGCACCGTCAACGAGCGTCATCGTGCCGGGTTCGGAGCGGAGTTCCCCGGGCCCCGATCCGGCCACGCCCGTCGCGACACCCACCACGCCCGCCGCGACACCCACCACGCCCGTCGCGACACCCACCACGCCCGTCGCGACACCCACGCCGGGCCGGCCCACGGCGTCCGCGACCGCCGCGCCGTCGCCGGTGTCCTGCACCATCCCGGCCGCGCTCCTCGGCAAGGACGTGTCGTCCATGCCGACCGACCGCACGGTGATGGCGCTCACCTTCGACGGCGGTGCCAACGACGAGGGCGCCACGCGGATCCTCGACACGCTGGCGTCGACGAACACGCCGGCGACCTTCTTCCTGACCGGCCAGTTCGCGCGGGCCTACCCGGCGCAGAGCCGTGCCATCGCGCAGAAGCACCCGGTCGGCAACCACTCCGACACCCACCCGGACTTCACGACGCTGTCCGACGCCGATCTGCGCGCGCAGCTGTCCCGCGGCCACGCCAGCATCGAGGACGCCACGGGCGTGGACGCCCGGCCGTACTTCCGGTTCCCGTTCGGCGCCCGCGACGCGCGCACGATCAGGCTGGTCAACGCCGAATGCTACGTCCCGTTCCGCTGGACGGTCGACACCCTGGGCTGGAAGGGCACCTCCGAGGGGCAGAGCACCGAGACCGTGCTCCGGCGCGTGTTCGACGGGGCGAGCCCGGGCGGCATCGTCCTGATGCACCTCGGCTCGCACCCGACCGACCACAGCACGCTGGACGCCGACGCGCTTCCCGGCATGATCTGGGGTCTCACGCAGCGCGGCTACACGCTGGTGGCGCTGGACGAGGTGCTGCCCGACCGGCCGTGAGGGTGGGGATCCCGGTCAGAAGTAGACCGCGACGAGGGGGCGTCCCGGGGTCTCGATCACCGTGATGTCCGTCTCGAAGATCTCGGTGAGGACGTCGTCGCGCATGATCTCGCCGGGAGTGCCGAAGCGAGCGAGGACGCCGTTCTTGAGCGCGCAGATGTAGTCGGCGTACGTGGCGGCGAAGTTGATGTCGTGCAGCACGACGATGATCGTGCGATCGAACTCCTCGGCCGCCCGGCGCAGATGCCGCATCATCGCCACGGAATGGGCGATGTCGAGGTTGTTGAGCGGCTCGTCGAGGAGCACGTACTCGGTGTCCTGGCACAGCACCATCGCGACGTAGGCACGCTGCCGCTGGCCGCCGGAGAGCTGATCGAGATAGCGCGACTCCAGCTCCCCGAGGTCGAGGAAGTCGATGTAGCGGCTGATGATCCGCTCGTCGTCGACGGTGAGGCGTCCCTGGCTGTACGGGAAGCGTCCGAAGCCGACGAGCTGGCGCACCGTGAGTCGGGTGATGAAGTGGTTCTCCTGGCGCAGGATCGACAGGATCTTCGCGAGATCGCGCGACTTCGTCGAGGCGATGTCGTAGCCCGCGACCTCGATCGAGCCGGAATCCATGTCCAGCAGGCGTCCGATCATGGTGAGCATGGTCGACTTGCCGGCACCGTTGGGCCCGATCAGCGCGGTGACGCCGCCTTTGGGCAGCTGCAGGTCGAACGGGCCGATCCCGACGGTACTGGAGTACCGCTTGGTGACGTGGGACAGCGAGATCACAGGCGACCCTTCTTCAGGATGACGATCAGGAACAGCGTGCCGCCGACCAGTTCGATGAGGATGGACACGACGCCGTAGGCGTAGAAGACGTGGTGCATGACGAAGTAGGCGGTCGTGAGCACGGCGAAGCCGATCAGCACCGACATGGGCAGGAGATAGCGGTGGTCGTGTGTGTCGGCGAACTGGTAGGAGAGAGTGGCCACCAGGAAGCCGAGGAACGTCATCGGGCCGACCAGGGCAGTCGAGACAGCGATCAGGGTGGCGGCCGCCACCAGCACGGTGATCAGGGTGCGGCGGTGGGGGACGCCGAGATTGGTGGCCGCCTCCCGGCCGAGGGCCACGGCGTTCAGCGTGCGGGCGAGGAAGCACAGGACGCCGCCCGCCACGACCATCAGCGGGATCGCGACGGGGAAGTAGGCGACGTCGGCGTTGCCGACCGAGCCGAACATGCGCGCGGTGAGCACGTCGAACTCGCTCGGGGTCAGCATGCGCTGCATGAAGGACGCCACCGACCCGAGCCCGGTGCCGATGATGATGCCGACCAGCAGCATCACCTGAAGGTTCGCGTAGCGCCCGGTCAGTAGCCAGCCGTACAGCGCGCACGCCAGGCCGACCATCAGCGCGACCTGGAGCACGAAGCTCTGGAGGTTGTTCAGCGCGACCACTCCGGCGACCCCGAACAGGTAGACCATCGTCGTCTGCACGGCCCGGTACAGCGACTCGAATCCCATGATCGACGGCGTGATGATCCGGTTGCTGGTGACCGTCTGGAACGCCACGGTGGCGAGCGACTGGCAGACGGCGACGATCAGCAGGACGACGACGGTGATGGCCCGGCGCCGGGCGATGCGCCAGAAGCCGGGGTGCTCGATCGGCATGGGGTTGCCCCACCACACGAGCCCGAACGAGGTGACGAGCGCAAGAGCGAGCAGGCCGCCGACGATCCACCAGTAGCGCCGGTGGGCACGCGCCGTCCGGAAGGCGCCGCTGCGTCGCTCGGCGGCGTCCACCGTGCGCGGGGGTGAGGGCTGGGACGCCGGACCGCTCGTGCGGTCGGTGGTGGCGATGGTCATGAGGAACCTCCGATCACGAGGGGCGTCGCCGCTGGCGCAGCAGCATGCCGACGAACACGACCGAGCCCACGATGCCGAGCACCAGCGAGACCGGGATCTCGAACGGCATGATGATCGTGCGGGCGAGGATGTCGCACAGCGTGACGATCGCGATGCCGAGCAGCGCCACCCAGGGCAGGTTGCTGCGCAGGTCGTCGCCGCGGACCATCGAGACGATGTTCGGCACGATCAGGCCCAGGAACGGCAGGTTGCCCACGACGACGGTCACGACGCCGGTCGCGATCGCGATCAGCGCCGTGCCGATGAGGATCAGCCGGTCGTAGTTGACGCCCACGTTGGTGGCGATGTCCTTGCCGAGACCGGCCACGGTGAGCCGGTCGGCGAGGACGAAGACGGCGATGACGACGGCCAGCACGATCCACAACGCCTCGTACTGGCCGCGGGCGATGCCGACGAAGCTGCCGGCGAACCAGATCCCGAGCGACTGCAGCATGTTGTTCGTGAGGGCCAGGAACGTCGAGACCGACCCGACGACGGCGCCGAGCATGATGCCCACGATGGGCACGATCAGCGAGGACCGCAGCGACACGCGACGCAGGAAACCGAAGAACACCATCGTGCCCACGAACGCGGACGCGATCGCCGCGATCATCTTCACCGCGAGCGAAGGCCCCGGCACCAGGATCATCACCAGGATCAGGCCCAGCCCCGCCCATTCCGTGGTTCCGGTGGTGGTGGGCTCCACGAAGCGGTTTTGCGTGAGCAACTGCATGACCAGGCCGCACATGGCCATCGCCGCTCCGGACAGGACGAGCGCGACCGTGCGCGGCACCCGGGTGATCCAGAACATCTCGGCGCCGAAGTCGTCGCCGAAGATGTCGTAGACGCCGGTGAACAGCGAGACCGCGAGCAGGCCCGATACGACGACAAGCCCCACGACGAGCTTGCCGTCGAGGAGCGTGGCGCGGGCGCGGGCGGGGGGCGCGAGGGTGGTGGTCATCAACACCTCAAGTCGGGGGGAGAGATCGGGGGAGGGAGCGTGACGGGGGTGCGCGTCACGCTCCTTCCCCACGGTCGTCGGATCAGGCAGCCGTCACTTGGCGGCGGCCATGGCCGTGGCCAGTTCGGTGAAGAACGTGGTGTAGGTCTGGATGCCCTCGTTGGTGTAGGTGTCGGCCGGCATGTAGACGACCTGTCCCTTCGTGACGGCCGGCACGTTCTTCAGCGCCTCCGACTGCTCGATGACGGTGCTGGCCTGCTTGTAGTCCGGCTCGCCGGCGGCGATGGCCGCGTCGCGGTCCATGACCAGGAGCCAGTCGGGGTTCGAGGCGGCGATGGTCTCGACGGAGATGTCGTCGCCCTGGTGGTCCTCGCTGCCCTCCTGCTTCAGCGACGGCGTGAAGCCGAAGATGTCGAACAGCGGCCCGAGCGTGCGACCGGTGGTCGGCGCGACGTAGCCGATCTTGCCGCCGGACACGATGACGGCCATCACGGTGTCGTCGGTCTTGTAGGCGCCCTTGACGGCCTTGATCGATTCGTCGAACTTCTGGGTGAGCGCCGCGGCCTCCGCGTCCTTGCCGAAGGCCTTGCCCAGGACGGTGATCTGGCGCTTCAGCTCGGCGTCGAACGGCTCACCCTTGCGCGGGTCGAGCAGCAGCTGGACGGCGTCCGGGTTGTCGGCGGCGATCTTGTCGAACTGGCTCGTCAGACGCTGGCCGTTGATGATGAGGTCGGGTTCGGCCGCGACGATGAGCTCGAGCTTCGGGTCGCCGTGGGTGCCGATGTCGGGGATCGACTCGTCGGTGGCGTAGCCGATCGTCGAGGGAATGAGCGCGCGCGGGGCGGCGGACAGCTTGACGTTCCAGTCGTAGAGCGTCTGGAAGGTGCGGTTGTCGAGGGCGACGACCGACGTCGGCGGCACGCTGATGGTGTGGTCGCCGTTGTTGTCGGTGACGGTGACGGTGGTCTGTGCGGCGGGTGCGCTGGGGGAGGGGGTGGCCGGCGCGCCGCTGCACGCGGCGAGGCCCAGGGCAGTGGCTGCTGCGAGAGCGGCGAGGCCGATGCGGGAGTAAGCCATGGTGTCCTTCGTGTCGGTGACCGGATGGTCGGGGATGGTTGGGGGCGAGTGGGCTTGTCGGATCAGGACGCGTCGGCGTCGAGAGGCTGGTGATGGTCGCGCCCGGCCACGCCGCGCTTCCAGTAGCCGTGCACGTCGACGTCGTCGGCGTCCAGGCCCAGTGCGCGGGCGGTCTGGCGGACAGCGAGCATCGAGGCGGTCTCGCCGGCCGCCCAGACGAGGTCCCCGGGTCGCGGCGCCCAGGAGCGCAACTGCGCGGCCAGACCCGCGCCGTCCGTACCGTCGACGCGCGTGACGGACGCCCGAGCGCGCCTCGGCAGCGTCGGCAGGTCGCCGTCAGGCGCCTCGATCGCCACCTCGACGGACGCCCCGGCGGGCGCCTCCTCGAGCCAGCGGGCCGCGGCCGGCAGCGCGGACTCGTCGACGAGGACGAGGTAGCGGGGGCGGTCGTCGGGAAGGATGTGAGAGCCGCGGGGGCCGAGGACGCCGATGGCCGAGCCGACCGTCGCGCTCGCGGCCCAGTCGGTGGCCGGGCCGGCACCGTGGATCACGAAGTCGACCACCACGTGCTCGGGGTCGGGCACCGCGCGCACCGAGTAGTCGCGCATGACCGGGCGGCCCTCCGGCGGCAGCGGCAGCTTGCCGGTGGTGGGGTCGGGGAAGCCCAGCTTGACGTGGTCGCCGACCGCCAGCCTCTCGAAGGCGACGGGCGGCGAGCCGGCCGCCAGGCGGAGGGTGAAGCGGCGCATGCGCGGGCTCAACTCGGCGATCTCGGCGACTTCGGCCCGTCGTGCTGCCAGGTCGTGGCGGACCAGACGTCCGATCATCAGCAATCCCCTTTAGGTAAGCCTCGCCTACTTTATTTTCGAAACGGAAGCTTACCCAATTGGGCGGCATCGGCAAATCCGCGCCGGTCGCACCGACCGTTTCGCCTCTCGGCTGCGCTCGAGCGAGGGAAGCGATCCCCGCCACTTGCGGTGCGGTGGCCGCCCGTACGATGGGCGGCGTGCCTGAACTCACCCCGCTCGACGTGTTGCGCACCACGTTCGGATACGACGGCTTTCGTGGCGAGCAGGAGGCGATCATCGACCGCGTCGTGGGTGGCGGGGACGCGCTGGTCCTGATGCCCACCGGCGGCGGCAAGTCGCTGTGTTACCAGATTCCGGCGATGGTCCGTCCCGGGGTGGGCGTCGTCGTCTCGCCGCTCATCGCGCTCATGCACGATCAGGTCACCGCGCTGGAGAATCTCGGCGTCCGGGCCGGGTTCCTCAACTCCTCGCAGAGCCCGGACGAGCAGCGCACCGTCGAGCGGCAAGCGCTCGCCGGCGAGATCGACCTGCTCTATCTGGCGCCGGAACGGCTCGATCTGGCGCGCACGCAGGAGTTCCTCGATCGGGTCAGCGTCTCGGTGTTCGCCATCGACGAGGCCCACTGCGTCTCCCAGTGGGGCCACGACTTCCGTCCCGAGTACCTGAAGCTCTCCGTGCTCGGACGCCGCTGGCCGGCCGTGCCGCGGATCGCGCTCACCGCCACCGCCACGCCGGCCACGCGGCGCGAGATCGTCGAGCGCCTCGGATTGCCGGACGCCCGCACGTTCGTCGCCAGCTTCGACCGGCCGAACATCGGCTACCGGATCGAACCCAAGCAGCAGCCGCTGAGGCAATTGGTGTCGCTGATCCGCGCCGAGCACGACGGGGACGCCGGCATCGTCTACTGCCTCAGCCGCACGTCGGTCGAGGCCACCGCGGCGTCCCTGGTCAAGGAAGGGATCGACGCGTTGCCCTACCATGCCGGGCTGCCGGCGTCCGTGCGTTCGGCCAATCAGTCGCGCTTCCTGCGCGCGGACGGCGTGGTGATGGTGGCGACGATCGCGTTCGGCATGGGCATCGACAAGCCCGACGTGCGGTTCGTCGCCCACCTCGACCTGCCGCGCAGCATCGAGGGCTACTACCAGGAGACCGGACGCGCCGGCCGCGACGGCCTGCCCGCGACGGCGTGGATGGCCTACGGGCTGGCCGACGTCGTCCAGCAGCGCCAGATGATCACCGGATCCGAGGGAAGCGCGGCCCACAAGCGCCTGCTCGGACAGCACCTCGACGCGATGCTCGGGTTGTGCGAGACCCTGCGCTGTCGGCGTCAGCTGATGCTCGACTACTTCGGGGAGGCGTCGCAGGCGTGCGGCAACTGTGACACGTGCGTCGACCCGCCGACGCCGTGGGACGGCACGGTCGCGGCGCAGAAGCTGCTCTCGACGATGGTGCGGCTCAAGCGGGAGCGCAACCAGCAGTTCGGTGCCGGTCAGCTGATCGACATCCTTCTCGGACGCCGCACCGCCCGGGTCGAGCAGTGGCGCCACCACGAGTTGAGCACCTTCGGCATCGGAACCGAGCTGATCGAGTCGCAGTGGCGGGCGGTGGTGCGTCAACTGCTGGCGGCCGGGCTGCTCGCGGTGTCGTCCGACGGGCATCACACGCTGGAGATCACGGCGGAGTCGTGGCCCGTGCTGCGCGGCGAGCGCCGGGTGCCGCTGCGCGAGGACGCCGTGGTGCGGGCCGGTGCGGGCCGCAAGCGGGCGGCGTCCGCGGTCAAGGGGTCGGCCGCCGCGGGCGACCTCTCGACCGACGACCGCGCGCTGTTCGAGCGTCTGCGCGCCTGGCGCTCCGAGACCGCGCGCGACGCGTCCGTGCCCGCCTACGTGGTGTTCCCCGACGCGACGTTGGCCGCCATCGCCCGGCAGCGCCCGGCCACGCTCGACGCACTCTTCACGATCAGCGGCGTCGGCGCCAAGAAGCTGGAGTCCTACGGGGACGCCGTCCTCACGGTGGTGAGGGGAGGCGAGGCACGTGCGGACGCCGCGCCCCGTTCGTGAGGGCTAGCCGATGCTGGCGCGCGCGGGCCGTCCTGGCTACACTGGCCGGGCGGTTCGAGTGCGCTCGAATCGACATCGCATGCGCCGTACGACCCTTCGCGGGTCCGGTCGCTCCTCGGGTGCCTTCGGGTATGGGTGCGGCGGGCGCATCAGGAGGGCCGAACGGTTCGGCCCGCTTCAACCCGTGGCGGTCGCCCTCGTGCGCCCGCGAAGAAAGGAACGGCCATGGCCGTCGTCACCACGCGTCAGCTCCTCGAGAGCGGCGTCCATTTCGGACACCAGACCCGCCGCTGGAACCCCAAGATGAAGCGCTTCATCTTCGGTGAGCGCAACGGCATCTACATCATCGACCTGCAGCAGTCGCTGGGCTACATCGACACCGCCTACTCCTTCGTGCGCGAGACGGTGGCCCGCGGCGGCCAGATCCTGTTCGTCGGCACGAAGAAGCAGGCACAGGAGGCGATCGCCGAGCAGGCCACCCGCGTCGGCATGCCGTACGTCAACCAGCGCTGGCTGGGCGGCATGCTCACCAATTACCAGACGATCTCCAAGCGCACCGCCAAGATGAAGGAGCTCGAGGCCGTCGACTTCACCAATGTCGCCGCGAGCGGTCTCACCAAGAAGGAGCTCCTGATGCAGGAGCGCCAGAAGGACAAGCTGGCCAAGACGCTCGGCGGCATCCGGGACATGCACAAGCTGCCGCAGGCCATCTGGGTCGTCGACACCAAGAAGGAGCACTTGGCGATCGACGAGGCGCGCAAGCTGCACATCCCGATCGTCGGCATCCTCGACACCAACTGCGATCCCGACGAGGTCGACTTCGCCATCCCGGGCAACGACGACGCCATCCGTTCGGTCGCGCTGCTGACCCGCATCATCGCGGACGCCGCCGCCGAGGGCCTGCTGGCCCGCAGCTCCGGTGGCGTGGCCGCCGGCGCCACCGCGGCCGAGCCGATGGCCGAGTGGGAGCGCGAACTCCTCGGCGCCGTCGAGAAGACCACGTCCGAGGCCGAGGCGCTCGAGGGCAGCGACGTGCAGGGCAACGCCCTCGTCGACGCCGTCGAAGGGGCCCAGGCCGAGGCCGCAGCGCTGGCGTCGCCCGCGTCCGCGGAATCCGCCGACTCGCCCGCGTCCGCCGACTCGCCTGCGTCCGCGGCCTCGCCCGCGTCCGCCGATTCGCCGACGTCGCCCGACTCCGCCCCCGACGCTCAGTGACCTACCAGCTACCCCTTCAACCAAGGAAGCGAGAACAGCAATGGCCATCACTGCCGCTGATGTGAAGAAGCTCCGCGACGCCACCGGCGCCGGAATGATGGACGCCAAGAAGGCCCTCGTCGAGGCGAACGGCGACTTCGAGGCCGCCACCGAGATCCTGCGTGTGACCGGTGCCGCCAAGGTGTCCAGCCGCGCCGGACGCGAGGCCAGCAACGGCCTTGTCGCCGGGGTCGGCACCACGCTCATTCAGCTCGGCGCCGAGACCGACTTCGTCGCCAAGAACGACGAGTTCGTCGCCCTGGCCGGCGAGATCGTCGAGGCCGTCAACGCCGCGGGCGTGGCCGATCTCGAGGCCGCCAAGACCATCGCGCTGGCGTCCGGCTCCACGGTGGCGGACGCCGTGTCCACGCTGGCCGCGAAGATCGGCGAGAAGCTCGAGCTAGCCGCCGTCGCGCACTACGGCGCGCCGACCGCGACCTACCTGCACCGCCGCAGCCGGGATCTGCCCCCGCAGGTCGGCGTGATCGTCGAGTACGAGGGCGGCAACGAGGAGTTCGTGCGCGGCATCGCGATGCAGATCGCCGCCATGGCGCCCCAGTGGGTTTCCCGCGAGGACGTGCCTGCCGACGTGATCGAGAAGGAGCGTCACGTGGCCGAGCTCACCGCCAAGGAAGAGGGCAAGCCCGAGAAGCTCATCCCCCGCATCGTCGAGGGACGCCTGGGCGGCTTCTTCAAGGAGGTGACCCTGCTCGAGCAGGCGTCCGTCTCCGACGACAAGCTGACCGTGGGCCAGCTCCTGAAGCAGAACGGCGTGACCGTCAAGCGCTTCGTGCGTCTGTCCGCGGGCGCCTGAGCGGTCGCTCTCATCCACTAGAGTGGCGTGAGCCGCCTTCGTGCGGCTCACGCCACCGCTGCTTCCCACGCCAAGGAGTTCCTCAATGGCCGTCTACAACCGCGTCCTGCTCAAGCTCTCGGGTGAGGCGTTCGGCGGGGGCAGCGTCGGCATCGACCCCGACGTGATCGCCGGAATCGCCGACGAGATCGCCGAGATCGTCGACGGCGGCACGCAGGTCGCGATCGTGACCGGCGGCGGCAACTTCTTCCGGGGCGCGCAGCTGCAGCAGCGCGGCATGGAGCGCCGTCGCGCCGACTACATGGGCATGCTCGGCACGGTGATGAACTGCCTCGCGCTGCAGGACTTCCTCGAACAGTCCGGCGTCGAGACCCGCGTCCAGACCGCGATCCACATGGGGCAGGTCGCCGAGCCCTACATCCCGCTGCGGGCCATCCGGCACCTCGAGAAGGGCCGCGTGGTCCTGTTCGGCGCCGGGTCCGGCATGCCGTTCTTCTCCACCGACACGGTCGCCGCGCAGCGCGCGCTCGAGATCGGCGCCGAGGTGCTGCTGATGAGCAAGAACGGCACCGACGGTGTGTACGACTCCGATCCGCGCACCAACCCCGGTGCCCGTCGTTACGACCAGCTGTCCTACACCGACTTCCTCGCCCAAGACCTGAAGGTGGCCGACGCCACCGCCATCAGCCTGGCCCGCGACAACGGGCTTCCGATGGTCTTCTTCGACCTCGGCGTCCGCGGCAACATCGCGCGGGTCGTCCAGGGTGAGAAGATCGGTACCACCGTCCACGTCTGACGTCCTCGTCCGACCCGTCCCACCCGTTCGTCCACGCAAGGAGTTCAAGGAATGATCGCCGACATCCTGTCCACCGCCGAACAGAAGATGAAGGCCACGATCGAGCACGCCAAAGAGGAGCTCGCGGGCATCCGGACGGGCCGCGCGCACCCGGCGATGTTCAACAAGATCATGGTCGACTACTACGGAAGCCCGACCCCGCTCCAGCAGCTGGCCACCTTCCAGGTGCCCGAGGCGCGTGTCGTGCTCATCAGCCCGTTCGACCGCAACGCGATGAACGGCATCGAGAAGGCGATCAGGGATTCCGATCTCGGCGTGAATCCGGCCAACGACGGCCAGCACGTCCGGATCGTGCTGCCGCAACTGACCGAGGAACGCCGCAAGGAGTACATCAAGCTCGCCCGCACCAAGGCCGAAGAGGCCAAGGTGGCGATCCGCTCGAACCGGCGCCACGCGGTGGACGCCGTCAAGAAGGCCGAAAAGGGCAAGGAGGTCGGCGAGGACGACGCGGCGCGCGCCGAGAAGCAGCTCGACACCCTGACCCGCAAGTTCGAGGATCAGGTCACCGAGCTGCTCAAGGCAAAGGAAGCGGAGCTGATCGAGGTCTGATGACCGACGCGCCCGCGCCGAGTCCGGCGACCCCGAAGCGCACCGCCGGGCGGAACCTCCCGGCGGCCATCGGGGTCGGCGGAGGGCTGATCGCGCTCGTCGTCGTCACGCTGGCCTGGTGGCATTGGGGTTTCATCCTGCTGGCCGCCACCATGCTCGCCCTCGGTGCGATCGAGGTCAACAGTGCGCTGCGCCGCCTCGGCATGCACGCGGCGGTCGTGCCGATCGTGCTGGGGACGGTCGCGATGATCGTCGGCACCTACGCCGCCGCGACGGGCGTCGGCCTGTGGCTGATGCCCTGGCACGCCGTGCTGCTGATGTGCCTGGGCTCCACGGTGCTGGCGTCCCTCATCGCCCGCTTCCCGCGCGGCCACGAGAACTTCGTGCGGGACGCCTCCGCGTCCGTCTTCATCATCGGCTACATCGCGCTGCTGGGCTCGTTCACGGCGCTGATCCTGGCCGGCGAGCACGGGGGGGCGCGCATGGTGACCTTCCTGCTGTGCGTGGTGGCCAGCGACACGGGCGGCTACGTGATCGGCGTCTTGTTCGGCCGGACGCCGCTGGCGCCCAGGATCAGCCCCAAGAAGACGTGGGAGGGCATGGCCGGATCGGTGCTCTTCGCCTGCGTGGCCGGCGCGCTGCTGGCCTGGTGGCTACTCGACGCCGCCTGGTGGATCGGCGCGCTGCTCGGCGCGGTGTGCGTCTTCTTCGGCACCTGCGGCGACCTGATCGAGAGTGCGATCAAGCGCGACGTCGGCATCAAGGACATGAGTTCGATCCTGCCGGGCCACGGCGGCGTCATGGACCGGCTCGACTCCATGCTGGTGGCCGCGGCCCCGGCGTGGTTCGTCATGTACCTGTTCGTCCCGGGCGGGTAGGTTCACGTCGATGACCGAGGGGATCAGCGCGTCCGAGCAGGCGCGCGCCGACGAACTGGACGCCCACGTGCGGGCGGGCCGGGCGCTTCCGCTGGTGTTCGACGCTCCCCGCCGGGGCAAGCCGCCGCGCCATTGGGCCGACCTGGCCCCCGACGAGCGGCGTCCCGCCGTCACCGCCGCGGGGCTTCCCGGCTTCCGCGCCTCGCAGTTCGACGAGCACTACTACCGCCAGGCCAGCACCGACCCGCTGACCTGGACCGACCTGCCGGCCGGGCTGCGGGCCGACGTCGCCGCGACGTTCTTCCCGCCGCTGCTGCGCGAGGTCCAGGTGCAGACCGCCGACGAGGGCACCACCGTGAAGACGCTGTGGCGGCTGCACGACGGCAACCTCGTCGAGAGCGTGCTGATGGAGTACGGCGTCCCCGACAAGCCCACCTCGGGCACCGGACGTCGACGCGCCACCCTCTGCATCTCGTCGCAGGCCGGCTGCGGCATGGCCTGCCCGTTCTGCGCGACCGGCCAGGGCGGGCTGCAGCGCAACCTGTCCGCCGCAGAGATCGTCGAGCAGGTAGTCGCGGCCGGCGCGCGGGTGCGACTGTCCAACGTGGTCTTCATGGGCATGGGCGAGCCGATGGCGAACTACTCCGCGATCATGGCGGCGGTGAGGCGCATGGTCGACGACATCGGCCTGTCGGCGCGCGGCATCACCGTCTCGACCGTCGGGCTCGTGCCCCGGATCGAGAAGCTCGCCACCGAGGGGCTCCCGGTCACCCTCGCGGTCAGCCTGCACGCGCCCGACGACGAACTGCGCGACTCGCTGGTGCCGATCAACACCCGGTTCAAGGTGGGCCAGGTGGTCGAGGCGGCGTACCGCTACTTCGAGACCACCGGACGCCGCGTCTCCATCGAGTACGCGCTGATCCGCGACGTCAACGATCAGTCCTGGCGCGCGGACGCCCTCGCCGACGTGCTCACAGGCTCCGGACGCGGCGCCGGCTGGGTGCACGTCAACCCGATCCCGCTCAACCCGACGCCGGGCTCGAAGTGGACGGCCTCGCGCCGCCGCGACGAGCTCGCCTTCGTGCGGCACCTGAACGCGCGGGGGATCGCGGCGACGATCCGCGACACGCGCGGTCAGGAGATCGACGGCGCCTGCGGCCAGTTGGCCGCCCAGCAGCGGTAGCCGCCGCATTCGGCCGGGTCGTCTCGGGGCTACGGCGACGTCGCGTGGGAGGATAGTGCCACACTGGACGTCGTGCGTGATGTGGTGATTCTCGGCTCTACCGGCTCGATCGGGACCCAGGCTCTGGACGTGGTCTCGAGCCGGCGCGACCAATTCAACGTGGTGGCCCTCACCGCGGGCGGCTCGAACCTGAGACTGCTCGCCGAGCAGGCCCACACCTTCGAGCCCCGCTTCGTCGGCGTCCCGAGCGACGCGGCGGCGTCCGAACTCGCCTCGATGCTCACCGGCACCGGCATCGAGGTCGCCGGGCCGGGCAGCAACGAGTATGCCGCGGCGATGGCGTGCGACGTGGTGCTCAACGGCATCACCGGCGCCGCCGGGCTGCTCGCCACCCTGGCCACGCTCAGAGCCGGCACGACGCTCGCCCTCGCCAACAAGGAGAGCCTCGTCATCGGCGGACGCCTGGTGACGGACGCCGCGGCTCCCGGCCAGATCGTCGCCGTCGACTCCGAGCACTCGGCGTTCGCTCAGGCGCTGCGCGCGGGACGCGCGAGCGAGGTGCGCAAGCTGATTCTCACGGCGTCCGGGGGGCCGTTCAGGGGCCGCACCCGCGCCGAGCTCGTCGGCGTCACACCCGAGCAGGCGCTCGCGCACCCGACCTGGACGATGGGCCGGGTCGTCACGATCAACTCGGCCACCCTCGTCAACAAGGGCCTCGAGCTGATCGAGGCCGCGCTGCTCTACGGCGTCGACTACGACGACATCACGGTCGTCGTGCACCCCACGAGCGACGTGCACTCGATGGTCGAGTACGTCGACGGCTCCACCATCGCGCAGGCCAGCCCGCCCGACATGCGGCTGCCGATCGCGCTCGGACTCGCCTGGCCCGATCGGGTGCCGGGCGCGGCGTCCGCCTACAACTGGTCGGTGCCGCGGTCGTGGTCGTTCGAGCCGCTCGACGACGACGCCTTCGGCGCCGTCGTGCTCGCCCGTCGCGCGGGCAAGGCCGGCGGCACCGCGCCCGCGGTGTTCAACGCCGCCAACGAGGTGTGCGTGGACTCTTTCTGCGCCGGCGACCTCGGCTTCCTGGGCATCGTGGACACGGTGGCGGCCGTGGTCGACGAGCACCTGGCCGGTGGGCACGTCGCCGACGCCGACCTGAGCGTCGAGGCCGTCCTCGACGCCGACGCCTGGGCTCGCGGGCGCGCCCGGCAGATCTGCGAGGCCGTCTGATGGACACCCTGTGGACCGTCGTCTTCGGCCTGCTGTTCTTCGCGCTGTTGATGGCCTCGGTGGCGCTGCACGAGATCGGGCATCTGCTGCCCGCCAAGCTGTTCGGCGTCCGCGTGCCGCAGTACTTCGTCGGCTTCGGCCGGACGCTGTGGTCGACCCGGCGCGGCGGCACCGAGTACGGCGTGAAGCTGTTCCCGCTCGGCGGGTTCGTCCGGCTGCTGGGCATGTACCCGCCGGCGCGGCCGGACGCCCCACCGACCCGCTGGCAGCGCATCGCCGACGACGCGCGCAGCGTCGAGTGGGACGACATCGTCCCCGCCGACGACGGCGCGCTGTTCTACCAGAAGAAGACCCACCAGAAGCTGATCATCATGGCCGGCGGGATCGTCATGAACCTGCTGATCTCGTTCGGCCTGTTCTGGGGAGTGACCGGTCTGTACGGCACCTGGCAGGACAGCACGGTGGTGCACTCGATCCAGGCGTGCGTCATCGCCGGGCAGCGCGCCGACATGACCTGCACGCCCGACGACCCGCCCACACCCGCCGCGCAGGCGGGTCTGCTGGCGGGCGACCGGATCGTCGCGTTCAACGGCACCGCGATCACCGACTACCCGCAGCTCACCGCGCTGATCCGCGCCAACCTCGACCGCGAGGCCACCCTGGTCGTCGAGCGCGACGGGCAGCAGGTCACCCTGCCGACCGTCCACACCCGCCTCCGCACGATCGCCGATCCGGACGCCCCCGGCGGCGCCACCCCGATCGGCTCGCTCGGCGTCATCCCGACGGCCGAACTGGTCCGCGGCGGGCCTGGTGAGGTGCTGGCGTCCATGGCCGGCCTGACCGCGCAGTCGGTGTCGGCGATCGCGCAGTTCCCGGTCAAGGTGTGGAACGTCGTCGCCGACATGGTGACCGGGCAGCCGCGCTCGCTCGAGAGCCCGATCAGCATCGTGGGCGCCAGCGTCGTGGCCGGCCAGGCGAGCGTCCTCGAGGTTCCGGCGGCCGCGCGCGCGGCGATGTTCGCCAGCCTGCTCGCGTCGGTGAACCTCTTCCTGGCCGTGTTCAACCTGGTCCCGCTGCCGCCGCTCGACGGCGGCCACATCGCCGGCGCACTGTGGGAATGGCTGCGCCGTACCGTCGCCCGCGCGACCGGACGCCCCGACCCGGGCCCGGTCGACACGGCCAAGATGGTGCCCGTGGCCTACGCGGTGGGAGGATTCATCCTGCTGTGCGGCGTCGTGCTCATCGTGGCCGATATCGTCTCGCCCGTGAAGATCTTCTAAGGAGTGTCATGACCGTCAACCTGGGCATGCCCGCGGCTCCCGCCCCCGTGCTGGCGCCGCGCAAGCCGACCCGCCGCATCACCGTGGGCAAGGTGCCGGTCGGCGGGGGAGCGCCGATCTCGGTCCAGTCCATGACCACCACCAAGACCACCGACATCAACGGCACCCTGCAGCAGATCGCCGAGCTCACCGCGACCGGCTGTGACATCGTGCGCGTCGCCGTGCCCAGCCAGGACGACGCCGACGTGCTGCACATCATTGCCAAGAAGTCGCAGATCCCGGTGATCGCCGACATCCATTTCCAGCCGAAGTACGTGTTCGCCGCCATCGACGCGGGCTGTGCCGCCGTCCGCGTCAACCCGGGCAACATCCGCCAGTTCGACGACAAGGTCGGCGAGATCGCCAAGGCCGCCGCGGACGCCGGGGTCAGCCTGCGCATCGGCGTCAACGCCGGATCGCTGGACAGGCGCCTGCTGGCCAAGCACGGCGGACCGACACCCGAGGCGCTCGTGGAATCGGCGTTGTGGGAGGCCTCCCTGTTCGAGGAGCACGGCTTCGGCGACTTCAAGATCTCCGTCAAGCACAACGACCCGATCGTCATGGTGCAGGCGTACCGACAGCTGTCGGCGCAGTGCGACTACCCGCTGCACCTCGGCGTCACCGAGGCGGGCCCGGCTTTCCAGGGCACGATCAAGAGTTCGGTCGCCTTCGGCATCCTTCTCGCCGAGGGCATCGGCGACACCATCCGCGTGTCCTTGTCGGCGCCGCCGGCCGAAGAGATCAAGGTCGGCAGCAAGATCCTCGAGTCGCTCAACCTGCGGCCGCGCAAGCTCGAGATCGTCTCCTGCCCGAGCTGCGGCCGCGCCCAGGTCGACGTGTACACGCTGGCCGAAGAGGTCACCAAGGGTCTCGAAGGCATGAGCGTGCCGCTGCGCGTCGCGGTCATGGGCTGTGTCGTCAACGGCCCCGGCGAGGCGCGCGAGGCAGACCTCGGCGTGGCGTCCGGCAACGGCAAGGGGCAGATCTTCGTCAAGGGCGAGGTGATCAAGACCGTTCCCGAGTCCGAGATCGTGCAGACGCTGATCGACGAGGCCAACCGGATCGCCGCCGACATGGAGCCGACGGGGCAGTCGCCCGAGGTGTCGGTGGGGTGAGGCGCTGCCGGGTCCTGGACGAGCGTGATCGTGCGCTCGTCGCCCGGCTGCTGGACGCCGATCCGGTCCAGCACTGTTTCGTCGCCTCGCGCGTGGAGGCGGGGGTGCTGCGCGACAAGACCCCCGGCGAGCTGTGGGGGTACCCGGCGTACGCGCCGGTCTCGCTGCTGCACGTCGGCGCCAACCTCGCGACCGTGGACGCCGACGACCTGGCGCTGGACGCCTTCGCGGACGACATCGGCCGTTGGCGGACGTTCGTGGCGATCGTCGGGCCGAGCGCGCACGCGCTGGGCCTGTGGCACCGGCTGGCGGCGCGGTGGCCGGCGGCCTATGCGGACGCCCGCCTGGTGCGCCCGCGCCAACTGCTGATGGCGCGCGCGACGCCCAGCCCGGTGCCGCCCGACCCGCGGGTGGCGCTCGCCACCCCCGACGTGTTCGAGAGCTATCTCGCCGGCGCGGTCGCCATGTACCGCGAGGAACTCGACGAAGACCCGCTGGCGGGCAACCGGGAGGGCTACCGGCGCTACGTGAGCACCCTGGTCGTCGGCAGGCGGGCCTACGCGATCGTCGAGGACGGCGAGGTGGTCTTCAAGGCCGACCTGGGCGCGATCAGCGCGCGGGCGGCGCAGGTGCAGGGCGTGTGGGTGACGCCGCGGCTGCGCGGGCGCGGTCTGTCGGCGCCCGCGATGGCGGCCGTGACCAACGCGATCGTGGCCGGCGGACGGGTGTCCTCGCTCTACGTCAACGACTTCAACGCCCCCGCCATCGCGAGCTACCGCCGCTGCGGCTACGACGTGGTCGGCGAGCTCGCCTCCGTCCTGTTCTGATCGCGCGGATAGCGGACACTCGTGGCCCGACAGCGGGCCACACGTGTCCGCCGAAATGGCGGACGGCCTTGCCGGCGACATGGCCGTGGCCCGATGCGGACCCCGTGGCGCTCGGCGGTAGGCTTGCGGCCCGTGATCACCCGCATGACCGACCTGTTCGTCCGCACGCTCCGGCAGGACCCTTCCGACGCCGAGGTGCCCAGCCATCGCTGGCTGGTCCGCGCGGGATACATCCGCCGCGTCGCCCCGGGCATCTACAGCTGGCTGCCCCTGGGCCTGCGCGTGCTGCAGAAGGTCGAGCAGATCGTGCGCGACGAGATGAACGCGATGGGTGCGCAAGAGGTGCGCTTCCCGGCGTTGCTGCCGCGCGAGCCGTACGAGGCGACCGGGCGCTGGACCGAGTACGGCCCGAACCTGTTCCGGCTGGCCGACCGCAAGCGGGCCGACCTGCTGCTCGGGCCGACCCACGAGGAGATGTTCACCCTGATGGTGAAGGACCTGTACTCCTCGTACAAGGATCTCCCCTTGTCGCTGTACCAGATCCAGACCAAGTACCGGGACGAGGCGCGGCCCCGCGCCGGCCTGCTGCGCGGGCGAGAGTTCGTGATGAAGGACTCCTACTCCTTCGACATCGACGACGCGGGGCTGCAGGCGTCCTACGACGCGCACCGGGCCGCCTACCGGCGGATCTTCGACCGCCTCGGCCTCGACTACGTGATCGTGTCGGCCACGTCGGGCGCGATGGGCGGGTCGGCGTCCGAGGAGTTCCTGGCGATCGCCGAGATCGGCGAGGACACCTTCGTGCGCAGCCCGGGCGGGTACGCCGCCAACGTCGAGGCCGTGCAGCGTCCGCTCACCCCCGCGCGGGACGCCGCGGGCGTGCCCGCCGCGCACGTCGAGGACACCCCGGACTCGCCGACGATCGACACGCTCGTCGCGCTGTCGAACGACCGCTTCCCGCGCGCCGACCGCGCGTGGGGCGCCGCCGACACGCTGAAGAACGTGGTGTTCATGCTGCGCGACCCGGACGGAACCCGGACGCCGCTGGCCGTCGGCCTGCCCGGCGACCGGGAGGTGGACCTGAAGCGGCTCGAGGCCGCCGTCGCGCCCGCCGAGGTCGAGCCGTTCGGGGACGAGGATTTCGCGGCCCACCCGCAGCTGGTCAAGGGCTACATCGGCCCGCGCCGTGCCGGCGCCGAGGCCGGCCTGGGGACGGCCGCCGACGGCGCGGGCGTCCGCTACCTGACCGATCCGGCGGTGGCCGAGGGTACGCGCTGGATCACCGGCGCCAACGAGGCCGGACGCCATGTCTACGACCTGGTGTGCGGGCGGGATTTCGGTTCGGACGGGGTGCTCGACGTGGCCGAGATCCGCGACGGAGACCCGGCTCCGGACGGATCGGGACCGCTCGCCCTGGCGCGCGGAATCGAGATGGGCCACATCTTCCAGCTCGGCCGCAAGTACGCCGACGCGCTCGGACTCAAGGTGCTCGATCCGAACGGCAAGCTCGTCACGGTGACGATGGGCTCCTACGGCATCGGCGTCTCGCGCGCGGTGGCGGCGGTCGCGGAGGCGACCTGCGACGACAAAGGCCTGGCCTGGCCGCGCAACCTCGCTCCGTTCGACGTGCACATCGTCGCCACCGGCAAGGACGCCGCCGTTGTCGAGTTCGCCGCCGCCCTCGCCGAGAAGCTGGACGCCGCGGGCATCGCGGTCCTGCTCGACGACCGCGTGGCCTCGCCGGGGGTGAAGTTCACCGACGCCGAGCTGCTGGGCATGCCCACCTCGGTGGTGGTGGGTCGCACACTGGCGCACGGGGTGGTGGAGGTGCGCGACCGCGCGAGCGGTGAGCGGTCCGAGGTGGCGGCGGACGCCGTCGCCGACACGCTGATCGCTCTGCTGATGCCGTGACCCGTCCGGACCGGTGATGGTGACCGGCCTGGAGTTGCCGCTGCTGACGATCCTCGCGCTGGTGGGGGCGTCGTTCCTGGCGGGCTGGGTCGACTCGATCGTCGGCGGTGGCGGGCTGATCCAGTTGCCGGCGCTGCTGATCGGCCTGCCGGCGGACGCACCCGTGCCCACGATCGCGGGCACCAACAAGGTGCCCAGCGCGATGGGAACGTCGGTCGCTGCGCTGACCTACCTGCGCCGGATCCGGATCCCGTGGGCGGCGCTGATCCCGCTGGTGGCCTTCTCGGCACTGGGCTCGTCGCTGGGCGCGCAGCTCACGCATTTCCTCGACCGGAGCGCGTTCACCCCGCTCGTCCTGGGCGCGATCGTGGGGGTTGGCTGGTACACGTGGCGGCGTCCGCACCTGGGACTGCACCACCAGGTGCGGCACACCGGCTGGCGGGCCATGGCGTGGCTGTCGGCGATCGGCCTGGCGGTGGGGCTGTGGGACGGCTTCATCGGGCCGGGCACCGGCTCGTTCTTCCTGATCGGGATCGTGGCGGTCATGGGGTTCGAATTCCTCACGGCCACGGTGTTGGCGAAGCTCGCCAACCTCGCCACGAATCTCGCCGCCATCGCCGTGTTCGGCCTGTCGGGCCATATCTGGTGGGGGCTCGGCGTCGCCATGGGCCTGGCGAACCTCACCGGTGGCCTGCTGGGCGCCACGATGGCGCTCAGGCACGGCAACGGGTTCGTGCGGACGGTGTTCCTGGTCGTGATCGTCGGGCTCGGGCTGCGGCTGTCCTGGGACATGATCGCCCCCCTGCTCGGCTCCTGACGCCGTCCCCGCTCAGGTGCGCGGCAGGCCCGGCCAGCGCTCCAGCAGGCCGCTCCAGCGCGGCACGTCGACCGCGACGCCCGCCAGCGCCTCGATCAGGGTGCCGCGGGATCCGGGATGCGCGTGCGCCAGGCCTCCGCCGAGGGCGGGGAGCGCGTTCGCCTGCGCCCGCGCGGCGAGGGCGTACGCGTCGGTCCGATCGGCGGGCCGGCGCACGTCGAACCACGGCGGGGCGGGGGCGAGCGCCAGGGCGTCCTGGCGCGCCTGGGCGTCGAGGCGGTCGCGCAGCTGCGCCCAGAACGCCAGGCGTTCGGCGAAATGGCCCCGCTCGCCGGCATCGAGCCCCGCGTATCCGGCGGCGACCTGGAGGCCGTACAGGGCGGCGCTCGCCGCGTCCAGGGCGTCCTGGGCCGCCTCCTGTGCGGTCTGTGCGGCGGGCAGCAGGACGCCCCGGGCCGGCTCGCGGTTCGCCCGGGGTTCGGGAAGCTCGGCGCTGGTCGCGGCGCACCACGCCGCCATGGACGCCCAGGTCAGCGGGCGGGCCGTCGTGGCGTCCAGCGCCTGCCGGGCGAAGGCCCGCTCGGCGCCGGCGAGGGCGTCGGCGAGGGCGGCGAGCGCGGATGCGGCGTCCGGTGCCGGCGACGCGGGTGCGGGCGACCAGGGTGCGGGCACGGCCAGCGAGGTCGCGGCGTGCTGTTCGTCGCTGAGCCGCCGCGCCCAGGCGATCAGGCCCGCCTGGTCGTCGGTGAGATCGGCTGCCGCGGCGGCGTCCAGGCGACGGCGCACGCCGATCAGGGCGGCGTGGGCCGGAACCGACGGATCGGGGGCGGGGAGCACCGGAGTCGTCCCAGGTGTCAGTCCGGCGAGCGCGTCGCACCCGGTCAGCGCGACGGCGGCCGCGCCCGCGGCGCCGCCCAGCAGCAAACGTCGGCTCAGCACGCTGTGAGGCTACACCGAGGGCGCCGCCGGGCGGCGAGGTGGGGGTAGACTGTCGAGAACAACTGCGCGGCCACAACAGGAACGGGGAACCATGAAGAAAGAAGCGATCGCCGCACTCGTGGAGCCCGTGGTTGCTCAGTGCGGGCTCGAGGTCGACCGCATCGAGATCGCCGCTGCGGGCAAGCGCAGCGTGTTGCGGATCTACGTCGACGGCGACGGCCCCGACGGCCGAGGCCCCTCCCTCGACGAGATCGCCGGTGCCACGCGCGCGCTCAGCAGCGCCCTGGACGACTCCACCGTGACCGGCCACGCCCCCTACACCCTGGAGGTGTCCAGCCGCGGCGTGAGCAGGCCGCTCACCGCACCCAAGCATTTCCGCCGCAACACCGGACGCCTCGTCACGCTGACGCTGGCCGACGGCGCGGTGACGGGCCGGATCACTGAGGCGGACGCGTCCGGCGTCATCCTCGACGTGGACGGTGCCGCACGGCGGTTCGAGTTCGACACCATCACCAAGGCCGTCGTGCAGGCTGAGCTCCGCAAGGACGCCATCGCCGACGACGCCGACGAACAGGAGTAATCGTGGACATCGATATGGCGGCCCTGCGCGCCCTCGAACGCGACAAGGACATCCCGATGACCGTGCTCGTCGCGGCAATGGAGGAGGCGATCCTCAACGCGTACGAGAAGACCGCGCAACACGTCGGAGGGGCCCGCGTCGAGCTCGATCCGAAGTCCGGCCGGTTCGCCGTGATGGCGCCCGAGCGCGACGAGGAGGGCGAGGTGGTCGGTTGGTATGCCGATACCCCCGCCGGCTTCGGTCGCGTCGCGGCCGCCACCGCGCGTCAGGTGATCGTGCAGCGGCTACGCGAAGCCGAGGACGAGCAGAAGTTCGGGCATTTCTCGGCCAAGGAGGGCGACATCGTCACCGGCGTCATCCAGGCCGATCGCGACTCGAAGACCGTCCGGGTCGACCTCGGCCCGCTCGAGGCGATCATGCCGCCGGCCGAGCAGGTGCCCAACGAGCACTACGGCCACGGGCAGCGGCTGAAGGTGTACGTGGTGGCGGTGCGCCGCGAGCAGAAGGGCCCGCAGGTGGTCGTGTCACGCACGCACCCGAACCTCGTGCAGCGCCTGTTCAAGCTCGAGGTGCCCGAGATCGAGTCCGGTGTCGTCGAGATCAAGGCGGTCGCCCGCGAGGCGGGCTACCGCACGAAGATCGCGGTGAAGAGCAACGACCCGAACGTGTCGGCCAAGGGCGCGTGCATCGGCCCGATGGGGCAGCGCGTGCGCAGCATCATGAATGAGCTCAACGGCGAGAAGATCGACATCGTCGACTTCTCCGAGGACGGCGCGCAGTTCGTCGCCGAGGCGCTGAGCCCCGCGAAGGTCACCTCCGTCACCGTCACCGACCAGTTCGCCAAGGCGGCGCGGGTGATCGTCCCCGACTACCAGCTCAGTCTCGCGATCGGACGCGAGGGCCAGAACGCCCGGCTCGCGGCCCGGTTGACCGGCTGGCGAATCGACATCCGCCCCGACACCCAAGACTGACGCCTCACGACACGGCGCCCCCGCTCCCGGCCGGGAGCGGGGGCGCCGTGTCGTGAGGGGCCGGTCGTGGGCGGTTCAGCGGCGTGCGCCGCCGACCACCCCGGCGTCGACCGCCTTCTTCACGGCGTCCGCCTCCGTCTGGGTCAGGGTGCCGTCGGTCACCGCCTTGTCCAGCCTGGTCTGCAGTTCCGCGGTGCGGGCCTGCGCGCGCTCGGCCTTGAGGGTCTCGAGCACCTCGGTCACCTTGGCCTCGTCGATGCCCAGCGCCGTGGCGAGCTCCCGGGCCAGCGCGGACTGCCGGTCGGTGCCCGAGGGGCGCGCGGCCGGTGTGCCGGTGCCGGCGTCCTTGCTCGGGCGCAGCGCCTCGCGGGCGTCCTTGAGTGCCTCGGTCACCTTGGCCTCGTCCACGCCGAGCTTCTCGGCGAGCTGGGCCGCCGACACGCCGTCGCCGCCTCGGCCGTGTCGGCCGTGGCCGCCGGTGGGCTTGCCGTGGTCGTCGGTGCCGGACGCCGTGCGAGCCGGCGTGGGGGAGGCCGTGGGGTCGGCAGCCTGGGCGATGCTGGCGAAGCCGGCCGCGCCGGTGATCAGGAGCGCGCCCGTGCCGACGCCCAGGCCGATCTTGTGGCTGTTCTTCATGTGGGTCCTTTCGCGGATTCGTGATTCCACGACCCATCGAGCCGCTGGTGGCTGGCAGCGTCCTGCGCGGACGCTGTCACGACGCTGTGAATCGCCGAACGGCCGGCCCCGAGAGGGCCGGCCGTTCTGGTCGTTGTGGTGCGCAGCAACGCTGGCGCGCACCGGTCAGTGAGCGATGGCCTCGCCCGCGCCCGCGCCGGTCATGGAGCGGACCTCCATCTCGATGGCGAGTTCCTCGTCGCCGCGCACCGGGGAGCTGACGGTGCCGATCCAGCCGGCCAGGAAGGCCAGCGGCACCGACACGAGCGCCGGGTTGGTGAGCGGGAACCACGCGAAGTTGATCGCCTCGCCGAGCATCGCGGACTTGGAACCCGAGATGGACGGGGAGAACACGATCAGCACGACCGAGCTGATCAGGCCGGTGTAGATCGACCAGACCGAGCCGCGCGTGTTGAACCGGCGCCAGTACATCGTGTAGAGGATCGAGGGCAGGTTCGCCGACGCGGCCACGGCGAAGGCCAGCGAGATCAGGAACGCGATGTTCTGGCCGTTGGCGAAGATGCCGCCGACGATGGCCAGGACGCCGATGGCGACCGACGTGATGCGGGCGACCTTGACCTCCTGCTCAGGATCGGCCTTGCCGTCCTTCAGGATGGAGTTGTAGACGTCGTGGGCGAACGACGCGGACGCCGTGATCGTCAGGCCGGCGACGACCGCGAGGATCGTGGCGAACGCGACGCCGGAGATGATCCCCATGAAGATCTCGCCGCCGAGGTGGAGCGCCAGCAGCGGTGCCGCGGCGTTGGCGCCGCCGGGAGCGGCCAGGATGGCCTTCTGGCCGACGAGCTGGGCAGCGCCCATGCCGAGCACCAGGGTGATCAGGAAGAAGATGCCGACGAGGGCGATCGCCCACACCGCGGAGCGCCGGGCTTCCTTGGCCGTCGGAACCGTGTAGAAGCGCATCAGCACGTGCGGCAGGCCGGAGGGGCCGCCGACCAGGGCGATGGACAGCGACAGGAAGGACAGCTTGGTGAATGCGGTGGTGCCGTACTGCTGCATCGGGACGAGCAGGTCCTTGCCGTTGCCGATGGCCGGGTCGAGTGCCGCCGTTTGCGCTGCCGCCATCAGGCCGGAGAGGTTGAACCCGGAGCCGAACAGCACGAGCGCGGCCATGATCGCGGCGCCGCCGACCAGCATGACCGCCTTGATCATCTGCACCCAGGTGGTGCCCTTCATGCCGCCGATGAGCACATAGACCACCATGAGCGCGCCGACGAGCGCGATCACCAGGGACTGCATGGTGCGGTCGGACACGCCGAGCAGCAGAGCGACCAGTCCGCCCGCGCCGGCCATCTGGGCCAGCAGGTACACGAACGAGATCACGAGGGTCGAGGTGGCCGCCGCGGTGCGGACGGGCTTCTGGCTCATCCGGAAGCTCAGCACGTCGGCCATCGTGTACTTGCCGGTGTTGCGCAGCGGCTCGGCAACCAGGAACAGGGCGACGATCCAGGCCACGAAGAACCCGACCGAGTAGAGCAGGCCGTCGTAGCCGTAGATCGCGATGGCGCCGGTGACGCCGAGGAACGCGGCGGCCGAGAGGTAATCGCCGGTGATGGCGAGGCCGTTCTGACGGCCGGAGAACGCGCCGCCACCGGTGTAGAAGTCGGATGCCTTCGACTTCTGGCGGGTGACCGCGATGACGATGCCGAGGGTGGCGGCGACGAAGACGGCGAAGACGCCGACGTTGATGGCCGGGTTGCCGTACTGAGCAGTCTCCAGGAGGGTCATGCCTGGGCTCCTTCCTCGAGACGGGCCTTGAGGGCGCTGGCGGTGGGATCGAGCTTGCGGTTGGCGAAGCGCACGTAGGCGGCCGTCCAGATGTAGGTGACCGCGAACTGGGCGAGGCCGAGCAGCGTGCCGACGTTGATGGCGCCGATCGCCGGCGTCGACATGAACTCGACCGCGTAGATCGACAGCAAGACGTAGGTGAAGTAGGAAACCAGGCCGGCGATCGTCATCGGGAAGGCGAATCGGCGGAACGTGGACCGGAGGTTCTGGTACTCCGGGGTCTTGGAGATCGCGATGAAGGAGGCCGTCGTCGGCCCCTCGTGCGGCTTCTCCGTGTGGACCAATTCGGGCAGGGGCCAGTGGTCCTCGGGCAGGTGGAATTCGGTCTCATCAGTCCACCCCTGGGGTGGCTGCTGGTCACGATTGTGCGTCGTCATCGCGGGGCGCTCCTCACGCGGCCGTCGGGGCCATCGTCGGCCCCGTGTTCTGGAAAGATAAGCCACGACGACGAGAATCTCAACATCGAGATACTCGGCGCCGAGTAACAATTCGATCAAGGCGGACGGCGTCGGTGCTCTCCGCCACCTCCAGTGCTACCACTACGCTGGGCCGGTGCCGATCCGAACGTGCGTAGGGTGTCGAAACCGTGACCAAGCTGAGGCCCTTGTCCGGGTGGCGCACGGGGCGTCCGGGTACCTGATCGGTATGGCCGCGCCCGGACGCGGCGCCTGGCTGCACCCCGGCTGTGGTGCGCTCGCCTTGCGCCGGCGGGCCGTGCCCCGTGCGCTGCGGCTCGGCGCGACCGACGTCGCCGGACTGGCCGACCTCCTCGCCGCGATCGACGCACCCGGGTCCGCTTGGGCAAATCGGCGGCGCTCGGAGTAGACTGGAAGCCGCGCTTCGTGCGCTGTGCGCGAACACGACCAGAAGGTGGGCAATCGCTCATGACCACTCGATGAATCCCCAGAAATGAGCATCTACCAGTAACTGGTCCGCGCACCGACGCGGGCCTGAAGGAGAGTTGTGGCCAAAGTCCGCGTCTACGAACTTGCGAAAGAGTTCGGACTCGAGAGCAAAGAGGTTCTGTCGATCCTCAAGGACATGGGCGAGTTCGTTCGCTCGGCGTCCTCGACCATTGAGCCGCCCGTCGTGCGGCGGCTCACCGAGAAGCTGAAGGGTGGTTCGCCCGCACCGGCGGCCGCCCGGACGTCCTCGTCCCCGCGCCCGGCGGCGCCCGCCGCGCCCCGACCTGGCGCTCCCGCCGTGCCGCGCCCGTCGACGCCGGCGCAGCAGCGTCCGGCGCCCGGTCCCCGCCCGGCGCCCCGCCCCGGCGTGCCTGCGCCGGTCGTGCCGCCTGCGAGTGTTCCCGCGCCGGTCGTTCCGCCTGCGAGTGTTCCCGCGCCGGTCGTTCCGCCTGCGAGTGTTCCCGCGCCGGTCGTTCCGCCTGCGAGTGTTCCCGCGCCGGTCGCCCCGCCCGCGAGCACCCCTGCACCGATCGTTCCTCCCGCGAGCGCACCCGCGCCGGCTCCTCAGCCGAACGCACCCGCGCCCAGCCCCCGTCCCGGTGCGGCGACGCCCGGCCCGCGGCCGAGCACGCCGACGCCCGGCCCGCGGCCGAGCACGCCGGCGCCCGGTCCCCGCTCCGGCGCGCCCGGCCCTCGGCCCGGCGCTCCGCGTCCGGGAGGTCCGCGGTCCGGCGGCAGCGGCGGTCCCTCCGGCCAAGGGGGGCAGCGGCGTCCGGCCGGCACGTCGCGCCCGGGCAACAACCCGTTCGCGTCGTCACAGGGCATGGGGGTGCGCCGTCCCCGTCCTGACGGCCAGGGCGCACCCGGTCGCCCCGGCCCGCGTCCCGGTGCCGAGGGTGGCGCGCCGCGCATGCCCCGTCCGGGCGGCACCGGCGGTCTGCCGCGTCCCAACCCGGCGATGATGCCCAAGCAGGCGTCCAACCAGCTCAGTCCCGTCGGTGCGCGTCCCGCGCGGGCGGGCGGACCCGGCGGCGCCGGGCGCGGGCGCCCCGGTGGTGCCGGCGGCGGCGGTCGTCCCGGCATGGGCGGCGGTCCGGGCTCCGGCCCGATCGGTGGCGGCGGTGGCCGCGGTCGCGGTGGCCGCGCCGGCGGTGGCACGCAGGGCGCCTTCGGCCGTGCGGGAGGCCCCGCGCGCCGCGGACGCAAGAGCAAGAAGGCGCGTCGCGCCGAGTTCGACCAGATGGAGGCCCCGACGATCGGAGGCGTCCGCATCAAGCAGGGCGACGGGCAGAAGGTCCGCCTGCGCCGCGGCGCCTCCCTGACCGACCTGGCCGAGAAGATCGGCGTCGAGCCGGCATCCCTGGTGCAGGTGCTGTTCCACCTGGGCGAGATGGTGAACGCGACCCAGTCGGTGGCCGACGACACGCTGCAGGTGTTGGGCGCGGAGCTGAACTACGACATCGAGGTGGTCAGCCCCGAAGACGAGGACCGCGAGCTGCTCGAGTCCTTCGATCTCGAATTCGGCGAAGACCTGGGCGACGAGGACGACCTGGCTTCGCGTCCGCCGGTCGTCACCGTCATGGGTCACGTCGACCACGGCAAGACCAAGTTGCTGGACGCCCTGCGTCACTCCGACGTGGTCGCCGGCGAGGCGGGCGGGATCACCCAGGCCATCGGTGCCTACCAGGTGCGCACCGAGTTCGGCGACACCGAGCGCCGGATCACGTTCATCGACACCCCGGGCCACGAGGCGTTCACCGCCATGCGTGCCCGCGGTGCGAAGTCGACCGACATCGCGGTGCTCGTGGTTGCGGCCGACGACGGCGTGATGCCCCAGACGATCGAGGCACTCAACCACGCACAGGCGGCAGACGTCCCGGTCGTGGTCGCGGTGAACAAGATCGACAAGCCCGCGGCCGACCCGGTCAAGGTGCGTGGCGAACTCACCGAGTACGGGCTGATCCCCGAGGAGTACGGCGGCGACACCATCTTCGTCGACGTGTCCGCGGTCACCCGTGAGGGCCTCGGAAGCCTGCTGGAGGCCATCGTCGTCACGGCGGACGCCTCGCTCGACCTGCGCGCCAACCCCGACATGCCCGCCCAGGGTGTGGCGATCGAGGCGCATCTCGACAAGGGCCGCGGCCCGGTCGCGACGGTCCTGGTTCACCGCGGCACGCTGCACACCGGCGATTCGATCGTGGCGGGCTCGGCCCACGGCCGCGTGCGCGCCATGATCAACGACCTCGGAGAGACCATCGACGAGGCCCCGCCGTCCATGCCGGTGCAGGTGCTCGGCCTGACCTCGGTGCCCGGCGCCGGCGACAACTTCCTGGTCGTCGACGACGACCGGATGGCGCGCCAGATCGCCGACAAGCGCGAGGCACGCCAGCGGGCGGCACTGCTGGCCAAGACGACCCGGCGCAAGACCCTCGATCAGCTGTTCGAGCAGCTCGAGAAGGGCGAGACGCAGGAGCTCAAGCTCATCCTCAAGGGCGACTCGGCCGGATCGGTCGAGGCGCTGGAGGACTCGCTGGCGAAGATCGAGGTCGGCGACGAGGTGTCGCTGCGTGTCATCGACCGGGGCGTGGGCGCGATCACCGAGACGAACGTCTCGCTGGCCGCGGCCTCGGACGCCGTCATCATCGGGTACAACGTCCGTCCGCAGGGCAAGGCCACGCAGCTCGCAGACGCCGAGGGTGTCGACATCCGCTACTACTCGGT
This sequence comes from Nigerium sp., assembly GCA_016711325.1. GTDB lineage: Bacteria > Actinomycetota > Actinomycetes > Propionibacteriales > Propionibacteriaceae > Propioniciclava. Next base: position 91,912 of record JADJTH010000009.1, on the reverse strand, counting down.
CATCTACGCGGCCATCGACGAGGTGGAAGCTGCGCTCAAGGGCATGCTCAAGCCGATCTTCGAGGAGCGGACGATGGGCCAGGCGGAGATCCGCGAGATCTTCCGCAGCTCCAAGTTCGGCACCATCGCCGGCTGCATGGTGCTGGACGGCCACATCAAGCGCAACGCCAAGGCGCGCCTGCTGCGTGACGGGGTGGTGGTCGCCGAGACCTCCGTCGCCTCGCTGCGCCGCGAGAAGGACGACGTCACCGACGTGCGCGAAGGGTACGAGTGCGGTCTCACGCTGCACAACTACTCCGACGTCAAGCACGGCGACATCGTCGAGACCTACGAGATGGTGGAGAAGCCGCGCGACTGAGGTCCGCAGCTGACGGGGGCGGGGCGCTGCGGCGTCCCGCCCCTTTTCGCGTGGTCGCGCCCGTGCCGCACCGACGTTCCCGGTTCGGCTCCACCAGGGGCGGTGCGCGGCGGGCGGGCGGCCGGGGGAGCACTAGACTGACCGCTTACCGTTCGAGAAGAGAGGGGCCTCGTCATGGGCAATCCGCGGTACATCAAGGTCGCCGAGCAGATCAAGGTGATCGTGGCAGGCATGCTCGAACGACGGATCAAGGACCCTCGTCTGGGGTTCGTGACGCTCACCGACGTCACGATCACCGGCGACGGCCGCGAGGCCACCGTGTTCTACACCGTCCTGGGCACCGACGAGGAGCGCGCGGGCACCGCCGCGGCGCTGGCGTCCGCGAATGGCCTGATCCGCTCGACGGTCGGCAAGCAGCTCGGCATGAAGTTCGCGCCGACGATCGCCTTCGTGCTGGACGCCGTGCCCGAGGTCGCCGCCGAGATGGAGGAACTGCTCGCCAAGGCCCGCGCCAAGGACGCCGACCTCGCCAGCCGCGCCGAGGGCGCGAGCTACGCCGGCGAGCCCGACCCCTACAAGCCGGCGCGCGAGGACGCCGAGCAGGCCGAGGGCTGAGCGGGTGAGTCTCTCCGCGTTGCTGGTGGTCGACAAGCCGTCGGGCATCACCAGCCACCAGGTGGTGGCGCGCGCGCGGCGCGCCCTGGGCACCAAGAAGATCGGCCACGCGGGCACGCTCGACCCGATGGCGACCGGCGTCCTCGTGCTGGGCGTCGGACGGGGCACCCGGCTGCTCGGCCACCTGCTGCTGACGACGAAGACCTACGAGGCGACCATCCGGCTCGGCGTGGCGACCACCACCGACGACGCCGACGGCGAGGTCACGGACGCCGTGGGCGCCGCCCTGGCCACGGTCGGTCCCGGGATCGCCGCGGGCGTGGCCGCTCTCACGGGCACGCTCCGGCAGGTGCCGTCCACGGTGTCGGCGATCAAGGTGAACGGCCGGCGCGCGTACGCGCTGGCCCGCCGCGGCGAAGACGTCACGCTGGCGGCGCGCGAGGTGACGGTGACCCGCTTCGACGTCCGGGACGTGCGCGAGTCGTCCGCCGAGGGGGTGAGCGTGGTCGACCTCGACGTGGTCGTGGACTGCGGCTCCGGCACGTATATCCGGGCGCTGGCCCGCGACCTCGGTGCGGCACTCGGCGTCGGCGGACACCTGACGGCGCTGCGTCGTACCCGCGTCGGCCCGTTCGGGCTCGAGCACGTCTCCTGGGACGGGGAGTTGCCCCGCCTGGATCCGGGGGAACGATTCGCCGTTGCCACCTTCGGCCTGGCCGAGGTCGCGCCGCTTGCCTTCGCGACGATCGAGGTGGACGCCGCGGAGGCGTCCGACATCGGCTACGGGCGCGCGCTCGGCCGGGCGGTGCCCGCGTCACCGACCGCGCTCACCCACGACGGAGCGTTGCTCGCTCTCTACCGTCCCGCCGAGGGCGGCGGCAGCGTGCCGGTCGCGGTGCTGGTATGAGCGGCGAGGTTGGTAGGGTGGCTGGCGGCCATCAGCGGAAGAGGGGCACGTGAGCGAGTCGGTCGTCGTCATCGGCAACTTCGACGGGGTCCACCCCGGTCACCGCACGGTCCTCGCTCACGCTCGCGCGGCCGAGCCCGCCTTGCCGCTGATCGTCGTCACGTTCTGGCCACACCCGGCTTCGGTCGTCCGCCCTGGCGGTGGCCCCAAGCTGCTGACCGGTCTGGGCGAGCGCGTGGCGCTGCTGCGCGAGGCCGGTGCCGACGACGTCCGGGTGATCGACTTCACCCGCGAGCTGTCCCAGCTGAGCCCGGGCGAGTTCGTCGAACGGTTCCTGCTGCCGTTGCGGCCGGCGCGGATCGTCGTCGGCGAGAACTTCCGGTTCGGGCACCAGGCCTCGGGTTCGGTGGCCACGCTCGCCGAACTGGGGCGCGGCCGCTTCGCCGTCACCGCGTTGCCGCTGGTGCACGTGCGCGACGAAGAGACGTGCAGCAGCGCCGTCCGGGCGGCGATCGAGGCCGGCGACGTGCGCCGCGCCGCCGAGCTGCTCGGGCGCCCGTTCCGCTTCGGCGGCATCGTCTGCCATGGTGACCACCGCGGACGCGAACTCGGCTTCCCGACCGCGAACCTGCCCGTACCGCAGGGCTACGCCTGCCCCGCCGACGGCGTCTACGCCGGGTGGGTGACGCGCCTGGACGGCCGCGACGGTGTCGGCCACCCGCTACCTGCGGGCACCGAGGCCCCCGCGTGGCCCGCCGCGATCTCGGTGGGAACCAACCCCACGTTCGACGGCGCCGACCACCGTGTCGAGAGCTTCGTTCTCGACCGCACCGACCTTGAGCTGTACCACGCACCGATCGCGGTCGACTTCGTCGCCCACATCCGCGGGCAGGTGCGGTTCGACGGCATCGCGGCCCTCATCGCACAGATGGACGCCGACGTCGCCGAGGTCCGCCGCGCGCTCGCCGCACGCTGAAAGGCGCCCGGAACCCCGCGAGGGGATCCGGACGCCTGTCGGACGAGCGCCCGATCAGCGCACGACGAGCGACTTCTGGAAGATGGCCTCCATCGGCGGCTCGGCCTCGGTGTCGAGAACCGACACGTTCACGGCTTGGCGGTGTTCGCCGGTCGGGGCGTAGCCCAGTTCGATGTACAACGGAATGGCCGCCGGGTTCTCGGGGGAGACCCCCAGGAAGATCTCGCGATAGCCCAGGTCGCGCGCCAGATCCTCCAGCGCCGCCGTCATCGCGAGCCCCAGGCCCTTGCGGCGGGCGTTCGGGAACACCCACAGGACCTTCATCTCGGGCACGAGATTCGTGCCGTCGTCGCGGCAATCCAGGAGGGCGCGGCCGCCCACCTCGCCGTCGATCAGGCCGACCACCACGTAGAACTCGCCTTGCCCCTGCAGCGCCAGGTACTCAGCCGACAGGCCCTTCGTACGGCTGGTCTCGTTCGCGATGAGGGCCGGCAGATCGTCAGCGGTGGCGATGCGGGCCTCAATGGTGTGAATCGTCGTTGCCTCAGGCATGTATCGCTACTCCTCGCTACGTTCACTCGATAAGTCTTCAGGTTCAGTCTGTCCGAGAAACGCGGAAACTCAAGTTCGTCTCGCCCTCGGGGAGCCGCGGTCCAGGCGCGGCCGTCTGGTCTCGATCAGCTCAGTTCTTTGATATGGGTGATCACGTCGGCGACGGCCTGTTGGGCAGAGCCGTACAGCATGGACGTGTTGTCGGCGTAGAACAACGCGTTCTCGATGCCGGAGTAGCCTGCGCCGCGTCCGCGCTTGATCACGATGCACTCGCGGGCCTTGTCGGCGTCGAGGATCGGCATGCCGTAGATCGGGCTCGACTTGTCGGTGCGCGCCACGGGGTTGACCACGTCGTTCGCACCGATGACCAGCGCGACGTCGGCGAGCGGGAACTCCGCGTTGATCTCGTCGAGGTCGAAGATCTGGTCGTAGGGGACGCCGGCTTCGGCGAGCAGCACGTTCATGTGGCCGGGCATGCGCCCGGCGACCGGGTGGATCGCGAAGCTCACCCGGACGCCCTCGGCCTCAAGCAGCTTGGTCATCTCGTACACCTTGTGCTGCGCGCCGGCGACGGCCATGCCGTACCCGGGCACGATGATGACGTGTTCGGCGTAGCGCATCATGGCGGCGGCGTCCATCGAGGAGCATTCCTTCATGGAGCCCTCCATCGTGCCGCCGGCCTGGGCCTCGCCCGTGATCGGGGCGAACAGGACGTTGGTCAGCGGACGGTTCATCGCCTTGGCCATGAGCTGGGTGAGCAGGGTGCCGGCCGCGCCGACGACGATGCCCGCGATGATCAGCGCCGGGTTGCCCAGCATGTAGCCCTCGAGGCCCACCGCGAGGCCGGTGAAGGCGTTGAGCAGCGAGATGACGACGGGCATGTCGGCGCCGCCGATCGGGCTGGTGAGGGCGAGGCCCAGGATGAGTGCCATGAGGAAGAACGCGACCACGAGCGCCGGGTGCGGGCCCGCGATGACGATCGCGATGCCCAGGCCGAGGGTCACCAGCGTGTGCAGCACGTTGCCCAGGTTCTGCGCGGGCCAGCGGACGGCCTTCTTCATGATGCCCTGCAGCTTCGCGAACGCGAGCGTCGAGCCGGAGAAGGCGACGCAGCCGATCAGCGCGCCGATCATGGCCAAGGTGGCGTGCGTGCCGGTCGGTGGCTCAGCCGAGGTGAAGGCCACGGCCGCGATGAGCGCCGCGGCGCCGCCGCCCATGCCGTTGTAGATCGCCACCATCTGGGGCATGTCGGTCATCTTCACGACCTTGCCCAGCCAGGCCGCGATGCCTCCGCCGAGGACGATGGCCACCACGCACAGGATCAGGTTGATGGTCTTGCCCGGCGCGAAGAAGGCCAGCCCACCGTCGCCGCCCGGGATCAGGAACGTGACGGCGGTGGCCAGCAGCATGCCGACCCCGGCCCAGGCGATGCCCTTGCGGGCGGTCTTGGGCGAGCTCATGGCCTTCAGGCCGAGGATGAACAGGACGGAGACGACCAGGTAGGCGCCGTTGACGAGCCAGCTCAGCATGATCAGGCACCCTTCTTGGCGCGCGCGGCGTCCGACTTGGAGGCGAACATGCCCAGCATGCGCTCGGTGACCACGTAGCCGCCGGCCGCGTTGGCCGCGCCGAGGAAGACGGCGAGGAAGCCGAGGACGAGTTGCAGCGGCGTCTCAGCGTGCGCCAGCGCCCACATCGAGCCGACCAGCACGACACCGTGGACGAAGTTGGAGCCCGACATCAGCGGCGTGTGGAGGATCACCGGCACCCGTGAGATCACCTCGTAGCCGACGAACGCGGCCAGGACGAAGATGTACAGATACAGCAGGTCGGTCATGCGGAGGTCTCCTCGGCAGTGGCGGGGTCGGCGGCAGCCGCGAGCGGAGCCGGCTCGGGGAGTCCGAGGGCCTTGGCGACACCGGCGTGCACCACGTGGCCCGCGTGCGTGAAGGCGGTCCCGGCGATCACCTCGTCGGACCAGTCGAGCGTGAGGGTGCCGTCGGTGATCATCGGCGCGGTGAAGCTGAACAGGTTCTTGGCGAACATCTCGGAGGCATGCACGGGCATGCGGGCCGGCAGGTTGACCGGGCCGACCACGCGGGCGCCGCCAACGAGCACGTCCTTGCCCGCCACCGTGCCTTCGACGTTGCCGCCGCCTTCGGCCGCCATGTCGACGACGACCGAGCCGGGCTTCATCGCCTCGACCATCGCGCGGGTGATGATCCGGGGCGCCCGGCGCCCGGGCACCGCGGCCGTCGTGATGACGACGTCGGCCTCCGCGACGGCCTTGGCCAACGCGGTGGCCTGCTGGGCGCGCTCGTCCTGCGTGAGCTCGCGGGCGTAGCCGCCCTCGCCGACCGCGTGGACGCCCGTGTCGACGAACTTGGCGCCCAGCGACTCGACCTGTTCGCGGGTCTCGGGGCGGACGTCGTAGCCCTGCACCATGGCGCCGAGACGCTTGGCGGTCGCGATCGCCTGCAGGCCGGCGACGCCGGCGCCGATGACCAGGACGCGGCTGGGCCGGATCGTGCCGGCGGCGTAGGTGATCATGGGGAAGAACTTCGGCGCCCGCGCGGCGGCCAGCAGCACGCACTGGTAGCCGGAGGCCGACCCCTGGCTGGTGAGGATGTCCATGCTCTGCGCGCGCGAGATGCGCGGCAGCAGTTCGAGGGCGAACGCGGTGACGCCGCGACCCGCGAGCGCCGTGGCGCTCGCGGCGTCCGACCACGGGGCGAGCATGCCGATGACGAGTTGGCCCGGCCTCGTCGCCGCTTCATCGGACGCCGACAGCGGGCCGACCGTCCAGACGATGTCGCTGCGCGCCATGACGTCGGCGGACGTCTCGGCCCAGTCGACATCGCCAAGGGATTCGGGTGTCGTGAAGGCCGCGTCCGTCGCGCCGCGCTGCACGAGCACCCGCGCGCCGAGACCGGCGAGTTTCTTGACGACGTCACCGATGATGGGGGACCGGGTCTCGTGTTCCGCACTGGCGGGAACACCGATCACGACGCTCACGGTTACTCCTTCGCGATGATGAGGCGACCAGGCTACTACTACGGAACGTCGTGGTGACGCGGCCCGGTGCCGTTCGCGGTGTCGCCTCGGGCTGGGGTAGAGTGGTCGGTCGGCGTGAAAGCGCCCGCGGAGAAAGAGAGCCGCCCGTACCGGGACCGGCGCCGCGCAACGGACCGAAGGGGAAGCGCATGGACGCAACGACCAAGAAGCAGATCATCGAAGAGTACGCGACCAAGCCGGGCGACACGGGCTCTCCCGACGTCCAGATCGCTCTGCTGAGCAAGCGCATCGCGCACCTGACCGAGCACCTGAAGCAGCACAAGGGAGACCACCACAGCCGTCGTGGCCTCATGCTGATGGTCGGCCAGCGTCGCCGCCTCCTCAACTACGTGGCGGAGCAAGACGTCGAGCACTACCGCTCGCTCATCGCTCGTCTCGGCCTGCGCCGTTGACGCGACCGGCTTGACACCCGAGGGGGTGGCCACCTGGCCATCCCCTCGTGGTGCACCCACCCACTAGAATCGGACGGGGACGCAACCGGCGTCCGCGTCACACCACTGAAGACACAGATCACCGCTCACCTGGCCCGCGCTCGTCGGTCCTCGGTAGTGGCCTACGGGGGAGGCTCCCGTGGGCTTCGATCGAAGACCGATCCTTTCCACGAGGCCGGAGATCAGGTGTGGCACGCACCGAAAGGAACACTCCATGGCTATGGAGGGAGAGGGCCTTCGTTTCACCGAGGCCATCATTGACAACGGCTCGTACGGCAAGCACGTCGTCCGCTTCGAGTCGGGCCTGCTGGCCCAGCAGGCGAACGGCTCGGCGGCGGTGTACCTCGATGAGGACACCATGCTGCTGTCGGCCACGACCGCCCAGAACAATCCGCGCGACGCCATCGACTTCTTCCCGTTGACGGTCGACGTCGAGGAGCGCATGTACGCCTTGGGCCGCATCCCCGGCTCGTTCTTCCGCCGCGAGGGCCGCCCGAGCGAGAACGCCATCCTCGCCTGCCGGCTCATCGACCGCCCGCTGCGTCCCTGCTTCGTCAAGGGTCTGCGCAACGAGGTCCAGGTCGTCGTCACCGTGATGGCGCTCAACCCGAACGTCCGCTACGACGTGCTCGCCATCAACGCCGCCTCGGCCTCCACCACGCTGGCCGGTCTGCCCTTCTCGGGCCCGGTCGGTGGCGTCCGCGTGTCGCTCATCGACGACACCTGGGTGGCGTTCCCGACGGTCGAGCAGATGCAGGACTCGACGTTCGACATGGCCGTCGCCGGCCGCGTCCTGGCCGACGGCGACGTCGCGATCATGATGGTCGAGGCCGGCGGCACCGAGAGCACCGTCAACAACGTGCGCGCCGGCCGCCAGGCACCCACCGAAGAAGTCGTCGCCCAGGGGCTCGATGCGGCCAAGCCGTCCATCAGGGCGCTCTGCGAGGCGCAGGCCGAGCTGGCCGCGCAGCTGCCCAAGCCGGTCAAGGAGTTCCCGGTCTTCCGGGATTACGCCGACGACGTCTACGCCGCCCTCGCGCAGTCCGCGACCGAGCGCCTCAAGGCCGTGATGAGCATCGCGGGCAAGCATGAGCGCGAGGTCTCGACCGAGACGCTGCTCGCTGATGTCCGCGCAGAGCTGGCCGAGGCCTTCGACGGCCGCGAGAAGGAGGTCACGGGTGCGTTCCGTGCGCTGACGAAGACGGTCGTGCGTCACAAGACGCTCACCGAAGGCGTCCGCGTCGACGGCCGCGGAACCCGCGACATCCGTACGCTGTCGGCCGAGGTCGGCGTCCTGCCCCGCGTGCACGGTTCGGCGCTGTTCATGCGTGGCGAGACCCAGATCCTGGGTGTGAGCACGCTCAACATGCTCGACATGGAGCAGAAGCTCGACACGCTGGCGCCCGAGACGACCAAGCGTTACATGCACAACTACAACTTCCCGCCGTACTCCACCGGAGAGACCGGTCGCGTCGGGTCGCCGAAGCGCCGCGAGATCGGTCACGGCGCGCTCGCCGAGCGGGCGCTCGTGCCCGTGCTGCCGACCCGCGAGGAGTTCCCCTACGCGATTCGCCAGGTGTCCGAGGCTCTCGGCTCGAACGGCTCGACGTCGATGGGCTCGGTCTGCGCGTCGACCCTGTCGCTGCTCAACGCGGGCGTCCCGCTGAAGGCTCCCGTCGCGGGCATCGCGATGGGCCTGATGAGCGACGAGATCGACGGTGAGACCCGCTACGTGGCGCTCACCGACATTCTCGGTGTCGAGGACGCCCTGGGCGACATGGACTTCAAGGTCGCCGGCACCCGCGACTTCGTGACCGCGCTGCAGCTCGACACCAAGCTCGACGGCATCCCGGCCGACGTGCTGGCCGGCGCGCTGCTGCAGGCCCGCGACGCCCGCCACACGCTGCTGGACGTCATGGGCGAGGCCATCGACACGCCCGACGAGATGAGCCTGTTCGCGCCGCGCATCCTCACGGTGAAGATCCCGGTCGACAAGATCGGCGAGGTGATCGGGCCCAAGGGCAAGGTCATCAATCAGATCCAGGACGACACGGGCGCCAACATCTCCATCGAGGACGACGGCACCATCTACATCGGTGCGACCAACGGCGAGGCGGCCGAGGCGGCCCGCGCGACCATCAACGCCATCGCCAACCCGACGATGCCCGAGAAGGGCGAGCGTTACCTCGGGACGGTCGTCAAGCTGATGGCCTTCGGTGCCTTCGTCTCGCTGCTGCCCGGCAAGGACGGCCTGCTGCACATCAGCAAGCTGCGCCAGCTCAACGGCGGCAACCGTGTCGAGAACGTCGAGGACGTCCTCAGCGTGGGCCAGAAGGTCCAGGTCGAGATCTCCGAGATCGACGACAAGGGCAAGCTGTCGCTGGTGCCGGTCGTCGAGGACGCCCACGCCTGATCGGCTCCGTTCCACGCGCAGACGGCGCCGCTCCCGTGGGGAGCGGCGCCGTCCGGCTTGCGGGGGCGCTTCGGCGCTGGGACCCGTGCCACCGCGCACGCATGGGCGTTGCCCGCGTCAGAGCAGCGGCAACAGATCCGCGACCGAGTCGAGGACGCGCGAGGGGCGGTAGGGGAACGAATCGACGTCCGCCGCCTGGGTCGAACCGGTGAGCACGAGCACCGTGTGCAGGCCCGCCTCCATGCCGGCGACGATGTCGGTGCTCATCGTGTCGCCGATCATGCCGGTGGTCTCGGAGTGTGCCTGGATCCGGTTCAGGGCCGAGCGGAACATCATGGGGTTCGGCTTGCCGACGACGTAGGGCTTGTGTCCGGTCGCCGCCGTGATCATCGCCGCGAACGCACCGGTGGCCGGCACGATGCCGTCGGTGCTCGGCCCGGACACGTCGGGATTGGTGGAGATGAAGCGCGCCCCGCCCAGAATCAGCCGGATCGCGCGTGTCGCCTGCTCGAAGGACATCGCGCGGCTCTCGCCCAGCACGACGAACTCGGGATCGACGTCGGTCAGCACGAAGCCTGCCTCGTGCAGCGCCGTCGTGAGCCCGGCCTCGCCGATCACGTAGGCGGTGCGAGGGCCGCTCTGGTTGGCGAGGAAGGCCGCGGTCGCCATGGCCGACGTCCAGATGTTCTCCTCGGGTACGTCGAGCCCGGCGCGGTGCAGGCGCGCGGCCAGGTCGCGCGGCGTCTGTACGGAGTCGTTGGTCAGCACCAGGTAGGGCAGATCGTGACGGGTCCAGTGTTCGATCAGCTCCCTCGCGCCGGGGATGGCGCGGTCGCCGTGCACGAGGACGCCGTCCTTGTCGGTGAGCCAGCATGTGAGTTCTTTCGGATCACGCATACCTCAAGAGTGCCTCACCCGTGTGAACCGCAGATGAACGCCGCTCGCGGCGGGCCTGTTTCGGAGGCGCCCGACCGGGCCGCGACGGCCGCGGCGTGCGGTTACGATGGCCCGCATGAAGGTGGCCGTGTTCGGGGCGAAGGGGCGCATGGGCGCCGAGATCTGTCGTGCGGTGCGGGAGGCTCCCGACCTTGAGCTGGTCGCCGCGCTCGACGTCGGCGACGACCGCGACGCGGCCGGGGCGGCCGACGTGGCGATCGACTTCACGGTGCCGGACGCCGTGATGGCCAACCTCGAATGGTGCGCCCGCAACGGCGTGCACGCGGTGGTGGGCACGACGGGGTTCACCCGCGACCGGCTCGACCAGGTCGGACGCTGGTTCGCCGAGGGCGGCTGCAACGCGGTCGTGGCGTCCAATTACGCGATCGGCTCCCTGTTGATGATGAGGTTCGCCGAGATCGCCGCGCCGTTCTTCGAGTCCGTCGAGATCATCGAACTGCACCACCCGAACAAGGTGGACGCACCGTCGGGCACGGCCGTCACCACGGCCCAGCGCATCGCCCGCGTCCGCGCCGAGTCCGGTTGCGATCCGGTGCCGGACGCCACCACGCAGGAGGTGCCGGGCGCCCGCGGGGCCGAGATCGACGGCATCCGCGTGCACGCCGTGCGCCAGCGCGGGCTGTTCGCCAACCAGGAGGTGCGCTTCGGCAACGAGGGCGAGCAACTCACCATCGTCGAGAACGGCTTCGCGCGCAGCGCCTACCTGCCCGGGATCCTGGCCGCCGTCCGCGCCGTGCCGGGCCTGCCCGGGCTGACCGAGGGCATTGAGGCGCTGCTCGGCATCTGAGCGAACTACGCGCGTGCGCGGACGGGGGCGATGCGCGCGAGGGTGGCGCGCGCGGTGACGTCGTCGATCACCAGGTCGGTGACCGCGCCGGCGCGCAGGGCGCCGAGCACGGCCGGGGCGCGCAGCGGGTCGGCGACCACGCAGATGCGCCGCGGTACCCGCTGCAGTTCGGCCGGTGTCGGCCCGGTCGCGCGCTGGTTGGCTTCGATGTCGGCGAAGGTGCCGTCCTCGCGGATCAGCACGGTGCAGACGTCGCCGACCACGCCGTCGGCGAGCAGGGCCGTCCGCTCGCTGCCCTCCAGGTATCCGGCCGCGTACACGTGTGACGCGACGGCGCCGGTGAGCGAGCCGACACCGAAAACGGCGACGTCCATGCGCGCCAGCCGGGCCAGGACGCGCCGCACCGACCGCTCGCGCCACATGGCCTGCTTGGTCTCGGCGAAGTCGAAGAACGCCGGGACCGGGAACAGCGTCACCTCGGAGCCGAACGCGTCGCCGACGGACTGGAGGATCTCGCGAATCCACGGAACTCCCGAGGTGTGGTGGCTCGCGCCGCCGTTCATCTGGACGATCGTGCTGCCGGCCAGTGGGCGCCGGGGCAGGTGGCGGGTCAGGGCGGCCATGGTGACGCCCCAGGCGACCCCGATCACGTAGTCGTCGTCCACCACCTCCGCCAGCAGGGACGCTCCTCGCTGGGCGACCTGGTCGATGCGTGTGATCAGCGTGGCGGAGCCATGCGCCGCAACCATGTGCACGGCGACGCCGAACGCGTCGTTCAAGGCGCGCGCGATCGGTGAGTGCGAACTGGCCGAGTCGGCGATGGTGATGCGGACGAGCCCCGACTCGCGCGCCGCGCTCAGCAGCCGCGACACCGTCGACCGCGAGATGTCGAGACGCCGGGCGATGGATTCCATGGTCTCGCCCTGCACGTAGTACTGGGTCGCCGCCAGGTACATCTGGTCGTAGCGCTCGTTCATCGCGGCTCCGTTCGCCTGCACGTTTGTGCGCCAGGATGGCGTACTTGTGCATCAGGCTGCAAGATGCTGTTGACACACCGTAAAGGAGCCCGCATGTCAATCCCGGCACTTAACCCGTCCCAACGCGCCACCGCTCTCCACGCCCTGGAGACCGAGACCTTCGACATTCTCGTCATCGGCGGGGGCGTGACGGGGGCGGGTTCCGCCCTCGACGCGGCCGCTCGCGGCTTGAAGACGGCGATCGTCGAGGCCCAGGACTGGGCATCCGGAACCTCCAGCAGGTCGAGCAGGCTCGTCCACGGTGGTCTGCGGTACCTGTACAACCTCGACTTCGCGCTGGTCGCCGAGGCACTCAGCGAACGGGGCCGGCTGATCGCGAAGCTCGCGCCGCATCTGGTCAAGCCGCAGCCGTTCCTGTGGCCCCTGAAGCAGCGGGTGATCGAGCGCGCGTACTCGGCGGTCGGCGTCGGGCTCTACGACACCCTGGCCGTTCTCGGCGCGGGCGGGCACAAGACGGTGCCGATCCAGCGTCACCTCACCAAGGCGGGCGCCAAGAAGCGCTTCGCCGACGTGCGGGACGACGCCCTCATCGGCGCCATCGAGTTCTACGACGCGCGCGTCGACGACGCCCGGCTGGTCATCAACCTGGTTCGTAGCGCGGTACGCAACGGGGCGACCGCGGCGTCGCGCACGGCGGTCGTCGGTCTGCTCCAGGCCGCCGACGGACGGGTGACCGGTGCGAAGGTGCGCGATCTGGAGACGGGGCGCGAAATCGAGGTGAAGGCTCGGGCGGTCATCAACGCCACCGGCGTGTGGACGGAGTCGACCCAGGGCCTGGCGAAGACCACCTCGGGGTTGAAGGTGCTCGCGTCCAAGGGCATCCACATCGTGGTGCCCCGCGAGCGGATCAATGCCGAGGCGGGAATGTTCCTGCGCACCGAGAAGTCGGTGCTGTTCATCATCCCGTGGCAGCACTACTGGGTGATCGGCACGACCGACACCGCCTGGCACGAGCAACTCAAGCACCCGGTACCGACCTCCGCCGACATCGACTACGTTCTCGAGCACGCCAACGCGGTGTTGAGCGCGAACCTGACCAGGGCCGACATCATCGGCACCTTCGCCGGCCTGCGGCCCCTGCTGCAGCCAGGAGACGTCGCCGAGGCCAAGTCGGCCAAGGTGTCGCGTGAACACACGACCCTCGAGGCCGCCCCGGGGCTGGTCGTCATCGCGGGTGGCAAGCTCACGACCTATCGCGTGATGGCCGCCGACGCCGTCGACCTGGCGCTGGGGAAGGACCGGGCCAAGGCCCTGCCTTCGATCACGAAGGCGGTGCCGTTGCTCGGCGCGGACGGGTACGAGGCGATCCTGCGCCGCAGCGACGCCATCGCCGACCGCTACGGCTGGGACGCGGCGCGGCTCACCCACCTCACCGACCGGTACGGCTCCGAACTGGATGCGCTGCTCGAATTGGTGGACGCCGACCCGTCGCTGGGGAGGCCGCTCGGGGCGTCCGACTGGTACTTGCGCGCCGAGGTGGCGTTCGCGTGCCTCTACGAGGGTGCGCTCCATATCGAGGACATCCTGATCCAGCGCGTCCGGCTGAACTCGACGTCCCCCGATCGCGGCGGGTCGGCGGTCGACGAGGTCGCCGCGATCGCCGCACCGCTGCTCGGCTGGGACGCCGAGGAGACCGAGGCCGAAAAGGCGAACTACCGAGCCCGGGTCGCCGCGGAACTGGCGGCCCAGGAGCAGACCACGGACGCAGCCGCGTCCGCGGTCCGGACGACGGCCGAAGACATGGTGCCGTCCGCACTGTGAGAAGCCGCCGGGACGCCGATCGGGCGTCCCGGGCGCGACCAAAGCAAGGAGGGTTACCCGAGGGATCCACCCGAGGCGCCCTGATCGGCATCCGATAGCAGGGTGCCAGAAAGCGAGATCCCAGTGTCTCTAGGAACGATCTTCCTTTCCGAAACAGTAGGTACGGCGATGCTGCTCCTTCTCGGTGGCGGTGTGGTGGCGAACGCCATCCTGCCCAAGACCAAGGGCAACGGAACCGGCTTCCTGATGGTCAACTGGGGCTGGGGCCTGGCGGTCTTCGCCGGCGTCCTGGTCTCCTACAAGTCCGGCGGTCACCTGAACCCCGCCGTGACCCTGGGCGTCGTCGCCTCCGGTGCACAGAACTTCGTCGACGGCGTCGCCGTCGATGCGCTGTCCATACTCACCTACATCTCCGCGCAGTTCCTCGGGGCCTTCATCGGTGCGGTGCTGTGCTGGCTGGCCTACAAGACCCAATTCGACGGCGACGCCGACCCTGCACTCAAGCTGGGTGTGTTCTCCACCGCGCCCGAGGTGCGCAACCCGGTGTGGAACATCGTCACCGAGGCGATCGCCACCTTCGTGCTCGTGTTCGTGGTGCTCGCCGCCGGCAACTGGGGCGATTCCGCCACGCACACGCCGCAGGGCCTGGGCTGGCTGGGCGCCCTCGGGGTCGCGCTGCTGGTCGTCGGCATCGGCGCCTCGCTCGGCGGGCCGACCGGCTACGCGATCAACCCTGCTCGTGACCTCGGTCCGCGCATCGCGCACGCGGTGCTGCCGATCCCCGGCAAGGGCGGCTCTGACTGGGGCTACGCCTGGATCCCCGTGGTCGGGCCGGTCATCGGCGGAGTGGTCGCCGGTCTGTCTGCCGGTTTCCTCCTTCCTTCCTCATGATCCGTACCTCACATCCGACAACGACGTAGGAGCACAACAGATATGTCCGACAAGTACGTGATGGCCATCGATCAGGGCACGACCAGTTCGCGCGCGATCATCTTCGACCACGAAGGGCGTATCGTCGCCTCCGGTCAGCTGGAACACGAGCAGATCTTCCCGAAGGCCGGCTGGGTCGAGCACGATCCGGTGGAGATCTGGAACAACGTCCGTGAGGTCGTCGGCATTGCGCTCGCGCACGCCGAGCTGAACAAGAACAACATCGCCGCGGTGGGGGTGACCAATCAGCGCGAAACGGTGATGGTGTGGGACAAGAACACCGGTGAGCCCGTCTACAACGCGATCGTCTGGCAGGACACCCGCACCGACAAGATCTGTCAGGAACTCGGTCAGGGCGATGCCGATCGGTACAAGGCGAAGGTCGGCCTGCCTCTGGCGACCTACTTCTCCGGCCCGAAGGTCAGGTGGATCCTCGACAACGTCGAGGGTGCCCGCGAACGCGCCGAGGCCGGCGACCTCATCATGGGCAACATGGACACGTGGGTGATCTGGCATCTGACCGGCGACGTCGACGGCGGCGCGCACGTGACCGACGTCACCAACGCCTCCCGGACCATGCTGATGGATCTCGACACGCTCGACTGGGACGCCTCGATCGCGGCCGACATGGGCATCCCGCTGTCCATGCTGCCCGAGATCAAGTCGTCGTCCGAGATCTACGGCTACGGTCGTGAGACCGGCCTGCTCGGCGGCGTCCCGATCGCCGGCGACCTGGGCGACCAACAGGCCGCCACCTTCGGCCAGGCGGCCTTCGAGGTGGGCAAGGCCAAGAACACCTACGGAACCGGCTGCTTCATGCTCATGAACACCGGCGGCGAGAAGGTGCCCAGCAAGAACGGTCTGCTGACCACGGTGTGCTACAAGATCGGCGACAACGCGCCCGTGTACGCCCTCGAGGGGTCGATCGCCGTCACCGGATCGCTCGTCCAGTGGCTGCGGGACAACCTCAGGATGTTCGACTCGGCGCCCGAGATCGAGGCGTTGGCCGCCACGGTGGAGGACAACGGCGGTGCCTACTTCGTGCCGGCGTTCTCGGGCCTGTTCGCGCCCTATTGGCGAGGGGACGCGCGCGGTGCGATCGTCGGTCTCACCCGGTTCGTCAACCGCGGTCACATCGCCCGGGCGGTGCTGGAGGCCACGGCCTACCAGACCCGCGAGGTGCTGGAGGCCATGGAGGCCGACTCGGGCGTGACGCTGTCGGAGCTCAAGGTCGACGGCGGCATGACCGCCAACGAGACGCTCATGCAGTTCCAGGCCGACCAGCTGGGTGTCGATGTGGTGCGTCCGGTGGTGGCCGAGACGACCGCACTCGGCGCGGCCTACGCGGCCGGCATCGCCGTGGGGTACTGGAACGGCGAGCAGGACGTCATCGACAACTGGGCCGAGGGCAAGCGTTGGACGCCGAAGGCGGATCCGGCCGAGCGCGACCGGCAGTACCGCAACTGGAAGAAGGCCGTCACCAAGACGTTCGACTGGGTTGACGACGACGTGCGCTGATCCACATCCGCGCCTGAAAAGCAACGTTGCGCGTGCTTCAGCACGCGCAACGTTGCTTCCGAGGCGCAGATACGAGGTCAGGCGAGGGCCGTATGCATTCGCAGCACCCTGATGGTCGCCGCGGCGTCCTCACTGCCGACCGTGCGGTGGCCGCCGTCCGTGTCCCAGCCGGCCGAGGTCAGGAACCGGCGCAGCGGGTCGTCGGTGGAGCGCACCCACCAGGTGGCGCGGGTGAAGCCGTCGGCGCGCAGGGTGTCCGCGACGGCGTTGAGCAGCCGCGAGCCGTGACCCTGGCGTTGCGCCGGCGGATCGACGACGAACTCGGCGACGAGGGCGTCCTGACCGGGGTGGGCGTCCTCGTCGTCGGACGGGCCGATCGCCGCGAAGGCGACCACGCGTCCGTCGGCGAGCGCCACCATGACCCGGAACGCCGCCAGCGGCGGGCGAGCGATCGCGGCCTCCCAGGACGCCGCCATGGTGGCCAGATCGACGCTGGCGAGGATGTGGTCGGCGACATCGGAGGGAAACAGCTGCGCCCAGCTCCGCCGCTGGATCGCGGCGATGCGTTCGGCTTCGGACGCAAGCGCGAGACGGCAGGAGTCAGCAAAGGGCGCGCGAGTCATTCGTTCATCCTAGTCCGCGCCGCGCTCGCCCCCGCTCGCATGTCGGACTGGAGGAATCGACGAGTACGAGCCATCTCCAGCCCCTTCTATTCGGGGCCTTGGAAGGAGGGCCCGTCCGAATCAGGACACCAGCAGGACCCGACGCAGGTGGTGCCCGGCCTGGGCCTCCCGGCTGCCGTCGAGCCGTCTGGCGGCGGGTGCGCGTGGGGCCCTGAGCTGAGGGGGATAGGGTAGGACGTGTGCGAGACGCCTTGAAGACACCGCCCACGCTGGCCCCGGACACGCTGCGGATCACCCCGCTGGGAGGCTTGGGCGACGTCGGTCGCAACAGTGCCTCCTTCGAGCTCAACGGCAAACTGCTGCTGATCGACTGCGGCGTGTTGTTCCCCGACGAGAACCATCCAGGTGTCGATCTGATCCTGCCCGGCCTGCACCTGCTCGCCGGACGCCTCGACGACGTCGAGGCGCTCGTGCTGACCCACGGCCACGAGGACCACATCGGCGCGGTGCCCTACCTGCTGCGGCGGCGTCCGAATATCCCCGTGCTGGGCAGCCGGCTGACGCTGGCGCTGGTGCGCGAGAAGCTCAAGGAGCACCGGATCCGCAACACCGACCTGCGCGAGGTCGCCGAGGGCGACCGCCGGACGATCGGCCAGTTCGGGCTCGAGTTCCTGGCCGTCAACCACTCGATCCCCGACGCGCTGGCCGTGCACCTGCGCACGCCCGCCGGCACCGTGCTGCACACGGGCGACTTCAAGCTCGACCAGCTTCCGCTCGACGGACGCCTCACCGACCTGCGCGGCTTCGCGCGGCTGGGCGAGGAGGGCCTCGACCTGTTCATGGTGGACTCCACCAATGCCGAGACCCCCGGCTTCACGACGCTGGAGAAGGACATCCAGCCCGCGATGGAGCGCGTCTTCGCGCACGCCGGGGGCAAGCTGATCGTGGCCTGCTTCGCCAGCCACGTGCACCGCGTCCAGCAGGTGATGGACGAGGCCGTCCGGCGCGGGCGCAAGGTGGTGTACGTCGGGCGTTCGATGGTGCGGAACATGACCATCGCCGCCCAGCTCGGCTACCTGAACGTGCCCGGCAACACGCTGATCGCTCTCGACGACATCGACAAGTACCGCGAGGACGAGGTGGTCATCATCTCGACGGGCTCGCAGGGCGAGCCGCTGTCGGCGCTGAGCCGGATCGCCAGCCACGAGCACCCCATCATCACGGCCGGCGAGGGCGACACCGTGCTGCTGGCCAGTTCGCTGATCCCGGGCAACGAGAACTCGGTGTACCGGGTGATCAACGGCCTGACCAAGAACGGCGTCAAGGTGGTGCACAAGGCGAACGCGCTGGTGCACGTCTCGGGACACGCGTCCGCGGGCGAGCTGCTCTACTGCTACAACATCCTCAAGCCGCGCAACGTGATGCCGGTGCACGGCGAGGTGCGCCACCTGGTGGCCAACGCCGAGCTGGCGATCGCGACGGGGGTGCCGCGCGAGAACACGATCGTCGTCGAGGACGGCGCGGTGATCGATCTGCGCAACCACCGGGCGAGGGTCGTCGGGCGCCTCGAGTGCGGCTACATCTTCGTCGACGGCTCGACCGTGGACGCCGTGGGCGACGCCGAGCTGGACGACCGGCGGATCCTGGGCGAGGAGGGGTTCATCTCGGCGATCGCCGTGGTCAACCTGCACTCGGGGGCGCTCGTGGAGGGTCCGATCATCACCGCACGCGGGTTCGTCGACGGCGAGGGGATCTTCGACGAGATCTCCGACGAGGTCGCGGCGGCGTTGCGCGAGGCGCTCACCGAGGGGACCGACGACACCCACCAGCTCCAGCAGGTGATGCGGCGTCGGATCGGTCGCTGGGTGAGCCGTCGCTACCGCGCGCACCCGATGATCGTGCCCGTGGTGCTGGCCACCTGAGCCGGCGCACCCCGGGCCTGGGCGGCGATTTCGCGCCCCTGCCGGGATCGGTTAGGATAACCAGGTTCCGATTTCGATCGTCGGCTCTTGGGCGCGCCTGGTGTGCGCCGGGCCGGTAACAAAGGAGAAGCCATGGCCGCCGTGTGCGACGTCTGCGCCAAGAAGCCGACCTTCGGCCACAATGTGCCGTGGTCGAAGAAGAAGACCAACCGCCGCTGGAACCCGAACATTCAGACGGTGCACGCCCACGTCAACGGCGGCACCAAGCGCCTGAACGTGTGCACCTCGTGCATCAAGGCCGGCAAGGTCACCCGCTGACCTGAGCCACCTCGTAGAAGGCCCGCTGCGGCGGGTCTTTTGCTTGCCCGGACGCACGTCGTGGCCGGCGACGGTTCGTGCGGGAGCGTCGGTCGCGCTCGTTACCATCTGATCATGGCCGATTCTCGCTGGCAGACCCGTGCGTTCGCCGAGTTGAACGCGCCGTTGCGCACCGTGCTGGGCGCGCAGGCGGCACTGTTCGAGGCGCTGCGGGTGCACACGGTGGGCGATCTGCTGGGCCACCTTCCGCGGCACTACCTGGCCGGCACCGAGCTGACCGATCTGGCGAGCCTCGAGGAAGGGGAGCACGTCGCCGTCATGGCGCGCGTGGCGTCCGCTCAGGTGATCGACGCGGCGCCGGGCCGCGACCGTGGCCGGGGCGCGCAGTCGCGCCTGGAGGTGACGCTCACCGACGGGATCGGCCGGCTGCGGGCCACCTTCTTCGGCGGCGCGCGCGTGACCCGCTGGTGGGAGAACGAACTCGGCCGCGGCGACCGCGGCATCTTCGTCGGCAAGATCGGCGCGTTCCGCGAGGTGCTGCAGATGACCCATCCCGCGTTCGTGATGCTGGACGCCTCCGGCAAGGTCGTCGGCAATTCCGACGAGAAGGCCCGCATCGCCGAGCTGTCGCGCTCGGGGCTGGTCGGCCTCTACCCGGCGACGGCGAAGCTCAAGACGTGGACGATCGCCGAGTCCGTCCGGTTGGCGCTGCGCGCCCTCGACGGCGCCGACGATCCCTGGCCGGTCTGGGTGCGCGAACGCGCGGGCGTGTGCGGGTTCACCGAGGCGTTCGCCTTCGTCCACCGACCGGACTCCCGCTCCGACATCGAGCGCGGCGAGCAACGGCTGCGATTCGACGAGGCGTTCACCACGCAGCTGACCATGGCGTACCGGCGCGCGGAGAACGCGCGGAGCGCCGCGGGGCCGCGCCCGCGGCGTCCGGGCGGAATCCTGGATGCCTTCGACGCGACGCTGCCGTTCACGCTCACCGACGGGCAGCGCTCGACGTCGGACGAGATCTTCGCCGACCTGGCGCGGGCCCAGCCGATGCAGCGGCTGCTGCAGGGCGAGGTCGGCTCCGGCAAGACGCTGGTGGCGCTGCGGGCGATGCTCGCGGTGGTGGACGCCGGCGGTCAGGCCGTCCTGCTGGCGCCGACCGAGGTGCTGGCCCAGCAGCACCACCAGACCATCGCCGGACTGCTCGGCCGGCTGGGCTCGGGCCGCGTGCTCGGCAGCCCGGACGCCGCGACCGACGTGGTGTGCCTCACCGGGTCGAGGAGTGTGGCCGCGAAGAGGTCGGCGCTGCTCGCGATCGCCTCGGGCGAGGCAGGCATCGTCATCGGCACGCACGCGCTGCTCGCCGACCGGGTGCAGTTCGCCGACCTGGGCCTGGTGGTCATCGATGAGCAGCACCGCTTCGGCGTCGAGCAGCGTGCCGTCCTCACCGACCGGGCCGCCGCCCGCCCGCACGTGCTGGTCCTGACCGCCACGCCGATCCCGCGGTCGGTGGCGATGACGGTCTTCGGCGATCTGTCGGTCTCGACGCTGGCCGAGCTGCCGCACGGGCGCGCCGACGTGTCCACCACGGTGGTCGATGCCGGCCGTCGCCCCTCCTGGGTCGAGCGCGCCTGGCAGCGGGTCCGCGAAGAGGTGGCCCTGGGCCGGCAGGTGTTCGTGGTCGCGCCGCAGATCGGCGCCGGCGAGGCCACGCTCGGGGTGGTGGCGTTGGCCGAACAGCTGGCGTCCGGACCGCTGGCCGGCCTGCGGGTCAGCGTCCTGCACGGCCGGCTCGCCGGCGACGTCAAAGAGGCGGTGATGGGCGACTTCGTTTCCGGAGACATCGACGTCCTGGTCGCCACCACCATCATCGAGGTCGGCGTCGACGTGCCGAACGCCACCATGATGGTGATCTGGGACGCCGACCGCTTCGGCATCAGCCAGCTCCACCAGCTCCGCGGCCGGATCGGTCGCAGTTCCCTGCCGGGCGTGTGCCTGCTGGTCAGCTCCGCCGAACCGGACGCCCCGTCGTGGGAGCGGCTGGCGGCGGTGGCGTCCACCCGTGACGGCTTCGCGCTCGCCGAACTCGACCTGGCCCAGCGTCGCGAGGGCGACGTGCTGGGGGCGTCCCAGTCGGGCGGACGATCGACGCTGCGGTTGCTGCGCGTGCTCGAACATGCCGCCATCATCGAGTCCGCCCGCATGCTCGCCGACGAGGCCGTGCGGCGCGACCCCGGCTGCGCGACCCCTGGTTTCGCCGACGCGCTGGCCCAGACCGCGCTGCTCTCCGACGGCGACTGGATCGACCGCTCCTAGCGACACGAGACTAGTAGTCTCGCGCGGGTGACGCGCATCATCGCCGGCCGCGCCGGAGGGCAACGGTTGACCACGCCGGCGCACGCCCGCACCCGTCCCACGTCCGACCGGGTGCGCGAATCGGCCTTCAACCTGATCGCCGACTGGGCCGGCACGGCGGGCGAGCCGGCCGACACCATGCTGGAGCGCTTCAGCCTGCTCGATCTCTACGCCGGAACCGGCGCGGTCGGGCTCGAGGCGGCGAGCCGAGGTGCGGGTCCGGTGGTCTGCGTCGAGAAGGATCGCGCCACCGCCGCCCTGGCGCGCGGCAACGCGACCGCGACCGGGCTCGGCGTCCGCGTGGTGACGCAGCCGGTGGAGACCTTCCTCGCCGGCGTGCCGGCCCGCTTCGACGTCGTCTGGCTCGACCCGCCCTACGACGTGCCCACGCGGGTGGTCGAGGCGCACCTGCGGGCGCTGGCCGGCGGGTGGGTGGCGCCCGACGGGCTGGTTATCGTCGAGCGGTCCAGCCGGGACGAGCCGCCCACCTGGCCGGCCGAGCTCGGCGAGGGACGGCGTCGGCGCTACGGTGAGACGACGCTGCACCTGGCGAGCAAGGAGGAATGAGCATGAGGGCGATCTGCCCGGGATCGTTCGATCCGGTCACTCACGGCCACATCGACGTCATCGCGCGCGCGGCGCACCTGTTCGACGAGGTGATCGTCGCGCTGGGGCGCAACAGCTCCAAGGACTACCTGTTCACGGTCGAGGAGCGCGTCGCCATGCTCACCGAGGCGACCGCCGGCATGCCCGGCGTCCGCGTGGGTCTGCTGGACGGGCTGCTGGTCGACTACTGCCGGGACGAGGGTGTCGACGTCATTGTCAAGGGGCTGCGGTTCGCGGGCGACTTCGAGTTCGAGGTGCAGATGGCGCAGATGAATCACGCTCTGAGCGGCATCGAGACGATCATGCTGCCGACCTCGGCCCGCTGGGCTCACCTGAGTTCCACGATCATCCGCGAGGTCGCCAAGCTCGGCGGCGACGTCGCCGACTTCGTGCCGGACGCCGTGGCCGAGCGGATCCGCGCCATGCAGGCGTAACGCCCTCGCCGGCGGTCGTCCTCGGGACAGGCGGTCGACGGCGGCGTCCCTCGCCTTACGCGGCGCCGCCGGCTCTGGTGGCCGTCCGTCGGTTGGACGCCTCCGGCGCCAGCCGGTAAGGTTGGGATTCGGTTATGACGCTGTCGTGCCAGCAGTAAAGGGGTTTCCGCGATGACGAATCGCTCCATCGATCCCCGCTCCGGTCTCGTATTCGACATTCGCGATTACGGGCACCACGCGGGCGGGAGCAAGGAAGTCGTCACCGAGGTACCCGCTCCTGAGGGCATCGGCAACGCTGTGATCGGAGTGCCGACCGAGTCTCCGCTCCGTCTCGAGGTTCGCCTCGAAGGGGTGGGTGATGGGGTGCTGGCTACCGGCGTCGCTGTGGTGCAGCTGCGCGGGGAGTGCGCTCGGTGCCTGACCGAGATCGAAGCTGAGGCCGAGATCGACCTGCAGGAACTGTTCCTCTTCCCGGGCGTGGATCCCGACGATGTCGAGGCCGGCCGTGTCAAGGACGAACGAATCGACCTTGAGCCCGTCATCCGGGACACGGCGTTGCTCGATCTGCCGTTCATCCCGTTGTGTTCCGACGATTGCGAAGGACTGTGCCCCCGTTGCGGGGCCAATCTGAACCTCGATCCCGAACACGATCACGGTGAGGCCGTCGACCCGCGTTGGGTCGGCCTGACCGGGTGGAACGGCGTCCAGGACTGAATTGCGGGCCGAAGGCCCCCGAACGAGGAGTGAGACGTGGCTGTTCCCAAGCGGAAGATGTCCCGTGCCAACACGCGCGCCCGTCGCGCGCAGTGGAAGACGTCGGCGCCCACGCTGGTGACCTGTGCGAACGCCGCCTGCCGCGAGAAGCACCTGCCGCACACCGCGTGCCCGGCCTGCGGCCAGTACGGCCCCCGCGGCGCGCGCCGCCAGGTCCTGGATCGGTGACCGACGCGGCTGCGGGCCGCATTGCTGACCTTTTCGACGAGCTGGGGATCGAGATCGATCCCCAGCTCCTTGAGCTTGCTCTGACGCACCGGTCCTGGGCGTACGAGAACGGCGGCGCGCCCCACAACGAACGTCTGGAGTTCCTGGGCGACGCGGTGCTCGGCGTCGTGGTCACCGAGCACCTGTATCGCGCCTACCCCGGCGAGCCCGAGGGCTGGCTCGCCAAGATGCGCGCGGCCGTGGTGAACACGTACGCCCTCGCCGACGTCGCCCGCGGCCTCGGGCTGGGTTCGCTGGTGAAGCTCGGCAAGGGCGAGACCACCACGGGCGGTGGCGACAAGGACTCGATCCTCGCCGACGTCTGCGAGGCGGTCATCGCGGCCGTGTTCCTGTCCGCCGGACGGGACGCCGCGGAGCGCTTCGTGCGCGCCCTCATGGATCCGCTGGTCGCTGGCGCGTCCACCGACGGTCGATCGACCGATTGGAAGACGGCGCTGCAAGAACTGGCCGCCGAGCGGGGGCTCGGCGCGCCCCGCTACGAGCATGTCGCGAGCGGACCCGATCACGACAAGCGATTCGAGGCGGCCGCGGTGGTCGCCGAACGGCGCTTCCCGGGTTTCACCGCGCGGTCGAAGAAGCTGGCTCAGCAAGGCGCGGCCCGCCTCGCTCACGATGCCCTCGCCGACTCCTGAATGCCCGAGCTTCCCGAAGTCGAAGTGGTGCGCCGTGGCCTGGAGCCCGTGGTGCGCGGGCGCCGCATCGAGGCGGTCACCGTGCTGCACCCGCGCCCCGTCCGGCGCTGCGAGGCGGGGCCGGACGCCTTCGCCGCCCTCCTGCGTGGCCGCACCTTCGGCGCCCCGCGCCGCCGGGGCAAGTACTTGTGGTTCCCCCTCGCCGACGGCGACGCGCTCCTGGCGCATCTCGGCATGTCCGGGCAGTTCCGCGTCGACCGTCCGGACGCCGAACGCCAGCGGCACGCGCGCGTGCTGTTCGACCTCGACGACGGCGTCCAGGTTCGCTTCGTCGACCAGCGCATGTTCGGCGGACTGTCGCTGTCACCGGGCGGCGCGGCCCTGCCGCCGGAGATCGCCCACCTCGGACGCGACCTGTTCGACCCCGACCTCGACCTCGACGCCCTGGTCGCCGCCGTCGGACGCCGGTCGAGCGCCGTCAAGCGGGTGCTGCTCGACCAGAAGGCCGTCTCCGGCATCGGCAACATCTACGCCGACGAGGCGCTGTGGCGGGCGGGCGTCCATCACCAGACGCCCGCCTGTGAGCTCGGCCCGGACGCCGTCCGCGCGCTCCTGGTTGCGGCCCGCGACGTGATGGCCGACGCGCTGGCCACGGGAGGCACGTCCTTCGACGCCCTCTACGTGAACGTCAACGGCGAGTCGGGCTACTTCGATCGCTCGCTCGAGGTCTACGGGCGCGAGGGTGAGCCCTGCCGCCGGTGTGGGTGCGCCATCCGGCGCGTTGCCTTCATGAACCGTTCGTCCCATTTCTGCCCGAGATGCCAGCGTTTGCGCTGACCGACGACGCCGTCGCCGTTGCCGGACGCCACGACCCGCCGTGGCGTAGGGTTCGCTCGTGACTTCTGCCCCCTCCTTCCTCCAACGCTATGCCCACGTCGGACGCCAGTTCGTGAAGTTCGGCCTCGTCGGTGGCGCCGGCGTCGTGGTGAACATGGTCGTCGCGGTCGTCATGAACAAGCTCAACGGCGGCACGGTCAACGCGCAGAACGTCCTGGTCGCCATCCCCGGCACGCCGTTCAACCTTCGGTTCACGACGCTGGTGTGGATCGTCGCCTTCCTGGTGGCGAACCTGTTCAACTTCCAGCTCAACCGACACTGGACCTTCCGGGGCGGACGCGCGCTCCGTGGATCCAGGAGTTCCTGCCGTTCCTCGCGGTCGGCAGCGCCGCGGCCTTGGCGGGCATCTTCATCAAGATCGGCTTCACCAACCCGACCTCGCCGTTCTACCTGCCCGCGCCGTGGTTTCACGAGGACGCCGGGCTGCAGTCGCGCGAGTACTGGGGGCAACTGCTGACGATCGTGATCACCATGCCGATCAACTTCATCGTCAACAAGCTCTGGACGTTCCGCGCCGTGCGTCGTCGCCACGCCGCGACGCTCGATTCGTAGGCTGACGGCGTGCACCTGAAGTCGCTCACGCTGCGCGGGTTCAAGTCGTTCGCCTCGGCGACGACGCTGAACTTCGAGCCCGGCATCACCTGCGTGGTGGGGCCGAACGGCTCCGGCAAGTCGAACGTGGTGGACGCGCTCAGCTGGGTCATGGGCGAACAGGGAGCCAAGACACTGCGCGGCGGCAAGATGGACGACGTGATCTTCGCCGGCACCTCTGCCCGCGCGCCGCTCGGACGGGCCGAGGTGAGCCTCACCATCGACAACACCGACGGCGCGCTGCCGATCGACTACACCGAGGTCACGATCCGTCGCACGATGTTTCGCTCGGGCGGCTCCGAGTACGCCATCAACGGCTCCTCGGCACGCCTCCTCGACGTGCAGGAGTTGCTCAGCGACTCCGGCATCGGCCACGAGATGCACGTGATCGTCGGCCAGGGCCAGTTGGACGCCATCCTGCAGGCCACTCCCGAGACCCGGCGCGGATTCATCGAGGAGGCCGCGGGCGTCCTCAAGCACCGCAAACGCAAGGAGAAGGCGCTGCGCAAGCTGGACGCCACGCAGGCCAACGTGGACAGGCTCACCGACCTCGTCGCCGAGATCCGCCGCCAGCTCAAACCCCTGGGGCGCCAGGCCGCGGTGGCGCGCAAGGCGGCCGTCATCCAGGCCGAGGTGCGCGACGCGAAGGCGCGCCTGCTCGCCGACGACTACGTGATGGCGACCCTGGCGCTTCAGTCCGACCTGGCCGTCGAGGCCGAGCTGAAGGCGCGCAGGGTCGCCGTCGAGCAAGCGCTGGAGGCCGCGCGACAGGCCGAGGCCGACGCGGAGGCGTCCGTGCGCGACGCCGCTCCGGCGCTCACCCGCGCCCAGGAGACGTGGTACGCGCTCGCCGGCCTGCGCGAGCGGGTGTCGAGCACGCTGACGATCGCGGGGGAGCGGGTGCGCAACGCGCAGCACGCGTCGACGCAGGTGCGTCGCGGACGCGACCCCGAGGCGATCGAGGCCGAGGCGGCGACGATCCGCACCTCGGAGCGGGAGATGGCCGTGCACGTGGCCGATCGGGCCGTGGCCCTGGCGTCCGCCACGGCGGCGCGCGAGGCAGCCGAGCAAGCGCACGCGGACGCCGAAGGGCACTACAACGCGCAACTACGCGCCATCGCCGACCGCCGCGAAGGACTGGCGAAGCTCGCCGGCGAGGTGAGCTCGCTGCGCTCGCGAACCGAGGCGGCCGATGCCGAGATCGACCGGCTGCGCGCGTCCGCCGCCGACGCGCGCCGGCGCGCCGACACCGCGCGGAAGCAGTTCGCGGCGCTGGAGGCGGAGATAGCCGGGCTCGCCGACGGCGAGGCCGGCCTCGACGCCGCGCACGAGGCCGCCGAGGCCGCGAGGGTGGACGCCGACCGGGCCATCGGGGCGCTTCGCGCCCGCGAGCGGCAAGCGCAGCAGGAGAAGGCGGCGCTCGCCGCGCGCGTCGAGGGCCTGCGCGTCGGGCTGGCCCGCCCGGACGCAACGGGGGCGCTCCTGGACTGTGGTGATGCGCTCGCCGGGGTGCTGGGATCGGTCCACACGCTCGTCCGGGTCGAGCCGGGATTCGAGACGGCGGTGGCGGCGGCGCTGGGGGCGATGGCCGACGCCGTGGCGGTCGACGGGGTGGACGCCGCGCTCGACGCGCTCGCCCAGCTCAAGGCCGACGACCTCGGCCGTGCTCGCCTGCTGCTCGCCGGCGCTCCCGATCCCGGCGACCGCGCCAGCTGGCCGGCACTGCCGGTGGGGGCGCGGTACGCGGTGGACGTCGTGCGCTGCGACGCGGCCCTGATGCCGGCCCTGGCGATGGTGCTGCGCAGGGTGGCGGTCGTCGGCGACCTGGACGCGGCCCGCAGCCTCGTCGGTGCCCGGGCCGACGTGATCGCCGTCACCCGCGACGGCGACCTGCTCGCCCCGTGGGGTTCGGTCGGGGGATCCTCGGCCAAGCCGAGCCTGATCGAGGTGCAGGGAGCGATCGACGAGGCGTCCGCGGCCCTCGATCGGGCCCAGGCCGACCTCGAGCGCACGGCCTTCGAGCTGTCCGCCGCCTCCACGCGCCTGGACGGGGCCACGGTGCGTGCCGAGGCCACACTCGCGCGCCTGCACGAATCGGACGCGCGCTATTCGGCGCTCGCCGAGGAACTCGGCCGGCTCAGCCAGGCCGCACGCACGGCGCTGGCCGAGGCTGAGCGTCACGGCGGCGCGCTCGCCCGTGCCGAGGAGAGCCGCGCGGCGGACGCCGTCGGCCTCGAGGCGTTGACACAGCGGTGGCGCGTCGCCAGGGAGCGCACCGATGTGACGGATTCCGATCCCGTGGAGCGCGACCGGCTCGCGCTCGAGGCCGCCCGCGCCCGCCAGGCCGAGATGGAGGCCCGTCTCGCGCTGCGTACCGACGAGGAGCGCGCGCGTGCGCTCGGTGGACGCGCGGACTCGTTGCTGCGCGCCGCCCGCGCCGAGCGGCGGGCGCGCGCGGTGGCCTCCGCGCGCGCCGAGACGGCACAACGCGAGGCCGAGGTCGCCCGCGCCGTGCACACGGCGGCAGAGTGGCTGCTGGCCGCCCTCGCCGACTCGGCCGACCTCGCGGCCCGTGTCCGCACGCAGGCGGACCAACGACGCGTCGAGGCCGACAGGCTGCTGCACGACGCCCGCCGCCGCGGCCGCGATCTGGCGCGTGAGTTCGAGGGGCTGGTCGACGTCGTCCACCGCGACGAGTTGGCCCGGGCCGAGCAGCGCATGAGGATCGAGGCCCTCGAGGACAAGGCGCTGGCCGAGCTCGGCCTGACCGCCGACGTGCTCGCGGCCGAGTACGGTCCCGATCAGCTCGTGCCCGTGCTCACCGCGGGTGAGGACGAGGAGGTGCCGCCCCCGCGTCCGTTCGTGCGCGCGCAGCAGGAGAAGCGGCTCCGCGCGGCCCAGCGCGACCTCGATCTCCTCGGCCGGGTCAACCCGCTCGCCACGGAGGAGTTCGAGGCGGCGAGCGAACGTCACCGGTTCCTCGCCGAGCAACTCGACGACCTCACGCGCACCCGCGCCGATCTGCTCGGGCTGATCGCCGACGTGGACGCCCGGGTCGAGCGGGTGTTCGCGGACGCCTACGCCGACGTCGAGGTCGCCTTCCGCGCCTCGTTCGCGCGGTTGTTCCCCGGCGGCGAGGGACGTCTTGTGCTCACGGAGCCGGGAAGTTGGCTGACCACGGGGGTCGACGTCGAGGCGCGCCCCGCCGGCAAGAAGGTCAAGCGGCTGTCGCTGCTCTCGGGCGGGGAGCGTTCGCTGGTCGCGGTCGCGTTCCTGGCGGCGCTGTTCACGGCGCGCCCGAGCCCCTTCTACATCCTCGACGAGGTCGAGGCCGCGCTCGACGACGTGAATCTCGGCCGGCTGCTCGGCATCTACGAGGAACTTCGCGCCACCAGCCAGATGATCGTCATCACCCACCAGAAACGCACGATGGAGATCGCCGACGCGTTGTATGGGGTCACCATGCGTACCGACGGCATCTCGACGGTGATCAGCCAGCGGTTGCGTGAGGGATAGGCCGTGAGGCGCACGGTATCCTTGGCCGAAACGGAGGTGAGCCGATGGCCGTCATGATCTTCACGATGATCGTCGTGATGGTGATAGCCGTCGGTGTGATCGCCTCCGTCGCGATGGGTATGGAGGGCGCGGGCAGCACGCAGCACCCCGAGTTCGCCGACGCGATGGCGCGGACCGCCCGCCACCTCAACGGCGAAGGCGCTCCGCCGCGGGCTTTGGTGGCCCTGGTCGACGAGATCGACGAGGTCCCCGACCTGAGTGTGCGCCGTCTTCCCGCGAAGCTTCGTTCTGCCGCCTCCAGCCTGTCGGCGCGATCGGCGCGCTCAGCGGCGTCCGCCACGACCGCCGACCCCGATGAGACGGACGCCGCCGACGGCGCGCGGATGGCCGCGGTGTCCGCCGCGATGGAGCAGGCGCTGGAGGCCGCGCCGCTCGACGATCCGCGTGAGCAGGATCCCTACGGCATCTGGGGGGCGACCGACGTCGATCTCGATGGCGACGCCGACCTCGACCTGCCCGGCGATGCGGACGACGACGCCGACGACGACGATGAGCTGCCCGACTTCGTGCGGGCGCTGGCCGAGGCCCGCAAGGCGGAAGCCCGCGCCTGAGTCCGTCCGGCGTACCCGGCGCCGATAGGATGGCCGCGTGCCAGCCCTGGACCAGATGACCCTGCTGATCGTCGCCCTGGTGGCGCTCGTCGTGGTGGGTGGCGTGGTGGCCGCCGTTGCCACCAGTCGTGCGCGCCGCCGGCGCGACCTGGAATCGGCGACCCGTCCCGCGATCGAGCAGCCTCCGGCCGCACCCGTCGAAGCCGGGGCGCCCGCCGTCGACGAGGACGCCGCGCCCGCCCCTGTCGGCACTCCGCCGGCGCCGGTCACCGAACGCCCCGAGGCCGCCGGAACCCGGCTGAGCCGCTTGCGGCGTCGCCTCGCCGGCTCCACCAACGTGCTGGCTCAGGCGCTGCTGGGCATCCTCAGTTCCGACAGGCTCGACGCCGACACCTGGGACGACTTCGAGGCGACCCTGATCGGTTCCGACCTCGGTGTGGGGCCGACGGCCGAACTCGTGGCCAGCTTGCGCAAGAAGCTCGCGGTCGACGGCGTGCAGGATCCGGCCGCCGCGCGCACGGTGCTGCGCTCCGAGCTGATCGCCCTCGCCGACCCGACCCTCGACCGCGCCCTCAACGTCACCGGCGCCGACGGGCTGCCCGCGGTCGTCCTCGTCGTCGGGGTCAACGGCACCGGCAAGACGACGACCGTCGGCAAGCTGGCCCGGCTGCTGGTCGCCGAGGGCAAGACGGTGCTGCTGGGTGCCGCCGACACCTTCCGCGCCGCGGCCGCCGACCAGCTCCAGACGTGGGGCGATCGGGTGGGCGTCGCGACGGTGCGGGGCCCCGAGGGGGCCGACCCGGCGTCCGTCGCCTTCGAGGCGGTCAACGCGGGTGTCGAGCAGGGTGTCGACGTCGTGCTCATCGACACCGCCGGACGCCTGCACAACAAGGCCAACCTCATGGACGAGCTGGGCAAGATCCGCCGCGTGATCGCCAAGCGCGCCCCCGTCTCCGAGTGTCTGCTGCTGCTGGACGCCACCACCGGCCAGAACGGGCTCGTCCAAGCGCGGGTGTTCAACGAGGTGACCGACCTCACCGGCATCGTGCTCAGCAAGCTCGACGGCTCCGCCAAGGGCGGCATCGTCGTCCAGGTGCAGCGCGACCTGGGCATCCCGGTGAAGTTCATCGGACTCGGCGAGGGCGCCGACGACCTCGCGCCCTTCACGGCCGAGGGATTCGTCGACGGACTGCTGGGTGCCTGAGCCCGCCCGCTAGCCCGGTAGGCTGTGCGGGCACGATCTGCTCGACGAGAAGGCATCCATGTTCGACACTCTCCAAGACCGTCTCCAAGCCGCGTTCCGCAACCTGCGCGGGAAGGGCCGGCTCACCGACGCCGACATCGACGCGACAGCCCGTGAGATCCGCCTCGCGCTGTTGGAAGCCGACGTCAACCTCGCCGTCGTCAAGGACTTCGTCGCGGCGCTCAAGGAGCGCGCGCGGGGCGAGGAACTGTCGCAGGCGCTCAACCCGGGCCAGCAGATCGTCAAGATCGTCAACGAGGAGCTCACTGAGATCCTCGGCGGCCAGGCCCGCCCGCTGCGCTTCTCCAAGCAGCCGCCGACCATCATCATGCTCGCCGGTCTGCAGGGATCGGGCAAGACGACCCTGGCCGGCAAGCTCGGCCTGTGGCTGCGTGAGCAGGGCCACACGCCGATGCTCGTGGCCGCCGACCTGCAGCGTCCCAACGCGGTCACCCAGCTGCAGATCGTCGGACGGCGCGCGGGCGTCCCGGTGTTCGCGCCCGAGCCGGGCAACGGTGTGGGCAACCCGGTCGAGGTGGCCCGCGCCTCGGTCGACGAGGCCCGCCGCAAGTACTACGACACGGTGATCGTCGACACGGCCGGCCGGCTCGGTGTCGACGCCGAACTCATGCAACAGGCCGCCGACATCCGTGACGCGATCGCTCCCGACGAGATCGTGTTCGTCGTCGACGCGATGATCGGACAGGACGCCGTCAACACCGCCAACGCGTTCGCCGAGGGTGTGGGCTTCGACGGCGTGGCGCTGACGAAGCTCGACGGCGACGCCCGCGGCGGCGCGGCGCTGTCGATCGCGAAGGTGACCGGCAAACCGATCATGTTCGCCTCCAGCGGCGAGGCCCTGAGCGACTTCGACCTGTTCCACCCCGACCGGATGGCCTCGCGCATCCTCGACATGGGCGACATCATGACGCTCATCGAGCAGGCCGAGCGCACGCTCGACGCCGAGGAGTCCCGCAAGGCCGCGGCGAAGATGCTCGGCACCGGCGACTTCGGGCTGGACGACTTCCTGCAGCAGATGCAGGCCGTCCGCAAGATGGGCCCGCTGAGCAAGATCCTGGGCATGATGCCCGGAATGGGCCAGATGAAGGACGCGATCGCCAACATCGACGAGCGCGAGATCGACCGGATCGAGGCGATCATCTACTCGATGACCCCGGCCGAGCGTGCCCGGCCCGAGATCCTCAACGGCTCGCGGCGCGCCCGCATCGCGCGAGGGTCGGGCACCACCGTGCAAGACGTGAACAGCCTGGTCAACCGCTTCTCCGAGACCCGCAAGATGATGCGCCAGATGGGGAAGGGGGGCATGCCGGGGATGCCCGGGATGCCGCCGATGCCCGGTCTGCCCCGCGGCGGCAAGCCGCAGCCCGCGAAGAAGCCCAAGAACGCCAAGCGGGTGTCGGGCAATCCGGCCAAGCGCGCCGGGGCCCAGCAGCCGGCGGCGCAGGCGTCCGTTCCGGCGATGCCGCAGACCGAGGCCGAGATGCAGGCGGCGATGGCCGACTTCCAGCTTCCCGCCGAACTGCAGAAGATGTTCAACCAGCCGAACAAGGGTCCGCGCGGCTGACGCGACCCGTCGCGGTGGTGCAGGGTGGTGTCATGGCGCAACACCACTCACACGATGACGTTCCGTTGGACGCGCTGGGCCGCCCGCTGGCGTCCCACACGCACACCCATGACGGTTCGACGCATACCCACGTGTATGCGCCGGTGCCGGACGGCCCGGCATCCAGGCTGCACCTGCGCGGCGTCCTGCTGCCCGGCGGTGAGCCGACCGACCTGTGGGTGGTCGACGGGCGGGTGACCTTCGAGCCGGTGGCCGGCGCCCTCACCGTCGCGACGGGGTGCTGGATCGCGCCCGGGCTGGTCGACGCGCACTGCCACATCGGGATGGGGGCGCAGGGGGCCGTGGACGCCGAGACCGCGCAGGCGCAGGCGCTGGCCGACCGCGACGCCGGAACGCTGCTCATCCGCGACGCGGGCTCGCCCGCCGATACCCGCTGGGTCGACGAGCGCGAGGATCTGCCGCGGCTCATTCGTGCCGGACGCCACATCGCGCGACCCCGGCGTTACATCCGCAACTACGCCGAGGAGGTCGAGCCGGACGACCTCGTCGACGAGGTGCGCACCCAGGCCCGCCGCGGCGACGGCTGGGTCAAGATCGTCGGGGATTGGATCGACCGCGAGGCCGGAGACCTGCGGCCGCTGTGGCCGGTCGAGGTGGTGCGGGAGGCGATCGAGGCCGCCCATGCCGAGGGTGCCCGCGTCACCGCGCACTGCTTCGACGAGCGTTCGGTGACCGAACTCGTGGACGCCGGCGTCGACGGCATCGAGCACGGCACCGGGCTGGACGACGCCACCATCGAGACGATGGCCGAGCGCGGCGTCGCGCTCACGCCGACGCTGATCAACATCGAGACGTTCCCCGACATCGCGGCGGCGGGGGAAAGCAAGTTCCCGGACTACGCCGCGCACATGCGCGCTCTCCACGCTCGCCGTTTCGAGACCATCGGCAAGGCCGTGGACGCCGGCGTCCCCATCTATGCCGGGACGGACGCCGGCGGCGTCCTGCCCCACGGGATCGTGGCCGCCGAAGTGGAACTGCTCGCCCGGGTGGGCGGCCCCGAGTTCGCGCTCGGTGCGGCGTCCTGGCGGGCACGGGAATGGCTGGGCGCCGACGGGATCACCGAGGGCGCGTCCGCCGATCTGGTGGTCTTCGGCGCCGACCCGCGCACCGACATCTCGACCGTGCGTCATCCGGTGCTGGTGATCCTGCGCGGTCGGGTGGTGAAGCGCGCCTAGCGTGGCGTTTGGCGTCCTGCCCGAATGATCTGGCACAATGGCCGGTGCGCTGTGTCCGACGGTGCCCTCTCACGCTGCCGGACGCGGTCAACCCGAGTTGGACCGAACGGTTGTCCCACGCCGAAGGTCCCGCTCACCCGATCCCGTCCATGCGAGTCGCATGGGCATGTTCCCACAGGAGAACCACACACGTGGCCGTCAAGATTCGTCTCAAGCGGATGGGCAAGATCCGCAACGCGCAGTACCGCATCGTCGTCATGGACTCGCGCAACAAGCGCGATGGCCGTGCGATCGAGGAGATCGGCATCTACCAGCCGAAGACCAATCCCTCCATCATCAGGGTCAACGGCGAGCGAGCGCAGTACTGGCTGGGCGTCGGCGCGCAGCCGACCGAGACCGTCGTCAAGATCCTCAAGCTGTCGGGCGACTGGCAGGCGTTCGCGGGCACCGACGAGCCGTCGGGCATCGCCCCGCAGCCCGAGAAGGCCGACAAGCTGGCGGCGTTCAACAAGGCGCTCGCCGAGGCCGACGACGAGCCGGGCTCCGGTGCGATCACGTCGCGCAAGAAGAAGGCCGAGGACGAGGCTCCCGCTGACGCCGAGGCTGAGGGCGCCGCGTCCGACGAGGCCTGAGCATGCTCCCCGACGCACTGGAGCATCTGGTCCGCGGCCTCGTGACGCACCCTGACGATGTCGTCGTGTCCGACCTGGACCGTCGCCGCGTCCGGACGCTCGAGGTGCGCGTCAACCCCGAGGACATCGGCAAGGTGATCGGACGCCAAGGCCGCACCGCCGGTGCGCTGCGCACCGTCATCGCTGCCCTCGCCGGTCGCGAGCAGGTCCGCGTCGACTTCGTCGATGTCGACCGTCGCTCTCGCCGTCGCTGAACCAACACCGATCCCCGGTCACCGAAGCAGTGCTTCGGTGACCGGGGATCGTCCGTCTCACACGTCGTCTGTTCTACGGGGGAGATCAATGGGCCAGACCGTCGAGGTGCTCGTCGGCACACTCGGACGCGCGCACGGGTTGCGCGGCGAGATCAGCGTCAACCTGCGCACGGACGAACCGGAGCGCCGGTTCGCGGCCGGTGTCGCCGTCCTGATCGGCGGGCGTCCGCGCGAGGTCGCGGCGCTGCGATGGCAGGCCGGCACCTTGCTGGTGCGCTTCGACGGTGTCACCGACCGCACGGGCGCCGAGGCCCTGCGAGGCGAGGAGGTGTGGGCCCGCGTGCCCGCTGACGAGGCGCCTCAGGCGGACGGCGAGTTCTACGACCGGCAGTTGCTCGGTGTGCAGGTGCGCGACGCCGCCGGCGAGGTGGTGGGCAGCGTGGCACGCGTACTGCACACGCCCGCGCAGGACGTGCTGGTGGTGCGTTCGGCGTCCGGTGAGAGGCTGGTGCCGTTCGTCAGCGAACTTGTTCCGGTGGTGGACCTTGCGGCCGGCTTCGTGCAGGTCGCCGACGTGCGCGGCCTGCTCGACGACCTGGAGGGCTGATGTACTTCGACATCGTCTCGATCTTCCCCGACTACTTCGCGCCGCTGGACCTGTCGCTGGTGGGCAAGGCGCGCCGCGCGGGGCTGGTCGACTGGCGCGTCCACGACCTGCGCACCTGGACCGACGACCGGCACCGCACCGTCGACGACACCCCCTATGGAGGGGGCGCCGGCATGGTGATGAAACCCGAGCCGTGGGGACAGGCGATCGACCACGTGCTCGACCACGCCTGGTCGCTGCCCACCCTGGTGGTGCCGACGCCGGCGGGCGAACCGTTCCGTCAGGCGACCGCGCACGAATTTGCGGCCCTGCGGCACCTGGTCTTCGCCTGCGGCCGCTACGAGGGCATCGACGCCCGTGTGGTCGAGCACGCCGCCGCGCGGATGCCGGTGCGCGAGGTCAGCCTGGGGGACTACGTGCTGAACGGAGGCGAGGTCGCCGTCCTCGCGATGATCGAGGCCATCGTGCGGCTGGTCCCGGGCGTCGTCGGCAACCCGGAGAGCCTCGTCGAGGAATCCCATTCGATCGAGGGCGACGGCCTGCTGGAGTACCCCGTCTACACCAAGCCGCCGCGCTGGCGAGGGCTCGAGGTGCCCGAGGTCCTGCTCTCCGGCAACCACCAGCGGGTGGCGGACTGGCGCCGCGAGCAGGCTCTGAAACGGACGCGGTCGAGGCGTCCGGACCTGCTGCCCGAGGATCGTTGAAAGGCGCAATTTCGATACGCTCGCGGTAACAAAATCGAGGGTGAGCGGCCTAGTGGGGGCCACTTTGGGGCGGTCTCGACGAATCGCTCAACTAAACAGGACAAGCCCTCCCAACTTGGCTAAGTTGTTGATGTGGCGACAACAACACTGACTCCTCATCAGCGAGCAGTCCGATCGACGGTGATCCTCAAGGTCGTGATGGCCCTGACCGGTCTCGTGATGGTCGGCTTCCTGCTCATGCACATGTACGGAAACCTCAAGGCTTTCCTCGGTGCGGACTCCTTCAACCATTACGCCGAGTGGCTCAAGAGCGACGTCCTGTACCCGCTCGTGCCCCACGGCGTGTTCATCTGGATCTTCCGCCTGGTCATGCTGGCGGCCATCGTGGCGCACATGTACGCGGCCGCGGTGCTCACCGGACGCGCGCATGCCTCGCGCAGCACGAAGTACGTGACGACCAAGCGGCTGGCGCAGACCTACGCGGCACGCACCATGCGCTGGGGCGGCGTCATCATCGCTCTCGGCCTGGTGTTCCACATCCTGCAGTTCACGGCGCAGGTCGCGACGACGGGCTTCCGTGCCGGCGACTCGCCCTACGACATGGTCATCGCGGCCTTCTCGATGTGGTGGGTGACCCTGGCCTACGCCGTGTGGGTGGCCGCCGTGTGCCTGCACGTGCGTCATGGCGTGTGGAGCGCGCTGACCACGCTGGGCGCCAACACCTCCGCGCGGGCGAAGAGCTTCCTCGACGGGCTCGCGTGGGTGATCGCCATCGTCCTCTACGTCGGCTTCATGATCATGCCGCTGGCCGTTCAATTCGGATGGATTAACTGATGACTGTCACTGATTTCTTCGAGCTGGGTGCGGACATCCGCGACACCAAGGCTCCCGCAGGTCCGATCGAGAAGAAGTGGTCCACCCGCAAATTCGAGGCCAAGCTGGTCAACCCGGCCAACCGCCGCAAGCTGACCGTCATCATCGTCGGTACGGGCCTGGCCGGCGGCGCCGCCGCGGCGACGCTGGGCGAGGCGGGCTACAACGTCCTGAACTTCTGCTACCAGGACAGCCCGCGCCGTGCGCACTCCATCGCGGCCCAGGGCGGCATCAATGCGGCCAAGAACTACCGCAACGACAACGACTCGACGATGCGGCTGTTCTACGACACGGTCAAGGGCGGCGACTACCGCGCCCGTGAGACGAACGTGTATCGCCTGGCCGAGGTCAGCGCGAACATCATCGACCAGTGCGTCGCCCAGGGCGTCCCGTTCGCCCGCGAATACGGCGGCCTGCTCGACAACCGCTCGTTCGGTGGCGTCCAGGTGCAGCGCACCTTCTACGCCCGCGGCCAGACCGGCCAGCAGCTGCTGATCGGCGCCTACCAGAGCCTCGAGCGCCAGGTGGCGGCCGGCACGGTCACGATGTACGCCCGCCACGAGATGCTCGAGGTGATCCTGGCGGACGGCCGCGCACGCGGCATCGTCACCCGCAACATGGTCACGGGCGCCATCGAGGCGCACACCGCAGACGTCGTCGTGCTCGGCACCGGCGGCTACGGCAACGTGTTCTTCCTGTCGACCAACGCGATGGGCTGCAACGTGACCGCGGCGTGGCGTGCGCACCGCAAGGGCGCCTACTTCGGCAACCCGTGCTACACGCAGATCCACCCGACCTGCATCCCGGTGCACGGCGATACCCAGTCGAAGCTGACCCTGATGTCGGAGTCGCTGCGCAACGACGGCCGGATCTGGGTGCCCAAGCGGGCCGAGGATTGCGGCAAGGATCCCCGCCAGATCCCCGAGGAGGACCGCGACTACTACCTGGAGCGGATCTACCCGGCGTTCGGCAACCTGGTTCCGCGCGATATCGCGTCGCGTCAGGCGAAGAACATGTGCGACGAGGGTCGCGGCGTCGGGCCTGCTGTCGAGGAGGTCGACCACAAGACGGGCGCGAAGCGACAGGTGCGCCGCGGCGTGTACCTCGACTTCGCCTCGGCGATCGAGCGTCTCGGCCAGAAGGCGGTCGAGACCAAGTACGGCAACCTGTTCGACATGTACGCCCAGATCACGGGCGAGAATCCGTACGCGACGCCGATGCGCATCTACCCGGCCGTGCACTACACGATGGGCGGTCTGTGGGTCGACTACGACCTGCAGAGCAGCATCACGGGCCTGTACGTGACGGGCGAGGCGAACTTCTCCGACCACGGCGCGAACCGCCTGGGTGCCTCGGCGCTCATGCAGGGTCTTGCCGACGGATACTTCGTGCTGCCGAACACCATCAACGACTACCTGGCCGGCGCGCCGTTCGAGAAGCTCGGCAGCGATCATCCGGCGGTCGTCGAGGCGCTCGCCTCGGTCAACGACCGGATCGGACGTTTGCTCTCCATCCAGGGCACCCGCACGGTGGACAGCTACCACAAGGAACTGGGCAACATCATGTGGGAGTACTGCGGCATGGAGCGCACCGAAGAGGGCCTCACGTACGCCATCCGCAA
Organism: Nigerium sp.; assembly: GCA_016711325.1. Taxonomy (GTDB): domain Bacteria; phylum Actinomycetota; class Actinomycetes; order Propionibacteriales; family Propionibacteriaceae; genus Propioniciclava. The sequence continues at coordinate 53,337 of JADJTH010000009.1, read as the reverse complement.
GATCAGGGAACTGCGCGAGGAGTTCTGGAGCAACGTCAAGGTCACCGGCGTCAACGAGGACTTCAACCAGACGCTGGAGCGCGCGGGTCGGGTGGCCGACTTCCTGGAGCTGGGCGAGTTGATGTGCACGGACGCCCTGGTGCGCCGCGAGTCCTGTGGCGGCCACTTCCGTGCCGAGTCCCAGACCGAGGACGGCGAGGCCATGCGTCACGACGACGAGTTCCTGTACGTCTCGGCGTGGGAGTTTGCCGGCGCGGGCAAGAAGCCGATCCTGCACCGCGAGCCGCTGGAGTACGAGTTCATTGAGCTGAAGCAGAGGAGCTACAAGTGATCATCAACCTGCGAGTCTGGCGGCAGGCGAACGCCTCCGCCGAGGGAAAGATGGTCTCGTACCGGGTGGAGGGCGTGTCCGAAGACATGTCGTTCCTCGAGATGCTCGATCTGCTGAACGAGGATCTCACCGTCAAGGGCGACGAGCCGGTGGCGTTCGACCACGACTGCCGCGAGGGCATCTGCGGCATGTGTGGCGTCGTGATCAACGGCTCGGCGCACGGACGCGGCTCGTCCTCGGTGCCGACCACCACCTGCCAGCTGCACATGCGTTCGTTCGCCGATGGCGCCACCATCGACGTCGAGCCGTGGCGTGCCGGGGCGTTCCCGGTGATCAAGGACTTGGTCGTCGACCGGACGGCCTTCGACCGGATCATCCAGGCCGGCGGCTTCATCAGCATCAACGCCGGCTCGGCGCCCGAGGCCCACTCGGTGCCGGCGCCCAAGCTGCAGGCAGACCGCGCGTTCGACGCGGCCACCTGCATCGGCTGCGGCGCCTGTGTGGCGGCCTGCCCCAACGGTTCGGGCATGCTGTTCACCTCGGCGAAGATCACGCACCTGGCGATGCTGCCGCAGGGTCAGCCCGAGCGGTACAGCCGCGTCAAGACGATGGTGGCCACGCACGACGCCGAGGGCTTCGGCGGCTGCACCAACATCGGCGAGTGCGCGGCGGTCTGCCCCAAGCAGATCCCGCTCGACACGATCAGCCAGCTCAACCGCGACCTGATCAAGTCGCTGTTCAAGGGCGACGGCAAGGCCAAGTAGTCTTCGTCGCCACACGCACTCGACGGCGCCGGTTCCCCCAGGGGGCCGGCGCCGTCGGTCGTCTGGGCGGGCAGATCCGAGACGTGCGGTGCTGTCAGACGTAGCCGCGGAAGATCCCCTCGGCGTCCAGCCAGACCTCGAAGTCCCACCAGCCCACGTTGCCGAGCCAGAGGTTGTTCTCCACGATGGGCAGGGCTTGAGCCGTGGACCGGAACGGCTTATTGGCCACCGGGTCGAGGAGGGACAGGACGAGGACGGGCCACCCTGGAGTCGTGAGCGTGGTCTCGTCCGCGATCATGAAGATGACCATCCCGGTTTGGTCGACAATGGCGGCACGAACCTGTTCCGGCGATGCGCCGTCGAACCTGGGATCGGAAACAGGGTCGATCCGGCGAGAAAGCCGTCGGAGTCTGGTGTCGCGAGGGTCGTGATGAGGTCGCGCCAGGCGAGATCGTCGTCGCCGAACCAGGTGCGGACAGGCAGGCGTTCAGCAGGGTGGGCGGGAGCATCATGGTTCGCCTTTCCGTTGGGCGGGTCTTCTCCTCGTCGCAGGTTCGCCCCGGCTCCCTCCCGCGCGTCGTCGACGCAGCCGCGCACGCTCGGCACTCCCGCGCACTTCCGTGCGCGGTGGATAGTGAGCGGCAGTGCTGGCCGCGCGCGGGAACGCGGACCGAGGGCGGGAAGCGCCCGTGGTGTCCGGGCACGGGGTCAGGGTGCCGGTCGACACCCCGGCCGTTGCGCACGATTGTCGCCAACTCCGGCAGCGACGCTGCGGTGCACCGGAACGGCTTGTAGTCGTCGGGCTCGATCGGGGACAGGACGAGGACGGGCCACTCTGGTGTGGTCAGGGTGACCTCGTCGGCGATCGTGAGGATCGCCATCGACGGTTGGCGGACAACGCAGGCGAGCACCGGCTCTGGGGATGCGCCGGCGAACTGCGGGTCAGACACTGGTTCGAGGCCCGCAGGATACCCATGTGAGGTTGTCGTCTTGAGGATCTCGACAACCGTGCGCCGAGCGTCGTCGTCGGCGAACCAGGTTCGAACGAGATAGCCGTTCAATAAGGTCGGGCGAGGTTCCTTCCTTCTGTGGCAACAAAAGCGGGTTGCCCTCGCCTTTCCGCCGTGGTGGACCAGGCTGCGGGGTATATCCGATTTGGAAGCTATCATAGTTAGAAGAACAATGTTACGTTGCATCGGTGATCCCTTCGGGGGTGTGTGGCGGGTCGAATGCGCGTTCACGTCTCATATATATCGCGTCGCTGCCGCGCGAGTTCACCGATTCCCTTGGTGGCCTTGATATTCGGGGCGAATGGCCGTCGGAGTGTCTCGGTATCTAGACTTCGCGGGGCCGCCACTTCGTACAGTGTTAATGACGCGGGGTGGTGGTCGGTGTCGGCGACTTTCGCGATCCGTCCGCTTGTGGCAAACTTGGTCGGGTTGCGCGCGTGCCCCTGCCACAGGGGGTTCGGCACGGGCGGACCATCCGACTTCAGTACGAGGTGACCTGTGGCACCGGCGAGGAACACCATGAACAAGCTTGTTGCCGACGTCTCGGCCGCTCAACTCCGCTCCGACCTGCCCGAGTTCCGCCCGGGTGACTCGGTCAAGGTGCATGTCAAGGTCGTCGAGGGCAGCCGCTCCCGCATCCAGGTGTTCGCGGGCGTCGTGATCGCCCGCAGGGGTACGGGCATCGGCGAGGCCTTCACGGTCCGCAAGGTGTCCTTCGGCACCGGCGTCGAGCGCACCTTTCCGCTGAACTCCCCGATCATCGAGAAGATCGAGGTGGAGCGTCGTGGTGACGTGCGTCGCGCGAAGCTGTACTACCTGCGCGGCCTGCGCGGCAAGGCCGCCAAGATCAAGGAAAAGCGCGACTGATCGTGGGCGGAGCATCCCGGGTGGGCGAACAACGCGGCGGATTGGGCGTCTTCGTCAAAGAGGTCACCATCGTGGTGGTCGGTGCGTTGATCGCTTCGACGCTACTGCGTCTGTTCCTGCTCCAGGTGTTCTCCATCCCGTCGCGCTCCATGGAGTCGACGCTCAATGTCGCCGACCGCGTCGCCGTGCAGAAGGTGGTTCCCTTCAAGCGCGGCGACGTTGTCGTGTTCCGCGACAATCTCGAGTGGCTCGGCAACCCCGATCGCAACCGCTCGGCGGCCTGGCAGGACGCCTTGGTGTTCGTGGGGCTGCTGCCGGACGCGTCCACCAATCACCTGGTGAAGCGCGTCATCGGCGTCGAGGGCGACCACGTGGTGTGCTGCGACACCGACGGCAAGATCACCGTGAACGGCGCTCCGCTCGACGAGACCGAATACCTCTACCGCGATCCCGACGGCGAGCAGGACGCCCCGTCACTCGGGAACTTCGACGTGATCGTTCCCCGCGGCCGGCTCTGGGTGATGGGCGACCACCGCGCGTCGTCGGCGGACTCGCGCTGCCACCTGGACGAGAAGGTGGCCGGCGTCGCCCATATGGGTGCCTTTCCGGCCTCCGACGGGGTCGTCGGCGCGGCGCTGTTCACGTTGTTCCCGTTCGACCGCTGGCGCGGATTCTCCACGCCCGCCACGTTCGCCGGTGTCCCCGAGGCGTCCGACGCCCCAGAGAAGCCGGTGGTCGCCGTGGGCGGCGACGGCACTCTCTGCTAGGCGACCGGCGTGGCGTTCGTCATTCGCCGCGATGCCGGCCTGTACGGCTACGAGCGGGCGCTCGGTCGCGCGGGATTTCCGCTGGTGGCCGGCGCGGACGAGGCCGGGCGCGGTGCCTGCGCAGGGCCGCTGGTGGCGGCGTCCGTGATCCTGCCGGCCCGACCGATCGAGGGGCTCAATGACTCCAAGAAGCTGACCGCCGCGACGCGCGCGCGGCTCTACGACGTGATCGTCGCCCGGGCGCGCGCCTGGTCTGTGGTGCGGATCGAGCCGGCCGAGTGCGACGCCCTGGGCATGCACGTCGCCAACATCGAGGCGCTGCGGCGGGCCGTCGCCAAGTTGGACCGGCGCCCCGAGTTCGTGCTCACCGACGGGTTTCCCGTGGACGGCCTGGGCGTCCCGTCGCTGGCGATGTGGAAGGGGGACGCGGTCGCGGCGTCCGTGGCGGCCGCCTCGATCGTCGCCAAGGTGACGCGCGACCGGATCATGGCGGCCTACGCCGGCGACCATCCCGGCTACGCGTTCAACGTTCACAAGGGGTATTGCACGCCGCTGCACCAATCGGAGCTGGACGCCCAGGGCCCGTGCGACATTCACCGGCTCAAGTGGGACAACGTCGCGCGAACCATTAGGCTGGAGCGGACATGAGCACCGAGGATCTTGAGCAGTACGAATCCGAGCTGGAACTGCAGCTCTACCGCGAGTACAAGGACGTCGTGGGCATCTTCACCTATGCGGTGGAGACCGAGCGGCGCTTCTACCTGTGCAATGCGGTCGACCTCAAGGTGCGCACCGAGGGCGGCGATGTCTACTACGAGGTGTCGATGGGCGACGCCTGGGTGTGGGACATGTACCGCCCGGCGCGTTTCGTGAAGTCGGCCAAGGTGCTGACCTTCCGCGACGTGTCGATCGAAGAGATCGCGCACTCCGAGCTGCAGGTGCCCGACAACCTCTGAACCGCGTGGCCTGATCGGACGCCTCGCCGGCGGGCTGTGCACAACGGCCTGCGCCGGGCCGGGGGTTGTCCACAGCGACGAAATCGGGTGACGGTGAAGCGGCGCCCACCGCCGATGGTCCCGGTGTGGACGAAAGACGAGAAACGGGGCAACGCGGCGAGTCGCTGGTCGCGGCCTACCTGGAGCGGCGCGGCTGGCGCGTCATCTGCCGCAACTGGCGCTGCGACGCCGGCGAGATCGACCTGGTGTGCTGCGATCCCGACGGCGCCATGGTGGTGTGCGAGGTGAAGAGTCGCAGCGGCGTCGGCTACGGTTCGCCGCTCGAGGCGATCACGCGCGACAAGGTGCGACGGCTCCGGCAGTTGGCGGCGACGTGGGCGCGCGAGTATCCCGAGACCATTCAGGCGCTGCGGGTCGACGCCTTCGGCGTGCTGTGGCACGTCGACGGCACGGCATCGGTGGTGCACGTGCGCGGAGTCCAGCCATGAGGCTCGGGCGCGCCCGGTCGGTGGGGTTGATCGGGCTCGAGGCCACGCTGGTCGATGTCGAGGTGTCGGTCGGCGGCGGGCTGCCTCGCACCGTGCTGGTCGGGCTGCCCGACGCTGCCTTGCACGAGGCGCGCGACCGCTGCCGGGCCGCGGTCGCGAGCGCCGGGTTCGGCTGGCCCGAGCACCTGGTGACCATCAACCTGTCGCCGGCGTCGCTGCCGAAGGCCGGCACGCACTTCGACGTCGCGATCATCGCGGCCGTGCTCGCGGCCAACGGTGCCGTACCCTCCGGTCTGCTGGCCGACTCCGTCCTGCTGGGTGAGGTGGGGTTGGACGGCGGGGTCCGGCCGGTGCGCGGCGTCCTTCCCGCCGTCCTGGCCGCGGTAAGGGAGGGGATCGGGCACGCGATCGTGCCGGCCCAGCAGGTGCGCGAAGCGCGGCTCGTCGACGGCGCCCGCGTCCACGGCATCGCCTCCCTGGCCGATCTGGCAGCGGTCCTCGCGGGGCAGAGCATCCCCGAGGCGGCGACCGTGCAGCCACCCGTCCGCCGCGAGCGGGTGGCCGACCTGATCGACGTAGCCGGGCAGCTGGAGGCGCGCTGGGCGCTGGAGGTAGCGGCGGCCGGGGCACACCACGTGCACTTCTTGGGGCCTCCGGGCGTGGGGAAGACACTGCTGGCCGAACGGCTGCCCGGGATCCTGCCCGACTTGTCGACGGCCGACGCGCTCGAGGTCGCCGCGATCCGTTCGCTGGTCGGGCTGCCCGACGTCGGTGAGCTGCCCCGGCGTCCGCCGTACGCGGCGCCGCACCACTCGGCGTCCGTGGCGTCCATCACCGGCGGCGGCTCGCAGATTGCGCGCCCGGGCGCGATCTCCCTGGCCCATCGGGGCGTGCTGTTTCTCGACGAGGCGCCGGAGTTCAGTCCGCGCGCGCTGGAGGCGCTCCGGACGCCGCTGGAGTTGGGCCGCATCGAGCTGGCCCGCGCGCGTGCGCTCACCAGCTACCCCGCGCGCTTCCAACTCGTGTTGGCGTCCAACCCGTGCCCGTGCGGGCAGGCGGGCACGCCAGGTGGCGTCTGCACCTGCCCGCCGATGGCCGTCCGGCGCTACGCCGCGCGGCTGTCCGGACCGATCCTGGACCGGATCGACATCGCGCAGCGGCTGCGACCCATGACCCGGGCGTACCTGCGCGCGGCCGGTTCGGCCGGCGAGCCGAGCGCGGCCATCGCGGGGCGGGTGGTCGAGGCGCGACGGCGTCAGGTGCATCGCCTGCGTGAGTGGGGCTGGTCGACGAACGCCGAGGTCCCCGGGCCGGTGCTGCGTCGCAAGCTGCCCCCGCCCGAGGGGGTGGAGCTGCTCGACGAGGCGGTGTCCCGCGGGCAGCTGAGCGCGCGGGGCGTCGACAAGGTGGTGCGTCTCGCGTGGAGCATCGCCGACTTGGCGGGCGCCGCGCGTCCGCGGCCGAGCGACGTGCGCACCGCCCTGGCGATGCGCAGGGGCGACGACGCTGTGGAGGTGCGCGGTGGTTGAAGAATCCGAGCGGCGTGCCCGCATGGTGCTGGCGTGCGTCACCGAGCCCGGCGATCCACGCCTGCGCACGCTGCTGGCCGACTACACACCCGGCGAGGTGCTGGAGTCGGTGCGGCGGACGCGTGCCGTGTCCGCGTGGTCGCGCAGGCTTGCCGCCTTCGATCCTGCCCGGGTGCTGGCGCTCGCCGAGCGCCATCGGCTCCGCTTCGTCGTGCCCGGCGACGACGAGTGGCCGGAAGCCCTGCACGATCTGGATCGCGCCGACCCGGTGCAGGATTCCGGCGGTGCACCGCTGGGCCTGTGGCTGCGCGGACGCGACCGCCTGGCCGACGTGGTTCCGCGCGCGGTCGCCATCGTGGGATCGCGTGCCTCGACCGCCTACGGCGAACGGGTGGCCATCGATCTCGCCGCGGGGGTCGCGGCCCACGGCATCACGGTGGTCTCGGGCGGCGCCTACGGCATTGATGCCGCCGCCCATCGCGGTGCGCTCGCCCAGCACGGGCGTACGATCGCCGTCCTCGCCGGCGGGCTTGACGACTACTATCCGCGCGGCAACGCGACCCTGCTCGGCGAGGTCGCCGAACGGGGTCTGTTGGTGAGCGAGGCGGCACCTGGCGAGCACCCCACCCGGCGACGGTTCCTCACCCGCAACCGGCTGATCGCCGCGATGTCGGCCGGCACGGTCATCGTCGAGGCCGGCGTCCGCAGCGGCGCCCGCAACACGGTCACCTGGGCGACGAGCTGCGGTCGGGTGGTGATGGCGGTGCCCGGCCCGGTCGGCAACGCCACGTCGTTCACGCCGCATCGGCTGATCCGTGAGGGCGAGGCGGTGCTGGTGACCACAGACGCCGAGGTCCGCGAGATGATCGCCCCGGCGGGGGAGGCGATGGTGGTGAAGCCGGCGCGGCGGCGCCTGCTGGATGAGCTCGGGCACGAGGAAAAGGCGATCTACGAAGCGCTGCCCGCCCGGGGCGAGCGCGACACCGGCGAGCTGGCACTGCGGGCCGGCCTGACCGTGCCCGCGGCACTGCCGGCGCTCGAAGGACTGCGGGCGCGTGGGCTCGTAGTGCCGGCGAAGGGCGGCGGGTGGGCGCTCGGCGCGGTGCAGGACCGTCCGGTCGGGGCAGCGAAGCACGAGCATGGCCGACCACACGGTGAACGCCACGACAGCGATCAGCCCGCACTGGCGCGGGGCGATGAGTCCGGGTGAGGCTTCGCAGCGCGGACCACCCCGCTGCCCGGGGCCCGCCCGAAGCTGAGATGCTGGCGGCATGCATGTGCTGGTGCTGGGCGGAACGATCGACGGCCGGGAGGTGACGCGCGCGCTCACCGAGGCGGGCCACGATGTCGTGACGTCGCTGGCCGGGCGGACGACGGCCGCGCGGCGCCGGGCGGCGGACACCGTCATCGGCGGTTTCGGCGGTCCCGAGGGGCTCGCCCGGTGGCTCAGTGCCGAACGGATCGACGCCGTCGTGGACGCCACCCACCCATTCGCATCGCAGATGTCGCATCACGCCGCGGCCGCGAGTTCGGCCACGGGCGTCCCGCTGCTGCGGCTGGACCGCCCGGGGTGGGTGTCCCATCCGAGGGCGGGCACGTGGACGTGGGCCGACGACCACGCGGCCGCCGCGGCCGCCGCGGCCGACCTCGCCGGGCCTGGCGGGCGGGTTCTGCTGACGGTCGGACGCCAGCCCCTGGGTCACTACCGCGGGCTCGCCCACGTCCTGGCCCGGGTCGCCGAGATGCCCCGCGACGCGCGCGGGGATCCGCCGCCGCAGCCGCCAGGCTGGACGATCGTGGAGGACCGAGGCCCCTACGAGCTTGCGGCCGAGCGCGGACTCCTGACGCGCGAAGGGATCGCGGTGATGGTCACCAAGGACTCCGGCGCGGCCGCGACGGCGGCGAAGCTGGACGCCGCCGCCGAGAGGGGAGTGCCGGTCGTCGTGGTGCGGCGCCCACCCGGCCCCGGCGGCGTGCCGCGGGTGCCGACGGTGGCGGGCGTCGTGGCGTGGATCGAAGCACTAGGGTCGTCACCCGTGGACACCGAATGGGGAACGACTCCCGGGCTGCCCGATGAGGCGTTCGAGCACGACGGCCTGATCACCAAACGGCACCAGAGGGCGGGCGCGCTGGCGTTCCTGCGCCCACTGCCCCGACAACTGCTGTGGGACGTCGGCACAGGTTCGGGCGCCATCGCGGTCGAGTGGGCGCGGGCCGCCGAGGGAGCGCGGGCCATCGGCGTCGAACGCAATCCCGAGCGCGCGGCGCGCGCCCGTCGCAACATCGAGCGCCTGGCGCCCGGACGTGTCGACGTGATCGAGGGCGACGCGCTCGCCGCGATCGCCGGCCTGCCCGCGCCGGACGCCGTCTTCCTGGGCGGCGGCGTCAGCGCGCCCGTGCTCGAGGCGTGCTGGCACGTGCTCCGCCCAGGCGGGCGGATCGTCGCCCACGGCGTCACGATCGAGACCGAGGGCGTCCTCGCCGCCATGTTCCGTGCTCACGGTGGCCAACTGGCCCGCCTCGGGGTGGAAATTGCCGAGCCGATCGGCCGCTTTCACGGCTGGACGCCGCTGCGCGCCGTCACCCAATGGTCGTGCGTCCGACACATCCCGCTCGACGAGTCCGCACGGCCAGCGTGAGCCCTGCAGCGCTCCCTGGCGAGCCCGGCGGACGTGGGGCAGATCGGCTGACGGCGCCCCCGACAGCGGGTGTAGCCTGAGCGAAGCGAGCAGACGGAAGTTCGGTGAGAAACCGACGCGGTTGCGCCACTGTGAGAGCGAAAGCTCGAGCCAGACCCTCCTGTTCGCGAGAAGACCCATTCATGAGCCGCATTATGCTCGGAAGGAGCACTCGTCATGAGCCAAGCAATCGCCGGTCCGGCACCGATCGCCGTTGAACTCCCCACCCTTTCCCTCCGCGAGGCCTGGCCGTGGGCGCTGTTCGGCCTGATACTGATGCTCCTCGCGGTGTATTTCGTGGGCGCCGAACAGGGCGCCACGTCCCTCATCTCGGGCAACGCCGTTCACGAGTGGGTGCACGACGCACGCCACCTGCTCGGCTTCCCGTGCCATTGAGTCGGGCGCATTCATGCTGACTTTGAGGGATTTCCTCGTCCGCGGCCTGCTCGCCGGCCTGATCGCCGGCATCGCCGCATTCTTCGTGGCCTACGCGGTCGGCGAGCCGCCCGTGGCGGCGTCCATCGCGATCGAGGAGGCCGCCGGCGGACACGATCACGGCGATGAAGCCGAGGAGGCCGCCGCCGCAGCCGACGAAGGCACCGAGGTGCCACGCCCCGTTCAGTCGACGGTCGGCCTGGCGACGGGCATGCTCGTGCTGGGAACTGCCCTCGGCGGTGCTACCGGCCTGCTGACCGGTGCCGCGATGGGCCGCTTGTTCAGCCGCACGAACGTGCGCGCCACCGCGCTCGCTGTCAACGGCGTGGCCTTCGTGACCCTGTTCTTCGTGCCCTACCTGATCTACCCCCCCAACCCGCCGGCCGTCGGCAACGGGGAGACGATCGGCTACCGCACGGCGCTCTACTTCGCCATGGTGGCCCTCTCGATCGCCGGGGCAGCCATCGCCCTCGCGCTCGCGCGCAACCTTCGGCATCAGATCGGTTCCTGGTACGCCGGCCTGGCCGGCGTCGCGACCTACGTCGTGATCGCCGTCGCCGCGCTCGGTGTGATGCCGCGCTACGACGAGGTGCCGGCCGAGGGCTTCCCGCCGTCCCTGCTGTGGGAGTTCCGCCTCTCCAGCCTGCTGGTGCAGATCGTGCTGTGGGGTGTCATCGGCGTTGTCCTCGCCGAACTCTCCCATCGCGCCGTCGCGCAGAAGGCCGCCCCGCGCCCCACGCAGCTGATCGACGCCTGAACGTGGGCACGGGCCTCTGATCGGGGCCGGGCGGAGCCGCGTGCACCGACGCTCGGTGCGGTGGGCCGCGGCACTGCCTGGCTCGCGGAGCCCTCGGAAAGGAAGGAATGCGCGATGCGCACCTTTGCACGGATAACGCTGGCCGCCGTGGTGGGCGGCGCCCTGCTGCTCAGCGGCTGCACGACGATCGCGACGCGGGAGGCCAAAGAGAAGGCGGAGGCGCAGATCGCCGCCCGCGAGGCGCGCGAAGAATTTCCGATCGGTAAGCCGAAGGAGTTCGAGAACATGGTGCGGGTGTCGGCGTTCTACACGCGGCCCGCCGATATGGCAGGGGCGAACATGGGGCTCCCCGCCGCGGAGTCCGACATCCACCTCGAAGCTGAGATTGTGGCCCTCGCGGACAATCACCTGGGCCTCGCCTACGGGGAATGGATCCCGTATCTGACGGTGCAATACGCGATCACCTCGCCGTCGGGTGCCGTCACGGAGGGCACCTTCATGCCCATGCTCAGCAATCACGGCCTGCATTACGGCTCCAACGTGAAGCTCGGCGGCGCCGGCACCTACCAGATCGCCTACCGGGTCCACAGCCCCGTCAAGAACGGACTGGTGATCCACAGCGATCCGGCCACCCGCGTGGAGGGCTCGTTCTGGGAGTCTCCTCTGCAGGCGGAGTGGACGTTCAACTTCATGCCTCACGAATGGTGAGCGCGGGGACGGCCCGCTGACCCATGCTCCGGCTCTTGGTCGACACGGTCACGGCGACCCTCCCGATCGCCGTGGTCTGGGCCGTCCTCTACGGCGGCGTGGACGGCCTGAACGGCGGTCGCGGACGGCGGGTCTTCGTCGCCTGGAGCGGCGCGGGCGCCGTCGCCGGGATGGTGACGGCGCTGCTGCGCCTGACTACCAACTGGATCGGGTGGGAGGCGTCCCTGCTGGCGATTCTCCCGCTTGTCCTGGGCCTCGGTGCTGCGGTGCTGGTGTGGGCGTGGTTCGCCGATCCAGCGGGCGGCGGGCAGCGCTGGGGGACGATCGCGGCCGCCGCGTGGGGCGGCGTCCTGGTGTTCCTCGGGCTGTCGGACGCTTTCGTGCTGGTCAAAGGCGCGACCGTCTCGGGGGCCGTGGTACTCACCAGCGACGCCGTGCTGAAGGCCGCAGGGTTCCTGATCGGTCTGGGGCTGGTCGCGGTCACGGCGTGGGCGCTTCACCGGGCGGGGGCGGGTTCGTCGCTCCCCGCCAGGCGCGTCGGCCTCGCTGCCGGTGTGGCCGTGTACATGGCCGCGCAACTCACGGTGCTGCTGCGGATCTCTGTGGCCCGTCGGCTCGTCGACGTCAGCCCCGAGGTGTTCGCGGTGGCGGTGTGGCTGGTCAACCACGAGTGGGTGTTCACCGCCGGTGTGCTGATGGCGGCGCTCGTGCCGGTGGCCGCCGCCCTCAGGGTGAGGAGGACACTCGGCGAGCCCGCGAACGCCGCCGAGGCCCGGCTGGTGCGCGCCGCGGTCCGGAGCCGGCGTCGCTTCCTCGCGGCGTCCGCGGCGAGTCTGGGCTTGGTCGCGGTCACCCTCACCGTCGGCAGACGGGTCGCGGACGCCGTGGTGGAACTGTCCGGTCCGGAGCCCTTCGAGCAGGACGACGAGCGCGTCTGGGTGCGGCTGGCCGTTCTCGACGACGGCCATCTTCACCGGTTCGAATACATGACGGACGGCGGCACGCGCGTGCGCTTCTTCGCCATTCGCAAGGCGCCGGGCGCGTTCGTCGCCGTTCTGGACGCCTGCGAGATCTGTGGGCCGTCCGGCTACTTCGAGCGCGACGCGATGGTGATCTGCAAGATGTGCGGCGTGGCGATGAACATCGCCACCATCGGCTTCCCGGGCGGCTGCAACCCGATTCCGATCGACCATGAGGTGGCCGGCGGACGCCTGTCCGTCACCCGCTCGACCCTCGACGCCCGTGCCGCGATCTTCGCCTGACCCACCCCCACCGACCTTTCACCGATTCGAGGAGCCATCGATGCGCATCACGCTGATCGCCCACGGGCCGACCGCCGGCACGCGGGCGGGGGTGTTCGGCGACCAGGCCGGCCTGCTCGACGTTCCGCCGGTCGGTCTGCGGCACGCCCGCGTTGTCTGGACCGCGCCCGAGCCGGCCTGCCTGCAGACCGCGGCGCTCCTGAACCCGGACGGCCACGAGCCGACCACGGAGGTGCTCGACGACCTCCGCGGGCCTGTCATGGGGGCAGTGGACGGGCCTCGCGCTCGACGAGCTGATCGCTCGGGATCCGCAGGCTCTCCAGCAGTGGCTCCGCGACCCGGCCGTCCGCCCGCCCCACGGCGAGTCGCTCGCCGCACACATGGCCAGGATCGGCGTCACGCTCGACGGCCACCCCTGGCCCGACGCCGGCGCCGTCGTCGTGGCGACACCGTTCACGGTGCGGGCGGCCTGCCTGCACGCGCTCGGCGCGGGCGTGGGCGCGCTCGGCCATCTCGACGTCGCGCCCGGAACCCGCGCCCGGATCACCCGGCACGCCGGCACCTGGCGACTGGCGGCACTCACCCCGCCCCGGCTCTGCTCGACTCCCGGCAACGCATGAGCGCCGCCGGATGGCACCACCGCTGCACACCGCGTGCGCGCGACCGCGACCGAAAGGGACATCGGCATGGAATCGCCCCGTTATGACTACCTGACCGACGGCTCGGCGATCTACGCCGAATCGTTCCGGATCATCCGCGCCGAATCCGACCTCGGCCGGTTCCCCGACGACGTCTCCAAGGTGGTCGTGCGCATGATCCACGCGGCCGCGCAGACGAACCTCGTCGACGACCTCGCCTGGACGCCCGGCGTCGTGGCCTCCTGCCGGGCGGCGCTGCTGGCCGGCGCCCCGATCCTGTGCGATTCCACGATGGTGGCCACCGGCGTCATCCGGTCGAGGCTGCCCCGCGACAACGATGTCGTCTGCCACCTGAGCGACCCGAGCCTGGTCGACCTCGCGCGCGAGCTGAACACGACGAAGACGGCCGCCGCCGTCGAGTTGTGGCGCGACCGGCTCGAGGGCGCGGTCGTCGCGATCGGCAACGCCCCGACGTCGCTGTTTCGGCTGCTCGAGGTCGTCCGCGACAGCGGGGTGATGCCGGCGGGCGTCATCGGCATACCGGTCGGATTCGTGGGCGCCGCCGAGTCCAAGCAAGCGCTCGCCGCCAATCCGTTCGGGTTGGAGTACCTGACGGTCCTCGGCCGCCGCGGCGGGTCGGCCATCGCCGTCGCGGCCCTCAACGCGATCGCGAGCACGGCCGAGACCACCAACGAGGCACGCACCTCGTAGGGGTGAGCGCACCCGGCGGGGTCAGCGACCGGCGGAGGTCGGGGCGGCTGCCTCGCGGTAGCGGTCGATGACCACGCGCGCCAGCGCGTCGCAGTCGCCGATCACCGGCGCGATCCGCACCTCGGCGTCCGGATGCGTGGCGCGCCAGCGTTCCACCGCTTCGTGCGCCCAGTTCTCGAGCAGACCCGGGAACAGGTAGTGCGGTGAGACGACGATCCGGCGCGCCCCGGTCGAGTACGCCAGGGAGAGCCCCTCCGGCACGGTGGGATGCGTCACCTGGATGAAGGCGTCGATGACGAAGGCGTAGCCGCCCTCCTCCCACAGCATCCGGCCCAGCCGGGTGTGGTCGGCGTTGGCATCGGCGACCGAACAGCCGCGGCCCAGGAAGACCACCGCCACCTCGTCGGGCGTCCAGTCGCCGAGCACGGCCGCGATCCGCTCGCGGACGGCCGCGCGCAGCCGCGGGTCGGGGCCGAGGTGTTGGCCGCGGATCACCCGGACGCGGTCTCCGACGGCCTCGATCGCCTCGGGAATGTCGTCGCGCACGTGCCCGCCGGCTCCCAGCATGAGCGGCACCATCACGATCGGCCGGTCCTGGTCGGCCAGGCCCGACAGCGCCGCGCCGAGTGGCGGTTCGGTGAGCTCGACGAAACCGTCGCGTACGTCCACCCCCGGCAGCAGGGCGGACACGCGGGCGGTGAGGGCACGGGCGGCGTCCTGGCCTGGGGGCAGGCGGGTGCCGTGCGCGGCGATGAGCAGGGCGGGTGGACGGGTCATGAGGGGTCTCCTGTCGGGGGGATGCGGCCTGTCGGGGCGGAGCGGGGCATCCACTGGTAGTCACGCGGGGTGACCATGAAGAACGCACCCTCGCCGGTGGGCACCATCGTGGTGGTGGAGCTTCCGACCAGGACGATCGAGTGCATGTCGACCCACGCGGGGTCGAACTGGGCCAGCGGCGCGACGCGCGCGTTCTCGTTGGGCCGGGAGGCGTCCTGGACGACCGCGACGGGGGTGTCGGCCGGGCGGTGGGCGCCGAGGATCTCGAGCGCGCGCGGCAGGTGCATGCGGCGCTTGCGGCTGCGCGGGTTGTACAGCGCGACCACGAAATCCCCTTCGGCCGCCGCCTGGAGCCGCTTCTCGATCACCGGCCACGGCGTGTGCAGGTCGGACAGCGAGAGGGTGACGTGATCGTGGCCGAGCGCAGCGCCCAGGACGGCCGACGCCGCCAGCTCGGCGGTCACGCCCGGCACCACCTCGACGTCGAGGCCCTCGGTTCCCTGTTCGAGAGCGGGGGAGGCCATCGCGTAGATCGCGGGATCGCCGCCGGCCACCAGGGCCACGTTGCGCCCCGTCCGCGCCTGCTCGATCGCCAGGCCGGTGCGCGCCTCCTCGGTGCCCATGCCGGTCGCCGAGATCTCGGTGCCCGGGCGCAGGTAGCCGCGGATCTGTGCGACATAGGGCCGGTAGCCGACCACCATGGACGCCTCGCGCAGCACCGCCCGGGCTCGCGGCGTCAGCAGGTCGTCAGCGCCAGGCCCGAGGCCGACGATTGATAGCTTGCCGCGGGGGGCGAGGCGTCCGATCGCACAGGTCGCGTCGGGATTCTTGCGTTTCTCGACGATCAGTGCGGCGCCGTGGGCGAGCACGGACGCCTCCGCGACACTCGGCGTCCCCACGGCCTTGGCGGGGTAGTCGGACGGGTTGGGCACCTCCTGCGCGGCGAGCACGTCGGCGGGGTAGGTGACGAACGGGACGCCGAAGCGCTCGGCGAGCGCGACGATCGCCGGCTCGTCGGCCTTGGCATCCACGCTGGTGACAGCGGCCACGGACGCCGCCGCCAGCTCCGCCTCGGCGAGCGTCTGCTCGGCCAGGGCGAGGACCGCCTCGGCCGGCGCGTCGCGGTTGCTGCCGATGCCGAGCACCAGCGATGGCGGCTGCAGCACGACGGTGGGCAGGTCGGCCGGCGCCGCGGCCCGGTCGGAGACCAGGATGCGGGCGACCGGGGCGTCCAGCGGCGGCAGCACGCTGACGTGGGTGCCGCGGCGCTCCACCCTCTCGACGCCGGGTTCGCGCACGTTGAGCGGCAGCGCGGGCAGCGGCCAGGGCCGCTCGCGGACGAGCTCGACCGGCTCGCCGTCGAGCAGGGCACGGGTGACGGCGGCCAGTGCGCCCGTCGTGGCCCAGCCGAGCGTGTCCAGACCCGGAATGCCGAGGGCGTCCGTGGCGGTCGTCAGCACCGCGGTGGCGTCCAGGGCGTCGGCGATCCGCCGCGCGAGTTCGTTGGCGCCGCCGACGTGCCCGCCGACCAACGGCACGCAGAACCGGCCGGCCTCGTCGACGACGACCACGCCCGGATCGGTCTTCTTGTCCGCCAGCAGCGGGGCGATCAGCCGGGTGGTGGCACCGAGCGCGAGGTGGCTCACGAGAAGGTCACACGCCGCCCACGCCTCGGTGAGGTGCGCCCCCACGGGGCCGTCGAAGCGGAGGGTCGGGCCGACGATGCCGTCGATGACGTCCGCGTGCGCGCGGGCGGCGGCGGAGTTGGTGAGCTGTCCGATGATCACGGCAGGTCCTCTCGTGGGCCGCCGGCGAGCGGGTGCTGCGCGCCGAGGGCGGCCGGGTCGTCGGGATGGTGGGCGAGCACGAGGACGACGTGCGGCTGGGCGGGCGTGACGGCGGCGGCCTCGTCCTCGGTGAGCACGCGGACGCGCTCGTCCTCCTCGCCGATCCGCTCGGCGAGGACGTAGAGGCGACCCAGCCCGGCCGTGGCCGCCACGATCTCACCGAGCCCCGTGCGGGGATCGGTGAGCAGCCCCACCTTGGGGTGCGTGCGGCACGCGGCCAACGCGGGTGCCGGGTCGTTGCCGTGCGCCGACACCAGCAGCGCGTCGTCCCAGGGCAGCGCGACGGCGGCGAAGGCGGCCTGCAGCGAGCCGACCTCGGGCACCACGCGCAGCGCCAGCCCCGCGGCGCGCAGGCGCCGGACGACACCGTAGAACAGCGGGTCGCCCGACGCGACCACCACGGCGTCCGCGCCGGCGGGCAGCGCCCGGATCGCGTCGATCGCCGGATCGATGCGGCCCAGCACCAGGCGGCGCCCGTCCGGCACGGCGAGCGCATCCAGGTGCCGGCGTCCGCCGACGACCAGGGAGGCGGAGGCCGCGGCGTCCACCAGGGCGGGACGCGGCGCACCGAGGTAGCCGTAGACGGTGATCACGCCCGTGCCCCCTTGTCGCGGAGGGCGCGCGCGGCCTCCGGCTCGGCGGCCCGGTACTCGTGCCGGAAACCGGGGTGGTAGAGGTGGCTGCGTCTGATCGGCGGCGCCTCGGCGAGCGCCGGCCCGACCAGGATGACCGTGTGCTTCCAGAACCGGTGGTCCTTCATCGTCGCCGACAACTCGTCGAGGCGGCAGCGCAGCAGCACCTCGTCGGCCCAGCTCACCTTGTGCCCGATGATGACCGGAGTGCCGGGCGGGTAGCCGCCCGCCAGCAATTCGTCCTGCAGCGCGCGGTGACGGGCCGCGGACAAGTACAGCGCCATCGTGGTGCCGTGCCGGGCGAAGTCGCGGACGCGCTCGCGCGGCGGCATCGGCGTCCGGCCGCCCTCGAGCCGGGTGAGGACGAGGGACTGGGCGACCTCGGGCAGGGTGATCTCGACCTCCGCGGCGGCCGCGGCGGCCGAGAAGGCCGAGACGCCCGGGATCGACTGGAAGCCGACGCCGACCCGGCGGCAGACGTCGCGCTGCTCGGCGGTCGCGCCGTAGATCGCGGGATCCCCGGTGTGCACCCGGGCCACGAGGAGGTCCTCGTCGCGGGCGCGCTCGTACAGCGGCGTGATGTCCTCCAAGGACGCCGACGCGGAATCGACCAGCAGCGCACCCGGCTTGTGACCGGCGACGATGTCGGGGGCGACCAGCGACGAGGCCCAGATGATGATGTCGGCCTGCGCGATCGCGCTCGCGCCGCGCAGGGTGATCAGGTCGGGAGCGCCCGGGCCCGCGCCGACGAAGACGACCAGGCCGCCGGGGTAGTCGCCGGTCACAGCCGGCCCCCGGTCGGGCCGCGATCGGCCGGGAAGAGCACGGTCGCGAAATAGGGAAGGCTCTCCACCTCGGACAGCGGGACGATGCGCTGCTCCGGGGTACCGACGTTCACGCCCACCACGGCGTCGGTGCCCACGGTCTCGGCGTACTCCTTGAGGGCCGAGCAGTGGCGTCCGGGCTTGTAGACGGCCACCGTGTCGGCGACCGCGGCGACCTCGGCCAGCCTCGACACGCCCGTCTTGAGCGGCACGAGCGCCAGGATCTCGTCGCCCTCGACCAACGGGGTGCCGGACGCCGCGGCGAGCGCCTGCATCGCGGTGATGCCCGGGACGACGGCGACCTCGACATCGGGGTGAACCGCGCGGACGGCCGCCGCCAGATAGCTGAACGTCGAGTAGACGCTGGGGTCGCCGATCGTCGCGAACGCAACCAGGCCCGCGCCGGCGCGGAACGCGTCCGAGGCGGCCTGGGCGGAGGCATCCCAGGCCTCTCGGCGGCGCGGGGTGACCCCGGCGGCGTCCGCCATGGAGAACGGGATCCGCACGATCCGCGCTCCCGGTGCGACCGCGGACACGACCTCTTCCGCGCGCCCCGGCCGGGCGTCCTGGCCGTCGCGGGCGGCCCGCGATTCGGTGGCGGGCACCAGGACGACATCGGCGTCGGCCAGGACGCGGGCTGCTTTGATGGTGACGAGGTCGGGGTCGCCGGGGCCTACCCCGACGCCGACCAGGCGTGATGAACGCACGTGGTTCCTCAGTTCGCTCGACCGATGGATGTACCTGCGCACCGGCCGAGTGTCTGGCTTCCACGCGTGCGCGTGGTCACAGTGGCGGGACCGCCCCGGACTCACCCATGCCGTGGGTTCACCGGTGTTCCTCGACTCCGATCGCCCGCCCAGTCTTCCACATCGCCCCTTCGGGTGCGGGATCGCGGGCCCGGCTCCCGCTCGCATCGGCCGAGATCCCGACAGGGCGTAGGCTGGCGGAGTGGCTGTGGATCGGGTGACCGGCGGAGGCATCGAGATGGACGCCGACGCCTTCGAGAGTCTCGTCGCCGACGCTCTCGACGAAGTGCCCATCGAACTGCTCAGCCTCCTGGACAACTGCGCGATCATCGTCGCCGACGACGCGCCCGAGGACGATCCCGACCTGCTGGGGCTGTACGAAGGGATCCCGCTCACCGAACGCGACGGCTCCTACGCGGGCGTCCTGCCCGACACCATCACGATCTTCCGCCGCCCGATCCTGGCCATCTGCGAGAGCACCGACGAGGTGGTCGACGAGGTGCTGATCACGGTGGTGCACGAGATCGCGCACTTCTTCGGGATCGACGACCGCCGCCTGCACGAACTCGGCTGGGGCTAGGGCACTACAACTAGCGGCCCCTCAACAGCGCTCGCACCTGAGCGCCCACGCCCGCCTCGTGATTGCCGCCGATCACGGGGAAGCGCGCGCGGAGCGCGGGGTGGGCGTTGGCCATCACGAAGGGACGGCCGACGGAGGCCAGCATGTCGGCGTCGTTGGGCATGTCGCCGAAGGCGGCCACCTCGGCGGGGGCGATCCCGTGTTCGGCGCACAGGCCCGCCAGCGTGACGGCCTTCGACACCCCGGCGGCCGAGATCTCCAGCAGGGCACGGCGTCCGGTCGTGACCGAATGCGTGACGACGGCACGCCCCCCGACGATCGTGCGCGCGCGTGCGGCGAGGGCGTCGGGGTCGGCGTCAGGATGCGACGCGAGGAACTTCAAGATGGCGCGTTCCTGAGCCAGGAGCAGGGGCAGCGGGCCGCGCACGGTCAGCGCGTCCTCCTGCTCCCGGGTGCGTGCATGGTCGGGGGCGTGCCCCGTCCACGCCTCCTCGGAGGCGAACCGCGTGCCCTCCTCCAACCCGAAGACCAGTGCGGGAATGCGCGCGCGCAACTCCTCGGCGAGCGTCGCGACGAGAGTGCGGTCGAGCGGGGAGGTCCGCTCGAGGCGCTCGCGTTGCAGATCCCACACCGCGGCGCCGTTGCTGACGATCACCAGCGGCCGGACGTCGGCGATCGCCTCCAGCGGCGCGAGCCAGCGCAGCGGACGACCCGTGGCGATCACGATCCGCACTCCCGCGGCGGACGCCTCGCGCAGCGCCTCCGCGTCGGCGTCCGCGATCCGTCCCGACGGGTCGAGCAGCGTGCCGTCGAGATCGCTGGCGATCAGCCTGAGCGTCACAGCCGGCTGTTGGGCGTCGGCGAATTGGCGGACGCCGAACCTCCGGGCGACTCCGGCGATCCTGTGGCGGGGGAGGGCGACCCGGACTCCGGCGACGGAGAGGCCGAATCCGGCGAGGGCGAACCCGAATCGGGAGGCGGTGAGCCCGAGTCGGGCGGGGGAGAGCCCGTGCCGGAGGTCGGCACCGGCGGCGGTGGCGAGGTGGGCGGCGTCGCCTGGAAGATGAGGATCGCGATGAGGATCGCGAGGGCCATCAGCAGCATCATGATGAGCCAGGACGCGAGGATCGACGGCCACCCGGCACGCTCGCCACGTCCGGGCCACGGCAACGGCCATTGCCGGGCGGTGCCGGGCGCGATCTTGTCGATCCACGGAAGCCTGTAGTCGGGCCCGGCCGGGGCGCCCTGCTGGGGAAGCCACGCCAGGTCCACCTCGGCGAGGATCCGGCCGGCCTCGGCCAGGGCGTCCGCGCTGCCGTCGTACGCCAGCACCACCCACGGAGCTTCGGGGACGGCGTCGGGCAGGGGCGGCTGATCGCCGGTGGGTGCGAACTTGCCCCCCAGGCGTCCTTCGTGCTGGCCGCGACCGCCACGGGCCAGCACGGTGTCGATGTGCAGCTTGTTGACGGTCCCTGCCAGCCGATCGCAGGCTGCGGCGTCCGCGCTCGCGCCCTCGCTGAGCATGATGAGCAGCACCTCGGGGCCGCCCTCGGCGTGCGCGGTGTAGGCGACCCCCGACGGGGAGGCGCCGAGTCGGGCATCCAGCCAATGGCCGCCGACCCGCGGCGGGTCGACGCCCAGCAGCGGGTACAGCGGATTCGAAGGCTCGGTCATCGCCGCCCATTGTGCCTCATGGCGCGTTCCGCCCCATGGCACGCCGAGCGTCCGGCGGGCGTCCTTCCGGCGACCAGGTAGGGTTTCGGCGTCGAGTCCGGGAGGAGAACAGGCGCGTGACAACCCCCAGCCAGTCCACGGCAACGCGGGAGGCCGCACAGACCCTGGGCGAGGCGATCGCCGAGGTGCAGTCGGTCATCGTCGGCCAGGAGCACATGGTCGAGCAACTCATGGTCGGCCTGCTCGCCCGCGGTCACGTCCTGCTCGAAGGCGTGCCGGGCACGGCGAAGACCCTCGCGGTACGCACCTTCGCCCAGGTGGTCGGCGGGGACTTCGCCCGCATCCAGTTCACGCCCGACCTGGTGCCCTCCGACATCGTCGGCACACGGATCTACTCGGCGCAGCAAGAGAAGTTCGACATCTCCCTCGGCCCCGTGTTCGTCAACTTCGTGCTCGCCGACGAGGTGAACCGCGCGCCGGCGAAGGTGCAGTCGGCGATGCTCGAGCTGATGGCCGAGAAACAGGTCTCCATCGGCGGCAAGACCTACCCGGTGCCGCAGCCCTTCATCGTGATCGCGACCCAGAATCCGATCGAGTCCGAGGGCGTCTACCCGCTGCCCGAGGCGCAGCGCGACCGTTTCCTGCTCAAGGTGGACGTGCCCTACCCGCGCGGCAACGAGGAGTTCGAGATCCTGCGCCGGATGTCGGTGCACCCGCCGACGGCCCGCAACCTGCTCGATCCCGCCCGCGTCCTCGCGCTGCAGGAGCAGGCGAGCAACGTGTTCGTCCACAATCTGGTGGCCGAGTACATCGTGCGCCTCGTACTCGCGACCCGGGCCCCCGGCGAGTTCGGCATGCCCGACCTGGCGCCGGTCATCCAGATCGGCGCCTCCTCGCGCGCCACGCTCGGCCTGGTCGCCGCCGCCCGCGCGCTGGCGCTCATCCACGGGCGCGACTACGTGCTGCCCACCGACGTGCAGGCGGTCGCCAAAGACGTGATGTCCCACCGCCTGGTCCTCGGCTTCGATGCCATCGCCGACAACATCTCCCCGGCGCAGGTCGTCGAGCGCATCGTCGCCGTGGTGCCGGCGCCCACGCCGGTGTGGAACGAGGCCCAGCGCGCCCAGGCGCGCACCGAGCACCGCTACCATCCGGGCGTCGAGGCCCGCTGAGGCGCCCCATGGCTCGCTCGGCGGCTCGCGCGACGCCGCCCCCGGAGGACCTGGGGGCGGTGGCGTCCGTGCTGCGCGAGCCCACGCGCGCCACGCTGCCGCTGGGCAAGCTCGCGCCCGAACAGGCGCTCAAGCGCCTCGAGTTGACGATCGTGCGCCGCATGGAGGGGTTCCTCCACGGCGATCACCGGGGGCTGCTGCCCGGCCCGGGCTCCGAGACCAACGATGCCCGGATCTACGTGCCCGGACAAGACGACGTGCGCACCATGGACTGGGCGGTGACCGCCCGCACCCAGACCCCCCACGTGCGCGACACCATCGCCGACCGTGAACTCGAAGTCTGGGCGCTGCTCGACGTCACCCCGTCGATGAACTGGGGCACCGAGGGCGTCACCAAACGCGACCTCGGCATCGCGGCGATCGCCACCATCGGCTTCCTCGGCCAGCAGATGGGCGACCGCTTCGGTGGCCTGATCATGCGTCCCGAGACGATGGTCCGCATCCCCGCCCGTTCGGGGCGGATGGCCCTGTACAGCCTGCTCAACCGCATGCTGTCCGAGCCGATCGTGCACGACCGCGCCCAGGGGGAGTACTCGCTGACGCGCGGCATCGACCAGGTGGCCCGTACCCAGCGCCGCCGTGGGCTGCGCATCATCGTCTCCGACTTCCTCACGCCGGGGGACACCGAGCTCGATCCCGATGTCGAGCCCGAGTGGGAGCGCGCGCTGCGCCGGCTGGCCGTCCGCAATCAGGTGATCTGCGTCGAGGTCGTCGACCGCCGCGAGGTGGAGTTCCCCGACGTGGGCGACATCCTGATCCGCGATCCCGAAAGCGACTTCCAGCGCTACGTGAACACCTCGGACGCCGCAGCCCGCGCCCGCTTCAACCTCGCCTCGAGCGCTCAGCGGGAGCGGATCCGGGTAGCGCTGCGGCGCGCCGGCGTCGGGCACATCCAGCTGCGCACCGACCGGGATTGGGTCAACGACATCGCCCGGTTCGTGCTGGCCTACCGCCGCGTCGCGTCCCA
The DNA here is from genome assembly GCA_016711325.1 of Nigerium sp. GTDB lineage: Bacteria > Actinomycetota > Actinomycetes > Propionibacteriales > Propionibacteriaceae > Propioniciclava. The sequence continues at coordinate 30,157 of JADJTH010000009.1, read as the reverse complement.
GTTGCACCAACCCCCGCAGGGGGTGACGCGATGAACCTGTCCGAGATGTTCCTGCAGCCCGAACGGCTGTGGACGTTGCTGATCGTGCCGGTCGTGGTCGCGGTCTACATCTGGGCGCTGCGGCGCAGGAACCGCTCGGGGATGCGGTTCACCAACACGGCCGTGCTCGGACGCGTCGTGCGCAAGCAGTCGCCGTGGCGGCGGCACCTGGCCGTGGCGCTGTCGCTGCTCGCATTGCTCGCGCTGGCGCTGGCGTGGGCGCGCCCCAACGGCGTCGACCGGGTGCCGCGCGAGCGCGCCACGGTGGTCCTGGTGATCGACGTCTCGCAGTCGATGGCGGCCACCGACGTCCAGCCGTCGCGGCTCGAGGCCGCCCAGGAGTTGTCGAAGCAGTTCCTGCGCTCGCTGCCCGAGCAGTACAACGTCGCGGTGGTGTCCTTGTCGGGCAACCCCGCCACCCGCCTCGGGCCGACGACCGACCGGACGTATGCGCAGCGCGCCGTCGACGCCCTCGCGCTCCAGGACGGGACGGCGGTCGGCGACGCCATCTACGTGGCGCTGAGCGCGATCGAGATGGCGCCCGCGGCGTCCGACGGCTCGACCGCACCCGGCGCGATCGTCATGCTGTCCGACGGCATGAACACGGCCGGACGCGCGCCCACCCAGGCGGCGATCGCTGCACGCGACGCCGAGGTGCCGGTGCACACCATCGCCTACGGGACCGAGAACGGCTCGGTCGACCTCGACGGCAAGCGCGAACGCGTCCCGCCCGACCGCGTGCTCATGACCGAGATCGCCCAGATCACCGCGGGCACCACCGCGAGCGCCGAGACATCCGGTGATCTGGAGCGGGTGTACACCTCGCTGCGTTCCGAGATCGGCTTCGAGGAAGTCAAGAAGGAGACGACCGCGACCTGGGCCGGTTACGGTCTCGCCTTCGCCGTCCTGGCCGCCCTGGCGGCGGTATCGCTGGGAGCGAGGTGGCCCTGATGGACGCGCCGATCCAGGAGTTCTTCCACCCGCAGCGCCTGTGGCTGCTGCTCACGGTGCCGGTCCTGTTGCTGCTGTACTGGGGGCTGCTGCGGCGCGCGGCGTCCCGCTCGAAGAGGCTGGGCATCGAGAACCTCGACCGGGTGATGCCACGCCAGTCGTCCTGGAAACGGCACATCGCCGTCCTCGCGGCCGTGCTGAGCCTGGCCTCCCTGGTGATCGCGTTCGCTCAGCCGAAGGGCACCGTCGAAGTGCCGCGCGAGCGCGCGACCGTCGTGCTGGCGATCGACGTGTCGCGGTCGATGGAGGCGACCGACGTCGAACCCAACAGGCTGGACGCGGCGAAGGACGCCGCCCAGGACTTCGTCCAGATGCTTCCCGAGGGCTTCAACGTGTCGCTGGTCGCCTTCGCGGGCACGTCGTCGATCATCGTGCCGCCCACCCAGGACCGCGGCCTGGTCGTGCGGGCCATCGAGAACCTGCGGTTGGCGCCCTCGACCGCGATCGGTGAGGGCATCTACAGCTCCCTGGATGCCATGCAGCTCGTTCCGCCCGACCCCGAGCATCCAGACGAGCCGACCCCGGGCGCCATCGTCGTGCTCTCCGACGGCTACACCAACATCGGGCGTTCCTCGACGGTTGCGGCGCGTACGTCGAAAGAGCTGGGTTTCCCGATCTACACCATCGCCTACGGCACCCCGGGCGGCTATGTGGTCAGCAACGGACGCCGAGAGCCGGTCCCGGTGAACCCGGCCGAGCTCAGGACGGTCGCGCGCGAGTCGGGCGGCGAGGCGTTCACGGCGGGCTCCCGCGACGAACTGGAGCGCGTGTACGCGTCCATCGCGCGCTCGATCGGCTACGAGAAGGTCGATCAGGAGGTGACCGAGTTGTACGCGGGGATCGCGCTGGGGTTCGCGGTGCTGGCTTCGCTGGCCGTCGCCTCGCTCGCGGCCCGCTGGCCCTGATCGTCCCTCCTCCGGTCGCCGGAGTGGGAGGATGGGGCCATGATCGATGTCGCCGCCAATCTCGCGGCCGCTCGCTCGCGCGTTGACGCCGCCTGCCGCCGCGTCGGGCGCGATCCGCGCGAGGTCGAGCTGCTCCCGGTGAGCAAGACCCACGGCGCGGAGGCTATCCGTGCCGCGCACGCCGCCGGCTACCGCCGCTTCGGCGAGAGCAAACCGCAAGAGGTGGTGGCCAAAGCGGCCGAGCTGGCCGGTCTGGGGCTGGAGTGGGTCGTGATCGGACACGTGCAGACCAACAAGGCCCGGGTCGTCGCCGAGATCGCCGACGAATTCCAGGCGCTGGATTCGCTGAAGCTGGCGGAGGCGCTCGACCGCCGGCTGGTGTCACTGGGTCGCAGGCTGCCGGTCCTGGTGCAGGTGAACTCGTCGGGTGAAGCGACCAAGGGCGGCTTCGCCCCCGGCGAGGTGCCGTCCGCCGTGCGCGTGTTGCGTGCGTTCGAGGGGCTCGAGGTCCGTGGCCTCATGACGCTGGCGGCGAACACGCCCGATCACGGCGCCGTCCGTGCCTGCTTCGCGACGATGACGGCGGTGCAGGCGCGGCTGCGCGACGAGCACGGCGGTGGGTTCGACGCGCTGTCGATGGGCATGTCGGGGGACTACGAGTTGGCGATCGAGGGCGGCTCAACCTGTGTGCGGCTGGGAACCAGCATCTTCGGCGCGCGCGACGCTTGACGGGCTCCCGGCCGCAGGTCTGCGGCCATCGGTTCACCGGTGTGCGGTCGGATGCGTGCGCATTTCCTGCCACTCAATCCGGCGATCCTCGGCGGAAAGACAGTGGGACTGATGCTCTGGCGTGCTCGCAGGAATTGAGTGGCAGGAATTACCGCCCGCACAGACCGGACTGTCACCGGATCCGGGCAACACGCCATCGCCGAGATCGAGGCCCCGCGGTCGACCAGGGCCTCAAGTCCGATCCGACAACAGGTGGGACGCCGGCCCGGCCCTTTGCCTCTGGTCGAGGACACCGGCAGACTTGTCCAGTGAGCGAAGAAAACCCAGACGACCAGCGGAAGCCCCGGCAAGGCCACGATCGGCCAGAGAAGGGGTCGCAGCGCGGAGGCGGCCCGCGGCGTCCGGACAACCGGGTCGGCGACCGACCTCTCCGGGATGGTGGTTACCCCAGGCGTGACGGCGATCGTCCTCGTGGGAACGATCGGTATCAGTCGCGGGATGATCGTCCGCGTGGTGAGGGTGGTTACCCCAAGCGTGACGGTGGTTACCAGTCGCGGGATGATCGTCCCCGCGGTGAGGGCGGTTACCCCAAGCGTGACGGCGACCGCTCCCGCGGCAACGATCGCTACCAGCAGCGCGATGATCGTCCGCGCGGTGAGGGCGGTTACCCGAGGCGTGACGGCGACCGCTCCCAGCAGCGCGATGATCGTCCTCGTGGGAACGATCGGTATCAGTCGCGGGATGATCGTCCCCGCGGCGAGGGTGGTTACCCGAGGCGTGAAGGTGGTTACCAGTCGCGCGATGATCGTCCCCGTGGCGAGGGTGGTTACCCGAGGCGTGAGGGTGGTTACCAGAAGCGTGAGGGTGGTTACCAGAAGCGGGATGGCGACCGCTCCCGCGGCAACGATCGCTACCAGCAGCGCGATGATCGTCCCCGTGGTGAGGGTGGTTACCCGAGGCGTGAAGGTGGTTACCAGTCGCGGGATGATCGTCCTCGTGGGACTGATCGGTATCAGTCGCGGGATGATCGTCCCCGTGGTGAGGGTGGTTACCCGAGGCGTGAGGGTGGTTACCAGAAGCGGGATGGTGGTTACCCCAAGCGTGACGGCGACCGCTCCCGCGGCAACGACCGCTCCCAGCAGCGCGATGATCGTCCCCGTGGTGAGGGTGGTTACCCGAGGCGTGAAGGTGGTTACCAGTCGCGGGATGATCGTCCCCGTGGTGAGGGTGGTTACCCCAAGCGTGACGGCGACCGCTCCCGCGGTAACGATCGCTACCAGCAGCGGGATGATCGTCCTCGTGGGAACGATCGGTATCAGTCGCGGGATGATCGTCCCCGCGGTGAGGGTGGTTACCCGAGGCGTGAAGGTGGTTACCAGAAGCGGGATGATCGTCCCCGTGGTGAGGGCGGCTACCCCAAGCGTGACGGCGACCGCTCCCAGCAGCGCGATGATCGTCCTCGTGGGAACGATCGGTATCAGTCGCGGGATGATCGTCCCCGCGGTGAGGGTGGTTACCCCAAGCGGGACGGTGGGTACCAGCGGCGCGACGACCGGCCCCGCGGGAACGACCGCTCTCAGCAGCGTGACGACCGCCCCCGCCGTGACGACCGCCCCCGCCGTGACGACCGCCCCCGCCGTGACGACGACCGCCGCTCCGAGCGTCCGGAGGAGGAACGCGAGCCGTACGTGCCGCACCCGGGCCTGGCTCGCAAGGAGAACGAGCCCGACACCCCCGAGGGGATGGACCTGCGCGACCTGCCTCGCCCCGTTCGAGCCGAGTTGCGGGGCCTCACGCAGGAGCTCGCCGAGATCGTTGGCGCTCATCTGCTGCAGGCGGGCGAGCTGATCGGTACCGATCCGCAGCTTGCGTACGCCCACGCCGAAGCTGCCCGCCGCCGTGCGGCCCGGCTCTCGGTGACGCGCGAAGCCGCCGGCGAGGCCGCCTATGCGGCCGGCGAATACCAGGTTGCGCTTCATGAGTTCCGCGCGTTGCGCCGGATGAACGGCGGCACGGAGTTCCTGGCGGCGATGGCCGACTGCGAGCGCGCGTTGGGGCGTCCGGACAAGGGGCTGAAGCTGGTGCGCGAGGGCCTGGACGCCAACCCCGACTTCCGGCAACGGGTCGAGTTGCGCCTGGTCGAGGCAGGCGCGCGCGTCGACCTCGGGCAGACCGCCGAGGCGTTGCGCCTGCTCAAACACGAGATCGAGGCGTCGGCGGGGCGCGGATCCCGCGGAGGCCGCGCCCTGTTGCGCTACGGCTACGCCGATCTGCTGGAGGAGACCGGCGATGCCGGGGCGGCCGAGCGATGGTTCGCCGCGGCGGCCGCGCTCGACGAGGACGGCGAGACGGATGCGGCGGACCGACTGGCCGCCCTACAGGGGCTCATCCTGGAGGTGGACGAGGACGCGCTCGTCGGGGACGCACCCGAAGCGGCTCCCGAGGCCGAGGCGGAGGATGCCGCCGGGCTCCACGACGAGGCCGAGACGCCGGCAGATCCCGAGGCCGAGGCGGAGGATGCCGCCGGGCTCCACGACGAGGCCGAGACGCCGGCAGATCCCGAGAACGAGACCGAGACCGAGATCGAGGCGGCACCCGAGACCGGAGTCGAGGAGGGGGTCGAGGACGAAGACCCCGCCGGGATCCAGGACGTCGCCGACGAGCACGCCGCCCAAGACGAGCACGCCGCCCAAGACGAGCACGCCGCCCAAGACGAGCACGCCGCCCAAGACGAGGGCGTCGACCAGTGAGCGCGCTCGTCGATGATTACGATGTCGTCCTGAGCGACCTCGACGGGGTCCTCTATTTGGGTCCGGTCGCGGTGGAGGGTGCCGTCGATGCCGTCCGTGCGGTGATCGGGCGCGGCGTCAGGATGGGCTACATCACCAACAACGCCGCGCGCAGCCCGGAGGTGGTCGCCGAGCACCTGACCGAACTCGGCTTCGGTGCCCGGCCCGAGGACGTGATCAGCAGCCCCCAGGCGGCCAGCGACCTGTTGCGTCGCGAGCTGCCTTCCGGATCGAAGGTGCTGGTCGCGGGCACGCCCTATCTGGTCGACGAGGTGCGGCGTGCGGGCATGACCGTCGTCGAGACGGCGGACGACGAACCGGACGCCGTGATCCAGGGCTACGACCCCGATCTGGCGTGGCCTCGGCTCGACGAGGCCGCGATCGCCGTGCAGCGCGGCGCGCGCTGGTTCGCGACCAACCCCGACCTCACCCGCCCGGGGGCGCGCGGGCTGGTGCCGGGGCTCGGCGCGATGCTCTATGCGGTGGCGGTGACCACCGACCAGCGTCCGACGATCGCGGGCAAGCCGTACCCGCCCCTGCTCGAGTCGGCGATCGCTCGGACGGGCGCGAGGCGTCCGTTGTTCGTGGGCGACCGGATCGATACCGACATCATGGGGGCCTATGCGGTCGGCATCGACTCGCTGTTCGTGTTCACCGGCGCCCACGGCGTCCGCGACCTGTGCGAGGCGCCGGCGCAGGGGCGACCGACCGCGATCGGCTGGAGTCTCGCCGCGCTGCTGCAGCCGCGCCGGGTCGCGACCCAGGACGCCGGCGGCGCCGCCTGTGGTGCGGCGCGGGTGCGGGTCGAAGGCGGGCAGGCGTCCATCGAGGCCGACATGACCGACCGCGAGACGCAGCTGGACGCCGCGTGGGCGCTGGCCACCCTGGTGTGGTCCGGCCGCGCGGCCGCGGACGCGGACACATTCGCGAGGTTCGATCTCCTCCCGTAGACTGATTGAACACCGTTCAAGAGGAGCTGAACATGGCATCACGTCGCACGACCCCCATGACCGACCTTGCGCTCGTCGCTGTCTTTGCCGGCGTGATCGCCGCCTTCACCCTGACCCCAGCGATCCCCGTCGGCCCGCTCGGCGTCCCGATCACGCTGCAGACGCTCGCGGTCGCGATGACCGCGATGATTCTCGGCCCGTGGCGCGGCTTCGCGGCCACCGCCCTGTACGTCGTCGTCGGCCTCGCCGGATTGCCGGTGCTGGCCGGCGGCGCCTCGGGCATCGGCGCACTGGCCCGTCCGTCCGCCGGCTACCTGCTCGCCTTCCCGCTGTCCGCGTTGCTCATCGGCTTCCTGACCCGTTGGTTCATCGCCCGGCAAGGTCGGGCGCGCTGGGCCTGGCTGTTCGTCGCCGGCCTGGCCGGTTCGTTCGTCTTCATTCACCCGATGGGCATCCTCGGCATGAGCATCAACGGCGGCATTCCTCTCGGGAAGGCGTTCCTGGCCGACATGGTCTACTGGCCGGGCGACCTGATCAAGAACGCGGCCGCCGCCGGTGTCGCCGTGGCCGTCCATCGGGCGTTCCCCAGCTTGATGGTCGAGTCCGCGGTGCAGCGCGCGCCTGAACAGGAAACCGTCACCGTCTGATGATCCGCTTCGACGACGTCTGCGTCCGCGTCCCCGTTCCCGGCCCACCCGGAGGGCCGTGGGGGAGCAAGACGTTGCTCGACCGGATCACTTTCGACCTCCCCGAGCGTCGCGTCGCCCTCGTCGGCGCGAACGGCTCGGGTAAGTCGACCCTGCTCCGCCTCGTCGACGGACTCGCCACGGCCAGCAGCGGGCGCGTCCTCGTGGACGGGATCGACCCGGCGACCGACGGCAAGGCCGTGCGTCGGCGCGTGGGCTTCGTTTTCACCGATCCGCTCAGCCAGCTGGTCATGCCCACCCCCGTCGAGGACGTCGAGCTCAGCCTGCGGCGCACGATCCGCGACCGCGGGGCGCGCAGGCAGGCTGCGCTCGACCTCCTCGGCTCCCGCGGCCTGGCCCACGTCGCCGAACAGAGCATCTACGATCTCTCCGGTGGCGAGCGCCAGATGGTCGCCCTCGCGACGGTCCTCGCCGTCGATCCCGCGATCCTGGTCGCCGACGAGCCGACGACGCTGCTCGATCTGCGCAACCGCGTCGCGCTGCGCCGCACGCTGGCCGAGCTGCCCCAGCAAATCGTGATCGCGACCCACGACCTCGACCTGGCCTCGGACGCCGACCGCGTCCTGATCGTCGACCAGGGCCGCATCGTCGCGGACGGTACGCCGCGGGAGACGCTCGCCCGCTACGAACGGATGATGGTGTGAACGCGGCACGCGCGCTGCTCGGCGTCCACGTTCCCGGAACCACGCCGTGGCATCGCATGGGCGTCGGAACCAAGTACCTCGTCTTCCTGGCGCTGACGCTGCCGGTGATGATCGTCCGCGACCCGCGGGTGGTGACGGCCGTGCTCGGGTTGTCGTTGATCCTGGTGGCCAGCACCCGCGCGCCCCTGCGCCTGGCCTGGGGGCTCCCGCTCATGCTGGTCGTGCTGCTGTCGGTGCTCGCCGGCTACCAGTTGTTCTTCGGGGATCCTGCCGTGGCGGTCACGGTTGTGGGCACCATCCTGGTGGCGTTGTATGCCGGCCGGATCCTGCTTCTGACCACTCCGATGCCGGTGCTGGTCGACGCGCTGGTCGCTGCGGCTCGTCCGTTCCGGCGTGTGGGCGCGCGCCCTGAGCGGTTCGGACTGGCGATCGCGGTCCTGATCCGGTCGATCCCTTACGTCGCCGCCTCGTTCGGTGAGGTGCGTGACGCGACGCGCGCCCGCGGCCTCGACCGCAACCCGTTCATGGCCGTCACGCCGGTCGTGATCCAGGCCGTCGCGTTCGCCCGCACGACGGGCGACGCGCTGGCCGCCCGCGGGCTCGGCGACGAGGACGAATGATCGCCCGCTCGCGCCGCCGGCGACCCCGCTCTAGGATCGGCGCGTGAGCGCGACCCCCGGCCGATCCGAGCACGACATCCGTCCACCGGTCGGGGCCTTGCCCGTGACCGGGCACCCGGCCATTGATGCGGCCTTGGCGGCCATGGATCTCGGCGACGACGTCCATACCCACGTCGATGCCTTCGCCGCGGCGCACGCGGCCGTCCAGAATGCGCTCAACCCACCGGACCAGCCGCAGCCTCCGCACCCATGAGGCTGGATGCCGCACTGGTCGCCCGCGGGCTGGCGCGCTCGCGCGGCCAGGCGTCCGATCTCATCGCGAACGGGCGCGTCCGGGTCAACGGGCGGCCCGCACGCAAGGCTTCCGTCCCCGTCGGCGACACCGACCTGATCGCCGCCGAGACCGACCCGTGGGTCTCCCGCGCCGCACACAAGCTGCTGGGTGCGTTGGACGCGTCGGGCACCGTGGTGGCCGGCCGGGCGCTCGACGCGGGCGCGTCCACCGGCGGTTTCACCCAGGTGTTGCTGGCCCGGGGGTGCGAGCGGGTCTACGCGGTCGACGTCGGCCACGGGCAGCTTGCGGACGCCGTGGCGCGCGATCCGCGCGTGGTCGGCCGCGAGGGGCTCAACGTGCGTGACCTGACGCTGGCAGACGTGGACGGCCGTCCGGTCGACCTCGTCGTCGCCGACGTCTCCTTCATCTCGTTGACGCTGCTGCTCGCACCGCTGCGCGCAGTCACCGCTCCTGGCGGTACGGCGATCCTGCTCGTCAAGCCTCAGTTCGAGCTCGGACGCACTGCGCTGGACTCGCGAGGCGTGGTCGCCGATCCGGCGCTGGCCGCGACGGCGGTCGACCTGGTCGCGGAGGCGGCGTCCGGGGCCGGGTGGTCCGAGCGCTGGCGCGGTCCCAGCGTGCTGCCCGGCGAACGGGGCAACCAGGAGTACGTCATCGGGCTGGTCACGGTCGAGGACCGCAACGTCGCTCGACCTGTCAGGTAGCGCAGCGGTGCGCTGATCACGGCACCGGGTCGCCGAGGATCCGAGTTAGGCTGGCGCCATGACGCAACGACACATCGCGCTGTGGGTCCATCCGCACCGCGACGAGGCTGTCGATGCGGCCCTTCACTTTCTCCAGGCGATGGTCGGCCACGACATCGTGTTCTGGGCGCGTGGCACCTCCTACGACGTGCTGGCGGGCCGGACGCCGAAGGTCGACTTCCGCGGCTTCGACGAGTCGCCGGGCGTCGACGTCGAACTTGTGGTCGTCTTCGGAGGCGACGGCACGATCCTGCGCGCCGCCGAATGGGCGGTGCCGCTGGGCTACCCGATGCTCGGCGTCAACCTGGGCCACGTCGGCTTCCTCGCCGAGCTCGAGCCCAGCGAGGTGTCGACGCTGATTCGCTGCGTCCTGGCCCGCGACTACCGGGTCGAAGACCGGATCTGCCTCGACGTGGAGCTGCGCGACCGTCCCGGCGGGGACGTGGTCTGGTCGAGCTTCGCCATCAACGAGGTCTCGCTCGAGAAGGCGTCCCGCAAGCAGATGATCGACGTCCTGGTCGACGTCGACGGACGGCCGCTCTCGCGCTGGGGCACCGACGGCGTCCTGGTCGCCACGCCCACCGGTTCGACCGCCTACGCGTTCTCGGCGCAAGGGCCGGTCATGTGGCCCGACCTGGACGCGCTGCTGGTCGTCCCGCTGCTCGCGCATGCGCTGTTCGCCCGCCCGCTCGTGCTCAGCCCGGAATCGACCGTCGCCATCACGATGCTGCCGCACCCGGACACCGCGGGCGTGGTGTGGTGCGACGGGCGCCGCAGCACCGATGTCGCCCCGCTGAACGAGCTGACGGTGCGCCGCAGCCCCTACCGGCTCCGCCTCGCCCGCACCGTCGAACAGCCGTTCGTGGAGCGGCTCGTGCGCAAGTTCGAGCTGCCCGTGCACGGATGGCGAGGTCAATCCGAGCGCGAATCCGTACCTGCCGCCCAGGGTGACAGGAATGCTGACTGAGCTGCGGATCGCCGATCTGGGCGTCATCGGCGACGCCGCGGTCGAGTTCGGCCCCGGGTTCACGGCGGTCACCGGCGAGACCGGTGCCGGCAAGACCATGGTCGTCTCGGGGCTCGGCCTGCTGACCGCGGGCAAGGCCGATCCGCGCCTGATCAGGCACGGAGCCTCGCGCGCGGTGGTGGAGGGTCGGCTGCGCGCCGACGACGCACTCGCGGCCGCGGTCGACGAGGTGGGCGGCGGCGTCGAGGACGGCGAGGTGCTGCTCTCCCGCGTCCTGACCGGCGCGCGCTCGCGGGCGTTCGCCGGCGGCGTCCAGGTCACCCTCGCGGGCCTGGATGCCCTGGTGGGCGAGCGGATCACGATCCACGGCCAGAGCGAGCAATTGCGCCTCGGCGCCGCCGACCGGCAGCGCGAGGTGCTGGACGCCTGCGCGGGCGCCGCGCTGGCCGACATCCTCGCCGACTACCGCGACCGCTGGGCCCAGCAGCGCGCGTGGGCGTCCGAGCTGGCGGAGTTGGACGCCGCGGCCCAGGAGCGGGCGCGCGAGCTGGCGCTGCTCGAGTTCGGGCTCGGCGAGATCGAGCGGGTCGACCCGCAGCCTGCGGAGGACGCCGCCCTGGCAGCCGAACAGCGCCGGCTGCAGGCGGTCGACGACCTGCGTCTCGCCTCGCGCGAGGCGCTCGTGGCCCTGGTCGGCGACGACGAGGCGTATTCCGAGGCACCCACGGCGCTCGCCCTGATCGGTGCCGCCCGCAAGGCCCTCTCCGGCATCGCCGACGCCGACGCGACGGCAGGTGCGTTGGCGCGCCGCGTCGAGGAGGCGTCCTTCCTGCTCGCGGACACCGCCGGCGATCTGGCGTCCTACCTCGCTGGCCTGGACGCCGACCCGGCCCGGCTGGAGTGGATCGCCGCACGCCTGGCCGCGCTTCAGGGCCTCACCCGCAAGTATGGAGCGACGATCGACGAGGTGCTCGCCTGGGCCGGGCGCGCCGCGTCCGAGGCGGGCCGGCTCGCCGGGACGGACGACCGGATCGCGCACCTCCAGTCGGCGCTGGCACAGGGGCAGTCCGCGCTGGGGGAGCTCGCCGCCCGGATCACGGCCGCGCGCCATCGCGCCGCCGGAGAGTTCGCCCGCCTGGTCGAGGCGGAGCTCGCCGCCCTCGCGATGCCCCAGGCGCGGCTGGTGTTCGACGTCAGCCCGCTGACCGGCCTCGGCCCGCACGGTGCGGACCAGATCTCGCTGCTGTTCGCGGCCAATCCCGGATCGCCGCCGGCCCCGCTGGCCAAGGTGGCCTCGGGCGGCGAACTGTCGCGCGTCCGGCTGGCCCTCGAGGTGGTGCTCGCCGACGGCGCGGACGGGCACACCTTCGTGTTCGACGAGGTGGACGCCGGCGTCGGCGGCGCCGTCGCTCTCGAGATCGGACGCCGGCTGTCCCGCCTCGCCCGCCACGCGCAGGTGATCGTCGTCACCCACCTGGCCCAGGTCGCCGCGTTCGCCGACCGCCACTACGTCGTGCACAAGACCGACGACGGCCAGGTCACCACCTCGGGGGTCCGTGAGGTGTCCGGCGAGGCGCGAGTCGAGGAACTCGCCCGCATGATGGCCGGGCTCGGCGCTACCGACGTGGCTCGCGCGCACGCCGCCGAGTTGCTCGCGGAGGCGTCGCGGACCTGAATGCGCCGGCCTTGACCGGTGCGGCACAATGGTCGCCAGGCGTAGCCCATGGGCTGAAGTGATGCAGGGGAAGGCAGCACGTCAGTCCAGGAGGGAGTACGCCGATGACGGCAACCCAGGGGGTTGTTCAGATTCTGTCCGCGCCGTCCCCGATGTGTCCGCACGTCGAATGGGCACTCGGCGCGGTCTTCGGCGCGCCCGTGTGCCTCGACTGGAAGCCGCAGCCGGCCGAGCGGGCGAGCTATCGCGCCGAGCACACGTGGCGGGGGCGCGTGGGAACGGCGACGGCGATCGCGAGCGCGCTCAAACGCTGGCCGCGGCTCCGGTTCGACGTCACCGAGCACCCCACCGCCGTCTCGGAAGGTGAGCGTTACGCGTTCACCCCCGGCCTGGGCATCTTCCACGCGACGATGGGGCTGCACGGTGACGTGCTCGTGCCCGAGGACCGGATTCGGCATGCGCTGGTGTCGACGCGGGGCGACGACCGCGCGTTGCGCGCGGCGCTCGACGAACTGTTGGGCGCGGCCTGGGACGCCGAACTCGACGTGTTCCGGCAGGCCGCCGAAGGCGAGTCCGTGCGCTGGATGCACAAGGTGGGCTGAGATCGTCGCACGACTCCGGCGCGTTGTGACCGAACTCCGCCCGCGACGACCCGGTTCCGTGGTGTGATGGCTTCAACACACACCGACGGGGAGGCAGGCATCATGGGTCGCGTCATCGTTCTGGGTTCGATCAACGTCGATCTCGAAACCCGCGTCGACGTCTATCCACAGCCCGGCGAGAAGGTCGTTGCCCGCTCGCTGGGCCGGCACGCCGGAGGCAAGGGCGCGAACCAGGCGCTGGCCGCGCGTGCGCAGGGCGTCGATGTGGTGATGGTCGGCGCCGTCGGTGACGACGATGCCGGCCGCGCCTCGTTGAACCGCCTGCACGCTCGCGGCATCAAGCTGGAGGTCGAGCGCGTTCCGCGGACGCCGACCGGGCACGCGATCGTGCTCACCGACGGCCACAGCAACGCCATCGCCGTGGTGCCGGGCGCCAATGCGGCGGTCGATGCCCGCGCGTTGCGCAATATCCGCTCCCTCGGCGGCGACGACATTCTGCTCACCCAATTGGAGACGCCGGCCGCGACGGTGGCCGAGGCGGTGCGGTACGCCAAACGCTACGGCGTGCGGGTCGTGCTCAACCTGGCCCCGTTCAGCGTGCTGCCGTCCGACGTGATCGCGATGGCCGATCCGTTGATCATCCCCGCAGCGGATCTGGAGGCCTTCCGCGCGACCGGCGCGGTCCCCGTGTCCTTGGTGGTGCTGCGCGGCAAGGAGGGTGTGGAGTGGGACGGCGTCCTGCATCCGGGGCCTATCGTCCCGGACGCCGATGTCGTCGACACCATCGGCGCAAGCGACGCGCTGATCGGCACGCTGGTGGGGGCACTCGCCCGGGGGGCGAGCAATGCCGCGGCAGCCCGCCTGGGGCTGGAGGCTGCCGCCGAGAACGTCACCCGCGCGGGCGCGCAGCTCGATCCGCGCCTGTAGGCGTCCGCAACCGCCTCACGACGTCCGCAACGCGTCAGCGTCCGGCTCCCGCTGGGGAAACCGGACGCTGACGCGTGGTGCGACTAGGACGTGGTGTTCGCCGTCGTGACCGCCACCGCCACGTTGTGGCCACCGAAGCCGAACGAGTTGTTCAGCGCCGCCAGGTCGCCCGCGGGCAGCGGACGCGGCGTGTTCGCCGCCACGTCGATGTCGAGGCCGTCCTCGGGATCGACCAGGTTGATGGTCGGCGGCACGACGCGCTCCTTGAGCGCCAGCACCGTCGCGATCGTCTCCAGGGCGCCCGCGGCGCCGAGCAGGTGACCGGTCATCGACTTGGTCGACGTGACGATGACGTTGTCGGCCGCCGAGCCGAGCGCACGGCGGATCGAGCCGGCCTCGGTCATGTCGCCCTGCGGCGTCGAGGTGCCGTGCGCGTTCACGTGGATGATGTCGGACGCGGACAGCCCGCTCTCGCGAAGGGCCTTGAGCATCGCTTGAGACTGGCCGTGACCCGATGGTTCGGGCTGCACGATGTCGTGGTTGTCGTCGGAGATGCCGGCGCCGGCCAGCGTCCCGTAGATCCGTGCGCCGCGGGCCTGCGCGTGTTCGAGGGTCTCGAGCACGAGCAGCGCCGAGCCTTCGGACAGGACGAAGCCGTCGCGTCCCTTGTCCCAGGGGCGAGAGGCGGCCTTCGGGTCGTCGTTGCGCTTGGAGAGCGCGTGCATCTGCGCGAATGCGGCGATGGGCAGCGGGTGGATGGTGGCCTCGGTTCCGCCGGCGACCACGACATCGGCGCGGCCGAGCCGGATCTGGTCGACGGCGAGCGCGAGCGCCTCGTTCGACGACGCGCAGGCCGATACCGGTGCGTGCACCGCCGCGGCGGCGTTCACGAGCAGGCCGACGTTCGCGGCGGAGGCGTTGGCCATCAGCATGGGAATGGTGAACGGCGTGACGCGGCGCGGGCCACGCGCCTTGTAGACGTCCCAGTTGCCGAGCAGGGTGTGCAGGCCGCCGATGCCGGAGCCCAGGCACACCGCGAGGCGCTCGGGATCCACCGGGTTGTCGGCGCCGAGGCCGAACCCGGCGTCCGTCCATGCCTCTTCGGCGGCGATCAGCGCGAGCTGGGTGTTGCGGTCGAGGCGGCGCGCCTTGACCCGGTCGATCTTCTCGGACGGGTCGACCTTCACGTAGCCCGCGATCTGGACGGCGAGTTCGTCCGCCCAATCCTCGGGGATCCTCACCACGCCCGACTCCCCGGCGAGCATGGCAGCCCAGGTGCTGGACAGGTCGCCGCCCAGGGGCGTCGTGGCGCCCATGCCGGTGATGACGATTTGCTTCATCGAGTACTTCTTTCGGTGTGGTGGATCGACTCGGTGTGGTGGATTGACGCGCACGGCGCGGGCGGACGAGGGGGGCGGTGGAGCGGACGCCCGAGCAACGGCCCGAGCGCCCGCCGCGCGATCAGCTGTGCTGCTCGATGTAGGCGACGGCGTCGCCGACGGTCTTGAGGTTCTTGCTCTCCTCGTCGGGGATCGTGACGCCGAAGGCGTCCTCGCAGCCGACGATGATCTCGACCATCGCGAGGCTGTCCACGTCGAGGTCGTCGACGAAGGACTTGTCGAGCTGCACGTCCTCGACCGGCACGCCGGCGACGTCGTTGACAAGGTCGGCGAGCTGAGTGCGGATCTCTTCGGTGGTGGCCATTTCTTGCTCCTTCTTGGATTGGTCTGGTGGTCCATCCCGGCCGGGTGCGGCCGGTTGTTGTGGGTGGTCAGGGAACGGTGATGACCTGACCTGCGTACACGAGCCCGGCGCCGAAGCCGATCATCAGGCAGGTGTCGCCGCTCTTGGCCTCGCCCGACTCGATGAGTTCGACGAGCGCGAGCGGGATCGACGCCGCCGAGGTGTTGCCGTACTTCTTGATCGAGCGGGCGACGGTCACGGTCTCGGGGAGTTTCAGGTGACGCAGCATCGCATCGGTGATGCGGTTGTTGGCCTGATGCGGCACGAACAGGTCGAGCTCGTCGGGGGCGAGCCCGGACGCCTCCAGGATGCGGCTCGTGGCGTCGGCGATGAATCCGGTCGCCCAGCGGAAGACCTGCTGGCCCGCCATGGCGACCTGCGAGGGCTTCCCTTCGTCGACGGCCTCGGACCAGGTGCGCGTCATCTGGATCACGTCGGCCTGGTGGCCGTCGGATCCCCACACGACCGGGCTCATGGCGGAGGTTTCGGACGGGCCGACCACGGCGGCGCCTGCGGCGTCGGCGAACAGGAACGCCGTCGAGCGGTCGTGGTGGTCGGTGAGCTTGCTCAGCGTCTCGGCGCCGATGACGACCACGTGGGTGGCAGCCCCCGACCGGACCAGCGACTCGGCCTGGGCCAGCCCGTAGCAGAAGCCGGCGCAGGCGGCGGCGATGTCGAAGGCAGCGGCGTCCGTGCAGCCGATTTTGGCCGCGACGATCGCGGCCAGCGAGGGCGTCTGCACCAGGTGGCTGATCGTCGAGATGATCACGGCGTCGATGTCGGACGGGGTGAGGCCAGCATGGGCGATGGCCTGGCGGGCGGCGTCCAGCGACAGCGACTCGACGGTCTCGCCCTCGCTGACCCAGCGGCGCTCGACGATGCCGGTGCGCTGTTGGATCCACTCGTCGGACGAATCGATGTAGGTGCACATCTCGGCGTTGTCGACGACGCGCGACGGTACCGCGGCGCCGAGGCCCATCACGCGTGCGTACGGTGCGCCTTTGCTGGTGACGAGAGCCATGTCAGGCCTCCTGGGTAGTGGCGGACGAGGTGTGTTTCGCGCAGAACTCGCGCGCGTCGTCGAGTTGGTCGGGGGTGTTGAGGTTGAACACCTCGACGCCGGGAAGGTTGCGCTTGGCGATGCCCGTGAGGGTGCCGGCCGGCGGCAGCTCGAGGAGACCGGTGACGCCGAGGTCGGCGAGGGCCGCGAGGCACAGATCCCAGCGGACGGGGGAGGTCACCTGGGCGACGAGCCGCCCGACGTATTCGGTGCCGGAGGCCACGGCCAGGCCGTCGCGGTTGGAGAGCAGTGTGACGGCGGGGTCGTGCGCCGTCATGCCGGAGGCCGCGGCGGCCACGCGGACGCGGCCCGGCTCCATGTGGTGTGTGTGGAAAGCACCGGCCACCGACAGCGGGATGACGCGTGCCTTCGCGGGCGGGTTGGCCTTGAGCGCCTCGATCTGCTCGACCGTGCCGGCGGCCACGACCTGGCCCGAACCGTTGTTGTTCGCGGCCGTCGCGCCGACCGCCTCGATGGTGGCCAGCACCTCGGCGGGTTCGCCGCGCAGCACCGCGGCCATGGTGGTCGGGGTCAGGGCTGAGGCCTCGGCCATGCCCTGGGCGCGCTCGCGGACGAACACCATCGCATCGGAGGCACTCAGGACCCCTACGCCCGCGGCGGCGGTGATCTCGCCCACCGAGTGGCCCGCGGCCACGTCGGCGCCCGAGAACGGCAGGCCGGGCCCGGTGAGCGCCTCGGCCGCGAGGAGGCCGGCGGCGACCAGCAGCGGCTGGGCGATCGCGGTGTCGCGGATCGTCTCGGCGTCCGCGTCGGTGCCGTAGTGGACGAGGTCGATGCCCACGACCTCGGACAGCTCGGCGAGCCGTGAGGCGAACTGGTCGTCCTCCAGCCAAGGGGTGAGGAATCCGGGGGTCTGGGCGCCCTGTCCGGGCGCAACGATCGCTAGCACGTCTTCAATCTTGGCTGGGTGCCGGCGGCGGGCGCGCCTTGGCGCTCAACAGTGTTTGCGGATGGGCTTTGTGAGAGTCCTACAAAAGGCCGGAGGCGAGTTGCTAGTCGAGCAGACGTCCGAGGGTTCCGGCGAGCCGCAGCACGTAGCCGCCGCGCGGGTCGGAGGGGGAGTAGCCGGTGATGTCCTCGATCCGGCCCAGCCGGTAGCGGACCGTATTGGCGTGGATGAACAAACGCCGCGCCGTCGCCTCGATCGAGGTGCCCGAAGCCCAGTACGCCTCGAGCGTCTGAATCAGGTCCCCCGAATGCGCGGCCAGTGGACCGTATATCTGGTGCGCGAGCTCGCGGCGTGCGTGCCCGTCACCGGCGAGCGCGCGCTCGGGCAGCAGCGCACCCGCCGCGACCGGACGCGGGGCGTCCGCCCAGGCCGCGGCGGCCCGTCGGCCGGAGGTGGCCGCGCGAGCGCTCACGACGGCCTCGACCAGGTCCCCGACGACCGGGCCGACCACGATCGGGCCTGGGCCAAAGGCGTCCGCCATGTCGGCGACCAGCTCGAGGGCTTCGTCTTCCCCGGTGAAGTCACCGCCGATCAGCACGACCAGCCGAGGCCCCTGCGCGGCGGCGAGCACGTCGAGCCGGGTCCGTGCCGCGACGGTGCGCAGGTCGCGCAGGGCGGCGTCGCTGGGCGGCATGTCGCCGATCACGACGCACAGCCCCGCCGGGTGGTGCCAGCCGAGCGTGGAGGCGCGGGAGACCACGGACTCGTCGGCGTCGCCGCGGACCACCGCGTCCATGACGAGTGCCTCCAGGCGTGCGTCCCAGGCGCCGCGGGTCTCCGCGGCGCGGGCGTAGACCTCGGCGGCATCGAACGCGATCTCGCGGCTGTACTGCAGCACGGCCATCGTGAGGACGGGCCGGTCGTTGCGGGGCAACACCGTGCGGATCTGCTGCTCGACGGTCTCGACCGTGGTGCGAATGAGGTCGACGGTCTGCTGCAGCGCGAGTTGCCGCATCAGCGAACGCGGCGCGGACGCGAAGATGTTGGGCTGTTCGACCCCGCCCGCGCCGTCGCGGAACCAGGCCACGAACCCGTCCACGCCGGCGCGGACGACGAGCGTGACGGATGCGCGGTTGTCGGCGTCCAGGTCGGAGAACCACGGGTGCCGCTGGGTGATCTCGGTGAGGGCGGCGGTGGTCATCGCAGCGGACGCCGCGGCGAGCCGCTTGGTCATGGCGGCGAGCGGGCGCGCCGCCGGCAGCCAGTCGGGCGTCTGATCGCGCATGCCTGCCTCCTCGTGCTGCGCACTCTAGCTACCCGCGGGGCTCGTCGTGGGGTACCGCGCGTAGCCTGGGCGGATGGACGATGAGGTGCTGGGGCCGATCGCGTCCCTGCGGGAGGCGGCCCGGCTGCTGGAGCGGCGCGGCGGCCAGGCCCGGCGCGCGCAGGCGTTCCGACGGGCGGCCGAGGTGCTCACCTCGCTCGACGCGGGCGAGCGCGCCGAGGTCGACGCGCGCGGCGGCTGGCGCGACCTTCCCGGCATCGGCACCACCACGGCGCGCGTGATCGCCGAGGCGCACGCCGGCCGGGTGCCCGCCTACCTGGCCGACCTGCGGGCGTCCGACGGCCCTCTGGTGGCCGGGGCGAACCCGCTACTCGCGGAGATCCGCGGCGACCTGCATACCCACACCGCCTGGTCGGACGGGTCCAGCATGCTCGAAGAGATGGCGCTGGAGGCCGTCCGACTCGGACGGGAGTGGCTGGCGATCACCGACCACAGCGCGCGCCTGCGCGTGGCGAACGGCCTGGACACGACGCGGCGTCTGGCGCAGCTCGCACGGATCCGCGAATTGGACGCCGGCCTGCCGGGATTCACGTTGTTCGCCGGCGCCGAGGTCGACATCCTTAATGACGGATCGCTGGACGGCGAGCCCGCCGCCCTGGATCCGCTCGACGTCGTCGTGGCCAGCGTGCACTCCACGCTCGCCCTCGACGCTGACGCCATGACGGCGCGCATGGTCACGGCGATCGCGAACCCGCGCACCAACGTGCTCGGCCACTGCACCGGACGCCTCGTCGCCGGCGACCGGGGCACCCGGCCTCCCAGCCGCTTCGACGCCGAGGTGGTGTTCGAAGCCTGCCGGCAGTTCGGGGTCGCGGTGGAGATCAACTCCCGCCCCGAGCGCCGCGACCCGCCCGACGACCTCCTCGCGCTCGCCGCCGAGATGGGCTGCCTGGTCGCGATCGACACGGACGCCCACGCCCCGGGACAGCTGGGCTTCAGTGAGTACGGGGCCGCGCGGGCGGCGTCCGTGGGTCTGACGGCGGCCCGGATCGTGACGTGCTGGAGCGCGGATGAGGTCCGTGGCTGGGCCGGACGTGGGCGGTGACGTGTACCGGCGCCGAGCAGGAGGCTAGTATCGCCGTGAGTCCCCGGCGCAGCGCCTCCCGCCGCCGATCTTCCGGTTCTTGAGAAAGGACACTCCGTGGCATCTCGCGACACCGCAGGCCCGATTCTGAACGGCCTTCCGACGAATCTGCCCGACATCGACTCCGAGGAGACGGCTGAGTGGCTGGATTCGCTGGACGGAATGATCGACCAGCAGGGTCGCAACCGTGCGCGTTTCATCATGCTCAAGCTGCTCGAGCGCTCGCGCGAGCGTCACCTGGGCGTGCCGTCGCTGACGGCGACCGACTACGTCAACACGATCCCGGCCGAGGACGAGCCGTGGTACCCCGGTGACCGCGACCTCGAGCGCCAGTTCCGCCGCCTCGTGCGCTGGAACGCCGCCATGATGGTGCACCGCGCACAGCGTCCGGGCATCGGCGTGGGCGGCCACATCTCCTCGTACGCGTCCGCGGCGACGCTCTACGAGGTCGGATTCCAGCATTTCTTCCGCGGCAAGGACCACCCGGGCGGCGGCGACCAGGTGTTCTTCCAGGGCCACACCAGCCCCGGTATGTACGCGCGCGCGTTCCTCGAGGGGCGCCTCGACGAGACGGATCTCAACGGCTTCCGCCAAGAGAAGAGCCACATCGTCGACGGTCGGCTGCGCGGCATCCCGAGCTACCCGCACCCGCGTCAGATGCCCGACTTCTGGGAGTTCCCGACCGTGTCGATGGGCCTGGGCCCGATCAACGCGATCTGGCAGGCGCACTTCAACAAGTACCTGCACAGCCGCGGGCTGAAGGACACCAGTCAGCAGCACGTGTGGGCCTTCCTCGGCGACGGCGAGATGGACGAGGTCGAGAGCCGTGGCGCCCTGCAGTTGGCGGCTTTCGAGGAACTCGACAACCTGACGTTCGTCGTCAACTGCAACCTGCAGCGCCTCGACGGCCCGGTGCGCGGCAACGGCAAGATCATGCAGGAGCTGGAGTCGTTCTTCCGCGGCGCCGGCTGGAACGTGATCAAGGTCGTGTGGGGCAGCGGCTGGGATCCGCTGCTGGCGGCCGACAAGGACGGCGCGCTCGTCAACTTGATGAACTCCACCCCCGATGGCGATTACCAGACGTTCCGCGCCAACGACGGCCAGTATGTGCGCGACCACTTCTTCCACCGCGATCCCCGCACGGCGAAGATGGTCGAGAACTGGGACGCCGACAGGATCTGGGCGCTGACCCGCGGCGGACACGACTTCCGGAAGGTGTACGCGGCCTACGACGCCGCGACGAAGTTCACCGGCGCGCCGACCGTGATCCTCGCTCACACCATCAAGGGCTACTTCCTCGGCCAGCACTTCGCGGGCCGCAACGCGACCCACCAGATGAAGAAGCTGGCGCTGGACGACCTCAAGCAGTTCCGCGATCGGCTCGACATGCCCGTGTCGGACGCCCAGCTGGAGGAGAACCCGTACCAGCCGCCGTACATCCGGCCGGACGCCTCCGACGAGCGGATCGCCTACGCGCTGGAGCGCCGCAGGATTCTCGGCGGCGGGGTGCCGGAGCGCCGCAACCGGCCGGCGCCGTTGAAGCTGCCCGAGGCCAAGGCGTACGAGGCCGTGAAGAAGGGATCGGGCAACCAGCAGGTCGCCACGACCATGGCGTGGGTGCGGTTGCTGAAGGATCTGCTGCGCGACAAGGAGTTCGGCGCGCACGTCGTGCCGATCATTCCCGACGAGGCGCGCACCTTCGGCATGGATTCGCTGTTCCCGACCATCAAGATCTACAGCCCGCACGGCCAGAACTACACGCCGGTCGATCACGATCTGATGCTCGCCTACCGCGAGTCGAAGCAGGGCCAGATCATCCACACCGGCATCAACGAGGCCGGCTCGGTGGCATCCTTCACCGCCGTCGGCTCGTCGTACGCGACCCACGGCGTCCCGATGGTTCCGGTCTACGTCTTCTACTCGATGTTCGGATTCCAGCGGACGGGCGACGCGATCTGGGCGGCTGCCGACCAGTTGTGCCGGGGCTTCATGATCGGCGCGACCGCGGGGCGCACGACGCTGACCGGTGAGGGCACCCAGCACATGGACGGGCACAGCCCGGTGCTGGCCGCGACCAACCCGGCGATCGTCCAGTACGACCCGGCCTACGGCTATGAGATCGCCCACATCATGCAGGACGGGCTCGAGCGGATGTACGGGGCGAATCCCGAAGACGTCATCTACTACCTGACCGTCTACAACGAGCCTTACGTGCAGCCGAGGCAGCCCGAGGGCGTCGACGTCGAGGGCATCACGAAGGGCATGTACCTGCTGGCGCCGGGCAGCTGGGAAGGCGTCAACCCGGACGCCCGCCGCGTCCAGCTGCTGGCGTCGGGTGTCGGCGTCCCGTGGGCGCTCGAGGCCCAGCGTCTGCTGCACGACGATTGGGGCATCGTCGCCGACGTCTGGTCGGTCACCTCGTGGACGGAGTTGCGCCGCGACGCGATCGCCAACGACGAGGCGAAGTTCTTGCACCCCGATCAGGAGCACGGCGACTCGTGGATCGTGCAGAAGCTGAAGGACGCTCCGGGTCCGGTGATCGCCACCTCGGACTACATGCGCCAGGTCCCCGACCAGATCGCCCAGTGGGTGCCGAACGAGTTCGCCTCGCTCGGCGCAGACGGGTTCGGCTTCTCCGACACCCGCGCCGCGGCACGGCGCTTCTTCCACATCGACGGCCCGTCGATGGTGGTGCGCGCCCTCCAGTTGCTGGTGAGGCGCGGTGAGATCGATCCGGCGTGGCCGGGCCAGGCGGCCGAGAAGTACCGCCTGCTCGATGTCACGGCGGGGGCGTCCGGAAATGCCGGGGGCGACGCCTGAGTCCCGATGCTGCGATACCGGGGCGCGCGAGGCCACCAACATGGGGTGGATTCTCGCGCGCCCCGGCGTCTTTCTGGCACGCTTGGGTGTGACGAGCGACGGAACATCTCAGGAGGTGTCGACAGTGGGTAGCACGCCGGTGCCCGGTAAGAGCGGCGCAGGGCCGAGTGTGGTCAGCATGGGATTGCAGCCCGGCCAGGTGGTTCAGGAACTCGGCTGGGACTCCGACGTCGATGAGGACTTCCGCGAAGCGCTCATGGATGCCGTTGACGCCGACCTTGTCGAGGAGGCGATCGAGGCCGTGGATGCGGTGCTGCTGTGGTGGCGCTCCGACGACGGTGACGTGGGCGATGGCCTGATGGACTCGCTGCGGGACTTGTCGAGCACGGGACATATCTGGTTGATGACGCCCAAGGTCGGACGCGCGGGCTACGTCGACGCCGCCGACATCAACGAGGGTGCGGTGACCGCCGGCCTGGTGGTCGCCAGCCCCGTGCCGGCATCGGCAGACTGGCAGGCGGTCAAGATCGTTCGCCCGCGTACCGGACGCCGCTGAGGCGTCCGGCCGCCGGACGGGCCGCTACCATGGTGCGCCGGGGCGCATAGCTCAGTTGGTCAGAGCACCTCCCTTACAAGGAGGGGGTCGGGGGTTCGAGCCCCTCTGCGCCCACCCAAAGTGTCTTACGGGAACACGCGACATGCGTAGGTTCGTCGTGTTCGTGTTCGTGTTCCGCACCCTTGCCTTCGTGGTCGCTGTCTGCGTGGGCTTGACGGATGATGGTGGCGAACGGCTCCGCGAGTCGCGGGCGTAGTTGCTCGTCGTCGGTGACGTCGAGGCGGGTGTAGAAGGCTTGGTTCGCCAGCCGTCGGTCGGCGTCGCCGGATCGGGCGTAGGCATGATGGGCGTCGGTGAGCAGCCGCAGGGAGTCGTGCAGGAACGCGCGCCCGCCGGTGTGGTGCTCGTCGTGCTCGGCGAGTTTCCGGTTCACGTCCGCCAGGCCCGCCCGGATGCGGTCTTGGTGCCGCTTCAACGTGGGCAGGTCGATCGCATCGGCGAAGTGCGCGGCCAGCAGCTTGTCACTCTCGGATTCGAGGCGGGCTCGGTTTGCCATGAGGTCGGCTATCTCCTGGTCACGGCCTGACATGCGTTGGTCGAACGCCGCATCGACCTTCGCGGCGAGGTCGAGATAGGTGGCGTCGCTGATCGTGATGGAGGCGTAGGAGTCCGCCACGAGGCGTTCGGCGACCGCGACGGGCACGGCCCGCCGGGTGCAGGCGGTGCGCTTCGATGCCCTGCCAGAGCAAACGAAGTAGGCGTAAGTGGTGCCGCGTGGGTTGGTGGCGAAGTCGAGCAGCATCCGCGACCCGCAGGTGCCGCAGTGCAGCAGCCCTTTCAGGTGGTGCGCGTGCTGAACATGCCGGGTCATCTTCGCCGTCCGCGCCCGCAGCAGCGACTGCACCGTGTCGAACAACGCCGGTTCCACGATCGGCTCGTGCGCGCCGGGATACAGCCCGCCCTTGTAGCGAATCACCCCCGCGTAGTACGGGTTCGTGAGCAGCTTGTAGAGCGTGTTCTTCCCCAACGCCTTGGACGGGCGCTTCGGCGTCGGCACCGTCACCAGCCCTCGTGCGGTGAGGTCGCGCAGCAGCCCGGTCACGGAGGTCTCGCCCTCGGCGTATCGCTCGAACGCCCAAGTGATGAGCGGTGCCCGTTCGGGATCGACCTCGACCGTGCGAATCTCGCGACCCTGCTCGTCGGTGCGGCGCACGTTGAGATAGCCGATGGGGGCGCGCATCGGGGTGCCACCCTGGGCGACCTTCTGCGTCAGCCCTTTGGTGACTTCGGTGGCGAGGTTGCGGGAGTAGAACTCGGCAATGCTCGACATGATGCCGTGGACGAGCATCCCGGAAGGGGTCTGGTCGATGGACTCGGTGGCCGATACGAGGGTGACCCCGGCGGCGAGGAGTGCTTCGTGAATCTTCACGTCGTCGGCGCGGTTGCGGGCGAGCCGGTCGAGCTTATGCACGATGCAGAAGGTAACGCGGGTGGCGGCGATGAACGCGAGCATGTCCTGTAGGCCGTCACGATCCGCCGAACGCGCCGACTCCCCGGCGTCCACGAACTCCCGCACGATCCGTGCCCCCAACTCCGCCGCCTTCCGTGCGTTGGCCTCGCGTTGTGCGGGGATCGAGAACCCTTCCTCAGTGCCGCCGCGCTCAGCCTGTTCACGCGTGGACACACGCAGGTAGGACACCGCCAGCAGCACCGGCTTGTCGTCCATCCGGTCGTCGGTGAGACCCGACGAGGCGCGGGCGTCGGTGGGAGCGGTGATGGTCATGCGGTGCTCCTTCGTTGGGGCGATGGTTCGGGTCCTACTCTGCCTCGTTCGTCTGACACCGGACCGAGCCCGTCAGGTGCAGGAAGGTCGTACGGGTCGGGCTCCCCGGCGCGGTGGGCGTCGTAGCGGGCTTGGGTGATGTTCAGCACCCACTCCACCAGCTTGCGCATGTCCGGCTCCACCCGTCGTGTGACTCGCAAGCGCAGCCGCCCCGGGTCATTCCGAGAGCTTGCCCCGAGCGCACCCCTGCCCTGCGCCGCACGTCGCGGTCGCTCAGTGTCGGTGTGTCGGGGCGGGCTACTCATCTCTATCTCACGCTGTGGCAGATACGCCAGTACCACGTTACCACAGATATGGCGTAGCGGCCATTGCATGAGATTCTGCTAGTCTTGTAGGCATGGTCGAGGAGTTGGAGAGCGCCCCGCTGCTGGTGGCAGCGGACTTGCCTGCGGGCTGGAACCTGCCCGAGCCCTCGCCCATCGACCCTGAACACGACAGCGCCGAGATTGACGCGGCGCTCAGGTACGAGCAGTGGGTAGACCCCGCACCGGGCCTGGATCGGCGACTGAACTCCAGCCACAACAACAACGACTCCGGGCGCTGGTTCCTGAACCAGCAGGTCGAGTCGAGCGCGTGTGCTGCTGCGCCTGCAACGGCAGTACGTCATGGGTGAGGAACCCAAGGGCGAGGTGCGGATCACCGGGATCGTGTATCTGCCCGAATGGGCGGGCGACCCGGTGGCAAGCCCGATGCTCCGCAACCTGCCCACGTCGAGGATCGAGGCGGCCATCAACCGCCGCCAGTTCGCCGTCACCGGAGCCAGCCGATTCGAGGGCGGCACCATGACCATGCCCTCGGGTCGCACCCTCCGCTCGGCGGACGTGATGAAGCCGCTGGGGAACCCGAAGCGCACCCCGGACTTCTACGAGGTCGTCGCGCTCCAACACACCCGCCTCGTGGACGACGGCGAACCCAACCCGACCGCGAAAATGGCGCAGATCAGCCGCGTGCCGCTCTCGACCGCACAGGGCTGGGTCGCCCGCGCCCGCCGCAAAGGACTACTCCCGCCTGGACGCCGAGGACGAGCAGGCTGAGCGTGCGTATCGTTTCAGTCGGCAATGCGAAGGGCGGGCTGGTCGATCGTCCACTTCCACTGTCCGTCGGCCTGGCGGCGCGCCACTTCGACCGTGACGACCTTCTCTGCGACGCGGGTCGAGGTCAGGGCGAGGTCGCCATTCACTAACGCATCAGCCTGCCGCCCCAGGCTGACCGTGATGCACTGGGCAACGAACCGTTCCCAGAACGCGCGAATCTCAGATGCGCCGGTCGCCAGACTGCCGTCGCCCGTATCGAGCACGGCGTCGTCTTCGTAGAGGTCAACGAGGCCATCAACGTCACCTGCGTTGATGCGCTGAACGAGTAGCCGCGAGAGTTGGTTCGGCTCCTCGGCTCTATCCGTCATCATGTGCTCAACCCCTTGACTCATGGCAGGCACGCACCGCGAGCCGTATCGCTATCTCCTTGGTCATGCTATTCGTTGGCGAGGGGTGCGAGCGGACTGCCACTCCCGAGCCGTCGAGACTCGCCGCCAACGCGCATGGATCGCCACCGTCGCGTCCTCACTCTCCTGACACCAAGCACCCGCCCCACTCGCCGCCCGCTCCGAGCGCACCCGCTCGCCACGCCCTCCGCTCCCAACCGCTTGCAGCATCTTCCCGGTTCTCGCCCCTTTCTCAGTGAATGAACGTAATCTAAGTGCCGTAGTTGCTGATACGCTAGATGGTCAGTGAGGCAGATGCAGGGTGGTGGTCGAGATGCAGGGCGGCGTGATCCCGTTCCGGGGCACCGGGGCTGACGCGCTGCGCTATGTCGAGTCCGACCGCTCCCGCGCAGACGACTACTACCTCGGCGCGAAGGCGACCGTGGCGCAGTTCGCGGCGCTCGACAGTTCAGGCGAGGTGGCCGCTGAGTTGGCGCTTGACCCGGTGGCGTATGCGGGGTGGGTGGACTGGGTGAACCCGCTCACGGGCGAGTCAATGGGTAAGCCTCGCCGGGCGGGGTCGGATCGGCGAGGCTCGCCCCGGTTCATGGAGATGGTCATCAACACACCCAGAGCTTGTCGATCGCCGCCGCCCTCCACCCCGAGGTCTCGGAAGCACTGGACGCGGCCCAGCAGGACGCACTCAGCGAGATTCGGCGCTGGCTCGCCCAGCACTCCACGACCCGTGTGGGGTCGCTGGGGGCGCAAGAGGTCGTGCCCATCGAGAGCATGCAGGTCGTGGGCATCACGCACCGCACGAGCCGGGCGGGTGATCCTCACCGGCATATTCATCTGCAGATCGGTACGAGAGTGTGGGCGGCGGGCAAGTGGCGGGGCTTGAACGGCGCGGCGTTGTTCCGGCAGCAGGGCGCGATCCGAGCACTCGGCACCGCCGTCATCGCCGCCCACCCCGACCTCGCCACCGTGCTCGACCGGCACGGCCTGACCCTCGACCCCGCCACCGGCGAAGTGGTCGAGTTGCAGCCGTTCAACGCGCTCATGTCGAAGCGGGGCGAGCAAGTGCGTCGGAACCTCGACCGCCTCGAAACCGAATGGGAGACCGCTCACCCCCGACGAGACGATCGGCCCGGTGATCGTATCTCGGCTCCGCGCGGAGGCGTGGGCGCATGAGCGGCCCGCGAAGAAGCCCACCACCCTGGCCGAGGAAGCCGCCTGGGTAACGGAGCTGCGCGACGCCGGATACGACCCCGACCACCTCGAACGCAAGACCGTGCAACCCCGATCGCGCTCAAAGACCTCAGCATGCAACAGGTCGCGTCGCGGGCGCTCGACCGCTGCGCCGCCAGTGCGTCGGCATGGACGCCGCACACGATCCAGGAACAGGTCACCCGCATCACTACCGAGTCCGGCGCGCAGGCGATGCCCGCAGCGTTGCGCGAGTTCGTGAGCCTCGCAACCGATCTTGCGGCCTCGGATTGCTTCTCCATCCTGCCGCCAGGCGCAGCCGCACCGGAGCATGTCGCCCATCTGACCAGCCTCGGCGTGGTCGCTGCCGAGACCGGTACGCGACCAACTCACCGCCGCAACCCGCGCCGGGGAACCGAAACCGCCGACGTGACCAAAGCCGCGCAAACGGCAGGACTCGATGAGGGGCAGACGGTCGCCGCCGCTGCTGTTGCGTCAACCGATCCGCTGGTGATCGTGGAGGGCGCAGCCGGGGCCGGGAAGACCACGATGCTCGGCGTCGCCATCCAGGTCGCCGCCGAGCACAGGAGGGCGTCGCGGGTGGTTGCGCCGACGTTGCGGGCCGCGCAGGTCGCGCACGAAGAACTCGGAGTACCCGCGACCAGTGTTGCGGCGCTCGTCTACGCGCATGGGTGGCGGTGGAACGAGGACGGCGTATGGACACGCCTGGCCGCAGGCGACACCGACCCCGAGACCGGGCGCACCTACACCGGCCCGCCGAAAGAGGCGCGGCTGTTGCGAGGTGAGCGGGTGATCGTGGACGAAGCCGGGATGCTCGACCAAGACACCGCCCATGCCCTGCTGACCGTCACCGCCGAGGCGGGGCGACGGTCGCGCTCGTCGGCGACCGCGCCCAACTCCCGGCCGTCGGTCGGGGCGGGGTACTCGACATGGCCGCCCACGTTCGCGGGCGCACCTACGATATGAGCGAACTCCACCGCTTCACCGACCCCGAATACGCGGCCCTCACGCTCGCGATGCGCGACCGCGAGAACCCCGGCCAGGTGTTCGACCGGCTCACGGCCATGAATCTCGTGGCCCTGCACGCGGACGACGAGCGGGCCCGCGAGCACATCACCGCCAACGCCCGTGACGGTGAGGCGATCACGGTGGCAACGAATGACGAGGCCGCCGCGTTGAATGAGCGCATCCGCACCGGACGGATTGAGCGTGGTGAGGTCGACGACACGATCACGGCGACCGGTAGCGACGGCCTCAGCATCGGGCGAGGTGACCTGATCCAGACCCGGAAGAACGACACCGCCCTGGGGTGGCGAACCGGCAGCAGTGGATCGTCCAGGACGTCCGAGAACGACGGGCACGGTCTACGCCCGTGAGGTCGGCAGCGGCCGCAAGAACCTCCGCACCTAGCCCTGCCTGCCGAGTACGTGGGTGAGCATGCGCACTTGTCGTATGCCGCGACCGCCTACGGCGTGCAAGGCGCGACCGTCGATGCCTCGCACACGATGCTCAGCGAGGCGACGAGCGCGGCAGGCGTCTACGTCGGCATGACCCGAGGCCGCCAGACCAACGGGCTCCACGTCGTCGCGGCAGAACCGCGCCGAGGCCAGGGCGCAGTTCATCGAGGCGATGGAACGCGACCCGGCAGACCGCGGCCTCGACCACGCCACACGCGCCCGCGCAAGAAGCGGTACGCGGACTCGTCACAGACGGCCCCCGTTCGCCTCGTCACCGAAGAACTCGCCCGGCTGGACCGCGAAGCCGAGCGCGCACAACGTGCCGCGGAACGGTGGGAGCAGATCGCTGCCCGCCTCGACGCTCAACGCGCCGCCCACCGGGCCGAGGACGGCGAGAACTCAAACGGTGCTCCATAAGGGCCGAGGACGCCGCCGAGCAGGTGCGCGCCGGAGTCACGCAACCGCTCGCTGTCAGGCCGCGCATGACGGCGCGGTGTATCTCGCTGCGCGGTCGAGGACGAGGCGACCGCGGGTGCCCGTCTCTCGACGGTGGGGGAGGTTTGGCAGGCGCAAGGCGCGTGCCAGGCACCGCACTGCACGACCAGACGCACGCAGGCGTTGCACGGGCAGGTCAGCAAAGAGTGGGAAAGCCGCCCCGACCTATGCCGATCGTCTCCCCAGATACGACGAAGCCGGGTCGCGGCGCGACGTGCCGAAGATCGATCCTCGCGTGACTGGGGCGGTACAGGCATCGAGGCCGCGACCGCCCGATCAAAGGAGAGGCGGGAACGTCACGATAAGGGGCGTCTGGCGTTGCTGGTCAGCGAGTATGGAGTCGGAGCGAATTCCGTCGCGACCAGCTCAGCGTGCGCACCGCAATCCGCACCACCCGTGTTGCCCGCATTGCCCGTACCAGGCCGCCCTGGCTCAGGCTGAAGCCGACCGAACACCGCAGCCTCCCGATCATCAGCGCCCGCCAAACGCCTCGACGCGAAGCGCAACGAGCAGGAGCGCCTGCGGCAGCAGGCGATCGAAGCGCAGCAACGCTGCACGACCCATTCGCACGGCCCCACCACAGCGGGCCATGTT
>JADJTH010000008.1 GCA_016711325.1 Nigerium sp. | reverse complement strand
GACCGGTCCCTGGTCGCCGCGGCGGATCTCGCGGTACCAGTCCTCGCTGTCCTTGGCGGGGATGAATGCGTTCTGGGTCTCCGCGAAGTTCGGTTCCTTGCTCCGATCGGCAGCGTCGCGGGCATAGGTGGGGGCGCGATGGCGGTGCTACGCCCGCCGATGGGTATCAACTCGGTCTCGATCACCAGTCCGGCGGTGTCCGGGTCGGTGACGTGTCGGTATACGGCGTCCTTCAGCTCAGATGACATGATCGGGGTCCTCTTTGGTAGTTGGCTCAGTCGTGATGGCGCAGTGGTGGTCGATGGGATCGAGGCGGAGCAGGCCGAGCCTGTAGTTCTTGCCCTTGCCGACACCGTTGCCGATAGCCTCGGCAAGCAGGGGCAGGATCATGGACGGT
Source organism: Nigerium sp. (assembly GCA_016711325.1). GTDB lineage: Bacteria > Actinomycetota > Actinomycetes > Propionibacteriales > Propionibacteriaceae > Propioniciclava. The sequence goes on along the minus strand of JADJTH010000008.1, from coordinate 934,979 downwards.
GGCGCGCGCGGTCAGCTCGGCTGCGGGGATGCTCTGACCGCGCCCTCCCAGTTGGGCCGGACCGACGCGGCCGACCGTGACGGTGGCCGGGTCGGCAAGAGTCCGGCCCGTTCGAGGCGGCGAACAGCCCAGTGCAGACGCTCCTCCTCCGGCACGATCACCAGTCGCGATCGGTATGCCTTACCCGTCTGCGCCCTCACGAGCTGGCGCAGCTCCAGAGGTACACGCGAGGGAGGAGTCTTCTGTATGTTGCAGAACAATCTCCGTGCACCTTCGCCCCCTTGGAAGGCGCAGAGACCCGGGAGGTGCTCTGGACGTCTCCGAGCAGGCCGGCGCGTAGCGCAGGCCTGCTCGACTGGACGGTGAGAGCGCTGCGGCGGAGTCCAGTGCCAGAGGATACCGGTTGGGACCGTGGAGACTCGGTGTCGACGGTGCGCTCAAAAGCGGACATGACGTATTGGCTGGGGCGCGCTCGCGGTTCTCCGTAAGCGCGTCGCGGACATACGGACTGACGACCGCGATCAGACGGTGCAGCGTCGTGTGAGGTGATCTCACCGAGAGTGCTCCCAACTTGAGAATGGTAAATACGCCTTTCAGCATGTTGGCGCGGAGGCTACCCGTGAGTCTTGAACTCACGCTATGGCACGCCGCGTGAGGTAGGCCGTAGAGAATGGTCTCAGGCGGCGGTCCCGCTCTCACGCCCCGCGTACGCGGGGTTTCGAGAGCGCCGGTCAGGCTGAGGCGGCGGGTCTCGATGACGTAGACGCCTGCCTGGGACGGCGATGATCTGAAATGGGCACTCACGAGTCCGGTCGCCAGAGGCTTGTGGATGGCTTGGTGGCCCTGTAGGGGCGTCGCCCCTCACCATGCGCGCCAGAGGCCACGTCCGTGGCATGCCAAGCGGCAACGATGGCATTAGTGTAACGCTATGGTTATACTAATGCCATGGCGAAGCTGTTGGCGCGAGACGAGTTGAGGGAGATTGCCGACGCGCAGCATGGCTTTGTGACGGCATTGCAGGCTACAGCTGTGGGGGTCAGCAAGCAGGCGCTTCAGATGTTGGTGCACCGGGGCACGTTGGAGCGCGCTGCACACGGTGTCTACCGCTTCCCTCAGTATCCGGTTGGCGAGTACGACCAGCTCATGCTGGCGGTTCTCTGGACGCGGGTGGCCGAGGCCGTGTTGTCGCACGAGACGGCGCTCGACGCCTACGGCATCAGCGACGTCAACCCTAACCGCATCCATGTCACTGTCGGCAAGGATCGCCGGTTCCGTCGTGCGAGTGGGGAGGACTACGTCGTCCACTATCAGAACCTCACTCCCAAGCAGGTCGGGTGGTGGCAGGAGATCCCTACGGTGACCCCGGCGACGGCGATTGAGCAGTGCCTCGTCTATGGGACGCCGACCCATCTGCTTCGGCAAGCGCTCGGAACGCGGGCATGCGCAGGGCTATCTGAAGACAGCAGTGCGCATGCGCTGGCGGAAGCGCTGGAGGCCCGCCATGACCGATGACCATGTTGGTTCCAAGCTGGCCGCGCTGCTGAGGACGTTAAAGCCGAAGACGAAGGAGCCGGCCTCGGCCAAGGTTCTCAACACCTGGATCGCCCAGGCCGAAGGTCAGCTCGGCGATGAGGCCAAGGGTGGACGGCTCGGCTGGTTGGTCGCGTCATCGGTGGCTGTCGGCGCGATCCAGCGTGCGCTCGATGAGGATGGACGTCAGCTGTTCCTACTCAAGGGAGGCACGCTGCTTCAGCACCGGCTCAACGCGAAAGCCCGCGCCACCAAGGATGTCGATGGCCTGGTCCGCGGTGACATGGATGCGTTCTTCGCGGTGCTCGAAGAGGTGCTTGATGAGCCGTGGGGGCCGCTGACGCTGCGTCGCGGTGAAGTCGAGGTGATCGACGTTCCGACAAAGCTCGTCAGGCCGCGTCGGTTCGACATCATCCTCGACCTGCGAGGCGTGACGTGGCGGCGCATCCAGTTCGAGGTCTCGGCCGACGAGGCGGGCCTAGGCGAGGAGCGAGAGCTTGTTGAGCCGCCTCGGTTGGCAGGTTTCGGGCTGCCCGATCCCGACGTGCTGGTGGGGATCGCGATGCGGTTCCAGATCGCGCAGAAGCTCCATGCCGTCTCCGACCCGCACGAGCCGCCGGGATCGATCAACGATCGCGCTCGCGACATCGTCGATCTGCTCCTGCTTCGTGACCTCGTCGCGATGACCGGCATGCCGACGATGGCAGAGGTGCGAGAGGCAGCTGTCGCGGTGTTCGGCGCCAGGGCAGCCGAAGCCGCCAAACTTGGGCGACCCACAAGGAGCTGGCCGCCGACCCTTGTCGCCTACGCTCACTGGAAAGACGACTACATTCGAGCGGCCACCTCCGGTGGCGTCGAGTTGTCACTTGAGAATGCGGTTGGCGAAGCGAATGCCTGGATCGGGCTGCTCGACGACTCCCAGTAGGGAGGTTGGTTACGACATCGGCGCGGGCGAGTGTCGATTGCGCATGGTCACTTCGCTGCGGGAGACGATCCTGGTGATCGTGGTTCGGTGGACTCGGAAGCGTTCCGCGATCTGCTGGATGGGTAGCCCGGATGCGTAGGCGTCGATGAGCCTTGACGCTTGCGGGTGGCTCAAACGAGTTTGAGGCTTGAGGGATTTCAATGCCACGGGGCGACGCTGATCGGTCCGGAGCGACCGTTCGCGTCGAGCTGAGGGAGTCTGCTTCCCACGCTGACTACGGGCGATGAGCGATCTGAGTGGAGCGGAGGGGTTTGAGAGGCTTCTACGGAGGACCACCCCCATGTTCGTCGTTCAAACCCACGACGGACGAAGTTTGAGTTCCCGACTCGTCCTCTGCCTCCGGGCGGAGGGCGAGTCGTTGCACGTCGGGTCGGTCGGGCACTTGTGGGGCCTCGAGGCGTACCGCGAGACGAACGGCCAGCGGAGCAGTCGGCGCTCGCGCCGCAACTGGTCGTGATCGACGCTGCGATCCGCATCGGGATCGTTCTGTGGGGGGCGCGTGCGTGGCAGGATGACAGCGTGGAGTACGAGTCGCCTGCCGCGCCGTTGAAGCCCGGCACCCTGCTGGTGGCGGGCGTGGGCCTCAGCGACGGCATCTTCGACCAGTCCGTCGTGCTGCTGCTCGACGTGGACGAATCCGGGGCGCTCGGCGTCGTGCTGAACGCGTTCGCCGACGTCGAACTCGCCCGGGTCCTGCCCGCCTGGGAGGCCCTGACGAGTTGGCCCCACAGGCTGTTCGACGGCGGTCCCGTCTCCCAGGAGGGTGCGATCTGCCTGGCCTCCCCGGTCGACGACGACGAGGAGCCGCCGGGTTGGCGCAGGCTGTTCGCGCGCGTGGGGCTGCTGCACCTGGAGACGCCGATCGAACTCGCGACCGGCGGCTACCGCGATCTGCGCATTTTTGCCGGCTACGCCGGATGGGCGCCGGGGCAACTGGAGGGCGAACTGGACGAAGGCGCCTGGCACCTGATCGCCAGCCATCACGAGGACGTCTTCGACCCCGATCCGGAGACACTGTGGCGACGCGTCCTGGCGCGTCAGGGCGGGCAGCTAGGCTGGCTTGCGACGTGGACGCCCACGCCCGAGCTGAACTGAGGAGGGTCGCAGGTGACCGAGGTGACAGGGGCAAGGTGCTCGTCGTCGACGACGACATCGCGCTGGCGGAGATGCTCCAGATCGTGCTGGAGGCGGCCGGCTTCGAGCCGGTACGAGTCGCCCGCGGCGACGAGGCGCTCGAGGCGTTTCGCGCGCACAAGCCCGACCTCGTTCTGCTGGATCTGATGCTTCCCGGTCGCGACGGCGTCGACGTGTGTCGCGACCTGCGGGCGGAATCGGATGTGCCGATCGTGATGCTCACCGCGAAGTCCGACACCAGTGACGTGGTCGAGGGGCTGGAGGCGGGCGCCGACGACTACGTGGCCAAGCCGTTCAAGACACAGGAACTCCTGGCGCGGATCAGGACGCGGCTGCGCAGGGTGAGCGCCACCGGCGAGGACGCCTCGGTGCTGCGCATCGGTGACCTGGTCATCGACGTCGACGCGCACACGGTGCACCGCGGCGACCGACTGATTGCGCTCACCCCGCTGGAGTTCGACCTGCTGCTCGCACTCGCGCGCACCCCTCGGCAGGCGTTCACCCGCGAACTGCTGCTGCAGGAGGTCTGGGGCTATCGCCATCCCGGCGACACACGGCTCGTCAACGTGCACGTGCAGCGGTTGCGCAGCAAGATCGAACCCGATCCGGAGCATCCGCGGATCATCGTGACGGTGCGGGGATCGGCTATCGCGCAGGCACACTCGCCCCGACATGAGCACCCTCCGGCGGCTGGTCGACACGCCGGGTCGCTGGTGGTCGCGCTCACTGTCGTTTCGTGTCGTGTTCAGCAGCGTGATCGCGGTGCTCGCCGTCTTCGGGGCGACGGGCTGGATGCTCGTCGACCAATCCACCCAGGGCATCCTGGAGGCCAAGTCCGCACAGTCGGTCTCCGAGGCCGTCGCGGTGCTGGACGGCATGCAGGGGTCCTTGCGGCAGGCCGACATCCGGACGTCGACCGTGAGCGAGCGGCTGACCGTGCTCGCCCGCGAGGCCGCGGCGCGCGGGACGGTCGGGCACCAGTACGACGTGGTGGTGAGCGGTCCGGCGTCCGATATCGCTTCCGCGGGCCTGGACGTGACCTCGGTGCCCCTGGCGATCCGTGAGGCGGTCGGCGCCGCCAGCCAGGACCTGTACACGACCCCCGCCCTGATCAGCTTCACCGACGGGCGCGACCCGCGTCCGGGCCTGGTGGTGGGCGGGGCACTGTTGGCCCCGGGCAGCGGGCGGTACCCGGTCTACTTCCTGTTCGGCATGGAACAGGAGGAGCAGACGCTGCGGGTGGTGCAGCGCTCCGCCCTCGTGGCGCTGGCCTTCTTTCTCCCGCTCACCACCGGAACCATGTGGGCGATCTCGTTGCAGGCGCTCCGGCCGATCCGCGCGGCCCGCGTCACCTCCGAACGCATCGCCGCCGGCAACCTGCACGAACGCATGGTGGTGAAGGGGCGCGACGACCTCGCGGGTCTCGCCCGCGCGATGAACCGCATGGCTGCGGAGCTCGGCCGCAAGATCCGTCAGCTCGAGAGGCTTTCGCTGCTGCAGCGCCAGTTCGTCTCCGACGTCAGTCACGAACTCCGGACGCCGCTCACCACCGTCCGCATGGCCGCCGACGTGCTGTACGAGCAACGCGACGGCTTTCCTCCGATGGCGCGGCGTTCGTCCGAACTGCTGAAGGGCGAGCTGGATCGCTTCGAGTCGCTGCTGACCGATCTGCTCGAGATCAGCCGGTTCGACGCGGGGGCGGTGGACCTGCAGCTCGAGGACATCGACCTGGTCGACCTGGTCTCGACCGAGATGGACGCCCACGCGCCGCTGGCCGGCACCTACGGCAGCGCGATGCTGCTGGATGCCCCCCGAGACATCCGCTGCCAGGCCGATCCGCGGCGGGTGCGCCGCATCCTCAGTAACCTGCTGTCCAACGCGATCGAGCACGGTGAGGGCAAGGATGTCGAGGTCACGGTGCGGACCGATGAGCATGCGGTGGCGATCGTGGTCCGCGATCACGGCGTCGGCTTCCCCGCAGCCGAGGCACACCGGGTCTTCGGCCGCTTCTGGCGCGGTGACCCGTCCCGGCAGCGGACGGTCGGCGGATCCGGCCTGGGCTTGTCGATCGCCTTGGAGAACGCGCAGCTCCACGGGGGTGGTTGGACGCGTGGGGGCGCCCGGGAGCCGGTGCCCAGTACCGTCTCACGCTGCCCGTCGTCCCCGGCGAGACGCTGGCGTCCTCGCCGCTTCCTGCCATGCCGCCCGCGGAGGTCCGATGAGGGCCTGGGTCCTCGCGCCGGCGATCGCGCTCGCCCTTGGCCTGTCCGGCTGCGTCGGCGTTCCCACGTCGGGCCCTGTCGTGCGCGTGTCGGCAGCGCCGGGCCGGGTGAACACCGGTGTGGAGATCGTGCCCGCGCCGCCTCAGCCGGGCGCGAGCCTGGTGACGGTCGTCGACGGATTCCTGCACGCGATGGCGGCCTACCAGACGGACTACGCCGTGGCGCGGGCCTACCTGACGCCCGAGGCGTCCGCGAGCTGGCGACCCGAGCAAGGTGTGCGGATCTACGCCGAGGGCAACCCGGTGACCGTCACGGACGCGCGCGCGACGCTGAAGGCGTCCGCGGTGGGAACAATCGACGCCGAGGGCTCCTATCACCAGTCGGACGACGCGATCGACCATGACTTCGGGCTGGTGAGGGATGCCGCCGGGCAGTGGAGGATCAGCAACCCGCCCGCGGGGTTGCTGGTGTCGGAGTACCTGTTCCCGAGCGCGTTCACCCGCGTGATGGTGTACTTCCCCAGCGTGGAGGGAGGCTGGCTGGTTCCCGATCCCCGGTTCTTCCCCCGCGGGGAACAGGCCCACCGGCGTGCCGCGCAAGCGGTGACCGTGGGCGCCTCGGCGTGGCTGGCGCCGGCCGTGATGGCCGCCCCCGAGCGTCTGGGGCTGGTCGATGTCACGGTCGATGCGACGGGTGTGGCCAGCATCACGCTGCGTCCCGGCGCCGGCGACCTGGACGACGAGGCGCGCGAGCGACTCGCGACGCAATTCGTGTGGACGTTCCGCCAGTTCGAGACCGTCACGGCGATCCAGGTGGGCTGGGCCGGTGAACCCACCTGGGAGATCGTCCCCTACGGGCGGGTCATCCCCTCGTCGGCGTTCGCGGACGCCGACCCAGTCGATCTTCAGCGCAGCCGGCAGCTGTTCGGACTCAGCGGCGGACGCCTGGTGCGCGTGATCGAGCAAGCCCCGCCGGTGGCGTACATCCCGGTCGCTCCCGGCATCGCGGGCGCCTCCGAGGCGGCCGTGCGCGGGGACGCGGTCGTGGCGGCCGCCGTGTCGGGCGGTGGCCGGACGGTGACGGTGGCCCCGCTGGCCGAGCAAGGCGGCGAGTCGATCGAGGCGCCGGTGGGACTGTCCAGGCCGGCGTTCTCGCGGCAGGGCGAACTGTGGCTCGGCGACGCGTCGGGTGGGCTGCTCGTCGGCGACCCCGAGGGCTCTTGGCGAACGGTCACCCTCGACGACCTCGGCGGCGCGCGCGTGACGCGGTTCCGGATGGCCCCCGACGGCGCCCGTATCGCCCTGCTGATCGACTCGGAGCATGGTCGCCCGGCGATGGGCATCGCCCGCATCGAACGCTCCGGGGGGATGCCGCGCGTCGAGGGTTGGCGTGAGATCCACCTGTCGGTGGCCACGTCGGCGCCGCTGACCGTTCTCGACGTCGGGTGGCGGACGCCGGACACCCTGCTCGCCCTGGTCGACGACGGGCGCACCACTCAGGTTCTCGCCGTCGCGCAGGACGGCGCGAGCGTGGCGGGGATCGGCCCGCTCGGACTGAGCGACGCGGTGGAACTGGCCGTCGTGCCGGGTGTCGCACCGATGATCCGCACGACCCGTGGCGAGGTGTGGCGCTACAGCAGCGACTTCCGGTGGACGTCGCAGGCGTCCACGCTGACCGCGATGTTCTATCCCGGGTGACACGGCCCGCCTAATGCCCGGGCATGGGTCGGCATCGGGTGGTGGACGCGGCGGCGTCCATGCTGCTCGGTGCGGCGTGCCCAGGCTGCGGCAACCCGACCGCGCGCCTGTGCCCCCGCTGCCGCGACGAGATCCGCGCGCTGGCGGCGGCGCCGGTCGCCGTCCGCGGGATCGGCGTCCCGGTCGTCGCGGCGGGTCCGCATCAGGGCGTCCTGCGTGCGCTGGTCATCGCCTACAAGGAACGCCAGGCCTGGTGGCTGAACGCCGACCTCGGCCCGCCGCTCGCCGAGTCGGTCGCGCGAGCGCTGCTGGAGGCCGGCGGGCGCGTCCCGGCAGGAGTGGTCCTGGTGCCGGTGCCGTCGCTGCGGTCGTCGGTGCGCGTTCGGGGGCTCGACACCACCCGCGCGCTCGCCGTGCGCGCGGCCCGGCTACTGTCGGCGTCCGGGCTGCCCGCGCGGGTCGAGGCGAGCCTGCTGCACGCCCGGAGCACGGCCGACCAGGCAGAGCTGGGGGAGCGGGCGCGGCGGGAGAATCTGCGCGGCGCGCTGGTCGCGCGACCGGGAGCGCCCGGCGTCCGGGTGCTGGTGGACGATCTCACGACGACGGGCGCGAGCCTGGCTGAGGGTTGCCGGGCTTTGGCGGTGGCCACCACACCCGTGACGGCGTGCGCGGTGGTCGCGGCCACGCCCCGCCGTGACGCGCGGCGGTGACGGACGTGGCCGCGACGACGGCCGCGGCCGGACGGGAACGGTGCCCGTCCGGCCGCGGCCGAGATGGTGAGACGGAAATCAGATGGCCGCCACCCCGACCTCGCCGGTGCGCACGCGCACCACCGATTCGACCGGAGTGACCCAGACCTTGCCGTCGCCGACCTCACCGGTCCGGGCGGACGCGGTGATGATCGACACGACGGGCTCGGCCTCGGAGTCCTCGCACAGGATCTCCAGCTTCACCTTGAGGATGAAGTCGATCATGAAGGTCTCTCCGCGGTAGACCTCCTTGTGGCCGCGCTGCCGCGCGTACCCCGAGGCCTCGGAGACGGTCATCCCCTTCACCCCGTACTTGACGAGCGCCCTCTGGACGTCCTCGAGGCTGTCGGGCTGAATGACGGCGGTGACGAGCTTCACTTGCTGGCTCCCTTCGCGAGTTCCGACTCGGGCAGATCGCTGGCGTCCAGCAGCAGCGTGCGGCGGACGCCGGCACCACCGAGGGCGGAGTAGTAGACGGCGGACAGGTCGTAGCCGACCTCGGAGTGCTCCGAGAGATCGACGCCGGACAGTTCGTCCTTCTTGCTGACGCGGAAGCCGAGCGTCTTATGGATCGCGAGGCCGATGGCGAGCGTGGCCACGAACGAGTACACGAGCACCGCGGCCGCGCCGAGGAACTGCGCCCAGAGCTGATCGGGACCGCCGCCGTAGAGGAGACCCGCAACCCCCGCCGGGGAGGCCGGATCGGCCAGGAAGCCGATCGCGAGCGTGCCGACCAGGCCACCGACCAGGTGGACGCCGACGACGTCCAGCGAGTCGTCGTAGCCGAGCGCGTTCTTCAGCCCGACCGCGTAGGCGCAGGCCACACCGGCCAGCACGCCGATCAGGAGCGCGCCGAGCGGGCTCACCGATCCGGCGGCCGGGGTGATGCCGACCAGGCCGGCCACGATGCCCGAGGCGGCGCCGAGCGACGTCGGGTGGCCGTCGCGCAGCCTCTCCACGACGAGCCACGCGCACATGGCGGCGGCGGTGGCGGCCAGCGTGTTGATCCATGCGACCGCCGCGGTGGTGTTGGCGCCCAGCGCCGAGCCCGCGTTGAATCCGAACCAGCCGAACCACAGCAGGGCAGCACCCAGCATGACCAGCGTCATGTTGTGCGGCCGCATCGGGCGGGAGCCGAACTCGACGCGCCTGCCGACGACCAGGGCGAGCGCGAGGGCCGCGGCACCGGCATTGATGTGAATCGCGGTGCCACCGGCGAAGTCGATCGCGCCGATGGTGTTGGCGATGAAACCGCCGTGCTCGGCCGTGGTGCCGTCGAAGGCGAAGACCCAGTGGGCGGCCGGGAAGTAGACCAGCGTCGCCCACAACACGGTGAACAGGACCCAGCCGCCGAACGTCGCGCGATCGGCGATGGCGCCCGAGACGAGCGCGACGGCGATGATCGCGAAGCATGCCTGGAACCCGACGAACGCGAGCGTCGGAATCGTCCCGACGATCGCGTCCTCGCTCATGAGTCCGTTCAACCCCGCGAACTCGAACGGGTTGCCCACGAGGCCGCCCAGGCTGTTGCCGAACGCCATCGAGTAGCCGTAGAGGATCCACAAGACACCGACGGTGCCCATGGTGACGAAGCTCATCATCAGCATGTTGAGGACGCCCTTGGCGCGGACCATGCCGCCGTAGAAGAAGGCCAGGCCCGGGGTCATCAGGAGCACGAGCGCTGCGCTGATGAGCACCCAAGCGGTGTCGCCTGCACTGATTTCGTAGATCATGCTTCAACGATCGGGCGCGCGTGTTTCGTGTCGGTGTTGTCCAGGTTCCGTGTTCGTTACCGTGGGTTACGGCCGTGTTGCGCGCCCGGAGGTCTTGGCGGCCGCCCGCGGGGGCGCGGCGCGAGGAGTTTGCGGCGCAACGCGTGCCTTGCGGGCCGGCGCACGCTAGGTTGGTCGGTATGGCACTCCAGCCAGTTCCCCGGCCTCGCCGGCGAGTTGGGCGCGCGAGTGCCTCTACAGTTCCCGACCAAGGAGGTTGAGATGGACGTCATCGTCACCGGCCGTCGTTGCACCATCACGGACGAGTTCCGCGACAAGGTTACCGAGCGCATCCAGGGCATCGAACGGTTCCGAGATCGGGTTCAGCGGGTTGAGGTTCAGGTGTCGACGCACGCACATAAGCAGCCCGACCAGGCCACCCGCGTGGAGATCACGCTGATCGGGAAGGGGCCGGTGGTGCGGTCCGAGGCTGCGGCCGACGACAAGGCCATGGCGTTCGATCATGCGCTCGACAAGATGAAGGCGCAGCTGCGCCGGGCTGCCGACCGCCGCAAGGTGCATCGTGGCCTGCGGGTCGCCGACACGATCGGGATGCCGGTCGCCGACGCCACCCCGGCAGCGCAGGAGGCACCCCCGGTGCGCCGGATCGCCGGGCTTGAGGTCACCGGTGACGGCCCGCTGGTGGTGCGCGAGAAGATCTTCCCCGCGACGCCGCTGACGCTTGCGCAGGCTCTCGACGAGATGGAACTGGTCGGTCACGACTTCTTCCTTTACGTCGACACCGAGACGGGCGCGCCGAGCGTGGTGTACCGGCGCAAGGCCTACGACTACGGGGTGATCCACCTCGACATCGCGACGTAGTGCCGGCGAAGGCGAACCGCGGCGGCCGGGCACCAGGAGACTCCTGATGCCCGGCCGTCTCACGTTGCGGCAGGCGCGGCGGATCGCGTTGGCGGCCCAGGGCTTCGGACGCCGCGCGCCGGTCACCGTGGGCATGCGACATCTCCAAGGTGAGGTGGACAGGGTCGGGCAGTTCCAGATCGACTCGGTCAACGTCGCCGTCCGCGCCCACCTGATGCCGCTGTTCAGCCGGCTCGGAGCCTACGATCCCCTGCTGCTCGCCCGGGCGTCACAGCGTCCGCCGCGGCGGGTCTTCGAGTACTGGGGGCACGCCGCCAGCCTCGTCGACGTCACCCTCCATCCTGCGCTGCGCTGGCGGATGCGCGCCCACGGCGCCCGCCCTTGGCCCGGCGTGCAGCGCGCTCTGACGGCGCGGCCCGGCTTCGTGGACGAGATCCTCGCCGAGATCGAGGCACGTGGGCCACTGACGGCCGCCGCGGTGGCCGACGACCGCGAGCGCGACCGCGACCACTGGGGCTGGAATTGGTCGGACGCCAAGCACGTCCTCGAGCACCTGTTCTCGGCCGGGACGGTCGCCGTCGCCGGGCGAACAGCCTCCTTCGAGCGCCTCTACGACCTTCCCGAGCGCGTGCTGCCCGCCGCCGTGCTGGCCGCGTCCGACCTCGACGACCCGGACGCCCATGACGTTCTGGTCTCCCGGGCGGCGAAGGCGCTCGGTGTGGCGGACCTCGGCGCGCTGGCCGACTACTTCTACCTCCGCAGGGCTCCCGTCGTGGCCAGCATCCGCCGCCTGGCGACGCACGGGCTGCTCGAGCCCGTCGAGGTGGTCGGCATCGACGGCAGGCACTGGCGCTGGCACGAGGCCCGGACGCCGCGGGCGCTGCACGTGCAGGCGCTGGTCAGCCCGTTCGACTCCCTGATCTTCCAGCGCGAGCGCCTGGAGCGGTTGTTCGCCACGCACTATCGCATCGAGATCTACACGCCGGCTGCCCGCCGCAGGCACGGTTACTACGTCTATCTGCTGTGGTGCGGCGAGACGCCGGCCGCGCGGGTCGACCTCAAGGCGGATCGTGCCGTCGGCGTCCTGCTCGTGCAGGCCTGCTGGTTGGAGGACGGCGCGGACGCTCCGACGACGGCGGCGGCGCTGGCACACGAGCTGCGCGCCATGGCCGGGTGGCTCGGGCTCGGGGGGATCGTCGTCGCGCCGCGCGGCGACCTGGCGGCGATGCTGGCACGCCACTGCTGAACGCCGACCGCTACGATGGACGACGGTGCCGGTCCCGGCATCGTCACGCGGACGAGGGAAGCGCGAGAGAAGTGGGCCTGTTCGACAAGCTGATGCACCTGGGGGAGGGGCGCCAGATCAAGCGCCTCGAGGCGATCGCCAAGCAGGTGAACCTGATCGAGGACGACTTCAAGGCGATGAGCGACGCCGAACTGCGCGCGCAGACGGCCGAGTTCAAGCAGCGTCTCGCCAACGGCGAGGGTCTCGACACGCTGCTGCCAGAGGCGTTCGCCACGGTGCGCGAGGCGAGCGTGCGCGTGCTCGGCAAGCGCCCCTACGACGTCCAGCTCATGGGCGGCGCCGCGCTGCACCTGTGCAACATCGCCGAGATGAAGACCGGTGAGGGCAAGACGCTCGTCGCGACCCTTCCCAGCTACCTCAACGCGCTCACCGGCAAGGGCGTTCACGTGGTCACCGTGAACGATTACCTCGCCAAGTACCAGTCCGAGCAGATGGGCCGCATCCACCACTTCCTCGGTCTCGAGACCGGCGTGATCCTGCAGCCGATGACCCCGGCCGAGCGCCGCATCGCGTACGCGGCCGACATCACCTACGGCACCAACAACGAGTTCGGCTTCGATTACCTGCGCGACAACATGGCGTTGTCGCTGGCCGACTGCGTGCAGCGAGGGCACCACTACGCGATCGTCGACGAGGTCGACTCGATCCTCGTGGACGAGGCGCGTACGCCGCTCATCATCTCCGGCCCGGCCGAAGACAACCACCGCTGGTACCCGGTGTTTGCGGGCATCGCCAAGCGGATGATCCGCGACACGCACTACGAGGTCGACGAGAAGAAGAAGACCGTCTCGGTCAACGAGCCCGGCATCGCCCTGGTCGAGGACTCCCTCGGCATCGAGAACCTGTACGAGTCGGCGAACACGCCGCTGATCAGCTATCTCAACAACGCGATTCGCGCCAAGGAGCTGTTCCACCGCGACAAGGACTACATGGTCACGGTCGACAACGAGGTCGTCATCGTCGACGAGTTCACCGGACGCACCCTGGCCGGACGCCGCTACTCCGAGGGCCTGCACCAGGCGCTCGAGGCGAAGGAGAAGGTGCAGATCAAGGAGGAGTTCCAGACGCTGGCGACCATCACGCTGCAGAACTACTTCCGCATGTACGACAAGCTCGCGGGCATGACCGGTACGGCCAAGACGGAAGAGAGCGAGTTCCAGAAGATCTACGGCCTGGGGGTCCTGCCGATCGCCACGAACATGCCGATGATCCGCGTCGACCAGCCCGACCTGATCTACCGCACCGAGGACGCCAAGTTCGACGCGGTCGTCGCCGACGTCGTCAAGCGCCACGAGGCCGGGCAGCCGGTGCTGCTGGGTACGGCGTCGGTCGCCAAGTCCGAACTGCTGAGCAAGCGCCTGGTGCGCGCGGGCGTCCCGCACGAGGTGCTCAACGCGAAGAACCACGCGCGGGAGGCCGCCATCATCGCGCTCGCCGGACGCAAGGGCGCGATCACCGTAGCCACCAACATGGCCGGCCGCGGCACCGACATCATCCTCGGCGGCAACCCCGAGTTCATCACCGACGCCCTGCTGCGCGAGAAGGGCCTCGACCCGTCCACCACGCCCGACGAGTACGAGACGGGATGGGCGCAGACCTATCCCGCGATCGAGGCGCAGACGAACGCCGAGCACGACGAGGTCGTCGCGGTGGGCGGCCTGTACGTGGTCGGCTCCGAGCGGCACGAGTCACGCCGCATCGACAATCAGCTCCGCGGACGCTCCGGCCGCCAGGGCGATCCGGGCGAGTCGCGGTTCTACCTGTCGCTGCAGGACGACCTGATGCGCCTGTTCAAGGCCGACCTGATCGAGCGCGTCCTGCTGGTGCTGAACGTGCCCGACGACGTTCCGATCGAGAACAAGCAGGTCACCAACTCGGTGGCCAGCGCGCAGGAGCAGGTCGAGTCGCAGAACTTCGAGATGCGCAAGAACGTGCTGAAGTACGACGACGTGATGAACCGGCAGCGCCACACCATCTACGGCGACCGGCGGCGGGTTCTTGAGGGCGCCGATGTCGACGCCCAGTTGCGTGACGCCACCGCCAAGGTGGTCGAGCAGGTCGTCCGCCAGCACACCGAGGGCTTCGCCGAGGACTGGGACGTGGAGGCGCTGTGGGCTCAGCTCCGGACGCTGTACCCGGTCGGGCTGGACATGGACGACTACACGGACGCCTCGGGCACCGCCGACGAACTGGTGGCCGCCTTCGTCGACGATGCGCTGAGCGCCTATGACGCCCGCGAGGCGGCGCTGGGTGCCGCCACCATGCGCGAGGTGGAGCGCCGGATCGTGCTGACGGTGCTCGACCGCAAGTGGCGCGAGCATCTCTACGAGATGGACTACCTGCGCGAGGGCATCGGCCTGCGCGCCATGGCGCAGCGCGACCCGCTGATCGAGTACCAGCGCGAGGGTGGCGACATGTTCAACGCCATGATGGGCGCTTTCCTCGAGGAGTCCATCGGTTTCGTGTTCAACCTCGAGGTGCAGGTCACCCCGCCCGCCCCGCAGGTGGGCGTCGTGACGGACGCCGCGGGCGCGCCGGTCGACGTGGCCGGTTCGACCCGGCACCTCAGCTATTCCGGACCGGACGCCGACGGCGGCGTCGAGCGCCACGGCGACGAGGAGGCCGTGGACGGCGATGCGGACCAGCCGCAGACCGGCCCGGCACGGCCGAAGCCGCCCACCGGAAACCGCAAGCAACGCCGCTCCAACAAGAAGCGCCGCTGACGGCGTTCGGCTCGCGACGCCCCGCACGGATCAGGTCCGCGCGGGGCGTCGCGCGTGCGGGCCCAACGCCGCCTCGACCGCGGTGACCCCCCAGCGTCGCGCGTGACGCTCCATCCGGAGTGCGACGGCGCCCCCGCGCGCCCCGGTCAGCAGCAGGGACGCCTCCACGGCGTCCGGATGCGGGCTTTGCAGGCTGACGTGGGCGAGCCGGGCGCCCGACGCCGCGCCCGACCGGATGAGGTGGTCGAGCAGGTGGGAGACCCGCGGCGCCAGCGCGGGCCGGATCTGGGCGACCGGCCTGCTGCCGGCGAGCACCTCCGCGAGGGCGCGGGCGATCCTGTGCGCCGCGCGCGCGGCATCGGGTGATACCTGCTCGGTCGCGGTGACGCACGTGTGGTCGGCGCGCTCGGGCAACGCGGGCTGCATGGGCGGCGTGGCGTCCGCAGCGCCGAGGGTCAGCGGTTCGGGCCGCGTCGCCGGTGCGGGACGGGCCCACGCGGGCTGGGCGGCGGGCGGGGCGAGAGTGAGAGGGCTCATGCGCCCCACCGTGCCGCGACGGGATCCGGAAGGCCAGCAATCGCCGCGCCGGCTGTGGATAACTCCTCGGCCCTGGTGCTCGCGAGACGTGCCATGCTGGGGGCATGCTCGTCTTCGTCCCGCTGTCCGCCGCCGAGCTCGCCGGGTGGGCCGCCACGGGGGTCCACGACGTGGCGGGCCACGCGGCGACGCCGTCGTTCCTGGAGGCGTTCGGGTTGCCGGCATCCGATACCGAGGACGCCGACCTGACGCTGCTCGAAGTCGCGGGGGTGGCCGGGTTGCTGGCCCACGGCGTCCGGCTCGTCGCGGTCTGCGTCGCCGACGCGATCGGCACCGAGCCGGCGGAGTTCGGCGCGGTGAGTGCCGCGGGTGTGCGCTGGAGCCGAGTCGAAAGCCTGTTCACCGACGACGGCCACGGCGCCGCGCTGGCGGCGTCGGCGCGCGAGGCGGTCCGCGGCGCCGACCTCGACGAGGCGTGGGACTCGGACGCCATCGGCGCGATGCTCCGCACCACCGAACTGCTGTGGCACGGCCCCACCGAGTGGGAGACGCTGGTCTGACCGATCGGGTTCTCCCGAAGCGAGGGATGGCCGCCCCTGGCGTGGGCTGTCACACTGGGGCGCATGCCTCGTAGCTTGTGGAGAGGGGCCGTGTCCTTCGGCCTGGTCACCATTCCGGTGAAGCTGTACAGCGCCACCGAAGAGAAGGACGTCACCTTCCGGCAGGTGCACGCCGCCGACGGCGGGCGGATCAAGATGAAGCGGGTGTGCGAGGTGTGCGGGCAGGAGATCCCCTACGCCGACGTGGCCAAGGGCTTCGAGACCGCGGACGGACGGATGGTGGTGCTCGAGGCGTCCGACTTCGAGGAGTTGCCGCTACCGAGCGCCAAGCAGGTGGAGATCGTGCAGTTCGTCGACGCGGGAGAGATCGATCCGGCCGCGTGGAACAAGTCCTACTTCCTCGAGGCGGACGGGCCGGGCGCCAAGCCCTACGTGCTGCTGCGCGAGGCGCTCGCGAACGCGAACAAGGTCGCCATCGTGAAGGTCGCGCTACGCTCGCGCGAGTCGCTGGCGCTCGTGCGGCCCGCGGGTGCGCTGATGATGCTGCACACGCTGCTGTGGCCCGACGAGCTCCGCGACGGCGGCTTCGCGGAGCCGCCCGAGAACATCACGATCGCGCCGGGCGAGATCGCGATGGCGACCTCGTTCATCGAACAGCTCACGGCGCCCTACGAGCCCGGAGAGTTCACCGACTCCTACCGCGAGGCGCTGGAGGCGGTCGTCGAAGCCAAGCTCGCCGACGCGCCGGTCGCGGTCGTCCCGGCGCCGGACGGCGGCAGCGCCGAGGTGGTCGACCTGATGGCCAGCCTCAAGGCGTCCGTGGAGGCCGCGAAGAAGCGCCGCGAGGCGGCCGCCACCGCGGCGAAGGCGGGCTGAGTCTCCCCTCAGCGGTCGAGCCAGGCGCGCGCCTCGCGGCCGATCCCGTCGAGGGTCTCCTGGATGACCGGCGCCGCCTGACGCTCGATCGTCGCGCCGAGCAGCGGCACGGACACGGTGAGTTCACCGTCCCAGCTCAGCGCGCTTCCGGACGCCGTCGGCACCAGGGTGACCGTGCCGGCCACCGACGCGGGTGTCCGGGCCACGTCGATGGACACCCGCCCCAGACGACCACCGTCGGGGTCGCGCTCGCCCCACACGACGACCTGGGTGAAGCTCAGCTGCGCGCCCAGGAACGCCTGCAGGGGAGCGGGCGCCTCGACGGACGCCTGGACGGCCGTGCGGGTCGCGGACGCGTCGGCGCGGATGCCGGTCGCTCCGGACGAGCGCGCGGCACGTTCGAGGAACGCGGGATCGGTGAGCATGGCGAAGGCCGTGTCCGGATCGGCGGGCAGTTCGTGGCGGCTGGTCAGGTGCATGGCCCCTGCCTAGCGTGCCGGGCCGGGCTCGGGCAAACCGGGGGATGTCCCTCCGGTGCCGGCCCGACTAGCATGGTCCGATCCGGGTGAGGCAAAGGAGCACACTCTTCATGGACACCGGCAGTGCCGAGGCACTCAGGCAGACCCAGCAAGTTCTTTCGAGCGTGACCACGTTTGCCGATGCCGAGGACTTCGCGTCGGCCTACCTGCGGCACGAGCCTCTCACCGGGACGCATCCCGACGCCGGGACGACCGCGCGCGTGCTCGCCGCGCACCTCGATCTCGGATTGCGGCGGGGTCAGGGCTGCGACCTGGTGCGGGTGAGCACACCCAGGCCCCAGAGCGTGGGATGGAGCGCGGGCGGCTCGACGCTGGTGCAGATCGTCACCGACGACCGTCCTTTCATCGTCGCCACGTGCACGACCATCCTCACCGACGCCGGCTGGACCATCCGCGGCCTGCACCACCCCATCCTCGAGGTGCGCCGCGACGCCGACGGGATGCTGGAGACCATGGCCGAACACGAGTGGGGCGCGCTGACCGAGTCGTGGGTGAGTATCGCGGCCTACCCGCCTCTGGGCAGCTCCGCCGACGTGATGTCGCCGGCGCTGCAGGCGGCGCTGAGCGCAGGACTCGCCTCGTCCCGGGCCGCCCACGAGGATCTGCCCGATATCCTCGGCCGGGTCGCCGCGGTCCGCCGCCAGCTGCTGTTCGGCGCCCAGGGTTTCGACGGCGACGAGGTGCGCCGAGTCGCCGACCTGCTCGGCTGGCTGGCCGAAGACCGCTTCGAGTTCTTCGGCTACCGGGCCTACGAGGCGACCGAGGACTCCTTCGCCCCCATCGACGGCAGCGGCCTCGGTATCCTCCGGGAGCCGTCGCCGGGCGAGTTCCACGCCCGGCGCTTGGGCAGCGACGACCATGAGCTGCTGGTCGTCACGCGCGACTCGCGCCGCTCGGTGGTCTACCGCTCCGGGTTCCTCGACTACATCGGCGTGCGTACGTTCGGCCCACAGGGGCGGATCAGCGGCGAACATCGCTTCCTCGGTCTGTTCGCACCTCGCGCGTTCACCGAGCCGCTGACGCGGATCCCGTGGCTGCGCGAGCGCACACGGCAGATCTCGTCCTTGATCGGGTTGGGCGAGTCCGGACATTCGGCGCAGACGGCCGTCCGGACCCTGGAGAGCTTGCCGCACGACCTGCTCTTCCAGACCGATCCCGCCGAACTGGCCGCCGACATCGCGGCGATGGTCGCCGTGGAGGAAAGCCGTCGCACGCGGCTGTTCGTGCGGCCCGGCCGCTACGGCCGCTTCTGGACGTGCATGCTGCTGCTCCCGCGCGACCGCTATCGCACCGTCGTCCGCGAGCGGGTACAACACCTGCTCGTGGACCGCCTGGGCGGCGGATCGGTCGAGTTCCAGGCGTCGGTCACGGAGTCGCCGCTCGCGCGCCTGATCTTCCTGGTCAAGCAGGACGAGGATGAGCAACCGACGCCGGTCGACATCGAGGCGCTCGAGGCCGAGGTCGCCGCCGCCACGCGCGGCTGGGCCGACGACTTCAACGACGTCGCCGCCGAGCTGCCGGCCGAGCTGCGTGGCGTCGAGTTCGGCGAGGCCTACGAGGCGGCGTACAGCGCCAAACAGGCCGTCGCCGACCTGAAGCTGGCCAACGAGCTGAGCGCTGACGCCGACTTGCGCTTCGCGCTGTACAAGCCCGACGATCCCGCCGATCCGTCGCACCTGAGGTTCAAGGTCATCACCCTCGGCGCGATGTCCGTCTCGCGTGTGCTACCCCACCTGGACGCCTTCGGCATCGAAGTGATCGACGAACGTCCCTACCGGTGGGACCTGCGCGGACGGCCCGTGTGGCTCTACGAGTTCGGCTTCCGGCTCCCCCCCGGGCAGACACTCGCCGACTGGACTCTCGCCGACCGTGCGCGGTTCAGCGAGGCGTTCGAGGCGTCCTACACCGGGCGGGCCCATCACGGCACGCTCAACCGGCTCATCATGCGCGCGGGCCTGACCTGGGAACAGGTCACCTGGCTGCGCGGCATCTCGCGCTACCTGCAGCAGGCGGGTATCCCCTTCAGCCAGTTCTACGTCGCCGACGCGCTCAACGCCAACCCCGACATCGCCGGGGCGCTGGTGTCGGCGTTCGAGACGCGCTTCGACCCGCGCCGCGAAGGGTCGTCCCTCGACCGCGCCGCCGCCTTCGAAGACGAGATCGCAGAGATTCTCGACGCACTGGACGCCGTCGCGAGCCTCGACCAGGACCGGATCCTGCGCATGTTCGTCGCCGTGTTGCGGGCGATCCAGCGCACCAACGCCTTCGCCGCCGACCGGCCGGCACTGGCGCTCAAGATCGCGCCGAGAGAGCTGACACTGCTGCCCGAGCCCCGCCCGGCGCACGAGATCTTCGTCTATAGCCCGCGCGTGCAGGGCGTTCACCTGCGCTACGGTGCGGTCGCGCGCGGCGGGCTGCGCTGGTCGGACAGACGTGAGGACTTCCGCACCGAAGTGCTCGGCCTGGTCAAGGCGCAGATGGTGAAGAACACCGTCATCGTGCCCGTCGGCGCCAAGGGCGGCTTCGTGCCGCAACGCCTCCCGGATCCGCGCACGGATCGGGCGGCGTGGCTGGCCGAGGGTATCGCGTGCTACCGGACCTTCATCGCGTCCCTGCTGAGCGTGACCGACAACCTGGTGGGCGGCGTCGTCACTCCGCCGCCCGACGTGGTGCGCTACGACGGCGACGACACCTACCTGGTGGTGGCGGCCGACAAGGGCACGGCGTCCTTCTCCGACATCGCCAACGCGATCTCCGTCGAGCGTGGCTTCTGGCTCGGGGACGCCTTCGCGTCCGGCGGCTCGGTGGGCTACGACCACAAGGCGATGGGCATCACGGCACGCGGCGCCTGGGAGTCGGTCAAGCGGCACTTCTACGAGCTCGGCATCGACTGCCAGCGCGAGGATTTCACGTGCGTGGGCATCGGCGACATGAGCGGCGACGTGTTCGGCAACGGCATGCTGCGCAGCACACACACCCGCCTGGTGGGGGCCTTCAACCACCTGCACGTCTTCCTCGACCCCAATCCGGACGCCGCCGCGTCCTTCGCCGAACGCCGCCGGCTCTTCGAACTGCCGCGCTCGACCTGGGCCGACTACCGCAAGGAGCTGATCAGCGAGGGCGGTGGCGTGTACCCGCGCAGCGCCAAGGCGATCCCGGTGACCTCGCCGGTGCGGGCCAGGCTGGGCCTGGGGGAGCACGTGACGTCCCTCACGCCGACCGAGATGATCCGGGCCATGGTGACCGCGCCGGTGGATCTGCTGTGGAACGGCGGTATCGGCACGTATGTCAAGGCGTCCACCGAGAGCCATGCGGACGCGGGCGACAAGGCCAACGACGTGCTGCGGGTCGACGGCGCCGGCGTGCGCGCGCGGGTGGCCGGCGAGGGCGGCAACCTGGGCTGGACGCAGGCCGGCCGCATCGAATACGCGCGGGGCGGCGGCCGGATCAACACCGACTTCATCGACAACTCCGCGGGCGTCGACACGTCCGACCACGAGGTCAACATCAAGGTGCTGCTGTCCCGCGACGTCGCGGTCGGCACGCTGGGGGCCGCCGAGCGGGGAGAGTTGCTGGCGTCCATGACCGACGAGGTCGCCGGGCTCGTGCTCGCGCACAACGTCGACCAGAACCTCGCCCTGTCGATCGAGCAGGCGCAACGCCAGCCACTCACGGCCGCCTACGAGGAGTGGATGCGGACACTCGAGGGCGAGGGCGCCCTCAACCGCGAACTGGAGACGCTGCCGGGTCACGAGGCGATGGAGCACAAGATCGCCTCGGCCGAGCGGCTGACCCGCCCCGAGCTCGCCTCGCTGCTGGCATGGACGAAGATCTATCTCGAGCGGATCATCTCTGCGTCATCGCTGCCGGACGACCCGTATCTGGCCGACCGGTTGGTGACCTACTTCCCGAAGGCGCTGCGCGAAACGTACGCCGACGCGATGGAGTCGCATCCGCTGCGGCGGCAGATCGTCACGATGGTGACGGTCAACCGGTTCGTGAACTCGCAAGGCATCACCGCGTACAGCCGACTGGCGACCGAGACGTCGTCGGACGTCACCGAGGTGATCCGTGCCCAGCTGGCGTCGCGGTCGATCTTCCAGGTCGCGCGCCACGAGCTGGCGCTTCCCGGAATGGCGCTGGACGCGCGCCACGAACTGCGCGTCCGCGTGCGTCTGCAGCAACTGATCGAGCGTGCGGCGCGCTGGCTGCTCCACCACCGGCGCGGTGAACTCGATATCAGGGGCGAGGCGGCCGCCTTCACGGAGCCCGTCGCGCAGGTGATGGCGACCTTCGACGCTGCCGCCACCATGCGGCAGCGCGCCCAGATCGACGCCGACACGAGCGAGTTGATCACGGCAGGCGTCCGCGAGGACCTGGCACACCTGGTCGCCCGCTCGATGTGGGCGCACCAGGCGCTCGGGATCGTCGACATCGCGCTGCGGACCGGACGTCCGCTGGGATTGGTGCAGGCGGTCTACCAGCGGATCGTGGACGCGCTCGCCCTCGACCGGGTGAACTCGCGCGTGATCGAGTTGGGCCGGGTGAGCCGGTGGAACACCATGGCGCGGGCCGCGCTGCGCGACGACCTTCAGAGTCTGCAGGCTGCGTTGACGCGCGCGGCGCTGGCGGCGGCACCCGAGGCGTCCGATGCCCGTGAGGTGGTCGAGACCTGGGTGGCTGCGGTCGGTGGCATCGGCCGGGAGGCCGCCGAGCTGGCCGAGATCACGGCCGAGGAGACATCGCTGGCGAAGATGTCGGTGGCGCTGCGCACCATCAGGACGCTGCTGGTGTAACGACCAGGATCCTGCGACGAGGGAAATGGGGGGTGCGCGGACGCGCCTCGGCTCCGCGGCGTGGCGGTGGGCGGTTTACTGGAGGCGTGCGCATCGACCTTCACACTCACTCTCTCGTCTCCGACGGAACCGACACGCCCACCCAACTCGTCCGTCACGCGGCAGCCGCCGGCCTGGACGTCATCGGGCTGACCGATCACGACACGTTCGACGGATTGCGCGAGGCGAAGCTGGCGGCACAGGCGTCCGGCATCGAGGTGCTGGCCGGCCTGGAGTTCTCGACGCGGCTCGGCGGCGCGTCGGTGCATCTGCTCGGCTACGGCTGCGATCCCGGCGACGACGAACTGCTCGACGAACTCGCCCGGGTGCGGGTGGGTCGATCCGACCGGATCCCGGCGATGGTCGCCCGTCTGACCGAGCTGGGCATGCCGCTCACCGTCGAGGACGTGCTGGCGCAGGCGTCCGGAAGCTCGCTCGGACGCCCCCACATCGCGGACGCCCTCGTCGCCAAGGGGTACGTGAGCCGCCGCGACATCGCGTTCAGGGACTGGTTGTACGACGGCGGTCCGGCCTACGTGAACCGTTACTGCACGGAGCTGACGCAGGCGATCGAGCTGGTGCACCGTGCGCGCGGCGTCGCCGTGCTCGCGCATCCGTGGGGGCGCGGACGCCGCGACGACCTTCCCGAGGCATACCTCGCCGAACTCGCCTACGAGTACGGGCTCGACGGCGTCGAGGTCGACCACCCCGATCACGACGACGACACGCGGGCCGAACTGCGCGCGGTCGCGTCCAGACTGGGGCTGCTGGCCACCGGATCCAGCGACCATCACGGCCTGGGTAAGGTCAACAACCCGCTCGGGGCGTACACCACCGACCCGGACGCCTACGCCGAGATCGTCCGGCGCATCCGCTCCCGCGGCGGACAGCCGTGACGACCGGTAAGCTCACGTGCGTGAATCAGGGTTGGTGGCGGCCGCGACGACGGCCATGACGCGAACCCCACACGACGGCCGTCCTGGGGGCGGCCGTTTCGTATGCCCGTGGGGCACGACGACAAGGAGAACCCCATGACTGAGCAGGCCGGCACCGATGCGCTCGACGTCGCGATCGCCGACGCGCTCGCGGCGTCCACGTCGGACGCCTCGCTGCGCCGCTCCGAACAACGCAGCAGCCAGATCGAGGAGCAGATCGCCCGCGACCCGTCCGTCTTTCGGATGCTCACCGGCGACCGGCCCACCGGCCACCTGCACGTCGGCCACTACTTCGGCTCGCTGGCGAACCGCGTCCGGCTGCAGGACGCCGGCGTCGAGACGCTCGTCCTCATCGCCGACTACCAGGTGATCGCCGACCGCGACGGCACCGGACCCATCGCCGAGCGCGTCCACTCGCTGGCGACCGACTACCTGTCGGTGGGCATCGATCCCGCGCGCACGACGATCTTCGCGCACTCGCAGGTGCCCGCGCTCAACCAGCTGATGCTGCCGTTCCTGTCGCTGGTGTCCGACTCCGAGCTGTACCGCAACCCGACGGTCAAGGCCGAGCACGACGCGACCGAGGGGCGTCCGATGTCGGGCCTGCTGCTGACCTACCCGGTGCATCAGGCCGCCGACATCCTGTTCTGCAAGGCCACCATCGTCCCCGTCGGCAAGGACCAGCTGCCGCACCTCGAGCAGACCCGCGTCATCGCCCGCCGCTTCGACGAGCGCTACGGGCGCGTCGACCCTGCGCGTCCGGTGTTCCCGCAGGCCGACGCGCTGCTGTCGGCCGGCTCGCTCGTCCTCGGCATGGACGGCACCAAGATGAGCAAGTCGAAGGGCAATACGATCGAGCTGCGGATGACGGCCGACGAGACGGCGAAGGTGATCAGGAAGGCGGTCACCGACTCCAACCGGATGATCACCTACGATCCGGTCGGCCGTCCCGAGGTCAGCAACCTGCTCATGCTGGCCGGCCTGTGCTCCGATCGCGACCCGGTCGCTATCGCCGACGAGATCGGCGACGGCGGCGGCGGCGGGCTCAAGCGCTACCTCACCGAGGCGCTGAACGAGATGTTCGCGCCGATCCGCGCGCGCCGCGCCGAACTGGAGCGCGATCCCGGCCACGTCGCCGCGGTCCTGCGCGAGGGCAATGAGCGGGCGAACGCGATCGCGGACGCCACCCTGGCCGAGGTCCGCGAGGCGATGGGGATGGTCTACTGATGAGCGCCACCGTGATCCGCTCGCGTAGCACGGGCACGCGGGGCTTCTGGGGCCTGGTCGGCGTTGTCGCGTTCGGCGGGGCCGCCGTGGCCGCCGTCGTCGGGTTCGTGCAGGCGCCGCACGTCGACTCGGCGGTGATGGTCCTCATCGTGGCGCCGTTCCTCGTCATGGCGGTGGTTCTCGCGTGGGAGGGCATCGGGCGGGGTATCGCGCGCCTGGACGCCGACGGCTACCGCCTGCTCGGCGGCGCGCCGCGGGCGTACGGCGACGTGCTCGCCGTCGGCAAGGGCATGGTCGACGGTCGCGAGGTGCCGGTCGTAGCGCTGCGCGGGCAGGGCATGTTCCCGGTGGTCGCGGACGCCTACACCGGCTTCGCCGACGCGGACGCCGACACGCTCGTCGAGGCGCTGCGCGCCCGGGTGGACGCCCCTGGATTCGCCGGAGTCGAGCTCGGTGACGCCTACTGGGCCGAGGTGGAGGCCGAGGCCGACCGTGCGGCGTCCGTGGTGCGTGAGACCTGCGCGCGTGAGCCGCTGGTGCGCGAGCGCGTGGAGTTCGGCTTCCCCGGGCTGGTTTCGGCGGTCCGGCTCGACTACGGCGTCAACGACGCCGGCGAGCGGGTGGAGCTGCTGGTGCGTCAGGCGAGCGACCTGGCGCTGACCGTGCACGGCCGCCGCTGGCTGCGGCAGAACCGCAAGCGTTCGGCCGACCCGGCGACGCAGGTCGGCGGGCTGTTCGGCGAGCACACGACGACCGTGGTGCCGACGAAGGGCGCCGGTTTCGACCGTGTGCTGGTGAGGGGCAAGGGCAGCCGCGGGAAGCTGCTGTTCAACGCCGAGGAGCCCGACCGCTTCTGACGCCACGGACGTGCCGTGCGTCCGTCCGTCGGACGGGCGGGCTGTTGGCAGGATTGGCGGCGCTGGGCAGAGGCGGTACACTTCGAAGTACTCGGGTGAGTTCTGTAGACTCCCCGACGAGGGGGAGATATGCTAAAGCGGTTTTTCGCGCTCGCGTCGGTGGTGCTGGTCGGGTTCATGTCGAGCGGGTGCGGGCTCATCTCGAGTCCGGCGCGAGCGGTCCCCGCCGAGTACGTCGAACTCCCCACCGTGACGCCCGCCGCCGCGGCCCTCGTGGGCCAGTACGAGGCCGAGCAGGCCGCCCACGAGATGACGGCGTTCACCCTGGCCACGGCCTTCAACCCGGCGCTGCTCGATCCGGCACAGCAGAGTTTTACGTCGGACGAACTCAACTCGCCGCTGATCCAAGAGGTGCTCGCGCCGGGCGCCCTGCCGCTGTGGAACGCCCTCGTCGACGAGGCGTCGGCCGGCAACCGTGACGCGCAAGAAGAGGTCAAGGGCCTGCAGATCTTCGCCCTCGACCAGCCGACCTGGCAACTGAACCCCGACCGCAAGATCCTCCACTCCCAGTCGATCACGAACGTGGTGGTCGATGTTCTGGCGGCCGATGGCGCGGTGCAGCCCGCCGCCGCTGGCCCGTCGACGGAGGGGGCCAACGCCTCCGAGTTGGCGGGGGACGCCGAGCAGACGGGCGCGGCTGAGGCCGAGACCGCAGAGGTGGCGGCCACCCCGAGGCTGAAGGTGACCTTCGCGCACGTGGCCAGGCTGCGCTTTGTCGAAGACAAGTACCCGTTCGAGGTCGTCTTCACGCGCAACGTCCAGTACAACCTGGTGCCGTCCGGCTCCGCCGCGGGCGAGCGGACGCCGAACAAGATCACCCAGGTGACGGCGACGCCGGTCATTCCGGCGCGGCCGGGCAGCACCGCGACGGGCGCCAAGCCGTCATCGGCCAATTCCACGTCGGCCAACCCGACGTCGGCGAGGCCGTCGGTCGCCAATCCGACGACGGCGAAGCCTTCGACGGCGAAGCCTTCGACCGCGGCGCCGTCCACCCGCACCCCCCGGCCTTCGTCCTCGAAGACGACGACGGCGCCGCAGCCGTCGAGCACGACGACCTCGGCGCCGCAGCCGTCGAACACGACGACCTCGGCGCCGCAGCCGTCGAACACGACGACCTCGGCGCCGGCGACCAGCGAGCCGTCGTCGGAAGCACCCGCCGCAGATCCGCCGGCCGCAGATCCGCCGGCCGCAGATCCGCCGGCCGCAGACCCGCCGGCCGCAGACCCGCCGGCCGCAGACCCGCCGGCCGCAGACCCGCAGCCGTCGGCCGCCGCCCCGCTGCCGCCCGCCGCCGTGGCCGCGCTGATCGCGCCGTTGGAGGTGTCCTTGGATCCGGGGGCCTCGGCCGATCCGTCCAGTTCCGCCGTGAGTGGGCGCCTGTGGCAGATCTCGGCGTTCTTCGGCCCGTTCACAGTCGATACCGTCGCCTTGCCCCGCTGACGGAGGGTTGCGATGAAGAAGAACACCATCGTCGTCGCACCGATCGTCGCGCTGTGCTGTCTGAGTGCTTGTGCGGCCACGCCTGAGGCGGTCGCCGAGCCGACGCCCACGCCGACCTACGCCGGCACGGCGGCCATCGCGAGTGCCAACATCGCGTCCCTGACCTCCTCCAGCGGTGCCGCGCTGCCCGCGGGCGAACCCACCGCGATCAATTGCACCGTGGACGGTCGGCGCTCCGCACGATGGACGGCGACGTTCGTCGACGCCCCCAAGCAGACGGTCGAGGTCGCCGCGCCGACAGCGGGCTGGAACCAGTCCGTCTGGCAACAGGTGGACTTCGGCGCGGGGTGGGCGATGGCGATCGTTCCGGGCGACGTCCGCAATCTCGACGTGGTCACCAACCTGCCCAACGAGGCCGGGCACGACTACTCGGTCGGCGCGGGCTACCTCGACGCGATCGAGGCGACGTGCCTGGCGATCCGCTTCGACCAGGCGGCCGACGCCGGCGCTATGACGGGGTTCGTGTGGCGCGACGAGGGCGGCGTCTTCTACCGCGATGCCGGGGGAGCGGTGCCCTCGGCGAACTTCGCGGTGGACGGCGACACGCTTGCCGCCTACAGCGACACGACGCTCGATGTCTTCGGTGTCATCGCCGCATCGGGATTCCAGGGCTCGTACCGGCCGTCGAAGTCGAAGGATCCGTTCCCGTTCCTGCAGTTCTCCACGGTTCAGGACGCCGGCCGCTGGCGCACCTACGTCGTCGGCGTGCTGCCCTCCGGCAGCACCAACGCCAAGGTGAGCTTCCTGTCCGGCGCGTCGAGCCCGTCGATGGCGACGGCACCCGCGGCGTCCGGCGAGGTGTTCGTCCTGGCGGCCGCGCGAACGGCGAAGCAGAAGGGCGACCTCGTCAGCACCATCACCTACACGGACGCGTCCGGCAAGAAAGTCACCCCCCGCTGGACGAAGTGACCGACCAGTGCCTGTTTCGGAAGTCCGTGGCCTTCACCGAGACTCCCGAAACAGGCCTGAGCTGGACGCGTAGCCGTCCGTCAGGACGAGGTGGTGAAGCTCCCGGTTCCGACGGTGGCGTCGCCGTTCGTGACGGTGAAGGTGTACTTCTGGCCGCGCTTCAGCGAGTTGTTGATGCTCAGGTCGACGCTTCGGCCCTTACTCGTGGTGTAGGTGTACCAGTAGCTGCCACCCGAGGAATACACGGTCAGCGTCGTTCGCCCGGACGCCGACGACGGGATGGCCACGCTGACCGTGACGCCCGTCTGGCTGGGCTTGACGGCCGTCACCCACGTGCTGGTCGGCGTCGGGCTGGGCGTGGCGCTCGGTGTGGGTGTGGGTGTGGCGGTCGGCTTGGGCGTGGCGCTCGGTGTGGGTGTGGCGGTCGGCTTGGGCGTGGCGCTCGGTGTGGGTGTGGCGGTCGGCTTGGGCGTGGCGCTCGGTGTGGGTGTGGCGGTCGGCTTGGGCGTCGCGCTCGGCGTGGGCGTCGGGGACGGCAAGGACGATCCCGGCTTGGCGTCCAGCTGCTGGGCGACCACGGCGCCGAACTTGCCGCTGAGATCGTGACTGACCCCGGCGGGCCACTCGTGGGAGACCGTGAATCCGCTGCTCGCGTACCACGCCTCGCCGGCCTTCGCGTCGGCGAGAGCGTCCCAGCCGCTCGAGTCCTTGGTGTCGTTGGCGCCGGTGTACCAGTGCATGGAGAAGTTGGCCTTCACCGAGGCAGAGAACGAAGCACTGCTGCGGGGCTTACCGCCCCCGCCGAAGATGACGGCGCCTCCGCCGCCCGCCACGATCGACGAGTGCGCCGGCAGGAAGTACTGCGTGATGAACTGCGCGCCACCGGAGTAGCCGACGAGCCAGATCCGGTCGCTGCGCACGTCGTACTTGCTCTGCAGTTCGGCCACGAGATCGCGGACGTACTTGGCGTTGTTCGCGCCGGCCTCCCACCAGGTGATGGACCCGCTGGTGTCGGGAGCCAGCACGGGGACGGTGATGAGGTTGCGGGCTCGTGCCTGGGCGATGATGCCGTTGTTGCCGCCGAGCGCGTAGCTGGAGTTGGGGTTCTTGAACTCGTAGGCGCCGTCGCCGTGGAACTGGAGAAGCAGCCCGGCGGGTGCCTTGAGCCCGGCCGCGTAGATGTGGTACTTCGACGTCAACCCCGTCGACGAGGACGTGAAGGAGACGTTGGTCTGGTCGGTGTAGGCCTCGGCGCTGTGGGCCGCCGTCGGCGGTGCTCCCAGCGTCGACAGCAAGAGCAGCGTGACCGCTGCCCATCGTAGGATCTTCATCGGTTGGTCCTTCCGGATGTATCAACCTCCGCTGAGGGGTGCGGGGGCCGAGCTCCGCTGAGGGGGGTGCGGAGGCTGCTGGTGATGCTATCGACCCGTGTCGAGCTCTGACCAACCGGCTCGGACGGGTTGGAAGCCGGGCGGCCCACCCTCCGGACACGCGATCGTCAGGGAACCATCCCGCCTCGCTTGAGCGCCGAACGCACGCCCTTGACGTCGGCGAACGAGTCCGCGAAGTCCTCGGGCGTGGCCACGCGGTGCGCGTTGGTCATGATGTAGCTGCGCAGGGCGGCGTCGAAGTCGTCGTGACCGGCGGCGTCCCGGGCCTCGATCAGCAGGCTGGCGCCGGCCGAGTAGACCGTGGCGTCGTACATCTTGTCGGAATGGTGGGAGCCCCCGAAGAAGGACATGGGCCGGCCGATGTCCTCAGCCAGAGACTCCCAGTCCTCGCCCCTGATCTCGGGGGAGCGGCCGGGGTCGCTGACGACGGCCTCGATCATGGAGACGACCGCCTCGTCGAGCCACGGGTGGAGCGCGTGGTTGTTGCCCACCAGCGCATAGACCCATTGGTGGGCCAGTTCGTGGGTGACGAGCCAACCCGCCACGCGCCGGCCACGCGCGCCCAACTGGATCCCGCCGGACGACTCGATGCCCTCGGTGAGACTCGGGACCACGTTGATCCACAGGTCGTCGTACGGCACGGGGCCGAGGTAGTCCACCAGCCCGGACAGCGAGCGGCTCACCTGGGAACGCCAGGCGTCCGCGTCGTTGAGCTGGCCGAACGAGGGCACCGCCAGGTGGACCGTCGTTCCGCTGAGGACGCGTTCCTCGATCGCGAAGTCTCCCACCATCACGGCGACGTCGCGCATGTGGGGGGCGCTGAAATGGTGGGTCGTGCCCGCGCTGCCGCGCTGCGGCGCGCCCTGGGTGCCGACGCCCGCGACCGCGAGCCCGGTGGGGGCGGTCACCGCCAGATCGGCGAGGGTGAAGGTCTCGCTGGTCACCGTCTCGCCGTGCATGTCTACGGCGGCGTCGCGAACCCAGCCGACGCCAGACTGCCAGGCGAGCAGGGGGAAGGCGGTCTGGAACCAGGCCAGATCGCCCTCGGTGGAATAGCCCATGCGCTCGTCGGTGTCGGGCCCGAAGGTGAGGGAGAAGTCCGCCGTGATCGTGACGGAGGTGCCGGCCTCCGCGCACGAGGGCAGCGCGGCCTCGACCAGCGTTCCCGACGCGTCGGCCAGGGCTCCCGCCGCCTGGACGGTCGTCCGCAGCGGCGTCCCGTCGACGGCGACGGCGTCCACCGTCATGGCATTGCCCGCCCTGGTCAGCACGGGTTTGTTCGGCCAAGCGCGCAGGACGACCTCGCAGATCTTCCGGTCGGGCGTGAAGACGATCGTCTCCTGGCCCGCAGCCGAACGCAGATCGCCGGACATCTCGTAGGCCAGGGTGACCACGGGGCGGTCGGGCGAGGGGGCCGCGGTCGCCGTCGCGCGCGGACGAGGCGCGGTCGCTCCGCCATCCATGGCCGTACAACCCGTGAGGGCCGTGACGAGAAGCAGGACCAGCGCCAGGGCAGGTTTCATCACAACGTTCCCTTCGGCGGGGGCCCCGCGTCCACCTGGACGGCGATGCGAGTCTCGGCCCCCAACCACTCGGAGAAGGATACGAAGTCAACCTGTGCGTGCCAACCGACGCCGTCCGGGTGGACGCGGGACGGCGGAGCGGGTACCGGTCAGGGCTCCATCAGCCGGCGAATCAGGTCGTGCGCCAGGTCGGTGGTGCGTCGCGTCACAGGCGGGAGGCCGTCATCGACGAACCAGTCGTCGGTCGCCTCGGGGTGGGGACCCGTCACGGCGACCCGGCCGGACCCACACGCGGCGACGACGGCCGCCGGGAGCCCGTTGGCGTAGCGGGCCACCACCTCGGTTGCGGGGCCGGCGGTGAAGGTGCAGCCGTCCTGGAAGTAGACGGCGCGCCGCTCGCCCGCCCAGGTGACGTCGATGATCCGGGCCGTCTCGTCGGCCACCTCGCTGCCGCGGGACCCCACGTAGGTGTCGACCGCCCCCTCGAGAAGGCCGAACCCCGGATCGTCCCCCGCGAGGTAGCCGCCCAGGCAGAAGCCCAGGTAGCGGCCGCCGGAGCGGACGTAGTCGCCGATCACGCCCGAGGACCGGCGCAGCCGCCGCCACGCCGGCAGCAGTTCGCCGCCGCCGGGCTGGCAGTACAGGGCGACCCCGTCGAGAGACGCCGGGCGGCGTCGGGCGAACGCGACGCGAAAGCCGTAGGGACTGGACGCCAGGACATCGGCGGCGGCCTCGGGACACCCGGGCAGCGAGGCGCGTCCGCGGTAGACGACGGCGACCGGTCGGGCGGTCATTCGGCGGACCGCCTCGGCGGCTCGCCCCCGACCGCCCGGATGGCCGCCCGGGCCGCGCCATGGAAGACCGCCTCCAGCGGACCGCGTGCGTGGCGCCTGTGCCACACAAGCGCGAACGCGAGCAACACGACGACCTGGATCCAGAAGCCCAGCGTCCCCCCCGGAATCTCCGGGATCGTCGTCATGACGAGGTGGAGCGAGTACAGGGTGAGGGGCATCGATCCCATGACCGCCAGCGGCTTCACCAGGTCGGGCGTGACGAATCCGGCCATGAGCGACACCCCCAGCACCGCCAGAGCCACGCCCAGGGTGAACAGCAGGTCGAACGGCGTCGTGGTGTGGGGGGCCAGCACGGCCAGCCACCACCACGAGGTGGTCGGAAGGGTGCCGTCGGCGCCCCAGACGAGCAGGGACGAGAACTCGCTCAGCGACATCGTCTGCTGCGCCACCGCCGCGATCGCCTCGAGCCCGCCGAGCTGGTTCATCGCGAGGGAGGAACCCACGGACGCCGCGGCGGCGAGCGCCGCGCCGCCGAACGCGAGGACGACGGACACGGCCCGGTGCAGCCGGATGCGTCCCACCGCCATGCCGGCCAACAGGTAGGCCATCCACGGGAGGGCGGGGTAGGTGCCCGTCAGCAGGAGATCGGTCAGCACGCCCGAGGGATCGGCCGCCAGCGTGAGGAAGCTCACGTTGGTCGGCTCGGGCGTGGGCAGCGACGAGCGGAGGACATGGCTGGCGACAGGAGCGGCCAGCGCCGCGACCAGGGCGAAGAAGGCCAGCGCCCGTGCGGGCAGACCGAGGAACGGGATCGCCATCACGAAGAGGACGGCGTAATAGGTCAGGATCACGTGCGCGATGTCGGTCGGCACGAACATTCCGAGGGTCAGGCCGACGAGCCCGATGAGGACGGCCCGCGTCAAGGTGCCCACCGAGGCCGCGAGCAGCCCCTGACGACCGCGGGGACGCCGGTCGCCGCCCGTGGCGAGCGCGATGCCGACGCCCGCCAGCACAGCGAACAGGGCTGCGGCGTTGCCGGCGCTCACGCGCCAGGACCAGGCCATGTCGCCGTTGGCCCCGGATTGGTCGATGAGGTGGACGACCATCATCCCGACGATGGCGATCGCCCGGGCAAGATCGATGCCGACGATCCTCCGGCCCGGCCGGAAGTCCTCCCAGTGGTGCTCCTCGGTCGCGTGGGGCGCCGTGAAGAGGTCGTCGGCGAGGGGCAGCGGCTCGGGGGCCGGTGGGGCGGAAACGACCTCGGCTCCGCTGGGCGCCGCGTGGAGACCGCGGTCGCGGCGGGCCGGAACCCCGGCCCAGCGGGTGTTCGGGGGAAGCTCCTCGCCCTTCATGACCAGGGTCAGCTGGGCGAGGCGGGTGTCCTCGCCGACCGTGGCACCGTAGAGCACGACGTCCCGCGCCGTGACGCTGGCGCCCGACTTGATGGTGACGTAGCCCATCTTCATCACGCGGTCCTCGAACAGATGGGTCTGCAGCGAGACGTCGGTGCCGATGGTGACGTCGTCGCCGAGCCGGACCAGGTCGAACTCGGTGAGGTAGGTGGTGTCGATCAGGCAGCGCCTGCCGATCTTCGCGCCGAAGAGCCGCAGCATCGGGTTGAGCATCGGCGTGCCCTGGAGGAGCGCCAGCGCCACGGGCACGGCCGTCGTCTCGAAGATACCGGTCATGAACTCCGTCCGGCGGACGAAGTGGCCCCACAGCGGCTCGACGCGCGGCTTGTACCGCCCGAGCATGAGCCACTTGAGCAGGGCGACCACCAGCGTGACCAGCAGGCTTCCGGTCAGGGCGGCCACACCGACGATGAAGACCAGGGCGGGAAGGCCCCAGCCGTCCCGGGCCAGCAACGCGACCACCATGAGCGTGAAGAACGACGACAGACCGAGGAACGTGGCCGGCAGGCAGATTCGGAAGAACTCGATGATGTACCGCGCAATGACCTTCGACCGCGGCGGACGGAAGGTCATGCTCTCGCTGAAGCTGTCCACCACCTCGCGCTGCGGCAGGAAGATCGCCGGGTTGCCCAGCCACGACGTTCCCTCGGCCACGCCCTTGAGCGGGGGCGTCGACAGGACGCCGATCAGCGAGTTCGATCCCAGCCGCGTGCCGGAGGGGATGTAGGAGGCGTTGCCGACGAACGCGCGGTCCTCGACAACGGTCCGGCGGAAGGCGACGTGGCCGTTGCCGTAGGTCGCGGCGCCGATCGAGGCCATGTCGGCGACGAACGTGCCGTCCTTGAGGGTCAGCAGGTCGGGGTCGATGTTCGCGATGGTGGCGATCTCGGCGTCCTTGCCCACGTGCGCGCCGAGCATCCGCAGCCAGTGAGGCGTGTAGAGCGTGCCGTAGAGCGAGTTGGTGTACTCGAGGCTCGCTTCCAGCAGTTTGTCGGTGTACCACTTCTCGACGCCCAGCGTGGACCGCAGGTGGTGGACGCCGACCGGCGTGTTCCGCATCGCGAACCGGCGGAACCACAGGATGAGGGCGCAGGTGCTCACCACGAAGATCGGTCCGGACGCCAGCGTGGCCCACAGCGCCGCCATGTGGTCGAAGGTCAGCAGGGTCCACCAGACGAGGATCATGATCGGCAGGGTCGCGATGATCGGCATGAGCTCGAGGAAGACGATTCCCGCGCGCAGCTTCCCGACCAGCGCCGGTGCCCACTCGCGCGGGGCGTCCGAGCACCGCCGCATGGTGGCCAGGGCAGGGTCGGTCCGCTCCGGCGGTTGCGCCGCGGCCGGCGTGCCCGCCCACTCCTCGCCGTCCGGGACGTGCTCGCCCGACCTCAGCAGCGACTGAGGCTGGAGCGTGGTGTCGCGGCCCATCGAGCTGCCGCCGGCCAGCATGCAGTTCGGTCCGACGATCGCGTTGTCGCCGATTCGGACGCGCCCGAGTCGCAGCAGGCCGTCCTCGATCTCGAAGGCGCGCAGGTGCGTCTCGTAGCCGACGGTGACGTCGTGACCCAACTCGAGGAGCGAGGGGAGGGGAATCTGCGCGGTGCCGATGTGGCAGCCGTCCCCGACGGTCGCGCCCAGCATGCGTAGGTAGCGAGCCATGAGGTGGGACCCGGTCAGGTGGGCCAGCGGCGACAGGGACAGACCGCGCTGCATGACCCAGACGCGATAGTGGGTGACCGAGTAGAGGGGATACTCGCCCTCACGGAGCCCGCGGCCGGCCAGCCAGCACGTGACCAGCGGGAAGACCCAGCGAGTCGTCAGGTAGGAGATCGGGATCGCCACGATGAGCTGGAGCAGCATGGACGTCGAGGGGATGCCCTCCTCCAGCCAGTAGATGACCGCGATCGGGAACATCGACAGCACGACGATCAGGTAGATGTAGACGGTCTGCAGGAAGCCGAACAGCCAGATCTTCGGGGCCGGGTAGCGGCGCCGCACCGCGGCGACCTTGGGCTCGGACGGCGCCGTGACGGACGCGGCGTCGAGGAAGGCCGCGAGGCCGCGCACGGTCGGGTGCGCGTAGAGGTCGGGGATCGACAGGTCGTCGGCGCCCGGCCGCTCCGAGGCGCGCAGGCGCGACACGAGGGTGGCGGCGATCAGCGAGTGGCCGCCCAGGTCGGTGAACAGGTCGGCATTGACCGACAGCGATTCCGGCGGGATCCGCAGGATGTCGCCCCAGATCCGGACGAGGGCCTCCTCGCTCGGGGTGGCGGGCGGCGCGTACTGGTCGAGCCCGCCGATGAGCCGGGGATGGACCGGGTCGGGCAGGGCGTTGCGATCCGCCTTGCCCGACGGCATGAGGGGCACGGTGTCGATGAACTCGACGTAGTCGGCGACCATGTAGGGAGGCAGCCTGCGACGACAGTGCTCGTGCAGGGCGGACGCGAGTTCGCGCGTCTCCTCGACGCCCGCCGCCGGGAGGATGTAGGCGACCAGTTCGCCGCCGGTGCCCTCGGTGGCCAGCTTCTTGACCACGCACGAGGCCACCTCGGGCGATTCCATGATGACGGACTCGATCTCGCCGAGGTCGACGCGGTGCCCGCGGACCTTGACCTCGGCGTCCTTGCGGCCGAGGTACTCGATCTCGCCCGCCGCGTTGAAGCGGCCGAGGTCGCCGGTGAGGTACGTGCGGCGTCCCTCCTCGTCGAGGACGAACTTCTGCGCGGTCAGGTCGTCGCGGCCCACGTAGCCGACCGCGACGCCCACCCCGCTCACGCACAGTTCGCCGATCTCGCCGTCGGCGACGAGGTTGAAGTCCTCGTCGCGCAGGGTCACGCGATAGGTCGGCAGCGCCGCACCGATCGTGACCGGGACGCCGGGGGCCATCTCGGACCAGGTGCAACTCGCCGTGCACTCGGTGGGCCCGTAGGTGTTGAGCAGACGCCGGCCTTCGCCCCACCGCTCGACGAGCTCCTGCGGACAGGCCTCGCCGCCCAGATTGAGGGTGCGAATCAGCGGCGGTGTGCGGTCGAGCGTGGTGAGCACGGTCGGAACGGCGTGGAGAAAGGTGATGCGGTTCTCTTCGAGGAAGTCCGCGAGCCCGGAGCCGACCTGCCGGCCGTCCGTCGGGCCGGCGACGAGGGTCGCGCCGGTCGCCCACGTCGTCCACAGCTCTTCCAGCGAGAAGTCGAAGGAGACCGAGAGCCCCTGATAGACGCGGTCGGACGCCTGCACGCCGTAGACCTCGGACGCCACCACCACGAAGTTGCAGATGCTCGAGTGCGCGACCGCGACGCCTTTCGGCCGGCCGGTGGAACCCGAGGTGTAGATGATGTAGGCGACCGGATCGTCGCCGGCGGTGCCGACGAATCGCGTCGGAACCGAGGCGTGACGGAGCACGTCCACGTCGTCGAGGAACATGCGCGCGACGGCGAGGCCATCGCTCTCCTCAGCCTTGTCGCGCGAGGTCAGCAGGATGTCGACGCCCGCGTCCGTGGTGATGTACTCGATTCGGTCCTTCGGCGCCTTCGCGTCGATCGGAACGTATCTGGCGCCGGTCTTCAGAGCGCCGATGATCGCCACGTAAAGGGGGGTTGAGCGTTCGATGAGAATGCCGACGGTCGATCCGGGGCCGATGCCCTGCTCGTGGAGCTGGCCGGCCAGCCGGTCACCGATTTCGTCGAACTCCCGGTACGTCAGTTCTTCGTCGCCGACCACCAGCGCGAGGGCGTTGGGCGTTGTCGCAGCGGCCCGCTCGATGAAGTGGTGAAGCCGGCGAGGGCGCGGGATCGCCTCGAGGTAGCTCCAGTCGTCGTGCGGACGATGGGGACGAGGGTCGGGCCTGACCAGGCTTGGGCTGAGGCCCACCGGGTGTCCCACACGAGTCTGTTGATCTGGGGTAGTGCCCAGGCTCGCTGAATCCACGTCGTTTTTCCCCTCCAGTTGGCTGCGGGCCTTCGCGAAATGTCCGCGAAATGTCCGCAGCCGATCCTTAGCCTCGACGACCGACGAAATGCGCGTGGCCTCCGGAATACCTCACCGGAGGCCCAACTGCGCTCGATTAGGATACAGGATGCATTGACGGGGTGCCGAGGGCGTCCTAGGGGCCCTGGGGTCTCAAGATCGAACGAGCCCCGCGGGCGGTGCGCTCAGGACTCGCCGGACGCGGCGTCCGTCTTGGCGCTGCCGCGTCCGCGGCCACCGCGACGGCGGCGACGACGGGCGGGCGCGGCGCCGTCCGGCTGAGACTCGTCCTCGGACGCCGGGGCGGCCTTCGGGGCCTCCTCGGCTGCGACGTCGGATGCGGGCCCCTGGTCGGCGACCGGCTGGCCGTTGCGCAGACGACGGCGCGAGCGCTCGCGGCCCGGGCGCTCCTCGCGGGGCTTGCGCTCGGGGCGCTCCCGCGGCGCCTCTTCGCGGGGCGGGCGGAGGCGTCCCTTCGTTCCTGCGGGGATCCCGAGATCCTCGTACAGGTGCGCGCTCGTCGAATAGGTCTCGGGGATCTCGGCGAACGGAAGGTCGAGGGTCTTGTTGATGACCTTCCAGCGGGTGACGTCCGACCAGTCGACCAGCGTCACGGCGACGCCCTTGGCGCCCGCCCGGCCGGTGCGGCCGATGCGGTGCACGTAGGTCTTGTCGTCGTCGGGGCACTCGTAGTTGATCACGTGCGTGATGTCGGCGACGTCGATGCCGCGCGCGGCGACATCGGTGGCGACGAGCACGCGCACCCGGTCTTCGCGGAACCGCGTCAGCGCCTTCTCGCGCATCACCTGCGACAGGTCGCCGTGGATCGAGGTCGCGGCGAACCCGCGGTCGGCCAGGTCGTCGGCGAGGCGCTGTGCGGCCCGCTTCGTGCGGGTGAACACCATCACCTTGCCGGCGTGATCGGCCTGCAGCACGCGCGCGACGATCTCGGGCTTGTCGAGATCGTGCGCCTGGTACACGAACTGGGTGGTCTGCGGCACCGTCGTCGCGGCGTCGTGGGCCTCGGCGCGGATGTTGACCGGCTGGGTGAGATGGGTGCGCGACAGCCCCATGATCGCGCTGGGCATGGTTGCCGAGAACAGCAGCGTCTGGCGCGAGGACGGCGTCCGTGCGATCAGCTTCTCGACGTCGGGCAGGAAGCCCAGGTCGAGCATCTCGTCCGCCTCGTCGAGCACGAGCACCCGGACGTGGCTCAGGTCGAGGCTGCGGCGGCTGGCCAGGTCGAGCAGGCGCCCGGGGGTGCCGACGACCACGTCGACGCCGGACGACAGCGCCTCGAGTTGCGGCTCGTACCCGACACCGCCGTAGACGGTGAGGATGCGCGCGGCGCGGACGCGGGAGGCGTCCACGAGGTCGCCGGTGATCTGCAGCGCGAGTTCGCGGGTCGGCGTCATGACGAGCGCTTGCGGCTTGCCCGGATGCTTGAGCTCGGCGTACTCGGGGTCGGTCGGCACGGCGATGCGCTCGAGCAGGGCGATGCCGAAGGCGAGCGTCTTGCCGGTGCCGGTGCGGGCCTGACCGATCATGTCGGTGCCGGCCATCGCGATCGGCAGCGACATCGACTGGATCGGGAAGGGATGGGTGATGCCCTTCAGTGCCAGGGATTCCACGATCTCGGCGCGGACGCCGAGATCGGCGAACGTGGGCTCGGGCGATTCGGTGGTCGCCTCGGTGGCGTCGTCGGCCGCGGACAGCAGGATGGCGTCGTCTGCCTGCGGCGCGACGTTCTCGTCGGCGGGAGGCGTGATGGTGTCGGTCAGCGCGGTGCCTTACTACTTCACCGGCGTTTCTTCGCGCCGGCCCTCATCGAACCCGCTGTTGGCGCGAACCATACGTGGGTGCGCTCGGGCGGCGGGGACGCACAATCGGACGTGCGTACCCGCCCATCCTAGCGCGTCAGTCGCTGAGGGCGCCGAACCCCACCGGGCGCGCGTTCTCGGCGCCGAGATCGATGTAGGCCACCGTGGCGGCTGGAATGAGCACTTTGCGACCCTTCCCGTCGCTGAGCGTGAGCACGCCGCCGTCGGCGAGCGCGGTCGCGAGCGCGTCCTGAAGCCCGGATGCAGAGGTGCTGGTCTCGATGACGATCTCGCGCGCGACGTTCTGGATGCCGACCTTGACTTCCATGCTGTTCCTCCTTGGATTCGCGGCCACACTACCCGAGGGTGCCGCGGCGTCGTCCGAGCATGAGAGAGAACAGGTCGCCGTGGGAGTCGACACGGGCGAGCGCGTCCGCGCCGGTGAACCGCAGCGGGGCGCCTTCGGCGGCGGCCTCGACCTCGTCCCAGTTCAGCGGCGTGGACGCCGTGGGCTCGTCGCGGGCGCGCAGCGAATAGGGGGCGACGGTGGTGCGACCGGGCAGGTTCTGGTTGACGTCGATCAGGATCTTGCCGGCCCGCGCCTGTTTCGCGATGACGGTGACGAAGAGCGCCGGGTGTTCGGCGACCAGCCGCTCGCCGAGCGCCCGGGCCCAGTCGAGGACGCGGCCGGCGGGCGTCCGGGTGAGAGGTGAGTAGACCTGGATCCCCTTGCCACCCGACGTCTTGGCGACGCTGGTCAGCCCGGCCGCGCCGAGCTCCCCGGCGATCAGCAGCGCGGCGGTGGCGATCAGCGGCATGGTGACGCCCTCACCGGGGTCGAGGTCGATCACGAGCTGGTCGACCGGCAGATTCTGGTCGACGGTGACGTTCCTGGTGCGGGCGCCCACCTTCCACTGGTGGGCGTGCAGTTCGAGCGCGGCGAGGTTGGCCATGTAGATCAGGGCGGGCAGGCCGTCGATGAGGGGGTAGTCGAGCTCTCCGTCTGCGCCGGTCGTGTGCAGGACGCGCAGCCAGTCGGGTGCGCCGGCGGGGGCATTCTTCTCGAAGAACCCCTTCTCGGACGTGCCGTTCGGGAAACGGACGCGCGTCACGGGCCGTCCGTCGAGGTGGGGGAGCAGCACCGGGGCGATCGCGCGGTAGTAGTCGATCACCTCGCCCTTGGTGAAGCCGGACGGGTAGAGCACCTTGCCGAGGTTGGTGAGCTTCAGGGTGCGCCCATCCACGGTCGTCGTCAGATCGGCCATGGTTCACCGTAGTGCCCTGTCGCCGGTGAGCACGGGTGACCACGGCGGAATACTGTCGGACGGCTGTGCTGGGATGGTGCGCATGGAGGGGTGTTCATGACGAACGTGGTGGCGCAGGCGGCCGGCACGGTGCTCGTGTTGGGCGCGGCGGGCACGGGCAAGACGACGCTGCTCGTCGAGGCCGTGGCCGCCCGCATCCGGTCGCGGCAGGCGCCGGCGCTGGTGTTCGCGGCGAGCCGGCAGGCGGCGTCCGAGCTGCGCGATCGCATCGTGCGCGCCGCCGGGCACACCACCCTCGCGCCGCAGGTGATGACCATCCACGCCTTCTGCCTCGCGCTGGTGCGCCGCTGGGCCGACGCCGAGGACGCCGAGCCGAAGCTGCTGACGGCGCCCGAGCAGGAGTTCCGGATCCGCGAACTGCTGCGAGGCTGGGCGCAGGCCTGGCCCGACGAGCTCGAGGCCGCGCTGACGACGCGCGCGTTCGCGGCGCAGGCGCGGGCGGTCGTGGCCCGGGCGCGCCAATTGGGCCTCGATCCCGACGACGTCGCGGACGCCGGCGCCGCGGCCGCTGAGCCGGGCTGGCAGGTGCTGGGCGGGTTCCTGGCCGAGTATCTCGACGTGCTGGACGCCGAAGGCGCGCTCGACTACGCCGAACTCGTCCACCGGGCGCGGCTGCTGCTCGAGCGCGACGAGGTGGTGTCCGGCGTGCGCGCGCAATTCGGCGCGGTGTACGTCGACGACTGGTGCGAGCTGGATCCGGCCCAGATCGCGCTGGTGCGCGCCCTGGCGCCCGACGGCATGCCGGTGGTCGCGCTCGCCGATCCCGACACGTCGATCTACCGCTTCCGGGGCGCGCACCCGCGGGCGGCCACCGAGTTCGTGCGCCTGTTCACGAAGGGCGGGGCGGCGCCGCGGGTCGAGGTACTCGGCGTCGCGTGGCGGCAGAGCGAGGCCCAGGTGGCGGCGCTGGCGTCCGTCGCCCGCCGGCTGGGCGCGCCCGCGCTCGACGCCGAGGCCGCCCGTGCGTATCGCGCCGTGCGCGCCGGCGGGCCGGGCCGCGTCGAGGTGTGCACGTTCCCCGACGCGGTCACGCAGGCCCGTCACATCGCGGCGGAGCTGCGGGCCGCGCACCTGGAGGGCGGGCTCGCCTGGGGCGAGATGGCCGTGCTGGTGCGCTCGGGGCGCAGCCAGATCCCGGCGCTGGCCCGGGCGCTGATCGATGCCGGCATCCCGGTCGAGGTGGCGGGCGACGAGATCGGGCTGGCCTCCGAGCTGGCGGTCCGGCCGCTGCTGCTGGCGCTCGAGGTGGCCGCGCGGGGCGGCGTGCCCGATGCCGACGAGGCGCACCGACTGCTGCTGTCGGGGTGGGGCGGCTTCGACGCGGTGTCGCTGCGGCGAGCCGCGCGGTTGCTGCGGGTCGCGGACGCCGACGGCGGGGGCACCCCGGCGGCCACGCTGCTGGCCCAGGTTCTTGCTGGCGAGCGTGAGATCCCCGACGAGCTGGCCACCGGCGACCTGGCCGGGCTCGCCGAGCGCCGCGACCTGCTCGCCCGGGCCCGCACGCTCGTCGCCGCGGACGGACGCGTCGACGAGGCACTGTGGCTGCTGTGGTCGGGCACCGACTGGCCCGAGCGGCTGGGGACCGAGGCGACCGGCACCGGCGACGCGCCGGCCCGCGCGAACCACGACCTCGACGCCGTGGTGGCCCTGTTCGGGCTCGCCGAGGCGTCGCTGGCACCGGCGGGCGCCGACGGCGTCCGCTGGTTCCTCGCCGAGGTGGCCCAGCAGCAGATCCCGGCCGACAGCCAGCGGGAGTCGGCGGTGTCGGGCCGCGGCGTCCGGGTGCTGACCGCGCACCGCGCCTCGGGCCGTCACTGGACGTTCACCGTGGTCGCCGGGGTGCAAGAAGGAGGGTGGCCCGACGTGCGCCGCTACGGGTCCGTGTTCGACGCCCAGCGGCTCACGTCGTCCGGCCTGGGCGAGCCGGTGACGACCCGCGAACTGGTCGCGGGCGAGCGTCGCCTGTTCCTGCTGGCGTGTTCGCGCGCGCAGGGCCGGCTGCTGGTGACGGCGGTCGAGGGCGCCGAGGGCGAAGAGGACCGTCCGTCGCGCTTCCTCGGCGAGCTGGGGGTGGCCGTCCGGCACGTGATCGACGTGCCCGTGCGGCTGCACACGCTGCGCGCGCTGGTCACGCAGCTGCGGCGCGTCGCGCAGGACGCCGAATCGCCGCCGGGGCTGCGGCAGGCGGCCGCGATCAGGTTGGCGCGGCTCGCGGACGCCACCGACGACTCCGGTCGCGTGCTGGTACCGGACGCCGATCCGGCACGCTGGTGGGGGGTGCGCGAGCCCACGGGCCTCACCAGCCCGCCGCGGGGCGGTGAGATCCGGCTCAGCCCGAGCCAGGTCGAGTCGGTGCTGACCTGCCCGCGGCAGTATTTCCTGTCGCGCGAGGCCACCGCCGAGCCGCCGCGGTCGAGCACGACCCTGCTCGGTTCGGTGATCCACGCGGTGGCCGAGCGCGCCGCCG
The DNA here is from genome assembly GCA_016711325.1 of Nigerium sp. Classification (GTDB taxonomy): domain Bacteria; phylum Actinomycetota; class Actinomycetes; order Propionibacteriales; family Propionibacteriaceae; genus Propioniciclava. The sequence goes on along the minus strand of JADJTH010000008.1, from coordinate 892,506 downwards.
TCGGCGAGCTCACCCCCGAGACGGCGCGCGCGCTGCTCGACGAGGTGTGGGCCGACATTCCGTTCCCGGCGGCCTGGCTGTCGGCGTCCGAGCGCGTCGAGGCGGACGCCGCCGTCGCCCGGTTCGCGGCGTGGCAGGCGGGGCACGAGCACGCCGACGTCATCGGCGTCGAGGTGCCGTTCGCCGCACGCGTCGAGGTGGACGACCGTGTCATCGTGCTGTCCGGCACGGTCGACCGGCTGGAGCGGACGCCGTCGGGCGAGTTGCGCGTGATCGACTTCAAGACCGGCCGATCGGCGCCGACGCAGGCTGAGGCGGCGGCCAGCCCGCAGGTCGGGGTCTACCAGTTGGCGATCGAGGCGGGCGGTTTCGCCGGGCACGCCCCGCAGACGAGGTCGGCGGGCGGATCTTTGGTCTACCTGCGGCTCGGCGACGACTCCTGGCCGAAGGAGTTCCGGCAGCCGTCGCTGACGGAGAAACCACACCTCAGCGACGATCCGGCCGAACTGGCCTACCCGACGTGGGTGCACCACCGGCTCGGACGGGCCGCCGCGGTGCTCGCCCACGGCGCGTTCGAGGCCCGGGCGGGCGAGCACTGCCGCTACTGCGCGGTGCGATCGAGTTGTCCGGCACGAAGCGGGAGTGTGATCTCATGACCGCGTTCGCCGATCCGGGCCGGGTGTCGGACGCCCTCGGCATCCCGTTCTCCGCGCAGCAGCTGCGGGCCATCACCGCGCCGCTGGAGCCCGGCGTGATCATCGCCGGGGCGGGCTCTGGCAAGACGACGGTGATGGCCGCCCGTGTGGTGTGGCTCGTGGGCACCGGTCAGGTCCGTCCCGAGCAGGTGCTGGGACTCACCTTCACCCGCAAGGCCGCCGCCGAGCTGAGCGACCGCGTCCGGAAGGCCCTGGCCACGGCGGGCGTCGTCGACGCCGACGGGTTCGACGACGCGGGCGAGCAACTGATCATGACCTACGATGCGTTCGCGGCACGGCTGGTCGCCGACCACGGTCTGCGCATCGGCGTCGAGGGCGGCGGCCGCATGCTGACGGGGGCCTCCCGGTTCCGGATCGCCTCGCGGGTCGTCAACGCCGCACCCGGCCCGCTCGAGCACCTGGCCCGGCTGCGGCCCGACTCGGTGACCGAGCGGGTGCTGGGCCTGGATTCCGGACTGTCCTCGCACTTGGTGGCGACGTCGGCGATCGAGGGCCACACCGCCGAGTTCCTCGCCGAGGTCGACTCGTCGCCGCGCTCGCGCGGCAAGGCGCTCTACGCCTCGCTCAAGCAGGCCGCCGCGGCGGCGTCCGAACGCGGCGAGCTGGCCGACCTGGTGGCGTCCTACCAGCGGCTCAAGCGCGACCTGGGGGCGGTCGAGTTCGCCGATCAGATGGGGGTGGCGGCCGAGCTCGCCCAGCGGGTGCCGGCCGTGTCGGCGCTGCTGCGCGAGCAATTCGCGGTGGTGCTGCTCGACGAATATCAGGACACGTCGAGCGCGCAGGCCTCCCTGCTCACCGCGCTCTTCTCGGGGGCGGACGAGGCCTCCGGGCGCGGGCATCCCGTCACGGCGGTCGGCGATCCCTGCCAGGCGATCTATGGATGGCGCGGCGCGGCGGCGGCGAACATCATCACGTTCGCCGAGCAGTTCCCGCGCGCGGACGGCACGCCCGCGACGCCGTACGCGCTCACGGTGAACCGGCGGTCCGGTCCGCGCATCCTGGACGCCGCCAACGCACTCTCGGCGCCGTTGCGCGCTGACGAGGAGTTGCAGTGGGACGGGATCGACACCGACCTGGTGGCGCCGCCGGGCACGCCGCCCGGCGACATCACGGCGGCGAGCTTCGACACCTGGCCCGGCGAGATCGGCTGGATCGCCGACGGCATCGCCGCGGCCCACGACTCGGGGCGGGCGAGGCTCTGGTCCGACATCGCGGTGCTGGCACGTCGCAACGCGCACATCCGGCCCCTGTACGCCGCGCTGCTGGAGCGCGGGATCCCCGTCGAGATCGTGGGGCTCGACGGACTGCTGGGCGTCCCCGAGGTCGCCGACGTGGTGGCCGTGCTGCGCGTCCTCGGCGACGCGACCGCCAACCCCGACCTGGTGCGCATCCTGACCGGCCCCCGGTGGGCGATCGGCCCGGCCGACCTGGCGGTACTCGGACGCCGCGCGCGCGAGCTGGCCGGGGGGCGGCGTCCCGATCGCGACGCGGATGCCCGCGCGCTGATCGCCCATTCGGTCGAGCAGACCGAGTCGGCGCAGGTGCCCAGCCTGGCCGAGGCGCTCGCCGATCCCGGCGACGGCCCGTACACCCCCGAGGCGCGGCGCCGGATGGCGGCGTGCGCCGCCGAACTGGCCTTGCTGCGCGCGCACGCCGGCGCGCCGGTCCCCGACCTAGTCAGGCGGGTGATCTCGATGCTCGGCCTCGAGGTCGAGCTGGGCCTGCGCGGCCCGGGCGGCACCCGACAGCTCGACTCGTTCGTGGCCCAGGTGGCGGCGTACGCCGACATCGACGGCGACGGATCGCTGGCGGGCGTGCTCGACTGGCTCGCCGCCGAGGACGAGCGCGGTGTCGGGCTGGAGCAGGCGGTGCCGACGGCGTCCGACTCGGTGAAGTTGCTGACGATCCACAAGGCCAAGGGCCTCGAGTGGCAGGTCGTCTACCTGCCGGCGCTGGCCGACCAGGTGTTCCCGTCGAACCGGGTGCAGGGCAACTGGCTCAAGCGCGCCGACGTGCTGCCCGCCGACCTGCGCGGTGACGCCGGGAACGTGCCGCAGTTGGTCGACGTGAGCGATCCCGCGGCCAAGGACTACGACAAGGCTCTGCGTGACGAGGCGCGCCGGGGTGACGACCGGCTCGCCTACGTGGCGGTGACCCGCGCCCGGCAGCACCTGATCGCGACCACGCACGCCTGGAGCGACCTGAAGAACCCGCGCCGGCCGTCGCCCTACCTGCGCACCCTCGAGGGATTTGCCGACGAGGTGCTGGCCGAGGAGGTGTCGAAGGAGAACCCGCTGCTGGGCGACGGCACCGGTGTGCCCTGGCCCGCCCCGATGGACGCCGCGGCCCACGCCCGCCGGCTGGAGGCGGCCGAGGCGGTCGAGCGCGCGCGGCGCGGCGAGGCGGCCGAGCCCGAGGGTCTTCCGCTGGACCAGGAGGCCGTCCTCGCCCTGTGGGACGCCGCCGCCACGCCGCTGCTCGCCGAGGCGCGCCTGCGCCGCGGCACGGCCGAGGCGGTGCTGCCGCCCTACCTGTCGGCCACCGCGCTGATCGCGCTGAGCGACGACGCCGAGGGCTACCTCGACGCGCTCGCGCGCCCGATGCCACGACCGCCGCGCCGTGCGGCGCGGGTGGGCGAGCGGTTCCACACCTGGCTGGAGCGGCGCTTCACGGCCGCGCCGACGCTGCTCGACGAGCCGGGCGAGGTGGTGGACGCCGACGCAGACCTGGCGCGCCTGATCGCCGCGTTCGAGGCAGGCCCGTTCGCGCGCCGGACGCCGCTGGCGACCGAGGTGCCCTTCTCGCTGTTCCTGGGCGGGCAGGTGGTACGCGGTCGCATCGATGCGGTCTTCGACGACGGTGGGCGTCCGGAGGTGGTCGATTGGAAGACCGGACGCGCCCGGCCGAACCCGCTGCAGCTGGCGGTCTACCGGCTGGCGTGGGCCGAGTTGCACGGCCTGGATACGGGCGACGTCGACGTCGCGTTCTACGACGTCCTCGCCGGCAGGCTCACCCGGCCTTCCCGCCTGCCCGACCGGGCGGATCTTGAGACGTTGGTGGCGCGACTGGCCACGCCGGCTCCGAACGCGCCGGGCGCAACGGCTGGCCGCTGACCTGCCCAGACAGCGCCGAGGGCTATGTTGTGCGCATGGAACCGTGGGTCGTGCGCAGCGAACTGGATCGGGCGTCCGAGGGACGGCTGGATCCTGCTGTGGTCGCGGGCTTGTGGCGGCATCCGTCCGCGCGCGTGATCGGCGTGGACGACCACTCGAACCTCTCCTCCGATCCCGGCGGCCAACGGCTGCGCTGGTTCTTGCCAGGAGGGGAGTACGAGCCCGAACACCACTACCTGATCGGCACGGTGGCGGGCGAGCCCTGGTTCGTCGCGGCCGCGACTCCGCAAGGCCCGTCGGCATCCCTGCGTCAGCTCGGCGGCGTCCTCGACGAGACCCAGGCCGACATCGCCACCACCGCGGTCGCGCTCGTGAACTGGCATCGGGTCGCGCCGTTCTGCGGGCAGTGCGGCACCCGAACCCAGGTGCGCGAGGGCGGGTATATGCGCTGGTGCCCCGGCTGCGACCGGCAGCGTTTCCCGCGCACCGATCCGGCGGTCATCGTGGCCATCCTCGACGAGGCCGGACGCCTCCTGCTCGGCCACCACACCGGCTGGGAATCCACGCGTGTGTCGATCCTCGCCGGGTTCGTCGAGGCGGGGGAGTCGCTCGAGGCGGCCGTCCGCCGCGAGATCCGCGAGGAATCGGGGCTCCAGCTGTCCTCGGTGCGCTACGTCGGCAGCCAGCCGTGGCCGTTTCCGCGCTCGCTGATGCTCGGATTCGTGGCCCGCGCGGTCGGCGCCGAGATCCGCGTCGACGGCGCCGAGATCGAATGGGCGCACTTCTACACCCCGCACGACCTGACGCGGCTCGTCGACGCCGGCGACCTGACGCTGCCGATGCGCTCGTCCATCGCCTCGCGGATCATCGCCTCCTGGCGCGCGGGCACGCTGGACGCCTGACCGCTCCGATCACCGGAGACTCGTGGCCCGTAGTCGGGCCACAGGTGTCCATCAACCGGCGCGCTCGCGCGGGTCGGCACCCAGCCACCCAGGACCCTCGACGCGCACGTTCGGACGTGCGATGCTTGTCCGTCGCTTATCGCCGGACGCAGAGGACACGTATGCAGCACGCAGCGGACAGCCACGACACAATCCGGGTGCAGGGCGCGCGGGTGAACAACCTCAAGGACGTGTCAGTCGACATCCCCAAACGCCGCCTCACGGTGTTCACCGGCGTGTCGGGGTCGGGCAAGAGCTCGCTGGTGTTCGACACGATCGCCGCCGAGAGCCAGCGGCTGATCAACGAGACCTACTCGGCGTTCGTGCAGGGCTTCATGCCGACGCTCGACCGGCCCGACGTCGATCTGCTCGAGGGGCTGACCACGGCGATCGTCGTCGGCCAGGAGCGGATCACCCCCAACATCCGCTCCACCGTCGGCACAGTCACGGACGCCAACGCCCTGCTGCGGATCCTGTTCAGCAAGCTCGCCACGCCACACGTCGGCTCGCCGCAGGCGTTCTCGTTCAACGTTCCGTCCGTGACCGGAGCGGGCGCCATCAAGGTCAACCGCGGCGCGGCCACCACGACCGAGAAGCGCACCTACACGCTCGTGGGCGGCATGTGCCCACGCTGTGAGGGCACCGGGTCCGTGTCCGACATCGACCTCACCGAGCTGTACGACGCGAGCAAGTCGCTGAACGAGAACCCGTTGACCATCCCGGGCTACAGCATGGACGGCTGGTACGGGCGCGTGTTCATCGGCTCGGGGTTCTTCGACCCCGACAAGCCTCTCGGCCGGTACACGACGAGGGAACTGCACCGCCTGCTCTACCAGGAACCCACCAAGATCAAGGTCGAGGGCATCAACGTCACCTACGAGGGGCTGATCCCGCGCATCACGAAGTCGATGCTGTCGAAGGACCGCGACGCGATGCAGCCGCACGTGCGTGCGTTCGTCGAGCGGGCGGTCAAGTTCGGCACCTGCCCCGAGTGCGGAGGAACCCGGCTGGCCGAAGGCGCCCGCCGCGCGACGATCAAGGGCCTCAGCATCGCGGACGCCTGCGCCATGCAGGTCAGCGACCTGGTCGCGTGGGTGCGCGAACTCGAGGAGCCATCGGCGGCTCCGCTGCTCGCCGGCCTGTCCGCCCTGCTCGACTCGTTCGTCGGCATCGGACTCGGCTACCTGAGCCTCGCCCGGCCGTCCGGCTCGCTGTCGGGCGGAGAGGCACAGCGGCTCAAGATGATCCGGCATCTCGGCTCGGCGCTCACCGACATCAGCTACGTGTTCGACGAGCCGACCGTCGGGCTGCACCCGCACGACATCCAGCGGATGAACGACCTGCTGGTGCGCCTGCGCGACAAGGGCAATACGGTGCTGGTGGTCGAGCACAAACCCGAGGTGATGGCCATCGCCGACCATGTGATCGACATCGGCCCGCGGGCCGGCTCCCACGGCGGCGAGATCGTCTACCAGGGCGACCTGGCCGGGCTGCGGGCGTCCGGCACCCTCACCGGACGCCACCTCGACGACCGCGCCGTCCTCAAGGCCGAGGTGAGGACGCCCACGGGCGCCCTGACGATCCGCGGCGCGGCCACCAACAACCTGCGCGACGTCGACGTGGACGTGCCCACGGGCGTGCTCGTCGTGGTGACCGGCGTGGCCGGGTCGGGCAAGAGCTCGCTCATCCACGGTTCGCTAGGCACACGGGACGGCGTCGTGACCGTCGACCAGACGGCCGTCAAGGGCTCGCGGCGTTCGAACCCGGCCACCTACACGGGCCTGCTGGAGCCGATCCGCAAGGCGTTCGCCAAGGCCAACGGCGTCAAGCCGGCGCTGTTCAGCGCCAACTCCGAGGGCGCCTGCCCGACCTGCAACGGTGCCGGTCAGATCTTCACCGAACTCGGCTTCATGGAGACGGTCGCCAGCACCTGCGAGGAGTGCGAGGGCAAGGGATTCCAGCCCGCCGTCCTGGAGTACAAGCTCGCCGGTCGCGACATCAGCCAGGTCATGGCCATGCCGGTCGACGCCGCGCTCGCCTTCTTCGCCGAGGGCGAGGCGCGGCTCCCCGCGGCCGAGAAGATCCTGGCCCGGATGGACGACGTCGGGCTGGGCTACGTGCACGTCGGGCAGCCGCTGACCACCTTGTCGGGCGGCGAACGGCAGCGGCTCAAGCTGGCGACCCACATGGCGGACGGCGGTGGCACCTACATCCTCGACGAGCCCACATCGGGCCTGCATCTGGCCGACGTCGAGCAACTCCTCGCGCTGCTCGACCGGCTCGTGGACGCCGGGAAGAACGTCATCGTCATCGAACATCACCAGGCCGTGATGGCGCACGCCGACTGGATCATCGATCTCGGCCCGGGCGCCGGCCACGACGGCGGTCTGGTCGTGTTCGAGGGCACGCCCGCCCGCCTGGTCGCCGACGCCTCGACGCTGACCGGGCAACACTTGGCCGCCTACATCGGGGCTGATCCTGCGTAGGGTGGCGGCGTGGCCATGAACGACCTTTTCGCCACGACCCCGATGCCGTCCGACGTGCTGGCCGCGATCCTCGAGGACGCGAGGCACGCGCCGAGCTGGAGCAACACCCGCGGCTAGCGCAGGCGCTCGGCGAGCCCGCTCATGCGGCGCGCCGGCCGCGCGATCGCCTCGACGACGGCGTCCCGGTCGCCCAGCAGCAGCACCGACGTCTCGGCGCGGGAGACGGCCGTGTACAGCAGCTCACGGGTGAGCAGCGGGGATCCGGACGGCGGCAGGACGACGCTCACATGCGCGAACTGACTGCCTTGCGCCTTGTGGATCGTCATCGCATGCACGCTGGTGAGCCCTTCCAGCAGGAACGGGGACAGCGATTGCAGACGCCCGCCCGACCGGAACCATGCCTGTGGGCGTTCGTCGTCGACCAGGACGACCCCGGTGTCGCCGTTGAACAGCCCGAACTCGGGGCGGTTCGCGGTCACCATGACCGGACGCCCGAGGTGGAACTCCCCGTCGGTCGAATACCCGGGGACGCCGTGCGTCAGCCAGGCCTGGACCTCGCGCGCCCAGCGCGCCACCCCGTGACGGCCGCTGCGATGCCCGCACAGCAGTCGGTGCGAATCGAGGGCGCGGAGGGCGGCGTCGGGGTCGTGCCGGGACGCGGCCTCGAACACGGCCTGGCCCGCAGCGACGGTGCGGTCGCGCAGCCGGGCGGTGCCGACGTCGAGATCGACGAGCGACACGCTCGTTCCTGCTCGATCGTCCGTCCGGCCGAGAGCGGTGGGGAAGCCGGTGCCGGTAGCGGTGGAAGGGCCTCGTGTCAGTACCTCGAGCGCGGTGTCGGCATCGCCGTCGCGGATCGCGTGGGCGAGCGTGGCGATGTCGCCGCCGAATCGGTGGTTGTGGGTCAGCCGGGCGACGATCCCTGTGCTCGCGCGGGCGCGCGTGATGTCGGCGAGCACGCTGCCGGCGTCCACCGAGCTGAGTTGGTCGGGATCGCCCACCAGGACCAGCCGCGCGGACGGCTTGAGCGCCTCCAGGAGCCGGCTCATCATCACCATCGACACCATCGACATCTCGTCCACGATCACCACGTCGTGCGGCAGCGGATGCTCGGCGTCGTGAAGGAACCGGGTTCGGGACCCGGCGCGGCTGCGCAGCAGCGCGTGCAGGGTGAGTGCGGTCAGTCCGGAGGAGCCGAGCGATTCCGTCATCCGGGCGGCCGCCTTTCCCGTGGGTGCCGCGAGGCCGACGAGCGCGCCGGGCTGGGCGGCGCGCAGCCGCTCGATGATCTTCCTGATCGTGTAGGTCTTACCGACCCCTGGACCGCCCGCGATCACCGTCACGGGGCTGCTCAGCGCCAGCGCGATGGCCGCCTGCTGGCCCTCGGGCGAGCCGGACGCCGGCGCCGTGGCCAGCCGGGCGAGCAGGCTGCGACGGACGGACTCCTGGTCGGCGAAATGCCGCTCGAGGTAGAGCGCGCCGTCGACCAGGCGTAGCGGCCGGTCTCCGGGGCCGCCGTCGCCGACGGTCACGGCCGGGCTGGCGCGCAGCGCGTCGGCCCAGGCCTGCTGTTCGGGCCACCACGGATCGGGGATCTCGGTGGCGTCTTCGTCGAGGTCGAGCTCGCGCAACCGGTCCAGGGGCAGGCAGATCGAGCCGGCGCGCAGCGCCCGCACGGTCAGGGCGATCGCGAGTTTGACCCGTGAGTCCTTCTCGCCGAACAGATGGGCCAGGTGCTGCGCGGGGTGTACGTCCGCCCAGGTGAGCGCCCCGACGGAGTTGAAGTCGGCCAGCAGCGTGTCCGAGGTCGTGGCCAGCGGCGTATCGGTCATGCGTCCCCTCCCGCGAGAAGGCGCGACAGCGCCAGGACCAGCGCGACCGGCGGACGCCAGCTGAAGACGCCGAGCGGAACCCCGGCCACCGCAGGAGTGTCCGGCCCGGCCATGCCGCGCACGAACAGGTAGAGCACACCGGCGAGGTGCCGCTCGGGGTCGTAGCCGGCGAGCCGAAGCCGCAGGAAGCGGTGCAGCGCAACGCAGTACAACAGGGCCTGCAGCGGGTAGTGGCTGACCATCATCGCCTCGGCCATGGCCGACGGCGTGTAGTGGCCGAGGGTCAGCTCCTCGTCGGGCGGTGCGAGACGGTTGGTCTTGTAGTCGACCACCAGGAAGCCGCGACCGCCCGCATCGCCGTCGGTGTCGCCGGCGAGCCGCAGCACCGAGTCGATCGAACCGGTGAGGAAACCGTGCAGCGCCTGGTCGGCCAGGCCCGGACGGTCGAGCCGTTCGGCGTAGCACGCCAGTGGGTCGTCGGCGTCGAGATGCTCGCCGAGCAGCCGGGCCACGTCGGCGAGCGTGGCGCGCGGGTTGTCGAGGGCGAACTCGAAGTCGAGCTCCGAGAGCCGGTCGGACGGCGCGAAGTCGCGCAGCGTCCGGTCGTGACCGAGCGGGCCGAGCGGGGTGGTGAAGCTCGGCTCCAGCGCGGCGGCGAGCACGGCGGCGTCCACGTCGCCGAGCGGCCACTGCCGCAGCGCGTCAGCGCTCGCGCGGGCCAGATCGGCTTGCCACCGCTCGCCCGTCGCGTCGGTGTGCTCGTAGATCGCGTGCACGAGTGTGCCGAAGGCGGCACCTGCCGGCAGACCGGCAAGCGGCGAAGGCTGCTGCCACGACGGTTCGGTCACCGCGGACGCCGCGTCGTCGGGCACCTCGCCCTGCTCGTCGTCGACCAGCGGCGAATCCAGCGGCGCGGACTCGTGCGCGAGAGCGGTCAGACCCGAGTACGAGGTGCGCCGCCACGTCTGGTCGACGGTGCGGCTCCACCGGCGGACGCCGAGCGGCGACGCGTCCGCCACCGCCACCGGCGCCGGGGGGGCGGCGTCCGCGGGCACCGCGACGCAGGCCACCGCCGAGTCGGCCAGCCACGCGAGCCCGGTCGGCGATCCGCCGCCGGGACGGCCGCGGGTGGGGTAGCGCAGCGCCGGTCGCTCGGGCCGGCCGGGATCGTGGGCGGCGTGCAGCAGCCGGTGGACGGGAGAGGACTCCGTCTCCCAGTGGTGCGCCCACCAGGTGACGGCTCGCGACCGCGCGCGGGTGAGGCCGACGTAGAGCGCGCGCAGGGCCTCGTCGCCCTCTTCGGTGAGCCATCGCTGCCAGCGGTCGGCGCGCGCGGGGCTGCGGAGCCCGCCGACGTCGACGATCCGCCCGTCGCCGGACGGGAGGACGAGCAGGCGCCCGCGATCGACGTCCGCCGAGCGTTGCCGGCACGATTCGGGCAGCAACACGACGGGCCATTGCAGGCCCTTGGAGCGGTGGATCGTCATCACCTGCACCGCGTCGGCGTCGGTGTCGCGCCGCCGGACGCCTCCGCCCCCGGCCGTTCCGTCGGCCTGACCGGTCAACCAGGACGCCAGGTCGCGCGCCCGCGCGGCGCGTCCGGTGCGGCGATGGGCGTGCAGCAGTTCGACCAGGTGGCGGTGGTCGGTGAGCTGACGCTCGCCCCCGGGGCGCCCGAGCAGCCGTGCGCCGATGCCCGTGTCGGCCTCGATCGCGGCCCACAGCGCCGGCACCCCAGAACGGGCGAGCATGCGCGCCCACGTGTGGACCAGCAGCGACCACGACGCGATCTGGTCGTCGTCGGCCAGTGCCATGGTGGTGACGGTCGCGCCGACGAAGTCGGTGAGGAACGCCCGGCGCAGGTAGGGGCGGCGCGGCTGGTCGAGCGCCCGCAGCAAGGCGAGCCAGTCGTCGGCGGCGTCCGACCCGAAGACCGAGTCGGAGCCGGAGAAAGTAGCCGGCTGCCCGGCTGCCGCGAGCGCCGCGGCCAGCTCCTGCCCGCGTCGGTTCGAACGCACCAGCACGGCGATCTCGCGGGGACGCAGCGGCGCGCCGTCGCGGGTCAGCGGCGCGCCGTCGCGGGTCAGCGGCCCGCCGGACGCCGTGAGCTCGGCCACCACCGCGATCAGGTCGCGGGTGATCGCCCGACCGGCGACCGACGGATGGGTGGCGTGCTCGGACTCGACCGCGCGCACCTGGACGCCGCGCTGCCACGGCGTGCCGGCCCGCCCGACGAGCGCCGAGGAGCGCGCGGCCTCGACCGGCGGCGCCACGATGCCCTCGCCCAGCGCCACCCCTGAGAACAGCAGCCCGACGCCTTCGACCACCTCGGGGTCGGAGCGATGGTTGACGCCGAGCGTCGTCACCGTTCCCGCTTGCTCGACGGCCAGCCGGTAGGTGTGGACGTCGCCGCCGCGGAACCCGTAGATCGCCTGCTTCGGGTCGCCGATCAGCACCAGCGTCGCCGCACCCGCGAACGCCTGGCGCAGCACGCTCCACTGCGTCGGGTCGGTGTCTTGGAACTCGTCCACGAGCACCACCGGAAAGCGGCGCGCCAGCCGCGCGCATGCCTGAGGCCCCGTGCGCGAATCGCTCAGCGCGGCATCCAGCCGGGTGAGCTGGTCGTCGAACGAGTACAGCCGCAGGGCGGCCTTGCGGCGCTCGACCTCGGCGCGCAGCGACTGCGCGAACTCGGCGCGGGCTCCCGCCGCCCCCGGTGCGCCGGCGCCGACGATCTCGGCGATCTCGTTGACCACGGCGCGGGCGATGTCGACCGCGCCGGGCTCGGCGTCCCACTGCCTGCCGTACGCGAACGGTGCGCCGTGCGGTTCGTCGGCGAACAGCCGGACGTAGGTGTCCTGCGCCACCTCGATCGCGAGCGGGGTGAGGTCTTCGACCAGCGTCGACTGCGGGGTCTGCGCCGCGAGGATCCCGAGCCCGGCGAGCATGCCGTGGCAGAACTCGTGCGTGGTCATGATCGCCGCGCGGTCGAAGTCGGCGACGGCCCGCTCCAGTCGGGCTCTGCGCGCGGCCACCTCGTCGACGGGGGCGTCCGCCAGCGCGGCCGCGACGGCGTCCGCGGGCGGCACACCCCGGGCGGCCTCGGCCAGCGCGGTGGCGGTGCCCCGCAGCCGCTCGCGGACCCGCGTGCGCAACTCGGCGGTGGCGGCGCGCGAGAAGGTGATCAGCAGCAGATCCTCGACGCCGGTGGTGCCGTCGGCGATTGCGCGGGCGGCCAGAGCGGCGATGGCGTAGGTCTTGCCGGTGCCGGCGGACGCCTCCAGCACGGTCGTGCCCGCGGGCAGCGGCGCGGTCAGGTCGAACGCGGCGCTCGTCGCGAGATCGGTCACGGCACGGCCCTCCTGATCGGCTCCCACACCCGCATCGCGAGCGCGCCGAGGACCGTGTCCTCGCCCGGCCCGCCCCAGGGATCGTCGGCCTCGCGCCGCGTCGCCCACGGGGTGCGCTCGCCCGGGTACCACAGCTTCCAGACCGCGTCGCGGTCCCAGCGCCACAGCCTGGCCAGCTGGTCGGGGTCGTCGCGCGGCTCGAGGCCGCGGTAGCGCTGCTCGGCCCAGAACTGCGCGACGCGCGGCGGCATCGGCAGCACGCGCTCGGTGCCGTGCCCGGCCAGGGTCAGCAGGTCGGACAGGAACTGCGCCGCCATGTCGGGTGGCGGCGCCAGCAGCCGGCGCGTGCCCCGGTCGCCGACCAGGACCGCGTCCGTGCGGCGTCCGTGCTGGACGGTGAGCGCGAGCTGCCGCACCCACGCCGCGGCCAGATGCTTGGGACCGACGCGTCCGAAGTGCGACTCGGCCACCTGCCCGGCCCGGGTGAGCAGGCGACCGGTCAGCCGCACGCCGTCGAGGTCGAGATCGATCGCCGTGACCTCGGGCACCGCGTCGCCGACCACGCGGAGGAACGACTGGTGCACCGTGCGTGCGGTCGCGGTCAACGGGCGCAGCGCCGCCGACCCCAGCCGTCGTGGTGGCAGGCGGCCGCTCAGCCACTGGTCGGTCTCGACCGCCTCGGGCGAATGCCCGGCGCGCAGCGACGCGAGCATGGCGTCGCCCGCCTTCCACCGGGCGAGCGGGGCCAGCTCGAGCGGGATCGACTCGTCCAGCGGATCGTCGTCGCCGAGGGTGAGATCGGCGCGTTCCTTGAGCAGGAAGCGGCCCGGATGCTGCAGGAACGCGACCAGCCGGTCGACGTCGAGCGCCTCCAGCGGCGCGCGACGGTGCACGTGCGCGACCGCGAACCGGTCGGGGCCCGGACGCCGCGGCGAGGTGAGCGCGCGCGCCCCCGCGAGCGCCGTCCGGTCGAACGAGCGAGGAACGCCCGCGAAGTTGGCCGGCGCGAACGGCTGCAGCGTCTCGGCGCGCAGTGCGCCCGGGCCGGCCGCCTCGATCAGGTCCTGCAGCCCAGCCGGCGGGTAGTGGGGCTCGGGCGTGAGGGTCGACTGCCCCTGGTAGATCACGACCAGCCGCTCGGACGCCGCGAGCACCGCGTCGAGGAGCGCCTGGCGGTCGTCGGCCCCCGGGTCGGGATCGCCCGGCCGCGGCTGCCGCACCAGCAGGTCGTCGCCGTCGCCGAGGCCCCGGCGGGGAAACGAACGGTCGTCGAGCCCGACCAGACACACCACGCGGTGGGGCACGCGCGCGAGCGCGTCGAGCGCGCACACCACCAGCGACCCGTTCCCGTAGGCGGGGCGGACGCCGCGGTCGGCGAAATGGTCGCCGAGCAGCGCCAGGGCGTCGGTCGGGGCGAGCCGCGCACACGAATCGCCGGCGCGGGTCTCGATCGACGCCAGCACCGCCCAGAACTGGCTGAGCTGCCAGCCGTCCGCGAACGGCACGTCGGTCATCTGCGCCACGACGTGACGCAGCCGCGCCGTCCATTCCGCGACCGTCGCGGGCTCGCCCAGGGAATGGACGAGCCGCGACGCACGGCTGACAAGCTCGGCGAGCGCGCCGATCAGGACGGTGTCGGTCGAGGAGACGTCGTCGACCGTGCTCACCACGCCGGCGCTGGCGAGCCCGTCGGAGCTGAACGCCTCGCCCATCACCAACCGTTGGACGCCCAGTTGCCAGGTGTTCTGCGCCACGTCGCCGAGCCCGAACCAGGCCCGGTGCTCGCGCCCGATGCCCCAGCGGACGCCGGCGGCGGCGGTCAGGTCTTCGAGCCGGGCCAGATCGTCGGTGCTGAGCCCGAACCGGCGTGCGACGAACGGGTGTGAGGCCAGCGCGAGCAGGTCGGACGCCGTCGCACGGCTCGCGCGCAGGCCCATCAGGTCGCGGACCAGCGCGAACACCTGGTTGGCGCCCGCGGCGCCGGCGTCGACGATCTGCACGCGCAGGTGGGTGGCCGGATGCGGCTCGGCGGTACGGACGCCCCCCGCGGGCGCGCCGAAGGCGCCGGACAGGTGGGGCGCGAGCGCGGCCGGGTCGGGGCAGGCGACGACCACGTCGCGCGGCTCGAGGGTCGGGTCATCGGCGAACAAGCCGGTGAGCACCTCGCGGAGCACCTCGACCTGCCGCGCCTCGCCGTGGCTGGCGTGGATCGTGAGACTGCCGTCACCCTCGGTCGCGGGCACGGGCGCCCCCGCGTGCACGGACGCCTGCAGCGCCGCGAGTGCGGTGCCGCCCGGTACGGGCGACGGGTGCTCGGTGCCCCGGCCGGCGAGCGCCGCCCACTCCTGGTGCCAGGTGCGCGCGGGGCGTCCGAGCGCGAGCGCGAGCGCGTTGCCGGTCTCGGCCGGGCCACAGGTGGGCAGCCACACGTGCACCGGCACCCGGGTGGCGAGCGCGGCGAGCAGCGCGCGCTGGGCCGGCGTGGAGCGGCGCGGCGCGAACACGTGGACCTGCGGCCACCGCACCGCACGGTCGCCGTCGGCGATGGCCGCGGCGAGCAGGGGTCGCGCCCGCACCGGATCGGGCGCGCCGATCAGTGTGTGCAGGGCCTGCCACAGCCGCACCTGCCAGGCGTCGAAACCCAGGGCAAACGCCGCGGCGTCCGGATCGGCGAGCCAGCCGGCCAGCATCGCCGGCCGATGGTCGGCGTAGCGGGCGAACAACCGCGCGAGGCGTAGCGCGTTCGCGTAGCGCTGGTCGTTGGCCGCCAGGTGCGCGGCGAGGGGCTCCAAACCGGCCGCGCCGGCGTCGGTCGCCGCCAGAATCGACCACACCAGCCGCTGCGGCGCCCACGGGTCGTCGGCACGCCGCCCGCCGACCAGCTCGTCGAGGGCGCCGAGGCGCTGCACGTCCCACCCCGCGGTGATCCCCTCGCCGTCGGAGGCTCCCCGCGCGGCCTGCTGGCTGAGCCAGCGCTGCACGCCGGCCCCGGGCACCAGCACGAGCGGACGCGCGAACGGATCGCCCGCCACGCTCACGTGGGCGGCGAAGGCCGCGGCCAGGGCGTCCAGACCGGCGGAGGTGTGGAGGTGGATCTCGTTCATCGGGGCCCACCCTAGTGGGGCCCGCCGACAGTCCCTCGTCGGCCGTGCGAGGCACGCACCTGGACACCGCCGAACCCAACGACCAAGGCGCGACACGCCACTAGAGTGACTCACCGTGAACGCCGATCCGCAACGCATCCTCGACGGACTGGATCCCGAGCAGCGCCAGGTCGCCCTGGCGCTCGAGGGTCCGGTCGTGGTGCTCGCGGGCGCAGGCACGGGCAAGACGAGGGCCATGACGCACCGCATCGCCTACGGCGTCGCGACCGGGGCGTTCGATCCGGCCGCCGTGCTGGCCCTGACGTTCACCACCCGCGCCGCGGGCGAGCTGCGCGAGCGGCTGCGCGCCCTCGGCGTGGCCCGCGTCCAGGCACGCACCTTCCACTCCGCGGCGCTGCGGCAGGCGCAGTACTTCTGGCCGCAGGCGTACGGCTCCGACCTGCCGCCGGTCGCCGATCGCCGCATCGCGCTGGTGGCGGACGCCCTGCGCCGCGATCGCCTCACCCCCGACACCACGCTGCTGCGCGACGTCGCCGGCGAAATCAGCTGGGCGAAGGTCAGCAACGTGGCCCCGGGGGAGTACGCCGCCCTCGCCCCCGCTCGGCATCGCGAGGTCAACGGTGTCGCTCCCGACCAGGTCGGTCGGGTGATGGCCCACTACGAGGCGGTCAAGGCCGCCCGCGGCGTGATCGACGTCGACGACATCCTGCTGTGCACCGCGGGCATGCTCGCCGAGCACGCCGACATCGCCGCCCAGGTGCGCCGTGCCTATCGCCACTTCGTGGTCGACGAGTATCAAGACGTCAGCCCTCTGCAGCAGGCGTTGCTCGACCTGTGGCGCGGCGGCACCGACGAGCTGTGCGTGGTCGGCGATCCCGCCCAGACGATCCACTCGTTCGCGGGGGCGCAGGCGTCCTTCCTGACCGGTTTCACCGCCCGGCACCCGGACGCCACCCGCATCGAACTGGTGCGCGACTACCGCTCCACCCCGCAGGTGGTCGCTCTGGCCAACGCGGTGATGGTGGGCCACGGGCCGTCCGTCGGACTGCGCGCGCAGCGTCCCAGCGGTCCCGAGCCGGTCTTTGCCGGCGCGGCGAGCGAGGCGTCCGAAGCCGGCACCGTGGCTGCCTGGCTCGCGGCGCTTCACGCCACGGGCGTGCCCTGGCCCGAGATGGCCGTCCTCTACCGCATCCACGCGCAGTCGCCCGCGTTCGAGTCGGCGCTCACCGATGCCGGCATCCCGTTCGCCACCCGCGGCAGCGAGGGGTTCTTCGAGCGTGCCGAAGTGAGGATCGCGCTGAGAGCGCTGGCCGCGGCAGGCAAGGCGACGCCGGACGAGGCGCCGGACGCCGTGCTGCGCACCGCGCTCGCCGGCCTCGGGTTCACCACCGAACCGCCCGCCGGGCAGGGCGGCGCCCGCGAGCGCTGGGAGTCCTGGTCGGCCCTCGCCGGGCTCGGCGACGACCTCGTCCGCGCCCGCCCGGAGGCCCGCGTCGCCGACCTTCTCGCCGTGCTGGACGCGCGTGCTCGCGCCCAGCATGCGCCGGCCGGGCAGGGCGTCACACTGTCGAGCCTGCACGCCGCCAAGGGGCTCGAGTGGGACGCCGTCGCGATCACCGGCGCCCACGAAGGCAGTCTTCCGTTCGCACTGGCGACCACTCCGGCGGAGGTGAGCGAGGAACGCCGGCTCTTCTACGTCGGCCTCACCCGCGCCCGCGAGCACCTGCACGTCTCCTGGTCGGCCACCCGCAGCGGCGGTGGCCAGCGCCGCAGTGCCAGCCGGTTCCTCGACGGGCTGGTCTCCGTCGTCTCGGCGTCCTCCGCGGCGCCCTCCGCGGCGTCCGGCAACCGCGGACGCCTCCGGCGCGGCTCGGCCATGGCGGCGAGCTGCCGGGTGTGCGGGCGCGGCCTGACCAGCGGCGCCGAGCGGAAGCTCGGCCGACACACCGGGTGCGCCTCCACCTACGACGAGGCCACCTGGGAGGCCCTGCGGGCCTGGCGGGCGGACGAGGCGGACGCCGCGAGTCTGCCCGCCTTCGTAGTGCTCACCGACGCGACGCTCATGGCCGTCGCCGAGCGTATGCCGGGCAGTCTGGGCGAGCTGTCCGAGATCGCGGGCATAGGCCGGACGAAGCTCGATCGTTACGGCGAGGGTCTTCTCGGCGTCCTCGCCGAGCATCGCTGACCGTCGACGGGGCATCAGTCGATCAGCGCGCACCCGCAGTCGGGATGCCGCGGCCAGCGCCGGACGCCGACCTGCCCGCTGTGGGCGTCCAGCTCCCACGTCGCCCCGGATGCCTCGGGGGTCCGCCCGACCAGCCAGGCCGTCAGCTGGGCCGAAGCGAGCGCCGACGCCCACGCCACCTGCTGCGGAGTAGCCGTGTGCCGCGTGCGGCACAACTGCGCCAATAGGTGGGGCCAGTCGCGATCGAGGTCGCGGCGGACGAGATCGGTGCAGGTGACGCACGCGTATCCGGCCCCGGGCGCGACGAACGGCCCGACGACCGCCCGCTCGGGCTCGGCACGCAGGATCAGGTGGGGGAGCCCGGCCAGTTCGCGCACGTCGACGCGATCGGGTTCCACGGTCGACGCGCAGGCGACGACCAGGTCGGCGGACTGCGCTTCGGAGGTGAGCCCGGCGGTCACGATGAGCTGGCGACCCTCCGCCTCCAGCAGACGTGCGACGGTGTCGGCGAGTACGCCCTCGCCGACCACGGCGACGGTGGCGCGGCGCGCCGCGGACGCGGGAGCGACCAGCCCCAGTGCGACGAGGGTGGCCACGGTTTCGGCGATCCACGCCCGGGGCACGAGGGGCGCGAGGCGGGCGACCTCGGCGAGGGTGCGGCTCGAACGCAGCGCACGCAGCGCCACATCGGCGCCCTCGGGTGCACGGGGCAACAGGACCGCACCCGAGGCGTCCAGGCCCACCTGAAGGGCGCCGCCGGAGCGCCAGAGGAGGCTCATCGGCGCGGTCATGATGTAGCGGTCGGGCGTCTCCATGCCACCACTGTGGCGCGGAGCGTGCGGCCAGCGGGGCCGGCCGCCGACACGGACAACACCACCGCCGACACGGACAACACCACCGGCGCCACCGTGGCACGGCCCGAGGTGACGATGAGGGGCGCGCCGGCAAGGGCCGACGCCCCTCATCCGGCTGGGGTCAGGTCATCCGGGTCTGGTTCAGGCCTTGGGCAGGAAGCGGGTGAGGTTGGTGCCGCACACGGGGCACTTGGCCTTGGCGATGCGGGTGCCCTTCTCGTTGACCGAGATCGCGCCCTCGGCCTCGCGGTGGTCCTTGCACTTCACGCAGTAGAACTTGCCGCTGTAGGTGTCGTTCGACACAGGTTCCTCCTGGCAGTTGTTCGTCCCCAACGGGCGGAGCCTCACGGGGTGTACCCGCTCAGCATAGGGCAGAGCCTTCGGCGGCTCGGGGTCGCGGGTGGCGGGCGGGTCCGTCCGGGATGCACGAAGCCCCCGGTGGAGCCTGACGCCTGCCTTCCCCTGCGGGCATCGGGTCCCTTCCGGGGGCCGTGGAGCACACGCTAGTGGGGAGACTCGCGCGGGTCAAACCGTGCACCCGCGGCGGAGGCAGGCGCGGCGCGAGTGTCGGCCGGTCCTTCTACGATGGGCGTCCATGAGTTCCGACGACCCCAGTCCCGACGACTACGTGGTGCGCTCCTCGCGGCGCCGCACCCGAACGATGACCGCCTTCCGGGAGCACGGCCAGGTCGTCGTGGTGGTGCCGGCGGGCATGACCGAGCGGCAGCGCCGCGAACTGGTGCCCGGGCTCGTTCAACAATTCCTCGCCAAGGAGTCCGGGCGGCGCGCGCCCCGCGATGACGCCGAGCTGACGTCCCGGGCGGTGGAGTTGTATCGCGCGTACGTCGCGCCGCACGCCGACGGTCCCGAACCGGTCTTCGGCGCGCGCTGGGTGGCCGACATGCGGGCGCGCTGGGGGTCGTGCACCACCACGAGCGGCGAGATCCGGCTCAGCGACCGGTTACGGCCGATGCCGAACTGGGTCGTCGACTACGTGCTGGTGCACGAGCTGACGCATCTCGTCGAGCGTGCCCACAACGCGCGGTTCTGGCAGATCGTCGGCGGCTACGACCGCGCCGAACGCGCGCGCGGCTTCCTCGAGGGCGTCGACTTCACACGTCGCGACGCGCCTCGCTGACGGACGCCGCCCCGTCAGCCCCGGTCCGTCGCCGCGCCTCCCTCACGGCCGCGTTCCTGCTCGATGAGCTGGGCCAGCTGCGCGTCGAGATCGTCGACCTCGCTGCGTGCGAGGTGACCGTGCTCGGCGAAGCCGAGCGGATCGTCCAGGTCGGCGCCGGTCGGCACGAGGTCAGGATGGGACCACACCGCGTCCCGCTCCTCGATGCCCTTGGCGGAGCGCAGCGCGGCCCACACGTTCGCGGCGTCCCGGACGCGTCGTGGGCGCAACTCCAGGTTCAACAGGGTCTTGAGCGCTACTTCGGAGGGGCCGGCGGACGCGCGGCGACGCCGGACGGTTTCCAGGAGGGCGTCCGCGTTGGGCAGCAGGGTCGCGGTGGTCTGGGCGACGACGTCGTCCACCCAGCCCTCGACGATCGCCACGAGCGTCTCGAGGCGTCCGAGCACCTCGTGCTGCTCGTCGGTGAGCGCCGGACGAAACAGCTTGCCGGCCATCTGCTGGCCGAACTCCTCGAGGCGCTCGGGGGTGAGCCCGGCCGACATCTGCGCCTCCATCGCCTCTTCGAACGCGTCGGCGTCGATGGTGATGTCGCGGGCATAGTGCTCGATCAGCGCCAGCATCTGCGGGCCGAGCCAGGGCACGTGCGCGAACAGGCGTTGGCGGGCCGCTTCGCGCAGCGCGATGTAGAGCCGCACGTCGGCGATGGGGATGTCGAGGCCGTCGGCGAAACGGGCGACGTTGGTCGCAAGCAGCGCGGTCACCGACGTGTCGGTGAGCGGGAAGCCGAGGTCGGAGCCGCTGAGCACGTCGGTGGCGAGTTGGGCGACGCCCTGGCCGACCTGGGCCGACAGCATGCCCGTCGCGGCCATCCGCATCATCGGCTCGAGCATGGCGGCCATCCCGGCGGCCTCGGGCGCCTCGGCCGCGCTGCGGCGCATCAGGCCGCCGATCGCACCGGCCAGCGAGGTGGACACGCTGCCCGCGAGTTGCTCCCACGTTCCCATGGTGTGCTCGACCCATTCGGCGCGACTCCAGGTCGCGGCCGGCGCGCTGATGCGGCCGAACGCCATGTGCTGGTCGAGCCACAGGTCGGCCAGGCCGACCGTGTCGCGGATGGCCACGGCTTCGGACGCCGACGGCGAGGGGTCGGGGCCGGCCGCGGCGACCGCCTTGCGGGCGATGTCCTTGATGAACGTCCAGTTGAGCCCCTCGCCGCCACCACCGGCGGTGGCCATCTGGCGGCCGAACTGCGCCATGGCCTGCTGGAGCGGACCGATGAGCTGAGTCATATCGAACGTGCCATCAGGCCCCGGCGTAATGCCGAACTGGCGCAGGAACTCCTCCATGGGGTTCGGTTCCATCGGGTTCGGCTGATCCTCTGCCATGTGCGGCTCCCTTCTCGACCGTCTCCATTGTGTCGCATGCGGTGGCCGGATCGGAGCGCGGAGCGCATTGGAGCCGCCGGGTAGGATCATCGGCATGACCAAGCAGACGTGGACGGCCGCCGTGTCCGCGCTGTTGTTCGTCCTCGCCGCCGCCGTGGTGGCGATGACCCCGCTGCCGTACGTCACCTATGCGCCCGGCGACACCCGCGATCTGCTGGGCTCGGTCGGAGGGCGGCGGGTGATCGAGATCGAGGGTCTGCAGACCTTCCCGACGTCGGGAAGCATCCTGCTCACGACGGTGAACATCACCCGGCCCGATGCGCCGGTGGGTCTGCCCGAGTTGCTGTACGCCCACGGCGTCGCCGACCGCGAGGTGTTTCCGCGCGAGTTCGTCTACCCGGGGCGCTCGACCGCCAGCGAGATTCAGGCGCGCGAGTCGCAAGAACTCACCACGTCGCGTGCGGACGCCTCCGCCGCGGCACTGCGCGCGGCCGGGATCGATGTGCAGCAGATCCCGATGGTGCAGTCGGTGGCGAGCGCCGGTCCCGCGGCCAACAAGCTGATGCCCGGCGATTTCGTCCTCGCCGTCAACGGCCAGCCGACCCCCACGGTGGCAGTGGTGCGGGGGATCGTCGAAGGCGCGAGCGTCGGGCAGCCGGTGACCTTCTCGATCCTGCGCGACCGTGAGGCGCTCGCCGTCACGATCGAGACTGCGGCGTCCAAGACGCAGGCCGGCCTGCCCGTGTGGGGCGGCACCTTGGTCATGGGCTACAGCTACGCGCCCCGCGTCACCATCGGCGTCGATCAGGGGCTGGCCGGGCCGAGCGCCGGCCTGATGATGGCGCTGTCGGTCTACGAGCTGATCACGCCTGGCGAACTGGTCGGTGCCCGCGTCGTCGCGGGTACGGGATCCATCGACGGCGCCGGCAACGTGCACGAGGTGGGTGGCGTCCGCCAGAAGCTGGCCGGCGCCCAGGGCGCGGGGGCCAGCGTGTTCTTCCTGCCCGCCGGCAACTGTCCGGATCTTGCGCGCGTCTCCACCCCGATGCGCATCGTGAGCGTCGCGACGCTCGAGGACGCGATCAACTCGCTCGACGCGCTCGCCAACCCGGCGACCGCGACACTGGTACAGGGGTGCTCATGAACGACGACGCGCTGGTGGCCGCCCTGATCGAGATCGAGCGTCACGTCGGCCACGGGGGTTGGGATCAGCCCGCCCGGCTGTTCGCCCTGGTGCCGACCGCCGAGCTCATCGCGGCCGAGCCGACGCTCGCCGGGCAGCTCGAGCGTCCCGGCGGCCTGCCCGAGGGCGCCCTGAGCTCGATCGAGCAGGAGGGCTTCCACTCGGGCGACGACCTTCTCGACGCCCTCGCTCGCATCACCTGGCCGGCGACCGTGCACGGCTGCGCGCTCGCGGTCGAGCGGCTGTTCGTGCCCCCGCACGTCGAGAACGACATTCCCGACGACCCCGACGCCGCTACGTCGTTCGTGGCCGCCCACCCCGAGCGCCGTGACGTGCGCGTCGTCGTGGGCGTCACCCGTGAGGGCGACGGCTACGGCCTCGCGCGGCTGAAGAGCGACCCCGACGACCTGCTCGCCGCCGGCGACCTGGTGCCCGGCCTGGGTGCTGCCCTGACCCACACCCTGACTCCCTAACTCGAAGACTCTCGAAGGAGCCCGACGTCGTGCCGCCACAAGCACCGCCTCGCCGTAGCCCGCTACTCATCACCGTCGTCATCCTCGGCATCGCCCTGGGTGTGTTCCTGCTGGCCGCAAGCCTGTGGACCGAGAAGCTGTGGTTCGACTCCACCGGGTTCACCAGCGTGTTCACCACACAATTGATCGCCAGCGTGGTCCTGTTCGTCATCGGGGCTGTCGTGGTCGGCGGCCTGCTGTGGCTCAACATGACCCTCGCCTTCCGGTCCCGGCCGGCGCAGCGCCGGCGCGGGGCGTCCGCCCTGTTGGATCGCTATCGCGACGCCCTCGAGCAGAACGGGCGAGTGGCTTTCCTGGTGCCCGCGGTACTGCTGGGCGTGATGGCCGGGCTGTCCGCGGCGTCCCAGGCGATGCCCGTGCTCGCGTGGCTCAACCGCCAATCCGCCGGCCAGATCGAGCCGACGTTCGGCCTCGACGTCACCTTCTTCATGCTGGAGCTGCCGGTGTGGCGCCTGGCGGCGTCGTTGCTGATGAGCGCTCTGGTCTTCGCGTTCCTCTCGGCGGCCGCGGTGCACTTCGTCGTGGGCAACATCGCCACCGGGCGTGAGGCCGGCGGGTTCGCGACGCGCGCGGCCACCGTGCACCTGTCGATCCTGGGTGCCGCGATCCTTCTCGTCTACGGCGCACAGAGCCTGCTCGATCGCTATGGGCTGGTGCTCGACCAGGGCAACCTCTTCACGGGCCTGCACTTCACCGACGACACCGCGCGGATGAACGCGCGACTCGTGGTGGCGGTGATCGCCTTCATCGTGGCGGCGCTGTTCCTGGTCAACATCGCATGGAAGCGCCCGGCCGTGCCCGGCGCCGGCGTGGCGCTGATGCTGGTGTCCAGCCTGATCCTGTCGATGATCTACCCGATGATCATCCAGACGCTCCAGGTGCGTCCGAACGAGCCCGACCGCGAGCACGACTACATCGCCGCCCACCTGGCCGCGACCAAGCAGGCGTACGGCATCGGCGACGCCGAGATCACCGAGTACGAGGCCGTGACACACGTCTCGCCGGGCCAGTTGAAAGAGGACGCCGCGGCGCTCCCGGGCATCCGGCTGATGGATCCGCAGGCGATCGGCGCGACGTACGAGCAGTTGCAGCAGGTGCGCGGCTACTACTCGTTCCCCGAGATCCTCGACATCGACCGCTACAACATCGACGGTCAAGAGACCGACGTGGTGGTCGCGGCGCGCGAGCTCAACCTCGACGGCATCCCCGACCGGAACTGGAACAACCTGCACACCGTGTACACGCACGGGCACGGATTCGCGTCCGCCTACGGCAACCGGCGGCAGGGCAACGGCGAGCCGGTGTGGATCACCCGCGACATCCCGCCGGTCGGCAAGATCGAGGAGACGCAGTCGCGCATCTATTTCGGTGAGAAGTCGACCAACTTCGCGATCGTCGGACGCCTCGACCAGCAGGCCCCCATCGAGCTCGATACCCCCGGCGGTGCCGAGGGTGGCGGCGAGCGGTACAACGAGTACGACGGCGTCGGCGGCGTCCCCATGGGCGACGTGATGGGACGGCTGCTGTACGCGGCGCGCTTCGCCGATGTCAACCTGCTGTTGTCCGACCGGGTGAACGCCGACTCCAAGATCCTCTACGACCGGACGCCGAAGCAGCGCGTCGAGAAGGTCGCGCCCTGGCTGACGATCGACCGTAACCTCTACCCGGCGATCGTCGACGGCCGCCTGGTGTGGATCGTGGACGCCTACACGACGTCCGCCACGTACCCCAACAGTCAGCGGGTCGTGCTGGCGCAGGCGACCTCCGACACGCAGAGCACGGTGCTGGGCCAGCAGCTCGACCAGCCGATCAACTACATGCGCAACTCGGTCAAGGCCGTGGTGGACGCCTACGACGGCACGGTGGATCTGTACGCGTGGGACGAGAACGATCCGCTGTTGGCGACCTACTCGTCGGTGTTCCCGGGCACCGTCAAGCCGCGCGCCGAGATCAGTCCCGACCTGCTGGCACACCTGCGCTACCCCGAGGACCTGTTCAAGGTGCAGCGCGAACTGTTGGGCCGCTACCACGTGACCGATCCGCGGACCTGGTACAACGGCACTGATCTGTGGGAGGTCCCGATCGATCCGGTGCAGTCGAACGACCGGCTCAAGGAGCCCAGCTACTACCTGTCGATCAAGTGGCCCGGCGACCAGGCTCCGATCTTCAGCCAGACGGCGGTGTTCGTGCCCACCAAGCGCCAGAACCTGGCGGCCTATCTCGCCGTGAACGCGGATGCCGCCAATCCCGACTACGGCAAGCTGCGCATCCTGCGCATGTCGGACACCCAGCAGATCGACGGCCCGGGGCAGACGCAGAACGCGATCACCCAGAACCCCGATGTCGCGGCGAAGCTGCTGCCGTACACGCAGTCGCGAGGGTCGGCGTCCATCAAGTACGGCAACCTGCTGACGCTGCCGATGGGCAACGGCCTGCTGTACGTCGAGCCGATCTACACCGAGCGGACGGGCAACGCGGGCGCCTACCCGGCGCTGACGTTCGTCGTGGTGAGGTTCGGCGAGCACATCGGCATCGGCAACACGCTTCAAGAGGCGCTCGACCAGGTGTTCCAGGGCGATGCGGGCGCCGAGACCGGTGAGTTGCCGCTGAGCGAGGGTGCGGCCGGCCAGCCGACCGGCACCGGCCAGCCGACGACTCCGCAGACGGGCGAAGAGGCGGCGGTGTCCGCGATGCGGCGCGCCGAACAGGCGTTCACGGCTGCCGAGGCGGCCCTGCGCGACGGCGATCTGGCGGCCTATCAGGCGCGGACGAACGAGGCGAAGGCCGCACTGGCCGAGGCGCTGCGCGCCATGGGCCGCTGACCGTCGCTCAGGCAGTCTCGGCCGCGACGAGCGTGGGCGTCCAGCCGGCGTCGCGCAACGGCTGTTCGAGTGCATGCGCGTCCCCGACGACGACCAGCGAGCCCGCCGTGACGTCGATCAGTTCGGACGCCGCGGCGCTCGCCTGCTCGGCGGTCGTCGCCCGGTAAGCGTTGAGCTGTGCGCCGACCTGGTCGGTGTCCAGCCCGGCCGCCAGCAGCGCGAGGACGCCGCCCGTCACGCCGCCGGCGGTCGCGTACCGCAGCGGCGTGGTGCCGATCAGGTAGTCGCGCGCCCGGGTGAGTTCGGCGTCCGTGATCGGCGACCGCCCGACGTCGAGGAGTCCGGGCATGAGGGCGAGCGCCTCGCCGACCACCTCGGTGCGGAACGCGCCGGACGCGTACGAGAACCCGCCGGCGCGCATCGGCACGTTGGCGAGGCTGACGCCGTAGCTGAATCCGCGTTCCTCGCGCAGCACTTTGTTGAGGCGGCTCAGGTAGGCGCCGCCGAGCGCGTGGCCGGCCAGTTGGAGCGCGGGCCAGCGCGGGTCGCGGCGGTCGGTGGTGAACCAGCCCCAGCGCACGTCCGCCTGCACCGACCCGGGACGGTCGATCAGGTGGGCCACGCGCGCGCTCCCCGCGGGCGTCTCATGGTGAGCGGGGGCCTGTGCCGGGTTGCCCCAGTCACCGAACGCCGCGGTCGCCCCGTCCAGCACCGCATCGTCGATCTCGCCGGCGATGACGAGGACGGCTCCCCGCGGGCCGTGGGTGGACTCGCGCCAGGCGCGGACGTCCGCGCCGGTGATCGCGGTCAGTGTCTCGGGGAGCCCGGTGCGACTGCGGGAGGCCCGGTAGGCGGGGTCGATGACGGCGCCGCGCAGCGCGTGGTTGGCGGCCCCGGGGCCGGTGGCCAACTGCTGGGTGAGGTGCGCGGCGTCGAGGCGGGCGTGGCGGGCGACATCGGCGTCCGTGAGGGTCGGTGCGGTCACGGCTTCGGCCAGCAGCTCCAGCGCGGACGCGAGCCGGGTCGCGGGCACGTCGAGGAGCGCCTGCACGTGGGAAAAGCCGACATCGGCCTCGATGGCGGCGCCGCAGTCGTCGACGGCGTCGGCGAAGCTCGTGCCGGGGTGTGCCCGTGTTCCTTCGGTGAACGCGTTGGCCCACACGCCGGCGAGGCCCTCACGGTCGGCGGGCTCGCTGCCGAGAGGCACGTCCATCAGCAGGCCGACCGAGACGACGTGCTGGCCGGGCAGGTGGTGCAGCCGCAGCGTGAGTCCGTTGTCGAGGTGCGCGGTGCGTGCGGGCGGGAACGCCCACGGCTGGGGTGGTACGACGGCCGGGCGAGGGGGCATGGTCACGGTTCAGGCTTCCTTCGGGGACCGGTGGTATTCGACGACGGCGCGCTGTTCGGGTCGCAGCCAGGCGCGGGCGGCGGCGACGACGGCGTCGGCGTCGATGCTGGTGTAGTCGACGATGCGGCGGTTGACCCGCCCGGGATCGCCGAACAAGGTGGCGTGGGCGCTGAACAGGTCGGCGCGCGCCTCGAGGGCGGCGCATTCGGTCAGCCAGGCACGCTCGAACTGGACGTGCGCACGGCGCACCTCGTCGGGGGTGGGCCCTTCGTCGCACAACCGGGCCACCTCGCCGACGAGCGCGGCCTCGACGTCGGCCAGGTCGACACCGTCGCGGACGCGGGCGAACGCGAATCCGAGCGAGGTGCCCCAGGCGAGCGGAATCGTCGAGGCGCCGGCGCCCGTGCTGAGCCCCTGGTCGCGGACCAGCTGACGATGCAGCCGAGAGGTCTCGCTGCCGCCGAGGACGGTGAGGGCGATGTCGATCGCGTCGTGTTCGGGGGTGCCGCGGGCGGGCGTACGCCATTGCACGTAGAGCGCCGACTCGGGGACGTCGCGGGACGTCACCACGCGCGGCAGGCCCGCGTGGGGCGGCAGCGGGCCGGGAGGCGTCCGATCGGCGACGTCCCGGCGGGGGAGGTGGCCGAAGTAGAGTTCGGCGCGGGCGAAGGCCTCCGCCGGGTCGACGTCTCCGACCAGGGTGAGCACGGCGTTGCTGGGGGAGTACCAGCTGGTGAAGAAGGCGTGTGCGTCGGCCAGGGACGCCGCGTCCAGGTCGGCCATCGAGCCGATGACCGTGTGCCCGTAGGGATGGTCGGGCGGGAACGCCTGCGTGATGAGGTGCTCGACCAGGTCGCCGTAGGGGGCGTTGTCGTAGCGCTGGCGCTTCTCTTCCTTCACGACGTCGCGCTGGGTGTCGAGGTTGGCCTGGGTCAGGGCGGCGAGGAGGTGGCCCATCCGGTCGGCCTCCAGCCACAGGGCGAGGTCGAGGACGCCGGTGGGCACCGACTCGAAGTAGTTGGTGCGGTCGAACCAGGTGGTGGCGTTGCCGGTCGCACCGGCGGCCTGCAGCCGGTCGAAATGCTCTCCGCTGGCGACGTGCTCGGAGCCCTGGAACATGACGTGCTCGAACAGGTGGGCCAGGCCCGTGCGGCCGGGAGTCTCGTCGCGAGAGCCGACGTCGTACCAGAGGTTGACCGCGACGAACGGCACGGCGCGATCGGGGCTGACGACGACGCGCAGACCGTTCGCCAGCGTGGTCTCGTGCAGAGGGTAGGCCAGCGGGGCGATGATGCTCACGCGGGCCATCCAAGCACACGGAACAAGCGGCATCGAGCGCCGCGCGTCGGGCTGGGGTGGCGAGGGTGTGCGCCGGCTCCGTCTGCTCAGCTGACGTCACGCACGAAAAAGGCGCCGGGACGAATCCCAGCGCCTCTCGCACCAGCTTCCGGGAAGAGACCCGGAAGGCGTGTGTTCAAACAAGTTTAACTTGGTAGCGGGGAGGGGATTTGAACCCCTGACCTCTAGGTTATGAGCCTAGCGAGCTACCGAGCTGCTCCACCCCGCGTTGCTTCGACAACATTACCTGCAACCGGTGTCTGAGCCAAATCGGGCGAGGGCGGTCGGTGGAGTAAGCTGTGCCGCGGTCACAGGCACCGCGCTTCGGGAGGACACATATGACCAAGTGGGCGGGCACATCGAGGCCCCAACGCAAGGTTCGCCGCATGGCGGTCGCGGCTCTGGCCGCGGTGTCGATGGCGCTGACCGCGTGCACCGGCGGCGGGACGCCGACACCATCGGTGACCGGCGCGACGGTGGATCCGACGGCCAAGTCGCTCGTGATCGGCGCCACCGCCGAGCCCGCGACGCTCGACCCGACGGCGACCGACGGTGCCGCGGGAACGCAGGCGCTGCTCTACAACGTCTACGAGACGCTGGTGAAGCTGGACGCCGAGGGTCACCCCAAGCCATTGCTCGCCCAGGCCTGGAACGCCTCGCCGGACGGGCTCACCTACACCTTCAAGCTGAACCCGGCAGCCACCTTCTCCGACGGCACGAAGGTGACCGCGCAGGCGGTCGCCGACAACATCGCGCGCATCCAGAACGAGAACGTCGCTCCGAAGCTGAAGACCACGATGGCGCTGGTGTCGTCCGCCGCCGTCGTCGACGACGCCACCATCGACATCACCCTCACCAAGCCGAGCGTGCGCTGGCTCTACGAGATGGCCGGCGCCGCCGGGATCGTGATGAACCCCGCCGGCTTCGCGGCGGCCGGACGCCAGACCGCCGGTTCGGGTCCGCTGACGCTGGACGTGTGGCTGCCGGGCGACTCGATCGCGCTCAAGAAGAACACCGCCTACTGGGGGACTCCGGTGCGGTTCGACGCCGTGACCTTCCGCTACTTCAAGGATCCCGGCGCGATGACCGCTTCGATGGAGACAGGCCAGCTCGACATCATCTCGAACCTGCAGGCACCGGAGACCGTCGAGCAGTTCGCCGACACCAGCCGGTTCAACGTGATTCAGGGCAGCACCGACGGAGAGGTGACGCTCGCCATCAACAACGGCGGCGAACACAGCAATGTGGACGACCCCGATCCTGAGAAGAGGGTGCCGCGGAACCCCGGCAACCCGGCGCTGGCCGACGTGCGCGTCCGCAAGGCCATCACCATGGCGATCGACCGGCAGGCGCTGCTCGACACCGTGTGGTCCGGCAAGGGTCAACTCATCGGCTCGATGGTCGTGCCCACCGATCCGTTCTACGAAGACCTCACCGGCGTGAATCCCTACAACCCCGACGAGGCCCGCCGCCTGCTCGCCGAGGCCGGCCATCCCAAGCTCACGCTGCGCCTGCGCCCGGCCGCGCTGCCGTACGCCAGCAAGGCCGCCCAGTTCGTGGCCTCGCAACTCGCCGCGGTCGGCATCACGGCCACGGTGGACGAACTCGGCTTCCAGCAGCCCTGGATCTCGACCGTCATGGGCCAGGCCGACTACGACCTGTCGATCATCGCTCACGTCGAGCCGCACGACATCTTCACCTTCGCCAACCCGAACTACTACTGGCGCTACAACAACCCGGACGTGACCGCGCTTGCCGCGAGCGCCGACGCCGGCAGCCAAGAGCAGTACGTGGCCGAACTCAAACAGGCGGCCCGCATCGTCGCCGAGGACGCCGCCGCCGTGTGGCTGTTCGCACTGCCGAACCTGGTGGTGGCCAAGCAGGGCATCACCGGCATCCCCCAGAACGCGAACAGCTCGCTGTCGTTCGACGTCACGACGATCGCCCGCGCCTGAGGACGGCGTTGCTTCGGTCCGTGCTCGCCCGGCTCGGCATCTTCGTGGCGAGCCTGCTGGCCGCCTCGTTGGTCATCTTCGTCATCACTCAGGCGCTGCCCGGCGACGTGGCGGCCGCGATCCTGGGGTTCGGCGCGACACCGGAGCAGCTCGCGGCCAAGCGCGCCGAACTCGGCACGGATCGACCTTTCCTGATCCAGTACGCGGACTGGATCGGCGGCGTCCTCCACGGCGACTTCGGGCGCTCCTGGTACTCGGACATCCCCGTCGCGACACTGATCGCGCCGCGCCTCGAGGTGACCTCCTCGTTGGTGCTCCTCGGCCTCGCCCTGGCGCTGGTCATCGCCCTGCCACTCGGCGCCGTCGCTGCGCTCGAGCGGCGTCAATGGCAGGGATTCACGACCTCGGCCCTGGCCCAGTTCGGCATGGCCATCCCCGCCTTCTGGGCCGGTATCCTGCTGGTCTTCGTCTTCGCCGTGACCCTGCGCTGGTTCCCCGCCAACGGCTACTCCCCGCTTGCGCGCGGCCTCGGCCCGTGGGCGTCCCATCTCGTCCTGCCCGTTGTGGCCCTGGGAGCGGTGCAAGGGGCCGTGCTGATCCGCTACGTCCGCTCGGCGTTCCTCGAGGTGCTCGGCGAGGACTACTACCGCACCGCCCGCTCCATCGGCTGGACGCGCTGGCGCGCGCTCGCCCGCCACGGCGTCCGCAACGCAGCCCTTTCCCTGGTCACCGTGCTCGGCTTGCAGCTGGCGACCGTGATCGTCGGCGCGATCGTCATCGAGCGTGTCTTCGTGCTGCCCGGCCTCGGCTCGCTGCTGCTCGACATGGTCGGACGCCACGATCTCATCGTGGTCCGTGGCGTCGTCCTGCTGCTGGTGTTCGTGGTGCTGCTCATCAACGCCGCCGTCGACATCAGCTACGCGCTGATCGACCCGCGCCTACGGACGTCCGGACGCGCATGAAGCGCGCCGAGCTCTGGGTCGGCGGCGCCCTCGTCGCCACCGTGGTCGCGATGGCGCTGCTGTCCTTCGTGTGGACGCCGTTCGACCCGACCGCGGTCGGATCCGGAACCCGCCTAGCGGCCCCGGGCTGGCCGCACCTGCTCGGCACCGACCACATGGGCATCGACACGTTCAGCCGCATCCTCGCGGGCGCCCGCTCCGCGCTCTACGTCGGCATCATCGCCGTCGGTATCGCGGCGCTGGTCGGCGTCCCGCTCGGCCTGGCGACCGCCTGGCTGCCGCGCTGGGCGTCCGAGATCGTGATGCGCGGCATCGATGTGGCCTACGCGTTCCCGGCGCTGCTGCTGGCGATCCTCCTCGCGGGGGTGTTCGGGGGCTCGACGGAGACCGCCATGATCGCGATCGGCGTCGCGACGATCCCGGCGTTCATCCGCGTCACCCGCGCGGGCGCGCTGTCGGTGCTGTCGGCCGACTACGTGCTCGCGGCGCGGGCGTCCGGCACCCCCGTCCCGGCGATCGCGGCGCGGCACGTCCTGCCGAACGTCGCCCACCTGATCGGTGTGCAGGCGTCGGTGAGCTTCGCGATGGCGATCCTCGCCGAGGCGGCACTCAGCTACCTCGGTTTGGGCACGCCGCCGACCGTCCCGTCCTGGGGACGCATGCTCGGCGACGCGCAGACCTACCTGGTCAGTCACCCGCTGCAGGCGGTCTGGCCGGGCCTCGCGATCGCCGCGGCCGTGCTGGGCTTCAACATGGTCGGCGACGGGCTGCGCGACTTCCTCGACCCGAAGCTGCGGGAGGTCGCCTGATGCTCGCGATCCGCGGCCTCACCGTCGCGTTCGGACGCCGCCCGCCGGCCGTTCGCGACGTCAGCCTCGACCTGGACGCCGGACAGCGGCTCGGCATCATCGGCGAATCGGGCTCCGGCAAGACCGCCACCGCGCTGGCCATCATGGGATTGCTGCCCGAGTACGCGCGCGTCACCGGGTCGATCCGCCTCGACGGTACGGAACTGGTGGGCCTGTCCGACCGCGAGATGTCCGGACTGCGCGGCGACGCGCTGAGCATGGTGTTCCAGGAGCCCATGACCGCGCTCGACCCCACGATGACCGCCGGACGTCAGGTCGCCGAAGCCTTCCGCCTGCACCGCGACCGCGACGTCGGGCGAGCCCGCACGGCTGTCATCGACATGCTCGCCGCGGTCGGCTTCGACGACCCCGATCGCATCGCCGACAGCTACCCCCATCAGCTTTCCGGCGGCCAGCGGCAGCGCGTCGTCACCGCGATGGCGCTCGTCAACCGGCCTGGCCTGGTGATCTGCGACGAGCCGACCACCGCCCTCGATGTGACGGTCCAGGCGACCGTTCTGCGCGTCCTGGACGAGGTGCTGGACGCCGCGGGCGCGTCCTGCCTGTTCATCAGCCACGACCTCGCGGTGGTGTCGCAGCTGTGCTCCTCGGTGGTCGTCATGCTCGACGGCGAGATCGTCGAACGCGGCACCACCGAGCAGGTCTTCCACCGCCCGCAGCACCCCTACGCGGCCGGGCTGGTCGCCACCGCCCGCCTCGACCTGCTCGAGCCGGGCACCCGGCTGCCGACCGTCGCCGACCACCTGAGGGGGGCATCGTGACCGTCGCCGAGACGCTGCTCCAGGCCGACCACCTCACCCGGGTGTACGCGACCGGACGCCGCCGCGTCCGCGCCCTCGACGACGTCAGCCTGCGTGTCACCCGCGGCCAGCGCCTGGGCGTCGTGGGGGAGTCGGGTTCGGGCAAGTCGACCCTGGTGCGGCTGCTGGCCGGCCTCGACCAACCCACATCCGGCACCGTGGGTTACGCGGGGCGTCCGGTGTCGGGCGTGCCCGAGCGCCGGCTCGGGTTCCTGCGGTCGTCGGTTCAGCTGGTGCTGCAGGATCCGCGCAGCTCGCTGAACCCGCGGATGCGTGTCGACGACATCGTGGCCGAACCGCTGCGCAGCCCGGCGGTCCGCCGCGAGCTCGGCGAGATCGACCGGGCGGTCCGCGTGCGCGAGGTGCTGGACGCCGTGGGCCTGCCCGCCGACTCGATGCGCCGCTACCCGCACGAGTTCTCGGGCGGACAGCGCCAGCGCATCGCCATCGCCCGGGCGCTCGCCCCGTCGCCCGAGGTGCTGATCGCCGACGAGGCGGTGTCGGCGCTCGACGTGTCGGTGCGCGCCCAGGTGCTCAACCTGCTGATGGACCTGGTCGCGGGCCTCGGCCTCACACTCGTCTTCGTCTCCCACGATCTGGCCGTCGTGCGGCACGTCTGCCCGGATGCGGTCGTTCTGCAGGGTGGCCGAATCGTCGAGGCGGGCCCGACCCTCGACCTGTTCGCGCGCCCGCGTCACGCCTACACCGCCCGCCTGGTGGCGGCGATCCCTTCGTTCCGGGCGCGGTAGAATTCGGCCGGTGAAGGCGCTGCTCCTGGAGAACATCCATCCGTCCGGCATCAAGCTGCTCAGCGAGCGTGGCTTCGAGATCGAGGCCCTGCCGGGCGCACTCGGCGAGGACGATCTGATCGCGGCCCTCGACGGCGTCGACGTGCTGGGCGTCCGTTCGAACACCCTGGTCACGCCGCGCGTGCTCGCGGCGGCGCCGCGGCTGCGCGCCGTGGGCGCCTTCTGCATCGGCACCAACCAGATCGCCCTGGACGATGCGACCGCGCGCGGCGTCGCCGTCTTCAACGCGCCGTACAGCAACACACGCTCGGTCGTGGAACTCGCGGTCGCCGAGATCATCGCGCTCGCCCGCCACCTGACCGACCACAACCGGCGCATGCATGCGGGGGAGTGGAACAAGTCCGCCAAGGGCAGCCACGAGATTCGCGGACGCACGCTCGGCCTGGTCGGCTACGGCAACATCGGCAGCCAGCTCTCGGTCGTGGCGGAGTCGTTGGGCATGCGCGTGTTCTTCTACGACGTCGTCGACAAGCTCGCGCTCGGCAACGCCAAGCGGTGCGACTCGCTCGAGGAGTTGCTCTCCGAGGCCGAGACGATCAGCCTGCACGTCGACGGCCGACGCGCCAATGCGGGCATCTTCGGCGACCGCGAATTCGGCATGATGCGGCGCCGTTCGCTGTTCTTGAACCTGTCGCGCGGCTTCGTCGTCGACACGGACGCGCTGCGCCGCCACCTCGAATCCGGCCATCTCGCGGGCGCCGCCGTGGACGTCTTCGAGACCGAACCCAAGACCAACGGGCCCGGCTTCGAGAGCCCGCTGCGCGGCGTCCCGAACGTCATCCTCACCCCGCACGTGGCGGGCTCGACGGAAGAGGCGCAGGCCAACATCGGCGGCTTCGTCGCGGGCAAGCTCGTCGACTACGTCACCACCGGCGCCACGGTGCTCAGCGTCAACCTGCCCTCGGTCCAGGCGGCGATCCCGAACGTCCGGCGCGTCATGCACCTGCACCGCAACGTGCCCGGCGTCCTGGCGAAGATCAACACGATCCTGGCCGACCACGGCACCAACATCGACGGTCAGACCCTCGCCACGCGCGGCCAGGTGGGCTATGTGGTGCTCGACATCGCCGGGGATCTTTCCGACGCGGTGGTGGAGGCGCTGGCGGCGATGCCGGAGGCGATCCGCGTCGAGGTGCGCTGAGCCCGGGCGCTCAGTCCTCGACCAGGAATTCGGTCGGCTCGGTGGGCGTGAGCCGCTGCACGACCAGGTCGTGCAGGCGCCCGTTCGTGGCGAGCGCACCCGGCCCCACAGGCCCCGGAACACCGT
Source organism: Nigerium sp. (assembly GCA_016711325.1). GTDB lineage: Bacteria > Actinomycetota > Actinomycetes > Propionibacteriales > Propionibacteriaceae > Propioniciclava. The sequence continues at coordinate 857,516 of JADJTH010000008.1, read as the reverse complement.
CGACGTTCGTGAACCGGCCGCCGGCCTCGCGGACGATGATGTCGAGCGCGGCCATGTCGTACAGGGCCAGGTCGGGTTCGCAGGCGATGTCGACCGCGCCCTCGGCCACGAGCATGTAGCTCCAGAAGTCGCCGTAAGCACGCGTGCGCCACGCCTCACGCAGCAGGTCGACGAAGCCCTGGCCGCGACCGGAGTCGACCCAGCCGCCGATCGAGCTGTACGACAGCGATGCGTTCGAGACCGCGTCGACCGAGGAGACCTGCAGCCGGCTGGCGCTGAGCAGCGTCTTGCCGGTGAACGCCCCGCCGCCGGCGCTGGCCCACCAGCGCCGCTGGAGCGCGGGGGCCGACACGAGCCCGACGACGACGTCGTCGCCGTCCATCAGCCCGATCAGCGTGGCCCACACCGGGACGCCGCGGACGAAGTTGCGCGTGCCGTCGATCGGGTCGAGGATCCAGCGGCGTGGACCCCAGCCGCTGTCGGCGCGCTCCTCGCCGTGCACCGCGTCGCGGGGGCGGGCGCGCTTGAGGGTGGCGCGCATGCCGTCCTCGACGGCCAGGTCGGCGTCCGTCACCTCGGTGAGGTCGGGTTTGGCGCTGACCTGCAGGTCTTGTGCCTTGTAGCGCGCCATGGTGAGGGCGTCGGCGTTGTCGGCGAGCACGTGAGCCAGGCGCACGTCGTCCACGTAGGAAACATCCGGCATGGGTGTCAGCCTAGTGCCCCTCGGGGTCATTCCCAGGACGCCGGGCTGGTCCACACCTTTTCCATGCGCCGGAACGACTCGAGGCGCTCGGGGCGCAACTCGCCGCGCGCCACGGCCTCGTCGAGCGCGCACTCGGGTGCGGTGGAGCCGTGCCGGCAGCCACGCGGGCACTCGGAGGCGAGCGCGGCGAGGTCGTCGAAGGCGGCCAGGACCGTCTCGGTGGTGACGTGCGACAACCCGAAGCTGCGGACGCCGGGGGTGTCGATCACCCAGCCGCCGGGCGTGGGCAGTTCGAGCGCGATCGCCGAGGTGGACGTGTGGCGTCCGCGGCCGGTGACCTCGTTCACGTGGCCGATCGCGCGACGGGCGTCCGGGATGAGGGCGTTGACCAGCGTCGACTTGCCGACGCCCGAGTGCCCGACGAACACCGTCCGGTGGCCGGCGAGCAGAGCGCGCAGGTCGCCCAGGTCGGTGTCGGGAGCGACCACGATCACGTCGACGTCGAGGCCGGCGTAGGCTGCCAGCAGTTCGTCGGGCGAGGCGAGATCGGCCTTGGTGAGCACCAGCAGCGGTGTCAACCCGGCGTCGAAGCCCGCCACCAGGATGCGGTCGATCATGCCCATCCGGGGCGGAGGGTCGGCCAGCGCGGTCACGATCGCCAGCTGGTCGGCGTTCGCCACGATCGGCCGTTCGAACGGGTCGTCGTCGTCGGCGGTGCGTCGCAGCACGGTCTCGCGGGCGACGACCTCGACGATCCGCCCGAGCGTGCCGGGAGCGCCGGTCGTGTCGCCGACGACGCGCACGCGGTCGCCGACGATGACGCCCTTGCGGCCGAGTTGGCGGGCCTTGGTGGCGAGCACACGGCGGTGCCCGGCCTCGTTGTCGAGGTCGACCGTGTAGCGGCCGCGGTCGACCGTGATGACCAGGCCGTCCTCGGCCTTCGAGTAGTCGGGGCGGTCCTTGGTGCGCGGCCTGCTCCGGCGGGCGGGCCGGCCGAAGTCGTCGTGCTCGTCGCGGTCGTAGCGGGGGCTCATGTGCCCACCAGCGCGGACCATGCGTCCGCGAAGGCGGGCATGGTCTTCGTGGTGACTCCCACGTCATCGAGTTCGATGCCGGGCACGGCCAGGCCGAGGAGGGCGCCGGCGTGGGCCATCCGGTGGTCGGCGTAGGTGCCCCACGGGCCGCCGTGGAGCGGGCGTGGCGTGATCCGCAGGCCGTCGGGGGTCTCCTCGACGCCCGCGCCGCGGGAGGTCAGCTCGGTGGCCAGCGCGGCCAGCCGGTCGGTCTCGTGGCCGCGGATGTGCCCCACGCCGCGAATCGACCCCGGCCGGTCGGCGAGCGCGAGGAGGGATGCGGCGATGCAGGTGAGTTCGCTGGCATCGGTGAGGTCGAGGTCGGCGCCCGTGATGACCCCGGTACCGCGGACCGTCACCGTGTCGGCGGAGCGCTCGACGATGCCGCCGAGCGCCGCCAGCGTGCCGAGGATCGCATCGGACGCCTGGAGCGTGTGCCGCGGCCACGCCATCGTCACCTGGCCACCGGTGTGCAGCGCCGAGGACAGGAAGACCGCGGCGTTGACCAGGTCGGGTTCGATGGTCTCGTCCCTGGCCGCGATCGGCCCGGGCGCCACCCGCCAGGCGTTCGGGCCGGACATCTGTGCGTCCACCCCGCGGTCGCGCAGCATCGCGAGCGTGAGCCCGATGTGCGGTCGGGAGGGCACGGCCGGTGTGGTCAGGCTCAGCCGCAGGCCTTCGGTGAACCGGGCCGCCGACAACAGCAGGCCCGAGACGAACTGGCTGGAGCCGGACGCGTCGATGACGGCCTGGCCGCCGGCGACCGCGCCGGTACCGTGCACCGTGAAGGGCAGCGAGTCCAGCGGTTCGATCCGGACGCCCACCTGCGCCAAACCGTGCAGCAGGGGAGCGACGGGCCGCGCTGACGCCTCGGGGTCGCCGGTGAACGGCGTCGATCCCGAGGCCAGCGCGGCGATCGGCGGAACGAAGCGCATCAGAGTGCCGGCGAGCCCGCAGTCCACCGCGCCGGGGGTGACGACCGCGGGCGGACGGACGACGACCCGGCCGTCGGATGCGTCGGTGAACTCGACGCCGAGCGAGACCAGCGCGGCCCGCATCAAGGTGGTGTCGCGGGCGTCCAGGACGCCGGTGAGAGTCGAGGGTCCGTCGCCCAGTGCGGCGAGGACGTAGGCGCGCGCGGTCGCCGATTTCGAGCCCGGTACGACGACGGTGCCGACGATCGGGGCGTCGGGGGTGGGGGCGACCCACCGCGTCACGAAAGCGCGCCCTCGATGCTCGTGCGGGCGAGGCGCGCCCGCAGGTGCGCCTCGCGCTTGAGGGCGCGGGCCTCGCGCTTGACCTGCGCCTTGGTGCGCCGGCCCTGCTTGGCGATGGCGGTCGCCGTGCGCTCCGCCTCGCTCGACAGCCGCCGGCGGGCGTCGGAGGCCTTCCACGCGAGGCTGGGCTGGCCGGCGGTGTCTTGGCTCACGACGAGCGCCGCGCCCAGCAGCGCGAGGTTGCGCACCAGCACGCCGCGCTGGACGGCCTTGTCGTCGGGATCGCCGGCCCTCGGATCGAAGGCGAGGACGTGCGGGAGCAGGGAGGCGGCCGCGAGGGCGGCGGCGCCGCGGCGTCCGAGGCCGGTCGCCATGCCGAGCCCGCCCACGACGGAAAGCGCACCGTTCGCGCGCACCAACGTCGTCGACTTCTCGGGCACGTAGGCGGACGCCTCGGGCGGCAGCACACGCTGCACGAGCGGGACGAACCGCTCACGGATCGGTCCGGCGACCGGGGCGTACTCCTGCGGCGCCTTGATGGCCTTGGCTCCCTCGATGATGAAATAGCCGCCCAGCAGGAGGCGCCCGACTCCGCGCAGAAGATTCATGCACCATTCCTACCACGCGCCGCGCGGGCCCGGGAATAACCGGCCCCTTCCCCCCGTTGATACCGGCGTGGCTAGTGCTGTCGTGACCAAGACCGCCCGCGGCTCGCATGGGCGCGACGCGGCGGGGGTAGTCTCCTATGTGATGAACCGCCCAACCACGCAGACCGACGACGAGACCGACCGCGCGACGGAGTCCGACGCCGAGCGCTCCGCGCGTTTCGAGCGCGATGCACTGCCCTACCTCGATCAGCTTTACGGCGCCGCGTTGCGGATGACGCGCAACGCGGCGGACGCGGAGGACGTCGTTCAAGAGGCCTACGCGAAGGCGTTCGCCGCATTCCACCAGTTCAAGCCGGGGACGAACCTGAAAGCTTGGCTCTACCGCATCCTCACCAACACCTATATCAACAGCTACCGCAAGAAGCAGCGGCAGCCGCAGGAGGGCTTCGGCGAGGACATCGAGGACTGGCAGCTCGCCCGGGCCGAGCAGCACACCTCCACCGGCCTGCGCTCCGCCGAGATGGACGCCCTCGATCGGATGCCCGATTCGGTGGTGACCGACGCGATGGCCCAGCTCAGCCCCGACTTCCGGATGGCGGTGTACCTCGCCGACGTCGAAGGCTTCTCCTACAAGGAGATCGCCGAGATCATGGGAACACCGATCGGCACGGTGATGTCGCGTCTCAACCGGGCCCGCGGTCAGTTGCGGGGCCTCCTGGCCGAGCACGCGGCGTCCGTCGGTATCGGGCAGGGGGCGCGCGATGAGTGAGCGGCTCGATTGTGGCTACGTCGCCGAGCGCGTGCACCGGTTCCTGGACGGTGAGCTCACCGAGACCGAGGCCGACGAACTGCGCCTGCACATCCACGCCTGCGATCATTGCCTGGACGAGACCGACCTGATCGATGCCCTCAAGCGCCTGGTCTCCCGGGCGTGCGCCTGCCCGCAAGCCCCGCCGACTCTGCGAGCGAAGATCGTCACCGAGATCCACCGGGTGACCTTCACCCGGGTCGAGATCCGCGAGATCGGCTGATTCCGCCGGCCCCGGCACGCCGCCCACCCATCGAACACGGCGACGCCCCCGCGGAATCTTCCGGGGGGCGTCGGACGCTCAAGCGGCGCGGCTGCGCTCAGGCGTTGGGGCGCTTGCCGTGGTTCGCCTTGTTCTTCTTGCGGGCACGGCGCTTGCGACCGGTCTTACCCATCACGGATCTCCTCGAGGTCGGGGCGCCGGGCGGCGCGGGAGCCTATTGTGCCACCGCGCGCCGGTCCCGCCCAAATCAAGCCCGTTCCGGGAAGCCCCTACGATGAGGCGCATGCTTTCGCTCACCGACGTCATCGCGCAGCACAGCGACTTGAAGCCCGATGAGACCGCGCGGCTGGCGGACCTGGTCAACACCTGGGACATGCTCGCCGACCTCTCGTTCAGCGACCTGATCCTGTGGGTGCCCGACGTGGACGACAACGTCTTCTGGGCCGCGGCGCAGTGCCGTCCCAGCACCGGGCCGACCGCGCTCCAGGACGACGTGGTCGGCGAGGACATCGCCTACGATCCCGAGAGCCTCGTCGTGGAGGCCTATCTGTCGCGCACGATCTGCTCCACCAGCGGCAACAAGCTGAGCGCGGGGATCCCCGTCGAGGTGCGCGCCGTCCCGGTGCTACTGCACGGGCGGGTGATCGGGGTGGTCGAACTGCACACCAACCGGATGGGGGTCCGCGCGCCCGGCGCGCTGGAGGACGCCTATCTGGAGACGGCCCGGGTGATCATGGGCATGCTGACCCGCGGCGAGTTCCCGATGGCCGGCGACAAGACGGTTCCGTGGGAGACGCCGCACGTGGGCGACGGCTCGCTACGGGTGAGCGCGGACGGCACGATCGCCTTCGCCAGCCCCAACGCGATGAGCGCCTTCCGGCGGCTGGGCTGGATGGGTGACCTGCTCGGCGAGGACTTCATCGCGCTGGCGGCGCGGATCGCGCACGAGCGCCGCGAACCGGTCGACGAGGTGCCCGGCCCGCTCCTGATCCGGTGCCGCGTCTGCGAGCCGGAACTGGAGACCGGCCAGGGAACGATCCGGCTGCGCGCGCAGCCGCTGCTGGAGGCAGGGCGCACGCACGTGGGATGGTTCGTGACCTGTCGCGATGTGACCGACCTGCGCTCGCGCGAGCGGGAGCTCGTCACCAAGGACGCGACGATCCGCGAGATCCACCACCGGGTGAAGAACAACCTGCAGACGGTGGCCGCGCTGCTGCGCCTGCAGTCACGCCGCACCCAGTCGGTCGAGGCGATCAGTGCGCTCACCGACGCCCAGAAGCGGGTGGCCGCGATCGCGGTCGTGCACGAGATCCTGTCGCAAGGCTTCGACACGTCCGTGCGCTTCGACGAGGTGGCCGACCGGTTGATGACGATGGTGCGCGATGTGGCGTCCTCCCACACCATGGTGACGATGACACGCGTCGGCAGCTTCGGATTGATTCCCGCCGCGGTGGCCACCAACCTCTCGCTGGTGTTCACGGAGGTCGTGCAGAACGCGCTCGAGCACGGGCTGGGGGACCAGCCCGGCGAGGTGATCGTGCGTCCGCTTCAGCGTGACGGACGACTCGTCGTGACGGTCGAGAACGACGGCGAGCCGATCGCCGCGGACTTCTCGCTCGGCAGGATCACGTCGCTGGGTCTGTCGATCGTGGCCACGCTGGTGGCCGAGCTCCACGGAGAATTCTCGATGGAGGCACGCGACGGCAGGCCCGGGACCCGGGCCCGGATCGATATCCCGCTGGGCTAGTGCCCTGTCGCGCCTAGACGAGTGAGTCCAAGGGCGGTGTGGCGTCGGGGTGCATGGGGGGAGGGTGTCGCAGAGTCGGTGTTGCGAACCAACTCAAGCTCTGGAGGCTTTGATGGACACCGATCTGGACACCCTCGCGACTGCACTCTATGTCACCGCTGATGATCTGTTGAAAGCGCACCCCGAGCAGGTGCCGGCACGGCCGGCGGTGGGGTTCGTGGAACGGATCAGCGATGCGGAGCTGATCGTGTTGGCGGTGATGCAGGCGTTCCTGGGCTATACCTCGGAGGCTCGCTGGTTACGGTATGCGCACCGGCACCTGGCGTCGATGTTTCCGTATCTGCCGCGCCAGTCGGGCTACAACAAGCGTCTGCGGAAGTTGAACGGCACGATGGCGTGGCTGGCCAGCGCGTTGGCTCAGCATGTTCCGGTGGCCACCGATGATGTGTGGGTGGTGGACTCCACACCGGTCGAGTGTGGCCGTTCCCGAGAGACCGCGAAACGCTCTGACTTGGCCGGATGGGCCGAGTACGGCTATTGCGCGTCTCACTCGCGCTACTTCTGGGGGCTGCGGCTGCACCTGGTGTGCACCCTGCAGGGACTCCCGCTGGCGTGGGTCCTGACCGGCGCCAAGACACCGGAACGGGCGGTGCTGGAGCACCTGCTCGCGACCACGCCCGCGTTGCAGCAGCGGCCCCAGCGACGCCGGCAGATCATCATTGCCGACAAGGGCTACTACGGTCGCGACTTCGAAGCCGGACTGGAGGACGCCGAGATCGATCTGCTCCGACCCGCCCGCAAGGGCGAGAAGCCCCGGCCCGGGCAGCGGTTCTTCAAACCGTTACGACAGGTCATCGAGTCGGTCAACGACACCCTGAAGGGCCAACTCGACCTCGAAGGCCACGGCGGACGCACCATGGCCGGGGTCGCTGCCCGGGTCGCACAGCGGATCCTGGCCCTGACCGCAGCCATCTGGCACAACCACCAAGCAAACACCCTAGCCAGAAGGTCACTGATCGCCTACGACCACTAACACCCCCGGGAATTGATCATCTAGTGGCCTCGCTGCCCTAGGCGCGGGTGCGTGCCCGGGCGGTGCGCCGCTTCATGGCGCGTCGCTCGTCTTCGGAGAGCCCCCCCCACACGCCGTGATCCTGACCGGCCTCCAGCGCCCACTGCAGGCAATCGGTGCGGACATCGCAGCGAGCGCACACCTTCTTGGCTTCGGCGATCTGCATGATCGCCGGACCTGTGTTCCCGACAGGGAAGAACAGTTCCGGATCCTCGGTGAGACAGGCAGATCGATGGCGCCAGTCCATGGTGGCAACCACTCCTTGTGATGGGGAATAAGCAGAGAAAACGGGCCTCGGGGGCGCGGGGCCGTGCTCAACCTTGCCAAGTTGAACGCTGTAACACAAGAGCATTGGTCCGGGGTGTCGAGGTATGGACGCCGCAGCTGACCCGCTACGGTGAACGCGTGCCGCTGATCGTAGCCTCTCGCCCGTCCGGAGTCGTCGCCTCCGTCGCGGCGACGCTGGCGCTCGCCGTGTTCTTCGTCGTCATGGCGGCGCTGTCCTTGACCGCCGGCCACGGCTCGCTCTCGGGCGGCGTGGGCCTTGCGCTCGCGCTATGGGCGGTGCTGGTGGGCGCCAGCGCCGTCCTGCTGTGGCGGCGCTCACGCTGGTCGCGCGGGCCTGCCGTGGCCGCCGGGCTGCTGCACGTGTTCGCATTCGGTCAGCTCGCGTTCTCGGCGCCTCCGGCGGCTCTGGGTGCCCTCCTCGGCGTGGTGGGGGCTGTGGGCGCGGCGCTCCCGAGCACGCAGGCGTGGCTCACGCGTTCGTCGAAGGCCTGAATCCTTCGCCCCCCACGGACGGCATCGGCACGCGCCACGGCGGTCCACACGAATAGGGGCACGCCTTCGCAGGCGTGCCCCTATTTCGGTGTGGTCAGTCCTGCCGGAAGGCATTCTCCATGAGTTCAGCTTCCTGGGCCGTGTGCGCCTTCGTCGTGCCCACCGACGGCGAGGACGCCTCCGGCCGGGTGACCGGCGTCATGGTCAGTTCGTAGCCGGGCAGGGCGGACGCGATGGCGTCGGGCAGGTGCAGGGCCATGAAGGGCCAGGCACCCTGATTGAGCGGCTCATCCTGCACGTAGCGGACGTCCGTCGCGTGCGGGTAGCGGGCCAGCTCGGCCGCCAGTTCGGCGGTGGGCAGGGGGTAGAGCCGTTCCAGGCTGACGATCGCCACCTGACCTTCCAGGCCGCGCTTCTTGCGCTGCGCGACGAGCTCCCAGCGGATCTTGCCCGAGCACAGCAGCACGGTCTTCACCGTCGACGGATCGGCGATCGACTCGTCGCCGATCGCCGGACGCCAGCGACCGTTGATGAACTCGTCGGGCTCGGAGGCGGCGACCTTGCTGCGCAGCATCGACTTGGGCGTCATGATGACGACCGGACGGTGCCAGTTCACGTAGGTGTGGGTGCGCAGAAGATGGAAGTGGGACGCCGCGGTCGACGGCTGGCAGACCGCCAGCGCGTTCTCGGAACACAGCGACAACCAGCGCTCGATGCGGGCCGAACTGTGATCGGGGCCCTGCCCCTCGTAGCCGTGGGGCAGGAGCAGGACGACACCCGACTTCTGGGTCCACTTCGCCGCGCCCGAGCTGATGAACTCGTCGGCGATGGTCTGGGCGCCGTTGGCGAAGTCACCGAACTGGGCCTCCCAGCACACGAGAGCCTGGGGGGCGGCGACCGAGTAGCCGTACTCGAAGCCCATCGCCGCGTACTCGCTGAGCAGGGAGTCGAACACGTGGAACTGGCCCTGATCCTCCGACAGGTGCTTCAGCGGCACGAACTCCTCGTTCGTGACCCGGTCGACCACTGCGGCGAACCGCTGACTGAAGGTGCCGCGGCGGCTGTCCTGACCGGTGAGCCGCACGGTGCGTCCCTCGAGGAGCAACGAGCCGAAGGCGAGTAGTTCGCCGGTGGCCCAGTCGATGGGGCCGTTGGCGATCGCGTCGGCACGGCGCTGCATCTGCGGGGCCACCTTCGGGTGCACGCTGAATCCCTCGGGATAGGTGACCTGCGCCTTCGCGATCTTCTCCATCACCTCGCGGGTGATGCCGGTGCCCTGGTCCTTGCCGAGCTTGGCCGGATAGAACGGGACCCGTGTGTAGTCGGCGTCCTTGCTGGCGTCCGCCTTGACCTCCTTGAAGACTCCCTCCAGGCGCGAGCGGAACCGCTCGGCCACGGCCGTGGCGTCGTCGTCGGAGATGTCGCCGCGCCCGATGAGCGCCTCGGTGTAGATGCGGCGCACCGAGCGCTTCTGCTCGATGAGGTCGTACATGTTGGGCTGGGTGAAGCTCGGATCGTCACCTTCGTTGTGGCCACGGCGGCGGTAGGTCACCAGGTCGATGACGACATCGCGGTGGAACCGCTGCCGGTACTGGAACGCGAGGCGTCCGACGCGGGCGACCGCTTCGGGATCGTCGCCGTTCACGTGGAGGATCGGTGCCTGGATCGCCTTGGCGAGATCGGTGCAATAGATCGACGACCGCGACTCGGTGGGGGCCGTGGTGAAACCGACCTGGTTGTTGACCACGATGTGGATCGTCCCGCCGGTCTTGTACCCGCGCAGCTGGCTCATCTGGAGCGTCTCGTACACCACGCCCTGGCCGGAGAACGACGCGTCGCCGTGCAGCAGCACGGGAAGCACCGGCGCCTCCTCGAGAGTGCCCGCCGCGTCCATCTTGGCGCGCGCGATACCCTCCACGACCGGGTTCACGGCCTCGAGGTGGCTGGGGTTGGCGGCGACCGACGTCTTGATGGTGCGTCCGGCCAGCGAGGTGAACTCGCCCTCGGCGCCGAGGTGGTACTTGACGTCGCCGGTCCCCATCGTCTGGTGCGGATCGATGGATCCCTCGAACTCGCGGAAGATCTGGCTATAGCTCTTTCCGACGATGTTCGCCAGCACGTTGAGGCGTCCGCGATGCGGCATGCCGATGGTCACCTCGTCGAGCTGCTCGTTGGCTGCCATGTCGCAGATCTCGTCGAGCATGACGATGGTCGACTCGGCGCCCTCCAGAGAGAAGCGCTTCTGGCCGAGGAACTTGGTCTGCAAGAAGGTCTCGAAGATCTCGGACTCGTGCAGGCGGTCGAGGATCCGCAGGTGTTCCTCGCGGTCCCAGCGTTTGAGCTCGCCCTCGAAGTAGCTCTCCAGCCAGGCGCGCTGCTCGGTGTCGGGGATGTGCATGTACTCGACACCCACGTGACCGCAGTAGGCCGTGCGCAGCTGCGACAGGACGGCCTTGAGCTGCATCGTCTCCTTCTCGTGGCCACCGAACTTGCCGACGGGGAACTCGCGCTCCAGGTCCCAGATGCTCAGGCCGTGGGCCTCGAGCTCCAGCTCGGGATGGCTGCGTTGCTTGTACTCCAACGGGTCGATGTCGGCCATCAGGTGGCCCCAGTTGCGGAACGCGTTGATCAACTGGATGACGCGGGTGCCCTTGGCGAGCTCGTAGGAGCGGTGTGCCGAATCGTCGGACGTCCACCGCAGCGGCAGGTAGGGGACACGCAACGACAGGTAGATGTCGTCGAAGAACCCGTGCTGGCCGATGATCAGTTCGTGCATCACCTTGAGGAACTGGCCTGACGTGGCGCCCTGGATCACGCGGTGGTCGTAGGTGGAGGTGAGCGTGGTGATCTTCGACACGCCGAGTTCGCGGATGCGCTGATCGGACGCCGCCTGGAACTCCGGCGGGAAGTCGATCGAGCCGACGCCCAGGATGACGCCCTGGCCGGCCATGAGGCGCGGCACCGAGTGGTTGGTGCCGATGCCGCCCGGGTTGGTGAGGGAGGCGGTCGTGCCGGCGAAGTCGTCGACGGTCAACTCGTTGTTGCGGGCCCGCTTGACCATGGCTTCGTACGCCTGCCAGAACTCGCGGAAGTTGAGCTGGTCGGCGCCCTTGATGTTCGGAACGAGCAGCTGCCGCGTGCCGTCGGGCTTGGGCAGGTCGATCGCCAGCCCCAGGTTGACCTGATGCGGTGTCACCAGGGTCGGTTTGCCGTTGACCTCGTCGTAGGAGTTGTTCATGTCGGGCACCATCGTGAGTGCCCGGACCATCGCGTAGCCCAGGATGTGGGTGAACGAGATCTTTCCGCCCGTGGTGCGCGCCAGATGGTTGTTGATCACCTCGCGCTGGTCGATGACCAGCTTCATCGGGACGCTGCGCACCGACGTGGCGGTCGGCATGCTGAGCGAGGCGTCCATGTTCCTCGCCGTGCGCATGGGCGCGCCGCGCATGGGCGTCTTGGTGGGTTCGGTGTGGGTGATCTTCCGGGAGGACACCGGGCGGTTGGCGGAGAGGCCGCCGGACTGGCCGGGGTTGCGCGGGCCCCTGGCGGCGACTGAAGCGGACGCCTCCTCGGGGCGGGTCACGCTGACGGCGGATCTGGCGGGCTCGTCCGTCCGGGAGGTGGCTGCCTCGGGCGGGGTGACCGGTGCCACCGGAGCGCTGGCGGCGATGGGTGCCGCGGCGGGCACCGGTGTCGGGACGGCCACCGGTGTCGGGACGGCCACCGGTGCCGGGGCGGCAGGAGCGGCCGCGGCCGGCGGCGCGGGAGGTGCCTTCGGGGCCTCGCGTTGCTCGAAGAAGGTGCGCCAGGCCGGATCGAGCGAGGAAGGATCCTTGTGGTAGGCCTCCCGCATCTCGTCGATGAGCCAGTCGTTGGCCCCGAAGTTGGAGAGATCGTCGTGGGAGTTCATGTCGGGCCCCGTTGCCACAATCGCCTTCTTCCGTCCGCTGTGAACCGGCGATTCGCGCTCACGACCGCCTTCTCGATGGTAGCGAGGAATGTCTCTGCCGACGAACTGCGAAGCGCGGCGCGGCTGGGCCTTCAGGTGGCGCCCCCAGCAGGATTCGAACCTGCGCACCCGCCTCCGGAGGGCGGTGCTCTATCCCCTGAGCTATGGGGGCCAATGGACCGAGCGGAACAATACCACCGCCACGCCCGACCTGGCACACCGACGGCAGTCCGCACGCTGGCGGCGTCCGTGCACGGGAGCGCGGTTCTGGCACAGTAGGGCGCCGTGACTCGAATGCATGTGGCCGGCTCGATCCACGCGGACGCCACGTCCGCCGCCCCCGTGTGGCTGGTGAAGCCCGCGGACGCCAACGCGCTCGAGAACGGCTTGTGGAGCGGCTCCGCGGCACGGATCGGCGACGGTGAGCTCCACCTCGGCGGGATGGCCGTCGGCGACATCGTCGCCGCGACCGGAACTCCCGCCTACATCGTCGACGAGGTCGACTTTCGCGCTCGCGCGCTCAGCTGGCGCGAGGCGTTCGTGGGCTGGAAGGTCTACTACGCCGGAAAGAGCTTCCTGTGCGGCACGGTCGCCCGCTGGGTCGACGAGGAGGGCCTCAGCCTCGACGTCTGCAGCCTCGGCGAGCTCACCGTCGGGCTGCGCGCCGGCTTCGATCCCGCGCGGATCGGCCTGCACGGCAACAACAAATCCGACGACCTGCTCCGGCTGGCGCTGATGAGCGGTGTCGGGCGCATCATCGTCGACTCGTCCGACGAGATCGTCCGCCTGGAGCGGCTCACCGACGAACTCGGCGTCCGCGCCCAGGTGCTGATACGCGTGACGACCGGCGTCGAAGCCCACACCCACGAGTACATCGCGACGGCCCACGAAGACCAGAAGTTCGGATTCTCGATCGCGGGCGGACAGGCGCTGGTGGCGATGGTCCGCTGCCACGGCAGCGCCCGGCTCGACCTGCTGGGCATCCATAGCCACATCGGCAGCCAGATCTTCGACACCAACGGTTTCGAGGTGGCCGCCCGGCGCACGCTCAAGCTGATGAGCCAGTTCAAGGAGGCCACGGGCGTCGCGTTGCCCGAGCTGGATCTGGGCGGTGGTTTCGGCATCGCCTACACGATCGACGACTCCCCGGCGAGCGCCTACGACCTCGCGCGCGGCCTGGACGAGATCGTCGAGCACGAGTGCCGCGGGTTCGGCCTCGAGCGCCCGGCCCTGTCGATCGAGCCCGGGCGAGCCATTTCCGGCCCGCCCGGAACCGCGCTCTACACGGTCGGCACCACCAAGGACGTGGAACTGGGCGGCGGCCATGTGCGCCGCTACGTGAGCGTCGACGGCGGCATGAGCGACAACATCCGCCCGGCGCTGTACGCGGCGGAGTATTCGGCCGTTCTCGCCAACCGGGTCTCGGACGCCGCGCCGGTCCTGGCGCGGGTGGTCGGCCTGCATTGTGAGGGCGGCGACATCCTGGTGCGCGACGTCTTCCTGCCCGGCGACATCGCGGTGGGGGACATCATCGCGGTGCCCGCGTCGGGCGCCTACAGCCGGTCGATGGCGAGCAACTACAACCACACCCCCCGCCCGCCGGTGCTCGCGGTGCGGGACGGTAGGCTGACCCCGATGATCCGGCGTGAGACGCTGGACGACCTGCTGGCGCTGGACGCCGGCCTGGATCTCGAATAGCGAGGACGAACCTTCCATGATGACTGTTGGGGATTCCCGTGTGCGCGTGGCCCTGCTCGGGTGCGGCGTCGTGGGCTCACAGGTCGCCCGGATCCTGGTGGAGCAGGCCGACGATCTGCAGGCGCGGGTCGGACGCCGCCTCGAGTTGGTGGGCATCGGCGTCCGGCGCGTCGTCGAGCGTCCCGGCCTCGACGCGGCGCTGTTCACGACCGACCTGGACGCCCTCGTGCGACGCGCCGACGTCGACCTCGTCGTCGAGGTGATCGGTGGTATCGCGCCGGCGCGTGAGCTGATCCTGGCCGCGATCGAGACCGGCAAGTCCGTGGTCACCGCCAACAAGGCGCTGCTCGCCCAGCACGGGGCGGAGGTGTTCGACGCGGCGCGATCCGCCGACGTCGACGTCTACTACGAGGCGGCCGTCGCGGGCGCCATCCCGATCATCCGACCGCTGCGGGAATCGCTGGTCGGCGACGAGGTGACCGTGGTCAAGGGCATCGTGAACGGCACCACCAACTACATCCTCGACCAGATGCACTCGCAGGGGTGGAGCTTCGAGAAGGCTCTCGCCGAGGCGCAGCGGCTCGGCTACGCCGAAGCCGACCCCACGGCGGACGTCGACGGGCACGACGCCGCCGCGAAGGCCGCGATCCTCGCCTCGCTGGCGTTCCACACCCGCGTCCACCTCGACGATGTCGACACCGAGGGCATCAGCGCGGTCACCGGCGACGACATCCGGGCGGCGGAGCGCATGGGCTGCGTCGTGAAGCTGCTGGCGCAGTGCTCCATCTCGGCCGACGGCACCGTCGCGGTCGGCGTCCACCCGACGATGGTGCCGCGCGAGCACCCGCTGGGCGGCATTCACGGCGCCTACAACGCCGTCTTCATCGAATCGGTCAATGCCGGACGCCTGATGTTCATGGGCCCCGGCGCGGGCGGCACGCCGACCGCTTCGGCGGTGCTCGGCGACGTGGTGACCGCGGCACGCAACCGCGTCCGCGGCGTCGCGTCGTACGGCGAGTCGGCCTACACCAGCCCGGGCATCACCGATCCCGGCCAGGTGACCTCGCGTTACTACCTCGCCCTGACCGTCCGTGACGAGCCGGGCGTCCTCGCGCGGATCGCCGAGGCGATGGCGGCGCACGGCGTCTCGATCGCCGCCGTCCTCCAGGAGCAGAGCGCCGACGACGACGCCACCGCCCGCCTGGGTATCACCACCCACGAGGCCGCGGACGCCAGCGTGCGCGGCGCCGTCGAACGGATGCGGGCGGGCGGCGATCTCAGCGATGCGGTCCGCGTCCTGCGGGTGGAGGGAGCCTGACATGCTCGTGGCCTGCCTGGATCTGGAAGGCGTCCTGGTCCCCGAGATCTGGATCAACGTCGCCGAACGCACCGGTATCGACGCGTTGCGGCTGACGACGCGCGACATCGCCGACTACGACGAACTGATGACCCATCGTCTGCGCGTGCTGGACGCCCACGGCGTCCGGTTGTCGCAGATCCAGGAGGTGATCGCGTCGATGGGGCCGCTGCCGGGGGCCGCCGAGTTCCTGGGCTGGCTCCGCGAGCGTTTTCAGGTCGTGATCCTGTCCGACACGTTCTACCAGTTCGGCATGCCGCTGATGGCGCACCTCGGGCATCCCACGCTGCTGTGCCACAACCTCGAGATCGCCGGCGACCGCATCGTCGGCTACACGCTGCGCCAGCACGACCAGAAGACCAAGGCGGTGTCCGCGCTGCAGTCACTCAACCTGCGGGTCGTCGCCACCGGCGACTCCTACAACGACACCGGGATGCTCGCCCAGGCCGAGGCCGGCATCCTGTTCTCGCCTCCCGACAGCGTGGTCGCGGCGTTCCCGCAGTTCCCCGTCGCGCGGGACTACGACGACCTGCGCGCCGAGTTCGCCCGGGCGGCCGAGCGTGTCGGCTGACGTCGCCGCGTCCCGGGGTCGGCCTTCGCCGCTCACGCTACGCTCGTTGCTGGGGGCGCTGGTGCTGTTCTTGCCGCCCCTGGTCGCGGGCTTGTGGGCGGGGGCCACCACGATCGCGGGCGGATCGTTCGATCCGTGGGCGCCGGGGATGATCGACCTCGACGTCTATCGGCGCACGGGAACGGTGATCCTGCAGGGCGGCGACTTCTACGCCGCCGAGGGCCTGCCGTGGATCTACCCGCCGTTCGCGGCGCTGTTCACCATTCCGTTGGCGTGGGTGCCGCTGGGCGCCGCCCAGGCAGGCTGGATCGTGCTGACCGTCGCGCTGTTGATGGCCATGCTCTACCGGCTCGGGTTGAGAGGGTGGGTGCTGTCGGTGGCCACGGCGGCGGCGGTCTGGCTCGCGGAGCCCGTCCGCGAGACGCTCGGCTTCGGGCAGCTCGGCGTGCTGTTGGTCGCCGCCGCGGTGCTCGATTCGATGCCCGGACGCCGTGTCTTTCCTCGCCGGTTGCTGCCCGAGGGCACGCTGATCGGCCTTGCGGCCGCGGTCAAGCTCACCCCCGCGACGGTGGCCGCCTATCAGTTCTTCGCCGGACGCCGTCGGCCCGGCCTGGTGGCCTTCGGCACGTTCCTGGGTGCGACCGGGCTGGGATTCCTGGTGGTCCCGACGGCCTCGCTGCACTACTGGGGCGGGCTGGTGTCGGGGGACTCCGGCATCAACTCGGGCATCATCTTCAAGACCAACCAGTCGATCATGGGAGTGTGGGGCCGCCTGTTCGGTGAACTCTCGCGCGGCGGCCTGCTGGCCAGCGCGGCCATGGCGGTGCTGGGGATCGCGGCCGCGGTGCTCGTTCACCGTGCGGGGCAGGAGCGCCTGGCGATCTGCGTGGCCGGGTTGACCAGCCTGCTGGCATCCCCGATCAGTTGGTCGCACCACTACGTGTGGATCGTCCCGCTCGTGATCGTCCTCGTCCAGGGCCGCGAGCTGGCCACCAGCGTGCGCGTGCTCGGCCTGCTGTACGGCGTGTGGACGCTGCACGCGCCGTTCAAGCAGCTGCCCGGCGGTGACGGGGTCGAGCTCACCTACTCGTTGGGCAACCAGATCGTGGTGAACATCGGTGTCGTCGCGGGCATCGCCTTCGTCGTGCTGTGCGGCGTACTCGCCCGACGGCGGCATGGGGAGTCGACCGCACTTGCGCCGGGCGTGCTACATTGATAGAAACACGGTCGTCGACCGTGGTGCGCCTGCGCAGACCGGGCGGCCGGATTCCTCCGGCATCTGTCTGCTCCTTCACACTCGGCTTGCTTGCCAGCGCCTTGCATCGCGTGATCATGCAGCCCACCCCGCCCGGCACGGTGCCGTGCTGGGGACCATGAGAGGACCTTCGTGACCAACATCGACTCGATGCTCCTGCCGGACCTGAAGAAGGTCGCCAGCTCGCTCGGGGTCAAGTCCGCCGGCCTGCGCAAGGCGGATCTCGTCGCTGCCATCCACGCCGCCCAATCCGGCCACGCGCCCTCGGCGTCCGGCGCCGCGCAGGCCACCAGCCAGGACCGGCCCCGGACGGAGCGCGCGCCGCGCGAGGAGCCGTCCGACCAGCGCGGGGAGCGTACGCCCGCCCCGGACGCGCCGCGCGACGAGCGGGCCGCCCGCGATGAGGATCAGGGCGCGCCGGCCGGGGCCGACGGCGTCGCCGCACGGCTCGCGGCGCTCGAAGCGGACGCGCCCCGGCGCAGCCGCGGGCGCCAGCGCGGGGCGGATGCCGGCGAGACCCGCGAGCGCGCCGCGGAGGCCGCACCCGAGCCGGTCGCCGAGCCGGCACCGCGCCACGACTCGTCCTCCTTCGACGACGACGGCCCCGGTGGACGCCGCAACCGGCGCCGCCGCAATCGCGACCGCAACAACAACCGCCGGCCCAACCGCAGCGGTGGCGGCGGTGGCGGCGGCAACCTGGCAGGGATGGAGGCGGAGCCCACCGTGAGCGACGGAGACGTCCTCACGCCGGTGTCCGGCATCCTCGACGTGCTCGACAACTACGCGTTCGTGCGGGCGTCCGGCTACCTGCCCGGTCCCGGCGACGCGTACGTCTCGCTGTCGATGGTGAAGAAGTGGGGCCTGCGCAAGGGCGACATCGTCACCGGCACCATGCGTGCTCAGCGCGACGGGGAGCGGCAGAAGTACAGCCCGCTCGTCCGCGTGGAGACGATCAACGGCGCCGATCCGGCCCAGGCGAAGGAGCGCCCCGAGTTCAACAAGCTCACGCCGCTGTACCCGCAGGAGCGGTTCCGCCTCGAGACCACCCCCACCAACATGACCGGCCGCATCATCGACCTGGTCGCCCCGATCGGCAAGGGCCAGCGCGGCCTGATCGTGTCGCCGCCCAAGGCCGGCAAGACGATGGTGATGCAGTCGATCGCGAACTCGATCGTGGCCAACAATCCCGAGGTGCACCTCATGGTGGTGCTGGTCGACGAGCGGCCCGAGGAGGTCACCGACTTCCAGCGTTCGGTCAAGGGCGAGGTCATCGCGTCCACCTTCGACCGTCCCGCCGACGACCACACCACCGTCGCCGAGCTGGCCATCGAGCGCGCCAAGCGCCTGGTCGAGCTGGGCTACGACGTCGTCGTGTTGCTGGACGGCATCACCCGCCTGTCGCGCGCGTACAACCTGGCGGCGCCGGCATCCGGGCGCATCCTGTCCGGCGGCGTCGACTCGGCCGCGCTCTACCCGCCGAAGAAGTTCTTCGGCGCCGCGCGCAACGTCGAGCACGGCGGCTCGCTGACGATCCTGGCGACCGCGCTCATCGAGACCGGCTCGAAGATGGACGAGGTGATCTTCGAGGAGTTCAAGGGCACCGGCAACATGGAGCTGCGCCTGCGCCGCGAGATGGCCGACAAGCGCATCTTCCCGGCCATCGACGCGGTCGCGTCCGGCACTCGCCGCGAGGAACAGCTGATGACCCGCGAGGAGCTCGCGATCATCTGGAAGCTGCGCCGCGTGCTGTCGGGCCTCGACGATCAGGCCGCGCTCGAGATGCTGATCAACCGGTTGAAGAAGACCCAGACGAACCTCGAGTTCCTGCATGTCATCAGCCGCACGACGCCGTCGCAGGACTGAAGCGCCAACCGTGGATGGCGCCGGACGGCGCCATCCACGGCGTGGCAGGTTTGGGATGTCGGGGTGTGCGCGGCATAATGGTGCGCCGGTGCCGGTCCACGCCCGGGCCCCATGGCCCGCCTGAGAATCGTCGGGCGACCCGGTGCTCACTTTCTTACGAGGAGACGTTCATGAAGCAGGGTATTCACCCCGATTACGTGGAGACCCAGGTGACCTGCACCTGCGGCAACACGTTTGTCACGCGGTCCACGGCCAAGTCGGGATCGATCCGCGCCGAGGTGTGCGCGGCGTGCCATCCGTTCTACACCGGCAAGCAGAAGATCCTCGACACCGGCGGTCGCGTCGCTCGCTTCCAGAAGCGCTACGGCAACAAGAACAAGTAGTTCTCACCGACGCCGGGTGTCAGCATCGCGCTGGCACCCGGCGTCCGTCTTTGCCGACCGACGGCCGGGGGAGGACGCCCGCGCCGCCCCACCGCCCCGACGACAGGAAACACGCATGGCCGAGTTCGCCAACGCCGAGGCGCTGCGCGCCGAGTACGCCGACCTGGAGCGCCGGCTTGGCGATCCCGCGACCCATGCCGACATGGCGCGGGCGCGCAAGGTTGGGCGCCGCTACGCCGAACTCACCCCCATCGTGAAGGCGTTCGCCGAGCACGAACGCCTGACCACCGATCTCGCCGACGCGCGCGAACTGGCGGCGGACGACCCCGACTTCGCCGACGAGGCGGACGACATCGCACGGCGGCTGGTCGCCGCGTCCGAGCGGCTGGCCGAATTGCTGGCGCCGCGCGACCCGCACGATTCGGCGGACGCGCTGATCGAGATCAAGTCCGGCGAGGGCGGCGAGGAATCCGCGCTCTTCGCCGGCGACCTGTTCCGGATGTATGCCCGCTACGCCGAGTCCCGGGGCTGGAAGGTCGAGGTGCTGGACTCCGCCGAGACCGACCTGGGCGGCTTCAAGTCGCTCACCATGGCGGTCAAGGCGTCCGGCGGTACCGACCCCGACGCGATGCCGTACGGGGTGCTCAAGTTCGAGGGTGGCGTCCACCGCGTGCAGCGGGTGCCGGTGACCGAGACCCAGGGACGCATCCACACGTCCGCCGCCGGGGTCCTGGTCATGCCCGACGTCGAGGACGAGGCCGAGGTGGAGATCGACCCCGACGACCTGCGGGTCGATGTCTACCGCAGCTCCGGCAAAGGGGGGCAGTGCGTCAACACCACCGACTCCGCCGTCCGGCTCACGCACCTGCCGAGTGGGCTGGTGGTCACCTGCCAGAACGAGCGCAGCCAACTACAGAACAAGGCGTCGGCCCTGCGGATCCTCCGCGCGCGGCTGGTGGCCCTCAACGACGAGCAGGCCGCGGCCCAGGCGTCCGCGTCGCGCAAGTCGCAGGTGCGCACGGTCGACCGCTCGGAGCGGATCCGCACCTACAACTACGCCGAGAACCGGATCGCCGACCACCGCATCGGCTACAAGGCCTACAACCTGGACGCCGTCCTGGCGGGCGACCTGACCGCGGTCGTGGCGGCGCTGCAAGCCGCTGATCTGGCCGAGCGGCTGGGATCCGCCGGTGCCTGAGCCGGTCTCGACGGTCATCGCGCGCGCCGGTGCGCGGCTGGGGCGTCCGCACGAGGCACGCCTGCTGCTGGCCCACGTGCTCGGTGTCGCCCCGTCCGCGCTGGTGCTGGCCGGCCCGCCCTCGGGCGAGGCGCTCGCGACGCTCGAGGCGCTGCTGGCCCGCCGGCTGGCGGGGGAGCCGCTGCAGCACCTCACCGGCCGCGCGCCGTTCCGGACGGTCGAGGTCGCCGTCGGGCCCGGGGTGTTCATCCCGCGGCCCGAGACCGAGGTGATGACCGGCTGGGCGCTCGATCGCCTCGCCGAGTTCGACGGCGCTCCTGTGGTCGTCGAGCTGTGCGCCGGTTCCGGCGCGATCACGCGCGCGCTTGTCGAGGAGGGACCGCGGGGACGCTATCACTGCGTCGAACTCTCCCCGGACGCCTTCGGCTACCTGGAGCGCAACCTCGTCGGGCTCGGGGTCGATGCTCGGCTCGGCGACATGGCCGACGCGTTCGGCGACCTGGACGGCACGGTCGACCTGGTGATCGCCAACCCGCCGTACGTGCCGTTGGAGCACTGGCAGGACGTGCCCGCCGAGGTGCGCGATCACGATCCGGCACTGGCGCTCGTCTCGGGCGTCGACGGACTGGACGCGATCCGCGTGGTCGCGGGCGTGGCCGGCCGGCTGTTGAAGCGCGGCGGCTGGGCGTGCGCCGAGCACGCCGAGGTGCAGGAGTACTCGGCGTCCCAGGTCTTCGTCGACGCGGGAGGATTCGCGCCGGTGGCCCGGCATCGCGACCTCACCGGGAGGCCGCGATTCGTGACGGCCCGCCGTGCTGGCAGGATGATCCCGTGACCTACCGCGTGATCCCGACGAGCCACAGCGACGCCGCGCTCGACGCGGCCACGGACGCCGTCGCGGCGGGCGAGGTCATCGTGCTGCCCACCGACACGGTCTACGGCGTCGGGGCCGACGCCTCCTCCGCGGCCGCGGTTCAGAAGCTGTTGGACGCCAAACGGCGTGGGCGCGACGTTCCGCCGCCGGTGCTGGTGGCCGAGGTGGCGATGGCCCGCGCGCTCGCCACGGGCACGGACGACCGGCTCACCCGCCTGGCGGACGCCTTCTGGCCGGGCGCGCTGACGGTGATCCTGACCGCGCGCGCGACCTTGCGGATGGATCTCGGCGACCGCGGCGCCACCGTCGCCGTGCGGGTGCCCGACCACGGCTTCACCCGCGAACTGCTGCGCCGCACGGGCCCGCTCGCGGTGAGCAGTGCCAACGTGCACGGACGCGAGGCGGCGTTGAGCGTGGCGGACGCGATCGAGCAACTCGGCGACGCCTGCGCGCTGTATCTCGACGACGGCGAGGCGTCCGGCGCCGTGCCGTCGACGATCGTCGACCTGACCGGTTCGCGGGCACGGATCCTGCGGCACGGGCGCCTGAGCGCCGCCGACCTGAACGCGGCCGTCCCGGGCCTGATCGCGGACGCCGCGCCACCGGACGCCGCCGACGACGAGGTCTGAGCGTGCGCGAATACCTGCTGGTGCTCCTGATCGCCGCCGGCGTGACCTACGTCACGGCGTCGCTGGCGCGGCGGCTGGCCCTGCGGTTCAACGCGGTGGCGCTCGTGCGCGATCGCGACGTGCACACCACACCCATCCCCTATTTCGGCGGCGCCGCGATGCTCGCCGGCGTGACGGCGGCGCTCGTGGTGGCGACCAGTCTGCCGTGGCTCGGCGGCTTCGAACTGGTGCAGCGCGACGCCTGGGCCGTGCTGTGGTCCTCGGCGGTGATCTGCGGCGTCGGTCTGCTCGACGACATGTTCGAGCTCGGCGCGGCCGCCAAGCTGTCGGGGCAGGTGCTGGCCGCCGGCATCGTCGTGCTCAACGGGGTGAAGTTCTACTGGATCCCGCTACCCGACCGCATCATCGCGCTGGACGACGTCGCCGCGATCGCCGTGGCGGTGTTCGTGATCCTGTTCTGCGTCAACGCGATCAACCTCGTCGACGGCCTGGACGGCCTCGCGGCGGGGGTGGTCGGGATCGGCGCCAGCGCCTTCTTCGTTTACGCCTTCCTGCTCAGCGCCGAACAGGAACTCGTGCGGGCGACGACGAGTTCGCTGCTCACGGTGGCCCTGGTGGGTCTGTGCCTCGGATTCCTCCCGCACAACATCCATAAGGCACGGATGTTCATGGGCGACTCCGGATCGATGCTGCTCGGCTTCCTGTTCGCCACCTCGATGATCAGTCTCACCGGACAGCTCGATCCGTCCCGGCTGAACCCGAGCGGGGGAGCGCTGCTGTCGTCGTTCCTGCCCCTGGTGCTGCCGGTCGCGGTCATGGCGCTTCCCTTCATCGACGTGGTCACCGCCTACGTGCGCCGCACGTTGGCGGGCGGGTTGTGGTATCAGGCCGACAAGCAGCACCTGCACCATCGCATGCTCGACCTGGGTCACAGCCACGCACGCGCGGTGGTCCTGCTGTGGCTGTGGTCGGCGGTGATCGCGTTCGGTGTGGTGATGGTCGGCATCACGGACTCGTGGTGGTCCGTCGCGCTGATGGTCGTCGGCCTGGTGCTGGCCGCCTGGCTGACGTTCGGACGCCGCATGCGCGAGGCGTCCCATGGCTGAGGGTGCACGCGTCAGCGAGAACACCCGGCGCGCGCAGCAACTCCTCGTTGCGGGCCTCGCGGGCGGGCACGCGGCCGCGTTGACGGTCGTGGGGTTGTTCTGGGCGCTCGCCGGCCCCGAGGCGGGCGCCACCGCGGCGATCGGAGCCGTGGTGACGATCGCCTTCTACACCATCGCGCTCGGCGTCCAGATCGCGGTGGCGGACGCGGCACCCAAGGTGGTGATGGTCGCCTGGCTCGCCTCCTACGTCACGCGGGTGACGCTGCTCGGCTTCGGCTTGGCAACGGTTCTTGCCAACTCGGAACGCTGGGAATGGCTCGATCCGGTAGCGCTGTTCACCGCCACGATTGCCACTGTCTTGGGGTGGCTAGGTGTGGAACTATGGGCCTACTCGCGGATGCGGGTTCCGGTGTACGACCCGCCTGCACCCAGGCAAAGTGAGATGTGACGTGCCGGTTGTGGCGTTGCTAGAGTCAACACGACCGCACAGACCAACCCAGCCAGGGATTGGTGTGCACGACTACGTCAGATACGGCAAGGAGGCAGTATGGGCGGGCTCACGAGGCTGATCCTTCCGCTCGAAGGTGCGGCGTGGCCGCCCGGCGAGCACAGCTTCGCATCACGGCCCTTGTTCCCCGGGGTGTTGCCCGACTGGGTGAACAACCACGTTGCCCAGGCGGTGATCGGTGCGATCCTCGTGATCGTCTTCTGGCTGTGGATGGCCAAGGGGCAGACCATCGTCCCGGGCAAGAAGCAGGCGGTCGGTGAATTCGTCTACGACTTCGTCCGCAACGGCATCGCGCGCGACATCCTCGGTCCTGATTTCCGCAGGTACCTGCCGTTCTTGGTCGCGCTGTTCTCCTTCATCCTGGTGAACAACTTGTTCGGCCAGTTCTTCTTCTTCATGTTCCCGACGTTCTCGAAGATCGGGTTCGCGTGGGGCCTTGCGTTGCTGGCGTGGCTGCTCTACAACGGCGCAGGCATCAAGAAGCACGGCTTCGTGGGCTACCTCAAGCACGCGACGCTGCCGGCCGGCGTCCCGAAGCCACTGTGGCCGCTCATCATCCCGTTGGAGTTCCTTTCCAACATCATCGTCCGGCCGCTGACGCTCGGCCTGCGTCTGTTCGCCAACCTGTTCGCCGGTCACCTGGTGATCATGGTCTTCGTGGTCGGCGGCACGCTGTTGCTGACCGCCACCGAGAGCCTCGGCGGCTTCCCCGTTCCGCTGCTGACCGTCGCCGGCGTGGTGTCCATCCTGTTCAGCTTCGCGATCTTCGCGCTCGAACTGCTGGTGGGCAGCATCCAGGCCTACATCTTCACCGTCTTGACCGCCCAGTACGTGTCTTCGGCCATCGCCGAGGACCACTAAACCCTCGAGCTTTCGTCAGAAAGAAACCATCCGAAAGGAATTGAACCCATGCTCTCTCTCCTGGAGATCTCCGGCTCGATCAATATGATCGGCTACGCCCTGGCGACCCTCGGCCCGGCCCTCGGTGTGGCTTGGATCTTCGCGTCGGTCATCAACGGCACCGCTCGTCAGCCCGAGGCTCGTGGCGCCATGATGGGCACCGCGTGGATCGGCTTCGCCGTGGTCGAAGCGCTCGCCATCATCGCCATTGCCCTGGCGTTCGTCCTCGGCAACAACTGATTGAGGCGTCCATGCTGCCCCTCGCATCCGAGTCTCCGCTGGGACCGCTCCTTCCGGAGCATCCCGAGGAACTCTTCGTCGGTGTCGTCCTGTTCCTGATCATCCTTGCGGTGGTCTGGAAGGTCGTCGTGCCGATGTTCGAGAAGACGTACGCCGAGCGCACCGCCGCGATCCAGGGCGGCATCGAGAGGGCCGAGGCCGCTCAGGCCGAGGCCGCCGCGGCCCTGGAGGAGTACAAGGCTCAGCTCGCCACGGCTCGCGAAGAGGCGTCGCGTATTCGCGAAGAAGCGAAGGCTCAGGGCGCCGCCATCCTCGCCGACATGCGCCAGCAGGCGACGGAGGAGAGCAGCCGTCTGCTCGCCAACGCCAAGGCGCAGATCGACGCCGAGCGTGCGTCCGCGGTCAACGAGTTGCGTACCGAGATCGGTGGGCTGGCCACGACGCTGGCCGGCCGTATCGTCGGGGAGTCTCTTGACGACGATGCGCGCGCCCGCCGCACGGTCGAGCGGTTCATCGCCGACCTGGAGTCGCAGCCGGCGGAGCACGCATGAGCGCCGCCGCCGAGTCTCGTCAGCGCGCCCTCGACGGCGTGCTGGACGGTCAGCATGCGAGCGCTGCGCTGGCCGGTGAGCTGTTCTCCGTGGTGGACGCGCTGGGCGCGCAAGCGACCCTGCGCCGTGCGCTGAGCGACCCGTCCACGCCGGACGAGGCACGCGCTCAGCTTGCGGAGTCCCTCTTCGGGCGACGCCTCGGCGGGGCTGCGGTGGCGGTCATCGCCGAGGCCGCGCGGGCACGCTGGGGAGCACCCAGCTCGTTCGTGGCGGCGTTGGAGCGCCAGGGCGTCCGCGCCCTGCTGCGCACGGTCCAGGCCGAGGGCCGGCTCGACGAGCTGGAGGATCAGCTCTTCAAGGTCGAGCGGCTCGTCGAGGCGAACCCGGAGTTGAGCCGTGCGCTCGGCGACCGGCTGACCCCGCTGGAGGGGCGTCAGCGCCTCCTCGGCGACCTCATCGACGGCCGGGTCGGCGCGGCCACCGCGCAACTGGCCCGCAGGGCGATTGCGGCGCGGCAGCGCACCTTCGGCCTGACCGTCGACAGCTATCTCACGATGGCGGCCGAGCAGCGCGAGCGCGCGATCGCCACCGTGACGACGGCCACCGCCCTGACCGACGAGCAGAAGGCGCGCCTGAGGGCCGCACTGTCCCGCCAAGTGGGCCGCGACGTGAACCTACGCGTGGTCCTCGATCCCGCCGTCATCGGCGGTGTCCGCGTGTCCTTGGGTGACGAGGTCATCGAGGGAACCGTGGCTGCGCGTCTGGACGACGCTCAGCGCAAACTGACCTGACGGGCACTCACCTGACGGGCCAACTCGCCTGACGGCCGAGTAACTGAACTGAACTCAAGCAAGCAGCGAAGCAGCGAAGGAACGCACTCCCATGGCGGATCTGACCATTCGTCCCGATGAGATTCGGGACGCCCTTGACCGGTTTGTCTCCCACTACACGCCGGACACCTCTACCCGCGAGGAGATCGGCACCGTCGCGACGTCCGGTGACGGCATCGCCCGCGTCGAAGGTCTGCCGTCGGCGATGGCCAACGAACTGCTCGAGTTCGAGAACGGCACGCTCGGCATCGCGCTCAACCTCGACGTCCGCGAGATCGGCGTCGTGGTCCTCGGCGAGTCCGAAGGAATCGAAGAAGGCTCGCAGGTGCGCCGCACCGGCGAGGTGCTCTCCGTGCCGGTCGGCGACGGCTACCTGGGGCGCACGATCGACGCCATGGGCAACCCGATCGACGGCCTCGGCGAGATCGCCGACGTGCCCGAGCGCCGCGTCCTCGAACTGCAGGCCGCCGGTGTCATGGACCGCCAAGAGGTCCGTGAGCCACTGCAGACCGGCATCAAGGCGATCGACGCGATGATCCCGATCGGACGCGGCCAGCGCCAGTTGATCATCGGCGACCGCAAGACCGGCAAGACGGCCATCGCGGTCGACACGATCATCAACCAGAAGGCCAACTGGGCGAGCGGCGATCCGACCAAGCAGGTGCGCTGCATCTACGTGGCGGTGGGGCAGAAGGGCTCGACCATCGCGGCGCTGCGGCAGACGCTGGATGACGCCGGTGCGCTGGAGTACACCACGATCGTGCATGCTCCGGCGTCCGACCCCGCGGGCTTCAAGTACATCGCGCCCTACTCGGGCTCGGCCATCGGCCAGCACTGGATGTACCAGGGCAAGCACGTCCTGATCATCTTCGACGACCTCACCAAGCAGGCCGAGGCCTACCGCGCCATGTCGCTGCTGCTGCGCCGCCCGCCGGGCCGTGAAGCCTACCCGGGCGACGTGTTCTACCTTCACTCGCGTCTGCTGGAGCGTTGCGCCAAGCTGAGCGACGAGCTCGGCGGCGGCTCCATGACGGGCTTGCCGATCATCGAGACGAAGGCCAACGACGTGTCGGCCTACATCCCGACCAACGTGATCTCGATCACCGACGGACAGATCTTCCTGCAGTCCGACCTCTTCAACGCCAACCAGCGTCCCGCCATCGATGTCGGCATCTCGGTGTCCCGTGTCGGCGGCGCCGCGCAGATCAAGGCGATGAAGGGCGTGGCCGGCACGCTGAAGATCAGTCTCGCCCAGTACCGCGACATGCAGGCGTTCGCGATGTTCGCCTCCGATCTGGACGCCGCGTCCCGTCGCCAGCTCGACCGGGGGGCGCGTCTCACCGAACTGCTGCGCCAGGGCCAGTACACGCCGTTCCCCGTCGAGGATCAGGTCATCACCGTGTGGGCGGGCACCAACGGGCTGTTCGACGACATCCCCGTCGAGGACGTGCTGCGTTTCGAGGCGGAGCTGCTGGAGCATCTGCGCCACAACACCGCGATCCTGACCACCATCGCCGCGACCCAGAAGTGGGACGACGACACCGCCGCCGCCGTGCGGGCCGCGATCGAGAAGGTCAAGGCCGGATTCAAGACCAGCGCGAAGGCCGCGCCCGTCTCCGACAACCCGAACGCCCGGCCGCTCGGTGACGCTGATGTCGACACCGAGCAGATCGTGGTCAAGAAGGGCTAGAGATGGCGTCGAGTCTGAGGGAGCTACGACAGCGACGAAAGTCGGTGACGGCGACCAAGAAGATCACCAAGGCGATGGAGCTCATCGCCGCCTCGAAGGTGATTCGCGCGCAGCAGGCGGGCGTCCGCGCGCTGCCCTACACCCGGGAGCTGAATCGGGCGCTCTCCGCGCTGGCGACTCACGCCAGCGTGGACCACCCGCTGACCACCCACGTGGAGCGTCCGCGTCGCGCGGCGCTGCTGATGTTCACGTCCGACCGCGGCATGAACGGTGCCTTCAACACCAACCTCATCAAGGCGGCGGCCCGCATGCGGGCGCGTCTGGAGGAACAGGGCATCCAGGTCAAGCGCTACGTGGTGGGCCGCAAGGGCATCGCGTACCACAAGTTCCGTGAGATCCCCGTGATCCAGGCGTGGGGCGGGTTCAGTGACCAACCTACCTATGCCGACGCGCAGGAGATTGCGGACGTTCTCATCGAGGACTTCCTCACTCCCTACGAGGAGGGCGGCGTCGACGAGATCCACGCGGTGTACACCCGCATGGAGTCGATGCTGACGCAGACCCCGCGCGTGCGGCGGCTGCTGCCGCTGGAGGTCGTGGAGGGCGTCCACACCGTCGACGAACTGGGGCACATCCCGCAATACGCGTTCGAGCCGGACGCCGACACCGTGCTGGACGCGATCATGCCCCAGTACATCCGCAGCCGCGTGTGGTTCTACATGCTCCAATCGGCGGCGTCCATCCTTGCCAGCCAGCAGCGGGCCATGAAGTCGGCCACGGACAACGCCAACCAACTCATCGAGTCCTTGACGCGCGAGGCCAACCAGGCGCGCCAGGCCGAGATCACCCAGGAAATTACCGAGATCGTCGGTGGCGCCAGCGCGCTCGCCGAGGCGAGCGCCCAGGACTGAGGCGAGAGAGGCAACCATGACCCTGACTGCTGAGAATCCGACCACGACCGGTGTGGGCCGTGTCGCGCGCGTCATCGGCCCGGTGGTGGACGTGGAGTTCCCCGCCGACCAGATGCCCGGCATCATGAACGCGCTCACGATCAAGATCGACGCGGGCGAACTGTCACGCGAGATCACCGCCGAAGTGGCTCTCCACGTGGGCGACAACATCGTCCGTGCCATCTCGCTGAAGCCGACCGACGGCATGCGCCGCGGCACCCAGGTCTTCGACACCGGCGCGCCCATCTCGGTGCCTGTGGGCGATGTCACCAAGGGACGCGTGTGGAACGTGACCGGTGATTGCCTCAACGAGGACATCTCGGGCGTCGAGATCGCCGAGCGCTGGCCCATCCACCGCGCGGCGCCCAAGTTCGACCAGCTCGAGCCCAGGACCGAGATGCTGGAGACCGGAATCAAGGTCCTCGACCTGCTGACCCCCTATGTCAAGGGCGGCAAGATCGGCCTGTTCGGTGGCGCGGGCGTGGGCAAGACGGTGCTCATCCAGGAGATGATCTTCCGCATCGCCCACAACTTCGGCGGTACCTCGGTGTTCGCCGGAGTCGGCGAGCGCACCCGCGAGGGCAACGACCTGATCAACGAGATGATCGAGGCCGGCGTCATGAAGGACACCGCGCTCGTCTTCGGTCAGATGGACGAGCCGCCGGGCACGCGTCTGCGTGTGGCCCTCTCGGCCTTGACGATGGCCGAATACTTCCGGGACGTGCAGAAGCAGGACGTGCTGCTGTTCATCGACAACATCTTCCGGTTCACCCAGGCGGGTTCCGAGGTGTCCACGCTGCTCGGCCGCATGCCGTCCGCCGTGGGCTACCAGCCGAACCTGGCCGACGAGATGGGTCAGCTGCAGGAGCGGATCACCTCGACCCGCGGCCACTCGATCACCTCGATGCAGGCGATCTACGTGCCCGCCGACGACTACACCGATCCGGCTCCGGCGACGACGTTCGCTCACTTGGACGCCACCACCGAGCTCAGCCGCGACATCGCCAGCCGTGGCCTGTACCCGGCGGTGGACCCGCTCACCTCGACGTCGCGCATTCTCGACCCGCAGTACGTGGGCCAGGATCATTACGACACCGCGACTCGCGTGAAGCAGATCCTGCAGCGCAACAAGGAACTGCAGGACATCATCGCGATTCTGGGTGTCGACGAGCTGTCCGAAGAAGACAAGATCATCGTCGGGCGCGCCCGTCGCATCCAGCAGTTCCTGAGCCAGAACACCTACATGGCCACCAAGTTCACGCAGATCGAAGGATCGACGGTGCCGCTGGCCGACACCATCGAGGCGTTCAAGATGATCTGCAACGGCGAGGTCGATCACATCGCCGAACAGGCCTTCTTCAACGTGGGTGGCCTGGACATGGTCATGGCGAACTGGGACCGCATCCAGAAGGAAGGCTGAGCATGGCGTTCGACTCCTCTCCGCTGCGGGTCGAGGTCGTCGCCGCCGACGGCCTCGTCTGGGAAGGCGACGCGGAGTCCTTCCTCGCGCGCACGCCCGACGGCGACATCGGCATCCTCAGCCACCACGAGCCGATCCTGGCGACGCTGGTGCCGTGTGCGGTCGAGGTGCTGCGGGCGGACGGTGGCGTCCGCGAGATCATCGCGATCGACGGCGGCTTCCTGGCCGTGGACGAGAACCGGGTCTCGGTGCTGACCTCCCACGGCCGCATGGCGCAGGAGATCAAGCTCGCGGAGGCCGAACGCGAGTATCACGCGGCCCAGAAGGCGCTCGACGCGGGCGATGTCAGTGTTGACACGAAGCACCACTACTATCGTGCTCGTGCTCAACTTCGCGCGGCGCAGCGGGCGGCCGAGCAGCACTGACGTAACGACGGGGTGAGTATGCCCGACTGGTGGAGCTGGACCGCGATCGTGGTCCTGGTAGGCCTGGTCGGGTTGCTCACCCCTCTCGTGTGGTTGGTGCTGCGCGGACGATGGCTGGCCGGTCACGGCCGCGTTCTGCAGTGTTCGCTGCGGCGTCCCGGCAGCTCGGTGTGGACGCTCGGGATCGCGCGCTTCCGCGACGACGACTTCGAATGGTTCCGTGCCTTCGGCCTGTCGGTGCGTCCGCGCCATTCCTTTCCGCGCGCGCGGACGCATGTGGTGAAGGTGCGATCGCCACTGCCGGGGGAGACCGACGATCTCCCCCGCGACCACGTCGTCGCCGAACTCGGTGAGCCGTTCGAGGGCGTGTTGGTGGCGATGTCCCGTCCCGACCTCACCGCGTTCAGCAGTTGGACCGAGGCGGGCCGGCCGGGCGGCCGGACGGCCGGCTGACCCGCCCGTCGCCGACGGACGCGTCAGCCCTGTTGGGCGAGTTCGATCTTCGCGCGCTGGCGTTGCGCGCGGGCGCCGACGGGTTCGCGATCCTTGCCCGGCACCCACAGCACGTCGCCGACGTCGAGGTTGGCGACCCGGCCGAGCACGAACAACAGATCGCTGAGCCGGTTGAGGTAGGTGATGGCGAGCTTGTTCACGCCTCCTGGCTCGTCGGCCGTGCCCGTCTCGAAACCGTACGCCTCAGCGGCGGCCCAGGCGGCCCGCTCGGCCCGCCGCACCACCGTGCGCGCCTGGTGCAGGTAGGCGCCGCCCGGCGTCCCACCGGGAAGGATGAAGCTCACCAGGTCGCCGAGCGGCTCGCCGAACTCGTCGCACCACGCCTCCAGCCGGTCGATGCTCGGCTGGGTGATGCGCAGCGGCTCCCAGGCGGGGTCGGCCGTCACCGGGTTCGACAGATCGGCGCCGACGTCGAACAGCTCGTTCTGTACCTCGCGTAGCGCCGCGACGACGGCGTCCGGAAGCCCGCCGACGGTGACGGCGAGGCCGATGACGGCGTTCGCTTCGTCGACATCGCCGTACGCCGCAACGCGCACATCGGTCTTGCGCGCCGGCGACATGTCGGACAGCCGGGTGGAACCTGCATCGCCGGTACGGGTGTAGATCCGCGTCAAATTGACCATGGCCCGACCTTATGTGACGTTGGGGTGGTGAGACTCTCCCGCATGGCCGTAATCCCGGCCGTCCTCGGCCTGGCGGTCGCCGGGTGTGCCGTCAGCCCGAGTGCCGGCGTCAGCGCCGACGGAACGGTGCGCTGCGACTACCGCACGTCGACCCCGGCCTCGAAGCCGGTTGATCCACCGCCGGTCACCGGTGTGCCGGCGACCGGCACCGTGACCATGACGATCGACTTCGGCGACGCGCAGGTGAACGTGGAGCTCGACCGCGCCGCAGCGCCTTGTACGGTCAACTCGTTCGAAAGCCTGGCCCAGCAGGGCTACTTCAACGGCAGCGAGTGCCACCGGCTCGCCACCGAGGGCATGTTCATGCTGCAGTGCGGCGATCCGACGGGCACCGGGCGAGGCGGGCCGGGCTACGCGTTCAACGACGAACTGGCGCAGACCAAGGACTACACCGCCGGCGTGATCGCGATGGCGAACTCCGGCCGCGACACCAACGGCAGCCAGTTCTTCCTCGTCTACGCCGACACTCCGCTGCCGCCGCGCTACACGGTGTTCGGGCGGATGGACGCCGAGGGCATCGAGACGATCGCGCAGCGGGCCGAGCAGGGCCACGACTCGAGCGAGAGTAACGCGGTGGGTCGTCCGAACGTGCCGACGGTGATTCGGTCGGTCGTCACTGGTTGAGCTGGGGGCGCAGGGCGGCGAGGTAGACCGCCAGGGCGCCGGCGACGGCGTCCGGCTGGTCGGCGTGCAGCCAGTGACCGGCGTGCTTGATCGTGACCAGACGGGCGTGCGGGAACAGGGCCCGCATCGCGGGTGCGTGCTCGTCGGTCACGTAGCCGGAGTCACCGCCGCGCATCCACAGCACGGGCCGCGTGAACGGGCCGTGGATGCCCGCGGGCCAGCCGCTGATCTGCGGCAGCGACTCCTCGAGCAACGCGAGGTTGGGCAGCCATCGCCAGCCTCCCCCGGGCACCCGATGCAGATTCTGGAGCAGGAAAGCGCGCACCCCCGGCTCCCGCACGGACGCCGCCAGCGCGGCATCGGCGTCCGCTCGCGTCTGGATCTCGTCCAGCGCGATCTCGCGCAGGGCGCGAAGCAGGCGGCGAAAGCCGTAGCCGTGACTGGAATCGTCGGGGGCGATGTCGGCGACGACGAGGCCGCGGACCAGGGACGGGTGGCGCAGGGCCAGCGCCATGGCCGTCTTGCCGCCCATGGAGTGCCCGAACACGCTGATGGGTACGGCCGGGTCCAGACGGTCGCGCAGGTCGGCGGCGACGGCGTCCGCCCATGCCGCGTAGCCGAAGGCGTCGGTCCAGGGGCTGCGTCCGTGGTTGGGCAGGTCGTAGAGCAGGCCGGGCTCGGCCCCGGCCACAGCCTTGGCGATGGTGGCGAGATTCTTGCCCTGACCGAGCAGGCCGTGGAGGTAGGCCACCCGTGGCGTCCCGGTGCCGACACGGGTGACATGCAGCGCCACGGTCATCGCCTCCGGTTCCAGCAGGGGGTGTGCCAGTGGCGGCGCTCCGCGACGGGGGAGGACGAGCCGACGTGGGCGGTGCGCGGCCACGCGACGATCTGGGGCGAGCCGGCCGCGATGCGCTGGTTGCACCCGGGGCACAGGTACTCTTTGTCCGTGCGCCCCGCGGACAGCGCCTGGACGACCCAGGTGCCGTCGACCTTGCTCTGCGCCTGCCCGAGGGAGTCGGGTAGCGGGCGAGGCTGGCGGAGGTGCTTACTGGGACGACGGGCCACCCCACGATCCTACGGTAGGGTTCCCCAGGTGCGTCTCCTGATTGCCCGCTGCCAGGTCGACTACGCCGGCCGCTTGTCGGCGCACCTGCCCATGGCCCCCCGGCTGCTCATGCTCAAGGCCGACGGATCGATCTCGATCCACGCCGACGACCGCGCCTACAAGCCGCTGAACTGGATGAATCCGCCGTGCACCCTCGTCATGCGCCAGGCCGACCCGGCCATGCCCGACGAGGCGGGGCTGGACCAGGTCTGGACGGTCGCCAACAAGGACGGCGACACGCTGCAGATCTCGGTCGCCGAGGTGTGGCACGACTCGTCGCACGAACTGGGGGTGGACCCTGGCCTGGTGAAGGACGGCGTGGAGGCGCACCTGCAGGTGCTGCTGGCCGACAATCCGGGGGCCTTCGGCGCAGGCTGGACGCTGGTGCGCCGCGAGCACATGACGGCCATCGGGCCGGTCGACATCCTGTTCCGGGACGCGGCGGGCGCGTATGTCGCGGTCGAGGTGAAACGGCGCGGGGAGATCGACGGTGTGGAACAGCTGACCCGCTACCTGGAGCTCATGAACGCCGACCCGCACCTGCGTCCGGTGAGCGGGGTGTTCGCGGCCCAGCAGATCAAGCCGCAGGCCCGCGTGCTGGCGACTTCGCGCGGAATCGCCTGCATCACGGTCGACTACGACGCCCTGCGTGGGCTCGACAACGCCGAGGACCGCCTGTTCTGACACGCCGGGGGGCGAGGCCGCCGGGGTGCATAGGACCGGGTGGCGGAGCCGGGGTGAGTGCGCGCCGGTCGATCGGGTTCAGGATCGGTCGAGCGCCGGCACCACGACCTCGCGGTAGAGCAGCAGCAACGAGGCGACGGTCGGGATGGCGAGCAGTGCACCGGCGATCCCGAACAGGACGCCGCCCGAGATCGCGGCCAGGACGATGAGCGGCCCCGGCACGTTCACCGAGCGCTGGAAGATGCGGGGCTGAACGACGTAGGCGTCGACCTGCTGGTAGACGATGAAGAAGATCAGCGTGACGATGCCGACCGTGGTGTCGTTCGAGAAGGCCACCAGCGACACGATCAGCATCGACAAGGTGGGGCCGACGATCGGGATGAACGCGAAGATGGCCACGACGACGCTCAGCGCCAGCGAGTAGGAGCCCAGCCCGACGATGTTCAGGAACAGGAACGCCGCGCTGCTGGCGAGCACCACGACGAGAAACAGGCCCGACATGTACCCGCCGATGCGGCGGAACATCTCGTTGGCCAGGTATTTCGCCCGAGGGCGCCGCGAGGCAGGCGCCAACTGGTAAATCGTCTCCTTGATCGAGGGCAGCGAGGCCAGGAACCACAGCGTCAGCACCAGGGTCACGATGAAACTGAACAGGATGTTGGCGATGGCGACCGAGGCGCCCAGAATTCCGCCGAACATGCCCTCGATCCATGCGCCCGAGGTCATCACGCCCGAGATGCGGTTGAGCAGGTCGAGCTGACCGTCGAGGTCGGCGACCTGAGGGTTCTCCCGCAGGCTCTGCAGGTAGGTGGCCGTGTTCTGCACCAGGATGTTGACCTGCTCGGTAAGGACAGGCAGAACGGCCCAGGCCCCGAGGGCGATGAGCAGGAGCAGGCCCAACGCCACGACGGCAACCGCGAGGCCACGGCTCAGGCCGCGCCGGTGCAGCGTGTCGACCAACGGGCTGAGACCCAGCGCGAGATACAGCGACAGCAGGCCCAGCACCAGCACGCTCTGCAACGCCGCGAGGGCGGCCAGGAGACCGAACGCCACCAGGCCACCGACGGTGACCAGGAAGCCGATCTGGAACGGCGAACGGTAGAGCAGGCTGGTCGGGCCAGGGGCGTCGTCGATGCGGGGCAACTCGGGATCGGCCGGGGTGAGCTGAGAGGATCGGCGCAGTTTGCGCCACCAGCGCCGAGGCTCGGTCGCGGCAGCAGGCGACGGCGTGGCGGCCGAGGCCGGCGTCTCGCCCTGCTGAGGAAGACGGGCGGCCTCGGGCGGGATCGGTGATTGCCCGGCGACAGGATCGCGCGGCGCCCCGCTGCCGGCGTGCAACGAGGCATCACCGCTCACGAGTCGTTCCGTTCCTCACCGTCGGCGTAGGGATCGGTGAGGGTCGTGAGCAGCGCATCGTCCCAGCCCGCGAGAGGCCCCGTGGCCTCCTCTTCGGGGAACTGGTCGGCGGTCTGCGTGGCCAGGCTCGACAGCTGGGCGAGCTGGCTCAGCAGCGCGTTCTTGCGCTGGCGCAGGTGGCGCTGCTCGCGCTTGAGCTTCTCGTTGCGTCCGGCCAGTTCGTGGTCGGCCTGAGCGAGAATCACCTCGGCCTTCGCGCGGGCCGAGGCCACGATCTCGCCGGCCTCGGAGATGGCGGACGCCTTGATGTCTTCGGCCTCGTCGTAGGCCGCCTGCTGGCGTGTGCGGAGGTTCTCGGACGCCTCGAACAGAGCGGCCTGCACCGCGTCGGACTGCTCACGCGCTTCGGCGGCCGATGCGGTGAGCTGCTCGGACAGGGCCGCCTGTTCCTCGTGCAGGAGACGCAACCGCTCCTCGCGCTCGGACGCGGCGGTGGCGCGCAGAGAGCTGATCTCCGACTCGGCGGCCCCGCGCCGGGCCTCCGCCTCACGCCGGGCGGCGTCCGTGAGCGACGCGGCTCGCCGTTCGGCCTCGGTGATGATGATGGCCGCGTGCTCGTCCGCGGACCGGCGCAGTCCTTCGGCTTCGGTGCGGGCCGCCGCGAGTTCGCGGCTCGTCTGCGTCTCGAGCTGGGCGCGTAGCCCCTTGATCGAGGCCAGACCCTCCTGACGCGCCGACTCGGCGGTCTGTGCGGCGTCCGCCCTGGTGCGGTCGGCCTCGGCGCGCGCCTCGGCCAGCATCGCCTCGGCGCGGCCCTGGGCGCTCTGGATCATCTCGCCCGCCTGGGCCTCTGCCACCTTGATCAGGTTGGCGGTGTGCGCGCCCAGCTTGCTGAAGTCGGTGTCGTCGACGCGCAGGTTGGCGGCGGTCAGCTCGCGCTGAACCGAACGCAGCTGGTGTTTGGCCAGGGAGAGCTGACGTTCGACGTCGCGGATGTAGTCGTCGACAGCTTTCTTGTCGTAGCCGAGCATCGCGTTGGGGAACCCACGGACGGCGCTGGCCGTCTCGTCGAACAAATCCAGACCGTGCGCGTCGTTCTCTGTCACCGCAAATCCTCTCCACACCAGTGCCGGGGGGCCGACGCCTCGATGCTACCCCGTGAAGGGCGGCAACGAGGCGGCGACAGGCCCCCGCGAGCGAACTCCGAAGGCCTGTCCGCCTGAGCGCGTGCTAGTGGGCGGAGCCCTCCGCGGGCTCGACGATCTCGAGCAGGATGCCGCCGGTGCTCTTCGGGTGCGCGAACTGGATCCGCGAGCCGCCGGTGCCGATCTTGGGCTCCGCGTACAGCAGGGTCACGCCGCGCTCGCGCAGGGTGGCGGAGACGGCGTCGATGTCGTTGACGCGGTAGGCCACCTGCTGGACGCCTCCGCGTCCGCCGTTGCGCTCGAGCCACTTGGCGATCGTCGACGCCGGGCTCAGCGGGGCGAGCAACTGGATCTGCGCGTTCTCGGAGTGCTGGTCGCCGGTGCCGAGCATGGCCTCTTCGACGCCCTGTTCCTCGTTGGTCTCGCGGTGCAGTACGCGCCAGCCGAACACCTCGGTGTGAAGCTTGATGGCCTCGTCGAGGTCGGGGACGGCGTAGCCGACATGGTCAATGCACACGAAAAGATCAGAATTCTCCATACCTCCACCCTGGCACGCCTCGACGCCAAGCGCCCACCTTCGGAGCGAAATGACCGCCCCGCGAACCGGGGTGCGGCCCGACGAGCCGATGCCGACGCCTCGGGCTGCGGGTGGTGTCCGCGGGTTGGTGGTCCGGTCCGTGGAGGGCCATCCTGCGTGACGCAGGCCGACCCGTGGCCCCTGACGGGGCCACGGGTCGTTGGTCGGGCGGGGGAGGGTCAGCTCAGGACGGCGTCGACGACCTGCTTGGCCTCGGCCTGTACCTGCGCCAGGTGATCGGCGCCCCTGAAGGACTCGGCGTAGATCTTGTAGACGTCCTCCGTGCCCGAGGGACGCGCCGCGAACCAGGCGTTCTCGGTGACCACCTTGAGGCCGCCGATGGCGGCGCCGTTGCCCGGTGCGCTCGTCATCTTGGCGACGATCGCCTCGCCGGCCAGCTCGGTGGCGGTGACGTCCTCGGGAGACAGCTTGCCCAGCTTGGCCTTCTGCTCGCGGTTGGCGGGGGCGTCCACGCGGGCGTACGAGGTGGAACCGAACTCCGCCTCCAGTTCGGCGTAGTGCTGCGACGGCGTCTTGCCGGTCACCGCGAGGATTTCGGAGGCCAGCAGATCGAGGATGAGGCCGTCCTTGTCCGTCGTCCAGGTCTGGCCGTCGAGGGTGAGGAAGGACGCGCCCGCGGACTCTTCGCCACCGAACCCGATCGACCCGTCCGACAGGCCGGGCACGAACCACTTGAACCCGACCGGCACCTCGACGAGCGTCTTGCCGATCTTCTTGGCGACGTTGTCGATCATCGAACTCGAGACGAGCGTCTTTCCGATGCCGGCGTCGGGATTCCAGCCGTCGCGGTGGCTGAACAGGTACTGGATGGCGGTGGCCAGGTAGTGGTTGGGGTTCATCAGGCCGGCGTCCGGCGTGACGATGCCGTGACGGTCGGCGTCCGCGTCGTTGCCGGTCGACAGGGCGAAGGCGTCCTTGTTGTTGATCAGGGAGGCCATGGCGTACGGGCTGGAGCAATCCATGCGGATCTTTCCGTCCCAGTCGAGCGTCATGAACGGCCACGCCGGGTCGACCGTGCGGTTGATCGCGGTCAGGCCGAGGTTCATCGTGTCGGCGATGTACGCCCAGTACTGCACGGAGGCGCCACCCATGGCGTCAGCGCCGATGTTGAGGCCGGCGCCGCGGATCGCGTCGAGGTTGATCACGTTGACCAGGTCGGCGCAGTACGGCGTCCGGTAGTCGTGGCGGGTGATCTCGCCGGCGATCTTCTCGTACGGCGTCCGCTTGATCGAGCCCCAGTCGGCGAGCAGTTCGTTGGCGCGTGCGGCGATCACCGAGGTGGCGTCGGAGTCGGCCGGGCCGCCGTGCGGCGGGTTGTACTTGAAGCCGCCGTCGGCCGGCGGGTTGTGCGAGGGCGTGACGACGATGCCGTCTGCGCGCGGACCCGAGTGATCGCGGTTGTAGACGATGATCGCGCGCGACACGGCCGGAGTCGGGGTGTACTCGTCGTCGCGCTCGGCTCGGACGTCGACGCCCTGCGCGTGCAGGACCTCGAGGGCCGTCTTCCACGCCGGCAGCGACAGCCCGTGGGTGTCCTTGCCGATGAACAGCGGGCCGGTGACACCCTGCGCGGCGCGGTACTCCACGATCGCCTGGGTGGTGGCCGCGATGTGGGCCTCGTTGAACGCGGTGTTGAGCGAACTGCCGCGGTGACCCGACGTGCCGAAGACGACCATCTGGTCAGGATTGGTCGGGTCGGGGACGAGGTCGTAATAGGCCGCGAGGACATCGTCGACGTTGATGAGATCTTCGGGCAGTGCGGGTTGCCCGGCGCGTGCGTGAACCATGCTGCCCATCTTGCCCGCTGGCGGGTCCGACCGCACCCCGCTGTTTCGTCTCCGGCCCCATTTGGCCGTCTTGCCGCACGCGCGAGGACGATCGCGCCTCGCGCGGAGGGTGGAACAATGGACGCCATGACCTCTGTGCCGTTCCATGGTGGAGCCATCGACCTGTCCGCGCTCAAGCCCGCACCCCCCGCACCCGCCGGCGCCGTGTGGTGGGTCGAAGCCGACGACCGCAGTTTCGAGTCGTACCTGGGGGCCTCCATGCAGCACCCGGTGGTGGTCGAGTTCTGGTCGCCTCGGGCGCCGAGCGGCGCTCAACTGTCCGCCGACCTGAAGGACCTCGCCACCACAGCCGCCGGCAGTTGGCTGCTCGTGCGGGTGAACGTCGACGAGGCGCCGGCCATCGCGCAGGCGCTTCAGGTGCAGGCCGTGCCGATGGTCGTGGGCATCATCGGTGGCCAGCTCGCTCCGCTGTTCCAGGGGACCGCCGAGAAGGCGCAGGTCAAGGCGGTCCTCGACCAGCTCGTCGCGCTCGCGCACCAGCAGGGGCTCGCGGGACGGGCGCAGCCGGTGGTCCCGGACGCCGCGGCCGCCGACGGCCCCGATCCGCGCTTCGACGCCGCGGACGCCGCCCTCGAGCGTGGCGACTTCGAGGCCGCGATCGCGGAATTCGACTCGCTGCTGGCCGCCAACCCGGCGGACGCGGAGGCGTCGGCAGGGCGCGCGCAGGCGCGGCTCATCCAGCGGGTGACGACCGCCGACCCCGACGCCGTCCACTCCGCGCTGGCGTTCGACGTGAACGATGTCGACGCCCACCTCGCCATGGCCGATCTCGAGTTGGCCGCCGGCAACGTCGACGCGGCCTTCGCGCGCCTGATCGACCTCATCCGGATCACGGCGGGGCCGTCTCGCGAGGCGGTTCGCGTCCGGCTGCTGGAACTGTTCGAGACCGTCGGCCCGACCGATCCCGCGGTGCTGAAGGCCCGTCGCGCCCTGATGACCGCACTGTTCTGAGCCTCACGCGGGGCGGACCGCGCCGGCGCCGACACGACGAAACGGGCCGGGCACTCAGGTGAGTGCCCGGCCCGTTCACCGAGACGGACGCCGATCAGGCGGACGCCCCCAGGTCGTCTTCGACCGCGCGCTTCGGCGCGACCTCATCGGCCTCCTCCAAGCGGAAGAACACCGCACCCAGCGGCGGAACCTGCACGGTCGCGCGTGCCGGGAAGGCGCCCCACTCGGCCTCGTGGGCGTCCACGCCGCCGAAGTTGCCGATGCCCGAACCGTCGTAGTGCGTCGAGTCGGAGTTGAAGATCTCGCTCCAACGCCCGGCGGCCGGCAGCCCGATTTCGTAGTCGTACCACGGCTCGGAGCTGAAGTTGACGACGACGGCGATCTGCTGGCCGTCATTGTCGCGCCGCACCCAGCTGTAGGTGTTCCGGCTGGCGTCGTCGGCGTTGATCCACTGGAACCCGTACGGGTCGTTGTCCAGCCGCCACAGTGCCGGATGCGAGGTGTACAGGTCGTTGAGGTCCTTCACCAGGCGCTGAAGGCCGTTGTGGCCCCACAGATCCGACACCCACCATTCGAGGCTGACGGCCTCGTTGAACTCGGAACGCTGCCCGAACTCCTGGCCCATGAACAGCAACTGCTTGCCCGGGAACGCCCACATGAAGCTGTAGAACGCGCGCAGGGTCGCGAACTGACGCCAGGCGTCCTGCGGGATCTTGTTGATCATCGAACCCTTGCCGTGCACGACCTCGTCGTGGCTGATCGGCAGGACGAAGTTCTCGCTGTACTGGTAGACCATCGCGAACGTCATCTCGTGGTGGTGCCACTGCCGGTAGACCGGCTCGAGCGCGAGGTAGCGCAGCGAGTCGTTCATCCAGCCCATGTTCCACTTGAAGCCGAACCCGAGCCCGCCCAGGTTGGTGGGCTGGGTCACGCCGCCGAACGACGTGGACTCCTCGGCGATCATCGTCACGCCCGGCACGCGCTCGTACAGGTGCCGGTTCACGTAGCGCAGGAAGTCGATGGCCTCGAGGTTGTGGTTGCCGCCGAACTCGTTCGGCACCCACTGGCCCTCTTCGCGGCTGTAGTCGAGGTAGAGCATGGACGCCACGGCGTCCACGCGCAGGGCGTCGATGTGGAACTCCGTCACCCAGTAGAGGGCGTTGGAGACCAGGAAGCTCTTCACCTCGTTGCGTCCGTAGTTGAAGATGTAGGTGCCCCAGTCCATGTGCTCGCCCTGACGCGGATCGGCGTGCTCGTACAGGGCGGTGCCGTCGAAGCGGCCCAGCGCGAAGGCGTCCTTGGGGAAGTGGCCGGGAACCCAGTCGAGGATGACGCCGATGCCGGCCTGGTGCAGCCGGTCGATCAGGTAGCGCAACTCGTCGGGGCGTCCGAGGCGCGACTGCGGGGCGAAGTAGTTCGTGACCTGGTAGCCCCAGGACGGCTCGAAGGGATGCTCGGTGACGGGCATGAACTCGACGTGCGTGAAGCCCTGCCAGGTGACGTACTCGACGAGTTCGTCGGCGAGCTCGAGGTAGGTCTTGCCCTTGCGCCAGCTGCCCAGATGCACCTCGTAGACGCTCATGGGCTCCTTCTGGAAGTTGCGCCCCTTGCGCTCCTCCATCCAGTCGCCGTCACCCCAGCCGAACTGGCTGGTGTAGACGATCGAGCTGTTGGCCGGCGCCTGCTCGGCGAAGAAGGCCATGGGATCGATCTTCTCGTGCCACTGCCCGTCGGCACCGAGGATGTTGAACTTGTACAGCGTGCCGTCGCCCACGCCCTCGACGAACAAGCCCCACACCCCGGTACCGGGAATGCGCTGCATGACGTCGCCTGTCCACCAGTTGAAGTCGGCGTTGATGCGCACCTCGTGCGCGTTCGGGGCCCATACGGTGAAGCGGGTGCCGGTGATCTCTCCGCGCTCGTCGTCGTGAAGGGTCACGACGTGCGCGCCCAGGCGCTTCCAAAGCTCGGTGTCACCGCCGTTGTGGAACCCTTCGAGATCCCAGCCGGTCAGTCCGCCGAACGGGTCGTGTGCCATGGTTACTCCTTGTCGGTGGGAATTGAGGAAGCGGAAGTGGCGGCCGCCTCGTCGATCGCCCTCATCGGGATTGCGACCCAGTCGGGTCTGTTTCGCACTTCGTACACCACTTCGTAGACGGCTTTGTCGATCACGTACGCCCCGAGGAGAGTGCTCGGTGTGTGATGAGGACCACAGTAGCCATCCAGGAACGCATCGCGGGCGTCATCGGCCCAACGTCTTGCATCGGCGCCGGACGGCCGCGCGTGGGCGCTGCGGGCATAGTCGAATGACCGCACCATGCCGGCGACGTCGCGCCAGGGCGAGTCGAAGGCGCGGCGCTCGGCCGCCGTCTTGGCGGGTTCGCCCTCGAAGTCGATGAGCGTCCAGCCGTGAGTCGAATGCAGGGTCTGGCCGAGATGGAAGTCGCCGTGGATCCGCTGCACCTCCACCATGCCCTCGCCCACCGCATCGAAGGCGCGCCGCAGCACGGCGGCGGGTGCGGCGAGACGAGGCACGGCGTCCACCGCGGCGTCCAGGCGTTGGCTCATGAGCGCGCCGATGCGGCCGCCCTCGACCGTCCGGACGCCGAACGCGCCGGCCAGCAGGGCGTGCGTGGCCCGGAGCGAAGCGCCGAGTTCGCGCGCCCGCCCGGTGAAGTCCTCGCCGGACACGCAGGCCGCGGTAGCCATGTCCCATCCGTCCGTGGCGTCGGGAATTCGCTCGAGGACCAGACCGAGATCGGTCACCTCCCCGTCGGGCCAGGCGCCGGTGAGGCGTCCGCGCACCGCGGGCACCGGGCCGCCCGCCAGCGCGAGCAGCACCTCGGCGTCCAGGTTCGGGCCGGGTTCGATGCGCCGGAACAGCTTGTACAGGTCGTCGGGGCCGACGGTGAGCGTGGTGTTCGACTGCTCGCCCGCCCACACCCCGACCGGACGCCCGGCCAAAGCGGGAGCGGTGGCGGCGACGAACGCCGCGAGGGCCTCCGCATCGGTCGCCGCGTCTCTCACCTGCATGAGCCGGCCGTCGGCGTCGGCCTCGGTGCCGAGCACGGGGCCGCACGCAGGGGCGTCCGCCGGTCGGAGCGCCACGAGAAGGTGGTAGTACTCGCTGCGCCCGTCCGGATAGGCGAGCGTCGCGATCTCGCTGCGCACGCGCGGGCACACCCCCGCTGGAGTGTGGTCGGGGAGGGGGTGCCGGCGCACGATGCGTGCGCCGGCACCCTTACCGCCGAACCAGCGAACCGCCTCGAGGTGGTGCATCCAGGCGACGTTGAGGATCTCGTCCACGGGTGCGGAACCGCTACAGCACCGCGAGGATGTGCGCGGGCTGGGCCGGGTTCAACCGGACGAAGTTGCGTGCACCCCAGGTGAACGTCGCGCCGGTCAGCTCGTCGCGCACCGGCAGCGGCGCA
This sequence comes from Nigerium sp., assembly GCA_016711325.1. Classification (GTDB taxonomy): domain Bacteria; phylum Actinomycetota; class Actinomycetes; order Propionibacteriales; family Propionibacteriaceae; genus Propioniciclava. The sequence goes on along the minus strand of JADJTH010000008.1, from coordinate 813,948 downwards.
TCGGCGGGGAGGCCGAGCTTCGTCAGGTCGAGATGCACTTCGGTCTCGACGGTGTTGTCGGGATCCAGCGACACGATGACGACCACGCGGTCGTCGCCGTCGGTCTTGCTGAACGCGAGCAGTTGGTCGTCCAGCGCGAGGTGGAAGTCGATCTGGCGAAGCTGCTGCAGGGCCGGGTGCGCCAGACGGACCTCGTTGAGTCGTCCCATCAGCATGTTCAGGTTCGGCTGAGCCTCGAAGTCGCGGGGCCGGTACTCGTACTTCTCGGAGTTCAGGTACTCCTCACGTCCCGGAGCCAGCGCCTCGTACTCGAACAATTCGAAGCCCGCGTACACGCCCCAGGCCGGCGACAGCATCGCCGCGAGGATCGCGCGGATCGAGAAGATCGCCGGGTTACCCGATTGCAGGTGGAACGGCAGGATGTCGGGGGTGTTGACGAAGAAGTTCGGGCGGTAGAACGAGTCGGTGTCGCGCGACAACTCGTACATGTACTCCTCGATCTCGGCCTTGCTGACCCGCCAGGTGAAGTAGGTGTACGAGGTGTGGAACCCCACCTTGCCGAGCGCGTGCATCATTTCTGGCTTGGTGAAGGCCTCGGCGAAGAAGATCACGTCGGGGTCGGTCGCGCGGATCTGGTCGAAGATCCAGCCCCAGAACTGCACCGGTTTGGTGTGCGGGTTGTCGACGCGGAAGATCCGCACGCCGTGGGCCATCCACAACCTCAGGACGCGGAGCACCTCGTTGTAGATGCCCTCGGGATCGTTGTCGAAGTTGATCGGGTAGATGTCCTGGTACTTCTTCGGCGGGTTCTCGGCGTAGGCGATGGTGCCGTCGATGCGGGTGGTGAACCATTGCGGGTGCTCGATCACCCACGGGTGATCGGGCGAGGCCTGCAGCGCGAAATCGAGCGCGACCTCCAGGCCGAGTTCGGTGGCCCTGGCCACCAGACGGTCGAAGGACTCCCAGTCGCCGAGGTCGGGGTGGATCGCGTCATGGCCGCCGGCGGGGCTGCCGACCGCCCACGGGGAACCGGGGTCCTTGTCGGTGGCGTCGAGGGTGTTGTTCTTGCCCTTCTTGTACGCGGCGCCGATGGGGTGGACCGGCGGGAAGTAGACGACATCGAAGCCCATGGCAGCGACCTCCTCCAGCCGGCGGTGGCAGGAGTCGAAGGTGCCGGACGTCCAGGTGTCGGTGGCGGCGTCGTAGGTCGCCCCCTCGCTGCGCGGGAAGAACTCGTACCAGGACGCGAACAATGCCTTCTTGCGGTCGACGAAGATCGGGAAGTCGGCGGTGGGCGAGATCAGTTCGCGCGGGCCGTACTTGCGCATCGCCTTCGCCAGGCCGGTGCCATTGGCCACGTCGAGCAGGTCTTCGGCGGGACGCTGCGGGATCAGCAGTTGCGCGGTGGCGCGCAGAATGGACGCCTGGATCGGATCGCCGGCCTCGTCGGCGGCCGCTGCGGTGCGCTCGAAGAGGTCGCGGCCCTCGAGGCACACGAGTTCGATGTCGACGGCTGCGGGCAGCTTGGCCTGGGCGTTGTGCAACCAGGTGCCCCACGGATCGGACCAGCCCTCGACCCGGAACGTCCAGGAACCCTCGGCGTCCGGGCGAACCCACGCCTCCCACTGGTCGAGGCCGGCGGGCGGCAGCGGCGTCATGTCGTGGCGCGTCTGGTTACCCGCGGGATCGGTGAGGATCACCGACGCGTTGACCGCATCGTGGCCCTCGCGGAAGACCTTGGCGCGGACGGGAATCAGTTCGCCCACGGTGGCCTTGGCCGGATAGGCGCCGCCTTCGATCACGGGGGACACCTTCGTCACGGGAATGCGCCCGATCCCACGCACGACGGTCGTCGTCGCGCTCAGGTCGACCGGGACGTCGGCGCCATTGCCGGTGTGGGAGGGGGGCGAGGGCTGGGTCAGTTTGCTCTGCGTCACGGCGCCTACGCTACTGCACGGTCACGTCCGCCGCATCAGCTTGGCACCGTGCTTTGGTCACCTTGACCGACGGCTTTCATCACGACGATCGTGCGTCCCTGCACGGGCAGGCGGAAGCCGGCTTCGAGGCTGGCCTCGGGAAACTCCTCGGGTTCGCCGGTGTGAGCGAGGATTTCGAAGGTGTCCGACCAGGGCCGGCCCGGAAGGGTGACCATGATCGGATCGGCGCCGGCGTGGACGAGGATGTAGAGGCCGTCGAGTTCGTCACACACGTACATGCCGAGGGTGCGGCGTCCGCCGTCGTGCCATTCGGCGATGGTCATCTCGGTGCCGTGCTCGGAGAACCACGCCGATTCCGTGCGGCCCAGCCCCTCACCGTCACCGTCGATGACCTCGGTGCGCCTGCGGAACGAAGACGGTCGCAGCACCGGGTAGGTGGCGCGAAGGGTCAGCAGCGTGCGGGTGAGCTCGGTCAGGTCGGTCCAGTCCCCGGCGGCGGTCCAGTGGACCCATGACAGCGGTGAGTCCTGACAGTAGGCGTTGTTGTTGCCCTGTTGCGTGCGGCCCATCTCGTCGCCCGCGAGCATCATCGGCGTGCCCGTCGACAGCAGCAGCGTCGCCATCATGTTGCGGAGCGTGCGGCGTCGTGCGGCCACGATCTCTGGATCGTCCGTCTCGCCCTCGCTGCCGTGGTTCCACGAGCGGTTGTCGTCGGTGCCGTCGCGATTGCGTTCGCCGTTGGCCTCGTTGTGCTTCAGGTCGTAGGTGACGACGTCGCGCAGCGTGAAGCCGTCGTGGGCGGTGACGAAGTTGACCGAACTGGTGGCGGGGCGTCCGTCGTGGTCGAAGATGTCGGCCGAGCCGGCGAGCCGGGTGGCGAGTTCCTCGACGCCGTGGACGGCGCCACGCCAGAAATCGCGGGAGAAGCCGCGGAAGCGGTCGTTCCATTCCGTCCAGCCGCGGCCCCAGCGTCCGACCTGGTAGCCGTACGGGCCCAGGTCCCAGGGTTCGCTGATCACGATCACCTCGGACAGCACCGGATCGGCCGCGATGGCTTGCTTGAAGGCGTGACTCTGCTGGACGTGATGGTTCTCGTCGCGGATCAGCGTCGTGCACAGGTCGAAGCGGAAGCCGTCCACACCCATGTCGGTGACCCAGTAGCGCAGGGAGTCCAGGATCAGGTCGAGGACGCCGTCGACCGAGGTGTCGACGGCGTTGCCGCAGCCGGTCACGTCATAGTCGTTGCGCGAATCGGAGGTGAGCCGGTAATAGCCGGCGTGGTCGATGCCGCGGAAGCTCAGCGTGGGGCCCTCGTGGCCGCCCTCGGCGGTGTGGTTGTAGACCACGTCGAGGATGACCGCGATCCCCGCGTCATGGAGCGCCGTCACCATCTGCTTGAACTCGGCGACCTGCTGTCCGAGCGTCCCGGAACTCGAATAGGGCGCGTGCGGGGCGAAGTAGCCGAGCGTGTTGTAGCCCCAGTAGTTCACCAGTCCCTTGCCGATCGCGAACGGTTCGGAGATGAAGTGGTGGACCGGCAGGAACTGGACGGCGTTGATGCCCAGCGCAACGAGGTGCTCGACCACGGCCGGGTATGCCATGCCGGCGTACGAGCCGCGCAGGTGTTCGGGAACGGACGGGTGAAGTTGCGTGTAGCCCTTGAGATGGGCCTCGTAGATGACCAGGTCGTCCAGGCGCGGCTTGATCGCCAGCGGACGCGGCGGCGGGCTGTCGGCCACGACGACGCTCAGCGGTACCGAGATCGACGAGTCGCGCGGGTCGGGCTTGAAGTTGGATTCGGGCGTGTGGTCGCTGATCGGACCCGAATAGTCGACGCCGCCGGTGATCGCTCGGGCGTAGGGATCGATCAGCAGCTTGGACGCGTTGAAGCGCTGGCCGGTCTCGGGGCTCCACGGCCCGTGGACGCGGTAGCCGTAGCGCTGACCCGCCTCGACGCCCGGCACGACGACGCTCCACACGCCGTCGGCGTGGTGGGTGAGGTCGTGGTTGATCTGGCGGCGGTCGATGCCGACCAGCACGACCTCGACCCGGGTGGCGCGCGGCGCCCAGAGCGAGAAGCACGTTCCACCTTCGACCATGCGCGCGCCAAGGAGCGAGGAGTTCGTCGGGCGTGGAAGGGAGAGGCGCACGTTGTCACTTTCCAGGATTCGTCCGAGGGCCGGGCTTGAGGCAAGTCCGGAGCAAGCCGGGCCATTATGGCGCACCGCGGGTACCGGATGCACCTCGGGTCGCATGGTCGGCGCGTCCGCGGTGGCCTCTCCGCGGCGGGCGCTCGTTATGCTCGATGCCACCGCGCCCAGCCTCGAGCGGCCGAGTCTCACGGAGGGTTTGTCCATGGCATCGTCCGGCTTCGCACGGCACTACGTCGACCACGCCGCGTCCAGCGCGCTGCGTCCGTCGGCCGCGGCGGCCGTGCGGGGAGCGTGGGAGGCGGTGGGCAACCCCAGCTCGTTGCATGCGTCCGGACGCCGTGCTCGCGCGATCCTGGAGAACGCTCGCGAGCAACTCGCGGACGCCGTGGGCGCGCTCCCGGCCGAGGTCGTCTTCACCTCGGGGGGGACGGAGGCGGACAACCTCGTGATCGCGGGCGGCGCCGGTTGGGGGGCCGGCGAGGGGCGTCCGTTCGTCGCTGCCTCGACGGTGGAGCACCCTGCGATCGCGCAGAGCGTGCGGGCACTGGGGGCACGCGCGGTCTGGCTCGGCGTGGACGCCGAGGGCCTGGTGACCGGCGCGGCGCTCGACTCGCTGGACGAGCGCGTGGCCTGGGCGTCGGTGATGTGGGTCAACAACGAGACCGGGGCGGTGCAACCGCTCGGCGTCGTGGTCGAGGCGTGCCGGCGCGCCGGCGTCCGGGTGCACAGCGACGCGGTGCAGGCGCTCGGCCACCTGCCGGTGTCGTTCGCGGCCTCGGGGCTGGATGCGATGACGCTGTCGGCCCACAAGGTGGGCGGCCCGGTTGGCGTCGGGGCTCTGGTGGTGCGCCGGGACGCCCCGCTCGCCACCGTCAGTCACGGCGGCGGGCAGGAGCGGACGCTGCGTTCGGGCACGGTGCCGGTGGCGCTGGCCGCCGGGTTCGCGGTGGCGGCGGCGGAATGCGTGGCGGCGTTGGCCTCGGAGAGGGCGCGGCTGGGGGCGCTTCGCGCGCGGCTGGCGGCCGGCCTGACGGGTGCGGCAGGCGTCCGGGTCAACGGGCCGTCCGGGCCGGGAGCGGTGAGCCCGGCGATCTGCCACGTCACGGTGCCGGGGACGCGCGCCGACGACGTGTTGTTCCTGCTGGACGCGGCGGGCATCGACTGCTCCACCGGGTCGGCGTGCACGGCCGGCGTGCACCAGCCGAGCGACGTGCTGCTGGCGATGGGGCGCAGCGAGGCGGACGCCTCCGCGTCCGTGCGTTTCTCGTTCGGCCACGCGACGACGGTTGCCGACGTCGAGGCGGTGCTGGCCGCATGGCCGGACGCCGTCGCCCGCGCCCGCGCGGCGTACGGTCCTGCGTGATCGGGCCGCGACGCGCCGCCGCCGAGGTCGTACACGGACCGATCGAGCCGGAGGCCGGGTGCGCAGTGATAGCCGATGCTGGGGATGGTGGATCGGGTTCGGGGCGCGGCTTCGCCCTCATCGCGATACACCTCGGTTGGATGATCAATTCCCGGGGATCAGTGGTCGTAGGCGACCAGTGAGCGCCCAACGTCCGGTCATCCCACCCAGCCCGTAGAATCGACGGGTGCGTGTTCTGGTGGCCATGTCCGGGGGAGTCGACTCCTCCGTCGCTGCCGCGCGCCTGGTCGCAGACGGGCACGAGGTGGTCGGCGTCCACCTCGCGCTCAACCGTCACCCCGAGGCGTACCGGTCGGGCTCGCGCGGCTGCTGCTCGCTGGAGGACGCCCAGGACGCCCGCCGGGTCGCCGACGTGCTCGGGATCCCGTTCTACGTGTGGGACTTCTCCGAGCGCTTTCACTGCGATGTCGTCGAGAACTTCGTCGCCGAGTACGCGGCCGGACGGACGCCGAACCCGTGTCTGCGCTGCAACGAGAAGATCAAGTTCGCGGCGGTGCTCGACCGCGGCCTGGCGCTCGGCTTCGACGCCGTCGCGACCGGTCATTACGCCCGTCTGGACTGGGCCGACGACGAGGCGCGGCTCTACCGCGCCGCGGACGCCGCCAAGGATCAGAGCTATGTGCTCGGCGTCCTCACCCAGGAGCAGCTGCGCCGCTCGCTGTTCCCGTTGTACGGCACCGAGAAGCCGCAGGTGCGTGCCGAGGCCGCGGCGCTGGGCCTGCGGGTGGCGGCCAAGCCGGACAGCCACGACATCTGTTTCATCTCCGACGGCGACACGGCCGGCTTCCTCACCCGCGCCCTGGGCGAGCGGGACGGGACGATCGTCGACACCGCCGGCACCGTCGTGGGCCGGCACGCGGGCCACCACCAGTTCACGGTCGGCCAGCGCAGGGGTCTGCGGCTCGGCGTCCCGGCGACCGACGGACGCCCCCGCTACGTGCTGGGCATCTCGCCGGCGACCAACACGGTGACGGTCGGCCCCCGCGAGGGACTGGCCGTCTCCGCGATCGAGGCCATTCGGCCGACCTGGGCGGTCGCCGAGCCGCGACTGGGACGTTGGCGCGGGCTGGTGCAGGTGCGTGCCCACGGCGCGGCGATGCCGTGCGCGATCGCGGCGGACGCGGACGGTGTCCGGGTCGACCTGGACGCCTCCGCCGAGGGCATCGCCCCTGGTCAGGCCGCCGTGCTCTACGACGGCGACCTCGTCGTCGGCGCCGCCACGATCGCGAGCGCGGCGTGAGGACGTCCGGCGTCGGTTCGTTGCCCGGCACCGACGTGGGCGCCGGCGTCCGGCTGGCGCTGGAGTCGGTATCGGTGCCCTGGCTTCCGGAGTTCCCCGCGCGCGGGCCGTGGGCGGGCATGGTCGGTCGCGCGCTGGGCCTGTGCGAAGGCATCGGCGCCGGCCTGGACGCCGGAGCGTGGAAGCTCGCCGCGGCTCCCGGCATCGACCAGCGTCGGGCACGCGCGGCCCTGCGCGACGACCTGGATGTATTGGAGGAGAACGCCCAGGGGCTGACCGGGCAGCTCAAGGTGGCGGTCGCCGGGCCGTGGACGCTCGCCTCCGCCACCCTGCTGCCGTTCGGCGGACGCGTGCTCGGCGACCGGGTGGCGCGCCGCGACCTGGCGCAGTCGCTGGGGTCCGGCGTACGCGACCTGGTGTCCGGGATCGAGCGACGGCTGCCCGGCGTGTCGGTGACGCTGCAGGTCGACGAGCCGTCGCTGCCCGCGGTGCTGGCCGGCGCGGTGCCCACCGAGGGCGGCTTCTTCCGACACCGCTCGGTGGACCGGCCCGAGGCCGTCGCGCTGCTCGCGGGCCTGGGCGGCGACGTGCTGCACTGCTGCGCGCCCGGGCTCGATGTGGACCTCCTCCTCGGCGAGCACGGCCCGGGACTGTCGGGGGTCGCGCTCGACCAATCGCTCATCACCCCCGCCGACTGGGACGTCCTGGGCGCGGCGATGGAGCGCGGGCGCGACCTCTGGCTGGGGTGCGCACCCACGGCGTCCCCGGGCGACGCCCCGGCACTGTCGGCTGACGCGCTGACCCGGCGTGTGCGGGACGCGCTGCTGCCGTTGGAGCTCGGCCCGATGCTGAGCGAACGCGTCGTGCTCACGCCTGCCTGCGGCCTCGCGGGCTGGCGCCCGTCCGAGGCGTCCGCGCTGCTGCGGAGGTTGACCGTGGTCGCCGATCGGCTGGACGACGCCCTCCACCGCTGATTGCGGTCACGCTAGATTTGCCCGGTGATCGACCCCCGTACGCGGCACGCCGAGCTGGCTCAGCTGATCAACGACGCCCGCTTCCAGTACTACGTGCTGGACGCACCCGACCTGACGGACGCCCGCTTCGACGGCCTTATGGAGGAGCTGGCGGCGCTCGAGGATCGACATCCCGAGCTGCGGACGCCGGACTCCCCGACCCAGCAGGTGGGGGGCGCGGTGTCGGCGACGTTCGCCGCCGTGGAGCACCTCGAGCCGATGATGAGCCTCGACAACGCGTTCAGCATCGAGGAGGTCGAACGCTGGTACGCGCGCCTGGGCGGCGAGACCGAACTGCTGTGCGAGGTCAAGATCGACGGCCTCGCGGTCGACCTGGTGTACCGCGACCGTCGGCTGGACACGGCGGCCACCCGCGGCGATGGCCGCTTCGGTGAGGACGTGACCGCGAACGTCCGCACGATCGCGGACATCCCGCTGACGCTGAACCCCGGCGCTCCCGACCTGGTCGAGGTGCGCGGCGAGGTGTTCATGCGGCCCGCGGACTTCGCTGTCCTGAACGAGTCGCTGGAGGCCGCCGGACGCCCCCGCTTCGCGAACCCGCGCAACTCGGCGGCCGGATCGCTGCGGCAGAAGGACCCTCGCGTCACGGCGTCGCGCCATCTGCGGTTCTACTCCCATGGCATCGGGATGACGTCGGGCGAGCCGGCCGCGCGGCAGTCGGACGCCTACGACCTGCTGCGCGCGTGGGGGTTGCCCGTCAGCGGCCACAACGAGGTCGTCGCCGGCCTGGCCTCGGCGCTGGTCTACATCGACGAGCGCGAGCAGGCCCGCCACGACCTCGAACACGAGATGGACGGCGTCGTGCTCAAGGTCAACGACCGCGACCGGCAGCGCGCCCTCGGGTTCACCTCGCGGGCGCCGCGGTGGGCGATCGCGTTCAAGTACGCGCCCGAAGAGGTCAACACGCGGCTGTTGCGCATCGCGGTCAATACCGGTCGCACCGGGCGCGTCACGCCGTACGGGGTCATGGAGCCCGTCCTGGTGGCGGGTTCCACGGTCGAGATGGCCACCTTGCACAACGCCTCCGAGGTGGCCCGCAAGGATGTCCGCCCCGGCGACACGGTGATCCTGCGCAAGGCCGGCGACGTGATCCCCGAGATCCTCGGCCCGGTACTCGCGCTGCGTCCCGAGGGTCTGCCTGCCTGGGTGATGCCGACCCACTGCCCGAGCTGCGGCACCGAGCTGCGCGAGCAGAAGGAGGGCGACAAGGACCTTCGTTGCCCCAACACCAGAAGTTGCCCAAGCCAGTTGCGCGAGCGGCTGTTCCACGTCGCTTCGCGAGTCGCGCTCGACATCGAGAACCTCGGCTGGCAGGCCGCGGACGCCCTGCTGTCGGCCGGGTTGGTGTCGGACGAGGGCGACCTGTTCTCGCTGACGGCCGACGATCTCGCGCGCAGCGCGTTCTTCACCCGCATCGACCCGAAGACCAAGGAGCGGGTGCTCAACGCCAACGCGGGCAAGCTGCTGATCAACCTGGAGGCGGCCAAGACCCGGCCGTGGGCGAAGTTCCTGGTGGCGTTGTCCATCCGGCACATCGGCAAGGGCGTGGCGCCCGACGTGGCCCGCGCCTTCGGGAGCGTGCAGGCGCTCCAGGCGGCGTCCGAAGCGGAACTGTCGGCAGTGGACGGCATCGGGCCGGTCCTCGCGGCGTCGATCGTCGAATGGTTCGGCGTGGAATGGCATCGCGCGATCGTCGACAAGTGGCTGGCAGCGGGCTGCGTCCTCGCCGATGAGACCGTCCCGGACGCGGACCTCTCCGCCATCGACCCGACCTTGGAGGGCCTCACCATCGTGGTGACGGGCGCCGTGCCCGGCTACACGCGCGACACCGCTCAGGAGGCCGTCGTCGCCCGCGGCGGCAAGGCGTCCGGATCGGTGTCGAAGCGGACGTCGGTGCTGGTCGCGGGGGAGTCCTCGGGATCGAAGTACACCAAGGCCGAGACGCTGGGCGTGCCCATCCTCGACGCCAGCCGCTTCGAGCACCTGCTCGAGCGCGGCCTCGACGCGTTGGGGGACGAGTAGCGGCACACGTCGCGCTCCGCCCTGCGCGAGGACAAGGCGCAGCGCCCCGATCAGGCGGCCGCGAGGCGGTGGACGCCGCGGCTGGCGATCCAGCGGCTGGCCGCGTCCAGGCGGGCGCCGTCGCCGGACAGCTCCACGGTGAGCACGCTCACCGGGAAGATCTCCATGGTGGTGACGCGCTCGGCGAGCAGGCGGAACGAGACGCCGAGTTCTGAGGTGAGCTGGCCGAGGGTGGCGCGTCCGGCGTCCGTGCCGACGAAGACGAGATCGAGGGTCATGATGATGCTCCTGGGCTGAAGGATGAGAGAGGGGTTCGAAGGCCCTGCTCCCGCTCAGCCGGCGAGGCCGCGTCAGGAGAGGGCGCCGCGCATGCGGCAACAGCCCAGACAACAACCCGAGGACATGACAAAGGACAGCGTGTGCGTGCGCGCTGTCGAGATCATGCGGTGAAGACTAGGCGAGTGCGCGGCGACGGGCAACCCCGGCCCACCGGCGTCCCGGGATTCGGGCCGGGTACGCTGACGCGGGTGGAAGGCCTGAACAGCAACCTGAACCTGAACGGCGACGCGTCGCCGCGGGTCCGGCCCCGCGTGGGCGAATGGGCGCCGGCCGACGTGCCGACCACCCGCCGCAAGCGTCACCAGCGGGTGTGGACGATCGTGGTCGCTGTGCTCGTGCTGACCGTCGTCGTCGGCTTCGGCACGTTCGCCTATTTCCAGTTGCGGGGCTTCTGACGGTCGCATTCGCCCGCCGGCACGGACGCGCTGGCGCCTCAGGTCAGATGTGCTCGTGCTCGCCCGCGAGCAGCGCAAGGTGCTTCAGGCGAGCCAGTTCGGTCGTGCGAAACGGCGGCCCCGGGCGCCCGACGATGATCGAGTGATCGTCGCGGAACGGCGCGACGGCGATGGCGTGCTCGCCCCAGCCGTCCTGCCAGCCCGCGGCGAGATCGCACACGTGCGCCGAGGCGAGGTCGCCGACGAGCTCGACATCGACGTTGCTGACAGGCGCCAGTGAGCTGCGGTGCACGACCTGCCCGCTGTCGCGGTCGACGATGAGGGCCCAACTGCAATGGAAGGTGGCGGGTGCGAGATCGGCGAGCACCTCCTCCGCCCGCTCGGGGACCGTGACCATCTGCTCCAGCACGTCGATGTCGCCCGAGAGGCCCCAGTTGTCGGGGTACACCGACACCCACATCACCTCGACGTCGGCCAACGCCGCGCAGGCGCTGACCAGCGTGTCGGGACGCGCATCGGAGGGGAGGGTGAGCATGAAGTCGTCGATGACGAAGCCGTGTCCCTTCTCGACGATCTCGACCGCGTTGATGTCGGCCCGGGCAAGGCCAAGCGCAGTGGCCACCGCCCCGAGCGATCCGGGGCGGTCGGGGATGATCACGCGCAGAAGGTACATGGCCCCCTTGATACCCGAGACCGGACCGTTATCCCAGTGCGACGGCCGTGAGTTTTCTTGCTTGTCATGTGATTGTCACCCGCGGGCGGCGTCCGGCGGCGGAAGCGCCGAGCCCTAGGATGGGGGCATCCCGAAACCGTCCGGAGGAGTGACACCGTGGCCTTGACCACCGCCGATGTGGCGCGGCTCGCCGACTTGGCGCGCATCGAGCTGTCCGCTGAGGAGCTGGAGCGGTTCGCTCCCGAACTCGACATCGTCCTGGCGGCCGTCGCCTCGGTGTCCGAGGTTGCGGGCTCCGACGTGACGCCGATGTCGCACGCGCTGGCACTCACGAACGTCTTCCGCGACGACGTCGTCCGGCCCAGCCTCACGCCCGCGCAAGCGCTCGCCATGGCGCCGGCCGTCGAGGACGATCGCTTCCGCGCGCCGCGCATCCTGACGGAGGAGGGCTGATGGCCGCCGCGATCCTGACGGCGACCGCGTCCGATCTGGGTGCCCGGATCGCGGCCCGCGAGCTCACGGCGGTCGAGGTGACGCGGGCGTTCCTCGACCAGATCGGCCGCGTCGACGGCGCGGTGCACGCGTTCCTGCACGTGGACGCCGAGGGCGCGCTCGCGCAGGCCCGCGGCGTCGACGAGCGCCTGGACGCGGGCGAGGCGCTCGGCCCGCTGGCCGGCGTCCCGCTCGCGCTGAAGGACCTGTTCTGCCAGGAGGGCGTGCCGACGACGGCGGCGTCGCGCATGCTGGAGGGCTGGCGCCCGCCCTACTCGGCCACCGTCACGCAGCGGCTGCTGGACGCCGGCGTGGTGATCCTCGGCAAGACCAACCTCGACGAGTTCGCGATGGGCTCCTCGACCGAGACGTCCGCCTTCGGGCCCACGTACAACCCGTGGGATCTCGCGCGGATCCCGGGCGGATCGGGCGGCGGTTCGGCGGCCGCGCTGGCCTCGTTCGAGGCCCCGCTGGCGGTCGGCACCGATACGGGCGGCTCGATCCGCCAGCCGGGCGCGGTCACCGGCACCGTCGGAGTCAAGCCCACCTACGGCGGCACGTCGCGCTTCGGCGTGATCGCGATGGCGTCCTCGCTCGACCAGCCCGGCCCGTGCGCCCGCACGGTGCTGGACGCCGCGCTGCTCCACGCGATCATCGCGGGCCACGACCCGCAGGATTCCACGTCGATCGACGCGCCCGTCCCACCCGTGGTCGAGGCCGCCCGCTCGGGCGACGTCGCCGGGATGCGGATCGGCGTGGTGACCGAACTCGGCGGCGAGGGCTACGACCCGGGCGTGCTCCGGCGTTTCACCGAGGGCGTCGCGCACCTGCGGGCCGCAGGCGCCGAGATCGTGGACGTGTCCTGCCCCCATTTCCGCTACGCGCTCGGCGCGTACTACCTGATCATGCCGTCGGAGGTCAGCTCGAACCTGGCCCGCTACGACGCGATCCGCTACGGCCGGCGCGTCGGCGACGACGGCACCCGCAGTACCGAAGAGGTGATGAGGCTCACCCGCGGTGACGCGTTCGGCGACGAGGTGAAGCGGCGCATCATCATCGGCACCTACGCGCTCAGTTCGGGCTACTACGACGCCTACTACGGCTCGGCGCAGAAGGTGCGCACGCTCATCGCGCGCGACTTCGAGGCGGCGTTCGCCCAGGTCGACGTGCTGGTGTCGCCCTCGACCCCGACGACGGCGTTCAAGATCGGCGAGCGCACCGACGACCTGCTGGCGATGTACGCGTCCGACCTGTGCACGATCCCGGCCAACATGGCGGGCGTGCCGGCAGGCTCGTTCCCGTGCGGGCTGTCGCCCGAAGACGGCCTGCCGGTCGGGTTGCAGGTGATGGCGCCGCCGCTGGCCGACGATCGTGTCTACCGCGTCGGCGCGGCCCTCGAGCGCGCGCTCGCCGCCCCCGACGGCGGCGTCCTCAGCGATCGGCTGGCCCCCCGCTGGACGCCCGACGCCCCGAAGGAGGCCTGAGATGAGCGACCTCATGGACTACGACGAGGTGATGGAACGCTTCGACCCCGCGCTGGGCCTCGAGGTGCACGTCGAACTCAACACGGCCACCAAGATGTTCTGCGGCTGCGACAACACTCCCGGCGGCGAGCCCAACACCAAGACCTGCCCCGTGTGCCTGGGCTTGCCCGGGTCGCTGCCGGTGGTGAACGGCAAGGCCGTGGAGTCGGCCATCCGCATCGGGCTGGCACTCAACTGCCAGGTCGCGTCATGGTGCCGGTTCGCGCGCAAGAACTACTTCTACCCCGACATGACGAAGAACTTCCAGACCTCGCAGTACGACGAGCCGATCTGCTTCGACGGGCACGTGAACATCGACGTGGACGGCGAGACCTATCGCATCGACATCGAACGCGTGCACATGGAAGAAGATGCGGGCAAGCTCACCCACGCGGGCGTCACCGGCCGCATCCACGGCGCCGACTATTCGCTGGTCGACTACAACCGCGCGGGCACGCCGCTGATGGAGATCGTCACCCGGCCGATCCTCGGCCTCGGCGAGCGGACGCCGGTCGTCGCCCGCGCCTACATGGCACACCTGCGCGAGCTCATGGTGGCCCTCGGCGTGTCGGACGCCCGCATGGAGGCCGGCAACATGCGCTGCGACGCGAACGTGTCGCTCGCCCCCAAGGGGGCGCACGTGCTGGGCACCCGCTCGGAGACCAAGAACGTCAACTCGCTGAAGGCGGTCGAGGGCGCGCTGCGTCACGAGATCCGCCGCCAGGGCGCCCTGCTGGCCGCCGGCGAGCGGGTGATCCAGGAGACGCGGCATTGGCACGAGGAGGGCTGGACGTCCCCGGGTCGTTCCAAGGAGGAGGCCGAGGACTACCGCTACTTCCCCGAGCCGGATCTCGTGCCGGTCGCCGCCGGCGCGTCGTGGGTCGAGCAGTTGCGCGCCACGCTGCCCGAGCCTCCCGCCCAGCGCCGCGCCAGGCTTCAGGCCGCCTGGGGTTTCGCCGACCTGGAGATGCGCGACGTCACCGGCACGCCCGGCTCGATCGACCTGATCGAGGCGACCGTGACGGCCGGGGCGAGCGCGGCGTCCGCACGGAAGTGGTGGCTGGGCGAACTCGCACGCCGTGCCAACGAGCGCGGCATCGAGCTGGCGGAGGTCGGGGTGAGCGCCGCGCAGGTCGCGGGCGTCCAACGCCTGGTCGATGCGGGCACCATCAACGACAAGCTGGCCCGCGCGGTCTTCGACGGACTGCTGGCCGGCGAGGGTACGCCGGACGAGATCGTGGCGGCCCGCGGGCTGGCCGTGGTCTCGGACGACGGCGCGCTCGGCGCCGCCGTGGACGCCGCGATCGCCGCCCACCCCGACGTCGCCCAGAAGATCCGCGACGGCAAGGTGCAGGCCGCCGGCGCGCTGATCGGCGCGATCATGAAGCAGATGCGGGGCAAGGCGGACGCCGCCCGCGTCCGTCAGCTGATTCTCGAAAAGCTGTCGTGATCGGGGAGCCGGCCGACCCCCGCCGTCGGGCTGCGGCGGGCTGGATCGTCGTCGTCGTGGCGCTCGCGCTGCAGATGTGGGGGCTGTACACGACCAGCCCGCCCGATCCGGGGCCGCTGTCGTTCCCCGGGCTGGACAAGGTCGTCCACCTCGTCCTGTTCGCGGTGCCGACGTGGGCGCTGATGCGGGTCGTGCCGAAGCCTTGGATGGCGTTGACGCCGATGCTGATGCACGTTCCGATCAGCGAACTGGTCCAACACTTCTGGATCGCCGAGCGCAGCGGCGATGTGCTGGACGCATTGGCCGGCCTGCTCGGCGTGGCCGTCGGCTGGTGGACGGCCGTCCGCACCGACACCGACACCCGCCCCTGACGGACGCGGTTACTGCGCCAGCAGGGCCGCCTTCGCGTCGTCGTCGCCGACGAGCCGCACGTCGGCGTCCGCCCTGCGCCCGAACGCGAACAACAGCAGCTCGGACGGCTTGCCGATCACGGTGACCGTCGTGGCGCCCGGCTTGGCGCGCAGCCGCTGCGGGCGATCCGTGCGTTCGAGCACGATGCCGCACGGGGCGCCGCGGAAGAGCGGCTTGGCGAGGGTGTTGAGGCTCTTGGCGATCGCGTTCTCGAAGTCGTGCGTGGTCTCGCGCGGCGCCAAACCCGCCGGACGCCGCACGTCCTCGGTGTGCACGAAGAACTCGGCGGTGTTGGCCGACTCGTCGAGGACCGGCAGGGCGAACACCGAGATCGGCCGCGGGCCGCGCCGGACCTGGCGGATCAGCTCGTCGTAGGTCCAGCGGCGCTTGGTGGCCTGCATGCGCGCCGCGGTGACGTCGGCGAGCACGTCGAGCACCATTCCGGGCAGCGCCGACGGGTCGTTCTCGCGCACCCAGATGTGCGCGGCCAGGTCGTGGGTCATCCAGCCCTCGCACAGGGTCGGGGCGTCGGGCCCCGCCGCCTCGAGCGCGTTACACAGAGCCGTTCGTTCCTGCTTGGCGAAACCCATGCGCCTACCCTAGCCAAGCGCGCCACCGGACGAGGACGACCGGCGCACAACGCCGTGGGACAATGACGCCCATGCCCAGCACGCTTCCTCCCGAACTCGCGGACGCCCTCAAGCGCAACGCGGACGGACTCATCGCCGCCGTCGCGCAGGACGCCGCCACCGGCGCCGTGCTGATGCAGGCGTGGATGAACGACGAGGCGCTCGCACGCACCCTGCGTACCCGCGAGGGCACGTACTGGTCGCGCTCGCGCGGCGAGCTGTGGGTGAAGGGCCTGACCAGCGGCCACACCCAGCGGGTGCGGCGCGTCCAGCTCGACTGCGACGGCGACGCGGTGCTGCTGAGCGTGGACCAGACCGGTGGCGCCTGTCACACCGGCGACGCCACCTGCTTCGACGCCCGCGAGCTGCTCGCCGACCCGGAGGCGGATGCGGCACGCGAGGTGCCCCTCACCCCCGATCTGGACGGCTTCCGGGCGAAGGCGTCCGAAGAGGGCTGCCGGGTGGTCAGCGTGTGGACGAGGTTGCTGGCCGACGACGTGACGGCGATCGGGCTCTACCACCACCTGTGCGGAGACCGTTCCCACACCTTCCTGCTGGAGTCGGCCGAGGCCGGCGTGTGGGCCCGCTACTCGATCGTCGGCGTGAACTCGGCCGCCGTGCTGTCGGAGGAGGGCGGCCAGGCCCGTTGGTCGGGGCCCTCGCTGGCGAACGTGCCCGACGGCGGCGATCCACTGGCCGTGCTCGCCGAGACCCTCGGACGGCTGAACACCCCGCGCGATCCCGAACTGCCGCCGATGGTCTCCGGCATGGTCGGCTATCTCGGCTACGACATCGTCCGCCGCCTGGAGCACCTGCCCGACGGCAATCCCGACGACCTCGGCCTGCCCGAGATGGTGATGATGCTCGCCTCCGACGTGGCCGTGCTCGACCACCACACCGGCGAGGTGTGGTTGATCGCGAACGCGATCAACTTCGACGACACCGCGGAGCGGGTGGATCAGGCCTACGCGGACGCCGCCGAGCGCGTCCGCACGATGGCCGCCCGGCTCCGCGAACCGGCCAGCCCGTTGCTGTCGCTACCCGCGAGGGCGCCGGAGCCGATCCCCTTCACGCGCCAGCGCACCCAGGCGGAGTTCGAGGAGGCCGTCGCCCTGGCAGTCGAGGAGATCAAGGCAGGGGAGGCGTTCCAGATCGTCGTCAGCCAGCGGTTCGAGGCGCCCTGCGAGGCGGACGCGCTGGACGTCTACCGCGTGCTGCGCCGCAGCAACCCGAGCCCGTACATGTACCTGCTGCGTCTGGACGCGCTGTCGATCGTCGGCTCCAGTCCCGAGGCACTCGTCACCGTCAACGACCGGCGGGTGCTGACCCATCCGATCGCCGGATCGCAGCCCCGCGGGGCCACCGCCGAAGAGGACGCCGCCCATGAGGCGCACCTGCTGCGCGACCCGAAGGAGCGCGCCGAGCACCTGATGCTGGTCGATCTGGGCCGCAACGATCTGGGCCGGGTCTGCCTGCCGGGAACGGTGAGCGTGGTCGAGTTCATGGCCGTGCGTCGCTACAGCCACATCATGCATCTGGAGTCGACCGTGGTCGGTGAGCTGCGCCCCGAGCGCACCGCGCTCGAGGCCACCCTCGCCTGCTTCCCGGCCGGCACGCTGTCGGGAGCGCCGAAGGTACGTGCCATGGAGATCATCGACCGCCTCGAGGTCTCCCGCCGGGGGCTGTACGGGGGCGTGGTCGGTTACTTCGACTTCGCCGGCAATTCCGACGTGGCGATCGCGATCCGCACCGCCGTGCTCAAGGCGGGCCGGGCCTACGTGCAGGCCGGCGGCGGGATCGTGGCCGATTCGGTTCCGGCGTCCGAAGACCTGGAGTCCCGCAACAAGGCGGCGGCGGCGCTGCGGGCCGTGGCCGTGGCGTCCGGATTGCGCAGGCTGGCGTGAGGCTCGACCCGCGCCTGGCGATGCTGCTGGCCGGCCTCGCCGGCCTCATCGCCGGCGGCCAGCACTGGTGGATCGTGACCTGGAGCTTCGAGTCCGCCGGCGGGTCGGTCGGCATCGGCGGGCATGCGGGAACGGGCGGGCTGAGCAGCGCACTGCCGGGCTTCGTGCTGGCGGCGCTGCTGCTCACCCTCACCCTCGCGGCACGTGGACGCCGCGTCGTGGGCGTGCTCACCGCTCTCGCGGGTGCCGGCATGATCGCCGCCGGGCTCACCGTGCCCACGCCCTCGGAGGCCGTGGTGATGCAGGCCGACCTCGGCCTCGGGATCGTCGGGCAATGGACGGCGGACGCCACGTTCGTCCCGGTCGTCTACGCGCTGTGCGGCCTCCTGGTGGTCGCGGCGTCCGTGTGGCTGGTCGCCCGCCCGCCCGCGCCGCGAGCCCGCGGAAACGCCGGTGCGCGTCAGGACGTGACATCAGCCCTTGATTCTTGGAAAGCTATGGACGACGGTCGCGACCCGACCGACGACGAAAGGGATGGCGCATGAGCGACAACGCGAAGTACCACCACGGCCGGACTCCGGCCGCTTGGACCGCCACGGTGATCGCCGTCATCGGCAGCCTCGTGGGCACCGTCGGCTTCCTGCTGAACATCAGCTGGACGCTGGTGTGGGCGGGCATCGCCCTGATGGTGGGCGCGGCCCTGGTGGGCGGCATCATGGTCAAGCTCGGCTACGGCCAGCGGTACGCGGACTGACCGGATGGGTGTCCTCGACGCCATCGTGAGCGGGGTGCGCGAGGACCTCGCCCGACGGCAGGCGCAGCGCCCGCTGCGCGAACTGCGGGACGCCGTCGCCGCGGCGGAACCGGCACGAGCGGTGCTGCCCGAGCTTCGTGCGCCCGGCCTGTCGGTGATCGCCGAGGTCAAGCGCCGCTCGCCGTCCAAGGGCGCGCTCGCGGACATCCCGGATCCGGCCTCGCTCGCCCGCGCCTACGCCGCAGGGGGAGCGTCCGCGATCTCGGTCCTGACCGAGCAGCGGCGGTTCTCCGGCACGCTCGCCGACCTCGTCGCCGTCCGCGCGGCCGTGGCGACGCCGATCCTGCGCAAGGACTTCATCGTCACCGACTACCAGCTGTGGGAGGCCCGCGCCGCGGGCGCCGACCTCGCGCTGCTCATCGTGGCCGCCCTCGACGACGACGAACTCGCCCGCCTCCACGCCCTGGCGCTGCGGTTGGGCCTCACGCCGTTGGTCGAGGTGCACACCGAGGATGAGACTCGCCGCGCTCTCGAGGTGGGTGCGGAGCTGATCGGCGTGAACAACCGCAACCTGCACACGCTCGAGGTCGACCTCGCACAATTCGAGCGGCTGTCCGGCATGATCCCCGGCGACCGCGTCCGGGTGGCCGAATCGGGTATCGCGACCGTCGCCGACGTGGAACGGGTCGCGTCTGCGGGGGCCGACGTGATCCTGGTCGGCGAGGCCCTCGTCAAGCACGGCGATCCGGGCGCCGCGCTGGCCACCTTCATCGAAGCCGGGTCCGCCGCACAGCGCTGACCCGGCCCTCGCGCGCCGCTGGGCGTCCCCATGACAAGACCGGCGGCACCGAGGCCCTCAGAGGAGGAAGAATGCCCCGCGTGAGCGAACCCACCCTGCCCGACGCGGGCGGTCACTACGGCATCTTCGGGGGCCAGTACGTCCCCGAGGCGCTGAACGCCGCCCTCACCCAGCTCGACCGCGCTTTCGAGGAGGCCATGGCCGACCCGAGCTTCCTGGGGGAGCTCGACCGGCTGCGCACCGAGTACGCGGGGCGGCCGACGCCGGTCACCGCGCTGCCGCGGCTGAGCGAGCTGGCCGGCAACGCACGGCTGGTGGTCAAGCGCGAGGACCTCAACCACACGGGCTCGCACAAGATCAACAACGTCCTCGGGCAGGCTTTGCTCACCAAGCGCATGGGCAAGTCCCGGGTCATCGCCGAGACCGGAGCCGGCCAGCACGGCGTCGCGACGGCGACGGCCGCGGCGCTGCTCGGCCTCGAGTGCCGCGTCTACATGGGCAAGGTCGACACCGATCGCCAGGCGCTCAACGTGGCGCGCATGCAGTTGCTGGGGGCCGAGGTGATCGCGGTCGAGTCGGGGTCGGCGACCCTGAAGGACTCCATGAACGAGGCGATGCGCGAGTGGGTCGCCACCGTCGACCACACGCACTACCTGATCGGCACCGTGGCCGGCCCGCACCCGTTCCCGCGCATGGTCAAGGAATTCCAGCGCGTCATCTCGACCGAGGCCCGCGCCCAGATCCTCGAGCGCTACGGCGAACTGCCCTACGCCGTGGCCGCCTGCATCGGTGGCGGCTCGAACGCGATGGGCATGTTCGCCGACTTCATCGATGATCCGGACGTCCGCCTGTACGGCTTCGAAGCCGAGGGAGAGGGCATCGACACCGGACGCCACGCGTCATCGATCACCGGCGGCTCGGTGGGCGTCCTGCACGGTATGCGCACCTACGTGCTGCAGAACGAGGACGGACAGACGGTCGAGTCGCACTCGATCTCGGCCGGTCTGGACTACCCGGGGGTCGGCCCCGAGCACGCGTGGCTCGCGGCGTCCGGCCGGGCGACCTACGAGCCGGTGACGGACGCCGAGGCCATGGAGGCGTTCAAGCTGATCACCCAGACGGAGGGCATCCTGCCGGCGATCGAATCCGCGCACGGGCTGGCGGGCGCGCTGCGCCTGGGCCGCCGCCTCGCGGCCGAGCAGCCCGAACTGGAACCGCTGATCTGCGTGTGCCTGTCGGGTCGCGGCGACAAGGACGTGGCGACCGCGCTGAGCTGGTTCGGTCTCGACGGCACACCCGACCGGACTGTGGGAGGCTTCTGATGAGCGCCGACGCAGGCATCTCCGGCCGCGCCCTGCTGGCCGCACGCGAGCAGGGCCGGGCCGCGCTGATCGGCTACCTGCCGGTCGGCTACCCCGACGTTCCCACCTCGCTGGACGCCATGCGCGCGATCTGCGGCGAGGCGGACGCCCCCGGCGTCGACATGGTCGAGGTCGGCATGCCGTACTCCGACCCCGTCCTCGACGGCCCCGTCATCCAGCGCGCGGGCACGTCGGCGCTCGCCCGCGGCGTCCGCACACGCGATCTGTTCGCCGCCGTCGAGGCCGTCGCCGCGACCGGCGCCGCCGCGGTGTCGATGACGTACTGGAACATCGTCGATCGCTACGGCGTGGACGCGTTCGCCCGCGACTTCGCCAACGCCGGGGGAGCGGGACTCATCACCCCTGACCTGACGCCCGACGAGGCCGACCCGTGGATCGCCGCCTCGGACGCGCACGGCCTCGACCGGATCTTCCTGGTCGCGCCGAGCTCGACCGACGCGCGCATCGTGTCCACCACGAACGCCTGCCGCGGCTGGGTGTACGCGACGGCCGTCATGGGAGTGACCGGAGCCCGCACGCAGACGTCGTCGGCCGCGCCCGGACTCGTCGCCCGCATCCGGGCGCTCGCGCCCGACACTCTCGTCGGTGTCGGCCTCGGAGTGAGCAACGGCGACCAAGCCGCCGAAGTGGGGTCGTTCGCGGACGCGGTGATCGTCGGGTCGGCGCTCATCAAGACGATGCTGGCCGCCGAGGACGCCGGAACGCCGAAGGATCTCACCGGGCTGCGGGCGGTCGTGCGCGACCTCGCCGACGGCGTCCGCCGGTCCAGGCGCTGAGGCGCGGCCGGCATCGGGCAAGATGGGCGCCGTGATCTGGTCGATTCCCAGCCCTGACATCAGCCAATTCGAGCTGGGCCCGCTGACGATCCACATCTACGCGCTGTGCCTGATCGCCGGCATGGTCGTGGCGTGGCTGATCGGCTCGCGACGCTGGATGGCCCGCGGCGGGCTCGCCGAGACCTTCGAGACGATCGTGCTGGTGGCGGTCCCCTCGGGCATCGTCGGCGCCCGGATCTACCACGTCCTCACCCACGGGGAGGACTACTTCGGGCCTGGCCGTGACCCGCTCAGCGCCCTGTATATCTGGCAGGGGGGCATCGCGATCTTCGGCTCGCTGATCGGCGGCGCCGTCGGCGCATGGATCGCGGCCCGCAAGCTGGGGGCGCGCATGCCGGCCTTCGCGGACGCTCTCGCGCCCGGCCTGATCATCGCGCAAGGCATCGGACGCCTCGGCAACTGGTTCAACCAGGAGTTGTTCGGCGGGCCGGACGACGGCCCGCTCGGGCTCGAGATCGACCCTGCCCACCGCCCGTCCGGGTATGAGCATGTGGCGACCTTCCAACCGACGTTCCTCTACGAGATGGTGTGGAACCTGTCCGGCGGCGTCGTGCTGCTGTGGATCGACCGAAGGTTCAGGCTCGGCTTCGGCAGGGTGTTCGCGCTCTACATGGTGATCTACGGCTCGGGGAGATTCTTCATCGAGGCGATCCGTACCGACGTCAGCTATTATCTCGGCCCACTGCGCACGAACCAGGTGACCGCGCTGCTGGTCGCTCTCGCCGGTGTGGCGATTTTCCTGGTCTCGGCGAGGCGATGGCCCGGACGCGAGCAGTGGGTCGAGCGCCGCGGTGCCGGCGGCCCGGATTTCGAGGCGGCGTCCGACCCCATCGAAGCGTTGGACGCCGAATAACGCATCGGAATTCGCGCGATATTCGACCCCCGGCGTAACACGCTCGTCATCGCAGGCGCGCTAGATTTCACTTCGCATCATGCGGTGTGGCCAGGAAGGCTGTCCTTGAGTGGTGGCTGCCACAGAGCCCGCTGGAGCAGGAGACACACGTGAATACCATGCCATTCAGGCCCGATGAGGGCCTGTACCGACACGACTTCGAACACGACGCGTGCGGTGTCGCTTTCGTCGCCCACCTGAGCGGCCAGGCGACGCACGACATCGTCGCCCAGGGCCTACTGGCCCTGGAGAACCTCGATCACCGCGGGGCGACCGGTGCCGACGAGGCGGCCGGAGACGGCGCGGGCATGCTGCTGCAGATCCCCGACGCGCTCTTTCGCGACACGGTCGACTTCGACCTTCCGCCCGCGGGCGAGTACGCCGTGGGTGTCGCTTTCCTCCCGTCTGACGACGTGGAGCGGGCCAGCGCCAAGCGTCACATCGAGTACGCGGCCGTCGAAGAAGGACTGCGCATCCTCGGCTGGCGGCAGGTGCCGACCACCTCTCACACGCTCAGCCCGGTCTCGATCGCGGTCATGCCCCACTTCGAGCAGCTCTTCGTCACGGGGAGTCGCGGCGTGGGCGGGCTCGACCTGGATCGGCTCGTGTACCCGCTGCGCAAGCGCGCCGAGCACGAATTGGGCGTGTACTTCGCTTCACTGTCGGCGCGCACCCTTGTCTACAAGGGCATGCTCACCACCCAGCAGCTGGGTGAGGTCTTCCCCGACCTGCAGGACGCCCGTACGGCGTCCGCGTTGGTGCTCGTGCATTCTCGGTTCTCGACCAACACCTTCCCGTCGTGGGAGCGGGCGCATCCCTACCGGATGCTCGCCCACAACGGCGAGATCAACACGGTCAAGGGCAACCGCAACTGGATGCGTGCGCGCGAGGCCCTGCTGACCACCGACCTGATCCCTGGCGATCTCACGCGGGTGTTCCCGATCTGCAACCCGCACGGCTCGGACTCGGCGTCCTTCGACGAGGTGCTCGAACTGCTGCACCTGGGTGGGCGCTCGCTGCCGCACGCCGTGCTGATGATGATCCCCGAGGCGTGGGAGAACCACGCCGAGATGGACGCCGCCCGCCGGGACTTCTACTCCTTCCACAGCTCTGTCATGGAGCCGTGGGACGGCCCGGCGGCCGTGTGTTTCACCGATGGAACCCTCATCGGCGCCACGCTCGACCGCAACGGCCTGCGCCCGGGTCGCTACTGGGTGACCGACGACGGCCTGGTGGTGTTCGGCTCCGAGGCCGGAGTTCTGCCCATCGACCAGACCCGCGTCATCGAGAAGGGACGCCTGCAGCCCGGTCGCATGCTGCTGGTCGACCTCGAGCAGCACCGGTTGATCAACGACGAGGAGATCAAGTCCACCCTCGCCGCCGAGCACCCCTACGGCGAGTGGGTGTCGCACCGGATCACACTCGAGGATCTGCCGGAGCGCCAGCACATCGTGCACAGCCACGCCTCGGTCACCCGCCGCCAGCAGGTGTTCGGGTACACCCACGAGGAACTGCGGCTGCTGGTGGCGCCGATGGCGCAGAGCGGCGTGGAGCCGATCGGCTCGATGGGCACCGACGCGCCGGTCGCGGTGCTGTCGGACCGGCCCCGGCTGCTGTTCGACTATTTCGTCCAACTGTTCGCCCAGGTGACGAACCCGCCGTTGGACGCCATTCGCGAAGAGCTGGTCACCTCGCTGGCCAGTACGGTCGGCCCCGAGGCGAACCTGCTGAGCGCCGGGCCCGAGTCCTGCGGCCAGATCGTCATCGGCTACCCGATCCTCGACTCCGACGAGTTGGCCAAGCTGGTGCGGATCAACCGCGACGGCTCGATGCCGCAGTTCGACGCCCACATCGTCCGCGGCCTCTACCGGCTGCTCGACGGCCCGGAGGAGCTCGAGCGGCGCTTGGAGGAGATCTGCGCCGAGGTCAGCGCGGCCATCGCGCAGGGGTCGCGCATCATCATCTTGTCCGATCGGCACGCCAACATCGACTACGCGCCGATCCCGTCGCTGCTGCTCACCGCCGCCGTCCACCATCACCTCGTCCGCGAGAAGACCCGCACCCAGGTGGGTCTGATCGTCGAGGCGGGCGACGTCCGCGAGGTGCATCACGTGGCCCTGCTGATCGGCTACGGGGCGGCGGCCGTCAACCCCTACCTGCTGTTCGAGTCGGCCGAAGACCTGGCCCGCCGCGAGGTGTTCGTCACGGTCGACCCCGAGAAGGCGGTCACCAACGTGCGCAAGGCGCTCGGCAAGGGCGTGCTCAAGGTGATGTCGAAGATGGGCGTCTCCACGATCGCGTCCTACACCGGCGCTCAGATCTACGAGGCGCTCGGGTTGGCGTCCGGCCTCGTCGACAAGTACTTCACCGGCACCACCAGCCGGATCGAAGGGATCGGGCTGCCCGAGATCGCCCGCGAGATCCAGGCGCGCCACGACGTCGGCTACCCGGTCGACCGTCGCACCCTTCCGCACCGCACGCTCGACGTCGGCGGCGAGTACCAGTGGCGCCGCGAAGGGCCGCCGCACCTGTTCGACCCCGAGACGGTGTTCCGGCTGCAGCACGCCACACGGCAGCGCCGCTACGACGTCTTCAAGCAGTACACCTCCCGCGTGGACGACCAGGCCAGGCGGCTGATGACGCTGCGCGGTCTGCTCGAGTTCGACGACACCCGCACCCCGGTGCCGCTGGAGGAGGTCGAACCGGTCAGCGAGATCGTCACGCGGTTCTCGACCGGTGCGATGAGCTACGGCTCGATCAGCCTGGAGGCGCACGAGACCCTCGCGATCGCGATGAACCGCCTCGGCGGCAAGTCGAACACCGGCGAGGGCGGGGAGGACGCCGACCGGCTCTACGATCCGGAGCGACGCTCGGCGATCAAGCAGGTGGCCTCCGGCCGATTCGGGGTGACGAGCGACTACCTCACCAACGCCGACGACATCCAGATCAAGATGGCTCAGGGCGCCAAGCCGGGCGAGGGCGGGCAGTTGCCCGGCCACAAGGTGTATCCGTGGGTGGCCAAGACCCGGCACTCGACGCCCGGCGTCGGGCTGATCTCGCCGCCGCCGCACCACGACATCTACTCGATCGAGGACCTCAAGCAGCTGATCCACGATCTTAAGTGCGCCAATCCGGTTGCACGGGTCCACGTGAAGCTGGTGGCCGAGATCGGCGTCGGGACGGTCGCGGCGGGCGTGTCGAAGGCGAAGGCCGACGTGGTGCTCATCTCCGGGCACGACGGCGGCACCGGCGCGGCACCGCTCACCTCGCTCAAGCACGCCGGCGGTCCGTGGGAACTCGGCCTGGCCGAGACGCAGCAGACGTTGCTGCTCAACGGGCTGCGCGACCGGATCGTCGTCCAGGTCGACGGCCAGCTCAAGACCGGGCGCGACGTCGTGATCGGCGCTCTGCTGGGGGCCGAGGAATTCGGCTTCGCGACCGCGCCGCTGGTCGTGTCCGGCTGCGTCATGATGCGCGTCTGCCATCTCGACACCTGCCCGGTGGGCGTGGCGACGCAGAATCCCGACCTGCGCGCGAAGTACGCGGGCCACGCCGACTTCATCGTGAACTTCTTCGAGTTCATCGCCGAAGAGGTGCGCGAGCACCTGGCGGCGCTCGGGTTCCGGTCGATCCAGGAGGCGGTGGGTCACGTCGAGGCGCTGCGTACCAAGCCCGCGATCGACCACTGGAAGGCGGAGGGCCTCGACCTGAGCCCGGTGCTGCACCGCGTCCAGACCGACGGTCCGTTGCACCGCATCACCGTCCAGGACCACGGCCTGGCCGGCAAGCTCGACAACGCCCTGATCGAGCAGGCGCGACCGGCTCTCGAGCGGGGCGAGGGCGTGCGGTTCATGGTGGCCGTCAGCAACGTCGACCGCACGGTCGGCACGATGCTCGGCAATGCGGTGACCAAGGCCACCGCCGGCGCGGGTCTTCCCGACGACACGATCGACATCACCTTCCTCGGCACGGGAGGCCAGAGTTTCGGCGCCTTCGTGCCCAAGGGCGTGACGATGCGGCTCGTCGGCGACACCAACGACTACCTGGGCAAGGGGCTGTCGGGCGGACGCCTGTCGGTGTGCCCGCCCGAGGGCGTCCCGTTCATCGCAGAGGAGCAGATCATCGCCGGCAACGTGATCGCCTACGGCGCCACCTCCGGTGAGCTGTACATCCGCGGCAAGGTGGGCGAGCGGTTCTGCGTCCGCAACTCGGGGGCGACCGCCGTCGTCGAGGGCGTGGGCGACCACGCCTGCGAGTACATGACCGGCGGCGAGGTGTTGATCCTCGGCGCCACCGGCCGCAACGTCGCCGCGGGCATGTCCGGCGGCCTGGCCTGGGTGCTCGACCTGGACGTCGGACGGCTCAACACCGAGTTGGTGGACGCCATGTCCGTCACCGACTCCGACGCCGACCGTATCGAGACGCTGCTGCGCCGCCACGTCGCCATGACGGGCTCGGCGGTCGCGCAGCGCCTGCTGGACGCCGGTGCGGCGTCCTGGCGGCCGCGGTTCACCAAGCTGCTGCCGCGCGACTTCGCCCGGGTGCTCGCCGCTCAGGCGCAGGCGAAGCGAGACGGCCTGAGCGACGAGGACACGGTCACGATGATGATGGAGGCGGCTCATGGCTGATCCGAAGGGCTTTGTCAAGGTTGCGCGCCAGGTGGCCGACCGGCGTCCGGCAGACGACCGCGTCGACGACTGGAACGAGGTCTACCCGGGTACGCCGGGGAGGGCGGTGCTGCCGATCATCCGGCAGCAGGCGTCGCGCTGCATGGACTGCGGCATCCCGTTCTGCCACCAGGGCTGCCCGCTGGGCAACCTGATCCCCGAGTGGAACGACCTGATCTACAACGATCTGTGGCGCTCGGCGACCGACCGGCTGCACGCGACCAACAACTTCCCCGAGTTCACCGGACGGTTGTGCCCGGCGCCGTGCGAGACGGCCTGCGTCGTCGGCATCAATCGTGAGCCGGTGACCATCAAGAACGTCGAGGTCGCGATCGCCGACAAGGCGTGGGACGACCGGCGGATCGTCCCCATGGTCCCGGAGTGGCACACAGGCAAGACGATCGCGGTCGTCGGGTCGGGGCCCGCGGGGTTGGCCGCGGCCCAGCAGTTGACGCGCGCCGGGCACACGGTGGTCGTCTACGAGCGGGCGGACGACATCGGGGGGCTGATGCGCTTCGGCATCCCGGAGTTCAAGATGGAGAAGAAGGTCCTCAACCGGCGGCTCAAGCAGATGCGCCAGGAGGGCACCGTCTTCAAGCCACGCACGACCATCGGCGTCGACATCACCGGCGAGCAGCTACGAGAGCGTTTCGACGCGGTGGTGCTGGCCATCGGGTCGACCGTGCCGCGCGATCTGCCGGTCGCCGGCCGCGAGCTGGCGGGCATTCATCAGGCGATGGAGTTCCTGCCGCAGGCCAACAAGGTGGCGCTCGGCAAGCCCGTGGCGGATCAGATCACGGCGACCGGCAAGCACGTCGTCGTGATCGGGGGCGGTGACACCGGCTCGGACTGCATCGGCACCTCGCTGCGGCAGGGCGCGGCCTCCGTGACCCAGTTGGAGATCATGCCCACTCCGCCCGAGGCCAGGCCTGAGGGCCAGCCGTGGCCGACCTACCCGATGACGTTCAAGATCAGCACCTCGCACGAGGAAGGCGACGTCGACCGGGTGTTCTCGGTGTCGACGAGCGAGTTCACCGGCGACGACGGCCGGGTGACGGCGCTGCGGCTCTCCGAGGTGCGGTTCGCCGCCGGCAGGCTGGAGACGGTCGAAGGCACCGAGCGGGTCATCCCCGCCGACCTGGTGCTGCTGGCGATGGGATTCGTCGGGCCGGAGTCCAACGGTGTGGTCGCCGAGCTGGGGGTCGAGTTGGATCCGCGGGGCAACATCGCCAGGGGGACCGACTTCCAGACGTCGGTGCCCGGCGTGTTCGTCGCCGGTGACGCCGGGCGCGGCCAGTCGCTGATCGTGTGGGCCATCGCCGAGGGCCGCAGCGCGGCGCATGGTGTGGACACCTACCTGCAGGGGAGTTCGCCGTTGCCGCGTCCGATCGCGCCGACGGATCGTCCGCTGATGGTCTGAGGTTTCGTTCGCTCGATCGGGCCGGTTCCCTTCGTGGGACCGGCCCGATCGTGCGTGTGGGCGGACACTCGTGGCCCTCTGTCGGGCCACGAGTGTCGGCTATCTCCTCGGTGGGGAGCGCAAGGGCGCGTGGGGCGGGCAGGAGTGGGGCCCCTGGTCCCGCCCGGGAGCTGCATCGCTTCGCGATGCGGCTCCCCTACGCCCACCGCACCCCTGACCAGGGGCCCCACCCCTGCCCTCGGTTTCACGCCTCGGGGTGACGAGTGGTTGGGAGCGTTCGCGCGCCTGGGCGGCACTCCCGCGCGCCGCCGACACTCCCGCACCCCGTACACAGTGCGCGGGAGTACCGGCGGCGGGCGGGAGCGGTGCTGGCGCGCGGGAGGAGCCGCGGAGTGACGGCGCCCCTCGTCCGGTCGACCAGGGCGCGCATCGGGGTCGTCCTCGGCGGTATCGCGATGATCGCTCTGCCCTAGCTCGCCTCTCGGATCGTCGTGGGCGATCCCGACGTGTGGGATTTCTATCGGTCGGCATGGTTCGTTCCACTGGTGGTCCAGGGCGCCCTTGCGGCGTACCTGCCGCTCGCCTCCCTCATGGCCGCTCGACGCGGCGGACGTCCTCAGCCGGCCTGAGCGCACCGGGACAGAACGAAAGACGCTATTCGCGTTCGAGTGGGCCGCCGCCGCGGCCGTGGCGGATCAGGTCGGTGAGCTGGTGCCACGACGAAACCTTGACCCGGGCGCGACCCTCGGCCCAACCGCGGGCGCGCTCCTCGGCGTCGATCGCCTCCCAGTCGGCGAACGTGGACGCCACCAACCCGCGCGAGGCGAGCAACTCGCCGGCGTCCGGGCCCGTCACCTCGCGCCAGCCCGACGCGAGGTCGGCCAGCAACGAAACGACGGTGGCGGCGGCGTCCGACTTGTTGGTGCCGATCACGCCGATCGGGCCGCGCTTGATCCAGCCCACCACGTACTCGCCCGGGCAGGGCCGCCCGTCCGCGGTCGTCACCCGGCCGTCGACGTTCGGGATGACGCCGGCGCGGTCGTCGAAGGGCACGTCGGGCAGCGGGCGCCCGCGGTAGCCGATCGCCCGCAGCACGAGCTGAACGCCGATGGTCTCGGTTTCACCCGTGGCGACGACCGTGCCGGTGGCGTCCAGGCACGTGCGTTCGAGCACGACGGCCTCGACGGCGTCCGTGCCGACGAGCCGCACCGGGCGCCGCCAGAACAGGAGGTGCAGGCGAGTGTGGGCGTCCGGCACCACCCGCGTCGTGGCCGCGGCGAGGGCCTCGACGTTGGCGCGGGTGCGGCGGTCCAGCGTGGTGGGATCGATGCCCGCCAGGTCGGCGGGATCGACGAGTGGCTGCACCCCGCGCAGCTCCAGCAGCTCGCGCAACTCGACGGTGGTGAAGCTGGCGTGCTGGGGGCCGCGGCGTCCGACCACCCAGACGTCGGCGACCTCGGACGCCCGCAACTCGTCGAGCACGGGCCTCGGCATGTCGGTGGCCGCGAGGTGGGACGACGCGACCGACAGCACGCGCGCCACGTCCACGGCCACGTTTCCGACGCCGAACGTCATCGCGCTGCGGACCCCCGCCAGGCTCTGGGGCGCGGCGTCCGGATGCCCGCAATACCAGGCGACGAACTCGCGCGCCGAGCGGCTGCCCGCCAGATCCTCGCCCTCGATGCCGAGGCGGCGATCCTCGGACGCCCCGGCGGCGTAGATCACCGCGTCGTAGGAGCCCACGAGGTCGGCGCGCGTGAGGATCGTGCCGAACTCGACCATGCCGAAGAACCGCACGCGCGCGGAGCGCAGTGGCTCTGCCAGACGCGGCTGCATCGCCTGGATGCTGGTGTGGTCGGGGGCCACCCCGTAGCGCAGGAGGCCGAACGGCGTCGGCAGCTTGTCGACGATGTCGATCAGCACGTCGGGATCGCGGGCGAGCAACGCCTGCGCGGCGAACAGCCCCGACGGCCCCGACCCGACGATCGCGACTCGCGGCGCACGCTGTGTCATGGCCGCATCCTGCCATGGACGGCCCGGCGCCACCGGCGAGTTGCGGGCCGCGCGCCGCGAACGCCCGGACGGGTGGTGCACGGCCGATTCGGCAGGGGCTCAGCTAGGCTGAGGGGGCTTCCGGGAGGTTCACCACATTCATGGGCGACCAATTCGTTCACCTGCACTGCCACTCCGAGTTCTCGATGCTGGACGGCGCCGCTCGCCTGAAGGCGCTGGTCGCCGGCGCCGAGAAGATGAGCATGCCCGCGCTGGCCATCACCGATCACGGCAACATGTTCGGCGCCTACGAGTGGTACCGGACCGCCAAGAACTCCCCGGTCAAGCCGATCATCGGCCTCGAGGCGTACCTGACACCCAAGACCCATCGCAGCGAGCGCAAGCGCGTCCAGTTCGGCGACGGCACCGGCGACGACGTGGCCTCCAAGGGTGCCTACACCCACATGACCATGTGGGCGTCCACCACCGCGGGCATGCACAACTTGTTCCGGCTCAGTTCGCTGAGCTCGCTGGAGGGCTTCTTCTACAAGCCGCGCGCCGACCGCGAGCTCCTCCAGCGGTACGGCACGGGCCTGATCGCCACCACGGGCTGCCCGTCCGGCGAGGTGCAGACGTACCTGCGGCTCGGCCAGTACGAGCAGGCCGTGGCGTCGGCGGCGGAGTTCCGCGACATCTTCGGCGACGGCAACTTCTACGTCGAGCTCATGGACCACGGCCTCGACATCGAGACCCGCGTGCGCGCCGACCTGCTGCAGCTCGCGAAGGACCTGAACCTGCCGTTGGTCGCGACCAACGACCTGCACTACGTGCACGCCGAGGACGCCGAGGACCACGACACGCTGCTGTGCGTCAGCGCCGGCGCCAACAAGGACACCCCGGGCCGGTTCAGGTTCGACGGCTCGGGGTACTACCTGAAGACGCCCGAAGAGATGCGGCTGCTGTTCGCCAACCTGCCCGAAGCCTGCGACAACACGCTCGCGATCGCCGAGCGATGCTCGGTCGAGTTCGACGAGGGCACCGGCACCTACATGCCCGCGTTCCCGGTGCCCGACGGCGAGACCGAGGAGTCCTGGTTCATCAAAGAGGTGCGCCGCGGGCTCGAGGTGCGGTTCCCGGACGGCGTTCCCGAGTACGCAATCAGGCAGGCCGAGTTCGAAGAGCGGGTCATCGCGGACAAGGGATACTGCGGATACTTCCTGGTGGTCGCCGACTACATCAAGTGGGCCAAGGAGAACGGCATCCGCGTCGGCCCGGGCCGCGGCTCGGGCGCCGGTTCGATGTGCGCCTTCGCGATGCGGATCACCGACCTCGACCCCGTGCCCCACGGCCTGATCTTCGAGCGGTTCCTCAACCCCGAACGCCCCTCGATGCCCGACTTCGACGTGGACTTCGACGAACGCCGCCGGGGCGAGGTGATCCGCTACGTCACCGAGAAGTACGGCGACGACCGGGTCTGCCAGATCGTCACCTACGGCACGATCAAGGCGAAGCAGGCCATCAAGGACGCAGGACGCGTCCTCGGCAAGCCCTTCGCCCTCGGCGAGCAGATCACGAAGGTCTACACGCCGGCCGTCCAGGGCAAGGACGTGGGGATCTCCGAGGTCTTCGACCCCGAGCACGACCGCTACGGCGAGGGGACCGAGTTCCGCGAGCTGTACAACTCCGATCCCGACGTGAAGCACGTCGTCGACACGGCCCGCGGCATCGAGGGACTGAAGCGGCAGTGGGGCGTCCACGCCGCCGGAGTCATCATGTCGAGCAGACCGCTGATGGACGTCATCCCCATCATGAAGCGCGAGCTCGACGGGCAGGTCATCACCCAGTTCGACTACCCCAGCTGCGAAGAGCTCGGCCTGGTCAAGATGGACTTCCTAGGACTGCGCAACCTGACGATCCTCGACGACGCCGTGAGCAACGTAGCGATCAACGCGGGCGTCGACATCGACCTGGACGCGCTGGCTCGCCAACCGGACGACCCCGCCACCTACGCGCTGCTCGCCCGCGGCGACACGCTCGGCGTGTTCCAGTTCGACGGTTCCGGCTACCGCGCGCTGTGCCGGCTGATGCGCCCCGACAAGTTCGCCGACATCACCGCGCTCGGCGCTCTCTACCGTCCGGGCCCGATGGGCACGAACACCCACGTCAACTACGCGCTGCGCAAGAACGGCCAGCAGCCGGTCACCCACCTCCACCCCGAGCTGGCCGGCGACCTGGAGCGGCTGCTGGGGGAGACCTACGGCCTCCTGGTGTACCAGGAGCAGGTCATGCAGATCGCGCAGGAGCTGGCCGGCTACAGCCTGGGTTCCGCCGATCTGCTGCGCCGCGCGATGGGCAAGAAGAAGAAGTCGGTGCTGGACGCCGAGTTCGCCAACTTCGAGGCCGGTATGAAGGACAACGGCTATTCGTCCGAGGCGGTCAACGCGCTCTGGGAGACGATGGTGCCCTTCTCGGCGTACGGCTTCAACAAGTCGCACGCCGCCGCCTACGGGGTGGTGTCCTACTGGACGGCCTACCTCAAGGCGCATTACCCGGCCGAATACATGGCCGCGTTGCTCGAGTCGGTGCGCGACGACAAGGACAAGTCGGCGATCTACCTGGCCGAATGCCGGCACATGGGCATCAAGGTGCTGCCGCCCGACGTGAACTCCTCCCAGGGGCGTTTCACCCCGGTCGGGTCGGACGTCCGTTTCGGGCTGGGCGCGATCCGCAACGTGGGCAACAACGTGGTGGGGGGCATCCTCGCCTCGCGGGAGGATCACCCGCCGGCGTCCGACTTCAACGAATTCCTCGACCACGTACCCGCCGTCGTGTGCAACAAGCGCGTCATCGAGTCGCTGATCAAGGCGGGTGCCTTCGACTCGATGGGCCACACCCGCCGGGGGCTGATGGAGGTCTTCGAGACCAAGGTCGACGAGGTGCTCGACCTCAAACGCAATGCCGAGCGCGGCCAGGACGACCTGTTCGCCGAGTTCTTCGGCGCGGCCGACGACGGGGACGCCGGCGCACTGGCCGCGTCTCCGGTGCCGGATCTTCCCGAGTGGGAGAAGATGACCCGGCTCGCGTTCGAGCGCGAGATGCTCGGCCTCTACGTGAGCGACCACCCGCTGAACGGCCTGGAGCACGTCATCGCGGCCAACCGCGACCTGGGCATTCAGCAGCTGCTGGCCGAGGACGGACCGCGCGAGGGCCAGGTCACCATCTGCGGCATGATCACCGGCATCCAGCGTAAGCAGACCAAGGAGGGCAAGGTCTGGGCCATCCTTACCGTGGAAGACCTGGACGCCTCCATCGAGGTGATGGTGTTCAACAAGGCCTACACTCCGGTCGCGATGGCGCTGGGCACCGACGTCATCGTTCGGATCAGGGGACGCCTGCGCGAACGGGACGAGTCGGTGGAGCTCACGGCGTCCGAGGTCAGCTTTCCCGACGTGAGCACCGGCCCGACGGGGCCGGTGACGATCTCGCTGCCCACGACCCGTTGCACGCCCCAGGTCATCGACCAGCTCAAGTTCACGCTGCGCCAGCACCCCGGCACCCAAGAGGTGCGCGTGCGCGTGGTGGATCCCGCCCGGGCACGCCTGTGGCGTCTGGACGACCGGCTGCGTGTCCAACATTCGAGTTCGCTGATCGCCGATCTCAAGGCTTTGCTAGGACCGTCTTGTGTCAGCGCCTAGCATCGACGTCATGACCCCCGCGCGCGTGCTGACACGCATCGGGCAACTCGCTGCCCTGGCGGTGCTGGTCGGCGTGGTGGGCTCCCTCGTGTGGGCGAACGTGACCTACCTGCCGAGCTACGTCGTGCAGGCGGACGGTCATGCCACCATCAGCGATTCCGACGTCGGCCTGCTGTTCTCGCGCAACTTCTGGTTCGTGATCATCGGGCTGGTCGCGGGCATCGCGGTGGGCGTCGCCGCCTGGGTTCGCCTGCGGGGCATCGGCTGGCCGGTCGCGGCCGTCGCGGCCGCGCTCGCACTCCTGGCGGCGATCGTGTGCTGGCAGGTCGGTCAACTGATCGGCCCCGGACCGTTCGCCCCGAGACTGGCGCCGGCACAACCCGGTGATAGCGTGCCGGTGGCGCTCACGCTGACCACGCCCTCCGGCGTGGCGGCGTGGGTCTTTTCGGCCGTCGCCGTGCCGCTGTTCGCGGCATCGCTGGGGCCGGACCCCGACCATCGCCCCGGAGCGTCCGCACGGCGACGCCCCCCAATCGAAGACAGTGCACTAGTGGGAGTGACCGATGACTGAACCGATGACCGCCCGCGACGTCTTGACGCGATGGATGGCCAAACAGATCGGCGTCATACAGACGCGCGAGGCCGACGTGCGGATCGACGCGACCGACGCCGTGCACAAGACGCGGGTCGCGACCCGGCGGCTGCGCAGCATGCTCAAGACGTTCGCGCCGCTGTTCCGCCCGCGGCGCGCTCACGCGCTGCGCACCGAACTGACATGGCTGGCCGGCTTGCTCGGCGACTCGCGCGACGCCGAGGTGCTGCTGGCGACCTTCACCTCGCTGCTGGACGATCTCGGTCCCGACAAGGTGAGCGATCCCGTCCGCACGCGGCTGCTGGAGCACCTCACCCGCCAGCACGCCGACGCCCACGCCGACATGGTGGAGGGGCTGGACACGAAGCGCGCCCGGAAGCTGCGCGAGGCCCTGGCCTTTGCGCTGGACAACCCACCGCTGCGCGCCGACGCCGGCCTGCCCGCCGCCCAGGTGCTGCTGCCGCTGCGGGCGCGCGCCGTCGCCGAGGTAGCGCTCCTCGGTGCGCACGCGCTGATCGAACCCGAGGAACTCGAGGACTGGCACGAGGTGCGCAAGGCCGCCAAGGCCGTGCGCTACGCGTCCGAAGCGATGACCTCCGCGCTGCTGAGCGAGGGCGAGATCGAGCGTTGGGAGGCCGTCACCGAGACCTTCGGCACGTTGCAGGACACGGCGGTCATGATCGAGGTGATCGATCTGCTCGCCGAAGATGCGTCCGATGACGAGCAGGCCTCGTGGCAGGCGTTGCGCGACGCCGAACTCGAGCGGCAGGCGAAGGCGCTCTCCGACGGCGAGGACGCGCTGGATCAGGCGCTGGGTGCGAAGCTCTGAGGGGCGCCGCGCTCAGCGCGCGATCGGGGCGAAGCGGGCCGACGTCAGCCGCGCCAGGTCATCGGGTGCCAGGCCGAGCTGAAGCCCGCGCTTGCCGCCCGAGACGTATACGCGGTCGTGGTCCTGAGCCGACGCGTCGATGACCGTGGGGAGCGGCGTGCGCTGCCCGAGCGGCGAGACCCCGCCGACGACGTAGCCGGACGAGCGTTCCGCTGCCTGCGGGTCGGCCATCTCGGCCTTCTTGACGCCCAGGGCCGCCGCCATCGCCTTGAGGTCGAGGCGTCCGCTGACGGGCACCACGCCCACCGCGAGTCGGCGCGGACCGATCGAGACCACCAGCGTCTTGAACACGGACGCCGGATCGAGCCCGGTCTGGCGGATCACCTCGGCGCCGAAGTCGGTGGCCTCGGCGTGGTGCCCGTACTCCACCGGCGTGAAACGGACGCCCGCCGCCGTCAGTGCGTCGGTGGCGGGCGTACCGCCGGGTTTCTTCTGCTTCTTGGCCATCGGCGATCTCCTTGGTGGTCCGGTCAGATGAGGGCGGCGACAAGCGGAACCAGGACCGGCGCGATGACGAGCGCAGGCAGCAGGTCGCCGACGGGAATGGGCTTGAGCTGAAGCAACCGCAGGCCGAGCCCGACGAGCATCACGCCGCCGGTCGCCGTGAGGGCGTCGATCTGGGCGGCGCTGAACAGGTCGCCGAGGAAGAACGCGGCCAGCGTGAGGCTGCCCTGGACGACGCCGAGGAGTGCCGCGGATACCAGGACGCCCCAGCCGAGCGTGCTGGCGAACGCGATGGCGGCGAAGCCGTCGAGGGTCGCCTTTACCAGCAGCTGATCCGCGCCGCGGCCCATCCCATCCGACATCGTGCCCAGCAGCGCCAGCGGGCCGACGCAGAACAGCAGCGTGGGGGTGACGACGGCGTCCACGAACCGGCCGGATTCGCCAGCGCCGGCGAAACGCGTCCGGAGCCAGTCGGCGCCACCCTCCATACGGTGCTCGATGCGCAGGGTGGAGCCGACGAGACCGCCGATCAGCAACGACGCGAGCACGATCAGCATGCCGGCCGACCCGACGGCCGCGGTGAGGGCGGGGGCCGACAGCGACAGCGCCGACGCGATGCCGAGCACGAGCGTGATCAGGCCCAGCACGTCGGTGATCGTGTCGCGGGTCCGCTCCGGGATCCGGTCGCCGAGCAGGAGGCCGACGCCCGCCCCCACAGCGACGGTGACCATGTTGACGACCGTTCCGAATCCGATGAACACGACCGCCATACAATCAGCTTCGTGAAACTGCGCCTGATCGACGTCCGAGGGACGAGCCCCGACTACCGCACGGTGGTGCCGCGGGGGAGCGTCGACGTCGAGCATGCCGTTGAGATCGTGGCCCCGATCTGCGACGCGGTCGCCGAGCGCGGCGAGGCCGCGCTGCGCGAGTTCGCCGAACGCTTCGACAAGGTGGTGCCCGGGAACCTTCGCGTGCCCGCGGAGGTGCTGGCCCGTTGCGCCGGCGAGTTGGACGCCAGCGTGCGCGCCGCCTTCACGGAGTCCATCCGCCGCCGCCGTGCGGTCGCCGAGACCGAGGGCACGCCGGCGCTCGTGCGCGCCGAGGTCGCGCCCGGCGCGGTGGTCGAGACCAAGACCGTCCCGGTCGAACGCGTGGGCCTGTACGTGCCCGGGGGGCTGGCGCCGCTGGCGTCCAGTGTGCTGATGAACGTCGTCCCGGCGCAGGTGGCGGGCGTCGGAAGCCTCGCCGTCGCGACACCGCCCAACGCCGAGTTCGGTGGCCTGCCGCACCCGAGCATCCTGGCGCTGTGCCATCTGCTCGGCGTCGAGGAGGTCTACGCCGTCGGCGGCGCCCAGGCGATCGCCATGTTCGCCCACGGCGTCCCCGGCCTGTGCGCGCCGGTCGACCTCGTCACCGGTCCCGGCAACATCTACGTGGTCGCCGCCAAGCGTTACCTGCGCGGGCTGGTCGGCATCGACTCCGAGGCCGGACCGACCGAGATCGCGGTGCTGGCCGACGACACGGCCGTCCCGGCATTCGTCGCGGCCGACCTGATCAGCCAGGCCGAGCACGACCCGATGGCCGGGTCGGTGCTCGTCACCGACTCGCCCGCGCTCGCCGACGCCGTCAACGACCGCCTCGGCGCCCAGGCGGCCGCGCTGGGCACCACCGACCGCATCACGACCGCGCTCGGCGGCCCGCAGTCGGCCGTCGTCCTGGTCGACGACCTGGAACAGGGCCTTGCCGTGGTGGACGCCTACGCGGCCGAGCACCTCGAGATCCACACCCGCGATCCTTACGCGGTCGCGCACCGCGTCAGGAACGCCGGCGCGATCTTCGTCGGCCCGTGGGCGCCCGTGCCGCTCGGCGACTACTCCGCCGGATCGACCCACGTGCTGCCCACGGCCGGCATCGCCCGCCACGGCTCGGGGCTGACGGTGCGCAGCTTCTGCAAGACCGTGCACCTGATCTGCTACGACGAGGCCGCGCTGCGCGAGATCGGCCCGGTGGTTGAGACGTTCGCGACGGCCGAGCGGCTACCCGGACACGCGGCGGCCATCGCCGTCCGCACGCGCGGCGAGGGGAGCGACCTGTGGTGAGCGCGGACGTCACCCTGGCCGCGTTGCCGTTGCGCCCCGAACTGGTCGGCGAAGAGCCCTACGGTGCACCGCAGCTCGACGTGCCGGTCTGCCTCAACGTCAACGAGAATCCGTATCCGCCGTCGGCGTCCACCCTCGACGACATGGCCGACGCGATCCGCTCCGCGGCCTACCACCGCTACCCCGACCGCGAGGCGCGCGAGCTGCGCACCCTGCTGGCCGGCTACCTGGGGCACGGCCTGAGCGCCCGGAACGTGTGGGCGGCGAACGGCTCCAACGAGGTGATGACGCACGTGCTGGGCGCCTTCGCCGGCCCGGGACGCCGCGTCCTCACCTTCACGCCCACCTACTCGATGTATCCCGAGTACGCGCGCAACACACACTCGGAATACGCGACGGTGCCGCGTCGCGACGACTTCTCGCTCGACGCGGCCCTGGTGCGCGAGGCGATCGCGGCCCACGACCCGACGGTGGTGATCCTCACCACGCCGAACAACCCGACCGGCACCACGACGCCGCTCACCGTGATCGAGGAGGTGCTCGAGCACACCCGCGCGATCGTGGTGGTCGACGAGGCCTACCAGGAGTTCGCCCGCCACCCGGAACGCACGGCGCTCACGCTGTTGCCGCGTCACGGCAACCTCGTCGTGAGCCGCACCATGAGCAAGGCGTTCGCCTTCGCCGGCGGACGCCTCGGCTACCTGGCCGCGGCTCCCGCGGTCGTGGACGCCTGCCGCATCGTCCGGCTGCCCTACCACCTGTCCGCGCAGACCCAGGCCATCGCCTCGGTCGCCCTGCGGCACGCCGAAGAGATGCTGGCCCGCGTCGACGACCTGCGCGCGGCCCGCGACGAACTGCTGCGCCGCGCCCCCGCGATGGGGTTCGACGTGGTCGACTCCGACGCCAATTTCGCCCTGGTCGGGCGGTGGGCCGACCGGCACGTGGCCTGGCAGCAGTTGTTGGATCAAGGGGTGCTGGTCCGGGAGACCGGCCCGGCCGGATACCTGCGCGTGAGCGCGGGAACACCGCAGGAGATGGAGGCGTTCTACGCCGCGTTGGCGCGCGTGGACGCGCCCAGGATGGAGGAGTGATGGCACGCATCGCGCGCATCGCACGCAGCACGTCCGAGAGCACGATCGTCGTCGAACTGAATCTCGACGGCACCGGGGTCAGCGAGATCAGCACCGGGGTCGGCTTCTACGACCACATGCTGACCGCGCTGAGCAAGCATTCGCTGATCGACCTGCGGGTCGAGGCGTCCGGCGATGTCCACATCGACGGCCACCATGTCGTCGAGGACACCGCGATCGTGATCGGCCAGGCGCTCAAGGCGGCGCTCGGCGCCAAGGAAGGCATCAGGCGCTTCGGCGACGCGCTCGTGCCGCTCGACGAGGCGCTCGCGAGCTGCGTCGTCGACGTGGCCGGGCGTCCGTACGTCGTGTGTACCGGCGAGCCCGAGGGCCAGGTGTACGCGCGGATCGGCGGGTCCGGGGTGCCGTACGCCGGGTCGATGACGTATCACGTCTTCGAGTCGCTCGCCCTGAATTCGGGGCTGTGCATCCACCTGGAGCTGATCCGCGGACGCGACCCGCACCACATCGTCGAGGCCGAGTTCAAGGCGTTCGCGCGCGCGCTCCGCACCGCCGTCGAGCCCGACCCGCGCATCGAGGGCGTCGTGCCCTCGACGAAAGGCGCTCTGTGAGCCCGACGGTGGCGGTGCTCGACTACGGGTCGGGCAACCTGCACTCCGCGACCCGCGCCCTGGCGGCGGCCGGCGCTGAGGTGGTCCTCACCGCGGACGCCGAGGCCTGCCTCGCGGCGGATGGCCTGGTCGTGCCGGGCGTGGGCGCGTTTGCGGCGTGCATGGACGGCCTCGCGGCGGTCGACGGTCCCCGGATCGTCCGCGAGCGCCTGGCGGCCGGACGCCCCGTGCTCGGCATCTGCGTCGGCCACCAGGTGATGTTCGGCCGTGGCGTCGAGCACGGCGTCGAGGCCGCCGGCGTGGGCGTCCTGCCGGGCGTGGTCGAGCGCCTGGACGCCGCCCGCCTGCCCCACATGGGCTGGAACCTGGTCGAACCGGCCGAGGGGTCGGCGCTGTTCGCGGGCCTCGCCGGGGCACGGTTCTACTTCGTGCACAGCTACGGCGTCCGCGCGGCGGCCCTGCCCGAGGCCGGGCTGGGCGAGGGCGTCCGGGTGACGTGGGCCGAGCACGGCGGCGACCGCTTCGTCGCCGCGGTCGAGGCGGGCGCGCTGAGCAGCACCCAGTTCCACCCCGAGAAGTCGGGCGCCGCCGGCGCGCGCCTGCTGCGCAACTGGATCGCCTCGCTGTCCTGAAGGACTTGTGCGCAAGGTTGCTCGTGACGGGGACTCCCAGCATGGCGTACGTCCGATATGCATAAACGGATCTTCGTATTGCTTTTATAGTCGGGCGGTTCCGATGGGTGCCGCCCCAGAGGTCGAAGGAACTTCCTGATGTACTACTCGGCGGAAGCCCCTCTCCTCGTCACCTATGATGAGGACGCCAACGCCGCCTATATCGAGTTCTCGCGGGCAAGCGAGCACAGAACGATTCCCATCAGGAGCGGCAAGAGTGTTGTCGCGATCCTCTCGGTCGACAGTTCAGGGATCCTGCTCGGACTCGAACTGCTCAATGCGCGCCTTCAGATCCCCGCGGCCATGCTGGAAAGCCTGACCAGGACGTCTGTAACGGAAGAGTGACCGATGCGGTGGCTGGTGGAGAAGCGGAGATGGGCATCGCATGCGGCAGACGGTCGGGGCAGATAGGGTCTCGACCCGTGACTGATGCGCTCGCTCTGCTGCCCGCCGTCGACGTGCAGGGCGGCCAGGCCGTCCAGCTGACCCAGGGGATCGCCGGATCCGAGAAGACCTTCGGCGACCCGCTCGCCGCGGCGCTGCGCTGGCAGAACGCCGGCGCCTCGTGGCTGCACCTCGTCGACCTCGACGCCGCCTTCGGGCGCGGCTCGAACGCCGAGCTGATCGCGTCCATCGCCGGCAGCCTCGGCCTCAACGTCGAACTGTCCGGCGGCCTGCGCGACGACGCGTCGCTCGAGCGGGCGCTCGCGACCGGCTGCCGCCGGGTCAACATCGGCACCGCCGCCCT
Organism: Nigerium sp.; assembly: GCA_016711325.1. Classification (GTDB taxonomy): domain Bacteria; phylum Actinomycetota; class Actinomycetes; order Propionibacteriales; family Propionibacteriaceae; genus Propioniciclava. Next base: position 772,738 of record JADJTH010000008.1, on the reverse strand, counting down.
CGAGAACCCGGAGTGGTGCGAGAAGGTCATCGCCGAGCACGGCGACCGGATCGGCATCGCCATCGACGTCAAGGGCAACAAGCTGGCCGCCCGCGGCTGGGTGCGCGAGGGCGGCGACTGGCGCGAGGCGATCGACCGGCTCTCCGCCGCCGGCTGCTCCGCGTTCGTCGTCACCGACGTGAAGTCCGACGGCATGCTCACCGGCCCCAACCTCGGCCTGCTGCGCGAGGTGGCGGCGCGCACGGACGCCGAGGTCATCGCGTCCGGCGGCATCGCCCAGCTCGACGACCTGCGCGCGCTGCGCGAACTCGTGCCGCTCGGCGTGACCGGCGCCATCATCGGCACCGCACTGTACGTCGGCAACTTCACCCTCGAGGACGCCCTGGCCGTCGCCGAGGGCTGAACGCGGGCCGGACGGGACGAGCGCAGGCGGTCGGACGGACGCGGCGGCGCGCCCGCTAGGATGGCCGGCGGACCAAAGCACGTCACGAGCGAAGGAGTCCCATGTCCGGACACTCCAAATGGGCAACCACCAAGCACAAGAAGGCCGCGATCGACGCCAAGCGCGGCAAGCTCTTCGCCAACCTGATCAAGAAGATCGAGGTGGCCGCACGCCTTGGCGGTCCTGACCCGGCGGGCAACCCGACGCTGTACGACGCGATCCAGAAGGCCAAGAAGAACTCGGTCCCCAACGACAACATCGATCGCGCCGTCAAACGCGGCGGCGGCGAGGGCTCGGACGGCGTCGACTACGTCGAGATCATGTACGAGGCGTACGGCGCCGGCGGCGTGGCGCTCCTGATCGAGGTGCTGACCGACAACCGCAACCGGTCGGCGTCCGACGTGAAGGTCGCCATCACCCGCAACGGCGGCACCCAGGCCGACGTCGGCTCGGTGAGCCGCATCTACGACCGCAAGGGCGTGGTCGTCGTCGCCAAGAAGCAGGGCGCCTCGGAGATCTCCGAGGACGACCTGCTCGAGGCGACCCTCGATGCCGAGCCCGAAGACATCGACGATGTCGGCGAGGCCTTCGAGATCGTCTGCGACCCCGCCGTGCTCGTCGATGTCCGCAAGGCCGTACAGGCGGCCGGCCTCGACTACGAGTCGGCCGACGTGGAGTTCCGCGCCCAGTACGACCAGGCGATCGACACGAAAGAGGCCGCCGAGAAGCTGTTCAAGCTGATCGACGCCATCGAGGACGTCGACGACGTGCAGAACGTGTACAGCAATGAGGACGTGCCGGACGAAATCCTCGCCGAACTCGAGGACTGACCCTAGAATCCGAACATCTGTTCGGGCCGGCCGTCGCCCGGGCGGCAGCCAAGGAGGGGTTATGCGCGTGCTCGGGGTCGATCCCGGCCTGACCCGGTGCGGGATCGGTGTGATCGAGGGCTCGCCCGGCCGGACGCCGGCGCTGCTGCTCGCCGACGTGGTGCGTACGGCGTCCGATCTGGACACGGGCCAGCGTCTCGCGGCGCTCGAGCGCAGCCTGGTGCAGTACATCGCCGAGTACCGTCCTGACGCCATCGCGGTCGAGCGGGTGTTCGCCCGCCGCGACGTCAGTACGATCGTGGGAACGATGCAGGCCTCCGGCGTGGTGCTGCTCGTGGGCACCCGCGCGGGCCTGCAGGTCGCCGAGCACACGCCCACCGAGGTGAAGGCCGCCATCACCGGCAACGGCCGGGCCGACAAGGCGCAGGTGGGACAGATGGTGATGCGGATCATGCACCTGGACGCCGCCCCGCGACCGGCGGACGCCGCCGACGCGGTCGCCCTGGCGATCTGCCACCTGTGGCGCGCACCCGCCATCGCCCGCCTCGCGCTGGCCGGCCAGCGCCGCGCGCTCGCCCAGGGCCAGGCGGCCGCCCGCGCGCGGGCCGCGGCACGCACCCGCGACATCGCCGGGAGGGACGCATGATCGCGCAGCTGACCGGAGTCGTCGCCTCCGTGGGCGGCACCTGGGTGGTGCTCGACCTGTCGGGCTTCGGCGTCCGGGCGCTGTGCACGCCCGCGACCGTGGCCGCCGTCCGGGTGGGCGAATCCACGACCCTGCACACGTCGCTGGTCGTCCGCGAGGACTCGCTGACCCTGTACGGCTTCGCGGACGCCGACGAGCGCGACGCGTTCGAACTCGTGCAGTCGGCCTCCGGCATCGGCCCGAAGATCGCCCAGGCGGTCGTGTCCGTGCTGCCGCCCGGTGACCTGCGCGCGGCGATCGCCCACGAGAACGTCACCGCCCTCACCCGCGTGCCCGGCATCGGCCCGAAGGGCGCGCAGAAGATGATCATCGAGCTGAAGGACAAGGTGAACGCGCTCGGCGCCGTCCCGAACCTGAGCCCCGCCGCGAACGCGCTGCCGACCGGCGAGGTGTGGCGCGAGCAGGTCGCGTCCGGTCTCGAATCGCTCGGCTGGTCGGCCAAGGACGCCGCCGCCGCAGTCGACCGGGTCGCCCCGCTGCGCGAGGACGACCCCGGCCTCGGGATCGGCGAACTGATGCGCGCCGCGCTGCGGAGCCTGGCCCGATGAACGCCACGCCGCTGCACCCCGGGCGCGCCGACGATCCGCTCGACCCGCACCGGCACACCGATGACCAGATCGTCGACACCGCGCTCCGCCCGCCGACCCTGGGCGAGTTCCGCGGCCAGCCGCGCGTCGCCGAGCAACTCGGGCTGGTGTTGACCGCCGCCCAGCAGCGGGGCGTCGTGCCCGACCACGTTTTGCTGTCCGGTCCGCCCGGCCTGGGTAAGACCACGCTCGCCATGATCATCGCCAACGAGATCGGCGTGCCGTTGCGGATCAGCTCCGGGCCGGCGATCCAGCACGCGGGCGACCTGGCGGCGATCCTGTCGGGACTGACGGAGGGCGAGGTGTTCTTCCTCGATGAGATCCACCGGATGAGCCGGCCGGCCGAAGAGATGCTCTACCTCGCGATGGAGGACTTCCGCGTCGACGTGATCGTGGGCAAGGGTCCGGGCGCCACCGAGATCCCGCTCGAGATCCCGCGATTCACCCTCGTCGGCGCCACGACGCGGGCCGGCCTGCTCCCCGGCCCGCTGCGTGACCGGTTCGGGTTCACCGGCCAGCTCGACTACTACGCGGCGGCCGACCTGGTCGGCATCGTGTCCCGCAGCGCGTCCTTGCTCGGCCTTCGGCTGGATCAAGCCTCGGCCGAGGTGATCGCGCTGCGCAGCCGGGGCACGCCGCGGATCGCGAACCGGCTGCTGCGCCGCGTCCGCGACTACGCGCTGGTGAAGGCAGGCGGGCGACTCACCCCTGAAGTCGCGGCGTCCGCCCTCGAGCTGTACGAGGTCGACGAGCTCGGCCTCGACCGGCTCGATCGCGCGGTACTGGACGCCGTGTGCGTCCGCTTCGCGGGCGGCCCGGTGGGCCTGTCGACGCTGGCGATGAGCATCGGCGAAGAGACCGAGACCGTCGAGGAGGTCGCCGAGCCCTACCTGATCCGACAGGGGTTCTTGATGCGGACGCCGCGAGGGCGGGTCGCCACCGCTCGCGCATGGCGTCATCTCGGCCTGGCGGTGCCCGCCACGCGAGCGGACCTGTTCAGTGACTCGGAAAGCTAGCCGGTAGTCTTGCCGACTGGTGGGTTGCGATCGGCGCCCCGCTCCCGCGAAAACGAGGTTTGTGAAGAGATGCCTGCTGACAACTCGACGCTGTCCACGCTGCTGATGCTGGCAGTGATGGGTGGAGCGTTCTACCTGCTCCTCATCCGCCCGGCACAGAAGAAGCAGAAGGCGCAGCGGACGATGGTCGACGCGCTGGTACCCGGCGCGCGGGTGATGACCACCGCGGGCGTCCTGGCCACGATCCGGCACATGGGCGAGCGCCAGGCGGTCATCGAGATCGCCCCCGGCGTCGAGATGACGGTCCTCAAGCAGGCACTCATGCGCGTGGTGCCCGCCGAGGAAGAGGAGTTCGAGTACACCGACGACGCTCCCGCCGCGGACGAGGTGGCGCCGCCGGTGTCGGAGTCCGAGTTCTTCTCGAACGACGCCACCCCCGATGAGGGCCCCGAGCAGCCCGGCGGTCACCGCCCCCTCTGAGCACTCCCCATCCTCCCAAGCGCTCGAAGGAGCCTGAACCCGTGGCCACCGAAAGCAGGAACAAGCAGCGCCCGCTGCGTCCGCTGATCTCACTGGCGATTCTGATGGCGGTGATGTTCGCCATCATGGCGCTCGCCAACTCGTGGACGCCGAAGCTCGGCCTCGACCTGCGGGGCGGCACGACGATCACCTTGACGGCCCGCAACACGACGGGAACCGGTGCCGTCGACCCGGCGAGCCTCGAGCAGGCGCGCACGATCATCCAGCAGAGGGTTGACGCGATCGGCGTCGGCGAATCGGAAGTCGCCACCGTCGGCACCAACCAGATCACGGTGTCGGTGCCCAACGTGGCGCCCGCTCAGCTCCAGGAGATGGTGGGGCAGACGGCGCAGTTGTACTTCCGGCCGGTCCATTCGGTCGCCGCCGCAACGGTGGCCCCCTCGGGCCTGCCGCTGCCGCCACCCGAGGAACGTCCCACCGAGCCCGCGGCCACGCCGCCGACCACGGACGAGGTGCTCGCCTGGCAGCCAACGCAGCGCGACCTGGCCGACTTCGAGGCCTTCGCCTGCGGCGACCCGTTCCCCGACGTGCCTGATCAGCCGCTGATTGCCTGCACGCGCGAGGGCGACTCGAAGCTGCTGTTGGCCCCCGCGGTCATCAACGGCGACATGCTGACCGGGGCGTCCGCGGGCATCCGCCAGGGTGGCGTCAGCTGGCTCGTCACCCTCTCGCTCAACGACGAGGGTGCCCGGATCTTCGAGCAGGTCACCGGCGCGCTCGCGCAGCGGGCCGAACCGCAGAACACCTTCGCGGTGGTCCTCGACAGCGCGGTGGTGACCTACCCGCGCCTCACCGAGGCGATCCCGGGCGGCCGGGCCGAGATCAGCGGCAGCTTCACCCAGGAGACCGCGTCCGAGCTGGCCAGCGTGCTGAAGTACGGGTCGCTGCCGCTGACGTTCGACCTGTCCGAGGTGGCGAACGTGTCACCGACCCTCGGCGGTGAGCAGTTGCGGGCGGGCATCATCGCGGGCCTGATCGGCATCGGGCTGGTGATCCTCTACTCGGTGCTCTACTACCGGGCACTGGCCGTCGTCGTGGTGGCGTCGCTGGTCATCGCCGCGACCCTGACCTACCAGGTGATGGTGCTGCTGGGCGAGTCGATGGGCTTCGCGCTCAACCTGCCGGGCATCGCGGGCGCGATCGTCGCGATCGGCATGACGGCCGACTCGTTCATCATCTTCTTCGAACGCATCCGCGACGAAGTGCGCGAGGGGCGTCCGCTGCGCAGCGCCATCGAGACCGGCTGGATCGGCTCCCGCAAGACCATCCTGATCGCCGACGCCGTGTCGCTGCTGTCGGCGGTCGTGCTGTTCATCTTGGCGATCGGCTCGGTGCGCGGCTTCGCCTTCACGCTCGGCCTGACGACGTTGATCGACATCGCGGTCGTGTTCTGGTTCACCAAGCCGCTGGTCACGCTGCTGGGCCGCACCGCCTACTTCGGCGAAGGCCGCCGGTTCTCCGGCTTCGAGGCCGAACACATGGGCGTCGAGCGACGTTCACCGATCCGCCGCCTGCGCGCGGGCACACCGAAGGAGGCGTGATGAGCGAGCAGAAGAAGGCCAGCCTGGCCCACCGGCTCTACACCGGCGAACTCAGCTACGACTTCATCGGCAACCGCAAGAAGTGGTATCTGGTCTCGTTGGCGATCGTCGTGATCTGCGTGATCGGCGTCGCCGTGCGCGGACTGAACCTGTCGATCGACTTCACCGGCGGCTCCGAGTTCACGGTGCCGACCCAGGTGAGCGCGACCACGATCGACGACTTCCGCGACGCGGTGGCCGACAGCGGGCTGCCCGAGCTCGGCGAGATCAAGGTCAACACCGTCGGCGAGGGCCAGGTGCGCGTCCAGGTGCGCGCGCTGAACGCCGAAGAGATCAACGACATGACCGCGATGCTGGCCCAGAAGGCCGGACTCCCCACCGAGCAGGTCACGAACAACCTGATCGGCGCCTCGTGGGGGCAGCAGATCACCCAGCAGGCGCTCACCGCGCTGGTGATCTTCCTGGCGCTGGTGTCGTTGATGATCTGGGCCTACTTCCGGAACTGGAAGATGGCCGTCGCTGCGATCATCGCGCTGCTGCACGATCTCGTCGTGACCGTGGGGGTGTTCGCGCTGCTGCAGTTCGCCTTCACGCCGGCCAGCCTGATCGGCATGCTGACGATCCTCGGCTACTCGCTGTACGACACGGTGGTCGTGTTCGACAAGGTGCGCGACAACACCCGCGAGATGACGAGGCAGACGCGGACCTTCTCCGACGCGACGAACCTGGCGATCAACCAGGTGCTGGTCCGCTCGATCAACACCACCATCATCGGCGTGCTGCCGGTGGGCGCCTTGCTGTTCACGGGCGTCTTCGTGCTCGGCACCGGTCCGCTGAAAGACCTCGGCCTGGCGCTGTTCGTCGGCATGATCGCCGGCGCCTACTCCTCGATCGTGCTCGCCGCACCGTTGTTCGCGCAGATGAAGGAGCGCGAACCCGAGATGGTGGCCCACCGCCAGCGCCTGGAGCGCCGTGGCGGCAAGCCGGCCAAGGCCGCCGCGACGGTGGCGGCCGCGACCGGTGCGACCGTCCTCCCGGCCGGGTCCGCGGGTGATGGCGGCGTGCGCGGACGCGACGCGTCCGGACCGGCGGACGGCTCGGGACGGCTCGTGGACGGCACCGCACCGATCGACCCGGCGGCGTTGGGCATTGTCCGACCGGAGGCGTTGCGCGAGCGCCAGCAGCCGCGGCACACCTCGCGCTCCCAGCGAAAGAAGTGAGCGCCGTGAACACCAACCAGACCCTCGTCCGCGAACTCATCCGCGACGTTCCCGACTGGCCGGTGGACGGCGTGGTCTTCAAGGACATCACGCCCCTGCTCGCGGCCCCTCACGGCCTGCAGGCCGCCGTCGACGAACTGGTGTCGCTCGCACCGGCCGACATCGACGTCGTCGTCGGCATGGAGGCGCGCGGCTTCATCTTCGCCGCCCCCGTGGCCCTGCGGCTCGGCGCCGGCTTCGTGCCGGTCCGCAAACCCGGGAAGCTACCCGGCGCGGTCGACGAGGAGGCCTTCTCGCTCGAATACGGCTCCCAGGTCCTCACGATCCACACCGACGCCCTCTGGCCGGGGGCGCGCGTCATGATCGTCGACGACGTGCTCGCCACCGGCGGCACGGTGGGCGCCACGGCGTCCCTGATCAAACGCCAGGGCGCCGAGCTCGTCCATGTGGCTGTGGTCATGGAACTCGGCTTCCTCGACGGACGGCGCGCGCTCGCCGGCATGGGCGTGGACGCCGTCTCGGCAGTCGTCACGGTCTGAGCATCGTGGCCAAGCGCGGCCGGGTCGGCTATCACGCCCTGATCAGCCTTCCGACCCACGATCAGAACCCCTGGACCGAGCTGGTGCGCCGCGGCCTCCTCGCGTTGGTGATCATCGCCGTCAACTCCCTGATCGTGTGGCTCGATCGCGACAGCTACCGCGACAACGTCAACGACGACGGCGTGAGCTTCATCGACGCGGTCTACTACGCCACCGTCACGGTGACGACCACGGGGTACGGTGACATCACACCCGTCGCCGATCACGCACGACTGCTGAACGCGCTGTTGGTGACGCCTTTGCGGATCGCGTTCCTGATCCTGCTGGTCGGCACGACGATCGAGGTGCTCGCCAACCAGGGACGCCGGGCGTTCCTCGACAACCGCTGGAGGAGAAAGATGCGCAATCACACCGTCGTCCTCGGTTACGGCACGATGGGGCGAAGCGCCGTCGCGACCCTGCTGCGCAATGGCGCGGAGGCGGACCGGGTCGTCGTCGTGGACGCCAGCCAGGCGGCCGTCGACGAGGCCAACCACGACGGCGTGGCTGCGCTGGTGGGCGACTGTACGTCGCGCGATCTACTCCGGCGCGCCGAGGTGCCGAAGGCCAAACACATCGTCATCACGGTGAACCGCGACGACACCGCGATCCTCGCGACGCTGACCGCCCGCCAGCTCAACCCGCACGCCCACCTGGTGGTCGCGGTCCGATCGGCCGAGAACGTCCCGCTGCTGCGGCAGTCCGGCGCCGACGGTGTGGTGACCAGCACGGACGCCGTGGGCCGCCTCGTCGGCTTGTCTGCGGTCAGCCCCGATCTCGGCGCGACGGTGGAGGACCTGCTCAACTACGGCGACGGCCTCGACATCGCGCAACGACAGGCGGCGCCTGACGAGGTTGGGCGCAGCACCCAGGAGATCCCGGGCGAGCGCGTCCTCGGCGTCGTGCGCGGCGGCCTGCTGCGGCGCTTCTTCGACCCCAGCGTCGCCGTGCTGAAGACCGGCGACGAGCTCATCGTCGTGCGCCCGAGCCGGACGCCACGGGGATCGCGGAGCGCGCGCGAACGCTAGGCGGTGCTCCGCCCGGTCGCAGCGGTACACTCGCTGCACTGCGAGCAGTGGGGGTGAGGACCGTGAGCGACAGCGTCCGTCCGGTGCAGGGCGGTCAGGCCGACCAGGCCGACCCGATGGCGCCGGGCACGTCCGTCCGGTCGCAGGGCGCCATCGAGCCGCCCCGGCGCAGCATGCGGCGCATGCTGGCGATGCTGGGCTCGCAGCGGCCCTCCGGCTCGGCCGCGCTCGACCCGTTGTTCGCCGCCATGCGCCAGCATCATCAGAGGGTCGATACCGCTCTCATTGAGCGCGCCTACGCGACCGCGGAGCACCATCACACCGGGCAGACGCGCAAGAGCGGCGACCACTACATCACGCACCCGCTGGCCGTGGCCACGATCCTCGCGGGGCTCGGCCTCACCGAGCCGACGATCGTCGCGGCACTGCTGCACGACACGGTGGAGGACACCGGCTACACCTTGGAGCAGCTGACGCTCGACTTCGGCGACGAGGTCGCCACCATGGTCGACGGCGTCACCAAGCTCGACAAGATGGTCTACGGCGAGTCCGCGAAGGCCGAGACCATCCGCAAGATGGTGCTCGCGATGAGCCGCGACATCCGCGTCCTGGTCATCAAGCTGGGCGACCGCTTGCACAACATGCGCACCATCGGTTCACTGCGCCAAGACAAGCAGATGCGGATCGCGCGCGACACCCTCGAGATCTACGCCCCGCTGGCCCACCGGCTGGGCATGAACGCGGTGAAGTGGGAGCTGGAGGATCTGTCGTTCTCGGTGCTCGAGCCCAAGATCTACTCCGAGATCGTCAAACTGGTCGCCGAGCGCGCTCCGCAGCGCGATCAGTACCTCGGCACGGTGATCGACCAGGTCAGGCAGGACCTGGCGGAGAACAAGGTCAAGGCCACCGTCTACGGACGGCCCAAGCACTACTACTCGATCTATCAGAAGATGATGGTCCGCGGCCGGGACTTTTACGACATCTACGATCTCGTCGGCATCCGCGTCCTGGTCGACACCAAACGCGACTGCTACGACGTGCTCGGCGTCCTGCACGCGCGCTGGCGTCCGCTGCCCGGCCGGTTCAAGGACTACATCGCGATGCCGAAGTTCAACCTGTACCAGTCGTTGCACACGACGGTGCTAGGGCCGGGCGGCAAGCCGGTCGAACTGCAGATCCGCACCCATGACATGCATCGCCAGGCCGAGTTCGGGGTGGCCGCCCACTGGCGCTACAAAGAGGGCAAGACCTCCGGCGACCAGATCAACTGGGTGCAGTCGATCTCGGAATGGCAGCGGGAGACGGAGGACTCGGGCGAGTTCCTTGACACGTTCACCGAAGAGATCGCCAAGAACGAGGTGTTCGTCTTCAGCCCCAAGGGCGACGTGCTGTCGCTGCCGGCCGGCTCCACGCCGGTCGACTTCGCCTACGCGATCCACACCGAGGTCGGGCATCGATGTATCGGTGCGCGCGTCAACGGCAAGCTCGTGCCGCTCGACTCGGCGCTCGAGATGGGCATGAGCGTCGACATTCTCACCTCGAAGGCGATCAACGCGGGTCCGAGCCGCGACTGGCTGACCTTCGTGAAGACGCCGAGGGCCAGGTCGAAGATCCGGCAGTTCTTCACCCGCGAGCGCCGCGACGAGGCCATCGAGCTGGGCAAGGAGATGCTGGCCAAGCAGATGCGCCGTCAGCAGATCGCCTCGCGGCTGCTCACGCACGAGGTGCTTGCCGGCCTCACCCAGCATTTTCACGTCTCCGATGCGCCCGGCCTGTTCGCGGGCATCGGCGAAGGGACCATCGGCGCGCAGGCGGTCGTCACTCAGATCGTCGCGACCATCGGCGGCGATGAGGCCGCGGCCGAGGCGTCCCTCGTCGATCAGGCGCTGCTCGTCCGCACGGCCAGCAAGCTACCGCGTGGGCACTCGGGTGTCGTCGTGGACGGCGATCCGAACCTGTACACCAAACTCGCCAAGTGCTGCATGCCGGTGCCTGGCGACAAGATCATCGGCTTCGTCACCCGCAGCGAGGGCATCTCGGTCCACCGCGAGGATTGCACGAACGTCACGTCGCTACGCCGGACGCCCGAGCGCATCGTCGAGGTGCGCTGGGCACCCACCGCCGACGCCGCGTTCCTCGTCGCGATCCAGCTGGAGGGCATCGACCGCTCCGGCATGCTCAGCGATGTGACCAAGGTGCTCGCCGAGATGCACATGAGCATCGTGTCGGTCAGTGCGCACACCTCGAAGGACCACGTGTTCACGATGCAACTGACGTTCCAGACGCCCGATCCGAGGCATCTGGAGACCGTGCTGAACAGCCTGCGCCGCCTGCCCGGCGTCTACGAGGTCAGCCGGGTCAAGCCCGGCTAACGGCCCCGCGAGGCCGTCGACGCGTCGAGGCCGTCAGCGCGTGAAGTCGGCCAGCGTGGTCTTCGCCTGATCCAGCCAGCTCGCATACGTCGCGATCGACTCCTGCGCCTTCCTGGCCGCCTGCTGGTCGCCGCGCGCGATGGCCCGCTCGACCTTGACCGCCAGCTTGTCGATCTCGGTGCTCAGCATGGCGACCGTCTCCTCGGCGCGCTGGCGCGCCTCGGGATCGGTGCGTTTCCACTCGTCGTCCTCGGCCTTCTTGACGGCCTGCTCGAGAGCGCGGACGCGGTTGTCGAGGCCGCGGATCGCGTCGCGCGGCACCTTTCCGAGCGCGTGATACTGCTCCAGGAACGTGCGGAAGGCGGTGCGGGCGGCGACGGCGTCCGCGACCGGAACGATCGTCGCCTCGGCATCGGCGAGCAGCGCCTCCTTGGCGGCCAGATTGCCGGAAAACTCCTCGTCTTGGGCCGACTGGGCGGCGGTGCGGGCGCTGAAGAACTGATCCTGCAGGCCGCGGAATTCGGCCCACAGCTTGTCGTCGGCGTCGCGGGCAGCGGAACCGGCCGCCTTCCAGCGCGCCATCAGATCGCGGAACGCGCCCGAGGTCGGCCCCCACTCGGTCGAATCGGCGAGCGAGCGCGCCTCCTCGATGATGGCTTCCTTGATCGCCTTCACCTCGCCCCAGCGCGCCGACTGCTCGGCGAACTGCGCCTTGCGGCGGCGGGTGTAGGTGGTGCGCGCCGAGCTGAACCGGTGCCACAAGGCGTCGTCGGTGGCCCGGTCGATGCGGGGGAGCACCTTCCATTCGTCGAGAAGCTGCCGGAATCGATTGACGCCGCCGCGCCAGTCGTTGCTGTCGGCCAGCGCCTCGGCCTCGGCGACCATCGCCTCCTTCGCCTCGCGGGTGGCCTCGTGCTGGCGGGCGCGTTCGGCCTTGCGGGCCTCCGACGCCTCGGCGAGCTTGGGCGACAGGGCCTCCAGTCGGCCGTGGAGCGAGGTGAGGTCACCGACGGCGTTCGCCTCGGTCACCTTCTTGCGCAGGTTCTTGATGGTGTGACGCGCGTCGTCGGGCGACACGGCCCCGGACCCCAGCCGCTGCTCCAAGAAGGTCACCTCCAACTCGAGGGACTCGAAGCGGCGAACGAAGAAGGCGAGTGCCTCGTCCGATGTCACGTCGGGGACCTGACCAACCGCTCGTTCGCTCTCTCCGGTGACCACATAGACAGTGCCATCGGGATCGACGCGACCGAAGCTGGCCGGACCTGAAGAGTCAGTCATGTGTCCCATCTTGCCCGAAAACTCATGCCTCATGCGCGCTCCCGGCACTCGATAAGGTGACGAACATGTTCCTGACCTCGTTCCCCGCCGGCCCCTGGCAGGCGAACTGCTACGTGTTCGCCCCCGACGGCACGCGCACGGTCGTCGTCGACCCCGGAGTCGGTGCGGCCGAGGCGGTCTTTCGGATCGTCGAGGAGAACGGTCTGACGGTCGAGGGAGTCCTGCTCAGCCACGGGCACATCGACCACGTGGCCACGGCCGCGGAGGTGGCCGACCGTTACGGCGTCCCCGCCTGGATCCACGAAGCGGATCGCGAACTCCTGACCGATTCCGGCCTGCCGGGCGTGTCGGCGGACCTGCTGGCCGGACTCGGGGTCGTTCTGCGCGAGCCGGCCGACCTGCGGGTGTGGTCCGGCGGGGAGCGTCTCGCTATCGCCGCGACGACCTTCGAGGTGGTCCACGCCCCGGGTCACCGTCCGGGCTGCGTGATCCTGCGGAACGCACTCGGCGCTGCGCCGGGCGAAGCGCACGGCGTCCGCGAGCTCGTCTTCTCCGGCGACGTCGTGTTCGCCGGGTCCATCGGGCGCACCGACCTGCCCGGAGGCGATCAGGCCGCCATGCTCGACTCACTGCGCACCGTGGTGCTCGGCCTGCCGGACGACGCGGTGCTGCTGCCCGGCCACGGGCCGCGGACCAGCGTGGCCCGCGAGCGCGCCACCAACCCTTACCTGCAACCGTCCTTTCTGGGGTAGAAACCATGCGACCCAAGCCATTGTCCGGATTTCCCGAGTTCCTCCCCGGCGGGCGGATCGTCGAGCTGGCCGTCCTCGACTCGCTGCGCGAGACCTTCGAGCTGCACGGCTTCGCCTCGGTCGAGACCCGCGCCGTCGAGACCATGGCCTCGCTCACCCGCAAGGGCGAGATCACCAAAGAGGTCTACGTCGTGCGCCGGCTTCACGCCGCCGACGGCGACGCGGCGGACGATCTCGGCCTGCACTTCGACCTGACCGTTCCGTTCGCCCGCTACGTGCAGGAGAACGCCGGGCACCTTGCGTTCCCGTTCCGGCGCTACCAGATCCAGAAGGTCTGGCGCGGTGAGCGTCCGCAGGAGGGCCGCTACCGTGAGTTCACCCAGGCCGATATCGACGTCGTCGGCGAGAACGCGCTCGCCGCGCACCACGACATCGAGGTCGCGCTCGTCATGCTCGAGGCGCTGGAACGGCTGCACACGCGTTTCGGCCTCCCGCCCGTGGTGATGCACGTCAATAACCGCAAGCTCGCCGAAGGCTTCTATCGCGGGCTCGGCGTCGACGACCACATGGCCGTCCTGCAGCGCGTCGACAAGCTCGACAAGATCGGCCCGGACGCCGTGCGCGCCCTGCTGGTCGACGAGGTGGGAATGGCGGACGCCGACGCCGGCACGTGTCTGGAGTTGGCGACGATCTGCACGGCGGACACGTCCTTCGTGGAGCGGGTCCGGGCGCTCGGCGTCCGGCACGAACTGCTCGACGAGGGGCTGGACGCGCTGGCCGACCTCGTCGCCGCGGCGTCCGCGGCCGTTCCCGGACGCCTCGTCGCCGACCTGAAGATCGCCCGCGGTCTCGACTACTACACCGGCACGGTCTACGAGACCGAGATGGTGGGCCACGAGTCGCTCGGCTCCATCTGCTCGGGCGGCCGCTACGACGCCCTCGCCTCCGACGGCAAGCGCACCTGGCCGGGTGTCGGCGTCTCGGTCGGCGTGAGCCGCATCCTGGTGCCGCTGATCGCGAAGGGCGAGCTGACGGCGTCCCGGTCGGTGCCGACCTGCGTGCTGGTCGCGGTGGACGCGGAGGAGACCCGCGGCGAGGCCATGGCGACGGCCACCCGGCTGCGCGCCCGGGGTATCCCGTGCGAGGTGGCTCCGAAGGCCGACCGGTTCGGCAAGCAGATCCGCTACGCCGACCGCCGGGGGATTCCCTACGTGTGGTTCTCCGACGGGTCCGTCAAGGATCTCCGGTCGGGTGAGCAGGTGCCGGCCAATCCCGACGCGTGGCTGCCGCCGGACGCCGACCTGCGCCCGGCGATCAGGCCGCGGGGCTGATCGATCCCGGGGCTCCGATGACGTTCGAGAGCGAGGTCCTCGTCTGGCAGGTGGCGCTGACACTGCTGTTGACGCTCGTCGTCGCATGGTCGGTGGGCAGCATCGCCCGCCTGCTGGTGCGCTCGCGGGCACACCTGGGCGCCGCGCCGACCGTCCTCGTGTCCATCGCGTGCTGGGCGATCGGCCTGTTCATCGCCGGGCTGATCAGCCCGGCGACCCCGTTGTGGAGCCCGCTGACCATCCTGTGCGGGCTCGGCATGACGCTGGCCGGGATGAGCATCTACGGCAGCGTGGCCGCGCACGTCCAGCGCCCCCAGCACGCCCCGCTCGCCGAGCTGGTGCAGGCGGGGGAGTCGGCGCGGGCGGAGTTCAAGTCGACCGCCCGGGTGAACCTGCACACGGGCCAGCGTGACGACAGGATCGAGCTCGTGGCCGCCAAGACGATCTGCGCCTTCCTCAACGACGAAGGCGGCACACTGCTGATCGGCGTCGCGGACGACGGGACGCCGCTCGGCCTGGACTCCGACATGAAGACCCTCAAGGCGCCGGACGCCGACCGCTACGAGCTGTGGCTCCGCGACCTTATGTCGACCACCCTCGGGCAGAACGCGGCGGCGCTGGTCCAGGTCGAGTTCGGCACGCTCCCGGACGCGGACGGGGCCGACCGCCTGCTCTGCCGGGTGACGGTGCCGCCCTCACCGCGACCGGTGTTCCTGCGCCCGGCGAAGTCGGGGGCGCCGGAGCTGTGGGTGCGCCAGGGCAACTCGAGCCGGCGGCTCGCCGTGGACGCCGCCAGCGAGTACGTCATGCGCCACTGGCCGCTCGGACCCTGGGCGAACATGGCCGCGCAGATCAAGGCCGCGGCGCGGTCATCGGCCGGAGGCGCGCCTCCGTCGCTCCCGCGCTGATTCGAGCAGGTCGTACAGCACCGGCACCAGGATCAGGGTCAGCAGCGTCGAGCTGACCAGGCCGCCGATCACCACGATCGCCAGCGGACGCGAGATGAACACGCCGCCGCCGGTGAGGCCCAGCCCCATCGGCACCAGGGCGAAGATCGTCGCCAGCGCCGTCATCACGATCGGCCGCAGCCGCAGCCGTGCGCCGTCCTGGATGGATTCCCCGACGCCCGCACCCGCCGCCCGGCGCTGGTTGATCAAGTCGATCAGCACGATCGCGTTCGTGACCACGATGCCGATCAGCATCAGCAGGCCGATCATGCTCGGCACGCCCAGCGGGGTGTCGGTGAGCAGCGACAGGCCGAGCGCGCCCGTCGCCGCGAATGGCACCGACACCAGCAGGATCAGCGGCTGCAGAAGGGAGCCGAACGTGCCGACCATGATCAGGTAGACGACGAACACCGCGATCGCCATCGCGAGGCCGAGGTCGCGAAAGGAATCCGCCTGCTGCTGCGAGACGCCGCCGATGCGGACCGTGACCCCGTCCGGCAGCTCCAGGGCCGCCAACCCCGCTTCGATCGCGCTCGTGGTCGCGCCGAGGTCGTTCCCCTCCGAGCTCGCCGTCACGGTCGCCGCGCGGATGCCGTCCACGCGGGTGACCACGCCCGGGGCCTGCACGACGGACACGTCCGCGACGGCGTCCAGGCGCACGGCCGCAGCGGTCGCTTTGGCGGCGTCCTTGCCCGCGTCGGTGACTTCCTGCTGTTTGGCCTGCGCCTCGAGCTGGGAGGCCCGCGACTCGGAGAGCCCGTCGAGCTGCCTGTCGATCGACTGCACGCCGGCCCTTGAGGACGCCGCGGCCGCCGACAGCTGCGTCGCCTGCGCCGAGACACCCGCGATCTGCTGCGTCAGCGCGTACACGCTGGCGGTGACGGCGGGATCCAGCGGGTTGGGGTTCTGCTGTACCAGCTCCAACTGCTGCTGCAGTTCCAGCAGTTGGTGCGTGGCCGCCTCGGCCTGCTCGTCCAGGTCGGACGCCGCCCGCAGCGCCTGGGCGCGGCCGTCGCGCAACGCGCGCACCTGATCGTTGTAGGCGTCCAGCGCCTGGGCCTTGGACTGCGCCTGCAGTCGCTCGGAGCGCGCGGTGACCGCGTCCGCGGCGTCCTGCTTCGCGTGGGCGTTCATGAGCTGGGTGACCGGAAGCCGCAGCGCCTTCAACTCGTCGAGTGACGCGACCGGCGTCCGGGTGCGCAGCAGCACGGGCAGGGTGGAATCGCCCTGCGCGAGTGTGCCGATCTGCTGGCCGCGCAGCGCGCGGGCGACCGCCTGCCCGATCGACGCCTGCGTCATGCCGAGGTCGGCCGCCGACTGCGGGTCCACGTCGATTGCCAGCATGTCGCGCGAGACCGCCAGGTCGCTGGTCACGTTGCTGAGCCCGTCGATGCCGCGCAACATGGCGACCACGGCCTCGCTGGCCTCGGCGAGGCGCTCGGCATCGGAGCTCTCGACGTAGACGACGAGACCCTCCTGGCCGCTGCTGGCGCCCACCGACACGTCGATCGTGCCGGCGTCCGGACCGAGGTCGCCCAGGTCCTCACGCAGCCGCTTGGCGACCTCGGCCGCCTCGGCGCCCGGCGCCAGCGGCACGGTGAAGCTCGCCTCGTTCGTGTCTGACTGCCCGCCCATGAACAGCGACGAACTGCCGCCGATGGTCGTCGTGTAGGTCTGCACGTCCGGGTCGGCGGCGAGCACCTCTTCGACGCGCGTGGCGGCGGCGTCCGTGCCCGCCAGCCCCGTGCCGAGCGGGAGTTCCTGGCTGATCGAGAGGCTCTCGGTGCCCATCGAGCCGATGAAGTCGGTCTTCATGCGGGGCACGAGCACCATCGTGCCGGCGAAGACCGCGACGGCGATCAGCACCGTGAGCCAGCGGTGGGCCAGCGCCCAGTTCAGCACCGGCAGGTACGCGCGATGCAGCCAGCCGTCGGCGTCCTCGCCGTGGGCGTCCAGGGGCGTGTCGGTGCCGGACGGCGCGGTATCCGACACGTCGGCGATGTCCTCCGCCTTCGCGGCGGCGACCTGGCGCGGGCGCATGAAGACCGACGCGAGCACCGGCACCACCGTCAGCGACACGAGCAGCGAGGCCGCCAGCGCGACCACGGCCGCGACCGCGAACGGGCGGAACACCTCGCCGGCCTGGCCGCCGACCAAGCCGATCGGCGCGAACACCGCGACCGTGGTGAGGGTCGAGCTCGTGATGGCCCCGGACACCTCGCGGACGGCGCCCACGATCGCGTCGCGGCCGGTTTGGCCGAGGCCCTGATGGCGTTTGATGTTCTCGATGACGACGATCGAGTCGTCCACGACGCGTCCGATGGCGACCGTCAGCGCGCCGAGGGTGAGGATGTTGAGCGTGTGGCCGCCGACCCACAGCCCGATGACGGCGATGAGCAGCGACAACGGGATCGAGATCGCGGTGATCAGCGTGGGCCGGATCGACCGCAGGAACATCAGGATGACCAGCACCGCCATGGCCAGGCCGATACCGCCCTCGACCGTCAGGTCGTGGATCGACTGCTCGATGAACGGCGCCTGGTCGAAGACCGTGATGAAGGACGCCCCGTGCCCGAGCTCCTTCTCGAGTGCCGCGGTCTGCTCGGCGATGGCGTGGGAGACTGCGACGGTGTTGGCGTCCGCCTGCTTGGTGATCGAGACGGTGACGGCGGCCGCGCCGGCCACGCGCGAGATCGACGTGGTCGCGACCGGTTGCTCGCTGACGGTGGCGACGTCGCCGAGGCGGACCGGTCCGTCGCTGCCGAGCAGGCGCAGGTTCGCGACCTCGTTGGTCGACGAGAAGGTGCGCCCGGTCTGGACGTCCAGGTTGGCCGTGTCGGTGCGCAGGGTGCCCGAGGGGATCGCGGTGGCACCGGCCGCGAAGAACTGGCCGATCGTGGCGGGATCGATGCCCTCGGCGTCCAGCTTCGCGGGGTCGTAGGCGATGACGATCTCGCGCTCCTCGCGGCCCGCGATGCTGGCCTCGCGGACGCCAGGCACCGACTGCAGCGCCGGTACGACGATCTCGGTGGCCTTGGCCGACAGGGCCGCGAGGCCCTCGTCGGACGAGAGGGCGAGCATCACGACGGGGATGTCGTCGGTGCCGCCCGTGATCACCGTCGGGTCGACCCCCGAGGGCAGGCTGCCCGACACGCCGTCGACGGCGGTGCGCAGCCGGTTGGCCATGTCGTCCGCCGGGACGCCGAACTCCCAGGTCACCGACACCTGCGACACGCCGGACGACGACCGCGAGGTGACCGACGTGACGCCATCGACGCCCTTCACGGCGGTCTCGATCGGACGCGAGACCTGCGCCTCGACGACATCGGGCGAGGCTCCCATCTGGACCGTCACGACCGCGCCCCGCGGCAGGTCGATCGAGGGGATCATCTCCTGGCGCAGGGCGCCCGCGGCGTACACGCCGAGGGCAATCGTCAGCACGGTGAGCAGCATCACCACGGTGCGGTGTGCGAGGCTGAGCTTGGTCAAGCGGACCACTGGGTCGATTCCCTTCGTCGCGCCCGGTGGGGCGTCGTGGCTGGCCGACGACGGTCGGCATCGTTTAGGGTAACCGAATCATTCGAAGAAATGAAAGTAATGTGATGCGTCTTCCCGAGGGCCTCGACGCCGAGCGGACGCGGCGCATGCGGGAGCTGTCCGAGCTCAACGCCGACGTCCACCGGCGCGCGATGCGCCTGGTCGGCCCGCTGCCGGTGCCGGGCGACCTCACGATGCAGCAGTTGCGCGCGCTCATGGAGGTGGCGAAGACGCCGGGCGCCGCGGGGCACGAGCTCGGCGAACGGCTCGGCGTCAGCGCGCCGACCGCGAGCGGCGTCATCGAGCGACTCGTCGACAAGGGCCTCGTGCGACGCGCCGCCGACCCGGAGGATCGCCGCATCCGCCGCGTCACGCTGACCGAGGCCGGCCAGGAGCAGGTGTTGGCCATGGACTCCATCTTCGGACGCATCCTCGGCGAGCTCGCCCAATCCCTGACGCTCGACGACATGGACCTGCTGGTGCGCGCGTCCCACGCGCTGCTGGCCGCGCTGGACCGGGTGGCGGACGCCCGCGCATAGCCGCCGTCCCGCCTCGCGTCGGTTTGCCGTGGCGGGGGTGCCGCGCGCATGATGGGGGAGTCGTATTCCCGGCGAAACGGACGCGTGATGACTGATCTCGGCACCAGCCTCTAACCAGCGCTGAGCCGTCGAGCGTCCCCCGCGCGGGGTCGCTCCGGTGGCAGCGCACCTTGTCGCTGCGATGTCGGGAGTCTCCGCCGTGTTCCATCATCACGCTGCCGTGTCCCTGGCCGGCCTCACCTTCTCCTACCCGGGCGCCGAACCCGTGCTCGACGGCGTCACCGCGACGTTCGCGCGCGGGCGCACCGGCCTGATCGGCGCCAACGGATCCGGAAAGTCGACGCTCTTCGGCCTGATCACCGGCGACCTGCGGCCGAACGCAGGTGCGTTGACCGTCCACGGCGGCGGGCCGGTCGGGTACCTGCCGCAGAACCTCACCTTGCGGGCGGACGCCACCGTCGCCGACCTGCTCGGAGCGTCCGGAGCGCTGGCGGCGATCGCTGCGGTCGAGGCCGGCGACCCCGACCCGGCGCATTTCGACGCCATCGGCGACGACTGGGACCTCGCCGAACGGCTCACGGCCCGGCTGGCGTCCGTGGTGGGATCGCTCGACGCCGACGACGTGCTCAACCGACCCGTCGGCACGCTGTCGGGCGGGGAGACGATCCTCACAGCGCTCGTCGGGCTGGAGGTGGCGCGGACGCCGATCGTCCTGCTCGACGAGCCGACGAACAATCTGGACGCCGACGCCCGAGGCCGGCTGTACGGGTTGCTCGACGTGTGGCGGGGCACGCTCGTGGTGGCCAGCCACGACGCGGCCCTGCTCGAGCTGATGGACGCCACCGCCGAACTCCGCGCAGGTTCTCTGACTCTGTTCGGCGGCTCGTTCTCGGCCTACCGGGAGGCGGTCGCCGTGGAGCAGGCGGCGGCGGCCCAGGCCGTCCGCACCGCGGAACAGCGGGTGCGAGCCGAGCAGCGGCAGCGGATCGAGGCTCAGACGCGCGCGGCGCGGTCGGCACGCCAGGGCAAGGCGCGGGCGACCAAGGGCGAGGCGCACGCTGCCATGGACTGGCGGCAGAACCGCGCCGAGAAGGCGCAGGGCGGTAGCAAGGCGATGCAGGACGCGCGTGCGGCGTCCGCACGCACCGCACTGGCGGACGCCGAGGTGCGGATGCGCGCCGATGCCCGCCTCAGGCTCGCGCTGCCGGACCCCGGCGTCGCCGCCGGACGCCGCCTCGCGGAGCTGCGCGGCACGGGCGAGGCGGCAGCCACCATCGTGATCGCCGGACCCGAGCGGGTGGCGCTGGTCGGCCCGAACGGTGTCGGCAAGACGACGCTGCTGCGCGGGCTGGTCGGGGGCGTCCGGCCGCACTCGGCCGGGGACGGCCTTCCGCGTGTGGCGGCGTCCGCGTGGGCGCTCACCGACCGGATCGGTTACCTGCCGCAGCGCCTGGACGGGCTCGACGACCGATCGTCCCCGCTCGTCGCCGTGGGCGCCGCCGCACCACAGGTGCCCGACCGGGACCTCCGCAACCGGCTGGCGTCCTTCGGCCTGCCGGGCGACCTGGCGCACCGGCCGATCGGCGCGCTGTCGGGCGGCGAGCGGTTCCGGGTCGCGCTCGCCACCCTGCTGCTCGCCGAGCCGCCGCACCACCTGCTCGTGCTGGACGAACCGACCAACAATCTCGATCTGACTACGCTGGATTCCCTGGTCGACGCGCTGACCGCCTACCGGGGCGGACTGCTGGTGGTCAGCCACGATACGGCCTTCCTGGACCGGCTGGCGCTCGATCGCACGATCCGCCTTGATGCCGACGGGTGCCTGACCGATGCCTAGGAGGGGTCCGATAGGATGCTCCAACGTGCCCGCACCGTCTATGCGGGGCCAAGAAGGGAACACAGAATGTTGCGCACGCATGAGGCCGGCACGCTCCGCGCCGAGCATGTCGGCCAGACCGTCACCCTCGCCGGATGGGTCGCCAAGCGGCGCGACCACGGCGGGGTCGCGTTCATCGATCTGAGGGACGCCTCGGGCATCTGCCAGGTGGTCGTCCGCGACGAGTACCTCGCCTCGGCGGGCATCCACGATCTGCGCAACGAGTTCTGCATCCAGGTGACCGGCGTCGTCGATGCCCGTACCCCCGAGAACGTCAACCCGACCATCGTCACCGGCGAGGTGGAGGTCGCGATCCGCACACTCGAGGTGCTCAACCCGGCCGCGCCGCTGCCGTTCCAGATCGACGAGCGCTCCGGCGTCGGCGAGGACGCCCGACTCAAGTACCGCTACCTCGACCTGCGGCGTCCGCGCCAGCACGAGGCCCTCGTGCTGCGCTCGAACGTGACCCAGGTGATCCGCGACGTGCTTGCGCGGCGCAACTTCTACGACATCGAGACGCCGACCCTGACCCGCTCGACGCCCGAGGGCGCCCGCGACTTCGTCGTGCCCGCGCGCCTGCACCCGGGCAAGTGGTACGCGCTGCCGCAGAGTCCGCAGTTGTTCAAGCAGCTGCTCATGGTGGCCGGCATGGAGCGCTATTACCAGATCGCCCGCTGCTACCGCGACGAGGACTTCCGCGCCGACCGTCAGCCCGAGTTCACCCAGCTCGACATCGAGATGAGCTTCGTCGACCAGGACGACGTCATCGCGCTCGCCGAAGAGGTCATGGCCGCGTGCTGGCGGCTCATCGGCGCCGAGATGGCGTTGCCGTTGCCGCGGATGACCTGGCACGACGCCATGGACAACTACGGCTCCGACAAGCCCGACCTCCGCTTCGACCTCAAGATCCGCGAACTCACCGCGTTCTTCGCCGGCACGCCGTTCCGGGTGTTCCAGGCGCCCTATGTGGGCGGGGTCGTCATGCCCGGCGGCGGCTCGCTGCCGCGCCGCCAGTTCGACGCGTGGCAGGAGTGGGCCAAGCAGCGCGGCGCACGCGGCCTGGCCTACATCACGGTCGGCGAGGACGGCACGCTCGGTGGCCCGGTCGCCAAGAACATCTCCGAGGCCGAGCGCGCCGGCATCGCCGCGGCCATGGACGCGGCCCCGGGCGACGCCATCTTCTTCGCCGCCGGCGCCCGCGAGACTTCGCAGGAGCTGCTGGGGGCCGCGCGCCTGGAGATCGGACGCCGCACCGGCCTGATCGACGAGAATGCCTGGTCGTTCCTGTGGGTGGTCGACGCGCCGATGTTCAAGTCGGCCGCGGACGCCGTGGCCTCGGGCGATGTCGCCGTCGGTGGCGGCCGCTGGACAGCCGTCCACCACGCGTTCACCTCGCCCAAGCCTGAGTCGCTCGACACCTTCGACACCGATCCCGGCTCGGCGCTGTCGTACGGCTACGACTTCATCTGCAACGGAAATGAGGTCGGCGGCGGTTCGATCCGTATCCACCGCCGCGACGTTCAGGAGCGCGTCTTCGAGGTGGTGGGGTTGTCGACCGAGGAGGCGCAGGAGAAGTTCGGGTTCTTGCTCGACGCCTTCTCGTTCGGTGCTCCGCCGCACGGTGGTATCGCGTTCGGCCTCGACCGCCTCGTCATGCTGCTCGGCGGTTTCGACACGATTCGCGACGTCATCGCCTTCCCGAAGTCGGGCGGCGGTTTCGACCCGCTGACGGAGGCGCCGGCGGCCATCACGGCGCAGCAGCGCAAGGAGGCGGGCGTGGACGCGAAGCCGAAGGCGGAGACCAAGCCGGTCGTCGCCACGGAGGTCTGAGCCCGCGGACTCGACGGCGCCGGGGGGCGGCCGCACCCACCCAGGTTCCCGCCCGGCAGGCAGGAGCGTGCTATCCCGGGCGATTCGTGCCGGACGGCGTGAGCCCGAGCTGTTGAACGCGGCGGTCGATAATCGCATTGATGCGCCGGAGGGAATCGTCGGGACTGTGCTCCAGGAAGGCGGCGCTGAAGCGGTGCCCCTGCCACCCCTGGGCGGCAAGGTCGGTGTCGCGGTCACGATCGTGCTCGAAAGCCGTCCGTGAGCCGTGGTATTGATAGCCGTCGGCCTCGAGGTACAACCTCAGTGCGGGCATCGCGAGATCGAGGTAGGCCACGCGCCCGTTGGCGAGTCCGACCGGATGGTTGGTGGAGAACGACCACGGGTGATGGCCGGCACGCACGTAGCGGTGCAGCAGCCGTTCGGCCTCCGACCAGGGGGCGTCGCGGGAATCCTCGAGCAAGGCACGACGCAGGGCGTTGTTGCGTCGATGTGGTGTGAGGTCGAGGGCGCGCCACAGTTGCGTGAGCGTGACTGCTCCGCGCCGGAGCGCTTCGTCGATCGGTCGACCCCCGTGATCGCCGATGAGGTCGAGCACCGTGAGCGCCGGGCCGGTGTACTTCAACCCATGGAACTCGGCGATCAGATCGAACGGGATCGAGCGTCGCTCCCACAGGTATCCGGCGGCGGAAGCGGTCCTCAGGCTGCGGACCGCGGTGAGGGTCGGAGCCGGGAGGTCGGGCCACCAGGTCAGGTGTGCCGCTGCCGCACCCGTGATAATGGCGTCGGGATCAGCGAGGCGGAGCGCGGCGGCGCGGAACTCCAAGGACTCGCGGCTACCCGGGGGACCATAGATCCCCGGAAGCAGACGCACGATGACGCCTCGGTCGGCGGCACGGTGGGCGGCCCTCTGAGCCCGGCCAGGCGTCGGGCGATAGGCATCGCGAAGACGTGACAGGTCGTTCATGTCTTCTGCACTAGGCACGGTGCGTCGATCGCGAGCAGCGACGCGGTATTTCTTGCCACTCAATCTCACCGAGGTCGTCAGAACATCAGTCGGACTGATGTTCTGACGGTGGACCCGAGATTGAGTGGCAGGGAAATGTCGCTCAATCGTCGACGACCGACCGCGGAGGGCCCGTTGCCGAGGTGGGTGGCCCCTGGCAGGGTTGGCGCATGGCCGAGAACAAGACCCAGCCGACGACGGCGAGCGTCGACGCATTCCTCGCGGGGCTGACAGAACGGCGGCGCACCGAGGCGGCGGCGCTGATCGGCATCTTGGCAGGGATAGCCGGCGAGCCGCCGGTGATGTGGGGGCCGAGCATCATCGGGTTCGGGTCGGTTCACTACCGCTACGACTCCGGGCGCGAGGGCGACATGCCGCTGCTCGCCTTCAGCCCGCGCAAGGCGCGGTTGACGATCTACTTCAGCGAGGGTTTCGACCACTACGGCGAGCAACTCGCCAGGCTGGGAAAGCACACCACGAGCGTGTCGTGCCTGTACGCCACCAAGCTCGCCGACATCGACCTCGATGTGCTGGCTGCGATGCTGCAGGTCTCGGCTGACCTCGCCAGGTCGGCGGCGACTACGCCGAACACGGCGATCACCACGCGGGCGGCCGGGCGGGCGACGATCACCACAGTGGCCGAGTACGCCGAGCACGTCCCTCCCGCGGCGCGGCCACTGCTCGACGAGTTGCGTGGGCTGGTGCGCGACGTGCTGCCGGATTCCGACGAGGTGCTGAGCTACGGCGTGATCGGCTATCGGACGGGACGCGGCCGCTGCCGGGTGTTCGTGGGGGCCTGGGCAGACCACGTCTCGCTGTACCCGGTCCCGAAGGACGAGGAACTGGTCGCCCAGCTCGCGCCCTACCAGCGCGGCAAGGGCACGCTATGGTTCCGACTCGACGCCGAACTGCCCGACGCCCTGATCCGACGCGTCGTGGCGACGCTGGCTGCGTGACCGGGGCGGTCAGCGGCATCTCATCGGGCTCAACGACTGGTCGATCAGCGACCTGCTCGCGCTCGTCGACGTGGCCGGCTACCTCGGGGTCTGGACGGACGTGGCAGTCGTGCGGCATCCGCGCATCGAGGTGGTCGATCTGGTGCATTACTGGTCCGACCGATGTGCGCCCGGTGTGCGGTGGCAGCCCGTCCTCATCGATGCCGTCCGGGCGGCCGATGTCCTCCTCACCCACGGTCCTGCGGGCGCCGACGCGCCCGTCGAGTATCGGATCACGGCGGACGCCGTCGCCGGCGAGAGAAGTGATCGACTCCGCGTAGGCACCCGGACTACGTGCCGCCCTCCGCGGCGACGGCGGCGGCCGCGCGGTGGGCCGTGTGCGGGTCGAGGTAGTGGGGCGCGCCGACGGCGTTCGGCGTGACCGTGACCACGTAGGGGTGCCCGGCGGGGACGTTCAGGTGCTCGACCTCGACATCCGGGAGGCCGTGCATCACCGCGGCCAGCGCGCGCAGGGTGTTGCCGTGGGCGGTCACGAAGACCGTGCTGTCCGGGCGTTGGGCGCGCGGCCGGATCTCCTCGCGCCACAGCGGCAGCACCCGCGCGGCGACGTCCGCCAGCGATTCGCCGACCGCGTCCGACAGTGGCCCCCGTTCGCGTACGGGCGCGGGATCAGACCAGCGCGCGACGGCGGCGGGATCGGCGTCCGGCGGACGCCCGTGCATGGTGCGCCGCCACGCAAAGAAGGCCTCTTCGCCGTAGCGCCGCCGAGCCTCGGTCTTCGACATGTGGGTCAGGCAGCCGTAGGCGCGCTCGACCAACCGCCAGGACTCCTCGATCGGCACGTCGGCGAACCCGAGGTGACCGAGGAGCAATCCGGTGGTCCGCCGCGCGCCAGCATGGTGGACTGCCACACGATGTCGGGCACCAACTCCGCCTCGGCGATCAACTGGGCGGCGATCGCCACCTGCGCCTCGCCGGCCTGGGTGAGGCGGGCGTCGAGCAGGCCCGTGAACACCTGGCCGGCGTTGAACGTCGTCTCGCCATGACGAAGCAGCAGGAGTGTTCCCATGGCCGCATTCTCGCCCAGACCGGTCGTTCTTCGCCTGCGAACGGGCGATCCTCGGCTCGACCCGGGTATCGCTCAGCAGAAGCCGAGAGC
Organism: Nigerium sp.; assembly: GCA_016711325.1. Taxonomy (GTDB): domain Bacteria; phylum Actinomycetota; class Actinomycetes; order Propionibacteriales; family Propionibacteriaceae; genus Propioniciclava. The sequence continues at coordinate 746,670 of JADJTH010000008.1, read as the reverse complement.
GCAGCGCAGAGGCCGGCTCGGCCGGATCTCGAAGTCGTCGCCGTAGACGCTCCACCGCAAGGGTGGCGTCAGGTCGAGGTTGGCCTCCCGGAGGAACGCGCGCTGCGCCGTCGACACCCTGGTGGTGTCGTGGTGCCCACGTTCGGCCCGCATCGCTTCCTCGCGAACGTCCAGGAAGGCGTCCACGTAGGTGATCTCGTCTCCGCCCTGGGCGACGGAGGGCGCGCGTTCGAGCGCCCGCGCGCGGATCCAGTGGAATGCGAGCGGTTGCTCACCAGGTCCGTGCATGACCAGGGCGTCGACGTAGACGAACTGGCCCAGTGCCCGCAGCCCGTCCACCTCCGCCTGGTGGATGGCCGGAAGGAGGTACAGGTCCTCGGTGGCGCGGAGTTGCGCGGCCTGGAACTCAGGATCCCGCGCCGCCTCACGCCAGGCCGCCATGAACGGTTCGCCGAGGCCATCGCGGGAGGGGGTGCCGTCCGCGGCGCGGAGTGCGGGGAGGAACGGCGACAGAGGATTGTCGGGGCTCCCTTCCTCGTATTCCTCGATCAGCTCCAGCATGTCGTGGGTCCTGCTGGTGAACCCGACCAATCCGCCCGTGTACCCGCGGTTCTCCGCCTCGTCGCCCTCGACGTTGTACTCGATGTACCCGAACTGCTCCTCCCACCGCAGCGACGAATTCTCGGCCGAAGAGAGGAGCATCATCGTCATGTCGCGGCGAACCGGATCTCGCAGGCCGGTCGGGGAGGCGCCGGCCGTGGATGAGTCGGCCGCCACGCAGCGCAGGTTGGCGGGTCGCCAGAGTGCCGGCAGGCAGTTGACCGGTGCGGTCACCGCCATGGCCGAGAGCGTGGCGAGGGCCACACCGATCGCCACCCAGCGCGCGACACGCCCGGTCCGGGCGTGGTTCCGGCTCATCGGGCGTGCCGTCGCGCGCGGTGGTGGCTGGTGGGGACGAGTTGGAGACTGCGGCCGGAGGCCAGGTCCTCGACCCAACCCAGCGCCATCACGACGACCGCAAGCACTGTCCAGGCGGTCACGAGCACGAGCGGCAGGAGGGGAATGCCCGATTCGTGGTAAAGGTCGGTCAGCGGTGCCCAATCGGTCAGTACCGATGCCCCACAAATGGCGACGTTGCTCCACAGGTAGACAGTCACCGCGCGCCGATTGATGGCCGTCACCAGGTAGTCGAGGGGAGGCACGCGCCGAAGCCACTCGAAGGTGAACCGGAAGCGGAGCAGGAGCAGCGTCACACCGAAGCCGTAGAACAGGGTGGCAATCGGGATGTCGGACACATTGGGCCCGGAGTGGGGATCCGGATAGGTGAACGCGTACCAGAGCCCGAACGCAGCGGTCGTCAGCCCCACACCGATGATCTGCCACAGGGGCAGGCGACCGATCGTCCCGTCGTGGTGGGCGAATCCGAGCATCCAGCAGGACGCATAGGTGCACAGCAGCAGCACCATGGTTCCGACCCGGTCGTCGAGCACCAGCGCGTCGACCGCCCACAGCACGAGGATCAGGACAGGGAAACCCAGCATCCGCTTCGGCCAGCGCCGGAACATCCACAGGAGTGGGGGCGAGAGGAGCACGAACCAAAGGTAGGTGGAGATGTACCACAGGGGAAGAACCCAGCCGGACGCCGGACCGCTGCCGGGCGGGGGTGCCACAGGGAATGCCCACAGCCAGAGGGCCGCCGCGTCGACACCGGGTTCGACGTCCCCCATGAAGGCCGTGTCCGACCAGCCCAGCGCGAACATCGCCGGCACGACGGCGAGGCCGAACGCCCAGAATGGCACCAGCAGCCGTCGCAGCCGCCGGCCCAGGACCTTGCGGTAGTGGACCTTCTCGCGGTCGAGCGACGCGGCCATGAGCGACCCCGCGATGGCGAAGAGGATGCTCATCGAGGGGAAGACGATGGGGAGCCAGATGGAGCCCATCACGTGGTAGACCACCACGCGGGTGAGTGCGAGCGCACGGAGCGTGTCGATGTAGCGGCTCCGGCCCGGTGACGCCGCCGCGCGGCGCGGAGGCACTCCATGTTCGGCAGGAGAGGTCACCGCCGCGCGGCGCGGAGGCGCTCCGTGTTCGGCAGGAGAGGTCACCGCGGCGCGGCGCGGAGGCGCTCCGTGTTCGGCAGGAGAGGTCACCGCGGCGCGGCGCGGAGGCGCTCCGTGTTCGGGAGCGCCCGCCTGGACACGGGAGGCGGCAGCGGCTTTCGTCACCGGGGCGTCGTGGTGGCGAGTTCGTGCCGCACGATCACCGGGTCGACGAGGGCATTGAGCGCGCCGGTCCGGTCGATCTTGTTCCAGCCTTCACGTCCGCCCTTCAGGGCGAGGTGCACCGACTTGTACAGCAGGTAGGCGCGCAGCGGCTCGTACACCAGGCGGTACACCGGCACCATCAACAGGTGTGTCCAGTCTTCTCGCATCAGCCGCACGGCGACCGCGGCGAATCCAACGTGAACGAGAAGGAACAGCGCGAAATACTCCAGCAGGAGCGCCGGCTCGTTCTGCAGTGCGATAACCGTCATCACGGCGATGAACGGCAGGAAGACCAGCGGCACGAGGATGGACAGGAGATAGCTGGGCAGCACCCACCAGCCGAGCGCACCGTACCGGGCTCGGAACAGGATGCGGCGGTTCTTGTACATCGCCTGCAACGTGCCGTACGTCCACCGCACCCGCTGCTTGAGCAAATCATCCACGTTCTCGGGTGCCTCGGTGAGTGCCACCGCCTCGTCGTCCTGAGTGACGCGCCACCCCTGCTGGTGGAGGGTGAGTGCGAGGTCGCAATCCTCGGCCAGCGTCATGGTGGAATACCCGCCCGCGCCGAGGATGGCGGACTTCCGCCAGGCCGCGCAGGCGCCGGGGATGATCGAGATCGCCCCCAGGGCGTCCTGCGCGCTGCGGTCGAGCCCGATCTGGGTGAGGTATTCGAGAGCCTGCCAGCGGGTGAGCAGGTTGCGGTCTCGGTTCCCGACGCGGACGACTCCGGCCACGGCCCCCAGCCTTCCGGATGCATCGATCGCGAAGTGCCGGATCAGGTGCGTGATCGTGTCGGGCGCGATGATGGTGTCCGCATCCAGCGTCACGATGACGTCGCCGCTCGCGCGGGACAGACCACGGTTGAGCGCCATCGCCTTGCCCGCGTTCTCCTGCTGGACGAGGACGATCGGCACCGATGCGTGGCTGGACTGCTGCACCTGACGGACCACGGAGGCGGTGGCGTCGGTCGAGCCGTCATCCACCACGATGATCTCGCGTAGGGGGTAGACGGACGCCAGGATCGTCTCCAACGTCCGGGCGATCACCGCTTCTTCGTTGTAGGCGGCCAGGACGACCGACGTGGGCACACGCATCTCGTCGGAACCCGGCCACACCTGGCGACGACGACGGCGGTGCCGAACGAGCGCGAGCACGGTGTTGATGCCGCCCGCCACGACCAGCAGGAGAATGGCGAGCGCGAACAGCGCCCGCATCAGGTATTCGGGCCAGCCGAAAAGTACCTGGGTGATGGCGAGGGCGAAGCCGTCCCAGGCCGTTGCCTGGACGGGCGCGTTGGCGGCGGGCGGGGCGCCCGTCAACTGGAGCAAGGTGTGAAAGGTATAGCCGTTCGCGCGCGCGTGCTCGATCAGCAGGTGGACGTACTCGACGGTCCTCTCCCGGTTCGGGCCGCCGGCGTCGTGCGCCAGGACGGTGACATGGGCGCCGCTGGACAGGTCGGGCAGCGGGATGTCGGTTGCGGTGCCGTTCGGGTCCTGCGCGTGCAGCCAGTCGAGTGTGTCGAAGTTGTAGCCGACGTGCGTGTAGCCCAGCCGCTGTGCCCTGAGGACGGCCACCATGTCCGCCTCCCCGTCCTGATAGGCGGGGTCGGCGTAGGGCGCTCGCCACACGCTCGCGTTGTGGCCCCCGGCGGCGCGCAGGGTGCGCTCGGTGTCCACGAGTTCGAGATGCTCACGCCACTCAGGGACGTCGCCCAGGTTCGGGTGGGTGAGGCTGTGGACGCCCACCGCGTGCCCTTCTCGGAGCATGCGCTGGATGATGTCGGGATGGGCCGCGGCGTGGTTGCCGAGGACGAAGAACGTGGCGGGAACCTGCTCGCGCGACAGGAGGTCGAGGAGTCGCGGTGTCACCAGGGCGTCGGGGCCGTCGTCGAAGGTCAACGCGATGGTCCGCGGCGCGCCCTGTTCGGATCCGTATCGTTGCAGCACGTGGTGGGCGTCGCCGGCCTCCATGACCTCCGTGTCGGTCAGGGTGACCCGTTCGCCCGTGAAGGGATCGACGCCTGCCGGCTCCCCCGACCGGTCCACACGCAGGATCCGCTCGAACGGACCCTCTCCGATCAGACGCGCACCGCCGAGCTGTTCCACGGTCAGTGGAAGCGCCGACCCCGCCGTGGCGTGGGGCGGTTGGAGGGCGTTGCCAGCGAACACGCCGAGCGTGGTGATCGCCACCACGGCAACGACGGTGGCGACCCATCGAACATGGCGCCAGCGACGTCCGCTCGGGTCGGTGAACACGGCCCCCGACGCCGCAGGCACCCCCGATATGGACTGGCTGTCAGCGGGCATGCCGCGGCCAGGACTCTTCTTCATGATCCCCCCAGATCAGCCAATTCCCCCCGGGTTGCTCGCAACCCGTCCCCCGTCATTGGCTCGACCGACGGCCGCACGCGGGTGCGGCTCCTCGGACATCCGGGGTTGGCGCCCACGATACGGCGCGCACTTGGGTGATGGCCAGTCGAGTCGCGGGTGGCGAGTGGCGCCGTATACGTTGGATGGGGTGATGGACCTGTTCGGCAACCCCGATCCTGCCGAGGCGACAACCGCCGCTTCCCTGGGAGGATCGCTGTCGAGCGCCCAGCACGGCGATCTACCACTCGCCGTCCGAATGCGTCCGCGGACCGTCGACGAGATCGTCGGCCAGCAGCACCTGCTCGGGCCGGGATCGCCGCTGCGCCGACTTGCGATGGGCCAGCCGATGTCGGTGTTCCTGTGGGGGCCGCCGGGCGTGGGCAAGACGACCATCGCCGCAGTGGTGTCGCGTACCACGAGCCGGCGGTTCGTCGAGCTTTCGGGGGTCACGGCCGGGGTCAGGGAGGTGCGCGCCGAATTGGACGCCGCCAGGCGCGAACTCGCCCGCGGCACGGGCACCGTGTTGTTCGTGGACGAGGTGCACCGCTTCAACAAGGCCCAGCAGGATGTCCTGCTGCCCGCCGTCGAGAACCGTCTGGTCACCCTCATCGCCGCGACCACCGAGAACCCCTCGTTCTCGGTCATCTCGCCGCTGCTGTCCCGTTCGCTGCTGCTCACCCTCACCCCGCTGACCGACGGCGACGTCGACGCCCTGCTCACCCGCGCGCTGACCGACGACCGCGGCCTGCGCACCCCCGATGGTGGCAACTACGCCCTCGATCCCGACGCCCGCGGCACGCTCCTGCGGCTGGCGGGCGGCGACGCCCGCCGGGCCCTGACCTATCTGGAGGAGGCCGGCGCCTCCGCGTCCGCGCTGGGTTCGCCGACCATCACGTCCGAGGCCTTGGAACTGGCCGTCGACAAGGCCGCCGTCCGCTACGACCGCGACGGTGACCAGCACTATGACGTCATCAGCGCGTTCATCAAGTCGATCCGGGGCTCCGATGTGGACGCCGGCCTGCATTACCTCGCCCGGATGCTGGCCGGGGGAGAGGACCCCCGCTTCATCGCCCGTCGTCTGATCGTCCTGGCGAGCGAGGACATCGGCATGGCGGCACCGTCGGTGCTGCAGACCTGCGTGGCCGCGGCCCAGGCCGTGCAGTTCGTCGGCCTGCCGGAGGGACGCCTCACCCTCGCCCACGCGGTGGTCGCCTGCGCGACCGCGCCCAAGTCGAACGCCGTGACCGCCGCGATCGGCAAGGCGCAGTCCGACGTGGCGGCGGGCAAGGGCGGTCCGGTGCCCGTCCATCTGCGCGACGCCCACTACGCGGGCGCGAAGGCACTCGGTCACGGCACGGGCTACCTGTACGCCCACGACCATCCGCACGGGGTCGCCGCCCAGCAGTACCTGCCCGACGATCTCGCGGACGTCCGCTACTACGAGCCGACCGGGCACGGCCACGAGGCGGCGATCACTGAGCGCCTCGACGCCATCCGCGGCCTGCTGGGTCGCGTCGGCGAGGTCTGACGATCTGCCCGTACCGGATCGTCCCGGGGTTCGAGGCGCCGTCTGCACTAGGCTTGATGCCATGACTGTCGGAGACATCGCCGGACTCATCGCGGCGATCGCGTTCGTGCTGCTCGTCGGCATGTGCGCGATCCCGCTGTTCAAGCTGGGCACGGTGCTGGACGAATTGGCCACGGTGGTACGCGACATCGGCACCGAGACGACGCCGATCCTGACCGAACTCAAGGGAACGGTCGAGGTGACCAACGCCGAGATCGCGAAGATCGGCGACGTCACCGCCGAGGTCGAGAAGGTCACCGCCGACGTCGCGCGCGTGAGCGGCCATGCGACGACCGTGGTCGAGAACACCGCAGCCGTCTCCACCATCATGACCGCGGCCATCGGACGCCCGCTCGTCGCCGTCGCGTCCACGTCGCATGCCCTGCGCACCGCGATCGCCGCCAAGTTCGAGGGGAGCAAGCGGTGAGCCGCGCCTTCTGGTTCGTGGCGGGCGCCGCGGCGTCCGCGTTCGTGGTCGTGAAGGGGCGGCAGTATTATCGGCGCCTCACCCCGTCCGGGATCGCCGAGCAGATCGAGCACCAGGTCGAGGAGACCGCCCAGAAGACCGGCGACTGGCTCGCCGACTTCGCCGAGACGTTCACTCATGCGCGCACGGCCAAGAAGTCGGAGTTGATGGCGCTGCTCACCCGTGAGGAAAGAGGACAACTCGAATGAAGACCGCTGAGATCCGGCGTCGGTTCTTGGACCACTTCACCCGCGCCGGCCACACGCTGGTGCCCTCAGCCTCTCTGGTGTACAACGATCCGACGCTGCTGTTCGTGAACGCGGGCATGGTGCCGTTCAAGGCCTACTTCACGGGTCAGGAAGAGCCCCCGTTCGACACGGCCACCAGCTGCCAGAAGTGCGTGCGCACCCTCGACATCGAGGAGGTCGGCAAGACGACCCGCCACGGCACGTTCTTCCAGATGAACGGCAACTTCAGCTTCCGCGGGTACTTCAAGGAAGGCGCGATCGCCCACGCCTGGAACCTGGTGACCGGGTCGCTCGAGTCCGGCGGGTTGGGTTTCGACCCCGCGACGGTGTGGGTGACCGTGCTCGGTCCGGGGCATCACCCCGACTTCCCCGAGGGGGACGCCGAGGCCGTCGACCTGTGGCGGGCCGTCGGGCTGCCCGACGAACGAATCCAGCGCCGCGACCTCAAGGACAACTACTGGAACATGGGCGTCCCCGGCCCGGGCGGCCCGTGCTCAGAGATCTACATCGACCGCGGCCCGGCCTACGGCCCCGACGGCGGTCCGGTCGTCGACGAGGACCGCTTCCTGGAGATCTGGAACCTCGTCTTCATGCAGCAGGAGCTGTCGGCCGTCCGGGCGAAGGACGACTTCGACGTGCTGCGTCCACTGCCGCGTCCGCGCATCGACACCGGCATGGGCCTCGAACGCGTGGCCTACCTGATGCAGGGCAAAGACAACATGTACGAGATCGACCAGATCTTCCCGGTGATCGATAAGGCCGCCGAACTCTCCGGCAAGCGCTACGGGGCCGCCACCGCAGACGACATCCTGATGCGCGTCGTCGCCGACCACGTGCGGTCGGGCCTGATGCTGATGACCGACGGCGTCACGCCGGGAAACGAGGGTCGCGGCTACGTTCTGCGCCGCCTTGTGCGCCGCAGCGTCCGCGCCATGCGCCTGCTGGGCGTCACCGATCCGGTGCTGCCGGCGCTGTTGCCGATCTCGAAGGCGCTCATGGAGGAGTCCTACCCCGAGGTCACCGATCAGTGGCTTCGCGTCAGCGATTCTGCCTACGCCGAAGAGGACGCCTTCCGGCGCACGCTCGCTTCGGGCACGAAGATCTTCGACACCGCGGTCGCCGCCGCCAAACAGTCGGGGAGCACCACACTGCCCGGCCACCAGGCGTTCGAGTTGCACGACACGTTCGGCTTCCCGATCGACCTGACGCTCGAGATGGCCGCTGAGGCCGGCCTCGAGGTCGACCGCGGGGAGTTCGGCCGCCTCATGGGTGAGCAGCGCGCGCGAGCCAAGGCAGATGCGCGCGCCAAGAAGGGCGGCGCGGTCGACACCGAGGTGTACCGCGGGCTCCGCGCGGCGGGGGAGACGCCGTTCTTCGGCTTCACCGATCTCAGCCTGCCGAGCCGGGTGCGCGGCATCGTCCGCGACGGCCGGTTGGTGCCGGCGGCTCGCCCCGGCGACGTGGTCGAGGTCGTGCTCGACGAGACGCCTTTCTACGCCGAGGCCGGAGGCCAGGACGCCGACGCCGGCGCCTTCACCGCTTCGGGCCTGCAACTCGACGTGCTCGACGTGCAGCGCCCGGTGCAAGGCCTGGTCGTGCACAAGGTGCTCGTCAACGAGGGCGAATTGGTCGCCGGCGCCGAGGTGCTCGCCGAGGTGGACGCCGTCGCTCGCCTCGGCGCCTGCCAGGCACACACCGCCACGCACATCGTGAACGCCGCGTTGCGCCAGATGCTCGGCGGCACCACGCACCAGGCGGGCTCGTACAACAAGCCCGGCTATCTGCGCTTCGACTTCAACGCCCACGCGGGCCTGTCGGTGGAGCAGAGGGCCGAGTTGGAGGGCATCGTCAACCAGGCGGTGCGCGACAACTTCGCGGTCACCGACCGTGAGCTCTCGCTCGACGCGGCCAAGGCGCTGGGTGCCCAGGCCATGTTCGGCGAGAAGTACGGAGCCGTGGTGCGCATGGTCGAGCTCAACGGGGCGTGGAGCCGCGAGCTGTGCGGCGGCACCCACGTCGGCTCGACCGCGCAGATCGGCCTGGTCAACCTCCTCGGCGAGGGCTCCGTCGGCGCGGGCATCCGCCGCGTCGAGGCGCTCGTCAGCGGCGACGCATTCGACCGTTTCGCGGCCGAGCGTGCCCTGGTCGGTACGCTGGCCGACACCCTCAAGACCCGCCCGGATCAGCTCGTCGATCGCGTCGAGAAGCTCCTCGGTCAACTCAAGGCCGCAGAGAAGGAGATCGTGGCCCTGCGCACCCAGCAGCTTCTCGGCGACGTCGGCGCACTCGTCGCCGGCGCGCGTACGGTCGAGGGGTACCGGCTCATCGCCCGCGCGCTGCCCGGCGTCACCGGCAACGATCTGCGCACGCTTGCGCTGGAGCTGCGCGGACGCCTTGGCTCGGAGCCCGGCGTGGTCGCCCTGATCGGCGGGGACGCCAAGCCGGTCGTCATCGTCGCCACCACCGAGGCCGCCCGCGCCCGCGGAGCCAAGGCGGGCGCACTCGTGGGTGCGGCGGCCCCGCTGCTCGGCGGACGCGGCGGCGGCAAGGACGACCTCGCCCAGGGTGGCGGGTCGGACGCCTCGGGCGCGGCAGCCGCGCTGGTGGCGATCGAGGACGCCCTCGCGCGGTGACGGTCGACGAACTGCGCGGTGTCCGCCTCGGCATCGACTGGGGCAGGGCCCGCATCGGCGTGGCCGCGTGCGATTCGGCCGGCCTGCTTGCCTACCCGGTCGAGACGATCAGCCCCGCCGGCGATCGGGCGCTGGTTCTCAGGCGTCTGACGGCGATCGTGACCGAGTACGAGCCGGTCGTGGCCTATCTCGGTTTGCCCCGCCACCTCAAGGGCGGAGAGGGTGCTTCCGCGGCGATGGCACGCGGCGAGGGCCGATGGCTCGCCGCGTGCTTCCCGGGCCTGGAGGTCCGTGTGGTCGACGAGCGCATGACCACGGTCACGGCGACCCGACAGCTCCACGAGGCCGGCCGCACGGCCAGGTCGCAGCGCGGTGTGATCGATCAGGTCGCCGCCGTGGCAATCTTGGACCATGCACTCGACGCCGAGCGCCACACTGGCGCCCGCGCGGGCGAGCGCATCGACGGAAGGACCAGGCAGTGATGAGCAAGCCCCGCCGCCGGCAACGGGACCGCCTACGCGACCCTGAGACGGGTCAGTGGGACATGGACGAGGTGCGCTATCGCACCAAGGGCTGGGTCGCGGTCGCCGTCGCCCTGACCGTCATCGTGGGCGGCATCTGGATCTTCGGTGGCCGCGCCTGGAACGCACTGATCGATTTCCGCACGAAGGAGGACTTCATCGGGGCGGGCGTCGAGGACATCCAGGTCGAGATCCCCCGCGGATCGTCGATGCGACAGATCGGCCAGATCCTCGAGGAATCCGTGGTGGTCAAGTCGGGTGAGACGTTCCGGCGCTACGCGCAGTCGCGTCCCGAGGAGGCGGCGACGATCCAGGCGGGCAACTACCGGATGCGGACGGAGATCTCGGCGGCGGCGGCGTTCGAGCGGCTGCTCGACCCCACCTACATCGTGCGCAACATGATCCAGTTGCGCGAAGGACAACGCCTCTCGGAGGCGACCGCGTCCATGGCCGAGCAGACCCGCCTGCCCAAGGAGGACTTCAACGCCCTGGTCGACGACCCGACGCCGCTGGGCCTGCCCGCCTGGTCGAAGAACAATCCCGAGGGATTCATCTTCCCCGATACCTACGAGATCCCGGCGACGCCCACGGCGGTCGGCGTGATGACGATGACCGTGTCGCACTTCAAGACGGTCGCCTCCGAGATCGAGTTCGAGCGGCGCGCGGCCGCATCGCCGGCCAAGGATCCGTACACGGCGCTGATCATGGCGAGCCTGGTCGAGCGCGAGGCCAACGGCGCCGACGACCGCGCGAAGGTGGCCCGGGTGTTCTACAACCGGATGGCCGCCGGCATGCCGATGCAGTCGGACGCCTCGGTCGCCTACGCGAACAACATCACCGGCCGGACGTTGACGAAGGAGTCGGAGCGGGCGATCGACTCGCCGTACAACACCTATCACCCGTCGACGGCCGGCAAGCTGCCCCCCGGGCCGATCTCGTCGCCGTCGCGCAGCGCGATGGAGGCGGCGGTGTCACCGGCCGAGGGCAACTGGCTGTACTTCGCCACCGTGAACCTCGACACCGGCGAGACCGAGTTCAACGCCGACTACGCCGGCCACCTGCGCTCGGTCGCGAGACTGCAGGAGTTCTGCAAGACCTTCGACAAGTGCTGATCGGCACCGGTTTCACAAACGGCGGACGCGCCCGGCGGCCCGCGGAGTAGTGGGAGACTGCACCAATGCTGCGTTACCTCACGGCAGGGGAGTCTCACGGTCGCGCCCTGGTGGCGACGATCGAGGGCATCCCCGCCCACGTCGCCGTCGACTCCACCGAGATCGCGGACGCCCTTCGCCGCCGGCGGCTGGGCGTCGGCCGCGGTGCGCGGATGAAGTTCGAGGCCGACGAGGTCACCCTGCTGACCGGTGTCCGGCACGGCGAGACGCTGGGCTCGCCCCTGGCGATCCTGATCGGCAACAGCGAGTGGCCGAAGTGGGAGACGGTCATGGCCCCCGATCCGGTCGATGCCGGCGTGCTGGCCGCGCAGGCCCGCAACGCCGCACTGACCCGTCCGCGACCGGGGCACGCCGACCTGGCCGGCATGCAGAAGTACGACTGGGACGAGGCGCGCCCGATCCTGGAGCGCGCGTCCGCGCGTGAGACCGCGGCGCGCGTCGCCCTGGGCCGCGTGGCGTCCAACTTCCTCGACCAGGCCTGCGGCATCCGGCTGGTGAGCCACGTGGTCGAGATCGGTCCCGTGGCGACCTCGTCGGTGCTGCTGCCGACGTTCGACGACCGCGACGCGATCGACGCCGACCCCGTCCGCTGCTTCGACGCCGGCTCGTCGGCGCGCATGCTGGCCGAGATCGAGGCGGCCAAGGCCGAGGGCGACACCATCGGCGGCGTCGTCGAAGTCGTCGTGACCGGGGTACCGGCCGGGCTGGGCTCGCACAGCCAGGGCGATCGTCGCCTGGACGCCCGCCTGGCGGGCGCGCTGATGGGGATCCAGGCGATCAAGGGCGTCGAGGTCGGCGACGGCTTCCAGCTGGCCCGCACCCGCGGGTCCCTCGCGCACGACGAGATGGTGCTGACCGGGGGGCGCATCGCGCGCGTCTCGAACCGGTCGGGCGGCACCGAGGGCGGCATAAGCAACGGAGAGGTGGTGCGCGTGCGCGCCGCGATGAAGCCGATCGCGACGGTGCCGCGGGCGCTGCGCACGGTGGACGTCGCCTCCATGGAGACCGCCCAGGCCCACCACCAGCGCTCCGACGTGTGCGCCGTGCCGGCGGCCGGCGTGGTGGCCGAGGCCATGGTCGCCCTGGTGCTGGCCGAGCTGGTGCTCGAGAAGTTCGGCGGCGACTCGCTCGCCGAGACCAGCCGCAACCATCGGGCCTACCTGGCGCGCCTGGCGCAGAGGAAGCTCGGATGACGACCGTCGCCCTGATCGGCGCCCCCGCCAGTGGCAAGACCACGGTGGGCGGCCTGCTCGCGCGACGCTTGAAGGTCGACTTCGTCGACGTGGACGCCGAGATCGAGCGCCGCCAGGGCCGGCGGATCCGCGAGATCTTCGTGGCCGACGGCGAGCCCGCCTTCCGGGCTCTCGAACACGACATCACACTCGAATTGCTGAACGGCCCCGGCGTGGTCAGCCTCGGCGGCGGTGCGCCGATGAACCCGGACATCGTCGAGGCACTGGCGGGCCTGGACACCTTCTGGCTGCAGGTCGATCTCGCGAACGCCGTCGGGCGGGTGGGCGCGGATTCGTCCCGACCGCTGCTGCACGGCGAGGTCGAGGCGACGCTCGCGGCGCTGATCGAGAAGCGCACGCCGTTCTACCGGGCGGCGGCGCGTCACACGGTCGCCACCAGCGGCCGCACGCCCGGCGAGGTCGTCACCGAGATCCTCGGCCTGCTCGCGTGGGGACAGCGCGCGTGACCACCACGGTGCGGGTCGCCACGGCACAGCCCTACGACGTGGTCGTGGGCGCGGGCGCCCGGCACCGGCTCGCCGAACTCGTCAGGGGCTGCGCGCGGGTCGCGATCGTGCACCCGGACGTCCTCACCGAGCACGCGCGCGCGATGGCCGGCACGCTCGACGCCGCGGTCACGTTCCTGCCCGTGCCGGACGCCGAGAGCGCCAAGACCCCCGGCGTCCTCGCGGACTGCTGGAATCTGCTGGCCGCCGACGGGTTCACCCGCTCGGACGCCGTCGTCGGACTCGGCGGCGGCGCCACGACCGATCTCGCGGGCTTCGTGGCGGCGAGCTGGTTGCGCGGCGTCCGGTACGTGTCGGTGCCCACGACCCTGCTGGCGATGGTGGACGCCGCGGTCGGCGGCAAGACCGGCATCAACCTGCCCGCGGGCAAGAACCTGGTGGGCGCGTTCTGGGAGCCGGTCGCGGTCCTGGCCGATCTGGACTTCCTGGCCACGCTTCCCGTCGACGACCTGCGCGGCGGCTTCGCCGAGATGATCAAGCACGGCTTCATCGCCGACCCGCGCACCCTCGAGCTCTTCGAAGACGACCCTGCGGCCATGCTCGACCCGGCGGGCCCCGCCCTGCACGACGCCGTCGTGCGGTCGATGGAGGTCAAGGCGTCCGTGGTCGCCGGCGACCTGCGCGAGCGCACCAGCACGACCGGCGCGCTCGGACGCGAGCTGCTCAATTACGGCCATACGCTCGGGCACGCCGTCGAGCGCCGCGAGCGCTACACGATGCGCCACGGCCACGCGGTGAGCATCGGGGCGGTCTTCGCGGCACTGCTGAGCCGCAACCTCGGGCACGCCGACGACGCATTCGTGGCGCGGCACCGGACGATCTTTTCCTCGGTCGGCCTGCCCATCCGCTACGTTCCGGGCGCCTGGGACGACCTGCGCGCGACCATGAACCTCGACAAGAAGACCCGCGGTGGCAGTCTGCGCTTCGTGCTCCTGGACGCCGTGGGCGTCCCGTTCATCGCCGAGGCGCCCGACGAAGGCCTGCTGCGCACCACCTATGAGGAACTGAGCGAGGACTGAGCAGACATGTACACGCCGCGCCACTTCGCCCTGGACGACGACCGGATGCGCGCGCTGCTCGCGTCTGCAGACACGGCGCAGTTGGTGACCGCCCACGAGCACGGTCCGGTCGCCACTCTGCTGCCCGTCGTCTGGCGCCCGGACGGTCCGCCGGCGGGTCTCGGCTCGCTGATCCTGCACGTGACGCGCGTGAATCCGGTCTGGAGAGAGCCCTACCTGGGTGACGCGCTGGCGATCCTGTCGGGCCCGGACGCCTACGTCCACGCCGACTGGTACGCCTCGAACGCGGATGCCCCGGGCGTACCGACGTGGAACTACGTCACCGTGCACGCCTATGGGCCGCTGATCATCCACGACGACCCCGACTGGCTGCGCGAGGCGGTCTGGGAGCTATCGGACCGGTTCGGCTACGACTCCCGTCGTGTCGCCGACGACGCGACGGCCCGCATGCTGCGTGCCATCGTCGGTATCGAGCTGCCGATCGGCCGCATCGAGGCGAAGGCCAAGCTGAACCAGAACCGGACGCCGGACGATGTCCGCGGCGCCATCGACGGGTTGCGCTCGGCGGGACACGACGCGATGGCGGACGCGATGACCGAGATCAGCGTGCCGCACGCCGAGGCTCGCCAGCGGTTGATCGAGGACGTGAAGGGCCGCCGGCTCGGTGAGGTACGCCCCGCGAGCCCGCCGACGCTCACGTAGCGCCGCAGGCGGCCGGTGCCGCCGTACGGACGCGATGCACAATCATGCGCAGCCACCCGGTAAGGTATCCCGTTGGATACGCGACGCCGGAAGGATCACCATGCCCACGATCTCGACCAACGACCTCAAGAACGGCACCGTGCTCGACCTCGACGGTCAGCTGTGGCAGGTCACCTGGTTCCAACACCACAAGCCGGGCAAGGGCAACACCGTCGTCCGCAGCAAGCTCAAGCACGTGCTGACCGGCAAGGTCGTCGACAAGACGTTCAACTCCGACACGAAGGTCGAGAGCGCCAACGTCGACCGCCGCGAAATGCAATACCTGTACCAGGACGGCGATTCCTACGTCTTCATGGACACCTCCACCTACGACCAGCTGAACATCCCCGACGCCACGGTGGGCGACGCGGCCGACTACATGCTGGAGAACCAGCTGGCCACCGTCGCGACGCACGACGGCAACCCGCTCTACATCGACCTGCCGGCCTCGGTCGAACTGGTGGTCACCTACACCGAACCCGGCCTGCAGGGCGACCGCAGCTCGGCGGGCACGAAGCCCGCCACGCTGGAGACCGGCAAGCAGATCCAGGTGCCGCTGTTCATCGAGCAGGGCACCAAGGTCAAGGTCGACACCCGCGATGGCGGCTACCTCGGCCGGGTCAACGGGTGACCCAGCACCGCGACAACGCGACGCGGACGAAGGCGCGCAAGGGCGCGCTCGACATCGCCTACGAGAGCGAGCTGCGGGAGCGGTCGCTCGCCGAGACGCTCGCCGACCGGATCGCCCTCGCGCCGGTGCGCCCGTTCACGATCGAGCTGGTCAACGGCGTGGCCGAGCACGGCTCGGCCTTGGATGCCGTGCTGGCCGCCAGCCTGACCGGCGGCTGGGCCTTCGATCGGCTCGCCCGCATCGACCGCAACCTTGCGCGCATCGCGCTGTTCGAGATCGCGCACACGGACACGCCGGCGCCCGTGGCCATCAAGGAGGCCGTCGACCTGGCGGCCAAGCTCTCGACGCCCGACTCCCCGGCGTTTCTGAATGCCGTTCTGTCCGCCGCCGCCGCGCGGCTGGCGGCGTCCGATTCCGAAGAAGGCGCGGATGTTGCGCCGGGAGATCCCGAAGACGAGTGAGGAAGGACTCCCCCATGGAGCCTCGAACCGTGGTACCCGCATTGTTGGTTCTCGAAGACGGTCGCTCGTTCCGTGGGGTGTCCTTCGGCGCGCCCGGGGAGACCTTCGGTGAGGCGGTCTTTTCCACCGGCATGACCGGGTATCAGGAGACGCTCACCGACCCCTCCTACCGCCGGCAAGTGGTCGTCGCGACCGCGCCGCACATCGGCAATACCGGCTGGAACGCCGAGGACGACGAGTCGCGCCGGATCTGGGTGGCCGGCTACGTCGTGCGCGACGCCAGCCGCGTCCGCTCGAACTGGCGCTCCCACCGCAGCCTGGACGAAGTGCTGCGTGAGCAGGGCGTCGTCGGCATCGCCGACATCGACACCCGCGCGCTCACCCGGCACCTGCGCGAGCGCGGCGCCATGAGGGTCGGGATCTCCACGACCGAACTGGACGCCGCCGCGCTTCTGGCGCGCGTGCTCGAGCAGCCGTCGATGGCGGGTGCGCACCTCGTGTCGGAGGTCACGGTGAGCGAACCCGTCGTGGTGCGGCCCGAGGGGGCGCCCCGGTACACGGTGGCCGCGATCGACCTCGGCATCAAGGACATGACGCCCGCGCTGATGGCCCGGCGCGGCATCGAAGTGCACGTGCTGCCGGCCACGACGGGCATCGACCAGATCGCCGCCCTCGGCGTCGACGGTGTCTTCTTCTCCAACGGCCCGGGCGATCCGGCGGCCGCGGAGGAGGCGGTCGCGCTGCTGCGCGGGGTGCTGGATGCGGGCTGGCCCTACTTCGGCATCTGCTTCGGCAACCAGATCTTCGGGCGCGCGCTCGGATTCGGCACCTACAAGCTGAAATACGGTCACCGGGGCATCAACCAGCCGGTGATGGATCTGCGCACCCGCACGGTGGAGATCACCGCGCAGAACCACGGCTTCGCGGTGGACGCGCCGCTCGACCGGCCGACCGACACCCCGTGGGGCATCGCGCGCGTCAGTCACGTCTGCCTCAACGACGGCGTCGTCGAAGGCCTCGAGCTGTCGGACGCCGACGGGCGGGTCAAGGCGTTCAGCGTGCAGTACCATCCCGAGGCCGCCGCCGGGCCGCACGACTCGGCGTACTTGTTCGACCGCTTCATCGAGGTCATGGACGCCGCCCGCACGCAGGCCAACGAGCAGGAGAACTGATGCCCCGCCGCACCGACATCGCCTCGATCCTCGTCATCGGCTCCGGGCCGATCGTGATCGGCCAGGCCTGCGAGTTCGACTACTCCGGCACGCAGGCCTGCCGGGTGCTCCGCGAGGAGGGCTACCGGGTTGTCCTGGTGAACTCGAACCCGGCGACGATCATGACCGATCCCGAGTTCGCGGATGCGACCTACGTCGAGCCGATCACCCCTGAGATGGTCGAGAAGGTCATCGCGCTGGAGCGCCCGGACGCCATCCTGCCGACCCTCGGCGGGCAGACCGCGCTCAACACGGCGGTCGCGCTGCACACCTCCGGCGTCCTCGAGCGGTACGGCGTCGAGATGATCGGCGCGAGCTTCGACGCCATCCAGCGCGGCGAGGACCGCGAGAAGTTCAAGGCGATCGTGGACGGCCTCGACATTCCGGGCGTCCGGCCCGAGTCGGCCCGCTCGATCATCTGCCACGAGCTCGACGAGGTGCTGTCGGCCGCGGGCGAGCTGGGCTACCCGCTGGTGCTGCGCCCCTCGTTCACCATGGGCGGCGTCGGTTCGGGCTTCGCGCACGACGAGGCCGAGCTGCGCGAGCTCGCCGCGATCGGGCTGGCGGCGTCCCCGGTGACCGAGGTGCTGGCCGAGGAATCGATCCTCGGCTGGAAGGAGTACGAGCTGGAGGTGATGCGCGACAAGGCCGACAACGTCGTGATCGTCTGCTCGATCGAGAACCTCGACCCCATGGGCGTCCATACCGGCGACTCCATCACCGTCGCCCCCGCCATGACGCTGACCGATCGGGAATACCAGGCGCTGCGGGACGTCTCGATCGCGATCATCCGCGAGGTCGGCGTGGACACGGGCGGCTGCAACATCCAGTTCGCGATCAACCCCGACGACGGCCGGATGGTCGTCATCGAGATGAACCCGCGGGTCTCCCGGTCGAGCGCGCTGGCGTCCAAGGCGACGGGCTTCCCGATCGCGAAGATCGCCGCGAAGGTGGCGGTCGGCTACACCCTCGACGAGATCCCCAACGACATCACGGCCGAGACGCCGGCGTCGTTCGAGCCGACCCTCGACTACATCGTGGTCAAGGTGCCGAGGTTCGCGTTCGAGAAGTTCCCCACGGCCGAGGACACGCTGACCACCCATATGAAGTCGGTGGGCGAGGCGATGGCCATCGGGCGGAACTTCCCCGAGGCGCTCAACAAGGCGCTGCGCTCACTCGAGGATCCGAAGGCTCCCTTCGACTTCACCTCGGCCATCACCGAGCCGCTGGACGAATTGCTCGCGCGAGCGGGTCGTCCCCATGACGGACGCCTCCAGCTCGTCATGCGCGCCTTCCGCGCGGGGGCGAGCGTGGCGCAACTGCAGCAGGCAACCGGTATCGACCCCTGGTTCCTCGACCAGATCCTGCAGATCGCCGAGATCGCGGACGCCGTGGGCCAGGCCCCCGACCTCACCGCGGAGTTGCTTCGTCGCGCCAAGCGGTTCGGCCTGTCGGACGCCCAGCTCGCGGCTCTGCGCCACACGAGCGACGAGGTGATCCGCGGCGTCCGCTGGGTGCTGGGCGTCACGCCGGTCTTCAAGACGGTGGACACCTGCGCCGCCGAGTTCGCGGCGCGGACGCCCTACCACTACTCCAGCTACGACGAGGAGTCGGAGGTCGAGTCGCGGGTCAAGCCGGCGGTGCTGATCCTCGGCTCCGGCCCCAACCGCATCGGGCAGGGCATCGAGTTCGACTACTCCTGCGTGCATGCCGCGCTCGCCCTGCGCGAGATCGGCTACGAGACGATCATGGTCAACTGCAATCCCGAGACGGTCTCCACCGACTACGACACCTCCGACCGGCTCTACTTCGAGCCGCTGACCCTCGAGGACGTCCTGGAGGTCTTCCGCGCCGAGCGCGCGGCCGGCCCGATCGCGGGCGTGATCGTTCACCTGGGCGGACAGACGCCGCTGAAGCTGGCGCAGGTGCTCAAGGACCACGGGGTGCCGATCGTCGGCACGTCGCCCGAGGCGATCAACCTTGCCGAGGAGCGCGGAGCGTTCGGCGACGTGCTGGTCGCCGCCGGGCTTCCGGCTCCGAAGTACGGCATGGCGCGCTCCGCGGCGCAAGCGATCGACATCGCCAACGGCATCGGTTACCCGGTGCTCGTGCGCCCGAGCTACGTGCTGGGGGGCCGGGGCATGGAGATCGTCTACGACGACGCAGCGCTGAGCGCCTACATCGAACGCGCCACGCTCATCACGCCGCAGCAGCCCGTGCTGGTCGACCGCTTCCTCGACGACGCCATCGAGATCGATGTCGACGCGCTCTACGACGGTGTCGAGCTCTACCTGGGCGGCGTCATGGAGCACATCGAGGAGGCCGGCATCCATTCGGGCGACTCTGCGTGCAGCCTGCCACCGATCACGCTCGGCGAGGACGTCATCGGGCGGATCCGTACCTCGACCGAGGCGATCGCCCGCGGCGTCGGCGTCCGCGGCCTGATCAACATCCAGTTCGCGCTCCAGGGCGACACCCTGTTCGTGCTGGAGGCCAACCCGCGCGCCTCGCGCACGGTGCCGTTCGTGTCGAAGGCGACCGGCACGTCGCTGGCGAAGGCGTGCGCGCGCCTCATGCTGGGCGAGTCCATCGCCGAACTGCGCACCGCGGGCCTGCTGCGGGTTCGCGGGGACGGCGCCGACGTCCTGGACGCCGGACCGATCGCGGTCAAGGAGGCCGTGATGCCCTTCAACCGGTTCCGGACGGCCACCGGTTCGTCGGTCGACTCGCTGCTCGGTCCCGAGATGAAGTCGACCGGCGAGGTGATGGGGCTCGACCGCGCCTTCGGGACGGCCTTCGCGAAGAGCCAGACCGGTGCGTACGGCGGCCTGCCGCTCGGCGGGACGGCGTTCGTGTCGATCGCCAACCGCGACAAGCGGCACGCGATCTTTCCCGTCAAGCGACTCGCCGACCTCGGATTCCAGATCGTCGCGACGGCGGGCACCGCGCAGGTGCTGCGCCGCAACGGCATCCCGGTCGAGGTGCTGCGCAAGGCCCACCAGGGCCGTGGCCCCGACGGTCAGCCCACGGTGGTGGATGCCATCATGGACGGCGAAATCGACCTGATCTTCAACACGCCCCAGGGCGCGAGCGCCGACGGTCAGCCACGCCGTGACGGCTGGTCCATCCGAGCGGCGGCGGTGCTGTGCTCGATCCCGTGCATCACCACCGTGCAGGGTCTGGCCGCGACCGTGCAGGGCATCGAGGCCGCCCAGCAGGGAAAGGTCGGCGTCCGGTCGCTGCAGAGCTGGAACGACGCCATCGCGACCGAACTCGAGGAGGGCCAGGCATGAGCTGGCGCACGGCAACCGTCGAGGGCGGCTATCAGCGGCTGCTGCGGCCGATCCTGTTCCGCGCTCGCGGCGGGGATCCGGAGAAGATCCACGAGGACATGATCGCCGCGCTCGCCGCGCTCGCGCACGTCCCCGGCCTGCGGGACGCCGTCCGCGGGCTCACCCGTGTTGCAGCCGAACCGGTCGAGGTCGCGGGGATCGCCTTCCGTGGCCGCGTCGGCCTCGCCGCGGGCATGGACAAGGACGGACGCGCCGCGCTCGCCTGGCAGCATCTCGGCTTCGCGTTCGCCGAGCTCGGCACGGTGACGGCTCAGGCGCAGCCCGGGAACGAGAAGCCGCGGGTGTTCCGCGCGCAGGCCTCGCGCGCCCTGGTGAACCGGATGGGCTTCAACAACCACGGGGCCCTGGCGCTGGCCAACCGGCTCGCGGTCGCGGGGATCTTCCGCGGCAACGGTGCGGCGGGCATTCCGCTGGGCATCAGCATCGGAAAGACGAAGTCCGTCCCCGTCGAGGACGCCGTCGCCGACTACCTCCACAGCTTCGACGTCGTCCACCCGCACGCCGACTACGTGGCGGTGAACGTGTCCAGCCCCAACACGCCGGGCCTGCGCACGCTGCAGGACGGGGGAGCGATGGCCGCGCTGCTGGGTGCGCTGACGGCGCGCGCCCGCGAGCTGTCGCCGGGCGATCCCGTGCCGGTGTTCGTCAAGATCGCCCCCGACCTGACCTGGCCGCAGGTCGACGAGGTGCTGGAGGCCGTGTCCGCGCACGGTGTGGCCGGCGTCATCGCGACCAACACGACGCTGAGCCGCGACGGGCTCGCCGCGGCGGACGCCCACCTGGCGCAGGAGGCCGGCGGGCTGTCCGGGGCGCCGCTCACCGAACGCGCGCGCGAGGTCGTCGGCTACGTCACCACGCACACCGGCCTGCCTGTCCTGGGCGCCGGTGGCATCATGAGCGCCGCCGACGCGCACGCCATGCTGGACGCCGGCGCAGCGCTGCTTCAGCTTTACACTGGCTTCATCTACGCGGGTCCCGCCCTCGTGGGCGCCATCAACGAGGAGGCACGGTGAGCACCTACCGTCAGCGGCTCAAGAACATCACCGCCCAGCGCGGCAACCTGTGCGTCGGCATCGATCCGCACGCGTCGCTGCTGTCCTCGTGGGGGCTGCCGCTCACGGCGTCCGGGCTCGAGCGGTGCGCGCGCGGCATCGTCGACGCGCTCGGCGAGGTGGTGGCGGTGTTCAAGCCTCAGGCCGCCTTCTTCGAGCGGTACGGCTCGGTCGGCGTCGGGGTCCTCGAGAAGGTGATCGCCGACATTCGCGCGGCCGGTGCACTGTCGATCGTGGACGCCAAGCGCGGCGACATCGGCTCCACCATGGAGGCGTACGCCGAGGCGTATCTCGGCCCCGATTCGCCGCTCGCCGGCGACGCGGTCACGCTGTCGCCCTACCTCGGTTTCGGTTCGCTCATGCCGGCGTTCGAGCGGGCGATCGCCTACGACCGCGGCGTCTATGTGCTCGCGCGCACCTCGAACCCCGAGGGAGCCCAGGTGCAGCTCGCGCTCGGGCGCGAGGGGTCGGTCGTCCAAGAGATCATCGACGCCGCTCGCCAGCTGAACACGACCGCCCGGACGCGGGCGATCGGCCTGGTCGTGGGCGGCACACACGCCTCACTGGCCTGCGACGTGTCGGAGTTCAACGGGTCGATCCTGGTGCCGGGGATCGGCACGCAGGGCGGACGGCTGGAGGATCTGCCGGATCTGTTCGGTGCCGCGTGGGGCAACGTCTTGCCGATGGTCGGCCGCAGCATCCTGAAGGCGGGTCCAGATGCGTCCGCACTTCGTGCGAAGGTCGATACCTTCACGCTCGCCTGATTGCTACGCTGTGCCTCATTCGGCCCGCGCCTTCGGCGCATGGCGGCCAGTTCTTCGATTTCGATGGAGCAGAGAGTGTCGATACCCCAGCTGACCAGCGAGCAACTTCAGGCCGCCCGGGCCGCGGCGACGCAGGCACGACGCGCCCGCGCCGATTTCAAGGCGAAGGTGCGCGCCGGCGACGTGTCCCTGGCCGAGGCGCTGGAGAACGCCTCCGGAGACGAGGTCCTCGCGCACATCAAGGTGGTCGACCTGCTGAAATCGCTGCCGCGCGTCGGCGAGAAGCGCGCCGCCGCCGCCATGGAGAAGCTCGACATCGCTGCCAACCGGCGGCTGCGCGGTCTCGGCCGTCACCAGATCGCCGGCCTGAAGGCCGAGTTCAAGTGACCGCCGGCATCACGGTGATCTCCGGGCCTGCGGGAGTAGGCAAGGGCACCGTGGTGCGGCGCCTGCGAGCCGAGCATCCACAGGTGTGGGTGTCGGTGTCGGCGACGACGCGGCCACCGCGTCCCGGCGAGGTCGAGGGCGAACACTATCTGTTCGTCTCCGAGGCCGATTTCGACGGGTTGGTCTCCTCGGGCGGTCTGCTGGAGTGGGCCACGGTGCATGGCAAGCACCGCTACGGCACGCCCGCCGAAGCGGTCCGGTCGGTGGCGGACACGGGGCGTCCGGTCATTCTGGAGATCGACCTCCAAGGTGCTCGCCAGGTGCGCCAGGCACTGCCCGAGGCGCGGTTCGTGTTCCTCGCACCCCCGGCGTGGTCGACGCTCGAGGGGCGCCTGCGCGGGCGTGGCACCGAAACCCCCGAACAGGTCGCCCTCCGCCTGGAGACCGCGCGCACCGAACTGGACGCCGCCGACGAGTTCGACACGACCATCGTGAACGACGAGTTGGGAGCAACCCTCGCCCAACTGGTAAGCTTCATAGGCTTGTAGGCCCAACGTCTGTGAAGAGGTTCCATTGAGCATCCACGTCCCCGAGGGGATCACCAACCCTCCGATCGACGAACTGCTGAGCAAGGTCGATTCGAAGTACCGACTGGTGTTGTTCGCCGCCAAGCGCGCGCGTCAGATCAACGCCTACTACAGCCAACTCGGCGAGGGCCTGCTCGAGAACGTCGGCCCACTGGTCGAGACCTCCGTTCAGGAGAAGCCGCTGACCATCGCGCTGCGCGAGATCAACGCCGACGTGCTGGAGTGCACCCAGATCGATCCCGAGGCCGAGGCTGCGGCCCGCGCGAGTGCCGAGGCCGATCCCGACTTCGAGCTCGATCCGTTCGATCCCGCCGACCTGGCCTGAGCGCCGGACGCCGTCCGGTGACGCTGTGAGCCGCATCGTTTTGGGTGTCGCCGGGGGCATCGCCGCCTACAAGGCGTGCGAGCTGCTCCGGCGCCTGAGCGAGTCCGGGC
Source organism: Nigerium sp. (assembly GCA_016711325.1). Taxonomy (GTDB): domain Bacteria; phylum Actinomycetota; class Actinomycetes; order Propionibacteriales; family Propionibacteriaceae; genus Propioniciclava. The sequence continues at coordinate 723,027 of JADJTH010000008.1, read as the reverse complement.
ACGACGTCACCGTCGTTCCCACTGCGAACGCGTTGACGTTCGTGGGCGAGGCCACCTGGGCCGCCCTGTCGGGGCGTCCGGTGCACACGGCCGTGTTCGAGTCCGTGCACGAGGTACCGCACGTCCGGATCGGCCAGCGGGCCGACCTCGTCGTCGTCGCCCCCGCCACCGCCGACCTGCTCGCGCGGGCGGCGTCCGGTCGCGCCGACGACCTGCTCACCAACGTGCTGCTCACCGCGCGCTGCCCGGTGCTGATGGCGCCGGCCATGCACACCGAAATGTGGCTGCACCCCGCAACTCAGGCCAACGTTGCCACGTTGCGCGCCCGCGGCGTCCTGGTGCTGGAGCCGGCCGACGGACGCCTGACGGGCGCCGATTCCGGTCCGGGGCGCCTGCCCGAGCCTCATGACATCGCGGCGGTCACGACCGCCCTGCTGGACGATCCCGCGACCGTATCGGCGGTGCGCGCGCGCGACCTGGCGGGCGCGCACGTGGTGGTCAGCGCGGGCGGCACGCACGAGGCGCTCGACCCGGTGCGGTTCCTCGGCAACGCCTCCAGCGGGTTGCAGGGCATCGCGCTGGCGCGCGCGGCGGCATTGCGGGGCGCGCGGGTGACGCTGGTCACGGCCAATGTCGCCGGCCCGTTGCCGAACGGGTGCACGGTCGTGCCCGTGGTCTCGACCGCCGATCTCGCCGAGGCGATGTTCGCGCTTCAGGCGGACGCGGACGCGATCGTCATGGCGGCGGCACCGGCCGATTTCACGCCGGCGACGCCAAGCACCGGCAAGATCAAGAAGGACGGTCATGCGGGGCTCGGGCTGAGCCTGGTGCAGACCACCGACGTGCTCGCCGCGCTCAGCGTGCGGCGACCGCGTCCGCAGATCATCGTCGGGTTCGCGGCCGAGACGGCCGCCGACGACGCCGAACTGTTGGCGCTGGGCCGCGACAAGCTGGTCCGCAAGGGGTGTGACCTGCTCGTGCTCAACAACGTCTCGGGCGGGGCCGTGTTCGGCCGTCCCGACAACGCGGTCACCATCATCGACGCCACCGGACCGGTCGCGTCCGCCCAGGCGGGCAAGTCGGTCATCGCGCATCGCATCTGGGACGCCGTGGTGGCGTCCCGCCAGGAGGAGATTCAGTGAGTCGTCTGTTCACGTCGGAGTCCGTCACCGAAGGGCATCCCGACAAGGTCGCCGACTCGGTCAGCGATGCCGTCCTCGACGCGCTGCTCGCCCAAGACCTCGGCAGCCGCGTCGCGGTCGAGACCCTGGTCACCACCGGCACCGTCCACGTCGCCGGCGAGGTCGCAACCGAGGCCTACGCCGACATCGCGGGCATCGCCCGCGAGCGGATCCTCGCCATCGGCTACGACCGCGCGGCGGCGTCCTTCGACGGCCGAAGCTGCGGCGTCCTGGTGTCGCTGGGCAACCAGAGCCCCGACATCGCGCAGGGCGTGGACAACGCCGAAGAGGTGCGCGACGGCTCGTCGTCGGACGCGCTCGACCGCCAGGGCGCAGGCGATCAGGGTCTGATGTTCGGCTACGCCTGCACCGACACCCCCGCACTGATGCCGCTGCCGGTCGACATCGCGCACCGGCTCTCCGAACGGCTGGCGACGGTGCGCCGCACCCGCGAGCTGCCGTGGGTGCTGCCCGACGGCAAGACCCAGGTCACCATCGAGTACGACGGCGACCGGCCGGTGCGCGTCGACACCGTCGTGGTCTCGACCCAGCACACCGAGGACGCCTGGCGCGACGGCATCGTCAAGGATGCGCTGCTCAGTCACGTGATCCGGCCTGTCCTGGAGCGTTATCCGATTGCCTCCGGAGGCCACAAGACGTTCGTGAACCCGACCGGCAAGTTCGTCATCGGCGGCCCGATGGGCGACGCGGGCGTGACGGGACGCAAGATCATCGTCGACACCTACGGCGGCATGGCCCGCCACGGCGGCGGCGCGTTCTCGGGCAAGGATCCCTCGAAGGTCGACCGTTCGGCGTCGTACGCGATGCGCTGGGTGGCCAAGAACGTGGTGGCCGCGGGCCTGGCGAGCCGCTGCGAGGTGCAGGTGGCCTACGCCATCGGGCGTGCGCACCCGGTCGGGTTCTACACCGAGTGCTTCGGCACCGAGAAGGTGCCGGTGGACCAGATCAACGATGCGGTGCTGGCCGTGTTCGATCTTCGTCCGGCCGCGATCATCCGCGACCTCGACCTACTGCGCCCGATCTACTCGTTGACGACCAATTACGGCCACTTCGGCCGGGAGCTTCCCGAGTTCACCTGGGAGCGGACGGATCGCGCGGACGCCCTGTCCGCGGCCGTCCGCGGCTGAGCGGACGGTCCGGAGGGGGCTCCTCACCCTCGACCTGAACTCCACCTTCAGGCTCGCCCGGCCGCGCGGGGCGTCGCTAGCGTGAGCGCGCATCCAATCCCGGTCTCGTGGTCCTTTGGGAGGACTCCCGTGTTACGACGTTCCCTCGCGCCCACGCTCGCGCTCACCCTGGCGGCGGGCCTGCTCGGCAGCATTCCCGCCTACGCGGCGCCCAGCGCCCCGGCATCGGTGGATACCGCGGCGGTGGCGCTCACTGCGGCGCCCGACGATCTGGAACTGCCCGCCGAACTCGCCGGGACGGAACGCTCTTCCGCTGCGGAGGACGTCCCCGACGTCACCTTCGCGCGTCAGGAGATCACGGATCCCGTAGCCATCGCCGCGGTGACCGTCCCCGCGGGCACCCAGGCCGGTCAGGTGTACGTGCGCACGGTGTCGAACGGCACGACCGGCGAGTGGGAGCCGGTCGCCGCGGACGACGACAAGCCCGCTCCGGACGAGAAGGCATCGAGCACCGTGCCGGTGGTGGTCTCGAGCGCCGATGCCGTCGAGGTCGCCGCCGTTGCGCCAACCGCGGCCGTTGCGCCGACCGCCACACTGCGGGTGTACAGCTCGACGGTCACCCAGGCCGACACGGCGGCGTCCGACCTCGCGTGGCAGAACCCGCGGATCATGAGCCGCAAGGCCTGGCAGGCCGACGAGTCGCTGGTCCGCGAGCCCTACACGGTCGGCGTCGTCACCGGCGCGATGATCCATCACACGGCCGGCACCAACGACTACGCCCCGGACGAGGTGCCCGCGCTGCTGCGTGCGATCCAGCGCTACCACGTGGAGGGACGCGGCTGGAACGACATCGCCTACAACGTCCTCGTGGACAAGTACGGACGCGCCTGGGAGGGCCGGGGCGGCGGTCTCACGAAGGCCATCGCCGGCGGCCACGCCTGGGGCGAGACCAACAAGCGGGTCTTCGGGATCTCGCTGATGGGCAACTACGAGGAGGTGCAGCCGCCGGCGGTCATGCTGGAGACGATGAACCAGGTGATCGCCTGGAAGCTGGCGCTGCACGGCGTCGATCCCAACGGGAGCACGTGGGGTTCGGGCGGCCAGGACGGCGGCAGTATCTCTCTGCCCGCCATCTCGGGGCACCGCGACGAGAACGCCACGCTCTGCCCCGGCAAGTACGTCTACGCCAAGTTCCCCGAGATCCGCGCGCGGGTGACACAGATCATGAAGGAGTCGTCCCAGCGCTTCACGGACGTTCCAGCCGGCACGGCCCATGAGGAGCACATCACGTGGCTCGCGAACAAGAAGATCAGCACGGGCTACGACGACGGCACCTTCCGCCCGACCCAGCCGGTGAATCGTGACGCCATGGCGGCGTTCATGTACCGACTGGCCGGGTCGCCGACGTTCGACCCCGCGGGCACGCAGTCGTTCGTCGACGTGACCCCGACCACCCAGTTCTACAAGGAGATCGAGTGGCTGGCCGCGAAGGGCGTCTCCACCGGCTGGGCCGTCGACGGCGGAAAGGAATTCCGCCCCTGGGAACCGGTGAATCGTGACGCCATGGCTGCGTTCCTGTACCGCCTGTTCGGGTCACGCGCCCACACGGCTCCGGCCAAGGCGCCCTTCCTCGACGTCCCGGTGGGAACGCAGTTCGACAAGGAGATCGACTGGCTCGCCACGAGCGGCATCTCGACGGGCTGGGTCGTGACCGGCGGCTCCGAGTTCCGGCCCGCCGAGTCGGTCAACCGCGACGCGATGGCGGCCTTCATGCACCGCGCCTCCACCACCTTCGGAACCCCGAAGCCGGCACCGACCGTCTGAGGTACCTCCTACGATCGACGTATGACCGATCTGGGACGAGCGGGAGAACCGGCGCGCGTGGCTCGCGTCGCGGTTGACGTGCCGTTGCCGCACCTGGATCGACCTTTCGACTACGCGATCACCGACGCGCACGCGGACGCCGTTCGACCCGGCGTCCGCGTGCAGGTGCGCTTCGCCGGTCGCCTGGTCGACGGTTACGTCGTCGACGTCACGGACGCGACCGATCAGCCCTCGCTGCAGCCGCTGCACAAGGTGCTGTCGCCCGAGCCGGTGCTCGCGGCGTCCGTGGCCAGGCTCGTGCGCCGGGTCGCCGATCACTGGGGTGGCACCTTCGCCGACGTGGTGCGGCTCGCGGTGCCGCCACGGCACGCGATCTCCGAATCGGCGGCCCGGCCGGCGCGGCCCGCTCCCGTGCTGGATTCGCTGCCCGGGGTGCTCGCGTCCTATCCGGGCGGTACGCGCTATCTGAACGGTGTGCGCGCGGGGAAGCCGCTGCGCGCACTGTGGAACCCCGTGCCGGTCTTCGGCGGCGCGGGGGACTGGGCGGGCGGCGTCCTCGACGCGGTCGGCGCCGCCCTCGCGGCCGGCAAGGGCGCGTTGATCGTGGTGCCGGACGCCGACGTGCTCGCCGCTGTCGAGAGCCGCTGCGCCGAGACGTTCGGCGCCGGATCCTTCGCGCCGCTGAGTTCGGATCTCGGCCCGGCGGCGCGCTACCGGAACTTCCTGGCCGTCGCGCGCGGCGACGTCCGCCTCGCGCTCGGCACCCGCTCGGCCGTCTTCGCACCGGTCCACGAGCTAGGGGTGATCGTCGTGTGGGACGAGGGCAACGACGCGTTCGCCGAGCGGTTGGCGCCCTACCCTCACGCCCGTGAGATCGCCGCGCTGCGCGCCACCCTGGAGCCGTGCGCATTGATGATGGCCGGGTACGGGCGGACGTCCGAGGCCCAGGCGCTCGCCGAGCGAGGGTGGTTGGTGCCGATCGCCCACGACACGCGGACAACGCGCAAGCTGGCGCCGGCGGTGCGGGTGGCCGCCGACCACGACACCGCGCTGCAAAGGGATCCGGACGCCCGTGCGGCTCGTCTGCCGCACGACGTGTTCACCGCGATCCGGGCCGGGCTGGCGTCCGGGCCGGTCCTGCTCCAGGTGCCGCGTGCCGGGTACGCCCCCAGCCTGGCCTGCCGGCGCTGCCGCACGCGCGCGCTCTGCCCCCGCTGCGCCCATCCGCTGAGCGGCGTGCAACGCGGCAGCGACCTCCGCCTGGTGTGCCCGGTGTGCGGCCCGATCGAACACCCGTGGGCGTGCCCCGCATGCGGCGACCGTCGCCTGCGCGCACCTCGGGTCGGGGTGGTGCGCACCGCCGAAGAGCTGGGCCGGGCGTTCCCGCAGACGCGCGTGGTGCAGTCCTGGTCGGGCCATACGGTGCCGACCGTCGACGACCAGCCCGCCCTGGTGCTCGCCACACCCGGTGCCGAACCGGCACCCTCGGCGGGCTACGCCGCGGCGGTCCTGCTCGACACGGGGGTCATGCTCGGGCGTCCGGATCTGCGCGCCGCCGAAGAGGCGCTGCGCCGCTGGCTGACCGTGTGCGCGCTGGTGCGCCCGGCGTCCGAGCAGGGCACCGTCGTCGCGGTGGGCGAGCCCGACGCGCGCGCCCTGCAGGCGCTGGTGCGGGTGGACGCCCCTGGTTTCGCCGCGCGCGAGCTGGCCGAACGGGTTGAGACACGGTTCCCGCCGGCGGCGCGGATGGCGCTGATCGAGGGGCCGCGGGCCTTCCTGGACGAGGCCGAGGCCGCGTGGCGCGCGGTGCCGGGGTCCGAGTGCTTCGGGCCGATGGCGGTGGAGCGCGTCCCGCAGGCGGCGTCCGGTGAGGCGGCCGGTCGCGATCCTCAGGACGATGGTGTCTGGCGGGCGACGGTGCGCTGCCCGCCGGCGCACGGCGACGCGCTGGTGACCGGCCTTCGCGACGTGCTCGCCTCGCGGCTGGCGCGCAAGGCGCCGGGTGCGATGAGGCTGGTGATCGACCCGGCCGTCATCTGATCGGGTTCATCCGGGTGCGGGCTGAGCGCCGACGGCGCAGTCATCGCCGGTGTGGGCCGCCCGTTAGGCTTGAGCCCATGCGTGTCGTCTTCGCCGGAACACCGGCCGTCGCCCTGCCGTCGCTGCAGGCGCTCGTCGCGTCCGGTCACGAGGTGGTCGCCGTGGTGACCCGGCCCGACTCGCCTCGCGGGCGCAGCAAGAGGCCGATGCCCAGTGAGGTGGCGGCGTGGGCGAGCGAGGCCGGCATCCCGGTGCTCAAGCCGGCCCATCCGCGCGACGAGGACTTCGCCGCCGAACTCACCGCGCTCGCCCCGGACGCGTGCGCCGTCGTCGCCTACGGCGCGCTGATTCCGCAGCGCGTGCTCGACATCCCGGCGTACGGGTGGGTCAACCTGCACTTCTCGCTGCTGCCGCGCTGGCGCGGCGCGGCGCCCGTCCAGCGGGCGATCATGGCCGGCGACGACGTCACCGGCGCGACCACCTTTCTGCTCGTGCCCGAGCTGGACGCCGGCCCGGTGTTCGGCACCGTCGAGTTGGCGCTCACCGGCACCGAGACGGCCGGTGAGGTGCTGGCCACCCTGGCCACCGACGGCGCCACGCTCCTGCTCGACACGATCGACCGGCTCGCCGACGTCGACCCGATCCCGCAGCTCACGACCGGTCCGGACGGTAGTTCGCTGCTCACCCCGGCGCCCAAGATCGCCGTCGACGAAGCCCGCCTCGACTGGACCACCGATGCCGTGACGCTCGACCGGATCGTGCGCGGCTGCTCGCCCGAGCCGATGGCCTGGACGACGCTGCGCACCCCGGACGCCTCCGCCGACGGGCTGGGGGAGCGGTTCAAGATCGCCCTCGGACGCGTCAGCGACGCCGCCGATCTGCGGCCGGGCCAGGTGCGCTCCGAGAAGCGCCGTGTCCTGGTGGGCACGGGGACTACCGCGCTCGAGCTGATACGAGTGCAGCCGCAGGGCAAGAAGGAGATGGCCGGCGCGGACTGGGCGCGCGGGCTGCGCGGCGCCGACGTTCGGTTCGCCTGATGCCGCGCACGACCCTGCGCCGGCGGCGTCCTGACCGCCCGCGCCAGCTCGCCTACCGCATCGTGCGCGCGGTCACCTCCGACGACGCGTACGCCAACCTCGAGACCGCTCGGGTCCTGGCCGACGCGAAGTTGGACGCCCGCGACGCCGCCTTCGTCACCGAGCTCGTCGCCGGCACCTGCCGGCTGCGCGGCAGCTACGAGCGGATCCTCGCCGCGGCCTCCGGGCGTCCCCGGTTCGACCCGCCTCTCGCCGACGCGCTGGCGCTCGGCGTCCACCAGTTGCTGTCGATGCGCGTGCCGGTCCACGCGGCACTCAGCGCCACGGTCGACCTCGCCGCCGCCAACGTTGGCGAGAAGGTCGCCGGACTGACGAACGCCGTGCTCCGCAAGGTTGCCGCCCGCGACCTCGACGCGTGGATCGCCGAGCTGTCCCGAGGCGAGGACGAGCTCGGCCGCCTCGCCCTGCGCACGCACCACCCGCGCTGGATCGCCGAGGCCTACCGCGATCTGCTCGGCGACGAGGCGGAGGAGGCGCTGGCCGCCAACAACGTCGCGGCGGTGCCGACGCTGGTCGTCCGGCCAGGCCTGGCCGAGGTGGCCGAGCTCGCCGGCGAGCCGACCGCGTTCTCGCCCTTCGGCGCCCGCCGTGCCGGCAACCCCGCCGACATCCCGGCCGTCCGCGAGGGCCGCGCCGGAGTCCAGGACGAGGGCAGCCAGCTCGTCGCCTGGGCCCTCAGCCGGGTGAGCGCGCCCGTCGGGCCCTGGCTCGACCTGTGTGCGGGCCCCGGCGGCAAGGCCGCGCTGCTCGCGGGCCTGGCCGCGGAATCCGGCGCGCCGCTGCTCGCCGCCGAACTGCAGCCACACCGGGCGGAGTTGGTCCGCGCGAGCCTGCGCGGCTATGAGCCGCCGCCGCTCGTCATCGCCGCCGACGGCACGAGGCCCGCCTGGCGTCCCGCGGTCTTCGCGCGGGTCATGGCCGACGTGCCCTGCACCGGGTTGGGGGCGCTGCGACGGCGTCCGGAATCGCGCTGGCGGCGGACGCCCGAACACCTCTTTGAACTGGCGCCGCTGCAGCGGCGCCTCCTGTCCGCCGCCCTCGACGCGGCGATGCCCGGCGGCGTCGTCGCCTACGTGACCTGTTCGCCGCACCGGGCGGAGACGACCGGCATCGTCGACGGCACCCTTGCCGGCCGCGATGATGTCGAACTCCTCGACGCGCCCGCCGCGCTGCCCGACGTGCCTGACGCCGCCCGCGGCCGGTTCGTGCAGCTGTGGCCGCATCGACACGGCACCGATGCCATGTTCTGCGCGCTGCTGCGGCGTCGATGACGCCCGTGGGCCTGCCGACCACTAGCATCGTGCGGGTGACGCACCGCATCCACCCGAGCATCCTCAACGCGAACCTGGCCAGTCTCGACGACGAGATCCGCCGGATTCCGAGCGCGGACGCCATTCATATCGACGTGATGGACAACCACTTCGTGCCCAACCTCACCCTCGGCCTGCCCGTGGTCGAGTGTCTGCGCGCCAATCATCCCGGTATCTTTCTCGACGCCCACCTGATGATCGAAGACGCCGACCGGCACGCGCCCGCCTATGCCGAGGCCGGCTGCGAGTCGGTGACGTTCCACCTCGAGGCGTCGCAGGCTCCGATCCGCACCGCGCGCCAGATCCGGGCGCTGGGCTCGCGCGCCTCGCTGGGTCTGCGCCCGCAGACGCCGATCGAGCCGTTGGCCGACCTGATCACCGAGTTCGACATGATCCTGCTCATGACGGTCGATCCGGGGTTCGGCGGCCAGACGTTCCTCGACGTGATGGTGCCCAAGATCCGGCGCACCCGCGCACTCGTCGAGGCGTCCGGTCAGGAGATCTGGATCCAGGTCGACGGCGGCGTGTCCGAGGCGACCATCGAGCGCTGCATGGACGCCGGAGCCGACGTGTTCGTCGCCGGTTCGGCGGTCTTCCGCGCCGACGATCCCGACGCCGTGATCCGTGACCTCCAGGCGAGGGCGGCCGTCGGCTGCCGTGGGTGCTGACGCCGTGGCCCTCCTCAAGCGCTCCGGCGCCAACCGCAGCCAGCGGGCGCTGACGACGCCCAGCGCGCCCGGCAACAGCCCGGTCTACCGCAGGCTTGCCCGTCTGGTCGGCCTGGTGTTCCGGCTTGCCAGCCGCGAGGTCTGGGACGACGCGTCGGCCCTGCCGGCCGAGGGCGGCGTCATCGCGGTGAGCAATCACCTGTCCTACGCCGACCCGCTCGCGGTCGGCCGTTACCTGATCTGGTCCGGCCGCTGGCCGCGCTATCTCGGCAAGGCCGAGCTGTGGACGATGCCGGTGGTCGGCTGGTTCGCCCGCGCCTGCGGCCAGATTCCCGTCTACCGCAACAGCGTCCGCGCCAAGGACGCCCTCAGCGCCGCCGAGGCCGCGCTCGCCGCGGGCGAATGCATCGCCATCTACCCCGAAGGCGGGCGCTCGCGCGATCCCGAGAAATGGCCGCAGACCGCCCGCAGTGGCGTCGGACGGCTGGCGCTCATCTCCGGCGTGCCGGTCATCCCGATCGCCAACTGGGGCTTGCAGCACCTGCTGTCGCCCAGCGGCCACGCGAAGGACGGCTGGTGGCGGCGTCCGCGCATCGAGGTGATCATGGGCGATCCCGTCGACCTCAGCGACCTGGCCGGACGCCGGGACGCCGAGGCCGCCAAGCTGGCCACCGAGCGGATCATGGCGGCCGTGACCGCGCTCGTCGAGCAGCTTCGCGGCGAGCCGGCGCCCGAGACCATGTGGGACCCGCGCAAGAAGACGCGCGTGCCTCGGCGCTGAGCCGCGCCGGCCTCAGGACAGGCCGAGCCCCCGATAGCGCGCCGCCCGTTGGGCGCGCCGCTCGCGACGGGGGATCGCCATCACCGTCAGCAGCGCCGCGCGCAGCGCCTGGCCCAGGCCGAGGCAGAACACGTCGCGGTCGCGCGCCGGGTCGTCCGGCTCGGGAACGATGTGATCGACGATGCCGTTCGCGAGCAGTTCCGCCGCACGGACGCCCTGCGCGGCGGCCATGGCCGGCGCATGATCGGGCGTCCGGTGCATGATCGCCGACGCGCCTTCGGGCGGCAGGGGGGGCGAGCCAGGCGTGCTGACTGGCCAGCACCCTGTCGGCCGGGTTCAACGCGAGGGCGATTCCCCCGGTGCCCTGGCCCATCAGCAGGCTGACGGTCGGTGTCGGCAGCGTGAGCAACTCGGACAGCGTCCGGGCGATCTCGGAGGCGATGCCGCGCTCCTCGGCCTCCTTCGACAACGCTCCGCCGGTCGTGTCGATGACGCTCACCAGCGGCAGCCGCAGTTCGCGGGCCAACCGGATGCCGCGGCGCACCTCGCGCAGGGCGGCTGGGCCGAGCGGGGTGTCCTGGCCCTCGCGGTCCTGGCCGATCACCACGCAAGGCGCCTCGCCGAAGCGCGCCAGGGCCAGGACCGACCCGGGGTGCGACTCGCCGTCGCCGGTGCCGTTGAGCATGGTGACGTCGCGGGCCGCGACCTCGAGCAGATCCCGCAGGCCGGGGCGGTCCGGACGCCGCGTGTGCAGGATCGACTCCCAGGCGGGCGTGTCAGGCAGGGGGGCGGGATCGGGCAGCGCCGGCGCCACCGCGTGCGCCTCGGACGTGAGGCCGCGTTCGCGGCGGGCCATCATCACGCGCAGCAGCCGGTCGAAGGTGGCGCGCGCCTCTGGCGGCGAGCAGACGGCGTCGATGACGCCGAGGTGGGCGAGGTTGTCGGACAGCTGCACGCCGGGCGGGAATTCCTCGCCGTAGATCGCCTCGAACACGCGCGGACCGAGGAAGCCGACGAGCGCGCCCGGCTCGGCGAGCGTCACGTGGCCCAGCGACCCCCAGGACGCGAACACGCCGCCCGTCGTGGGGTGCCGCAGGTAGGTGAGGTAGGGCAGGTTCTCGGCCTTGTGCGCCATCACGGCGCCGGTGATCTTCACCATCTGCAGGAAGGCGGGCGTTCCTTCCTGCATGCGCGTCCCGCCGCCCACGGGGAAGGCGATCATCGGCAGCTTCGCCCGCGTCGCCCGCTCGAACGCCGCCGTCAGCCGCTCGCCCGCCGCGATGCCGATGGACCCGCCCAGGAAGGCGGGATCGCCGGCGACGTAGGCGACGCGGCGTCCGCCGAGTAGCGCCTCGCCGGCGAGTACCGATTCGTCGCGGCCGGTCTTGGACCGGGCGGCGTCGAGGGAGGGCCGGTAGGCCGCCGCGCAGGACGGATCCCGCACCGGCAGCTCCCAGGGGGTCGGCGAATCCAGGACGATGGACAGCAGGTCGTCGACGGGCAGGCGCGTCATTGCATACCTCCGGATCATCGGGGCGTATCCCTTCCCGGCAGGCTAGGACGCGGGATGCTCCGGCCACGACTCGGCGTGTCCCGTCGCACCGGACGCCGCGGCGTCCGGTCTCAGCGCGCGCGGCGGCGCAGGTAACGCTCGAACTCCCAGGCGATTTCGTCGCCGGTGGCCTCCGTCGTGTCGAACCGCAGCTCCAGGCCCGCGACGTACTCGGCGACGTCGGGATCCTCGGACACCAATTCGGCCACGCGCTGCTCCCAGGTGGCGGCCTGGTCCAGCAGATCGCCGAGATCCAGCTCCGCGTCGATGAACTCCTCGACCCTGCGCAGCAGGGCCAGCGTCGCCTTCGGGTTCGGCGGTTCCGCGACGTAGTGCGGGACGGACGCCCACAGGCTCGTCACGGTGAGGCCGGCGTCCTTGCACTCGGCGGCCAGGACGCTGACGATGCCCGCGGGGCCCTCGTAGTCCGTGCCGTCCTCGCTCACCGGGACGGCACGGCTGTGCGGCGCGTCCGCGAGCATCGCACCCATCGCGATCACCCGCTCGGGCTTGATCGACCGGAACGCGGAGGTCAGCGCGCGCGAGAACGTCCGCCAGCGCATGGTCGGCTCGGGGCCGTTGACGAGCACCAGGTCGCGTTCGGGAAGGTGAGCGATCAGCACCTCGGTCGTGGCCCACTGGATGCTGATCTCGCCGTCGCCCTCGCGCACGTGCACCGGGCGGTTCTCGGTGAAGTCGTAGTAGTCCTCCGGGTCCAGGTCGAAGCCGTATTCGGTGTCGTAGGTTTCGCTGAGGTGGTCGACAACGCCGGTCGCGGCGTCGCCGGCGTCGTTCCACCCGCTGAAGGCGAACAACACGACGGGACGCCGTAGGTCCGTGAGCCGCGACGATGACATGCGCGTCACTGTACCGACCCTCGTCACTGCCGAAGGCCGAGCGGTGAGGCGGTCCGGACGGTGGGAACGCCATCGCCTATCCTTGGGCGGTGCTCGAAAGCCTGACCCAAGCCCTGTCCCGTCGCGTCGTCGTCGCCGACGGAGGAATGGGCACGATGTTGCAGGGCTTCGATCTCAGCCTGGACGACTTCAGCGGCCTCGAGGGCTGCAACGAGGTTCTCAACGCGACCCGTCCCGATGTGGTCGAGGCCATTCACGCCGCCTACTTCGCGGCGGGCGCGGACGCCGTCGAGACCAACACGTTCGGCGCGAACCTGTCGGCGCTCGGCGAGTACGACGTTCCCGACCGGATCGACGAGCTCGCCGAAGCGGGCGCGCGGATCGCGCGCCGGGCCGCGGACGCGGCGTCCACCCCTGATCGGCCGCGCTGGGTGCTCGGCTCGGTGGGCCCGGGCACGAAGCTGCCCAGCCTGGGGCACGTCGGCTTCCGGAGACTGCGCGACGCCTACCAGGTGCAGGCCGAGGCGATGCTGCGCGGCGGTATCGACGGCTTCCAGATCGAGACCTGCCAGGATCTGCTCCAGGCGAAGGCGGCGGTCCAGGCGGCCAAGCGGGCCCAGCGCGCGCTCGGGATCGAGGTCCCGGTGCTGGTCAACGTCTCCATCGAGACGAACGGCGCCATGCTGCTGGGCTCCGAGATCGGGGCGGCGCTGGCCGCGCTCGAACCGCTGGGCATCGACGTGCTCGGCCTGAACTGCTCGACCGGTCCCGAAGAGATGAGCGAACACCTCCGCCACCTGAGCCGCTTCGCGCGCATCGGCGTGGGGTGCATGCCGAATGCCGGCCTGCCGCAGCTCAGCGCCGAGGGGGCCTACTACCCGCTCGGCCCCGAGGGCTTCGCCGCGGCGCTGAGCAGCTACGTCGACGAGTTCGGCCTCAGCCTGGTCGGCGGCTGCTGCGGCACCACCCCCGAACACATCCGGCAGCTCGCGGACGCCGTGCGCGGGCGTCCGGTCGAGGTGCGCGAGGTGCCGACGACCGGATCGGGCGGCGCGACCGTGTCGAGCCTGTACGCCGAGACGCCGCTGCGTCAGGAGACGAGCTATCTCAGCGTGGGCGAGCGCACCAATGCGGTGGGCTCCAAGGCCTTCCGCGAGGCGATGCTGGCGGGCCAGTGGGACGAGTGCATCGACATCGCCAGGAACCTGTCGCGCGAGGGCGCGCACCTGATCGACCTGTGCGTCGACTACGTCGGCCGCGACGGCGTGGCGGACATGACCGAGCTCGCCGGCCGGGTCAACACGGCCGTCCCGCTTCCGGTCATGATCGACTCCACCGAGGCGCCGGTCGTCGAGGCGGGGCTGGAGGCCATCGCCGGCCGCGCGATCGTCAACTCGGTCAACTTCGAGGACGGTGACGGCCCCGGCTCCCGGTTCCGCACGGTGATGCCGATCGTCGCCGAGCACGGCGCCGCCGTCGTGGCGCTCACCATCGACGAGGAGGGCCAGGCACGCACGGCCGCATGGAAGCTGCGGGTGGCCGAGCGGCTGATCCGCACGCTCGTCGACGAGTACGGCATGGCCGTCCCCGACATCATCATCGACTTCCTCACCTTCACCATCGCCACCGGCCAGGAAGAGAGCCGGCGCGACGCGATCGAGACGATCGAGGCGATCCGGGAACTCCGGCGGCGCTATCCCGACGTGCAGACCACGCTCGGCCTCTCGAATGTGAGCTTCGGCCTCAACCCGGCCGCCCGCGCGGTGCTCAACTCGGTGTTCCTGCACGAGTGCGTCGAGGCCGGCCTCACCTCGGCGATCGTGCACCCGAGCCGCATCCTTCCGATGGCGCGCATCCCCGACGTGCAGCGCGAGGTGGCCCTCGACCTGATCTACGACCGGCGCCGCGACGGCTACGATCCGCTGACTCGCTTCCTTCAACTCTTCGAGGGCGTCACCACCACCGCCACCAAAGAGGCGCGCGCCGCCGAGATGGCCGCACTCCCGCTCGCCGAACGTCTGCAGCGGCGCATCGTGGACGCCGACGACAAGGGCCTGTACGACGACCTGGACGCGGCTCTCACCGAGAAGCCCGCGCTCGCCATCGTCAACGACGATCTGCTGGCCGGCATGAAGACGGTCGGCGAACTGTTCGGATCGGGCCAGATGCAACTGCCGTTCGTCCTCGCGTCGGCCGAGGTGATGAAGAAGTCGGTTGCCCACCTCGAGCCGCACATGGAGAAGTCCGACACCGAGGGCAAGGGCACCATCGTGCTCGCGACGGTCAAGGGCGACGTCCACGACATCGGTAAGAATCTCGTCGACATCATCTTGACCAACAACGGCTACACCGTGGTCAATCTGGGCATCAAGCAGCCGGTCGGCACCATCATCGAGGCGGCGGTGTCGCACAACGCGGACGCCATCGGCATGTCCGGCCTGCTGGTCAAGTCGACGGTCGTGATGAAGGACAACCTCCTCGAGCTGAACAGCCGCGGCTTGATCAGCACGCCCGTGCTGCTCGGGGGTGCGGCACTCACCCGCGCCTACGTCGAGCAGGACCTCAACGAGGTGTTCGAGGGTGAGGTCCGCTACGCGCGCGACGCCTTCGAGGGGCTGGCCCTCATGGACGCCGTCATGGCCGTCAAGCGCGGGGACGCCGACGCGCTCCCGGCACCGCGCAAGCGACGAGTGGCGGCCAAGGCGACCGAGGGTGGCGAGGCCGAGGCGTCCGCCGACACCCGGCGTTCAGACGTCGCCCGCGGCGTCGACGTGCCCGTCCCACCGTTTTGGGGCAGCCGCGTCGTCAAGGGCATCAAGCTCGCCGACGTGGCGACATGGCTCGATCACCGGGCCACCTTCATGGGCCAGTGGGGGTTGCGCGGCACCCGCGGCGGCGAGACCTACGACGAGGTCGTCGAGCGCGAGGGCGTCCCGCGCCTGCGGGCCTGGCTCGACCGGATCGCCACGGACGGCCTGGCGGAATTCGCGGTCGCCTACGGCTACTGGCCGTGCCACTCCGAGGGAAACACGCTGATCGTCGGAGCGCCCGAGGATCCGACGCGGGAGCTGACCCGGTTCGAGTTCCCGCGGCAGGGCCGCGACCGCCGCCTGTGCCTGGCGGACTTCTTCCGCGACGCCGGCGAGGCCGCCGCGCACGGCCCCGACGTGATCGCCTTCCAGTTGGTCACCATGGGCGCCCGCGTGGCCGACGAGACGGCGACGCTGTTCGCGGCCGATTCCTACCGCGACTACCTTGAGTTGCACGGCCTGTCCGTGCAGTTGACCGAGGCGCTGGCGGAGAGGTGGCACGCCCGCGTCCGCGAGGACTTGGGCCTCGGCGGCAACGGCGAGGTGGACGCCATGATCCGCGACCAGGCCTACCGCGGCTCGCGCTACAGCTTCGGCTACCCGGCCTGCCCCGATCTCGAGGACCGGGTCAAGCTGGTCGCGTTGCTGGAGCCGGCGCGGATCGGGGTCGTGTTGAGCGAAGAACTCCAGCTCCATCCCGAGCAGTCGACCGACGCGCTCGTCGTCCATCACCCGGAGGCGAAGTACTTCAATGCCCGATGACCTCATCCTCGGCGTCGATGTTCCCGCGGGCGTGCTGTGGGACTTCGACGGCACCCTCGTCGAGACCGAGCACCACTGGCAGGCGGCGGAGGCCAGGTTGATGCGCGACTGGGGTGCCGAGATCACCCGCGAACAGCAACTCAGCATCGTCGGGCTCAACCTGACCAGCGCGATCGCCACGCTGGCCGCATGGGCGGGGGCGGCGGACGCCGACCACGACGAGGCCGGTCGCCGGCTCAACGCCTACATGCTCGAAGAGTTCCGTGCTCACGCGATCGTGTGGCGGCCCGGCGCGCGCGACCTACTGGAGGAGGTGGCGCAGGCGGGCATTCCGTGCGCGGTCGTGTCCGCTTCGGACTCCGGCATCCTCGCGACGGTCGTCGACACGATGCCGGAGGTGTTCGCCACCGTCGTGGGCGGCGACCAGGTCAGTCTCGGCAAGCCCCATCCTGAGCCATATCTCACCGCGGCGGGTCGTCTGGGCGTGGCGCCGCGGGACTGCATCGCGGTGGAGGATTCGATCAATGGCGTGGCGTCCGCAGCGACGGCCGGCGTGCCGACCCTCGGCGTCCCGTTCATGCAGGATCTGCCGTCGGCGCCGGGTCGTCGCATCCTGCCCACGCTCGAGGGGATCTCACTCGCCGACCTCGGACGGCTCTGGCAGGAGTTGCGCGATGCGTAGGCGGGGTGCGCTGGCGGGCGTGGCCACTGTCGTGCTGGCCACGGCCGGATGCACCGGCGGACCGTCCGCGCCGTCGCCCACGCCCTCGGCGTCGGTCGAGCGTCCGTTTACGGTGATGACGACCCAGGCGCCCTCGCGGTTCGACCCCGCGGCGGCGGCCACGGCCGCCGACTCGATCGTGGCGCTGAACGTGTTCAGCCGGCTCATGGTCGTACATCCCGATGGCGCCGACCTCAAGCCCGACCTGGCCCGTGACTGCCTCTACACCTCGTCGACGACCTATCAGTGCGACCTGCCGCCCGGGCTGACGTTCCACAACGGGCACGCGCTCACGGCGTCCGACGTCAAGTTCAGCATCGAGCGCGCCTACCGGCTGAGCGTGCCCGCGACCTCGATCAGCTTGTTCGACTCGCTCCAGCGCGTCGACATCGTGGACGACCTCACGGTGCGATTCGAGTTGAAGTACGCCGACACCCAGTTCGGCTATGCGCTGGCGACGCCCGCGGCGGGCATCGTCGACGAAGAGATCTACGACCCGGACGCGCTGCGCTCCGACGAGGCCGAGGCGGTGGGATCGGGTCCGTACGCGCTGGTCACGACCGCCGACGACCACCTGGTGTTCGAGCGTTTCGTCCCGTATCGCGGCGCGCTGACCGGCGTGATCGACACGATCAAGCTGCAGTTCATCCCCGACAGCACCGCCGCCGAGAAGGCGGTGGCGGAGGGGACCACCGACGTCGTGTGGCGCAGCCTGACCACGGCCGCGCTCGAGCGCGTCTCGGCCGAGATCGCCGCAAACAAGGGGGCGACGAAGGCCGGCTTCACCCGGGTGAACCCGCCGCAGACGCGCATGCAGCGATTGGCATTCCAGGCATCCTCGCCCCATCGCGAGAACCGGGCCGTGCGCGCCGCCGTGGCCGCGGCGCTCCAGAGCGATCGCAGCGTGGCGTCCCTCATGCCGCCGACCGTCACGGGTGCGGTGGCATCGTTCGCGGTGGGTGGCGCCGCCGAGATTCCCGACCTGGGTGGCCAGCGGCTGCGGCTCACTTTGAGCTACGCATCGGCCTCGCAGGGCCAGCGCGATGTCGCCGGTCTGCTGCGCGATCGGCTGGAGGAGCGCGCCGGCATGTCGGTGCAACTCGTGCCGGACGCCGCCGACGCCGACCTCGCCCTGACCGACGAGCCCGCGTGGGTCAACACCGCCTTCGGCTGGCTGCAGGCCTACGTCGACGGGGCCCTGCCCGGCTCCCGGGCCAAGATCGACGATCTGGTGCACCGTGCGCGAGAGACGGCGGACGCCGACATCCGCCAGGCGCTGCTGGCGGAGATCCAGCAGCAGGCCGCGGTCGACCTGACCCTGCTGCCTCATTCCCTGGGCTCCGAGACCATGCTGCTCGGCCCTGGTACGTCCCTTCAGGGCCAGCCATTCGGGCCGGCCTGGCAACTTGGATTGTGGAGTCTGCGCTCGTGAACGGCTATCCCGTGACCACCGGCCCGCTGCGCGAGGGCGAGCGCGTGACGTTCGCCGACGCCAAGGGACGCCGACACTCGGTGGTGCTCCGCGCCGGCGGCGTGTTCCACACGACCAAGGGCGGGATCGCCCACGACGCGTTGATCGGCGGTCCCGAGGGCGTCGTGGCCGTGTCCGTGGGCGGTGGGCAGTTCTCGGTGTTCCGCCCGCTCCTGCACGACTTCATGGTGTCGATGCCCCGCGAGGCGGCGGTCATCTACCCCAAGGACGCCGCCGCGATCCTGATGCAGACCGACGTCTTCCCCGGCGCCCGCGTGCTCGAGGCCGGCGTCGGGTCGGGCGCCTTGTCGCTGGCGCTGCTCCGGGCGCTCGGCCCCACCGGACGGCTGTACTCCTACGAGCGGCGCGGCGAGTTCGCGGCCGTGGCGCGCAAGAACGTGCGGTCCTTCTACGGTGCCGAGCCCGCCAGCTGGGAGGTGCGCCTGGGCGACCTCGCCCAGGCGATCGGGCCTGAGGAGATCGACCGGGCGATTCTCGACATGCTCGCGCCGTGGGACTGCATCGACGCCGTGGCTTCCCGTCTCGTGCCCGGAGGCGTCCTGTGCTGCTACGTGGCGACCGCGACTCAGTTGGGGCGGACGGCCGACACGCTGCGCGCGCACGGCGGCTTCACCGAACCGGCGATGAAGGAACTCACCCAGCGCGACTGGCACGCGGAGGGGCTGGCCATCCGGCCCGGCCACGCCACGTCGGGGCACACCGGGTTCCTGCTGTTCGCGCGCCGAATGGCGCCAGGCATGGTCGCGCCGATGAAGCGTAGGCGTCCGGCCCCCGGCGCCTACGGTCCCGATTACGTCGGCCCCAAGCCCGCGCACGTGCTGGCTGCCGAGCGCGCCCGCGATCCGCAGCCGGGTGAGATCCTCGCGGAATAGACGGGCTCACGGGTTGTCGTCTTCCTTGAGGTGAGCCCACTCCCCGGCGCCGATGCCCGAGGCGCGGTCTGCTCAGCGCGGCCCGGGGCGTACGTTCCAGCCGGCGGCGATCATCGCGTCGGCCAGAGGTTCGGCGGCCTCCTCCGACACGTCGACGCCGAGCCAGCCCGCGCGGCGTTCGGCGTCGTGCTCGATGGTGATGTCCTCGACGTTGACGCCGGCCGCCTCGATGTCGGCGAACAGGCGCGCGAGCGAGCCCGGCGTGTCGGGGATCTCCACCACGACATGGGCCCAGTCCACCGGCCGCCCGCCCTGCTTGCCGGGCAGCACCCGGGTGCCGCGGCGTCCACGGTCGAGGAACGCCTCGACCGCGTCCGGGTCGTCGAGCACGTCGATGAGGCGTCCGAGATCGGTGTGGATCTCTTTCAGTTCGATGCGCAGCGCCTGCCAGTTCGCGGCGATGATCTGGCGCCACAGCTTGGGGTCGCCGGCGGCGATCCGGGTGACGTCGCGCACGCCCTGCCCGGCCAGCTTCAGATGCTCGGCCGGCAGGTCGAGCAAACCCCCCGCCACCAGCGCGCTCATCAGCTGCGGCACGTGGGACACCTGCCCGACGGCCTCGTCGTGGTGCTGGGCGCCCATCGTGATCAGGCGGGCGCCGCACAGCTCGGCCAGCTTGCGCACCACGAGCACCGACTGCGCTGCGGACGTGTCGTGCGGGGTGATCACCCAGGTACGGTCGACGAACAGGCTGCCGGACGCCGTGAGCGGGCCTGCCTTCTGCGAGCCGGCCATCGGGTGCGAACCGCAGTAGCGAGCCAGGTCCAGGCCGCGGGTGCGCAGGGCCGCGAGCGGCACACCCTTCACCGAGCCCACGTCCGTGACGGTGGCGTGCGGGTAGCGCTCAAGCGCCTCGGCGATGACGTCGGCGAGTGCGTTCGGCGGCACCGCGACGACCACGAGACGGCAGACGCCGGGGTCGATCGGTTCGATGCTGCCGGCACCCAGGGACGCCGCGACGACCGCGTGACTGCGGCGGCGGTCGGCCAGGTGCACCTCGACGTCCGCATCGCGCAGCGCCAACGCCACCGACGCCCCCACGAGGCCGGTGCCGATCACCAGGGCGGGGCTGAGGCTCACGTCGATCACCGCGCGAGTCTATCGCCGGAGGCCGAGGCGGCCCGCGCGGGCGGCGTCCGGCGAAACGGGCGTGGGCACGCGCGTCCGGCTAGGGTGGTCGTCACCGAAGCCGTGCTCGATCGGAGGAGCCCACATGAATCGCAGTGTCGCGATCCTGCTCGACCTGGTGCTGGTGGTGGCCTTCGCGGTCATCGGCCGCGCCTCGCACGGCGAGTCCCTCGACTACGAAGGCATCCAGCGCACGGCGCTGCCGTTCGTCGCAGGACTGCTGATCGCCTGGATCGGCTTCCTGCTCAAGCGCCACACGGGCATCACCGTCACGAACGGCGTGTTCGCGTGGGCGATGACCGTGGCGATCGGCATCCTGTTCCGGCTGCTGCTCGGCAGCACCGCCGAACTCGGCTTCATCATCGTCACCGCGCTGTTCCTGGCCGCGACCCTCATCGGCTGGCGCGCGATCTGGTGGCTGGTGGTGCGCAACCGGCCGCAACAGCCCAAGCCCAAGGATCCGCGGCGCTCCGGCAACCCCGCCAGGCGCGCTGCGGGCCAGGAGTAGGACCAGCGAGTCCCCTCTTGCCGCGTTCCCTGCATTCCCGCGCTCGCGCGGTGCTTGCGCGGCCGCAGACCGGGTGGGGAGGGCGTCCCGTGCGCGGGAGTGCCGCCGACGCGCGGAAAGAAGGGGCGTCCCGTGGGTCGGGCAGCGCATCCTCAGGCCAGGCGCAGGATCCGTGACTCCCACGGCGCCAACTCGCCGTCGCGCGCGTCCGCGTGCGTGCCCAGCAGTAGTTCGGCGTCCGTGAGATCGGGCAGTTGGCCCACCGGCCACGCGCAGGGCAGCGACGAGCAGTTCGCGACGACCAGCAGCCGGTCGTCGCCGCGCGTGCGGGTGAACGCCCAGATCTGTTCGTGATCGGGCAGCAGCAGCGCGAAGCGGCCCTCGCGCACCGTCTCGTCGGCGTGGCGCAGCGCGATCAGCTTCTGGACGTGCGCAAAGACCGATCCCGGGTCGCGGCGCGCCTGCTCGGCGTTGATCGCGGCGTAATTGGGGTTGACCGCGAACCACGGGGTGCCGGTGGTGAAGCCGGCGTTGTCGGTGGCGTCCCACTGCACGGGCGTCCGGGCGTGATCGCGGCTCTTGGCGACCAGCGAGCGCAGGACATCCGCCTCTGGGCGTCCGCCGGCGAGCGCGAGCGCGTGGTAGTTGAGCGATTCCACGTCGCGGTAGTCGCCGATCGCGCCGAAGGGCGCGTTCGTCATGCCGAACTCCTCGCCCTGGTAGACGTAGGGCGTCCCCTTGTGCAGGTGCAGCACGGTGCCGAGGGTCTTCGCGGAGTTCACCCGGTGCGGGGGCGAGTCGTCGCCGAACCGGGACACCGCGCGCGGCTGATCGTGGTTGTCGAGGTACAGCGAGTTCCAGCCGGCGTCCGCGAGCCCGTCCTGCCAGGCAGCGAGGTTGCCTTTGAGGCGCGGCAGGGAAAGGCCGGCGAGATCCCACTTGTCGCCGCCGGGCGCCTGATCGAGGTTCATGTGCTCGAAGGTGAAGACCATGGTGAGTTCGCCGCGCGCCGGGTCGGTGACGGCCCGGGCGACCTCGACCGTCGCGCCGGGCATCTCGCCGACGGTGAGGAGCCGGTGCTCGTCGAGGCCGACCGCCCGGTTCATCTCGGCGAGAAACTCGTGCAGCCGCCGACCGTTCGCGATGCGGCCCAGGGAGGACTCGCCGCCGGGAGGCAGCACGGCGCCCGAGGTGAGTTCCTCGGGCTTGGAGATGAGGTTGATGACGTCCATGCGGAAGCCGTCGATGCCCCGCGCGACCCACCAGCGCATCATCGCGTAGACGGCCTCGCGCACGTCCGGGTTCTCCCAGTTGAGGTCGGGCTGCCCGGGGCTGAAGATGCCCAGGTAGTACTGCCCGCTCGCGGGGTCGAAGGTCCACGCGGACGGCGCGAACGCGGCGATGCTGCCGTCCGGTTCGGCGCCCGGGGTGCCGGGCACCGTGCCGGGTCGGGCCGGACGCCAGAAGTACCAGTCGCGCTTCGCCGAGGCCGGGTCGCGGGATTCGGTGAACCAGGCGTGCTGGTCGGAGGTGTGGTTGACGACGAGATCCATGACCAGCTTGACGCCACGCTCGTGCGCCTGGGCGATCAGCGTGTCGAGATCCTCGAGCGTGCCGAACAGCGGGTCGATGTCGCGGTAATCGCTGATGTCGTAACCGTTGTCGACCTGCGGCGACCGGTAGACGGGCGAGAGCCAGATCACGTCGACGCCCAGCTCGGCGAGGTAGTCGAGCCTGCTGGTGATACCCGGGATGTCGCCGAGGCCGTCGCCGTTGGAGTCCTGGAAGGACCGCGGGTAGATCTGGTAGACCACCGCGGACTTCCACCACCCGTCGGGGCGCTGGTCGGCGGCAGCCGCGGCAGCAGAGGTCAGTGCAGCGCTCATCACGACGACAACCGTATAGGTCTCGGCGGTCCGGTACACGGCGCTTGATCGATCAGGACGCCCCGGGCGGCAGCACTTGCCGACGGCCCGCCGGCGTTAGGAATCGGCGCGGTCGGTCACCAGCGCCGACGACCACCCACCTGATCCCGCAGGTGGGACATTTCCGCATCCAGCGCGGTGAGTAGACTGCCCCGGTGCCAGCAGACCGCTTCGTGATCGCCATCGACGGGCCCAGTGGGTCCGGAAAATCGTCGACCGCCCGCGATCTGGCACGGCGCCTTGGGCTGGGCTACCTCGACACCGGCGCGATGTACCGCGCGGTCACGGTCGCGTTCCTGGATGCCGGGGTGTCGCCCGACGACACCGACGCGCTCATCGCCGCCACCACGGGCGCCGATCTCGCCATCTCGCTCGACCCCGACGACCGCTGGGTGCGGGTGAACGGGCGCGACGTGACCGCCGAGATCCGCGAGCCGCGCACGGCGCAGCACGTGTCGGTCATCTCCCGGATTCCCGCATGCCGCGCCGATCTCGTCGCCCGTCAGCGGGCGCTGATGGACTCCGACCCGCGCGGCTGCATCGCCGAGGGGCGCGACATCACGACCGTGGTGTACCCGGACGCCGATCTGCGCATCCTGCTCACGGCGTCCGAACAGGCGCGCCTCGCCCGCCGCGGCGGCGAGCTGGGGGCGTCCGTCGACGCCGCCGAACTGCGCGATCAGGTGGTGCGCCGCGACGCCGACGACAGCCTGCTGGTGAACTTCACCACGGCGGCCGACGGGGTGCTCGAACTGGACACGTCCGATATGACACTCAGCGAGGTCGTGGATTCGATCGTCGCCTTGGCGAAGGAAACCGAATGACCGAGACCAAGCCCGTGCTCGCCGTGGTCGGCCGCCCCAACGTGGGCAAGTCGCAGATGGTGAACCGCATCATCGGACGCCGCGAGGCCGTCGTCCAGGATCTGCCCGGCGTCACCCGCGACCGGATCAGTTACGACGCCAGCTGGAACGGCCGCGACTTCATCGTGGTCGACACCGGCGGCTGGATCTCGGACGCCGAGGGCATGGCCGCGCGCATCGCCGAGCAGGCCGAGCTGGCGATCGACGCCGCGGACGCGGTGTTGTTCGTCGTCGACGCCGTGGTGGGAGTCACCGACGAGGACGAGTCGGTCGTCCGGGTCCTGCGCCGATCCGGAAAGCCGGTGGTGCTCGCCGCGAACAAGGTCGACGACCAGCGCCAGGAGGCCGACGCGTCCGCCCTGTGGAACCTCGGGCTGGGGGAGCCGTTCGCCGTGTCGGCGCTGCACGGACGCGGCACCGGCGACCTGCTCGACGCCATCCTGGCCGCGCTGCCGGAAGCGCCCCACGCCGACTACGAACCCGCCGGAGGTCCGCGCCGGGTGGCGATCGTCGGCAAGCCGAATGTGGGCAAGAGCTCGCTGCTGAACAAGCTCGCGGGGCAACAGCGCTCGGTGGTGGACAACGCCTCGGGCACCACGGTGGATCCCGTCGACGAGCTGGTCGAGCTGGGCGGCGGGGTCTACCGCTTCATCGACACGGCCGGGTTGCGCCGCCGCGTCAAGGAGGCGTCCGGGCACGAGTACTACGCATCGCTGCGTACCCAGCAGGCCATCGAGCGCGCCGAGGTCTGCGTGGTGGTGATCGACGCCTCCGACACGATCTCGGATCAGGATCTGAAGATCCTCACGATGGTCGAGGAGGCCGGCAAGGCGCTGGTGATCGCCTACAACAAGTGGGATCTGACCGACGAGGAACGCCGCCGCTACCTCGAGCGCGAGATCGAGCGCGACATCCGCGCGTTCGGCTGGGCGCCACACGTGAACATCTCCGCGCTGACCGGGCGCAACGTCGACAAGCTGAAGAAGGCCCTGGACGCCGCCCTCGAGGGTTGGGAGACCCGCGTCACGACCGGCAACCTCAACTCGTTCCTGGGCCGGGTCGCCGCTGCCCACCCGCATCCGGTGCGGTCGGGCAAGCAGCCGCGCATCCTGTTCGGCACGCAGGCGCAGAACTGCCCGCCGACGTTCGTGCTGTTCACCTCGGGCCAGTTCGACCCGCAGTACACGCGCTTCGTCGAGCGCCGGCTGCGCGAGGACTTCGGCTTCGTCGGCACGCCCGTCCACGTCGAGGTGCGCGCCCGTGAGAAGCGCAAGGACCGGCGATGACCGACCGGCTGCCGCCCACCCCGTTCCTGGCGGTCGACCTGCCGGTGCTGCAGTCCACCATCGACGCCGTCGCGTCCTGGTCGGACGATCGCGGCGTCGCGCTGCGCCCACACGTGAAGACCCACAAGAGCGAAGAGATCGCCCGCATGCAGGCGGACGCCGGCGCCGTCGGCATCACCGTGGCGACCATCGGCGAGGCCGAGGTGTTCGCCCAGGGCGGCTTCGACGACCTGTTCATCGCCTTCCCGCTGTGGGTGGACGCGGCGCGCGCGAAGCGTCTGACGCGGTTGTGCCGGGACGCCGCCGTGCAGGTCGGGTTCGACTCGCTCGCCGGCGCCCGCAACCTCGTCGGCCTGGGCGTGCGCGGGGTGGTCGAGGTCGACTCCGGACACCACCGCTCGGGCGTCGCCCCTGAGGACGCCGGGCTGCTGGCGGCCCTGGCGTCCGACGCGGGGCTCGACGTGGCTGGCGTCTTCACGTTCCCCGGGCACAGCTATTCGCCGACCGGACGCCTCGCCGCCGCGGCCGACGAGGGGCGGGCCCTGGCGGCGGCCGCCGCGTCGATGCGGACGGCGGGGGTCGCGCCCGGCGTGGTGTCGGGCGGATCGACGCCCAGCCTCGCCGCCCTGGCCGACGGCATCACCGAGGCTCGCCCGGGGGTGTACGTGTTCAACGACGCCCAGCAGTGGGAACTCGGGGTGTGCACGGCCGAGCGGATCGCGCTCACCTGCCACGCGAGTGTGGTCAGCCATGCCGGCGGACGCCTCGTGGTGGACTCGGGCTCCAAGGCGCTCGGCGCGGATCGTGCGGGGTGGGCGTCCGGCTTCGGCCGGCTGCTCGATCATCCCGAGGCCCGGATCGTGATCCTCTCCGAGCATCATGCCGTCGTCGACATGGCCAGCGAGAGCCTGCCGCCGCTGGGCTCAACCGTGCGGGTCGTGCCGAACCACGTGTGCAACGCGGTCAACCTGGCCGAGGAGTACGCGGTGTTCAGCGGCGGACGCCTCGTCGATCGTTGGGCGGTGTCCGCGCGGGGCATGAACGCGTGAACGCGCGGGGTTGATGGCCGTGCCGGCAGAGGTGATGCGACGGGTCAGTCCGCGTACGTCGTCGTTCGGCTTGAGCTTTGCGCTGGCGTCGGCGGCGATGTTCGCCACGTCGGGTGCGTTCGCCAAGCCGCTGCTCGCGGCGGGGTGGACGCCGGCCGCGGCGGTCGCGGTGCGGCTGGGGCTGGCGGCGTTCGTGCTCGGGATCCCCGCGGTGATGGCCCTGCGGGGCCGGTGGCACCTGCTGGGGGAGCGGTGGCGTCCGGTGCTGCTGTACGGGCTGTTCGCCGGCGCCATGGTGCAGGTGGCGTACTTCAATGCGATCCGGTTCATCGACATCGGCACCGCGATGCTCGTGGAGTATCTCGGCGTCGTGCTGGTGGTGCTGTGGGGCTGGATGCGGACGCTGCGGCGTCCGGGCTGGGTGACGCTCGGTGGCATGGCCGTCGCCATCACCGGGCTCGCGGTGGTGCTGAACCCGGCCGACCTGGCGGGTGTCGATCCGCGCGGGCTCGCATGGGCGGGCCTGGCGGCGTTCGGGATGGCCGTCTACTTCATCACGTCGGCCGAGACGCCCGGCGTGCCGCCGGTGGCGTTCGTGTCGGCCGGATTGGGCGTCGGGGCGGTCGTCATCGTGACCGCCGGGCTGCTGGGATTGGTGCCGCTGGAGGCGGCGTGGGGTGACGTCGCAGCATTCGGGACGACCTGGCCGTGGTGGCTGCCGCTGCTCGAACTGGCGATCGTGGCGGCCGCATTGGCGTACGTCACGGGATTCGTCGGTGCGCGCTCGCTCGGCTCGACCGTCGCGAGTTTCGTGGGACTGACCGAGGTGGTCTTCGCGGTCGCGTGGGCGTGGCTGCTGCTGGGCGAACTGCCCGCGCCGATCCAGTTGGTCGGCGGGCTGGTGTTGTTGGTCGGTGTCGCGGGCGTGCAGTGGGGGAGCGACCGCGACCATCGCGTTGCTGCGTGACGTTCGTTGGGCGGCGCTGGGCGGGGATACCGGTGACGGGCGGACGGAGTCAGGCGGGCAGGTGCCCCGTCGCCAGGAAGACGTCATGTTCGAATTCCTGGCCGTTCTTGACCCTGACAAGGGTGTCGATGGTCCGCGCGGTGACGTCGGCGAAACCGAGTTCGCGCAGGTGGCTCGTGAGCGCGTCGCGGTCGATGCCGTGGTGGCCGGCGAAGCCGTCCGGGTGGAAGGTGTTGTCGGGGTCGGCGTCGATGTCGACGACGGCCACCCAGCCGCCGGGATTGAGGCCGGCGCGGACGTGCGTCAGCAGCGCGGTCAGGTCGGCGATGTGATGCAGCGCCATGGCCGTGAAGGCCAGGTCGACCGGCTGCGCGAGGGGTGCGGAGGTGAGGTCGTGTTCGGCCACGGTGTAGCGCTCGGGGTCGTGCACGGCGTGCTCGCGGGCGACGTCGAGCATGCCGCGTGAGACGTCGGTGAGCAGGACGTGCCTGAGCCGCGGCCCGACCTGGAGTGACAGCAGACCGGTGCCGCAGCCGATCTCGACGGCGTCCCAGGCGCCGTCCAGGGGGATGTTCGCGGCGATCGCCTCGGCGACCACACGCGCGCGGCGATGCCGTTCGGGTGTGTCCCACGCGCGGGCGCGTTCGTCGAAGGAGATGACCGGCCCATCCGCGTGGTGGGCGTGGCCGTGCCGGTGCGCGTGGTGCATACGGGCCATACTCCCACGGGCGACAGGCTCGGGCGCCCGGCCGTGCCGACCTCGGTGGAGGATCCAACGAGAGCCTCGATGCGACAACCACACCTTCGACCCTGTATGTTGGTGCGTCGTTGACGCCTTCGCAGGCGTCGGTCGGCGGGCTGTGGCGCAGCTTGGTAGCGCACTTGACTGGGGGTCAAGGGGTCGCAGGTTCAAATCCTGTCAGCCCGACCGTTCTGACTAGGGGAAATGCACCAGAGAAGACGAACGTGCCAGATACGTGCCAGATACTCTGGCAACATCGGTGAGGTTCTGGCACGGGTCCCGCCTCTGAAGCCTCCTGATGCGGTCGAACCCAGACCTGACAAAGCGCCCCCTGCCACTGGCTGGGGGCGCTTCTTCATGCCTGATGTGCCCGGGAGGCGTCCTCCGTTTCAGAGCCCCGCGGTGCGGAGCGGTCGGAGGAGCTTGTCGACATCGGCGGGATCCAGGCGGAGGATCTTGGGGCCGTCGCGGTAGGCGCGGAGCTTCCCGGCGGCGATGCGCCGCCGCAGGGTCTTGGTGCTGAGGGAGGTCCGCTCGGCTGCCTGGGTGAGGGACTCGTACTTCTTGGGGGGCATGTGGTTCTCCTTCCTTGCTTTCCAGAAGTACGAAACGGGGCCCTCTACGGACAGAGGGGCCCAGACTGCTTCGGCGAGCTCGACCTCCCACGGCTAGCACGACCGTTCCTGTCGATCGTGAGCCTGCCCACTATTGCCGCCGCGTGACGTGTCCGCGGAGGGGGTCTTCGCCCACTTCTGGTTAGCGGGAGCTACTGGAAGGAACGGGACATGGTCGACGGTTCATTCGCGCTGGCGGTGGCGCTGAGGCATCTTCGGGATGCGGCGACCGCGTTCCTGTCCGCGGACGATCCCACAGGCGAGTCGCTGTTCCTGGCGGCGGAGTGCCGCGACCTGGAGGCGTGGTTCGTCGAGCTCGGCGTCACACCGGCAGGACTCGAGCCGGCCGCGGACGCGGCTGCCTCCCTGGACGCGGCCTCGGCGGCTCTGGCCGCAGGCCAGTCGTTCGTCCCCTTGGGCCTGTGGGCCGAGCTGCAGTCGCTCCGGGCGAGGAGCGCCCGATGATCGCCACGGTGGGCCGCCTGCTGGACGAGGCCCATGCCCGGATGTGGGAATGGTGCTCGCGGGCCGGCCAGGACGGCCTTCAGGATGATGCCGCCGTCGCCCAGGTCCTGGCCGCGTGGCCGAAGCTGGCCGCTGCGACCATCCGGGTCCTGGAGGCTGTACCGCTGGAACCGCGGTGGCTGGACGACACCGGCTCGGTCAGAGAGGTCCTTGCCGAGCTGGCCACGCGACCCGTGCCGAAGGCGACGCGGAGAGTCCCGACCGAGCCCGAGCAGCGGCCCCCGCTGGACAAGGACCTGACCTTCGTGGCCGGGCGGGTGGGGATCATCGCGGAGCTTCTGGTCATGATCCCACCAGCCCACACGGAGGCGGATGTTGCGGCCTTGCGGGGCCTGCATGCCAACGTGGTGGCCATCGCTCACGCGGCGGCGACGACCACGGTGACGGCGATCGAGGATCGTCCAGCGCTGGCGGTCACGCATGCGCAGCTGCGGGGGCTGGTCGTGCGGGCCGAACGGTTCGCCGCGACGACTCCGGATCAGCGGGCGGGTCGGTTCGAGGACGTGGCGGCGGTGACGTCCGACGGTTCGTTGGACGCGGCCATCGCGGGCTGGACCAGGGCGACGGTGGACCTGTTGACCTCGCGTCATCGGGTGACCCACGCGGCGCTTCAGGTGGCCGCCGGCGACGCGCTGATCATCACCGCGGCCGCCGCGACGGTCTGTGCCGCGGCCAGCGAACTCGGGATCATCGCTGCGGAACGGGGAACCGAGGCACGCTCAGCCCTGGCGGCGGCGCACGCGGCCTGGGTGGCGCCCACGTCGTGGCCGGCGACGGTGCGGCTGGACGGCGTCCGGGACGTCGCCCACATGCACGCCTCCCGGGAGCTGCGGAGGGTGATCACCGAGAACCTGCGGGTCGGCCGGGCCTGGCGGCCGGTCGACGAGTTGGCGACGCGGTTCGATGTCGCCCAACTGCTGGGCACCATGCGTCGAGGACTGCACGCGGTCGGCAACGTGGCGCTCGCGCACTTCCAGGCCGTGGACACCATGGTACGGGGCCCTGGCCAGCTGTGGATTCACGCCGAGGCAATCACCCAGCCGGCGTACCGCGGGTACGGGATCCTCCAGGCTTCGCGCCGCAAGGCGTGGGTGCCGATGCCGCCGTTCGAACCCGCCGCCCAGGCCCTGCTCGCCGACGCGAAGCTGGCCCTTGCCACCACCACGACCGCTGTCGCAGCACTGGACGCCACCGCGACCAGCGTGACTGCAACGGCGCGCCCCGCGGCCGGTGCGCTGCGCTGGGAACAGGGACGGATTGTGGCTATCCCGGCTCCGCAGCCGCGGCCAACGTACGAGACGATCCGGTCGTCACCGCCCGCCGGCGTGCGCGAGGAACGCAAAGCGGGCATCCGCCTCGACCACCGCCCGGACGTGGGCCCCCGCCGGTGAGCCTGGTGTCTCCCTCGCGCGAGGGCGACCTTGACGCCTGGGCGTTGACCGGTCTGATCAGTCCTCGAGCGGTGGTGCGCGTCGCCGCGGTGGACGCCGAGGGTCGCCCTCTCAACTCCTATCCCGGGCTCCGCCCGCTGCGCGGACCACGACCCGTGACGCCGTGGGCCGTTCCCCTGGCCGACGCCGAGGGTCGGTTCCTCCTGCTGTGCGCCGACCTGGACGCGAAAGGGTCACCGCAGGACGCCGAGGCGGACGCCCGCCGGATGTCGGCGTTGCTCGACGAGGTCGGACTGCCTCACGTCGTCTGCGAGTCGGGACCGACGGGAGGCCGGCACGTCTGGCTCGCCCTGCGTGAGCCGGTGGACGCCGTGCTGGTCGGCGCGCTAGCGCACCTGCTCAAGGCGTGGCTGCCCACCCTGGACGTGTCGCCGCTTGTCAATCCCACGTCGGGATGCGTCCGTCCACCCGGAGCGACCCACCGGGCCGGCGGTACCTCCCGAGTGCTCGCAGGGTCGGTGTCGTCGCTCACCCATCCGACGGTGACCGCGGATCAGGTCGGCGACCTGGTCGCCAGGCTTGTCAACCGGGTGCCCGCTCCACCGCCTGTCGACCGAACGCTGCGGCGTCCGGTGGCGGCGGCAGACGGGATGCCGTTTCTGGCAGGCCCGAAGCGGCCGCTGTCAGCCGCGTGTCGTGCCGCGCTCGAGACCGCCCCGTCCGGCGACCTGTCGAGGATGCTGTGGCGCGTGCTGTGCGGCGTCGCGGTCGCCCGCTGGCGCTTCGACGACGTCGCCGCGATCGCCGACGCCCCGGGCCTCGAACACGCTCGCAGCCTTCGCACCGGAGCGACGCGGAGCCCACGACCGGCCACCGGCCCCGCCTCCCCGGCGGCCGTGTTGCGCCGCCAGTGGACCCGAGCGGTGGACACGGTCGCTCACCTGGCCACCGATCCTCACCGGGCGGACGACGAGTCCTTCGACGTCCGCGCCGAGACGGTCGCGGAGCTCGTGCGGTCTGTTCAGGGTCGCGCTGACGCGACAGCCGGCCGCTGGGGCAGCTCGCGGGCGGGGCTGGCGCAACGCCGGGTCCTGGACGCCCTGGGCCTCTACCACCTGCAGGCGGTCCGCCCCATCGACGTCGAGGCCGACATTCGCCGCCTCGCGCTCACCTGCGGGCTGGACCGCGAAACCGCCCGGCGCGCCCTGCTCGCTCTCGCGGCGGACGGGTGGATCGCCCGCACCCGCCCCTCCGTCGGACGCCACGGCGCCCGCTGGACCATCGACCCCGGAGGCGCCATCCACACCCGGATCAGCTCCATGCTGTCACAAGCAGTCCCGCGCCCCGCCGGCACCGGCACCGCCCTGCGCGCGGTGCTCGTGAACGACCTCATCCGCCGCGTCACCACGAGCGCCCACGACGCCTTCGCGCCGCGCGGAGGGCTGGGCTCCGAAGCCAGCAGCATCTACGCACGCCTTCAGGTACCCACCGACACGCTGGCGGCCTCGCGTCTGACGGGCTGGACGATGGTGAAGACGGCGCGAGTCCTCGAGCGGTTGGCGGCTCTTGGTCTCGTCTCGTGCCGGGCCCGGAGGTGGCAGCAGTCTCACGTGGACCGACTGGACGCCTTGGCCGTGGAGCTCGGCACCGCCGGACGCGGCGATCGGCGGGCCGCGCTCTACGCGGAAGAACGGGCCAGCTGGGCGTGGTGGCAGGCCGAACTGGCCTGGATGCGAGCCCCCAGGCCGGCGCCCCCGGAGGCGCGACGACCGAATCCCCCGGGGCGCCTTCACGAAGGAGATCGCTGGCCGCCGCACCCGCGACATGGGAACGGTCGCGCCGATTTCGCAAGGGCTCGCCGTGTGATCGAAGCCGGCGTACGTGACGCCGGCCCGGGGAGAAACCGTTGGGCGGTCACCGAGGGCGCCAGCTCCAGCGGACCTACCTTGGTCGCCGTCCATTCTGCGATACGGCGCATGAATGGCTCTTTGAAAACTTACGGTGGCGGAGTCCAACCCCCCAGGGACCGCATCACTCCTAGCAGAAGAAGATCAGCCCCCCGCTTGTCGGCACCACTGTTCCACTGAACGCACGCACGGTTCAGAAATCTCCGAGCCGCTGGTGTCCGTGGAAGGCCCTCCTTCGTACTTCTGGTAGGTGAAGGGAGACGACCATGTCGATCACCAAGCGCCTCGGCAGCATTCTGCTCGCCCTCGCTCTGGCCCCCGCAGCTGTCGCCTGCACCGGCACCCCCACGCAGACCCCGTCGGCGGCCTCGGCCACTTCGACCCCGAACCCCACGTCGACGACCCTGTCGTCGGCCGAACAGGACCTGGCCAACGCCAAGCAGGCCGTCGGCCAGCTGTGGGACGTGGTCGACCGCCTCACCAATGATCCCCAGGCCTCGCTGCAGGACCTGGACTCCGTCGCCTCTGGAGCCGCGCTCGACTTCTTCCGCAAGAACCTGACCGGCTACCGCCTGGAGCAGCTCACCGGCTCGGGGTCGTCCGTGGTGGAGTTCAAGTCAGCCGAGCGAGGCAAGGACACGGCCGAGGCCCTCCCCACCTGGACCGTCACCGCTTGCGTGGACACCAGCAAGACGAAGCTGGTCGACAGCACAGGCAAGTCGGTGACAGTGCCCCCCTACCGGTTCCTCCATCGCTCGACGGTCGTGGAACGCTCAGCCGTCATGCGGGTCGACCAGGACGAGGTTCTCGGCACATGCTGACGCGGGGGCTAGCAGCCGTCCTGACCCTCGGCGCGCTTCTTCTTGGCCACGCTCCGGCTGTTGCGGCCGGCCCTCCCGTGGACTGCGGGGGAGACGCCCACTGGGACGGCCGTCAGTGCAAGATCACGGCCAGCAATCCGGGCCGGGCGGCCAACCCCGCGTCCGACCGACCAAGCCGGAGCGGGAGCGGGTCCAGCGAGCCGCGCAGCTGTGCGTTCGGTTCGATCCCCATGCCCTGCCACGACCCGGACCTCGGCTGGTGGTCCGACGCGCGAGGCTGCTACGTCCAACTCACGGTGCCGCAGCCGGCCGCCGCGGCCGCCGCGTGGGAGGGCAGGACCGAGGGTGCCATCTACGACTGCTCGTTGCCCCGCTCGGGCCGATTCGGGGGGCGCCTCTACATCTTCTGGTCAGCTGCCGCGCCCGCTGGGCCGGACCCGGCCGTGCTGGCGCAGACCGCGATTGCACGCATGAACCTGCGACCAGTCACGATCGGGATCGTTCCCGAGGACAGGCCGGGATCCGTAGGGCTGGTCGGGATGCCGGTGTGGCTGTGGGCGGAGAGCCCCGACCAGCATTCCTGGGGTCCGATCACCCGGAGCGCTTCAGCGAGCGGGGTCACCGTCACCGCGACCGCCAAGGTCCGACACGTCCGCTGGCAGCTCGGCGACGGCAGCGTGGTCGTCTGCACGGGGCCCGGCACCGAGTATCAGAACCGGTTCGGCAAATCCGACTCGCCCACCTGCGGACACAGGTACCGCAAGCAGGGCACCTACACCGTTCGAGCCGAGTCGCAGTGGTCAGTGTCCTGGTCAGGAATGGGGGCCTCCGGGACCATCCCGATCAGCCTGACCGACTCTGCGGTCATCACGATCGGCGAGCTGCAGGTCCTCACGACCGGGTAACCCGCTCGATCTCGCACACCCCCCGTGCCTCACCCTCCACGAAAGCGAGTTCCATGTCTGTCGTCACCAAGCCCAACGGCCGGACGCGTCCGGTGCCGTCTCCCTCGATCGAGCCCCCGAACCCCACGGGGGCGCCGCCGAAGCTGCGGCGTCGTCCGGTCGGAGCGCTGGTGTCGGTCGCCACGATCGTGCTCGGCTCCATGCTCGGCCTGTGGCTGTGGTCGACGGCCGGCAGCACGACGGAGGTACTGGCGGTCCGCACGCTGGTGCACCGCGGCGAGGTCATCGACCGCGACGACCTGATGGTGGTCCGGGTCGGGGTCGACCCTGCGGTCCGGACCGTCCCCGCGGCCCAGTTGGACGCGGTCGCCGGCCAGCGCGCCGCTCTCGACCTTGCCGCCGGCGGCCTGCTGGGTCCCGATGAACTCACCCCCACGGTCCTGCCCGCCAAGGGCACGTCGGTGGTCGGCGTCGGCCTGGCGTCCGGGATGTTGCCGGCCGAGCCCATTGCCCCGGGTGACGCGGTGCGGGTCGTGCAGACCCCGGGACAGCAGGGCGAGGTGTCCGGCGCCCCGGTGACGATCCCGGCCGAGGTGGTGGGTGTCCACGCCGATGAGGCCGGCGACCAGACCATCGTCGACGTCCTCGTGCCCGCCGACAAGGCCGCCGACCTCGCGGCCCGCGCGGCCACGGGCAAGGTCGCCCTGGTGCTCGACTCACGGGAGCGGTGAGCCTCGATGGCGATCATCTGCCTGACCGCCGCCTCCGGTCCGGGGGCGGTGACGACGACCGCGCTCGGGTTGGCGTTGGCGTGGCCGCGTCCGGTGCTGCTGGTGGAGGCAGACCCCACGGGCGGCTCGGGGATCCTGGCCGGCTTCTTCCAGGGCCAGCTGCCGCACTCCGGCGGACTGATCGAGTTGGCGATGGCCCAGCGCGAGGACCTGGTCGCCGCCGAGCTCCCGCACCAGCTCGTCGACCTGCCGGAGTCACAGGCCAGGCTGTTGCCGGGCACCCGCTCGCACGCGCAGGCCGGCAGCCTGGCCGCCCTGTGGCCGGCCCTGCTGGAGGCGCTTCGGGAACTGGAGTCGACAGGCCAGGACGTGCTGGTGGACTGTGGTCGGCTCGGGTTGGACGGCTCCCCGACCCCGCTGCTGTTCGGGGCGGATCTGACCCTGCTGTTGACGCGCAGCACCCTGCCCGCGGTGATCGCGGCCACCTCGTGGGCGCAGACCCTGCGGGAGCGGACCGAGGCCACGCCGACCCGGGTCGGGCTGCTGGTCGTGGGTGAGGGCCACCCGTACAGCGGCCGCGAGGTCAGTGACGCGTTGGGCCTGCCGCTCGTGGCGTCGCTGGCGTGGGACCGCCGCTCGGCGGCGGTGTTGTCCCGCTCGCACGGGACGTTCGGCAAGCGAGGCACGCTGCGCGCGAGCCTCGCCGCGGCCGGCGAGTCCATCCGGGCGGTCGCCGCCACCGGGACGCGCCGTCCGGCGTCCGCGTTGGCTTGGCTGACCCGCGCCGCCCAGTCCAGCCTTGGAGGTGTCCGATGACCCTGCACGACGAGATCCCGCGCGTCGATCCGCGATCGCTGCCCCTGTTCGAGTCCCGTGCCCGCCGCACCGCCCCCCACGTTGTCGACGACGTCGCCGCAGGGCGTCCCGGCCGGGTCCGGTCGTCGTTCGGCAGGCACCTCGTGGACGCCACCGGCCCGACCGTTTCCCCCCGGGAGTCCGCGCTCGACTGGAAGCTGGTCGCGACGCTGCGGTCGCAGGCCTCCGAACAGTTGACGAAGGCGCTGGCCGAGGACCGGGTCACCACCGACCGGCCTGCTCAGGAAGCCCTGGGACGCTCGATCATCCTGGAGCTGCTCGAAGCGATGGCCGCCGAGGCGGTGACCGCAGGCAAGCCGTCGTGGACCCTGGCCGAGCAGGACGCCCTCGCCCGAGCGGTCTTCAACGCGTTGTTCCGCATGGGGCGACTGCAGCCCCTGATCGAGGACGACCGGGTCGAGAACATCATCATCACCGGCCACGACCACGTGTGGCTCGAGCTGCTCGACGGCAACCTCATCGAGGGCCCGCCGGTCGCCGATTCCGACCAGGAACTGATCGACTTCCTCGCCTTCCTTGCGTCGCGGTCGGAGGTGTCAGCCCGGCCGTTCAGCGAAGCCCAACCCAAGCTGCACCTGCGCCTCGACGACGGCTCCCGCCTGGCGGCGACGGCGTGGGTGACACCACGGCCTTCGGTGGTGATCCGCCGCCACCGGCTCACCCACGTGTCCCTGGACGACCTGGTCGGCCGAGGCTCGCTCAGCCCCATCGCGGCGTCGTTCCTGCGCGCGGCGGTTCGCGGACGTCTGTCGATCGTGGTGTGTGGAGCGCAGGGGTTCGGCAAGACGACCATGGCCCGCGCCCTGTGTGGCGAGTTTGGCCGCACCGAGGCGATCGCCACCCTCGAGACGGAGTACGAGCTGGGGTTGCACGAGCTGCCGGACCGCCACGCGATTGTGCACGCGTGGGAGGCGCGCACCGGCTCGGGCGAGCGAGGCCCGGATGGCCGGGTCGCCGGCGAGTTCGGCATCAGCGAGGCCTTGTTCGACTCGTTCCGGTTCAACGTGAGCCGCCAGATCGTCGGTGAGATCCGCGGCGGGGAGGTGTGGCAGATGATCAAGGCGATGGAGTCCGGGTCGGGGTCCATCTCGACGACGCACAGCGCGAACGCGCGGGCCGCAATGCGGAAGCTGATCACCTGCGCGATGGAGTCCGGCCCTCAGATCACCCACGAACTCGCCACGCTCAAGCTCGCCGAGACGATCGACCTGATCGTGCAGCTCGACATGGACAGCGTCGAGCATCCCGACGGCAGCGTGTCCCGGACCCGGTGGGTCTCGGAGATCGTGGCGATCACCACCGGTGAGAAGGAGAAGGGCTACGCCGCCACCACCGTGTTCGACGCCGCCGACGGTCAGCTCGCGCTCGCGCACACCCTGCCCGACGAGCTCAGGCGGCTGGAGCGGCACGGTTTCGACCTGTCCGGCTTCCTCGCCGAGGCCCGCGCGAACGGCCACCTCCGGTGAACGGCCTGCTCCCCGCCCTGGCCGGTGGCCTGATCGCCGCCGGGATCGTCGGCGTCGTCGCCTCGTTGCGCCCCACCCCGGCGGCCGCACCCCGTCCGCCCCGGACGCGGCTGGCCCGGCTGCGCGTCATCTCACTGCGGACGCGGCTGCTCGCGTTGGGTGGGCTGGTCGTCGGCGTGCTGGTCGCGGTCCTGTCCGGCTGGCTGGTGGCTGCGGTGGTGGTCCCGGCAGCGTTCGTCGGCGTCCCGCTGCTGGTGAGCGCCCCGGAGGAGAAGGCGCGGATCGCGCGCCTCGAGGCGCTGGCGGAGTGGACCCGCAACCTGGCCGGGGTCCTGACCGTCGGCGTGGGTCTGGAGCAGGCCCTGGTCGCGACCCTGCGCTCGACGCCGACGGCGATCAAGCCGGAGGTGTCGCGCCTGGTGGCCCGGCTGCGCGCCCGCTGGTCCACCGAGGACGCCCTGCTGGCGTTCGCCGACGAACTCGACGACGCCACCGGCGATCTCGTCGCCGCCTACTTGATCCTCGGCGCGCGGCGTCGCGGGACGGGGCTTGCCAGCGTCCTGCAGGGACTGGCCGAATCGGTCGCCGAGGACGTCACCATCCGCCGACGTGTCGAAGCGGACCGGGCGAAGCCGCGCACGACCGCCCGCCACGTCACGCTCATCACGGTCGTGGTCCTCGCGCTGTTGTCGTTCAGCGGCCAGATCATGGCGCCCTACGGGACGCCGCTGGGTCAGGCCCTGCTCGCGGTGCTGCTCACCGTCTATGGCGCCACGCTGGTGTGGATGCGACGGATGTCGCTGGGCGAGCCCTTGCCCCGTTTCCTCACGCGCGACGGCACCGACACCTCCAGCGTCACGGCCCTCGGTGCGGGGGTGCGGTCGTGACCGGCGCGCAGCTCGCGCTGGCGTCCGGCGCGCTGGTCAGCCTCGGAGTGGTGCTGGCGGTGTGGCGGCTGGTGCCGGCCACCCCCGATCTGAACGATGTCGTCACCCGCCTGTCACCCCAACAGGTCCGCCAGCAGCGGACCACCGCCGTGGAGCCGGCGTCCACAAGCGCCGAGAGGCTGGGCCTGTGGGCGATGCGGCACCTGCCCGCCGGGGTGTGGGGCACGATCCCCACCCGCGAGCTCGCGCTGGTGCGGGTCAGCCTGCCCCGCTACTACGGCGAGAAGGTCACGTTCGCGCTGCTTGGGCTGGTGTTTCCCGGCCTGTTCGTCGCCGTGGTGGGCCTGTTCGGCTTCGCCCTGCCCGTGGTGATCCCGGTGCTGGTCAGCGTGGCGCTGGCCGGCATGTTGTGGTTCGTGCCGAACCTGAACGTCCGCTCCGACGCCCGACGCGCGCGGCTGGAGTTCAACCGGGCCCTGGGCGCGTACGTGGACCTGGTTGCTCTGGAACGCAACGCGGGCTCCGGGCCGAGGCAGGCGATGGAAGTCGCCGCTGGGATCGGCCACAGCTGGGTCTTCACCCGCCTCAGCGAGGAGCTCGCCCGTTCCCGCTGGTCCGGCGAACCGCCGTGGGACGCCCTCACCGGGCTGGCCGACGAACTCGGCGTCAGCGAGTTGGCTGACCTGGCCGACATCATGCGCCTCTCGGGCGAGGAGGGCGCGCAGGTGTACGCCACCCTCCGCGCCCGCAGCTCCGCGATGCGGACCGCGATCCTCACCGGGGAGCAGGGTGAGGCCAACGAGATCTCCGAACGGATGGTCGTCCCCGGCAGCCTGCTCGGGGTCGTGTTCATCGCCCTGCTCCTCACCCCGGCGCTGCTGCGCCTGTTCACCGCCTGACCCGTTTCACCCAACCCCGAAAGGAAACCCCACCATGAACAACCACTTTGTGGCCGTGCTGGTCATGCTCCAGACGTGGCTCGCGCAGCCCGTCCGCCGCAACGAGCGTGGCAGCGTCAGCGTCGAGCAGGCCATCGTCACCGGCGCGATCGCCCTCCTGGCCGCCGCCGTGGTGGCCGCGATCACCGCCTTCGCCATGGGCAAGCTCAGCGCCCTCGGCAGCTAGGCACTCCCCACGATGACGAGTCCCCGGAGCGCCCGCGACGAGCGCGGGTCGGTGTCGGTCGAGATGGTCGTGCTGATGCCGCTGCTGCTGCTGATCCTGTTCGCCGGCGTCCAGGGAGCGGTCTACTACCACGCCCGCACCCTGGCCATCGCCGCCGCCCAGGAAGGCGCCCGAGCCGCAGCCCGCGAGAACGCCACCACGGCCGCCGGAACGGCCGCCGCCTCGGCGTTCCTCGCCGACACCGCCGGGGACTCCCTCACGGCCGTCACGATCACCGGATCCCGCACGGCCGCCACTGCTTCGTTCACGGTCCGCGGGTCAAGCCTCAGCCTGATCCCGGGCTGGACCCCCACCGTCGAACAATCCGCCAGCCTCCCCGTCGAACGCCTCACCTGACGGCACCCCGCCACCCCGGAAGGACCACCCATGGCCCCACCGACCCGCAACGAACGCGGCTCCGCCACCGTCGAAGCCGTCATCGGCGTCCCGGCGTTCCTGCTCCTGACCACCCTGGTCGTCCTTGGGGGCCGAATCGCGATCGCCACCCAGGTCGTCCAGGCCGCCGCCAGCGACGCCGCCCGCGCCGCGTCCATCGCCCGCACCGCCGCCACGGCCCGCGGGGACGCCACCACCGCGGCCCGGCACAGCCTGGCCAACCAGGACCTCGCCTGCGCCACCACGAGCGTCACCCTCGACACCAGCGCCTTCGCCGCCCCCATCGGGACGCCGGGGCAGGTCCACGCCACCGTCACCTGCGCCCTACGGCTCGGCGACCTCGGCGTCCCCGGCCTGACCGGGACCAAGACCGTCACCGCCACCATGTCCAGCCCGCTGGACACCTACCGGGGAAGGTGACAGTCGTGCAGTTCAGAAATCCTGACGAACGAGGCTCGGTCAGCGTGTGGCTCGCCCTCGCCACGGTGGCGATGACCCTGTGCGTCGGCATCGCCGTCGACCTCGGCGGTCACGTCCACGCCCAACAACGCGCCCACGCCCTCGCCGCCCAGGCCGCTCGCACCGCCGGCGAGGAAGTCGCCGTCGCCGAGGCGGTCCGAGGAGAGACCCCCACCGTCGACACCGCCGCCGCCAGACGGGCCGCGAACAGCTATCTGGCGCGGGCCGGCGTCACCGGCAGGGTCAGCGTCCGGGCCGGGAACGTCCTCCACGTCCAGGTCACCGACCACTACACCCCGGTGTTCCTGGGCAGCATCGGCGTCGGCACCCTCACCGTGTCCGGCGAATCCACCGCGCGCCTCGTTCGTGCCGTCAACGGGACCGAACGATGATCCGGCAACGCCTGGTCGGCCTGGCCGCCACCCTTGGTCTGGTCGCCCTCCTGGTCGGGCTGCCGTGGCTGCTGCTTCAGGTCGAGTTCGGCACCCTGCCCACCCTCACGTCCTGGACCGACCTGGCGGGCCTGCTGCTGCGCCGCGACGACGGCAGCCTCGCTCTCGTCGCGATCAAGACCATCGGGTGGATCACCTGGGCGCTGCTCGCCGGGCTGATCCTCCTCGAGGTGGGCGCCAGCCTGCGCGGCGTCCGTGCCCCCGACCTGCGTGGACTTGCCCTGCCGCAGTCGGCCGCACGTCAACTGGTGGCGGCCGCCGCGGCTCTGTTCGTCGCCCTTCCCGCCAACACGGTGCCCGCCCACGCCGCGCCGACCCCCGCGCCTGCGGTCGTCGCAGGCGTCACCGTCGAGAAGACCGACGCCGCGACCTCGGCCACGCCGGCAGCCGAGGACGCCGCGGGCGTCCGGCGACACACGGTGAAGCGGGGGGAGTCCCTGTGGTCCATCGCCGAGCAGCACCTCGGTGATGGCCGCCGTTACGACGAGATCGCCGCCCTCAACACGCGCCTCCTCGACGGTAGGGGGGACGGCTTCCTCAAACCCGGCTGGACCCTCAACCTCCCCGACGACGAGCAGCCCACCTCGGCGTCCCGCACGGCCGCCTCCCCGGACACGAGCTACACCGTCCGCAAGGGCGACACCCTCAGCGAGATCGCCCTCGACCACTACGGCGACGCCCGCGCCTACCCGCGCATCGCCGACGCGTCCCGTCACCTCACCCAACCCGGTGGACGCCGCCTCAGCGACCCCGACGTGATCGACATCGGCTGGACCCTCACCATCCCGCACACCGGCGCGGCACCGAGGACCAAAGAGGTCGCAGAACCGCCGGCTCCCTCCACCGTCCCCGACGAGCCGAGCGCGGTACCACGAGAGACCGAACCGGCCGCAGACCATCCAGAGGCGCCACCCTTCGAGGCACCGGCCAGCGCCCCGACGCCGGCCTCCGCCCCCGTGACGCCCACGGCGCCCGCACAGACGCCTGGCGAGCAGACCGCAACGTCAACCGTCCAGCCGGTGGAGCCCACCACGGAGCCGGCGTGGCTGCTGAGCGGCCTGGCGGGCGGGTCCATCCTGGCCGGATCGCTCTGGCTGGCCCTGCGTCAACGCCGCGCCGCGCAGTTCAGGGCACGGCGTCCGGGCCGGATGATCGCCACCCCGCCCCCCGACCTGGCCCCCGTGGAGAAGACGATCACCTCGGTCGGCGCCGCAACCGCACCGGACGTCCAGTTCATCGACGGCGCCCTGAGACGCCTGGCCGCCCGCCAAGGACGAGCCACGCTACCAATGCCCACCGTGGCCGCCGTCGAGTGCACCGAAACCTACCTGAGGCTCTATCTCGCCGAACCGGCCGACCTGCCCACCCCCTGGGAACAGGCCCCCGACCGCCTTCGTTGGCAGCTGCCCACGACCGTCGACCTTCCCGATGTCGGGCCGCTGGACGAGGCGCTGCCCGCGCCCTACCCCCAGCTGATCACGATCGGCACCGACGACCACGGCCATCACTGGCTGTACAACCTCGAGGAGGCCGGCGTCGTGCGCGTCACCGGCGATCCCGATTACGCGCACGACTTCGTGCGTCACACGGCAGCCGAACTGGCCGTGCACCCGTGGACCCGCGACGTCCGCGTCGAGTGTGTCGGCCTCGCCCCCGAGGCGGTCGCGCTCAACCCGCGCCGCGTCCGGCACCACGAGACGGCCGATGTCGCCGCCGCCGTTGTCGCCCACTCAGTCGCGATGATCGATCGCGCGCGCGAAGCCAACCTCGACATCGCCAGCGGCCGGGCCACCCTTCTCGACGACCCCCTCTGGGAGAGCCGGATCCTGATCCTTGAGGGCACCCGCGCCACCGACCTCACCGGCCAACTGGGACGCCTGCTCAACGAGCATCCCCGCAGCACGGGCGCGTCGCTCCTGGTCCTCGCCGACGGTGAAGGCCCCTTCGCCAACGGGGACGGCAGTGCCGAGCAGATTCACCTCACCAGCACCGGGCGACTCGAGCTGGCCGGAGTCGGGCTCAACCTCATCGCCGCCGGCCTGACTCCCGGCGAAGCCAACGGCATCGCGAGCATCTTCGATCAAGCCGACCAGCCCGACCTCGCCATGCCCGACCACGACGAGGACGCCGACGGTTGGCGCGCGTACACCAACCAGGCAGGCCAGCTCAACCTTGAGCACACCCTGCCCCGGGACGACCGCACCGAGGACGCCCTGAGCGTCCTCCCCGCCGACGACAGCACCTACGTCGAGGTGGCGGCGACCACACCCGCCGACCTCGCCACGCTGGCCCCGCAGATCCCCGCCGACGTGAGGCAGCGGGTCGAGGACGCCGACCCCAGGCTCGACGACGACCTGCGTATCTGGTTCGACCCGCGCTGCGACCTGCCCCGCCTCATGACGCTGGGTCCGCTGACCGTCCGGGTGGCCGCCACCGGGACCCCCACCGCGGCCGCCACCCGCCGACTCTTCCTGACCGAGATGCTTGCCTACCTCGCCACGCGATCTCACGGCGCCACGACCGAGGAAGTCGCAGAGGCCATGGGGATCCCGACCAGTCGCGTCCGCAAGGACATGGGCAGCCTCCGGGCGTGGCTCGGCATCAACCCGCGCACCGGCAGCTCCCACATTCCCGACAACCGCCACACCGAGGCGGCCAGAACGCGCGGCCGTGGCGCCTACGAGGTCGAAGACCTCCTGGTGGACGCCGATCTGTTCCGCCGGCTGCGGGTCCGCGGTGAGACCCGAGGCCCCGAGGGCATCAAGGACCTCAAGCGAGCCCTCTCCCTAGTGACCGGGACGCCGTTCAGTCACATGCGCGACAAGGGCGGAGCGTGGCTCGTGGACACCGGAGCCCTCAATCACGTGCTGCAGTGCGCCATCGTTGACGTCGCCCACGTGGTCACCACCGCGTGCCTTGCTGAAGGCGACTTCCCCGGCGCCCACGCTGCAGCGGAGCTGGCTGCCAAGGTCGCTCCTGCCGAGGAGACCGCACAGCTCGACCTCATCGCCGTCATCGCCGCCCAGGGACACCACCAGCTCGCCCAACAGATGCTCCGCGAGCGCGTCAGCAACCGCAGCGATGACGAAGACGAGATCCCCACCGAATGGCCGGCCCGGACGCAGGAGGTCGTCGACAACCAGGCGTGGGTCACCCGCCGCGGAGCGAAGGCGTCTGCTTAGGCTCAGCTCAGCGCTACTCGTCTGACGTCGCGAAAGTGGAGTGGAGGCTTCCGCCTCATGCAGCGCGCCCTCGGCTGTCTCGGGGCCACCAAGGTCACCGTGCAAGTGCCGGCCCCGGTCGCTCGAGCCTGCCCGAGGCCATTACCTCACACCGGACAACCACAGCACGGCACTCCGTCCACCATTTGTCCGGGGTGCGCCGGGATTGTCCCCATTCGTGCCGCGCAATGTCCCTGCGTTTGTCCCGCAGTTCAGCGACGATGTCCGCAATGTCCCTGACGGTGCGCACATTGCCTCGTCCCGCCGGTTTCCGACGCGCGCCCGCCACGACTTAGGGGACATGGGGGACATTGGCGGGACATCGTACGACTAGGGGGAACATGCCGCTCGTCACGATGTCCCGGGCCGAATCTGTGGATGGAAAATGCGCAATCCCCGATCCTGGGGACAACTCCGGGGACATCCATTTGATCCCTTTTCGTTGTGTTCATCCGCAACGAGGAGGCCAGATCATGAGCGTGCAAACTGAATTGGGACTCAACCCCAACATGGAGAACTTCATCGCCAACGCGTGGCCGGGTTGGGTCGAGCGACAGCCGACCCTCGCCGCAGTGACCGACCCGACGCGACTGCGGGCTTGGCTCAAGGCCGCTGACACCCACGTGGCCGACGAGGTGCTCCACGCCCTGGCGTGGCTGGCCTCCACCGACGGCGGCTGCGACCTGGACGCCGCGCTCACCCTGGCTTGGCTCGTCGTTCCGGGCGCAGCGTTCCTGGCCCGCAAGCTCCGGTCGCTGGCCCCGGACATCGACCACGTGGTCGCCGCCCAGCTGTGGATCCTGGTGCGCACGTTCCCGCTCCAACGCCGCAAGGTGATCCGCAACCTGATGTGGGATCTGCGCACCGAGGTCCTCGCCGAGTGTGAGGCTCCCGCGACCCTGCAGCGACGGGACCCAACCTGGTACGCCACCTTGACCTCGCTCGACAACGAGCCGATGTTGTCGCTGCCGCTCGAACCCGAGCCGTCCGTGCTGGAGGAGCTCGTCGACGTCCTCGACTGGGCCTGCGCCCACGAGGTCATCACGGACGCCGATCGCCGGCTGTTGCTGCTGCTGGTCGAGGCGTCCCAGGAGTTCAGCGTCCGCCGCATCACCCACCACGGGCTGCTCGGCAACGAGGCGACCGCCTCGGTCGCTGCGCTGCTGGGGGTGTGTGAGCGCACCGTGCGGCGCCGCGCGCGCCACAGCATCCGCGCGCTGGCAGCGGCAGTGCCCAGCTACACCCGGGTCGCCTGATGCCCCTCTCGCAGATTGCGGGGCCTCACCTGTCCGTGGAGGGCACCTCCGCGCACTTCTGGAAGGTGAGGTGATCCATCCATGACCAGGGACCTGCGGGCGTCGGCTCGGCTG
This sequence comes from Nigerium sp., assembly GCA_016711325.1. Lineage (GTDB taxonomy): Bacteria > Actinomycetota > Actinomycetes > Propionibacteriales > Propionibacteriaceae > Propioniciclava. Next base: position 678,199 of record JADJTH010000008.1, on the reverse strand, counting down.
TTCGACGTCGCCAACTCCGACGACGAGGTGATCGACGCCGTCGAGCGACTGCTCGACACGCTGAAGGAGGCCCGCCGCGCGAGGGCGGAGCTCGCCAGCTTGCCTCCTGCCGAGATCCGAGCCGTGTTGATGTTCCGCGCCAACCGCCGGGCTATCCCATGACCACGGGCACCCCCACCCGCCCGGTCGCGCTGGAGGAACTCCGCCGCGCCTGGCTGGCCGTCCAGGCAGGCGACTTCCGACACCCGTCCAAGGCCCGCGCTACTCCTGCGATAACCGCCCCTGCCGGCACGGTGTGGACGCCGGCTTCCGGCGAGCGCGTCGTGCCGGTCGTGGGCGCCGCCGGCGGGAGCGGAGCGACCACGGTCGCCCTCGCGCTGGTGACCACGGTCGGTAGCCGCGCCCGGCTCGTGGAGTGCTGCCCGGCGTCCCAGACCGGGCTTGCCGCGGCCAGCACCGCCGAGCTCGGCGTCGACGCCCTTGGGTGGCTGCACGGCTCCCGCGACCAGGTGCTGCTCGAACGCGCCGACGGCGCCCGCCCGACGATGGACCCCGTCCCCCTCCCTGCGCCCATTGCCACTCCGGCTGTGACGGTCGTCGATGCGGGCAGCCAGCTCGACCAGCTCCTGAACGGCTCCGGCTGGCTCACCGCGATGCTCGCCGGCGCACCGGTCGTCGTGGTGGTCGCCCGGGCGAACGTTCCGGGGCTGCGGCGGCTCGAATGCGCCCTGCACCTGCTCGAGGGCAGGGCACTGGCGGCGGTCGTCGGGCCGCCCCTGCGGCGCTGGCCCCGGGAGGTCAGGCATTCGGTCGGGGCTCTCACCGCCGGACTGATGGATGCCCGTCGGCTCGTCGAGATCCCCGAGGACCGCCGCCTGGCCGTTCAGGGCCTCACCCCTGTCCCCCTGCCCGGGCCGCTGCTGAGCGCGGCCGCCTCCCTGCTCGCCCTCACGGAAGGACCACCCCATGACTGACCCGCTCGCCATGATGCCCCTGCTGGTGTGCCCGGTCGCGCCCGGCAACGCCGCCAAGTACGTCGACCAGATCACCGGCAACGTCCTGTGGGGCGTCGGGGTGCTGTTCGTCCTCGCGATCGTCGTGGGGATCGGTGCCATCGTCGCCGGACGCCTGTTCTCGATGCCGCATGCGTCCAAGGTCGGCATCATCTCGGTCGTGGTGGTGTTCGTCGCCGCGATCGCCTACCTCACCCTCCCGGGCATGCTCAGCACCCTGCTCGGCTCCGGGTGCATCTGACATGGCTCGTCACACCCCCGAGTCCGCCGACGGGGCCTGGTCGCGGGGGCGGCTGTTCCTGTTGTTGGTCGTCGTGTTCGCCACGGTGGTCGCGCTGTTCTTCGGGCTCGGCGTCGCCCTGTGGGCGTCGATCCTCGGCTCGGGCCCCGCCGAGAGGGTGGCCCCGCACGCGCCGAACGCCGGCGTCCGGGGTGAGGGCTACCGCGACCAGCTCGCCGCGCAGCCCATGCTGCAGGTCCCGAGCGGCGCAGCCACCACCCCGAGCGTCGGCGTTGAGCGCGGCCCCACCATGACACTGCCCGAGGCCACCTCCGAAGGGCCCGCGCGCGTGCAGTCCGGGTTCCCGCGCACTGCCGAGGGGGCCGTCGCGCAACTGGCCGCGATCACCGTCACGGTGGTCGAAGCGATGAGCATCCCGGTCGCTCACGAGGTGCACACCGCGTGGAGCAGGCCCGGGGGCGTGCCGGCGGGGGAGTGGGCGATGACCCACAACGTGCAGTCGTTCCTCACCGCCGCCGGCGGACAGGACCACACCAAGGACGACACCATTCTCGTCGTCGCCACCCCCGTGGCCGGCCAGGTGAAGGGCACCGACGGCCCCGACTGGGTGCTGGCCTGCGTGTTGCTCGACGTCCGTGCGGCCATCGTCACCGACGCCCGCATCGGCTACGGCCACTGCGAACGCATGGTCTGGACCGGCGGCCGGTGGCTGATCGGGCCCGGCACTCCACCGGCGACAGCGCCGTCGACCTGGCCCGGCTCCGACCTGGCGATCCAGGCCGGGTGGCGCACGTTCGAGGAGCCGCGCTGATGGACACCTTCGACCCGTTCGCCGCGCTGGCCGGAGCGGCCGCCAAGATCGTCACCGACGCCTGGACCGCCGCCATGCTCGGGCTGTGGAACGCCGGCCTGTGGCTGCTCCGCCTGGCGCTCACGTTCGTGGACTTCCTGCTCACCCCCGACCTCACCGAAGGCGGGCCCGGCGCCTGGCTGTACCGGGTCATGTTCTGGATCGCGGGCGCACTGCTTCTCATCATGGCCATGGTCCAACTCGGCGTTGCCGTGATGAAACGCGACGGCAAGAGCCTCGCCCGGGTCGCGATCGGCTTCGGCCAGTTCATGATCGTCTGGGGCGGCTGGATCGCCTACGGCGTCACCATCGTCACCGCCGCCGGCGGGCTCACGCGCGCCCTTATGCACGGACTTCTCAACGTCACCAGCTGGACCGCCTGGCAGCCGTGGCAGCCGTTCACCCCCTCCGACCTCACCGACGCCACCGCCGCCACCGTGCTCGGGCTGATGGGACTGCTGCTCTGGATCGCCGCCATCGGCCACTTCCTCGTCATGCTCGTCCGAGCCGCCGCCCTCATGGTGCTGATCGCTACCGCACCGATCGCTGCCGCCGGGTTGGTCTCCGACGCGGGACGCTCCTGGTTCTGGAAGTCGCTGCGCTGGTTCCACGCCGCCGCCCTGTCACCGGTGATCATGGTGCTGGTCCTCGGAGTCGGCGTGCAGTTCACCACAGGCGTCGCCAACGGCCTCACGGGCGTCCAGGGAGCCATCGGCACGGCCGTGCCCGGCGTCATCCTCATCTGCATCGCGACGGTCTCCCCGCTCGCGTTGTTCAAACTGCTGTCCTTCGTCGACCCGGCCACCACCTCCGGTGCGTCGCTGCGCGCCAGCATGGCTGCGGTCGGCGGCCTCCAGGGTCTGCTCAGCGGGCAAGCCTCCGGTGGGGGATCGAACCGGGCCTCAGCGACCGACGACCAGGGCCGCAGCGCCGGCGAGGACGGCGCCGCGGACGCCACGAACAGCCGATTCACCTCGGCCGTCCAAGGCGGCACGAACGGACTCGGCGGGGCGGGCCACCTCGCTGCCAAGGGTTTGGGCCTGATCGCCGGGGTGGGGACAGCCGGCGCCGCCGTCGGCGCGGACGTCACCAACCAGATGGGCGTGGGCCACAACACCTACCCGCCCGACTTCAGCCCGGCTGGACGCCGCGCCAGCTACGGCGGCTCGTCCGAACCAGGCGGCGAAGGGGATGAGCCTGGCGGCAGCGGCCCGGACGCCGCGTGCAGCGACTTCCCGGACGCAGGCCCGGGCCCCGGCGTCCCCAGCGATGCCGGAACGTTCCCCACCGGCAGCTCGTCCTTCGGGGCGGGTGCTGGACGCCCCGCGTTGCCACCGTCCGCCACCGGCGCCGGTTCGTCAGGGGCTGCGGCGGCCGGGGAGGTCACCGCGTCCGACGCCGCCGTCCTCCTCGTCTGACACCAACCCGACCCCACCCCTGAAGGGACCCCGCGATGGCGATCGTCTACAGCGACTACTCCAAGGACCGGATCGGCTGGTTCTTTGGCCTCACCGGCTGGCAACTCGGCACCCTCGCCGTCACGAGCTTGCCGATCTTCTGGGCGCTCAACACCCGCGCCTGGCCGCTGGTCGGCGCGCTGGCCGGCACGTGGCTCCTGTTGGCCCTGCTGGTGGTGGTGCCCGTCCACGGACGCCCTGCCACCGGCTGGCTGATCGCCACCGTGAAGTACGCCGTCGGCACCCTCACACGCTGGACCACGTTCCGATCCCGCGCCGCCCACGGCCGCGCCGACGGCCTCGAGCGAGCGGACCTCCCCGGCGTTCTCGCCGGCGTGACCATCCACGACGGCCCACCCCACGGGCCCCACCTCGCCCGAGTGGCGATCATCCAGGACCAGTCAGCCCGCACATGGGCCGTCACCGCGTCCGTCACCCACCCCGGCATCGGGCTCGCGGACGCCGCCGACCGGCAACGCCTCGGCGCCGGTCTGACGGACCTGCTCGACGTGTGCGCCCGCACCGAACTCATCGACGAAGTCCTCCTGCTGGTCCGCACCGTCCCCGACGACGGCGCCGAACGCGACCTCTGGATCCGCCGCCACCGGCGCGCAACCAGCCCCGCCCTGGCCACCCGGGTGAACGACGACCTTGCGACGGCCCTGTCCCGGGCGTCGGTCCGCACCGAGGCGTTCGTCACCCTCGTGGTCCCCGAGACCCGGCTCGGACGCGAGGCCCGCGAGTCCGGCGGCGGCCTCGACGGCCGCGCCCGGGTGCTGTACGGGCTGATGGGCGAGGTCGAAGGCCAACTCCGCGGCAGCCTCGGCCTGACCGCAGTCACCTGGCTCACCAGCCCCGAACTCGCCGCCGCCGTCCGGACCGGCTTCGCCCCGGGCGATCGGGCCGGCATCATCGAGGCGCTGGCCGAACGCGACACCAACCCCCAGGTGAACGCCGACGTCCCCTGGGCGCAGGCCGGACCCTCAGGCGCCGACCACGAACTGCGGCACTACTCCCACGACGCGTGGAACTCGATCTCGGCGACGGTGAAACTCCCCGACAAGGGTGCGGCCATGGGCGCGCTCGCCCCCATGCTCACCCCCAGCGAACCCGGCGAACGCCGCTCCCTGCTGGTCGCCTTCCCCCTGCTGCGCCAGACCACCGCCGACCGGCAGTCCGCCAACAGCGAATGGGCCGCCGACATGGGCGCCAGTCTCCGCGACCGCGCCGGCGTCAAGCTCCGCGCCAAGCAGCGCGCCGACCACGCCAAAACCCACGGCCTGGACGCCAAGCTCGCCCGCGGCTACGCCCTCACCCGGCCTTACGCGGTCGCGACCGTGACGGTGGCCAAGACCGCCCGGATCGCTGAGTACGGCCGCAAGCTCGACGCCGCCATCAGGCGGGCCGGCTACGCGCCGTTGCGGCTCGACCTAGCGCAGGACGCCGGGTTCGCCGCGTCGACCATCCCGCTCGGCGTCAGCCTCACCCGACGGGGCGACGCATGACCCGCCGGCGCGGCGGCCGGGACACCGCGCGGCTGCTGGCCGACTTCGGCCACCAGGTGCCCACCAGCCCCGAACAGACTCCCCGGACGCGGGAACCGCGGCTGTTCGGCCCGACGCCGCGGCGCGGGCCGCGTCGGAGGGGCCGGGGGTGGTCGCCGGCGTCGGCGCCGGTGTCGGTCTACCGGATGACGTCGGACCAGGCGCCGGTGTTGTGGCCGTTCATCGCCACCCCCGGCCTGCCGCCCACCGGCGCCCAACTGGGTATCGACCAACTCTCCGGCGGTTCGTTCTACGCCGACCCCAACGGGTGGGTCCTCGACGATGCGATCCCGGTCACGAACCCGAACATCTTCGCGTTCGGGAAACCCGGCCGCGGGAAGTCCGCCACCGTGAAAGCGTTCTGCCTGCGGATGATGGACTTCGGCTACCGCACCCTCATCCTGGGCGACCCCAAAGACGAATACGAAAGGCTGTGCCGCGCCCTCGACGTCGAACCGTTCGCGATCGGCCCCGGGCTGGGCGCCCGCATCAACCCCCTCGCGTTCGGACCGCTGGCCCAAGGCTGGAGTGACCTGTCCGCTTCGGAGGCGCAGCGGCGGGCGGCGATCGTGTTCGGACGCTGGCTCACCCTGGTCCGCGGGCTGGTCGGCTCCCAGAAGTTGGGCGAGCACCGCGTCCCCTTCGGACCCACCGACGAAGTCGTCGTCAAGACCGCCCTGGCCCACCTCACCGGTTACACCCACGGCCACACCCGGCTGACCGAAACCACCATCCCCCAGTTGTGGCGACTCCTGGACCAGCCCACGGCCGAACTGGTCGCCGAATGCCGGTACGAATCCGAAAGGGCGTTTCTCGACCAGACCCGCCTGCTCCGCGACGCCCTCGGCCAACTGGTCTCCGGGGCCCTCGCCGGGCTGTTCGACGACCACACCACCATCACCGTCGACTGGACCGCACCCATCCAGTCCCTCTCGCTGTCGCGGCTCGAAGCGTTGGGGGATGAGGCCGTCGGGATCGCCCTCACCTGCCTCAACAGCTGGGGCCGCGGCATGCGCGAGTTGGCCGCGCCCGGCGACCTGCGGATCGTGGTCCGCGACGAATCCTGGAAACAACTCCGCCTCGGCCCCGACGCCGTCAAATCCTTCGACGCCGACCTCCGCCTCTCCCGCCGCGACGGCGACATCCAATTCGCCGTCGCCCACAAACCGAGCGACCTGCTCTCAGCCGGGGACGCCGGCTCACAGGCCACCGCCATCGCGAAAGACCTCCTCCACCTCGCCGACATCAAGATCCTCCACGGCCAGGACCAAGCCGTTGCCGACGAACTCGAACGCCTCCTCGGCCTCGGACCGATCGCCACCAGCCTGGTCACCAACTGGGCCATGCACGGCAAAGGACGCGCCCTGTGGACCGTCGGCGAACGCCACTACAAAGTCCAAACCGTCCTCCACCCCACCGAAGCCGCCCTCGCGTACACCAACGACGCCCTCGACGGAGCAGGTTAGAAGTTCCCATGAATATTGACGGTTTCAACGTGAACTTGAGTGGTCTCAGCCGTGTGGGGTGGGTTTGGGGTTCATGTTCGGGGAACGTGTGTGGGTTGGGTTCAGATGGCCCGTGGGGAGTACATGATCACGGCGACGCCGAGCAGGCATATGAGGGCGCCGGCGATGTCGTAGCGGTCGGGGCGGAAGCCGTCGAAGGTCATGCCCCAGGCGAGCGAGCCGGCGACGAAGACGCCGCCGTAGGCGGCGAGGATACGGCCGAAGTTGGGGTCGGGTTGCAGGGTGGCGACGAACCCGTAGAGGCCGAGGGCGATCATTCCGGCGCCGATCCAGAGCCAGCCGCGGTGTTCGCGGACGCCTTGCCAGACCAGCCATGCTCCGCCGATCTCGGCGACGGCCGCGGCGATGAACAGGGCGATCGATTTGAGCGTGTCCATCTCGGCAGTCTCGCAGCAGCGGGGGCGGGAGCGTCGGGGTCTGCGTGGTGGTGCGCCTGGGTCCGGGTCGCGATGGGTGGTGGTCAGGGTCGCGGGGTGTGGCCTGCTCGTCGGGGGTCGAGGGTGTGCGGGGGTCGAGGGTGTTGAGGTAGCGGGTTGCGCCGCTGACGGTCAGTCCGAAGAGGTCGCAGATGCGGCGGATGTCCCCGCCGGTGGCGTGGATCTCGTTCAGGATCCGGTCCTCTCGCAGCGCGTTGCAACGCAGCGCGTGTCCAGCCAAGGGAAGGATGCGCCGACGGGGGTGAGCCGGGGTGCTGTCTTGCGGGTGATGAGCAGGTGGGGGTTGGCGGTGTTGGGCCAGGTCTGGTTGCGGTGGTCGAGCCAGGCGGCCAGTCGGCTGCGCACGGGTGCTGCGAGGGGAATGTGGCGCTGGCCGAGGGTGAGTCGGCCGTCGGCGATGTCGGTGAGTCTCAGGTGGCGGATTTGGTCGCGGCGCAGGGCGTGGAAGGCGACCAGGGCGACGGCGAGGGCGACGGCGCGGTTCGGGGAGTTCAGCTCGTCGCGGATCAGGGCGGGGTCCAGGGGCAGGGGGATGTTGGTGGCGACCGGGGTGGGTTTGAGGCCGCGGGTGGGGTCAGCGAAGATCAGCCGGCGACCTTTGAGGGTGCGGAACAGCGATTTGAGGCCGAGTTCGGCGGCGTGGCGGCCGGTGCGTGGCTGGGTGATGCCGGCGACTGCGGCGGCGACGTCGGCGCGGGTCACGCCGGCGAACGACTCGTGGCCGTTGGCGGCCCACCCTTGCACGATGGGTGCCATGCCCCTGAGGTAGAACTCGACCGTCGTGGGGTCGCGGGCAGCACCCGGGGTGCCTGACGGGAACCACCGATCATGATCTGCAGCCACAGTTCCAAGTGTTGGCGCATCGTGGGTGGCAGGGTCCGCGTCTGGTCGGCGAGGTAGGACTCGATCTTGGTGGGGACGTCCTCGATGAGCAGCCCGGCTTCGGTGAGCACGTCGAGGGTCGAGGTGATCGTGCCGTCGTAGCGGCGCAACCCGATGACGTCACTGGCTCGCACCATGGCGGTCGGTGTGGGCCGCAGGGTTTGCAGGATTCGCAGGGAGCTGATCACCGCGTTGCGTTGCCGGACGGTCCAGCCGTAGCGGCGGGCGTGGTCGTGGACGATGGCCCGGCAGTAGCGGGTCAGGTCGCTGTCGAGGGTGAGGGCGCGGGCCCGGACCGCGTCGGGGTCAGGTGTGGCGTCGAACAGCGGTTCCTGGAGCCAGGCATCGCCGCCGAACTGGCTGCCGGGTGGGTGGGGAAGGTCGTTTCGGGGCGGGTTCCGCCACGCGACTGGCGCGGGCCGGGGGAGGTGGGGGCGCTTGGAGACCAGGTTGGCGAAAAACAGCTGCTGACCGTGGCTGTTCGCGGCGGCCAGGTCGAGTGGCCGGCCGGGTTCCTGCACCAGGCGGGCCTGCTCGAGACACAACCGGCAAGCCTGTTGCTCGCCGATCCGGCTGAATCGGCCGCAGTACTTGCAGACGCCTTCGGGGTAGCGGGTGCGCCACGTGCGGCACGTCCAGCAGGTCAGACGGTATTGCGGGTAGACACCCCATGCGAGGCAGCCGATGCAGGAGCCCAGGTGTTCGGGGCCTCGGGGGTGGCAGCGGACGCACAACCCTTGACTGAAGTAGGTCTCGCGGCTGCCGCAGCTCGTGCACGGGGGCGGGGGTGAACGGGCCGCCGGGAAGGCATTGGTAACAGACGTCGACCCGCGGCTTGCTCCACGCGACCCGGCCGGTTTGGCAGCGGATACTGGGCGGCAGCCTCAGGGGCGCGTTCGGGCCGGGGGCGGGCATGGACTCCTGACTGTCGTCGACGGTTACAACGGCGGGGTGGATCGCGGCTTGTTGAACCGGGGGGCCACCACCCGGGACGCGCCGTCGCCGCTACTCGACTCGCCGCCCAGACTGCCCGTCGCGGCTTCGAACGTGGCGTCCCGGCGGGCTGCGACCTTGCCGGGTTCAGGGGTGAGCAAGTCGTTCGGGCCGCACTCCAGGACGGAGCAGAGCACGTCGAGTTCGTCCAAGCGGATGCTCGGCGGCGTCGCGGCCCACCACGACGACATCTTCCCGGCGCTGATGTCGAGTCCGGCGTCGGCGAGCATCCGGCGCATCTGCGCGGACTTCCAGATCCCGCGCTCAGCGGCCCGGAGCCTCAGGTTCCACTGCATCAGGTCATCCCCTTCCGTTGACGTGACCGCCGCCCAGCCGGGTCGCGACCCGCTGGTTGGCGCTGTTCCAGGCCTGCTCGATGTGGTCGCTGCGGACATGAATGTAGCCCGATGTGGTGGACAGCCACTGGTGGCCGAGCAGCTCCTGCAACGCCTTGATGTCCATCCCCGCCCCATAGAGCGACGACGCGCAGTAGTGCCGCAGCAGTGCGGGGTCATCTGGCCCGACCAGGCCGGCAACCACTGGTCGACCTGGATCGCCAAGCTCCGGCGCAGCGCGTTCGCCCCGACGCGGCCGCATCGATCCAGGTCGTCGTCGAAGCGTTCCGAGGGCAGCAAAGGAGCGTCGGGTTCAGCCCAGTCGGGGCCGCACTGGGGACGAACCTCGGCCAGCCACCAGTCAAGCAGCTGGTCGACGCCGTTGATCGCCGGCACGAGCCGCGGTTTCGGGCCACGGCCGCGAGCACCCTTGCCGAAGCGGACATGGAGCTTGCCGAACTGGCCCAGGTCGGGACGCCAGTCACGAATGTCAAGCATGACCGACTCGTTGATCCGCAATCCGACCCGACGCCACAAGGACGCGGCGAAGTAGTCCCGGGCGGCCGGCACGTACTTGCGTGCCTGGGGGACCGTTGCCCTCCACGCAGCGAACAGGGCGTCGATCTCTTCGTCCGACGGCGGCACTCTGACCTTGCCGAGCGACGACCCCGACTGACGGTTGAACTCATCAATCGGCTGTTCGACCAACACGCCGGTCGCACGCCGGATCTCGCTCTCGTAGCGGGCAATCACGAACTCGTAGAACACCGACAACGCGCCTGCCTTGCCAGCCCGGGTCGACACGGTCAGACCCCGCCGACGCTGCTCAGCCAAGAACCGGTCCGCGTCCGCGCAGGTCGCCTCCCACAACGGCCCCGTCAACGTCCGAGCGAACTCGATCACCACCGCCCGCGTATTCGAAATATGCCCGTCGCTGAGGCCCGCGGCGGCCATCGCGATCGCGTACTCATCAACGATCTCCTGCTCGAAGTCCTCGGCCGCTGCAGGGCTCGAAAGCTCGGGCCCCACCCCTGCCCCGCCCCTCAGGGCAACAAGTCCCATCAGCCATCAACTTCGACAGGAGCGACCATGCGTCGACACTACAGCGAAACCGTCACCCACAGTGACGGACCGTCAAAAACGCGCCCTCAGCGGAACATCACACTCCACCAGCACGAACGCTCACTTCGGCCCGCTGATCCAGCAATCGAACCTGAGCCCATAGAGATAGCCCGTTAGAACCCACGCCCCTGTTGGAGGTTCACCCGTGAAAGCCTACGCCTGGTTCCTGGCTCCCACCCTGATCGTGCTGCTCGGCGTCCCTCTCGGCGCCGCGCTGACCATCACCACCATCGCGGTCCCCGCCGCCGCAGCAGCAGCGTCCGATGCGCCCTGCGTCACCACCAGCGACGGCGAACCCACCCTGCTGGACGCCCTCCCGCCCGTGGGCACGCCGCGGCGGGCCAGCCTCACCAACCCACCCACCCCCATCCCTGCCCGCATCCTCACCCTCTACCAGCAGGCCGCGGCCCGCTCCCGGGTGCCGTGGCCGCTGCTGGCCGGGGTCGGGATGGCCGAAACCAACCACGGACACCTCACCGCGACCTCGAGCGCCGGCGCCCGCGGGCTGATGCAGTTCCTACCCGCCACGTTCGCCGCCTACGGCGTGGACGCCGACGGCGACGGACGCGCCACGATCGACAGTGACGCCGACAGCATCCACTCCGCCGCCCGCTACCTCGCCGCCAGCGGCGCCACCCGCACCGATGGGATCCGCCGAGCCTTGTACGCCTACAACCACGCCACCTGGTACGTCAACGACGTCCTGCACTACGCCCACCACTACCAAACCGACGCCTGCGAGCAGACTCCCGACGACCCTGCCAGCACGCGCGCTCCCAGCGGCGCCGGGGTGCCGGGGGCGTGCCCGCCCACCGGCAGCACCGCCGAACGCGGCCTACAACCCGCCACCCTCCACGCCCTGCGCTGCACCAAACGCCAGTACCCCTGGATCCGCTCCATGGGCGGCCGCGGCTACCGGCCCAACACCTCCGACCACCCCGCCGGCCGCGCCGTCGACTTCATGATCCCCAACTGGAACACCCGCGCCGGAAACACCCGTGGCTGGCAAGTCGCCCGCTGGCTCCAACACAACGCCAGAACCCTCCGCGTCAAGTACGTCATCTACGACGACAAGGTGTGGCGCGCCTACCGCCCCACCGCCGGCTGGACCCCCTACACCCACCCCAACGGCTCCACCCGCAACCCGACCCTGAGGCACCTGGACCACGTCCACCTGAGCGTAGATACCGACCATAGTTCGATCAGATGAGGGATTCGCTCATCGGGCGAAGGGTTCTGGCTAGCCGGATTGGGGTCTTCGGCGTGTGGCGGTCTCGGGAGGTGCTCTCGGTCGAGCACACGGCAGGACGTGACATCGCGCTCATGCCCAGAGTCGGACGCAGCGGCAGGGCGGTCGACCCCGTACGAGTTTTCCGATGGTCGCGACATCGTGGATTTAGCAGGGTCGTATGTCGGCGGGCCCAAAGCGCCACCATGTGATGGGTCCGAGCCTGCTCGCGTGCCGGATCGGGAGGTCGTCACAACGCCTGCGACAATGGGGCCGTGACGCCAGAGCCATGGAACGTTGGGTACTGACCATGTACGCGCCGGCACCTCAGCCCCGTGCCACACTGACCAGCAATCGGCAGAGCCCCATGCTCCATCCGTGTCGATCGTCCGGCTCGCGCCCCCTTGAGGAGTTTAGGTTTGACTAAAGTCGAACGGCTTGAGATCATAGAGCCACAGGCATGGCACGGCGTTAGCTGTGCGGTTCGTCTTGACGGAACCTCCCCAGCGGAGGAGTTCATGACGCAGCTCAGGGAGGGCGCCTGGGAGGAGGACCCCGCGTTTGGTTCAGTTCCGAGCGACGAACAGGTGGAGGACTACGCGAAGTTCCTTCACAAGATGTCGTTCCTTGCTATGCACGGCGAGCCGGAGCGTAGGAGCGATGTCAACTACCTGAAAGATGGAGTCTGGGAGTTCAAGGTTGCGGACAAGCGCGTCGCGTTCTACGACACGGACGGGTGTGGGAACTGGATCCCCAAGGGGAAGATTCTCGACATTCGGGATTCGCCAGACCCTGAGTCGCCTTGTTGGTGGTTCCCTGTGATGGATATCCACTTGAGGCTACTAAATGCATGGCCAAAGGTCAGCCAGAGAGCGGACCCCGAGGACGTCAATACAGCTGTACTGATAGCGGGAGAGGATGTGAGCCACGATGGACAATGAAGTTGAGAGTGGCCAGGCCAGCGCGGTGCAACGCGCGACCCTTGCGGCGGCATCGCTGATCAATGCCGTCGGATCCCTCGTGGAGCAGCTAGTCGAGATGGCCGCTCGTCCAAAAGCTGATATCGCCAAGAGCATGGGCGTCACTCCGGCTCGCGTTTCCCAACTCTTGGTCGGCGATGGCAACGTTCGAATCGCTACGTTGGCGCGGCTCGCGGAGGCCTGCGGCGCGGACCTGAGTCTGACCGCCACCCTCCGCGAAAGCGGTGGCAAGATTACCGTCCCTCGCACCTCACAAAGGGGACGAAGATCACCTGGTGTTGCGGGTCCTCCGACGGAGGAGTCGCGGGAGCGAGGATCCTTGAAGGCCGCGGCACTCGTCAACGCGGTTGCATCGCTTATGGAAGAGGTCGTTGCAGCGAGCGGAGCCACCCGCGGGAGCGTTGCGACAGCCATGGGGGTCACACCCGGCCGCGTGACCCAGCTTCTCGATGGCGACGGCAACGTCCGCATCTCGACGCTGGCGCGGCTTGTGGAGGCGTCCGGGGCTGACCTGATCATCGTTGCCACCGATCGCCGAAACGGCACCCAAATCTCCGTGCCTAGGCAGATCACGCGTCACCGAGAGGATCCTGCCGCGCAGAACACCGAGGTAGTTGACTTGGAATCCCAACGTGAGAGACGTGCCTCACGCGGCCAGAGTCCGAAGCGGACCCAACAAGAAGTACGCGCTCGCGTGCGTCAGATATGTCCCGTTGTGAACAAGCTTGTGAAGCGCGGCGTTTTACCTGCCGAGCCTATTGAGCTGCAGGAGCAGGCCCTGTGTGGTCTCTTCGGGATTGAGTCGATTTGGCAGATGCCAGAGTTTGCTGCAGCCGCGCGTCGGCATAATGAAGGAGAGTCAGTCACGGCACTTCAAACGACTTGGCTGGCGTGCGCCCGCCGCGCCGCTAGAACACAGTCAGTCGATAGATATGACGAGATGAGACTCGAGGAGTTGGCCAGCGGGCTAAGCCGTTTACTGGTCGATCCGAACAGGTTTGTAGAGCTACCCAGTCTATTCGCCTCTGTTGGCGTCCGACTGATCTGGGTTGAGCCATTCAATGGGAACAAGATCAGTGGCGTAGCTTTCCCCCTGGATCACGATCCAGCGGCGCCCGTTATCGCCCTATCTGGACGGGGGCAACGACTCGACAAGGTTCTGTTCACGCTGTTGCACGAGATCGCACACGTCCGGCTGGGGCACCTTGATGGGGGATGGGCGTCATCGACGAGGATGACTTGCAGAGGGATGAGCGGGAGGTAGCGGCGGACGACCTAGCTGCATCATGGATGCTGCCCCGTCCGTTCGTGCTCCCACCCCGCGTGACGAAGGCTTGGATCGATGACGAGGCGCGCAGGCAGGATGTTCACCCGATCATCGTCATCGGCCGGCTGCAACGAGATGGTGACCTCGACTGGAACAGCCGCTTGGGAAGGAACGCCCCTGCTGTTCGTACGCAGCTACAAGCTTGGAAAACTGCGACTTGAGGTCATGGCTCAGCGGGCTGGGGATGTGACCCGATGATGTCCGTGTTCCTGTCACTTCCAGGTGTCGCTCTGGTTCGGGAGTTGATGGTCCTCGCTGTCTGTCAGGGTGGGCGTGCCCTTTGGTGCCGCGAGCGATTCGACCGTGCGTGGAGCGTCGATCTGCGCATCCGCGTCTCGAGGCGTCTCGAGCAGGACTAGGCGCAAGGGGCCCATCGGCTCCGGGTCCCGAAGCACATCCCCGCTCTTGCCGATGTGGGGACGTCAGCATTTGCGGCTCTTCACACCTGCGGTGGGGGCACGGTGAGTCCGCCGCCGATGAGGAGCATGCGTAGCCGGTAGTTCTCCCTGTTCCGGAAGCCTCTGGCGATGCGGCGGTGGAGTTCGATGAGACCGTTGATGCTCTCGGTCCCACCGTTTGAGGCGCGGCCGGTGTCGAAGTAGGCCAGGAACGCGTCCCTCCACTGCTTCAGCGTCCGGCCGAGGCGGGCGATTTCGGGGATGGGGCAGGACGGGAAGCCGTCGACGACCTGTTCGGCGAGCTGGCGGCCGCGGGCGGGGTCGGGGTGGGCGTAGGCGGCCCGAACGCGTTGGGCGCATTGCCAGGCGACGTGGACGGCGTCGTGGCGCTCATCGGCGGCGATCGCCGCGGCGAGGCGGGCTTGTTGCTTGTCGGTGAGCCGTTCGGCTGCGCAGCGGAGCACGTTCCGGATGCCGTACAACGGGTCGCCAGAGCGGCCACGATGCCCCAGGGTCTCTTGTTGGACGCGGCGGCGCACCTCATCGAGCGCATGCCCGGCGAGGGCGACGACGTGGAAGGCGTCGAGGACGGCGGTGGCGTCGGCGAGCTTGTCGTCGATGGCGTTCTTGTAGCCGCGGAACGGGTCCAGGGTGGCGACCTCCACGTGGGTCTTGAACGCCTTGCCGCGTTGGTCGAGCCACGTCTTGTACACCGTCCCCGACCGGCCGGGCACCAGGTCGAGGAGCCGGGCGTGCACTCGTCCGTCCTTGTCACGGGTCAAATCGACCATGCCGGTCAACTCCTTCGGTCCGCGCTTGCGGGGACTCACGTGGTGCCACAGGTGCTCATCCACCCCGAGGGTGGTCACCCCGGCGAACCGGGCCTCGTCGTCGGCGAGGGCGCTCAGGATGGGTTGGATGGAGCACCACACCGTCTTCCACGCCACCCCCAGCTGGCGGGCCAAGCCGTGGATGGAGGCGTGTTCGCGGCGGACCTGCTCGATCACCCACCGGCACGCCCGCGTGGTCAACAACGCCCGCGGGCGGGCGACCTGCTCGTCCTGCTCGGTGAACACCCGGGTCGCACACGCAGGCTCCACGCACCGCCACGTCCGCTTGCGCCACCGCAGTCGCGTCGGCCGAGCGAAACACGGGATGTCGACCAGGCTGGTCGTGCGCCGGCCGTGACTCTCCGCGACCACCCCGCACGACGGGCAACCCACCACCGTGGACGCCGACTCCATCGTCACCACCAGCACGTCGTGGACCTTGTCGACGTCGACAACGTGCAGGCCCTCCAGACCGACGAGCAAGTCGCAGTGGTCACAGTACGAAGGGGTCGTGGCAGCGCAGCAGCACCCCGTAGGCTCGGACACGTCGAGGCCTTCCGGTCAGGTTGAAGAGACGCTTCCGATCCTGAAGGCCTCGACCCCCAACCACCCTCACCCCGCGCTCCGGCGTGTCGCGCTCACCCCCACCTCAGGGTTGAAGAGCCGGTTATGCCGAGTTCAGCATGCCCCGGGCGGTCGTCGACATCGGGGCGGATGCGGATCTCACGGGTCTCCAAACCGGACCGATCCGTTCGCCGTCCCGCAGTCCCCGCGGGTCACGGTGTAGCCCTCGACCTAGGCCAAGCCGCGTGATCCAATGTGTCACCCAAAAGTGCAGCAGTCCCGTCGATGACATCGATGCCGTGTCCGACGAGTCCAGCATTCCCGTGGACGAGGACGGGCTCGCAGGCCGGCAGTTCGACCTGGTGGATCCGGACGGCAAACAACCGCCACCCGTCGCCCCCAAACGCAGGAGGGCGACGGTCAGTGCAGAAAGCTCCGAATAGCAGCGGCCATCTCGAGGGAGTGCGTCCAATGCAGGTAGTGACCACCGTTGAGCACCATGAGTTCAGAGCGACCCGAACGCTTCAGCTGCAAGTCGTGTGCGGGCAGCCACTGCTCGTTCGCGTCGACCAGCTGTTGTGACAGGAAAGCAAGAACCGGCAGGTCGGTGGGGTAGCTCAGGTCCCTGACCGCCCGAAAGTTCTCAGCCGTGCGATTGTTCTCGTCGATGAGGGCCGGGTTGGCATGGTTCCAGATGTTCATCAGCCGGATCTGCTCGATCTCGCCGTCTGAGTACACGCCGGCAGGCGCGGCCGGTGTGGCGATCGCTGGGTCGAACGTGATGACCCATCGCACCAGCCCGGTCGTCGTCAGAGCGCTTTCCCAAGAACTCCGGTCCGCTGGAACAGCGAAGTCTTCGGGCACGCTCGAATCGATGGTCACGAGCGCAGACACCTCACCGGGGAAACGGTTCACGTAGTCCAGGGCGTAGATGCCCGACAACGAGTGAGCAATCAGAACGGGCTCGTGCACCCTGAGATCGGCGAGGACATCGTGGAGCTCGTTGGAGACATTCTCGACCGTTCGGTCGGTCACACCCAGATCGGAGTAGCCGTAGCCGAAACGTTCCACGACGACGACGGTGTAGTGGGGCCGGAGCTCCTCGATCAGCGGCGCGAAGTCCAGGGTAGGCGCGGCGGTGCCATAGCCACTTAGCAGCACAAGGGTCTGTTCGCCGTCTCCGACTACCGAAACGTTCACGTCGCCGCGCTCGAGGCTGACCGTCTCACCGTACGGTTGGATGCTCGATCTCTCGACTGCACCCAAGATCAGGTTGCTCGCAGCAGAGACAGCAACCACCGCCAGCACCGCAACCCCGATGATCGCCAGCACCTGCAACAACCTCTTCACGCGGCCCTCATCTCAACCTGTATGCCACATCCAAATTATCGGCCAGCGTTCACGTCACCGCGAAACCAGCCATGGCGAGCACCGCGAGCAAGAGGCACGATGCGATCACTAGACTGGGATGTCTTCCTTTGCCCGGTCGCAATGCGGACCAACGCCACCCGAGGACTGAGGTTCACCCCGAACCGTGGAGGGTTCCTTATGCCGCTTCTCGGTTGAGGGCGGTGGTCTCGTAGGTGATGGGGGCCATCATGCCAGCGCTGCTGTGCCGGCGGGTGTGGTTGTAAAAGCCGTAGCACCACTCGAGCACGACGGCCTGGGCGTGTCGGGTGTCTGCGAACCGGTGCCGGGACAGCACCTCCCATTCCAGGGAGGAGAAGAACGCCTCGGCGGCGGCGTTGTCGAAGCAGGACCCGACCCGGCCCATCGACTGGCGGATGCCCAGCTTGCGGCACAACTTGGTGAACGACTTCGCGGTGTAGGTCGAGCCTCGGTCGGTGTGGAACACCACCCGCTGCGCCTCGTCGTCTCGCCAGATCGCGGCCTTGCCGCCCCGGGTCGCGACGGCCATCGTGATCGCAGCGCAGGCCAGCTGCGCGTCCGGGTGCAGGCCGGTGGCGGCACCCAGGAGACGGCGGCTGTACAGGTCGATCACGGTCGCCAGGTACAGCTTGCCGTGGTCGGTGGGAATCTCGGTGATGTCGCCAACCCAGCGGCAGTTCGGCGCCTCGGCGGTGAAGTCCCGCTTCAACAGGTCAGGGAACTTCGGCGCGGTCCGATCCTGCTTGGTCAGACCGTTCCGACGCCTGATCCGCCTTGCCACAAGGCCTTGGCGGGCCATCGAGTCGGCCACCGTCTTCTCCGAGATCGTCCACCCGGCATCCCGCAGGTCAGCGGTCAGCCGCGGCGAGCCGTGCAACCCCCGAGCCGCGTCGAACCCGGTCTTCACCGCGGCGTCGACCTCGGCCCGGCGCCGGGCCCGTTTCGTGCTCGGGCCGCCCACCTGGGCACGGGGCCACCACTTGTAGAACCACGACACGCTGACCCCGAGCAGGGCACAGCACACCGCGACGGGCACCCGCCAGAAGGTCTTCTGGTCAGCGATGAAGCGTGCCACGCTCACTTCGTCGCCTCCTTCACCCACAAGACCACGGAACGCTTGAGGACATCACGCTCCATCCGGAGCTCGGCGACCTCGGCCCGGAGCCGGCGCAGCTCCTCATAATCGTCCTTGGCCAGCTCGCCGTGACCCTCCCGGGCGGCGCGGGCCTGGTTCACCCAGTTCCCCAGCGTGCCCTCGTTCACCCCCAGATCCCGGGCCACCTGCGCGATCGGCTTGTTTGTTTCCTCAACAATCCGGACCGCTCCCTCACGGAACTCCGGATCGTACTTCTTGCGCTTCTCAGGCATAGCTACTCCTTATAGCTGATGCCTCCACGATCCGGGGGGAACCTCAGACCACTGCGATCGTGAGTGCGGGAATTGCGAAGACGAGCCACACCAGGACAGGATCCACGACCCCCCTCAGAGCCGCAGGCAGCACCACGCCCAACAGTACGGTGCCGGCGATGACCCCCAGCACGTGGGTCAAAGCCCGTTGCCGCGTGAGTGTGTGCCGTGCGATGTGCCAGGTGCCCCCCACCGCCCACCCGAGCGTGCCGAGCGCGATGAGGGGCGTGACCTCGCGGACATGCCGACAGAGTCGGATGTCGAGTTGAGGTGGTCTGACTGACCTTCACCGGATTCGTGGTGTACTGGAGATGCGCGTCAAGACCTCTCGCAAGCCCGCCGGTGGCCAAAGCTTCGTTTCGAGTTCGAGAGGCTGGCCATGGATGCCACGACGCGATTGACTGACTCCTTGGTGGAGTTTGGACCTTGACGGGCCGGTTCGACATCAGTGACGTGTTGAACGATCTGGCCGCCCGGCTGCCGGCCGTGCTCGATATTGCCGGGGCGGGTGTCACGTTGGTCTCCGGGACGGAGCTTTCGTTTGCGACGGCGAACTCCGAGCGGGCCGTCAGGCTGGAGCGGGTTCAGGAGGAGCGGAACGCCGGCCCGTGCGCGGACGCGATCACCTCGGGTGAGGATGTGCTGATCCGCGACCTGGCTGAGCGGGCGCAGGAGTGGCCCGAGTATGTGGCCACCGCCGCAGGGTTGGGCATTGTCGCTGTGGCGGCGCTCCCGTTGCGCATTCGGTCAAGTTGGGTGCGCTGGACCTGTATGACACGCGCGGGCATGACTGGACGCGGAAGGAGGTCACCACGGCGCGGGTGTTCGCCGACATCGCAACCGGGTATGTGTTGAGTGCCTCGGAGTTGGAGCGTGAGCGTCGCACCGTGGAGCAACTGGAGGTGGCGTTGGCGAGTCGGGTGGTGATCGAGCAGGCGAAGGGCATCCTCGCGAACGCGAACGGGATCAGCGTGGATGCGGCGTTCGTTCGGCTCCGGAAGTACGCCAGGGGTCAACGGTGGTGGCTGCCCACACACGTTGTGCTGTATGTCGCGTCCGCCGGGACGTTGGCTCTCTATCAGGCCTTGGGGCTGGGGTCTGCGGGGTGGGTGTACCTGCTCCTCGCGCCGGTCCTGCCCGTGCTCATCTCCTTGCTCATGACCCGGCCACACGGGCCACAGGCGGTAAGCACGTCGGGGGGCAGGATCGCATGAACCGGGTTCCCCTCGTGGTGGCCGCGTGGATCGTGGTCGCGGGTGCGTCGACGTTGCCGCGGGTCGTGTTGCAGGAGTTGCTGCACGTCGAGGTCTCGGACGACGCACGGACGGTGCTCTCGGCGTCCGTGATCGCGATCGGGCTGCTGGTGGCCGCCGTTGGGGCACGGTTCCGTCCGTTGGTGCCTTTCCTGGTCGTGTTCCTGGGTCTGGTCGTGTCTTGCGTCAGGGATCGTGTCGCATTTCGGGGTTTGAATCAGACCACACTGTGGGGGTCTGGCTGACCCGAGAGTGAGTGTCGATGTCCTCGACGAACAAGGATGCCGGGGCGAGCCCGGCGAGCCCTACGCGGCGCGCGAAGAAGTTGTTGGCGCCGTCGGTGAAGTACGAGATCTTCCTCCAGCTCGTGCGTGGCGAGACGACCATCAACGCCGCCGCGGAGGCGGCGGGGGTGGACCGTTCGACGATCATGAAGCTCCGCCAGGTCGCCAAGGAGGGCGCGATGGCGGCCTTGTCGGCGTCGAAACCCGGGGTGGGCAAGACCCCCCGGGATGTCGAGTTGGAGGCCGCCAACGCCGAGGTCGCCCGGCTGTCGGAGGCGGTGAAGGAGTTGGCGGTCAAGCTCACCTTGCTGGAGGGAAAAGGGGGCTCCGGATGGCGGTGACCGAGCCTGTTCCGGTGCGTGTCGACGCCGTCGGCAAGGCCGGCCTCCTCGGTCTGGTGGACCACGCGGTCGGCGAGGGCTGGAGCTTGCAGGCCGTGTGCGAGGTGCTCAAGATCAGCCGGCGGCGGGTCGAACGCTGGCAGGCCCGGCGCACGGACCTGGCCGACCGGAAGCCCGGCGGGGTCGCAGTCAACGGTCTCCTCGACGATGAGGTTCAGCAGATTCTGGCGGTGTTCAACGAGTGGGGCGAACGGGACCGCTCCCACCGGCGGCTGGCGCATCGGGGCTCGTATGTGGGCCGGTTCTGGGCATCACCGTCCACCGTGCGCAGGGTGTTGATCGAGTCTGACAAGCACTTTCGTCCGCTGCCGCGGCCGGCCCGCGGGGAACGCAAGCCGTTCCCGGACTGGGCGTCCTACAAGCCGAATTCCCTATGGATCTACGACACGACCCACTTCACCCGCTGCGGGGCGAAGGTGCTGATCATCGAGGACCTCGTGTCCCGCAAGTGGCTCACCCACCTGGTATCCAGCGAGGAGACCACCACCCAGGTGCAGGCCGCGTTCACCACGGCCCTGGAATCCGAGGGCCTGCTGGAGGAAGCCCTGGCTCGGGCGGCGACCGGCCGGGTCGACCCCGACGCCGACGACGGCCTCACCCCGCTACTGCTGGCGGTATCGGACAACGGGTCGCAGATGATCGCCACCGGCACCCGCCGGTTCATGGCCCTGGTCGCGATCGCGCAACACTTCGGCCGGCCCTCCACCCCGACCGATCAGGCGTGGATCGAGTCGTTGAACGGCACCCTGAAGGCCGAATGGCCGCACCTGCTGGCGATCACCGACCCGGCCGTCCTGCGGGCCGAGCTCGACCGCATCCAGATCGAGTACAACACCGTCCGCCTGCACTCCAGCATCGGCTACGTGACCCCCGACGATGAACACCAAGGCAGGGGGCGAGGCCATCCGCGCCGCCCGCCGCAAGGGCCTGCACGACGCCCACCAGCGTCGTCTTGCTCACCACCGCCAACGGCGGAACAATCAGATCCACAACCACCGTCCAGACCCGCCAGGGGTGGACTGATCAAAGCCGCGAAATGCGACATTTGAGCTGAAACAGGTCAGTCGGCGCCGAGTGGCTCGTGTTCCGGGTCATCGATCAGGCGCCCGCCTATCGAGCCTGGTTGGCTGATCCGTCGTTCAACACCTACATGCTGGCCGAGCAGTCCCTGCGCCTGATGGTGACGGGTCTGGTGATCGCCGTGCTGTTGGTGCTCCGGGGTCGCCCCTCACGGTTCTTCCTCGCGGTCGGTGACGTGCACGCCCCGATGCGGCCGGTGGTGTGGCTCGGCGTCAGGACAGGCACGACGTGGAGCAGGTTCGGGCCGGTCGCCGCGGTTGTCCTCAGTGGCGGGAGCGGCGGGGCCGCTCAGATCCCCATCCGGCGCAGGCCCGCAGTGACCCGCCCAAGTCGGGCATCGCGGTCATCGGGGGCGTCGAAGACGATCTCGTCCGAAACCTCGCCGTCGACCATGAACACCACCCGATCGGCGCGCGCGGCGACGTGGGCGTCATGGGTGACCAGCAGCAGCGTCATCCCTTCGGCGTGGAACTCGGCGAGCAGGTCCATGATCTCGGAGGCTGCCCGCGTGTTGAGGGCACCGGTCGGCTCGTCCCCGAACACGATTCGGGGACGGCGCATCAACGCCCGGCAAATCCCGGCGCGCTGCAGCTGACCGCCCGATACCTGCGCCGGCATCCGATCGCGCAGGTCCCAGATCCCAACCCGGCCCATCAGTTCCTCCGCGCGTGCCACCCGCTCAGCTGGGGTGCCGAGGCGGTCGAGTGAGCTTGTCAACACGATGTTGTCGAGCAGCACCAGGTCCTTGAGCAGGTTGGGCTGTTGGAAGACGAAGCCCATCTGCTGGCGCCGCGCGTCCGCCAACTCGTCGGGGGTGAGCGCAGTCAGGTCGGTGCCGTCCAGGACGACGGTCCCGGCGTCGACCTCGTCCATGCCAGAAATGGCGTAGAGCAGCGTCGACTTGCCGCTACCCGACGGCCCCATGACGGCCACGAACTCGCCGTCGTCCACACTCAGGTCGATGCCGTGCAGCACCTCGGTGGTCTGGCCGTCGGTCGCGAACGACTTGCGGATGCCGGTGGCGGTGAGCAGGCCGGTGGTAGTGAGCAGGGGGTGTCTTCACGATGATTCCTAGTCCTTGATGGTGGCGGCAATGGAAGCGCGGCCGGTGGTGCGGGTCGCGACGATTGCGGTGCCGACGACTGTCAGCAGCAGGGCAAGCGGGGAAGCGACGTAGGCGAGCAGCGGGTCGGCGACCACCCGGATGCGCGAGATGCCGATCGGCCGAAGCAGCACCCCGGCCAGGGCGCTGCCGAGCGCGGCGGACAGGATCGCCCCGACGATCGTCCCCAGAAAGAGCAGGACGACAGTGCGAACCAGGTACTGGCCACGAATGTGGCTGTCGCGAAAACCGATGGCGCGCATCGCCGCGATCGGGTAGACGTCCCGGACGAGCAGCAACCGTAGGAACAGCGCCGCGATCAGCGCGCTGACCAGCAGACCGACTCCAACAGCGGCGACCGACGCGTCCCGGGTTGCGGCGATCGATCCCCCGACGATGCCCTCGACGTAGGCGGCGACCGGATTGACCTTCAGGTCGGGGTTCTGGGCGGCGTACTCGGCGATCAGCGCCTCGACGTCCGCTCCCGCCGCCGCATCGGCGTACAGGACGCTCCACATCAGGTCGGCGCTGGTGTGCGGGGCCAACATCTTGCCGGTCTTGCCGCCGTTGGTGATGTCCTGGTAGATACCCGAGACTACGAGCGTCAGCGCCCCGTCCGTCGCGGTCGCGGAGCGGACGGGTGTGACGACGATCTCGTCGCCGACCGCGGCACCCAGCGCCTCGGCCTGCAGCGCTGACAGCGCGATCTCGGTAGGCGTGGCGGGTATCCCACCGTTCAGGTAGGTGACCGGGAATGCTGCCAGGTTGCCCGACTCCACCTTCACGGTGGCGCGCTTCCCGGCCGGGTCGAGGGCGGTGTAGGCGGCGGTCTCGAGGAGGACCTGCTCGGCGACGCGGGGGTCGGCGGCGAGTTCCCGGGACGCCTCGGCGACCCGGGCCGGGTCGGCCGGCTGCCTGACGTCAATCCGGATGTCGCTGACGCCGACGCCCATGTAGGTGACGAACTGCGGTGACGTGATGGTCGCGTACAGGCTCTGGGGCAGGATCAGCAGGACCGCCGCGAGCGTGAAGATGATGGCCGGCACCGCGTACAGGCCGGGTCGGCGGCCCAGATCACGCAGGCCGAGCAGCACCGGGGTGGGCAGTGAACTGCCCGCCACCGTCGTCCAACGCCGTGCTGGGGAGCTGCCGCGCCGGCCCGCGGAGAGGTCGCTTCCGCGACCCCGGTACGGATGGCCTGCACCGGCGAGACGTGTTCGAGCCGGACGAGGATGCGCCGCACCGTAAGGGCGATGACGCCGACGATCAGGCCGGACGCGACCACCCCGATCAGGACGGTCAGCAGCGTGTGACTCGCGGGGCCGAGGAACAACCGCACCTCGCGCAGCAACAGGTGGGTCAGCCCGAACGACAACAGCCACCCCACCAGGGCTCCCCCGCCAGCGAGGATGAGGTAGCGATGCGAGTACAGCCGCCGCAGATCTGCTCGCCGCAGGCCGATGGCCTTGAGGACGCCGATCTCGCGGTAGTCCTGCTCGATGCTGGTGAGAAGGGTGAACCGCACGCACAGCAGAGAGATCCCGACCAGCAACAGGGTGACCAGCACCACCAGCGCCGCGGTGATCCCGGTCGACATCGAGTTGAGCAGCGAGAACAGCGACCAGGTGACCGTCGGTCCGTTGGCCTCCAGACCGGCGTCCCGGTACTGGGTCTCGAACTCGGCGACCGCGCTCGCGTCCGTCAGCCGGAACTCGATGATGCGCTCGGGGGAGGCGAACTCACCCAGGCCGTCGGCCAGCGCGGCGTGATCGGCGGACGCGACCAGCAGGCGCTTCGAGCCGGCGAAGGAGGGGTTCATCTGCGAATCACGCATGAAGCCGGCCACGGTCAGTTCGTGGGTGAACCCGCCGCCGGTCACGGTGAGCAGGTCGCCCGCGTGCAGATCGAGCGCCTGCTGGTAGTAGACGGGCAGCCACACCGTCGCCGGCTCGGGGTCGATCACCTGCCCGTCGAGGTCGAGCAGCCAGTCGAAGTCGGCGTTCTGGGTGACGAATGCGTTGTCCTGCAGCCCGGCTGCGAGCGTGGCGTCGGTGTCGTCCCCGGTCAACCGGATCGCTGCGCCATCCACGTTCAGCAACAGGCTGACCGCATGGTCTTCAACCAGGTTGTTGGCGGCGGCGAACTGGTTCAGCCGCTGCTCGTCCAGGTCTCCGGCGTGCATCTGGACGAAGTGCGACGAGCGCGCCTGGCGCATCAGGGAGTCGGTGGCGCCGCTGACGGTGACCAGCAGGGCGCCGGCCGAACTGGCCAACATCGCCGACAG
The DNA here is from genome assembly GCA_016711325.1 of Nigerium sp. Classification (GTDB taxonomy): domain Bacteria; phylum Actinomycetota; class Actinomycetes; order Propionibacteriales; family Propionibacteriaceae; genus Propioniciclava. Next base: position 653,272 of record JADJTH010000008.1, on the reverse strand, counting down.
CGCCACGAACAGGACGAGAACGATTGCGGTGACCGGGCTTCGCTTGAGGGTGTTTCGGGTGAGAGTCGAAAGGACCCCGGTCGGCCTCATTCCTCGGGCTCCTGCCTGTGGACGGCTCTGTCTGGGCGGGTGCCCACGCCAACCGTATACCTGCGCCTCGGTCGAGACTGAGGCGGACGCCCCCCGCTCGCCCCGAAAGACGTTCTCAGGGCCTAGTTCGCAGCCGCGGGCGTCGCGGGTCCCGGCACCGACCAGTGGCCCATACCCTGAGCGAGTGAGTCGAGCCGATCCTCGCGCAGTGCGCACGGACGATTCCCTCAGCGCCGCCATCCGTCGAATGGCCCGCGACCTCGGGATGGCCCGGTAGAGCCTGGTGAACCTACCGGACAGTCTCGGAGCCGGGCACCGAGGATTTCTGGCCAAGGGGAGTGGAGGGACTTCAGCGCCTGAGTGTCGCCGCCCAGAGTGCCAGGGTGAGCATGGCGGTCAGCCAGGCGCCCCCCGCGGCGAGGGTGATGAGCGTCCCGGAACGCCAGCGGGGCGGCAGCCACGGCAGGTGGACCCAACGCCGCGCTGCAACCATGGCTGCGGCCAGGGCGAGCCCGGACGCGGCACCGAAAACGCAGGGCGCACTCCAGTCCCACGGGGCGGCGATCCACCACAGCAACAACGCGCCGGCAGTGGCGAGCCCTTGCCCCAGGATCCGGGCCCTGCTTCGTCCTCGGACAGCCCCGACGGCGAACAACAGCGTGAACAGGACACCGACACCGACCCAGCCGACCGTGTCCGCGTCGACCGGCGGCGGCGCCAGCGAGCTGTCGAGGGGCACACCCACCAACGCCAGGCCCGCGCCGGTCACGTCCTGGGTGCTGTTGTTCAGGACGATCGCCGCCTGTTGGTGGGCGCGGTCGATCGCGAGCATGGTCTTGGTGCCGCCGGTGCCCCCGTTGTGGAAAGCGACCGGGCCTGCCTCTGTGTCGGTGACGATCCAGGCCAGGCCGATCTGCCAGCCCATCATCGCCGGCCAGCGGGCGTCGAGGGCCTGCAGGCCGGGCGCGGTGCCGTCGAGGATCGCTTGGGCGTAGCGGGTGAGGTCGGCCGCGGTGGTCGTCACCCCGATGCCGGCGGGCGCGTAGCCGCTGCCCGTCCACGGTGCGGTGGGCCTACCAAGCCCCTGGTGGGGTTGCATCAGGTCGGACGCCGGCCGGCCGGGTTCGGCGATGAGGGTGTCGTGCATGCCGAGCGGCTCGAAGAGACGCTCGCGGACGTAGGAGGGCCAGTCGGGTGCCCCGGCGGCGCGGGTGAGGGCGAAGCCGAGCAGGGACGCGCCGAGGTTGGAGTACTGCATCGTGCCCCGGCCCGACAGCCTGATCGCACCCGCATCGCGGATCACGCGGTCCGGCGGGCCGGTGGTGTAGTCGGACAGGGCGGCGCCGGCAAGGTCCTCGGCGACGACACGCACCATGTCGAGGCGGGCCATGTGGGGCAGCCCGGCCCGGTGGCTGGCGAGCTCCGCCAAGGTCACCGAACCGACCGGCGTGCCGGCCAACTCCGTCAGGTGGGCGTCGAGCCGGTCGTCGAGGCGCACCTCGCCGCGCTGTGCGGCGTCCGCGAGCAGGAGCCCGTCGAACGTCTTAGTGATCGAGCCGAGCTCGTATCGGCTGTCCGGGGTGACCTCACCGAACCCTGCCCATGACGCTTGGCCGTCGCGGATTCGGGCGACGCTGACCGTTTCGACGTTCCGGGCGGTGGCCAGCGCCACCGACGCGTCGCGGGCCAGGACCGGATCGCCGGTGGGGGCGCCCAGCCCGGCGTTGCGAGGACCGAGCAGCAGGAAGGCGAGGGCGCCCACGAGCGCGCAGACCAGCAGCGTCAGCCACGCGGAGGAGGTGCCGGGTCGGGTGGGGTTCACGTTGTCAACCTATCTCCCGGGCTGACTCGCGCCGGACCGGGCAGCGCGCGTCAGCGCGGTGACGTGGGCCTACCCAGCGCAGTGGTGGCCCCAGAAGCCCCACACCCGTCGAACTCGACAAGCTGAAAGCGTCCCGCGGACATCCTCAATTGCCGCACGACGCGTGCGGGATCTGCCGAAGACGGCGAGTCCTGGGCGTGGCCGCCGGTGGCCGGCAGTTGGTTCTCACGACCCAGGCTGTTCCGCGGAGATACGCACGTCTTGGAGGTGGATCCCAATCCGGCGGTCAGGAGCGATTCGACCACGGTTGGACGGGGAGGTGCTCAAGGAACTCGAGCACCCCGCTGTCGTCGTGGGCTCCAGCCACGACGTCAGCGTGCTTCTTGACATCGTCGGGCGCGTTGGCCATGGCCACCCCGAGGCCGACCAGCGCGAGCATCTCCACGTCATTGCCACCGTCGCCGAAGGCGATCATCTCCTCCGCCGCAATGCCCAACCGTTCGCCGAGCCAGGCCAGCGCGACGCCCTTGTTGACCCCGTGGCTCACCAGATCGATTGACCCGTGCCCACTCGAGGTCGCAACGACACCACGGGGCAGCCCGATGGCCAACTCCGCCAGCAGTGCGCCGGTCCGCTCCGCCGGGCAATCCAGAGCGAGCTTCACCACGTCGTCGTCGATCTGGGCCCAGCCATCCACGAGTTCGAGCCGCACGTAGTACCGGCGCATCATCTCCAGCACACCGGGATCGGTGTCGTGACGGGCATAGGCAGCCTTCACACCGCAGGCTAGGGTGGAGACGCCGGGCAGGCGGTCCACGTAGTCCAGCGCGGCAGCCACCGCGCTCGGCTCGAACGGCGCCACTCTCAGCACCCGTTCCGCGGTAGCCACTACGGCACCGTTCTCGGCGATGTAGAGGACGTCGGGGAAGCCGTCGAAGTAGGTCAGTAACTGCCAGTACTGGTTGCCGCTGGCCACGACGAAACGGACACCGGCAGCCTGGAGTCGCTGATGCAATCGGCGGAAGCGGACCCGGTCATATCCGCGCTCGGCATCGATGGAAGGTCCCGTCCATGTCGACCGCCACCAGGCGGGCCGGCCGGGTCATGCGGGCGCTCGAATCAACCACGCATCCATCCTCGCGGTCAGCCGGTCCCGAGTCACCCCGCCGAACACGAGGCTGCCGATCCTGACCGCATGCGGTCGCGCTCCGCGTCCGACGCCCGAGGGAGCCATCTGACTTTGCCGCGGATGTCGCCGGTTTCTTGTGACTCTAGCGTGTTGGGATCGGCGCGACCTGGTGGGGGTCGGAGTCTGCGCCGGCCGTGTTACGCCTTGCTTGAGCGATGTGTGGATGAAGCGCATGCCGACCAGGACGCCGAACCAGCCGATGACCGAGCAGAACATTCCGGCGACGGCGGCCGCTGTGGCCAGGAAGGGCTGCCGGGCGGAATCGTCGTCACCGAGGAGGAAGCCGGGTCCGGCGCCGATACCGCACGCAAACCACTGGGACGACAGCAGGAACGCGAACCCGACTCCGAGCCAGGTCAGACCTGAGCGCAGTCGTCCGGAGGTGACCGCCCTTGTCCTGAGCCATGTCCACGTCACCAGCGCGAACAGGATCAGGGCCGTGGTGCCGCCCGCGGCGAAGTAGAGATAAAGCGCGGTCGGGAAGTGCGCTGGCTCGTTCATGCTCCCTCATGGGTTGTGTGAGGCCCGGCGAGTACGGCGGCGACCACCATCAAGGCAGCCCCAAGCGGAGGGGTGAAGCCAGTGGCAATGGCACCCAGCCCGCTCAACGAACTGAGCGGGTACGGGGTTCCGGGACCGAACAGCTCCCACAGTGCTGGCAGGGTGGTGTGGACAAACAACAAGAAGACCCCGAGCCAGAAGACCGCCAGCCCAACGCGCCTCCTGGCCACCATGGACCTCCTCGTTACTCGGCGGCACCGTGCACGCTCGTCAGACGGTCTGCCGTTGGTGACTCTATAGCCGCCGGCGCGCCGACGCGCCGACGCGCCGGCTCTGCGCGTCGGGAGGCGGGCGCTCCTCGCTGCGCCACGGCGATCGGACCGTGCACTCATCTGCCGCGCTGTGCGCGATGGTGGCCCTCGCAGGGACAGCCGCCGGCGGACGCCGGCGCTCAACTGAATTGGCGGTTCCCAGAGGGAATCGTTCCTCCCAGCCCTCTCACTTCCAGACTCTGGCTGTGAAATGATGGATGGGAAGAAGCCTTGACTCGGGGTGATGAGCGGGTGAAGACTCCGAACGTGACTGGTCGACAAGTTCCCGGCAATGCGCCGAGCCGGAACCGTCACTTTCGCTGCCTTGAATGTGGACGAGAAGTAGATGCTCCCCGTCCGCCGTCGTGCCATGGGCGGCACATGGACGAGCTCCCTAGAAGCCCCGTGCGGCGCTGAGTTCCTGGTTGATCGCGAGCAGAGCCGTCCCGTAGTCATGGGCCGAGGCGACGGCCCCTCTGTAGCTGGCCCATGCTAGCAAGAGTGTGAAGCCGGAGAGGACCGCCAAACCTTCGACAGCAACCACCGTCCACAGCACGGCAGCGTTCGCAGCAGTGAGACCGACGCAGGCCAGACACATGACTGCGTACATGTCCAAGCGATTGCGATATTGATCGTGTTCACCGAGAAGAAGCGGATTGATCCGAGCGAGATTGCGTATTATGTAACCTCTTAGGGGTTCGCCGGAGTACTCAAGTCGATCTTCGGCCGAGCGCAGAGCCCTGGCCTAGGCGGCTGGGCATCATTCGGTCTTCGCTCGGAAACGACGCAGCGGCGTCGTCGATGGCATTGAGTCGATGAACCAGGTGGGTTGGCGCTATCCGTAGCCATTCGCGGTCATTGACGAAATCAAGCGCCTCCTCGATGACCGCAGAGTCGAAACCGGATGTGTCGTCGCCGCGATGGATCCACTCGATGGCCGCCACCAACTCCGGTTTGTCCTTGAGTTGCGTTCGGAGAGCGGGGATTACAGCCGAGAGCGCTTCGCGGTCTAAGCGCTCGCCGGTGCGCGTCAGATGCCGCCTACGTTGACGCTCACGAGAGATGCCTAACCTCGTGAGCACCGAAGCTAAACCCGATGAACCCCAATACCCCTCGAGGAATCGAATGGCAGCGAACTCAAGGCTTTGGGTGACGATGGTGGCCAACACCAGGGCAAATGCGACTCCCAAGATGACGCCGAATGGCTTCGCATTGAGTGTATCGGCAATGGATTCCCACCGCTGCGTAGGACTCCCTTGGGCCAGACGGTAAGCCGCCGCAATCCCGAGATCCGAAACGATCAGCGCCGCGGGTAGCCAAGCAGTTGCGCTCAATTGGTCCAAGATCCTGCCCGCCACCGCCGAAAAATCCGACGATGGAGGCACATTCGCTGTCGCAGAAGCTGGAGCCACGATGACCTGCACCGGTTGAGCCCTTGTCCGCTTGCTCCGAGTCACGGATCCCAGTTTGGAGCAGCATTGAACACCTCGGCAGACCGACACCCCGAACGTTGCCACGGCTCGTCGCGTCCAGCCCGTGCGTGAGGGTCGGGCACGTCCTGTTCTGGCCGCACCGCGCCCGTGCAGTCGATCGTGCTCGCAGACGTGACGACAACAGGGCCAGGAGGTGCCAGCTATGCGCGCCAGCGGGGCTCCGTGGAACGCGCACGACTGCTCATCCGATCTAGGCGGGCCGAATGGTCCGCGAGCCACTCATCGAAATCGTCATCGTCCTTCCAGCAGTTCGCCCAGCTGTCGCTTGCGTTGCTCATCCCTTACCTTCGAGATGAGGTGGGCGACGTCGCAACCCCTATTGCCGCAACCGCACAGCCCTCGGGTCACGTGAGGAGAGGGCACCGCGCACCTGCGCTCGCCGTTCGGCGTCCATCTGCTTGCGGTCAGCGAGCTCTGTCTGCGCGTTGCGCGCCATGTCTCGTGCTTCATGTACGAGGTTGGGTAGCCGCTGGTCATGCTCGCGGAGTGTCTCCAGCTCTTCGGCCAGGGTGGTGGTGCGTGAGTGTCGTTCGCAGGGGGTGCAAGTGTGCTCCTGCTTCTGGAGTTTCTCGGGGCCTTCCCACAGGAACTCAGTCCTGCAGCACGGGCACGTCAGCTTCCGCTCTACGATCTGCTCACCGGAGTAGCCGACTCCGTAAGGGTTACTTCGCGACGAGCGCGACCTTGCTTGGGATGTCAGCGCAAGGGCCACTGGGGCAATGGGCCGACCGAGGTGGGGCTGGACGAGGAATCCGACCTCAGCTACGTCATAGGATTGGTCCGTCAGGCTCTCGAGTACCAAATGGGTGGAGAGTAGGGCGCCTGCAACCCCCACGGCGCCTGGGACTCCCGCCTCGATTGATGCTGGCGGCTACTGGGGTTCGAGGAAAAACCACCCCGAGTGATTGCGTGACTGCCGCACTGAAGTCGAGGACAGCCACGAGGCGTGACGTTCGCGCACCGCCGGCGCTATTGCCAGCGGGGTGAGCGAGGGTAGCGTTCCGCCTGTTGATGAGTTTGCGGCGCGACCGCGAACCTTGCCGGGCCCCGGCCAGTCAGTCCTGGCCCATGGGTGTGCGACCAGTGTGTGTCACTAGGACGTGCTGGCCTGGGGGTAGCGGATGCGCCACGGTCTGGCCTGGACCGGGTGCGGCATGGGTGCTGCCCGCGGTGGATCGTGGGGACGCTGGTGCTCGCGTCGGCGTCGGGGGATGAGAGTGAGGAGCGAGGATGAGGGCTGTCGTTTACGACACGTTCGGGGGTGTGGAGCGGCTGCATATCGTTGAGCGTCCGCTGCCCAAGGTGGGGCCGGGTGAGGTGCTCGTCGAGGTTCGGTCAGCGGGGTGAACCCTGTGGACTGGAAGCTGATGAGCGGCGGGCTGGACGCCCTGCTGGACTTCGTGTTCCCCGTCACGCCTGGTTGGGACGTGGCGGGTGTTGTCAGCGCCGTCGGTATCGACGTCCCCGAGTACGCGGTCGGCGATGAGGTCATCGGCTACGTCCGCAAGGATTGCGTCTCCGGTGGTACGTACGCCGAGTACGTCAGTGCGCCCGTTCGGACGCTGGCCCGTAAGCCGGCTTTGCTCGATTGGGATGCCGCGGCCGGTCTCCCGTTGGCGGGGCTGACCGCCTATCAGGTGGTGCGTCGACTGGGGGTGGCCTCCGGTCAGACCGTTTTGGTCCACGGCGGTGCCGGTGGGGTCGGCCAGGTCGGTGTCCAGTTGGCTCGTCGGGCGGGCGCGCGGGTTCTGGCCACGGCGTCGGAGGCCAACCATGACCTGCTCCGGACGCTGGGTGCCGAGCCATTGGTGTACGGGGACGGGCTTGCTGAGCGGGTTCGGGCGTTGGCCCCCGAAGGCGTCCACGTGGTCGCTGACTTCGCGGGCGGTGTCCGGGAGGTCACCACGGCGGTGCTTGCGTCGGGGGGACGCCATGCCTCCATCGCTGACAGCAGCGTGATCGAGGTGGGCGGGTCGTGGATGTGGGTGCGTCCGGACGCCGCGGACCTGGCACACCTGGCCGGTCTGGTGGATTCAGGGGACCTTGCGATTCGCGTCGCGCAGTCCTTCGACCTCGCCGACGTGGCCGACGCCCTCCGGCTCTCGCAGGGCGGCCACGTCCCGGGGAAGATCGTGTTGCGCGTGAGCCGATAGCCACGGCGCCACCAGTCGCCCGGCCCCAATCGTGGCCGCAGCGCGCCAGCAGGCTCGCGACGGCCTGCTCCGGCGGGCAAAGTTAGGTACAGCCTGCACCACGACGACAACCTCGCGTACGACAACTTCGCGGCACTTTCAGCAAGCTTCGCCCGACTCCTCCGGCAAGCCGACCCCCGGGAAGGTGTTGAGTCATGTCGCTCACGCGTCCGCGAGGGGGACGTGTCGCCAGGTTCGTGAGCAGGCTCGACAGCGGCGTGTGGGGGAGTCGTTGCTGATGCAACACCCGCCGAGCTCTACTTTCTGCTGCTGGGCGGCCAGGAACAACTCATGATCCGGTTGCCCGTAGACGATGGGCAGCCACGTGGAGGAACCGCAGGTCGGGCACGTGGCTGGATCTTGGGCGCGGCCAGCCTTCGTCGGGACTTCGCGTGGTTCCGTGGGTCCACCCATGAGGTTCACGCTAGGGCCCGCGGCGTCGGGCAGGGGAGTCAAGGCATCGAGGTGGTATCTCGCTGGGCCCTCTGGAGCGGCTCGGGCGCCTGGCTAGCCCGGCCTGTGCTGACGTCGCAATTGGCTCAAGCGCGTTCTCGCGTCGCTCTTCGGCCGCTTGTGGAGGTTGAGTGGGGGATCGAGGGCGGTCAGGATTTCGGTCTCGAGGGCGTCGAGCCCATCGGGGTCGTCGACGGGGACGGCGATGAGGCGAAGGTGTTGGTGCATCCACTCCGTCAGTGCGTCCTCATCGATGCGTTGGGCGTGGCGCGCTGCCGCGAGGATGGAGCCCAGACTGAGTCTGAAGGTGGAGAAGTTGTGGTTGCCCCCGAGGTGCATCCCGCGGATCCGTCCCCACAGGGTATTGGTGGACTTCTTCCCGCTCTTCGTCCGGGTCGCGCCCGCAAGCCCGGCATAGATCAGTCCTGGTTCGATCCGGGCTTCGAGTCCCGTGGTGAGGTCGACGGCCCCGGCGGGGTCTACCCACCAGCTGTAGAGACCCGGCCGGCGCGTGTCCACGCCGTGGGTGGCGAGGAACACGGCAGGGGTTTGGGCGCGGGTCTCGTCCCGGAGCCGCTCGACCAGACCGTCGATGCCCGGCGCAGTCTCCACGGCGGGCGAGTCTGAGGAGTCGGGTGCACGTGCGTACCAGGCGAGGCGCTGGCCGAGTGTCAGACCTGCCAGCGGCTCGATCACATGGGCCCCGGCGCCGAGGAGAAGCGCGCGGATCGCGTCGGTGTAGGCGGCACCGGCGTGCACTTCGATCGTCTTGCCGGTAAGCGGCCCGGCAGCATCCTCGAGTTGCCGAACCACGTTGAGGCCCCAGGCGTGTTGATAGGTGCGCGGGGTGTCTGAGAGTCGCAGCTCGTAAGGTTCAAGGACGTGGTCGGGGGCCACCAGGCCATGTTTCGCGGACAGGATGAACCACGGCTTGCCCGAGGATTCGGCGTGGCGCCGTTCCTTGCCGAACAGCGGCGAGGTGTACAGGTCCTTCGCTGGGGCGGGATCAGCGCGTTTCTCCTTGACGCAGCTCACCAGGATTATGTCGGCGGGGCGGGTCTGGGCGGGTGCGCTCGTGACCTGAGGCGTCGGGCTGGGAGGTGGGACACGCTCGCCCGAGGGGCCGCTGCGGACGAAGGTCACCGAGTGCCCGACTCCCACCGTGGTCGTGGTGAAACCGGGCCAGCCGCTGCGGGCCCCCTTCCAGAAGGCCGCATGCTTGTAGGCGGACGGGGGGAGGCCGCCGACCATCTCGTCAAGCTCAGCCCAGGTGAACGTGATCTGGTGCTCGACGTCACAAAGGGCGTCGCGCAAGGAAGACCAGTTCGCCATGGCCCCATCGTCCCCTACGCAAGAGCGTCCGCGTCTTCACATGGGCCGGCGGGCGGGCGGCCCGCGTTGACCGGTCTACCAATCGACGGTGCGAGCAGGGCTCGGTGTCGGCGTCGGCAGGTCAGTCCGAGTCCGGACCGGTCGGCTGTCCACGGTCTCGTGGACGCTGTTGGCCTCGGCTTTCGCGAACCGGTTCTTGACCTGGTTGACGTCGCGGAGCGCGGTCTGGGCGGCTCCTCGGGGGTCGCGGTTCCAGCCCTCGACGAGGTCGTGGAGGGCGGTGCGGAGCAGGCTGGCGGGGAGTCCGAGGCGTTCGGCGATGTCCTGGGTGGCGGTCTCCCAGCGTTCGGGTGGGGTGGCGGCGATGACGCGGAGGGCTTCCACCGCGGCTTCGCTGGCGGGGAGGTGGGCGAAGCGTTCGTCAACCAGCTGCTCGGCGAGAGGCCTCGCGTGCTCGAGCGCCTCAGCGAGAACCCTGCCTCGTCCGGTGGCGATGAGGTCGGCGGGGTCGGTGCCGTCGGGGAGCTCGGCGTGGCGGGGGTCGTGGCCGTAGGGGGTGAGGATCCAGTAGTCGCGTTCGGCGGCGACGCGGCCGGCGAGGTCGGCGTCGGTGGCGACGATCGGCGTCCGGTGCCCAAGCTGGGAGAGTTGGGCAGCCTGATCGTCGGTGAGGGACGTCCCGAGCGGTGCGACCCCGACGTACGTACCGTTGCCGGCGAGGGTGACGGCGATGGCGTCCATGGGTCCTTCGACGATGACGGGGGTGGCGCTGGCGTTGAGGGTGCCGGTGGCGAAGAGCTGGTCGCCCTTGTGGAACAGCAGGGTGTCGGCGGTGTTGAGGTACTTCGGGCCAGCCTTGTCATCGTCCGTACGGTCGGGGTGGCGGCGTCCGACGAACCCGAGGATGACGCCGTCGTGGCGGATCGGGAAGACTGCGCGGTCGCGGAAGCGGTCGATGAGCCGGCCGGTGGACGCCGTGGTCGCGACGCCGGCGGCGAGCATCTCGGTCTCCGACACCCCTTGGCGGCGCAGGTGGGTGACAAGGGTGGTCCAGCCGGCGGGGGCGTAGCCGGCCTGTAGGTCGGGGTGGCCGGTGAGGTCGACGCCGAACCGTGCGGTGAGGTAGGGCCTCGCCCACGAGTCGGCGTAGCAGGCCTGGTAGAAGTCGGCGGTGAGCCGGTTCACCGCGGCGAGGCGTTCGGGGGTGTGGGGGCTGCCGCGCCACGCGTCGGCGCGGGCGAACTGCTTCTCGAGGTCGTAGCGGGTGGGTTCGGGCACGCCGAGGGACTCCCGGATGATCGCCTGCCACGCCAGGCTCGGGCCCTCATCGTCGGCATCGGCGAGGCCCTGGACAGGCTCGATCGGGTCTACGCCGTGGGTGGCTGTGGCGTGGTCGGGGGGGTCGCCGAGGAGGATCGGGCTGGTGGGTTGGTAGTCGTCCCACAGGTCAGCGGGAGGTTCGTCGTCGGGGTGCGGCACGCCGGCGTCCGCGTCCTCGAACCCGACAGGCGGGTGGGTCAGCGTCGAGATTCGCCACACCAGGGCGAGGCATTCGTCTACCTGACCTCCGCCGATGGGGGTGGTGGTGAGCAGGTCGGTGGGGTCCAGCCTTGGCGGACGCCGTGGTCGACAGCGGCGATCAGGGCCGGCCACCAACGACTCGACTGCAGCTCCATCGCACGGGCGGCGCCGATGGTGTCGGCCAGTGTGGTGGTCCACGGGGTGGCCAGTGGTTGGTCGGTGTCGAGGGCGGCGGCGACGGCGGGGGTGAGCTGGCGGGCGATCCGCCACCACATGGCGGCGGCGGCGTGGTCGTCGGGCAGGACACCTTCGCTGGCCGCGGCGTGGAGGAGGGTGCGGGCGTTGATGCCGGACGCCGACAACTGGGCGAGGCGTTGGGCGAGCAGCGGGGTGAACTCATCGCCGGCAATGTGGGGGCCAGCTGGTGGAGGAGGGGTCCCCATTCGGCGAGGGCGGGCTGGTGGTCGCCGGTGAGGCGGCGGTCGAGGTGGCGTTGCCAGCGGCGGGCGGCCTTGGGGAGTTGCCGTTCGCCGGTGGGTCGGGTGTCGGCGTCCGGCACGTTCACGGCGGCACGCCACACGGTTAGGTCGGCGATCGTCTGCCCGGTCGGCTGCCCCAGGCAGGACGCCAACCACGCCGGAGTCCGGGTCGTGGTGAGCGCTTGTTGGTGGACGGTGTCGGCGAGGTCGGCGACGAGCCGTGCCCGCGCCTCAAGGTAGCTGCCCCAGTCGGGGTGTTTGCGGAGCCGGCTGGGGACGTTGTGGAGCCACGGCAGGGGGCCGGGGGTGGTGTTCCGCAGGCTGGTGGCGTCGAGGCGCCAGTTGAGGACGGCCGCGGGATCTGTGGCTCCGGTGAGGTCAGTGCCGACCGCAACCGCACGCAGTTCGGTGATCGGGTCGTGGCCATCGGCGGCGATCAACAGCAGGTGGGCGCGCAGCGCGGGCCAGGCGTCACACCAGGGGACGCCGGGCAGCAGCTGGTCGACGCGACGCTCCAGGGCGCGGACGGCGAGGTCGCCGGCGAGGTCCTCGGCGGCCACCGACAGGGAGTCGGTGTAGCGGGCGACGGCCTGTCCGAGCCGGATCCGCGGGTCGTTGAGTTGTTGTTGCAGCGAGGTGGCGGAGGTGGGGGCGGTGTCGCGGGCGAGGATCTGTTCGAGGACGTCGGTCGCGGTCGGCGGGCGGACGGTGTCGGGGTGGATCACCGTGTGGGGGTCGCCGTCGCCGACGACCTGCAGGTAGACGTGGTTGGCGTGCCGGCCGCGGGTGAGCATCGTGTACAGCTGCTGGCGCCCCTCGGTACCGGTCGCCACCCCGTGCATCGTGTCCACCGACACCCCTTGCGCGGTGTGGACCGTGGACGCGTACCCGAGTTCCACCGACGCGGCCACATAGTCGGCGGGCAACACGACGCTGAGGGGGCTGCGCGTGTGGAGGGCACGCAACCCACCGGTGGGGGGTGATGCCGGTGATGGTCCAGCGGTCGCCGTTCTTCACCCAGTCGGTGGGGCTGACGCGGAGGCGGCGGTCGTTGGTGCGGGTGATGATCGTGTCGCCGACCGATGCGGTGAGGCCGTCGGCGAGCTCCACCTCGCGTTGGACGGGCTGGCCGGTGAGGCGGTGGGTGCGGGCGCGGGTGTTGAGTTCGGCGACGAGGTCGCGGGTGGGGGCGAGCATGATCGTGTCCAACCCGGCGGTGTGGTCGGTTTGCCAGGCGTCGAAGACCTGGTTGGTGATGGTGGCCAGGTCGCCGACGTGGACGCGTTGCCGGTCGAGGTAGAAGCCGAGCGCTTCGGTCTGCCCCTCGCGTAGGGCGAGGCTGGCGCCGCCTTCGGCGGGGTCGGCGAAGCGGACGAGTTCGTTCAGCCGCGCGGCGCCGTGGCGGGTGGCGATGTCACGCAGGACGCCCCCGGCGCCGATGGCGGCGAGTTGTTGGTCGTCGCCGATGAGCCGGACGCTGCTCCCGCGAGCCAGGATGTGACCGACCGCGGCGTCCAGGGACAGGGTGTCGGCCATGCCGGCTTCGTCGATCACCACCAAGGTCTTCGGGCCGATCCGGGCGGCCCAGTCGGGCAGCTGCTGGTGGTCGATCGACCACGTGAGTTTGGCGAGGGTGTCGGTGTGGGTGTCGATCTGGGCGCCCAAGGCGGCCGCCGCCGCCGCGGAGGGTGCGAGGCCCAGGACGGTGCCGCCGGCCTCGGTCCACGCCGTAGCGAGGGCCCGCATCGCGGTCGTCTTCCCCGAGCCGGCGGGGGCGATCGCGACCTGGACGCGGGCACCGGAGCCGGCCATCGCCCGCACGAGGGCGACCTGCCCGGCGTTCAACTCGACCCCGTTCGCGGTGCTTTCGAGGAGGGCGACGGCGATGGTGGCCTCGTCGACGACCATTCCGTCGCGGCGGGCGGCGGCGTCCACGAGCCGCTGTTCGGCGGCGAGGATCCGCGGCGACGTGAACAATTCGGCCCCCGCGACCGTGTACACCGACTGCCCATCCATCCGCCGCAACACCGCCGGCTCGCGGACGCCGGCGTCCGGGACAGCCAGCGGCGTCGAGTGTTCGGCGAGTGCGACGGCGACGAGCCGGTCCACGGTCGCCTGCAACAGCGTGGTGGGGACGTTGGCGGTTCGGGCGCGGCGTTGGGCTTCGGCGCGGACGTGCCAGGACTGCCACGTCGCCCGCGACCCCTCCACCGTCGCAACGATGGACGCCGCCGTGCCGGTGAACCACGCCTCGTCCAGCACCGGTACGAGGGTGCGGGTCGGGTTCAGCGCGGTGTGGATCATCCGCCGGATGCCGTCCGGTCCGCCCAAGACCTGCTCGGCTTGGGCCCGCCACGCGGTGCGTTGTTCGGTGAGGGTGCGGGGTTCGTGCTTGTCCTGCCGGGTCTCGAGGTTCGCCTGCTGCGCCAGGGCGAGGGTCTCGATCGCGGTCGGCCGACGCCCGTGGGAGGCCTGGAAGTCGGTGGCCAGCTCGGCCTGGCGTTGTTCGATGCTGCGGCGGCGGGCGGACCACCGCCGGTTCAGGGCGGGGTCGACGCCGTCGATCTCGCGGACGGGGCGGCGTCCGACCTGGGTGGTGCGGTCGACGAACTGGACGCCCAACGCGTCCGCCAGATGCCGTTCCAGGGCGGTGTTGTAGGTCTCTGAGGCGGTGACCTTGGCCTTGAACAGCACCCGGCCGTCGATCGACAGCCAGCGGCCGTCGAGGGTCTGGACCTTGTTCGCCACCGCGACGTGGGTGTGGAGGTCGGGGTCACCGGCACGGGAATCGCGGTGGGTGAACGCCGCCGCCACCAGGCCACGGACGTCGACCTGACGGACGCCCTGGGCGCCGGTGCGGGTGAACAGGGCGTGGGTTTCGATGAGCTTCAACGCGTCGGCCACGGCGGCGTGGTGGGCCCGTTCGATGACCGCCGCCGTGTGCGGATCCGCGAGCGCCCACAGGGTGGAGACGCTCTTGACCGGGGAGAAGGTGAGGTCGAACCCGGCGATCGCCGTGGTCTGCGGGCGGGACAGCTTCGCGATCAACCCCGCCAACTCACGGGCGTCGACCGGGTCGCGGCCATACTCGGCGCGGAAGAACTCCCGGCCCACCTGCGTTCTGATCCGCGCGCGTTCGTCAGCGGCGACCGCCGACCTGGCCGGTGCTCCCTCCAACAGGTTGTGCGCGGCGAGCCGTTTGGCGACCTCGACGCGGAACGGCGACACATCGCCGGCGTGGATCTTGAACGGCGACCCCAGCCGGGACACCGCCAGGTAGTCGGCCTCGGTGAGCCCCGGGCCGTGGAGGGCGTCCATCCGCCGCTGGGCCAGCGGGTGCAGGCCGGCGCCGAACAGGTTCTGCATCTGCTCGGCGGTCACCTGATCGCCGGCGTTCAGGCCTTCGATGCCGGCCATCCCCGAACCCATCCAGAGGCCGGGGGTTTCGCCGCGTTCGGTGTAGTAGGAGGCCAGTCCGAGGTGGCCCTTCTCGGTGGTGTCCTGCACGGCGACCTGCCGGGTCAGGTAGTCATACCCCGATCCGGCGGTGATCTTGTGCAGACTCATCACACTATCCAGAAGTAACTTTCGACCCCCTCCACGGACACCCCGGCCGAACTTCCTCAACCTCGTGCACTAGGTGTGTGCCACATGAGGACGTCGGGACATTGGGGAGGGACATTGGCCCTTCTCTCGGCGTCGTCGTTCACGGCGTCGTCGTTCACGGCGTCGGCGTCGGCGTCGGCGTCGGAGGAGCGTGGGTGGTTGCAGGTCCGTGCTGCGGTCGGTGAAGGGTCGACATGTGGCCCGGGGTCGGGCTGGCCTGACGTTGGTGAGCCGACGGGGTTCTCGAAGGCCGCGCTCCGGGCAAGGGCCACGGAACGCCCGGTCGGCTCCTGCGCCAGTGTCGGGCGGGCTCGCATTTTCCCAACGGCGAGTGAGCCCCAGGGTGAGGGTCAGCTACTCGCGCTGATCAGCCGGCGTCGGAATGCTCGGACGCCAACGCACGCTGAGCCCGGTTGAACAGTGCCTCGAGGACGGCTCGCCATCCGGGGAGGTCGCGGGTGAGCGTCACCCACGTGAGCCCTCGGTCGATCTGGTCGTACTGGTGGATCAGCCAGTTGCGGTTGGCAATGGCATCGGACCGCGCGACTCCTGGGGGCGGCTCGACGTTGGCCCGGGCCAGTCTGCTGGCCGCCTCGCCGAGCTTCATCATCAGCGAGTCGCCAGCTTCTTGGAGTAGCGGCGTCCTCGGCGTAGACGTCCTGACCGCGGCTGACGATGTCGTGCACGCGATCGAGCCAGTCGCGGACGTGGAGGAGGTCCTTGGCGACCTTGCGATCCATCACAGCAGCACCGCCTCGCGTCGGACGTCGTCGTCGAGGCCAGCCCGCAGTCCGGCGTAGGTCACCAGGTCGACCGGGCGACCCAGGATCGCCTGAAACGTGCCGCGGAGGGCGAGGACGTCCTTGATGCCGGCATCGGCGGGTGCTTCGACGAGCAGGTCGATGTCAGAGTCTGAACGGGCCTGTCGTCGGGCCACGGACCCGAACACGGCCAACCGGTCGAACCTTCGAGTCCGAGCGACGTCGACCAGGATCGGCGCCGCAGCCTCGAGGAGGGTCTCAGGGTGCACCGTGGCGACTGACTGCGCGGCCTTGAGCTGCTGGCTGACCGCCGGCTGGCTGACGCCCAGAACCTCCGCGATCTCACGCTGGCTGGAGCCGGCGGCGACCAGGGCACGCAACGCCAGCGCGCGCCGGAGCTTCGCGACCTCCTCCTGATGCCGCGCGCTGCGATACTCCACCACCAAGCTCATAAGGACATCTTATCGAGCCGGTCAAGGCCGTTCGTCGACGCCATCGGTAGCCGTTCGACGACGTCGATCCGCGGTGAACGGGTGGCTCAGTGGGCGACGTGGAAGCGGCGCCGCTGGTGGTTGGGGTGCTCGATCTCGTCGAGGACAGCAAGGGCGAGGTCGGCCGCAGAGATCTGGGAGGTGCCGTCGGGTCCGCGCAGGAGGACGTCGTCGCTGGTCCGGTAGGCGCCGGTCTCGGTGCTGGGCACCCAGGCACCGAACTCGGCCGCGGGGCTGACGTAGAACCAGTCCAGGTCGTCGGGGGACTGCTGCAGGGTCTCGAGCTTGTGGATGCCGAGGTCTGCTTCGGGGCGGACCTCGGGGGGCATCGGCGTCACGTCGATGAGCCGCGGCCCGCCTTCCGAGACGAGCAGGGACGAGGCGCCCCCGAGGACGCCGAGCCGGACGCCGTGCTGACGGGCGAGGGCGACCAGGGCTTCGAAGACGCCCTCGACCTGGCCGGCCATGTCGCCGCGAGGGGAGAGTGCCTCGAACACGACGTCGGCGCCGGCGACAGCGCGCTGGAGCACGTCGGCGTCCAGCACCGAACCGGTCAGGTAGGTGACGCCGGGTGTCGGGTCGGTGGGTGCGGTGCGGCTGACGGCGAGCACCTGGTGCCCACGCCGCGCAGCCTCGCGGACGACGGCGCTGCCGCCGTAGCCGGTTCCTCCGAGGACGGTGATGTGTGCCATGTGCGTGTTCCCTTCACCCGAGCGGTCGCTACACCCCACAACTCGGTTGCCGGTTCAACTATTCCGGGGCCGGCGCCGGCGCCAAGGCGCTGCGACCCAGCACGGCCCCCTACTGGTCGAGGAGGCGGAGGGTGACGGTGACCTGGTCGCCGTCGTCGAGGTCCTCGGCCCGGCGGACAGCCTTCTTGACGGGCAGGACGAAGCTGCCGCGGTGGGAGTCGGGGAACACCGACGTCCGCCACGTCGTGGCGCCGACCGTGGCCTCGACGCGGACCGAGCCGAACCCGCGGGGAGGGCCGGCACCCAGGCGGATGGCGTCGGTCAGGTCAGCCGGGACGGTGACGAACCGCCAGGCGTCCTGGGCCTCCCAGCGCCACAGCGTGCTGGTGAACGTCAGGTTCTCCATCGCCATCCCTCTCCCTCACCTGCCTGCCGGGTCGCGCGCCGCGCTGACTCCACCGTAGGAGGTGGGGCGGTCGGCGTCCCGGGTCAGGACGAGGGGAGCCAGGTGCTGCTCAGGCGGGCGGCGTGGTAGACGTGCGCCACCAGGTCGGGGCCGAGGATCTCGGGGCGGGATCGCAGGTAGTCGTTGAGTCGGGAGCGGTTGATGACGTGGACGTCGGCGGGCTGGTTCTTGACGGTGAACGCGTTCGCGTCGACCGGGACGACGATGCCCTGGACGCGGACGGTCTCGCCGGTGGCGCGGGTCAGCAACCGGGACGCCTTCCGGGCCTCGTGCCTGCTGTTGCGCACGTAGGGCTGTCGTGTGCCGTTGACCATGAGCGTGTCGCCGCCCACCCAGATCCGGGCTCCGCGGTGGTACTTGGCGTTGATCGTGAACACCCCGCCCGGCCCCACGGCGAACACGTCGATGTCGACCTCGTCGCTGACGGGGATCGAGTTGATGAAACCCCAACGGGGATCGGCCTGTGCCAGTCGGGACAGATGCTCGGCGACCAGCCGTTCCCCGATCGCACCGCGCTCCCAGGTCGAGTAGGCGTTCTTGCCTAACCAGAAGCGTCGCCACAACGTGGGACGTTCGCCTGCCTCGCGGGCCGCCGCGACCTTGTCGGCCAGTTGTTCACCCGGACCGTTGTAGGCCAGGTCGGTGACCGGGGGGCCCTGCGGCGGCGGGAACTCGAGTGGGGGCACCTCCTCCTCGACGGGCCCGGGCCAGACCAGCTGGGACGCGGACGGTCCTGATTCGGGGGGCAGGAAGTCGGGGCCGCGGACCCGGTCCGGGGTCAGCTCGGGGATCGGGGCGGTCTCCCGGATGTCCCGCGACGGGCCCGGCTCGGTGCCCGGTGAGCCCGCTGTCGTCTGCCAAGCCGCCACCGTCTCGCGGAGCGCCTGCTCGGTCTCGTCCGTGGTCGGGTGGGCGGTGTTCGCCACCAGGTCCCACCAGCCGAGGTCATGACCGTCGACGTCCTTGACGTACAGCCTGTCCTTGCCGTAGCGGCGCCATCGCGTCACCTGCACGCTCGCCACCCTAACGAACTCCCGCGCTTGTCAGCTGGACAAGCCGTCACAGTGGACGCCCCCGCAAGTACGCCTCCCGGACTGCGGAACCGGGTCGCACCCCACGAGACCGCCCACGCAGTGTCGTGGCGCGGTCGGACAGCGCCCCGTGTGAAGGAACGTCAGACTGCGTGGTTACCTTGAGTCATGTGTCGACCAGGATCGGTTCCGAGTTCGGGACGCTCGGCCAACGCGTGGCGGCTATGAAGCCGAGGCCCGCCGAGCGTCCGGTGGATCCGGCCCGTCACGTGTGGGTGCAGACGCCGTCGGGACGCCAGGCTGGACTGTTGGTCGCCTGGGTCCCCGGTGCCGATGGCACGTGGTGGGGCAGGGTCGCCGTGTCGGACGCCCCCGGCGAGGCCAGCCTCCAGCTGCTGGCCGGCCGACTGCTCAGTCCCGTCCAGCAGGAGGCCGAGGAACCAGGGGTCAGGGGAGACCAGCCCGGGTGAACTCCTGCTGCAACCGCGGACGCCGGCGGTGCGCGTCCCGGAGTTCGGCGATGAGGGCGTCGATGCTGTCGGCCATCTCGGTGTCGCGGGTGAGTGCGCGCAGGTGCGCGAGCTTCCGGGCGGCGGCGCGGTAGTGCTGGGCGTCGGCGTGCTCGAGGTGGTCGAGCACCTGCCGGGTGTGGAGGGGCACGACGGCGAGCGGGTCGACCTTCTCGTAGCGGTCAGCCAGGGTTCCCCACAGGCCGGGCTCGTCAAGGCCGAGGGAATGGGCGAGCTCCCACGCCAACTGGACGTCGTCCAGGGTGTGCAGGGCGAACGACACGGCCTCCCGCGGCCGCTGGCGCAGGGCGTCCATGACGTGCGTCCGGTGGTCGGGCCACGCCTCACCGGCGGCACGGTGGACGCCGTCGGCGTGGGTCGCGGTGGGCCACCGGTCGAACACCGCCAGCCGGCCGGCGAGCTCCTCGGCCGGCCGGTGCTCGGACACCAGCCGGCACCAGAGACGGGCGGCGTTGACGGATTGGTGGCCCCGGTCGAAGAAGGTGGCCTGCCGGGCCCAGTCGATCGCCAGGTCGGTCTCGCCGATCTCGGCGAACGCCTTGGCGGTGTCCTCCAGCCAGGCGGCGACCTTCCGGTCGCGGGCGTGGGTGGCGATGATCGCGTCGATGTCACGGTCCCAGACCGCCAGCCGCCGGGCGTTCCACTCCAGCACGAACCGGGCATGCCGTCGCCCGGCCTGCTGGTCCCACAGTGAGGGGTCGGCCGTCCGCTGCAGCCAGTACGCGTGTTCTTCCGCTTCGGTGGGCGCCGGACCCACCGACTCGGCGATCTCGGCCAGCTTGGCCTTGTAGAGGGCCATCCCGCGGTCGCCGAGCGCGGGTCCGTAGGCGGCGGGGTCGAGGGTGAAGTAGTCGACGACGCCTTCGAACTGGAAGTCGATCATCCACGCCACCAGGCGGGCCGGTGGGGGAGGAGCGGCGTTGGTGAGGTCGGCGTGCAGGGCGAGGAGGTCCTTGATCGCGTCGCCGATGATGCCGCTGGAGTCGTCGGCGCGGGCGATCGCCTTCAACGCGCTCGCCAGTGCACGCTGGGTCACCGCCAACACGTCGGCTGCCGGCTGGGTCTGGGCGGCTGCCCGCAGCAGGGCGACCGCTTGGTGGACGCCGTGGCCGTACGTGTTGGCGGCGCTCCAGCGGTGCAGGTCGGTCCGGGTTCGGACCAGGGGGAGCACGTCGTCGGCCAACGATCCCACGTGAACCCCTCCCGGTCGGTTTGGACGACCGTCAGTCTGCCACGCCCCCTCCGCGAGCCGTCCGGGGAAGTTCGTGCCCGTCCGGTGTCCGTGGAGGGCCCTTCGACTCACTTCTGGATAGTGAGAGGACTCACCAAGGGAGCCACACGATGACCGACACGAAGTCCGGGGAGCAGTCGATCCGTCAAGCAGCGCGGCAGGCTGCGGTGGCCGCGCAGGCGCGGCGACGGGCGAAGACCGCCGAGCGGGACAAGCGGCTCGACGCCGCCGCCCTGACCCTGATGGTCACCCTCGCCGAACGCGATGCCCTCGAACGACGGGCAGGCGCCGCCATCCGGGCCATGCTGACCGAAGGGCTCACGCTCCCCGACGTCGTCACCTGGACCGACGGCGAAACCACCCTCAAGGAAGCCACCCGCCTCGCCGAGCTCGACCAGGACGGAGCCGGATCATGACCACCACAGTCCACGTCGAGAACCTGCTTTACGGCGGCCGCACCCTGGTCGGCTACACCGAGGAGGGCGAACGTGTCGCCGGCTGGGCCGAGGTCGCCTTCGAGTCGATCCGGGCCATCAACCACCTGACCCTGCACGGGCCCATCCCCGCGCCGACCGCCTACCGGATCCTCGGCGACCTCAAGGGCGTCGGCCACCTGCTTCCCCAGGCACTGGAGCAACTCGCCCGCGGCCTCCAGGCGTCGCTGGAGGCGTTCGACGTCTACGACCACCGCCGAGCACCTGGCGAGTCCGTGGCCGAAGCCATCAGCCTGCTCTGCCGGGCTGCTCGCAAGGCAGCCGACTTCGACCAACTGCTCGAGGACGCCCAGGCCGCCATCAGCGAGCAGGGCTACAGCACCGACGACGCCCTCCACTCCCTGTTCGACGACGAGGGGGACGGGCGATGAAGGATCAGATCGCGCCACGCCGCCCGCAACAGGCCACGAGCGGTCTCCTGCTCAAGGCTGCCGTCGTGATCCCGGACGTCATCATCAGCAGCCTGCTCTGGCTCGTGATGGTCGCCGCACTGCCGCCGATCGTCGGACTCGCACTCACCGTCCTTGGTTTGGTCATCGGCCCGCTGCTCGCGGCCGGGCTTGGCGAGGACACCGCGGTCAGGCTTCTCTTCCGGGCCTGCCGCGCCACCCCTGCCGAGGCGCCGCGGCTGGCCGTGGCATGGCGCATCGCCACCCACCAGCTGGACGCAGACGGCGTCCAGCTCCGGATTGTCACCCACCGTCCACTCATCGCGACCGCCGGACGTCGTCACCTCCTGCTCAGTCGCGAGGTCGTGGACGCCTACTGCTCCAACCAGATCAACGCGCACGCGGTCGCCGCCCTCATCACCGACGGCATCGCACGCCTCCGCCACGGCCACACCCGCTTCGACCTGCTCTGGACGTTCTGGACAATCCCCTGGGACTTCATGCGCGGCATCACCCACACCATCGGACATCGCCTCGCCTGGATCCCGCTCGTCCAGTTCGCCTGGCGCACCCGGGCGATCGTCGGCACCATCGCCGTCGTCCTCGAAGCCCAGGCCGGACGCTGGCCGTCGCCGATCATCATCGGGGTCTTCATCGTTCTGTCGTACCTGATGCCGCGCTGGCGGCGTTCGTGGTTCCGTCATCTTGATGGATCGGCCACCGCCACCGCCCTCAATGTGCCCTTCGAGCAGTCGCCGCAGAGCAAGACGAAGGTTCAGAACTCAAGCGCGTCCTGCCTTGGCAACGGCTGGCGGGCTCGGGCTCTCACGCCGAGGTGACTCGCCGGAACGCTGGGACGAGTTGTAAGGAACTCCGTCGATCGAACCGTGTGGGCCGGTAACCCGGACTCATCAGCGAGCTCGCGGACCTTGTCCAGAACCTGCCGAGGGCGCATCTCAACCCAGGCGGCAGTCTCGGTGTAGCCGAACTGCGGCATGTCCACAGAGTCTCGGGCTGGCTGCAGTCCCAGGTCTTCGCGCCACCAGGCGATCACGGCCTGTTCAAGGTTGTAGGCCTCGTCGCCGGTCGGGCAGTCAATGCTCCAAGCCACCTCCCACCCGAACCGCCGGTGTTCGTCTAGGCGGCGGCCGTGCCGGCTGCAACAGCCGATCTTGACGGCGTCGCGATCGACGACGAGGTAGAGCATGGCTGGGCCGTCGTAGGGGAAGGCGCTGTTGCAGTACCTGCAGACGCCCTTGCCAACGCTGACATTGGTGAGCGTTGGGGTGACGATCTTGCCGCACGAGTGCCGACACTGCCAGGGTTTGCCGCTTCCCGGATACGGCTCCAGCGGCTCCAAGTCGTGGCCAGCCATGATCGAACGGGCTTCTTCCTCGGGCATCAGCAGCCGCACGGCCGCGGCGCGAGCTGCGCATTCCACGCAACCGCCCTGGCCTCGCTTGATGTTGGTGAAGGTCGGACTCACTTCAGCGCCGCACGGCTCGTGCCTGCAACGCCACGGATGGTCGACTCCTGGAAACAGTTCCAACGGTTCCAGCCCGGCGGCGCGCATCACTACCGCGGCCTCTGCATGGTCTTTGCGCAGCGCTTCGTGGCTCGCCTCTTGGCCACACTCGCGGCAAGGGCCTTGGCCCGCAGCGATGTTTCCGAGCCTGGGCGAAACGACACGCCCACATGGCGCGTGACGTGCCCTCCACGGGAGCGAAGACGATCCTGGCCATGGTTCGAGCGGCTCCAGCCCGGCCTCGCGGAAGACGCGTTCGGCAGACTCGGCCGTCCAGAAAGCGCGGCCAGCGGCCAGATTCGAGCAAGGACGACACGCTGTGCCGTGCGCTCGAATGGTGTTGAGGGTGGGGGTCCGCACGTCTCCGCACGGCTCGTGGATGCACTGCCAAGGTCTGTCGCTGCCGGGGTAGGGCTCCAGTGGTTCGAAGCTGGCGGCGCGCATCAGCTCCACTGCTTCGTCTGCGTGTTGGAGCTTTCTGGCCACCCCTCGGGCGTCCCCAGCGCAAGCGCGGCATGCCCGACCTCGCTTTCGAACGTTGCTGAAGAGCGGCGCGATCTGTCTCCCGCAGGGCTCATGGATGCAAGGCCAGGGGACTCCGGACCCTGGATAGGGCACCAGCGGGATGCAGCCTGCCGCCCGCATGATCTGCTCGGCCTCCGTGTGGTCGACCCTTCTCACCGCGTTGCTCCCCCCGGATCTCGACTCGACGCTATCGAGCCATGCAGACAACCAGTCTCTGGCGCTGCGGTCAGCTTTCCTCGAACCCGGCTTGGTCGAACTTCAGGGTCTTGGCGTTCTCGGAGACGGTGCGGACCTTGCCCTCGTCAAACCCGGAGGCATCGGTGGCTTCGATCTCGATACGGACGACGAGACTCGTGTCCCCGTTGCGAAGGTGCGCCAGGATCTCCTCGGCGATGTTCTTGAAGTCGAGGGCGATCTTGTCCGAGTTGAGGGTCTTGGCCCCGAAGAAGCGGGTCTTGGCTGCGGGGTACACAAAGTCGACGACGCGCCGCGGCTGCACCACGGTGGTGTCGACAGGTTTCGCTTCCTCACCCGCCTCCCTCACGCGCGGCATCGGCGGGGCCGTCTCGGCGATCTGTTTCGCCGCCACGTCGGGCCGCACGAGCAACAGCGCATCGGTGGCCACGGGTGCGGACGCGTTGTCGGACGGCGTCCATAGCCCGATGTACCGTTCGGCGGTCTCGTCATAGCCTGCCGCGAGGGCGAAGGCGTCGTGGGCCCAGATCATCGGCATGTCGAAGATCCCGGCCTCGAGCACGCTGCGATCTCGCAGGCGAGGCATGTAGGGGTACTGGGTGTACAGCCCCCACAGGGTGCCCAGGGTGACGTGGCCGTCCTTCCAGATCTGCGGCACCTTGTTCAGGGCGAGTCGGATAGTGGCGGCCGCCTGCCGCGTGGACAGGTCGCCGTCACTACCGAGCCGCTTCGACACCCGCTCGGCGAGCGAGTCCGACTGCCCCTCGACCTTGACCTCGCGCAGCGCGAACGGTGCCCCAGGGTCCGGCTGGGCCGGCACGAGCGCCCACGTGAACGTCTGCAGCAACCTGGACGCGACGGTCTGGTCGGCCTGGCCCTTGCGTTGGGCGGCTTGGTTCTTCTGGTTCTGGGTCAGGTCGAGGTCGGCCTCGTTGTCGAGGACGTGTCTCCAGCCGAGGTAGTCGCGGGTGGCGGCGTTCAACTCCTCTAGTCGGGCCTCGTCGGCGGCCAGGTAGACCAGTGTGTTGCGGTGGGTGCGGTTCGCGGTGCCGCGGCGTTCGGTGGCCGCTTGGGCGAACTCTTTGGCCGGCGAGTCGGTGCCGCGCTTGTGGGCGACCTTCGGGTGCAGGATGACCAGGCGGGCCTCCTCCTGGTCGGGGATGTCCGCGTTGGTCTCGGGGGCGATGTGGACGCCGGCGAACTGGCCGCGGGCGCGGGCTTGGCCCTGCAGCCGCCGGATCACCTCGGCCCAAACATCCTCGGGGTGCAGCCGTTCGGCCTGGTCCTTGGCGGTGCGGGTGATGTTGGCCTGCAGGTCGTACCAGTATTTGCCCGACCCCGAGTAGAAGTAGGTGGCCCGGTCCTGCAGCTGCGTCAGCGCGGAATGGAAGTTGCCCGGAACGTCCCCGGGCACGGCGGTGCCCAGGAACACCCGCTGGGTCCCGATGCCCTTGCTGGACGCCCCCGGGGCGATCGTCGGCGCCGCCCCGAAGAACACCGTGCGGGCCAGTCTCTTGGTCAGCGCGCGTTGCCCGAGGACGGGTTTGGCCTTGTCGATCCGCACCGGTTCGGAGTTGGGGCCGTCGACGTCGGCGTCGATGATCGCCTTCCATGAGTCCTGCAGGTACTGGGTGAGTTCGCTGTTCACGTTCGCGGTGGCCAGCGGGATCGAGCCAGGCATGATCAGCGGGGAAGCGTCTTCACCGACCCACAGGGCGTGGATGACGGTCGACATCAGGCGCAGGACGCCGCGGGTGCGCTGGAAGCGCTCCAGCGAACTCCACTGCTCGTACAGGGTGTCGAACAGCTCCGGGTGGATCGGGTAGGTCTGCTTGATCCGGTCCTCGTAGGCGACCTCGCGGGATTCACGCGGGAAGTCACCCGGGTACTTCCGGTACAGGTCCACGAAACCGCGGGCGGTCGCGTTGATCGCCGCCAGGGCGGCGGCGTCCGGTTGGGTGAACAAGCGCTGCTTCACGATGTGGTAGGCCTCGTCCGCGGACGCCGGACGCCACTGGTCAGCCACCCGCCGCACCACATTCTGGAGCCTCTTGAGTGCGGCCAGTCCGTTGGCGCCGCCGACCTCTTCGGCGCTGCCGGCGGCGATCAACGCCGCGTCGCCGGTCTCGGAGGCAGGGATCGAGATGGCCAGCAGGACGCCGGGAGTGCCCTTGGTCGCCTCAGTCAACGCTTGGGCGAAGGTGAACTGGTCGTCGAACGTGCCGCCGGCCAGGTCGTCACGGCCGACCAGGGCACGGGCGTAGGCCACCCATTCGTCGATCAAGATCACCGCCGGCGCAAAGCTGGCGAGCAGCTGGTGCAGCGCCTGGCCGGGGGGCGTCCGATCATGATCGGACTGGGCGACGATCGCATAAGCGTCAACACCGCCCAGCTGCCAAGCCAGCTCGCCCCACAGCGTGTTCACGACGGTGCCGTCAGGTTTGGTGATGCCTGAGGGGCTGAGGTGGTTGCCGACCAGCGCGACCCGGTTTACCGGCTTTCCGGTGTAGCCGCTGGCCAGCAGCAGTTCTTGGGTTTCTTGGGGGAAGTCACCGATCGGACGCCCGGCAGCGACGTGCCAGAGGGCCAGCATCGAGTGAGTCTTGCCCCCGCCGAAGTTCGTTTGGAGGTTGACCACGGGGGAGGCGTTGTTGTCGCCCGACAGTCGGCGCACCGCGCGTCCGACGAGGTCACGCAAGCCCTCCGTCAGGTAGGTCCGCTTGAAGAACTCCACCGGATGGGCGTAGTCGGAATCCTCCTCGCCCCCGGTCGCGACCTTGTAGAGGTCGGCGGCGAACTCGGAGGCGTGGAAGTTGCCGGTCGCGACGTCCTCGTGCGGCGGCAGTACCTCACGCCACGGCCGCAGCCCGGCAGCCTCCGGGTTGTCGACCGCAGCCTTCATCACCTGCTTGTCGGCCTTGTCGGCGGTCACCCGCCTCAGGTTCAACCGGATCGCGCGGATCTGCTCAGCCTCGCCAGCCGCCCCCACCAGTTTGAGGAGGCGCTCCCCGGTATCCAGCGCGCGGTACGCGTCGTCGTCACTGAAAGTGCCGTTGTGCGCCCACGTGTTGCGCACCTCCCGCAACTCGCTGGCGTACGTCTCACCAGCTCGGCCCAGCGTGTCGTTGAACGGGTACCAGCCCGGCTGAAAACCGCTGGTGATGTTGCTCTCCGTGAGCATCCGGAACTGAAGCTGCGGATCCAGCGGATCGTACGCCTTCCCCGCTGCTGCGCCGTTCTTGGTGTCCTTCGCCTGCACCAGTTTGATCCACGCCGCGCCCAGCGCTGGATCACCCTGCCCGATCACCGAGGCGACGAAGTCGTCCAACGCCGGCGCCATCACCTGGAACATCCGGTCGATCCGGTCGCGATTGCTGATGGCCATGTCACGCCTCGCCGTCGGACTGATCTTCGCGGAGGGAATCGGGCTCGAAGAAGGAGGAGTCCTCCGTCGGGGCGCCCGCCGTCAGGTCACGCTGGACGGCCTTGCCCATGGCTTGCTCGATCAGGGTGCAGAGGCTGTCGCGGCGGGCGTCGAAAAAGGCTTCGAAGGCGTCCTGGCGCAGCAGTACCGGGTCAATGCAGTGGCTGGTCAGCAGCGAGTCGAGGCGATCTGGATCTATCTGAGCGTTGCGCTCGATGACCCCCACATACTGTGAAGGAGCGACCCCACCGATGGTGCGGTTGGTCTTGGCGCCGATCGCGGTCTTGTTGATGATGCTTTCGCGGTATTGGTCATCGATCCTGTTGTCGTTGCACCACTTCTGTGGGAACACGTGGTGGATGTCGACGGCCAGATCGGTGTACTGGACCTTGTCGAGTGCCTTGTCTTCCATCCAGTCGCGGGCGCCTTGGGCGAGCACGAGGGCGGCGATGCCCTTGTAGGCTGCCGCGTTGCGGGTGCGGAGCGACAGGAGACGGGATTCGACGAAGGTGGCATCCACGATGGTGCGCGGCAAAGGGTTGGAGTCCGAGTCGAGCACCCAGTCTGGCACCTGTTCTATGTCGCGGGCGAAGCGTGACTCGATGGAGCCGCCGTACAGCTCGCCCAGGATGCCGCACCAGTACCAGCGAACGATGCGACCACGGACGCCGATCAGGTCAGCCCGCTGGCCCAGCACGACACGAATTGCGGCCAGCGGGACCAACTGCTTGGGGTAAGGCACCTCCTTGGCGACGAACACGAAGCGGTCGGCGAGGAACGTTGACGCCCACACGAAGGCCTCCCGCAGTGTGTCGCGCCATTCGAGGTAGTCACCCAGGGTGAGCTTGAGCACATCCTCGCGTTTAGCGGAAACCGCTGGCGGGCGCTCTGATGCACTCTCTCGGTTGCGCTTCAGGGTGGTGAGCATCGTGACGGCCTGAAGGAAGTCGGTGCTCTCCACCGTGCTCAGCACGGGGGAGGACTGCCACATCGCCTTGGTCCGCTTCCAGTCGTCGTTCAGGCGGAAGTCCTCGCCATGACGGGCGTAGTAGTCAGCGTCCCCAGCGAACAGCGACGTGAGCAGTTCGAACACGTTGAGGGGCAGCCCACCGGTGTTGACCTTCTCAAACACGGTCGCGACCGCCGACTTGGTGGTCGAGTTGTCGAGTTGGATGGCTGGGATGGCGTAAGCGCCAGCCGGCTGCAGCACCTTGGCGATGAAGGACGGCATCGTCCGCCCGTCGGAGAGCTTCGACAACCAGGTCGAGGCGGCGAAGGGATCATAGAGGAGCCGCAGCGGGAAGTGCCGGGCCTCCAACTCCTTCGCCTCAGTAGACACATCGAACTCGACGTCTCGCCCGAAGTTGCTCCGGACGGTGCCATCGGCGGGGATGGGTTTCACCGCCTCGTCCATCCGGTCGTCCCCCAGCAGGGCAACGTCGATGTCGAGGTAGTAGCGGCGTTCCAGGTCCTTGCCCCGCGCGTCCATCGTCTTGACCACACCGCTGCCGGTGAGGGCCTGGGTCAGTGAGGTCAGTCGCTGTTGGCCGTCGAGCAACAGCCACTCGGCCTGGCTGCCGTCGGCCAGCGCCACGCCTTCAATCGGACGCGGCTTGAAACGCACTTGATCGTTACCGGTGGACAGGAGCATGACAGCGCCCATCGGGTGCCCACGCAGCACTGTGACGAGCAACTGGCGGATTCGCTCGTCTTCCCACTTGAACTGGCGCTGGAAGTCTGGCAGTTGGATGTGGCCGCTCGTTGTCCACTCGAGGTACTTGGCCAGCGTGTGCTGGGGTGTCTGGAAGGCCATCAGTCGTCCTCTCCATCAAAGTCGAAGGCTGTCTGCGCCGCCACGGTGACCGGTCGCTCCGCACGGGCCACGTCCAGGATCTCGGGCCAACTCGCCACCAAGGTATTGAAACTCAACGCGTCCTTCGTCGCGTTGCTGCCCTCGGCGATTCGGAACAGCAGGTGCGCGAGTTCCTTGACCAAGTCGGCGTCGACCGAACGGTCCGGGCGGGCCAGGGCGGCCCGCAGGAACTCGCCAGCCGGCGCGATCCCCTCCCGTTCCAGCACGCGGACCAGGTGGTGCAACGCCTCCCAGGTGCTCGTGTGACGATCCACGGTGACGTCGTAGTCCGCCGGAAGATCGGCCGCCTTGAGCAACTGGACGTTCCCGGCGCGACTCGTCAGGATGCCGTCCCGATCGAGCAGATCGACGCTGGTGTTGCGCGCGCGGGCAAGGTTGTCAGCGTCGCCGAACATGCCGACCGCGTAGCCGTGCTGGCGGTACCACGCGATGGCGAAACGGGTGGTGGTGTCAAAGTCTCCCTCCTGCTCGTTCAGGACTTGGTCGAGGATCTCGTTGATTCGCGCCAGGGCGGCCCGGACCGTCATCTTCGTGCCATCCGACTCGAGGACACCCGCGTAGCGGCTGAAGACGGCCATCCCTGGGCCAATGGCGGCTTGTGGAAGGTCCACCGGCGCGATCTGTCCCTGCTCGAGCCTTCGGAGCGCACTCGGAAGCTCCGACTCCAGGGCTGCGATGAAGCCCCGCCGATCCGTGGTCGGACCACCCTCAGGGCGGGGTCGTAGGGACAGGACAATCGAAGAGGCGAGTGCGTTGGTGCCTACGCTGATGATTCGGCCGCTTCGCTCGCTTCGCATAGGCCAAGTCGACGTGATCTCCCATCCTGCCCTGATCATGCCTTCCAGAAGCGTTTCCCATCCAGACGAGGCACTGCCCGCGATATCCGTCGCTGACTGCTTATAGGCGTAGTAGACCGTCATTGGGTAGTCGGTGCTGGCCTCCACACGCAGTCGAGCGAAGACTGCACCGAAACCGTCCTCGAAGAACTCTTTTGCACCCTGAGACCCCCCGTGGCGGAACTGGTTAGCTACGAGCTCCTCAGCCTTCGGAACCAACACCGTTCCGAGCACGTCTGGATAGATGTCGCGCAGCGTCCGCCGCAACCAAACGTAAAAGAAGTCGGACAAGTCCGAGTAGCCGATGCTGTCATAGTACGGCGGGTCAGTGGAAATCACCTTTCCAGCAGCATTGACGCTGTGGGCGTCTGCCTGGATAGAGATCCCCGCACCTGCGGCAGGGATCCCGGCGAGCGAATCGCTGACGATCTTGACAGAGCGCTCCCATGCGCCTCCGATGTCAGACAAGGGATTCAGCTCGGCATAGTCCCAGATCATGGGGACCGCTTGACTGGTGAAGAGATGAGTTGGCCGATCCTCCTGCGGGTACCATGCAGAAAGTGAATTCACATAGTCAGCGATCTTGCTGATCACGAACGCCAAGTACGTGGCGACGGCATCTCCGTATTCCTCATCACCCCCATCAGCAACGACTCGGGATCGGGCCTCCAGAACCAACTCGCAGAAGGCGTCGAGAGCACCAAGCTGCCGATTCGAGAACAAGTCCGCCCAGGTAGTGAGGCCGTAGGCGTGGACTCGGAACCCGAGTGCCTGTGCGGGGATGTCCTCGTTAGGCGCCGAGGTGGGCCTTGCTACATCTGCAGCGCCCAGCTGGTCCTCGCTGGGCGTGACGTATTCGCGAAGCCGTTCGCCTGGAACGACCACTGCTACCATCTGTTGCCCAATTCGGCCTGCCACACCCTCGGCCCGGATGTACTTCAAGTCGACCTGCGATCTACATGCAACGCACGTCGCGCCAGTACGTCCGACCGTGCCCTTGTCGTCCTTGTCGGGTACCCCGGCGGCGTCGCTGTGAATCTCGTATCTGATCCCGCGTCCTGAGCGGGAAGTCGGGTCTGCCCTCATCTTCGGCACGACGTAGATGGCTCGCCCTTTGCGCCGGCTCAACCACCATTTGGTGGTCAAAGGCATCTCGACCCCACAGGCGGGGTTAGGGCAGGTGACGGTTCGGAACCAGACCCATGCAAGCGGATCGTCTCCGTTGACCTTCGGATACAGATGGGCCAATCGCCGCTCCGCCTGGTCCCGAATCCAGAGACCATACGCGCGCACGTCAGCAGCTAGCCCTTCGGCACCTCGCCAATTGCGGAACTCGGACTCCGCCAGGCCGGGAAAGACCGGAACCCTGTTTGAGAACTTCGGAGGTAGCTCGACCAGGGCCTTCCCGATCAGCACCGCTACTGGGTTCAGGTCGGAACCTTCCCCCACAAGCCCAAGCCGCTGTGCCTCCAGGGGGATAGTTCCGCCTCCGGCAAACGGATCCAAGATGGTCGGCAGGACCCCGTCAGCTGACTTGGCGATCTCATCCCGCGCTTCCCGGAATAGCAACTCGTCCGCCATATTCTCCCAAGTCACGAGCCGCTCGACGAGTGCATGAAGGCGATCGCGCTCCTTTCGTTGCAGGGCCTCCGTTGGGAATTCCTCAGGCCGAGAAGACGGGTCATCGACCAGTTGCGCAAACAGGACGGCCCTCGCCGTCGCAAGCGGCTTCTGCGACCACCACTTGTGGATCGCACTCGGGTTGCCGCGGTAGATGTAATTCTCCCTCGCAGATGCCCGGTTGATGGCCTCGAGCGGGAGCGACACCTCAATCAGTTTGCGCTTGAGTGTCAGCCCGGGGGTCGTCATTGGATCTCCTTGTGTCATAGTCAGAACGGCTCTGTTCCGCGGGCCCACATCTTGGCCCAGTCGCCGCGCAGGCCGGTGGCGTCGAAGTCGCCGAAGGTGGTGGTGGCGAAGGGGTCGTCCAGGTAGCGGACCTGATCGAAATCGGGTCCGCGCTGGTCGACCCGGACGAGCGCGAGCCGGTAGCGGGGGGCGGCGTTCTTGCCGGTGAGCACTTCGTTGTGGCTGATGAAGAAGTCGTCGGAGCCTTCGATGCGGGCTTTGACCTCGATCCGGAGGGTGGAGCCGTCCGGAAGGAGCGAGAGGATGTCGTAGCCGGGGTTGTTGTGCGCCTGTTCCACGGGTCGGCGTCCGAGGCTGTGTTCGTGGGCGAGCACGGCGTCGACCCCGCGACGCTCGACCGCCCTGGTCTCGACGGCGTGCCGCAAGGGCTCGTCCTGTGGGACCTCGTCCACCACTTCGTTCAGGGGCAGCACGACGGCGGCGCCCAGGATGCGGGGCGGCCGAGTCGCCAGTTGCTCCTGCTGGGACAGGCGCCTCAGCCGCCGGGCGAGGCGGGCGTCCAACTCGTCAGCCTTGCGGGTGAGACTGTCCGAGGACTCCTTGGGCTTCTGGCCGTCGCGTTCCTGCTCCCCGGCGACGGTCGCCTCGACATACAGCCGGTCACGTTCGCTGGTGAGGCGGTCGGTGACCTGGCGGCGTACCTTGGCGAGCTCAGCCTGACGTCGCGGCTGCACCTCGGCCAGGAATCCCGGCAGTCGGTTCTCGATGAGCCAACTGACCGCCTTCTCCTCCCCCGAGGCGAGCCACGGCAAGCGACGAGCGTGGTCGGTGATCGACCCCGCGGGGGCGGCGACGGCATCAAGGTAGGGCGCGGGCCCGGCCTCCGTCACCGTGCCGTCCTCATCGACAAACGCATAGCTGAACCGGCGCGAGATGGAGGTGTCCGTGCCGTCGACCACCTCTTCCACCACCCCGACCAGGAGATGAGGTGTCGTCACGGCCGCCGACACGAGCACGGTGCCGGCCTCAAGCGCCGGCCGGAGCCGGTGCGCGGTCTCAGCCAGGACAGCGTCATGCAGGGGGTGACCGGGGGCCAGCAGATCGGCTTGCACCAGCCCGTCCGGCCGCACGTAAGGCAGGTCGAACGTGACCCGCTCGTAGCGCGTCGCGATCGGCTGCGACGTCGCCGCCCGAACACTGGCAGGAACGTTGGTGGCCTCGAAACGGCCGCGCTCTCGCCGCGCCAGACGACCACCGAGTCGGGTGAAGGCCTCCTTGAAGGCGAGTTCGATGTAGTGCGGTTGCAGCCGGCGGGCGCGGGCTTCATCCATGGCCTGGCGGAGTTGGGAAAGATCAGCCTGGGACAGTACCTCGGAAGCCAGCGCCCGCTCCTTCAGCAACTCTGGGAGGCCCTCGCCGACCTGCCGATCGATGACCTGATGCATCCGGGCACGGACCTCGGGGCGTTCGCCGTAACGGATGGCCTCCATCAGCAGCGCCCGCAGCGGCGTCCCCTCGAACGCCTCGCCGAGCACGTCGAACACTTCGCCGCCGTACGCTCGCCGCTGTTCCTCGATCTTGCCCAGCAGCCGGGTGAAGACCTCGCCTTCGCGGGTGTTAGTGGCGACCAGGTTCCACAGCCGGCACACCTCGGTCTGCCCGATGCGGTGGATGCGGCCGAAGCGTTGCTCAATCCTGTTGGGGTTCCAGGGCAGGTCGTAGTTGACCATCAGGTTCGCTGCCTGCAGGTTCAGGCCCTCGCCCGCGGCGTCGGTGGCAATCAGCACCTGGCAGTCGGGGTTCTTAGTGAACTCCTCGGTGATCCGGCGACGCTCGGGACGCCGCACCGCCCCGTGGATCGACACGACGGCGTCCGTGCGGCCCAGCAGAGAGGTCACGCGGCGTTCGAGGTAGTCCAGGGTGTCGCGGTGCTCGGTGAACACGATCAGCTTGCGGGGGTGGCCATCGGTGTCGAAGCGCAGCGCCGCGTCCTGCAGGATCGTGCTCAGCTCGCTCCACTTGCGATCGTTGCCCGAGTCCCGCACCCGGCGGGCCAGGGTGGTGAGGTCGGCGAGTTCAGCCAGTTCGGCGTCCAGTTCGGCGACCGTCTGGGCGGCGGTCGCCGCGTCCACGAGCTCCTCTTCGGCGCGCTCCATCTCCTCGGCCGTGTAGTCGTCCGGCTCGTCATAGACGCTTGGATCGACCGTCGGTACATCCTCGCGGAAAGTGCCGTTGAGCATGTCGGTGCGACGACGCTGTAGCCGCGCCGTGCGCCGTTCCAGCGAACGAAGGATCGCCTCCGGGCTGGACGCCAACCGCCGCTGCAGCACCGTCAACGCGAAGCCGACGGTGTTCTTGCGCTTACCGTCGAGCCGGTCCGCCCGATCGAAACCCTGACGCACGTAGTCGGTGACCTGCTCGTACAACGTCTGCTCGAGCGCCGTGAGCTCGTACGGCACGGTCTCGGCGATCCGCTCGGGGAACAGGGGCTTGCCCTCGAAGGTGAGCAGCTTCTCCTTCACCATGCGGCGCATCACGTCGCTGGTGTCGACGGTGTGGACGCCAGCGCGGTAGCGGCCCTCGAAACGGTCCTTGTCGAGCAGGGTGAGGAAGAGTTGGAAGTCCTGCTCGATGCCCGAGTGCGGGGTGGCGGTCATGAGGAGTAGGTGGCGGGTGACGTTGCCCAGGAGTTCGCCCAGCTCGAACCGGCGAGTCTTCTCAAGCTTGCCGAAGAAGTAGTGCGCCGCCATCCGGTGCGCCTCGTCGACCACCACCAGGTCCCATTCGGTGTCGGCGAGCTTCGCCTTCAACTCTTCGTTGCGGGACAACTGGTCCATCCGGGCGATCAACAACGGGTGAGTCCCGAACACGTTCACGTTGATGTTCGCGTCGACCATCGCTCCGGTCAGGATCTGGAAGTGCAGCCCGAACTTCAGGAACAGCTCATCCTGCCACTGCTCCACCAGGCCACCCGGAGCCACGACCAGGCACCGCTTCACGTCGTCGCGGAGCAGCAGCTCCTTGATGTACAGGCCGGCCATGATCGTCTTGCCCGCTCCAGGATCATCGGCCAGGAGGAAGCGCAGGGGCGTGCGGGGCAGCAGTTCCCCGTAGACGGCGGTGATCTGGTGGGGGAGTGGCTGGACGTCGCTGGTCGCGACCGCCAGCATCGGGTCGAACAGGCCGGCTAGGCGGATGCGTTGGGCCTCGGCGGCCAGCTTGAAGTCGGACGCCGGCGCGTCGAACGGACGACCGGCGGATCGGGCGATCTCCAGCCGCGGCTCGTCGGCGCGGTACAAGATGCGCTGATCGAGGTGGCCCACTGTGGGGCGGAAAGTGAGCTCGACGGCGTCCCGGCCATGCCACTGCGTGGCAATCACGGTCACCGAATCCCCAGGAATGACACCGCCCAGCCGCTGACCAGAGGAGATCTCCTCGAGTTCCAAGGCTTCCCCCCTCGGCCAAGACGTCACCAACGACGACGCCCGACTTGCAGACACGGTGCTGGTGTGCGGGCAGAACACCCTGCAACCCACCATAACGGCAAGCCGGTTCGTTGCGCGGTCCAGGGACGGCGGGTCCATTGCCCTGATCAGCCGTGGGACGCCTGCATTGCGAGGCGATCAGTGACGGTCACCTTGGGGGAGGGAGACCTCACCGGCACTGTTCGACCGCGCACGGCGGCAGAGTGTGCTTCACCTGCAGCGTGAGTCGTGACTTGCAGGGCGCGTGTGGTCAGGGAAGCGCCGGCTTGACAGGAGTGTCAGAGGGGAGTCCTAGTGTGGGCTGCATGGCCACGACGATCACCGACGCTGCCCTTTACGCCCAGGAGCTGCAGCACAACGCCGAGGGGCTCCTGAGTGACGCCCAGATTCTCTACGCCCATGAGCGGTGGGCGAGAGCATTCGCCCTGGCCGTTCTGGCCCAGGAAGAGGCAGGGAAGGCCCTACTTGCCATCGCGGAGCAGATCCCTGGCAACGACGTCGCCGACCTCAAACCAAGACGGCACGAAGACAAGCTCACCGCTGTGGCGATCACCGAGATTGCATTCCTTGGAGACCTTGCCGACATCGAGGCGCGCGCCCGCCAAGTCGATGGTGCGGCGCTCCATCGTGAGAAGCTCTCGGCGCTGTACGTCGACGCAGGGCCACATTGCCTTCAGTCCCCGGCGTCGTTCACCCGCGATCGCGCGGAGGAAGGGCTTAACCGTGCACGCGAACTCGTCAGTTGGACAACCGCACATCTGGGAGAGATCACACCGGAGTCCATCGTGGCTGCAATCGAGCTCACGAACACGCTGATGCCAGCGATGGAGAAGTTCACTCAGGACCACGGCGCGGAGGCTGGTCTGGGCCTGGCGAGGCAGATCGTGGAGTGGAGCCTGGCGCAGGCGCGCCGCGACGTGTCAAGGGCAGGCGAAACGTGAAAAGCCGATGGCTGACGCTACGCCCGGCGCGGATCTGGTCGACGACCGCCGTCGCGTCTCGGGCTACGTCCGGGACTGGTCGGCCGACGACTACACCGCCGAGCACTTCATGGTCGCCGACATCGGTGGCCAGGACGTCGTGTACGAGAACACGCTCCCGATCCGGTTTGATGGTGAGGTGATGCCTTGGCGGTCGTCGCCGCGGACCTCGCGACCAGCACTGACACCCGCGAACGCAGCGCCGGGCTGAAGGCATTTGGGAGTTGAGGCAGGCGTGTCTGGCCTTAAACTGACCGTTGGTATGCAGGGAGGTGTTCCGTCGTGAGGCGCGAGGCAAAGGCCGTAAGGTATCGGCGGTTCGAACAGCGGGTCCGTAGCGTGGCACGGACACCGATGCTCACAGCACTTGCTGCAGTGGCTGCACAAGTGTCCACCCGCCGCCTGACGGTAGGCACGGTCCGGCCGGTCCACGTCCAAGAGTTCACGCTAGCGGGGATCGCGCGCACTTGCCTTGCTGCGAGCAACGAGTACCGCCATGGCACCCTGACCGAGCGCCTTCTGAACGAGCTGTGCCACGACTACATCAACATCAGCGACCCGAACATCGAGGCCGGAACCGCCAGCCTCGACGAGATCATGCGTCCGATCATCTATGAGCAGTTCCTCGTTCAGTACTCGCCGAAGGAGAACCTCGCGAGGTCCTACGCGCTATACGTGTCACACATGGCCGGCTTGCCCAATGCGCCGTCACAGGCCGACTGGGTAGACGTGTTGGGAGTCGACGTGGCTCGGTACCTGCGGATTGGATTCGGGCTTCACGCAGCGTTCATGCAGAACCGAGGCACCATCACCTGGACCACCCTCGGCGCGAAGCACGTGGCTCCACTCTGGAGGCCGTTGGCTATACACGAGTTCCGAGCGCTCGTAGAGCGCCAACTCGCGTCGCCGATCGACGAGGCCGCCGAGCGGGCCCGCAACGCTGAAGCGCCTGGTCGGGAAAAGTGGTCGTTCAACCCGCTGCAGGACCGGCCCATCGTCTTGGTGGGTGATGAGGAACTCGTCTGCCCGGCCCCGCACTTCTTGCTCGACAAGATAAGCGCTGCTGGCCTGTACTACACGGGTCTCGACCTCTTCGGGTCACGATTCACTGACGCTCTCGGGATTGCCTACGAGCGGTACGTCGGTACTCAACTAGGCCTGCTCTCGGGCGCCACTCTCTACCCAGAGATCCACTACGACAAGGGCCAGCGGAAGAGCTGCGACTACATCGTCGTCATGGATGAGGTTGTCTTGCTCGTCGAGGTCAAGGTGACCCGGCCGCTAATCGCCTATCGGACCGGCGGGGACCCGGAGCCAACGCTGGCTCGGATGCGGTCCGCTCGCGACCAGATCGTTGAGACCGCACGCCTGATACGCGAGCGCGACCCGGCGTTCGCGCACATCCCCGCAGACATCCCCCGGCTTGGTCTCATCGCCACCCTCGAGCCCTACTTCCTCACGCAGAGCACGCTCGAGCATGGGACGCTGACCTCAAGCGAGTTGACCATCACTTCCGCTTGGGCGCATGAGGTCGAGAACGTCATGGCGTATCTCGCCGTCCAGCCCAGCCCCGCCTCGCTGCTTCTGCGGCACTGGCAGGCCAACGCTGCTGGGTCCGATGAGCCGATCACCGCGATCATTGGGTCGGACGAACCAGCAAGGAACCCCATCGTCGATGCCGCGTTCGACGCAGCCCTAGATCTCTCTGAACTCGGCCCGGATTGGCAGGAAGACTAGACCCCTGGAGCCGCTGATCCATCGACTCCATTGAGCTGGGCGCTCCGCTCCGCGGCAAGTGCGGAAGTCCACAGCAGCGTCATCCCGGGTTCCGCAGTTGGTGGGCAGATGAATCGCCTGAATTGGCGGGTTGACTAGGTCGAACGCGTGGTTTGGGTGCGTGGGGTCGTGTGCCCACGCGTCCGCAGGTCACCAGAAGCGCCGTTTTGCCTTGTCAGGCTGGGGTGAGGGTGGTGACGGTGGGGGGTGGGGTGACCTTGCAGGCGGCGAGAATGCCGGTTTGGGTGGTGTTGAGCGGGGTGACGTGGACGACGCTGCCGGCACTCCCGGTGAGGGTGACGGCGTGGACGCGGCCGAGTTCGATCGCGATCCGCCGCCACGTCAGGTCGGTGGACCGTTCGGCGACCCGGATCAGCAGCAGGGCGAGCCAGCACAGCAGGACGTGGGCGCGGATTCGGGGTTCCAGATGGTGGTGCACGGGCCGGAGTTCGAGGGTGGACTTCAGGTCGCGGAAGCCGCGTTCGGCCTCGAGGAGGTTCTTGTAGCCCAGGGCGATGTCCTCGGGGGTCAGGTCGGGGTCGGAGGTCGACAACAGGTACTTGCCGTCGAGGCGTTCCTCCGCGGTCACCTTCGCCCGGTCGATGACCAACCGGCCGGAGGGTTGTTGGCGGACCCACCGGCCGTAGGCGGGATGGTCGCGCAGGGCACACTCGGCCTTCACATGCGCCGGCTCCACAGGCTTGCCCGTCGCCTTGGCCGTGGTCTTCGCGGCCAACTTCGCAGGGGTCTTCGCGGCTCGTTCGCGGAGTGCCTTGATTCGCTCCAACTCGGCATGCACATGCTCGAGGGCGGTGTCGCGTTGGGTCTTGTCCCGTTCGGCCTCGGACGGGTTGTGGCAGATCACCCACCGGCGGTCCGGAGCGGCGTCGAGTTTCACTTCCTTCACCCGCAGGTTGTCGCGGACCTGGGAGTAACGACCCTGCCGCGACAACGCGGCTTCCAACAGCGGGCTGCCGTCCCGCATCCGTTCCCCGGCGATGTAGTGCCCACCCGCCCGTTTCAGGTAGGCGAGGTTCGCCTCTGAGGAGAAGCCGCGGTCGACGACGGTGACCACCCGGCCCAGGCGCCAGTCCCGCATGCTGTCCTTCACCTGCGGGAGGACGGTGACGTCGGTGGTGTTGCCGGGCCAGCACCAACACCGCACCGGGATGCCTTCCTTCGTGACGGCCAGGCCGATCACGATCTGCGGCAGGTCCTTGCGGTGGTCCTTCGAATGGCCGTACCGGCGGAACGCGTGGTCGCCTTCTTCTTCGGTGTCGCGTTCGAAGTAGGTGCTGGTCGTGTCGAACAGGAGCACGTCGACTTCGAGGTTGAGCAGGTTCGCCACCGCGAAGAACACCGCCTCCTGCACCTTGGCCTGGGCATCCGCGTCGATCAGGACGTCCATCGCCCGATACGCCTGATCGTCATCCATCAAGGACAGGCCGGGGATCGCCGCATCGTGGGAGGCCCACTCCGCAGCCGACAGCTTCGACATCGGATCGATCGCCCGGTTCGCCACCAACGCGAACAACACCCGCTCCACATCCGTGGTGAACCTTCGCGGGCCCAGCGCCTTCCGCAGCGCGTCATCCACGCCGAGCATCCGCCACAACCCGTCGAGCAGGTACACCGTCCCCATCGGACGGGACTCGGTGACGTGGAGGTGGTCACCGACCAGCTGGGCGGCGTCGCCGGGCAACGCTGCGGGGGCGGGTTCGCCCAGGTACCGGTTGATCGAGGCCACCAGCCGGGTCAGACCGTCCCGGTCCAGGCGATCCTCCCGGCCCAGGTTCAACAGGACTTCGGCGTGGGTGACGCCGTCGACCTTCCGGTTGTGCGCCACCTGCACGTACCGGACGATGCTGCCGTCCTTGTTCCGCCGTTGCGTGGTCCGCAAGTACATGCCCACCACTCCACCGCGTCCCTAGCCGTGGACACAAGCCCGACACGACAATTCGTGTGCCCACCGTTTTCAGCCGTTCCGGAACCACCGAATCGCGTTGACAAGCATCGATGCTCGCTCAGACCCGCCCGAATGCCCACCAACTGCGGAACTCGGGGTCATCTCGCTGTTGACGTCCCCAAGGTCGCGCCTCGCAGGTGTCAGGCCGCGGGCCCGGGATGAGTGGTTAGTGAGTGTCGTCAGGTTCCGTATGCACAATCCCCATCGCCTCAGAGCTTATGAAGCAATGCGCCGGCCCCGATCCCGAGTGGGGGAGAGCGAATAGATGGACGCCCGAGACTCGGGCTTCAAAGTGGGGCGCCACCAGGTTGACGACTTCGGCAGAAACTGCGGCCATATCCGCGGCGGATCCGTGAAAGGTGGGAATCGAGCAGCCCTTCGCGGGTACGAGTTCCTCATGCTCTGCGGGTTGCCAGAGAGTGTGGTACGCCTCCATCGCCCCATTGAGGAGGATCGTGTTCCTTGCGGCGACGTCGAGGCAGTCGAGGGTAAGTCCACCGCCGGCGGAGACGACCACCAACCCAAGCGAGCCGGTCCCCACATCCGTGGCGACACGGACAGCAAGTGACTTCCTTTCTTGGGACGCGAGGAGGGTATCGAGCCGTCGCCCGAAGGCGAGGCTCACGGTGGCGTCAACCACAAGCCCCGCCTCCGAGTGGAGGATCTCAAAGACGCGCTCACTGGCAGCGGCACCGTAGGTTGTCTCGCAGTCGGGTGCAACGGATCGAAGGCGTCGGGCAAGGGCTTGATCCTTGGCGTAGCCCACATCCCCGTCGGTGTAGTCCTGACGGACGAGCAGTCCGCCCTTCACGGTGGCCGGATCCACGACGGCGAGAGTGCGTGCGCCTGCCCGGGCGATGAACTCGGCGACCCAGCTTCCCAGCCCTCCGCACCCGACGATGGCCACGTCCCGCCCTTGATAGGCCCGGACGGGGCAGTGCGCGTCGCGCCGGGTAGAGATCGACGGGCGTTGGTCGTCTAGGCGGCACCATTCGATAGGGAGGGCAGATATAGCGTCCGAGGTGGCGGCCGCATCCAGCCCATCCAGCTTGAGCCGGCCGACCATCACGTAAGGGGCGGCGCCCGCTGGGCTGGGTACGGAGAGGACGAGGTGCGCGAAATCACGCCTGTCACGTCGCTGGCGCCCGATCCGTTTCGACCAGGCAAGCAGTGCCTTCACCGCCAGTTCAGGACCCATGTTGGCGAAGACCTCGCGGACGCTGGCGCCCGGGCCAGCGAAGAGCGGCCTTGGCGCGCGGATCACCAGCACTTTCTCGTCGTCCCCGCCGGCCGGCCGTCCGTCGTCCAATCGCAGGTCGTTGCGAGTGGCGGTGACCCGCACCAGCTTCGCGAACCCCAGCTCGGCGTCGGGGAGCTGGTCGCGGCACACGATGAGGGGTGTTCCTGAACTGGTGTGGGCCCGACCCCCGACGGGGTGGTACAGGGCAGTAGCCGCGTCGAACCTGTTGTCGATCGCGTCTGCGAACCAGTCGTGAAGCCGGTTCAAGAACCCGGCAGCTCCTATGGTTGGGTCCCATTCACGCTGCGGGTCGAGGTAGATGCAGAGTTCCCCGTCGGTGAGGACGTGCGGCACTCCCACGAATCGGCCGTGGTTCACGTATACCCGTGGCGGATAGTCCGGGTCGTCCTTCATGACGACGAGAACCGGTTCCACTGGCAGGGCGGAAAGCCCACCCTGGGTTGCGGGCATGGCAGTCGTGTCGAGTCCGAGCCGAGCTGTTCGGAAGCCGGTGATTGCTGGGCCATCGGATGCCTCGGGGAAGAGGTCCGGGCGGGTTGTGGCCGTCGCAATCAGCTCGTCCCTGAAGCGCCTGGAGAAGGGCGTCTCTTCAGGGGTCTTCCGGGGTCGCCGCTGCTGTCGCGTCATCCGGCCCTACCGGACCGGCCAGTGCTCGCGCC
Source organism: Nigerium sp. (assembly GCA_016711325.1). Taxonomy (GTDB): domain Bacteria; phylum Actinomycetota; class Actinomycetes; order Propionibacteriales; family Propionibacteriaceae; genus Propioniciclava. The sequence continues at coordinate 611,824 of JADJTH010000008.1, read as the reverse complement.
CATGCGGGACGCCCCGACCCCGGCCACGACGAACGGACCCTTCGATGCGCTGGACTGGGCGGAGGCCGCCTTGAACCCGTCGCCGAACAACGCCTGCCACTTCTCCACGCTCCGTGACTGGTCTGTCTCATCGAACGCTTCGCGCATCTCGGCGGCGTGTGCATGGATGCGGTCCTTGAAGTACCTGAACGACTCGTCGCTCCAGCGGTGGTCGAACGAGGTTCCCGGGGACGACGGGTCGCTCACCGAGGGCTTGCTCCATTGGCCCTGCAGCCAGGAGTCGAGGTCCTCCACAACGCGCACCAAGGTCTTTGGCACGTTGCCATAGGCCCCCGGCTCGAACACCGGGGCGAAACTGGAGACGCGTTCACCCAGCAGAGTCGTGAGGATGATCGACCGGGTTCCAGTGAACGAGTTCTTGTGGTCACGCAGGAACTTCATCAGGCGGACCACCTTGCGGAAGTTGCCGCCGGCGATCTCGTCGCGCGCGTTCATCCAGGTAGTGAACCCGTCGGGGTTCGTGTCCTCCCACTCACCCGTGCTCCGGTTCACGATGTGCTTCGCGCCGGACGACGTGGTGACGTAGGGGACGAGGTCGATGTGACAGTCGTTGGCGTACTGGACGCGGACGCAACGGGTCTTGCGGTGGCGGTCCTCGTAGCCGGACCGCCCCAGGGCCCGGTACAGCTCGTTGATGTACTCCGCCTTCGTGCGTGCCCAATCCTGGTTCTCGGAGAAGTGGACGAGAACATCCGCGTCGTACTCCTTGTCCTGTGGCGGCTTGATGATGGTGCGGTGGGCCCACGAGCCCTGCCTCGTCTTGCCAGTCACGAGGTCCCCGAGGGTCGTGTCGGCGCGTAGGGCGCCATAGATGGCGTCAACGCGTCCAGAGAGCTGATCGAGGCGGCCCTGCGGCAGGTTCACGGTGTCGCGTAGCAGGGTGTCGAAGTGGCCGGTGTGTTGCATGGTTCTTCCTAGTCGGTGATAGGCGGAGTCGGTTGGTAGGTGTCGCCGGTGCGGTGGTAGACAACGAGTTCCGCGTGCGCAGTCTTCATGCGGTGCATGCCCATCCGCACGGCGAAGCTGGCCGGGACCGGACCGAGGACATGGAGGCGCACTGCTGCCGGCCAGAGGGCTTCCACTTGGCCGAGAAGTCGGATCCATGCCTCGGCCGCCGACTGGAGGTCGGCCTTGCTCCGCAGGATCCCAGCGGCAGGGATTACACCGACCGGAGCCAAGACGACGCGGGGCAGTGCCGTCAGGTTCGTGGGGATGCGCTTCTCGCTGACGGTTCCGGTGAGGTTTGTGACAACGAGTATCTCCCTGACCCCAGACTCGTTCTGGCCTGATGCAATGGTGTCGAACTCGCGAGTATCGTCTGACGCCTCCGCCCAGCACCACGCCCTGCTGCCGGCGACGCGGTGCTTCTCAAACACCTCGACGCTCATGACGTCGTCCAATCGCGAGCCCAGGTAGGCCAGCCACGGAATGAAGGTAAGGGCGAACACAGACACGTGGCCGATGGCGCCCTCGTCCATGCCGCGCGCCAATGACAAGAGCCCTGCGTCGATCAGTCCGCGGCCACGCATCCAGGCGGCGTCCTCGGCGGGTTCGTCGTCAAGGGTGATCACGATGTCGCTACGCCACCCATCGTGGACATGGGCGACCAGATTGGCGTCGACGAGCGCCTCGCTGATCTCGGGGTTGGACACATGGACAGCGTCGCCGCGAAGGATTCCCCTGTTGGTCAGAACAAGGGTCTTCTGCATGGTGGCGAAGTTGGTTACCCGGCGAACCCGGAGTTCATGCTCACGCTTCACGTCGAGAACCCGCGCCTCTGTGAACAGGCTCGCGTTCAGAGGGTTGTCCACGCTCTTGTGGCAGTCATGGCAGAGGAGCAGAAGGTTCTCAGCAGCCGCGCGTTCGTCTCGCGTCAAGCCAGAGCCATTCCGGGGCCCTCCAGGGCTCGCCGGGGCATTGTGGGCGATCTGGCCGACCAACTCGGCCGAGTGGTAGTGGTGCGCGAGGAAGGTTGGGTCAAGGAGGTTCTTCGCGCACAAGACGCATCGTCCCGCCGCCCGCGCCCACACCGCTATCTGCGTCGACGGAGCGACGCTCTTGCGGCTCACCTCACTGGGTCCCAACCTCGCCATATGTTGACCGTACAGCGGGCCGCCGACAAATCCTCGCGACCCCCGAACGCCCCGTGGCCCAGGTGAGGGGTCGTCGCAGGACCCCATCTCAGCTCACGAGCGGGCCCCGTCACTGGCGATCGGCTGGTTCCGAGCACGACTGCCGTGGGGAGTCGCCAGCCAGGGGCCCGCGCAGGCACGGCGAGCGCGGCGAGACTGCGTCAGACCTACGCATGCTGTTCCCGCCGCACAACGAGCGCATGCAGGCCGCCGGCGAAGCGACGATGAAGGTCTTCGCGCTCAATCGCATCAATGTCGACGGTCGTCGCAACTTGGTACACCCGGCCAGCGCTATCCACCGCCAACGTGGAGCGGAGACCACCCGCGTGGCTGTCGAAAGCACCCTCGTCAGGAAAGGAAACGGAAAGGGCGGCCCTCAGGGACGCGGCCACCCTCTCTGGCCCACGGCTTGAAAGCCGGCTCCTCCGGCGCAATCCGAGACCTCGCAAGTCCTCAATGAGACCCCGCAGTGCTCGATCTGCTTCGACAGTAACGACAATGTGACTGGCGATAGCGCCTGCATAGTTGCCGCCCGTGGCAGTGTTTGGGTTAATTGCCTCGGATGCGACCTCCAACAGAAGAAACCTGCGTTGTTGATCAATGGCACCCCTGGCATGAAGAAGCTCACTAATCACAGAACTTGTTTGCTCGAGTCCGAGCCGACTGACGACCTCTTTGGCGCTGAGATGCCCCTCGTGATACTCATCCAGATTTCCCCGCAGCCTCTGGATGGCCACGCGGGCCTCTTCGAACTCCTGATCGATGCTGGACCCGAGCACTGCCACTTCAGCGGAGTTGGCAGCCCCATCATCGAGTATCCGGCTGAACAGCCTGTTCAGCCGGCGGTCATTCCTGCGTTGAGTGGCGATACGACGCTCCAAATCTTTGCGCTCCGTGTTCCGGATGAAGTCGTTGATCCGGCGATCTAGCGCACGCCGCTGCGCCTGATTCGCGGTGTCCAGCGCCACGAAGCCTGCCGTCAGCGCAAGTGCTGGCCACGAAATCGCGAAGCCTGCGATCGCGAGTCCTCCCTTGCCCATCGTGACGACTGTCTTCTTGCCGCCTTCCAACGCCTCAATCGGAACTTGTACAGGATGCAGGCGAGCTTGCTGAACAATGCTCGTGGCGTCTCTTGCCCAACCCCGAAGACCACCACCGGCGGCCGGGTAGAGCTGGGCGATGTCCAAGTCTGATCGCAGCAAGGTGACGAACTTCCCACCACCGACACCCAGGGAGTCCCGGCGAATGTGCGAACTCAGCTCGCTCATCGTTCTCGCCAGTATGCTTTGTGCCGGGAGTTCGACCAGTTCCCCGAGTCGTGGAACCAGCTCGGCAGAAACGGTCCGGTACTGAAGCATGAACGGCGGCGGCGACTGCATTGAGCGTGCCAGCTCCTGACCCAACAACACACGCAGAGTAAGGCCGCCCAGGGGTGGCTCGGAAGCAACCAAAACGCCTCTCGAAGGCAGCGATTGGCTAGCAGGGAGGTCAAGCGGGCTCGGTGACTCGACCACCGAGGCAGGGGCAGCAGCCTCCGTCGCGATGGGCCTCCTACGACCAACGACCCACACCAAAGCCACCGCGGCCAGGGAACACGCGACCGCCAGAGAGACCCATATCCAGTCCACGCCTGCCCCCCGGGCTTGAGAATGCCCATTGTCTCAGGTCCTGACCGGCTGTGGTCGGCGAGTGCTGGCCTACGCGGCTGCGGGGGTTCTCATTTGGCGGACATCCAAGGGGGAAGGCTGGGCGGGGGTCGGACTAGATAGAGCGCACGCATCCTCGTCGCCGCGCTTCCGGTTCTGGGCCATCTGAGCGATGTCACGACCCCGGCATGTCCGTGAGCGTTCCAGTCGCCCAAGCCTCAGACGCCTGAGCCAGCCATCTTGGACAACCTCCGCGCAATCTCGGCGTCCCGGTCGGCCGCCGCGTGCTGGTACCTCATGGCGACCCCAGCGGTGGTGTGCCCAAGTCTGGTCATGAGTTCCCGTGTGGTCGCTCCGGCCTGCGCGGCCATGGTGGCACCGGTGTGACGCAGGTCGTGCCAGCGGAGGTCCTCGCGGCCGGCGGCGCGCCGAGCGGGCCGATACACCTTGTAGAGGCTGCCGTGGTGCATGTGGTGACCGTCGGTGTTCGGGAAGAGCAGCCCCTTGGCGCCCGGCTGGGCGAACTCCGCGAGGTGGGCCTCGAGCATCGGGATCAGGTGCGGTGGGATCGCGACGTCGCGGACGCCGGCGTCCGACTTGGGGGTGCCGACGATGGCCTGTGCCTTGTCCTCGTCGTCCTTGACCCAGGTGACCGCCCGCCGAACATGCAGGAGGCCTTCGGTGGCGTCGGCGTCCGGGCTTGGGCGAGCCAGGACGACGTCGTGGCGCCGCAGCTCGGTCAGCTCGCCGAAGCGGAGGGCGCACCAAGTGGCGAGGTGGACCATAAGGCGGTACCGCGGCGGCATGGCGTTCGCGATGGTCTCCAGCTCTGCCAGCGTGGCCGGGCGGATCGGTCGGGAGCTGCGGTGCACTCCGGCTCCGCGGATATGGCACGGGTTGTCGGCGAGGAGCTCCTCGTCGACGGCCGCGTTCAGGATGGTCCGCAGCAGGCTGTAGGCGTGCACCCGGGCGGTCCTCCTGGTTGTTCCGAAGGCCTCGTGCCATGACCGAACCTGGGCGGCCGTGATCTCGTCGAGCGCGACGTGACCGAACGTCTCCTTCAGGCCGGTGAGCACGCGCTTGTACTCGGAGCGCGTCCTGGGCTTGAGGTCGCGGCGTTCGAGCCACTTGTCGGCGTAGGTACCGAAGGTGGGCAGGGGTTCCTTCGGCGGGGGAGCGGGCTTCCAGCGCGACTCCGTGATGGCTGCGGACTGCATCGCCAACCAGGTCTGGGCGTCGCCCTTGGTGTGGAAGGTGATGGGCGCCCGGTGCTCCTGACCGTCGGGGCCCGTGTAGCGTGCCTGGAGTCGCCCGGAGGGCAGCTTTCGGACGCTGCCGAACCGCTGACGGGTGCCACGTGTATTTCCTCCGCCAGTGTGTTCTTCGGGGTCAGAATCTGGCACGCTAACTGGCACGGCGTGATCGGCGTGGTGCTCCAACCGGCTGACAGGGTCCGCCACGGCCCCTCCTTTCGCCTCCGAGACCCCAGTATGGCGTGCCAGATTCGTGCCAGAAACTATGTCCGAAATCGGGCGCGTCTGGCCTCACGAGCCTCGGGCCACCGACTCCGCAATGTGGAGTTGGCAACGCTAAACAGTGCGAACGGGCCAGTCGGACAGCACTCGTCTGAGGCGTCCTGTACATGTTCAAATCCTGTCAGCCCGACCAGCTGCGGCTTACTGCAAATAGTGACCCTATGGGCCGGGTTTGCGGTAAGTCGCATGGTCTTGGAAGTGAAGGAGTCACCCGCGAGGGTGGCTCCTTTCTTCTTGTCTGCTGGGTGATACTCGGGCCAGGTGAACGGCTCGATGCCAGGTGGTGGCTCCTCGCAGCTTTTCGTCACGAAGCTCGCGTGGTACGTCGTCTGTATGGTGAGCAGATCGTCCAAGGGGTCTTCGAGGGTGTGGCCGGTGACCTCGTCGTGGTCGATGAACACCTGGGTGAAGATGGCCTGGTTCAGGCGGCGCCGCACCTCGTCGCTGGCGTGCAGATACAGTTCGTGAGGATCCTCCAGGAGGCGGAGGTTCACGCTGAGGAACTCGACAGCGTCGGTGAGGCTGTCGGCGGTGGCGTCCCGTTGCGCGGTCAGTCGCTCCCTGGTCGTCCCGATCTCGCGGAGCTTGGCTCGGATCTTCTCTTTGGGGATGGTGTCATCGACGGCCAACTCGAGGAGGTTGGTCTCCTGGGCGTCCAGCCGTTCGAGCTGCGCTTCGAGCTGTTCCTTCAGGGCGCGCTGTGAGGCTTCCTGGTCGGCAAGGGCCTCGTCGAGGGTGTGGCGCATGGCCTGAATGAACTCTGGGGTGAACCGGACGGTGCGGTAGTGCTCCTCGACTGTCTGCTCGATGCGTTGCACGTTGGAGTACTTCGCATCACAGAAGCCGTCCTGAGTTCCTCGGCAGAAGAAGTACAGGTACTCCTCGCCTGAGCGGGAGATGGTGCGGCGAATGATCATGCGGCGGATGGACTTGTCGCGGCGCCAGCACGCCCCGCACCACAGGGTGCCTTTCAGGTAGTGATGGACGACGCGGCGGCGTTCACCGGATTTGCCGCGTGAGGCCAACAGGTTTTAGACGTCGTCGAACAGTTCCCGGTTGATGAGCGGTTCATGCCGTCCGAGTGAGGTGAGTGATTGGGTCCGGACCAGGACCCCGAGGATAGGATTCCTTGGAGATTGGGAAGGGAATAGATGGCTCCGAAGAAGTTTAGCCCAGAATTCAAGGCGCAGGTGGTCCAGGCGGTGATCGAGTCGTCCCGTACGGTGGCTGACGTGGCCCGCGAATACGGCGTCGGCCCGGAAACGTTGCGTAACTGGGTGAATGTGTACCGGCGCGAGCACGCCGACGAGACACCCGAGTTGACCGAGAACGAACGCAGCGAACTGGCCCGGCTGCGGAAAGAGAACCGCGAACTGAAAGCGGAGAAGGAGTTCTTGGGAAAAGCGGCGGCCTTTTTCGCGAAGGAATACCGGTGAGCGACAAGTACACGTTCATCCGGGGCGAGGAAGGCAGCTACTCGGTACGCAACATGTGCCGGTGGGCGAGGGTGTCCCGGGCGGGCTACTACGAGTGGCGCGATCGACCTGCTTCGGCGACCGCGGTGTGGCGGCGCCGTATCGGCGACATCATCGAGGTCGTGTTCGCCGATTCGGACGGCACCTACGGCTACCGCCGGGTGGCCGTCGCGTTGGCCCGGCTGGGCCGCCCCTGCGACCCGCAGACGGTCCGCTCGATCATGGCCGAGCGTGGCCTGGTGGCCTGCCAACCGCGCCGCAAGGGGCCGGTGACCACGGTGTCCTCCGACGCCGGCGACCTCCCCGACCTGTTGAAGGGGGACTTCACCGCCAGCGAGCCCGGCGTCAAGCTGGTGGGCGACATCACGTACCTGGCGACCTGGCAGGGCTGGGTGTATCTGGCCACGGTGCTGGACTGCTACTCCAAGAAGGTGGTGGGCTGGGCGATGGCCGACCACATGCGCACCAGCCTGGTCACAGACGCTTTGCGTATGGCCGTCAAGAATGGTCGGGTCCGCGCCGGTGTCACCATTTTCCATTCGGATCGCGGGACTCAATATACCTCTCAGGAGTTCGCCGACTTCACCGCCACGGCGGGCATCGCCCGTTCGGTGGGCCGGACCGGGATCTGTTATGACAACGCCTGGGCCGAGTCTCTCAATGCCACCTTGAAGGTCGAGCGGGTGCACCGAACCGTCTATCCGACAGGTGCGCACGCCGTGAAAGACGTCGCACGCTACATCGAGTTGCGCTACAATCAGAAGCGACTTCACTCGGCGCTTGATTACCGCACCCCCACCGAAGTCGAACAAGCCTGGTACGACAAACAACCCGCTGCCTGAATATCAAACAACAAAGCCGGTCCGGAAAGAATCATTCAGCCCACTTGGAGATGAAAAGATATGAATGTGTACGACGTCATTTCACCCGCCAACGAGCACGAGCTCATCGGAGTTCTACAAGCCGGATCGCTCAAGGCTCGTGTTCTTAGGTTGACGGTCAGGATGACACCGGATGAGTTGTCGATTCGTCGCGGCAACGCTCCAGGTGAAGAGGGCCTTGATTTCTGCATTGATACCTTGCACCTTGACCGGCCGATCGCAATCGTCGGGGAGATAACGGCAGCGGGTGCGCGGCGGGCAGCAAGAATTGACGCACTCGGCGAGTTCGAGGACATTCGTCAGAACACGCTACAACTGGTCGTCGTCTCCAACGGTTGAGCAGTCACACTCAGCGGCCAGCAGTAGCTGGCGCTCGCCCCTGGTGAGACGGCAACGGCGAACCAGGGGCGCGGTCTAGCGTTCGCGCGGGATCATCGAACCGCCCACCTCACCCAGCAGCGCTCCCAGCGCGGCGTGCAGTCGCCGGGCGCTCTCCGCCGTCACCTCTACGTGCTGCCGGTCGTTGGCGATAGCGACCCAGGTCTCCCGTGCGCCGACGTCGCGGAACGCCACGATGTTCAGCTCATCGGCCTCCACGTCATCGTCGGCTCTGCGTCTGCTTCCCGGGTGTCGTCTTGGTTGCTGGATCACGGGAACGGTCAGGCACTCGCTGTGGTGTCGGCGGTCCTCCGGCATCTCCTGGTCGTCGTGTCGTCAGTTGCGTCACCTCCACCCATGCACCCGGACGCCACACCGCCCTTGGACTTACTCGTCTCGGTCGGCGATGCTGTCCCTCTCGCGGCCACGTCGTTCGTCCGTGAGGACGACGAGTTCGCTCGTCGCCCGGGTCATCGAGACATAGCGGTCGACCGCCGCCTCGATGCTGCCCGCCGGGCCGAAGCGCTCCGGATTCACCAGCACGACGAGATCGAACTCGAGGCCCTTCGCCGTGACCGGGCTCAGCGATTGCACCCTGGCGGTCGCCTCGAAGGACGGATCGCCGATGACGCACGCCACGCCCTCTGCATGCCCCGCGATCCACTCCGCGAGGATCCCGTCGCGCTCGGAAACCCCGCCATGACGCACCGCGACGCCGCTGATGCGGATGGATGTCGGCACGTTCGCGTCCGGCAGCGCCGCCCGGATGATCGGCGCAGCCTGCGCCATCACCTCGGCCGGCGTCCGGTAGTTCACCGACAGCGACGCGACGGTCACGTCACGCACGCCCACCCGGGTGAGCCGTTCCTGCCAGGACTCCACGAAACCGTGTCGCGCCTGAGCGCGGTCTCCGACCACCGTGAAGCTCCGCGAAGGATTGCGGCGCAGCAGCATCTGCCACTCGGCGTCCGTCAACTCCTGTGCCTCATCCACGACGATGTGGGCGAACGGCCCGATCGGCCATCCGTGATCGTCCGCCGTATCCTCCGGCGAGGTCGCCAGCGCGCCGCGCAAGTCCTGGCCCCGCAGCATGGACATGACCTTCATCTCCGTGTCGTCGGTCGCCAGAAGGTGGGTCACCACGTCGTCCATCACGTCGCGGTCGGCGGCGGCCTGCGCCCGTGCGTGTCGACGCCGGCGGGCGGCGTCCGGGTCGCCCACCAGCAGGCGGGCGGCATCGAGCAGCGGCAGATCCTCGTGGGTCCAGGCATTCGTGGCAGGACGCTGCAGTGCCTCGACCTGGTCGGCCGTCAGCCACGGCGCGCAGCCGCTCAACTGCGCCGGAGACGTCCACAGGCTCCGGACGACGGCGCGCGGATCCAGGAGCGGCCAGGCGTGGTCGAACGCGGCCCGCAACTCCTCGTCGCCGGTCAGCTCCCGCCGGAGGGCGTCCGTATCGTCGTCCGCCTCTCCCCATCCGTACGCGTCGAATTCCTCCTCGCGACGGCCGTCCTCGTCGTCGGAGTCGTGGCCCCAGCCTTCGTCGGGGGCACGCACGCCCACGCCGTCGACGAGGATGTCGAGCAGCGCATCCCAGATCGCCTCGCGGGCGTCGTTGTGCGGTGAGGCCGGGTCGGCGGCGTTGAAGGCCTCCGCCCAGTCGGACGCCGTGAGCTCCAATTCGCCCCAGGCGGTCTCCACCGTGGTCACCCGGACTGGGGGTGACTGACGCCGGCGCACTGCCTCATCGACCGCGGCAACCATCCGGGCGTCCGCCTTCAACCGCGCGACCTGGGCGTCCGCCTCCGGCAGCGCATCCTCAGCCCCGGGCAGCAGATCGGCGAGTGTGCACGTGCGGACGCCCTCCTCACCGAGGTCGGGCAGGATGTCAGCCACGTACGCGGTGTAGGCGTGTGACGGACCGATGAACAGGACGCCGCCGCGTCCGCTCCGCAGGCGAGGATCGGCGTACAGCAGATACGCCGCCCGATGCAGCGCCACGACCGTCTTTCCCGTGCCCGGACCGCCGTCGACCACGAGCGCACCCCGCGATCCGGCCCGCACGATCGCGTCCTGATCGGCCTGGATCGTGCTCAGCACGTCCCGCATCCGCGGAGACCGGCTGGCCCCGAGGCTCGCGATGAACGCGGACTGATCGTCGAGCGCCGCGCCGCTCGCGGCGCCGTCTTCGGTGAACGCCTCGTCCCAGTAGTCGGTGATGTGCCCACCGGTCCAGCGGTAGCGGCGCCGGCTCGTCAGGCCCATCGGATGCGCGTGGGTCGCGCCGAAGAACGGTTCGGCGGCCGGCGCGCGCCAACCGATCAGCAGCGGTTCGCCGTCGTCGCCCGCCACGGCGAGCCTGCCGACATACAGCACGCCCTGCTCGCCCACCATGCGTCCGAGGCACAGGTCGACGCCGAACCTGCGCAGCAGCCGCAGCCGCGCGCTCAGCCGGTGGATCTCCAGGTCGCGATCCAGCGCCGCCTGACCGCGTCCGCCCGGCGCCCGCCGTAGCGTCGTGAGCCGCACCTCCAGGTCGGCGGCCTGCCGGGCGAGGTGTTCCTCGAGCCGTCGGAAGTGCGCAACATCGGCACCGACCAGCGACGGATCGGCCTTGCCAGGATGCGCAGACAGTACGAAGGGATGCAGATTCTGGTCGCTCACGCCGAGCCTCCGATCGTCGGGGAAGGTTGCATCATGCCTGACCAGAGTGGCCTTGCGGCAAGAGGGGGGTCGCGGCGTATCCTGAAGTCGCAGACGGATGCAGGCAGACGGATCGGATCCCGACTCGTGCCGGTAGGCCGCAGAGAGTTCCACTCGTCTGATCGGCACGCCGTCGGGATGCCCGCTGGCGTACGTCGGGACGGGTGAAGCTCCCGCACTCGAACGGGACGCCGCCACCGGCGGCCGGAGCGTGCGCCGACCCGCGCGGTTTCGCGCACCTCGGCTCGATCGCGGCCGGAAGCCAGAGAGCAGCGCCCCGTCCAGGTGGGCGGCCGGCCGTGCGGGGAGTCGGTCCGGAAGTCCACGAGGCCGCGGCGGTCGTGGCTGGGCTGGCTAGGCTCGCACCCAGTGCCAACGGAAGGAACAACCCGATGGGGGACAGCACCGGTATCGTCCGCGACGGCGCACACGGAGGCGTCCGATGACCGTCGAGCAGCCAGGCCCCGGCGAGCCCCGCCGGCCTCACGGTCCCCGCGATCCCGGCGACGCGTGGGTGGTCGCGCCCGACGGCACGCGCTACTGGGGCCGCTTCGGCGCGGCCGGCCTGCTCACACTCGACCCCGACCGCGGTGTCCTGCTGCAGCACCGCGTGTCGTGGAGCCACTTCGGCGGCACGTGGGCCCTGCCCGGCGGGGCCCGCCACGAGGGCGAGGACGCCGGCGTCGCGGCCCTGCGCGAAGCCCACGAGGAGGCGGGAGTGCCCGAGGCGGCGGTCCGCCCGCGGTTCGCCGGCGTCCTCGATCTCGGCCACTGGTCGTACACGACCCTGGTCGGCGACGTGATCGAGCCCTTCGAGGCCGTCATCAACGACCCCGAGAGCGTCGAGTTGTCCTGGGTGCCGATCGCCCTCGTCGACACCTATCCGCTGCACCCGGGCTTCGCCGAGGCCTGGCCCCGGCTTCGGGCGCTGCTCGGCGTCCGGCCGGCCGTCGTCGTGGACGCCGCGAACGCGGTGGGCTCGGTCCCCGACGGCTGGTGGAAGGACCGCCGCGGCGCCACCGAGCGCCTGATCGGACGCATCGGTTCCCTGGCCTCACGCGGCGTGGTGGCGGCCGCGCTGGATCTGCCCGAGCACACCTGGTTCCCGGTCTGGCACGTGGTCGTCGAGGGCCAGGCCCGCGCGGTGCCGGACGCCGGCGGCGTCCGGATCGTCCGGGCGCCGGCGTCCGGTGACGACGCGATCGCCGCCGAGGCGGCGAGGCTGGCCGGCGACGGCCACACGGTCACCGTCGTCACCAGCGACCGCGGCCTCGCGGCGCGCGCCGAGGCGGCCGGCGCGTCCGTGCGAGGGTCGCGCTGGTTGCTCGACCTGCTCGCCTGAGGCGTCCGGCGCTCTGGACGACCCAGCGCGTCAGTTCCTCGCCGCGAAGGGGGCGAGCGTGACGCCGGACGCCTCGAGCCGGCGGCGGACCGCCGCCGCAGTGGTGACGGCGCCGGGGCTGTCTCCGTGCACGCAGATCGACTGGGCCGCGATGCTCACGTCGGTGCCGTCGACGGCCCTGATCACGCCCTCCTCGGCCAGGCGCAGCATGCGCTCGGCGATCTCGGCCGAATCGTGGAGCACCGCGCCCTCCTGAGTGCGGGACACGAGGTGACCATCGGGCCGGTAGGCGCGATCGGCGAAGGCCTCCGCGGCTACGGCGAGGCCGGCCTCGCGGGCGACATCGAGCGCCACGCCGCCGGCCAGGCCGAGCATCGTGAGGTTCGGATTGACGGCCTTGATCGCCGCCACGACGGCCTTGGCCTTCCGCCGGTCGCGGGCGATCGTGGTGTAGAGGGCGCCGTGCGGTTTCACGTAGGTCACCCGGCCACCGACGGCGGACGCCAATCCGGCGAGGGCGCCGAGCTGGTATTCCACCTCGGCCTGGAGGGCCGCCGAGGGCAGGTCCATGGCGCGGCGTCCGAAGCCGTCATAGTCGCGGTAGGCGGGGTGCGCCCCGATGGCGACCCCGTTGGCCACGGCCGCGCCGAGCGTCGCCCGGATGCCCTCGGGGCTTCCTGCGTGATAGCCGCAGGACACATTGGCGCTCGTCACGATCGCGAGCAGGCTCGCGTCGTCGCCGACGACGCGATCGGGTGAGTTCTCGCCGAGGTCGGCGTTGAGATCGATCTCGGCCATCGCGGGTCGGCCTCCGGTTCGGTGAGAGAGCGAGCGGACGCCACCAGCGTAGGTCCGTGCCGGCAGAGGCGACGCCCGGCCGGGTGAGGGGTCGGCGCGGAGGTGGCTGGATCTATACCCCTAGGGGTATAGTCGTCCTCGGGTGGATCCGCCGTAAGCGCCGCCCGCGATTCGACGAGAGGGATCACCAGCGATGTGCCGAGCGACGAAGTGCAAGACCTGCGGCAAGACCACCTGGGCCGGCTGCGGCCAGCACGTGGCCATGGTGAAGGCGACCGTGCCGGCGGGCGAGTGGTGCGGCGGCAAGCACAGCCAGGCGCAACTGGACGCCGCGCAGGCGAACCAGGGCGGCGGGTTCTTCGCCCGGCTCCTCGGGCGCTGAGCCGGGGATGCGCGGCACCGCGAAGGCAGCACGCCTTCTCGTCGCGATGGTCGTGGTCGCGCTGGTGGGGCTGACGGGATGCTCCGCGGGAGCGGATCAACCGATCGCCGTCGGCCCGGACACGATCGTGATCGACGTCCGCACGCCCGGCGAGTTCGCGGCGGGCCACCTCGAGGGAGCGCGCCTGCTCGACCTCAACGGGGGAGAGCTCGAAAAGGCCCTTCCGGAGCTCGACCCCGACGCCGAATACGTGGTCTACTGCCGCTCCGGCAACCGCTCGGGGCAGGCCAAGGCGCTCATGGAGAAGGCCGGCATCGCCGACGTGACGAATCTCGGCTCGCTCGAGAGCGCCGCCAAGACGACGGGCCTGCCCGTCGTACGCTAGGGCGGTGCGCCTCACTTCTTCAGCTCCGCGGACGCCGCTGTGGCGCCTCGCCGGCCTGGTCGCCTGCGGCGCCGTGCTCGGCACCCTGGCGCGGGCTGCGCTCGGGATCGCCTTCCCGCACGGGCCTGGGGAGTGGCCCTGGGCGACCTTCGCCATCAACATCGCGGGCAGCTTCGTCCTGGCCGTTGTCCTGGAGAGCCTTGCGCACGCCGGTCCGGACACCGGCTGGCGGAGGGGCGTCCGGCTCGGCGTGGGCACGGGCGTGATCGGCGGCTTCACGACGTACAGCACCTACGTGGTCGAGATCGACCGGCTGGCGCAGTCCGGCCACACCTGGCTGGGGATCGCCTACGCGCTGCTCAGCGTGGTGGTCGGCCTGGCCGCGGCCGGTGTGGGGCTCGGTGTAGCCGCCGCCGTGGCGCGACGCCGGACGGCGGCGAGGGCGGCGCGATGATCCTGCTGTTGACGGCCCTGGCGGGTGGAATCGGGGGAGCGCTTCGCTTCCTCGTTGACACCGGCGTGAGCCGGATCAACCGGACGACGCTTCCGCTGGGCACCGTCGTGGTCAACGCGACCGCCTGCTTCGCGCTCGGGCTGCTGACCGGCTACGGCCTCACCCAGCTTGGGCATGAGCACCTGGTCGCCGTTCTCGGCGTCGGGCTGCTCGGCGGCTATTCCACGTTCTCGACGGCCTCGGTCGAGGGAGCGCGGTTGATCCGCGACGGACGGTGGCCGGCGGCCCTGGTCCATGGCGGGGGCATGCTCGCCGTCAGCCTCGCGGCGTCCGTGCTCGGCCTGGCGATCGGCGGGATCGCCTGAGCGAACACGGCGCCTGTCACACCGTCCGGATCGTGCGGCGCCGCACCGCGATCAATCCGACCGCGGTGAAGACGACGATGCCGACCCCCAGCGCGCCCAGCCCCGGCGCATCGAACCCGTTCTCGAGCGGGTGCTCCCCGAGCGCCCACTCCCACGGCGAGGCGAGGGCGGCGTCGGCCAGGCCCTCGGCGAGGGGGAGCACCGCGTGCCCGAGGTAGCCCAGCATCAGCACGCCGAAGCTGACGCCGGAGACGGCGGAGGCTCGCAGCCCGGCGCCCGCCAGGCCGAACGCCAGCGCCGCGTGGAAGAGCGCCAGCAGGAAGAGCGCGACGGTCGCCGCAGTCACGCCTTCGCCGCCGAGATTCATGTCGAAGGCGGCTCCACCGAGACCGACCACGGCGCCCACCGCCAGGTTCGCGAAAGCGAGTACGATCGCGACCGCCGCGACGCGGGTCACGTAGACCTGAGTCCTGCTCACCGGCAGCGCGAGCAGCAGTTCGAGGCGTCCGGCGTCCTCGTCGCCCGCCGTGAGGGTGGTCATGTGCATGATGCCCAGCGCCGAGAACGCCAGCGGCAGGAGCAGCGCGTAGAGGTTGCCGTTGAGGAAGCCCACGGGTGAGCCCAGGTCGGCCAGACCGAACGCGGAGACGAGCTCGGGGGAAAGACCTGCGACCATCGCGTCGAGCGAGCCGGACTCGCTCATGGACGGCCACAATGCCACCACCGAGGCGGCCAGAGCGACCAGGCAGATCACCCAGATCACGCCGCTGCGCCGCTGGGCGCCGAGGGCGCGCGCCAGGAGTTCGAGGCTCATCGCGCACCTCTGCCCGACGCCGCGGCGTGCGTGGCGTCCTCGTCGCGGTAGAACGACATGAACGCCGTCTCCAGGTCGGGCTCGGGTGCGGTGAGCGACTCGACCTCGTGGCCAGCGAGCCGTGCCAGCAACGGCCCGGGTGGCCCCGTCCAATGCACCCTCAGCTCGTTCGGGCGCGGCGCCTCCACCGACCTGCAACCGTCCAGCACCTCGAACACGGACGCCGGCGGCGCCGTCTGTGCGAAGACGACCCGGAACACCTGATCGGCGCCCCGCCGCAGAAGCGCGGTCGGACCGTCGGCCAGGATCACGCCGCCGCGGATCACCAGGACCCGGTCGGCGATGCGCTCGACCTCGCTGAGGATGTGCGACGACAGCAGCACGCTGGTGCCCGCCGCGGTCATCTCGCCGAGGATGGTCATGAACTCGTTCTGCACCAGCGGGTCGAGCCCGTTGGTCGGCTCGTCGAGGATCAGTAGCTCCGGACGCGCCATCAGCGCGCCGGCGAGCGCCAGCTTGCGGCGGTTGCCGGTGGACAGCCCCCGCACATGACGTCCGGCCTGGACGCCGAGCCTCTCGATCAGCTCGTCGCGGAAGCGCTCGTCCACGCCCCCGCGCAACCGCGCCCAGCTCTTCAGGGTGCTGGCGACGCTCAGCCGGTCATCCAGCCGCAGTTCTCCGGGGGAGTACCCGATCCGGCTGCGCACGTGCGGCCGGCGCATCGGATCCTCGCCGAACACGCGGACCGTGCCGGCGGTCGGCGAGGACAGGCCGAGCAGCATCCGGATCGTGGTGGACTTGCCGGCACCGTTGGGTCCGAGGAACCCGAGCACGGTGCCGCGGTCCATCGAGAAGGTCACGTCCTTCACCGCGGTGAGGCGTCCGAACTCCTTCGTCACCGCCGTGCAGTCGATCAGTGGTGGCATGGTCACGGCCTGTCCGGGGTCGCTGCCGGCTCAGGCCAGCGCGGCCTTCACCTTGGCGGCCACGACGGCACCTTCCGCGCGCCTGGCGGCTGCGGCGTTGACGGCCTTGATGATGGCGCCCATCTGGCGCATCGTGGGCTTGGCGCCGGACGCCGTCTCCGCCGCGGCCACCGCGTCCGCCACGAGTGCGTCCAGTTCGGCCTCGGTGAGTGTGGCGGGCAGGTAGGCGCCGATCACCCGCGCCTCGGTGAGTTCCTTGGCGGCCAACTCGGGGCGGTTGGCGTCGGCGTACGCCTGCGCGGAGTCCTTGCGTGTGCGCACCTCGCGCTGCAGGACGGCGATCTCGTCCGCCTCGGTCAGCTCACGCGCCACCTTGCCGGCCACCTTCTCGTTCTTCAGGGCCGCGATCGCCATGCGCAGGGTGGTGGTCAGCTCGGGATCGCGCGCCTTCAGGGCCGCGACCATGTCGGCGTGCAGCGTCTCTTCGAGGGTCATCGAATCGTCCTTTCCTTGGCCAGCCATTGTCCCACAGCCCCGCTACGGTGAGCCGATGGGAACCCGCCTGTTCACCGCCGTCCTTCCTCCGGCCTCGCTCGTCGAAGACCTGGACGCCTTCCTCGCGCCCCGCCGGGAGGCGGAGCCCCGGCTGCGCTGGACGCACCCGGAATCCTGGCACCTCACCACCGCCTTCATGGCCGATGTCGCCGACCGCCATCTCGACCGGCTCGCCGAGCATCTGAGCGCGGCCGCGCGCCGGACGCCCGCCTTCACCCTCACGCTCGGCGGCGGCGGAGCGTTCCCGCGACCGAGGGAGTCCAGGCACCTGTGGCTCGGCGTCGCCGCGGGCGCCGGCGCGCTCGCCGCTCTCGCCGGGCGGTGCCGCCACGCCGCCTCCCACGCGGGAGCGAATCCCGACGGCGCCCGGTTCGTCCCCCACCTGACCCTCGCCCGCGCCCGCCGTCCGCTCGACGTCACCCGCCTGCTGCACGTGCTCGACACCTACGACGCGGCCCCGTTTCCGGTGACCGGTGTCGCGCTCGTCGCGTCCCACCTTCGCGACCGCGGACACCGCTACGAGACCCTCGACACGTTCGCGCTGGCGCCCAGCGCACGAGATCCCTTCGTGCCCGGCGGCCAGCCGCTCTAAGGTGACCCATCGAGACCGCTGGTTGAAGGAGCATTTCCATGAGTGACTACCGCTTCGAGACGCTGGCGGTCCACGCCGGCCAGGAGCAGGCCGATCCCGCCACCAATGCGCGGGCGGTTCCGATCTACCAGACCACCAGCTACGTGTTCGACGACACCCAGCACGCCGCCGACCTGTTCGCCCTGCGCACGTCCGGCAACATCTACACCCGCATCATGAACCCGACCCAAGACGTCCTCGAGAAGCGCGTCACCGCCCTCGAGGGCGGCCTGGCGTCACTGGCCACGGCGTCCGGTGCGGCGGCGATCACCTACGCGGTGCTGACGCTGGCCGGTGCGGGCGACAACATCGTCGCCAGCTCCAAGCTGTACGGCGGCACCTACGCGCTGTTCGCCCACACGCTGCCGCAGTTCGGCGTCGAGACCCGCTTCGTCGACCCCGACGATCCCTCGGCCCTGGCGGGCGTGGTCGACGAGCGCACCAAGCTCGTGTTCGCCGAGAGCCTCGGCAACCCCGCGCTCAACGTGCTCGACATCGAGGCGTGGGCGGACGCCGCGCACGCGCTCGGCCTGCCGCTGATCATCGACAACACCGCGGCGACCCCTTACCTGTGCCGCGTCTTCGATCACGGCGCCGACATCTCCGTGCACGCCGCGACCAAGTACTTCGCGGGCAACGGCACCACGATGGGCGGGCTCATCGTCGACTCCGGGCGCTTCGACTGGGCGGCCCACGCCGAGCGATTCCCCAACCTGACCGCCCCCGACGGCGCCTACCACGGCGTGATCTGGACTGAGGCCGCCGGTCCCGCGGCCTTCATCATCCGCGCCCGCACGGTGATGCTGCGCAACACCGGCGCAGCCATCGCGCCGTTCAACTCGTTCCAGATCCTGCTCGGCCTGGAGACCCTGCATCTGCGCATGGAGCGGCACTGCAGCAACGCGCTGGCCGTGGCGAACTATCTCGCCGGCGACCCGCGCGTCGCCTGGGTGCGCTACCCCGGCCTGCCCTCCGACCCTTACCACGAGACCGCCAACCGCGTGCTCGACGGTGGTTACGGCGGCCTGGTCAGCTTCGGGCTGGCGACCGGACGCGAGGGCGGCGCGCGGTTCATCGAGGCGCTGGAGCTGTTCAGTCACCTGGCCAACATCGGGGACGCGAAGAGCCTCGCGATCCACTCCGCCACGACGACGCACAGCCAACTGACCGAGTCCGAACTGGCGGACGCCGGTGTGGCGCCCGAGGGCGTCCGGCTCTCGATCGGCATCGAGAACGCCGACGACCTGATCGCCGACCTCGACAAGGCGCTGTCTGCGTGAGTGCCGCCGCGGCGGGAGACTCCGTCGGTCTCACCCAGACACAGACCGTCCGGCTGTTCACGTCCGGGCAGCCGTTGCGTCTCGAGGGCGGGGATGCGCTCGGCCCGGTCGATGTCGCCTACGAGACCTATGGCACGCTCAACGCGGACGCCTCGAACGCCGTCTACCTGTGTCACGCCCTCACCGGGGACGCCCACGCCGCAGGCTGGCACGCGGGCGACCGGCGCCCGGGCTGGTGGGACAACCTGATCGGCCCCGGGCGTCCGCTCGACACGAACCGCTTCTTCGTCATCTGCAGCAACCTGCTCGGTGGCTGCCAGGGCACGACCGGACCGGGTTCGGTGAGCCCGCTCACGAACGCGCCGTACGGCATGGACTTCCCACTCCTGGACATGGCCGATTTCGTGGCTGTGCACCGGGCGCTGCTCGCCCACCTCGGGGTGACCCGGCTGCTCGTCGCCCTCGGGGGTTCGCTCGGCGGCATGCAGGTGCTGCAATGGGCGCTCACCCATCCCGAGGACATGGCGCACGCGACGATCGTGGCCGCGTCCAGCCGGCTGACCGCGCAGAACATCGCCTTCTCGGCGGTCGCGCGCCGGGCGATCACCGACGACCCCGACTTCCACGACGGCGAGTACGCGGCGCTCGGCACGAATCCCGACACGGGCCTGTCGATCGCCCGGATGATGGCGCACATCACGTACCTGTCCGAGGAGGCGTTCACCGAGAAGTTCGGCCGGTCCTCCCAGTTCGAGGAGTCGCGGCGCGGGTTCGGCGTCGACTTCGCCGTCGAAAGCTACCTCGACCATCAGGGCCAGGTGTTCCTGGAGCGCTTCGACGCGCTCAGCTATCTCTACCTCAGCCGGGTCATGGACTACTTCGACCCGTTCTCCCGGCCGGACGCCCTCGCCGCTCTCGCGGCGTCGCCGGTGCGGACGATGGTGCTGAGCTTCGACAGCGACTGGCGCTTCTCCACCGCCCACTCGCTGCGCATCGTCCGGCGCTTGGAGAATGCACGGGTGCCGGTGACCTTCCGCGAGCTGAAGTCGCCCTACGGCCATGACTCGTTCCTGCTGGAGAATCCGGTCTATCACGCCACCCTGCGCGCCTGGTTCGACCGAGCACTGGAGGTCGGCCCGTGAACTCCCTCGGACGGCTTCGCCTCGACCTCGAACTGGTCGCCGACCAGGTCTTTCCCGGCAGCCGCGTACTCGACCTCGGCTGCGGCCCCGGCACCTTGCTCGCGCACCTGATGCAGGCCAAGGGCTGCACGGGTACGGGCGTGGAGATCAACCCCGACTCGGTGCTCGCCGCCATCCGGCGGGGCGTCCCGGTGCTCGATCGCCGCGTCGAGGACGCGCTGGCCGACATCGCCGACGACGCGTACGACACGGTGGTGCTGTCGCGCACGCTGCAGAGCATGCTGGCGCCCGAGTACGTGCTCACCCAGATGGCCCGCGTCGCCGAACGGCTGATCGTCTCCGTGCCGAACTTCGGCTATTACCCGAACCGGTTGCGGCTGTTGCGCGGGCGGATGCCGGTGTCGAAGGAGATCCCCTACGCCTGGTACGACACTCCGAACCTGCGCTTCACCACCCTCGCCGATCTGGAAGACCTGTTCGCACGCCTCAACCTGATCGTCGACCGCCGGTTCACCTACACCCAGACCGGACGACGCCTGCGCATGTACGGATCGGCGGCGAACCTGCTCGCCGGCGCGGCGGTGTACGTGCTGCGCCCCACCCGCTGAACCGGCGCGCCCGCCCTCGAGCCCGCCTGCCACACCGCGGCCCGCGCACGGGTCGTGGCTGCCTAACGGGCCGCGAGCGCCAGCGCCTTCAGGATCCGCTCCGCGGCGCCGCCGAGGTTCAGCTCGGCGCGGAGCCGGGCGAAGGCCTCCGGATCACGCGGCGAGCCGGGCAGAGCGAGGTCGGTCTCGGGCAGCGCGATGTCGCGGGCGGCCGTCACCACCTCGCGCGCCGGGCCGAGGTAGCCGACCGCAGCGGCCAGCGAGCGCTGGACCCCGGGGGAGAGGGCGGAGGCGTGCGCGACGATGCCGTCAAGGTCGCCGTAGCGCGCCAGCAACGTGGCGGCGGTCTTCTCGCCGATACCCCTCACCCCCGGCAACCCGTCGGACGGGTCGCCGCGCAGGACGGCGAAGTCGACGTACTGTGCGCCCGAGATGGCGTACTTGGCCGCCAGCCAGGCGTCGTCCACGCGCTCGTGCCTGGCAACGCCGCGGGCCACGTACAGCACCCGGACCCCCGCGTCGTCATCGACGAGCTGGAACAGGTCGCGATCGCCGGTGACGACGTCGACCGGCCCCGGGGCACGCGTCGCGAGCGTCGCGATGACGTCGTCGGCCTCAAAGCCGGGCGCTCCCACGACTGCGATCCCGAGGGCGTCCAGCACGTCGCGAATCCAGGGAACCTGCGCGTTCAGGGCCGCCGGCACGTCCTCGGCCTCGCCGCCGCCGGGCGCAGCGACCCGGTGCGCCTTATAGCTGGGCAGCAGGTCAACCCGCCAGGCCGGACGCCAGTCATCGTCCCAACAGCAGGCGACGTCCGTGGGGGAGTACTCAACGAGGAAGCGGGACAGGAAGTCCAGCAGCCCGCGGACGGCGTTCACCGGATGCCCGGACTCCGACCGGAGGGAGTCGGGCAACCCGAAGTAGGCGCGAAAGTACAGGGAGGCGGTGTCGAGCAGGAGCAGCCGACGGTTCATGGAAGCCGAGTGTGTCACGATGGGCCGGTGGAGAGCCTCGACGCACAGATCCTCGGCCTGCTGGCCCGCGATGGCCGCATGTCCTACACCGACATCGGCAAGGCAACGGGATTGTCGACGTCGGCGGCCCAGCAGCGGGTCCGCCGCCTCGAGCAGCGCGGAGTCATCAGCGGTTACCGCGCGATCATCGACCCGGCGAGCCTCGGACGCCTGCTCACCGCCTTCATCTCGCTGCGTACCCACGACCCGAGCGGCGACGGGCAGGAGGGCGAGCGCCTCGCCGATCTGCCCGAGATCGTCTCCTGTTGGTCGCTGGCCGGCCAGGCCAGCTACCTGCTCCAGGTGCAGGTAGCCGAGCCCAGCGACCTCGAGCGGCTGCTGCGCGAGATCCGGCAGCGGGTGAGCGTCACCACCCAGACGTCGCTGGTGCTGAGCACGCCCTTCGCCGACCGGCCACTCATCTGAGGTGCGACGGGGACTTACCCCGTCGACCGCGCGCGGCCCAGCCGCTCCAACAGCATCGCCTCGGCGAGGCCCGCGCGGGCCAGGTCGCCGAGATCGACCGACTCGTCGATTCCGTGCATCCGCGAGTCGGGGTCGACGACGCCGACGACGAGGACCTCGGCGTTCGGGAATGCCCGCTGGAAGTCCGCGACCATCGGGATCGATCCACCCTGGCCCATCTCCACCACGTCGTCGCCCCACGCCTGCGCGTAGACCTCCGTCGCAGCACTCGCCACGGGGCCGGTGCTCGGGACGACCGTGCCCCACCCGGTCTCGCCGCCGTGGAAACTGACGTGCGCGCCGAACGGCGCGTGGTCGCGCAGGTGCCGGCGAAGCGCGTCCAGCGCGAGGTCCGGATCCTGATTCGGTGCGATCCGCATGCTCACCTTGGCGCGGGCGCTCGGTGCGAGCGTGTTGGACGCGTTCGCGATCGAGGTCGCGTCCACCGCCAGCACGGTGACGCTCGGACGCCCCCACAGCCGGTCGGCGATCGGGCCGGTGCCGGTGAATTCCACCCCGTCGAGGACGCCGGTCTCCGCGCGCAGCCG
Source organism: Nigerium sp. (assembly GCA_016711325.1). Lineage (GTDB taxonomy): Bacteria > Actinomycetota > Actinomycetes > Propionibacteriales > Propionibacteriaceae > Propioniciclava. The sequence continues at coordinate 589,306 of JADJTH010000008.1, read as the reverse complement.
CTCGGCGGGGTAGTCGAGCGCGAAGGGTTCGGCGCTTACCAGGCCGGCCACGGCGACGTCGCCGTCCTCGTCGTGCAGGGTCGCCAGCAGTCGCACGAGGGTGGTGAGCGCGTCGGGAGCGGCGCCGCCGTACTGACCGGAATGGAGGGCGTGGTCGAGGGTCCGCACCTCGACGACGAGATCGACCAGGCCACGCAGCGCCGTGGTGAACGACGGCGTCCCGACCCGCCAGTTGCCGGAATCGCAGATGACGTACACGTCGGCGGCGAGCAGGCCCGCGTGCCGCTCCATGATGGTGGCGAGCGAGCCCGAGCCGATCTCCTCCTCGCCCTCCACGAAGAGCGTCACCCCGACCGGCGGACGCCCGTCGAAGGCTCGCAGGGCCGCCAGGTGCACGGCGATTCCCGCCTTGTCGTCCACCACGCCGCGGCCGTAGAGCCGGTCGCCGCGCCGGGTGGCCTGGAAGGGGTCGGACGTCCACAAGCTCAGGTCGCCGGTGGGCTGAACGTCGTGGTGGGCGTACAGGCAGACCGTCGGGGCTCCCTCGGGCGCCGGGAAGCGTGCGATGACCGCCGGCTGGCCGCCTTCGGCGACGATGCGCACGTCGGGGAAGCCCAGTCCCGCGGCCAGCGCCGCGACCGCCGCGGCGCTCGCCCGCACGTCGGGATGGTGCTCGGGCATCGAACTCACCGAGGGGATCGCCACCAGGGCCGCCAGGTCGTCCAGGACGCCGGGCATCACGTCGTTCACGCGCTCACGAAGGTCGGTCATGCAGCGCAGGCTAGCCCCCACAGCGAGCCGGATCCGAACTCGTTCGGTACCCCGACCGCGCGGGCCGGAGTAAGCTCGGTGGATACTCCGCGCGCCATGGAAGAAATGACGTCAACGGTCGTCAGGAGGAGAAATGACCACCACGCAACTCGAACGAATGGGCCACGACAAGGGCTTCATCGCAGCGCTGGATCAAAGCGGTGGAAGCACCCCGGGAGCCCTCCGGAGATACGGGATCGAGGAGGATCGGTACTCGTCCGAGCACGAGATGTTCGACCTCGTGCACGCGATGCGTGAGCGCATCGTCACCAGCCCGTCCTTCACCGGCGAGAAGATCCTCGCCTCGATCCTGTTCGAGAAGACCATGGATCGCAGCTTCGCGGGCCGGCCCGCCGCCGACTACCTGTGGGAGGTCAAGAACATCCTGCCGATCCTGAAGGTGGACAAGGGTCTGCGCGACGAGGCCGACGGTGTGCGTCTGATGAAGCCTCTCCCGGATCTCGGCGACCTGCTTCGCAAGGCCAAGGGTGCCCGCATCTTCGGCACGAAGATGCGCTCGGTGATCCTGGAGGCCGCGCCGGCGGGCATCGCGGCCAACGTGGCCCAGCAGTTCGACCTCGGCCGGACGATCGCCGCCGCGGGCCTGGTGCCGATCCTGGAGCCCGAGATCGACATTCGCTCCACCACCAAGGCCGAATCCGAGGCGATCCTGCTCGAGGAGATCATGCGCCACCTCGACAGCGGCGCCTTCGACCTTCCCCTCATGTTCAAGCTCACGCCGCCGTCCGTGGACGACTTCTACCGACCGGTGATCGACCACCCGTCGGTGTTGCGTGTCGTCGCGCTCTCCGGGGGCTACAGCCGCGACGAGGCCAACGCGATCCTCGCCCGTAACCACGGGCTGATCGCGAGCTTCTCGCGCGCCCTCACCGAGGGCCTCACCGAGTCGATGACCACCGAGGAGTTCGACGCTCTGCTCGCCGCGTCCATCGGATCGATCTACGAGGCGTCGATCACCTGACGTCGATCGGGTGTGGCCGAGTCGTCCAGGTGGGCGTCCTGGACGACTCGGGGTCCGGACGCGGGCGGTTCGGTGCGCCCTCTAAGCTGCGTTCGTGACGTCCCCCATTGCCCGCCCGCCGTCGGCGTGGGCGCTCGCGCCGGTGTCCGGGCTGGCCGGCTTGGCGGCGTCCGCGGCGTTCATGCCGTTCAACGTGTGGCCGGCAGCCTTCGCGGCGGTGGCCGGCCTCGCGTGGACGACCTCGCGGACGGGCCGGTTGCGCGCCGCGGTCGGCCAGGGGTGGGCGTTCGGGCTGGCGTTCATGGCGACCTCGCTGGTGTGGCAGACCGAGATCCTGATCTTGTCCTACACCGCGCTGACGCTGACGATGTCGCTGTTCTACGCCGCCCTGGGTGCCGCGCTGTACGCCGGCCGCGACGTGGCCTGGCGGCCGCTGTGGGGGGCTGCCGCCTGGGCGACCATGGAATGGGCGACCACGGTCATCCCGTTCGGCGGCTTCCCGTGGATGCGGCTGGGCTACACGCAGCTCGACTCCCCGCTGGCCTCGTTCTATCCGCTCACCGGCGCGGCGTCGGTTACCTTCCTCGTCGCCCTCGTCGGCCATCTGCTGGCGGCACTCGCCGATGCGCGACCCCTCCGCCCGCTGGCCGCGCTCGCCGGTGTCGGCGTCCTGGTGGCTGCGACGGCGGTCACGGGGCTACCGAGGACGCCCGCGCCCGAGGCGTCCGTCAACGTCGGCTGGGTGCAGCCCGGCGCACCCGGAGGCGGGGTGTACGGGCTCGGCGCGCCACGCACGATCGCCCTCAACTCGAAAGCCGAGACCGGACGCCTCATGGCGCGGGTGCGCGCGGGGGAGGAGCCAGAGCCGGCCTTCCTCGTGTGGCCCGAGAACTCCACCGACATGGATCCGCGGGAGGACGCGCCGACGCTGCGCGCGGTCGAGACGGCCGTGCGCGACGCCGGGCGGGGCGTCCTGGTCGGTTCGATCTACGCCGAGGATTCCCGCGAGGAGCGGCAGACCGTGGCCTTGTGGTGGGACGACCACGGCGCCGCGTTGGTGTACGCCAAGCGCAACCTCGTCCCGTTCGGCGAGTGGATCCCGTTTCGCGCACTGCTGCTGCCGCTGATCCCCGAGCTCGCCTACGTGGGCTACCAATCCGTACCCGGTCCGACGCCCGGCGCCTTCGCCGTCACTTTGCCGGACGGGGGGCACCTCATGGCCGGCGTGGTCATCTGCTACGAGGTCATCTACCCCGAGACGGTCTACGAGGCGGCCCGCGAGGCGCAGGTGATGGTCGTCCAGAGCAGCAATGCGATGTACCAGGGCACGATCCAGATCGACCAGCAGTTCGCGGCGACCCGGGTGCGCGCCGCCGAGATGCGTCGCGAGATCCTGGTGGTCACGACGTCCGGCATCTCGGGACTGATCGGCCCACGCGGCGAGGTCGTCGAGCGCGTCCCCGACTCGGTGTCGGCATCGGGGGTCCACGCCATGCCGTTGCGCACCGCAATCACCCCCGCGATGGCGTTGGCACGTCCCGTGGAGTGGCTGACGGCCGGCTTGGGCGGGGTCGGTGTGCTGCTCGGCCTGTTGTCCGCCGCCCGCCGCCGGACGGGTGGAACAATGGACGTTCAGCGCCCCGCCGTGGGGCGCGCGAAGGAGAGCTAACCCCCATGGCGCAGTCTCACGGGGCGCAGGCCCACGACGGGCTCGGTCGCATCCTGGTCATCATTCCGACCTACAACGAGATCGACAACATCGACATGATCACCGGACGCCTCCGCGTCGCCGTGCCCGATGCCGACATTCTGATCGTCGACGACAACTCGCCCGACGCCACCGGACGCCGCGCCGACGAGCTTCACGCCGCCGACGAGAGCATCCACGTGCTGCACCGCCAGGGCAAGGAGGGCCTCGGCGCGGCCTACCTGGCCGGGTTCGGCTGGGGCCTCGAGCGGAACTACGACGTGCTGGTCGAGTTCGACGCCGACGGCTCCCACCAGCCCGAGCAACTGCCGGCCGTGCTGGCCGGGCTGCACGACGCCGACATGGTGAAGGGATCGCGGTGGGTCAAGGGGGGGGCGGTCGTCAATTGGCCGCTGCATCGCGAGCTGCTCAGTCGCGGGGGCAGCCTCTACATCCGGCTCATGCTGGGCGTTCCCGTGCGCGACGTCACCGGCGGCCTCAACGCGTTCCGCGCCGACGTGCTGCGCGACATCCTGGACGCCCCCATCGACAAGCAGGGCTACGGCATCCAGCGGGACCTCACGCTCAATGCACACCGGCGCGGCTACCGTATCGCCGAGGTGCCGATCGAGTTCATCGAACGGACGAAGGGCGAATCGAAGATGAGCGGCTCCGTCGTGAAGGAAGCCATGATCCGCACCACCGAACTCGGCCTGAAGTACCGCGGCGAACAGCTGGCCGCCGGCTTCGCACGCGCGCGTGCGGGCGCCGAATCGGCCGGCGAAAGGGCCGGGCGCTTCGTCGGGGCCGTATCGAAGGCGGCGCACGACACGGTGCGCGCGACGCGCAACAACAAGGGCGGGGCGGGGGAGTCCTGATGCGGCGCGGCCTCCTCGTGCTGCTGGTCCTCGGCGTCCTCGCGGTCGCCGAGATCGCGCTGATCGTGGTGGCCGCGCAGCGGATCGGCGTCGGATGGACGCTGCTGGCGCTGCTCGGCACCGCCGCGCTCGGCGGCTATCTGTGGCGGCGAGAGGGCAGTCGCGCCTGGGCGTCCCTCACCGCGGCGCCGGCCGATCCCGGCGACGTGGGCAAACGGGTGACCGACACCGCGCTGATCTTCGTCGGTGGCCTCTTGCTGCTGCTCCCGGGCTTCGTCAGCGACCTGCTCGGCCTGATCTGCCTGATCCCGTTCACCCGGCCGCTCGCGCGCCGCGTAGTCCAGGCGGTGATGAGGGCGATGACGCGCGACTTCCGCACCCAGGTCACGCTCATCGACGTGCAACTTCGGCCCGAGACGGTCATCCAGGGCGAGACGGTCGACGATCAGGCGCCGCCCGCCCGAACGACGAGGCGTCCGGGTGGCGACGACGCGATGATCATCCGCGGCGAGATCGAACCCTGACGGGCTCGGCGGGTCACTGATCCTTGCGGAGCTCCTCCAGGCGCTCGGCGAGGATGCCCTCGAGTTCCTCGATCGAGCGGCGCTCGCGCAGCATGTCCCAGTGGGTGCGCACCGGCTTGGTGGGCTTCGCCTCGTGCGCGGCACCGTCCGATCGGCGCGAGGGCTGCCCGCAGCGCGGGCACTCCCACTCGGTGGGCAAGTCGGCCTCGGCCGCGAACGGAATCGTGAAGTGATGCCCGTGGGGGCAGTCGAACGGGGTCTCCCGACGGGGCGCGAGCTCGACGCTCGACGGATCGGCCAGGCTCTTCGAACCCAACCCCTGGCCCCTGAGTGCCTTGTCTGCCATTGGCGTCCTCCTTCTCCGCCTCAACCGTACCGGGGTCGGCAATGTTCCCGGGGGACACGACACGGTCGGCGTCACTCGACGCTGTGCCCGTCCTCGCGCACGCCGAGCATCACGAGGAAGCCGGCCAGCAGGACGATCGAGATGCCGAGGATCCCCCAGTACTGCGTGTTGTCCTGACCGGTCACCCGTGCGCCCAGCAGGATGAAGCCACCGAACATCGCGGGGGACAGGAACGACACCGCCCGGCCGGTGGTCGCGTACAGGCCGAAGATCTCGCCGGCCTTGCCCTCGGGGATGATGCGCGCGAGGAACGAGCGCGACGCCGACTGCGCCGGGCCCACGAAGGCCGTCATCGCCATACCGAAGGTCCAGAAGACGATCTGGCCGCGGTCGTGCAGCGCGAACACGCCCATGCCCAGCGCGACGAGGGCGCTCAGCGAGATCAGGATGACCTTCTTCGGCCCGATCCAGTCGTCGAGGTACCCGAAGGCGATGGTGGAAACACCGGCGATCACGTTGGCGACGGCGCCGAAGACGATCACGCTGCCGGGGCTGAAGCCGAAGGTGCCGGCGGCGAGCACGGCGCCGAAGGCGAACACCCCGGCGAGTCCGTCGCGGAACAGCGCGGACGCCGCCAGGAAGTACACCGTGTGCCGGCTGGTGCGCCAGAGGTTGGCGATCGAGCGGCCCAGCAGCCTGTAGGACTCGCGGACGCTCACACGTTCCACGCTCGCGCGCGGCCGGTCCCGCAGCGCCGCGAAGGTCGGGACGGTGAACACGAGGATCCACACGCCGCACGCCAGCATGGAGGCCCGGATGTCGATCGCGTCGGTGTTGGTCACACCGAACAGCCCCACCTCGGGGGCGATGAAGCCGAAGTTCAGCATCAGGAGGGCGACGATGCCGCCCAGGTAGCCCAGGCCCCATCCGAATCCCGAGACACGCCCGACGTTCGCGGCGGTCGACACCTCGTCGATGAGCGCGTAGTAGTTGACGTTCGCGATCTCCCCGACCAGCGAGGCAACCGCCAGGATGCCGAGGCCCAGCCACAGGAAGGCCGGGTCGGGACGAACGAAGTACAGCGCCGCGACCAGGCCCGCGACGGCCCAGGTCTGCCAGCGCAGGTTCCGGACGGTGCGTCCGGTGCGGTCGGAATTCTGGCCGAGCACCGGCGCAATCAGCGCGACCGCCAGGCCCGCGGCCAGCGTGGACATCGACAGAGCGAACGAAGTGGCGTTCGTCTCGCCGAAGGCGCTGCCGGTGATGTAGACGCTGAAGACGAACGTGATGACGACGGTGTTCAAGGGCTGCGTGCCCCAGTCCCACATCGCCCACGCCCACACCTTCCGGCGGGGTATCCGGGCGATCACAGCGATCCCTCCCACAGCCCGCGGGCGGTGAGGACGTCCTTGAGCGTGACCAGGTCGTCGCTGATGAGGCCGTCCACCCCCCAGTCGAGCAGATCTTCCATGTCGGATCGCTCATTGATGGTCCACACGTGCACCTCCCTTCCCCTGCGCCGCGCGGCGCGCCGCAGGCCGAAGCGCATGAGCGGGACGCCGGTGCGCGGCTCCAGCACCGGGATCTGGAATGCAGCACCCCGCAACGGCCACGCCCGTCGCAGCGCCGGCAGCCAGGCGGACACCGCGATCTCCGCCGGCGACGCCGACGTCGCGACCCGCGGACCGGCGAGCCTGCGGAACTCACGCAGCCGCGGCGTGGAGAAGCTCGCCACGCACACCCGATCCTGCGCGCCGTGACGGCGGATGGCCTCCGCCAGCGGCACAACCGCGCCCGGCGTCTTCAGGTCGATGTTGAACCGGGCGTCCGGGAAGGTGTCGAGGAGGTCGTCGAAGCGGGGGATCGGTTCGAGCCCGCCGATCCGGGCCTGGGCGACGTCCGACCACGGCAGGGTCGAGACCGGGCCCGAGGCGTCCGTCACCCGGTCCAGCGCATCGTCGTGGAAGGCGATCAGGACGCCGTCGGAGGTCACCTGCGCGTCGGTCTCAAGGTAGCGGTAGCCGAGATCCCAGGCGGCACGGAAGGCCCGCAGGCTGTTCTCGAGCTCGATCGGCGCCGCGGGGGAGAAGCCTCCCCGATGCGCGATCGCGAGGAAACGAGCGTCGAAATAGGGAAACCGGTCAGCCCGCATGGTGCACACCTTACGGTCACCGCGACGACGGGCCGGAGGCCGGGTGCACAATGGCGGACCGTGAGCACCGTCTTGTCGATCCAGTCCTCCGTCGCCTACGGCCACGTCGGGAACAGCGCCGCGACCTTTCCCTTGATGCGAGTGGGGTGTGAGGTCTGGCCCGTGATCACGGTCCATTTCTCCAACAACACGTCCTACCCCAGCAAGAAGGGGCCGCTGCTGCGCCCCGAGGACGTCCGCGACGTCGTCGACGGCATCGACGATCTCGGCGTGCTTCCTCGCGTGGACGCCGTCCTGACGGGCTACCAGGGCGCGCCCGCGATGGGCGCGGAGATCCTGACGGTGGTCGATCTCGTCAAGCAACGCAACCCGAACGCGATCTACTGCTGCGATCCCGTCATGGGCGACGTGGGCCGCGGTATGTACGTGCTGCCCGGCATTCCCGAGTTCATCCGCGACAACGTGGTCCGCACGGCCGACCTCGTGACGCCCAACCACTACGAGCTGAATTTCCTCACCGGACGGGAGACGACCACCCTGGACGAGGTGGTCGACGCCTCGCACGCGCTGCGCGAGCAGGGCCCGGACGTCGTGCTGGTCACCTCGGTGGTGACCGAGGGCGCCGATCCCGGCTCGGTGACGATGGTCGCGGTGAACGGCGAGGGTGCCTGGGCTGTGACGACACCGTTGCTCGACGCCGCGTTCACGGGCTCGGGCGACCTGACGGCGTCCATGTTCCTGGCGGCATGGCTGGAGACGGGGTCGCCCGAGGCGTCCGTGTCACGCACCGCCGACGTGGTGTATTCGGTGCTGGAGCGAACCACCGCGCTGCGGCAGCGCGAACTCGCGCTCGTCGCCGCTCAGGACGACCTGATCGCGCCGCGCTTCCGTTTCGAGGCCCGGCGCGTCCGCTGAACCCTCGCCGTCAGTCGAAGAACGGCTGGATGTCGGCGCCCAGGGCGTTCAGGCGGTTCGCGAGGTCTTCGTAGCCGCGGTTGATCATGTAGACGTCGCGCAACACGGTGATGCCCGGTGTGGCCAGGGAGGCCAGCAGCAGGCAGACGGCCGGACGCAGGGCGGGCGGGCAGATGACCTCTTGGCTGCGCCAGCGGGTCGGCCCCTTCACGGCGAGCCGGTGCGGATCCATCAGCGTGGTGTGCGCGCCGAGCTTGTTCAGCTCGAGCAGATGGATCGCGCGGTTGTCGTACACCCAGTCGTGGATGAGGGTCTCACCCTCGGCCACGGCGGCGATCACCGCGAAGAACGGCAGATTGTCGATGTTGAGCCCTGGGAACGGCATCGGATGGATCTTGTCGGCCGCGGCGTACAGGGTGGACGGATACACGGTGATGTCGACCAGGCGCGTCTTTTCGTTGGCCGCTGTGTACTCGTCGGACATCTCGTAGCGCAGGCCCATGTCGGCGAGGATCGCGAGCTCGATCTCGAGGAATTCGATGGGGCAGCGGCAAATGGTCAGCTCGGAGCCGGTCACGACGGCGGCGGTGATCAGGCTCATCGCCTCGATCGGATCCTCCGATGGCGCCACCCGCACGTCGGCGGAGATCTCTTCGAGCCCCGTCACGGTCAGCGTCGTGGAGCCGATGCCCGCGATACGGACGCCGAGCTTCTCGAGGAAGAAGCACAGGTCTTGCACCATGTAGTTGGGGGAGGCGTTGCGGATCACGGTGGTGCCGGGATCCAGCGCGGCCGCCATGAGGACGTTTTCGGTGACCGTGTCGCCCCGTTCGGTGAGGGTGATGTGCCGGACGCCGCCCGGGATCTGGCGCACCGTCGCGTGATACCAGCCCTCGGTGGCCGCCACGTCGAGGCCGAACGCGTGCAACGCCTGCATGTGCGGCGTGACGGTCCGCGTACCGAGGTCGCAGCCGCCCGCGTAGGGCAGCTTGAACTCGGGGAGCATGTGCAGCAGCGGCCCGAGGAACATGATCACGCTGCGCGTCCGGCGGGCGGCCTCGATGTCCATGGACGCCAGGTCGAGGACGTCCGGACGCACGAGTTCCAACTCGGACTTGTCGGCCGACCAGCGCACCTGGACACCGATCGACTCCAGCACCTCGAGGATGCGGTTGACCTCTTCGATACGGGCGATGCCCTCCAGCACCGTCCGGCCGCGGTTCAGCAGCGAGGCGCACAGCAGGGCGACGGCGGCGTTCTTCGACGAGCGGACGTCGATGCTGCCGGCGAGCTTGGCGCCGCCCTTGATGCGCAGGTGCATCGTGCTGCGGAAGGCCGGCGCAAGCGCCGGATCGTAGAGGACGGTGGCGACGCGGTCCACCGTGTCGATGTCGACCTGACGTCGGCCGGACTCGATTTCACGAAGGTCGGCGGTCGTCTGTTCGAGCGTCTCGGCGACCTGATCGAGCGACAAGCCCCTCTGCAGGCGGGCGTCACGGAGTAGGCGTCCGATCACGGCATAGGAATGGGTCACGCCGGCTGAGTCTACCGGACCAGCGGGGGCACCCCACGGTCGTCGGCGGAGGTTGGCTGGTAATAGAGTGACGCCCATGAGCTCTCACTTCGACGTCGTTGTCCTCGGAGCCGGTCCGGGCGGTTACGTGGCCGCCATCCGCGCGGCCCAACTGGGCAAGAAGGTTGCCATCATCGAGAAGGAGTACTGGGGGGGTGTCTGCCTGAACGTCGGGTGTATCCCGACCAAGTCGCTGTTGCGCAACGCCGAGATCGCCCACATCGTGACCAAGGAGGCCAAGACCTTCGGTATCTCCGGCGACATCGGTGTCGACTACGGCGTCGCCTTCGCACGCTCGCGCAAGGTGTCGGAGCGCATGGTCGGCGGCATTCACTACCTGATGAAGAAGAACAAGATCCAGGAGTTCCACGGCTGGGGCAGCTTCGCGGACGCCCGCACCATCGACGTCGCGGCCGACGACGGTTCGACGCAGCGGGTCACCTTCGACCACTGCATCATCGCCGCCGGTGCCACCACCAAGCTGCTGCGTGGCACCCAGTGGAGCCCGAACGTCATTTCCTACAAGGAGCAGATCCTCGCCAGTGCGCTCCCCGCGTCGATCATCATCGGCGGTTCGGGTGCGATCGGCACCGAGTTCGCCTACGTGCTCAACTCCTACGGCGTCCAGGTCACCATCGTGGAGTTCCTCGACCGCATGGTGCCCAACGAGGATCCCGAGGTCTCCGCCGAGTTGGCCAAGGCCTACAAGAAGCTCGGCATCAAGGTGCTGACCTCCACCGCGGTGACGTCGGTGGAGGACACCGGGTCGGGCGTCCGGGTCACCGTCCAGCCGGCCAAGGGCGGCGAGGCGACCGTGCTCGAGGCCGACAAGATGCTGCAGGCCATGGGCTTCGCGCCGCGCGTCGAGGGCTACGGGCTGGAGAACACCGGCGTGGCGGTGTCGGAGCGCGGCGTCATCGAGATCGACGACCGCATGCGCACGAGCGTCCCCGGTATCTACGCGATCGGCGACTGCACCGGCAAGCTGATGCTCGCCCATACCGCCGAGGCTCAGGGCGTGGTGGCGTCCGAGACCATCGCCGGCGCCGAGACCATGTCGATCAACTACGACATGATTCCGCGCGCCACCTACTGCCAGCCCCAGATCGCCTCGTTCGGCTACACCGAGCAGCAAGCCAAGGACAAGGGATTCAACGTCAAGGTCGGCAAGTTTCCGTTCTCCGCCAACGGCAAGGCCTGGGGCCTGGGCGACCCGACCGGCTTCGTGAAGGTCGTCGCCGACGCCGAGCACAACGAGATCCTCGGCGCACACATGATCGGCCCCGACGTGACCGAGTTGCTGCCCGAGTTGGTTCTCGCGCAGATGTGGGATCTGACCGCCGACGAGGTGGGGCGGTCGATTCACGCGCACCCGACGCTGTCCGAGGCGATCAAGGAGGCCGTCGAAGGTGTCGCCGGGCACATGATCAACTTCTGAACGGACCGGTCGCGGACACGACGCGCACGCACGGGCAGAGGGGAGTGTCGTCGTCCCGCGGAAGGCAAGGTCGCGACGGCTCGGTCGGCGCGCCGTTGGTGCCTGACCCGCAGCCGACGACGCTTCGGAGGGCCGCTCCGTGGTACGTGCATCCGCTGGAGGATCCGGGCGCCTGGGCGCGCCTGCGCGCCGGTGAGGCCGGGTTGGACTTCGCCGTGGTCAACGTGGCCAACGGGCCTGGCCGCGGCGTGGATCCCAGCTATACCGACGCCCTCACGGCGGTCCTGACACCGTTGGTCGGTTACGTCGACGTCGACTACGGCCGGCGCCACCTGGACGCCGTGATGGCCGATCTCGTCGCCTGGCGCCTCCAGTACGGGATCACGGGCGTGATGCTCGACCGTGTCCCGCGGTCGCCGACCGGCCACTGGTCGCTGGAGGTGATCGACGGACTGCGTGCCGACGGGGCCACCACGGTGATCGCCAATCCCGGTTGTCCGGTGCCGGCCGAACTCGTCCTGCGCGCAGACGTGACCTGCGTGGCGGAGATGGCGTGGACGACGTACCGCCACCATCTTGCTCCGCCGCCGGGCGCGCCGCCGGAGCGTGTGTGGCACCTGATTCACTCGTGCCCGGCGCGCCACCAGATGGATGCCATCGGGCGGGCCCGCCGTCATGGGGCAGGCTTGGGTTGGGTAACCTCGGGTTCCCTTCCCAATCCGTGGCGTACCCTCCAGGAGGTCCAATGATGTGGAAACAGGTCGTGGCAGCGTTGCTGTCCGGGATCGCCTCCTTGTCCAGTTGTGTTCCCACCGCGGACGCGGATCCGAGTCCGGTCGCCGAGACCGCACCCGCACCATGGTGGTCCCCGGCGGTGGGTGCCACCTTCCACATCCAATACACCGACAAGGTCGACTTCAATCACACGGTCGATGTCTACAACCTCGACTGGGAACGGACCAAGACGGCCGACGTCCAGGGCCTCACGGATCGTGGCGTTGCGGCCGTGTGCTATCTCAACGCCGGAGCGTACGAGGATTTCCGCCCGGACAGCGACCTGTTCCCCGAGCGTGTGCTCGGCACCGAACTCGACGGCTGGCCGGACGAACGCTGGCTCGACGTGCGGCAGATCGACACACTCATGCCGATCATGACCGCCCGGATGGACGTCTGCAAGAGCAAGGGCTTCGTCGCCATCGACCCAGACAACACCGACGGCTGGATCCAGGACAGCGGCTTCGCCATCAGCAGGCAGGACCAGATCGCCTACCAGCGAGCGCTGGCGAACGCCGCCCACAAGCGCGGCCTCGGGATCGGTCTGAAGAACAACCCGAGCCAGATCGACGCGCTGACCGATGTCGTCGATTTCGCGGTCAACGAGGAATGCGTCGCCTTCCGCGAGTGCGATCTGTACAAGAACTTTCTCGCCGGCGGCAAGGCGGTCTTCAACATCGAATACCGCGGCACGACGGCCACGGTTTGCCCGGGCAGGCCGGACGGCATGTCGACGGTGATCACCACATTGGCGTTGGACGGCGAGTCCGTCGCCTGCTCCTGAGCGCACCGCGACCCCGATCCTTTGGCCGATAATGCACATTATGTCATTTATATGATCCAGGACGGCCGTGAGCCGACCATGTCACGACGTTATCGCTCGCCGGGCGGCCCCCACCGGACGCCCTCGAAGCGGGCGAAGTCACTGTCGTACGAAACGATCTCGGCGCGCTGTTCGAGCGCCAGGGCCGCCAGGTGGGCATCGTTGACGAGGTTCCCCCCGGTGCCGACACGTTCGAGGATCCGTGCGAGGTAGCGAGCATGATCGATGCCCGGCTGCACGACGACGGCGCCAGGCGCCGCGATCCAGTCGGCGACCTGCTCCATGGCGTCATCGACGCTCAGAGGCGCGGTGAAGATGCCCGCCCGCGTCGAGATCCGGACGAAGGCGAGCAGCACGATCCAGCTGAAACCCACGGTGTCGTTCCCGCTCAGGGCGCCATCGAGCCAGGTGCGCGCTTGCTCGTGGTGCAGGGCGTCCCTGTTCACTGCGTACAGCAGCACATTCGCGTCGACGATCTTCATCGTCCGGCCTGCAGGCGGCGGACGAGTTCGTCGTCCTCCTCCCCCGCTGCGATCTGCAGCGCCCGGTCGAGGTTGATCGCCGGAATGCCCATGGCCCGCGTCCGCGTCCGGAATCCGGAAGCGGCGCGCGGCTCGGCGCCCGCGCGGATGGCGTCGTTCAACGCCCGCTTGAACGACACCCCGCGCGCCGCCATCAGCCGGCGGACGTGCGCCTCGGTGTCGGCGTCCAGGGTCACGGTGGTACGCATGAAGACATCATAGCATCATCAATGTAGGCATCATGCTGTCATTGGCTTCCCGGTCGCCATTCCCGGCCCGATGGTGAAGGAGTACGGCTGGCAGTCCAACCGCACTCCTTCACCATCGAGCCCGGTCGATCACGAACGCCCCACACTCCAGACTGGTACCAGTTCGCACTACACATTGGTACCGTTGTGGTATGAGCACGCAGATCGCCGTCCGGCTTCCCGACGACCTCGCTTCGTTCGTCGACGCCGAGGTCGCGTCCGGGCGTGCGGCAAGCCGGGCCGCCGTCGTGACGCGCGCCCTGGAACGCGAGCGGCGGCATCAGGCCGCGCTGGCGGACATCGAGATCCTCAAGCGCACGGACGACGACTTCGACGAGCTGGCCGAGCACGCCGCGCGGCTACCGATCGATCTCGATTGAGATGCGCCCGATCCACCTCGCGCGGCTCGACAAGACGCGTCCGGTCCTGGTGCTGACCCGCGAACTCGTCCGTCCCTACCTGCGTCGCGTGACCGTCGCCCCCATCACCTCAACGGTGCGAGGGCTGTCCACGGAGCTGGCCGTCGGCGTCCGCAACGGCCTTGATCACGAGTCGGTCGCAAGCCTCGACAACATCGTCACCATTCCCGTCGCCGACCTGGGCCGCCAACAGGGCTTCCTCCATCCGGACCAGGAGCGAGACCTCGCCAACGCCATCGCGACCGCGTTCGATCTCCAGTAGCCCTGCATCGCCCCGGCCGGGACGACATGGGGCAACGCCCCCGGCCATTCACTGGCGCCGCAGCTGGACCAGGATCGCCTGCTCCGGGTCCAGATCCGGGAACCGGAGCCCCGCCGTGCTCAGCACCGTTCCCGGCAGGACCGCACCACCGTCGAACCACCACGCCCATGACTCCGGCGTCCGGCCATTCCGGACGACCGGCGAGCCGACGCCGTCGGGCAGCAACTCCGTCACGCGGTAGGTGGCGTCCGGCCGAAGACCCGGAAGCCTCACGGCGGGCGACGGACGCACCGGCGACGTCGCGACGCGCACCAGCGTGAACACGGCCTCGCCGCCGTCGCGCGCGACCACCCCGCGGATGCGCCACCCGGCGTCCGGATGATCGGCGTGGACGACCCGGCCGGTGTGCAGCAGCGGGCGAAGCCGCTTGTGCAGCGCCACCCACGCGGCGAGCTCCCGGCGCTCCCCCTCCGTCGCCTCCAGCAGGTTCCACTCGATGCCCATGTGCGAGAACAGCGCGGTGGACGCCCGCAGCGTCAGGTTCAGCGTGCGGCCGGTCGTGTGCGAGACCGTGGATGCGACGTGCGAGCCGACCAACTCCGGCGGGAGCAACAGGGACGTTCCCGCCTCGATCCCCTGCCGCTCGAGGGGGTCGATGCAGTCCGACCCCCACACCCGCACGGCACGTTCCATGACGCCCAGGTCGATGCGCCCGCCGCCGCCGGCGCACGACTCGATCTCGAGCCCCGGGTTCGCGGCCAGCAGGGCGTCCATCAGCCGGTAGGTGGCCAGCGCCTGCGCGTGGTAGGCGGGCCTACCCGTCAGCGGCGAGACGGCCTCCAGCAGGTCGCGGTTGAAGTCCCACTTGATGAAGTCGACCCGCGCCCCGGAGACCACCGCGAGCATCTGCCCGAGCACGTGCTCGAACGCTGCGGGATTGGTTAGGTCGATCACCTGCTGGCTGCGCTCCTCCTGCGGACGGTGCGTCCTCGGCGACAGGATCCATTCCGGGTGGGCGCGCGCGGCGTCCGAGTCGGGGTTGATCATCTCGGGCTCGAACCACAGCCCGAACTCCATGCCGAGGCCGTGCACGACATCCGCGAGCGGGGGCAGGCCGTCCGGCCAGACGTCCGCCGACACCACCCAGTCGCCGAGCCCGGCCGTGTCGTCGCGGCGGGCGCCGTACCAGCCGTCGTCGAGCACGAAGCGCTCGGCGCCGACCTCGGCCGCCACCTCGGCGAGGCGGCTCAGACGCGCCAGCGATTGGTCGAAGTAGGTGGCCTCCCAGGCGTTGAACGTGACCGGTCGCGTCGACGACGGGTGCGCGGGCCGCGCCCGCAGGAAGTCGTGGATCCGGCCGGCCGCCTCATCCAGCCCCTCACCCCAGGTGGCCAGCAGCCACGGCGTCGCGTACCGCTCGCCCGGCGCCAGCGCCACCTCCCCCGGCATGAGCAGCTCGCCTCCCCACAACGCCTGATACCCCAGGACCGCGCGCTCAGCGACCGTCCGGGTGTTGCCCGACCACGCGACGTGCACATAGTGGACGAGTCCGCGGTTCCAGCCCGCGCCCGCCTCGCAGGTGCCGTGGATCGTGGACGCCATGTGCGCACGCCCCACTCGCGTCGTGCGCTCGTGGGTGCCGAGCGTGAAGTCGTGGACGGAGGTCTCACGTTCGCGCAGGTGATGGCCGGACTGGTCGACGACCAGCGTCTCGGACGCGGGGGTCGGCAGCGCGAGCAGCAGCGAATCGACGCCGTAGGCGTCCGTGCCGCGATTGGTCAGCGTCGCGCGCGTCCGCAACAGGCCGGACGCCGCCACCTCGATCTCGAGCTCCAGGTCGAGATCGGCCTCCTGATCGTGGGCGCCGATGCGCACGTGCGAGGCCGCGCCGTCGGCGCCCTCGGTGGCGAGCACGTCCACCGCGGTCGTCTGGAAGGCCGAGAACTGCGCCACTCCCCCGCGCGTGCCTGCCAGGCCCGGCGTGCCCGTCCATCCTTCGGCCTGGCTGGGCACCAGCGACAGTCGCGGCGGCACGTCGGGACTGCTCGACACGACGCCGCCGACGGACGCCCTCGCCCACGCCGCCAGTTCCCCGGGCGTCAACGGCCCGAGGTCGGTGCCCCAGTGGAGCACCTCCGGGAGCCCTTCCGGCGCGGCGTGGAGCAGCAGAGAGGTTCCTCCGCGACGCAGGTACATCTGGCGCGCGGCGAACAGCGGCGGTGGGGAGATCGTCATCGGAAGGCTCCTTCGGCTGAGAACGGGCCGGCGCTGCGGACGCCGTGGCGACCACCCTTCCGCGGGCGGCGGCGCGGTCCGGCCGACCGCGCCCGGTCTAGCCGAGACCGCCGGCGGCCTCGACGAACCGTACGAACGCGGAGCGCCCGCGGGCGTCCCACCCGTAGACGCCCGCGTGCTCGAGCACGGTGGCGAACACCTGCCCGACCTCGCGCTCGATCACGGCCCCCGCGTTCACGGGCGTCACCTCGGCGGCGAACCCGCGAGCCCAGGCGGCGTGCGGCGCGGTCACCGCGTCGGCGTCGAGGTCCAGGCCCGCGACGAGCCGATCCGCCACGGCGGCCAGTTCGGCCTTGAGACGCGCGGGCAGCACCGCCAGGCCCATCACCTCGATCAGGCCGATGTTCTCCTTCTTGATGTGGTGGAGTTCGGCATGCGGGTGGTAGACCCCCAGCGGGTGCTCGTCGGTGGTGATGTTGTTGCGCAGCACCAGGTCGAGCTCGAACGCGTCGCCGCGACGGCGGGCGATGGGGGTGATCGTGTTGTGCGGCTGGCCGCCGGTCTCGGCGAAGACGAACGCGTCCGGGTCGGTGTAGCCGCGCCACGCGCCGAGGATCCGGTCGGCGAGCGTCACGAGCCGGCCGGCGTCCGGGCAGGTCAGCCGCAGCACCGACATCGGCCAGCGGACGATGCCGGCGCGCACGTCCTCGAAGCCCCCGAAGGTAACGGCGTGCTCGACCGGCGCCCGTTCCATGGCGAACTCGTAGTGTCCGCCCTGGAAATGATCGTGGGAGAGGATCGAGCCCCCCACGATCGGCAGGTCGGCGTTCGAGCCCACGAAGTAGTGCGGGAACTGATCGACGAAGTCGAGGAGCTTGCCGAAGCAGGCCCGGTCGATCCGCATCGGGGTGTGCGCGGCATTGAAGACGATGCAGTGCTCGGGGTAGTACACGTACGGCGAGTACTGAAGGAACCAGGGGCTGGCGTCGATCGTGACGGGCACGAGGCGGTGGTTCTGCCGGGCCGGGTGGTTGAGGCGTCCGGCGTATCCCTCGTTCTCGGCGCACAGCAGGCACGGCGGGTAGCCGGACGCCGGCAGGTCGCGGGCGGCGGCGATCGCCCGCGGATCCTTCTCGGGTTTCGCCAGGTTGATGCTGATGTCGAGCAGCCCGTAGGGCGTCTCGGCCCGCCAGTGGACGTCCTTGGCCATTCGGTCGCGCCGGATGTAGTTCGTGTCCTGGCTGAATCGGTAGAACCAGTCGGTGGCGGCCACCGCGGACGTCTCGCGCAGGTGCCCGAAGCGGGCGCGTACCTCGCGCGGCGGCGGGGTCAGCCGTCCCATGACGGCGGTGTCGAACAGGTCGCGGCTCACGACCGAGGCGCCGTCGAGCAGCCCTCGGGACGCCGCGTCGTCGACCAGCGCGTCCAGGATCGTGGCAAGGCCGACTCCGGTGCCGTCGGTGAAGACGGACTCGTGAGCATCCCGGCGCAGCGTCTCGAGGATCGCGTTGACCGCCCACACGCGATCCTCGGGCGCGGTGAGCCCCGCCTGCTCCGCGTAGGCGACCAGTTGGGCGATCCGGTGATCGACCTGCCCGGCGCTCTCGGATTCCATTGGGTGTTCTCCTGTTCTCGGGCGGTCCGCGCCGCGGCGCCTCGGGTCGGGGTCGATCAGCCGGCGATCACGCCGCCGCCGACGGACCGGATCGACAGCACGTGGCAGCGCCCTTCGCCGAGGACGGCCTCCATGCCCGCCACGAACCCGTCCACCCGTTCGAGGGGAACGTAGGCCTGGACCGTGCCCGCGAAACCACCGCCGTGCACGCGCACCGCCCCTCGGCCGTCGAGCAGGTGCTGCGCCAGCGCGATGGTGACTCCCACGGCCTGCTGCGCCGGGTCGGACGCCGCGTGCAGGTTCTGCAGGTGGGTCGCCGACGACACCCCGGACGCGCTCACCAGGCCGAGGAAGTCGTCGAACCGCCTCGCGTCGAGCGCGGACGCCAACTGCGGCACCCGCGCATCGTCTTCGAAGAAGTGGATCGCGCGCAGCACCGCCCGATCGCCGGCCTGCGAGCGGACCTCGGCCAGCCGCGCCCAGAAGGCGGCCGGATCGACCTCGCTCAGGAAGTCGGCGCCGAAGCAGGCGGCTACCGCGCCCATCTCGCTGGTGATCGCGGAATACTCGTCGGTCAGGTCGGCGTGATCCGCGCCCGACTCGATGATGCACAGGGCGTACCCGGCGCCGGCCAGATCGACATCGATCGGCCGGATCGCCGGCGCGTCCGGATCGGCGAAGTCGATGTGCACCACGCCGCCGTAGGCGCAGGCCAACTGGTCCATCAGGCCGCTCGGCTTGCCGAAGAACACGTTCTCGGCGTACTGGCCGATCTGCGCCAGCTCGACCGACGAGAGCCGTCCGCCGCAGAAGAGGTGGTTGAGGGTGACGCCGATCAGGATCTCGTAGGCCGCCGATGAGGACAGCCCCGAGCCCCCCGGAACGGACGAGGCGACGCGCAGGGAGGCGCCACCCAGCTTGTAGCCGCGCTCCGTCATCGCGCGGGCGACGCCCCGCACCAGGGACGCCGACGTGCCGTACTCGACCGGATCGGGCTCAAGGTCGTCGAGGGCGATCACGACGTCGGGGTAGCCCTCCGAGCGAACCTGGATCCTGTCGCCGCCGTTCGCTCCCGCGCAGGCGACCATGTCGAGGCTCACCGAGGCCGCGAGCACCTGGCCGCGCTGGTGGTCAGTGTGGTTGCCACCCATCTCGGTGCGTCCCGCAGCCGTGAACAGCGCCGCGGGATGCCCGGGGAAGTCCTCAGCGAACCGGGCGACCAGGCCTGCCAGGCGCTCGCGCATCGCGTCGCGTCCGGGACCGGTGACCGCGTATACCTCGTCGATCCGCGCGTCGAGATCGCCGTCGTTCAGACGGTCCAGCAGCTCCTGGGGTTCCATGGCATCTCCTTTGACGATCCAGGTCCGGCTCGATATGATGACGTTACCACACGGGGTGGTCGGGGACGGTTTCCCACCAAGGATGGTGAGCGATCCGGCCCACGGAGCTGACGCGGGCAGCCCCCGCAGTGCCCCGCCCCGGCCGACAGCGTCCGACAGGAGCACCTATGACAGGCGTGCTGATGGAGCAGGATCTACTGCTCAACGCGCACTGGTACGACTACATCCCCATCGTCATCTACTTCGCGTTCGTGTTGGGCGTCGGCTTCGTCATGAAGACGAAGGCGAAGTCCTCCAACGAGTTCCTCACCGGCGGACGGTCCATGCCCGCCTGGGTCACCGGCATCGCCTTCGTGGCCGCCAACCTCGGCGCCGTCGAGATCATGGGCATGTCGGCCAACGGCGCCCAGTACGGCATGCCGACGTTCCACTACTTCTGGGTGGGCGCCGTCCCAGCCATGATCTTCCTGGGCCTGGTCATGATGCCGTTCTACTACGGCTCCAAGGTCCGCTCGGTCCCCGAGTTCATGTTCAAGCGGTTCGGCACCACCGCCCACCTGATCAACTCGCTGAGCTTCGCGCTCGCCCAGCTGCTGATCGCCGGCATCAACCTGTTCCTCCTCGGCAAGATCATCAACTGGCTGCTCGGCTGGCCCCTGTGGGTCGCCCTCGTCGTGGCCGCGATCATCGTCTTCACCTACATCACGCTCGGCGGCCTCTCCGCGGCGATCTACAACGAGGTCCTCCAGTTCTTCGTCATCGTCGCCGCCCTCCTGCCGCTCACCCTGATCGGCCTGCACCGTGTCGGCGGATGGGGCGGGCTCACGACCCAGATCACCGACAACGCACTCGCGGCGGGCACCGATCCCGCGCTCCAACTCAAGTCGTGGCCCGGTTTGCTGTTGTCCGGCTTCGATTCACCGGTCATGTCCGTGATCGGCATCGTCTTCGGCCTCGGCTTCGTGCTGTCCTTCGGCTACTGGACCACCAACTTCGTCGAGGTGCAGCGCGCCATGGCGTCCGACTCGATCTCCGCCGCCCAGAAGACGCCGATCATCGGCACCTTCGTCAAGATGTTCGTGCCCTTCCTCGTGATCATCCCCGGCATGATCGCCGGCGTCCTGGTCAGCGAGGTGGCGCAGGCCAAGAACGCCGGCGAGTCCTTCGAGTACAACAACGCCATCCTGCTGCTCATGCGCGACGTCCTGCCCAACGGCCTCCTCGGCCTGGCCATCACCGGCCTGCTGGCCTCGTTCATGGCCGGCATGGCGGCCAACATCTCGGCGTTCAACACCGTGTTCACCGTTGATCTCTACGAGCGCTACTTCAAGCCGGGCGAGTCCGACGCGCAGTACCTGCGCATCGGCAAGATGTCGACGCTCGCCGCGTCCGTGATCGCGATCTTCACCGCGCTGATCGCCTCGCAGTACGACAACCTGATGGACTACCTGCAGCAGCTCTTCTCGATGTTCAACGCGCCGCTGTTCGCCACGTTCATCGTCGGCATGTTCTGGAAGAAGGCCACCCCGGCCGCCGGCTGGATGGGCCTGGCCGCGGGCACGCTCAGCGCGCTCGCCGTCAACGTGCTCATGTGGACCGGCGTCCTGTCGCTGCCGGGCCAGGGCGGCGCCTTCCTGGCGGCCTCCACGGCCTTCGTCGTCGACGTGGTCGTCACGATCGTCGTGTCCCAGTTCACGCAGCCGAAGCCCGAGGCCGAGCTTCGCGGGTTCGTCTACTCGCTGACGCCGAAGGAGGACCGCACCGACCCGCACCTGGACAAGCTGCCGGTGTGGCGGCGTCCGGTGCCCCTGGGCTTGGCCGCGGCCGTGCTCGTCGTGACCCTCAACATCGTCTTCCACTGAACGGGAAGGACCTCGCATGTCCCAAACAACCACCGTCAAGGCGGACCTCACCGACATCCGCGTCATCATCGCCAGCGCGCTCGGGCTCATCGGCCTGTTCCTGGTGATCGTCGCGTTCGTCGCGACCGGCCCCGAACAGCTGGCGAAGACCGGCGGTATCAACGGCAACCTCTGGTCGGGCCTCGGCCTGCTGGCCGTCGCCGTCGTGATGGGCGTCTGGTGGCGGGTCAACCCCGCCGGCGGCGCCTCCCACCACGAGGCCTGAACACAGCCCTCGGAGCGGACTGCGGGTGGCGGCATCGCCGCCACCCGCACCTCTAGACGGCCTCGAGCCGGTGAGCAGGAGGGTCATGGTGAGCAGGAGGCGTCCGTCCATCGGCGATGTCGCGCGCCTCGCCGGTGTGTCGGCGCAGACCGTGTCGAGGGTGGCAAACAACGAACCCTACGTATCGGACGAGAAGAAGGGCGCTGTCATGGCCGCCATGCACGAACTCGGCTATCGCCCGAACGCCGCCGCCCGGGCCATGAAGCGCGGCAACTTCAAGACCATCGGCGTCGTGTACCGGAGCCTGCATCCGGTCGGCAACCGGAACGCGCTCGAGGGCATCGCGCGCGCCGCGGCCGAGTGCGGCTATGCCGTGGTGCTCATCCCCGCCGGGGCCGAATCGGCGCACGCCGTGGGCGGTGTCCCCCCGCTCGCCCACCCCGCGATCGACGTGGCCATCGTCATGGTGTCCACGTCGCTCGGCGGCGGTACGAACGACATCGCACCCTCGCTGAACGTCCCGATCGTCGTGCTCAGCAGTGCCGGCCCCGCGCAAGCCTCCTCCGTCAGCATCGACGAAACCCTCGGGGCGCGCGAGGCCGTCGGTCATCTGCTGGCGCTCGGCCACCCCACGGTGCACCACGTCGCCGGTCCCGAGCAGTCGCTGCCCGCCCGGAACCGCGAACGCGCCTGGCGCGCGGCGCTCCTCGAGGCCGGACGCCCCGTGCCCGGCGTGGTCCGCGGCGACTGGAGCCCGGAGTCGGGCTACGAGGCGACCCGCCGCCTGCTCGCGACCGAGCGCCCGACCGCGCTCTTCGTCGCGAACGACCAGATGGCGCTCGGCGCCTACCGCGCCCTGCGCGAAGCCGGCCTGCGGATCCCCGAAGACGTGTCGGTCGTCGGCTGTGACGACATCGACGAGGCGTCGGCGTTCGCGCCGCCACTCACGACCGTCGTCATGGACTGGGACCTCGTCGGCCGCGAGGCACTCCGCGTCGCCCTCGGCATGATCAAGAACCCCGCACCCACCGCACTGACGCTGCCGTCGACGCTCGCCGTCCGCGGCTCGACAGCCTCACCGGCCTAGGAAAGGGCGGACCAGCATGGTCCATCTGCCTCCTGGGCACACTCCCCTACAGACAAGGACCGACACCGATGTCCCACTCGTTCTCCGGCCGTGAGATCACCCTCGCCGCCGGCCCCTACACCGCCACCGTCCTCACCGTGGGAGCCGCGCTCGGCTCGCTCACCCACCACGGCGCCGACCTCGTGCTGCGCAGCCCGGTCGACGAGTTCTCGGACGCCTTCCTCGGCAAGGTCCTCCTGCCGTGGCCCAACCGCGTCGCCGGCGGACGCTACTCCTGGAACGGCAGCGTCCACCAACTGCCCGTCAACGACGTCCCGAACGGCGCGGCGCTCCACGGCCTCGTGGCCTGGACCCAGTGGGAAGTGGCGGACGTCCAGCCGGACGCCGTGACGCTGACGACGTTCGTCGCACCGCGTCCGGGCTATGAATGGCCGCTGGAGGCCACCGCGATCTACCGCCTCGACCCCCACCGCGGGCTCACGATCGGCATCGAGACCGTCAACGTCGGCCGCGAGACCGCACCGTACGGGGTGTCGGTCCACCCCTACGTCCACCTCGGCGACCAGGGTGCCGACGGACTCGAACTCACCCTCCCCGCCGCCCGGGTGTACGCGACGGATGCCCACCTGACGCCCGTGGCGTCCGCACCGATCGACGGCACGGCCCTCGACTTCCGCGCGCCGCGCCCCGTCGGCGCGACCGTCCTCGACCACGCCTTCGCCGGGCTCCCCGAGGGAACCTGGACGATCACGGTGACCGATCCGGCGTCCGGGCTGGGCGTGGCGATCACCGGTGACGTGGGCTACGCACAGGTCTACACGGCGGACGCCATGGGCCGCACCGCGCTCGCGGTCGAGCCGATGAGCTGCGCGCCGGACGCCTTCAACTCCGGCGACGGTCTGGTGGCGCTCGCCCCGGGCGAGCGCCACCGCTTCTCCTGCGGCCTGCGGGCGCTCACCTGAGCGGTCGGCGTCCGGCGGGGGCTAACGCTTCCGGTAGAGGTTGCGCGTCTGGTAGACCGGTTCGCTGGTGACGTTCACGCCGAGGCTACGGAAGATGCCCTCGTCCACCGGGCCCAGGATCACGGTGGTGTGCACGTCGCAGCCGCGCAGGTGACGCAGCTCTTCCAGCACCGCCTTGGCGGCCGGGTTGGCGTTGGCGCTCACCGACAGCGCGATCAGCACCTCGTCGGTGTGTAGCCGCGGGTTCTGCGAGCCCAGGTGCTCGGTCTTGAGCGTCTGGATCGGCGCGATGGTCTCGGGCGCGAGCAGCTTCAGCTTGTCGGGGATCCCCGCCAGTGCCTTCAGGGCGTTCAGCAGCACCGAGGAGGAACTGCCCAGCAGTGCCGACGTCTTGCCCGTCACGATCCGTCCGTCCGGCAATTGCAGGGCTGCGGCCGGTGCCTTCGTCCGCTTCTCCGCCTCGAGGGCCGGCGCGACGACCGGACGGTCGTGCGTCGAGAGCCCGAGTTGGCCCATGAGCAGCGCGATCCGGTCGGATACGACCGGATCCAGCGCGTCCTTGCGTTCGTGCACGAGCGCCTTGTAGTAGCGCCGGATCACCTCTTGCCGGGACGCCTCACAGCACACCTCGTCGTCCGCGATGGCATACCCCACCATGTTGACGCCCATGTCGGTCGGCGACTTGTACGGCGACGAGCCCGTCAGGCGTTCGAACAACAGGTTGAGCACCGGGAAGATCTCGACGTCGCGGTTGTAGTTGACCGCACGCTCGCCGTAGGCCGACAGATGGTACGGGTCGATCATGTTGACGTCGTCGAGGTCGGCGGTGGCGGCCTCGTAGGCGACGTTCACCGGATGGTCGAGGGCCAGGTTCCACACCGGGAAGGTCTCGTATTTGGCGTAGCCACAACGGATTCCCCGTTGGTGGTCGTGGTAGAGCTGTGACAGGCAGGTGGCCATCTTCCCGCTGCCCGGACCGGGGGCGGTGACCACGACGAGGTCGCGGGTGGTCTCGACGTACTCATTGCGTCCGTAGCCGGCATCGCTGACGATATGCGCCACGTCGTGCGGATACCCCTTGATCGGGACGTGCCGGAACACCTTCATGCCCAGCTTCTCGAGCTTGCGCTTGAAGGCCTTGGCCTGCTTGTTGTCGTCGGTCATGTGCGAAAGCACGACGCTGCCGACGTACAGCCCGTAGCTGCGGAACGCGTCGATCAGGCGCAGGACGTCGGCGTCGTACGGAATGCCCAGGTCGGCGCGAAGCTTGTTGCGGGCGAGATCGCGCGCGCTCACCACCATGACCACTTCGACCTCATCGGCCATCGACGACAACATCACGATCTTGTTGTCGGGGGTGAAGCCGGGCAGCACCCGCGACGCGTGCATGTCGTCGAACAGTTTGCCGCCGAACTCGAGGTAGAGCTTGCCGCCGAACTGCTGACGCCGAGCCTCGATCTGCTCCGACTGCATCGCCAGGTACTTCTCGCCGTCGAACCCGATCCGATGCATGCCAGACCACTCCCCTTCGCCGCGACGTCACCGCGGCAGGTGACCTCGACGCCGAGGATCATAGCGGCGCTGAGAACCGATCCCTCACCACTGCCGCGCGCGTGGTTCGCCCGCTACGGTCGGACCGTGAGGACCACACCCGAACCCGCGACCGCGGATCTACCCGCGGATCCGGCCCCGGCGATCAGCGACGACCAGCGGCGCTTCGACGCGCGCCCCGCCAAGCTCCGGCCCCGCGCCCGTCGCGGCAGGACGGCACAGGACGAGCGGGCTCGAAAACCCTTCGCACCGGACGGCCGCAACCGCGCCTACGTCGACTGGCTGGTCGAGCAGTCGATGCTCGCTGACGCCACCGTGCTGGCACGTCAGCTCGCCGGTCATCATCTGATGTGGGCCAACGCGTTCGCCGCACCCCGCCCGCGCGGTGCCGTCGAGCAGGCGTCCGTCTGGTACACCGCGTATCCGCTGTCGATGATCACCGCGCCCGGGCAGTCGTTCCTCGGCGCCCTGGGCTCCGGGAACCTGTGGCGGGCATTGGCGGAGATCGGCATCGACGCGATCCACACCGGCCCGGTGAAGGTGGCCGGCGGGTTGTCCGGGTGGGAGGCGACACCGTCGATCGATGGTCACTTCGACCGGATCTCGATGGCCATCGACCCGCTGTTCGGCACCGAGGACGAATACCGGGAGATGTGCGCCATGGCCGCCTCGTACGGGGGCACGGTCATCGACGACATCGTGCCGGGCCACACGGGAAAGGGAGCCGATTTCCGGCTGGCCGAACTCAACTACCACGACTACCCGGGCATCTATCACATGATCGACATCCCGATGGACGCCTGGCACCTGCTGCCCGACGTGCCCGAGGGCGCCGACTCGGTCAACCTGTCCCCCGCTGCGGAACGTGCCCTCGCCGACCGGGGCTACATCATCGGGGAGTTGCAGCGGGTCATCTTCTACGAGCCGGGCGTCAAGGAGACCAACTGGTCGGCGACCGCGCCGATCCGCGACCATCGCGGCGTGGTGCGGCGCTGGGTGTACCTGCACTACTTCAAGGAGGGCCAGCCGTCGATCAACTGGCTCGATCCGACGTGCGCGGGCATGCGGCTGGTGATGGGCGACGCGCTGCACTCGCTGCTCGAGCTCGGCGCGGGCGGGCTTCGCCTGGACGCCAACGGTTTCCTGGGCGTCGAGAAGTCGCCCGGCGCGGCGCCGGCATGGTCGGAGGGCCATCCGCTGTCGCAGGCGGCCAATCAGCTCCTCGGCTCCATGGTGCGCAAGGTGGGCTGCTTCACGTTCCAGGAGCTGAACCTCAGCGTCGACGACATCGTCGCGACGGCGGCCACAGGCCCCGATCTGTCCTACGACTTCGTCACG
The DNA here is from genome assembly GCA_016711325.1 of Nigerium sp. Taxonomy (GTDB): domain Bacteria; phylum Actinomycetota; class Actinomycetes; order Propionibacteriales; family Propionibacteriaceae; genus Propioniciclava. Next base: position 562,699 of record JADJTH010000008.1, on the reverse strand, counting down.
CGTCCGGCCTACCAGGTGGCGCTGTGCACCGGCGACACCGAGTTCCTACGACTCACGTTGCGCGAGGGCATGCGGATCGGGATCGACCAGGCCTCGCTGATCCACGCCCTGCAGAACCACGACGAGCTGACCTACGAGCTCGTTCACTTCGCCACGCGTCACGCCGAGGACGAGTACGTGCTCGGCGGCCGCGTCGTGAAGGGCCGCGACCTGGCCGAACAGATCCGCCAGGTGATGCGTGACCGGCTGACCGGCGACGCGGGCCCGTACAACGCCACCTTCACTCAGAACGGCATCGCCTCGACCACCGCGTCCGTCGTCGCCGCGAGCCTGGGCTTCACGGACCCGAGCGCGCTCACGGACGCCGCCATACAGCGCATCATGGACGCCCACCTGCTGCTCAGCATGTACAACGCCTTTCAGCCGGGTGTGTTCGCGCTGTCGGGTTGGGATCTCGTCGGCGCGCTGCCGCTGCACCGCAACCAGGTGGAGACGCTGATCAAGGACGGTGACACGCGGTGGATCGAGCGCGGCGCCTACGACCTGCTCGGCGTGGCCCCCGACGCCACCCACTCGTCGTCGGGCATGCCCCGAGCGGTCGCACTGTACGGATCGCTTCCCGAGCAGCTCGGACGCCCCGACTCCTTCGCGTGCAGACTCGCCGGCATCCTGGCCGTCCGGAAGGACGCCGGCATCGCCACCGGCGCCCTGATCGATGTGCCCGAGGTGTCCCACCGCGGTCTGCTCGTGCTGGTCAACCTGCTCGGCGACGAGACCACCCAGGTGACGGTGCTCAACTTCGGTGCCGAGCCACTGGTGGCCCGCGTGCAGAGCGCTGTTCTCCCGGTCGGGCATGTCGTGGACCTCGCGACGCGGCGTCCGATCGCGCAGGTGGACGACCGGGGTGGCTTCGAGATCGGCCTGCCGGCCTTCGGCGGGTGCGCGCTCGTCGTGCGCGGACAGGCCGACGCCGACGCCGTCGAGGCCGTTGCGTTCGGCCGGGAATAAGCTGTTGGCTAGCCGCGTTGGGGAGGGCAAACCTGTTGAGGAGGTGCATCATGCTCGACCCGGTCAGCCTGTTCTCGTGGGAGCCCCACGTCGACCAGCGTCGGCTCCGCGTGGACACCCTCGTCGTCACGCTCGGCAGCTTCTCCGATGCCGGCCACGGCCAGCGCCTCCTGAACGCGCACCTGTTGAACTACCTGCCGAACCGTGTCGTCGGCCGCTTCGACGCCGACCAGGTCGTCGACTACGCGGGGCGGCGTCCGCTCATCGTGTTCGACGGCGACCACTACGCCGACTACGCCAAGCCGGGTATCGACCTGCACCTGGTGACCGACCGGGACGGCAAGCAGTTCCTGCTGCTGACCGGTCCCGAGCCGTCCCTGCAGTGGGAGCGGATGGCGGCGTCGATCGCCCACGTCATCGAGCAAACCGGTGTCGTGCGGACGATCCTGGCGCACGCGATCCCGGCGGGCGTGCCGCATACGCGCCGCACGCCACTGACCCGCTACGCCTCCGACCCGGCGCTGCTCGGCGACCATCGCTCGCCGCTCGGCTCGTTCACCATGAGCGCCTCCTTCGGCGGAGTGCTGGCGCTGCGGCTCGGTGAGGCGGGTCATCCGGTCGTCGGCACCGTCGCCCTGGTGCCGCACTACACCGCCGACAGCGACTACCCGGACGCCGCCCGCACGCTCGTCGAGGGCGTGCGTGACGCTGGCGGCCTCGCGCTTCCCACCGAGGGGTTCGAACTGCCCTCGGTCGCGCTGCACGCCCAGCTCGAGCAGCACCGGGCCAACAACGACGACTTCGCCGCGCATGTGGCCGCGCTCGAAGAGGCCTACGACGACGCCCGACAGGACGGTTCGCTCACCGATGCCGAGTCGGCCACCCTCCCGAGCGCCGACGAGATCGGCGCGCAGGTCGAGGAATTCCTCGCCGGCCTGCGGGACGGCCGGCCCTCCGACGACGATCCCGACGACGAGGGATAGAGGCACACCTCTCGCCGGCGTAGCGCCGCCTTCTCTGCCCTCGGGACGGCGCCGGAGGGGGTCGGCGCCCGGTTGGTACCGTGGCCCGCATGAAGCTTGGCATCGATTTTGGCACCACACGCACGATCGTCGCGCTCGTCGACCGGGGCAACTATCCGGTCGTGACCTTCATCGACCATCGAGGCGACGCCGTGGACCACGTTCCCTCCGTCGTCGCCCGCGTGGGCGACGAACTGGTCTTCGGCTTCGACGCACTCAAGGCGGCCGACGAGGGGTCGGCGCTCGTGCGGTCCTTCAAGCGTCAACTGGCCAGCGGCAGCGTCGTGGCCGGATCGGTCGTCGACATCGATGGCGTCCGTGTCACGCTGCTGGACCTCGTCACCGGCTTCTTGGCCACGCTCGCCGAGGCCCTGCGTTCCTCGTCCAACGTGTCCCGCATCCTCGCCGACGGCGAGGTGCTGCAGGCGGTCGTCGCCGTCCCCGCCCACGCTCACTCGGCGCAGCGCTTCCTCACGCTCGAGGGCTTCCGGGGCGCGGGATTCGAGGTCGTCGGCATGCTCAACGAGCCTTCGGCGGCCGGCTTCGAGTTCACCCACCGCCAGCCGCGCAGCGTCAACCGCAAGCGCACGAGGGTCGTCGTCTACGACCTCGGCGGCGGCACGTTCGACGCCTCCCTCGTGCGCGTCGACGACCTCAGCCACGAGGTCGTGTCGAGCATCGGCATCAATCGCCTGGGCGGCGACGATTTCGACGAGGCCCTCGTCGGCCTCGCGCTCGACGCCGCCGGCGGTGCCGGCGATCTGCCCGATCGCGACCTGGCGACGTTGCGCGACCAATGCCGGGCCGCCAAAGAGAGCCTCGCCCCGCAGACCAAACGCATGGCGCTCGATGTGGCCACGACGCCGGTCCTCGTGGCCGTCGACGACTTCTACCGGGCGACCGCTCCCCTCGTGGACGCGTCGCTGGCCGCGCTCGAGCCGCTCCTGGGTGGCCTCGACGCCGACCAGCTCGAAGCGGCGGAGGTGGCCGGCATCTACCTGGTCGGCGGCGCCTCCGGGCTGCCCCTGGTGGCGCGCGTGCTGCGCGAGCGTTTCGGACGCCGCGTCCACCGCTCGCCGCACCCCGCGGCGTCCACCGCCATCGGCCTGGCGATCGCCGCGGACGCCGCCTCAGGCTTCGACCTCACCGACCGCCTCTCACGCGGCTTCGGCGTCTTCCGCGAACTCGATTCGGGCGCCGGCCTGTCCTTCGACGTCCTGCTCGATCGCGACCAGCGAGTCAGCCCCGACGCCGACGTGGTCGTCACCCGCAGGTACAAGGCAGCCCACAACGTGGGCGTGTTCCGGTTCGTCGAGCATTCGGCGCTCGGCGTGGCCGGCGAGCCGACCGGCGACGTGGTGCCGCTCGGCGAGGTGCGGGTGCCCTTCGCCCATTCGCTGCGCGACGGTCGCGACCTCGCAGGCGTCGAGGTCCACCGCACGGACGACGGCCCTCTCATGGAGGAGCGTTACACCATCGACCGGCACGGCATCATCACGGTGCGTATCACCGACCTCGGGGACGGCTGGTCTCAGGAGGACTCCCTCGGACGCTGAATCCGATGCCGGGCGGGCGGACGCCTGTCCGGAATCGGCGAAGTCAGGTGCGCGACTGCCCCTTTTCAGGCGACGATGGGCGCATGAGCGTAACGAAGCCGAAGCGGCTGGACAAGACCCTGTACGAGGCCGAGCTCAATCGGCTCCAGATGGAACTCGTCGAGATGCAGGAATGGGTCAAGGCGACCGGTGCCCGCATCGTCGTCGTCTTCGAAGGCCGCGACGCGGCCGGCAAGGGCGGCGCGATCAAGCGCATCACCGAGTACCTCAACCCCCGCATCGCCGGTGTCGTCGCCCTCCCGGCGCCGACGGAGCGGCAGCGTACCCAGTGGTACTTCCAGCGGTACGTCGAACACCTGCCGGCGGCCGGCGAGATCCGTCTCTTCGACAGGTCCTGGTACAACCGGGCCGGCGTCGAGAAGGTGATGGGCTACTGCACGCCCGAGGAGCACATCCGGTTCCTGCGCCAGTGCCCGATCTTCGAACGCATGCTCATCGACGAGGGGATCATGCTGCGCAAGTACTGGTTCTCGGTGTCCGACAGGGAGCAGGAGAAGCGGTTCCGTTCGCGTCTGACCGACCCGATGCGCCGCTGGAAGCTGTCGCCGACCGACGTCGAGTCGATCACCCGCTGGGAGGACTACAGCCGCGCGAAGGACGAGATGTTCGTGCACACCGATGTGCAGCCTGCGCGGTGGAACGTCGTCGAAGCCGAAGACAAGCGCCGCGCCCGGCTGAACATGATCCACCACCTCCTCAGCTCGGTTCCTTTCAACCACGTCGAGCGCCCTGAGGTCCAGTTCCCCAAGCGGCCCAAGGGCACGGGCTACCAGCGCACCAGCAAGTCCCTGCTGTACAGCGTTCCCGACTACTCCCAGACTCTGGTCGAGCGCGCCAACGGTGTTCCCGAGAAGTACGAGGATCCCGAAGACATCAACTGACGGGGTGGCTTCAGTCCTCGAAGGGTCGGGGATCGCCCGCCCCGACCCGGAGGATCGCGACCTCGTCGGCGCTCAGGTCGACGATCGTGGTCGGGCCCAGGCCCACGTCACCCGAATCGAGCACCGCGTCGAGCTGGTGGGCGTACTCCTCGGCGATGGTCCAGCCGTCGGTGGCGGCGTCCGTGTGCCCCGGCATCATCAAGGTGCTCGACATCAGCGGCTCGCCGAGAATGTCGAGCAGGGCGTCCGCCGTCACGTGATCGGGGATCCGGACGCCCACCGTGCGCTTCTTGTCGTGCAGCATGGCCTTCGGCGCCTGCCGCGTGGCCTTCAGGATGAACGTGTAAGGCCCCGGGGTGTGCGCCTTCACCAACCGGAACGTCTGGTTGCTCATCTCGACGTACTGGCCGAGCTGATGGAACGAACTGCACACCAGCGTGAAATGGTGGTGCCGATCGAGGTCGCGAATCTGCCGGATCCGCTCGAGCCCCTCGGCATTGCCCATCCTGCAGCCGAACGCGAAACCCGAATCAGTCGGGTAGGCGATCAGGCCACCGCCGCGCACGATGTCGGCCACCTGATTGAGGGAACGCCGCTGCGGATTGGCGGGATGGACGTCGAAGTAGCGGGCCATGACATCAGCCTAATGCCGTGTCCGTGGGAGGATGGGCGACCATGAGCCTGTTCTCCCTCACCGAGGCGGATCTGCGCGCCCGCACCTCGCTCAAATGGCAGACGTACGGTCCGGACGTCCTGCCGCTGTGGGTCGCCGAGATGGACACCATGCCGCTGCCGGCCGCCGTCGCCGCCGTCGCCACGGCGCTGGAGCGCGGCGATACCGGCTATCCGCACGGCACCGGTTACGCGGACGCCTACGCCGACCTGGCCGAGGCGCGCTGGGGCTGGCGGCCGGAGCGGGGTCAGCTTCGCCGCGCGGGCGACGTCATGAACGCCATGCTCGCGGTGCTCCTCGGCAACACGGCCGAGGGTGACCGCGTCGCGCTCAATCCCCCCGTCTATCCGCCGTTCTGGCAGATCGTCTCGGGGTATCGCCGTGACGTCGTCCAGGTGCCGCTCACGGCCTCCGGACGCCTCGACCTCGCCGCGCTGGAGGCCGTCTTCGGCGGCCCGGACGCCCCCACCGCCTACCTGTTGTGCTCGCCGCACAACCCGACCGGAACGATCCATACCGCCGGCGAGCTGTCGGCGGTCGCGCGGCTGTGCGCCGACCACGGCGTGCTGCTGCTGGTCGACGAGATCCACGCCCTGCTGATCGATCCGGGCGCGGCATTCGTCCCGATCCTGACGCTGCCCGAGGCGCAGAACGCCGTCGTGACCTTCTCGGCCGGCAAGGGCTGGAACCTGGCCGCCTTCAAGGCAGGCCTGTTCATCCGCGGACGCGAGGCGTCCGCGGTGTTCGACCGACTGCCGCCGCTGGCCAACCAGTCGACGGGCCACATGGGTGCCATCGCGCACACGGCAGCGCTGCGTCACGGCCTCGACTGGGTGGACGCCGCGATGGCGGAGGTGGCGGTCCACAAGGACATGCTCTCCGAGTTGCTGGCCGAGCATCTGCCGGACGCCCGCTACGAGCGCTCGCCCGGCACCTATCTTGCCTGGATCGACTGCACCGGTCTCGGCTTGGAGCGGCCCGCCCAGCACTTCCTCACCCGGGCCCGGGTCGCGCTGAACGACGGCGGCAGTTTCGGGCCGGGCTACGAGCAGTTCGTGCGGATGAACCTGGCCACCTCGCCCGCACTGATCGTCGAGGCGGTCGAGAAGATGGGCGCCAGCCTGCGCTGAGGACCAGCTCAAGGAGCCTCCAGGCTGGCACTCGCCTGGCCGGACGCCGACAGTTCGGCGATGCCGATCAAGCTGAGGAACACGGTTCTCGTCGACGTGCTGGCGCGCACCCGCACGGCACCAGCCTCGGCGATCACCTCACCGTCGAGGCCGCGTTCGGCCAGGACGCGACGTCCGTGGGTGAGCATGGCCGCGAGATCGGGTTGCCGGCCCGACGCCCGCGCGGCGGCCCCGGCATCCACGGCGGCACGCGCCGCGTCGAGGGCGCCCGCGGCGGCGCGGGTACGGGCGGCGGCCTGGGCGCCGCCGTCGACGACCAGTCCGGCCACGGCGAAGACGGCGACGAAGACAACGGCGACCAGCGCCGACAAGGCGGTGCCGCGCTCATCGCGGCCGGAAACGAGGATCATGGTGTGCTCCAGTGGGTGGGAACCTTCGTCCACCATGCACGCACCGGCCGTCGGCGCGCAATAGGCTAGGTGCCGTTGGCGCCGCAGGGCGCTCAGGAGTCCCCGACGAGAGGTTCACGATGACGAAGAAGGTAGCTCTGCTCACGGCGGGCGGATTCGCCCCCTGCCTGTCCACCGCGATCGGCGCTCTGATCGAGCGCTACACCGAGGTGGCCCCCGAGGTCGAGATCATCGCCTACCGGCTCGGGTACCAGGGGCTGCTGTCCGGCGACTACCTGGTGGTCGACGACGAGGTCCGCGCGAACGCCGGACTGCTCAAGAACTTCGGTGGCTCCCCCGTCGGCAACAGCCGCGTCAAGCTCACCAACGCCGCCGACCTGGTCAAGCGCGGCCTCGTGGACGAGGGCGTCGACCCGCTGAAGTTCGCCGCGGACCGCCTCGTCGCCGACGGCGTGACGATCCTGCACACCATCGGTGGCGACGATACGAACACCACGGCCGCCGATCTGGCGCACTACCTCCACGAGCACGACTACGCTCTCACCGTGGTCGGCCTGCCGAAGACCATCGACAACGACGTCATCCCGATCCGCCAGAGCCTTGGCGCCGACACCGCCGCCGAGATGGGCGCCCGCTACGCCAAGAACGTGCTTGCCGAGCACAACGCCGGCTCGCGCATCCTGATCGTTCACGAGGTCATGGGCCGCAACTGCGGCTGGCTGACCGCCGCCACGGCCCGCAAGTACCGCGAGTGGCTGACCGCGCAGCAATGGCTGCCCTCGATCGGCCTCGATCAGCGGGCGTGGGACGTCCACGGCGTGTACGTGCCCGAGGCCGTCATCGACCTCAAGGCCGAGGCGAAGCGCCTCCTCGGCGTGATGGACGAGGTCGGCTGCGTGAGCGTCTTCCTTTCCGAGGGCGCCGGCGTCGAGAGCATCGTCGCCGAGCTGGAGGCGGCCGGGCAAGAGGTGGCGCGCGACGCGTTCGGTCACATCCGTCTCGAACGGATCAACCCGGGTGCCTGGTTCGGCAAGCAGTTCGCCGAGATGCTCGGCGCCGAGAAGGTGCTCGTGCAGAAGTCCGGCTACTACAGCCGTTCGGCCGCGTCCAACGACTACGACGTCGAGCTGATCGGCCGGATGGCCGACCTGGCCGTGGACGCCGCCCTGCGCGACGAGCCGGGCGTGATCGGTCACGACGAGGAGCGCGGCGACGAGCTGCGTCCGATCGAGTTCGCCCGCATCGCCGGCGGCAAGCCGTTCGACATCACGCAGGACTGGTACCTGGAGATGCTCGAGGCGATCGGCCAGGACGCCCCGGTGGCGGCCCCGCCGGCCGCGCACTGACGACGGCCATCGACGCCGCGGCGGCCGGTTCCCGTGAGGGGAGCCGGCCGCTCTGGCACAGTGGGGTCCATGAGCATCCAGATCCCTGACATCCCGCTGCACGACGGCGGCCGGATTCCCGTCGTCGGCACCGGCACCCTCTTCGCGAAGGGCAACCAACTCGCCGACCGGCTCGCCGAGGCCGTCCGTCTCGGCTACCGCCTGCTCGACTCCGCCGCGCAGTACGCCAACGAGGGATCGGTCGGCGAGGCGATCCGGCGCTCGGGCGTGCCCCGAGAAGAGATCGTCCTCGCCACCAAGGTCGCCGGAATGGACCAGGGCCGCGGTCACACCCGCGCGGGTCTGGTGCAATCGCTGCGCAAGCTGAACACCGACTATGTCGACCTGTTGCTGATCCACTGGCCGAATCCGTCGCGCGGGCTGGCGGTCGAGACATGGATGGAGATGCTCGCTCTCCAGGCCGAGGGCCTGGTCAAGCACGTCGGTGTCTCGAACTTCGTGCAGCATCAACTCGAGGAACTGCACGCGGCGTCCGGCGTGTGGCCGGTGGTCGACCAGATCCAGCTGTCCCCCGCCCTCGCGCGCACGGAACTGCGCGCCTACCTCGCTGAGCGCGGGATCGTCGCGCAGGGATGGCGTCCGCTCGGCGGCGCCGAGAACCCGATGGGGCAGATCGTGACCGGCAAGGTGGCGCGGCGTCACGGCGTCGAGGTTTCGCAGGTGGTGCTTCGCTGGGCCGTGCAGCAGTGCGCCGTCGTCATCCCGTCGTCGGGCAACCCGAAGCGGTGGCGACTCAACGCCGACCTGTTCGGCTTCGAGCTCACGGACGCCGATATGGCCGACCTCGCCACCCTCGATCTGGGTGAGGCGGCTGCCTGGGATTCCCGCCTCCACGAGGAGTGGTGAGCCCCGGACGCCGCCGCTGAGCTCAGCGGCGGCGTCCGACCCGCGCCGCGATGGCCGTGGCCAGGCCGCCCAGGACGACACCGAGGCCCAGCGTGAGCTGCGCCGAGCGGACGGCGGCCTCGTGCGGAACCCGCCGTTCTTCGGCGCGGATGCGGGCCGCCGCCAGTTCGGCGAGCACCATCTTGGTGGCGTAGTCGCTCGGCTCACGTGCGGGCACGACGTCGCTGATGACGGGCGACGGCTGCTCCTGCAGCGCCAGGTACCGCGGATGCGTGCCCGCCCAGGAGGCGACGAGCAGGATGAGCGTCGCGAACAGGTTCAGGGCGAGCATGACCGCGATCGCGCTGCCGAAGACGGCGACGGCCGCGTTGCCCGAGAAGATGCCGAAAAGGACGCCGATCAGGTACTGCAGTACGCCGAACCCGAGGGCCCCCATGAGCGCCGCCTTCCACAGCACGGCCCACGGGATCCGCACGCGCGGAAGTACCCACAGCAGGAACACGAACAGCAGCCACCCGGTGACCATGCCGCCGACCAGTGGCCAGATCCGCAGCAGGGGGTCGTCGGCGTCCGTGCGTCCGAGGACGGTCGCGATCACGCTGCGGGCGGTCGTGGCGATCGTGGACAGCACCACCGACAGGCCGATCATCAGCACCAGGCCGAACAGGACGCCGAGGTTCTTGACCACGGCGATGGGCATCGGCGGGTTCTTCCCGATGTCGGCGACGCTGCCGTTGGTCATGACACGCACGTCGGCGCGCAGATGACGGACCCAGGTCGCCCCCGTCCAGGCCGCCGAGGCCAGCGCGACCAGGCCGATCGCCCGCCAACTGCTGAACGCCCCGTCGATGACGCCGATGAGCTGCTTGCTCAGGTCGCTGTCGGCGCTGATGCTGGCCGTGATCCACTCACGCACCGCGTCCAGCCACTCCGGGATGAGCACGGTGACGACCATGCCGAAGACCGCGAACACCACCGCGAGGATCGGGATGACGCTCATCACCGAGAAGTAGGTGATGGCGGCGGACAGCTGGAACCCGAGCCGTTCCACGAACCGCTGCCACGCGTGCAGGGCGTGGGCCACCCACCCGATGGACGTGATCTGCTCCCAGCGTTCGCGCATGGCGTCCACCCTAGCGATGACGCTCAGGCGTCATCGACCATCGGCGGGCACGAGCACACCAGGGTGCGGTCGCCGAACGCTCCGTCGACGCGCGCGACCGCGGGCCAGTACTTGTCGCGCGCCCCGGTCGACACCGTTCCCAGCGCCTGGCCGGCCGGGAAGGCAGCCAGGCTGCGCGGGTACGGGTGCGTCCATTCGTCGGCGCTCACCTCGGCGAGCGTGTGCGGTGCGTTGACCAGCGGATTGTCCTGCGCCGGCCAGTCCCCCGCCTGTACCCGGGACGCCTCGTCGGCGATGGCGAGCATCGCGGCCACGAAACGATCCAGCTCGGCCTTCGACTCCGACTCCGTCGGCTCCACCATCAGAGTCCCCGCCACCGGGAAGCTCATGGTCGGTGCGTGAAACCCGAAGTCGACCAGGCGCTTGGCGACGTCGTCGACGCTCACGCCGGTCCGCTTGGTGAGCGGGCGCAGGTCGACGATGCACTCGTGGGCCACCCGTCCGGTCTCGCCCGCGTACAGAATCGGGTATCGCTCGGCGAGCCGCGTCGCCAGGTAGTTGGCAGAGAGCACGGCCACCTCGGACGCCAGCCGCAGCTGAGGACCCATCATCGCGATGTAGGCGTAGCTGATCGGCAGGACGCCGGCCGAACCCCAGGGCGCGGCCGCGATGGCGCCGTAGGAGGTCGCCGGGCCGGCGTCTGGGGCGAGCGGATGATTCGGCAGGTAGGGCGCCAGGTGTGCGCGCACCGCGGTCGGTCCGACGCCCGGGCCGCCCCCGCCGTGCGGGATCGTGAACGTCTTGTGCAGGTTGAGGTGGCTCACGTCGGCGCCGAATCGCCCGGGCTGCGCGAGGCCGACGAGAGCGTTGAGGTTGGCCCCGTCGACGTAGACCTGCCCACCGGCGTCGTGCACGAGCGCGCACAACTCGCCGACGCGTGCCTCGTAGACGCCGTGCGTGGACGGGTAGGTGATCATGATCACCGCGAGCCGGTCGGCATGCTGGGCCACCTTCGCCTCGAGGTCGGCGAAGTCGACCGAGCCGTCCCCGGCGGTCTTAACGACGACGACCTCCATGCCGGCCATTGCCGCGGACGCCGCGTTGGTGCCGTGCGCGGACGCCGGAATCAGGCAGACGGTGCGCTGCGGTTGCCCGGTGGCCCGGTGGTAGGAGCGCACGGCCATCAACCCGGCGAATTCCCCTTGGCTGCCGGCGTTGGGCTGCAGACTGACCCGGTCGTAGCCGGTGATCGCCACGAGCTGGGCCTCCAGCGCCGCGATCAGTTCGGCGTAGCCACGGGCGTCGGCGGCGGGCACGAACGGGTGCAGGTTGGCGAACCCCGGGTAGCTGATCGGTTCCATGGACGCGGCGGGGTTGAGCTTCATCGTGCACGAGCCGAGCGGGATCATGCCGCGGTCGAGCGCGAAGTCGCGATCGGCGAGCGCGCGCAGGTAGCGCAGCATCTCGGTCTCGGAGCGGTAGCGGTGGAACACCGGGTGCTGGAGGTAGCCCGAGACGCGCGCGGGCTGCCCGGTGCTGCCGTGCTCGGCGTCGCTCAGCGTGCCGCCGAACAGGGACGCGACGGTCGCCAACTCGGCCTCGGTGGCATCCTCGCCGACGCTGACGCCGACGTGATCGGCGTCAGCCTCGCGCACATGGATGCCGGCCTCGCGGGCGGCGGCGACGATCGCGGACGCCCGCCCGGGCACCGCGACCGTCAGCGTGTCGAAGAAGCGCTCGCTCACCAGGACGCCGCCGGCACCGACGATCGCGGCGGCCAGGCGGCGTGCGCCGCGTCCGACACCCTCCGCGATGGCGCGCAGCCCGTCGGGGCCGTGGTACACGGCGTAGGCCGCCGCGGCCACGGCCAGCAGCACCTGCGCGGTGCAGATGTTCGAGGTCGCGCGCTCGCGCCGGATGTGCTGCTCACGGGTCTGCAGCGCCAACCGCAACGCGGGCGTGCCCGCGCGGTCCTTGGAGAGACCGACGAGGCGTCCGGGCAGCTGACGCTGCATCCCGTCGCGGACGGACACGTAGCCGGCGTGCGGTCCGCCGTAGAACAGCGGCACCCCGAAGCGCTGGGTGCTGCCTGCCGCGAGGTCCGCGCCCCATTCGGCAGGCGCGGGAAGGAGGGTGAGGGCAAGGAGATCGGCGGCGGCGATCACCAGCGCCTTCGCGGCGTGGGCCGCGGCGGCGATCCGCTCCAACTCGTCCAGCGTGCGCAATGACCCGTCCGCGGCGGGCGTCTGGACGACGACGGCGAACGGGAGAGTCTCGGCCGGGCTCGTGAGCAGGTCGTCGGTCACGACCACCTCAAGGCCGAGAGCCCCGGCGCGCGTACGCAGCACCGACAGGGTCTGCGGCAGCACGCCGGAATCCACCAGCACCACCGTGCTCGTGCGGTGCTGCCGATGCGCGATGGCGACGGCCTCGGCGACCGCGGTCGCCTCGTCCAGCAGCGATGCGCCGGCGAACGGGAGACCCGTCAGATCGGCGACCATCGTCTGGAAGGTGAGCAGCATCTCCAGCCGTCCCTGGCTGATCTCGGGCTGGTAGGGGGTGTAGGCGGTGTACCACGCCGGGTTCTCGAGGATCGCGCGCCGGATCACCGGCGGCGTCACCGTGCCGTAGTAGCCCAAGCCGATCATCGCCCGGCCGGGCACGTTCGCGCCCGCCATACGGGCCAGGTCGGCCTGCGCGTGCGCCTCGCTGACGGCGGGCGGCAGATCCAGGACGCCATCCATGCGGATGTCGTGGGGCACGGCGTCGTCGATCAGGGCGTCCAGGGAGTCGGCGCCCACCGCGGCGAGCATCGCCGCCCGTTCCCCCTCGTCCGGACCGACATGACGGATCGCGAACGCTGCCATGGCCTCAGCCCGCCGTGCGGGCGGCACGGCGAAGGGCGAGTTCGTCGTCGGGGTCGTGGTCGGGCGCGACCTCGTCGGCCTCGACGCGCTCCGTGGGCAGCGAGGTCAGGCTGCCCTCCAGGTCGTGCCACACCCGGCCGAGCGCGATCGCGAAGATGCCCTGCCCGCCGTGCACCAGATCGATGATCTCGGAGTCGCTGACCGCCTCGTAGACGGAAACCCCGTCGCTCATCAGCGTGACCGTGGTCAGATCGTCGACGCCGCGGGCGCGCAGGTGATCGATGGCAGTGCGGATCTGCTGCAGCGAGATGCCGGCGTCCAGCAGCCGCTTGACCACCTTGAGCATCAGGATGTCGCGGAACCCGTACAGGCGCTGGGTGCCCGAACCGCCGGCCGGGCGCACCTGCGGAGCGACCAGGCCGGTGCGTGCCCAGTAGTCGAGCTGGCGGTAGGTGATGCCCGCCGCCCGGCACGCGATGGGACCGCGGAAGCCGATGTCTTCGGGCATGGGCGAGAAGTCGCCGTCGAAAAGCACGTCCTGCAGTCCTTCGGTGCTGGACGTCCTGACCTCGGGTGCGTTCACCATGCCTCCTGGAGAATCCTCGACTCGTACCAGTATGACGCTAGTCGCCGTCTTCGCCGACGGAGCTCGACACGCCGCAGGGCCGACCCGCCACTGTCGAACCCTCGAGCGTCGGATCAGGGTTGCGGATCGCCCCCGTGGAAGTCCTCGGGGTTGATCGAATCGAGGAAGGCGCGGAAGCGCGCGAGTTGCTCGTCCGACAGGTCGCCCGCCTCGGCCGGTTCGCCTTCCGGAGACGGCGCCGCTCCGACGCCGGCGGTCTGCATCAGCGCCTCGGTCGCGAGAATCGGTGCACCGCAGCGCAGCGCCAGCGCCACGGCGTCGGAGACCCGCGCGTTGACGGCCTGCCCGGCGACGACGATCTGCGCGTCGTACACGCCCTCGTTCACCCCGGTGAGATGCGCCGCGTCGATCGCTCGGCCGGCGCTTGCCAACATCCGCAGCACGAGATCGTGCGTCGCCGGGTGCTGAGGATCGGAGTCCTCCAGCGCGGACAGAACGGCATTCGCCCCGGCGGCGGTGATCCATACCGCCAGCGAGCGCACACCCTCCGCCTCGCGCAGCAGCAGGACCGGCGTGTCCGCAACGGACGAGACGCGCACTTCGCTGAACAGCAACGCGATCATGGCCGATCTCCCTCGTCAGTTCGTGGTCGCCGAGCGCAGCAGCGCCGCGTGCGCATACATCACCAGCCGCATCACCTCGGCGACGTCGGCGCGCGACGCCGAACGCCGTCGTGTGTTCGCGGTCACGGCCTGCTCGATCAGGGCCGCTTCCCGCTCGGCGACCTGCTTGATGGCGCGCAGGTGACGGGCATCCATGCCGTACGCCGCCAACTTGCGCGCCGCGACGGCGATCGTCAGGGCATCTCGGCCGTAGAACCCGGTGCCGCGTCGCGGCGCGACCAGGCCGTGCTGCTCCAGCTCGGAGAGTCTCGCCTCGCTGAGGCCCGACATGGCCAGCAGATCCTTCCTGGTCACGTGAAGGGCCCGCTTCTTGCCGGAATTCCTCGGCGCGGCCGCGGGCGGTACGAGGTCGAGCGGGTGGGGCGTCTCCGCCACGGTCGCCTGGACGGTCGGATCTTCGCCCCGATCCATGGCCTCGAGGTGTTCGCGGATGACCTTCAGCGGCAGGTACTGGTTCTTCTGGACGTCCAGGATGTACCGCAACCGCGAAATGTCGTGTTCGGAATAGCGACGGTAGCCGGAGGGGGCACGCTCCGGCGAGATCAAGCCCTCCCCTTCGAGGAACCTGATCTTGCTGATCGTGATGTCAGGAAAGTCCTCCTTGAGGATCTTCAGGACGCCGCCGATGGGCTTGGTCGCAACCGCCATCTAGGGCCGTCCGGAAGACGCCACCATGTAGACGAGTCGGAACTTGCCGATTTGCACCTCATCGCTGTCACGCAACGCCACCTCGCCGTCGATCAGCGTGCGGTTGACGTAGGTGCCGTTGAGGCTGTTGAGGTCGGACAACCAGTGATGGCCGCCACGCTCGGTGAACCGGGCGTGGTGACGCGAGACCGTGACATCGTCGAGGAAGATATCGGACTGCGGATGCCGGCCGGCCGTGGTCGTCTCTTGATCCAGCAGGAAGGAGGCCCCTTCGTTCGGGCCACGGACGACCACCAGCATCGAGGTACCGATCGGCACGTTGTGCAACGCCGGCAGCTGTGGGTCGGTGCGCTCGAGCGCCTGCTCCAATGAGGAAAGCGGGATCACGTGCGTGGTGTCTCCGGTGTTCGTACGCAGTGACGCACCGCAATGGGCGCAGAAGTTGACGTCCACCGCATACTGGTGGCCGCAGGACGGGCAGGTGAGCATGGGTCGCCTTCCTCTCCTTCAGATGGTGATTGCGGTTCGTGTCCCCCGCCGGCGGAGGACACGCCCACCCTACTCGCCCACGGTTTCCGCGTAGGTGTCGGCGTCGAGGAGATCGTCGAGTTCGCTGGAGTCGGCCATCTCGAGTTCGAACAGCCAGCCGTCGCCGTAGGGATCGGCGTTCACGGTGTCCGGTGTGTCGTGGAGCAGTTCGTTCACCGCGGTGATGACGCCCGACAGCGGAGCGAATACGTCGGAAACGCTCTTGGTCGACTCGACTTCGGCGCACGCGTCGTCGATGGCTACCTCTTCGCCCACCTGGGGCAGTGAGACGTAGACCACATCGCCGAGGGCATCGGCCGCGAAGCTGGTGATGCCGACCCGGACGGTCGCGCCGTTGCCAGCGCGCACCCACTCGTGCTTGTCGGTGTAGTGCAGATCCTCAGGGAACACGTGCTTCTCCTCGCGGTCGTCCGTCCTGGCGACAAAGCCCGCCAGCGGGCACTACCAACCCTAATGGAGAAGCCGCCGTCCGTGCGCGAATCGGGTTCAGGCGGGCCGCGCGTAGCGCAGCGGCAGCGGCTCGACGACCGAGTCGATTCGCAGGCTTGCGGACTGCTCCACCCGTGCGGTGCCCCCCACCCGCTCCCCCTCGATGGTGGCCACGAGGCCGCCGCGGAACCGCGTCGCCTCGCCGAGCGTCTGCGGATCGCCGAGGGCCGTGATCCTGAAGGTCGTACCCAGCTTGACGCCGTCCACGCTGAGGACGCCGCCGGTCCCGCCCACCCAGCTGCCGGCGACGAGCCTGACGCGGCCGTCCACTTCGATGACCTCTGCCCCGGCGTCGCGCAGTTCCTCGATGGCGTTCAACATGATCTCGGTGGTGACCTTGCGCTGCGGGTCCGTGATCGTGACCGTGATGCCGGGGCCGGCCGCCGGCACGGTCCCGGCCAGCAATTCCAGAGAGTCGAGCCGCCGGTGCGCGGCCTCGCGGGCGACGGCATCGGCGTCCGCACCCGAGCGCAGCGTGTCACGGGTCGCCTCCAGCGTCGCGATCTCACCCTCCAGCCGACGTGATTCCGCGGTGACGTCGTCGAGCATCGCGACGAGTTCGTCCTGGCGCAGCGTGCTGTAGCGGCGGTCGTTCGCGCCCGACAGCTGCATGCTCAGGCCGAACCCGCACACCAGCAGGACGGCGCCCACGGTGAGTTGAGCGCGGGTCGGACGCAGCAGGTCACGGCGCAGGTGCGCCCACGCCGACTCCCCGCGTGGCGGGTCGCCCGCCGGAGCGGGGTCAGGTCGTCGCGGGCTTTCAGGCATGGAAGAGCTTGCGGCGGATGGCCGCGACGTTGGTGAAGATCCGGATGCCCAGCACGACGACGACCGCCGTGCTCAACTGGCTGCCCACGCCGATCAAGTCACCCACCCACACGATCAGCGCCGCGATCAGCACGTTCGAGATGAAGGACACGATGAACACCTTGTCGTCGAACACCTGGTCCAGGTGGGCGCGGAAGCCGCCGAAGACGGCGTCCATGGCGGCCACGATCGAGATCGGGAGGTAGGGCTGCAGCTGCGGCGGCACGCTCGGCTGCAACACGATGCCGAGGACGATCCCGATCACGAGTCCGATGATGGCGTACATGCGTGTCCGATCCTCCTCACGGCGCCCTGGTGGCGTGGTCCACGCCCAATCCCGGGTCGGCGGGCACCTCGACGGCGTGCAGCCGTCCGATGCCCCACACCACACCGTAATGCTGGGACAACCCCTCGATCCACACGCCACCCTCGCCGCCGCGGAAACACTCCTCGATCGAGCGCGCGTCGCCGATCGCCTCCACGGTGTAGGGGCCGGCGATCGAGCGGTAGTCGACGGTGATCGCGTCGCCGGCGTTGCGGATGGCGGTGCGCACGGACAACCGGTAGCCGTTGATGGCGACGGCCTCCGCGCCGCAGGCCCACAGTCCGTTGGACGCCATGCGCAGGTCGGTGTCGACGACGCGGCTGCCGCGCACCGCGGCGTCCGCCCCGTCGGCCAGCGTGACGCGGACGCCGGGGCCGCCGGCTGCCTCGCTCCCGGTCCGCAGGCTCAGCTGGGCGAGCCGATCCGCCTCGTCGTCGCTGAGGACGCCGTAGGAGCGTTCGAGGTCGCGCACCTCGCGAGTGAGGCCCGCCGAGGTCGCCCGGCGTTCGTCCAGACGGGTCTCGGTCGCCGTGATCCGCGCAATGAGGTCCTGGCGTTCCAGTGCCGCGGCGGGCGCGGTGCGCCAGGTCTGGGCGATCGCCACGCCGAACAGCAGGCCGACCGCCAGGAGCGCCGCCAGCATCACGAGCGGCCGGCGCCGCGAGCGTCCCGCCTCGTGCACCGCACGATAGGACGGGTCGAGCGCCTCGGCGCGCAGCGTGATCAGCAGGTCCATGGACGCGTCGGGACGCCGGCCCGGGACGGTCACGGGTCAGTCGTCCTCGGCCCAGCGGGCCGCGATGAGGGCGCGGGCGTCCGCCAGCAGCTGTGGCAGCGCCTTGGTCTGAGCGACCACCGGCATGAAGTTCGAGTCGCCCTGCCAGCGCGGCACGACGTGCTGGTGCAGGTGGGCGGCGATGCCGGCGCCCGCGACGGCGCCCTGGTTGATGCCGAGGTTGAACCCGTGCGGACGCGACACCCCGGCCAGCACGCGCATCGCCTTCTGCGCGGCCCGGGTGAACTCGACCGTTTCGTCGGCGTTGAGGTCGGTCAGCATCGACACGTGCCGGTAGGGGCAGATCAGCAGGTGGCCCGGGTTGTACGGGTAGAGGTTCATCACCACGAAGCACGTCCGTCCGCGCGCCACGATCAAGCCCTGGGCGTCGCCGAGGCCCGGCGCCTGACAGAACGGGCACGACTCCGTGCCCGCGTCCGTGGGCTTGTTCTCGCCGTCGATGTAGACCATGCGGTGCGGCGTCCACAACCGCTGGAAGGCGTCCGGGACGCCCGCCAGATCCGCCGCCCGCTCGGCCTGCATCAGCTCACTGCCCGGCGGTGGGGCTGTCGTTGCGGCGCTCGGAGATCCAGCCCGTGATCGTCGCGATCGCCTCGGCGACCGGCACCTGGTTGCGCTGACCGCCGTCGCGGAACCGGAACGACACCGCGCCCGCGGCCTCGTCCTCACCGCCCGCGATCAGCACGAACGGCGCCTTCTGCCTGGCCGCGTTGCGGATCTTCTTGCCGAACCTGTCGGTCGAGTCGTCGAACTCGACCCGGACGCCGGCCGCGCGCAGCGACGTGACGACGCCCCCCAGGTAGCCGTCGAACGCGTCGGCCACCGGGACCGCGACCACCTGCACCGGCGCGAGCCAGGCCGGGAACGCCCCCGCGTAGTGCTCGATGAGCACGCCCATGAACCGTTCGATCGACCCGAACTTCGCCGAGTGGATCATCACCGGCTGCTGGCGGCTGCCGTCGGAGGCGGTGTAGGTCAGGCCGAACCGCTCGGGCTGGTTGAAGTCGTACTGGATCGTCGACATCTGCCAGGTGCGGCCGATGGCGTCCTTCGCCTGGATCGAGATCTTCGGCCCGTAGTAGGCGGCGCCGCCCGGGTCGGGCACGACCGGTAGGCCGGACTCGTGCGCGATCTCCTCCAGCACCGCCGTCGCCTCGGCCCATTGGGCGTCGGAGCCGATGAACTTGTCCTTCTTCTTCCCGTCGGAGTCGCGGGTCGAGACCTCGAGCGCCACGTCGGTGAGGCCGAAGTCGTGCAGCAGCGACAGGATGAAGCGCAGCAGATGCCGGACCTCGTCGGGTGCCTGCTCCTTGGCGCAATAGCTGTGCGAGTCGTCCTGCGTGATCGAGCGGACGCGGGTGAGGCCCTGCACGACACCCGACTTCTCGTCGCGGTACACGGTGCCGAACTCGAAGAACCGCAGCGGCAGCTCGCGGTAGGAGCGGCCGCGGGAGTCGAAGATCAGGTTGTGCATCGGGCAGTTCATCGCCTTGAGGCGGTACGCCTGCCCGCCCTTGACGACCGAGCCGTGCTCGTCGCGCTCGGCGTCCTCCAGCAGCGGCGGGAACATTCCTTCGGCGTAGTAGGGCAGGTGGCCGGAGGTATAGAAGAGATCCTCCTTGGCGATGTGCGGGGTGCCGACGTAGTCGAAGCCCTCCTCGATGTGGCGAGCGCGCACGTAGTCCTCCATGGCCCGCTTCAGGACGCCGCCCTTGGGGTGGATCAGCGGCAGGCCCGAACCCACGATCTCGTGGAAGCTGAACAGGTCCATCTCGGCGCCGATCTTGCGGTGGTCGCGCTTGGCCGCCTCCTCGAGACGCGTCCTGTAGGCCGACAGATCTTCCTTGGACGCCCACGCGGTGCCGTACAGGCGCTGCAATTGCGCGTTGCGCTGGTCACCGCGCCAGTAGGCCGCGCTCGTGCGGGTGAGCGCCCAGCCGTTGCCCAGATAGCCGGTGTGCGGCACGTGCGGGCCGCGGCACAGGTCGCTCCAGGCCACAGAGCCGTCGCGGCGGACGTTGTCGTAGACGGTCAGTTCACCGGCGCCCACCTCGACGCTGGCGCCCTCGGCGTCCGCGTTGTTGCCCTTGAGGCTGATCAGCTCGAGCTTGAACGGCTCCGCGGCGAGTTCGACGCGGGCGTCCTCGTCGCTGACGACGCGGCGCACGAACCGCTGGCGCTCCTTGACGATCCGGCCCATGCCCTTCTCAAGGGCCGTCAGGTCTTCGGGGGTGAGCGGCTCGGTGAGGAAGTCGTAGTAGAAGCCGTCGGTGATGGGCGGGCCGATGCCGAGCTTCGCGTCGGCGCGCAGATTCTGCATCGCCTGGGCGGCGACGTGGCCGGTGGAGTGGCGCAGGATCGCCAGGCCGTCGGGCTCGGTGATCAGCACCGGCTCTATCTCGTCGCCGTCGCCGATCCCGCGAGCGAGGTCGCGCAGTTCGCCGTTGACGCGGACGGCGACGACGCTGCGGTCGGTGCCGAACAGGTCGAAGCCGGTCGTCGTCGCCTCGATCGCCCTCGCCTCGCGCGCATCGGGCCGCAGGATCGTGATCGAGGCAGACACTCGGGTTCCTTTCGTCAAACGGACGCCGACCATTCTGCCCCATCGGGGACCTGGCTCAGGCAGGCAGGTCCCAGGTGTGGACCGGGTCGTTGGTGTGCATCCGCTCGCCGTAGGCGACCGTCATCGCCTCGAGGGCCTCGAACCGGCTCAGGCCCCGCTTCTCCAAGGCGCGGACGCAGCGCACCTGCCAGACGGCGCCGTTGGTCTCGGTCAGGCAACGCGCCTCGATGACGCCCAGGTAGCGGTCGATGGCCTCGCCCGACACACCCCAGTCCTCGAGTCCTTCCTGGGCCAGCGGGAGGAGGCGTCGCAGCACGAGCTCGGTGGCGGGAACCTCGCCGAGCCCGGGCCAATACAGCTCGGCGTCCAGCCCGCGGCGGGCGGACTCGGTGAAGTTGGTGTGGGCCGTCGCGAAGGCCATCCGCGACCACAGCGGCCGGTCGTCGTGCATGAGCCGATTCATGGCGCCGTAGTAGAACGCGGCGTTCGCGATCGTGTCGGCGATGGTCGGCCCCGCGGGCAGCACGCGGTTCTCCAGCCGCACGTGCGGACGGCCCGCGACGACGTCGTAGACCGGCCGGTTCCACCGGTAGATCGTGCCGTTGTGGAGACGCATCTCGGCCAGGCCCGGCGTCCCGCCCGCAGCGAGAACCGCCCGCGGGTCTTCGTCGCTGGTCTCGGGCAGCAGCGCCGGGAAGTACCGGGAGTTCTCCTCGAACAGGTCGAAGATCGACGTGATCCAGCGCTCGCCGAAGTACACCCGAGGACGCACGCCCTGGTTGGCGTATT
This sequence comes from Nigerium sp., assembly GCA_016711325.1. GTDB lineage: Bacteria > Actinomycetota > Actinomycetes > Propionibacteriales > Propionibacteriaceae > Propioniciclava. The sequence continues at coordinate 541,482 of JADJTH010000008.1, read as the reverse complement.
CGATCGGACGCGTGTCGGCGGCCTGGGTGAACACGGCGATCCGGCTCTCGGCCTCGAGCTGGCGCCCGAACACGTAGGGCGAGTTGGCGCCCAGCGCGAGCTGTGGACCGGCGAGGACCTGCGCTGCGTTCCAGGCCCGGGCGAACCTGCTCGGCCCGACCAGCAGGTGCAACTGCACCGAGGTGCACAGCGACTCGGGTGCCAGTGAGTCCGCGTAGGCGTCCAGTCGTTCGCCCGCCGGCCCGTCGATGACGAGGTGGATGTCCTCGCCGCGGGCGGCCAGCACGGCATCGTTGAGGGCTTCGTAGCGGGTGTTGTTGCTCATCCATGCGCCGCGGAAGTGCTCCTCGCGCACGGTCGCGAGGATGCCGGTCATCAGCAGGTGGCTGCCGGACTCCGCGCAACGCCGCTCGGCGGCGTTCAGGCTGGCGCGCAGCGAATCCTCGAGCCTCAGCAACTCTTCGCCGGCGATGTCGCCGGGCGGCACGTTGAACTCGAGGTTGAACCGGGCGAGCTCGGTCTGGAACTCGGGGTTGGCGATCGCGCTGAGCACCTCGTCGTTGTCGAAGCTGGGCTGACAACGCTCGTCGACCAGGTTCAACTCGATCTCCATGCCGGTGTTGCGCTCGTCGTCGCGGAAGTGGCCCGCGTGCAGCATGTCCTCGAACACGTCCAGGCACGCCTGGACCTTCTCGCGATAGCGCTGCCGCTGTTCGCGAGAGAAGGTGCGCGCGCTGATCTCCTCGCCCATGCTGCGAGTATGGGCCCCCGGACGCCTTCCGCGCACCCCTGGATGCCGGCGACATCACCGCGCGGCGTCCGCTCGCCCGCACGTCCGCTGCGTTCCTCGCGCCAAGAACCCGTCCGCGGGATTTCCCGTTCGTGCGGGGTTGGCCAGCGCGAAGAACGACGAACGGCCTCGTCAAACTTTCGTTTGACGAGGCCGTTCCCATGGTGGGCGGTACCAGACTTGAACTGATGACCTCTTCCGTGTCAGGGAAGCGCGCTACCAACTGCGCCAACCGCCCGAGGTGGAGACGGGATTCGAACCCGTGTACACGGCTTTGCAGGCCGTTGCCTCGCCTCTCGGCCACTCCACCGGAAAGACCGACCTCGCCAGAGGAACGAGACCGCTCCGAGCGGACGACGGGATTCGAACCCGCGACCCTCACCTTGGCAAGGTGATGCTCTACCAACTGAGCCACGTCCGCACTGCTGTGCCGCCCGGATCACCCGTTCGGCGCGTGGAACACCCTATACGCATCCTGGACGGGGATGCAAAACGGCGACGAGGCGTCCGGCGACGAGGCGTCCGGCGCCGATTCGCGACCTGCCGCCGCGTTGGCTATCATGGTTCTCCGCGGGCGATTGGCGCAGTTGGTAGCGCGCTTCGTTCACACCGAAGAGGTCATCAGTTCAAGTCTGGTATCGCCCACCGCACAGCCCCTCGCCACTCCCCGGAGTGCGAGGGGCTTTTTGCTGCCCGAACGGACGCCTCACCCCCGCCCGAGGGACGCCCCACCCCGGCGCCACCCTCAACCACGACCGACCCATCTCACATGGTGAACGCCTCGCACGACGCGCGGACAGATGCGCTTTGCGCTGCGGTCGATTTTGAGTCACACTGACTCATAGAAGAAGCGGCAACGGAGCCGGACCGACCAGAATGGATCTAGGGAGGACACGGCTATGACCGCACCCACCCTCATCATGGTTGCCCGAGGCAGCCGTGACCTGCGCGTCGAACGCGTCGCGCGGGCCTTGCGCGACGAACTCGCCCACCTGCGCCCCGAGGTTCCCGCCTCGGTCGCGTTCCACGACTCGTGCCTGCCCAACCTGCCGCAGGCGATCGCCCAGGCTGCCGGCGCCGGCGCGTCCGAGGTCGTCCTCGTCCCGCTCGATCTCACCCGCGCCATCGAGGTGGACCCGCGCTTCGAGGGCGTCATCGCCCAGGCCGGCCGCGAGTTCCCCGATCTGCACGTCACGGTGTCGCGCCCGCTCGGCCCCGAGGCTCCACTGTTGACCTTGCTCGACCTGCGCCTGCGCGCCGCCCTGGCGTCCGCCCGCGTGCTCGAGCTCGACGGGCTCATCCTGTCGTCGCCGACCAGCGGCGATGTGCGCGGCACGGCGCTGCTGGCCCGCCGCGCGCGCCAGTGGTCCACCCACCACAGGCTCCCCTGCCTCACCGCCGTCGCCGACGGCTCCGGCCCATCGGTGGCGCTGGCCATGCAGGGCCTGCGCTCGCAGGGACGGCGGCACATCGCGGTCGGCTCGTTCTTCATGGCGGCCGACGAGCGCTGGGCGGTGCAGTCCGACCAGGCACACCGTGTGGGCGCGGTCGCGGTCTCCGATCCGCTCGGCGCCGCCCCCGAGCTGGCCGAACTCGTGCTCGCCCGCTACGCCTTCGCGGCGATGGACCTGCTGCCGTTCGACGCCGAGGGCAACTACTGCGCCGGCGACGACGAGCCCGCCTACGACATTCCTCAGTTCATCGCCCACACCGCCTGAGGCGTCCGGTTTGGCGTCCGCGTACGCTGGGCCGCCAGTCCCGAGCGCGAGGAGCTTGCCATGGCCGAATCGAAGCCGACGGTGATCCGCACGCCGCAACAGTGGCGCGACGTGCTGACCCCGTTCGAGTTCGCCGTGCTCCGCGAGGGCGCGACCGAACGACCGGGCACCGGCGAGTACGAGCAATTCCGCGAGGCCGGCACCTACGCCTGCAAGGCCTGCGGAGCCGAGCTGTTCTCGAGCGACACCAAGTTCGACTCGCACTGCGGCTGGCCGAGCTTCTTCGCGCCCACCGACGCCGACCGCGTCCGCTACCTGCGCGACGACTCGCTGCCGGGGCGCCCGCGCATCGAGGTGCGCTGCGCCGCCTGCGACAGTCACCTGGGGCACGTGTTCGAGGGTGAGGGCTACGACACGCCCACCGACCAGCGCTACTGCATCAACTCCATCTGCCTGGTCCATCGGCCGGCGGTGGCCCCCGACACGCATTGACCTCGCCCGGCGCGCCCTCAAGCTCTCACGGCATCGTGACGCCTAGCCTGAGGGCGTGGCAATGGGTAAGGCGGAATCAGGGCTGTTCGAGGCGGCCGCGTCCTCGCTCACGGGCATGCTCTGGCGGCCCGAGTTGATCGTCGAAGAGATCCCGGCCCCGCAGCGGATCGCGCCGTTCGCGGTCGCCATCTCGGCCGAGGTCGAGATCGACGACGCCGAGATCGGCCAAGGACGCCTCATCCTGCTGCACGACCCGGCCGGCAATCCCGCCTGGGACGGAACCTTCCGCTGCGTCACCTTCGCCCGTGCGACGGTCGACCCCGACATGGTCGTCGATCCCCTGCTCGCCGACGTCGGCTGGTCGTGGCTCGAAGACGCCCTCGGAGGGCGCGGTGCCGAGTACGTCGCCCCGAGCGGCACCGTCACCGCGGTCTCCTCGAAGGCGTTCGGTTCGATGGAGGGCGATCCCGACCGCGCCGAGGTCGAGATCCGCGCCTCGTGGACGCCGCTCATCGACGTCGGCGCCGCCATCATCCCTCACGTCGAAGCGTGGCAAGACCTGCTGTGCATGGTCGCCGGCTTGCCCTTGCTGCCCGAGGGAGTCATCCCCCTCCCCCTGCACCGCGCGGCGAATCGCCGCCGATGAGCGAGGTTCACGACACGGACGCCGGGCGGCCCCTCCCCGAGCCCGTCCGCGCTCCCGCCGAGGGGGTCCCCCCGGTGGTACGCACCGATCGAGAACTCGCCCACACGATCGAAGCGCTGCGCGCGGGCAGCGGACCCGTCGCCCTCGATACCGAACGCGCCCACGGCTTCCGCTACACCGGTCGCGCCTATCTCATCCAGCTCAGGCGAGAGGGGTCCGGTACCCATCTGGTCGACCCGATCGCGTTCGCGGACGCCGGATCGCGCGCTGACCTCTCGCCGCTGTCCGAGGCGATCGCCGACGCCGAGTGGATCGTGCACGCCGCCACCCAGGACCTTCCCTGCCTCGCCGAAGTCGGCATGGTGCCCCGCCGGCTGTTCGACACAGAACTGGCCGGACGCCTTCTCGGCCTGCCGCGCGTGGCCCTGGGCTCGCTGATCGAGGTGGCGCTCGGCAAGAGCCTTGCCAAGGAGCATTCGGCCGCCGACTGGTCGCGGCGTCCGCTGCCGGAGGGTTGGCTGAACTATGCCGCGCTCGACGTCGAGCTGTTGATCCCGCTGCGGGACTGGGTCGACGAGCAGTTGCGCGCCGCCCACAAGGACGCCTGGGCCGCGCAGGAGTTCGCCCATCTCGCCGCCCACGCGACCGATCCCGCGCCCGTCCGGACGGAGCCGTGGCGACGTACCTCCGGCACACACGACCTCCGCACCGCCCGCGGCCTCGCCGTCGTGCGCGAACTGTGGATCGAACGCGATCGGCTCGCCAGCGAACTCGACAAGGCGCCGGGGCGCGTACTGGGTGACCGCGCGATCAGCGGGCTGGCCGCGGCCGCCGAGGCGTCCGGCTTCGCCCCCACCCGGGACTCGCTGCGCGCCGTCGAGGGATTCCGCTGGCGGATTCCCGCGCGCTACGAGTCCAACTGGCTTGCCGCGCTCGGCCGCGCGCTCGCCCTCCCCCCGCGTGAACTGCCCGCCAAGCGGCTGCGCGCCGAAGGGATCCCGAACCCCAAGAGCTGGCCGACGCGCTTCCCGGACGCGGCGGAGCGCTGGTCCCGGATCCGCCCCGCCACGATGGATCTCGCCGAGCAGCTCGCGCTTCCCGTCGAGAACCTGATCGCCCCGGACGCCGTCCGCAAGCTCGCCTGGGAGCCTCCCCCGAGCGGCTCCGCGTCCAGCATCGATGCGTTCTGGGCGGCCGACGAGGTGCGCCCCTGGCAGCGCCAGCTCGTCGTGCCGGTGGTCACGCCCCTGCTGTGAGAGCGGGGGGCAGTGCGTCGCTCGACCGATCGAGCGCCCACTCCACGACCGTCCGCGCCACGCCCTGCACGGTCAGCCCGAGTTCGTCGAGGATCTCCGCACGGCTGGCCTGGCGACAGAACCGTTGGGGGATGCCGAGGTGACGAAGTGGCGTCCATACCCCCGCCTCTGCGCAGGCCAGCGCGAGCCGCGAACCGAGCCCGCCGCTGACGCCGCCGTCCTCGAGGGTCACCACGAGTTCGGCCCCGCGGCACAACTCGACCAGCTCGGGATTCACCGGGAGCGCCCACACCGGGTCCACGACCGAACAGGTGATGCCCTGGGCGCCGATCCGTCGCGCCGCCTCGACGGCGGTGTGGGCCATGACCCCGTGCGCCACCAAGAGGACGCGCGCGTGAGCGTGCTCCACCAACACGTCGACACCGCCCTGACAACGCAGCGCCGCCAACTCGGCCGGCACGGGATCCTTGGAATACCGGATCACACTCGGGGCGTCCGCGATGGTCACCGCCTGGTCGAGGGCCTCGCCCAGCCGTCGCTCGTCACGCGGCGCCGCGAGGTGAAGGCCGGGCACCATCGCCATCAGCGAGGTGTCCCACATGCCGTGATGGCTCGGACCGTCGGGACCGGTGATGCCGGCGCGGTCGAGCAGGAAGGTGACCCCCTGCCCGTGCAGGGCGACGTCCATGAGCACCTGATCGAAGGCGCGGTTGAGGAAGGTCGCGTACAGCGCGACCACCGGATGCAGGCCGCCCGCAGCCAGGCCCGCGGCCGAGGTGACCGCGTGCTGCTCGGCGATGCCGACATCGAAGACCCGGTCGGGGAAAGCCTGCGCGAAACCGTCCATGCCGGTGGGGTGGAGCATGGCGGCGGTGATGCCGACCACGTCGTCGTGTTCGGTGGCCACCGCCACGACCTGCTCGCGGACGGCGTCCGTCCAGGTGCGCTTGGGGTTCAACGTCAGCGGTTCACCGGTCGATTCGTCGATGAGCCCGATGGCATGGAAGCGGTCGGCCTCGTCCTCTTCTGCGGCCCGGAAGCCCTTGCCCTTGACGGTCATCGCATGCACGATCACCGGTCCACCGAAGTTCTTGGCCGACTCCAGCGCCCTCTCGAGCATACCGAGATCGTGGCCGTCGATCGGGCCGACGTACTTCAGGCCCAGGTCGGAGAACATGCCTTGCGGGGCGAGGATGTCCTTCACTCCGGTCTTGAAGCCGTGCATGACGTCGTAGAGCGGGCCGCCGATCAGCGGGGCCGACCGGACGCGCTGCTTGATGGTGGCGAGCGTGCGCTCGTAGCGGCGGTCGGTGCGCAACGCCGACAGGTGCGTCGCGATCCCGCCGACCGTGGGGGTGTAGGACCGACCGTTGTCGTTCACGACGATCACGAGCTTGAGGTCGTCGCCGACCGCGATGTTGTTGAGGGCCTCCCACGCCATACCACCGGTCAGGGCGCCGTCGCCGATCACGGCCACGACCGTCCGGTCCTCGCCGCGCAGCCGGTAGGCCTTCGCCATGCCCTCCGCCCACGACAGCGACGTGGTCGCGTGCGAGTTCTCGACCCAGTCGTGGGGGCTCTCGTCGCGGGCGGGATAGCCGGACAGGCCGTCCTTCTGCCGCAGGGTCGGGAAGGCGCCCTGGCGGCCGGTGAGGATCTTGTGCACGTAGCTCTGATGCCCCGTGTCGAACACGATCGGGTCGTGCGGGGAATCGAAGACGCGGTGCAGCGCGAGGGTGAGTTCGACAACCCCGAGATTCGGGCCGAGGTGCCCGCCGGTCCGGCTCACGTGCCGAATGAGAAAAGAGCGGATCTCGTCGGCCAATTCGGCCAGCTGGACGGCACTCAGCCCCCGAAGATCGCTGGGGCTGCGCACCGAATCCAGAAATGGCATGCGTCCGAGTGTAGGCATATCGCGGTCTCCAGGCACGGCATCGGGTGAGGACGGCGTCCGGTGTGGCGTCATAGCAGCACCCACCCGGCACTCAGTGTGACGAGGCCCAGCGACGCCAGACCGATCGCCCAGGGGCGCCAGGCCGAGCGCCGTGCGCCGGTGAACGTGGCCAACGCGGCGAGCGCGGGGCCCAGAAGCGCGGTGGCCGCTGCCCCGACAACCACCGCCTCACCCCACAGCGGCAGGGCAAGGACCAGGGCCGTCAGGATCGCGAGCCACTCCCACCCCAACCGCAGCCACACGGCGCCGACGGCGAAGCCGAGGGGTGGCGTGAGCAGCGAGACGGCGGCGACGATCCCGAGTTCGCACACGTCGCCCGCATCCTCGACGCACAGCGTGGCGTTGCCCACGGGAATCAGGGCGACCGACGCCACCGCGGCAATGATGAGACCGATGACCACCCCCAGGTAGGACCACGCGACGCGTGCCCCACCCAGGGGCGGCTCGGACGGCCTCATCCCTTCAGCAGGCTCCGGAGCACGTACTGCATGATGCCGCCGTTACGGTAGTAGTCGGCCTCACCGGGCGTGTCGATCCGGACGACCGCGTCGAAGACGACGTCGGTGCCGTCCGCCTTGACGGCCGTGACCTTCACGGTCTTGGGCGTGACGCCGTCGTTCAGGGCGGTGGCGCCGCTGAACGAGAAGGTCTCCGTGCCGTCCAGACCGAGCGAATCGGCGGTCTCGCCCTGGGGGAACTGCAGCGGGAGGACGCCCATGCCGATGAGGTTGGACCGGTGGATGCGCTCGTAGCTCTCGGCGATAACGACCTTCACGCCCAGCAACGAGGTGCCCTTGGCCGCCCAGTCGCGCGAACTGCCGGAACCGTACTCCTTGCCCGACAGCACGACGAGCGGGACGCCCGCCGCCTGGTAGTTCTGCGACGCGTCGTACACGAACGACACCGGCCCGCCTTCGAGGGTGAAGTCGCGGGTGTAGCCGCCCTCGGTGCCGGGAGCGATCTGGTTGCGCAGGCGGATGTTGGCGAAGGTGCCGCGGATCATCACCTCGTGGTTGCCGCGGCGCGAGCCGTAGCTGTTGAAGTCCTTGCGCTGAACGCCGTGCCCCACCAGGTACTGGCCCGCCGGGGTGTCGGCCTTGATGTTGCCGGCCGGGCTGATGTGGTCGGTGGTGACCGAGTCGCCCAGCTTCAGCAGCACGCGTGCGCCGTGGACGTCGGCGACCGGGACCGGCGTCTTCGGCATGCCGTCGAAGTAGGGCGCCTTGCGGACGTAGGTCGAATCGGGATCCCAGGCGAAGATGTCGCCGCTCGGCGTGGGCAGCGTCTGCCACTTCTTGTCGCCGGCGAACACGTCGGCGTAGCGCTTGGCGAACATCTCGGAGGAGATCGAGCTGCTCACGACCTCTTCGATCTCTTGAGTGGTCGGCCAGATGTCGCGCATGTAGACGTCCTGGCCGTCGGCGCCGGTGCCGAGCGGCTCGTTCGCCAGGTCGATGTCGAGGGTGCCGGCCAGCGCGTAGACGATGACCAGCGGCGGCGACGCCAGGTAGTTCATCTTCACGTCGGGGCTGATGCGTCCTTCGAAGTTGCGGTTTCCCGACAGGACGGCGGTGACCGCGAGGTCGTTGTCGTTGATCGCCTTCGACACCTCGGGGATCAGCGGGCCGGTGTTGCCGATGCACGTCACGCAGCCGTAGCCGACCGTGTTGAAACCCAGTTCGTTCAGGTACTGCTGCAGGCCGGACTTCTCGTAGTAGTCGGTGACGACCTTCGAACCCGGCGCCACGGTGGTCTTCACCCACGGCTTCGGCATGAGGCCCGCCTCGACGGCCTTCTTCGCGACCAATGCGGCGCCCAGCATGACGGACGGGTTGGACGTGTTGGTGCACGACGTGATGGACGCCACGGTGACGGCACCGTGCTTGAGGTCGAAGCTGCGTCCGTCCGGCAAGGTCACGGGCACCGACGCGCCCACGTTGCTCGTGTAGGCGGGCAGCGCCGCGTGGAATGCCTGCTTCGACTCGGCGAGGATCACCCGGTCCTGCGGGCGCTTCGGGCCGGCGATGCTCGGCACCACCGTGGACAGGTCGAGCTCGATGTACTCGGAGTAGCGGGGCTCGGCGGACGGATCGTGCCACAGCCCCTGGGTCTTGCAGTAGTCCTCGACGAGCGCGATCTGCTCTTCGCTGCGGCCGGTGAGGCGCAGGTAGTCGGTGGTCTTGTCGTCGACCGGGAAGACGGCGATGGTCGAGCCGTATTCGGGGCTCATGTTGCCGATGGTGGCGCGGTTGGCCAGCGGCACCTCGGCGACGGACGGCCCGTAGAACTCGACGAACTTGCCGACGACCTTGTGGTGGCGAAGCATCTCGGTGATCGTGAGCACGAGGTCGGTCGCGGTCACGCCGTCGTTGAGCCGTCCGGAGAGCTTGAAGCCGACGACGCGCGGGATGAGCATGCTGACCGGCTGGCCGAGCATGGCGGCCTCGGCCTCGATGCCGCCCACGCCCCAGCCCACGACGCCGAGGCCGTTGACCATCGTGGTGTGCGAGTCGGTGCCCACGCAGGTGTCGGGGTAGGCCTGCAGGACGCCGTTCACCTCGCGCGGGAACACCACGCGGGCCAGGTTCTCGATGTTGACCTGATGGACGATGCCGGTGCCCGGGGGGACGACCTTGAAGTCGTCGAAAGCGCCCTGGCCCCAGCGCAGGAACTGGTAGCGCTCGCGGTTGCGCTCGTACTCGACGTCCATGTTCAGGCCCATCGCCTCGGAGCTGCCGAAGAAGTCGGCGATCACCGAGTGGTCGATGACCATCTCGGCCGGAGACAGCGGGTTGATCTTGCTGGGGTCGCCGCCGAGTTCGGCGACGGCCTCGCGCATCGTGGCGAGGTCGACGACGCAGGGCACACCGGTGAAGTCCTGCATGATGACGCGCGCCGGCGTGAACTGGATTTCATCGACGGGCTCGGAGTCGGCGACCCACGCGCCCAGCGCCTTGATGTGGTCGGCGGTGATGTTGGCAGCGTCCTCGGTGCGCAGCAGGTTCTCCAGGAGCACCTTCAGGCTGTACGGGAGGGTGTCCGCACCCTCGACCGCATCGACCCGGTAGATCTCGTACGTCGTTCCGCTCGATTCCAGCTTGGCCTTGGCCCCGAAACTGTTGACGCTCATGCGCTGCTTCTCCTCTTCGACAGTGTCCAGCAAAAGTCTTATCTCGACATCGAGATACTACCCGATTCCGCGGGAATTGCACGCTGACTCGAGCAGAATCCTACGCGGGGGCGACAAGCGCAGACGAACCTCAGATGCCGATAATTAGGAGCGCATTCCTTGCGTAATTCCGCCTAGGCGTCCGGGTGCAGGATGGCCACGCATTCGACGTGCGCCGTCATCGGGAACAGGTCGAAGGCGCGCAGCGAACCGACGCGATACCCCTGCGCGGACGCCGTCGCGAGATCGCGTGCCAGCGTCGCGGGATCGCACGAGACGTACGCGACGGCGCGCGGCCCGCGGCGCAGGATCTCCGCCATCACGGCACGACCCGCGCCCGCCCGCGGCGGATCGAGCACGACCAGATCGACGCCCCCGCGCAGGCGCCGCAGCACCCGGTCGACCGAGCCGGCATGGAACCGCGCCTGAGGAACGTTGAGGCGCGCCAACGCGACGGCATCCCGTCCGCCCTCGACGCCCGTGACACGGACTCCGGCGTCCACCAGGGCGCCCGCGAACAGGCCCACTCCGCAGTACAGGTCGAGCGCACGCTCGCCTGACGCCGGTGCGAGTCCGTCCATCACGGCCGCGGCCAGTACCTCCGGAGCCTGCGGGTGCACCTGCCAGAAGCCGTCGGAGCGCACCCGCCACTCGCGTCCGAGCGCACGCTCGCGCACTACCGCGTCCGACCCGGGTTCCGCCCAGACCACGCCGTCCGCAGTGTCCGCGCCGAGCAGCGTCTCCCCCAGCACGACCGCGTCGGGGCGGGCGAGGCCCGGCGTGGCGATCAGGCATCCTTCGCGCGGCAGCGCGACCACCTCGTGCGAGGCTTTCGCCCGCAGTCCCCAGGTTGCGCCCGCACGCCGGTACCGCATACGCCGGCGCCACCCCAGCGGCGCAGGCAACACCTGCTCCACCGTGCCCCGCCATTCCAGGCCGGCGATGCCGCGCATCTGTTCGGCGACGACCTGGCGTTTGACCTCGCGCTGGTACCCGGCCTCCACGTGCTGGGTGTCGCATCCGCCACACACGGCGGCCACCGGGCAGGGGGGCGTGACCCGGTGAGGGCTGTGATCGGCGATCGTCTGGGCGTCGGCGAACGCATGGCGTGCGGCAACACCGGTCAGCCTCACGTCGGCGAGTTCCCCCTCGAGAGCGTGCCGGACGAACACCACCCTGCCCTCGTGACGGCCCACCCAGTGTCCGCCCGCGGCGACCGGTCCGATCCGGACGCCGCGCAGCACCTCACCCACCGCCCAGTCGACGCTCGGTTCATTCATTGAGGTGCTCACCCGAGTGGACGGTGCCCGTGCCCGGACGCCGCCACGCCGCGCTGTCCGTGCGAACCGCCCTCTCGAGCGCGTGCTGCGACGAGGCGAGCTGGAACGGTACGGCCGTGGTGATGACTCCTGGCAGGAAGGCGAGGCGCGCCTTGATGAACAGCGCCGTCTGGTTGTGCAGCGGACGCTCCCACCAGTGACCCACCACGAGTTCGGGGATGTAGACCATCACGGCATCACGCGGATTGCCCGAGAGAAGGCCCTTGACGTACTTCACGAACGGCGTGGTCAGCTCCCGGTACGGCGAGGCGATCACCCGTAAGGGCACCGCGGGCTGCAGGGTGGCCCATTGACCGACGATCGCGGCGGTGGCCTCGTCGTCCGCCGCCACCGTGACGGCCTCGATCGAGGTGGCCCTACTGGCACGGGCGAAGTTCACCGCCCGCATCGCCGGCTTGTTGACCTCGAGTACCAGAATCACCGCGCGCGTCCGGCTGGGCAGCAGCGACGTCTCCTCGGGAACGATCGCCGTCTCGCGCGCGACCTTGTCGTAGTGGCCGGCGATGGAGTGCATCATCGCGAAGAGCACGGCCATCGCGAGCACCGCCAGGTACGCGCCGTAGAGCAGCTTGCTCGCGAGCACGATCACGAGAACGGTCGCCGTGAACGTGAGGCCCACCGCGTTGATGGTCCGTGCGCGCCGCATCCGGGCGCGGATCGAGGCGTCCTTCTCGCTCGCGAGCTGACGGGTCCAGTGGCGCAGCATGCCGATCTGGCTGACGGTGAACGAGACGAAGACGCCGACCACGTACAGCTGGATGAGCGCCGTGACACTGGCGTTGAAGGCGACCACGAGGCCCGCGGCGGCGAGCGCCAGGACGATGATGCCGTTGCTGTAGGCCAGCCGGTCCCCGCGCGTGTAGAGCGCACGCGGCAGGTAGCCGTCGCGCGCCAGGATGGAGGCCAGCACCGGGAACCCGTTGAAGGCCGTGTTGGCCGCCAGGAACAAGATGACCATGGTCATGATGATCACCAGCACGAATCCGGCCGGGAATCCGTCGAACACCGTCACCGCGAGCTGGGCGATGACCGTCTCGTGAGGCTCGGCGATCGGCACGCCGTGGAGCGCGAACGTCACGCCCGCCCGCTCGTCGATCATCTTGGCGCCGGTGAGGTTGGCGAGGGCGATGATTCCGGCCAGCATGAAGATCGCCACCGCACCGAGCAGGGCGAGCGTGGTCGCGGCGTTGCGGCTCTTCGGCTCCCGGAAGGCGGGTACGCCGTTGCTGATCGCCTCGACACCGGTGAGCGCCGCCGAACCGGACGAGAACGCGCGGGCCAGCAAAGCGACCAGTGCGAAGCCCGCGAGTTGCTCGTAGAACGGGACACCGATGACCTCATAGCCGGCGGTCGGGGCGGTGAGCCGCTCCCCCATCACCAGGATGCGCACCAGGCCGGTCACGATCATCGCGATGACGGCGATCATGAAGCCGTAGGTCGGGATCGCGAACACCCTCCCCGACTCACGGGCGCCGCGGAGGTTGATGCCCATGAGCACCAGGATCAGTGCGGCCGCCACCCAGCCCTCGTGGCCGGCGATGAAGGGGAACAGCGCGCGCGCGTTCTGGACGCCCGAGCTCACCGACACGGCCACGGTGAGCACGTAGTCGACCAACAGCGCGGACGCCACGGTCAGTCCGGCGTTGCGCCCGAGATTGACGGTGGCCACCTCGTAGTCGCCGCCGCCGGACGGGTAGGCGTGCACCGTTTGGCGATAGGACAGGACGACCACGAACATGACGACGATGACCGCGAGCGCGACCGGCCATGAGAACGCGAAGCCGGCGAGGCCAGCCAGGCTGAGCGTGAGCAGGATCTCGTCGGGGGCGTAGGCCACCGACGACAGGGCGTCCGAGGCAAAGACCGGCAGCGCGATGCGCTTGGGCAGCAGGGTCTCACCCAGCTGCGTGCTGGCGAGCTTGCGCCCGACCAGGAGCCGCTTTGCGGCTTCCGCGAGGTTCACGGGTCTAGACTCTAGCGCTGTGCACATTGTCATCATGGGGTGCGGCCGGGTGGGCGCCTCACTCGCGCGCGCGCTGGAGCGCCGAGGGCACACGGTGTCCGTGATCGATCAGGACGCCGATGCCTTCCGTCGGCTGGGCCCGGAATTCCGTGGCCGAACCGTCAAGGGGGTCGGATTCGACCGGCGCATGCTGGTCGCGGCAGGCATCGAGCAGGCCAACGGATTCGCCGCCGTGTCGTCCGGCGACAACTCCAATATCCTCGCCGCACGGGTCGTGCGCGAGACCTACGGCATCAACAACGTGGTCACCCGCATCTACGACCAGGGGCGGGCCGAGGTGTACGAGCGGCTCGGAATCCCCACAGTGGCGACAGTGCGGTGGGCGTCCGACCAGGTGCTGCGGCGGCTGCTGCCCGAGGGCTCGGAACCGCAGTGGCGCGACCCGTCCGGCATGGTGCGGCTGATCCAGCTCAGCGCGCACGAGGGCTGGGTGGGGCGCAGGATCACCGCCATCGAGGCAGAGATCCGCGCGCGCGTCCCCTTCCTCACCCGCTTCGGGCAGGGCATGGTGCCCGCCGACGCCACCATGCTCCAAGACGGCGACATCCTCTACGTGGCCGCGGCCAACGAGGACGTCCCGCGGATCGAGGGGCTGCTCGCCGAGCCGCCCCTGCCCCACTGAGAGGTCATGCCATGCGCGTCGCCATCGCCGGAGCCGGCAACGTCGGCCGTTCCATCGCCCGCGAACTCCTCGCCAACGACCACCGGGTCCTGCTCATCGACCGCGATCCGAACGCGATCAAGCCCGACACCGTGCCGGGCGCCGAATGGCTGCTCGCGGACGCATGCGAGGTCGATTCGCTGGAGGAGGCCCGCATCGACCGCTGCGATGTCGCCATCGCCGCCACCGGCGACGACAAGGTGAACCTCGTGCACAGCCTGCTCGCCAAGACCGAGTTCGCCGTGCCCCGCACCGTGGCGCGGGTCAATCATCCGAGCAACGAATGGCTGTTCGACGACATCTGGGGCGTCGATGTCGCGGTCTCCACGCCCCGCCTGATGTGCGCGCTGGTCGAGGAGGCCGTGACGGTCGGCGACCTCGTCCGCCTGTTCTCGTTCCGCGGCGGCAAGGCCAATCTCGTCGAGCTGACACTGCCCTTGGACAGCCCGCGCGTCGGCCATCGCCTCGCCGAGATCGAACTCCCCGGCGACGCCATCCTCGTCGCCGTCATCCGCGACGGACTCGCGACGCCCCCTCAGCCCGACGGCGCGCTCGAAGGTGGCGACGAACTGATGTTCGTGGTCAATCCGGAGTACGAGGGCGAACTCGCCGCCTATCTGGCCCCCCGCGTTCACCGCGGCCGCGTGGCGGGCGTCGAGAACGAGGACTAGAGCAGTTCGTAGTCGGGGTTGTACAGGCGGGCTTGGCCGTCGGCGGTGGAGATCCGGCCCCTGACGATGAGGTCGCGGCCCGCCTCGATGCCGGGGATCGCGCGACGCCCCATCCAGATCAGCGTCACCGTGCCGGTGCCGTCGGAGAGTTCGGCCTCCAGCCATGGGATGTCCTGCCGCGGCCTGATCGTCAGCACCTCGATCGTGCCGCGCAGTGTCACCCGGGTCCGGTCGGCGCACTCGCCGACGGCGTCGCAGCCGCGCTCGGACGCCAGGCGCCGGCGGTCCTCCGACGCGATCTCGTCGTTGGAGCGCATCGACTCGCGCAGACGACCCCACCAGGACATCGGCTAGCCCTTCGTGACGTTGCCCGGCACCGCGAGATGGATCAACTCGCCGGGGACACGGGGATCCTCGTCGCGGCACACGACCACATTGCGGAAGAACTCGACGAACAGGTCGGCCGGTTCGCTCTCGCCGTCGACCATGCCCGCACGCCCCATCAGCGTGCCCCGCAGTAGCCAGCGCGGCCCTTCGACCAACCAGATCCGCGATACGTGGAAGAGCTGTTCGCCCTCAGGTCCTTCGATCGGCAGCACGCGCCGGATCTCGGGGCCGAACGGCCCGCCGGCCTCTTCGGCGTGCCCGCCGGCCTGAGTCGCCTCCTCGATCGTCTCCTCGCGCAATTCCGAGGCGAGTCCGCCGGTGCGAGGCGCCGCGAAGAGCGCCAGTTCGAGCCCCGAGTCGCCGTAGGCCGCCAGGAGTGCCTGGATGGTGTTGCTCTGGGGATCGCCGTGAAGCTGGAGGTTGAGCCCGTCGAACGGCGTGATCACCAGCGGGCCGAAGGTCACGCGCTCGACGTCGTCGGCGTCCAGGTCGACCTCGTCGGCGTCGAAGGGGCCGTCGCTGCGGGGATCGAACGGGCCGTCGGGCTCGGCGCCGTCGCCCGCCTCGTCGGCGGCCGCGTCATCGAGCAGCGCCTCGCTGCCCTTGGCATCGGCTCCGCCCTCGTGAGCCTTGCGCCCAAAGATCACTGGTTCTTCCCTCCGCTCGACCCCATGGGGTTCGTCTCGTCCGTCCAGCCGGCCACGCCCCCGGTGGAGCCGTGCCCGCCCGTGCCTCGCGCGCTGGGCGGCAACTCGCCGACCTCTACGAAGTCCGCCAGCCCGACGCGTTGGAAGACTAGCTGCGCGATCATGTCGCCCCGGCGCAGTATCACGTCTCGGGTCGAGTCGGTGTTGAGCAGGCAGACCATGACTTCCCCGCGATAGCCCGCGTCGACCGTGCCGGGCGCGTTGACGATGGTCAGGCCGGCGCGCGCCGCGAGGCCCGAGCGGGGATGGACGAACGCCGCCCATCCCGGCGGCACGGCCAGCGCGATCCCCGTGCGGACGAGCCTGCGCTCGCCGGGGGCGAGCGTCACGTCCTCGGACGTCGCGAGGTCGGCACCGGCGTCGCCGGGGTGCGCGTAGCGCGGCAGCGGCAGTCCGTCGTCGAGACGGCGGACGAGCACCCGGGGCATCTCGGCGGTCAACGGACGGCCGCCTGGTGGCGAGCACGCTCGATCGCGGCAGCCAGCCGGGTGGGACGCCGGCTCGAGACGAGCCAATAGGGGTGCGGGTCGGCGGCGTCGCGCACCTGCACGACGATCGCCTCGTTCAGCCAGGGACGCTGCGCCACGAAGGCGGCCGCGTTGGCCTCCACACCGAGCATCGCCCGGGTGCGGTCGGCGTCCAGCACCTCCGTCTCGCCGGCCCACGCCCATTCGAGAAGGTTGACGCCCACGTGCAGGCCCTCGGCGTCGACGGCGATCTCCGTGCGGCCGATCCACGCCACGGCGATGCCGATCACCGCGGTGACGGCGAGCCCGCCGATGACGGCGGGCTCAGGGCCGAACCACAGGCCCATCGCGAGGGCGGACGTGCTTCCAAAACCGACGCCCACGAGCCAGTACCAGGCCGGGGCCGACAGTCGTTCGCGGTACTCCACGCACCCAACTTAGCCGTCTCCGCACCGAGCGAACCGCGCGCGCCCGCCATTAGGATGGTGCAGGGGCGGACGTCCGGACCGTCCTCGAGGACGGCGAGGTCATGGATTTCTCTCACAAGATCGTTTGGCGGCTCTACTCGACCGGCGTCGCTGCCGCCGCCGCGCTGGCGACCACGAAGGCCGTCAGCGCCGGCTGGCGCTTCGTGACCGGCGAGGAGCCGCCGGAGCCCAACGATCCTCACACGCCACCGGGCAGGGCCGCCGCGTGGGTGCTGTTGCTCGCGATCGGGGTAGGCCTGTCGCAGGTGCTTGCCAATCGTCTGGTCGCGCGTCGGTGGGAGTCCTACACCGGCGCGCCCAGCCCGCTGCGCAGCGTGAATCTGCGCCTGTAGCGGCGCAGATTCACGCTCGAGGCATCGTGCCCCGATCAGGCGCAGTCGACGCAGTAGATCAGGCCGCCGCTCTCGCGCGCGACCTGCGAGCGGTGCTTCACCAGGAAGCAGCTGGCGCAGGTGAACTCGTCGGCTTGGCGCGGAAGCACGCGGACGGTGAGTTCCTCGTGCGAGAGGTCGGCGCCGGGCAACTCGAAGGTCTCGGCGGCCTCGACCTCGTCCTCGTCGACCTTGCCGGAGTTCTTGTCATTGCGGCGGCTCTTCAGTTCCTCGATGCTGTCTTCGCTCTCCTCATCGGTCTTGCGCGGAGCGTCGTAGTCAGTCGCCATGATTCCTTTCACGTGCTTAGATGCGGCGCCCGATTGGGGGCGGCGCAGAACGCTTATATATCACACGCGTCAAGCTGAAGCCGAACAGGCGACCCGTCGGCGAGGTCGCGGCGCGGTGAACGTCGACCTCACGGGAGGAAGGATAGGTTACTCGCATGGATAGTGCCTTGAGACCGCGCGACATCCAGGCGCGCATCCGCGCGGGCGCCTCTGTCGAGGACGTAGCCGAGGCCGCCGGGGTGCCGATCGGGCGCATCGAAGCGTTCGCCGCACCTGTCATCGCCGAACGCGACTACATCTGCGGGCTCGCTCGCACCAACCCCGTTCGCCGTCGTGGCGAGACCTCCTCGCATCGTTCGCTGCGCAACGCGGTCGCCGACACGCTCGCCGGCCGCGGCGTCGACGACGACGCGGTGGCGTGGGACGCGTGGAAGCTCGAGGATCGCCGCTGGCAGGTGCAGGTGGCGTTCACCGAAGCCGACACCGAACACCGGGGCCTGTTCGTGTTCGACGCCACGGGGCGCTTCAGCGTGGCGGTCAACGACGAGGCCGGCCGCCTCATCGGCGAGAGCAGACACGACGACCTCGCGCTGGTGCATGCGATTCAAGATGCCGGGCTCGACACCTCCGAGGACGCCGCCGCGCCGGACGCAGACGACAACGACAACGGTGACGGTGACGATGCCGAGGACGCCTTCCAGGAGAGCGAGCTCGAAGAGATCGACGGCGTCTACGACATCGTTCCCGCCCGCGAGCGCGACCTCGACGTCCTGTTCGACATGCTGTCCAGCTTCGACGAAGACTCGGTCAAGATCTATGCCGGTCTCGTCCATCCCAAGGACGCCCCCGCGGCCGATGCCCCCGGCCCGGTCGTGGCCGAGACGTCCGCCGACGCCGCTCCCCCGGCGCAGGCGTCACCGGATGGGTCGGAGCACCCCGCCGACGTCCCCCCCGCATCGGCCGAACCGGAGCAGTTGTCGCTGATCGAGGAGGACACCCCGCCGCCGGCGCCCAAACCGAGGGGCCGCCGCAAGCGCGCGGCGGTGCCGAGCTGGGACGAGATCATGTTCGGCAGCCCCCGCCCCGACAACAGCTGAGCCCGTCTGAGTGGTGTTCATCGGCTGAGGCGTCCGATTCGCGCGCCTCAGCCGATGAGCACCGGGATGCGCATCTCCTGCTCCGTCAGCGAGCCGTGCATGCCGATGAGCCCGAACTCCTTCGGCTGGGAGCGGGTCATGACGGCCCAGTCGTCGCGCATGGCCACGAGCACGTCGCCGTAGCGCTCGATCACGCGCTGGTCGACGGGCCCGAACCAGCCTCCGTCGATGGCGTCGCGGCGGTCCACCACCCACGCGCGCTCCCCCAGCGCACGGCGCCAGCGGTCCAGGACGCCCTTGACGTCGCGCGGCGCCGCGTACAACTGGCGGAAGCGGCCCTCGCCTGCCAGCAGGGTGAGGTCGCCCGTCAGCCCGGGTTCGTCCTCCGCGACGATCCAGTGATCCCGCGGCGAGTCGATCATGCCGTGATCGCCCGTCACGAGCAGCCTGACGTCATCGGGCAACGCCGCCCGCAGCGACCGGGCCAACGCGTCGATGCGCGCGAGCGTGCGCAGCCAGGCGTCGCTGCGCCAACCCTCACCGTGCCCGGTGTGGTCGAGCGCGCGTTCGTACAGGTAGACCAGCGAACGGTCGCCGGACGCCGCGGCGTCCACGACCCAGCTGATCCGTGCCGGATGGTCGTCCTCGTTGGGCACCGGCTGGAACCGCGCGCCGCGCAACCCCGCCTCGGTCAAGCCGCTGCCGGCGAACCGGGCGGGGTTGACGGACGTGACCATCACACCCTGGCGAGCCAGCCTCTCGAAGGCTGTGAGCCGCGGCTGCACGTCGAGCGCGGACAGACCGGGTTCCCAGGTCAGGGCGTTCAGGCACCGGCATCGATCGAGGGGGTGCCGGAACGAGTAGCCCACGATGCCGTGCTGGCCGGGCGCGAGGCCGGTGCCGAGACAGCTGATGCTGGTCGCCGTGGTGCTGGGCGCGCCCGAGGTGACCGTCGTCGAGCCGTTCGCGAGCGCCATCGACGCGAGGAACGGTGCGTGTGCGGCCGCATCGGCAAGGTTGTGGGCGCCGAGACCGTCCACCAGGAACACCACCCAGCGGGAGGCGTCCGGCAGGCCGATCGCGTCCGTCCAGCCGGCCACGCCCAGGGACGCCGCGACGGCCGGGATGATCTCGACGATCGTGGAGCTGCCGTAGTCGGGCACCACCGGGGTGGCGCTCACACCGCCGCCCGCTGCAGCAGGGACGCGAAGCGCAGCAGGCCGGCGACGGCCGCGGGGCCGTCGGCGGCCGCGCTCATCCGGACGGTCAGGTCGTCGCTGAGATCCTGGGCCGTCCAGCCGTGATCGGCGTCGCAGTTGGGGTCGGCGCAGGATGCGGGCTCGATTTCGACGCGGCGGACCGCGCCCCAGTTGACGACCAGCCACGTCTCGGCGGTGGCTCCATGGCGCGCGCGCCCGAACCGCTCGGGGTTGGCGGCGACCTGCGTGAGCGCGACCGAGCGGATCTGCCTCAGCGCCACCGATTCGACGGTCGCCAGCGCCTGCGGCGTGGACGGATGATCGCCGTCGTCGGTGTGCGCCACGATGAAGCGGGTCGGCGTCAGCACCAGCACGGTCACGTGCCGGCGGATCTCGTTGGTGTCGAAGGTCGCCTCGTGGTGCACCAGCGAGTCGACGACGATCTCTTCCCCCAGCGCCGGGATCAGCGTCGCCTCGACGAACTCCGGGAAATAGCCCGAGGCCACGATCGCGGCGCTCAGGTCGGTGGGTAGCGCACTCATGGCGGTGATTGTCCCATGCGCGCGGTGCCGCCCAGAAACCTGCGCGCGGCGCCGCCAAGAACCCCTGTGCGTGGCGACGCCCAGAAACCGTTACGGTGAACCTCGTGAGCAATCGCCCCTTCATCGCCGCTCGGGTCGAAGTCCGGTTCGATCGCGTGGCCGAGCGGCTCTTTCGCGCGCTCGGCTGGCAGGAGCGGGTGATCCCGTACACGGCCTACGGCGATGACGGGTTCGTCCGGGTGCTGGGGCGGGTGGTGCTGTCGCCCAGGTTCGCCGACACCCAACTCGGGAAGGCCGCCGAGAGCTTCCTGCGCAGGCGGGGCTGGCGCAACTTCGTCACCGCGGTGTGCGTGCACGCCCGCTACACCATTCGCGTCGGCGAGGCCGAGGTGACCGGCACCACCGATCGGGGCGGGTACATCGACCACCGGGTGCGCGGGCACGGGCTCGGCCCTGGCTGGCAGACGGGCGAGGTGCGCACCGCCCACTCGGAGCCGTCGACGGTCCCCATCCAGGTGCTCGGCCGCGACATCACGTTCGGCATCGTCTCCGACGTGGACGACACGATCCTGACCACCATGCTGCCGCGCCCGATGGTGGCAGCATGGAATTCGTTCTTCCGGGTCGAAGCCACCCGCCAGGCGGTGCCCGGCATGGCCGAGTTCTACAACGTGGTGCTGCGCCGCCACCCGGGTTCGCCGGTGATCTACCTGTCCACCGGGGCGTGGAACACCCACGGCTTCCTGAGTCGGTTCATCGCCCGGCATCGCTACCCCATCGGCGCGATGCTGCTGACCGACTGGGGCCCGACCAACACGGGGTGGTTCCGCTCGGGAGTGGCGCACAAGCGCGCGGCGCTGCTGCAGCTGGTGGTCGACTTTCCGCACGTCCGCTGGCTGCTGGTGGGTGACGACGGCCAGCACGATCCCGAGGTGTACGGCGACTTCGCGCACGCCAATCCGGCCAACGTCGCGGCGATCGCGATCCGGCAGCTCACTCCCGCCGAGCAGATCCTCGCGCACGGCACCATCGAGCCGCTGCACGTCAACGACGGGCTGCCCGTGGGGATCCCGCTCATCCGAGCCGCGGACGGCCGCGGCATGCAACGCCAGGCGTCCGCCCTGCTCGGGTCCGAGTGAGCGCCCCGGCAGGCGCCGGTGTGGCGGGGAGGGGCGTCCTCAGCCCAGGGGCCACAATGGGGGCGGCACGACATGAAAGTGGGAGAACGTGGTAGCCAAGGGGCCGGTCGACGACGACATCACCGAGAAGATCACCGACATCGACGTCACCGAGGAGATGGAGACCAGCTTCCTCGAGTACGCCTACTCCGTGATCTACTCGCGCGCGATTCCCGACGCGCGCGACGGCCTCAAGCCCGTTCAGCGCCGGATTCTGTACTCGATGGACGAGATGGGCATCCGCCCCGATCGCTCCCACGTGAAGTGTGCCCGCGTCGTCGGCGACGTGATGGGCAAGCTGCATCCGCACGGCGACTCGGCGATCTACGACGCGCTCGTCCGTCTCGGCCAGAGCTGGGCGATGCGGCTGCCGGTCGTCGACGGTCACGGCAACTTCGGATCGCTGGACGCCGGCCCGGCGGCCATGCGCTACACCGAGTGCCGAATGGCGTCCGCCGCGCTCGCGATGACCGGCGAGCTCGACCAGGACACCGTCGACTTCAAGCCCAACTACGACGGCAAGATGACCGAGCCGGTCGTGCTGCCGGCGGCGCTGCCGAACCTGCTGGTCAACGGCTCCACCGGCATCGCGGTCGGCATGGCGACCAACATCCCCCCGCACAATCTGGTCGAGTGTGTGCAGGCGCTCAAGCACCTGCTGAGGCATCCCGACGCGAGCGTCGCGGACCTGATCCGGTTCATCCCCGGCCCCGACCTGCCCACCGGCGGCAAGATCGTCGGCCTTGAGGGCATCGCGGATGCCTACGCGTCGGGTCGCGGCTCGTTCAAGATCCGCGCCAGCGCGCGCATCGAGCAGACCAGCCCGCGACGCAAGGGCATCGTCATCACGGAACTGCCGTACATGATCGGTCCCGAGCGGATCATGGACCAGGTCAGCACCCTGGTGCGCAACAAGAAGATCACCGGCATCGCCGACATGAAAGACCTCACCGATCTCACCCACGGCCTGCGCCTGGTGATCGAGATCAGGAACGGGATCAACCCCGAGGTACTGCTGGAACAGCTCTACAAGGCGACCAAGCTCGAGGACAGCTTCGGCATCAACATGGTCGCACTCGTCGAGGGCCAGCCGCAGACGCTGTCGCTGCGCGACGCGCTGGTGGTCTACGCCGACCACCGGCTCGACGTCACCCTGCGTCGCACTCGGTTCCAATACAAGAAGGCTGCCGACCGGCTCCATCTGGTCCGCGGCCTGCTGCTGGCGATCCTCGACATCGACGACGTCATCGCGATCATCCGTGGTTCGGACGACGCGACGTCCGCGCGCGCCGCGCTGATGGATGCCTTCGATCTCGACGAGATCCAGGCCAACCACATCCTCGACCTTCAGCTACGCCGGCTCACCAAGTTCAGCCGGATCGACTTGGAGAAGGAGCGCGACGAACTCGAGCGGCGGCTGACCGACCTGAGCCAGATCATCGACAACGACGACCAGTTGCGCGCCCTGGTGGCCCGCGAGCTCGACGAGGTCGCGGCCACGCACGGGACGCCGCGGCGGACGGTCCTGCTGGCCGGCGGCGGTGCGGCCGTGGCGGTCGCCAAGGCGCCGCTGGAGATCGCGGACGATCCCTGCTGGGTCATGCTCAGCTCGACCGGGCTGCTGGCCCGCGCCGACACGGCGGACCCACTGCCCGCGTCAGGGCGCCGCTCGGCGCACGACGTCGTCGTCTCGGCGATCCGCGCGACCGCGCGTGGCGAGTACGGCCTGCTCACCTCGGCCGGACGCGTGATCCGCGCCCAGGCCATCGACCTGCCGAGCATCGCGCTGACCGCGGGCGCGCCGACGCTGCAGGGCGGCGCGCCGGCGTCCGAGCTGATCGACCTCGACCGGGGCGAGCGCATCCTGGCGCTCACCAGGCTCGGCGAGCGGACGCACGGCTGGGCGCTCGGCACGCGCGCCGGGGTGGTGAAGCGCGCCAACCCCGAGATGCTCGCCAACAAGGCCTCCTGGGAGATCATCCGCCTGGACGCCGGCGACGAGGTCGTCGGCGCGGTCGAACTCGCCGACGAGACCGGCGAGCTGTGCTTCATCACCACCGATGGCCAGTTGCTGCATTTCCCGGCCTCCTCGGTGCGCCCGCAGGGGCGCGCGGGCGGCGGCATCGCGGGGATCAAGCTGGCGCCGAAGGCGTCCGTGGTGTTCTTCGGCCTGGTGCCGGGTGCCGACGCGATCGTCGTGACGGTGTCGGGTGCCGGGACCGGCCTGCCGGGCACCGAGGCCGGCCTGATCAAGGTCACCCCGTTCGACGAGTACCCACGCAAGAGCCGGGCGACCGGCGGCGTCCGCTGCCACCGCTTCCTCAAGGAGGAAAGCGTGCTGTTGACCGCCTGGGCGGGAGCCTCCCCCGCGGTGGGCGCCGCGGCCAGCGGCGCGCCGATCGAGTTCCGCAGCACCCATGCCGGACGCCGCGACGGCTCCGGCACGCCGCTCACCCAGCCGCTGGCCGGCATCGGCACCCGGTCACACTCCCCCGAGGCGACGGCCGAACCGGACGCCCCGGCGCTCGGCGATCCGTCCGAGGCTTCCGACGGGTCGCCGGACGATGGGGCGCTGTTCTGACGGCGTCAACCGCCGAGATACTCATTCTCGGTCCGTCTGCCACGGCCGGCGACGCGCCCGGCCGCCCGCCGCGGCGTCGCAGCGACCGGCCCGGTTGCGACGCCGCACCGGCTCAGGCGTCGATGCGCTCGGCGTCCAGGGCATAGGCGCCGGCGACGATGAACTCCTTGCGGGGAGCGACCTCGTTGCCCATCAGCTTCTCGAAGGTCGCGATCGCCTGCTCGAGCGCCTCGCCGTCCTCGACGGTGATCCGGCGCAGCTGACGCTGGCGCGGATCCATGGTGGTCTCCTTGAGCTGGCCGGCGTCCATCTCGCCGAGGCCCTTGTAGCGCTGCGGCTCCTTGAAGGGGATGCCCTTCTTGGTCAGCTCGGCGAGCTTCCGCTGATACTCGGCCTCGGTGTAGGTATAGACGTACTTCTCTTGCCCGCGGCGCGGCTTGGTCAGCTCGAAGCGGTGCAGCGGCGGCACCGCCGTGTACACCCGACCCGTTTCGATCATCGGCCGCATGTAGGTGAAGAACAGGGTCGCCAGCAGGGTGCGGATGTGGGCGCCGTCGGAGTCGGCGTCGGCCATGAAGATGATCTTGCCGTAGCGGGACTGCTCGGGATCGCAGGTGCGACCCGACCCGGCGCCGACCACCTGCAGGATCGCGGCACACTCGGCGTTCTTGAGCATGTCGGCCATCGAGGCCTTCTGCACATTGAGGATCTTGCCGCGGATCGGCAGCAGCGCCTGGAACTCGGAGTTGCGCGCCAGCTTCGCGGTGCCCATCGCCGAGTCGCCCTCGACGATGAACAACTCGGTGCGCTCGTTGTCGCTGGAGCGGCAGTCGGCCAGCTTGGCCGGAAGCGAGCTGGACTCGAGCGCGTTCTTGCGGCGCTGGTTCTCTTTGTGGACGCGGGCCGCGACACGCGTCCGGGACGCCGCGACGGCCTTCTCGAGCACCGCGCGGGCGACCGGGCGCACGGCAGCCTTCGCGCTGGTCAGGAACTCGACCAGTTCGTTCTCGACGATGCGGGCGACCAGCCGGGCGACGGGCGGGGTGCCGAGCACCTCTTTCGTCTGGCCCTCGAACTGCGGCTCCGCCAACCGGACGGTGACCACGCCGGTCAGGCCTTCGAGGATGTCCTCCTTGCCGACCTCTTCGCCCGCCTTCAACAGCCGGCTGCCGTCGAGGGCCTTCGCGAACGCCCGGACCATGCCGCGCTCGAAGCCCTGGACGTGTGTGCCGCCCTTCGGCGTGGCGATGATGTTGACGAACGACACCACCTTGGCGTCGTAGCTCGACGTCCAGCGCAGCGCGATGTCGACCTCAAGGTCGCGCTCGACATCGGCGGGCGTCATGGCTCCCGAGGAATCCAGCACCGGAACGGTCTCGGTGAATCGGTCGGATCCCTGCAGACGCAGCACGTCGGTGACCGGGGTGCCGGCGGACAGGAACTCCGCGAACTCGGAGATGCCGCCCTCGTGCAGATGGACGTCGACGTGCTCGCTGCCCGGGACGCGGCGGTCGTCGACCGTGATCTCGAGACCGGGCACCAGGAAGGCGGTCTGACGGGCGCGGGCGGCCAACTGCGTGCCCGACAGCGTGGCGTCCTTGAGGAAGATCTGCCGGTCGGACCAATACCGCACCCGGGTGCCGGTCTTCGCGCGGGCGACCCTGCCGACTTTGCGCAGCGTGTTGCCGGGGGTGAAGGACGCCTCGGGCCCGGGCCCGTCGAACACCCCGGGGACGCCGCGCCGGAACGACATCGCCCAGGTGGCGCCGTTGCGGTCGACCTCGACGTCGAGGCGCGAACTGAGTGCGTTCACCACCGACGCGCCGACGCCGTGCAGCCCGCCGGTGGCCGCGTAGGAGCCGCCGCCGAACTTGCCGCCCGCGTGCAGCTTGGTGAAGATCACCTCGACGCCGGTGAGCCCCGTGCGCGGCTCGATGTCGACCGGCATGCCGCGCCCGACGTCGCGGACCTCGACCGAGCCGTCATCGTGCAGCGTGACCGCGATCGACCGGCCGTGGCCGGCGAGCGCCTCGTCGACCGCGTTGTCGAGGATCTCCCACATGCAGTGCATGAGGCCGCGGGTATCGGTCGAACCGATGTACATGGCCGGGCGCTTGCGGACCGCCTCCAGCCCCTCCAGGACGAGCAGGTGGCGCGCCTCGTAGCCGCGGCTGTCGGGCGTGGGCTTCTGGGTCGTGGTCACCGAAGCAGACTACCGGCGGCCACCGACAATGCCGCGCGCGTCGCGTCCGGTCATGTCGGCCGTGGCGGCGTCCGCCCATGGGCGCAGGATTCACGTTGTTGGAACGTGGGGATCCCACGAACGGCGCGTCGCGTCCGGTACGGTCGTGGGAACGGGAACAAAGAAGCTGCTCCCGTGGTTGGGATCGTTGCCTTGCCGAACACCGAGAAAGGAACGGCCATGAGCACAACTGTGATGGAGGCCCTCAACGCCTCGGACCGTTGCGACCGCTGCGGAGCCCAGGCCTACGTGCGAGCCATGCTGCCCGGCGGCGGCGAGCTTCTCTTCTGCGGCCATCACGCGCGCGCACACTCCGACAAGCTGAAGCAGGTCGCCCTGGACATTCACGACGAGACGACCAGGCTGCGCTGACGTAGCCTCACGACCAGGCCGGCGGCGGCGTCCCTCTTGTCGGGGACGCCGCCGCTGTCGTGCCGGCGGTCAAAGCATGGGCCGACGTGCGGGATTCCTCGCCCGGACTTCATCGTGACGAACCTCTAATCCGGATAGTCTCGCGCTCATGAATCACCACCTTGTCCTCGGCATCGACATCGGCGGCAGCGGCATCAAGGGCGCCTTGGTCGACCTGGGCACCGGCGACGTCGTCGGCACACGGTTCCTTCGCGACACGCCGCCCGACTCCACGCCCGCGAATGTCGCCGACGTGGTCGCCCAGGTCGTGGACCACTTCGCCGAGCGTCTGGCCGACGGCCCGGTCGGTGTCACGTTTCCGGCGATCGTCCAGCACGGCATCACGCTGTCGGCGGCCAACGTCGATCAGTCCTGGATCGACGCCCCCGCGAGGCAGATCCTCACCGAGCGCCTCGGCCGTCCGGTGGTGCTCGTGAACGACGCCGACGCCGCGGGCCTCGCCGAGGCGAAGTACGGCGCCGCCAAGGGCGCCGCGGGACTGGTGGTCGTGACCACCCTCGGTACCGGCATCGGCACCGCGCTGATCTACGACGGCGCGCTCATCCCCAACTCCGAACTGGGCCAGATCGAGATCGACGGCGTCCGCGCCGAGACGCGGGCCGCAGCCAGCATCAAGACCAAGGACGCGCTGTCCTACGACGAGTACGTGCCGCGTCTGCAGCGCTACTACGCCACCCTGGAGAAGCTGCTGAGCCCCGATCTCTTCGTCGTCGGCGGCGGCATCAGCCGCGAGTCGGACAAATTCCTGCCCCGGCTCTCGCTGCGGACGCCGATCATTCCCGCCGAACTGCGCAACCAGGCCGGCATCGTCGGCGCGGCCTGGCTCGCGGCCAACAGCTGAGCTCGCGGCCGCATCACCGGAAGGGTTGTCCATGAGTTCTGACGCCACGCGTGTGCGCCGGCTGCGGCTCGGCTGCGAGTTCGACCACATCGCGCCGGCACCCACGCCCGCGGCGTTCGTCGTGCGGCCGGCCGACACGCCGATCGTGAGCGAGCTGTGGGCCAGCGACCCGGCGCTCGACCGGCATACGTTCGTCGACCTGCACGGCAACGAGGTGTGGCGGATGATGCTGCCCGCCGGCGAGTCGCTGGTGTCGTACTACGCCGTGGTCGAGGTGCCCGACGAGGTGGACGAGCGCGACCTGACGCTCCCCGTCCACACGCCCGAGGACCTGCCCGACGACACGCTGATCTACACGCTCCCCAGCCGCTACTGCCAGTCGGACATGCTGAGCGCCCGCGCGTGGGAGCTGTTCGGACGCCCCGGACGCACCCTGGCCACGGTCGAGGAGATCGAGCGCTACGTGTGGTCGAACGTCGAGTACCGCACGGGCAGCACCGGTTCGTGGTGGACGGCCGCCGACTCGCTCGACAACGGCTACGGCGTGTGCCGCGACTTCGCGCACCTGATGATCGGCTTCTGCCGGGCGCTGAACATCCCGGCCCGCTACGTGTCGGGATACCTGCCCGACCTCGACGTGCCGCTGCTTCCGACGCCCATGGACTTTCACGCCTGGGTGGAGGTGTTCGCCGGCGATCGCTGGTGGACGTTCGACCCGCGGCACGCGGCCCGGCGGAAGGGGCACGTGCCGATCAGCCGCGGGCGGGACGCGACCGATGTCGCGATGGTGACGACCTTCGGGGCGCCCTGGCTGCGAAGGCTCACCGTGTGGGCCGACGAGGATCTGGCGCAGCCGTGGCCGCCCACCGACACCTCACTGGCCGCCCGCGATCCGTTCGCGTAGGACACCCTCGTCGCGTCCGGCACGGGCGTGCCGGACGCGACGATCGTGTTACGAGCGTGAGGCGGACGCGGCACGGGCGGCGTCCTGGGTTAGGTTCTGGCCGTGACCATCCGGGTAGCTCTCGAACACCGCACCACGTACACCTTCGACCACCCGGTCGAGGTGTACCCGCACACCGTCCGGCTGCGGCCGGCCCCGCATTCGCGGACGCCGATCGCCGCCTACTCGCTCAACGTCTCCCCGTCGAACCACTTCATCAACTGGCAGCAGGACCCGTTCGGGAACTACCTTGCCCGGATCGTGTTCCCCGAACTCGTGAGCGAGCTCGACATCACCGTCGACGTCGTGGCCGACATGACGGTGATCAACCCGTTCGACTTCTTCGTCGAGGAGTACGCCGAGCGGTTTCCGTTCGTCTACCCGCCCGAGCTGCGCGCCGACCTCGAGCCCTACCTGCGTCCCGTGGACGAGGGCGAGCCCGGCTCGGGCCCGGGTGCGCTGGCCCGGGCGTGGGTGCGCCGCACCATCGCCGCCGGGCCGCAGGGCGCCGAGCCGCTGCGGATCGTGGACTTCCTGGTCGCCGTGAACACCCAACTGCAGCACGACATCGCCTACACCGTGCGGATGGAGCCGGGCGTGCAGACCCCCGACACCACGCTGGGCAACGCCCTCGGCTCCTGCCGCGACTCGGCGTGGCTGCTGGTGTCGATTCTGCGCCAGGCCGGGCTGGCGGCCCGGTTCGTGTCGGGGTACCTCGTCCAGCTCACCGCCGACATCGCCGCGCTCGACGGGCCTTCGGGGCCGGCCGCCGACTTCACCGACCTGCACGCGTGGACGGAGGTGTTCATCCCGGGAGCGGGCTGGGTCGGCCTCGATCCGACCTCGGGGCTGTTCGCCGGCGAGGGCCACATCCCGCTGTCCGCGACGCCGCACCCGTCGTCCGCGGCTCCGATCACCGGGGCCACCGCGCCGGTGGCGGTGTCGATGGCCTTCTCGAACACGGTGCGGCGCATTCACGAGGATCCGCGGGTCACCAAGCCGTACTCCGACGAACAGTGGGCGGCGGCCGACGACCTGGGCGCGCGGATCGACACCATTCTGGACGCCGGCGACGTGCGGTTGACCATGGGCGGGGAGCCCACCTTCGTGTCCGCCGCCGACACGTCGACCCCGCAGTGGCAGAGCGCCGCGGACGGGCCGGAGAAACGCCGCCTCGCCCACGACCTCACCGAGCGCCTGGCCGAGCGGTGGGCGTCCGGCGGGGTGATCCACCATGGGCAGGGCAAGTGGTACCCGGGCGAGGATCTGCCTCGCTGGAACATCGCGATCACGTGGCGAACCGACGGCGTCCCGATCTGGGAGAACCCGGCACTGCTGGCGAACCCGTGGGACTCCCCCGTCGTGGCGTCCGGCACCGCCGAGGCGCGTGCCGCGGTGCGCGAGCTGGCACAGCGGATCGCCGCGGGGCTCGGCATCCCCGGACGGCACGTCGTTCCCGCCTACGAGGACGCGTTCAACGACCTGCTGACCGAGGCTCAGCGGCCCTCGGGCGCGCAGCGGCCGGAGACCGACCTCGACCCCGGCGGCCAGGCGCTCGCCGATCCCGAGCGTCGCGCGGAGGCCGTGGCGACGTTCGACACGCGACGCGGTGAACCGCGCGGCTGCGTGGTGCCGGTGTTCCGTCTCGCCGACGAGGGGCGCTGGGGCACGGCCCTGTGGCGTCCGCGGCGCCGGCACGTGTTCCTCACGCCGGGCACGTCGCCGATGGGGCTGAGGCTGCCGCTGTCATCGCTGAGCTGGCACGAGCCGCCGATCGAGCCCGAGCGCTCTCCGCTGGAGATGGCCGGCCTGCTCCCGCTGATCGTCGACGGGGAGGCACCCGACGCGGTCGTGCAGGACATCGCCGACTCGCCCCGCAGCGCCCTCTGCGTCGAAGAGCGCGAGGGCCGGCTCTCCGTGTTCCTTCCGCCTCTGGAGAAGCTGGAGGACGCCCTGGAGCTGCTCAGCGTGGTCGAGACGTCCGCGGCCGCGGTGGGATTGCCGGTGGTGCTGGAGGGCTATCCCTTACCGTTCGACCTGCGCGTCAAGACGCTGTCCGTCACCCCCGACCCGGGCGTGATCGAGGTCAACACCCAGCCGACGAGCACGTGGGCCGAGCAGCGCGACCTGACCCTGAGCCTGTACGCCGACGCCCGCCAGGCCAGGCTGGCGACCGAGAAGTTCGACGTCGACGGCACCCACACCGGCACGGGCGGCGGCAACCACTTCACGCTCGGCGGCGCGACGCCGATCGACTCTCCGCTGTTGCGGCGTCCCGACCTGCTGCGCTCGCTCCTCACGTACTGGCAGCATCATCCCTCCCTGTCGTACGTGTTCTCGGGGCGCTTCATCGGACCCACCTCCCAGGCCCCGCGGGTCGACGAGGGACGCCACGAGACGCTCTACGAGCTGGAGATCGCCTTCGCCGAGCTCGACAGGGTCACCGCCGACGCCGAGAAGTTCGCCCGGCCCGGGGGCGGGCCCGCCTTGCCCTGGAACGCCGACCGGCTGCTGCGGCACCTGCTCACCGACCTCACCGGCAACACCCACCGCGCGGAGTTCTGCATCGACAAGCTCTACTCCCCCGATTCCCAGCGCGGACGCCTGGGCCTACTGGAGTTGCGCGGCTTCGAGATGCCGCCGCACGCGCGGATGGCGCTCGTGCAAGCGCTGCTGGTGCGCAGCCTCGTCGCGCGGTTCTGGGACGAGCCCTATCGCGGTCGCCTCATCCGTTGGGGCTCGCGCCTGCACGACCGCTTCCTGTTGCCCGCCTTCGCCGCCGCCGACCTGCGCGAGGTCGTCGCCGATGTCAACGGCTGGCTGGCCGGACGCCCCGAGGCCGGCGACACCCGCTTCGACGAGGCATGGCTCGACCCGTTCCTGGAGTTCCGGTTCCCGCGGTTGGGGGAGACACGCGTCGGCGGCGTCCACGTGGAACTGCGTCAGGCGATCGAACCGTGGCACGTGCTCGGCGAGGAGACCACCGCCGGAGGGACCGCCCGCTACGTCGACTCGTCGGTCGAGCGCGTGCAGGTGGCGGCGTCCGGACTCGTCGAAGGACGCCACGTGCTCACCTGCAACGGTGTACCGATCCCGATGACCGCGGTCGAGCACGGCGGCTGGGGCACCGCCCTGGGCTCATCGGCTCGGGGCTCGTCGGCTCCGGGCTCGTCGGAGTCGCCGGCTGCGGTCGGCATGTTCGTCGGGGGCGTCCGCTACCGCGCGTGGGCGCCGTGGTCGGCCCTGCACCCCACGATGGGCGTGCACTCGCCGCTGACGTTCGACCTCGTCGACACCTGGAACAGCCGCTCGCTCGGCGGGTTCACCTACCACGTGGTGCACCCCGGGGGGCGCAACTACGACACCTTCCCGGTCAACGCCGTCGAAGCCGAATCCCGCCGCGCCGCCCGCTTCGAGGAACACGGCCACTCCCCCGGGACGCTGGACATGTCGGCCTGGCCGGCCGCGGAGTCCGTCTTCGGCCCGATGGGCACCGAGTACCCCTGCACCCTGGACCTGCGCCGCTACAGCCCGGGCAGCGCGACCTGAGGCGCGTGCGGCGCTAGGACAGGCTGCCGTCGGGGTTGATCCGGAACACGTCCACCTTGACCTCGAGGCTGGACGTGGTCGCCTCGGTGAACACGACGCCCTTCAGCGGCGAGACGTCACGAAAGTCGCGGCCCCAGGCGGTCACGATGTAGCGCGAGTCGGCGAAGTGGTCATTGGTCGGGTCGAGGTCGACCCACTCGCCGTCCGGAACGAGCACCGACGCCCAGGCGTGTGAGGCGTCGGAACCCTCCAGCTTCGGCTGGCCGGGCGGCGGCGCGGTCTCGACGTAGCCGCTCACATACCGCGACGGCAAGCCGACGCTGCGCAGGCAGCCGACGGCGAGGTGGGCGAAGTCCTGGCAGACGCCGCGGCGCAGCTCGAGCAGCTCAGGCAGGGTGGTCCGCACGGAGGTCGTGCCGAGCTTGTACTCGAAGTCGCGGTAGATCGTGCCGTAGAGCGCCTGCAGGGCATCGCCCAGCGGACGCTCCGGCGGCAGGATGCCGCGCGCGTACTCCGTCACCGTCGGACCGAGCTCGACGAGATCGGACGGCAGCAGGTATTCGGCGCGCACCATCGGATCCGCCTCGCCCGCGATGAGGGCTGCGGCCTCGGCCACGGTGTGCGCGTTGAGGGCGTCCACATCGGGGCGCGGCCACGCCACGTCCACCACCGATGTCTTGCCCACCACCAGCCTCCGGTGGGGCGAGCGAATCTCGAGGTAGGCGCTGTGATTGCCGAAGTGATCGACATGCTCGCTGATGACGTCGGGCTCGGGCTCGAGGTGCAGCTCATGGCTGACGACGCGCTGCGACCAGGTCTCGAGCGGGCGCAGGAAGCCTCGCTCGTAGCAGGCCTGCACCTCGCCGTCGTAGGTGTAGATCGTGGCGTGCCGGACGCGGTAGCGTCGCGGCGCGTAGTGGTCGGGTGCCGCGGCCACGGGGACGTACGGGGTCGTCATCAGGTCACCTGCCAGGGAGTGGACCAGTCGCTGCGCAGCACCCGACGCGGTGCCTGCCGGATGAAGTGCCGTGTGGTCAACTCGTCGGACAGCGCACGCAGTTCGCCCCCCAGCGAGTCGAGCAGGCCGGCGAGTGCGGCCGGATCGACGGGCAGGATCGTGAGGTCGACGGCCTCGAGGCGGCCCACCACGCCCAGCGCGCGAGCGGCGGACGCCTCGTCGCCGAGCAGGCGCAGGTCGCTCGCCAGCGTCTCGGCCTGGTTGATGACCGAGCGAGGGTTGACCCGGTCGAGCAGCAGCAGGCCGATCGCGGACTCGACGGGCTCGGAGGGGCCGGTGCCGGCGGCGGCACGCCGCCGGTGGGTGATGATCGACTCGCCGGCCCTGAGCGCCCCGTCGACCACCAGCTCGTCGGTGAGACGATCCGCCGGCGTGCACAACGCGCTCCGCAGCAAGGACACCGTGAGTTGAGCCCGCTCCATCCGGCCACCGGCGTCGATGAACGCCCACGACTCGTCGTGCACCATGCTGTGCGCCATGATTCCGGCGAGGGCGAGAAGCGATTCGAGAACATCGGCGAGCAGCGGCTGAAGCTGGTCGTCGTCGTCCGGGATCTCTTCGAGCGTGTGCTGCAGGCGTCCGAGCACCGACCACGTGTCGACGCTGAGCAGATCGCGGACGTGCTGCGCCGCCTCGACGAGGCGCTGGGCGCACCAACGGACGGTGCCGGGACGGTCGCCGTCGAGCACCCGGCTGCGGAGGTAGCCGACCGGCGATTCGTCGATCAGCGGCGCGCCGCTGACCGTCAGCTCCCCCACCGTCCGCAGCAGCACCTGCATCGCCGCGGCACCGGGCGTACCCGGGCGGCTGCTGTGATCCTCGGCGAAGTCGTCGGCGACCTTGAGCAGGCGGGCCGTGCCCTCCGCGCGTTCGGCATAGCGACCCACCCAATACAGGTTGTCGGCGACGCGCGGCGCCAGGCCGGTGGCCCGCGGGATCGGCGGAACGCTGAGGCGCCGCGCGCCACCGACCGCGCCCGGTGCGGCGTCCATCCCCGTCGAGAGCACCCACACGTCCTTGGCGAGCGCGCCGCGATAGTTGGCCACGGTGTACTCGTCGGCGCTCGCCGCAACCCGGCCGAGGCCGCCGGGCAGGAAGGTGTAGTCGTTGTCGTGGGCCACCCCGAAGGTGCGCAACACGAAGCGGCGCGGTTCGAGGCCGGCGCGGGTCACCACCGGCGCGGTCGACAGCGGCAGCGGCTCCTGGCCGCACCACGCCCACGGCTCGGCGGCGATGCGGGCGGCAAGATCGGCGCGCTCCGCCGCGCTGAGCAGCCAGCCATAGCGGGTGGGGGCGTGCGCACGCGAGATCGGCTTGATCGCCAGGTCTTCCAGGTGGGTCAGCACGTGACTGCGGGCGCCCGAG
The DNA here is from genome assembly GCA_016711325.1 of Nigerium sp. Taxonomy (GTDB): domain Bacteria; phylum Actinomycetota; class Actinomycetes; order Propionibacteriales; family Propionibacteriaceae; genus Propioniciclava. The sequence goes on along the minus strand of JADJTH010000008.1, from coordinate 507,065 downwards.
TCGCCGCACCACCAGGTCTGCGGGGACGCGAGCACCGCATCCTCTCCGAGCAGCAGACGGGCGGCGTCCCCGAGGAACGGCACCAGCCCGGGATTCTCCAGGACGGCGGCGCCGATCGGGTTCACGACCGCGACCCGGCCGCGGCGCGTGGCCTCGAGGAGACCGGGGACGCCGAGCTGAGAGTCGCCGCGCAACTCCAGCGGATCGGCGAACCAGGCGTCGACGCGGCGCATGATCACGTCGACCTGCTCCAGTTTGCTTCCGCTGCGCAGCCAGACCGTCCCTCCGTGCATCACCAGGTCGTCGGCCTCCACGAGCGGGAAGCCGAGCAGCGTGGCGAGATAGGACTGCTCGAACGCCGTCTCGCTGCCGGCGCCGGGGCTGAGCAGCACCACCCGGGGAGGCTCGGTACCCGTGGGCGAGGCGTCCTGCAGCGCGCCTGCCATGGCCTGGAAGAAGCCGCGGTGCCGCGCGAGGCTCGTGGCGCGGTGCAGGCCCGCCATCACGCGCGAGATGACCCGCCGTGTCACGACGGTGTAGCCCGGCCCGGACGGCGCCTGGGTGCGGTCGGAGAGCACCCGCCACGCGCCGACGGCGTCGCGCCCGAGATCGGTGGCGGCGATGACGAGGTGGCGGCGTCCGGGTGCAGCGATCCGGTCCGCCTGACGGATGAAGCCGTCGTGGGCGAGGACGGCCTCAGGCGGCAGGATGCGCTCCTTGATCAGCCGTCGTTCACCGTAGATGTCGCTCAGGACCAGATCCAGCAGCACCGCCCGCTGCCGCAGCCCGGCCTCGAGGGCCGACCACTCGGAGGCGCCGATGACCACCGGGATCGGATCGATCGTCCACCGCCGCCCGGACGCGGGCGTGCCGTAGGTGATGCCCTCGTCGTCGGCGAACTGGCGGGTCTCGGTGCGGGCGGCCTTCAGCCCCGCGCCATGCATCGAGTCGATCGCGGCCGCCAAAGCGGCCTGGTCGGCCCGCAGCCCGCCCGCGGTCACCAGTTCGTCGACCACACCCCCGGAGACGCGGGCGCGATATGCGTCGACCACTCCTGACTCGGTCACGACGGCGGCGCACATGCAGACCACCTTAGGGGGCGTCGCCGACGAACGCCGCCAGCGCCCATGCGGACATGAGTCCGTCGACCGGTCCCCGCGGTGCCGAGGCTGCCGATCGGACGCCGTCAGTCCAGATAATCCCGCAGCACCTGCGAGCGCGACGGGTGGCGCAGCTTGCTCATCGTCTTCGACTCGATCTGGCGGATGCGTTCGCGGGTGACGCCGTAGACCTTGCCTATCTCGTCGAGGGTCTTCGGCTGGCCGTCCGTGAGACCGAAGCGCATGCTGACCACGCCCGCCTCGCGCTCGGACAACGTGTCGAGAACGTCGTGCAATTGCTCCTGCAGCAGCGTGAAGTTGACGGCCTCGGCCGGGACGACCGCCTCGGAGTCCTCGATCAGGTCGCCGAATTCGGAGTCGCCGTCCTCACCCAGCGGCGTGTGCAGCGAGATCGGCTCCCGTCCGTACTTCTGCACCTCGACGACCTTCTCGGGGGTCATGTCGAGTTCCTTGGCCAGCTCCTCCGGGGTGGGCTCGCGGCCCAGATCCTGCAGCATCTGGCGCTGGACGCGGGCCAGCTTGTTGATGACCTCGACCATGTGCACCGGGATGCGGATGGTGCGGGCCTGATCGGCCATGGCGCGGGTGATCGCCTGCTTGATCCACCAGGTGGCGTAGGTGGAGAACTTGTAGCCCTTGGTGTAATCGAACTTCTCGACCGCGCGGATCAGGCCCAGGTTGCCCTCCTGGATCAGGTCGAGGAAGAGCATGCCGCGTCCGGTGTAGCGCTTCGCGAGCGAGACCACCAGGCGCAGGTTCGCCTCGAGCAGGTGGTTCTTGGCCCGGCGTCCGTCTTCGGCGATCCACTCGTAGTCGGTGATGTCGAGGGCGACCACTGTGCCCTCGGTGAGGGACTCGTCGGCGAACAGGCCGGCCTCGATGCGCTTGGCGAGCGTGACCTCCTGTTCGGCGTTCAGCAGCGCGACCTTGCCGATCTGCTTGAGGTAGTCCTTGACCGGGTCGGCGGTGGCGCCGGCGGCCATCACCTGCTGCTCGGGCTCGTCGGCGTCGTCGGTGTCGGAAAGCGAGAACCCCTCGTCCTCGGTGAGCTGCTTCTCTTCCTTGGCGACCTCGGTCTGGTTGAAGGTGTTCTCGTCCACGTCGTCCAGCGAGCGCTTCTTGCCGCCGACGGTGAGCACGACATCGTTGCCGTCGCGCTCGAACTTCACCTCTTGGAGATTCTCGGGGTTGAGCACCTCGGCGACGGTGGGGGCCACGGTCTGGAGCACCTCGGCCGCGCCGTCGGCGTGCGATCCGGCGGCCTCCGCGGCGGGCTTGGCGCGCCGCGCCCTGACGGGCGCCTTCCTCGCCGTCGGCGCCTTCGCCGCGGCCGGCTTGGTGGTGCGCGTGCGCTTCGGGCGCACCGCGGCGGCCTCGTCGGTCGCCACCTCGTCGGCGGCCGGCGTCGCGGAGACGGGCTTCGCGGACGCGTTGCGCGTGCTGCTGCGCGGTGTCGAACCCGCAGGTGTGGCGTCAGACGCGCGGGCAGCGCTGGAACGTTGAGTCACCGGGGACCTCTCATCGGTTTGACCAGTTCTGGGCGCGCACCAGCCGGGACTTGTCAACGGGGCGCGCACCGGCCATTGTGACACGCCGCACGCGCGTACCCAAATGGGCCGCCGGACGAGCGGCTACGCTGGCGGCCGTGCCTGATGCCCCGCTCACCGCGCCCGACGCGCCGACCCGTCCGTTCCGTCGCGAAGTGCACGGTGACGTCGTCGAGGATCCGTATCACTGGATGGCCGACAAGTCCGACCCCGCCCTGCTGGCCTACCTCGAGGCCGAGAACGCCTGGACCCAGGCGCAGACCGCGCACCTGGGGCCGCTCGTCGACGAACTCTTCGACGACCTCAAGGCACGCACCCAACAGACCGACCTCTCGGTGCCCACCCATGTGACCCACACCGACGGCAGCCACTACTGGTATTACGGCCGCACCACCGAAGGTCACGAGTACGGACGCTCCTGCCGCCTGCCGGCCCTCTCCCGCGATCAGATCCCCGACGTGGCCGAGGCACCCGCCGACGAAGAGGTCGTCCTCGACACCAACGCGCTCGCCGAGGGCCACGAGTTCTTCTCCCTCGGCTGGGCGCAGGTGTCCCCCAACGGACGCCGCCTCGCCTACTCGGCCGACACGTCGGGCAACGAGCGCTACGACCTCTGCGTGGTCGATCTGGCCACCTCGAACGTCATCGACGGCCCGATCGAGGGCGTCGGTGCCGGGGGCGCATGGGCGGGCGACGACTGGATCGTCTACCTGCGACTGGACGCCGCGTGGCGTCCGCACCAGGCGTGGCGCCACCGCATCGGCGGCGACGAGGCGGATGCCCTGCTCTACGAGGAGGCCGACGACCGCTTCTGGATGGGCGTGGACACGTCCCGCGATCACGCCTGGGTGCTGCTCGATCTGGGCTCCAAGAAGACCACCGAGACCCACCTGTTGCGCGCCGACGATCCCGCAGGCCCGCTGCGCTGCGTCCAGCCGCGCCGCCACGGCCTCGAGTACGCGGTCGAGGTGGCGCCGGACGCCCTGTGGATCCTGCACAACGACGACGCGCCGCAGTTCGCCCTGAGCCGGGCTCCGCTGGAGGCGTGCGGCATCGAGAGCTGGGAGCTGGTCATCCCCGAGCGCAGCGAGACGCGCCTGACGGGCGTGTCGGTGTACGAGGCAGCCCTCGTGCTCGAGCACCGCACGAACGCCCTGGCCGGCATCGCGATCCTGCCCCGGGCGGCGTCCGGCGAGCTCGGCGAGCGCGTCGACCTGTCCTTCGGCGAGGCCCTCTACGACGTGAGCGCCGAGGAGTCCCCCGACTTCGACACCGACCGGATCAGGTTCGGCTACGAGTCGCTCGCGAGCCCGCCCGCCGTGTGGGAGTACCGCCTCGACACGGGCGAGCGCCGCCTGCTCAAGCAGACCCCGGTGCTCGACCATCCCGTCCACGGCGCCTACGACCCGGCGGCCTACGTGAGCGAGCGGCTGTGGGCGACCGCGGACGACGGCACGCGGGTGCCGGTCTCGCTGGTGCGCCACCGCGACGTCGGCGTGGACGGCACCGCGCCCGGATTGCTCTACGGCTACGGCTCCTACGAGATCCCGATCATGCCGTACTTCGCGATGAGCCGGCTCTCCCTGCTGGACCGCGGGTTCGTGTTCGCCATCGCGCACGTGCGTGGAGGCGGCGAGCTGGGGCGTCCGTGGTACGAGGCCGGAAAGGAACTCGCCAAGCCGCACACGTTCTCCGATTTCGTCGCCTGCGCGCGCCTGCTCGTCGAGCGGGGCTACGTCGCTCCCGGCAGGCTCGGCGCCGAGGGCGGATCGGCCGGCGGACTGCTCATGGGAGCGGCGATGAACCTGGCGCCCGACGCCTTCCGCGCCGTCCACGCTGCGGTTCCGTTCGTCGATCCGGTCACCACGATCCTCAACCCCGACCTGCCCCTCACCGTGTCGGAGTGGGAGGAATGGGGCAACCCGGTGACGGACGCCGATGTCTACGCCTGCATGAAGTCCTACTCGCCGTACGAGAACGTCGCCGCCCTCGAGTACCCGGCGCTGCTGATCACCACCGGGCTGAACGACACACGCGTCGAGGTCACCGAGCCGGCCAAGTGGATCGCCCGCTTGCGCGACCGGGCCACGAACGACGCGCGGCGTCCCCTGCTCCTCAAGACCGAGATGGTGGCCGGGCACGGCGGCGTGTCGGGCCGCTACAAGGCGTGGAAGGAACGTGCGTTCGAACTCGCCTGGCTGATCGACCAGCTTTCCTGAGGCGCTCTCGGAGACCTGACCGGGGCGCGCATCGCCCCGCAGGACGCGGCTGGTGTACGACTATGGTCTTATTCTGGCGGCCCGGGTAGGTCTCAGGGCCTGATGGGGGCGTCGCCCGAACAAAACGTCGGTCAAACACGTTGTACTGGTGGAAGACCGAAAGGACGACGCATGATCTCGACCTCCCACCGCACTCGCTCGACCGAGGGCATCGATGGCAAGGACTCCGTCGGGCTGTACCTCGACGGAATCGCCAAGACGCCTTTGCTGACCGCTGAGGAAGAAGTGAAGCTCGCCCGCGAGATCGAGGCCGGCTTGTACGCCGAGGCGATTCTCGACCGCACCGTCACCGCGACCGAGCGCGGCGGCCGCAGGCGGGTCAAGGCCGGCGACGACGAGCTCCAGCTCATCGTCGAGCAGGGCCGTGCCGCGATGAAGCGGTTCGTCACCGCCAATCTCAGGCTCGTGGTGTCGGTGGCCCGCAAGTACGGACGCTCGCAAATGCCGCTGCTCGATCTGGTTCAAGAGGGCAACACCGGCCTGATCCGCGCCGTCGAGAAGTTCGACTACATGAAGGGCTTCAAGTTCTCCACCTACGCCACCTGGTGGGTGCGCCAGTCCATCAGCCGCGGCATCGCGCAACAGGGACGCATCGTGCGGCTGCCCGTGCACGTCGCCGAACAGATCAATCAGGTGTCGGCCACCCGCCGCAACCTGGAGCGCAGGCTGGGCCGCGAACCCGAGGTGATCGAGATCGCCGACGAACTCGGGCTCGTGGAGGAGCGGGTCATCGAACTGCTCCGGCTCGCTCGTGACCACGTGTCGCTCGACGCCCCGATCGAAGAGGACGGCGACACGGCGCTCGGCGATCTGCTGGCCCGCGACACCGCACCCGGCCCCGACGAGGTCGTGCTGGACGCCGAAGACCGCGCCCGGCTCGACACACTGCTGTCCAGCCTCGACGAGCGTTCTGCCGATGTGGTGCGCCGTCGCTACGGACTGGTCGACGGACGCCAGGCCAAGCTCGCCGACATCGCCAGCGTCTGGGGCATCACGGCTGAGCGTGTGCGCCAGATCGAACGCCAGGCGCTCCTGAAGCTCCGCACCACCACGCTGGCCGCCTGAGGATCGGCTTTCGGCGCCCGGGCATCACTTCACCCCTTCACCCCACCGCCGGCCCCGCCGGCACACCCCGAAACGGCACCCCGCCAGCCACGGACGCCGCGCCCTCGCGGGCGCGGCGTTCGTGCGTCCGCCTGAGCTTCCAGGCCCAGCCGTCGGACGCGAATCAGACCAGGCCGCGGCGTTGGCGTCCGTCCCCGGAACGGATCAGGCCCTCCTGGACGGCATGCGCCCCCAGCACGCCCCGCGCGTCGTAGAGCGACCCGAAGGACAGCCCGAGCGCATTGGCGGCGTTGGGCGAGGCCTGGTCGTACAGCACCCAGTCGTCGACGCGGATGGGCCGATGGAACCACATCGAATGGTCGATCGTGGCCAACTGCAGGTGGGGCGACCCGAGCGCCTCAGGATGGGCCAGCGCGCTCACCACGAGCGGCGTCAGGTCGGACGCGTAGGCGAGCACCATCTGATGGATGCGCGGGTCGTCCGGCATGTCGCCCACGCTGCGCAGCCACACCTGCAGGCGCGCGCCCTCGGACATCTCGCGGTTGGAGAAGCCGACGAACCGAGTGTCGATCGCGGCCCACTCGTCCCACATGCTCGCCGCGGCCGGCGCCATGGTGCGCAGTTGATCGGTGAGCGGAACGCACTCCTCGGGGGGCGTGGGCGGCTTGCTCGGCAGCGCCGCATGCTCGATACCCTCCTCGGGCTTCTTGAAGGACGCCGACATCACGAAGATGTCGCGTCCGCCCTGGGAGGCGTTGACCCGCCGGGTGCTGAACGATCCACCGTCGCGCAAGCGAGCCACCGTGTAGGTGAGGGAGGACGACGTCACGCCCGGGCGCAGGAAATAGCCCTTCAGCGAGTGGCACAGCCGTTCGGCGGGGATGGTGCGGTACATCGCGGCGAGCGCCTGGGCCATGACCTGGCCGCCGAAGGTGCGCTGCTGGAGCGTGACCGGGTGCTCCCCGACGAACGCGTTGTCGCCGTCCTGCTCGAGCTCTAACAGAGCGAGAATCTCACTGATGTGGTCCACGTGAACCTCCGGTGTCGTCGCCATCCTGCCGCTCGGCGAGGAACTGCTCCACCGCCGCGCCGATCTCGTCGGCCGACGGCACGCTGGGGCGTCCGGTGGCCTGCAATTCGTCGTACTGCTCTTCCAGCGCGGTCACCAGCGGGCCGAACTCACCGTCGCGGTCGACTTCTTCCTCGAGCTGGGCGAGGGTCTGCAGGGCGAGCGCGGCCAGGTCGCCGGGCGGCAGGTCGAGCCCCGTGGCGTCCCGGATCCGCTCCAGCGCGGCGAGCGCACCCGGAACGTAGTTGCCCTGCGCCAGGTAGTGCGGCACGTGGGCGACGAATCCGCGCGCGAGGCGTCCGGCCTGGCCAGTGCGGAACTCCAGCATCGCCGAAAAGCTGCCGGGCACGGTCACCCGGTCGATCCAGACGGGATTGTCGGGGGCGAGCGCCGGGTCGGTCGCGTGCGAGGTGACCAGCACCGGACGCGTGTGCGGCACGCCCATCGGGACGCCCTGCGCGGTCACGAGCTGCGACACCCCCATCGCCCGGGTGATGTCGAGAAGCGCGGTGCAGGCACGGTTCCACTGCTGGTCGGGTTCCGGCCCGGCGAGCAGCAGGAAGGCGCGACCCGAGGCGTCCGTCACCTTGTGGATCGCCAATTCGTAGTCGGTGAGCGCCGTCCACGTGTTGGCGTCGAACACCATCGCAGGACGCCGCGAGCGGTAGTCGTGCAGTTGGTCGTGGTCGAAGGTCACCAGCACCTCGTGCTCCATCGAGCCGAGGATGTGCTCGCCGAGTTGCTTGGCGAGATGGCCGGCGTCCACATACCCCTCGAGGAGGTGCAGCATGACCGGCTGGGTTTCCGCGACGCTGTCCCAGACGTCGGTGTGAACCGTATACAGCGATCGTGGATCGAGCATGCGCGCCACTCTAGTGCCCCTGCCATTCAGAGCGCGGCGAGAGCCGCCCGGACGCGCTTGGCGGAGACGGGCTGGGCGGTGCCCAATGACTGCGCGAACAGGCTCACCCGCAATTCCTCGAGCATCCACCCCACGTCGACGGCGGCATCCGGCAGTTCGCCCACCTCGTGGCCGGCGAGAGCGGACTCGTAGGCGTCCTCGAGGTCGGCGATCACGTCCAGGTTCTGGGCCTCGCGGGCCGGGTTGGCGGCCCAGCCGCGCAGGCGGATCACGACGGCGTGCAGGTAACGCTCGAGGCGGGTGAAGTGCGGCTCGGGGGTCGCCGCGATGAACCCCCGGAACACCAGGTTGTCGAGTTGAGCCGTCACGTCGGCCTTGGAGTCACCGTCTGGACGCCGCCCGAGCTCGGCGCGCGCCTCGGCGTGCCAGGTGAGGGCCTTGGCGGCGATCCTGACGACGGTCTGCAAGCGGTCTGCGGCGTCAGGACGGACGGCGTCCACCACCGCCCTGAAGGCGGTCTCGTCGCGGACGGCGTCCGGATCGACACCGCGCGCCGCGATCAGGTCCGCGGTCGCGCGTAGCCGGGCGTCGGCGAGCAGCGCGCCGAGGCTGTCGTAGGGCCCGGCGGACAGCGCGATCCTGTCGGCGTTCGACAGCCGCGCGAACACGCTGCGGGTCGGGTCGGGGCTGGCGAGCACGACGAGGCGGCGCAACCCGAGTGCCTGCGAGCGGGACGCCCTGGCCGCGGTGTTCGCGACGCGCACCCCCACCTTCGCGCCGAGGTCGGCCAGCGCCGGGTAGCCGACCAGCGGCGCGGGGTCGCGATCGATGCTGGTGGTCGCCGGGATCGCGCCGAACTCCCACCGGGTCGCGCCCGGATGGGCCACGTCGGACGCCGCCGCGTTGAGCCGTCGGTTGAGGCGGGACGCGAACTGCTTGCGCAGCGCCTCGAAGTCCTTGCCGGCGCCGAGCTCGCGGCGTCCGTCGGTGATCACGTAGCGGACGCTCAGGTGCTCGGGCACCGTGCCCTCGTTGAAGGCGGACGGGTCGACGGGGTTCCCGCCGAGTGCGGTGAGCGCCGCCGCGAGCGCCTCGGTGAAGGGACGTGAGGCCTGGACCGGGTGGTCCTCGAGCCAGGAGATCGCGCGACGCGCCCAGTCGGGGGCCGGCACGAACCGCGTCCGGACGGCCTTCGGCAGCGACCGGATCAGCTCCGTCGCCAGCTCGTGGCGCAGGCCCGGCACCTGCCAGGTGAACCCTGCGGCGTCCACCTGGTTGAGCACGGTGACGTCGACGTCGATGCTGACGCCGTCGGTGCCCGCGCCGGGGTCGAACACGTAGTGGACGGGAAGATCGGTGGGACCGGTGGTCCAGATGTCGGGGAACGCGGCGGCGTCCGCGACATCCGAGGCGGCGACGAGGTCGCCGAGGGTGAGATCGAGGTGGCCCTCGTCGCCGCGGCGCTTGTCGCGCCACCACCGGTCGAAGTGGGCGACCGAGGTGATCCCGGCCGGAATACGGGCGTCGTAGAACGCGAGGATCGAGGCGTCGTCGGCGACGATGTCGCGGCGGCGGGCGCGTTCCTCGAGGTCGGCGGCCTCGGCGCGAACTCGCTCGTTGCGCGCGAAGAAATGGTGGCGCGTGCGCCACTGCCCCTCGACCAGCGCGGACTGCAGGAACACCTCGCGGGCCACCACGGGGTCGATGCGCTGGTAGCTGACCTGGCGGTCGGCGATGATCGGGACGCCGAGCAGGCTCACCTTCTCGGTGGCGACGCATTGACCCGCGCGGGCCGACCAGCGCGGCTCGGAGTAGCTGCGGGTGAGGAGGTGCTCCCCCACCTGCTCGACCCACGCGGCCTCGACCGGCGCCACCGTCCGTGCCCACAGCCGGGTCGTCTCGACGAGTTCGACGGCCATGACGAGCGGCGGAGTCGCCTTCGCGGACGCGCTGCCGGGCTGGATCGCGAACCGTGCGCCCCGGGCGCCGAGATAGTCGGCGATCGGACGCCGGCCCTTGCGCGCCGGAGCCGCGGCGAGGCTGCGGGCGTCGATCAGCCCGACGTGGCTGAGCAGACCCGACAGGATCGCCGTGTGGATCGACGCCCAGTCGGGGACGTGCCCGGACGCCGGGCGCGGCTCCCGCGCCTGGGCGCGGCGCCGGTCGGGGTCGTCGTCGGCGGTCGTGTCCAGGCCGAGTTCGCCGATCACCTCGCGGAGCTGGGAGACCAGATCCTGCCATTCGCGAATGCGCAGGAAGTTGAGGTACTCGTCGCGGCACATCCGTCGGAAGGCGTTGCCGGACAGCTCGTAGCGCTGTCGCCTCAGGTAGTCCCACAGCCGCCACAGGGCGGCGATGTCGGAGGGGTCGCGCTCGCCGTCGGCCGGTTGGCCAGGCTGGACGCCCTCGGACGACCAGAACCTGCGGTGCAGTCCGTCCGCCTCTGCCTGTTTGTCCGCCGGACGCTCGCGCACGTCGGGAATCGCGAGCGCGGCGACGATCGGCAGGACGTCCCAGGTGACGCCGCGGCGTCCGGCCTCGACCAGCATGCGGCCCAGGCGCGGGTCGAGGGGCAGGCGGGCGAGGAGACGTCCGGTGGCGGTGAGACGCTGGCCCGCCCGACCAGGCTTGGCCGCGTCCGCCCGTCGGTCGCCGGGCGTCTCGTCGTGCCGCGACTCGGCCTGGAGGGCGCCGAGCTCGCGGAGCAGCCGCAGACCGTCACGCACCTGGCTGCGGTCGGGAGGCTCGACGAACGGGAAGTCCTCGATGGCGCCGAGGCGGGCGTCGGCCATCTGCAGGATGACCGACGCCAGGTTCGTGCGCAGGATCTCGGGCTCGGTGAACTCCGGGCGCGAGGCGAAGTCCTCTTCGGAGTACAGCCGGATGCAGATTCCGGGGCCGAGGCGTCCGCAGCGGCCGGCGCGCTGATTGGCGGACGCCTGACTGATCGGCTCGATCGGCAGCCGCTGCACCTTGGTGCGCGCCGAATAGCGGCTGATCCGCGCGTAGCCGGGGTCGACGACGTAGCGGATGCCGGGGACGGTGAGCGAGGTCTCGGCGACGTTGGTGGCGAGCACGACGCGCAACCCGGAATGCGGCGCGAACACGCGGTCCTGCTCGTGGGCCGACAGTCGGGCGAACAGCGGCAGCACCTCGGTGCGCGCCAAGGCGAGCGCGTTGATCGCGTCGGCCGCGTCCCGGATGTCGCGTTCGCCCGAACAGAACACGAGCACGTCGCCCTCGCCGATCGCGTGCAACCGGGTCACCGCGCGGGTGATGCCGTCGATCAGGTCGGCGTCGGTGCCGAGCGGCTCGTAGACCACCTCGACCGGGTAGGTGCGCCCCGACACTTCGACGATCGGCGCGTCGTCGAAGTGCTCGCTGAACCGGGCGGTATCGATGGTCGCGGAGGTGATGATCACCTTCAGATCCGGACGCCGCGGCAGCAATTGCTTGAGGTAGCCGAGCAGGAAGTCGATGTTGAGGGACCGCTCGTGCGCCTCGTCGACGATGATCGTGTCGTAGGCGCGCAGGTCGCGGTCGTGTCCGATTTCTGCGAGCAAGATGCCGTCGGTCATCAGCTTGACCGCCGTCTGCCGGCCGGCCTTGCGCGTGAAGCGCACCTGGTAGCCGACGGTCGAGCCGAGCTCGACGCCCATCTCGGAGGCGATCCGGGCGGCGACCGTCCGGGCCGCGATGCGCCGCGGCTGGGTGTGGGCGATGCGTGTGCGGCCGGCGAGGAGGGCGATCTTCGGCAACTGGGTAGTCTTGCCTGACCCCGTCTCGCCCGCGACGACGATCACCTGATGGCCGGCCACAAGCGCGGCGATCTCGTCGACGGCCGCCGAAATCGGCAGGGCGTCGTCGAACGTGATCGTGGGCAGGTCGTTCATGGCCCGCCCACTCTACCGGCGGCGTCCGCGTCCGGCGCGATCATGCGTGCGGCGGTCGGGGTCCCGGCGACCGCGGCCCGTCAGCCGCGTTCAGTCCTCGCGCGACACCGACCGTCCGGACACCGCACGCAGGTCGACGGCGATGGCGGTCGCGCGGTCGCCGGGCGCCCACGGCGAGGTGTCGGGAACAGCGCCGTCGAAACCCCGGCTCGTGCCCTGTCCGAGCACGCTCCAGCCTGTCGCCGTCTCCGCGTCGAGATCGTCCACCTCGAAGGCGACCTCGGTCGGAGCGATCAACTCGGCCAGGACCGAGTGGGAGGCGACGCGAAACAGCACCCGGTCGCCTTCGAACTCGTAATTCACCGGCAGCACCTGGATACCCCGGGTCGGCGAGACCCACGACACACGCCCCACCACGGCCTCGGCAAGCAGGCGGCGACACTCGTCGGGTTCGATCGTCATGATGTAGCCCTGAGAATCCACACAGGCGAGCTTACCGTCCAAGCGGCCCCGCCCGCTCCCCTTCGACGACCGGTCCGTGTGTCGCGCGTCCGTCACCCCAGCAGTGCCGTGATGGCGAGCAGAGAGCCGATCGACAGGAACGTCGACCAGAACACCGAATCCCGAGCGAGCAGCTCGCTCTCGCGGTAGCGGGTCGCGATGACGTACACGTTCTGGGCGGCCGGCAGGGCGGCCAGAACGACGACGGCGTACAGGTCGTGCCGCGGCATCCCGAACGCCAGCCCCAGCAGGTAGGCGATCAGCGGATGGACCACCGCCTTGAGCGCGACGGTCATCCACGCGTGCAGGCTGTGATCGCCACGCCCGGGCAAGGGGTCGAGGCGCAGCGACACCCCGAACGCCATCAGCATGAGCGGCACCGCCATCCCGGCCACCGTGTCGACGGGTGACCACACCACGGCGGGCAGCGTGATGCCGGTGGCGTTGACGAGCAGGCCGCCGGTCATCCCGACCGTCAGCGGGTTGCGGAACGGCAGCACCAGGTAGCGGGGCAGGCTCAGATGCCGGCCCTCCTCCCGCATGCGCGCCACGTCGAGCAGCCCCAGGATGATCGGCATCAGGACGACGACCTGCATCAGCAGGATCGGGGCGGCCCAGGTCGCGTCGCCCAGCAGCGCCAGAGCGATCGGGATGCCGAAGTTGGCGGCGTTCGTGTACATGGACGCCATGGAGCCGATCACCAGGGCCCCCAGTCCGGGCCGGAACAGCGCGCGGGCGAGCGCCAGATAGAGCAGACCCGTCGCGATCATCGCCCACACCGACACCGCGATCGTCGGCGAGAAGACATGCTCGAGCGAAGCGCGCGCCATCATGCCGAACAGCAGCGCCGGCGAGGCCACCGTGAACGCGAGGACCGCCATCAGTCGGCGTCCGGATCGGCCCACGACGCCGACGTGGGCGATGAGCCAGCCGACGCCGATCACGACCCAGATCGTCGAGATACCGCCCAGCGCCCCTAGCACCCTCTCACCCTAGAACCTCCGTCGGACCACCGCCGACCGGTCCGGCTAGCATGACCGCCGATGACCGACCGACAACGCAACCACGTGATCGATCTGGCCCGGGCGTGCTCCGTGCTGGTCGTGGTGGTCTACCACACGCTCGTCTACCGCGTGACGCTGCAGGACGGGCGGCCCGGGCTGGAGGCCTGGGCCGCGCCCACCTGGCTGTACCCGCTCACCTGGGCGCTGATGATCATGCCGCTCTTCTTCGTCGCCGGCGGGTTCGCGCACACCCTGACCCTCGATCGCCTTCGCGCGGACGGCGGCGTCTCGATCGGGTACTGGCTCGCCGGCCGCGGACGCCGGCTCCTCGGGCCGCTCACCGTCTTCGTCACGTTTTGCACGCTGCTGTTCAGCGGCGCGACCTGGGCGGGCTGGAGCGAAGCCGCCGAGCTCAGCCGGCTGTTCATGCAGCTTCTGTGGTTCATCGCCGTGTACCTCGTGGTGGTGGCGATCGCGCCGGGCATGGTGCGCCTGCACGACCGGTTCGGCGCCGCCGTCCCGGTCGCGCTCGCGGTGTTGGCCGCGGGTGTGGACGCCTGGTCGTTCGCCGTCGATCAGTATGCGCTGCGCAACCTCAACATGTTGCTGGTGTGGCCGCTGGTGCATCAGTTGGGCATCGCCTATCAGCGCGGCTGGTGGCGACGTGGGCCCGTCGCGGCGGCGTGGGGCTCGATCGTGGCCGGCGTCGCCGGCATCGGCGTCCTGGTGGTGGGCTTCGGCTACCCGCCGACCGCCGTGGGGTTCGCCGACCTACCGATCGCGAACCTGCAGCCGCCGACACTCGCGATGGCGTTCCTGGCACTCGCGCAATGCGGGGCCTTGGGGCTGCTCGAGCGCTCCGGCGTCCTCGCTCAGCTCTCCGGCCGGGTGCAGCGGGTCGTGAGCATCCTCAACGTGGTGACCATGAGCGTCTACCTGTGGCACATCCCCTGCCTCGTCGCGTCCGGGGTCGTGCTGCTGCTGGCCGCGCTCGCGTGGCCCGCGGTGGCGGGAATCCTGCTGTCCCCGGTCACGCTCGCGCTGGCGACCATCGCGACGGTTGCCGCGGTGATCCCGCTGCTCGGGCGGCTCGAGCTGTGGGCGATTCCGCCGATGGGACGAGCGCAGGACGACGGCCTCGCCGTCCTCGCCTACGTTCTTCTCGCGGGCGGCGCCTTCGGGGTCTGGCAGGCAGGCACCGTCGTGCACCCGGCCCACCTGCTGTCGAGCCTCGGTGTGCTGGCCATCTGGGCAAGCTGGTGGACGATGCGCCGCGCCGCCGATCGGAACGCACGCCCTGGCCGTCCGGTACGCCCTGGCCGTCCAGGGGATTGATCCTCACGCGCGGCCCCCGCCGGCACGACACCCCGCGCGGGACACCCGCGCAGAGTGGCTCAGCCCCGGTCGTCCGGGACGTGCGTCGGGTCGAGCACGCGCTGCAGGAACGAGCGGGTGCGCGGATTCTGCGGATTGCCGATCACCTGATCGGGGTGGCCTTCCTCGACGACGATTCCGCCGTCCATGAAGATCACCCGATCGGCCACCTCGCGGGCGAAGGCCATCTCGTGGGTCACCACCATCATGGTCATGCCGCTGGCCGCCAGCCGGCGCATGACCGCCAGCACGTCGCCGACGAGTTCGGGATCCAGCGCGGAGGTCGGCTCGTCGAACAGCACCATCTCGACGTCCATGCTCAGCGACCGCGCGATCGCGACCCGCTGCTGCTGGCCGCCCGAGAGCTGAGCCGGGTAGGCACCCGCCCGATCCTTGAGGCCGACCTCGTCGAGGTAGCCCAGTGCCGTCTTGATCGCGGTCTGCTTGTCGATCTTCTTCACGACCGTCTGGCCGATCGTGCAGTTCTCGAGCGCGGTGAGATGCGGGAACAGGTTGAACTGCTGGAAGACCATGCCCATCATCGTGCGGATGGTGTCGACGTCCGCGTCGATGTCGGTGATCTCCTCGTTCAGGATGAAGATGCGACCCTTCGTCGGCTGCTCCAGCAGGTTGACGCAGCGCAGGAGCGTCGACTTGCCCGAGCCGGACGGGCCGATCACGCACACGACCTCGCCTTTGCGCACGGTGAGGCTGATGCCCTTGAGCACCTCGACGTCGCCGAAGCTCTTGTGCAGATCGTAGATCTGGATCTCGTCCTCGCGCCGCCCGGTGGGAATCGTCTGGGTCATGGGGTCACCGTGCCTTCGCCGACTTGGCCTCCATGCGCCGCACGAGGAACGTGAGCGGGAGGGTGATGAGCAGGTAGCAGAAGCCGGCCACCACGAGCGGGGTCAGGTTTCCGTTGCTGTTGGAGATGTCGCGCCCGAACTTGGTCAGCTCGAAAGCGGACGCCGTGAGCCCCAGCACGTAGACGAGCGAGGAGTCCTTCGTGAGAAGGATGAGCTCGTTGGTCAGCGGCGGCGTGATGATCCGGAACGCCTGCGGCAGCACGATCCTGCGCATCGCGGTTCCCGACGGCATGCCGAGGCTCCGGGCGGCCTCGACCTGCCCCTTCGGCACCGCCAGGATCCCGGCGCGGATGGTCTCGGCCATGTAGGCGGCCGACACGATGCCGAGCGCCGTCCACACCGTGCCGTAGGGATCGAGCGGGAATCGCAACCCCGGGAACGCCACCGACATCAGGCCGAAGGCGAGGAGGACGATCAGTGCCGGCACTCCACGGAAGAATTCGATGTAGATCGACGCGAGCCAGCGGTAGGGCGCGACCTGCGACAGGCGCATCAGCGCGAGCACGGTGCCCAGCGCGAGGCCGAACACGAAGGCCCCCGCGGTGTAGATGATGGTGTTGAGGAACGCCCGCGGAAGGCCTGACGTGAGCGTGATCTGGACGAGGTCGAGGCGGAAGAACACCCGCTGCACCTGGGCGCCGTCGATCGTGAGGACCGCCCCGACGAGGAGGGCCACGAGGACGGCGTACTGTGCCCAGCGGACGCGCTGGGCGCGCTTGCGCGGCGACAGCTTCTTGCGCGGGACCGCGGCCTGGGTGGTAGTCATGGAACTCCTTGTCAGGGTGAGACGGGCGGCGGCGTCCGGATCCGTCACCAGGCCGGACGCCGCGCGCAGGTCAGCGGATCACTTCGGTGCGTCGACTCCGAACCACTTCTTGTAGATCTCGTTGAAGCGGCCGTCGGCCTTGGACTCGCGCAGAACCCTGCTGATCTCATCGGCCAGCGGCTTGTTGTCGTTGCTGACGTTGAAGCCGTACCACTCGCCGGTGTCCGCGAATTCCGTCGCGACCGTAACGCTCGGGTTGTCGTTGGCGAAGGACAGCAGGACGCCGTTGTCGTTGATGGTCGCGTCGGCGCCGGTGCCGAGCACCGAGCTGGAGGCGGTCGGCATGTCGTCGAACACCTTGGTCTCAAACCCGTACTCGGATGCCTTCTGCTCGGCGAAAGTGGCGCCGGTGGTGTCCGTCTGCACCGCGACGGTCTTTCCGCGCAGGTCTTCCAGCCCCTTGATGCCGGATCCGGTCTTCACCATGAGCGCAAGGGTCGACTCGAAGTACGGGTCCGCGAAGGTCGTGGACTTCTTGCGTGCGTCCGTGATCGAGATGGCGGCCGCGCCCGCGTCGCACTTGCCCGCCGCGAAGGCCGCACCGGACCAGACCTGGTCGAACGCGATGTCCACGATCTCCTGGGTGCGGCCCAGATCCTCGGCGACCAGGTCCATGAGATCCACGTCGAAGCCGACGATGGCTCCGGTGTCATCCTTGAACTGGAACGGCTTGAAGGCGAGGTGTGTGCAGACGGTCAGCTTGCCGCCGGCGATGAACGTCGGCTCGTTCGAGCTTCCGGTCTGAGCCGGGGCCGGCGCGCTGGTCGCGCAGGCGCTTAGGGTCAGGGCAGCGGCGGCGGCGAGCGCCGCTGCCACAGTGCGAAGCTTGGACACGAATAATTCCTCTCATCGGGTTCGTTGGCCGATCATGGCACCGAATTTCCTCGGAGCACCGCCCGCCCACGCTCTTTTACCCAGACGTGACATCCCGGCCCCCGGTTCCGCCAATCGTGACAGGGTGGATCCTATGTGTTCTTCTCGCCCTCGTGGCCTCGATACCGACGCCATCTTGCCCTCCGGCGACGAACTCGACCGGCTGCTCGACGTCGCCTGCCAGGTGGCGCTCGTGTGCGGACGCCTGATCGTCGAGGATCGGCCGGCGCGGGTGGAGTTCACCACGAAGTCGACCGAGGTCGATGTGGTGACGGTCATGGATCGCCGCAGCGAGGAACTCGCGCACGCAGCGCTACGGCGCCTGCGGCCCGACGACGGGATCGTCGGCGAGGAAGGGCTCGACCACCGCGGCACCGGCCCGATCTCGTGGCTGGTCGATCCGATCGACGGCACGGTCAACTACCTCTACGACCATGGCCACTACGCGGTCAGCGTGGCGGCCGTGGTCGGCGACCCGCGAGTCGACGGCGGCTTCTGGCCGGTGGCCGGCGCCGTGCTCAACCCGGCCGTCGGCGACTTGTACCGAGCTCGTCGCGGCGGCGGCGCCGAACTGGTGCGCGGCGATGTCACCCGTCTGCTTCGCGCCACCCCGGCGACCGGCCTGGGATTGAGCCTCGTCGGCACCGGTTTCGGCTACGACCCCGGCACGCGCGGGCGCCAAGGCGAGGCCGTCGCCCGGCTGCTCCCCCAGGTGCGCGACATCCGACGGCTCGGCGCGGGCTCCCTCGACCTGTGCTCGGTCGCCGCCGGACGCCTCGACGCCTACTACGAGTCCGGCCTCCATCCGTGGGATCACGCCGCAGCCTGGGTGGTCGTCGAGGAAGCGGGGCTGACGATCCGCGGCGAGGCCGGAGGCCCACCGACGCGCACGATGACCATGGCCGGCCGGCCCGAGATCCTGGACGCCATCGCCGCGATCATCGTCTAGTCGGCGGCGGACGCCAACGAGGGCCGACGCTCATCCAGATCGAGTAGCCGATGACGGCGACGAGCAAGAGCACCGTCACGACGACGAACGACCAGGGCAATGGCGGGTCGCCGACGGCGATGGCGCCCACCTCCCACAGCGCGTAGCCGACGAACGCGAGGGTCAGCGCACCCAGGCGGCCCATGTCCTCGCGCAGCATCCGCTGGGCGGTCGGCCAGTTCTCGGGGCGCGTCCAGTAGACCTTGTGCGGCAGGTTGACGAACGCGGTGTTCTTCACCGCGATCCGCGGGACGAGCGCGAAGATCGCGACGATGAGGACGCCCGCCATGAGGCCCAGCACGAGATGCTCGGTCCGGGTCCCCCAGCGGGTGACCTCCCCGGAGAAGCCGACATGGCCGGGTACGGCGTCGGGCAGCGTGAACGCCTGCCAGACCAGCAGAACGGCGTAGGCCGCTGCGGTGGCCCAGAAGGCGATCTGCCCACGAGGAGGCGACGACGCCCCGCCCTCGCCGGGATGCGCCGATGCGCCGGTTCCGTACCGCGAGGCCATGCCCTCATTCTAAGGACTCACGCCATTCCCGCGCGTCGCAGTCACTCCCGCGCTCTGGTGCAGATCCCGCACCCTGCAGCCAGAGCGCGGGAACACCGGCCACGCGCGCGAGCACTCAAGGCGCGCGGGAGCGGGGCGCCCCATGCCCCCTGCTCAGCTGCAGCCGCTGGTCGAGCCGCAGCCCTCGCAGACGTAGCAGCTTCCGGACGGACGCATCTTCGTGCCGCAGGTGAAGCACAGCGGCGCGTCGACCGAGTGGCCGGAGATGCGTTCCATCAGTTCGGCCGTGGTGTGCGCGCCGGACAGGTCGGGCGTCGCCGCGACCAGCGCCGGCTGGTTGGGGCCGGTCTCGTCGAAGCGCATGTTGTCGACGGCGTCGTTGCGCAGGGCGTCGGAGTCGATCAACTGCGCCTCGTCCTCTTCGGACAGGTAGGAGCCGGTCGCGACGTAGCGTGCACGCTCGGCGGCCGTGTGGATGCCGAGCTCGGAGCGCTCGTCGAAGCTCAGGTAGTCGAGCGACAGCCGCTTGAACACGTAGTCGATCACCGACTGCGCCATCCTCAGATCGGGATCGTCGGTCATACCGGCGGGCTCGAACTTGAGGTTGGTGAACTTCTGCACGTAGGTCTCCAGCGGGACGCCGTACTGCAGCGCGATCGAGATGGCGATCGAGAAGGCGTCCATCACGCCGGCGAGCGTCGAGCCCTGCTTGCCGAGCTTGAGGAACAACTCACCGAGGCGTCCGTCGACGTACTCGGAGCTGGTCATGTAGCCCTCGGCGCCGCCCACCGTGAACGAGGTCGTGCGCGACATGCGCTGCTTGGGCAGGCGCTTGCGCAGCGGCCGGTACTCGACGCGCACCTCGGGTGCGACCTCGACGGCCTTCGGCCCGTCCTTCTTCTTACCATCGGACAACGGCTGGCCGACCTTGCAATTGTCGCGGTAGACCGCCAGCGCCTTGAGACCGAGCTTCCAGCCCTGCAGGTAGACCTCGGCGATGTCGTCGACGCTCGCACCCTCGGGCAGGTTCACCGTCTTGGAGATCGCGCCGGACAGGAAGGGCTGCACGGCGGCCATCATCCGGACGTGACCCAACGGCCGGATGTAGCGCTCGCCCATCGCGGTGTCGAAGACGTCGTAGTGGGCCGGCTTGAGGCCGGGAGCGCCCACCACGTGACCGTGCTCGCCGATGTACGCAACGATCGCCTCGGCCGTCGCCGGCGGGTATCCGAGACGGGCGAGCGCCCGCGGGATGGTCTGGTTGACGATCTGCATGGAACCGCCACCGACGAGCTTCTTGAACTTCACCAGCGAGAAGTCCGGCTCGATGCCGGTGGTGTCGCAGTCCATCATGAAGCCGATGGTGCCGGTCGGCGCCAACAGGGACGCCTGCGCGTTGCGGAAGCCGTTCTGGCCGCCCAGCGACACCACCTGTGCCCACTCCCGGGCGGCAGCCTCGTACACCGAGGTGTCGGCGGCCTCGGCCACGACGAGATCGTCGTGGGCGGCCTGATGCTTGCGCATCACCCGCTGGTGGGCGGACGCGTTGCGCGGGTAGCCGGCGTAGGTGCCGACCACGCCGGCGAGTTCGGCCGAACGGCGATAGGCCGCGGCCGTCATCAGCGAGGTGATCGCCGCGGCGAGACCGCGTCCGCCGTCGGAGTCGTAGCCGCGTCCCATCGCCATCAGCAACGCGCCCAGGTTCGCGTACCCGATGCCGAGCTGGCGGTAGTCGCGCGTCGTCTTGGCGATCGACTCGGTCGGGAAGTCGGCGAACGTGATCGAGATGTCCATCGCGGTGATGATCAACTCGCATGCCTTGACGAAGCCGGCGACATCGAACGTGTCGTCGTCGCGCAGGAACTTCAGCAGGTTCAGGCTGGCCAGGTTGCAGGAGCTGTTGTCGAGGCTCATGTACTCCGAGCACGGGTTGGACGCCGTGATCCGGCCCGTCTCGGGGTTGGTGTGCCAGGCGTTGATGGTGTCGTCGTACTGAATGCCCGGGTCTGCGCACTCCCATGCGGCCTTCGCCATCTTGCCGAACAGTTCGCGGGCGTCGACCGTGTCGACGACATCGCCGGTCATCCGCGCCCGCAGGCCGAACTTGGTGCCCGCCTGCACCGCGCGCATGAACTCGTCGGAGACGCGCACGGAGTTGTTGGCGTTCTGGTACTGGACCGACACGATGTCCTTGCCGCCCAGGTCCATGTCGAAGCCGGCGTCGCGCAGCGCGCGGATCTTGTCTTCTTCGCGCGCCTTGGTCTCGATGAACTCCTCGATGTCGGGATGGTCGACGTCGAGCACCACCATCTTCGCGGCGCGGCGGGTCGCGCCGCCCGACTTGATGGTGCCGGCCGAGGCGTCCGCGCCGCGCATGAACGACACGGGGCCGGACGCCGCGCCACCGGAAGAGAGCAACTCCTTGCTCGATCGGATCCGCGACAGATTGACGCCCGCGCCGGAACCGCCCTTGAAGATCATGCCCTCTTCGCCGTACCAGTTCAGGATCGACTCCATCGAGTCGTCCACGCTCAGGATGAAGCAGGCGCTCACCTGCTGCTTGGAGTCGGTGCCGACGTTGAACCACACGGGCGAGTTGAAGCTGAACACCTGATGGATCAGCATCCACGTCAGCTCGTCGGCGAAGACGTCGGCGTCCGCGTCCGTCGCGAAATAGCCGTTGGCGCGACCGGTCTGCGTGTACTTGCCGACGACGCGATCGACGATCTGCCGCAGGCTGCGCTCGCGCCGCGGCGAGCCCAGCGCACCGCGGAAGTACTTCGTGGTGACGATCGTCGAGGCGTTCACGCTCCAGAAGTCGGGGAACTCGACGCCCTTCTGCTCGAAGACGGTCTCGCCGGTCTTCCAGTTCGTCTGCACCACGTCGCGCTGCTCCCACGTCACCTCGTCGTGGGGATGAACGCCCTCGGTGGTGAAGACGCGCTCGATCGTCAGGCCCCTGCCCGCGGCCCCCTGCTCGTTCGGGGCGTGCTTCGTCGTGGTCACGTGACTTACCTCCTGAGATGTGCGGTGCGCAAGCTACCGCGGATTGATCAGAACAACTGCTCGGCCGTGAGAACCTCGACGGTCTCGGCCTCGGGTTCGGGTGTGGCGGCCCGCGGCTGACGCGCGCGAGCCTTGCGGGGAGCGGCAGGCGGGGCCTCCGGCTCCTTGACCGCGCCGGTCTCGGCATGGGCGTCGGTCTCGGCGTGGACCAACGAGGCGCGCAGGAGCGCGATCTCGGCCTCGAAGTCGTCGACCGATTCATACTGGCGGTAGACGGACGCGAAGCGCAGGTACGCGACCGGGTCCAGCTCCTTCAGCGGGCCGAGGATCGCGATGCCGACGTCGTCGGCGGGGATCTCGGCCTGCCCGCCGGCCCGGATCCTCTCTTCGACCTTCTGCCCCAGTTTGGCCAGGTCGGCCTCGGTCACCGGACGCCCCTTGCACGCCTTCCGGACGCCGTTGACGACCTTCTCGCGGGAGAACGGCTCGATGACGCCGGAGCGCTTCACCACGACCAATTGCATCTGCTCGAGGGTGGTGAAACGCCTGGCGCACGAACGGCACTCGCGGCGGCGGCGGATGGCGCTGCCGTCTTCGGTGACCCGGGAATCGAGCACGCGGGAGTCGACGTGGCGGCAGTAGGGGCAATACACGTCGTCACCTCACCTTCGCGACACCACACCCTCGTCGGGTTGCGGCTGCCCACCATGGACATCGGTGCCCCACGATACAACCTGTAGGCGCGCCATGCAGGCATCGACACAACATGTAGTGGCTGGTTGCCGAACGGCCCCGGCTACGCCCGCCCGCCCGCACCAGGCCCGTTCTCCGCCAGCGCGACCGCCGCGGGCGGGGCCATCGCGCCGACAGGAGCGGGGGCGTTGCTCACCGCCAGGAACGCGGTCACGATCGTGACCAGCATGAACACGGCCGTCATCACGACGCCGAGCACCATCGCGGCCACCCCTCGCGGCGTCCAGACCAGCCGCGTCGGCCCAGCGGCCACAAGGGTCGGGCGACCTGGCGCCTGGGCGGCGGCCACTCCCGCCCGGCAGGCCTGAGCCTCGGCCCGCGTCCAGTGAACGACCGGACGGTCGGCCACCACGGGACCCAGCGAACCGCGCGAGCGGCGACCGTGGGTGCGCACCTCGGGGCGGATTGCCCCGTCGATCATCAAGGCGGTCATCGCGACTCCTCCATCGTTCCTCGAACATCTGTTCGAACAGTATTATCGAACAGTCTTGCGATTGCAACCCCGTACGACGCCCGGTCGGCCCGGGTTGATCCCACTCTCGTGGCCCGGTCCGACATTTTTCGCTCGACGTTCGCGACACGCTCGAACGGACGTTTGATTGCGGTGTTCGATTGGCTACATTGACGGCATGGTCACGACGGATGACGCAAGCACGGCACGCCGGCGTCCGCTGCCGAAACAGAAGCGGCGCGGGCGTCCGACCGACGACGATCTCGCCAGGCTGAGCAGGGCGCGCCCGTTGCCGGAGCCCCCGGCCGACGGCCCCGACCTGACGTTGCGGCAGCGGCTGATCCTGCAGACAATCCAGGAGGCCTTGTCCGCGCACGGCTACCCGCCGACGATCCGCGAGATGGGCGACGCCGTCGGGCTCGCCTCACCCTCCAGCGTCGCCCATCAGTTGAAGGTGCTCGAAGCCAAGGGGTTCCTGTCCCGCGACCCGAAACGTCCCCGCGCGCTGGTGGTCCACCTGCCGTCACCTGCCGACTCGACGCGGCCGAACGCGCCGACGCTGCCCGACGCCCCGCCGGCGACCTCGGTCTTCGGCGACGACGTCCACGTCTCCCGCGCGGTCGACGTCCCGATCGTGGGGCGTATCGCGGCCGGCGGTCCGATCCTCGCCGAGGAGCGCATCGAGGACGTCTTCCCCCTGCCGCGCGACCTGGTCGGCGAGGGCACGCTGTTCCTGCTCGAGGTGCGCGGCGACTCCATGATCGATGCCGCGATCTGTGACGGCGACTACGTGGTCGTCCGCCAGCAGCCCGACGCCGTCAACGGCGAGATCGTGGCCGCGATGATCGACGGCGAGGCGACGGTGAAGACCTTCAAACGGACGCCGGGGCAGGTCTGGCTGCTACCGCACAACGACGCCTACGAGCCGATCGACGGTAACCACGCGACGATCCTCGGCAAGGTGACAGCCGTCCTGCGTCGCGTCTGACGCTACTCGGCGGCCAGCCTCCTCAGCGCTGAGACGGCCACTTCACGGTCGGTGGTCGACCAGAAGCCCGGCATCGACGCGCGCAGGTAGCCGCCGTAGCGGGCGGTGCGCAACCGCGGGTCCAGCACCGCCACGACCCCGCGGTCGTCGACGCGCCGGATGAGGCGTCCGGACCCCTGCGCCAGCAACAGCGCCGCATGGGACGCGGCGACGGTCATGAAGCCGTTGCCGCCGGCGTCCTGCACCGCCTTCTGGCGGGCCTGCATCAGCGGCTCGTCGGGGCGCGGAAAAGGAATCTTGTCGATGATCACAAGCTGGCAGGTGGAGCCGGGCACGTCGACGCCCTGCCACAAGCTCAGCGTGCCGAACAGCGAGGTCGCCGGCTCGTCGATGAACCGCCTGGTCAACTCGCTGAGCTGCGCGTCACCCTGGCACAGGAAGGTCTGGCCGGGCAGTTCGGCGCGGCAATGCCGGGCGGCGGCCTCGGCGTTGCGTTGCGAGGCGAACAGCCCCAGCGTCCGCCCGCCCGCCGCCCAGATCAGCTCGGCCACCTCGGCCAGCGCCTCGGCGGTGATGCCGTCGCGCCGCGGATTCGGCAGGCGGTCGGCCACGTACAGGATCCCCTGCCGGGCGTAGTCGAACGGCGACCCCACGTCGAGCGCGCGCCACTCCAGGCCGGTGCGTTCCTCGGGTCCGGCGTCCGTCAGTCGTTCACCGCGGTGCAGCCCGACGGCGGACGCCGCACCGTTGAAGTCGCCGCCGAGTTTGAGGGTGGCCGAGGTCAGCACGGTCGGCCGCCGACCCAGCACGCGCTCGCGCAGCAGGCCCGCCACGTCGAGTGGCGCGATCACCAGCCAGCGGCCGAAACGCTCACGCTCGCTCACCCACAGCACGTCGGTGACGGATGCCGCCCCCATCGCCTCGGCGATATCGAAGACCTCCTTGGCCGCGGCGGCGGCCTGTTTGACCGCGGGATCGTCGCCCTTGAGCGCGCTCACCACGCGCCGGGCGGCGTCCCGGATCCGGGCGAGCACCTCGCGCACGGGCGAGTCAGCCGACTCGATGCGCTCCAGCGGCGCGTCCTCGAGCACCTGCGCCAGGGCGTCCGCGAGGTCGAGGAACTCGATCGCCAGGTCGTCGTCCGACAGGTGCGCGAGGCAACGTTTCGCCACCCGTTCGACCTGCTGCGGACCCAACTCGTGCGAGGCCGCGCCCGTCACCCGCGACGTCAGTTCGTGCGCCTCGTCGATCACCAACAGGTCGTGCTCGGGCAGCACCGTGTTGCCGTGCATGGCGTCGATGGCGAGCAACGCATGGTTGGTCACGACCAGTTGCGACTCCCGCGCGGTCTCCCGCGAGCGCTCGACGAAGCACAGGTCCCCGAAGCGGCATTGCTGGGCGCCCAGGCATTCGCGAACGGGCACCGAGACCTGCGCCCATGCCGCCGCCGTGTGCGTCGGAGCGTCGTCGCGGTCCCCCGCGCCTTCGGCGTCCAACTCGGTCTGCACCCATTCGCGGAGCGCGACCACCTCGGCTCCGACCACGGACGCCGCGTCCGCGCGGGAGGCGCGCAGTTCCTCGGCCAGCGTGTCGCCACCCAGCAGCGACGCCTGGTCGGCACCGACCCCGTCCAGCACCTTGTGCAGGCAGGCGTAGTTGGTGCGGCCCTTGAGGACGGCGGCGCTCACCTGGCGTCCGGTGACCTTCTCGGACGCGGCGATCGCGGCGGGGATGTCGGATCCGGCCAGCTGCGCCTGAAGCGCCAGCGTCGCAGTCGCGATGACCACCCGTTCTCGCGGATGAGCATCCAGGTGCGCGAGCGCCGGCGCCAGGTAGCCCAGCGACTTGCCGGTGCCGGTGCCGGCCTGGACGAGCAGGTGTTCGCCCGCAGCGAAGGCGTGGTCGATGGCGTCGGCCATCGCGACCTGTCCCTCGCGCGGCGCGCCGCCGATCGCCGCAACGGCGGCATCGAGGATCGCGCGGGTTCGGGGAGGCACCCGGCGAGGCTACCTGACCTGCGGCCGCACGCGGGCCTACCACTCGCGCCTACGAAAAGAACCCTTGCCGAGGAAATTCCGTAGGCAAGGGTTCTTTTCGTGCGCACGAGCGACGCGCTCCCGGAGCCGGGCCCTGGACGTCAGGCGGCCGCGGGCTCCCGCTTACCGAGACGCACCTTCTTCACGGTGCGCTCCTCATCGAGCATCGTGTCATCGAATCCGAAGAAGTAGGTCAGGGCGAACGACACCGCCAGCGCCGCAGCCGAGGCGATCAGGAAGCCGTAGAAGCTGTGATCCAGGCCCGCCGGGTTGACGAACGACGGGAACCCGACGAACGCGCCGGTGAAACCGTACATGTTCACGTCGAGCAGGCCCGTCAGCAAGCCACCCACCGCGCCGCCCATCGAGGCGGTGATGAACACCCGGCCGTACTTGAGGTTGAGGCCGTACATCGCCGGCTCGGTGATACCGCAGAAGGCGGAGATCGTCGCTGTGCCGGCCAGCACCTTGATCTTCTCGCTCCTCGTCTTCACCCAGATGGCGAGCGCGCCGCCGCCCTGGGCGACCATCGTCGCCGACACGATCGCGTTCAGCGGCGAGGAACCGTCCTGGGCAATCTGCGCGGCGATCAGCGGGATGACCGCCCAGTGCAGGCCGAAGATCACCAGGCACTGGTAGAACCCGCCGATCAGCAGGCCGGCCACCGCGTAGTTGAGATCGAGCACGCCGTTGATCCCGTTCGCGATACCGCCCGAGATGAACATGATGATCGGGCCGAACACGACCAGGATCAGCGTCGACACCACGAACACCTCGATCAGCGGCGCGAAGATGCTGCGGAGCACGGGCGGGATGTAGCGCTTCAGCAACGGCTCGATGCGCGCCGCAAGCCAGGCGGCCACGATGATCGGGAAGATCGAGTAGGCGTAGGCGTTGCCCTGCGGCAACGAGACCGGGATGCCGAAGAAGTCGGCGTTGAACACGGTCGAACCGAGCTGGGCCACCACCTGGTAGCCCTCGCTGGCGGGGTTCGACATGGCGACGACCGAGGGGAAGACCAGGACGCCACCGATGATCGCCACCACGATCGGATCCGATCCCAGCCGCTTCGCCGCGGTGAAGCCGATGATGATCGGCAGGAAGTAGAACATCGACGACGACATGGCGTCGATGAAGGTGAAGGTGCTGGAGTCGGACTGCACCACGTCGAACTGCGTCAGCAGTGCCAGGATCCCCTTGAGGATGCCGGACGCGGCCAGCAGCCCGATGACCGGGATCATCGACCCGGTGATCACACCGATCAGCGAACTGAAGCCCAGCTTCAGCCAGCCCACGGCCGTGGTCGGGCGTTCGACCACCTCGGTCGGGGCGTCCGCGGCGACATCGCCGATCTGCTTGCGGAGGGCCGCGTACACATCCTCGACCGCCGGCCCGATCACCACCTGATACTGGCCTCCGGCCTTCACCACGTCGATGACGCCGTCCAGGTCGGCCACGACGGCGTCGTTCGCCAGCGACTGGTCCTTGAGATAGAACCGGACCCGCGTGATGCAGTGCAGCACGCTGGCCACGTTCTCCTTGCCGCCGATGTTGGCGAGGATGTCGTAGGCGAGCAGGTCGAACCCGGCGAGCCCCGCGCGGGCGGGATCGTCGAGCGCCACGGACGCCGCGGGTGCGGACGCCGTGGCCACCGCCGGTGCCTCGCCGGGGGCCGCGGGTGTGACGCTCGCGACGACGGCACCCGCGGCCGCCTCACCCGGCGTGATCGCGAGGGCGTCCCCCCGCTTCTTCAGGTTGGTGAAGATCACGGCGGTGGTCGTCGACTTCCCGGCGGCCTCGACGGATGCCAGGTCCATCGTTCCTACCGGCTGGCCGGCGCTCACGACGTCGCCGCGGGCGACGCTGAGCGCGAAGGGGACGCCGTTGAGCTCGACGGTGTCGATGCCCATGTGGACGAGGATCTCCAGGCCGTCGGCGGTCTTGAGCGCGAACGCGTGGCCGGTCTTGGCGACCATGACGATCGTCCCCGACGCGGGCGCGACGACGGCGTTCCCCGACGGGACAACACCGAAGCCGTCGCCCATCTTCTTGGACGCGAAGACGGGATCGGGGACCTCGTCCATGCCGATGATGCGCCCTCCGAGCGGGGCGAGGATCACCTCGGGGCGGCGTGAGAGGGTCATGACTGTTCTCCTTGTGGCTGGGACGGGATGCGGATGGCCAGTGCTTCGTAGGGGCGCAGCAGCACCTCCGCCGAGGCCGGCGGCTCGGCGGACGGGTCGTTGGCGATGAGGATCTCGCCGCCGACGAAGGCATCGGGGATGGCGAGCGAGGTGGGCTCGCCGTAGAAGTTCGCGAGAACGAGCAACTGCTGCTCACCGTGACGCCTCAGGTAGGCCAGGACGCTGGGATGGTCGAGCGCGAACGGCTCCACGGTCCCCTCGGCGATGAGCGGGTGCGTCTTTCTGAGCCGGATCAGCGCCCGGTAGTAGGGCAGGATCCGCCCGGACGCCTCCTCGTCCGCGACGTTGATCCGCTCGTGGTTGGTGGGCCGTAGCCACGGCGTCCCGGTGGTGAAGCCGCCGTGCGCCTCCGGCGACCACTGCATGGGCGTCCGGGCGTTGTCCCGCGCCTTGGAATGGACGATCGCGAAGGCGTCGGCGTCGCTCATGCCGGACGCCACGAGCGCCGCGTAGGCGTTGATCGCCTCGACGTCCACATAGTCGCCGATGGCGGTGTATTCGGGATCGGTCATGCCGATCTCTTCGCCCATGTAGACGTAGGGCGTGCCGCGCAGTAGGTGAATGACCGTGGCGAGCATGGTGGCCGATTCGTAGCGGTGACCGACGGGGTCGGCGAACCGGTCGAGGGCGCGCGGCTGGTCGTGGTTGTTCCAGAACAGCGCATTCCAGCCGCCGCCTTCCTGCATCCGGACGGCCCAGTCCATCAGCAGGCGCTTCAATTCAGCGAAGTCGAAAGGCATGAGCGTCCACTTCTGCCCGTCCCGGTAATCCACCTTCAGGTGATGAAAGTTGAACACCATCGACAATTCGTCGTTGTCCGGATTCGAGTACTGGACGCACGCCTCCACCGACGTGGACGACATCTCCCCCACCGTGACCGAGTCCGGATCCAGGCCGTAGCTGCGCGCGGCGAGTTCGCGGAGATACTCGTGGACGCTCGCGCCGTCGGTGTACATGGCCCGGTCGTCGGTGCCCTCCGGCGCCGAAGGTAGATCGGCAGGCTTGCCGATCAGGTTGATCACATCGAACCGGAACCCACGAACGCCCTTGCCGCGCCAGAACTCGACGACCTTCGCCATCTCGTCGCGCACGCGCGGGTTGTGCCAGTTCACGTCCGCCTGCGTGACGTCGAACAGGTGAAGGTAGTAGTCGCCGGTGTCGCCGAAGGGCGCCCAGGCCGAGCCGCCGAACTTCGAGACCCAGTTGTTCGGCGGATGACCGTCGACGCCCGGACGGATGAAGAAGAAGTCCTGGTACGCGGCCTCGCCGGCGAGGGCACGCCGGAACCACTCGTGTTCGGTGGAGGTGTGGTTGAGCACCATGTCCAGCATGACCCCGACGCCGTGGGCGTCCAACGCCGCGACGAGTTCCTCGAAGTCGGCCATGGTGCCCATCGCGGGATCGATCGCGTAGTAGTCCGCGATGTCGTAGCCGTTGTCCCGTTGCGGGGAGACGAAGAACGGGTTGAACCACACCATGTCGACACCCAGCGACGCAATGTGTGCCACCTTTTCAATCACACCGCGCAGATCACCGACGCCCGAACCGGTCGAGTCGTAGAACGATTTCGGATACACCTGATAGATGACCATGTCATGAACACTCACGAACGCCCTCCCGACGGCCTCGGCTGAAGTAACTCCTTCAGGGTAAGGGTCGGCACCCACTGGAGGTGCCTGCCCGGGCCACCCCTTGCGCAACTGTTGCGCGATTGCGTGCGGTCGCGAAACAACCGGGGATCGTGCGCGCACGCCCGCCGTACGGACGAAACGATCAGCGAGAGGCCCGGCGCGTCGTCGAGTTGCGAATGACCAACCGCGTGCCGAACGTCTCCGACGCCGGCGTTCCTTCGCCGGCGAGGATCCGCAGCGCCATCGCCGCCGCCGCACGACCCTGTTCCCTGGCCGGCTGGGCGATCGTGGTGAGCCCCATGAGATCGGCCACGGGGTGATCGTCGACCCCGATGATCGCCACGTCGTCGGGCACCGTGACGCCGGCGGAACGGAACGCCGCCATCATCCCCGCCGCCATCTCGTCGGACACCGCCACGACGGCCTCCGGCAGCCTGTCGCCGGCGAGCAGCATCTCGGCGGCGTCGCGTCCGGCCGACGGCCCGAACGGCACCTGCACGCGCCAGGACGGGTCGAGCCCCGCGCGTTCCATGCTCGACGCGAAACCTCGCCCGCGGAGAGCGGACGCCTGACCGGGCGTCCCGTCGTGATCGGTGGAGGAAATGAAGGCGAGGTGTCGGTATCCGGTGTTGATCAGGTAGTTCGTCGCCTTCTGCCCCACCGCGACGTCGTCGATCCCCACGCTGCACAGCCCGTCGACGATCGCGCCCGCGATCACGACCGGGATGCCCAGGCTGCCGACGGAGGAAGCCGACAGGCCCGACGGCATCGGCACCAGGATGACGACGTCCGCCCGCCGAGGCAGGGAACCGAAGATCTTCGCCCGCTCGGCGGCGGAAAGCCCCTGGTAGACGGTGAACGAGGCACCCATCGGTGTCAGCACGTCATGAAGACCGGCCAGCATCGACCCGAAGACCCACCGGTCCGGCTCTGGGATCACGGCCGCCACGCGACCGCGCACCGTGTGGCGCAAGGTCGGGCCGGCATCGGCGGCGAGGTAGCCCGCCTTTCTGGCCAGCGCCAGAATCTCGGCTCGTTTGGCCGACGAGACGCCGCGGGACCCGCTCAGCGCGCGAGAGACGGTCGATACCGCCACACCGGCCGCGGCGGCGATCTCTGCCATCCCCGGCTGCCTGCGCTCCGCGACCATGGGGTGAGCATAGCCACGACTACGGGCGTCCCGGGCCCGGGCATCCGTGGCTAGGCCGAAACGGCGTCTTCCCCGCCCCGCTCCGGCCGAGCCGCACCGCTCACCGTCAGGACCGGCCGGCCTCCGCCCCGAGCGCGAAGGACGACAGCTCGCCCGCCAGGTTCGGATTCACCCGGGCGTGCGCGAGCGTTCCTTCGCCGGTGTGCTCGGGCTCGCCCAGCAACTCGCCCTCCAGGTGGATCCGATTGACCAGGTCGTGCCGGGCGTACGGGATCAGCACCCGCAGCTCGACCGCCGGGCGCGGCAGCCGCTCCTCGATCCGCGCGCGCACATCGTCGAGACCCTCACCGGTACGCGCCGAGCAGAACACCGCCTCCGGCGCGAGCGTGCGCAACGGGATGAGCGCGGCGGGTTCCACGAGGTCGGTCTTGTTGAACACGATCTGCTCGGCGATGTTCCCCGCGCCGATCTCGGAGAGCACCGTCCGGACGGCGGCGATCTGGCCGGCAGGATCGGGATCCGAGCCGTCCACGACGTGCACGAGGAGGTCGGCCTCGGCCGACTCCTCGAGGGTCGAGCGGAATGCCTCAACCAGGTCGTGCGGCAGGTGCCGGACGAAGCCGACCGTATCGGTGAGGGTGAAGACCCGTCCGTCGGAGGTCTGGGTGCGCCGGGTCGTCGGATCGAGCGTGGCGAACAGCGCGTCCTCGACGAGCACACCCGCGCCGGTCAGCCGGTTGAGCAGCGACGACTTGCCGGCATTGGTGTAGCCGACGATCGCCACCGAGGGGATCAGATTGCGCCGCCGCTCGGCCCGCTTGGTGTCGCGGACGGCGTCCATCTCGCGCAGCTTCTTGCGCAGCTGCGCGATCCGGGTGCGGATCCGGCGCCGGTCGGTCTCGATCTTCGTCTCACCGGGGCCGCGCCCGCCGATCCCGGCACCGCCCGCCATGCGTCCGCCGGCCTGCCGCGAGAGGTTGCCGCCCCAGCCGCGCAGCCGCTGACGCAGGTACTGCAGCTGGGCCAGTTCGACCTGGGCCTTGCCCTCGATCGACTTGGCGTGCTGGGCGAAGATGTCGAGGATCAGCGCCGTGCGGTCGATGACCTTGACGCCGATCCGGTCTTCGAGATTGCGCAGTTGCGCGGGTTCGAGTTCGCCGTCGCAGATCACCGTGTCGGCGCCTGTCGCGATGACGACCTCGCGCACCTCGTCCACCTTGCCGCGGCCGATGTACGTCGCCGGATCGGCGTGCGTGCGTCGCTGGACCAACCCGTCGAGCACCTCGGATCCGGCGGTTTCCGCGAGCAGCCTCAGCTCGGCCATGGCGTTGTCGGAGTCGGCTTGGCTGCCGGTCGTCCACACGCCGACGAGCACCACCCGCTCCAGTTGCAGCTCTCGGTACTCGACCTCGGTGATATCGGTGAGCTGCGTGGACATGCCGGCGACGCGGCGCAGGCTCAGCCGCTCGGCGAGTTCGAGCTGGTCCCCGTCGTGGTCCGTCGCGCCGTAGCCGGTCTCGTCATCGTGAATGTCGGTCATGATTCTCCTTCGTCGGGCATGCGCACGCTGCCCCGCGCCACGATCACGGCCGGGCCACTCAGCCAGGCCTCTCCCCCGCGCAGTTCGACCTCGACCCGACCGCCGGGCACGCGCACGACCCACACGCCGTCGGTGCGGCCTTCCGCGCGAGCCACCGCGGACGCCGCCGCGACGGTCCCCGTCCCGCAGGAGTCGGTCTCACCGACGCCGCGCTCATGGACGCGCATGCGCACCTCTCCGGCGCCACATCGCTCCACGAACTCCACGTTGACGCCGTCGGGGAATCGTTCGGCCGGTTCCCATCCGGGCGCCTTCGTCAGATCCAGCGAACCGAGCTCGTCGCCGTCGCCCAGCACGACGACCGCATGAGGATTGCCGACGTCCACGCTGGTCGCCGGCCATTCGGCGCCCTGGAGGTGGACGCGCGTGGCGGCGTCCGTCACCCCGGGGCGTCCCATCCACACCCGGACCCGCCCGTCGTCGAGCAGTTCCGCCGAACGCAGGCCCGCGCGCGTGCCGAGCCGGATCACACCCTCGGCCGGCGCGAGCCCCTCCTCGGCCAGGTAGCGCGCGAATACCCGGACGCCGTTGCCGCACATCTCGGCCAGCGAGCCGTCCGCGTTGCGGTAGTCCATGAACCACAGATCAGGATCGCCGCCCCAGCCCTCGATGTGGCGCGCCTTGACGGCGCGCAGCACGCCATCGCCGCCGATCCCGGCACGACGGTCACACAGGAAGCGCACGTCGTCGTCGCTGAGCGGACGCCGGTCGTCGGCGTCCGTCACCAGCACGAAGTCGTTGCGCGTCCCGTGTCCCTTGGCGAAATCAAGCACGTCGTCCATTCTCCCACGGGCCGTCGGGGCGGCGCCCGCACCGGCCCGGGGAGTCAGTTCAGGCTGGGATCCGCCAGCTTGACCGCGGCCACCTCGGCGGCAGTCGGCGCGTACGCGCCATGCTTGCTGACCGTGATGCCCGACGTGATCACCGCGTTGTGAAGCGCCGATTGGACGTCCGACCAACCCGCGTCGCGCAGCCGCTGCCGCGCCTCGACCGAGCCCAGCAGGCCCGCGTCCGAAAGCCCGGCGATGAGTCCCGCCATGAACGAGTCGCCCGCGCCCACGGTGTCGGCCAGCGTGACCGTCATCTGGTCGATGTGCAGCATGTCCCGATTGCCCGCGAGCGCCGCATAGGCACCCCACGGCCCGCGCGTGACGACGACCATCGACGGCCCCTGCGCGATCCAGCGGCGCATGACGTCTTCGACCGGCTCTTCGGGGTAGAGCCACGCCAGATCCTCGTCGCTCACCTTGACCAGGTCGGACAGCCCCACGAGATCCTCGATGCGGTCGCGCACCTGTTCGGGCGTATGCATCAGCGCGGGCCGGATGTTCGGGTCGTACGAGACGGTCGCGGTCTCCCTGATCCGTCGCGCGGCGTCCACCACCGCCGAGCCGCCCGGCTCCAGCGTCGCCGCGATGCTTCCGGTGTGCAGGTGGCCGTACTGGTGGAGATCGGGCAGCTCCGGGACTTCCCACTCGAGGTCGAACTCGTACGTGGCGCGGCCCTCGGCGTCCAGCACCGCGATCGCGACGGGCGTCTTCGCAGCGGAGTCGGTGCCTGGGACGATCGTCACGCCCGACGAGGTCGCCCATTGCGCGAGCCGGTCGCCCCGCTGGTCGCGGCCCCACCAGGCGCAAATGCTGGCGGGACGTCCCAGCGTCGCGACTCCGGCAGCGACGTTCAGCAGGCTGCCCCCCACGTGCTCCTCGCTCGAGTCAGCGCGGACGACGACATCGATCAAGGCCTCACCCAGGCACAACACAGGACTGCCGTTATTCATCGTTACTCCTCTTGTCGGCCATCTGCGGCTGCGTCGCTCAGGTGGCTGCTATCACGTCATCGGGACCGCACTGTCCTCGGCGGGGTCGGCGGGGTCGCGGGGTCAGTCTGCCGGGTCACCGGAGGAGGGCGCAATTGGGTGCCCACGGACGCGGGACCTCCGAGCGATCGGGCGGCGATCGCGTCCGCGAGGCCGGAACTGCCGGCCGGGTGCCACACGATCCGGTGATCACGCCTGAACCAGGACAGTTGTCTGCGGGCGAAGCGTTTGGTGCCTGCGACGGTCGCCTCGCGGGCCTCGGCCTCGCTGCACTGGCCGTCGAGGTAGTCGAGCACCTGACGGTAGCCGATCGCCTTGGACGCCGTCACTCCCCGCCGCAACCCGCGGGCGTCGAGGGCACGGACCTCGTCGACGAGCCCGGCCTCCCACATCGCCTCCACGCGGGCCGCGATCCGGGCGTCCATCGTCGGCCTGTCCAGTTCGAGGCCGACGCTCTCGACGCCGTCAAGCGCGTAGCTCCACGCAGGCAGCGTCGGGCGGTGACCACCGGTCAGTTCGAGCACCTCGAGCGCGCGGACGGTGCGGCGTCCGTTGCCTGGCAGGATCTCGGCGGCCGTCGCCGGCGCGCGACCCGCGAGGACGGCATGCAGGGCCTCGGGGCCGAGCCGCTCCAGTTCGGACTCCCAGCGGGCGCGCACGGCGGCGTCCGTGCCGGGAAACTCGAAGTGGTCGAGGATCGCCCGCATGTACAACGCCGAGCCCCCCGCCACGATCGGCAGGACGCCGCGGGCGCGGCATTGTGCGATCGCCTCTCGCGCGCGCTCCTGGAAATCGGCGACGGTCGCCGACTCGGTGACGGACATGACATCGATCAGATGATGCCGGACGCCGCGCCGCTGGGCGAGGGTCGGCTTGGCGGTGCCGATGTCCATGCCCCGGTAGACGAGCATCGAATCGGCGTTGACGATCTCGGCGGGCTGACCGCGCTCCGCCAGCGCCAGCGCGATCTCCACCGCAAGCGTCGATTTGCCGCTGGCGGTCGGACCGTGGAGAGCGAGGATCGGCAGCACGGCCCCCATCCTCCCCCATCTCGCGCTTCCTTTCGACCGGCGGCCGGGACTACCGTGTGGCGTGCGGGCGTCCCGGCTCCGCCCTCACACGAAAGGAAGGCCTTGATGGGCATCTTCGACGAGATCAAGAAGGCTGTCGACGACAACGAGCAGGCCATCGAGTCGGCCATCGACAAGGCGGGTGACCTCGTCGACGAGAAGACCGACGGCAAGTACGCCGCCCACGTCGATCGCGCCCAGGACGCCCTCAAGAACCAGGTCGGACAACCGAACAACTGACGTCCGGGCGCCCCCGCGCCAAACGGCGGCGCGGGGCAAGGATCACTCGCGCGAGCAGCCCTGGCTCGCCGCGGTCGTCATGGGTTCGGGACGCCGCAGCGGCATCCCCAGCCCGACGCTCGGCCGGACGCCCACCGGGTCGTCCTGCCAGCGCTGCCAGGCGTCCCCGCCGCGGGTGCGCCGCACGCGGCCGACGGCGCCGTCCGCGTTGAGATGGTGCGGCGCGGCGTAGGTGACCTCGGCGTCGGCGATGTCGCCTGGGCGCGGCGCCTCCACACCATCGGGCACCGTGACGTGCACCAGCCGGTTGTCGCGGGCCCGCCCCGAGATGCGGCGCGTCGCGGAGTCCTTGCGGCCCTCCCCGTCGGCGAACATCACCTCGACCGTCTCGCCGACGAACCGCTTGTTCTCGACCCACGCGACCTCGTCCACGACGTCGACCAGGCGCTCGTAGCGCTCCTGGACGACCGGCTTGGGTACCTGATCGGCCATGGTCGCCGCGGGAGTCCCGGGCCGGATGGAGTACTGGAACGTGAAGGCCGCCGAGAATCGAGACGCCCGCACGACGTCGAGCGTGGCCGAGAAGTCCTCGTCGGTCTCGCCGGGGAACCCGACGATGATGTCGGTCGTGATCGCCGCGTGCGGCATCGCCTCGCGCACGCGCTCGATGATGCCCAGGAACCGCGTGCTGCGGTAGGAACGCCGCATCGCCTTGAGCACCCGGTCGGATCCCGACTGCAGCGGCATGTGCAGGCTCGGCATCACGTTGGGAGTCTCGGCCATCGCGGCGATGACGTCGTCGGTGAACGCCGCCGGGTGCGGACTGGTGAACCGGACGCGCTCCAGCCCGTCGACCTCGCCGCAGGCGCGCAGCAGCTTGCCGAACGCCAGCCGGTCGCCGAACTCGACGCCGTAGGTGTTCACGTTCTGGCCGAGCAGCGTGATCTCCTGCACCCCCTCGTCGACCAGGGCGCGGATCTCGGCGAGGATGTCCCCCGGCCGGCGGTCGTTCTCTTTGCCGCGCAGCTGAGGAACGATGCAGAACGTGCAGGTGTTGTTGCAGCCCACCGAGATCGACACCCAGGCCGCGTACGGCGATTCGCGCCGGGTCGGCAGGGTGGACGGGAACCGGGTGAGCGCCTCTTCGATCTCGACCTGGGACGCCCGCTCGACCCGCGCGCGTTCGAGCAGCACCGGCAGCGAGCCGATGTTGTGCGTGCCGAACACCACGTCCACCCACGGTGCGCGCTTCACGACCGTCGCGCGGTCCTTCTGGGCCATGCAGCCGCCCACGGCGATCTGCATGCCGGGGCGTGCCGCCTTGACGGGCGCCAGGTGGCCGAGGTTGCCGTAGAGCCGGTTGTCGGCGTTCTCGCGCACCGCGCAGGTGTTGAACACGACGATGTCGGCCTGGTCACGGCCGTGGGCGCGCGCGTACCCGGCGTCCTCGAGCAGGCCGGAGATCCGCTCGGAGTCGTGGACGTTCATCTGGCAGCCGTACGTGATGACCTCGTACGTGCGCGGTTGGGTGGTCATGGTCTTCTATCCTCACGCGTGGGGCAGCCAGCCATGCTACCAATCCTCGTCACTACCCTCGGACGCGGCCCCGGTCACCTCGGTGACGACGCGATGGCAGAGCCCCGGCGCGAACCCCCGCCGGGCGAGCGCCCCGGCAAGCCGCCGGTCACGCACCCGCGGCTCGAGCGCACCCATGGTCCGCATCTTCTTGCGTGCCAAAGCGAGCGCCGCGGCATAGTCGGCTTCGGCGTCCGGCATCGCCTCGGCGATGATCGCCGCATCGACGCCCTTGGCGTGCAGTTCGCGGCGCATCGCCCGCGCCGACGTCATGCGCCGCTGCTGGCCTTGCACCCAGAGCCCGGCGAACTCCGCGTCGTCGATCAGCCCGACCTCTTCGAACCGGTCGAGCACGTGTGCGGCTACCTCGGCGGGCACGCCCTTGCGGGCCAGGGCAGCTGCAAGTTCCGCCCGCGAGCGAGCCCGCGACTCCAAGAGCCGCAGCGCGATCTCGCGGGCGAACGCCTCGTGCTCGCGCTCGGCGGTCAGAAGGTCACCTCACCGGTCACCGGATCGATACCGTCGGGCACCTCGTCGGCCGGCGCCACCCCGATGCCGAGCTTGGTCTTGATGCGCTTCTCGATCTCGTTGGCGATCTCGGGGTGATTGCGCAGGAAGTTGCGGGCGTTCTCTTTGCCCTGCCCGAGTTGATCGCTTTCGTAAGTGAACCAGGCGCCTGCCTTGCGGATGAAGCCGTGCTCGACGCCGAGGTCGATCAGGCTGCCCTCGCGACTGATGCCCGCGCCATAGACGATGTCGAACTCGGCCTGCTTGAAGGGCGGCGCCACCTTGTTCTTGACCACCTTGACCCGCGTGCGGTTGCCGACCGCATCGCTGCCGTCTTTCAGTGTCTCGATGCGGCGCACGTCGAGCCGGATCGACGAGTAGAACTTCAGGGCTCGGCCGCCGGTCGTCGTTTCGGGCGAGCCGAACATCACGCCGATCTTCTCGCGCAACTGGTTGATGAAGATCGCGGTGGTGCCCGTCGTCGAGAGAGCGCCGGTCATCTTGCGCAGCGCCTGGCTCATCAGGCGGGCCTGCAGGCCGACGTGGCTATCGCCCATTTCGCCCTCGATCTCGGCGCGCGGCGTGAGCGCGGCCACCGAGTCGATCACGATCAGCGTCAGCGCCCCCGAACGCACCAGCATGTCGGCGATCTCGAGCGCCTGCTCGCCGTTGTCGGGCTGGCTGACCAGCAGGACGTCCGTATCGACGCCGAGCTTGGCGGCGTAGTCAGGATCGAGCGCATGCTCCGCATCGATGAACGCGCAGATGCCGCCGCCGGCCTGGGCGTTCGCGATGGCATGCAGCGCGACCGTCGTCTTACCCGAGGACTCGGGCCCGTAGATCTCGACCACGCGCCCGCGGGGGAAACCGCCGATACCGAGCGCGACATCGAGCGCGATCGACCCCGAGGGAATCACCTCGATCGGCTGACGCGTCTCGTCGCCCAGCCGCATGACCGAGCCCTTGCCGTGAGCCTTCTCGATCTGGGCGAGTGCCGCCTGAAGAGCCTTTTCGCGATCTGCAACCGCCATGACCGTCTGCCTTTCGTTACCTGCCGTGGACTGCTGAAGGGCCTCAGCACCTCATCACCGCTCACGGTAGGCATCGGGTCCGACATTTCGTCACTCGCGTCGAGCGCCTGTGGACAACGACCCCGTACCGTCACGGCACGATCCACAATACCGAACACGTGTTCGACTGCAAGCGACGCGCCGACGTGTCGCGCGCCGCGCGACGAACCTAGCGCTCCGATGCCGGAAGCTCGAGGAAGTCGACCACCGCTCGCCAC
Source organism: Nigerium sp. (assembly GCA_016711325.1). Lineage (GTDB taxonomy): Bacteria > Actinomycetota > Actinomycetes > Propionibacteriales > Propionibacteriaceae > Propioniciclava. The sequence goes on along the minus strand of JADJTH010000008.1, from coordinate 467,965 downwards.
ACCCGCTGCGCCGGGACCCCGGCATCCAGCGCCTCGCGCACCGTCCGGTTGCCGAGCGCGACCAGCACGACGTCGCGGCTCCACCACTCGGCCAGCGGCCCGATGTGGCGCTCCATTCGCCGGCGGAGCTCTTGCTCGCGCACGCGGTCAGGCGACGGCCCGCGGCGCGCGGGGGGCGCGCACCGGCAGCGGCGTGACCGTAGCGTGGCCTGAGACCCTCTCGCCCGTCAGGTGCAGCACGTCGGCCAGGTTGACCCCCAGCGCGCCGCAGATCGCGTTGAGCAGTTCACTGGAGGCCTCTTTGTGGCCGCGCTCCACCTCGGAGAGGTAGCCCAGGCTCACCCGCGCCGACGCCGAAACGTCGCGCAGCGTCTGACCGGACGCAACGCGCACTTCGCGCAGGGTCTCCCCCATCGCCTCGCGCAACAGAACGACAGTCATCTCCACCCCTCCTCGTCCGTAGAAGTCAAACCTACACGGGCGAAACCAGCCGGAGCAGCATGTCGAACGCCGCGTCGACCGTCTGCGTCCGGACCGCGTCCCGGTCTCCGTCGAACTGGAACTGCCGCACGTGGTTGGTGTGCGGCACCGACGGCGTCCGCGGGCCGACCACACAGATCCAGACTTCACCGGGCGCATGGCCCTCCTGCGCGTCGGGGCCGGCCACACCGGTGACCGCGATCACCCAGTCGGCATGCGTCTTCAACTGCAGGCCGTTGGCCATCCCGATGGCGACCTCTTCACTGACCACGGTGTGCTGCCGGAGCGTGTCGGCGGGGATGCCGAGCAGATCCGTCTTCAGCCGGTTCGCATACGACGTCACCCCACCGAGGAACACCGCCGACGATCCGGGGACGCTGGTCAGCGTCGCACCGATCAGCCCGCCCGTGAGCGACTCGGCCACCCCCAGTGACTGCGTGCGATCCTTCAGCGTGCGGATGACCTTGGCGGCCCGTTGGTTCATCGAGCCTCCTCCGGATGATTCGCGCGGTACTCGTTGCGGAGCTTCCGTGCTTCGCGCAGATAGTCCAGACCGGTGAGAACGGTGAGCACGAACGCGATGATCATCGCCGACCAGGCGATCCAGCCCCACGCGGCGGGCAAGAAATGCAGGCCGGGCAGGAACATGATCAGCGCCACCGACTGCATCACCGTCTTCAGCTTGCCGCCACGGTTCGCGGCCATCACGCCGTACTTCATGATCGCCCAACGCAGCGCGGTGATGCCCCACTCGCGCACCAGGATGATGATCGTGATCCACCACGGCAGTTCGGCCAGGATCGACAGCCCGATGAACGCCATCCCGGTCAGGGCCTTGTCGGCGATCGGATCCCAGAGCTTCCCGAAGTCGGTCACCAGGTTGTAGGCGCGCGCGATACGGCCGTCGAGGGCGTCCGTGGCGATGGCCACGACGAACACCCCCGTTGCCACCCAGCGCATCGTCGGATCCTGCGGGTAGGCCAGCAGCACCCAGGCGAACACCGGCACCATGACCACCCGGAGCGCGGTGAGGATGTTCGGGATGTTCCAATTGCTGACAGTCTTCGCCTCGCTCATGCAGACGCCTCCTCGCGCGCGATCAGGTCGACACCGTCGTTCGCGACGACCCTACCCCAGACCATGTCCCCGACCGCGAGAACGGCGCCGGGCACGCTCGTGGTGCCGTCCACCTCGGGGCCTTGATGCTCGGCACGGCCAAGCGTCACACCGTCCTCGACGCTCTCGACGAGGACGCGGACCCGCTGCCCCAGCCTCTCCTCGGCGCGCTGGTCGACGAGCGCGACCGCCAGGTCGCTCATCCGCTCGTAGCGCTCGGCGATCGCGTCGGCGTCGACGTGGCCGGGCAGACCGGCCGCCTCGGTCCCCTCCTCGTCGGAGTAGGCGAACACGCCGAGCGCGTCCAGCCGGGCCTGTGTCACGAAGTCTTCGAGGATGGCCACGTCGGCGTCCGTCTCCCCGGGGAAGCCCACGATTACGTTGCTGCGGACGCCGGCGTCCGGCCTGAGTTCCCGGATGCTCGCCAACAACTCGAGGAACGATTCGGGATCGCCGAAGCGGCGCATGCGGCGCAACACCCCGGGCGAAGCGTGCTGGAAGCTCAGGTCGAAGTAGGGCACGACCTTGTCGAGCCCGCACATCGTCTCGATCAGCCCGGACCGCACCTCGGCGGGCTGCAGATAGCTGACCCGGATCCAGTCCAGACCGTCGACGCGGTTCAGTTCGGCGAGAAGCCGCTGCAGGGCGTCCCGTTCGCCGAGGTCCTTACCGTAGGACGACGTGTTCTCGCTGACCAGGAACGCCTCGCGGACGCCGCGGTCGACCAGCCAGCGCACCTCGTCGACCACGGCTTCGACCGGACGCGACACAAACGACCCGCGGAAGCTCGGGATCGCGCAGAAGGCGCACCGGCGGTCGCAGCCCGACGCGATCTTCACCGCGGCGCTCGGCCCGCCGCCCAGGCGGCGGCGCACCACGCGGGGGCCGGACGCCGGCGCGACGCCCTCGGGCAGGTCGGGTCCGTCCGGAACGCTCACGCCCGGGATGACGATCCCGGACGCCGCCTCCTGCCGCGCAACGGGAGAGATCGGCAGCAGCAGGCGGCGGTCCGACGGGGTGTGGGGTTCCAGGCGCTCGCCGGCCATGATGCGGCGCAGCAACGCCCCGATGTCGGCGTAGTCGTCGAATCCGAGCACGGCGTCCGCCTCGGGCAGCGAGTCGGCGAGGTCGCGGCCGTAGCGCTCGGCCAGGCAGCCGACCGCCACCACGCGCCGGGTGGGACCGTGGCCTTTGAGGTCGGACGCCGCCAGCAGCGTGTCGATTGAGTCCTTCTTCGCCGACTCGATGAAACCGCAGGTGTTCACGACGATCGCCTCGGCCTGGTCGGGCTCGTCGACGAGCAGGAACCCGCCGGACTCGAGGCGTCCGGCCAGCTCTTCGGTGTCGACGTCGTTGCGGGCGCAGCCGAGCGAGACGATATGCACGCGAGTAGAAGTCACTTCGGCAGGCTACCGGGGCGACCGTCCTCGCGACCGCTCGGGTGCCCGCCTCCCGCGATGCCCGCCCCGCCGACGGACGCCGCGTCAGCCCGAGGTCAGGTTCGCGAGCACCTCGTCGAGGTGGTCGGGCTTGACCAGCACCTCGCGCGGTTTCGAGCCCTCCGAGGGGCCGACGACACCGCGAGTCTCGAGGATGTCCATGAGGCGTCCGGCCTTCGCGAAACCGACGCGCAGCTTGCGCTGCAGCATCGACGTCGAGCCGAGCTGGAGGTTGACCACCAGCTGCGCGGCCTCGAGCACGAGCTCGAGATCGTCGCCGATGTCCTCGGCGACCTTGGCCGACTCCTGCGGGACGGCCACGTCCTCGCGGTACTGCGGGGCGAGCTGCGCGGTGACGTGCTTGACCACCTCGCGGATCTCGGCCTCGGTCACCCACGCGCCCTGCACGCGGATCGGCTTGGACGCGCCCATCGGCAGGAACAGCCCGTCGCCCTGGCCGACCAGCTTCTCGGCGCCCGGCTGGTCGAGGATGACGCGGGAGTCGGTCATCGAGCTCGTCGCAAAGGCGAGCCGCGAGGGCACGTTGGCCTTGATCAGGCCCGTGACGACGTCGGTCGAGGGACGCTGCGTCGCGAGCACCAGGTGGATGCCCGCGGCGCGCGCCAGCTGGGTGATCCGGACGATCGAGTCCTCGACGTCGCGCGGGGCGACCATCATCAGGTCGGCGAGCTCATCGACGATGACCAGCAGGTAGGGGTAGGGCGCGAGCACGCGTTCCGAGCCCGGCGGCAGCTTCACCTGTCCGGCGCGGACCGCCTTGTTGAAGTCGTCCACGTGCCGGAAACCGAAGGCGGCCAGGTCGTCGTAGCGGGTGTCCATCTCGCGGCACACCCACTGCAGCGCCTCAGCGGCCTTCTTCGGGTTGGTGATGATCGGCGTCACCAGGTGCGGGACGCCTTCGTAGTTGGTCAGCTCGACACGCTTGGGATCGACCAGGAGCATCCGCACCTCGTCGGGCGTGGAGCGCATCATGATCGAGGTGATCATGCTGTTCACGAACGACGACTTGCCCGAACCGGTCGCGCCCGCGACCAGCAGGTGCGGCATCTTCGCCATGTTCGCGATGACGTAGCCGCCCTCGACGTCCTTGCCCAAGCCGACCGTCATCGGGTGGTGGTCGCTGCGCGCCTTGGTGCTGCGCAGCACGTCGCCGAGGCTCACGATCTCCTTGTCGGAGTTCGGGATCTCGACACCGATCGCCGACTTGCCCGGGATCGGGCTGAGGATGCGCACGTCCGCCGACGCGACCGCGTAGGCGATGTTGCGGCCGAGCGCGGTGACCTTCTCGACTTTCACTCCCTGGCCGAGTTCGACCTCGTAGCGGGTGACGGTCGGCCCGCGCGTGTAGCCGGTCACGGCCGCGTCGATGTCGAAGTCGCGGAACACCTCGGCGAGGCGCACCACCACGGCGTCGGACGCCTCGGTGCGCGCCTTGGGCGCCGTGCCGGCCTTGAGGCTCGACGCCTCGGGCAGCACGTACTGGATGTCGCCGCTGAGTACGGTCTGCTCAGCGCGCAGCGGCGCGTTGCTGTGCTCGGGCGGCTGCCGGTCATGCGGCTCGCTCGCTGCGGGCGGCACAGGAGGCCTCGCGGCCGGCGCTCTGCCCGCGGTCACGGGCGCACGGTCGGCGTCCGCGAACGGATTGTCGAACAGCTCGGGCGCGGGGAGTTCGCCGCGCACGGCGGCCGCGGGTTGCTCGATCGCGGTGATCTCGGGATCGAGCACCAGCGGCGTGTCGTAGGCCTCGTCGACGCCGTAGACCAGTTCCGGATCCTTCCCGGCCGGCCGGAAGCGCTCGGCCACGGCCCGCAGGCGTCCGGGGATCTCGTAGAGCGGGATGCCGGTGATCACCAACCCGCCGAAAACGGTCAGGGCCAACAAGACTGGCACCGCGACCCAGGCGGTGCCCAGCTCGACCAGGAACGACGCCGGGATGAAGCCCAGGGCGCCGCCCGCCGCACGCATCTCTTCGGGGCGGGTCGGGCCGGGAACACCCTTCGCCACCGAGATCAGACCCAGGATTCCCAGCGACAGGAGCAGCCAGCCGACGGGCTGGCGGCCTGTCGGGCCGTTGGCGCGCGGATCGCGCAACGTGCGCCAGGCCATGCCGAACGCCGCCAGCGGCAACGCGACGCTCGCCGCGCCGAAGACGGTGGCGAAACCCATGCGCAGGGCCTCGCCAACGGCGCCGGGCATCATGAACCAAAATGCGGCCGCGGTCAGGACGCCCACGACGAGCAGCGACAGGCCCGTCCCGTCGCGGCGCTGGTCGGGCTCAAGGTCGCGGACCCCCGCCCCCAGACTGCGCACGATGCCGCCGAGCAGACCCGCCAGCCCGCGCCAGACGGCGAGCAGGCCGCGTCCGAGCGCGCCGAAAAACGCGCCAACCCGACCGCCGGGGCGGGGTTCGGGAGCGCGGGACTTCTTGGGGTTGCTTCCGCCTCGTGAAGACGCCGAACGCGAGGACGCGTTCGATCGGCTCCGCGAGGGGGAAGACGCGCGGGTCGCCATGTACCGCAGGCTAACAAGGACGGCCGGTCCTGACCAAGCACCCACGCCGCGCAGAGCGGGGGCGTCCGTGGTGCGATCCGGTCAGCGGCGCCGTCGGCGATGGGTTCAGAATGGGGCGACGGAAGAGGAGAACCAACTGTCATGACGACGTCCGCCCCGCCCACAGCACCGCTCAACTCCCCGGCGAGAGTCATCACGGCGAGCTTGGTCGGCACCACCATCGAGTTCTACGACTTCTACGTCTACGCAACGGCCGCGGTGCTCGTATTCCCGAAGCTGTTCTTTCCCACCGGCAACGATACGACCGCACTGCTGGCGTCCTTCGCCGTGTTCGGCGCCGCGATGGTCGCCCGTCCACTGGGCGCGGTGTTCTACGGCCACCTCGGCGACAAGCGCGGGCGCAAGACGACCCTCGTGCTGAGCCTGCTCACCATGGGCATCGCCACCTTCGTCATCGGCCTCCTGCCGACGTTCCACACGGTCGGCGTCATCGCGCCGGTGTTGCTGCTGATCCTGCGCCTGACGCAGGGTTTCGCCATCGGCGGCGAATGGTCCGGAGCCGCACTGGTCGCCACCGAGAACGCGCCCGAGGGGAAACGCGCCTGGTACGGCACCTTCCCGCAACTCGGCGCGCCGCTGGGCTTCATCATCGCGAACGGGCTGTTCCTCACGATCAACTACCTGCTGCCGCACGGCGACAATCCCCTGCTGCAGTCCGAGGCGTTCCTCGCCTGGGGCTGGCGGATCCCGTTCCTGTTCTCGGCCATCATGGTCGTCGTGGGCCTGTGGGTGCGGCTGAAGCTCGTCGAGTCCGAGGCCTTCAAGGTCGCCGAAAGCAAGGGCGCGATCCGCAAGCTGCCGCTCTCCGAGGCGTTCCGCCACCACTGGCGCGAGCTGATCCTCGGCACCTTCTTCATGCTGGCGACGTACGTGCTGTTCTACCTGATGACCAGCTTCACCCTGACGTTCGGTACCAAGCCGCAGGACGCCAGCCCTGGCGGTCTCGGCATCACCTACACCGACTTCGTCCTGATGCAGATCTTCGGCGTCGTGTTCTTCGCGATCTTCACGCTGGTCTCCGGGCCGCTCGCCGACAAGCTCGGACGCCGTCGCCTGCTGATCTGGGTGACCTCGGGCATCATCGCCTTCGGCCTGAGCTTCCCGTTCTGGCTGACCGTGCGCCCCGAGGGCGCCCTGATCCCGATGACCCAGCTCTTCCTCGTGCTCGGCTTCACCCTGATGGGCATGACGTTCGGCCCGATGGGCGCGTTGCTGCCCGAACTGTTTCCGACGAACGTCCGCTACACGGGTTCGGCGATCGCCTACAACGTCTCCAGCATCCTCGGTGCCGCACTCGCTCCGATCATCGCCGTGGCCCTCTGGGCCCAGGCCGACGGCAGCACATGGCTGGTCGGCGTCTACCTCGCCGGCGCGGGGGTGCTGACGTTGATCTCGCTGCTGCTCAGCAGTGAGACCAAGGACGTCGACTACGCGGCGTCCTCGATCGAGGACGTCTCACTCGTCTGATTCGGACGGGGTGCCCGTGCTGCACGGGAGCGGGCACCTGTGGGCCATGCTCGGCATCGCTGCGGGCCCGTTCGGCTCAGAAGTGACGCCAGCCGCCCACGGCGTCCGGCCAGACCGCTCCGTCGACGGTGACCGGCGCCTCGGCGTCCGGATCGTGCTCGAGAACCCGGCCGATGACCGTCCATCCCGATGGCAGCGACTCGCCCGCCGGGAACGTGGCCAGCAGCGCGTGGTCATCACCGCCGGTGAGGATGAAGGTCAGCGGGTCTCCCCCGCCGATCGCCGCCGCGACGGTCTTCTGCGCCTCGTCGACGCCCAGCGCGGCCGAGTCGACATCGATCAGCACCCCGGACGCCCGCGCGACGTGGCCGAGATCGGCCAGCAGCCCGTCGGAGCAGTCGATCATCGACGTCGCGCCGGCCTGTTGCGCAACGACGCCCTGACCGTAGGGCGGTTCGGGGACCCGGTGCGCGCGCACCACCGCGCCGGGCGAGCGGAAGCCGCGCCCGAGGACGGCGAGCCCGGCGGCCGCCATGCCGAGGCGTCCGGTGTAGCCCACCGTGTCGCCCGGACGTGCACCCGAGCGGAGCACCGGCGTGCGACCCTCGAGGTCGCCGAACACGGTCACCGCGACGCCGATGTGCGCCCCTCGGGTGACATCGCCACCGACGAGCGCCGCCCCCGAGAGGGAGCATTCGGCCAGGACGCCGCGCGTGAAGCCGAGCACCCAATCGGCCGGGGTCTCGGCGGGAGCGGACAGGCTGATCACCAGGCCGAGCGGGCGCGCGCCCATCGCCTCGACGTCGGCGACCGCGGACGCCACGGCCTTGCGGCCGACGTCGTCGGGGCCTGACCACGCCCGCCTGAAGTGGACGTCCTCGATCATGGCGTCCGTCGTGACGACGAGTTGCCCGCGCGGCGCGATCACGGCACAGTCGTCGCCGGGGCCGACGGGCACCGTGTCGGGCATGACGAGGCCCTCGGTGATGGCGCCGATCAGGCCGAACTCGCCCAGATCGCCGATCGTGCGGGTCATCGCAGGCCCACCGGGCGGTTGAGGGCGAGTTGCACCAACTCGGCGATCAGGTCGGCGTAGGCGATGCCGGACGCCTCCCACAAGGCGGGATACATCGACAGGTGCGTGAAGCCGGGCATCGTGTTGAGCTCGTTGACGTACACCTCTTCGTCAGGCGTGACGAACATGTCGACGCGCGCGAGGCCTTCGGCGCCCATCGCCCGGAAGGTGCGCGCGGCGGTCTTCTGGACGCGGGCGAGCAGGCTGCCGCTGACGTCGGCGGGGATGTCGAGGGTGACCTGGCCCTCGGGGGTGTACTTGGCCTCGTAGTCGTAGAAGCCGTCCGCGGTGTGCATCCGGATCTCGCCGGGCAACGACACCCGCGGAGCGCCGTCGAGATTGTCGAGCACCGCGCACTCCACCTCGCGGGCGCCGACGAAACCGTCCTCGACCAGCACCTTCGGATCCCAGCGCAGCGCCTCGTCGATCGCCGCCGGTACCTGGTCCAGGTCGGCGGCGCGCGAGATGCCGACGCTCGACCCGCCGCGGGCGGGCTTCACGTAGACGGGGAAGGTCAGGTCGGCCGCGATGCGGCGCAGCAGGACCTCGCGGTCCGCATCCCATGCAGCGCGGGTGACGGTCACCCACCGGCAGACCGGCAGGCCCGCGCTCGCCAGAGACGACTTCATCAGGTCCTTGTCCATGCCGATGGCGGACGCCGCGACGCCCGATCCGACGTAGCGGACGTTCATCATCTCGAACAGGCCCTGAATGGTGCCGTCCTCGCCGAACGGGCCGTGCAGCAGGCCGAACGCGACGTCGAAGTCACGCACGTCCACCAGAGCGGCGCCGTCGACGGTGGCGATGCGGCCGCCGCCCTCGCGGCGCAGCAGTACGGCGTCCGGGCGTTCCTCGCCGAGCCTGGGCAGGGTGTTGCCGACGACATGGAAGGCCGCCATGTCCTCAGTGGAGACCTGAACCCAGCGTCCGCTGGGGGTGATGCCGATGCCGACGATGTCGAAGCGTTCCGCGTCGATCGCGCGCGTCACGCCGCCGGCGGTCAGGCACGACACGTCGTGCTCCGAGCTGACGCCGCCGAAGACGATCGCGACACGGGTGCGAGTAGCTGGGGCCATCGGATTCCTCCACTCATCGGGGCGGCACCACCCTACTCAGCCCCGGCCGTCCGGAGCGGAACGCCCTCGCCGTGGACGCCAGGCCGCGCACGGCGACTACCGGGCCGGACGCCACGATGGCGTGAAGACGAGAAGCAAGGCGCGATCTTTCACGGTAACTTGAGTCATCGACCAGACGCACCTGTCATCATCCGGCCCGCGCGGGCATTACCAGGTGTGAGCACCTACTCCACGCAAGCAGCGTTCGTGGCCATGTACGAGGCCACGAACACCCGCGTGTACGCGTACGCCCGCCGGCACGCGGACGCCGACGTGGCTCCGGACGTCGTGGGCGAGGTCTATCTCGTCGCCTGGACGCGGCGCGACGACCTGCCCGACGAACCACTCCCCTGGCTGCTGGTGACCGCCCGCAACGTGCTGCATCGCCACTGGCGGCATCTGTCCAGGCGGCAACGGCTGACGACGGAACGGGACGGGATCGACGCGCTTGCGGCCGCCTCGGACGCCTCCGCCGAGGAACGCATCGCCCTCGCGGACGCCTTCGCGCGCCTCTCCGAGGACGACCGCGAGACGCTGCTGCTCGTCGGCTGGGACGGGCTCACGCCCGCGCAGGCGGCCGGCGTCGTCGGCTGCTCCGCCAACGCGTTCGCCGCCCGGCTGTCCCGGGCACGTCGACGCTTCACCGCCCACACCGGCGACCGCGCTCCCGTGCGTCTGGTCGCGCTCCCGACAGGAGAATGACCATGGTCGACCTGATCTCACGCACCCGGCCCAGCGACGAGGCACTCGCACACGAGTGGACGCCCGAACAGCGCCGGCTACTCCTCGACGACGTCATGGCCGGCCGCGCCCGACGCGTCCCGACCAAGCGGCGGGCCTGGCCGGTCGCCGTGGCGGCATCCCTCGCGGCCGCGCTGATGCTCGTGGTGCCCGTCGCGGTTCCGGGCTGGCTCGGCACCGCGGCCGCCGGCGACCTCAACGATCTCGCGAGGGTCGCCGCCGCGCAGACGGCCCTCGAATGGGGCGACACGCAGTTCTTGCGCGTCCAGTCGGTCGAGACCCAGACCGGCGCCCCGGACGCCGCCTCCCAGACGCCCGCGGTCGATCGGCGAGTCACCCACGACGACTACTACGCCACCGACGGCTGGCAGTGGTCCGACCGCACGGTGAACGGCCGGGTGGAGCGCTACCTCTTCTCGCCGGGCTGGGGCTGGCAGCGTCCCGACTACGCGGCCACCCTGCCGACCGAACCGCACCTGCTGGACGCCTTCCTCCGGCTCCGCGTACTCGGGTCGACATCCCAGGACGAGGCCGTCTTCATCGCCATCGGCGACATGCTCCGCGCCGAGGCCGCGCCGCCGGACGTCCGGGGCGCGGCCATCGGCGTCCTCGGGCTGAATCCGCGCGTGAGCGTCGAGCACACCGACGATCCGCAGCGGCGCCCGGCGCTCAAGGTGACGTTCGTCGACGAGGCCGCCCGCCCGGGTCAGGAACAGTTCCTGTACCTCGACCCGTCGACGGGGTTACTGCTCGGCAACGGTACCCAGTGGAATTCCGGCTCCTATCAGTCGGCGATTCTCCGTCGCGAGGTCGTCGACGCCCTGCCCGAGTCGCTCACCGGCACCGTCGGCACCCACCGGGTCGCCAAGGAGTACACCGGCGGAAAGGTCAGGCTCATGCCGGGTGACGCCGGCCCGGACCCCGTTGTGGTGCCCGAGCAGACCTACACGCCGCGTCCGGCGCCGGAGCCCACGCGGTAGCGGTCGGTCATCCACCGGATGGCGGATACTTGTGGCGCTCAGTCGGGCCACAAGTCTCCGCTCATCGATCGAGTCCGGGTGTGCCGGCGCCCGACAGGAAGGCGAGGATCGCCCGCACGCGACGATTCTCCTCGCCGGGGTCGAGCCGGAGCTTCGCGAAGATGTTCGACACGTGCTTCGCGACGGCGGCGCCCGACAACACGAGCTCGTCGGCGACCTGCGCGTTCGACAGCCCGCGCGCCATCAGCTCGAGCACCTCGAACTCGCGCGGGGTGAGGTCGCCGAGCCCGGACCGGGACGTCCGCATCATCGCCCTGGTCACCTCGGGGTCGATCACCACGCCGCCCGCAGCGACGACCCGCAGCGAGCCGACGAAGTCGGCAACCTGGGCGATGCGGTCCTTGAGCAGGTAGCCGGTGCCGCCGCCGGTGGCCGGGAGCGAGAAGAGCTGTTGCGCGTAGACCGCGGCCACGTACTGGCTGAGCACGAGCACACCGAGCGCCGGGTAGGTCGCCTTGAGGTCGAGTGCGGCCTGCAGCCCGTCGGTGGTCATGGTGGGCGGCATCCGGACGTCGGTGACGACGACGTCGGGCAGCGCGCCGGACGCCGCCAGCTCCGCCACGGTGATCCGCAGCGTGTCGGCGCGGCTCTCCTGGGCGACGACCTGGAATCCCTGCCGCTCGAGCAGCGCCGCGAGCCCCTCGCGCAGCAGACCGGCGTCGTCGGCGAGGACGAGGCGAATGGGTGGGGTGGTCACGCCCGCCAGGGTAGCGTGACGGGCATCGGCGGCTGGAGCATCGCGCTTTGGCTCCTCGAGGGCATCCCGGGCGGAGCGGGCGAACTGCAGCGCACGTGGGACCGGGAGCTGTCGCAGCATCCCGTGCTCGTGCTGCTCGTGGGAAGCGACCTCTCGATGATGGAGGCGCTCAACCACCACGACCAGCCCTTCCACGGGCGGGCCACCGAGATGCCGCTGCGTCCGCTCTCCGCCGGGACGTGGAGTGCCAGGTCCCCGATCACCTCACACTGGGTATCGACGCTCGGGGCGACATTTTCTGCCGCTCAATCTTCCAGAACATCAGCGCCACTGATGTCCTGACGCGCTCACCGGGAATGAGCGGCAGGAAATGTCGTTCCGCCTCGCGCGCGCCACCTGGGAGGATGGCCCCATGGATGTGCTTCGTTCCGTCGGTCTCTTCGTCGTCGCCGCCATCGCCGAGATCGGCGGCGCGTGGCTCGTCTGGCAGGGAGTACGCGAACACCGCGGGCTGCTGTGGATCGGCGCGGGCGTCATCGCGCTCGGCCTGTACGGCTTCGTCGCCACCTTCCAGCCCGACGCCCACTTCGGCCGCATCCTCGCCGCCTACGGCGGCGTCTTCGTCGCCGGATCGCTCGCGTGGGGGATGGTCGTGGACGGCTTCCGCCCCGACCGCTACGACGTCATCGGCGCCCTCGTCTGCCTGGCGGGCGTCGCGGTGATCATGTACGCACCTCGCGCCGCTTGAGCCACCGGCGGGGGCACCGAGACGCCCGCGCAGACTCAGCCGCGCGTCAGCCCCGCCGGCGGGAACGCACCAGCCACCCTACGAACAGGAGGATCCCCGCAGCCACGATCACGAAGGTCGCCAGAACCATCCACTCAACAAGGCGTCCGTCGATCAGGGGGCCGAGTTGAGCATCCATGGGCAGCAAAGAACGGAGTGCGTCCATCTGATCCTCGCCCCTCTCGGATTCCTGGGATCATCGTACGCTCGCGCCGCCCCCGGCAGTGAGGAACGGGCCGCCACGTCCCTCAGACCACGAAGCCCGGCTCACCGCGACGGAGCAGCAACGGTACGGACGCCGCCACCTGCGTCGGTCCGCCCGACGGACTGGAGATCGTCACCTCGCCGCCGAATGCGGCCAGCCGCTCGCGCATGCCGGCCAGGCCGCGCCCGGGGACGAGGCGGGCGCCGCCGGGACCGGCGTCCACCACCGACACGCGCAAGTGCGAGTCGGTGGCCAACAGCACGGTGATCGGAGCGCCGGGCGCGTGCTTGGCGGCGTTCCCGATCGCCTCGCACGCGAAGAAGTACCCCGTAGCCAGCACGCCCTCGGGCAGCGCCGGCAGCGGGTGGGGGCAGACGATCCTCACGGGCGACGCGGACGCCTGCGCGACATCGGCCAACGCCGCCGCCAGCCCCTGCTCGACCAGCACCTGCGGATGGATGCCCCGCACCGTGGCCCGCAGCGCGTCCAGCCCGCGGCCAAGCGCATCGGACGCCTCGGCGAGCAGTGCACCGAGCGCGGGATCACCGCCCACCGCCGGCGCCATCCGCGCCTCGCCGAGCTTCATCAAGGCCGCCACCAGATACTGCTGGGTGCCGTCGTGCAGGTCACGCTCGATGCGGCGCCGCTCGATCTCGTAGGCGTCCACGATCACCCGCCGGGACGCGGTCAGCGCGGCGATCTGGCGGGCGGCGTCCCGCTCGGGATCGACCGGCTTGCGACGAAGGGGGCTCACACCCCGCAACCTAGCCGACGCCTCGCGCCCACCCCCGCGAGGAAAGGTAGTGCTGGCACTACCCGAAGTGCATCGCCCGCACCCTGGGGCGGACGCCCGATCGGCGCTGGAATGGAACCATGATCGACGTGACCACAGACACCACCGCCACCCCACCCCTGCTGCAGACGCGCGGCGTCACCAAGAACTTCGGCCAGGTCCGGGCTCTCGCAGGGGTGTCCGTCTCGATCGCCAAGGGCGAGACGGTGGCCATCATGGGCCCCTCGGGCTCCGGCAAGTCCACCCTGCTGCACTGCCTGTCCGGCGTCCTGCTGCCCGATCAGGGCGACGTGGTCTTCGACGGACAGACCGTCTCCGCGCTCAAGGACCGCCCGCGCTCGCACCTGCGCCTGAGCCGCTTCGGGTTCGTCTTCCAGGACGGTCAGCTCATCCCCGAACTCACCGCCCGTGAGAACGTCGCACTCCCCCTCCTGCTGACCGGCACCCCGCGCGGCAAGGCAATCGACGCCGCCGACGCCCTCCTCGGACGCCTCGGCCTCGCCGAGCTGCGCACGCGGCGGCCGGGAGACATGTCGGGCGGCCAGGCGCAGCGGACCGCCATCGCGCGGGCGCTCGTCACCAATCCGAGTGTGGTGTTCGCCGACGAGCCCAGCGGCGCCCTCGATCAGGCCACCGGCCACGAGATGATGCAGATGCTCACCACGACGGTCGCGATGGCCGGCGCCAGTCTCGTGCTGGTCACCCACGACGTCAACGTCGCCCGCTGGTGCGGCCGCCTGCTCGAGATCCGCGACGGCCTGGTCCACGCCGACCGCCGCCTGGATCCCTCCGCCGCGACCGCCGCGGAGGTGCTGCGATGACAGCCGTCGCCGTCCGGACGCCCGCGGCGTCCGCCCCCTCCGCGGGCAGCCTGGTCGACCTGTCGCTCCGCCTCACCGGCGCCCGGCTGGCGATGCGTGAGGGCGAGGGGCTGCTCTACCTGTCCTCGGTGATCGCGTTCGCGGTTAGCTCCGCCCTCGCGCTCACCGTCGCCGGAGGCACGTGGATGTTCTACCAGCGCTGGACGGCGCCCACCGGGATCCACGCCGAGCTCATCGCCGTCGACCCGACGTTCGAGACGGTCATCTCGATGTACTTCATGCTCGCCCTCATCGCCTGCGCGCTACTGATCCCCGCGATGAGCGGGCTGGCGTCCGGCGCGGCCATGCTCGGCGCCCGCGGACGCGACCGCCGGCTCGCGGTGCTGCGGCTCGTGGGTTTGTCGTCGGCGGACGTCACCCGGATGTCGCTCATCGACACCGCCATCCAGGCAGTGTCGGGCATCGCGCTCGGCACCCTCGCCTACTTCGCCACGCTGCCCGCGTGGGGCCTGCTGACGATGCAGGCGATGACCGTCCGTCCCGCAGAGATGCTGCTGCCGTGGTGGGGCATCCTCGCGGTGTGCGCGGCCACGTTCGTCACGGGCATGCTCGCGTCGGCGTGGGGCCTGCGCCGGGTGCGGATCTCGCCGCTCGGCGTCTCGAAGCGGGCGAACAGCCCGGCCATGCGCGCCTGGCGCGTCGCGTTCTTCGCGGTGGTGCTGGTGATCGCGCTGGTCGCGATCCAGACCCTCCAGATCAACGGCCTGGTGCCGACCCTCATCTTCGCCGCCATCATGCTCGCGGTGATCTGGGCGTTCAACCTGTTCGCTGCCTGGCTGCTGCAGCTCCTGGCCGCCGGTCTCGCCCGGACGCCGAACGCCACCGCCATGTGGGCGTCCCGGCGCGTCCAGGCTGACGCGAAGGCCACCTGGCGGCGGGTCTCGGGGCTCGGTCTGCTGGCCCTCATCGGCGCCTACCTGGCGATCATGCCGATCGCGTTCAACGCCACCGACGACGCTGCCTCGGCCGACTTCGCCCTCGCGAGCCAGTGGGACTTCACCAAGGGCGCGATCATCACGCTCGGCGTCGGCTTCGCCCTCACCGCGATGTCGATCTTCATCGCGCAGGCGTCCTCGGTCCTCGAGCGCGCCGAGCAAACCGTGGCGCTCGCCAACATGGGCGCGCCGCGCAGCTTCCTCACCCGGGTGATGTGGTGGGAGACGCTCGCGCCCCTGGTCGTGGCCGTGGCGCTCGGGGCCGGCCTGGGCATCCTCCTCGGCCTGCCGTTCGTCACGATGGCGACGCGGCTCGGTATGGAGGACGCGGGCGCCGGCCTGCCCCTCATGGGCGGCGTCCTGGCCGCCGGCATCGGCCTCACCGTCGCCGCGCTGGCCGCGTGCACGCCGCTGCAGAACCGCGTGCTCGCGAGCCACGAGCGTCGCAACGACTGAGCCCCGCGCACCCCGACGCGACAAGACCCTCGCCCACTGCGGGCGAGGGTCTTGGTCCTGGAACCGGTCGGTCGACGCGAGTCAGTCGGCGACGCGCGCCGGAATCGTCGTGACCTTCCAGGACGGACGCCCTGCCTCGTAGGCGGCGATGGCGTCCGAATGCTGCAAGGTCAGGCTGATGTCGTCCAGCCCGTTGAGCAGGCGGTGGCGGGTGTAGTCGTCGATATCGAACCCGTAGGTCTTATCGCCGGCCACGATCGTCTTGTCGACCAGCGACACGGCGAGCTCGGCGCCGGGGTCGGCGTCCAGATAGTCCCACAGCGCCTCGACGATGGCCGGCTCGACGCGGGCGACCAACAGGCCGGCCTTCCCCGCGTTGCCGCGGAAGATGTCGCCGAAGCGCGAGCCGATCACGACGCGGAAGCCGTAGTTCTGCAGTGCCCACACCGCGTGCTCACGCGACGATCCGGTGCCGAAGTCGGGGCCGGCGACCAGCACCGAGCCGGCCTCGTAGGCGTCCTGGTTGAGGACGAACCCGGGGTCGCTGCGCCAGGCGGCGAACAGGCCGTCCTCGAAGCCGGAGCGGGTGACCCGCTTGAGGTACACCGCCGGGATGATCTGGTCGGTGTCGACGTTGGAGCGGCGCAGCGGGACGCCGACGCCGGTGTGCGTGGTGAACTTCTCCATGGCCTACTTCTCCTCCAGGTCGGCGGGCGAGCTGAGTGTGCCCCGCACGGCCGTGGCGGCGGCGACGGCGGGCGACACCAGGTGGGTGCGGCCCCCCTTGCCTTGGCGTCCCTCGAAGTTGCGGTTGGAGGTGGACGCCGAGCGCTCGCCCGGCTTGAGCTGATCGGGGTTCATGCCCAGACACATCGAGCATCCGGCCTCGCGCCACTCGGCGCCGGCGTTCTTGAACACCTCGTCGAGGCCCTCTTCCATCGCCTGCAGCCGCACGCGAGCCGAGCCCGGGACCACCATCATGCGGACGCCCTCGGCGACCCGGTGGCCGGCGATCACGGACGCCGCGAGGCGCAGGTCCTCGATACGGCCGTTGGTGCACGAGCCGAGGAACACCGTGTTGACGCGGATGTCCGTCATCTTGGTGCCCGCGGTGAGGTCCATGTACTCCAGGGCGCGTTCCGCGGCGGCGCGGTCGACCGGATCGTCGAAGTCGTCCGGGGCGGGTACGGTCTCGCCCAGGCCGACACCCTGGCCGGGGTTGGTGCCCCAGGTGACGAACGGGGTGAGCTGCGTTGCGTCGATGACGACCTCGGCGTCGAAGACCGCGTCCTCGTCGGTCGTGAGGGTCCTCCAGTACTCGACGGCGGCGTCCCACTGCGCGCCTGCCGGCGCGTGCGGACGCCCCTTCAGGTAGGCGAACGTGGTCTCGTCGGGCGCGACCATGCCGGCCTTCGCGCCCCACTCGATACTCATGTTGCAGATGGTCATCCGGCCCTCCATCGACATGTTCTCGATGGTGCTGCCCCGGTACTCGACCACGTACCCCTGACCGCCGCCGGTGCCGACCTTGCTGATCAGCGCGAGCACGACGTCCTTGGGTGTGACGCCGTCGGGCAGATCGCCGTCGATGGTGACGGCCATGCGCTTGGCGGGCACCTGGTTGAGCGTCTGGGTCGCGAGCACGTGCTCGACCTCGGAGGTGCCGATGCCGAACGCCAGCGCGCCGAACGCGCCATGGGTGGAGGTGTGCGAGTCGCCGCACACGATCGTCATGCCCGGCTGGGTGACGCCCAACTGAGGGCCGATGATGTGGACGACGCCCTGGTCCTTGTCGCCGAGACTGTGGATGCGCACCCCGAACTCGGCCGCGTTCTTGCGCAGCGTGTCGACCTGCAGGCGCGAGACCGGGTCGGCGATCGGGAGCAGGATGTTCTCGGTCGGCGTGTTGTGATCCTCGGTCGCGAGCGTCAGATCGGTGCGCCGCACGGGGCGCCCGGCCAGCCGGAGTCCGTCGAACGCCTGCGGGCTGGTGACCTCGTGGACGAGGTGAAGATCGATGAACAGCAGGTCCGGTTCGCCCTCGGTGCGCCGCACGACATGCGCGTCCCAGACCTTGTCGCTGAGGGTCTGTCTCATTCCCGAACCCCTTCCTTGCGCTTCGCGAGAAGCTGCCGCTTAATTGAAGCTAGGTCGGGAAACACTTGCATGTCAAAGTTTGAGACGGCAGTATCAAACTATGGACAGTAACTCCGGCGTCGGCGTCCTCGACAAGGCAGCACAGGTGCTGACCGCGCTCGAACAAGGCCCGACCACCCTCGCCGGCCTGGTGACAGCCACCGGTCTCGCGCGCCCGACCGCCCACCGCCTCGCCGTGGCGCTCGAACATCACCGGCTCGTCAGCCGCGATCTCCAAGGGCGATTCGTCCTCGGTCCGCGCCTGACCGAGCTCGCCTCCGCGGCCGGGGAGGACCGCCTGCTCGCCACCGCCGGGCCGGTGCTGGCCCGCCTGCGCGACATCACCGGCGCATCGGCGCAGCTCTTCCGACGCCAGGGCGAGTTCCGCATTTGCGCGGCGACCGCCGAGCGTCCCTCGGGCCTGCGCGACACGGTGCCGGTCGGCACCCAGCTGACGATGAACGCCGGTTCGGCCGCCCAGGTGCTGCTCGCCTGGGAAGACCCCGAGCGCATCCAGCGCGGCCTCAACAACGCCACCTTCTCGGCGGTCGCCCTGTCGACCGTCCGCCGTCGCGGCTGGGCGCAGTCGGTGGCCGAACGCGAGGCCGGCGTGGCGTCCGTGTCGGCACCGGTCCGCTCCCCCGCGGGCAAGGTGATCGCCGCGGTGAGCGTGTCGGGGCCGATCGAACGGCTCTCCCGCCAGCCCGGACGCATGCACGCGCCTGCCGTCATGGCCGCCGCCGAATGGTTGTCCGAGGTGCTGCGCCGCGCCAGCAGCGACAGCTGACCCCCTGCCGCCCCGGCCGGACGACGGCCTGAGCGCCGCCGTACCGCATTAGGCTCGACGCCGTGACTGACAAGACGACCGTTGACGCCGCGGCGACCGCCCGCACGGTTCCCTGGGCGTACGACCCCGCCGAGGTGCTCGCCGGCCAGGGGTCGAACGCCACCGGGCTGTCGAGCGCGGACGCCTCCGCGCGGCTGGCCCAGTTCGGCAGCAACAACCTGCCGGCCGCGGCGCCGGTTCCGGCCTGGAAGCGGCTGCTCGCGCACTTCGACGACATCCTGATCTACATTCTGCTGGGTGCGGGCGTCCTCAAGGCACTGGTGGGCGACTGGGTCGACTGCATCGTGATCCTCGTCGTGGCGCTCGCCAACGCGATGATCGGCTTCATCCAGGAGGGCCGCGCGACCAGCGCCTTGGAGAGCCTGCGCACCATGATGTCGCTCGAAGCCCAGGTGCAGCGCGACGGCACCTGGTCCAACGCGGACTCCTCGACGCTCGTTCCCGGCGACGTCATCCGCGTCCGCTCGGGCGACCGGGTTCCTGCGGACGCCCGCATCCTCCTCCAAGCCAACCTGCAGGTGGACGAGGCCGCGCTCACCGGGGAGTCGGTGCCCGCGGTGAAGAACGTGGAGTCCGTGGGCGCGGACGCCGGCGTCGGCGACCGCTCCTCGATGCTGTTCTCCGGAACGATCGTCGCCACCGGCAACGCCGACGCCGTCGTCACGGCCACCGGGGCGAACACCGAGATCGGGCAGATCTCCGCGCTGGTCGCCGGCCAGCACGCGGTCGATACTCCCCTGACCCTCCAACTTGCCCGCCTCGCCAAGCAGTTGTCGGTCGCGATCGGCCTGGCCGCCGCCGTGATGCTGATCATCGGGCGTTTCGTCCACGACTTCTCCTTCGACGCACTGCTCTCGGCCGCGATCGGCTTCGCCGTCGCCGCGATTCCCGAAGGACTCCCCGCGCTGGTCACCATCACCCTCGCCCTCGGCGTGCAGCAGATGGCTCGCCGAAACGCGATCACTCGCAAGATGGGCGCAGTCGAGACGCTCGGCTCTGTGACGACGATCTGCTCCGACAAGACGGGCACGCTCACCCAGAACGAGATGACGGCCAGAACGGTCATCACCGGCGATGGCCGGTTCGGCGTCGAGGGCACGGGCTATCGGCCCGAGGGCCGCATCGTCACGGCGTCCGGTGCCACGGCCGCGCTCGCCGAGCATCCTGCGTTGGCCGACCTCGTTCTCGCCGCGGGCGTGTGCAACGACGCGATGGTCGAGCGGACGCCCGAGGGCTGGCGGGTCGTCGGCCAGCCGACCGAGGGCGCCCTCGACGTGCTGGCCGTCAAGTCCGGCATCGACGTCGGCGGCGTGCAGCGCCTCGCTCAGGTGCCGTTCGAGTCGACGCACAAGTTCGCCGCCACACTCGACGATGCCGACGGACGCCGCATCGTCCATCTGATCGGCGCGCCCGACCGACTGCTGGACCGCTGCGAGACCCAGCGCGCCACCACCGGCGTCGCGCCGCTCGACCGCGCCGCGTGGGAACGCCGCATCGACGAGCTCGCGCATGAGGGACTGCGCGTGCTCGCGGCCGCCTCGCGTCCGGCGCACGACGGCGAGGTGGAGGTGACGCTCGACAGTGTCGCCGCCGGCAACACCTTCCTCGGGCTGGTCGGCATCGTCGACCCGCCGCGTCCTGAGGCGACCGCCGCCATCGCCGAGTGCCGGACCGCCGGCATCAGAGTCAAGATGATCACGGGCGACCACGCCGGCACCGCGGTGGCCATCTCCCGCGAGCTGGGCATCGCGCCGCCGACCGGCGACGTGGAGGCGCTCACCGGAGCCGACCTCGAGGCCATGTCCAAGGAGCAATTGCGCGTGGTCGTCCGCGACGTCGACGTCTACGCGCGCACCTCACCCGAGCACAAGCTGCGCATCGTGCGCGCCCTGCAGTCGCACGGCGAGGTGGTGGCCATGACCGGCGACGGCGTCAACGACGCCCCGTCCATCACGCGCGCCGACGTCGGCGTCGCGATGGGCATCAAGGGGACGGACGCCACCAAGGAGGCCGCCGACATCGTCCTCGCGGACGACAACTTCGCCACCATCGAGCGGGCGGTCGAGGAGGGACGCCGGATCTACGCGAACATCCGCAAGTCGGTGGTCTTCCTGCTGCCCACCAACGGCGCGCAGTCGCTGGTGATCCTGGTGGCGGTGCTCATGGGCTGGGCGCTGCCGCTGTCGCCCGTGCAGATCCTGTGGGTGAACCTGATCACCGCCGTCACCTTGTCGCTGGCGCTGGCCGGCGAACCCGCCGAACCCGACCTGATGCACCGGCCGCCGCGCTCGCCCAAGGAGCATGTGCTCTCACGCAGCGCCTGGACGCTCGTCGCCGTGGCCTCGGTGCTGATCGGCACGGTGGCCCTGGTGGTGTACCAGCTCGAACGCAGCCTTGGCGTCGACTACGCGACGGCCCAGACCGCGGCGGTGACGATGCTGGCGCTCGGCCAGTTGGCGTTCCTGTTCAACTGCCGGTTCCTGGATTCCTCGAGCCTCACCCCGCGCGTCCTCGCCGGTAACCGCGTCATCTGGATCTCGGTCGGCGCCATGCTGGCGGCCCAGCTCGTGTTCGTGTACGCGCCGTTCATGCATGTCTGGTTCGAGTCGGGCCCGATCGGGCCGCGCGACTGGGCGCTGACGTTCGCCCTCGCCTTCGGGATATTCCTCGTGGTCGAGGTCGGCAAGGCCGTGGTGCGCAGGCGCTGAGTGGCCCGAGTCAGCACGGAAACGACGAACGCCTCAGCCAGACTGATCTGACTGAGGCGTTCACCTCTGTAGCCCCGACGGGATTCGAACCCGCGCTACCGCCTTGAGAGGGCGGCGTGCTAGGCCGCTACACAACGGGGCCGGCACTGACGCTTGCGCGCCGCGGAAGACCTTACCAGACAGGAAGTCCTGCTGGAAAATCGCCTTCCAGCAGGGGTACTAGGACTCGAACCTAGACTGACGGAACCAGAATCCGGCGGGCTGCCAATTACCCCATACCCCTTCTTCCACCTCGACGCCCGAGGGCCTCTCCGTGGAAACGCCGGCCCGTAGGCCAGCGAGGTACAACCTTACTGCACCGAGGGCGTCCGGCTCAAACCGAGCCCGCCACCCTCGTGGCAGGCCCGGTCCGGCGCTGTGGCCGGTAGGCCCGGGCGAGCAGCCAGATCAGCGCCGCGAACAGCGCGAACCGGCCGACGTCCCACGCCGCGATCACCCACGTGACCTCGGTGATCGCCTTGACCTCGGCGACCGACGAGGTGAGCGCGGCGAGCCCGAACGAGGTCACGTTGTTGGCGACGTGCGCACCGATGGACGCCTCGAGCCCGCCCGTCCGCACGACGAGCCAGCCCGCCAGGACTCCGAAGGCGAACCGGTCCACCACCAGCGCCAGATTCGTCGACTGGTGGAACACCGTGAACACCGCCGCGGAGGCGACGATCCCGAACCAGGGCGAGGTCACCAGCGAACCCAGCGACTGCATCAGGTAGCCGCGGAAGAAATACTCCTCGGCCGCCGCCTGCAACGGTGTGGTCAGCAGCATCACCACGATGAACGCCCACGCGCCCTGCTGCGGTGCGACCGTCCAGTTCGCCCCGTCGGGCGCCAGCACGTTCTGCGTCGCGAGCACCAGCCACAGCGACGCGAAGCCGATCGCGGTGGTGAGGCCCAGCCAGCGCCAGCGCAGGCGTCCGGCGACCGAGGACAGGTAGCCGGGCCGCACCCGGTGCACGCACAGCACGAGCGCGCACGAGATCGGGATCAGCGTCATCAGGCCGACGTGGCCGACCACCAACCCGAACGGCACCTCGTAGGCGGTCAGGCTCCGGTACGTCGCCGAGAACTCCCCCGGACGCCCCACCGCCAGCCAGTAGCCGGCCGCCAACGCCTGGGAGACCATCGGTGCGGCCAGCATGAAGGTCGCCACGCCCAGCAGCACGCCGACCGCCGCCATCACACGGGACGCCCCGGGCGTCCGCAGCACGTGCGGGTAGTCGACACCCACGGGCACCTTCTCGATGGCGAATCGCTCCACCAGGGATGCGCGCCGCGGCGTCCGATCGTGCGGCGCCTGACCCGCGGACGCCACGACGGCGGGATTGCCCGACCGCGCCGGCCGTCGGCGTGCGCTCATGCGTCGGCGGCCACGACGGGGTTGCTCAGCGAGCCGATGCCCTCGATCTCGATGGTCACGACGTCGCCCGGCACAATCCGCCCGACACCCTCGGGTGTACCGGTGAGGATCACGTCACCGGGCAGCAGCGTCGCGAACGACGACACGAACGAGACGAGCTCGGCGATGCCGTGCACCATGTTCGCCGTCGTCGAATCCTGACGCTCGATCGTCTGCCCGTCGCGCACGACGGTGGCGCGGATGCCGAGATCGGACGCC
The DNA here is from genome assembly GCA_016711325.1 of Nigerium sp. Taxonomy (GTDB): domain Bacteria; phylum Actinomycetota; class Actinomycetes; order Propionibacteriales; family Propionibacteriaceae; genus Propioniciclava. Next base: position 444,783 of record JADJTH010000008.1, on the reverse strand, counting down.
TCCGCCGGCGACAGGTGCGTGACGATCCACGGGCCGAGCGGGCAGAACGTGTCGAAGCCCTTGGCGCGGCCCCACTGCCCGTCCTTGTGCTGGAAGTCGCGCGCGCTCACGTCGTTGGCGCAGGTGTAGCCGAAGATCACCTCGGGCGCCCTCTCGACGGGGACGTCCTTGCAGATGCGCCCGATGACGACCGCCAGTTCGGCCTCGTGGTCGACCGCGGTGCTCTGCCGCGGGTACACGATGGGCTCGCCCGGGCCCACGACCGCGGTGTTCGGCTTGTAGAAGCACATCGGCTCCTCGGGCACCTCGTGGCCGAACTCGGCCGCGTGCGCGCGGTAGTTGCGTCCGATCGCGACGATCTTGCTGCGCGGCAGCACCGGCGCGACCAAGCGCACGTCGCCCAGCAGCAGCCGCTCCCCGGTGAACTGCACCGCGGTGACGAGCGGGTCACCGGTCAGGACGGAGACGGTGCCGGGATGTTCGCCGCGATCCTCGTCGAGTTCGACGGTGCCGTAGGCGATCTGGTCATGGTGAACGAAACGGGCGATGCGCATGAGCCCAGGCTACTGGCGGCTCAGTTCTTGGCGACGATCCCGCCGCCCCTGGCCAGCCGCCTGTTGCGCTGACGCGTGTCCCACCAGTTCGGGGTGCGCACCTTGATGTCGCCCAACGACGTCTTCCCGCGCACGATGACGAGCGGACACGCCGCCTGCGGCTGCGAGGGCACGGACGCCTTGACCGAGCCGAGACCCTTGTCGATGCGGGTCACGTCGGCGGCCCAGCCGTCAGGAAGGACGAGCACCAGATCACCCGCCCCGCCGAGCAGGTGGATGTCGATCACCTGCGCCTGCGTGCGCGCGTCGACGAAGTCCAGCTTGATGTTGCTGGCCACCGGGTTCACCTCGAGGAACGGCGGCACCTCCCACGGCCCCGCCCGCAGCACGTCCTCCCAGCGGGCGATCAGCACCAGCGGATCCTGCCACGACCAGCCCGGCGCCACCTCGTGGGCACGCACCAGGGCGGGACGGACAACCGCCTCGATCTGCGTGGGCGGCACGAGGTCGCCCAGCAGCGCGCGGAGATCGCCACGGGTGCGCGCGCCGAGCGCATGCTCGAGCCGCTCGTCGAGTTCGTCGAGGGTGAGCCGGCCGTCGGCCGCCGCCTCCCGGAGCGTCTCGACGGCGCGATCGCGCTCGGCGTGGCCGATCCTGATCTGCTGCGGGTCGGTCATGGCTGAATCCTACTCAGCGTTCGATGAGGCCCCACAGGTAGGCGTCGTGCAACGCCTCCCAGGACGCCTCCACCACGTTGGTGCCGACGCCGACGGTCGTCCACGTGCGCGCACCATCGGTGGTGTCGATGAGAACCCGGGTGATCGCGTCGGTGCCGTAGGCGGCCTCGATGATGCGCACCCGGTAGTCGGTGAGCTCGAAGCTCTCCACCGCCGGATGGTCCTTCTTCAGCGCGCTGCGCAACGCCTTGTCGAGGGCGTTCAGCGGCCCGAAGCCCTCGCCGACGCGCGAGCGGACCTTGTCGCCGACGCGCACCTTCACGGTCGCCTCCGAGTCGCCCTCGTCGGTCACCTCGTCGGACGTCAGCACCCGCCACTTGAGCACCTCGAACCGGAGGTCGAGCTGGTCGGTCTCGGCACGCAGCAGCAGCTCGAAGGAGGCGTCCGCCGACTCGTAGGAGTAGCCCTCCATCTCGCGCCGCTTGACCGTGTCGGTGATGCGCGCGGCCAGATCCCGGTCGTCGATGTCGAAGCCGAGCTCGGAACCCTTGAGCTGGATGTTGGCGCGCCCGGCCATGTCGGAGACGAGCATGCGCATGTCGTTGCCCACGAGCCGCGGGTCGGTGTGCTGGTAGAGGTTGGCGTCCACCTTGATCGCCGACGCGTGCAGCCCGGCCTTGTGCGCGAAGGCCGAGTGGCCGACGTAGGGCTGGCGCGCGTTCGGCGGTACGTGCGTGATCGCGGCCACGCCCTGGCTCACCAGGGTGGCGCGGGCGAGGCGCTCGGCGGGCATGACGTCCCAGCCGTACTTGAGCTGCAGGTTGGCGGCCACCGTGATCAGGTCGGCGTTGCCCGTGCGCTCGCCATGGCCGTTCATCGTGCCCTGCACGTGCATGGCGCCCGCGTCGACCGCGGCGAGGGTGTTCGCGACCGCGCATCCTGTGTCGTTGTGGCAGTGGATGCCCAGATCGACACCGACGGCTCCCGCGGCCGACACGATCTCACCCATCCATTGCGGCAGCATCCCGCCGTTGGTGTCGCACAGGACGACGACCTCGGCCCCGGCGTCCGCGGCGGTGCGGACGACCTCGATCGCGTAGCTCGGGTTGGCGCGGTAGCCGTCGAAGAAGTGCTCGCAGTCGAGGAAGACCCTGCGGCCCTCGCCGACCAGGAACGACACCGTGTCGCTCACCATCGCGAGGTTCTCGGACAGGTCGGTCTTCAGCGCGCGGTGGACGTGCTCGTCGTGGCTCTTGGCGACCAGGCAGATCACCTCGGTCCGGGCGTCCAGCAGCGCGCGCGTGAGCGGATCGCCGGACGCCTTGCCCCCCACCCGTCGCGTGGAACCGAACGCGGCCAGTTTGGCGTTGGAAAGCGTCAGGTCGCCGGCCGCCGCGGACGCGAAGAACGCGGTGTCGTTCGGGTTCGCGCCCGGCCAACCGCCCTCGATGAAGCCGACGCCCAGGTCGTCGAGCAGGCGCGCGATCTTGAGCTTGTCCGCAACGGTGAGGCGCAACCCTTCCTGCTGCGCGCCATCGCGCAAGGTGGTGTCGTAGAGGTGGAAGACGTCGGGGGCGACGGGGAGAGTCGTCATGCTCCGGTCCTTCGGATCGATCTCGGGAAACCGGCCGTCGCCGGTCAACCTTGGCAGTATCGCGTGCGGCCTTGTGTCGACCGTGCCCCGCCCGCCGACCGAGACGATCGCAGACCCCGCGACGGTGCGACACTGGCCCGGGGTTGCGCCGGGGTGCTAGAAACAGCACATGGCTGACACCTTATTCAAGGGAACTCCCGTCCACACCGTCGGCGATCTGCCGGCCGTCGGGCAGACCGCACCGGCGTTCACACTGACCGGAAGGGACCTCTCCGAGGTCACCCTCGCCGAGCAGGCCGGACGCCGCGTCGTGCTCAACATTTTCCCCAGCATCGACACGGGCGTGTGCGCGACGAGCGTGCGCAGGTTCAACGAGTTGGCCGCCGGCCTCGAGAACACCACGGTGGTCTGCGCGTCCGCCGACCTGCCGTTCGCGCTGGGCCGCTTCTGCGGCGCGGAGGGCATCGACAACGTGGTGGTGGGATCGTCCTTCCGCTCCGACTTCGCGACCGACTACGGCACCAAGCTGCTCGACGGCCCGCTCGCGGGCCTCAACGCGCGTGCGGTAGTGGTGATCGACGCCGAGGGCACCGTTCGCCACACCGAGTTGGTCCCCGAGATCACGCAGGAGCCCGACTACGACGCGGCCCTGGCCGCGCTCGCCTGACTCTTCGGCCGAATACCTGACGCGACGCGCGGCGTCCACCCCGCTGGAGTGGGCGGCGCGCGCCGTATGCTGGCGGGCGACCACGAAAGGGAGTGCCGCCATGACCGATCTCGCCGACCGGATCAGCCGCGCAGCCGTCGCTGCGCTCGACCTGGCGCCGTTCGACGACCGTTACGCGAGCTTGTCCCGCCAGGTACTCGCCGGCGGCGCCTCCCGGTTCACCAGGGTGATCGCGAGCGATGAGGCCGTTCACTACGTCATTCCGGTGGGGTTGGTCAGCGAACGGGTCGCCTATGGCGCGCTCGTCCTCCAGGATCATCGAGCCGGCGTGCTGTGGCGCGACGCCGACGGTCTCGATCGCGCGACGGTCGTCGCGCGCGACGAAGCGATGAGCGCGACCTTCGCCCCCGTGGTGTTGGGAAGCCAGGAGTGGATGCGCTTCGAGGTAGCCGCCGGTTCGGGAACGCTGTCCTTCCTCGCTCCCCCGGTCGCCGGGTCGCTGCTGGACCGCACGCTGATCGATTTCTTCCAGGCGACCGCCGGTGCGCGGCCCGCCGCCGACGTGGTCATCACCACCGGCGACGATCCTGAGACCACAGCGGTCCAGCCGGCCATCGACGAGGCGACCTCCTCTCCCGGGCCCGACGCCTCTGCTGCGCCGGGAGGCGAACCCGAGCCCGACACGGCCACCGAACCGGTCGTCGCCGATCCGGACGCCACCGCGGTGTACGCGCCGTTCGCCGACGAGGGCGCCGGCCACACGGATCCTGTCGTGCCGGACGCCGGCGCGGCGCGGTCGTCCGCGACCGTCCAGAACACGTCCGTGCACGAACCGGGGCCGCTCGAGACGCAGCCCTTCGGTCTCTACCGCGATGAGGCGCCGGCGGCGCCGCCGACCGAACACCTGCCGGTCGTCGCGGCGACGCCGGTGCTCGTCACACCCATGGGGGTCGCCGCCGAGGTCACCGAGGCAGTGCAGCCGGGCATGTCACGGACGACCGCGGGGTTCCTCATCGGATTCTTCGGGATCCTGCTGATCGGCGGTCTCGCGATCGCCGTGCGCCTGCTCGGCTCCTGAGCCTGCCCGGGCTCGCGCCCCCCGGCGTCCGAGGATCACCCCCGCGACGGCGCCGGTCAGCGCCACGGCCCCGGCGGCCATCCACGGTGCGGCGTCCGCCGCCGACTCGGGCGGCGAGGCGGGAGTGACCGCGCTGTCAGGGCCGGACGCAGCGCTGGGCGGCGGGGGATCGGGGGTGGCCGGTTCGGCACTCGGCCCGGCGAGCATGGCCTGCGCGTCCGGCAGGAGCCGCGAGGCCACCAGTGGGTAGAGCGCATCGCCCGGGCACTGGGTGACGGACATGTCGCGATGCGCGGCGACCTGCTCGGTGCTCACCGCGACGCCTTGGCGCCACTTCGAGGAACCCCGCGAGACGAACTCCACCCGGCCGCCCAGGTCGAGATCCTCACGGACCGCCAGCCACGCGAGCAGGTGCGTCATGGACGCCATCGCCTCGGGTGTGGGCTCGCGGGCGGTGAAGTCGCCGACGAAGCAGCACAGCAGCGCGTAGCCCTGGGAGCCGCCGGTGGCGTCGCCGCGCACCGGGCCTGCGATGCTCCCCTGTCGCCCCTCCCAGATCACCCCGTACGCGTCGACGAAGAAGTTGTAGGCGACGTCGGGCCAGCCGCGCTGCTCGCCTGTGTGGAACGAGTGGATCGATCGCAGCCGCTGACCGATCCGCTCGGGGCCGTCCTCGTTGGGCGTGAGCGTGTGGTGGACGAGCAGGAAGCGCACGTCCTCCTCGACGGCGAGCGCGCCGCGCACGGCTTGCTTCGCGGTCGCCCAGTCCGTCCGGGGTCGGATCTCGGGCTGACCCACCCGACCGGCCACCGGCACGGCGGACGCCGTCGGCACCGCCCACGTCGCCGCGGGCAACAGTGCCGCCCCGGCGAGCAGCGAACGTCGGGTGAGCACGGGCTCAGCCCTTGATCTCCCGCGGGTAGCAGTGATCGCCCACCGGGATACCGATCGCCTGGCAGGTCGCCACCACGTCCGCGCGGCTCGACGCTCCCGGGATCACGATCGCGTAGTAACCCGGCTTGAGGTTGCCGAAGGAGTTCGTGTTCAGCACGACCGCCTGATGGCTGGGCCGACTCAGCTCAGCCGCTTGGGCGATCGCCTGCTCGGGCGTCGTCCCCGCCTGTGGCAGCGACTTCAGCACGGTGACCCACGAACCGGCGGGCAGTTCCGTGACGATGCCCTCGATGGGCTCCGCCGGCGTCGTCGTGTCCGGCGTCGGCGTCGGCGTGGGCGTAGGGGTGGGCGTCGGTGTCGGCGTCGACGACGGCGAGGGCGCCGTTTCGGTGACCGTCGGCGACGGCGTCGGGGAATCGGCCGGCGTCGCGGTGCGGCTATCATCCAGGCCGGCGCCGAACCAGACGATCGCGAGCACGATCGCCGCGACGACGGCGCCCATCAGGATGCCCAGCGGGAGGCTGCCTCGCGGCTGCTGCGGTGTGGCGGTCATCATCGGCTCCTCACACGACCTTGCTCGTCCAGCCGAACGCGTCCGCCGTGCGTCCGTACTGGATGTCGAGGACCGCGTCCCGGATGGCGAGGGTGCGGGCGAAGTCCTGCCCGTGCGGGCGCCACTCGCCCTCGCGAGTCTTGAAACCCGAGATCGGGCTGATCACCGCGGCCGTACCGCAGCAGAACGCCTCGACGAACGTGCCGTCGGCGATGCCGTCGAACACCTCACCGGCGGCGAGCCTGCGCTCCACCGGCTCGAGCCCCATCCGCGCGCCGATGGCGAGAATCGAGTCACGGGTGATGCCGTCGAGGATGGTGCCGCTCAGCGCCGGCGTCACCAGCGTGGCGTCCGCTGTCACGAGGAACACGTTCATGCCGCCCAGCTCTTCGACGCGGTCCTTGCCGGTCGCCTCGATGAACATCACCTGCGTGCAGCCGTGCTCGTAGCCCTCGTACTGGGCGATCAGGCTGGCCGCGTAGTTGCCACCGCACTTGGCCGCGCCCGTGCCCCCCGCGCCGGCGCGCGCCCACTCGTCGGTGACCCAGATGTCGACGCCTTTGATGCCTTCGCTGAAGTAGGGCCCGACCGGTGAGGCGATCACGATGAAGGTGACCTCTTCGGCGGCGCGCACGCCGAGGAACGGCTCGGACGCGATCATGAAGGGGCGGATGTAGAGGCTCTGCTCACCCTCGGGCGCGGGAACATAGCGGGCGTCGATCGTCACCAACTGGCGCACCGCCTCGACGAAGTCGTCCACGCCGAGGCTCGGCAGCATCATGCGGGCCGCGGACCTCTGGAACCGCTCCGCGTTCTTCTCGGGACGGAACAGGTGCACCGAGCCATCGGGGTGCCGATACGCCTTCAGACCCTCGAAGATCTCCTGGCCGTAGTGCAGCACCGCGGCGGACGGGTCGAGGCTCAGCGGCCCGTACGGCTTCACGGTGGCGCTGTGCCAGCCGCGGCCCTTCGTCCACGTGATGGTGACCATGTGGTCGGTGAAATAGGTGCCGAATCCAGGGTCGCTCAGCACCTGGGCGAGCTCCGCCTCGGTGCGGGCGTGCGGGTTGGGCTGGAGTTCGAACGTGAGCGCCATGGGCGTCACGATACCGCCTGCCGACCCCTACCCTGAGACAGCGCGTCCGTCCCGCGAACGCTGCGCCTACGCTTGGCGGCTATGACCGCCGCAGCGCCACTCAGCACGCCCACCATCGCCGTCATCGGAGGCGATGGCATCGGTCCAGAGGTGGTCGCCGAGGGACTGAAGGTGCTGGACGCCACCGTCGGCACGAACGCCTTCGACTACGTGCGCTACGACCTCGGCGCGGAGCGCTGGCAGCGCACGGGCGAGGTGCTGCCCGACTCGGTGCTCGACGAACTGCGCGGCGTCGACGCGATCATCCTCGGCGCGGTCGGCGCTGCGCCGGGTTCGACGTCGATCCCGTCGGGCCTGTTGGAGCGCGGACTGCTGCTGAAGCTGCGCTTCGCGTTCGATCAGTACGTCAACCTGCGCCCCTCCAAGCTGTACCCGGGCGTCGTCACCCCCCTGTCGGACGCCGTCCTGGCCCGCGGCCCGGTCGACTTCGTCGTGGTGCGCGAGGGCGTCGAGGGCCTGTACGCGGGCGTCGGCGGATCGCTGGCTCGCGGCACCGCCCACGAGGTCGCCACCGAGGTGAGCGTGAACACCGCGCGCGGCATCGAGCGCGTGATCCGCGACGCGTTCGAGCGGGCAACGCGCCGCCGCAAGAAGGTCACGATGGTGCACAAGCACAACGTGCTGGTGAACGCCGGCGGCCTGTGGAACCGGCTGTTCACGGCCGTCGGGGCCGAGTACCCCGAGGTCACCACCGACTACCTGCACGTCGACGCGACGATGATCATGCTCGTGCAGGATCCGCAGCGCTTCGACGTCATGGTCACCGACAATCTGTTCGGCGACATCGTCACCGACCTCGCCGGCGCGGTCACCGGCGGCATCGGCCTGTCGCCGTCCGCCTGCATCAATCCCGAGGGCGCCTTCCCGAGCATGTTCGAGCCGGTGCACGGCTCGGCGCCCGACATCGCCGGCCAGGGCATCGCCGACCCGACCGCCACCATCAGCTCGATGGCGCTGCTGCTCGATCACCTCGGGCGCCGTGCCGACGCCGCCCGCATCGAGGCGGCCGTGGACGCCGACGTGGCCACCCGCGGGGCCGGCAAGCGCTCGACGAGCGAGGTCGGGGACGCCATCGCGGCCCGCGTCGCGGGCTGATCTCGCGGTCCGCACGCCGGCGACCTCTCAGTCGACGCGGGTGCCGTGGGGGCCGGCGTCCGGATCGTCGACCGCGGCGCGTGCCTCGCGCCACGAGTGCACGCGCTCGATCAGGTAGCCGATGACCAGGCCGAGCGCCACGCCGATGAGGATGCCGAGCAGCGGCCTGCCCTCGAACAGCGACCCGGCGATCAGACCGATACCCACCGACATGGCCGCCCACAGGCCGGTCGCGACCGCGTCGATCGCCATGAAGCGGTGGTGCGGCATGCCGACGAAGCCGGCAACCATGTTCATCGCGATCCGGTACCCCGGGATGAACCGCGCCGACAGCAGCATCACCGCGCCCTTGGTGTGGATCAGGTGGTGGGCGCGAATCAGGGTCTTGGTGCCGCGCTCCCCGCGAAAGATCCGATCCAACGGGATGCGGCGTCCGATGAAGTAGGCGGTGTTGTCGCCCAGGAAGGCGCCGCCACATGCGACGAGGATCAGCAACCACAACCGCACGGGACCGCCGTGCATGCCCGACAGCGAGGCCATCGCGATGACGATCGACTCGCTCGGCAGAGGCGGAAAGAAGCCGTCCAGCCAGCACAGCAGCCCGGTCGCGAGGTAGGTCCACCATTCGCCGGCGTGAGTGACGATGGCGTCCTGGATGGTGTGGTACCAGTCGAGCATCGGGCTCCTTCGTCACAGGCAGAACCACATGCTGCCACACGCCGCACGCGCCTCAGGGGCGCCCCCGGTAAAATCGGGGACGCCCCTGAGCTGATTCCGGGCGCGACCTCAGCGGGCAGCGGTGCCCTCGACGTAGTCGTCGTCGTGGCTCTTCACCCACGCCATGAGCTTGCGCAGCTCGCGGCCGGTGGCCTCGATCGGGTGCTGCTCGCCCTGCGCGCGCAGCGCGGCGAACTCGGGCGCGCCGGCGTCCTGGTCGTCGATGAAGCGTCGGGCGAACGCGCCGGACCGGATGTCGGCGAGCACCGCCTTCATGTTCTCCTTGACGCGGGCGTCGATGACGCGGGGGCCGGACACGTAGTCGCCGAACTCGGCGGTGTCGGACACCGACCAGCGCTGCTTGGCGATGCCACCCTCGTACATGAGGTCGACGATCAGCTTGAGCTCGTGCAGGCACTCGAAGTAGGCGACCTCGGGCTGGTAGCCCGCTTCGACCAGCGTCTCGAACCCGGCCTGGACCAGCGCGGACGCCCCGCCGCACAGCACGGCCTGCTCGCCGAACAGGTCGGTCTCGGTCTCTTCGGTGAAGGTGGTCTTGATGCCGCCCGCACGCAGACCGCCGATCGCCTTGGCATACGACAGGGCCAGGGCCCACGCGTTGCCCGACTCGTCCTTCTCGACGGCGACGATCACCGGGACGCCTCGGCCCTCGGAGTACTCGCGACGCACCAGGTGACCAGGCCCCTTCGGCGCGACCATGCACACATCGACGCCGGCCGGCGGGGTGATGTAGCCGAAGCGGATGTTGAAGCCGTGCGCGAAGAACAGCGCATCGCCGGCCTGGAGGTGGGGGGCGATGTCGTCGGCGTAGATGGTGCGCTGGTGCTGATCGGGCGCCAGGATCATGATCAGATCGGCCTCGGCGGCGGCCTGCGCCACCGTGACGACCCTCAGGCCCTCGGCCTCGGCCTTGGCCGCCGACTTGGAGCCTTCGCGCAGGCCCACGCGCACGTCGACGCCGGAGTCCCGCAGGCTCAGCGCGTGCGCGTGACCCTGCGAGCCGTAGCCGATCACGGCCACGGTGCGGCCCTGGATGACCGACAGGTCCGCGTCGGAGTCGTAGAACATCTCTGCTGCCATGAAAATCTCTCTCTTCACTCGTATCAGGATCTGGGGGAAACGTATCAGCGGACGCCCGGGCGGGCCCGGTCCACCTTCGCACCGCGGTCGGTGAGGGACTTCGAACCGCGGCCCAGCGCCACCAGGCCGGACTGCACCAGTTCACGGACGCCGTAAGGGCGCAGCATCTCGAGCAGCGCCTCCAGCTTGTCGGGACTGCCCGTCGCCTCGATGACGAGCGAGTCGTTGTGCACGTCCACGGTCTTGCCGCGGAACAGCTGGACGATCTCGATGATCTGGCTCCGTGCGACCGGGTCGGCCTTCATCTTGACCAGCACCAGTTCGCGGCGCACCGCGTTCTCTTCGAGCTCGACGATCTTCAGCACCTCGATGAGCTTGTTGAGCTGCTTGGTGATCTGCTCCAGCGATCCCGCGTGCTCCACGCTCACCTGGAGGGTGATCCGGCTGATCTCGGCGCGCTCGGTCGGGCCGACCGCCAGCGAGTCGATGTTGTAACCGCGCCGGGCGAACAGACCCGAGATGCGCGCGAGCACGCCGGGCTTGTTCTCGACGATGACGCTCAGGGTGTGCGTATTCACAGGATCTCTTCCTCCCAGTCGGGCGCCAAGTCCTTGGCGATCATGATGTCGTCGTTGCTGGTGCCGGCCGCGACCATCGGCCACACCATGGCGTCCTTGTGGACCACGAACTCGACCACGACCGGACGGTCGTTGATCTCGAGCGCCTTCGCGATGACCTCGTCGACCTCCTCGGGCGTCTCCGCACGCAGGCCGACGGCCCCCATCGCCTCGGCGAGCATCGGGAAGTCGGGCACCCGGCGGCTCTTCAGGTCGGTGTTCGAGTAGCGCTCGCCGTAGAACAGCGTCTGCCACTGGCGCACCATGCCCAGCGACTCGTTGTTGATGACGGCGATCTTGATCGGGATGTCGTTGAGCGTGCAGGTGACCAGCTCCTGGTTGGTCATCTGGAAGCATCCATCGCCGTCGATGCCCCAGACGACCTCGTCGGGCGCCCCGACCTTCGCACCCATGGCGGCGGGCACGCAGTACCCCATCGTTCCGGCGCCGCCGCTGTTGAGCCAGCGTCCGGGCTTCTCGAACGGCAGCAGCTGGGCGGCCCACATCTGGTGCTGGCCCACGCCCGAGGCATAGATCGCGTCGCCGGACAGCTGCCCGAGTCGTTTGATCACGTACTCCGGGCTGAGGATGCCCTCCTTGGTGGGCTCGGGTTCGACCACGTACTTGGCCTTGAGCGCCTGCAGGTAGGTGACCCAGGCGGCGAAGCCGTCCAGATCCTCGCCGCGCAGCACTTGGTTCAGCTCGGCGATCACCAACTTGACGTCGCCCACGATCGGGACGTCGACCTGGCGGTTCTTGCCGATCTCGGCGGGGTCGATGTCGGCGTGGATCACCTTGGCCTCCGGCGCGAAGGACGACAGCTTGCCCGTGACCCGGTCGTCGAAACGTGCGCCGAGGGTGATCAACAGGTCGGAGCGCTGCAGCGCGCCCACCGCGGCGACCGTGCCGTGCATGCCGGGCATGCCCATGTGAAGCGGGTTCGAGTCGGGCAGTGCGCCGCGCGCCATCAGCGTGGTGACGACCGGGATCTGCGTGACCTTGACCAGTTCGGCCAGTTCCTCGTAGGCCTCGGCCTTGACCACGCCGCCGCCGACGTACAGCACGGGCCGTGACGACTCCCGGATCAGGCGTGCGGCCTCGCGGATCTGCCTGGGGTGCGGCGTGCGGGTCGGCTTGTACCCGGGAAGGTCGACGGTCGGCGGCCAGTTGAACGGTGCCGTCGAGGAGAGGGCGTCCTTGCTGATGTCGACGAGCACGGGCCCGGGACGCCCGGTGGCCGCGATGTGGAAGGCGGCCTTGATTGCGCCCGGAATGTCCTCGGCCCGCGTGATCAGGAAGCTGTGCTTGGTGATCGGCATCGTGATGCCGCGGATGTCGGCCTCCTGGAAGGCGTCCGTGCCGATGGCGGCCGACGACACCTGGCCGGTGATCGCGACGATCGGGACCGAGTCGAGCATGGCGTCGGCCAGGCCGGTCACCAGGTTGGTGGCACCCGGGCCGGAGGTCGCCATGCAGACCCCGACGCGTCCGGTCGCCATCGCGTATCCCTCGGCGGCGTGCGCCGCGCCCTGCTCGTGGCGCACCAGGATGTGGCGCAGCAGCGTGCTCTGCCCCAGCGGGTCGTAGGCCGGCAGGATCGCGCCACCCGGAATGCCGAAGATGACGTCTACGCCCACGCGCTCCAACGACTCGACGAGCGCCTGTGCCCCGGTGAGTTCTGTCGGCTTGTGGTGGTCAGCCATGTGTTCATCCCCTTCGGTGTTGGTGTGCGGTTCATGAGTCCCGTGCAAAGAAAAACCCCCGCTGCCCCAGGACTGGGCAAACGAGGGAGCGCGTCGACTGGTCTGATGGTCTCAGGCGACGCGCGAGATAACTACGAGGGCGCTCATGTGCACGGGTGCAGCATAGCCTTGCCGCGCCGCCGGGTCGCAACGTGACCGCACCGTGTCCCGGATCGCGGACGCCGCGTCCATCGACGGCCCCGCGACCCGCGACGAACGCGCCGTCAGCGTCCCTCGGTGAGACGGGAGTGCACCGCGTTCAGGTCGCTCGACGCCGCCGACGTCAGCAACGCCGCCATGCCCGGATCGTCGGCGTAGCGTGGCACCAGGTGCGCGTGCAGGTGGAAGACGGACTGGCCGGCGTCCTCGCCCACGTTCGACACGATGTTCAGCCCGGACGCCCCGAGGCGCTCGGTGAGCAGTCGTCCGGTGGCCACGACGGCGGGCGCGATCGAGGCGAGGACCTCGGCGTCGCTGAGCGCGTCGGCGACGTGCGCGCGCGGCACCACGAGCGTGTGGCCGGTCTTGAACGGCGCGAGGTCGAGGAACGCGATCGCGGTGTCGTCGGCGTACACCTGCTTGCAGGGGATCTCACCGGCGACGATCCGGCAGAAGATGCAGTCGGTCATGGGTGTTGCCTCTCGAATAGGCCGACATAGTGGACACTCGTGGCCCTCAGTCGGGCCACCGATGTCCACTGATCAGCGGACCTCGAAGCCGGCCTCGGCGAGACCGGCCTTGACCTCGGCGATGGACAGTGTGCCGTAGTGGAACACGGACGCCGCCAGCACGGCGTCCGCGCCCGCGCGGGCGGCCTCGACGAAGTGCTGCACGGTGCCGGCGCCACCGGACGCGATCACCGGTACGTCGACGACGGCACGAACGGCCTCGATCATCTCGACGTCGAAGCCGCCGGTGGTTCCGTCCGCGTCCATCGAGTTCAGCAGGATCTCACCCGCGCCCCGGTCGACGGCTTCGCGGCACCACTCGATGGCGTCCAGCCCGGCGGCCGTGCGTCCGCCATGGGTGGTGACGCCGAAGCCGGACCGCTGCCCCGCCTCGCGGCGGGCGTCCAGGCTCAGCACGATCACCTGGTTGCCGAACCGCGCGGCGATCTCGTCGATGGCCTGGGGACGCGCGATGGCCCCCGTGTTGATGCCGACCTTGTCGGCGCCGCAGCGCAGCAGGCGGTCGACGTCATCGACACCGCGGACGCCGCCACCGACGCACAGGGGAATGAACACGGTCTCGGCGGTGCGGGTGACCATCTCGTAGGTGGTGGCGCGGCCCTGCGAGGACGCGGAGATGTCGAGGAAGGTGAGTTCGTCGGCACCCGCCTCGCCGTAGGCGCGCGCGAGTTCCACGGGATCCCCGGCGTCGCGCAGGTTGAGAAAATTGACGCCTTTGACGACGCGACCGTCGTGGACGTCGAGGCAGGGGATGACCCGGATCGCAACGCTCATGCCGCCACCCTAGCGGCGGGCCGGCCGGAGGCACCGCCCGGGGCATCGTCCTCGCGCACCCACGGACGCGCTCAGACCGGCCAGCGCTCGGCCCGCATCGGGGCGTCCCAGAACATCCATTCGTAGCGGGACGCCGTCGCGAAGGCCTCGTGCATGCGGACGAGCGTGGCGGCATCGGCCTGTCCGGCGAGCGAATCGGCGAGTGCCTTGACCCGGCGGGTGGCCTCGGCGAAGTCGGGATCGGCGTAGGTGCCGATCCAGGCCTCGTACGGGTGCCCGGTCAGGTCGCCGACGTCGGCCCGCAGCCGGTCGCCGACGTCGGCATAGATCCAGAAGCAGGGCAGGACGCCGGCGACGAGCGCCGGGTAACAGCCTCGGGTCGCGAGCGCGCTCAGATAGGACGTGTAGGCGAGGCAGACCGCGGACGGCCGGGCGGCCGGGTCGACGCCGAAACCGGCGTGCAGCGCCTTCTCGACGACGATCGCGGTGTGCGCGTTGAGGGCCCACAACGAGATCTCCTCGCCGTCGCGTGCCTGGCTCGCGGCCAGCGCGAGGGTGCGGGCGTAGCTGTCGAGGTAGAGCGCGTCCTGGGTGAGGTACTCGATGAAGGCCTCGCGCGGCAAGCTGCCGTCGCGCAGTTGAGTGAGCAGCGGCAGTTCGTCGATCGCCGCGCGCAGCGGCGCGATCGCGGCCCAGGCGTCGTGGGTGAAAGTCATGTCAATCCCTTCCCAGAACGGGCTGGTCGCGCCACAGCGCGTGGAAGTGGTGGACGGGTCCGGAGCCGGAGCCGATCCGCAGTTCGTCGGCGGCGCCGATCGCGTTCGTGAGCCAGGTCTTGGCGTCCGCGACCGCCTCCGGCCAGCTGGACCGTTGCGGCACGAGCGCCGCGATCGCCGACGACAGCGAGCAGCCGGTTCCGTGGGTGTTGCGGGTCGCGATCCGCGGCGCGCTCAGTTCGTGGACGCCGTCGGCGTCGGCGAACACGTCGACCGACGTGTTGCCCTGACCATGACCGCCCTTCACCAGGACGCGCGGCGCGCCGAGTGCGCGCAGGCCCAGCGCCTGGGCACGCGCGGCGTCCAGGTCGGACGCCACGGGTTCGCCCAGCAACGCGGCTGCCTCGTGCAGGTTCGGTGTGATCAGCGCGGCGAGCGGAACGAGCGCCCGGACGGCGTCTATGGCCTCGTCGTCGAGCAGCCGATCGCCGCTCGTGGCGATCATGACGGGATCGAGCACGACGGGGGCCGTGATGACGTCGGTGAGCAACTCCCCCACCACGTGGGCGATCTCGGCGGTGGCGAGCATGCCGATCTTGACCGCGTCGAGCCGGACGTCGGCGACGAGCGTGCGCACCTGCTGGGCGACGAACGCCGGCGGGACCACGTGCACGCCGGTGACGCCGCGCGTGGACTGCGCCGTCAGGGCGGTCAGCACCGCGCAGCCGTAGGCGCCCAGCGCGCTGAACGTCTTGAGGTCGGCCTGAATGCCGGCGCCCCCCGAGGGATCGCTGCCCGCGATCGTGGCGACGACGGGGATCATGAGGTGCCTTGGCGAGGTCGGCCGGCGTCGCGCCAGCGGCGGGCGAGATCACGGGTGACGGCGGTCACGTCGGGCTGACCGCAGATGGCGCTGATCACGGCCACGCCGGCGGCCTCGGCCCGGCGAACCTCGGCGACGCGCTCGGCGGTGATGCCCCCGATCGCGACGCACGGGTAGCGGCTGAGCGCGACCCCGGCGGCGAGCGCGGCCGGGCCGATGGCCTCCGAGGCGTCCGCCTTGGAGCCGGTGGGCCACACCGGCCCGACACCGAGGTAGTCGATCGTCTGGCCCCATCGCGTGGCCACCTCGATCTGGGCGGGGTTGTGCGTCGACAGGCCGAGCAGCTTGTCGGGACCGATGATCGCGCGGGCAACGTCGGGCGCGAGGTCGTCCTGGCCGATGTGGACGCCCGCCGCCCCGATCTCGGCGGCCACCTCGGCGTGGTCGTTGACGAGGAGCGGGATGCCGGTGTCGTCCAGCTCGACGAGCAGCGCGCGGCCCAGTTCGGCCAGCTGAGCGCGGGTGGCGTCGGGGTCGCGGAGCTGGACGAGCGTGACACCGCCGGCCACGGCACGGCGCACGGTCTCGATCACACCGAGCGAGGCGCACTGGCCGGTGTCGGTGATGAGGTAGATGCTCAGGTCGAACGCGGGACGGCTCATGACAGCCGCACCCGCTCGCTCAGCTCGCGGGCGGTGAGCGTCGAGAGCCGGTCGAGCAGCATGACGGCAAACGATCCGGGCCCGGACGCCGCGGCCGCGGCGTCCTCGGCGGCGACGGTGAGCAGGCCGGTCGCGGCCGCCGCCGCGAGAAGCCTGTCGTCGGTGACCCCGGCGAACCCGGCCATCAGCGCCCCCAGCGCGCAACCGACGCCGGTCACGCGGGTCAGCCAGGGGTGACCGTTGCCGATCCGCACGAGACCGTCGCCGTCGGTGAGGTGGTCGAGCGGCCCGCTCACGGCGACCACCGTGCCGTGGGTGCGCGCGAGGTGACGGGCGGCGTCCAGCACCTGCTCGGGGGCGTCGGTGCTGTCGACGCCGCGCCCGCCTGCGCCGCCGGCGAGGGCGCCGATCTCGGAGGCGTTCCCGCGCAGGATCGCCGGGCGCTGTGCGAGGAGTTCGCGTGCGACCGCCGTGCGCCAGCCCAGACCGCCGGCCGCCACCGGATCGAGCACCCAGGGCCGGCCCGTCTCGTTCGCCCCGGCGACGGCCAGCCGCATCGCGGCCACCGTGTGATCCTGCGGGGTGCCGAGATTGACCAGGACTCCTCCCGGTACGGGCACGCGGGCGAACTCGCCGGCCTCGTGGGTGTTGTCGACCATCGCGGGCGCCGCGCCGGCGGCCAGGAGCACGTTGGCGGTCCACTGGGCCACCACGATGTTCGTCAGGCAGTGCACGAGCGGCGAAGCCTCACGAAATGCCGCCAACGCCCCTCCGAGGTCGCCGGCGCGCACGGGCGTGGATGAGGTGTCAGGCGTCATCGGGACGTCCCTTCGCTAGTACGAGCTAGATCAGGTTCGACGGGTCTGTTCTCAGCCATCACGAACGGGTGGCACCCCGCGTCTTCTGGGCTTGATACTAGCCCCACGCAGTACGATTCTGGCCAACCGACGACACGGAGGCACGCCATGCTCAGGTTCTTCATTCAGACCACCATCAACCTGATCACGGCCGCGCTCGGTCTGCTGATCACCGCCGCCATGCTCCCTGACTTCACGGTTCAACCACTCGGCTTCGTCGCGGCCGTCGTCGTGGTCGTGATCGCGCAGGCCATCCTCTCCCCGTTCGTGTTCTCCATGAGCCGCAAGTACGCCCCGGCGCTGCTGGGCGGCATCGGCATCATCTCCACACTGTTGGCGCTGATCATCGCGTCCTTCATGCCGGGCGGCATCACGATCACCGGCCTCACGACCTGGATCGCCGCCTCACTCATCCTGTGGCTGTGCACCTCGCTGGGCGGCTGGCTACTGCTGTGGCTGGCGGTCAAGTACCGCATCGGCGGTTTCGAGGGCTGACCGCCGCTCCCGCGTCCGGGCGGGCTCGCGATCAGTCGTCCTCGAGGTAGGCGGCGTCCACGACTCCCCGGCGCAGCAGATCGATGGCCTGCCGCGCCGCGCCGCGGACCGAACCCCGGCCCGCGGCGTCCGCCACCTGACCGAGCAGGTCGATGACCATGCGCATCCAGCGGACGAAGTCGCCGGCGGTCAGGTCGGTCTCGTCCAGGATGTCGCCCAGTGGGCGTCCGGACGCCCACGCGTGCACGGCGCCGGCGAAGCCGATGTCGGGGTCGCGCCCCGACTCCAGACGATGGTCGCGCTCCATCAGCGACACCTCGCGCCAGATCCGCCGCACCGTGGTCTGCGCGACCTCGCTCGAGCGGGTGGGCATGCCGACCGGACGCCGCGGGTCGCCACCGCGCGACTCGTAGGTGAGCGTGCTCAGCACCGCCGCGAGTTCGGCGGGCGTGAGCTCGTCGAGGACGCCCGCGCGGATGCACTCCGCGGTCACCAGGTCGAGCTCGGAATAGATGCGCGCGAGCATCCGTCCCGCGTCGGTCACCGACTCCCCCGCCGGGTCCAGGTACCCCAGCGCCGACAGCACCGTGCAGATCCGGTCGAATCGCACCGGGATGGTCTGGGTGCGGCGGTCCTTCTGCGCGCGCAGATCCGCGACGTCGCGTTCGGCGCGCAGCGCGATCTCGGCCGCCCGGGCGTGCTCCTCGCGATCGGGGCAGCCGTGGCACGGGTGGGCGTCCAGGCGCTGGTGCAGCGCCGCGATCTCGCGGGCGGTCGCGGCGTCCACGTCCGCGGGACGGTAGCGCTCCACCCGCGTGTCGACCGTGGCCAGCTTGGCGCCGAACGCCGCGGCCAGGTTGCGCCGGTCCTTCGGTTGGCGAGGGTCGAAGTGCTTGGGGATCCGCATCCGGCCCACCACGACCGGCGGGGACGGGAAGTCGGTGAGCGAGAGCTTCTTCAGCTGCCGCTGCTCGGTCATCACCGTCGGCATCGGGTTGCCGCGGTCACGCACGCCCGGGTCGACGACGACCGCCCAGCCCTCGTGACGCCCCGAAGGGACGCCGATGATGGCGCCGTGCTCCAAGGCCAGCAGGGCCGAGATCGACTCGGCCCGCCGGTCCGCACGGCGCGACGTGGCCGCCTCGGCCTGGAGGCGCCCGATCCCGGCGCGCAGCGCTGCGTATTCGGCGAAGTCACCCCGCGAACAGGACGCCTCCGCCCACAGCCCCGCCAGCTTGTCGGTGTTGCGGGACGCGGCGCGCGCGAGCCCGACGACGGCGCGGTCGGTCTGGAACTGCGCGAACGACTGTTCCAGGAGTCCTCGCGCCCGGTCGCGGCCCACGCGCGCGACCATGTTGACCGCCATGTTGTACGTGGGCGAGAACGACGACCGCAGCGGATAGGTGCGCCGCGACGCCAGGCCGGCCACCTGGCGCGGGTCGAAGTTGCGGTGCCACAGCACGACCGCGTGACCTTCGATGTCGATGCCGCGGCGTCCGGCGCGCCCGGTCAGCTGGGTGTACTCGCCCGCCGTGATGTCGGCGTGCGCCTCGCCGTTGAACTTGACCAGCTTCTCAAGCACCACGCTGCGCGCGGGCATGTTGATGCCCAGCGCGAGCGTCTCGGTGGCGAACACCACCTTCACCAGACCGGCCACGAAGGCGGCCTCGACGCATTCCTTGAACGCCGGCAGCATGCCCGCGTGGTGCGACGCGATGCCGCGGCGCAGCGCTTCGGCGAACGTCGAGAACTCGAGCGCCTCAAGGTCGGCGCGGCTCAGGCCGGACGTCGCCGACGCGGCCAAGGCGTCCAGCCGCGCCCTCTCGGCGGCGTCGGTGAGCCGGGCGCCCGAGTGCATCAGCTGGCGCACTGCCTGATCACAGCCGGCGCGGCTGAAGATGAAGTAGATGGCGGGCAGCAGCCCCTCGGCGTCCAGCCGCTCGACCGCACCGTCGCGCCGCGGCACGAGGGTGGGACCCTGCGCGCCGCGCCCGGGCGCGTTGCGCTCGATCCGGTCCCGCGCCCGACGGCCGCGCGCGTGCCGCGCGTCGTCGCGGACGAACCGGCTCTCGTGCTTGGCGAGCTTCACCAGCTCGGGATTGACGCCGGCCGCCACCGGCAGCTCGGACGCCGTGGGCGCCACGTCGTCGAACAGGTCGTACAGGCGACGTCCGGCCATCACGTGCTGGAACAGCGGCACGGGGCGTCGCTCGCTGACGACGACTTGGACGCCGCCGCGCACCTCGTCGAGCCACGCGCCGAACTCCTCGGCGTTCGACACGGTCGCCGACAGCGACACCACCTGCACCGACGGGGCCAGCCCGATGATCACCTCTTCCCACACCGCGCCCCGGAACCGGTCGGCGAGGTAGTGGACCTCGTCCATCACCACGTAGCCGAGTCCCGACAAGGTGGGCGACCCGGCGTAGATCATGTTGCGCAGTACCTCGGTCGTCATCACGACCACCTGCGCCTCGCCGTTGATCGTGGTGTCCCCGGTCAGCAACCCGACGCGGTGCGCGCCGAAACGCTCGCACAGGTCGTGATACTTCTGGTTCGACAGGGCTTTGATCGGCGTCGTGTAGAAGCACTTGCGGCCCTCGCGCAGCGCCAAGAAGACCGCGAACTCGCCCACGACGGTCTTACCCGCGCCGGTCGGCGCCGCCACGAGGACGCCGGAGCCCGCCTCGATGTGCGCGCAGCCGTCCCGCTGGTAGTCGTCCAGGACGAAGCCGAATCCGACCCTGAACTCCGCGAAGGCGGGCCCGGTCTCGGGCGCGCGGCGAGCCAGCGGATCCATCAGCGCACCGGGGCGAACAGCCGCAGTGCGCCCCGAGCCGCGGTGATCGTGAGGGGCGGGACGCCCAGCGGCTCGCCGTCGGCGGCACCGTGCAGGCCGTCGCCGGCGACGGTGATGCTCCGCGCGCGCGTCCGCTCCAGCGCCGGGTGGGTGAACCGCGGATCGATGATCAACCGCGGGAACAGCGCGGCGAGCTGCAGCTTCGAGATCGTGTGGACGATCACCACGTCGAGCATGCCGTCGGTCAGGTCGTAGTCGGGGGCGATCCGGATCCCGCCTCCGAAGATGCCGCTGTTGGCGACGGCGACGAGCATGGCGTCCAATTCGCGTTGCCGTCCGTCGATCGTCAGCCGGTAGCGCAGCGGTGTGAACGCCCTCACCTCGCGCAGCACCGCCCAGGCATAGGCGGCCGCGCCCAGGTCGATCGAGAAGTTGTTGGCGCGCGCGTTGACGCGCTCGTCGAAGCCGGTCGACACCACGCAACCGACATAGCTGCGGTCACCGTGGTAGAGACCGCCGGTGACCTCGGCGAGATCGATGGTGCGGACGCGGCCGCGTACCACGGCGTCCACACCGCTGGACCACGCCCGTCCGATGCCGACGCCCCGGCAGAAGTCGTTCCCGGTGCCCGCGGGCACGACGCCGAGCGGCACGCCGGTGTGCGCGCAGGCGTTGACGCCGAGGTGCGCCATTCCGTCGCCGCCCACGACGACCAGTCCGTCGACGCGATCGGCGATCGCCGCGGCACAGGCGTCGCGCGCGTGGTCGGCCGAGGTGGCGCGCGTGGTCACGAAGCCGAAGCCGGCCGCGGCGAAGCGGTGCTCGATCTGGGGGGTCAGCCGGTCGCCGCGTCCGCGTCCGGACGAGGGATTGACCACGAGGGCCATCCGCTTCACGTGGACACCAGCTCAGTGCCTGCGCGTTTGGCGCGGCGACGGTCGTTCATATGGCAGATCCATTCGGCGATGAGGAACAGCAGCATCATGGGCATGGTCAGGGCAAGCATCGAGATCGGGTCGCCGCCAGGGGTCGCCGCGGCACCGAAGACGGCACAGCCGAACAGCACGTAGCGCCGGGCCGCCTTGAGCGCGGACCCCGGCAGGACACCGATGAGATTGAGGGTCACGACGACCACCGGCAGCAGGAACCCGATCCCGAACACCAGCATCAGTTGCAGCATCAGCTTGAGGAAGTCGTCGACGTAGATGATGTTCAGGATCTCGATAACGCCCGGCGTGAAGGCCATCATCACCGCGACCGCCTGCGGCAGGATCACGTAACCGAGCGCCACCCCAGCGAGGAACAGCGGGACGGACGCGGCCAGGAACGCCAGCGCGTACCGCTTCTCCTTGGCCAGCAGCGCCGGGGCGATGTAGGCCCACACCTGATACAGCCAGATCGGGCTGGTGAGGATCAGCCCGGCCATCGCCACGACCATCAATGCGAGCATGAGCGGTGCGACGACGCCGGACAGGGCGGCCTGTACATCGAGATTCGGCCGCGAGCCGCGCAGTATCTCTTGCGCGTTGCGGTAGGGCTCCAGCAGGAAGTCGAGCAGCGGGATGTAGAAGAAGGCGCACACGACAACGCCCAGGGCGATGGCGACGAGCGAGAAGACCAGCCGGTAGCGCAGCTCGCGCAGGTGGTCGGCCAGCGACATCACCCCGTCGGCGGGAACCTTCGGCGGTCTGAGAAAGGCCAGGTTGAGGCGGGCCACAGGTCGCGGTCAGGCGTGGTCGCGCTTTTCGGGCTGCTCGACGACCTCGGCATCGAACACCTTGGGCGCCGCGCCGAAGCGCTCGCGTTCGGCGAGTTCGGCCTCGCGGCGCTCCAACTCGGCCTCGCGCTGCGCGCGCTCCTCATCGGCCTTGATCTGGCGAGTCTCGTCCTTGAACTCGCGCAGTGCGCGTCCGGCGTTCTTGCCCGCGCCGGCCAGGCGCGAGCCGCCGAAGATCAACAGCCCCAGGACGATCAGGATCACCCATTCCCAGCCCTGCATGAACGGCATCGTCTCTCCTCGTTGTCAGGTGCGAACGTCAGTGTACGGACTCGGCCCACGATTCGGCTCGAACTCGAGTGCGTCGAGCAGCTCGAGAACCCCCTCCAGTTGCCCGCCCCATTCGGACAGCGCGCCGCCCAGCGCCAGCGCCTTGCGCCAGAGCCAGAGGGCGAAGAGCGCGAGCATGGCCAAGCCACCGGCGGCGGCCGCCACGATGATCCACACCCAGAGCATCCTCAGATGCTACTCCACGCCTTCGCCGGCCCCGCCGGTGGCCGCGCGCGCCGTCTCGAGGGCCTCGCGCGCGGCGGCGATGGCGGACGCGGCGGCCTCGGGCGGGTCGACGCGCACGACGGCCGGACCGAGCCGCAGCAGCATCCGCCGGAACCAGGCCGGGTCGGCCACCCGCAGCCGCGCGCGGACGATGCCGCGGGGACGATGCTGGACGTCGTCGACCGGCAGGTATTCGACGATCCAGTGGCCGTCGGGACGCAGATCGAGCGTGACCGCAACGACGTCGCCGCGGTCGTCGAGCCAGCCGGACGCCAGCGCCGGGGCCGGGCCGTGCTCGCCCGTCGCGTCGCCGGTGCGTGCGACGGCGACGATCCGCTCGAGACGGTAGGTGCGCCAGGCGCCCTTGTCGCGCGCCCACGCCGTGAGGTAGCCGTACCCGTCGCGGGTGCCGAGTTGCACGGGGTCGACGAGCGGTTCCGTCGCGACGCCACGTGCGGCGCCGTGGTAGGTGAGCCGGACGGCGGCGCCGTCCGCGATGGCGTCGGCCAGGGCGTCGCGAACCGGGGCAGCACCGGCGGCCACCGTAATGTCGACGCGGGCGATGTCCGCTCCTCCGAAGGCCGCCTCCAGTTTGGCGCGTGCCGAGCGGACGGCCGGAGCCAGGGAGGCGCCCGCCATCTCTTCGCAGGCCCGCAGAGCCACGATCAGGCTCATGGCCTCCTCCGGGGTGAAGCGCAGCGGGCGCCCGAGGAAGTCCGCGTTGGTGAGCCGGATCCGACCCTCCTCCAGCGCGTCCATGTCGACCTCGATCAGGTCCCCGGGCCCGCCGCCGGGCAGACCGCAGAACCACAGCACCTTGAGGTCGGCGACCAGCTGCCGGGGCGTCACGCCGAAGACGGACGCCGTGGTCGCCAGGTCGGCGTCGGGGTGCGCGATCAGGTAGGGCACCAGCGCGAGCAGGCGCGGCACCTGGACGGCCGAGGTCATGCCCACGCCACCACCGCCTCCAGGTGGGCGCGGACCGTGTCGGCGAGGGTCGCGGGCTCCAGCACGAGGACGTCGGCGCCGTACCACGCCAGTTCGCCCGCGGCGTTCGCCGGCAGGCGGACGCGCCAGGCGGCGAACCCCTCGGGTGCGTCCGCGCCGACCCGCTCGGCGAACCGGACCAGGTCGGGGGCGGCACCCTCGCGGACGGCCACCACGGACTCGATCCCCCGGCGTGGGCGCAGTGACGCCACGTGGGCGGCGACGACCTCGGGGTCGGCCGGACGCACCTCGCCGGCCACCAGCGCGGGCGCAGAGGCGATCCGGGAGACCTTGAACGACCGCCCCTCACCGCGGCCGACGTCGAGGCCGATCAGGTACCACGACCCCGTGCGGTTCAACAGCCGCCACGGCTCGATCACCCGCTCACGATCGCGGTAGCGGAACGCCACCCGTGACGGGCGCAGCACCGCCTCCCACAGCGTCTCGAACGCGGGCTCGCGCGCGCCCACCGTCGGCGCGAACCCGGCCACCCGGTCGGCGTCCGGATCGAGCCCGGACGCCCGCAGCTTCGCCAACGCGGCGCCCGCCTCGCGCCCGCGGCTCGCGTCGTCCCAGACGGTCGACGCGACGCCGAGGGCGGCGGTCTCGGCGGCGTCGAAGTCGATCTCGGGCAGTTCGAAGTCGCGACGCCTGATGCGGTAGCCGACCTCATCGGGGAACAGCACCGAGTTGCTGCCCGTTTCGATCGGGACGCCCATCGCGCGCAGTTCTTCTTTGTCGCGCTCGAACGTCCGCTCGAAGGCGGCGTCCGACAGGTCGCGATACCCGTCGACCAGCTCGCGTAGCCGCGCGCGCTCGACGAATCGGCGCGCCATGAGCAGGCAGATCGTGAGGTTCATGATCCGCTCGGATTTGCGCGCTGACACGGTGTTCAGGCTACCGTGCGGCACGCTGGCGACGGCGGAAGGAGGGGCGGTGGCAGGACGTTTCGCACCGAGCCCGACCTCCGACCTGCACGTCGGAAACCTGCGTACGGCGATGGTGTCGTGGCTGATGGCCCGTCACGGCGGTGTGCCGCACCTGATCCGCGTCGAAGATCTCGACGCCACCCGGGTCAAGGCCGCGCCCCGGGTCGCGGCACGGCAGCTCGACGATCTTGCCGCGATCGGCGTCGGCTCCGACGGGCCCGTCGTGTGGCAGTCGGAGCGGGTGGCGCTCTACGCCGCCGCGCTGGACCGCCTGCCCACCTACGAGTGCTTCTGCACGCGCCGAGAAATCGCGGAGGCGTCCTCGGCACCGCACGGTGACGGCTACCGCCCCTACCCCGGCACCTGCCGCGACCTGACCCCCGCGCTGCGCGCAGCCCGGAGGGGCGGGCGACCCCCCGCGATCCGCGTCGACGCCCGCGCCGCGATCGTCACCGTGATGGACGCCTGGGCAGGTGAGGTGACCGCAGAGGTGGACGACTTCGTCGTGCGCCGCAACGACGGCGCCTTCGCCTACAACCTGGCCGTGGTGGTGGACGATCTCGCCCAAGGCGTCACCCAGGTCGTGCGGGGCGACGATCTGCTGACGTCGTCGCCGCGGCAGGCGTGGCTCGCCCGCACCCTCGGCGGCCGCGAACCGCGCTACGCCCACGTGGGGCTGGTCACCAACGCCGGCCATCGGCGGCTCGCCAAGCGCGACGGCGCGGTCACGCTCGCCGACCTACGACAACGGGGTTGGAACGCCGGGCGCGTCCGCGCCGTACTCGGCGCGTCCCTCGGGCTGTGCGCGGCCGACGACGACGTGGGCATGACCGATCTGCTCGCGCGTGTCGACCCGGCGGTCAGGCCTGCGAGCTGGATCTGGCCGGGCGCGTGAGGATCCGCCACAGCCAGGTGGCGGGCACGACCTGTCCGGTCGCGACGTACTCCAGCGTGTGGTCGTAGTACAGCGCGTCGGCCAGCGTGACGAACGCGCGCGGACGACCCACGGCGACGATCACGTCGCCCGAGCGCACCTGCTCACCGAGATCGGGCGCGAAGCTCGGCACGCCGTCACGGATCACCAAGACCGGAAGCGCCTGGATCGGAACGTCCCGGTCGTCGGGGTGGCGGAACAGATCGCCGAGCACGAGCGTGTGCCGGCGCAGCCACCGCTCGACGGCCGGCGCGTCGCGATCGCCGATCACGAACCGCTGCGAGTCCGGCGAGCCGTGTCCGACGACCGCGACCAGGCGCTCGAGCAGGGCCCCGCCCTCGTCGTCGGGCAGCCCCCACGCGTACTGGACGAAGTCCCAGAAGTCGGGGGTGATCACGCGGGCGAGCGACTCCTGCACGGTGAGGTGCGCGGCGACGAACACCGAATCCGCGCCGAAGGCCCGCAGCAGCGCGTCGTTGCGGCGCGACTTCTGCCGCACGACGAGGAAGGCGTCCGGATTGGTGAGGCGCACGTGTCCGGCCATGGCGAGGTTCTGCGCGTCATCGAGCCCGGCGGAGACGAAGCCGACCGCTCCCATGACGTCGGGTGCCCCATCGACCGGCCAGACGCGCGAGCAGGTGAGGCCGGCGTCCTCGAGATCGCCGACGATCTCTTCGCCGAAGTGGTCGTCGGCGGCGACGATCCAGTGACCGTCGGGGCGCGGCGCCACCGCCGGGCCGACCGGATCGCCGGGCGGCGCCGTCAGCCACGTCACCAGCCGGTAGGTCGACGGACGCCGCAGCCGCGTCACCAGATAGTTGCCGTAGCGCTCGAACGGGTTGACCACCGAGTCGGCACCGAACTCGCGCATCGCCTTGTCGGTATCGGGACGGTTTGCGTGGGCGATCACCGGCACGTCGGGGCGCAGCAAGGTGACCGCCATCACGATCGAGAGATTGGCCGCGTCGTCGTCGGTGAGCGCAAGGACGCCCGCGCAGTACTTGCTGCCGAGCCCGGCCAGCCCGAGCACGCCCGGATCGCGCGCGTCCCCCGCCAGACCCGGGATGTCGCTCGACAGCTGAGCCCCCACGAGCGCGTCGATCGACTCCTGCGACGAGGCGACCACGACGCAACTGCGGCCCAAGGCGTCCAGAGCCTCGGCGGCCGCCCGTCCCATCTGGCCGTAGCCGACCAGGATGAGGAACGGACGCCGCAGCCTGCGCACCCTCCGCACGAAGGATTGACGCGCGAGCGCGCCGCGGAACGCCTGGTCCTGGATGAGGGCGAGGAGCGCGCCGATGGCGTACGCCCACACCACGACCGACGCGAAGATGCAGATCGTCACCCACAGCCGCTGCGACCGGGTGAAGGCGTGCGGCACCTCGCCGAATCCGATCGTGGTGGCCGTGTAGGCCATGAAGTAGAAGGCGTCGAACGCCGACATCCAATACGGTTCGCCGCGGTCGTCGACGCCGGGGATGAGGGCCAGGCCCACCACCGCCACGGTGAACACCGCGACGACCGCCACCAGCGGCGCACGCATCCGGCGCAACGCGAGGAAGAGCGCGTCGGTCGAGGGCGCAGGGTGCGGCACCGCGGCGTCGTAGCGACGCAGTGCCGCCGGACGCCTGGCGGCGTTATCGGGACTCATGGGGGGCTGCGACGCTAGTGGCGACGGAAGTTCGCGGTCTCGATCACCATGAGCACCACCGAGACGATGTTCGCCAGCAGCGCGCCGAGCGCCAGCGACACCACGCTCGACATGGCGTGCGCGCTGAGCGGGACCGGATGGATCTGGGTGAACCAGATCCACGAGACGGCGGCCGCGATCAACTGAATGGTCGCGACGAGGCTGGTGGCGAGGTGGATGGCGCCCATCTGCGTCCGGTCACCGAACTTCAGGATGGTCGCGATGACGTTGATGATCACGGCCGCGTACAACTCGAGCACGTTGTGGTGCTCGGGGTTGCCGATGTCGCCGGTGACGTAGCCGAAATTCAGCGTGGCCGCCAGGAGCACGAAGAAGCCGAAGACCACCTTCTCCAGGTTCATGAACGCACACTACCCCGGCCCGTGCCGGGGTGGCAGCGCTTCAGCCCTGCGGGTAGGAGAAGAGGATGTCGATGGCGAAGACGACCGTGTCGCCCGCCGCGATCGGCGGCTTCTGACTGGCGCGTGCGTAGCCGTAGGCCGGTGGCACGATCACCAGGACGCGCGAGCCGATCGGCTGGCCCACGACCCCCTTCCGGAATCCCTCGATCGCCTCGGCGATCGCGCCGGAGCGGACGGCGTCGAAGTTGTCCTCGATCTGCCGGCCGGTGTTCCACGACCACGAGCGGAAGTGTGTCATCACGATGTCGTGCTCGCCGACCACGCGCTGCTCGCCCACGATCAGCGGCGCGATGACGAGGCCGGTGGGCGGCTGCTGGCCGGTGGGGATCGTGACGGTGGGTCGGCCGTCCGCCTCGCCGACGGTCACGGGCAGTTCGGGCTGGTGCGCGGTTCCGGTGGCCGCGGTGACTGAGACCGACACGACGTCGACGACGAACACCAGCGTGTCGCCGACCTCGATCCCGGCATCGGGCTGCCCGCCGTCCGCGTCGTAGCCGGCGCTGCCCGGCAGGACGATGAGCCGCCGCTCACCCGCCTTGGCGCCCTCGAGCCCCTTGCCAAAGCCGGGTACCACCTGGGTGAGCAGGAACAGCTGGGGCGAGCCGGCCTTCCACGACGAGTCGAACGTGTCGCCGGTGCGCCCGTTGATGCCCACGTAGTGCGTCTCGACGACGCCGTCGGCGAGCGCGCCGGGCCCGTGGCCTTCGCGGATCGTGCGGGTCCGCGTCTCATCGATCGCGAACGGGGTCGGAATGCGGACCTCGGGCACGCTGCCGGCCGGGCCGGTCACGGTGATCCCGTCGATCGAGGTCGAGGCCGGCACGGCGGGCGTGGTCGGGGTCGCCGATGCGCTGGCGGTGGCGCCGGGTTCGCTCGGTGTCGGCGACGGCGACGGCGCCGGCCCGCCGCAGGCGGCCAGCGTCGTGGCGAGCAGGGCCGAGGCGGCGGCGAGCGCAACACGGGACAGGGGTCGGGTCATGGGCACCGGGCCATGCTACCGACTGCGTGGTCTCGCCTCGCCCTGCGCCCGCCGGCGGGACGCCGGGGTCGTCCGTCAGAGGCCGGCGGCGTCCAGGAGCGAGCCGAGTTCCTCGCGGGTCAGGTCGCGGACCTCGCCCGAGCGGAGCTGCCCCATCTTGACCGGGCCCATCTGCACGCGGGCCAGGGTGCGGACCGGGTGACCCACGGCGTCGAACAGCCGCCTCACGATGCGGTTGCGGCCCTCGTGCAGGACGATGGTGACCATCGTGCGCGTGTCGGTGCGCGGGCCGAGCTTGACTCGGTCGGGGTTCACCCAGCCGTCGTCCAGCTTCACGCCCTTGGTCAGGCGCTTCAGCGTGGCGTTGTCGAGGAATCCCTCGACCTCGGCCACGTAGGTCTTCGTCAGTTCGTAGCTCGGGTGCGTCATGGCCTGGGCGAAGTCGCCGTCGTTGGTGAGCAGCAGCATCCCCTCGGTGTCGGTGTCGAGGCGTCCGACGTGGTAGACCCGCTCCCGGGCGTACCGGCCCAGGAAGTCGGTGATGGTCCGGCGTCCCTCCGGATCGTCCATCGTGCACACGATGCCGCGGGGCTTGTTCATCATCGCGTAGACGTGGCGGCGCGGCGGCGGCAGCCGGCTGCCGTCGATGCGGATCACGTCGCGCTCGGGGTCGACGCGGCGCCCCTGCTCGGTCACGAGGTGGCCGTTCACCTCGACGCGGCCCTCGTCGATCATGATTTCGGCGGCGCGACGGGACGCGATTCCGGCCTGGGCGAGCACCTTCTGCAGGCGGATCCCTTCACTGCGGGCGTCGGTCATGCTGCTCCATCCGGGTTGATCATGGGGCCATCCTCTCGCGGTTGCGCGAACCCGGCGAGTTCGGCCTCGAGCAGGGACGCCTCGGGGAGATGCGGCCCGAGCGGCGGCAACTGGTCGAGCGAGGTGTAGCCCATGCGCTGCAGGAACTGTTCGGTGGTGCGCCACAGCACGGCGCCGCCGTCCTCGGCGTGTCCCGCCTCCTCGATGAGGCCTCGTGTGGCGAGGGTGCGCATCACCCCGTCCACATTGACGCCGCGGATCGCGCCCACCCGCGAGCGGGCGATCGGCTGCAGGTAGGCGACGACCGCGAGCGTCTCGAGCGCGGCCTGCGACAGGCGCGCCTGCTGGCCCTCCAGCACCCAGGCGGAGACGACCTCGTGGTGCTCGGGGCGGGTGTAAAGCCGCCAGCCCTGACCGACCTGGCGCAGTTCGAAGCCGCGTCCGGTGTCGGCGTAGAACGCGGCGAGCGTCTCCAGCGCGTCGCGGACCGCCGGAATCGGCACGTTGAGCGCCTGGGCGAGTTCGGTGGCGCCGATCGGCTCGGTGGCCATCAGCAGTAGCGCCTCGAGGGGTGCGGTGAGGGTGGTGTCAGGCGTCGTCATGGGGGTTCTCCTCGTCGAACTCGCTGACGGCGATCGGGGTCTCGTCGCCGCCGGTCCAGCGGATGGTCAGCTCGCCCAGCGGGGTGAGCTGGTCGAACGCGACCGCGCGCTCGCGGGCCAGTTCGAGCAGCGCGAGGAACCGGGCGACGACGATCAGGCGCTGCCCGGCGTCCGCGACGAGCGCGCGGAACGTGGCCGTGCCCGCTCGGCGCAGCCGTGCGGCCAGGATGCCCGCCTCCTCGCGGACGCTCACCGCCGGCGCGTGCAGGTGGGTCAGCGAGACGGTGGGAGCCTGCTTCGGTCGCAGCGACCGGGCGGCCAGCCAGGCGAGCTGGTCGCCGTCGGCGCGGATGTCCACCTCGGGCAGCAGGCGTGCGAAGGCGTCCTCGAGCCCGCCGGGGCGGGCGAAACGGCGCGCCTCGGCCTCGAGCCGTTCGTGAATCATGCCGGCCATCACCTTGAAGGCGCGATATTGCAACAGGCGGGCGAAGAGCAGGTCACGGGCCTCGAGCAGTGCGAGGCCCTCGGGGTCGGTGGCCTCGCCCTGCGGCAGCAGTTGGGCAGCCTTGAGGTCGAGCAGGGTGGCCGCGACGACGATGAACGAACTGGCCTGATCGAGGTCGGCTTCGGCGCCCATCGCCTTGATGTGGGCGATGAACTCGTCGGTGACCGTGCTCAGCGCGATCTCGGTGACCTCGAGCTTGTGCCGGGTGATGAGCTGCAACAGCAGGTCGAAGGGGCCCTCGAAGTTGGTCAGCTTGACGGTGAACGCCGGCCGCTGGCTCACTGCGTGGAAAGCCGGCGGATGACGTCGGCGTCCGGGCCGTCGTCGGCGATCGCCGCCAGCGCGGAGGCGATGGCGGCCCGCACGATCCGGCCGCGATCCACGGCCATGCCGTGCTCGGCACGCAACGTCAGGCGCAGGTGCTCCAGCGCGATCAGTTCTTCGGAGCTCACGTAGACGGTGATCTTCTCGTCGTGCCGGACGCGGCCGGTGTGCGCCACCGTGGCCTTGGCCTCCGCCGGGCTGGGGTCGGTCGGGCTGGGTTCGGACGGACCAGGTTCGACCAGGCTGGGTTCGGGCGCGTGCGGCGGGGACGGAACCGACGCGGCCCGCGTCGAGGCGCGGGCGTCCGCCTGCCGCATCAGGTCGGCGGCGTCGACCGTGGAGCGGAAGAGTTCGGAGGCGCCGGGGAGTCCTACACGTCGGGGCATCGGGCGATCACCTCCTTGGCGAGCGTGCGGTACGCCTCGGCGCCCGGGCTGGAGGGCGCGTAGCTGGTGATCGGCTCGCCCGCGACGGTGGTCTCGGGAAACTTCACCGTCCGCTTGATCACGGTGTGGAACACGGTCTCGCCGAAGGCCTCCACGACGCGCTCGAGCACCTCGCGGCTGTGCAGTGTGCGGCCGTCGTACATGGTTCCGACGATGCCGAGGATCTCCAGGTCGGGGTTGAGCCGGTCGGTGACCTTCGCGATCGTGTCGGTGAGCAGCGCGACGCCGCGCAGCGCGAAGAACTCGCACTCGAGCGGGATCACCACCTGATCGGACGCCGTGAGCGCGTTGACGGTCAGCAGACCGAGGCTCGGCGCGCAGTCGATGATGATGACGTCGTAGCGGTCGCGCACCGGGCGCAGCACCCGCTTCAGCGTCTGCTCGCGGGCCACCTCGGAGACGAGTTGCACCTCGGCGGCGGACAGGTCGATGTTGGCCGGCAGCAGGTCGAGCCCGTCGACGCCGGTGCCGACGATCACGTCGGCGATGTCGGTGTCGCGGGTCATCAGCAGCGTGTAGACCGACTTCTCCAGCACGTGCGGGTTCACGCCCAGCCCGACGGACGCCGACCCCTGCGGGTCGAAGTCGACCAGCAGCACGCGGCGTCCGGTCTCGGCGAGCGCGGCGCCCAGGTTGATGGTGGTCGTCGTCTTGCCGACGCCGCCCTTCTGGTTGGTCATCGCGATGATCACCGCCCGCCTGGGGCCTGAGCGCGGCGCCCGCGGTTCGGGCAGGTTCGGCCACGGACGCCCCGTAGGCCCGAGTACCTCGATGCTGCCGTCGGCGGCGTCCTCGAACAACGCGGGGTTCTGGCTCACGTCGGGTCCTTCCGGTCGGTCTCGTCGGAAGCCTACGCCCCGTTTGGAGACAAAGTGACACGAACGGGCGGTCCCGGTCGGGTGCGGTGGGCGGGACGACGACTACCGCGCGTCATGCGCGCTCCCGCTCGCCGCCGCTACTCCCGCACTTCACACACCGCCCGCGCAAGCGACGCCGGCGCGCGCGAGCACGCACGACGCGCGAGAAGGACGGACGCCCGGCTCGGATTGTCCGAGTTTCCAGCCGCTCCGAAGCCAGGAGTTCGGCCGCGGAGTTCTCCGCTCGCTCAACGAGGTGATTCTCTCATCAAGCGAACAGGCCGCACCGAGGGCAACACCATCCGGCCGGCCAGGTACCTAGGATCCAAGGAGGATCTGGCGAGCACATGGGAGTGGGCATGGTGACCGGCGACTATGTAGACGGCAGTGACCATGACGCGGACTCTGGCAGGGTGGACGCCATGACGACCCACCCCGCCCTCGCCTCCGACGCCCTGGCGCTGCTGCGCGACCTCACCGGCCGCGCCGACGCCGCCTTCCACCCCGGGCAACTCGAGGCCATCGAGGCGCTGGTCGCCGACCGGCGCCGGGCGCTGGTGGTGCAGCGCACCGGCTGGGGCAAGTCGGCGGTCTACTTCATCGCGGCCCTGCTGCGGCGCCGCACCGGCTCGGGACCGGCGCTCGTCGTCAGCCCGCTGCTGGCCCTGATGCGCGACCAGGTGGCCGCCGCCGAACGCGCGGGCGTCCGTGCGGCAGCCATCAACTCGGCCAACGTCACCGCCTGGCGCGAGGTCGCCGCGCAACTCGACGCCGACGAGATCGACGTGCTGTTCGTCTCGCCCGAACGCCTGGTCAACCCGCGGTTCCGCGCCGAGCAACTCCCCCGGCTCGTCGCGACCTGCGGACTGCTCGTCATCGATGAGGCGCACTGCATCAGCGACTGGGGCCACGACTTCCGGCCCGACTACCGCCGCATCCGCGACCTCATCGCCGAACTGCCCGACGGCGTCCCCGTGCTGGCCACCACCGCCACCGCCAACGCCCGCGTGGTCGCCGACGTCGCCGAGCAGATGGCGGCCGGCGGCCACGACGTGTTCACGCTCCGCGGCGCGCTCGCCCGTGACTCGCTGCGCCTCGGCGTCCTCGACGTCGGGACGCCCACCCGCCGGCTCGCCTGGCTCGCGCAGCACCTCGACGACCTGCCCGGCAGCGGCATCGTCTACTGCCTCACGGTCGCCGCCGCCGAGGACGCCGCCGCCCTCCTCGACCGCGCCGGCCACCGGGTGCTGCCCTACACCGGCCGCACGGACGCCGCCGAGCGCGTGGCCGCCGAGGATGCGCTGAAGCGCAACGAGGTGAAGGCACTGGTGGCCACCTCGGCGCTCGGCATGGGCTTCGACAAGCCCGACCTGGGCTTCGTCGTCCACCTCGGAGCCCCCAGCTCGCCGGTCTCTTACTACCAGCAGGTCGGCCGCGCGGGGCGCGCCACCCCGAACGCCGACGTCCTGCTGCTGCCCGGCGTCGAGGACCGCGAGATCTGGCATTACTTCGCCACCCACGCCATGCCGACGCAGGCCAAGGCGGACGCGGTGCTGGGGGCGCTCGCGGCGTCCGGCGGCCCGCTGTCGCTCGCCGCCCTCGAGGCGCGGGTCGACCTGCGGCGCAGCCCGCTCGAACTCCTGCTCAAGGTGCTGGCCGTCGAGGGCGCGGTCGAGTCGGTGCAGGGCGGCTGGATCGCCACCGGCGCACCATGGGTCTACGACGCGGAGCGCTACGCGCGCATCGCCCAGGCGCGCGAGGCCGAGCAGGCCGCGATGCTCGCCTACGAGCGCCTCGACCAGGCCCCGGACGCCGCCGGCTGCCGCATGGCGTTCCTCACCGCCGCCCTGGACGACCCGCACTCCGCGCCGTGTGGGCGCTGCGACGTGTGCGCCGGACCCTGGTACCCCACCGCCATCGCCGTGGCCAGCCTGGAAGGCGCTCAGACCACGCTCGACCGCGTCGGCGTGCCCCTGCCCGCCCGCACGCTGTGGCCCACCGGCCTCGACCGGCTCGGCGTCCTCGCCGACGGCGAGCCCGTGCGCGGCAAGATCGCAACATCCGAGCAGGTCGAGCAGGGCCGCGTCATCGCCCGCCTCACCGACCTCGGCTGGGGCGGAACACTGCGCACCCTGTTCGCCCCCGACGCCGACGGCCGCGCCGTCGACACCGAACTACCCGCCGAGTTGGGCCGTGCCGCGATCCGGGTGCTCGCCGGCTGGGGATGGAACCGGCGCCCGGTCGCGGTGGCGTGGGTGCCGAGCCAGAGCCGACCGCGCCTGGGCGCGTCGCTCGCGACCGGGCTGGCGTCCGCCGGACGGCTCGAACTACTCGGCCCGCTCGAACTGTCACCGGACGCCGCGGCCGGCAGCGCCGCCAACAGTGCCTACCGCGTGCGCGACCTGTGGGGGCGGTTCCGGGTGGGTACGGCCATGGCCGAACGCCTGGCGACCCTCGACGGCCCGGTGCTGCTCGTCGACGACCGGGTCGATTCCCGCTGGACCATAACCATCGCCGGCCGGCTGCTGCGCCGCGCCGGGGCGGACGCCGTCCTGCCGTTCGCCCTCGCGTCCGTGGGCTGACTTGGGGGATCCTTGTGGCCCGACTGAGGGCCACAAGTGTCCGCCATCCGAGGGAGTGCGCTGCCTGCGAGTCGCGCTCAGCCGGCCCGGCCCCGACGGAAGCGTGGCTTGAGCCGCAGGTCGGGCAGCGGTGGCGCGGCGAGCCGCGCGGTCGGGCCGCGGTAGCCGAGCACCCGGCCGAACCGGTCGTCGGGGGCCTCGTTCCACTCGGCGCGCAGCCGCTTGATCTCGTCGTGACTACGCCCGATGAAGTTCCACCACATCACGATGCCCTCGTCGAACGGCGTGCCGCCGAGCAACATGATGCGGGCCGGCGCGTCCGTCGGGTTGTGCAGGCGCAGATGGCCGAGCCCGGCGTCCCGGACGCCGAGAGTGGCGTTGTCCAGCCGGACCCCATCGAAGTCGACGTACCCAGTGTCGACGAGCACCCCGTGCTCGAAGCCGGGATCGACCGCCGTCTCCCAGGTGACCCCCGGCTGCAGGACGATCTCGGAGCCCAGCAGCGGCGTCTGCGTGTGCAGCGGCGACACGGCGTCGCCGAGGCGGCCGACGAACGTACGCGCCGTCACGCCCGGCGCCGGGGCGTCGGCGTCCGGCTCGTGATGCTGGAACTCCCGGGTCAGGTCGGCGCTGCCCTGCGGCAGCACCACCCACAGCTGGACGCCGTGCAGCGCCGCCCGGTTGCGGGTCGAGACCTCCGAATGGGCGATGCCGCGGCCGGACGTCATCAGGTTCACCTCACCGGGGCGCACCATCTGATGGACGCCACCCGAGTCGCGGTGCTCGATCTCGCCGCTGAACAGCCACGACACCGTCTTGCAGGCTCGTGTGGGGGTGCGGCGGGACGTCCATGCAAGCCCCCTCCTCGGGGCCGTAGTGGTCGATGAAGCACCAGGCGCCGACGAACGAGCGCCTCAGGTTGGGCAGGGTGCGCCGGACGCGCAGGGCGTCCTCGCCGCCGAGCGGCACGTCCTTGGGCGGGTAGGCCTCGACGGCGTCCGGGGCGTGGGCAGGCCCGTGCTCGCACA
Organism: Nigerium sp.; assembly: GCA_016711325.1. Classification (GTDB taxonomy): domain Bacteria; phylum Actinomycetota; class Actinomycetes; order Propionibacteriales; family Propionibacteriaceae; genus Propioniciclava. The sequence continues at coordinate 409,146 of JADJTH010000008.1, read as the reverse complement.
GGCGCGGCTCGGCGTGGGTCTCGGTGGTGCTCATGAGCGTGCCCTTTCGAGAGGTTCCACCCAATCTACGCGGCACCTGCGTCGTGGCCAGCGCCGGCGGGCTCGACGATCAGCGACCTCAGCGGGCCCTCGGATGCGCGGTCAGGAAGACCTCGCGCAGGTGTTCGGCCGTGACGAGCGTGTAGATCTGGGTCGTGGTGACCGACGCGTGGCCGAGCAACTCCTGCACGACGCGGACGTCCGCGCCACCGTCGAGCAGATGCGTCGCGAACGAGTGCCGCAGGGTGTGCGGGCTCACCGTCACGCCGAGGTCCGCCCGCGCGGCGGCGTCCGCGATCGCGTTGAAGGCCGACTGACGGCTGAGCCGCGCGCCGCGCGCGTTGAGCAGCAGGGCAGGGCCGGGCCGGGTGGCCTTCGCCTGCAGCACCGGACGTCCCCGCGTCAGCCAGTCCCCCACCGCCGTCCTCGCGTAGGAGCCGAGCGGCACCATGCGCTCCTTGCGTCCCTTGCCGAACAGGCGCAGTCCGGCGTCCGGCTCGTCGAGCTGGGCGGCGATGTCGTCGACGTCGAGCGCGCACACCTCGGAAATGCGCGCGCCGGTGCCGTACAGCAGCTCGAGGAGCGCGGCGTCCCGCAGGCCGGTCGCCGTCGTGCGGTCGGGCACGTCCAGCAATGCCTGCACCTGCTCGACCGAGAGCGCCTTCGGCAGCCGTCGGCTCTGCTTGGGACGCTCGACATGTGCCGCCGGGTTGTCGGCGGCCTCACCGTCGCGGACGGCGAACGCGTGGAACGACCCCACCGCGGCGAGGGCGCGGGCCGCGCTGGACGGCGCGAGTCCGGGCCGCCCGGCGTCCCCTTCGCGCAGCCACGCTCCGAACGCGGCCACCTGCGCCGGGCGGATCACCGCGACCTCGACGGTCTGCTCCCCCGACAGGAACCGCGCGTAGCGCGCCAGGTCGCGCCGGTAGGCCGCGACTGTGTGTCCCGACGCCCCGACTTCGGCTTCCAGGTGGTCCAGGTAGGCGGCGATCACCCGCTCGAGGGCCGTCATCGGTGCACGAATCCCCTAGCGGGGCCGCGGCAGGCCGCCGAGCGCGCGGATCTGTGCGTCCCTTTCGGCCTTCGTCTCGCGGGCGGGCCAGGACGCCTCGGGCGTCCGCAACGCGTCCGCGCGTCCGGTACGCAGGGCGGCGAACGCGGCCAGCGCGCCCACCACCATGGTCGGGTTCTGCACGTCACCGGCGTAGACGGCGTCCACGAGATCGTCGAGGGACACGAGACAAACCTCCATGTCGGCCTCCTCGTGCTCGATCACGAAGCCGTCCGGGCGCGGGGCGTCCGTCAGCTCGCGGGCGAGGTAGACGCGCAGCGACTCCTGCAGGCAGCCCGGCGACGTCATGTAGTCGACGAGCACCCGCCAGTCGGACGCCGCAAGCTGCACCTCCTCGGCGAGCTCGCGCTGGGCGCCGGCCAGCCAGCTCTCGCCGTCGGCGTCCAGCAGGCCGGCGGGAGGCTCGATCAGGCGGAAGCCGACCGGGTGACGGAACTGCCGCACCACCACCACGCGCTCCTGGTCGTCGAGCGCGATCACGCCGACCGCGCCCGGGTGAAGCAGGTAGTCGCGCAGCATGACGGTCCCCTCGGGGGTCTCCACCTCGTCGCGGACGAAGTCGCTCACGAGACCGCCGCCCAGGAGCGCGTGCGCGCGCACGGGCCAGTGCAGTGGCTCGTCGCGAACCTCGCCGCCGGTCAGCACCCTCAGTTCGCGCATGACACTCCTAGGATTCGTCGGTGAACAGCTGTTGGCTGCGCCGTCGCGCGACGGCGGCCTCCAGCAACCTTACGAACAACGGGTGCGGCTTGGTGGGACGCGACTTCAACTCGGGGTGTGCCTGCGTGGCGACGTAGAACGGGTGCAGGGAACGATCGAGTTCGACGAACTCGACCAGCGTGCCGTCCGGTGAGGTGCCCGACACCCGCAGGCCGACCGCCTCGATCCGGTCGCGGTAGGCGTTGTTCACCTCGTAGCGGTGCCGGTGACGCTCCGACACCGTCGTCGTTCCGTACGCCTCGGCCACCAGCGATCCGGGCACCAGCTCGGCGGGGTAGGCGCCCAGGCGCATCGTTCCGCCCAGGTCGCCCGCGCCCTCGACATACGCCTGCTGCTCGGCCATCGTCGAGATCACCGGGTGCGCGGTGCGCGGATCGAACTCGGTGGACGCCGCCCCCTCCAGGCCGGCCAGGTTGCGCGCGGCCTCCATCACCATGCACTGCAACCCCAGGCAGAGCCCCAGCGTCGGGATGCCGTTCTCGCGGGCATAGCGCAGCGCACCGAGTTTGCCCTCGACGCCGCGGATCCCGAAGCCGCCGGGCACGAGGACGGCGTCCACGTCGCCCAGCTTCGCCGCCGCACCCTCGGGGGTGCCGCACTCGTCGGACGGCACCCAGCGCACGGTCGCCTTCGCCCAGTTGGCGAACGCCCCCGCGCGCAGCGCCTCGGAGACGCTCAGGTAGGCGTCCGGAAGGTCGACGTACTTGCCGACCAGCGCGACCGTCACCTCCTCGCGCGGGTGGTGGACCCGCTCCAGCAGGTCGTCCCAGCGCTTCCAGTTCACGTCGCGGAACGACACGCCGAGTCGGCGCACCACGTAGGCGTCCAGGCCCTGGTCGAACAGCACCTTGGGAATGTCGTAGATGCTGGGAGCGTCCGCGCACGAGACGACCGCCTCTTCGTCGACGTCGCACATCATCGCGATCTTTCGCTTGATGCCGTCGGGAACCTCGCGGACGCAGCGGGCCACGATCGCGTCCGGAGTGATGCCGACCTGGCGCAACGCGGCCACCGAATGCTGGGTCGGCTTGGTCTTCAGCTCGCCGGACGGACCGATGTAGGGCACGAGCGACACGTGCAGGAAGAACACGTTGTCGCGACCGATCTCGCGGCGCACCTGGCGCGCCGCCTCGAGGAACGGCAGGGACTCGATGTCGCCGACCGTGCCGCCGATCTCGTGGATGACGATGTCGATCTTCTTACCCGCCATCGCCATCATGTCGTCACGGATCTGATTCGTGATGTGCGGGATCACCTGCACGGTGTCGCCGAGGAAGTCGCCGCGGCGTTCCTTCGCGATGACCGTGGAGTACACCTTGCCGGTGGTCACGTTGGCGTCCGCGCTGAGAAACACGTCGAGGAAACGCTCGTAGTGGCCGATGTCGAGGTCGGTCTCGGCGCCGTCCTCCGTGACGAACACCTCGCCGTGCTGGAACGGGTTCATCGTGCCCGGATCGACGTTCAGGTAGGGGTCGAGCTTCTGCATGGTGACGCGCATCCCTCGCGCGACGAGAAGCGATCCGAGGCTGGACGCCGTCAGCCCCTTCCCCAGCGAGGAGGCGACGCCGCCGGTGACGAAGATGTGCTTGGTTCGATTCGCGGTACCCACGGGCCTTCAGCCTACGTCGCGCGCGGGGCAACCCCGCACCGCGGCGGCACGCAACGGCAAGGATGGAACACGTTTGTCACACGAGCGCCCCGGCTGGCGTGAACGCGCTCAGCCGGAGTGGAAATTTCGCCGCTTTCAGGGTTGCATTCGTGCATGGACGTCGAATTGGTCGAGATCAGAGATTTCCTTGCCGCGCACCATCCGTTCGACCAGCTCGACGCGGCCCAGCTCAACGGGCTGCCGCCCGACCTGAAGGCCCGCTACTACCGCCGCGGTACGACGATCGTCGAGGTGGGCGAGCACAACGAGTTCCTCTACATCCTGCGCTCGGGATCGATCGACATCGCCGACGGGCAGGGTGCGCTGACCGACCGCGCGGAGATCGGCGACTCGTTCGGCCTGTCGTCGGTGATGACCGGCGGCCCGTCGCTGTTCACGCTCACCGCGCACGAGGACTCCCTGCTGCTCCTCATGCCGTCGGTGGTCTTTCGCCGTCTGATGGCGACCTCGGAGCCGTTCTCGCGCCACTACCTGCAGCAGCAGGCCGGCCGGATCAAGGCGGCGATCGAGGCGGTCCGTGTCGAGGACGCCGGGTCGGCCATCCTGCGCACGCGGGTGCGCGACATCATCCGCAAGGCGCCGATCACGATCGCCCCGAACGCCACCATCCAGCAAGCCGCCCAGTACATGACCGTGCGCGGCGTCTCGGCCCTGCTGATCACCGAGCACGACCAGATGATCGGCATCGTCACCGACCGCGACCTGCGCTCGAAGGTGACCGCGACCGGGTTCCCGACCACGCATCCGGTGTCCTCGATCATGACCCGCACGGTCTCCACGGTGCACCCTGACACGCTCGCCTTCGAGGTGCTCGTGCAGATGACCCAGAACCACTGGCACCACGTTCCGGTCGTGGAGGGTGAGCAGCTGCTCGGCATGGTCACCTCCGGAGACCTGATGCGCCTCGAGCAGGCCAACCCGAGCTACCTCGTCGGACAGATCGCCGCGCAGGACACCCTTGAGGGCCTGGCGCACGCGGCGAGACAGATCCCGAACGTCGTCACGCAGGCCGTGGTCCAGGACGCCACCGCCGACGACATCTCCCGCGTCGTGACCGCGATCACCGACGCCATCACCCGCAAGCTGATCGAGATCGCAGAGAAGGAGATCGGCAAGGCGCCCGCGGCCTACTGCTGGGTCGCGCTCGGCTCCCAGGGCCGGTTCGAGGCGAGCCTGCAGTCGGATCAGGACAACGCGCTCATCATCGCCGACGACGCCACCGACGAGCATCTGGAGTGGTTCGGAAAGCTGGCGAACCGCGTGGTCGACGGGCTGGAGGCCTGCGGCTACGAGCGTTGCCCCGGCGACATGATGGCGTCCAACCCGCTGTGGCGGGTCCGGCGCGGGCAGTGGTGGCACTACTTCAACCAGTGGATGGGGGCGCCTGAGCCCGAGGCGCTGTTGAACGCGCAGACGTTCTTCGATATGCGGCCCGTCCACGGCAACCGTGCTCTCTTCGAGTCACTGCATTCGGCCGTCCTCACCCGGACGCCAGACGCCACCCGGTTCCTGAGCTACCTGGCCAAGCAGGCCCAGCGCTTCGAGCCGCCGCTGGGGTTCTTCCGAGACTTCGTCCTCGTCGACTCCGGGGAGCACGCCAACACGCTCGACCTCAAGAGCGGGGGCATCATCCCCATCGTCCAGATGGCGCGGCTGTTCGCGCTCAGCAAGGGCCTTGCGCCGCTGTCGACCCAGGAGCGGCTCAAGGCGTCCGCGTCCGCCCACGCCCTCTCCGAGGAGCATGCCGCCGACCTTGCGGACGCATTCGAGTTCATCAACCACGTCCGTGTGCGGCATCAGGTCCGCCAACTCAAGGACGGCCAACAGCCGGACAACTACGTGCCGCCCGCCGTCTTGAGCTCGTTCGAGCGACGACACCTGAAGAACGCCTTCACGATCATCCGCAGCATGCAGAAGACGCTCGCCTATCTTCACCGCACCGATGTGACCTCGTGATGTTCGGCCTGTTCAACCCCTCGATCGAGCGGCGCCGCGCCAAGGCCGCTGCGTCCGCGCGAGGCGCTCTCGCCGCGTACTACCGGACGCCCGTGCAGCCCGACTCCACGCCGGCGTCCGAGCTACGGCTGCTCGCGCTCGACATCGAGACCACCGGTCTCGACCCGCGCAAGGACACCGTGCTGAGCATCGGGTACGTGCCCGTCGACGGCAGCACGATCGTCTTCGCCGGCTCCCACCACCGCATTCTGGCGGCGGACGCCGAGGTCGGCCAGTCGGCCATCTTCCACGGCATCACCGACGACCAGCTCACCGGCGGCATGCCCGTCGAGGACGCCATCGCCGAAGAACTCGAGGCCTTGGCCGGGCGGGTACTGCTCGCGCACTTCGCCATGATCGAGACCCGCTTCCTGTCGCGAATCTGCGAAAAGCTGTACGGCGCGCCCTTGGTGGTGCCGGTCGTCGATACGCTCGTGCTGCACGACCGGCTGATCAACCGGGGCTTCGATGACGAAGCCAGGGCCGGTGAGTTGCGGCTGTGGAACGCCCGCAGCCGGTACGGGCTCCCCCGCTACCCGGCCCACGACGCGCTGACGGACGCCCTCGCCTGCGCCGAGTTGTACCTCGCTCACCTGGCCGAGGTGTCTCAGGACTACCCGCAATCCTTGAAGTCGCTCAAGTCGTAGGCTTCTTCGGCCCACAGCGTCGTAGGCTTCCGTGTGGACCGCAGGGTCGTAGGATTCCGTCGGAGAATTGAAAAGGGGGAGGAACTCATGGTTCCTCCCCCTTTGATTCACCCTGGTGGGTGTGTTCGGCGGTGTCCTACTCTCCCACACCCTGGCGGGTGCAGTACCATCGGCGCTGTCAGGCTTAGCTTCCGGGTTCGGGATGGGACCGGGCGTTTCCCTGACGCTGTGACCACCGTAACATTTTGGAGTTGTCTTCCCGCACCCGTGGGTGTGGGGGATCGTTCACAACGGTGTTTGTTGGTTGGGATATCGTATAGTGGACGCGGTTATCGTGTTAAGTAGTGTTTTGGGTTGTCACTGTGTTTGGTGGTGTGACAAGCCCTCGGCCTATTAGTACCAGTCAGCTCCACACATTGCTGTGCTTCCACGTCTGGCCTATCAACCCCATGGTCTGTAGGGGGCCTTACCCACTCGATGGTGGTGAGAGTCCTCATCTTGAAGCATGCTTCCCGCTTAGATGCTTTCAGCGGTTATCATTTCCCAACGTAGCCAACCAGCCGTGCACCTGGCGGTACAACTGGCACACCAGAGGTTAGTCCGTCCCGGTCCTCTCGTACTAAGGACAGCTCTTCTCAAGACTCTAACGCGCGCAGCGGATAGGGACCGAACTGTCTCACGACGTTCTAAACCCAGCTCGCGTGCCGCTTTAATGGGCGAACAGCCCAACCCTTGGGACCGACTCCAGCCCCAGGATGCGACGAGCCGACATCGAGGTGCCAAACCATGCCGTCGCTATGGACGCTCGGGCAAGATCAGCCTGTTATCCCCGGGGTACCTTTTATCCGTTGAGTGACGGCGCTTCCACGTGCCACCGTCAGATCACTAGTCCCGACTTTCGTCCCTGCTCGACCTGTCGGTCTCACAGTCAAGCTCCCTTGTGCACTTACACTCGACACCTGATTGCCAACCAGGCTGAGGGAACCTTTGGGCGCCTCCGTTACTTTTTGGGAGGCGACCGCCCCAGTCAAACTACCCATCAGGCACTGTCCCTGAACCCGATCAGGGTCCTAGGTTAGATAACCAGAACGACCAGAGTGGTATTTCAACGATGACTCCACCCACACTAGCGTGTGAACTTCACAGTCTCCCACCTATCCTACACAAGTCGTACCGATCACCAATACCAAACTATAGTAAAGGTCCCGGGGTCTTTCCGTCCTGCTGCGCGTAACGAGCATCTTTACTCGTAATGCAATTTCGCCGAGTTCGTGGTGGAGACAGCGCCCAAATCGTTACTCCATTCGTGCAGGTCGGAACTTACCCGACAAGGAATTTCGCTACCTTAGGATGGTTATAGTTACCACCGCCGTTTACTGGGGCTTAAGTTCACCGCTTCGCCTTGCAGCTAACAGTTCCCCTTAACCTTCCAGCACCGGGCAGGAGTCAGTCCGTATACATCGTCTTACAACTTGGCACGGACCTGTGTTTTTAGTAAACAGTCGCTTGGGCCTGGTCTCTGCGACCATCACCGCTCCACCCAGCAAGTGGGTTCACGGGTCAGGTCCCCCTTATCCCGAAGTTACGGGGGTATTTTGCCGAGTTCCTTCACCACGATTCTCTCGATCGCCTTGGTATTCTCTACCTATCCACCTGTGTCGGTTTAGGGTACGGGCGGCTCACAACTCGCTCACGAAGCTTTTCTAGGCAGCATAGGATCACCCACACCACACCACACGGGTGCAGTGCCATCAAGTCTCAGCCACACGACATGCGGATTTGCCAACACGTCGACCTACACTCTTAGCCCACGACTACCATCGCGTGGGATGGGCTACCTTCCTGCGTCCCTCCGCAGCTTGCCTACTACCAGATCAGGTCACAGACTCAACCCCCCCACACACCCCGAAGGATGCGACGGAAGGTCTCGCATGTTTAGTATCACTAGCCTCAGCACGGACGTTGTTTCGCCGGTACCAGAATATCAACTGGTTGTCCATCGACTACGCCTGTCGGCCTCGCCTTAGGTCCCGACTTACCCAGGGCAGATTAGCTTGACCCTGGAACCCTTGGATATTCGGCGGACGGGTTTCTCACCCGTCATTCGCTACTCATGCCTGCATTCTCACTCGTGTACCCTCCACGGCTGGGTCACCCCGCCGCTTCACTGGACACACGACGCTCCCCTACCCACCCACACACCTGGTAGACGAATCTACGGGTTCTTGTGTGAATGTCACAGCTTCGGCGGACTGCTTGAGCCCCGCTACATTGTCGGCGCAGAATCACTTGACCAGTGAGCTATTACGCACTCTTTCAAGGGTGGCTGCTTCCAAGCCAACCTCCTGGTTGTCTTCGCAACTCCACATCCTTTTCCACTTAGCAGTCCCTTAGGGGCCTTAGCTGGTGATCTGGGCTGTTTCCCTCTCGACTATGAAGCTTATCCCCCACAGTCTCACTGCCGTCCTCTCACTTACCGGCATTCGGAGTTTGGCTGATTTCGGTAAGCTTGTGGGCCCCCTAGACCATCCAGTGCTCTACCTCCGGTAAGAAACAGACGACGCTGCACCTAAATGCATTTCGGGGAGAACCAGCTATCACGAAGTTTGATTGGCCTTTCACCCCTATCCACAGCTCATCCCCTCGGTTTTCAACCCAAGTGGGTTCGGGCCTCCACGACGTCTTACCGTCGCTTCACCCTGGCCATGGATAGATCACTTCGCTTCGGGTCTAGAGCATGCGACTCAAACGCCCTATTCGGACTCGCTTTCGCTACGGCTTCCCCACACGGGTTAACCTCGCCACACACCACTAACTCGCAGGCTCATTCTTCAAAAGGCACGCCGTCACCCCACAAAGAGGGCTCCGACGGATTGTAGGCGACCGGTTTCAGGTACTATTTCACTCCCCTCCCGGGGTACTTTTCACCTTTCCCTCACGGTACTTGTCCGCTATCGGTCATCAAGGAGTATTTAGGCTTAACGGGTGGTCCCGCCAGATTCACAGGAATTTCAGGGGTTCCGTGCTACTTGGGATACCAGCCACGAGGAAAACACATACACTTACACGACTATCACGCACTCTGGTACACCATCCCAGGTGTTTCAGCTTCATGTTTTCTTTATCACTCGTCAGCCACATGGCAGAATGGCTCGGCCGGTCCCACAACCCCCAGCATGCAACGCCTGCCAGCTATCACACACACCAGGTTTGGCCTCTTCCGCTTTCGCTCGCCACTACTCACGGAATCACAATTGTTTTCTCTTCCTATGGGTACTGAGATGTTTCACTTCCCCACGTTCCCTCCAACCACCCTATATATTCAGGTGGAGGTCGCCCGACATAACTCGGGACATTCGAGGTTTCCCTATTCGGACATCCACGGATCAAAGCTCGTTTACCAGCTCCCCGTGGCTTATCGCAGGTTACAACGTCCTTCATCGGCTCTTGATGCCAAGGCATCCACCGATCGCCCTTAGTAGCTTGTCACCAAACAAAACGATCAACAACAAAAATCTACTTAAAGATGCTCGCGTCCACTATACAATTCTCAAACAACAAACAAACACCCGCCCCGCCAACCGGAAAAACCGGCCGACCAGACAAGCACCGTCACAAGAAACCACCACCACACACATGCAACAACCCCCGAAAACCGGGGGCCGCCACACCAGCGCAGGTGGAAGTCCCAGAACCCAACAACGTGCACACCCCACACACCCCGCACGCCCGCCCGTTCCACACCAACCTCACAAGGCCGGCAGTACTAGACACGAACACGCAAAAGATGCGCGAGACTCGATCAATGCTTCCACAAAAACAACCCGGCCACTCCACGGTACGAACGACCATGACGAGCAGCACGCCCCCCGCACCAGAAATACGGATGAGCAACGGGCTCCTTAGAAAGGAGGTGATCCAGCCGCACCTTCCGGTACGGCTACCTTGTTACGACTTAGTCCTAATCACCGATCCCACCTTCGACGGCTCCCCCCACAAGGGTTAGGCCACCGGCTTCGGGTGTTACCGACTTTCATGACTTGACGGGCGGTGTGTACAAGGCCCGGGAACGTATTCACCGCAGCAATGCTGATCTGCGATTACTAGCGACTCCGACTTCATGGGGTCGAGTTGCAGACCCCAATCCGAACTGAGACTGGCTTTACGGGATTCGCTCACCCTCACGGGATCGCAACCCTTTGTACCAGCCATTGTAGCATGCGTGAAGCCCTGGACATAAGGGGCATGATGACTTGACGTCATCCCCACCTTCCTCCGAGTTGACCCCGGCAGTCTCCCCATGAGTTCCCACCATAACGTGCTGGCAACATAGGACGAGGGTTGCGCTCGTTGCGGGACTTAACCCAACATCTCACGACACGAGCTGACGACAGCCATGCACCACCTGTCAACCGGCCAAAAAGGCACACCCATCTCTGGATGCTTCCGGCAGATGTCAAACCCAGGTAAGGTTCTTCGCGTTGCATCGAATTAATCCGCATGCTCCGCCGCTTGTGCGGGCCCCCGTCAATTCCTTTGAGTTTTAGCCTTGCGGCCGTACTCCCCAGGCGGGGCACTTAATGCGTTAGCTACGGCACGGAGAACGTGGAATGTCCCCCACACCTAGTGCCCACCGTTTACGGCGTGGACTACCAGGGTATCTAAGCCTGTTTGCTCCCCACGCTTTCGCTCCTCAGCGTCAGGAAAGGTCCAGAGAACCGCCTTCGCCACCGGTGTTCCTCCTGATATCTGCGCATTCCACCGCTCCACCAGGAATTCCGTTCTCCCCTACCTTCCTCAAGTCTGCCCGTATCGAAAGCAAGCCCACAGTTAAGCTGCAGGTTTTCACTTCCGACGCAACAAACCACCTACGAGCCCTTTACGCCCAATAAATCCGGACAACGCTCGCACCCTACGTATCACCGCGGCTGCTGGCACGTAGTTAGCCGGTGCTTCTTCCCCAGGTACCGTCTACATTCGCCCCTGGTGAAAGCGGTTTACAACCCGAAGGCCGTCATCCCGCACGCGGCGTTGCTGCATCAGGCTTTCGCCCATTGTGCAATATTCCCCACTGCTGCCTCCCGTAGGAGTCTGGGCCGTATCTCAGTCCCAGTGTGGCCGGTCGCCCTCTCAGGCCGGCTACCCGTCAAAGCCTTGGTAGGCCATCACCCCACCAACAAGCTGATAGGCCGCGAGCCCATCCCCCACCAAAAAATCTTTCCACCCACAACCATGCGGCCATCAGTGAATATTCGGTATTAGCTACAATTTCTCGCAGTTATCCCAAAGAGGGGGGCAGGTTACTCACGTGTTACTCACCCGTTCGCCACTAACCAACCAACCCGAAAGTCAGAAAGTCCGTTCGACTTGCATGTGTTAAGCACGCCGCCAGCGTTCGTCCTGAGCCAGGATCAAACTCTCCATTGAAAAACAATGAAAGAGCATGAAAACCCAACCCTAAAAAGGTTGAATAAATCAACATACTCAAAAGAAATCAGCAACCAAAGCCACTGATAACGAGGGCACACAAACCAACAACAGACCCCAAACGGAATCCGTCAACCGATTCATGTGCAAAAAATAATAGTCACAACCAACCAAACAAATGATCAGCCATAACCACTGGCATTGACCTAAGCACGCTGTTGAGTTCTCAAACTTCCACCACCAAACCAAACACCCCAAGGAAACCCCCGAAGCCCTCAGCAAGGCACTCGATAAACCTTAGAGAAACAATCCCACCGAGTCAAATCGGCGATCTTCTCTCTCTCGAAACCGTCGACAATCAAACCCAAAGTTGAGGGTTGAACATCGTTGTGGTTTCGGCCCCGGGGCTTCCGATCCGGCCTTTCGGTCGTTCCGCCGCTCCCCGAGCGCTTGGTGAACATTACACGGACGTTAACGGCGATGCAAGTCGGGTGGCGTCTGGGACGCTCGGCCGAGCGTCCGGCCTAGTCAACGCGCACATACCTCAGGGCAGGCCCTCAGCGGACGATCTCCACCGCTCCCACGGTCTTGCGGCCACGGCGCACGATCACCCAGCGACCGGCCAGCAGATCCTCGGGCGCGAGCAGAGCGTCCGGATCGGCGACCTTCACGTTGTTCAGGTAGGCGCCACCCTCACCGACGGCCCTGCGCGCCTCACCCTTGCTCTTCACCACCCCGCCTGCGAGCAGCAGGTCGACGACGGACGGCCACGCCGCCCCGACCCCGACGGCGGATGCCCCCAGCTCCTTTCCGACCGACGCCAGCGTCGGCGCGTCGAGTTCGGGCAGGGGGCTGCGTCCGAACAGTGCGGCCGCGGCGGCCACCGCCGAGCGCCGCTCGGCCGCGCCGTGCACCAGATCGGTGATGTCGTCGGCCAACGCGCGCTGGGCGACCCGCAGGAACGGCTTGTCGACCTGCTGTGCCTCAATCGCGCCGATCTCCTCGCGCGAGCGCTCGCTGAACACCTTGAGGTAGGCGATCACCATGGCGTCCTCGGCGTTCAGGAAGTACTGATGGAACGCGTACGGCGAGGTCATCCCCGGATCCAGCCACACCGTGCCGGCTTCGGTCTTGCCGAACTTGGTGCCGTCGGCCTTGGTGAGCAGCGGCGTGGCGAGCGCGTGCACGCGCGCGCCGTCCGATCGGCGCAGCAACTCGACGCCCGCGGTGATGTTGCCCCACTGGTCCGACCCGCCGGTCTGCAGCGTGCAGCCGTAGGTGCGGTACAGCTCCCGGTAGTCGAGCGACTGCAGCAACACGTAGCTGAACTCCGTGTAGCTGATGCCGGTCTCCAGGCGCGCCTTCACCACCTCGCGGTCGAGCATGCGGTTGACCGAGAAGTGTTTGCCCACGTCGCGCAGGAACGCCAGCGTCGACAGCCCGGACGTCCAGTCGTAGTTGTTGACCAGCCGCGCCGCGCTCGGCCCGTCGAGATCGATGAGGCGCCCGACCTGGGCCCGGATGCGCTCGACCCACTCGTGCACCACATCGACGTCGTTCATCACCCGCTCAGCGCTCTGTTTGGGATCGCCGATCAGACCCGTGGATCCTCCCACCAGAAGGATCGGCCGGTGGCCGGCCCGCTGCAGCACGCGGTGCACCATCAGCTGGACCAGGTTGCCCATGTGGATGCTCGGCGCCGTCGGATCGAAGCCCACATAAGCGCTGATCGACCCCGCGTCGAGGTGGGCGCCCAGGGCGTCCAGGTCGGTGGAGTGCGCGATCAGGCCGCGCCAGCGGAGTTCCTCGATGACAGCGTTCACGACCCACCACCCTACCGGTCGGCCGAACCGGTGTGAGGGGCGGGATCAACCTCCAGCCAGGACGACCCGGCGTCCATCGCGGCGCGAGCCTCGGCGAGTTGCGCGGTCACCTGCACGCGGGCGGTGCCGCCGCGTCCGTCACGGGCGTTGATCGATCCCTCCACGCTCAGCACGTCGAGCACTCCCTCGCCCAGGCGCGCGTCGATCCCGGGCAGGTCGGACGCCGTCAGCTCGTACAGCTCGATGCCCCGCAGCTCGCAGTAGCGGACGGCCGCACCCGCCACCTCGTGCGCCTGCGCGAACGGAACCCGCCGACGCACCAGCCAGTCGGCTACGTCGGTCGCCAGCGAAAAGCCCTGCGGCGCGCGCTCGGCCATCCGTTCGGGATTGAAACGCAACGTGCCGATCATCCCCGCGACCGCCGGCAGCAGCACCCGCAGCTGGTCGAGACCGTCGAAGACCGGCTCCTTGTCCTCCTGCAGGTCGCGGTTGTAGGCGAGCGGCAGACCTTTGAGCGTGGCCAGAAGCCCCGCGTGGTTGCCGATGAGGCGTCCGGCCTTGCCGCGCGCCAGTTCGGCGACGTCGGGATTCTTCTTCTGCGGCATGATCGACGATCCGGTCGACCAGGCGTCGTCGAGGGTCGCGAAGCCGAACTCGACCGTGGACCAGAGAATGACCTCCTCGCTGATCCGGGACAGGTCGACGCCGATCATCGCCAGCACGAACGTGGCCTCGGCCACCAGGTCGCGGGCGGCCGTGCCGTCGATCGAGTTCGGCACCGATCCCTCGAAGCCCAGCTCGGCTGCCACGAACTCCGGGTCGAGGCCCAGGGCGGTACCGGCCAGCGCGGCGGACCCGTAGGGCGACCAGGCCAGGCGCGCGTCCAGGTCGCGGATGCGTGCGATGTCGCGCAGCAGCGGCCAGGCGTGGGCGAGCAGGTGGTGGCTGAGCAGCACCGGCTGCGCCGACTGCAGGTGGGTGCGGCCGGGCATCGGGACGCCCAGGTGGGCCGTCGCCTGCCGGTGCAGCGCCTCGACGACGCCGAGCACATCGGCCACCACGTGACGCAACTGCTCGCGCAGATAGGCGCGGATCAGCGTGGCGATCTGGTCGTTGCGCGACCGGCCGGCGCGCAGGCGTCCGCCCAGCTCCGGGCCGACGCGCTCCATCAGGCCGCGTTCGAGGGCGCCATGCACGTCCTCGTCGGACGCCGCCGCGACGAACGCGCCCGACGTGACGTCGGCGTCCAACCGATCGAGGCCCGCCAGCATGCCGGACAGTTCGTCGTCGGTCAGCAATCCGGCCCGGTGCAGCGCTCGCGCGTGCGCGCGAGAGCCGTCGATGTCGTGGCGGGCCAGCCGCCAGTCGAACTGCGTCGACTTCGACAGGGCGAACATCGCGTCCGCGGGCCCGCCCTCGAACCGTCCGCCGCCCCAGAGCCGTCCCTCGCCTGCCTCGCTCATGCGCCTTCCTTCTCGCCCGCGCTCAGCGCGAGCAGATAGTCCGCCAGCGCGGGGGCACCGTCGGGCTCCCGGCTGACGATCAGGATCGAATCGTCCCCGGCGATCGTACCGAGGACGGCCTCCAGACCCGCCTTGTCGACCGCCGAGGCCAGGAACTGCGCCGCCCCCGGCGGCGTCTTGGTGACGACCAGGTTCGCGGACGCCTCCGCCGACAGCAGCAGCTCGGACGCCAGCCGGACCAGCCGTGCCTGCGCGCGGCGACGGTCGGCGGAGTCCACGTCGCTGATCGCGTAGGTCAACTCGCCCGACGCCGACCGCAGCCGGACGGCCCCCACGTCCACCAGGTCCTTCGAGAGCGTGCCCTGGCTGACGGGGAAGCCCTCCTCGGCCAGCAACTCGGCCAGCTCGGTCTGCGAACGGACCGCCATCCGGGTGAGCAACTCGACGATCCGCCCTTGCCGCGCGGCCTTCGACGCCCCCACGGGACGCTCGCTCACGCCGGTTCCTGCCCCGCCGCACTCGCCGCGTCCAGCGCCACGGCGAACGCCGCGACGAACCGGTCGATCTCAGCCTCGCTCACGATGAGCGGGGGCGCGACCCGGACCACCGACGGACGCGGCGCGTTCGCGATCCAGCCCGCCTCGAGCAGCCGCGCGACCACGGCGGGCGCGATCTCGTCGCGCAGCACGATGCCGCGCAGCAGACCGCGGCCGCGCACCGTGACGACGCCCGGGGCGTCCAGCGCCGCGATGCCGGCGGCCAGGCGCTCGCCCCGCTCGGTCGCGCCGGCCAACAGCCCGTCGCGCTCGATCACGCCGATGACGGCCAGCGCCGCCGCGGCGGCCACCGGGTTGCCGGCGTAGGTGCTGCCGTGGCTGCCAGGCTGGAACAGGTCGGCGGCCGCGCCGGTCGCCACGCACGCCCCGATGGGGAACCCGTTGCCGAGGCCCTTGGCGAACGTCACCAGGTCGGCGGTGACGCCCGAGGTCGCCGAGGCCAGCCAATCGCCGCAGCGCCCCATGCCGGTCTGCACCTCGTCGATCCACAGCAGCGCGCCGTGCGCCGCCGTGATGCGGCGGGCCGCCCGCAGGAACTCGTCACCCGGATCGACGATGCCGTTCTCGCCCTGGATCGGCTCGACGATCACCGCGGCCGTGGTGTCGTCCACCGCCGCGGCCAGCGCGTCCGCGTCGCCGTAGGCCACGAACACGACCTCGCCCGGCAGCGGCACGAACGGCTCGCGGTACTTCGGGTTCGAGGTGACCGCGAGCGCCCCCATCGTCCGGCCGTGGAAGCTGCCCCCCATCGCCACGATGCGCGTCCGGCCGGTCAGCCGGGTCGCCTTGAAGGCGCACTCGTTGGCCTCGGTGCCGGAGTTGGTGAAGAAGACCTTCGCGGGCGTCCCCGGCGCGTTGACCGTGGCGAACGACGCCAACCGCTCGGCCAGGGACACCTGGGCGGGCGTCGCGAAGAAGTTCGACACGTGCCCGAGGGTCGACAGTTGCGCGGTCACCGCAGCGAGCACCGCGGGGTGCGCCTGGCCCAGCGCCGTCACCGCGAGCCCCGAGAGGAAATCGGTGTACTGCCGGCCGTCGGCGTCCCAGATCTGAGTGCCCTCGCCGCGCACGAAGACGCGCGACGGCGTCCCGAACGCGTTCATCATGACCTCGGTGTAGCGGCCCAGCCAGGCCTGCTGCGACACGGTGCCCGGGTTGGCGCCGGTGACGATGTCGGTCATCAGTCGGCCCGCCCGGGGATGACCATCGTTCCCACGCCCTCGTCGGTGAAGATCTCCAACAGCATCGAGTGCGCCTGGCGTCCGTCGACGATGGTCGCCAGCGGGACGCCGCCCTCGACCGCCTCGGCGCACGCCTCCATCTTCGGGATCATCCCCGCGGACAGGCTCGGCAGCAGCGCGCGCAGGTCGGCCGCCGTGATCTTGGCGATGATCTCCTCGGTGTTCGGCCAGTCGGCGTACAGGCCCTCGACGTCGGTGAGCACGATGAGCCGGTCCGCGTCGAGGGCGACCGCCAGCGCCGCGGCCGCGGTGTCGGCGTTGACGTTGTGCACCTCACCCTCGGCGTCGGGGGCCACCGTCGCCACCACCGGGATGCGGCCGGCGTCGATCAGGTCGGTGATGGCGTCCGTGTTCACACCGATCACTTCGCCGACCAGGCCGAGGTCGACCTTCTCGCCGTCGACGACGGTGCCACGGCGCTGAGCGGTGAAGAGCCCGCCGTCCTCGCCCGACATGCCCACCGCGAGCGGGCCGTGCGCGTTCAGCAGGTTCACCAGTTCGCGGCCGACCTGGCCGACGAGCACCATGCGGACGACCTCCATGGCCTCGGGGGTCGTCACGCGCAGGCCGCCCCTGAACTCGCTGGCGATGCCGAGCCGCTTGAGCATGGCGTTGATCTGCGGCCCGCCGCCGTGGACGACGACCGGACGGACGCCGCAGCGGTGCAGGAAGAGGACGTCCTTGACGAAGGCCTCCTTGAGCGCCTGGCTGGTCATCGCGTTGCCGCCGTACTTGATCACGATGGTCGCGCCCGCATACTTCGCGAGCCACGGCAGCGTCTCGATCAGCACCGACGCCTTCGCGTAGGCGGCGCTCTGGACGGCCGCGGTCCTGGTTGCAGTGGGTCTCATGAGGAGTACTCCGCGTTCTCTTTGACGTAGTCGTAGGTGAGATCGTTGGTCCACACGGTCGCCGTCGCCTCGCCGGCGGCCAGGTCGATCTCGACGGCGACGTCGCGGGCGCCGAGGTCGACCAGCGAGCGGTCCTCGCCGAGGCCGCCGCGGCGGAACACCGTGACGCCGTTGAAGGACACCGACACCTCGTCGGCCTCGAAGGCCGCCCGCGTCGTGCCGGCGGACGCCAGCACGCGGCCCCAGTTGGGGTCGTTGCCGAAGATGGCGCACTTGAACAGGTTGGACCGCGTCACCGCGCGAGCGACCTCGAGTGCGTCATCCTCGCTCGCGGCGTTGACGACGGTGACGGCGATGTCATGGCTGGAGCCCTCGGCGTCCGTGAGCAACTGGCGCGCGAGCGAGGCGCACACGGCGGTGACCGCCTCGGTGAACGCGGTCGGGTCGGGCCGGACGCCCGAGGCGCCGGACGCCATCAGGATCACCGTGTCGTTGGTCGACATACAGCCGTCGGAGTCGGTGCGGTCGAACGTGAGCCGCGTCGCCTCGCGCAGGGCGGCGTCCGCCTCGGCCGAGGTCAGGTCGGCGTCCGTGGTGACCACCACCAGCATCGTGGCCAGGGCCGGTGCGAGCATGCCCGCGCCCTTGGCCATGCCGCCGATCGTCCAGCCCGCCTCGGAGGTGACGGCGGCCTTCTTCGGCACCGTGTCGGTGGTCATGATCGCGAGCGCGGCGTCCTCTCCGCCGTCCTCGGACAAGGTCGCGGCGGCAGACACGATGCCGGCGCTGACGGCGTTCATCGGCAACCGGACCCCGATGAGCCCGGTCGAGCACACCGCCACCTCACGAGGCGCCGTGCCGAGCGCCGTGGCCGTCGCCGCGGCCATCGCCGCCGCGTCGGCGAGCCCGTCCGGGCCGGTGCAGGCATTCGCGCCGCCCGAGTTCAGCACGACGGCGTCCAACACGCCGTCGGCGAGCACGTCGATCGACCACACCACGGGTGCGGCCTGGAACCGGTTCGAGGTGAAGACGCCCGCCGCGGTCTTCGACGGGCCGAGATTGCGCACGAGCGCCAGGTCGCGGTTCCCGCTGGCCTTGATGCCGGCCCGGACGCCGGCGGCGACGAATCCCCGCGCTGCGGTGACGCTCATGGTGCGACGCCCCACATGGTGAGGCCGAGGGTCTCGGGCAGGCCCAGAGCGATGTTCATGGACTGGACGGCGCCGCCCGCGGTGCCCTTGGTCAGGTTGTCGAGCGCGGCGACGGCGACCAGCCGGCCGGCGGCGGTGTCCACCGCCACCTGCACGTGCACATGGTTCGAGCCGAGGATCGACTGCGTCTGTGGCCAGAGCCCCTCGGGCAGCAGGTGCACGAACGGCTCGCCGGCCCACGCCTCGGCGTAGACCGCGCGTGCCTGCGCGATCGTCACCGGCTCGAGCAGGGGCGCCGTAACGGTCGCGAGGATGCCCCGCGCCATCGGTACCAGGACGGGCGTGAACGAGATCGTCGGGTCGACCGCGCCCAGCTTGCGGAAGTTCTGCGCCATCTCGGGCACGTGCCGGTGGACGCCGCCCACACCGTAGGCGGACGCCGACCCCATCAATTCGGAGCCGAGCAGGTGGGGCTTGAGCGCCTTGCCTGCACCGGACGGACCCGTGGGCGCGACGACCACCACGTCGCGGCCATCGACCAGCCCGCCGGTGAGCGCCGGGCCCAGCGCGAGCGTGACGCTCGTGGGGAAACAGCCGGGCACCGCGATGCGCCGCGCCGAGGCGAGCAGCGCGCGCTGGCCGGGCAGCTCCGGCAGGCCGTACGGCCACGTGCCGGCGTGCGCCGTGCCGTAGAACCTCACCCAGTCGTCGGCCGATTCGAGCCGGAAGTCCGCGCCCGCGTCGATGACCAGCACGTCGTCGCCCAACTGCGCGGCCACCTCGGCGGACGCACCGTGCGGCAGTCCCAGGAAGACCACGTCGTGGCCCGCCAGATTCTCGGCCGTGGTGTCTTGCACCACCCTGTCGAACAGCGGGGTCAGATGCTGGTGGTGAGTCCCCAGTCGCGTGCCGGCCGAGGACTTCGCCGTGAGCGCGCCAATCTCGATGTCGTCGCGGCCTAAGAGGATGCGGAGAACCTCGCCCCCCGCGTAGCCCGTGCAGCCGGCGACCGCAATACGTAGCGTCATGCGCATGATTATGCGCATGAGCCAATAGTTATTCCAAATTGCCGGCCCGCGCGGCGACGCCGTCGAGGAGAAGGCCGACGCCCAGCTCGAAGCCGTCGTCGGCGTCCGTCGCCGGGCCGGGCGGGTGGAAACGCTCCCAGTCCTGCCGTGCCTGCTCCTCGGCACAGTGTCCGAGCACGAAATACAGCAGAGCGGACGCCGCCCCGCGTGCCGCCTCGGGCGGCAGGCCCGCCGCGGCGAGCAGCGTCGCCGGGTGGCGCGTGGTGTCGTGCCGACTCAGCCGGAAACCACGCGCGGTCGCGACGAGTTCCGCCGAGTCCCGATGCGCCAGCAGCACCTCGCGCAGGCTCGCCGCCCACGCCTCCACCGCCGGCCGCCAGCGTCCGAGCGGCTCGTCGACGCCGGCGAGAATCCTGTCGGCGACCGCGGCGAGCAGCGTCTGCTTGTCGGGAACGTGATGGTAGAGGGCCCCTGGCTGGACCTCGAGCGCGGACGCCACCCGGCGCATGCTCAGCCCCTCCAAGCCGTCGCGCACCAGGATCGCGCGGGCCGCGTCGACGACCTGAGCGTGGCTGAGCGGCATGCCTCTCAACGTACCGCGCCGGCCTCCGCCCGGCTCACTCCTGCAGCACCACGAACAACTGCCGGGGACCGTGCACGCCCTCGACGCGCTGCAGTTCGATGTCGCTGGTCGCCGAGCCTCCGCTGATCCAGGTCAACGGACGGCCTTCGAGGATGGATGCCTTCATCCGGTGCACGGCCTCGGGCACGTCGGACACCACCGAGTCGGCAGTCACCACGCACACGTGCCGGTCGGGCACCAGCGTGAGCGCGCGGCGTCCCTGATCGTCGCGGTGGTCGAGGCAGATCGTGCCCGTCTCGGCCATCGACACGCACGAGCCCGTGATGACGGCGTCCACCCGGTTGAGGGCGTCATGGCTCAGCGGAGGATCGTCGCGCACCACCTCGATCCCGGCCGCTTCGACCGCGGCCACCCAGGTAGCGTCGACGCCACCGGGAACGACGACCGACCCGGCACCCACCGCGGCGAGAGCGGCCACGACCGCATCGGCAGTGCCGGACGCCGGCGTCCGCACGATCCGCGCGCGGTAGTCGAGGATGTTCTCTTCGAACGTGTCCAGCACGTCCGTCAGCGGGGTCGGCTGGTCGTAGACCCAGTCGACGGGCACGTCGGTGACCGGATCCTTCTCGACGACATCGACCGTCGCCGCCCGGATACGGGCCAGGATCTCTTCGCGCGCGCTCACTTGCCTTCCTCCTCACGTGCGGCCCACCACTTGCGGAAGCTCTGCTCGGGTGGCACCGGGATGTCGCGCGACCTCGTCCACGCGATGGCGACCGGCAGCGGAATCGGGCCGATGTAGGACTGCTTCTTCATGGCCTTGCCGGCCAGTCCGGCGAACTGCTCGACCAGCGCCAGGTGCCAGCCCTTGGCCATCACCCAACCCACCCCCCCGAAGATCGTGCTCTCGACCGTCGGATGCTTGGCGGTCTTCTTCTCGACGACCTTGTTGCGCAGGTGCACCAGGATGTCCGAGATCGGGATCTTCACCGGGCAGACGTCGTTGCAGGCCCCGCACAGGGTCGAGGCGAATGGCAGCGATTTGTCGACGTCGCTGTCGAGCCCGCGCAGCATCGGGGTCAGGATCGCGCCGATCGGTCCCGGGTACACCGAGCCGTAGGCGTGGCCGCCGACCCGTTCATAGACCGGGCACACGTTCATGCACGCCGAACAGCGGATGCAGCGCAGTGCCTCGCGCCCGACCGGGTCGGCGAGGACCTTGGTGCGGCCGTTGTCGAGCAGCACCACGTGCAGGTCCTGAGGACCGTCACCGGGGGTCACCCCGGTCCAGATCGAGGTGTACGGATTCATCCGCTCCGCGGTCGAACTGCGCGGAAGCAGCCGCAAGAACACCTCGAGATCCTCGAACGTGGGAACCAGCTTCTCGATCCCGACCACCGAGATCAGGGTCTGTGGCAGCGTCAGGCACATGCGCCCGTTACCCTCGGACTCGACGATGACGAGCGATCCGGTCTCGGCAACGATGAAGTTGCCCCCCGACACCGCGACCTTCGCGCGCAGGAATTTCTCACGCAGGTGAGCGCGCGCCGCGCCCGCCAGGTCGGGCGGGTCGTCCGAGAGATCCTCCGGCGCGGGGACGCCCCACAGGCCCATCTCCTCGCGGAAGATCTCGCGCACCTCCGAGCGGTTGCGATGGATCGCCGGCACCAGGATGTGGCTGGGCCGGTCGTGCCCGAGTTGCACGATCAACTCGGCGAGATCCGTCTCCCACGCCGCGATGCCCGCCTCTTCGAGAGCCTCGTTCAAGTCGATCTCCTGGGTGACCATCGACTTGATCTTGACGATCTCGCGGGTGTCCTTCGCCCGGGCGATCTCGACGATGATCCGGTTCGCCTCGTCGGCGTCGCGGGCCCAATGGACGGTGATGCCGGCTTCGGTCATGGCCTTCTCGGCCTGCAACAGGTACTGATCGAGGTGGCGTCCGACTCTGTTCTTGATCTGCTCGCCGGCCGTGCGCAGATCCTCCCAGTTCTCGACCTCTTCGGCGCGCGTCGACCGCTTGGCGCGGATCGTCTGGGTGACGTGGCGCAGGTTCTTACGCAACTGCTGGTTCTCCAGCGCCTCCTTGGCTGCCCTCGGGAAGGCCGGCATGCCGAGGAACGTGCCCGGCGGCGGCGCCGGCGTGAGCCGGGGAATGGTGGCGGTCATGCGGGTACCTCCGCATCGGTGTGAGCGAGGATCTCGGCCAGGTGGATGGTTCGGATGCCCGCGTTCATACGGTGGAGCAGTCCTCCGATGTGCATCAGGCATGCGTTGTCGCCGGTGACCAGATACTCGGCGCCGGTCTCCATGACGTGATGGGCCTTGTCGGCGCCCATCGCCACCGAGACATCGGGGTTCTTGACCGAGAAGGTGCCGCCGAACCCGCAGCACTGGTCGGAGTAGGGCAGGGGCCTCAGGTCGATGCCACGCACCGCCTCCAGCAGTCTCATCGGACGATCCCCCACCTTCGCGACGCGCACCGAGTGGCAGGTGGGGTGGTAGGTGACCCGGTGCGGGAAGTAGGCGCCCACATCGGTCACGCCGAGCACGTCGACCAGGAATTCGGTGAAGTCGTAGGTGCGCGTGATGACGTCTTCGGACGCCTTGGCCAGCCCTTCGTCACCGGCGTGACGGGCAAGCATCGGGTGCTGGTGCCGCACGGCGCCCACGCAGGACCCCGAGGGGCCGACGATGTAGTCGTACTGCTCGAAGGCCTTGACGTAGGTCTTCACCGTCGGAAGTGCCTGCTTGAAGTAGCCGGTGTTGGTCAGCATCTGGCCGCAGCAGGTTTGATCGGTGGGAAACTCCACCGAGCACCCCAGCCTCTCCAGGACTGCCACGACCGCCTTCGGAGTGCTGGGGAACATCGTGTCGTTGATACAGGTGGCGAACAGCGCCACCCGCTTTCCGGTTCCGGGTGCCATCGTGAGGCTCCTTCCTTCGTCGGTGACGTGCGGGGCACTCATGGGAAGACGGGCAGCATCCAGCTCAGCACCGGCGTGGACTGCAGACCGATCAACAGGCACAACACGACCAGCATGCCGAGGCTCCACCAGATCACCCTGCGGAAGATCTCGGACTCCGACCCGAGCAGGCCGACGGCGGAGGCGGCGATGGCCAGGTTCTGCGGGCTGATCATCTTGCCCACGACGCCGCCCGTGGTGTTGGCCGCGACCAACAGCGTGGGATCGACGCCGATCCGCTCACCGGTGGCCTGCTGCAGCGTTGCGAACAGGGCGTTCGCCGAGGTGTCAGAACCGGTGACCGCGGTGCCCACCCAGCCGAGGATCGGCGAGAAGAACGCGTAGGCGGCGCCGACACCGGCGATCCAGTAGCCGATGTTGATGGTCTGACCGGAGAAGTTCATCACGTAGGCCAGCGCCAGTACCGAGGCGATGGTCAACGCGGACCAGCGCATCTTGTAGGCGGTGTTCCACAGTTCTTTGGCCATGTCCTTCACCGACACCTTGTAGACCAGGCCGACGATGAGGCCGGTGATCAGCAGCAGGGTGCCGGGGCCGGAGAGCCAGGAGAAGGTGTAGACGGCCGTGTTGTTGACCTGACCGCCGATCGTCAGCAACTGACCGTGCAGGCCGGGCCAACTGATCTTGATATCGGTGCCGACCAGGAACGTCTGGACGGGGCCGAGCAGCTTCGCGATGACGAACACGGCGATCACCAGCAGGTAGGGGAACAGCGCCATGAGGATGCGGCCACTCGTGAGCGCGCCCGCAGGTGCGTGATGGGAGTCGTCGATGGGTGCCAGGTTCTCCTTGGAGCGCTCGGCCGCCATGCGCTCCAGCGCGGCCTCGCCACCCTGCGGCGTCCAGAAACGCATGAAGATCACGCCTGCGGCCAACGCGACGAGCGAGGCGATGACGTCGGTCAGTTCCACCGAGATGTAGGTGGCCGACACCCACTGGGCGACGGCGAAGGCCGCACCGATCACGAGGGCGACGGGCCAGGTCTGCTTGAGCCCGCGCTTGCCGTCGGCGAGCAGCACCAGCAGCATCGGCACGAAGAAGGCGAGCACCGGCGACTGGTGGCCGACGTAGGCACCGATGTGGTGGTAGTCGATGCCCGTGAGGTTGCCGGCGGTGATGATCGGGATCGCGACGGCGCCGAACGCCACCGGAGCGGTGTTGGCCAACAGGACGACCATGGCCGCGCGGAACGCCGAGAACCCGACCGACATCAGCATGACGCCCGTGATGGCGACCGGGGCGCCGAAACCGGCGAGCGCCTCCATCAGGCCGCCGAAGCAGAAGGCGATCAGGATCGCCAGCACGCGCGGATCGCCCGAGATCAGCCCGAATGTGGCCCGCAGGTCCTCGAAACGCCCGCTGATCACCGTGACCTGGTAGAGCCAGATGGCCGTCAGCACGATCCACGTGATCGGGAACAATCCGAACACGGCACCCTGGCTCGCGGACAGCAGCGCCATGCCGATCGGCATCTTGAACGCCACCACCGCCACGACCATGGCCGTGGCCAACGACGTCAGCCCCGCCCAGTGCACCTTCCACTTCAGGCCACCGAGCGTGAGGAACATGACTGCCAGGGGAAGCAGTGCCACCAGGGCGGACACCAGCAAGCTGCCGAGAGGTGCGATCTCAGGTGTGTACATTGAGGCACTCACAATCGTCGACGGGATGTCCGGGAACAGACATCGGTAATCTATGCCCAGCCTCGGACGGTCCGGGAGGCCAGCCGACTTATCCAATGCGACCGTGCGCTAATTGGGTGGCCGGCCCGGCCCATTCAATCGAGGCGTCCGAACCACATCGTGCGCAGCACCAGCTCGCCGACCTGGTCGCTCGCGTCGAGGTCGACCCAGGCATCCACCACCCAGTCGCGGTTGCCTTCGGGGTCGGCGATGGTCTGGCGGACCTCCCACGTTCGCGCCTTCGCCTCGACGTGGAACATTCCCGGGCCGCGGGCATCGGCGTCCGTACGGATCTCGTCGTGCTCGTCCCAGTACTCCCCCAACGCCGCGTCCCAGCGAGGGCGGGTCATCACCACCTGGCCGGACTCCAGCGCGGCCAGCGCTTCGACGTCGTCGTCGGCCATCAGCTCGACCCGGCGCCACAGCGCATTGCGCACCAGCACGCGGAAGGCGCGCTCGTTCCCGGTGACCGGGCGCGCCGGTGGTGGAGGCCCGTCGCCCTCGATCGCGGACGCCGTGTCCTCCCCCGCCATTCCCGCCAGGCGCGCCCATTCGTCCAGCAGGGACGAGTCGACCATGCGGGTGACGTGACCCAGCCATGCGATCAGGTCGGTCAGCTCGTCGGTCCGGGACGCCTCGGGCACGGTCTGCCGCAATGCGCGCCAGGCGTCCGACAGGTAGCGCAGCAGCAGCCCTTCAGAGCGTTGCACCTTGTAGTGAGCCACGTACTCGCCGAACGTCATTCCCTGGGCGTACATGTCGCGGACGATCGCCTTCGGCGACACGGGCGTCTCCACCAGCCAAGGGTGGGCGACCGACTGGGTCACCCAGGCGTCCTCAAGCAGGGCAGCCAGCGGCTGCGGCCAGGTGATCTCGTCCAGCGCCTCGACCCGCTCGTCGTAGTCGAGACCGTCCGCCTTCATCTCGGCCACCGCCTCCCCGCGGGCCCGGAACCGCTGCGCGAGCAGCAGCGTCATCGGGCTTTCCAGGGTCGCCTCGATGACACTGACCACGTCGAGCGCGTATGTCGGGGAGGCCGCGTCCAGGGTGTCGATCACGGCCAGCGCGAATGCGCTCAGCGGCTGGTTGAGGGCGAAGTCGTCCTGCAAGTCGACCGCGAGCGCGTGGCGGCGTCCGCCGGCCGTGGGCGTGTCGAGGCGCGTCACGACGCCCGCGCGCACCAGCGACCGGCCGATCTGGGCCGCGCGCCGCAGCATCGCTCCGCGCACCTTGCGTTCGGTCGTGGTCGAGTCGACGAGCCGGACGACGGCCGCACCGGTGTCCTCGTCGCGCTGCAACAGGTTGAGCAGCATCGCGTGGGTGATCCGCATCCGCGCGTGCAGTTCCTCGGGTGTCGAGTCGATCAGCCGGGTGAAGGTGGCCTCGGTGTAGTTGACCAATCCCTCCGGAGGCTTCTTGCGCCGCACGCTGCGCAGCTTCTTCGGGTCGCCGGCGAACTTGGCCGCGATCCGCGCGTTCTCGACCTCGTGCTCGGGAGCCTGCGCCACCACGTAGCCGATCGTGTCGAAGCCGGCCCGGCCCGCGCGGCCGGCGATCTGGTGAAACTCGCGGCTGCGCATGACGCGGCTGCGGCGTCCGTCGAACTTGGTGAGCGCGTTGAACAGCACCGTGCGGATCGGCAGGTTGATGCCGACACCGAGGGTGTCGGTGCCGCAGACGACCGCGAGCAGGCCGCGCTGCGCGAGCGTCTCGACCAGGCGTCGGTAACGAGGCAGCATGCCGGCGTGGTGCACGGCGAGGCCGGCGAGCAGCAGCTTCTCCAGCGTCGTGCCGAAGCCCGCGGTGAATGCGAACCCGCGCAACGCCTCCGAGATCTCCTTGCGCCGCGAGGCGTCCACGACGCCCTGGCTGAGCAGCGCCTGGGCACGCTCGACCGCCCCGGCCTGGGTGGCGTGCACGACGTAGACGGGTGTCTGGCCGGTGGTGATGATCTCGGCGATCGTCTCATGCACCGGATCGGACGACCAGCGGTAGGACAGCGGGACCGGGCGCACGGCGTCCGCGATCACGGCCGTCGGGCGCCCGGTGGCGGAGGCGAGGGTCTTCACCAGCGCGGTCGTGTCGCCCAGCGTCGCCGACATGACGATGAACTGCACCTGCGGCAGTTCGACGAGCGGCACCTGCCAGGCCCAGCCCCGGTCGCGATCGGCGATGAAGTGGAACTCGTCCATGACCACCTGGGCGACGTCCGCCCGCCTGCCCTCGCGCAGCGCGATGTTGGCGAGGATCTCGGCGGTGCAGCAGATGATGGGTGCGTCCGCGTTGACCGACGCGTCGCCGGTCACCATGCCGACCTGGTCAGCGCCGAACGTGTCCACGAGGGCGAAGAACTTCTCGCTGACCAGCGCCTTGATCGGCGCGGTGTAGTAGGTGCGCCCGCCGGACGCCCATGCCGCCAGGTGCGCGCCGGTCGCGATCAGCGACTTGCCCGACCCGGTCGGCGTGGTGACGACGACATTCGCCCCGGACAGCACCTCGAGTAACGCCTCGTCCTGGTGCGGGTACAGCTCGAGGCCGTCCCGGCCCGCCCACGCGGTGAACGCCTCGTAGAGCGAATCCGGATCGGTGTCACTCACGAGATCGGTCAGCTTCACCCGCGGCAGCCTACCGGTCGTCACTCGGCGCGCTGCCGGGCTCCTAGGTCGGACGCCGCGCGGGCCACGGCCGCGTCGCGGGCCGCGGCCACCTCGGACTCGGTGAGCGTGCGGTCGGCGGCGCGGAAGCGCAGCGCGAAGGCGGCCGACTTCTTGCCCGCAGGCACCGGGGCGCCGCGGTAGATGTCGAACAGCCGCACGGATTCCAGCAATTCCCCAGCCCCGGCCACCACGGATGCCTCCAGCGCGGCGAGCGGCACCGACTCGTCGACGATGAGCGCCACGTCCTCCTTGGCCACCGGATGCGAGGACACCGCCGCGATCGAGCCCGGCCCCCCGACCAATCCCATCAGGGCGTCGAGGTCGAGTTCGAGGGCCGACGCCCGGGCCGGCAGCGCGTAGGCCTTGATCGCCTGCGGATGCAGCTCGCCGGCATGCCCGACGACGACCCCCTCGACGACCAGCTCGGCGCAGCGCCCGGGGTGCCACGGTGCGGCGGAGCCGGCTCGGCGGGTCAGCTCCACGCCCACCGTGGAGGCGACCAGTTCGCCCACTCCGAGCACGTGCTGCCAGCCCGCGCGGACGGCCGCCCCGTTCCAGCCGGCCGGACGCCAGTCGCCCGCCACGATCGCGGCGAGGTGGCGCGGCTGCTCAGGCAGCGTGGCGGCGATGGCGGCCAGTTCGGCGTCGGAGGGGCGTCCGGCCACCCCTGGCAGCGGTGTCGGCGCGTCGCCGGCCGAGAAGAACACACGGCCGACTTCGAACAACGCCACGTCGTCGAGCCCTCGCGACGCGTTGCGGGCCAGCGCGCCGAAGAGCCCGGGCAAGATCGTCGTGCGCAGCAGCGGCGCGGTGTCGGCGAGCGGGTTCACCAGCGCCACCGATCGGCGACGCCGGTCGGACGCGTCGAGGCCGAGGCGCTCGGCGTCCGCCTCGGACGCCCAACCGAACGTGAGGACCTCCACGAAGCCGGCCGTCGCCAGGGCCCGGCCGACCGCGCGGCGCAGCGACTGCTCGCGCGTCAGCCCGCGGCCCGCCGGCGCGGTGGGCACGACGGACGGTAGATGCTCGAGGCCGACCTTGATGCCGACCTCTTCGACGTAGTCGTACGGGTCGACCAGGTCGGCGCGCCACGATGGCGGCGTCAGCTCGAGCGTGTCGCCGGCGCGCTTCACCGCCACCCCGGACGCCGCCAGGATCGCCGCCACCCGGTCGGCGGGAACCGGCATGCCGAGGATCCGCTCGGGCAGCCCCGCATCGATCGTCTGCGCAGGCATGGCCGGCACCGACCCGACGACGGTCTCCCCCGGCTCGAGCGTGCCGCCGGCGAGGCTCACCAGCAGGCCGGCGACGCGGTGCGCGGCCGCGTAGGCCGCCCCTGGATCGACGTGCCGCTCGAAGCGCTTGGACGCCTCGCTCGCCAGCTTGTGCCGCCGCGACATGCGCGCGACGGTCACGGGGTCGAAGGATGCCGCCTCGATCACGATGCGGGTCGTGGACGCCGACACCTCGGTGCGCCCGCCACCCATGACGCCCGCGAGGCCGATGGGGCCCGTGGCGTCCGCGATCAGCAGGTCGTCGGTCGACAGCGCGCGGTCCACGTCGTCGAGGGTCACCAGGTGCTCGCCGGCCACGGCCGGGCGCACCACGATGGCGCCGTCGATCAGGTCGGCGTCGTAGCAGTGGTTCGGCTGGCCCGTCTCGAGCATCACGTAGTTGGAGATGTCGACGGGAAGGCTGATCGACCGCATGCCGGCCGCCGCGAGCCGGGTCGCCATCCAGCGGGGCGTCGGCGCGGTGGCGTCGATGCCCGACACCGTCACGGCGACGAACAGGCGGCAGGACGCCGCCTCGATGCTCACCGGGTAGCCGGCCGACGTGGCGGCCGGCGTCGCGCGGGCGACCGGATCGGTGAACGCCACCCCCGTCACCTGCGCCGCCTCGCGGGCCAGACCGCGGATCGACAGGCAGTGGCCCATGTCGGACGTGATCGGCATGTCGAGCACCTCGTCGACGACGTCCAGCGCGGGTAGCGCCGGTGCGCCGACCACCCACGGCCGACCGGCGTCGTCGGCATCGCCGAGCACCATGATCCCGGCGTGGTCGTGACCCAGCCCGAGTTCGTCCTCGGCGCAGATCATGCCGTCGGAGACGTGGCCGTACGTCTTGCGCGACCCCAGCTCGAACCCGCCGGGCAGCACCGAGCCGGGCAGCGCGACGATCACATGGTCGCCGGGCGCGAAGTTCAGCGCACCGCAGACGATGCCGCGCGGCCAGGCGCCGTGCGGCAGCGGCGCAACGGTCTCGCCCTTGCGCACCGGCTTGGGGGCCACCTCGGGGGCGTGCTCGACGCCGACGTCGACGTGGCACCAGCGGATCGTCTTGCCGTTCTTCTGCGGCTCGTCGACGAAGTCCAGCACCCGGCCCAGGACGACCGGCCCGGAGACGTCGCCGCCCACGGCCTCCACCGACTCGATCTCGAGCCCGGCGGTGACCAACGCCTCGGCGAGCTCCCGGCCGGTCAGGCCGGCCGGGAGGGCCGCCCACTCGGCGATCCAACGCACGGGCGCCCTCATCGCGCCTCTCCCTTCAGTGAACGGCTGAATCGGACGTCGCCCTCGACCATGTCGCGCATGTCGGCGGCGTTGTTGCGGAACATCAGCGTGCGCTCGATGCCCATGCCGAACGCGAAGCCGGAGTAGACGTCGGTGTCGATGCCCGCGGCGCGCAGCACGCGCGGGTTCACGATCCCGCAGCCGCCCCATTCGATCCAGCCCTCGCTGCGGCAGGTGCGGCAGGGCGCGTCGGGGTTTCCGACGGACGCCCCATGGCAGACGAAGCACTCGAGGTCCATCTCGGCGGACGGCTCGGTGAACGGGAAGTAGTTCGGGCGGAACCGCGTCCGGACGTCGCCGAACATCGTGCGCGCCAGGTGGTCGAGGGTTCCCTTGAGGTGCGCCATCGTGATGCCCTTGTCGACGCACAGGCCCTCGATCTGATGGAAGACCGGCACGTGCGTGGCGTCGAACTCGTCGGCCCGGTACACCTTGCCGGGGCACACGACGTACACCGGCAGCTCGCGATCGAGCAGCGACCGGAGCTGGACGGGCGACGTGTGGGTGCGCAGCACCCGGTGCGAGCCGACGGGGGCGACGAACAGCGTGTCGGATTCGCCGCGCGCCGGGTGGTCGGCGCCGATGTTGAGCGCGTCGAAGTTGAGCCACTCCGCTTCGGCCTCAGGCCCCTCGGCGACCTCCCAGCCCATGGCGACGAACACGTCCGACATGAGCTCGATCAGCCCGGTGATCGGGTGGATCGCACCCTCGGGCGCCAGCGCCACCGGCAGTGTCACGTCGACCGATTCTTCGGAGAGCGCCCGCTCGAGCTCGGCCGCCTCGACGATCGCCTGCCGCTCGGCGAGGGCGCCGTTGATGGCCCCGCGTGCCATGCCGATGCGACGCCCGGCGTCCTTGCGCTCGGCGGGCGTCAGCCGGCCGATGGCGCGGTTGGCCAGCGCGATGGGCGACCTCTCGCCCGCGTGGGCGAGGCGGGCCTCCTTGAGCGCCGCGACTCCGGACGCCGCCGCGAACGCCGCCAGGGCGTCCGCGACAAGGGCGTCCAGGGACGCCGCGCTCAGTGGGTCGGCCTCGGTCAGATCATGGGTGTCGTGCGGCCCGGGCATGGGCACTCCTTGTTGGATTCGCAGGCTCGGTGGGAGGGACGATCGGGCCGCGGTCAGTGCTCGCCGGCGCGCTGCGCCGACGCCGACGCGTACAGGCAGATCGCGGCCGCCGTGGCCAGGTTGAGCGACTCGGCGTGACCGTAGATCGGGACCGCGACCGTCTTGTCGGCCAGCGACAGGTGCTCCAGCGGGAGACCCCACGCCTCGTTGCCCATCACCCACGCGGTCGGCTGCGCGAGTTCGTCGTGGAGATCGGTCAGGTCGGTGCCGGCGTCGGCGTCCGTCGCGAACACCTGCATGCCCGCCTCGCGGCAAGCGGCGATCGCGTCCTCGACCTCGACGCCCGTCACGATCGGTAGGTGGAACATGCTGCCCACGGTGGCGCGCACCGTCTTCGGGTTGTAGACGTCCACCGAATCGGTGGACAGGATCACCGCGTCGGCGCCCATGGCGTCCGCACACCGGATCACGGTGCCTGCGTTGCCTGGATCGCGGATCTGCGCACAGATCACCACGAGAGCCACGTCACGACGGCGATGCTTCTTGTCGCCCTCCGGCTGTGAACGCTCGTGCTGCAGCAAGGTGTCGAGCGGGACGTCGATGTGGCCGGCCACGGCCACCACGCCCTGCGGCGTCACGGTGTCGCACAAGGTCGCCAGGTTCTGCTGGCTGACGGCGTAGACCGGCACACCGGATTCGCGGGCCTTGTCGACGAGGTCCTTGTTGTCGCGGGCCGCCGACCACTGCACGAACAGCCACTTCACGACGCCCGGCGCCCTGAGCGCCTCGCGGACGGCCTGGCGGCCCTCCACCAGGAACTCTCCCGCCGCCTTGCGCTCCTTGCGGCGCAGCAGCTTGCGAGCGTCGCGCAGGATCGCCTGGCTCGGCTCGTCGAACTCGATGCGGTCGTCGGTCATGGTCTCCATCCCTTGTTTCGAATCACCCTGTCACGCCTATCACGCCAACGCGGCAGCCCCCGGCAGCGTGACCGGGGACTGCCGCGCAGCGTTGGGACCCCTCAGGCAGCCGCGGGCTGATTGGCCTTGGCCAGTTCGACGAGCGTCGCGAACGCGTTCTCGTCGGTCACGGCCAGATCAGCCAGCATCTTGCGGTCCACCTCGACGCCGGCGGCCTTCAGGCCGGAGATGAATCGGTTGTACGTCATGCCGTTGGCGCGGGACGCGGCATTGATCCGCTGGATCCACAGCTTGCGGAAGTCGCCCTTCTTGTCCTTGCGGTGGGCGTAGCTGTAGGTCGCCGAGTGGAGCATCTGCTCCTTCGCCTTGCGGTAGAGGCGCGAACGCTGCCCCCGGTAGCCGGACGCCTGATCCAGCACCTCGCGGCGCTTCTTCGCCGCGTTCACTGCGCGCTTGACGCGAGCCATGATCGATTCTCCTTGTTTCTAACGAATGTTCCGGGTGCGGGTCACTTGCCGAGGAGCCTGCGCGCGGCCTTGGTGTCCGCGGGGCTGACCACGACGTCGCCGCTCAAGCGACGGGTGCGCTTGGTGGGCTTGTGCTCGTTGAGGTGCATCTTGCCGGCCTGTCGGCGCATGATCTTGCCGCTGCCAGTGACCCGGAAACGCTTCTTGGCACCGGAGTGCGTCTTCATCTTCGGCATGTCGCCGGTCTCCTTCTCTCGTGAACTCGCGTTCGTCGGGCGGACGCCCGGTGCTTTACAGATCGATGTCGGGGTCGAGGTTGTCGGCCGGACCCCGGCGCTTCTTGGCTGTGGCGGTCGCCTGGTGGGCGGCGCGCATCTCGGCCTGCTGGCGCGCCTCGGCCTCGGCATCCGCCTGTCGACGGGACGCCCTCGCAGCCTTGTCGGCCTTCTCCTGCTCGCGAGCCTCGGCCTTCTTGCGGGTGGGCGCGAGCACCATGAGCATGTTGCGGCCGTCCTGGCGGGGCTGCGATTCGATCGTGCCGTCTTCGACCACGTCGTCGGCCAGCCGCTTGAGGAGGTTGAAACCCAGCTCGGGACGGCTCTGCTCGCGACCGCGGAACATGATGGTGATCTTGACCTTGTCGCCGCCGCGCAGGAAGCGGACCACGTGCCCCTTCTTCGTCTCGTAGTCGTGGGCGTCGATCTTCGGCCGAAGCTTCATCTCTTTGATGACGGTGTTGGCTTGGTTGCGACGGCTCTCACGCGCCTTCTGCGCGGACTCGTACTTGAACTTGCCGTAGTCCATGAGCTTCGCGACCGGCGGACGAGCCTGAGCGGCGACCTCGACCAGATCGAGGTCGGCCTCGCGAGCCAGCCGCAGGGCATCCTCGATGCGCACGATGCCGACCTGCTCGCCGTTGGGGCCGACGAGCCTGACTTCGTTCGCGTGGATGCGGTCGTTGATGCGCGGTTCAGTGCTGATGGGTTCCTCCAGATATCCGTGGTGTGGCCCGAGCCACGCGCAAGGCCTCCGCATCATGCGGAGGCCCAAGCCGACGGCGCTCGCCCCGGTATCGGGGGCACCTGAAACCCGGCCGGTCGAACCGATGCGGGTGGGAGCTTGGCCACTCCACTTGCCACGGACGCGCCCTGACGAGCGGTCGAACCTGTTCATCGTAGCCGAGTGGTGGCGCTCGAGCCCAATTCAGTGGTGGTGTGTCTCGCCGTGACCGTGCCCGGCGTCCGCGCCCGGGCCGCGGTCCCAGTACATCCAGCCGAAGCCTCCGTCGGGCAGTTCGACGAGCCGGCGCCCCTGGGCCAACTCCTCGACGATGCCGAGTTCGATGACGACCGGGTGCGGGCCCGGCAGGTCGATCAGGATCGCCTGCGACGCGGTCTCGAGCACCGTCGCGGCCACGTCGTCGAGCGTGCACGGCACCGGCCGCGCCTCGGGTTTCCACGCCCGCAGCGCGTCCATGCCCGTGAACACGGGGACCGCCGTCGCGCCGGCGTCCGATTTCACCAGGACCGCGGCCATCTCGGCGCGCCGGTTCGGATCCGGGCCGTCGCCGTGTTCGTCCCCGCTGGCGACGATCGGCAGCAGCAGGCGAGCGGCGCACAGCGCGGCGATGGCCTTCGCATAATGGGTGCCTCCGGCGTACGCCTCGGCGAGGACTGCCCGCAGCGCGAGATCAGGGTCGCCGCGATCGCCGGCGAAGGCACCGTTCGGCGCCCGGAGCGTCTTCATGGTTCCACCGTCCCACCAACCGGGGCTTCCCCTCAAACCGCGATGCCGGGACTCCCGTACCCTGGGCGCCATGGATCCCAACGTGCTCCACCTGATCATCGCCGCCGCCCTCACCGTCGTGGGGGTGGTGATCACCGCGCTGATCTGGAAGAGCGCACAGGTCAAGACCGTGTTCTGGTGGATCGGGTTGACGATGCTCCCCATGTCCGTCTACTTGGCCGGGCTGGCGCCCGCGACCGCCGGCGCGGTCACGACGCTGCGCCTGTGGTGGGGCACCCTGACCTTCACCCCGATCGTGTGGATCGGCCTGGTCCTCGGCGGGCTGGGCACCCTGCTGCTGCTCGGCAGTCGGCTGATTCCCTCGGAGTCGCGCGCCGACCGGAAAGCGCTCCCGGCGTCCCCACCGCGCAAACCCGCCCGGGGGAACGGGCGACCGGCCAAGGCCGTCGCTCCCCGCCCGGCCGCACCCGCGGCGTCAGGCCCGCAGCCCGCGCAGGGCGACGACTCCGACTTCGACGAGATCGCCGACCTGCTGCGCAAGCGCGGCATCAACTGACCGGACGCCGCCACGGCGTCCGTCGTGTGCGAGCGCGGTGGTCAGCGGCCGACCCACCTCCTCGCTCACGCCTGCTCCTCTCGGCCATCTGCCAGCGGATCGAGCACCCGGCGCAGGAAGCGCCGCGTGCGAGGCTCGGTCGGATCGCCCAGCACCTGCGCGGGCGGCCCCTCCTCCACGATCACGCCGCCGTCGAGGAACGCCACGTGATCGGCGACCTGCTCGGCGAACCGGATCTCGTGGGTGACGACCACCATCGTCCAGCCCTGTTCGGCGAGATCGCGCAAGACGGTCAGCACGTCGCCGACGGTCTCGGGGTCGAGTGCCGAGGTCGGTTCGTCGAACAGCATCAGCGTCGGCCTCAGCGCCAGCGCCCGGGCGATCCCGACGCGCTGCTGCTGGCCGCCGGAGAGTTGGGAGGGATACGAGTCGGCCTTCTCGGCGAGCCCCACCTGCGCGAGCAGCGCCATGCCCCGTTCACGCGCCTGGGCGACCGGCTCCTTCTGCACATACACCGGCCCTTCGATCACGTTCTCGAGCGCCGTCCGGTGAGGAAACAGGTGATGGGCCTGGAACACCATGCCCGACTGCGCGGCGAGGGCCTTGCGCGCCTCGCGCGACGGTTTGGCGCCGTAGTCGATCGTGACGTCGTTGACGCGGACGATGCCGGCGTCCGGCAACGCGAGGCCGTTGAGGCAGCGCAGCAAGGTCGTCTTCCCCGACCCGGACGGGCCGATCAGGGTGGTCACCGAACCCTCGGTGACGTCGAGATTCACATCGTGGAGCACCACATGGCCACCGAAGGCCTTACGCACGCTGCGTACCGATACCACACTCATCCTCTTCTCCCTCACACCGTGACGTAGCGGCCGAGATAGCGCTCGAGGCGCTGCTGCCCGAGCGAGAGCACCGAGCAGATCAGCCAGTAGATGAGTGCGGCCAGCGAATACAACGCCAGGAACTGGTACGACGGCGCCGCGATCTCCTGAGCGCGCCGCAGCAACTCGGTCACCATGATCGACGATGCCAGCGACGTGTCCTTGACCAGCGAGATGAACGTGTTCGACAGCGGGGGAACCGCCACTCGCATCGCCTGCGGCAGAATCACCCGGCGCATCGTCAGCGTGTAACCCATCCCGATCGTGCGGGCGGCCTCCCATTGCCCCACGGGAATCGCCAGGATCGACCCGCGAATCGCCTCGGCCGCGTAGCCGCCCACGTTCAGCGAGAATGCGATCACCGCCGACGGGTACGGGTCGATCACGACACCGAGCATCGGCAGCGCGTAGAAGATGATGAACAGCTGCACCAGCAGAGGTGTGCCGCGGATGATCGAGATGTAGACGGCCGCCACGCTCGCCACCAGCCGGTTGGCCGACATGCGCGCCAGTGCGACCGCCAAGGCGATGGCCAGGCCGAAGACGAACGACAAGACCGTCAGGGGAATGGTCCCGACGATGGCGCCCATCACCAGCGGCCCGACCGAGTTCAGGAGCAGCTCCCACACACCCGCATCCATCGACACACCTCTCTCGCGTGCTGACCGTTACCGGGAGACGTCCTGGCCGAAGTACTTCTCGCCGAGCCGAGCGAGGGTCCCGTCGGCCGCCAGTTCCTCCAGGGCTTGGTCGATCGCGTCCAGGAGGCCGGAGTTCTTGCGGAGCGCGAATCCCATCTCCAACTTCTGGTCGCTCTTCTCGAACGCCACCTTCACGTTGGTGTCGCCGGTCGACTTGAAGTACTCGAGTACGGCCAGGTTGTCGTTGAAGGTGAGGTCGACACGACGATCCCGGATCGCCGCGACGGCCTCGGTGAAGCCGTCGACCGGCACGATCTCGGCGCCGGCGTCCTTGGCGAAGGTCGCCCAGTTGGAGGTGACGCTCTGCGCCGACCTGCGGCCGGCCACCGACTCCAGCGAGGTGACCTCGGTGTTGTCGGAGCGCACCACGACGACTGGGTACGACACCGTGTACGGCGCCGACAGGTCGTACCTCGCCTGACGCTCGGGGGTGATGCCGACCTGGTTCGCGATCATGTCGAATCGCTTCGCCTCGAGGCCGGCGAAGATCGCGTCCACTTGGTCTCGAAGAACTCCGGTTTCACCCCGAGCTTGCCCGCGACGGCGGTGACCACGTCGATGTCGTAACCGGTGAGCTCGTTGGTCTGGGGATCGTGGAACGAGAAGGGCGCGTAGGTGCCCTCGGTGCCGACCTTGAGAACGCCGGCCTTCTGAAGGTCGGCGACGGCGTCCGCGGGCGCTCCAGAGGGGCTGGACGCCGCGGGCGAGGAGCACCCGGACAACGCCAGAACGGCGGCGGCGATGGCGGCGGGGACGGCACGGGTGAGTTTCATGATGGAATCCTTGTCTGGGTAGGCGGAACGTGCGGCCCGTGCGGGCCGTGCACCAAGGGTGAGGGCGGCGCGAGCGCATCCGGACGTCCGGTGTTCGAGCGGAGGTCCTCCTCAGGCAAGGCCCGGGACGCCGCGGCCGTCGCGCACAGTGGCGCGGGCGGGAATCACCGACAGCTACAGGCGCCCGCGTGCCGACACCGGCCCATGCAGACGTTCCCGGAGAACCCGAGGATCGGCATCTGCATCGTCTGGCTGAGCGACATGGTGGTCACAGTAGCGGCCCGCGCACAACGGCGGCGCAGTGTCCAGAACGCGCGCCCGGGCGCGATCCCGCAGCCGGGACCAGTGGGCATCGGGCTCAGCGCTGGCCGATGTACTTCGTCGCGACCGCACGAAGCCGCGCCACCTGCTCGTCGGCGAGTGCGCCGTCGGAGCGCTGAATCCCCAGCAGCGGGCGGTCGGAGTCGTCCGCCAGTTCGACGAACGCCCAGTGGTCGGCGCTGGTGTAGCGGATCGACACCACATCGGCCCACGGCACCTGGCGGGTGCGGACGCCGTTGCGGAACAGCAGTCCCTCAGGCCCGGCCTTCACGAAGCCCAGCCCCAGCGCCCACACGATCGAGAGCATCACGACCACGAAGAACGCCAACGTGGCGACCTGGAACCCAGTGAACAGCGCCCGGACGTTGGCCGGCAGCGCGAACCAGCCGAACACGGCGCTGCCGCCCATGACGACGGTCCAGATGAGGGCCTGACGCCGCAGCATGTGCGGGTGAGCCTCCATCTCCCACGAGCCGGTCATAGCCGGCAGGCCGCGATGTCGGTGACCAGGATCCCCTCCGCGCCGACCTCCCACAACTCGTCCATGATGACGGGTGCCTCCTTGGCGGGGATCATCGCCCGCACGGCGAGCCAGCCGTCGCGGGCCAGGTGGGACACGGTCGGGCTGTCGATCCCGGGCGTCACCGCGGTCGCGGCCTTGAGGTTCTCGACGGCAACGTTGTAGTCGACCATCTTGTAGTTGCGCGCCGTCATCACACCGCTGAGACGTCGCAGCAACAGGTCGAGGCCCTCGGGGCGCTCGACCCCGTTCGCCTGGATCAGGATCGCCTCGGAGACCAGGATCGGTTCGCCGAACATCTCCAGGCCGGCGCGCCTGAGCGTCGAACCGGTCTCGACGACGTCGGCGATCGCGTCCGCCACCCCGAGCCGCACCGACGTCTCCACGGCGCCGTCGAGCTTGATCAGCCGGGCGTTGATGCCGCGGTCGGCGAGCCAGGCGGACAGCAGCCCGGGGTAAGAGGTGGCGATGCGCTTGCCATGAAGGTCGTGGGGCGTCCAGGAGGCGGCCCCCGGAGCGGCGAAGCGGAACTTGGTGCCGGCGAAGCCCAGCGGCAGCACCTCGGTGGCGTCCGCACCCGAGTCGAGCAGCATGTCACGACCGGTGAAACCCAGGTCGAGGGTGCGCTCGCCGACGTAGACGGCGATGTCGCGCGGGCGCAGGTAGTAGAACTCGACCCCGTTGGCCGCGTCGACGAGCACCAGGTCCTTGGAGTCGGAGCGCTGCTTGTAACCGGCCTCGGTCAGCATCGCGTGCGTCGCCTCGGACAGCGATCCCTTGTTGGGAACGGCGATGCGCAGCAGACGGTCGGTCACGGTGGTGCCTTTCACAGGTAGCGGTAGACGTCGTCGAGCGTGAGGCCTTTGGCGACCATCAGCACCTGCAGGTGGTACAGCAGCTGGCTGATCTCTTCGGACGCCTCGGCGTCGGACTGGAACTCGGCGGCCATCCATACCTCGGCGGCCTCTTCGACGATCTTCTTGCCGATGAAGTGGACGCCGGCGTCCAGCTCGCGCACCGTGCCCGACCCCTCGGGCCGGGTGGCGGCCTTGTGGCTCAACTCGGCGAACAGTTCCTCGAAGGTCTTCACGTGTTCTCACTCTACGGGGTCACAGCTTGACGCCGAGCAGCGCGTCCACCGCCGTCACGACTGCCCCGACGGCGTCGGTGTCGTCACCGCCGATCGCCGCGGACGCCGCGACCCACACGTCGACCGTGGCGAGGGCGGCGGGGGCGTCCAGGTCGTTGCGCAACGCGTCGCGGATCGCCCGCACCGTGTCGTCGGCGGGAAGCGCCGCAGGGTCGTTGGTGACGGCACGCCAGGCCGCGAGGCGCTCGGTCGCGCGGGCGAGATCGGCGTCGGTGTATTCCCAGTCGGAGCGGTAGTGATGCGCCAGCAGCACCAGCCGGATGGCCATCGGCTCGACGCCCTCGGCGCGCAGCCTGGACACGAGCACGAGGTTGCCCTTCGACTTGCTCATCTTCTCGCCCTGGTAGCCGACCATGCCTGCGTGCACGTAGGCGCGCGCGAACGGCCGCCCCGTCGCGGCGCGCGCTTCGGCGGCGCTCATCTCGTGATGCGGGAACACCAGGTCTGACCCGCCCCCTTGGACGTCGAACGCCTCACCCAGGTGGGCCAGGGCGATCGCCGTGCATTCGATGTGCCAGCCCGGACGCCCCTGCCCCAGCGGCGACGGCCAGCTGGGCTCGCCCTCGCGCGCCAGCCGCCACACCAGGCAGTCGAGGGCGTCCCGCTTGCCCGGACGCTCAGGATCGCCGCCACGCTCGCCGAAGATCGCCAGCGCCGCCGCGCGGTCGAGGTGGGACACCTCGCCGAAGTCGGCGGACTCGCTGCAGGAGAAGTACCAGTCGGGGTGCTCGGGATCGTCCACCTGGTAGACCAGACCGGTCGGCATCAGCCGCTCGATCAGCTCGATCACCAGCGGGATGGACTCCACCGCGCCCACGTAGTCGCCGGGCGGGATGACCCGCAGTGCCTCCATGTCGGTGCGGAAAAGCTGGGTCTGTTCGGCGGCGAGCTCGCGCCAGTCGACGCCGGTCGCCTCGGCGCGCTCCAGCAGCGGATCGTCGACGTCGGTGACATTCTGGGTGTAGGCGACCTCAAGGCCGGCGTCGCGCCACACCCGGTTGAGCAGGTCGAACGCGACGTAGGTGTTCGCGTGGCCGAGGTGCGTCGCGTCGTACGGCGTGATGCCGCACACGTACAGGCGGGCGGCCGAGTCATCGGACGGCCCCACCGTCGTGAGCTCACCGCGTCCGGTGTCGAACACGCGCGGACGCCGCGGGTCGGGCGTGAGCGCTGCGATCTCGGGTCGCGACCAGGCCTGCATGGAACTCCTCTGGGTGCCGCACGGCCCAGCGCCGCGCGCGTGCAAGCCTAACGTCCGCCGCGGACACTACTGTGGAGCGGCCAGGGCACCCGGGCATGATGGGTGCCGGCGCGGACACGACAGGTGAGCCGCGGACTCGAGAGGTGAGCACAGCATGGAGTGGTGGCAATCGGTGATCCTGGGGATCGTCGAGGGCGTGACGGAGTTCCTCCCGATCAGCTCGACGGGGCACCTCACGTTGGTCGAGAGCCTGATGGGCCTTCCCATCAACGACCCGTCCGTGACCGCGTACACCGCGATCATCCAGATCGGGGCGATGGCGGCGTCCATCGTGTACTTCTGGGGCGACATCGTCCGCATCGCCGGCGCCTGGTTCGCGGGGGTGGCCGACGAGGCCAAGCGCGGTTCCGATTACGCGCTCGGCTGGGCGATCATCGTCGGCTTCGGGGTGACCGCGGTGGTGGCGCTCGCGCTCAAGGACCTCATCGAGGGCCCGCTGCGCAGCCTGTGGTTCGTCGTCGCGGGCCTCATCCTGTGGAGCGGCGTCATGTTCCTCGCCGACCGCGTCGGCAAGCAGGAGCGCGGTGAGGAGTCCATCACCTGGGTCGACGGCGCGAAACTCGGCCTCATCCAGTGCCTGTCGCTGGTGCCCGGGGTGAGCCGCTCGGGTGCCACCATCTCCGGCGCGCTGCTGCTGGGGATCGACCGGGTGACGGCGACCCGGATGAGCTTCTTCCTTGGCATCCCGACGCTGGTCGCCGCGGGCGGTTTCCAGGCGGTCACCTCGGCGTCCGACATCGCGACCGGGGTCGGCTGGACGGCGGCCGCCATCGGCACGGTGGTGTCGTTCGTGGTCGCGTACGTGTCGATCGCGTGGTTGCTGAAGTTCGTGGCGACCAACGACTTCACCGCGTTCGTCATCTACCGCGTCATCGTCGGCACCGTCATCGCGGGCCTGCTGGTGGCCGGCGTGATGCAGCCCGTCTAGTCGCGCCGACAGGGGTGAGGTCATGCAACGGCGGACGGTGGGTTCGAGCGGCCTGAGCGTCTCGCGGGCCGGTCTCGGCACGATGACGTGGGGTCGCGACACACCGCTGGACGAGGCCCGCAGCCTGCTGCGATCGTTCGTCGACGCCGGAGGCGACCTGATCGACACCGCGCCGGCCTACGCGCGGGGCGCGGCCGAACAGATCCTCGGACGGCTGCTGCGCACCGAGGTGGCGCGCGACGACGTCGTGATCGCCACCAAGGCGGGGTTCACCTTCCGCGACGGCGTCCGCGTCGTCGACACGTCACGCCGCGCGCTGCTGGACGACCTGCACGACTCCCTGCGCCGACTCCGCACCGATCGCATCGACCTGTGGCAGGTCCACGCCTGGGGCACCGCGCCGATGGAGGAAACGCTCGCGGCGCTCGATCATGCGGTGACCACGGGCGTCGTCCGCTACGCGGGCGTGTCGAACTTCGTCGGCTGGCAGACGGCCGCCGCGGCCACCTGGCAGTCGGCTTTCCCGGGCCGCGCGCGGCTGGTCAGCAATCAGGTCGAGTATTCGTTGCTGGCACGGCGCGCCGAGGTGGAGGTGCTGCCCGCACTGCGGCACTTCGAGATGGGCTTCTTCCCGTGGTCGCCCATGGGCCGCGGCGTCCTGACCGGCAAGTACCGCTCGGGCATCCCACGCGGCTCGCGGGCCGCGGCAGCGCACTTCCAGTGGTACGTCGAGCCCTACCTCGAGCCGCGCTCGAGGGCGGTGGTCGAGGCGGTCGCCAAGGCGGCCGACGGCCTGGGCGTCACACCGCTGCAGGTGGCCTGGCTGTGGGTCCGGGACGCCCCCGGCGTCACCGCTCCGCTGCTGGGCGCCCGGACGTCCACTCAGCTCGCGCCCTACCTGGACGCCGAGCCGATGACACTGCCTGCCGAGATCGCCTCGGCGCTCGACGACGTCTCCGGCGGTCCGAACGACGCTCGTTTTGTGACCTCCGGCCCGGGCACGCTATAGTTACCGGGCTGCCGGGGAGACCCGGCCGACACCTTGTCCGGGTGGCGGAATTGGCAGACGCGCTAGCTTGAGGTGCTAGTGCCCGTATTAGGGCGTGGAGGTTCAAGTCCTCTCTCGGACACCACGGCTATTCAGTAGTAGTAGCCGACTTTGCCCGAGTTGCGGGCGGCTGATGGTTAGGGTCCGTCCAGGCGCGGTCGTCGGGGTCGGGCAGGTAGGGGCCGAGCCTGTCCACCGCTCGAAGAAGTCTGTCGGCATGCTGATGATCAGGCGCGTGTTCACCGCGTCCACGAAGAACGCCAGAGCCAGGGCGATCTTGTTGCGCCCGAGGACCTTGATCGACCCCTTGGAGAATCGACCGTGATGGTCTTTGAAGGTGCTGTTGGCCGTCTCGGAGAGATTGCGACCGCCATAGGCACGCTCCCACTCCGGGGAACCCCAGACGTAGGGCTGGTAGAAGCGGATCACCTCAGTGATCGGGACGACCTTCGTCTTCCCGCAGGCGCATTCGTCACCCAGGACGTGGGCGGTCGTGGGGCGGGTGGAGCGACGCCCGCCCCGTGAGTGCTGTTTGACGGCCTTCAGACGCATCGAGGCGGGGTGGTTGACACACCGCACCTGTCCTCGGACGGCAGGTCCCACCAGTCGGACCGTGCCCCTCTCCAAGTTCCAGTCCTCGAAGCCGAAGGAGAAGGCGTGGCGCTTTGCGACGATCTCTGCGCGCTTGTCCTTGATTGGATATTGCGCTCGTCCAGAGCCACTGTTCCGCTGGTGGGTGAGCCAGTGTTCCGGTGACCGGTGGGCCACTTCGACGGGGTTGGGTGAGCCGTGGCGACGTCAGGGGCGGGCCTTGATGGCCCGTCCCTGACGCTTGGTCACTCCAGGTGGGTGAAGTGCTTGCGCATGGAGTCGTCACAGTCGAGGACGGTGGCGTGCGCGTTGGTGGTGATCCGGTCGACGATCGCGTCGGCGAGGATCTTCTCCTCCATCCGGTCGTGCCACTGCCCGGGTGGCAGTTGGGTGCAGTAGATCGTCGAGGCGGTCTTGTGGCGCCGGTCGATGAGGGTATGGAGCTGTTGGACTTGTGGCCGGGTCGGTGGCGTGAGGAACCAGTCGTCGATGATCAACAACTCGACCTTGACGAGGGTGTCGAGGCAGCGTTTCTTGTCGCCGGTGCGTTCGGCGATCGTGATCCGGTCGAACAGTTCCCCGGCCGACAGGTAGAGGACCTTGCGGTATTGCTGGCAGGCCTTGTTCGCCAGGGCGCAGGCGACGTAGGTCTTCCCGGCTCCGGTGGGTCCTTGCAGGATGACGTCTTGGCGTTTGAGCAGGTAGGAGCCGACAGCCAGCCGAGCGATCAGTTCGCTGTCGACGCTGCGGCCGGGCATGGCCTTGAGGTCGGCCAGATCGGCTCCGGGTTGCGCCAGGCCTGCTTGCCGGCGGAGCCGGTGCAGCTTGCTGTCGCGCCGTCTCTCGTATTCCCAGTCGACGGCCTGTTTGACCAGCTCGGGGCCGGTCATGGTGGCCGCGGTGGGGGTGTCGGCGAGGTTCTCGAAGTACTCGGCCATCCCGGACAGGCGCATCATCTTGAGCCGGGTGAGGGTTTCGATGTCGATCATGCTCGGCTCCCGTAGTAGTCGGCGCCGCGCACGAACCCGGCGTCGCCCAGCGATGGCGCGGGGGTGGTGCGGCGGGCGTCCAGCCGGCCCACAGCTTCTTGATCAGCGTGTACGACGGGGCGGGGGTGGCCGCCAACGCCCGACTGCAGGTGTCCTCGAGGCGGGCGATGCCGCCGGGCTTCTGGCCAGCGACATCACCCCCAGACACGACCGGTAGGACTGCTCGACGATCTTGCGGGACGCGAGGATCGCCCGGATCGCGGCCACCGTGTGGGGGCCGATGGTCGAGGCCCACTGCTCGAACCGTTCCGGGGTCCAGTCCACGAGCCGGCTGCGATGCTGCTCGGGCATGTGCGCGGGCAGGGTGGAGTACCGGCCGAACACGCCGGTGAACCGTGGATGCGACGCGACGCGCTC
Organism: Nigerium sp.; assembly: GCA_016711325.1. Lineage (GTDB taxonomy): Bacteria > Actinomycetota > Actinomycetes > Propionibacteriales > Propionibacteriaceae > Propioniciclava. The sequence goes on along the minus strand of JADJTH010000008.1, from coordinate 364,651 downwards.
CAAGCCGTCGAACACCTCCACGGTGGCCGAAGTGAGCCGGACATCCAAGGACTGCCCGATCAGCCGGGCGGGGACCGAGTAGAAGTTCCGATCGACCTGGACGTGGTAGTTCGGTCCCGCCTTGGCCTTGCGGAGGTCCGCCAGTTCGAACCGGACCGGTGGTAGCGGGATCAGCAGTGGTTTCTCGTCGCGTTCGAACACCATCAGGCGGAGTCCTCCCGCTTCTGGAACGGTCGGGCGTTGATGGCGGCGACCTCGTCGAAGATGGCCTCGTTCAACTCGGCCAACCCGACGAACTGCCGGTTGCGGAGCACCGCGGCGACCTGCCCGGCGACGAACCGGACACTGCCTTCGACGACCGCCTTGTCGCGGGGACGCTTCACGCGGGCCGGGATGACCGCCGTCCCGTAATGCTCCGCCAACCGCGCGTACGCCGGGTTCAACGCCGGCTCGTACCGGTCCGACCTGGACACCCCGGTACGCAGGTTGTCCGGGACGAGGAGCCGGCCGACACCCCCGAAATGCTCGAACGCGTGCACGTGCGCGTCGATCCACGACCCCAACGTCATGTCGGGCAAGGCCTCCACATAGGAGTAGGCCGAGTACGACAACGCGGCCACGAACACCCACGCCTGCCTCAGTTCGCCGGTCAGCGGGTCGGCGAACACCATCGGATCGCCGGCCCAGTCGACCTCGACCGACTCGCCCGGGCTGCGTTGGATCCGCATCGACGCCCCGTCGACTTCACCCACCGGCGGTACTGTTCGTTGAAGAACGAGTACTGGTACGGCACCTCGCCGGTGGCGCGGCACTTGGCCACGTACTCGTTCCACAACACCAGCAGTGTCACCGACGGCCGTCCCAGCTCCCGGTGCACATACTCGAAATCTGGTGCGGCCCGGTCCGAGTCCGGTTTGGCCGGCTCCGGCAGCAACAGGGTGCGGACCTCGTCAGCCCCGAGGTCCGCCACCTGCCCGAACCCGACACCGGCCGAGTCCGCCGCAGTGAACACCGCCGCCACCGTGTTACGCGAACACCCCAACGCGTCAGCAATCCCGCGCTGGCTCACACCCTCGGCACGGAGCCTGAGGATCTGTTTGTAGTCGACCATGACGGACGACTCCTCTCGTCAACGCCCGTGCCCCAGCGGCACGAACGCCGACGAACGTTCCACACGCGCAGACCAGCACCGGCGCCACGGCTCACCCCGGACCGTCACGGTGGCCCACTGGTCACCGGAACACTGGCTCACCCACCAACGGAACAGTGGCTCTCACCCAGCGCAATATGCACTTGATCGCGTGAGATTCCAGAGGTGAGCGGGTCGGGACGTGCTCGTGCCTGGTCTTCTTGTCGCTGACGAGAAGCAGGCCGTCTCGCCACTGAGTCCCCTTGATCGGCCCGGGTCTGACTCCTCGGTTGTTCGGGTGCAGGTCGAACACTTGCTTGATGCCGCGCTCGTGCAGCGGCAGGGCCCAGTTCTGGGCCTTGCAGTTGGAGTAGCCACGGTCGTCCAGAACCTCGTCAGGGGTGTGCCCCAGCACCCGCTTCATCGCATCGAGGACGGCGATGCCCGCGTCGCCACGGTGGGTGCTTCCGGGGGCAAGGTGGAGCGCCCGAATAATGGGCGGTGCATGAAGGGGTGAGCCGGGCTCGCGTGAGTCCACCAGGAAATGGGCCTCGTAGCCCAGCCGTACGTTGCCGGGGCTGAGGTTCTTTCCCGTCTGCACTTGGTCCCGGGCATCTCCGTCGACCGAGTGGATCAACGTCCCATCCTCGGCCACGCGCGGGAACCCGGGAGCGTTGCTGGCCTTGGGTGAATCCTCTAAGTCGGCGGGAACGAGATAGTCGGACTTCTGCTGGTAGTCCGGCTTGGCATCCTTGGCCCAACTGCGACGACGGGCATGGGTCTCGATCAGCGTGCCGTCGAGCGCTTGTCGAGAGGTCGGGGCAACTTCGGGTGTCTCGATGAGGCGGATGATGAAGTCGTCCAGTGACATCTGGAGCCGAGGATTTCCTACTTCGCCAGTGGCCTGGCAGATGCTCTCATCGCCCGCCTTGGCGAGCGTCTTGAAGGCGTACTCGACGTGGTGGTAATCGCAGCGGGAGAAGCCCACTTCCCGGCGCTGGGAGGGGGTGAGCCCATCGGCCACGTGCATGATGTCGACCAGGTGGAACGTGGCCTCACAGTGGAAGGCCGCGAGCGTGCACAGGCGGATGAAAGCAGCCCACGACACAACACGCCTGCGACCCGTCGTCGCGGCCATGCGCTCCTGGACGAACGCCGGGGTCCCCTTGCGCTCCAGACGCTTCATGACCTGACGGAACTCGCGAGCGCCCGTCGAGCGTGCCGTCTTGGCCCGCCAGCGGGGGTCGTCGTAGTGCTTGCGGGTGATCACCGCGAACGTGCTCCCGAGGCGATGATGAGCCACTCGTCGTCGGCCCACCTACGCTTGGTGAAGGGAACGACGGCCTCCAGGGTCGAGGCGCTGGTGGTTCCGGCTGCTGCCTGCACCTCGGCCAGGGAGGCCCCGTTGTCCAGCAGGTCTTTGATCCAGGTGGTGCGCAATCGGCTGGCCGTGAGCGTCGGGAGATAGGCGGGGGTCTTGATCGCCTTGCGGAAGTTGGCGAAGGTGTCGTTGGACTTCTTCTTCTGCGTCCCGATGATCGGTCCCTCGGGACGAGCCGCACACAGGGCTCGCAACTCCTCGGTGTACTGCGTCAGGACGGGGGCGATCCGCTCCGCGACCTTGATCGAGGCAACGGGCGCACCTGCGAGGAAGTAGATGTCGTGTGCAGTGATGTCCATGAGTTCGGGCAGTTTCAGGCCGCCCCCGTGCGCGAGCACCAACAGGCTGCGGAGGATGTGCGCGCCCTTGTCGCTCTGCTGCTCCACCGCGTCCCAGTAGCCCGCCATCTCGGGCTCGGTGTAGGGCGGAGCAAGTCGGACGTGCTTGGTGTATTGGGTCCGATCCGGCTCCCAGGGCGCACGCTTCGTGATCCCTTTGCCGACGTTGGTGAGGGCCGCGCGGTAGTTGCCTTGGCTGTGCCGAGAGGAGGTGCCCTCGCCCTCCGCGATGTACTGCTCCACCCGCTGCGGGGTGAACATCACCTCGGGGTCGAGAGGGAGGTCCTGCTCCAGAGCCCAAGCGAGGAATCGGGCGGTGATCCGCAGCGCGAAGTGAACGCTGGTCGGAGCCCTGTAGGTGCTCTTCGAGACTGCCCTGACTGCGAGCGGCCTGACCGTGTGCCAGACCTCTGAGGGCACACGCTCGCTCTCGGGGGTGTAGTTGTCCAGCACGTCCTGGGCGGTCCTCATGACCACGCCCCCGATGACCAAATCCTTGGGCACGGCCTACCTCCGTTGTGTTTGTGGGTCCTATAAGACCCATCGGCACAACTATAGTAAGGAAGCCCGACAATCCTGGAATCGAGGGCGGCTGGCTCTAGGCTGAGGACATGCCCAGGTCCGGAGGAGACGCCGCCCCGCGTGAGTACGTCGCGCGTGGTCAGTGGCCCACGGGCAGGCTCCGCAAGGACGCCCCCGCCAGCGCGGTCTATGCGCAGGAGTTCGTGAACCGACTGCTGAAGGCGTTGGAAGCCAAGGGCAATCCGTCGCTGCGCAGCGTCGAGCGGGAGGCCAAGGTGAGCAGGCGAACCGTGGAGCGGGTGCTCGCAGGTGAGGTGCTGCCGGACTTCGGAGCCCTTGCCCGCTTGGAGCAGTGGCTGGAGGCCGACCTGTGGCCGGGGCAGGACCTGAGGGAACACGGACGCACGGATCACCCATCCTGATCCCGCTCTCGCGGTCAGGTTGTCGATCTCGCGCGCCCGGATCGGGCGCGTGGTCATCGGGACCGACGCTCCCGCATCGCGTCGGTGGGCTGGTAGATGCCCCGTCGCACCGTGCGCAGTTCGCCGCGCGCCACGAGCCGGGTGATGGCGTCCTGGACCTGTTTGGCGGTCACGTGAGGGTGGTCTCGCTGGACAGCCTGGACGGCTTTGTAGGTGGGGAACTCGGTGCTGTCCCCCAGGAGGTCGCGGAGCAGTTGGGTGAGGTTCGGGACTCCCGCTGCCCGGAGGCGCTCGTTCATGCCACCCGGCGTCGTCTTGGGCACCGGGTCAGGGCCGATCAGTGAGCGCACCCGCCCCCAGTTCGCGGTCCCTGCCCGGCGCTGCTGCCGTGCCGCCAGTTGCTGGGTCCAGTCGAGCCGGGCCACGTCAGTCCGCACGCGCTCTTCGAGTTCGGGAACTTCCTTCATTGCTGCCTCCAGGGGGTCGGTCGATGTACCGACTCTGTTGGAGGCTAGGGAAGATTTCGGCATTCGACCAGGAACCTGGTCCTTGTGTAAAACCTGCTCCACAAGCGCAAGGAGATGGACCCGGAAGTGCTCTCCGGTGAGGGGGCTCGCCTCGATCCCGGCGATCTCATCGGCTTGGGCCCAGCGAGCGCCTTGCGAGGTCAATCGGAGTGTCTCGCGAGCCATTCCTGCCGAACGGGCCACTAGGTCATAGCCCCGCCGACGCTGCCCGGGCAGGTTCTCACCCGCCGCCTGCGCGAGTACCTCGTCGTTGCCCAGGGCCGACTCGACCGCGTAGGTCAGGGCCATCTGGATCACATCCGCCAGATCAAGAGGGACGAACCGAGCGGAGAGCACGCCGTTGATCCACTCGTCCCAGTTCCGGGCCCGGTGGCGCTCGCGTGGGGCTGGCCGATCTCTCTCTATGGAAGCAACGTAGCGGAGGAGGAGGTGATGGGTGAGCCTGGCCGGCGATCTGAAACACGCCGATCCGCGCACTCATGCCGAATCATTTTCTCGGACTCTCTCGGCTCGCAAAGTGGCAATCCAGGTTGGAGGAATCGCTTAGTGAAGCACCATCGAAAGACAAGCGCGAGCCCATTCCTGGCTGGAAAGAGCGTCAAACTCCGCCTACGGTCCAGGTGTTCGACCATCATCTTCTGGAGGTTCCATGGCGATCAAGGAGTATCGAGACGGGCGAGAGCGGCGCACCGCAGCCATGCTGCCCGAGGTCTTCGATCAGGTTCGCAAGATCGCGCATTACGAGAACCGCTCGCTCGCCTACCAGTTGGGCATGTTCGTCGCTGATGGCGTTGCCCAGTGGGTCGAGAAGAACGGGCCAGTTCCCGAGGACGGCCCCAAGTCCTGAGAAGCGAAACGCCCCCATCTCTTGGCGGAGGCCGGGGGCGCTTCAAGGTTCCATGAAAGGAGCGATTTCATGCTAACACCTGGCTGGGACCAGGCAACTCTCTACCGGGATGGTGTGTCGTGAGCACGGCGAAGTCGGGCTACGCGCGCCTTCCCTTCGCGTGGTTGGAGGACGAAGTGTTCACCGACGTGATGAGCGCTGGAGCCTTCAGGCTCCGTGTTCTCATGACGGCGCACTGTGCCTATGACCTCACTGACGGCTGGGTCTCCGAGCGACTCATGCGCTCACTGATGGACGAACCCGCGACTCTTGACGAGTTGCTTCGCCTTGGCTATCTGGAGCCCGCAGTCCGCGAGGAACGCGGCGTTCAGATCGAGGGCTACCGCCTCTCGGGGTTCGAGGACGAGCAAATGAGCCGGGACCAGCGCCTGACGGAACGGGAAGCGGCCCGCAACCGGATGCGCAACGTCAGAGCGAGCAGGAAGGGCAGTGGCGTTCGGGCGAACGTTCGCCCGAACGTGCCGGAGAACATCGTCCGAACTGATCGCGAACGTTCGCGGCGTAGTAGTAGTGCCAGTAGTAGTGGTAGTGGAAGAGACTCAGTGGTTGCGGTCACCGATGACCTCGCGCCGGACGTTGCACAAGGCGCTGCGCGCCGCCGAGACGGGAGCGACCTGCCTGTGCCAGGCGCTGACCCTGTGAACCGTCAGCAGCCCATCCAGGCCGACAACAAGCACTGTGACAGTGCCAACAGGTTCCCCCTCCCCGCCACGCCCTTTCAGGAGCCCGTCCCGCCACCACGAGGCAAACCTCCCGAGGCGGGTGGCTCTGACAACTACGAGCAGCCTCTTCGCCCGTCGCAGGCGGAAACGCTCTTACTGGCCCGGATCAGCCCCGAGCGCTTCGTCAGGCAGATGAGGGTCAAGGCCGACCAGAAGGGCTGGGAACGCATCGACTGGACCGCGCTGGTGTCCAAGCAGCGGTTCGTAAAGACGTTGGCCGTACGCCAGGGGGAGGCAGAGACGCTGCTGCCCCAGGTGGAGGCGTGGCTGGAATCAGGTGCCGTGTGAGGCCCCGGTATGGGCCTGGTCGGCCCAGCCTGGCGGCTTCTGTCGGGCCCTCCACCTACGATCAGAAGGACACCCCAGAGGGCACGCGGACGAGGCAGAGCGAGTAGATGGTGAACGACAACCAGCAGAGACTGGAACTGTCCTGGTACAACAAGGACCGGGCGCTGATACCCACGGAGTCGGGCAGGTACGGCTACACATGGGTGGACCCCCGAGACCCCCGGTACTGCGAGACGCGGACCCTTGTCATGGATGAGTACGTGGAGGGCGTGCAAGCACCCAAAGTTGAGGGCGTCGTATACACAGAGCGCGCCGACCTGGAACCGACCACAGACAACCTCCTCATCCTTGGGGAGTCAGGCGACGTTCTTGAAGCACTCACCCGCGTTCCTGGACTCAGGGAGAAGTACGTCGGCAAGGTGAAGTGCATTTACATTGATCCGCCGTTTAACACAGGGGCGATCTTCGGTGACTCCTATGAGGACAATCTGGAGCACTCAGTCTGGCTCACCTTGATGCGCGACCGCTTGGGCCACCTACAACGACTGTTGAGCAAGGAAGGCACCATTTGGGTCCACCTGGACGATTCAGAAGTTCACCGCATGCGAGTCCTGCTGGATGAGACCTTCGGACCTGGACGCTTCCTCGGCAGTGTCATCTGGCAGAAGGCGGATGGGCCAAGGAACGACCTGCCCAACTTCTCGGTCGATCACGACACGATCCTCGTCTACGGTGCCACCGATGCAGCCAAGTTGCACCAGCAAGGGCGCGACGAGTCGCTCAACGTCATCTACACGTCTGTTGATGGTGACGAGCGAGCCTGGTACGACGATAACCCAACTGCCCCGAGCGCGCATCGAAACCAGACGTGGGTCTACGCCATTCAGAACCCTCTGACTGGTGAACTCATGTATCCGGCTGACGGACGATGCTGGGGAGCGAAGCAGGAGACGGTCTTCGCCGCACTGAGCGAATACGCCAGGTTCCGGCTGGAGGTCATTGACGACGATGAAAGGCGGGCGCGGGTCTGCGGCGTACCAGTTGAGGATGTCCGGAAAGGCATCCCCGCAATCCTGCTTGATGAGTCAATGGAGGACGCTGCCGTTCACGTCGCGGACCGAAAGCGACAGGGCATCTGGCCAGAGTTCATCCTTCGCGCCAAGGGCACCTTGGGACGCAAGCGCATCCAGCCGGAGGGTGGCACGAACGTCAGGACGTTGTGGCTCAATACCGAAGTCGGTCACAACCGTCAGGCCAAGAGCGAGATCAAGAACCTGTTCCCGGGTGAGTCTCCCTTCGCGACACCCAAGCCTGAGGCTCTTGTCGCCCGCATCATCCTTGCGGCTACTGAGCCGGGAGACATCGTGCTCGACTGCTTCGCTGGCTCAGGCACCACCCCTGCCGTGGCTCAGAAGTTGGGGCGACGCTGGCTCGCGTGCGAGTTGAAGCGCGAGAACTTCGAGCGCTACACGCTACCAAGGATGCAGAAGGTGGTATCGGGCTCCGACCAAGGTGGAGTCAGCGTCACAGAGCGGAAGACGGACGAGCGCACGTTGTCCGAAGGCTTTCTCCTGCCTGAAGGAATCTCTACTGTGGCTGAGGCGTGGGCCATCGACCGGGCGTTCGACAAGGCGGCGCGCAACCTCCAGGCTGAGGTCGACATTTCGAAGATGATCCAGGCTGCCGTGCGGCGGGACAAGAAGAGTGCCGCGCCTGCGCTGACCGACGCGGAGGGCAAGCAACTTCTCTCGCTGTTGAAGCGCCTACCATCGGATGAGGTTGATGAGGTCGATCTCCTGCCCCACGTGAAACGAAGCGTTCTGAAGCAGATCAAGACGGAGCGCCTGCCTGACGAGGTCCACTGGCGCGGTGGAGGGGGATTCCAGGTGTCGCATTTGGCTCCGCCTTGCTTTGACTACAACCCTGATCTGGGCGTGGTGACTATGACGCCAGAGGCCCAAGACCCTGCCGTTCTGCGGGCCTCCATCGCCGCCCACTTCCGGTTCAGGCTCACTCCCGAGCACCGTCACTTCCATGGCGTGCGAGGGGCCATGCGTCTTCTCGTCACCAGAGATCCGATCACGCCCGAGTACGTGACTTCGTTGGCCTCCAATCTGGAGGATGGCGAGAGCCTGACAATCGCGTCAACGGTTGTGCTGGATGGTGCTGCCGAGGCACTGCGCAAGGCGAGGCGAGGTTCTCGTGTGGTTCACATCCCGAGCGATCTGTTCGCGTTCGAGACAAAGGAAAAGCGATGATCCCCGGTTTCACCTATGACGAGCACCTGGTCACGGAGATCGCGCAACGCTTCGATCTCCGTGAGCCCAACGCCCGAGCGTTGCACACCGTGGTTGAGGAACTCGCCAACGGGTACGACCCGGAGGTGCCCCTCGTGCTCGACCTGGCCACCGGAGCAGGCAAGACGTTCATCATGGCGGCACTGGTGGAGTACCTACGGGAGCAAGGGACCCGAGATGTGCTTATCGTGACGCCCTCCAAGGTGGTGCAGGACAAGACGGTTGCCAACTTCTCCGAGGGGGACCCCAAGTACATCGAAGGCTCGCTGTCCAGCCCGTTCGTGGTCACTCCGAGCGACTACGACACCTGGCGCCCGAACACGACGATGGCCACGGTCTTCTCCAATGACACAGCCCCGGTGCAGTTGTTCATTCTTAACGTCCACCAGTTGACGGCACCCAAAGAGCAAGAAGGTGAGACTTCGGGCAAGACCGTTGATGGGGTGCGCCGCGCCCTCCGCAAGTTTCGCGAGAACTCCGGCAATCTCCACGAGTACCTACGCAAGCGAGACGACCTTGTGGTCATCGCGGACGAGCATCATCTCTACAGCGACAGCGCGCAGGCGTTCAGGTCCGGGATCAGGGAACTCTCCCCGGCGGCGGTGGTGGGGTTGACGGCCTCCGCTTCCGACGACGATCACGTGATTTTCCGTTACCCCTTGAAGAGGGCGATCCAGGAGAAGTACGTAAAGCGGCCTGTTCTCGCCTTCCGGCGCGGGGGCTACGGTGCCCATAGCGAAGAACAGCAACTCCGTGATGCGATGGCTCTGCTGGAAGTCAAGCAGAAGCACTACGAGGCTTACCACCGCTCTCAGCCTGGCATCCCCGAGGTGAATGCTGCGCTGTTCGTGCAATGTGCGGACGTGGCGCACGCGACGCAGGTGTCAGCGCTTCTGCGGGGGCCAGAGTTCTTCGGCAATGAGCACGCCGTCCTCCAGGTGGACAACCAGCACGACGACCCGGCGACGCTGAAACGCCTGCGGGAGATGGACCAGCCGTACTCGCCCGTGCGGTGCGTTGTGAGCGTCAACAAGTTGAAGGAAGGCTGGGACGTGAAGAACGTCGCGGTCATGGTGACGCTACGCGCCATGACCTCGGATGTTCTGACCCAGCAAACGATGGGTCGAGGTCTCCGGTTGCCATTCGGGAAGTGGACTGGCTCAGCACACGTCGACCAGTTGGACGTGCTCGGTCACGACTCCTTCCGCAGGTTCCTCTCCGATGAGGATGTGCTGAAGTCCTTCGGGCTGGAGGACCTCACACGCCCTGACAGCGAGACGATTACGCCGACTGCGGAAGAACTGGACCAGAAGCGCACTGCGACCGGATTGGCAGACGGGCAACTGGGGCCGTCTGTTGTGGGCGGAAACGATCAGGATGAGTCTGACCAGACCCAGATTTCGGTGCCCGAGCAGGCCGCCGAAGTGCGTGACTTGGCCGACGGCACTGTCGGTGTCGTGATCGTGGAAGACGATGCCGCCATCGGTGATGACCAGTCGCCCGAGCCAGTCGTTGTCAGGATCAACGAGAACTTCAAGGGACAGGTCTTCACCTTCCCCAGCACCACCATGGAGAGGGAAACATCCCGGTTCCGGTTGTCCCGCGTGGACGATGACGCCATCAAGCAAGCCGCCCGCAAGGTCCAGGATCAGGGGGGTGTGCTGACTCGCGAGGCCATCGTGTTCCATGGCGAGCGACTGACGACCCGTGAGGAAGAGGACGTGCGCGTCTCCTCGCTGCGGCTGGACAGTGCGCAGGCGAAGAGCGACCTCATCAAGTCCGTCATGGGGCTGCGCGTCTTCGACTCCAGCGATCCGGAGAACCTCTCCGTCCTGAAGAAGCACATCGTTCCGTTGCTCGTGGCTGAGTCCGGAATCACCGACTGGACCGTGAAGTTGCTGGCCTCCGCGCTTGCCCGGGTCCGGGAAGTGATTGAGCGCGCCGCACGTGAGCACGTGCAGGGACAGGGAACCAAGACGGTCCTGCACCCACACGTCCTGCCGGTAGGCACCGAGTACACGCTGCCCCTAGGAAAGACTGTGCTGGACTTGCTCCCTGCCAACTCCAAGGGGGAGGACTTCCTGCGGTATCAACACTACGGTCAGTGGAGCAAGGGGTTGTTTGACGCGGCTGCCTTCGACTCCTTCTCTGCGGAGTACCGGATCGCCGCCATGCTGAACCGTTCGGGAAGCATCCGCTGGTGGAAGCGGCTGTACCACAGCGACGACGCCATCATCGCCTACACGCTGGAGCAGAACTACAGACCGGACTTCGTTGCGCTGGACGTGGACGGCTACCACTGGATCATCGAGGGGAAAGCCGAGTCAGGCAAGGACGACCAGGTCGTCCAGACCAAGCGCAAGGCAGCGGAGGAGGCCATCCGCCTCATCAGTGCCCACCCAACCTTCGAAGGGCAGCGGTGGGGCTACGTCATCGCCTATGAGAGCGATGTGAAGGCTGCCGACTCGTGGGAGGACCTGTTGGCTGGCTCCAACCCGGTGAAGACCCAGGGCTGAGAGGAGCGACTCTGTCAGAGCACGGTGTTCACGGGCCCCCCACAGGGAACTACGTGGTTGTCATTAGCAGCAACTAGACTGCTCCCCAAGAGCACCGAAGCCCCGAACTCTCCGGGGTGGAGCGCTCAGGGACTGGTGTCTAGTTGGCGACCTAGGACTCCGACTCTAGTCGCTCCATGCGCAGTGCTCGCAAATGGGCCACGGCCCAGAACGGAGGCTGCCTCATGGCACGCACCGCGAGTAGGAGCGCCCGCACGGGGCGCTTTGTGAAGGCTTCGACCGCACGTCGGAGTCCCCGGACCACCACGACCGAACGGATCGGTCGGGGCACGTCCAACAAGACGACCGTCCACCGCTCCACCATCACCGGACGGTTCGTCAAGGAGTCCACGGCCCAGCGCCACCCGAGCACGACGATCAGTCAGCGGGTGTGAGCCATGGCCAACTTCAAGATGAGTCCCGGCTGGGAGAAGGAACTGGAGAAGGCTGTTCGGCCCGCTCTGAAGGACATCGCCTCTGACTACCAGAAGATGTTCGACTCCCTCCTCCGGCGCTACAAGGGTCGGCCCGTCTCCGAGATCAAGCCCGTGCTGCGGCGCGAGTGGTCCCGGGTCGGTGGGTCGATCTCCGATCCCGAGTTGACCGAGTACGCGACTCACATCAGCGAGGGCACTCACATCCAGATGCGGGTCAAGTAGGTCAGGTGGGGTGCGGCGGCGAGGGGAAGCGTCCGCTGCACCCCACCCCCACGAGGCGGTGATCCAGGAGTGTCGGACCCGCCTGCTAGAGAGGGCCGTGAGCCCGGCGAGACCGGGGATCACGCGAAGGGAGCCGCAATGGCCAAGTCAGTCTTCTACTCATTCCACTACGACAACGACGTGCACCGCGTCCAGTTGGTCCGTCAGATCGACGCGCTCACTGGAGCGCCAGAGATCACCGGACAGAACTGGGAGCAGGTTCGGTACAAGACCGAGACTGCCATCCAGAACTGGATCGACAAGGAGATGAACTACAAGAAGGCGGTCATCGTCCTCATCGGACGCAAGACCTCCGAGCGCCACTACGTTCAGTACGAGATCGAACGCGCCTGGTCAATGAAGAAGCCTCTGCTGGGAGTGCGCATCCACGGGTTGGCCTCTCTGAGCGACGGTGCGGACTCGCCCGGCGAGGACCCCTTCCAGGCGCTTGGCCTCAACGGTGTACCTGTCTTCGACCCCACGCAGAAGGACTGGTACACGTCGCGGATCGACACCAAGGCGACCTTCAATGAACTGCGCCGCCAACTTCCCTCCTGGGCTGACCAGGGTGTCGTCAGATGGTCATGACCCCGGCAGATTGCCCGTTCTGCGAGATCGTCCAGCGCGAGGACCCGGACGCTCGCGAGGTCTACCGGGACGAGCACGTCGTCGCCTTCTTTCCGACCGACCCTGCCGTCCTCGGTCACACCATGGTGGTTCCCCGCAAGCACGTAGCCGACATCTGGGAACTGGATGAAATGACCGCAGAGCGCTTGGCCCGCGCCACGGTTCGCCTCGCGCGGGCGATCCGAGAGGCGGTTCACCCCGAGGGGCTGAATGTCATCCAGTCCAACGGAGAAGCGGCAACCCAGACCGTGTTCCATCTTCACGTGCACCTTGTGCCCCGTTGGGACGGGGATGGGATGGGACCGATCTGGCCAGAGGAGACGAACTACAGCGAGGGCCAGAAGGACCATGCCCTTAGGGCTGTGCGTGAAGCGTGCAGGAGCCTGAGCAGCGATGTGTGAACCCAAGCCCCCGCAGCGTGACCCGGAGGACACCCGCAAGCACCTCGACTTCATTCAGGCAGTCGTCACACGCATGTCCGCCGCGTCCTCCACGGCCAAGGCGTGGCTCCTGCCCGTGGTGACGGCTGCTTACGGCTATGCCCTGACGCAGAACGCCGATTCGGTGGCACTGCTGGGTCTCGGAGCGACACTGTTATTTGCCTATCTGGACGCCAACTACCTCCGGCAGGAGAAGCGCTTCCGCAGCCTCTACAAAACCGTCGCCCAGGGCAAGCACGACATCGCCACATTCTCGCTTCAACCCGATGACCTCCCCTCGGACGTTCCCACGAAGGACAAGGGCGACTGGCCTGGCCGCACGCCGGAGTGGATCAATCGCCTATTGCCGGGACCGAACGTATGGCTCTCCTGGTCGATCCTGCCGTTCTATGTCCCGTTGGTCCTCGTCGGCATCTTCATCGCCTGCTGGGTTCGGTGAGGATCGAACACCTGTGTGCCTACGCTCCATAGCACCCAGTAGCGCAAGCGCACCCCAGGAGGGACCGTCATGACCCAGCAGCACCCGAAGGACACCCTCCAGGCCGACCTGGAAGCCCTAGCCGAGGTCTTCGAGGCCGAGGAGCGCGAAGACCGCCGCAAGGAGGCTCAGCGCCGTCGTGACGGCCTCCCCGAGCCGGAGCGGGACATCCCGCACATTCGAGGGCTTCGCGGGCGGTGGAGCGACTCCTCGCAACTGAGCACCTCGCTCCCGGGCCGCTACCTCTGCGCGACCCATGCCTCCACCAAGAGAGTCGAGGCAACGGCGTACTCGCAGCGGTCTCGGTCGAGGTCGGGGACGAGGTGGGTGAGGTCCTGCGTGGCGCGCTCGGCTGCCTCGAAGACGGCGGTGATCAGGGTCTGTTGGCTGATCGCTCTCTTCATGCGCCCGGACTGTAGCCAGGCTGGCCGACATCTTCAGCCGTCTCTGACTGCTTCCTCTTGCCGGACCGAGCCGGTGACTGCTACCAGACCGTGAGTGTCCGCTCGTCGGCCAACTCCCGTTCGATGCGAGCAAACTCCTCGCAGGCTTCATCTAGAAGAGCCGTCGCGGCGCGGGAGGCCACGATCCGGCTGGGGGACGCAACGCCGGGAACTGTAAGCATGGATGCCGTCACCTGGTTTAAGGCGATGAGCGCTCCCTGAGCGGGGTCAGCAAGCCCAGCGTTCGTGCGTCCTGCCAACTTCCGCAGGTCCCCGTCGAGACCCGACTGGTTGAGGCGCACACCCTTGGGGTAGGGGTGAACCTCGTGACTCGCCCAGGTGTAGTAGGGACGCAAGTGGTCGATGCCCGCGATGACCTCCAACTCCTCGAACGTCCGCTTCCTTAGCCCAGGCAGATCGCCAGCCCAGCCCATCTTCCGGTCGAGATCAGGGAAACGCTCCAGCACTGCGGCCTTCGTTGTCCTGAGTGCCGCCATCTCCTGATCGGTGAAGGGCTCATGGTTGATGCGCTCCGCGTACCTCTGGTGCTCCTCGGCATCCATCAGGTTGGTGATGTGATCGAACAGCAAGAACCTCAACCCGATGTCGGAGTGCTCCGGGGTGCTCCCGTACTCGGTGAGGACGGAGGCGACGACTGCCCCTCGTGCATGCTGCGGCTGACGGCGTGAGCGGCCTGGGAAATCCAGCCTCCAGCAGAGACAGCACCTCCAAGGACTGGCGACAGGCACGCGCCTGAAGCCCGCTCACGGCTTCTAGGAGCGCCCTCTCGTCGTCACCACCCTCGTCGCACTGATTGGCTTCCTGATACCCCTCGGCCCCAACCTCTTGGCAGGCCACGGCGATCATGTAGTAGAGGTCGAGAGCGCTTCCCCACCTCTGACGGAGGCGCTTCTCAAACCCTCGGTCGAGACGGCGGCGCTCCGCCAGCATCCTCGGGCCATCGGCCTTCAGCGCCGCCGCTACTTGGGGAGGCCCATCCTCGGTGAGTATCTCCAGTGCCTCCACCAAGCCGCACTCCATGGCCTCCCCCGACGACATGCCCGATGACTCATGCTTCTCCGCCAGGGCCTGCGCGATTCGCAGGTAGGCGTCCTCCGGTTCCGAGTCTCGGCCCAGAAGTCGCAGGGCGGCTCGTCTGCGCGCCGCAACCCAGTACCGCAGCCTGTCGCCCCGCGGCCCCCCCCTCGGGTGGGTTCCCCGTGGGGGGCTCGCGCCTGTGCACACCACCTGTGTGAGGACCGCTCAGGGGGGGTGGGGGGTGGCCAGCCCGATCGGGGCTGGCGTGCGGGGCCCCCCCCTGGCCTGCTCGCTGTGTCGGGAACCCCCACTAGGCGCTGTGGTGAAGACCTCGGCAGGTCCTGACGGCACCCCTCCTGGCTTGGGGTTTCACCGTTTCCCTGAATAGCCACCACTGGCGTCAGCCGCCTGACTACGAAGTTCAGGCGGCTGACAAGCCAAAACACTCAAACTCCTTCCGATCACGAGTGATCAGGGGTGTGCCCAGATCGGCACTACGAACCCACGACGAACCCACGCTGAACCCACGCGTCGGGGCGTCCGCCGGTGCCGCGTGCCGCCCGATCCTGCGTCAGCCGCACGGCCAGTTCTTCCCGAATCGGCACCATCGGCGCTCATGTCCGTGGATGGACGTATGGGGCTACAGCCGAGAGGAGTACCCCCATGACGATCCACTACGAGACGCTCGAGCAGGCCGCGGAGCGCACCGGCATCAGCAAGGTGACTCTGCGCCGTCGGATCGCGTCCGGCCACCTGATCGCCTATCGAGCCGGGGCGCGGCTGATTCGCCTGCGCCCCGAAGACGTCGACGGGTTGCTCTCCCGCTCGGCCGGACGCCGCTGACACCGTTCAGCGCGCGGGCGACAGGGACGACGCCATGACGAGGGCGAAGGGGCGCCGCTCCCCCAGGACTTTCGGGGAGATCGCCATACTGCCCAGCGGCCGGTACCGGGCGCGGTACTGGGGTCCGGACGGTCAGCGTTACAACGCGCCCCGCACCTACGTAGCGAAGACCGACGCCGAGGGATGGCTCGCCGACCAGGAACGTGCGATCAGCCGCGGCGACTGGGAGCCGCCGCAACCCAAGTTCACCCCGGCGCCAGCGGTGTCGTTCGGTGAGTATGCGAAGGCGTCGGTGAAGCAGCGGACGCTGCGGCCCGCGACCGTGGAGTTGTATGAGAAGCTGCTTCGCCTCGCGATCCTGCCGGCCTTCGGCGACGCACCGATCACGTCGATCACGCCGGAGCAGGTGCGTGGTTGGTACGCCGGCATGAAGAACACACCGACACAGCAGGCGAACGCGTACGGGCTGATGAAGTCGATCCTCAAGCAAGCCGTCGAGGAACACCTGATCGCCGAGAACCCATGCCGCGTGCGTGGTGGCAGCCAGAAGGAGACGGCCAAGCAGATCGAAGTGCTGACCGTCGCCCAGCTGACCCAGTACATCGAGGCTCTCCCCGAGCGCCGCCGAATCCCGCTCCTGCTCGCCGGCTGGTGCGGACTGCGCTCCGGCGAAGTCCGCGGGTTGCGGATGCAGGACCTCGACTTCGACGCCGGCGTCGTCCACGTCCGCCAGGGCGTCGTGCGCGTCAAGGGAAAGCTCCTGATCGGACCACCGAAGACGAAAGCCGGCATCCGGTCAGTCAGCATCCCGCCGCACCTGCTCCCCGGGCTCAAGGTCTGGCTCGCACAACAACGCGATCGTCCTCGCGATGCCCTCGCCTTTCCCGGCGGCGATGGTGTCTCACCGATGAACGACACCACCTTGTACTACGCGCACGAGCAAGGCAGGAACGCGATCGGGATGCCCGGCCTCACCGTTCATGCGCTCCGGCACACCAGCGCCACCCTCGCGGCGCAGCTGGGTGCCACGATCGCCGAACTCCAGGCGCGAATCGGGCACAGCACCCCGAACATGGCGATGCGCTACCAGCATGTTGCCGGCCATCGGGACGCCGAACTCGCGGCCCGGATGTCGCGGCTCGCGAACGGTCAAACCGACGAGCCCGAGGCCGACCGGCAGCCCGCCGAACGCGCCCCTGCCAGGAGACGAATGGGTGTTCGATCACAGGGCTCATGCCGTGCCCGGGGTCGCTCGGCGCGCGCGAGGAGGACCGACTAAGCGGACGCCCCAAGGGCGGGCGGCAACACTCGAACAACACTCATCCTGCCGAATAGAGGTTGACAAGCCGGGATCTCGGGTTACGTTGGATTCACCTACCCCCGGGTCCGCAGCGTTGCCAGGAGCGCGAGATCGCTCCCTTTGTATGTCGTACCCCCGTGGGGAGGCGACAACTTCATGAGCGCCGACGCCGAGAAGAACTCCACCACTCCCCCCTGCCGGATGGCCATCGTTGGCCGTGGCCCGGTGTAGGGAGGTAAGCGAAGGGACCCCAGCACATGACGAGAACCCGCACCCTCGTACCGGCCATGGCCGTACTGATGGCCGTGAGCCTGAGCGGCTGCGTTGCCACGCCGACCGCTACGGTCCCACCGAGCCCTCTCCCGACCCCGCCCCCGTCGACGACGACCACCCCGGCGCCGACGTTCTCGGCTGCCCAGCGGCCGGCTGCCGCCTTGGTGGAGGACTTCTCCTACGTCCTGAACCGGGTCGCGTCAGACCCCGACGTCCCTCTCGACGATCTCCATCGGGTGGCTGCGGGCGACCTCGTGGATCATCGGCTGCTCGTCTACTCCCAGTACCGCCGCCAGGGCATCGTCCAGGTTGGCACGATCACGGTGACTCTGCGTGAGGTGCGCGGCGACTCTGCTCCCTACGTCGTCGAGGCGTGTGTTGATGCTGGCGCGTCCGACATGGTTGACCCCTCCGGCAACTCGGTGATGGCTCCGGAGAGCCCGGCCCTGGTGTTGCACCGGTGCACGATCGAGAGATTCGGCGACGCGACCTGGCAGGCCAGCACGGGTGAGCAGGGTGTGTTCACCTGGCGGGTCGGCAGTTCGACCACGACCACCATGGGCGAGGCCCAGGTCATCAACACCCTCCCTTGAACCCCGCGAGACCATCCCTTGAACCCCCGCAAGGAGGCCGTCATGGCCACGATCATCCGTCCGACGGGTCTGTCAAGCGCGTCCCCCATGATCCGCGACGTCGGTCACGCGACCCCGGTGACCTACACCCGAGGTCGCGGCGACGGGTGGCGACCATGAACTCGATTCGCCACAATCGCATCCCCCCTCCGTCCACTAGCCACCACTTGCCGATGCAGTTACACGTATTTCACCTGATGCGGGGGGTGGGAATGATGTCGGACACGCTGATCCGGGACGCGGCAACCCTCAGGACTGCTCTAGCTTCGGCAGGTACGGACGAAGTCGAGGTTCTCCTGGCGCTGCCGCGTGACGCGGCCGAACTCGTGCTGCAATTACTCGAAGCGCCGGAGCGCGGTGGTGCTGTCGTGCTGCCCGCCGGTCGCGACCTCACGACGACCGAGGCCGCCAAGGTGCTTGGCGTGTCGCGCCCGCACTTGACGGAGTTGCTGAAGATCGGGGCCATTGAGCATCGCATGGTTGGCTCCCACCGGCGAGTGCCGGCGGCTGCCTTACTTGCGTTCAAGCAGGAACGTGATCGCCGACATGCTGCGCTTGACGATCTGATGGCCCTGTCGGACGAACTTGGTTTCGTCGAGTGATTCGGGTTGTCCTGGCCGACGCGAACATCCTCTACTCGCGGGTCTTGCGCGACTATCTGGTCTACGCAGCAGCAGACGGCCTCATCCGGTTGCAGTGGAGCGACCTGATCCTGGACGAGATGGCGCGCAGCCTGGTCAATCGTCTGGGCATGCCGGCGGAGCAGGCTGGCCGTCTTGCCGAGGCTCTGAACCGCTTCTTGCCCGACGCGTCGATCACTCCAGCGGTAGCCGACTATGCGCCGCCATGTGGTGGCCGCAGCCGTTGCCGCCCACGCTGACGTGTTGTGCACGTGGAACATGAAGGACTTCCCGGTCATGGAGCGTGTCGGGGTGCAACTCCAGTCGCCAGACGAGGTGCTCACCGGCCTGCTGGCGTTGACGCCGCACGGCGTACTGGCCGTCCAGGAGCGCATCCTCTCCGCGCGGGGTGGCATGTCAAGCGACCGCGTGCTCGACGCCCTCAGGCGCGCCGGCGCTGTTGACTCGGAGACACGGTTGCGGGCACTGTCGTCGTAAGACCACGTGCGAGGTGCCGCGATAAACCGGGACTCTTGTGCCCGCCCGTGAGCACGAGCACTACGCTCGATTGCGCGCCCCACTCACCGTCTGACTCCGGCCCAGCGGGAGCATCCCGAAGCTGTCGCCGAGTTCGACGCCGCGAACCTGGCTACTGGCTCCAGCGTCCGGGCGGCGGAGCCATGCGGCGGCAACACGCCGGCCGGTAGCGTCTTGATCGAGCGTCGGACGCCGAGCTGAGCGTGTCCGCGCTGTTCATGAGGAGAGGGAGGCCGAGTGAGGATCACCCCCGGGCTGCGAGCAGTCATCGCGGCCGCGGCGCTGCTGGCGGGGCTGGCCGGTTGCACGGATGCCCCATCGGAGTCGCCTCGCCCGACGGCGTCGCGAACCGCCGAGCCGGCGCCTGCGGCGTCCGTCTCGGCCACGTTCGTGTCCGTCGTGGATGGTGACACGATCAAGAGCAGCGCCGGAACGGTACGCCTCATCGGGATCGACACCCCCGAACGAGGCGAATGTGGCCACCACGAGGCCACCGCGGCGATCGAGCGCCTGCTATCACCCGGCCATCCGGTCACGCTGGAACTGCCCGCCGGGCAGAACGATATCGACCGTCACGGTCGACTCGTCCGCTACGCGACCACGGCGTCCGGCGTCGACCTCGGGCTGATGCAGCTCGAGGCGGGCAACGCGATCGCCCGCTACGACTCCACCGACGGCTACCCCGCCCACCCACGCGAGGCGCTCTACCGTGCCGCCCAGATCGCCGGACCCGGCCCGGACGGCGCCGTCGTCACGGTCGCCTGCCAGAACCCGCAGCCTTCGGCCGCACGACCGTCCGGTGGGCGTTGGTGGGAGCTGTACCGGTCGTGCGGGCAATTGCGGAAGAACACCGCCGGTCACCCGATCGGTCCCTTCGACCGTGATGATCCCGCCGAGTCGGAGATCTACGAGTGGTTCGCCCACGGCACGGGCAACAACGGCGACGGAGATGGCGACGGCCGCGCCTGCGAGTAACCTCGGACCTCTCGCAGCGACGCCACGCAACAGCGTGCCCGCACGAACGCGTCCTTTCGGCGCGCGGTGGCACCTCAAGCGATCGTGCTCGACGCCCTTACCGCATCTCGTCCACGACGCCTCTGAGCCGCCTCCATGACGCCCATGGCCACGGCAGTCACGACTCCGGCCAGCAGCAGCGGGACGCCGATGGCGTAGCCGGGCGGCGAGAAGTCCAGCGTCAGTTCGCCGTCGGTCACCCCGGGCGGGAGGGCGACCTCGATCAGGCCCTGGGCGTTCTCACGCACCTCGACCGGACGACCGTCCAGCCCGGCGCGATAACCGGGCCAGGCAAGCCGGGCGAACTGCACCGCTCCGCCTCCGGTGCCGGTGCGCACCACCACCGACTCGTGGCTTGCGGTGCCGTCGGCGGTGACCACCCCCACGTCACCCGAGATCGCCGCCAACCTCGATGACGGCCACGGCAGCGGCGCCGTCCGTTCGAACACCGTGGCATGGTCGCCGACGCGAGTACGCCGCCACCCCTGCGGCGGCGTGAATTCCGCCGCCTCGGGCACCAGCGCGTGCTGAACCACGAGAGTGCGCGCCTTCACCGCGTCCAGCAACATCGGCGTCCGCACGGCTGTGCCGGCCGGCTGCCAGACGACCGGGAAGGCCGCCGGGCACGAGTTGCCCGAGAAGGTGAGGCACAGTGTCCGCGAGAACGCGTTGAAGCCGATGCCGGTGTAGCTGGTGGTCGACTCAACGCCGGCGATCGCGGGCTGGGAGCCGAAGAGTAACTCGGACGCCGCCGCGTTCCGCTGGTCGACAGGGATGAGGTCGGCGTGGGCGATCTGCACGACCCCCGCCGGGTGCGAGGCCGCGTACTCTTCGAAGACTTCGATCCTGGTGGGTGCGCGCCAGATCATGACGTCATGGTTCGACGGGACCCAAGCCAACTGCAGCGCCAGCACGACACCGGTGCCGGCGACCATGGCGGCGGGTACCAGCGGCGACCAGCGGCGGGCCACCGCGATGACGACACCGACCAGCCCGATCACCATGAGCGTCCCGACGAGATGTCGCCCCATCAGGTCCGGGCGCCCCGCGAAGGCAAGCCAGCCGCCAATCGTCACAATGCCGCAGGACCACGCCGCCTTGAACCGGCCGGCCCGGACCGCGATCCCCTGCGTCACCAGCACCGCCACCAGCACACCCAACGCCAGGTGGACGTACTGCACCAGCCGCAAGGGCCAGCGGAACAGCCACAACTCGCTGGGGCCAAGGACGAGCAGCGCGAACAGTCCGCCGATGACGTAGACGGCGGCGAACTCCGCGCCGCGACGCCGGAGCATTCCCCACGCCAGCCAAGGCGCCAGGGGCAGCAGGAACCACGCCACGTACGTCGCGGGCACCGTACTGCACGCTGCTCGCCGCCAGCATGGTCAGATCGGGAGCCACCTCGTTGGTGTTGCCAACCAAACCGGCCTCGCCGCGCCATCCCGACGCCGCCGTCGCGGCCATCGGCAGGTAGACGACGGCCGCGGCCGCCTCAGACCTGTGGTTCGGACACTGGCCTACACTCCGTCCGGAACTGGCGCAGGGCATGCTGACCGATCGCTACCTCGACGGGGTTCCCGAAGGTTCCCGCGCCAGTCAGGGCAAGTCACTGGGCGGACGCCTGCTGAGCGACGAGGTTCTCGGCCACATCCGTGCCCTCAACGCGATCGCCGCCGAGCGTGGGCAGTCTCTCGCCCAGATGGCGCTGGCCTGGGCGCTGCGCAGCGACGATGTCACCTCGGTGCTGATCGGCGCGAGTCGTCCCGAGCAGCTGCGCGACAACGTCAAGGCCCTGGACAACCTCGTCTTCAGCGAGGCTGAACTGGCGGCCATCGACGAGCACGCGGTCGAGTCGGGCATTGACCTGTGGCGAGGCGCCCGCGAGTCGGCGAGCTGACGCGCGCAGCGGGCCTGGCGTAGCTCCCCGGACCGCCGGCTCGTCTCATCGGGGCACCACGATTCGCCCGATGGCGCCACCGCGGCGGGGCTACCCGACGACCGTGGCCCCCCCGCGAGGGCCACGGTCATTCAGCGACCCGCCGGCGGCGAGCCGCATCAGATCGGACTCGAGGTCGATCGCCACGTCGGGGGTGTGCCCGCCGAGTGGGTGGGAGTAGCTACCCCAGGACTCCTGCCGCACCGCGCTCGCCAGATCCGCCTCCATCAGCAGCACCAGTTCGACCGATGCACGGTCGATCCGACCGGTGAGCCCGGGATCTCCCCAGTCCTCCGGGGCGGCGAACAAAGACGTGGGCGCCGTCAGCGTCCGCAGGAAGGCGAACATCCCGCGCAGCTGCTCGTCCACCACCAGAGCGTGCCGGGACGTGCCCGCGGTCGCGGCCAGGGCCACCGGCTTGGCGATCAGCAGGTCGTTGTCGAGCACCTGGAAGAACGACGTGAACAGGCCGCTGGGCCTGGCTTTGTAGACCGGGGCGCTGACCACGAGGCCGTCCGCCGCGGCCAGGATCTCGACGGCCTCGGTCATCTTGGGGCCGAGCAGTTGCGAGGTGATCGCGGTCGCGATCTCGGCGGCGAGCGGGCGCAACTCGATGACGGTGCGTTCGACCGTGTGGCCGCGCTGCCCGGCACGCCGAGAGATGCCGGCGGCGATCCGGTCGGCCAGCAGCCGGGTGGAGGAGGGGTCGGACGCCCCCGCGCTGACGACCGCCAGCTGGAAGGTTCGAGAGTTCATGATCGGTGTGCTTTCGGATGGTTCGATGTTCGGTGGAACACGCGGATCACCTCTGGTGTTCCGCGGTGCCCTCGACGGCCTGCGGGGGCGAGTCGATCAGCTTGGTGGCCAGGGCGTCCAGTTCGGCCAGCTCGGACGGGGTGAGCACCGCCATCGCCTCGGCGACCGACCGGGCGTGACGGCGTCCGACCGCCTTCTGGCGGGCGACACCGGCCGGGGTCAGGCCGACCCGCACCGAACGTCCGTCCACAGGGTCGGACGAGCGCTCGACCAGGCCGCGCTGGGCCAGCCGTCCGACCAGGCGGGAGAGCCCGGGCTGGCTGAGCAGGACCGACCCGCCGAGCTCGCCGACCCGAATCGGACCGTGCTTGGCGAGGGTGTACAGCACATCGTATTCACGCATGCTGAGGTCCTCCCAGTCGTCGGCGGCGAACCGCCGCAGCATCCGAGCGTGGGCCGTCATCAGCGCCTCCCACGCCTCGTTGGCCAGTCGGTCGGACATCACAAGGCGGGAGACGTCGCCAGCCGGGATGATTCGGTGTCCTGGTAGGGGGACTGTCCGGTGACATTGTCGCCGCGGTTCGCATTCGGACGCGGCTGCCGCGGGGCGGCGTCCCCGTACTTGGCCGTCACTCGGGCGGCGTGGGTGGGGGCGTCCGCCACGCCCGGTTCCCGCATGGCTGCCAGTTCGCGACGCAGGACGGGGACGACCTCTCCGCCCAGCAGATCGAGCTGCTTGAGCACCATGGACAAGGGCATCCCGGCATGGTCGACCAGGAACAGCTGACGCTGGTAGTCGCCGAAGTACTCCCGGAAGGTGAGGGTCTTCTCGATCACCTCCTGTGGCGAACCGACGCTCAGCGGCGTCATGTCGCTGAACTCCTCCAGGCTCGGGCCGTTTCCGTAGACCGGTGCCTCGTCGAAGTACGGACGGAACTCGGCCTTGGCGTCCTGGGAGCGCTGAGCGAGGTAGGCCTGACCGCCCAGCCCGACGATCGCCTGCCTCCTGGGGCCGTGGCCGTGGTGCTCGAAGCGCTGCCGGTAGAAGTTCACCAGTCGGATGTAGTGCTCCTTGGGCCAGAAGATGTTGTTGGCGAAGAAGCCGTCGCCGTAGTAGGCCGCCTGTTCGGCGATCTCGGGGGTGCGGATGGAGCCGTGCCAGACGAACGGCGGGACGTCGTCCAGCGGGCGCGGGGTCGATGTGAAGCCCTGCAGCGACGTGCGGAACGTGCCCTCCCAGTCGACGACGTCCTCGCGCCACAGCCGGTGCAGCAGGTTGTAGTGCTCCAGTGCCAGCGGCAGGCCCTGCCGGATGTCCTGACCGAACCAGGGGTAGACCGGGGCGGTGTTGCCGCGTCCGAGCATCAGGTCCATCCGGCCCTTGCTCAGGTGCTGCAGCATCGCGTACTCCTCGGCGATGCGCACGGGATCGTTGGTGGTGATCAGCGTGGTGGCGGTGGAGACGATCAGCCGTTCGGTCTGCGCGGCGATGAAGGCGAGCAGCGTGGTGGGAGCCGACGAGAAGAACGGCGGGTTGTGGTGCTCGCCGATCGCGAAGACGTCGAGCCCGACCTCCTCCGCGTGCGTGGCGATGGTGACCACGGCGTCGATCCGCTCGGCCTCGCTGGGCGTGACGCCCGAGACCGGATCGCGCGTGATGTCGCTGACCGAGAAGATTCCGAACTGCATGACCACTCCTGAGGTATATGCGTATGCATGTACCGGAACCGGCGTGGGCTCAGATTCATTCCCGAGCCGGGCGCCGAGCCCCGCGAACAGCGTCCGGGTTGGGCCTCCGCTCGACACCGCAGCCGGTCAGCCAACTCACGCTGCCCGCCCGAGCTTGATCCAGGCCGGCCGCGCCCAGCCCGATCCGCTTGCTGAGTGGTGGACCGGAAATTGTCTGACCCGGTGTCTAGGTTGGTGTCATGGAAACAAAAGTGGCGCTGACAACGGGTGACGTCCTCACCCAGATCAGTGCTGCCCTCGACTCCGCCGATCACGAGTTCGGTTTGATGACGGACGCCGCACTCCTCGGTGCGACCACGAGCGCGTTGGCGCTGGCCGACCGAATGCACGCGTTCGCACTATCACTGCTCGCCGACATCGAATCCAGGGACACCCCCCAACGAACTCGGAATCGGCACGAGTAGCTGGCTCGCCGATGGCCTGCGGTTGACACCCCGCGAGGCCAACCGGCTCATCCACGACACCAACGATCTGGCCCGGTTCCCCCAGGTACGTGAAGGAATGCTCAACGACACCATTTCCGTGCCCCAGTCCCACGCCGTCACCCGCGTCCTGACCACGCTCCCCGACGACCTCGGCGTCGCCGCCGAACAAGCGGCCGAAACCACCATGATCGAGTACTGCGCCGAGTTCAACAGTCACGCGTTGAAGCGCCTCTCCCGACACCTCGTCGAAGTCGTCACCCCCGACATCGCCGACCAGACCGAAGCCCGCCGACTCGAACGCGAAACCCGCCACGCGTCGCAGCGCAGGCATCTGACGTTCACCCCGGACGGGGACGGCAGCATGCTGCTACGCGCCAGCCTGCCGATCGTCGCGGGCGAACTGCTCAAGGCACAGGTGGACGCCCTCGCCAACCAAGCCCGCCGCAACGCGCTGGATGCCGCCGACCCCCTCATCCGGCCCGAACCAGTCACGATGGGCATGCGCCGCGCGGACGCCCCGACCGATCTGGTGGACCGCGCAGCCCGCGCACAAATCACACCCGCAAACGGCGGTGACCAGCCCCGGATCATGGTCACCCTCGACTACGACCAGTTACCGGCCGACTGCACCAGGAACGGGCTACTACCCACCGGTGCCGAGTTGTCGGCGGGCGAGTTGCGCCGGCTCACGTGCGACCCCGACCTTCTTCCGGTCGTCCTCGGTGGCCCGTCGGGCGTCCTTGATGTCGGCGCGACCACCGCCTCGTTACCCCGACCATACGGGCCGCATTGACGGCCCGCGACAAAGGCTGCATCTTCCCGGGCTGCGACCAGCCACCCGCCGCCTGCGACGCACACCATCTCGTCCCATGGCAGACAGGCGGGGCAACGTCCCTCACCAACCTCGTATTGGCGTGCCGCCATCACCACGGCATCATCGAACCCGGCGACAAGCTGGAGCACCTCCGATGGCACGTCCGACTCCGCCACGACGGAATCCCCGAAGTCATCCCACCCCTCCACGTCGACCACACCAGACGACCACGGATTCACCAACGATTCCGCATCCCCGACCGCGCCGGATAACCGACTGCGCCTGCGCGCCGGGCCCCGCCGGCACGTGATTCGCCAGCTTCCACCTTGCCACCCGGCAGCATGAACACCGAGCTCCCGCGCTTGCGGACGACCAGCAGATCCCCCGACGCGTTCCGCAGGGTGACCGAGACGACGAACAGATGCACGGCTGGACCCCACTGGCGTCCCGATTCGAGCGGCGAACGCAGCGACGGCAGGCGAGGGCCCGCAGGGGCTGCCGGCAGTCAGCTGCGTCCTGAACTGGACATCGGTAGGACGATGATGTCGGCGGTCTGGATCCGCTGCAGCACACGCTGCTCGCGGAGCAGGGGCAGTCGTTCGAAGAACAGCATGTCGACCGGGTGCCACAGCGCGATCCAGCCGACGATCACCAGCCCTTCGCTGAAGAAGGTCCGTAGCCAGTCCGGCCCCGACCAGGACGCCGACAGCAGCGCGGCTGCGGCCAGGCACAGGCCAAGGAAGATCAGGCCGGCCAACAACTCCTTGAGGCCGCGGCGACGGATCGCAGCGCGCTCGACCTCGATCCGCGCGATCCGTTCCGCGCAATACCCGGCCACGGCCACCCGGAGGCGATCCATCGTCGCGGGGTGATCGTCCTTCTGCTCGAGCTCGAGCTCGATCCGCAGGCCGTCGGACGGACGCGGATCCGCCTGCTCGCAGAGCAGGTCCATCCCGGAGCGGGTCGCGAAGCGGCCGGCCAGCGGATCGGGTTCCGGCGCGCGGAACAGGTCGGCGAGCTCCGCCAGTGCGAGTCCGCCGCCCATCCAGCGTTGATAGCGGTCGGCGTCAGCCCTGCCTGACCGCGCTGCTCCAACTTGGCAAGGTGCTCATCGAGCGAGCCGTATGGCTTAACGGGGCGCGTCACCCGAGCCACCCCCGAAAAGAGATCCAGCCCACACCAGAAGACTGGGCGGGCTGAACTGTTGACTCAAGTGTAACCCCACCCGTGGCCGTAGGCCAAGTGCCGCGAGGTTCAGTCATCCTCGACCCCGCGGCTCTCCCACGCACCGAACGAGCCCTCGGGGCTCACCCACTCGACGCGCCCGTTGCACGAGCGGCCGAGTGCGACCGCACCCGCCGTCGAGGGCGAGCCGAAGACGATGTCGCGCGTCGTGCGAGCAGTGCCACCCTCAACGACGATGGAGCCATCGGCGACCAAGCCTTCGTGCTGGGCGCGGTAGCTCGCGTATGCCTTCTGGGTGCTGCGCGCGTGACCCACGCCGTGCCACGTCGGGACGACGACAGACCCGCTGAGCATGATGAACTCGCCGTCGATCTGCTGAGCGCGGGCGTCAACGGTCCTGTTCTTGTTCGTCAACGTGAACACCGGAGACTCGGAGATTGACGACGCCTCGGCTTGCAGCCTCGCCGCGCGCACCCGGATAACGTTGACACCAAGCACAGGAAGCACGATCTGGAGCTCGCCCAGGAAGTACTCCATATCCGACACGTCAGCCTCTGGCAGGCGGGGCCGCGGCGGTGCGGTGCCGTTCTCCAAAGTGACTCGGCCTGCCTGCTGGGCAAGTTCAATCAAGCGCGACTCCAGGTAGCGCACGTGCGACTGGGCCGCCAGAAATTTTCCGGACTCGGTTATTGGTCGTTTTCAGGCGGCTATTGGACTACTGTGGTCGCCGTACAGGACTTCGTTGGGTGTCTTGTACCCGAGTGTTGAATGCAACCTGCGTTGATTATAGAACAACTCGATCCACCGCGCAATATCCTTGCGAGCAATCTCACGGGTCGGATAGTGGCGCCGGTTCACCAACTCCACTTTCAACGCGCCATTCGTCGACTCAGCCAGAGCATTATCGTAACATATCCCGGTACGCCCGACCGACCGACTCAACCCGAGCCGGTCGAGCACCGTGGCGTATTCATCGGAAGTGTAATTGCTTCCACGGTCCGAATGAAATACGGCATTCGGGGGAAGGGGGACGCGGCGGGCGGCCATACGGATCGCGGCGGTGATCAACGGGGTCTTGTAGTTATCGTCCATGGCCCAGCCGATGATCGCACGCGAAAAGCAGTCGATGACCAACGCAACATACAACCAGCCCTCCGCGGTCGGCACATAGGTGATGTCACCCACGAGTTTCGCTCCGGCGGTGTCGCTGGTGAAATCACGCCCCACCAGGTCGGGGATGTCAGCCACCTGCGCAGCCTGCCTGGTGGTGCAGCGCCGCTTGCTGCGGGGCTGACAGCCAGCCACGCCACGCTCACGCATGACCGAGCGCACCGTGTCCGGGTGACAGCGCCGACCGGACCTGGCCAGGGCCGCGTGCATCCGCCGGTACCCATAGGTGCCGTCGTTGGCGTCGTGGAGGGCCTCGATGACATCACCAAGATCCGCACGCCATCGGGCCGTCGCCGACACCGGACGCTTCACCCATTCGTGATAGCCCGATCTCGACACGCCCAGCCAGCCACACATCTGCCGGACCTGGTACCGCGGAGTACCATCCTCATTGATCGTTGCCTTCTCCGCGTGGATGAACGCGTACCGCTCGCTCACCGATACTCCTTCGCGAAGAAGGCCGCGGCTTTTCCCAGGAACTCACGCTCAAGCTTCAACTCACGGACCTCACGCTCAAGCTCAGCCAGCCGTGCCCGTTCCGACACGCTCAACGGCGGCTCGGTCTGCGGGTTCTCAGCAAGGTCCTTCTTCACCCAGCTACGCAACGTTTCCGTCCCGACACCATGCTCACGGGCCACCTGCGACAACGTCTTACTGTCCCGCTGCTCCCGATACGCCTCCACGAGCTGCTTCTTAAACTCCGGACTAAACCTACCCCGCTTACCCGACATACGCTGCTCTCCTCTTCTAGAAATCATCTTATTGGATCCCGAATCCGGAAGAAACCAGGCACCCCAGGCTTCGTCAGGTTCGTATCCTTCGACGTGATGAGCACCGCCTGGTTCCAGAACGGCTTTTCCTTGGCGTGAGCACGGAGCCGCGTCGCTACGACATCGGCCTCGCCGACGTAGCAGCGGGTGTCACCAACGGCATCCTCATCCTCCCCGAGCAGCAGATATGCGCCGGTTCGCTCGGCCTCCTCACGACGCAGTAGCTCCGCAAGGTCAGAACGGCGCGCGGAGAGCACGCTGCCCGTCCAGTTCGTGATCTCCGCTGTCGTCAAACCACCAGCGGTGCCGTCCACGAGGAAGAGCTTGACCTGCTTACCGTTCATACCTCAATCCTCCCCCGAACCACTGACATTTCCGACGAGGATCCCGTGAAGCGACCCGAGAAGGCGGCGACGCCATCGATGCCGTCGCGCTCGTCGAAGGGCGCGTTGTCGAGGTCGTCGGCGTCGATGCCCGCTGATGAGGCGATGATCCGCATCATTCGGTCCAGCCACCACCGCTGAGTCTCGGTGAACGTGGCTCCTGCCTGTTCCGGGCGGTGGAGCCAGTTCGCGTAGCGGTCCTCGACCCGATCGGAGTAGGGCACGAGTGCGTCGTCCACTCCGGCCTCAAGCCGAAGTAGGGAGATCAGATCGGTGGCCGCGTGCCGGTTGCGGGTCTCGGTGTGGCCTTGGTATTCGATGCCGATGGACAGGTAAGAGTTCCAGATGATGTCGACGGTCCAGTTGTGCGGAGGGCGTGCGATCCGGTCAGCGAGTTCCTGGATCTGGTCGAAGCGGATGCCTCGCCCCTTGGCCTCGACCATCAGCTCGATCGCGCTGATCTCGCTGCGGTGCTCGGAGAGGTACTCCCGCCACGACTCGATCGTGTGCTTCGCCTTGTCGGGGTCCACGACCCCATGCGCTTCGAGCACCTCGTCGCGGCTCACCTCGTCGATCACCTGATCCTTCGCGCGGCGCAGCTCGATGATCCTGGTGCGCAACTCCGGGTTGGCGGCCAGCGGTTCGACGGCCGTGTCGAGAAGGTCTTGCACCACGTCGGCGGGAGCACGATCGGCTTCTACGGCAATGGCGGTGGCCTGGGTCTCGGGATCGACCGCATCTACGAGTGCCCGCACGATGTCATGCATCGACGCTCGTGCATCATGCAGCCCCGCAACTTCGTCGAGTTCGTTGCGCTCGGCGGGAGTGAGCTGTCGATCAAGAGCCGCCAGCCGGCTGGCCAGAGTGGCGACCTCATCTTCGGTGAGGGTGAGCGCCGCTGCTTTGTCGAGCAGCTTCTTCCCCTTGTCTCGGAGTACACCTACCCGCAACCCGCGAACCGGGCGCGCCTCGAAGCAGAGAGTGACAGGCTGCTCGCCGCGCACTTCGCCGATGCCATCGACTTGCCCACGCTCAAAAGGCACCAAGACCGCATCCGTGCCGGACTCGCCGACATCGGGCACCGCCTGCGCGAGCACGACGCGCAACACGTCGGCGGTCGAGCGTTCCTCCACGACAGCCTGCGGCTCCTCACCGACGCGCACCGGGCCTACGTCCACTCCGACGACGGCAGCAGGAGGCTGGCGAACCAGGCGTTCTACAGCCGCCTCGACATCACCGACGATGAGCAACTACGCCCGACACTGGCCGAGCCGTTCGCGACCATCGTCCACCAGGCGATCGGAAGCAAGGAAGCCAAACGGGAACTCTCAACATCTACCGATGTCGCGTGTTCCCGCAAGACACATTGGGTAGGGCGTGCGGGGCTCGAACCCGCGACCCAAGGATTATGAGTCCTCTGCTCTGACCGGCTGAGCTAACGCCCCGAGAATGAACCACCTTGTCACGCCGCCGTGGGGTGGCGTTCGTTCAGGATGGCTCCCCCGCCTGGACTCGAACCAGGAACCTACGGATTAACAGTCCGACGCTCTGCCAATTGAGCTACAGGGGATCGTTCGCGCGAGAAGAAACACTAGCAAAGAGTTGATCAGAACGCATACTCGGCCCGCAGGCGGTCGAGTTCGGCCTGGACGAACGCGATGGTCTCCTCATCCATCCGGACGCCGGGGGCCGGGTGGGCCGTCCACAGGATGGCGCCGTCGTCCGGAGCGAGGTTGCGGCGAGCGCTGATGGTGACGGCTTTGCCGGGGCGCGGATAGACGGCCGTCTGGAACAGGAAGGTCGCCTCGACGCGCTCCTTGAACACCTCGGGGAAGCTGTTCGCCTCGGTCAGCGGCACCTCCGTCCTCTCGCCGGTCGACATGCGGGTCCAGCGCATCGTCTTGTGCTCGTCGTCCCAGCCGCCGGACAGGATGTCGTGCCAGCCGAGCGGCGCGGCGTCCGCACCCGCGATCATCACCAGCCGGTCGTGCAGGGCGACCACGACCCCGTCGTCCGTCCGCGCCCACGCCAGCACGCGGGGGCGTCCGGTCGCCCCGAGAAGGGGCTGGTACTCGGCGGGCAGCGACGTGCGGGAGAACAGTTTCACGCGGTTCATTGTGCCGGACGCGGACAGGCGACCCGGTCGCCGGCCGCGCCCGCCACCGGTTCGGCACGTCCTCAGTCCGCAGAGACCTGGTATCCCTCACGCGACCAGCAGGGTGGCGGCGTTGCCGGCGCGCATCAGCGCCAGCGCCGCGCGCTCGCGGCGGCGGATGGTGGACTCGCTGCGCCGGGTCATGGCCGCCACCTCGGCGTGCGTGCGCACCGGATGACCCGCGAGCCCGTACAGGTGGCAGATCATCGTGCGGTCGAACGACGACAGCCGACGCAGCAGCCGACGCACGACCTGTGGATCCACGCCGGGCGCGGCCACGGCGTCAGGCACCTCGAACCCCTCGGGATCCAGCGCGACCGGCGGGTCGAACGCCAGCAACCTCTCCACCGTCGCGAGGCTCTCCCCCGCCTCGTCGGCGATCTCGGACGCCTCGGGCTCGCGTCCGAGGCGCACGGCCAGCCTCCCTGCCACCGCGCGCAGGTGCCGCCACTGCCGGGCGCGGCGCGCGGGCAGCCCGAGGCTGCCGTGGCCGGTGACGGCGGCGTCCCAGACGCGCATGCGGATGCGCGGCAGTGCGCACGTGGCGAAGTTGCCGCGCGCCGGATCGAAGCGCCAGATCGCCTCCAACAGCCCGATCATGCCCTCCTGAACCAGCTCGGCGCGTTCCAATCCGGTGCGCTGGGCCACCTGACCCGCCACCCAGCCCACCAGCCCGCGATGGGCATCGAGGAGGGTCTGCCGCGCACGATCGCCGTCGGCGACCAGCAGGCGCAACTCGGCCTCGGACGCATCCGCCGGGCCAGGGAACTCGCCGTGGAGGACGGCGTCCGCCAGCACGCCCGCCTCGATGCGCCGCAGCACGGCGGCCTCGGCATGGGTCTGGTCGGAGTCGATCGGGGACATCGGTGCGGGGGTGGTGTTCATCATGGGACGAGACTGCCGATCCACGGCCACGACCACCACCGCCACCCGCGTTACCCACCGTCCTCATCCGGACAACACCGATTCGCGAGAGACCTTGACAAAGCGGGGTGTCAACCGCCGAGCGCGTACGCCTCCAGCGCCCGACGGCGAGTCTCCAGCTCGAGGAGCTGCGCGAACATCCGGTTGTACGCGACCTTCTCGTCGACCGGATTGATGCGCTGCAGCCGCGACTTCAGGGCGCCGATCTCGCGCAGCACCCGGCCCAGCCTCAGCCTCGCCGCGTACTCGCGCGCGTACGCCCCGCTCGGCTCCCCCAGCAACGGCTCCACCGACAGGGCGACCACGAGCTGTTCCCCCACCGGGTCGGGCATGTGCTCCAGGACAGCCTGCGCGAACCCGCCCACCCGCCGGTCCGTCACGATTGCCGCCTCGAAGACCGCCCGGTAGCTGGGGTGCTGGAAGTCGTCGGCGGCGAGGCCGCCCCAGTCTTCGGGGAACAGGCTCGGATGCTGCACCACCAGCTTGAGCAGGCCACGCTCGGTGTCGAGCCGCCGGTCGTGCGGATCGGGCATCACAAGCATCGCCGGCTGATCCGCGGGCACGGACGCCGCGGGCTCACCCCGGTCTCGCGACTGCTCGGACGCGGCCCGCCCCCGACCGGCGGGTGCGCGCCGGTTCGCCCTCGTCACCTCGGCCCGCACCTCGTCGGTGTCCATGCCGACCATGCCCGCGAGCTCGCGCAGGTAGCCGGACACCAGCGACGAATCCCTCACCGACGCCACCAGCGGCGCGGCCGCGCGGACCGCCGCGAGGCGTCCGTCGGCCCGGTCGAGGTCGAACTTCTCGACCGTGTTGCGCATCACGTAGCGATACAGCGGCACCCGGCGGGCGACCAGTTCGCGCACGGCGGCGTCCCCCGACGCGATGCGCAGGTCGCAGGGATCCATGCCGGTCGGCTCGATCGCGACATAGGTCTGCGAGGTGAACGCGGCGTCTGAGCTGAAGACCTTGAGCGCCGCGGCCTGGCCGGCGGCGTCGCCGTCGAAGGTGAACACCACCTCGCCCGACAGGGCGTCCGACGTCATCAGGCGGGCGATCATCTTGGAGTGTTCCGGACCGAACGCCGTGCCGCAGGAGGCCACCGCCGTGTCGACACCCGCGATGTGGCAGGCCATCACGTCGGTGTAGCCCTCGACGACGACGGCCTGGTTCTTCTTGCCGATCGGCTGGCGCGCCAGATCGAGGCCGTAGAGGACGTGGCTCTTCTTGTAGACGAGCGTGTCGGGGGTGTTGAGGTACTTCGCGGGCATCCGGTCGTCGTCGTAGATCCGGCGCGCACCGAAGCCGAGCGTCGAGCGTCCGGCATCGCGGATCGGCCACAGCAGCCGACCCTGGAAGAAATCCCAGCCCGCCTCGCGCACCAGGCCGGCCTTGACCAGGTCGTCCTTGCTGAACTTCTTGCCGAGCAGGTGGTTGAGCAGCTCGCGCCCGCCGCTCGGGGCGAAACCGAGGCCGAAGTGGGCGGCGTGGTCGCGGGTGAAGCCGCGCCCGTCCAGGAACACGCGCGCCTCGACGGCGTCGGGCGAGGTGAGCCGCGCGGCAAAGAATTCCGCGGCGAGCTGGTTCGCCTCCAGGATCCGCATGCGCAGCCCCGGCTCGTGCCGGACGCCACCGTCGCCCTCGGTGTAGCGCAACTGGACGCCGCACCGGTCTGCCAGGAATTCGACGGCCTCGGTGAAGCCCATGTTGTTGATCTGCTGGACGAACTTGATGACGTCGCCGCCCTCGCCACAGCCGAAGCAGTAGTAGAAGCCCTTCGCCGGCGTCACGCGGAAGCTCGGGGTCTTCTCGTCGTGGAACGGGCACAACCCCACCAGAGCGCCGCCTCCCGCGGGGCGCATCTGGACGAACGAGCCGACGACGTCCTCGATCCGGGACCGCTCGCGGACCGTCTCGAGGTCCTCGGAGTGGATCAGGCCGGCCATGAGCGCAGTGTAGCGACGCGGCCTGACGGCTCAGGCGCCGCGTCCGATGCCCTTCGGCACCCGATCGGGATCCCAGCCCAGCAACGACTCGGCCTGCTCGAACGCGAACCGGTCGGTCATGCCGCCCACGTAACCGACCGCGGTCCGCACGGGGTCGACCTGAGCCGAGGACGCATAATCCTCGGGCATCGCCCCGGGGTGCTCGCAGTAGTACTCGACCAGCCCACGCAACACCTCGATCACGGCGTCCGACTGGGCCACCGACTCGGGGCGGGTGTAGATCCGCTGGTAGTTGAAGGCCCGCAGGCCCGCGAGCGCCGCGCCGACCTCGGCGTCCATGCCGATCACACCGGTCTGGGTGGCCGTCGTCAGGACGGACCGGACGAAGGTCGCCAGCTGCTCGCGCCGCGTACCGCCGACGACCCGGACGATGTCGCGCGGAAGGTCGGCCACCGTGACGATGCCCGCATGGACGGCGTCCTCGAAGTCGTGCGCGCAGTAGGCGATCCGATCCGCCCAGCTCACCAGCTCGCCCTCCAGCGTCGCCGGTGCCGGGCGCGACCACGAGTGGTTCCGGATCCCGTCGAGCGTCTCGGCGCACAGGTTGAGCGGAGTGAGCACGACGTCCGCCCCCCAGGTGGCATGGTCGTATCCGCCGGGGAGGAACGCGTCGAACGCCTCCTCGGAGGCGTGTCCGCCCGGGCCGTGCCCGCAGTCGTGGCCGAGCGCCATGGCGTCCGCGAGCGTGACGTTGAGGCCCAGCCCGCGCGCCAGCGAGGTGGCCACCTGCGCGACCTCGATAGCGTGGGTGAGCCGCGTGCGCTGGTGATCGGTCGGGTAGACGACGACCTGCGTCTTGCCGGCCAGCCGCCGGAAGGCCGCCGAGTGCACGATCCGGTCGCGGTCGCGCTCGAAGCAGGTGCGCTCCGGGTCGGGTTCTTCGGCGAGGGCGCGGTCGCCCGCGCCCTGCGCCAGCGCCGCGCCGGGGACGAGCAACGCCCGCTCACGTCGCTCGCGCGCCTCGCGTCCGAGATACCCCCCCGGCGTCAGTCGCGCAGTGGAATCCCGGTGCGCGCGCACGATCCCACCGTCGCCGTGCCCGGTCATCGTCGACGCCCAGGCAACGGTCCGTGGTCTGAGCTCATCCGTCATGAACCCATTGTCTCGCGGCGGGCCCGCGCCAGGCCGCACCGGTCGCCCGCGAGGCCGCCCATTAGGATGAAGGTCATTCCCCGAACGAAAGATGCGGAACTCATGAGCGAGCAGAACCCCAGCCAGCCCGGCAATGACGACGCACCCCCGCAATCCGGGCAGTACCCGCAGGCTCACTATCCTCAAGGCCAGCACCCCGCCCCGGGTCAGTATCCGCAGCAGGGTTACCCGCAGCAGGGCTACCCGCAGACCTACGACCCGTCGGGCTACCCGCAGACCTACGACCCGTCGGGCTACCCGCAGCAGGGCTACGACCCGTCGGGTTACGCGCAGCCGGGCCAGTACCCGCAGGGCTATCCCCAGGGCTACCCGCAGCCCGGCTACGACCCTCAGTCCTATCCTCAGGCGGGCTATGGCCAGTACCCCGGCTACCCGCAGCCGCAGCTGCAGCCGCAGTGGGACACCAGCCCGGCGCCGGTGAACAACAAGCCCGGCATGATCGGCCTGATCCTCGTCGTCGTGAGCGCGCTGGTTCTCGCGATCGCGATGTACCTGATGGGCGGCCACGTCGGGGCGTTCCTCGTCGACTACGGCGTCGACGCGGCGACCACCATCGACCCGACCGACCCGGCGATCATCGCGCTCAGCCAGGAGGTCAACGTCATGTCCGTCGCCGCCACGATCGCGACGATCGTGGGCATCGTCGGCTGGGTGGTCTCCATCGTCGCGACCGTGCGCCGCAATGGACGCCGCTTCGGCATCTGGGGCATCGTCCTGGGCATCCTGGCGCCCGCGCTGGGCCTGGTCGCGACGCTCGCAGGCATGTGGCCCTACATCGCGGCGCTCGCCTGACCGGCCGCCTCCGCCCGAACCGAGCCCCTCAGCCGCCCGACGCGTCGGATTCCGCGGCGGAGAGGTCCTCGTCGCCGATCTCGCGGCTGTCCAGCCAGCCGTGGGGCAGCGTCACGTGGGCGCGCGGCGAGCCTTGTCGTCCGCGCGGGACGCTGGCCTCGCTCGCCGGATAGACCGCGTCCTGGTCCATCCGGACCAGCCATGAGTCCAGCTCGGCGAAACTGCTGACCAACCCGAGTCCACGGCGGATCTCGCCGCCGACCGGGAATCCCTTGAAGTACCACGCCATGTGCTTGCGCAGATCCGTCAGGCCGTGCCGCTCGCCGTGAATCCCGGCGAGCAGTTCCGCATGCCGGCGCAGCATCGCCGCCACCTCGCCGAGCCGCGGGTACGGGCGCGGCGTGCCGCCGGCGAAGGCGTCCGCCAGGTCGCGGAACAGCCACGGACGCCCCAGGCAGCCGCGCCCGATCACCACGCCCGCAGCGCCGGTCTCGTCGACCATGCGCAAGGCGTCGGAAGCCTCCCAGATGTCGCCGTTGCCGAGCACGGGAATGCCGACCGCGTCCACGAGGGCGGCGATGTGCTGCCATCGCGCCTGGCCCGAGTACGCCTGCTGCACGGTGCGCGCGTGCAACGCGATCGCGGCGATGCCCGCGTCCTCGGCGATCCGTCCGGCGTCGAGGTAGGTCAGGTGATCCTCGTCGATGCCCATCCGGGTCTTGACCGTGACCGGGACGCCGTGGGCGTCCGCAGCCTTCACGGTGCGCCGCAGGATCGCGGCCAGCCGGTCGGTCTTCCAGGGCAGTGCGCCGCCGCCGCCTCGGCGTGTCACCTTGGGTACCGGGCAGCCCAGGTTGATGTCGATGTGGTGGACGCCGAACTCGCCGCACAGGATGTCGGCGGCGCGCGCCATGACGTCGGCGTCCACGCCGTAGAGTTGGACCGAACGCACGGTCTCGCCGGGGGCGAACCTGAGCATCTGGAAGGTCTTGGGGATGCGCTCGACAATGCCGCGGGAGGTGATCATCTCGCACACGTAGAGGCCGGCGCCCTGCTCGAGGCACAACTGGCGGTAGGAGAGATTCGTGATCCCGGCCATCGGCGCGAGCACGACGGGCGTGGCGACGTCGACCGTCCCGCCGGAGGGGGCGGCCAACCGCAAGCCCGCGTACGTTGACACGGCGCCTCACTCTACCCGGACCTCGCATCGCCGACCTTCCCGCCGTCCGCGCGGCCCGGTGCAGAGAGGTGTAGCGTCGAGCTGATCCGAGCCGTACGGGAGGAACACATGAGCCTGGTCGACAGCACCATCTGGTGGCAGGTCTACCCGTTGGGCGCGCTCGATGCGCCCATCCGCGAGCCCGAGGAAGGGCTGCATCACCGCCTCCAGGGACTGCTCCCCTGGCTCGACTACGTCGTCAAGCTGGGCTGCTCCGGCTTGCTGCTGGGTCCGGTGTTCGCCTCGACTTCGCACGGCTACGACACCCTCGACCACTACCGGATCGACCCGCGCCTGGGCGACGAAGCCGACTTCGACCGTCTCGTCGCCGGCTGCCGCACCCGAGGCCTGTCCCTGATGCTCGACGGGGTGTTCAACCACGTCGGGGTGCGCCATCCGTGGGTGGCCGAGAACAGCCCGCTGCTCAAGCGCGTCGGCGGCAAGCTGGCGGGCTGGGAGGGGCACGGCGACCTGGTGGAGCTCGACCATGCAAACCCGGCGGTTGCCGACGAGGTGACCGCGATCATGCTGCACTGGCTGCGCCGCGGCATCGCCGGCTGGCGCCTCGACGTCGCCTACGCCGTGCCCACCCCCTTCTGGGCCGAGGTCACCGACCGAGTGCGCGTCGAGTTCCCCGACGCGGTGTTCCTGGGAGAGGTGATCCACGGCGACTACGCCGCGCTCGCCCGCGATGGCCACCTCGACTCGATCACCGCCTACGAGCTGTGGAAGGCCACCTGGAGCTCGATCGCGGACGCCAACTTCTTCGAACTCGCGCACGCCGTGCGACGTCACACCGCCTTCTCGTCCGACCTCGTGCTCAACACGTTCAGCGGCAACCACGATGTCGACCGGATGGCGTCATTGGCCGGCATGGACGGCGCCGCCGTGGCCGCCGCCGCCCTGTTCGCGCTGCCGGGTATGCCGAGCGTGTAC
Organism: Nigerium sp.; assembly: GCA_016711325.1. GTDB lineage: Bacteria > Actinomycetota > Actinomycetes > Propionibacteriales > Propionibacteriaceae > Propioniciclava. Next base: position 326,248 of record JADJTH010000008.1, on the reverse strand, counting down.
TACGGCGACGAGCAGGCCTTCACCGGCACCCGGCACACCGGCTACCACGCCGACGACGCCGTTCGTCCTCCCTTGCCGCCCGCACCCAGCGATCTGTTCGACAGCGGCGCCTGGCTGCACGCCGTCTACCAGCACCTGATCGGCCTGCGGCGGCGCCATCCCTGGCTCAGCCGCGCGCTGGTCGAGGTGGCCGAGAACACCAACACCACGATCTCCTGGCGCTGCACGGCACGGGCCGAGGACGCCGCGGCCGCGCCGTTCGTCGACGTGAGCCTTCAGCTCGAACCCGCACGGTTCTCGCTCGTGTTCTCCGACGGCGAGGAATGGTCCTGGTCCCGCTGACCGTCCGCTCGCCACGCGCGGGCCGCGCCGGTCAGCGCAGCAGCGAGCGCGCCGCGCCCTCACGGAGGGCGTCGGCGACGGCGTCCAGGCTGCCGGTGCGCAGCGACCACTGCTGCCACGACAGCATGACGTCGTGGACGCCCAGGCACGAGCCCGACACGGCGGACAGGTCGATGCCCGCCCAGGCACGGCCTTCCAGATCGGGCAGCATGCCCCATCCGTAGCCGAGCCGGACCGCCTCGGAGAATTGCGTGGTGGCCGGGACCGTGTGCCAGGGCGCCCGGCCCCAGGCGATACCCGCCTCGGCGAGGCGGTCGATCTGGAGCCGGTCGCGGTCGTCGAACACCACCACCGGGGCGTGCCGGAGCGCATCGGGCGTGACACCGCCGGCGAACCAGCGCGCGGCGAACGCAGCAGACGCCATGGGCCGGTAGCGCATCGCCCCGAGAGACTCGACGGTGCAGCCCTGCACCGGCGTCCGCTCGGTGGTGACGGCGGCCATCGCCGTGCCGTCGCGCAGCAGGTCGGCAGTGTGTCCCTCGTCCTCGCGCAGGAACGTGATCCGGATCATCGTCGCGACCGGCGCGAGCGCCGGCATCACCCAGGTGGCCAGCGAGTCAGCATTGACGGCCAGCCGCACCTCGGGCATGAGGTCTGCCGAACTGCTGAGCGCGGCGTCGGCGTCGGCAGCCAGGACCTCGACCTGGCGGGCCAGCAACAACACCGGACGTCCGGCCGCCGTGGGCGCTGCGGGACGGGTGCGCTGCAGCAGCACCGCCCCGACCGAACGCTCGAGCGCCTTGAGGCGCTGACTCACCGCCGACGGCGTCACCTGGAGCGCACGGGCGGCGGCCTCCAAGGTGCCGTGGTCGACGACCGCCGAGAACGCGCGCAACTGAGGCAAGTCCCAATCCATGACGCGATCATAAGCGTTGCTTATGAATCTGTAGAAACATTCGTTGGACTGGTTCCTCGGGGACGGTCTACCGTCGTCCTCGTGCTCACCACCGCCTTGTCCGGTTTCGGATTCTCGCTCGGTCTGATCGTCGCCATCGGCGCGCAGAACGCGTTCGTGCTGCGGCAGGGCCTGCGACGCGAGCACACCGGCGTGGTGGTCGCCATCTGCGCGCTCAGCGACGCCCTACTCATCGGGTTGGGCACCGCCGGGGTCGGGGCGCTCGTCGCCGAACACGACACCGTCCTGACCGCGATCACCGTCGTGGGCGCGGTGGTTCTCTTCGGGTACGCGTTCCTGGGCCTCCGCCGCGCCGCACGCCCGCAGGCGATGATCGTCGAGGGTGCCGACGAGACACGGCGTCTGCTACCGGTCGCGCTGACCGCGCTCGCCCTGACGTGGCTGAACCCGCACGTCTATCTCGACACGCTCGTGCTGCTCGGCTCGATCGCCTCGACCTACGCCGCGCCGTGGCTCTTCGCGGCGGGCGCGATCGCCGGCAGCCTGCTCTGGTTCACCGCCCTCGGCTTCGGTGCCGCGGTGCTGCGGCCGTTGTTCGCCAAGCCGGCCGCCTGGCGGATCTTCGACCTCGCGGTGGCCGCCATCATGACGAGCGTCGCGGTCGGCCTGCTCCTCGGCCTGCGCAGCTGACCAACCCCTGGACCCGGGTGATAGCACGCGACATGGGAGGTGGTTGCCATGCCTGACCTGTTGATCACATGCGCCTCCTGACCGACGACCGCGTCGCCTGCCGCCCCCTCGGTCACCGGTCGACATGGTCCAGCGTGCGCAGACCGCGGTCGAGGTGCCAGGCGACGAAGGCCGCCACCAGCCCGGACGCCTGGCGCTGATCGGGGGGCGCGGCGTCGCGGGTCGAGACCCAGTCGCCGCTGATCAGCGCGGCGAGCAGCGCCATCGTCACCGGGCGCACCATCGCCGTGCCCGGTGGCCGGCAGCGACGGCAGACCACCCCGCCCGCCGAGGGCGAGAAGAAGTCGTGCGGACCGTCCGTGCCGCACGACGCGCACTGATCCAGGCTCGGCGCGAATCCGGCCGTGGCGACGGCCCGTAGCAGATAGGCGTCCATCACCATCGTGGACGGCCGGGGCCCGTCCGAGGTGCCGACGACCAGCGCATTCAGCGCACCGGTGAGCAGCCGGTACTGCGGCAACGCGGGCTCGCGTTCGATCGACACGAGCCGGTCGGCCGTCTCGAGCATGACCTGGCCGACCGTGAAACGCGGATAGTCGGTGCACAACGGCTCCGACCACGCGTGCAGGGTGACGGCCTCGGTGATCACATCGAGCGTGCGCCCGGTCGCGAACTGCAGGTCGACGTGGGTGAACGGCTCCAGCCTCGCGCCGAACTTCGACCTGGTGCGCCGGACACCCCGGGCGACCGCGCGCACCTTGCCGTGACGGCGGGAGAGGAGGGTGATGATCCGGTCCGCCTCGCCGAGCTTCTGTGTCCGCAGCACGACCGCCTCGTCACGATAGGTGGGCACGCGCGCGCTCTCAGGGCGAGCACGCGGCGCACAGGCCGCGCAATTCGATCGAATGGCCGACGTCGGTGAAGCCGTGCTCGCGGGCGATGCCGTCGACCTGGGCCTCCACCCCCTCGAACGCGATCTCGACGGCGCTGCCACAGGAGCGACACACGAGGTGATGGTGATGCGCGTGGGTTGCCTCGCCGCAGGCCCGGTAGGTGGCCTGACCGTCCGGCGTCCGGACCACGTCGACCCGCTCGGCCTCGACCAGCGCCTGCAGGTTGCGGTACACGGTGGCCAGGCCCACCGAGTGGCCACGGTGACGCAGCAAGTCATGGATGTCTTGGGCCGACTTGAACTCGTCGAGCTCATCAAGCACCCCGGCGATGGTCGCGCGCTGACGCGTCTGTCGCTGGGGGGTGGTGCTACTCATCGGGCCTCCTCGATCCCGTCCAGCTTACCCGTCGGCGCTAGTCTGGCCGCCATGCTCGCCTTCAGCCGCTTCCGCGTCGCGGCGGACGCCGAGGCGCCCTTCACCCTGCGCGCCGACGCCGCCGTCGCGTTCTTCCGCACCCGGGCGGGGAACCTGACGGCCGAACTCGTCCGCAACCTCGACGAACCCGAACTGTGGGCCATCGCCACCAGTTGGGAGAACGTCGGATCCTACCGGCGCAGCTTCAACGGCTACGAGGCGAAGATCGTCCTCGTGCCGCTGCTGAGCGAGGCCCTCGACGAGCCGAGCGCCTACGCCGCCGCCGACGACGTGGGGCTCAACCTGCCGCGCGAACGGTAGGAGGGGCGCGATTCGGCGGCGTCCACGCACCCGGATAGAGTGCTCGGGTTCACGGGGATGCCGGCCGGGCACCCTCAGCCGACAAGGAGGCGCCAGGTCTCATGGCCAGCAAGCTCGACAACGTCATCAGTCTCACGAAGCGCCGCGGCTTCGTGTATCCCTGCGGGGAGATCTACGGCGGCACCCGGGCGGCCTGGGACTACGGCCCCTACGGCGTGGAGCTCAAGGAGAACATCAAGCGGCAATGGTGGAAGGCCGTCGTGCAGAACCGCCCCGACGTGGTGGGCGTCGACTCCTCGATCATCCTGCCTCGCCAGGTGTGGGTGGCGTCGGGGCACGTCGGCGTGTTCTCCGACCCGCTGACCGAGTGCCTGAGCTGTCACAAGCGCTTCCGCGCCGACCAGCTGGAGGAGGCGTTCGAGTTCAAGAAGGGCCGCAAGCCCGCCGGGCTCGAAGAGATCAACTGTCCCGAGTGCGGCACCCTCGGCCGCTTCACCGAACCGCGCGACTTCAACATGATGCTGGAGACCCACCTCGGCGTCATCAAGGATGAGTCGGGGCTGCACTACCTCCGCCCCGAGACCGCGCAGGGCATCTTCATCAACTTCGCCAACGTGCAGCAGACCTCGCGCATGAAGGTGCCTTTCGGCATCGGCCAGGTCGGCAAGAGCTTCCGCAACGAGATCACACCGGGCAACTTCATCTTCCGCACCCGCGAGTTCGAGCAGATGGAGATGGAGTTCTTCGTCGAGCCCGGAACCGACGAGGAATGGCATCAGCACTGGATCGACGCCCGCAGGGACTGGTACGTCGGCCTCGGCATCGCTCCTGAGCGGCTGCGTCTGTACGAGCACCCGCAGGAGAAGCTGTCGCACTACTCGAAGCGCACCGTCGACATCGAGTACGACTTCGGCTTCACCGGCGGCGACGGCTGGGGCGAACTGGAGGGTGTCGCGAACCGCACGGACTTCGACCTCGGCACCCACTCCCAGCATTCGGGCCAGGATCTGTCCTACTTCGACCAGGCCAAGAACGAGCGCTACGTGCCCTACGTGATCGAGCCGGCCGCGGGCCTGACCCGGTCGCTGATGGCGTTCCTGGTGGAGGCCTACACCGAGGAGCAGGCGCCGAACGCCAAGGGCGGCACGGATACCCGTACGGTCCTCAAGCTGGATCCGCGCCTGTCACCGGTCAAGGTCGCGGTGCTGCCGCTGTCGCGCAACGAGAAGCTGTCGCCCAGGGCGCGCGAGCTCGCCGCTGAACTGCGCCGGCACTGGAACACCGAGTTCGACGACGCCCAGGCGATCGGACGCCGCTACCGCCGCCAGGACGAGATCGGCACGCCGTTCTGCGTGACGGTCGACTTCGACACCCTGGACGACAACGCGGTGACGATCCGCGAGCGCGACACGATGGCGCAGGAGCGCGTGACCCTCGACCAGGTCGTCCCCTACCTCGCGGCCCGCCTGATCGGCTGCTGAGAACACCAGCGACGGGCGGTCCACCTTCCGGTGGACCGCCCGTCGGCATGCCTGGGCCGCCCCGTCACCCCGCGAGCGTTAGGCTCGCTCCCGTGAGCCCGATTCCGCCGACCCCGCATCCGTCCGGCGCGCGTCCGCCGCAGATCCCGGCAGGCCTGGTCCCCCGTCACGTCGCGATCGTGATGGACGGCAACGGCCGCTGGGCCAAGCAGCGCAACCTCCCGCGCACCGACGGACACACCCGCGGTGAGGCGTCCCTGCTCGATGTGATCCACGGTGCCGTGGAGGCCGGCGTGAAGTACCTGTCGGCCTACGCCTTCTCGACCGAGAACTGGAAGCGCTCCCCCGCCGAGGTGCGCTGGCTCATGGGCTTCAACCGCGACGTGATCCATCGCCGCCGCGACGAGTTGAACGACCTCGGCGTCCGCATCGTCTGGGCCGGGCGGGCGCCGAGGCTGTGGAAGAGCGTCATCGACGAGCTCAAGGTCGCCGAGCACATGAGCCGGCACAACGAGACGCTCACGCTGCAATTCTGCGTCAACTACGGCGGTCGCGCCGAGATCGTGGACGCCGCCCGCGCGCTCGCCCGCGCCGCCGCCGAGGGGCGGATCCACCCCGACAAGATCTCGGAGGCGTCCTTCCGTTCCCACCTGTACGCGCCCGGCGTTCCTGATGTCGACCTGTTCATCCGCTCGTCGGGGGAACAGCGCACGTCGAACTTTCTGGTGTGGCAGACGGCGTACGCCGAGATGGTGTTCCTCGACCAGCTATGGCCCGACTTCGATCGCCGCGACCTGTGGCACGCCCTCGAGCTGTACGCGCGGCGCGACCGCCGCTACGGCGGGGCGATCCCCAACGAGGTCACCCCGCCGAACGGCGGCTGAGCGCTACTCCTTCGTCGGCCGCTCGCCGCGCACGACGATGACCGGCGCGAACGACTCGCGCACGACCGCACGGCTCGTCGAGCCGAGCACCAGGCCCGCGAACCCGCCCAGGCCTCGTGCGCCGACGACGACCAGGCTCGCCCCGTCCGAGGCTCCGATCAGCGCGGACGCCGGGCGGTCCGGCGTCACCTTGACCTCCACCTCGAGGCCGGGGAACTCGGCGGCCCAGCCGCCGACCATCTCGCGCATGTGCGCCTCGATGGCCGACACGACCTCGGTGAAGTCGATCCCGCCGTGATCGAGGCCGAGCGTCCACATGGCGACGTCGACCGCGTGCACCGCGTGCAGACCGGCGCCGCGGCTGAGTGCCTCGGTGGCCGCGTAGCGGAACGCGCCCTCGGCCTGCGGACCGTCGTCGACGCCGACGACCACCGGACCGCTCGGGGTCCCGACGGCTTGGTCGTGGATGACCGCGACCGGACCGTGGGCATGCGCGATCACTCCCAGCGCGGTGCCGCCCAGCGCCCGGGCGCTCAGCGGTGCATTGCGCCCGCGTGCGCCGATGACGACCAGCTCGGCGGTCTTGGACGCCTGCGCGAGCGTGTAGGACGCCATCGCCTCCTCGATGCGCACCTCGACGTTCAGGCCCGGGTGCTTCGCCATGATGCTCGCGCGCTGCTTCCGCAGGCTATGCCGGGCCTCGTCCTGCAATTTGGCCGGCCAGTCGCCGGACGCCATCGCGCCGTACATGCGATTGCGGTGAGGGATCGGCACGGCCGGCAAGGCCGTGACGACCAAGAGGTCATTGCCGTGAGCGACCGCCCGCTCGGCGGCCCATTCGACCGCAACGGAGGCCCGACCCGAGAGGTCGGTACCCACAACGATCCTTCCAGTGGCATCAAAACTGATGGACATAGCCCCTGCTCCCTCCTCGGTGAGTGAAGCCCGCTGCGCCGTGGTTCCGGGTTGCCCCCAGCTTATGCGCTCGCCGGCGTTCAGGCACCGGTTCGCATCCAAGCCGTTCCACGCGTGCGCCAGGCCAGCGCGATCGACCGGCAGCCGAGCCACCCGGCGTACGCCGCCCACAGCCACGTCAGCCCGGCGTCGGTGGCCATCACCGCCAGCACGAAGGGGGCGTATACGGCGGTGGTCACCAGGCCCGCGATCGCGAGGAAGCGTGCGTCCCCGGCGCCGATCAGGATGCCGTCGAACTGGAATGCGACCGCACCGATGGGGGCGGCCAGCGCCACCACGAGCAGGGCCGCCGCGGCGGCGTCCTGCACGGCCCCGTCGGTGCCGAACAGTCCAGCCAGGGGCGTCCGGACCAGTACCAGCAGCACGCCGGTCACCGCGCCGAACCCGGCGCCCCACGCAAGCACGCGTCGCAGGACGCCGCGGGCCGCCGCGGTGTGCCCACCGCCGAGCCTCAGCCCGACCATCGCCTGGGCGGCGATCGCGAAGGCGTCCAGACCGTGCGCCACCAGCGCCCACACGGCCGCGACCACCTGGTGCGCCGCGAGAGCGACGGTACCGAGCGAGGCGGCCGTGACCGTGGTGAGCGCGAGCGCCGCCTGCAGCGAGCCGTTCCGCACGACCAGCCATCCGCCGAGGCGGGCGGCCGCCAGCACCCCCGTGGGATGGGGTCGCAGCGCAACCCCTTCGCGCCTGGCCCCGCGGAGCACCAGACCGGCCATGATGAGCGCACCCACCCACTGCGAGATCGCCGTGCCGGCGGCCGCACCCTGGATGCCGAACCCCCACCCGAGCACGAGCACCACGTTCAGCGCGATGTTGAGCAGGTTGACGGTCACGACGACGCGCAGCGGCGTGCGTGTGTCCTGCAGCCCGCGCAGCACGCCGGTCGAGGCGAGCATCAGCATCTGCGCAGGCAGGCCGAGCGCCACGATCCTCAGGTACTGGACGCCCAGCGCGGTCACCTCGGGCGTGCCTCCGTACCAGGCGAGGATCACCGGCGCGCCGGGAACCAGCACCAGCACCGCGGCGAGGCCGATGATCAGGCCCAGCGCCAGGCCGTCCAGACCGCCGGCGAGGGCGCCCGCGCGGTCTCCGGCTCCGATGCGGCGCGAGACGGTCGCGGTCGTACCGTAGGCCAGGAACACCGACAGGCCGATCACGATGGCCAACACGCTGGAGGCCAGCGTGAGGCCACCCAGGTGGGGGGTGCCGAGGTGGGCGATGACGAACGTGTCGACCAGGATCAGCAGCGGCTCGGCGACGAGCGTGGCGAACGCCGGGATCGCCAGCCCCAGGATCTCGCGATCGAGGCGGCGCCCGGCGTCCGGGTGCTCAGGCCCGTGGATCAGTCCGTCCCCGTCTCCATGCCCGAGCTCATCTGCGCCGCCTCGATCGCGTCGGGGGTCGCGTCGCTGAGCGTGGCGATGGCGCGTGCCTGGCCGGCGTCCAGTTCGCCGACCAGTTCGGAGATCGCTCCGCCGACCAGGCCGAGCGCGGAGTACTGCTCCAGCCGCGTCCGGGTGTCGGCGATGTCGAGGTTGCGCATGGTGAGCTGGCCGATGCGGTCGACCGGCCCGAACGCCGCGTCCTCGACGCGCTCCATCGAGAGCTTCTCGGGATGGTAGGACAGCGTGGGACCGGCGGTGTCCAGGATCGAGTAGTCCCAGCCACGGCGCAGCTTCACGGTGACCTCACCGCTGATCGCGGAGGCCACCCACTGCTGCAGCGAGGTGCGGATCATCAACGCCTGTGGGTCGAGCCAGCGGCCTTCGTACAGCAGCCGGCCGAGTTTGCGCCCCTCGTTGTGGTAGCTGGCGACCGTGTCCTCGTTGTGGATGGCGTTCACCAGGCGCTCGTAGGCGATGTGCAGCAGCGCCATGCCGGGCGCCTCGTAGATGCCACGGCTCTTCGCCTCGATGATCCGGTTCTCGACCTGGTCGGACATGCCGAGCCCGTGGCGTCCGCCGATCGTGTTGGCCTCGCGCACCAGCTCGACCGGTGAGGCGAAGGCCTGGCCGTTGATGCTCACCGGCATGCCCTGCTCGAACACGACGGTCACGACCTCGGGCGCGATCTCCACATCGTCGCGCCAGAACGCGACACCCATGATCGGGTCGACGATCTCGATGCCCGTGCCCAGGTACTCCAGCTTCTTGGCCTCGTGCGTGGCGCCCCAGATGTTGGCGTCGGTGGAGTAGGCCTTCTCCTTGGAGTCGCGGTAGGGCAGCTTGCGTTCGGCGAGCCACTGGCTCATCTCGTCGCGACCGCCCAGTTCACGGACGAAGTCGGCGTCCAGCCACGGCTTGTAGATGCGCAGCTGCGGGTTGGCCAGCAGCCCGTAGCGGTAGAACCGTTCGATGTCGTTGCCCTTGTAGGTGGAGCCGTCGCCCCACACGTGAACATCGTCGGCGCGCATCGCGCGCACCAGCATCGTGCCGGTGACCGCGCGGCCCAGCGGCGTGGTGTTGAAGTACGGCACGCCCGCGGAGCGGATGTGAAAGGCCCCGCACGCCAACGCGACCAGACCCTCGTTGACCAGCTCGGTGGTGCAGTCGACCATCCGGTAGCCCTCGGCGCCGTACGCCGCGGCGCGGCCGGGGACCGAGTCGATGTCAGGCTCGTCGTACTGCCCGATGTCGGCGGTGTAGGTGTAGGGAATCGCGCCCTTCTCACGCATCCAGGCGACCGCCACCGACGTGTCGAGGCCGCCGGAGAAGGCCAGGCCGACCTTCTCCCCGACAGGGAGCTTCATGAGCACTTTGGACATGCGCGCGATTCTATCCCCGCGCACCTGCCCTCCCCGTGGCGGGCCCGGACGTGAAACCAGGGCCGCGCGCCGGTCAGGCGGGGGTAACGGCCCGATCGGGAGGTTCCGGGGCCGGCCTGACTCGGCGGTCGATCGCCTCCGCCGGCCCGGCGTGGCGACCTCAGCCCGCGGCGCGCGCCGCCTCGACGGCAGCGCCCACGATGCCCGACTGGTTGAGCAGCTGCGCGGGAACGATCTCGGTGGCCAGGCTGAGCCGTGGCAAGAACTTGTCGGCCTTCTTGCTGATGCCGCCGCCGACGATGAACAGGTCGGGCGAGAACAGCATCTCCATATGGCTGAAGTAGCGCTGAAGCCGCACCGACCACTCCGCGAAGCCGAGGCTCTCGCGCTCGCGCGCCGCTGCCGACGTCCGCGTCTCGGTGTCGACGCCGTCGAGCTCGACGTGCCCGAGTTCGGTGTTCGGCACGAGGACGCCGTCAACGAAGACGGCGGTGCCGATGCCCGTGCCGAGCGTCACGATCATCACCACACCGCCCCGGCCGCGTCCGGCCCCGAATCGCATCTCGGCGATGCCCGCGGCGTCCGCGTCGTTGAGCACCACCGCCGGATGACCGGTCCGGCCGCTCAGCTGCTCAGCGAGATTCACGCCGATCCAGCCCTTGTCGACGTTGGCCGCCGAGCCGATCACACCGTGACGGACGATCCCGGGGAACGTGCACCCCACGGGGCCGTCCCAGCCGGCCTGGTCGATGACTGCCTGCACGGTATCGAGGACGGCCGCGACGGTGGCCGGCTGCGGCGTCGGGATGCGGACGCGCTCCCCCGCCAGAACGCCCCGGTCGAGGTCGACCAGAGCGCCCTTGATCCCCGTGCCGCCGATATCGATGCCGAATCCGTTGCCCATGTCCAATCCTCCCGTTCGCCCGCCAGCAGTCTGGCCCACGTGCCCCCGATGGGCAACCGATTCGACCGCCCGTCACGGTAGCGTTCCTTCATGACTGCAGCGCTGCAACACCCAGGCACGGGCATGGCCGGCCTGGACGCCGCGATCACCGGCCTGAGGATCGGCGACAACGTCGTGTGGCAGTGCTCCAACCTGGACGACTTCACCCGCATCCTGATCCCCTTCCTGCGCTCGGCCCGCGCCCAGGGGCGCCGCCTCGTCTACGTGCGCTTCGCGAGCCACGATCCGTTCGTCGGCGGCGACGACGTCGAGGAACACGTGTTGGATCCGGCCGCCGGTTTCGAGCCGTTCGCGACGGCGGTGCACGACCTCATCGCCGCCGCGGGGCCGCGCGCGTTCTACGTGTTCGACTCGCTCGCCGAGCTGCGCGACGCCTGGCATTCCGACCTGATGGTGATGAACTTCTTCAAGGTCACCTGCCCTTTCCTGTACGAACTCGACACCATCGCCTACTTCCCGCTGCTGCGCGACGAGACCACCCTCGCCACCCTGGCAGGCATCCGCGAGACGACGCAGGTCCTGTTCGACCTGCAGGTCGCCGACGACGAGGTGTACGTGCACCCGCTCAAGGTGGACGGCCGCAGCTCGCCGACCATGTTCTTCCCGCACCACATCCGCGACACCGAGGCCACACCCGTCACCTCCTCCGAAGCGTCCGCGCGGCTGTCGGCGGCGCAAGGACGCCGGCGCCCCCGCCCCGACCACTGGACCCGGCTCGTCGACTCCGCCTTCGACGCCCTGGACGCCGGGCCGGCGCAACAGGCGCACGCGCACGCGGTGCTCGCCGACGCGCTGCTGGGCCGCGCCACCGACCGGATGGGCGCACTCGCCCGCCGGCACCTGACGCTGCCCGACCTGGTGCTCGCGGCCACCCGGCTGGTCGGCACCGGTCACATCGGTGGCAAGGCGGTCGGCATGCTCACGGCCCGCGCCATCCTCGCCCACGCCGCCGGCGACACCTTCGCCGCCGACCTCGAGCCCCATGACTCGTTCCACATCGGCACCGACGTGTTCTACACCTACCTGGTGGCCAATGGGTGGTGGGAGCACCGCCTCGCCCAACGCTCGCCCGCAGGATTCCTGAGCGCGGGTGCGGCGCTGCACGAGGCGCTGCCGACCGGACGGTTTCCGCTCACCGTGCGCGAGGAGTTCCTCGGCATGCTGGAGCACTACGGCCAGGCCCCCGTCATCGTGCGCTCCAGCTCGCTGCTCGAAGACAACTACGGCAGCGCGTTCGCGGGCAAGTACGACTCGGTCTTCCTCGCCAACCAGGGCAGCCCCGAGGAGCGCCTGGCGGCCCTCGAGGACGCCGTCCGCACCGTGTACGCGTCCGCGATGAGCCCCGACGCGCTCACCTATCGGCAGACGCGCGGGCTGGCCGAGGCGGACGAACAGATGGCGATCCTCGTCCAGAGGGTATCGGGCGATCATCACGGATCCCTGTTCTTCCCGCACGCCGCGGGAGTGGCGAACTCGTCCAATCTCTACACGTGGGACGCCGGCGTGGACTCCGAGGCGGGCATGCTGCGCCTGGTCATCGGCATGGGCACACGCGCCGTCGACCGCACCACCACCGACCACGCGCGGATCGTCGCCCTGGACGATCCGCTACGCGGGCGTCTGTCGGACGCCGAGGATCTGTCGGCGCACAGTCAGCGTCGCGTGGACGCGATCGACGTGGCCACCAACGCCTTCACCACCGTGCGTCTCGACTCCCTGGCGGGCACGGACGTCCGCGCCGACTGGTCGCTGTTCGTCAGCCCCGACACGGCGGTGCTGCGCCGGTTGGCCGAACGGGAACGCGGCTCCGGCCGGCGCCCCTCGGGGCCACCCCCCATCGTCGCCGACTTCCGCGGACTCCTCGCGCGCACGCGGTTCCCCTCGATCATGCGCAGCATCCTGGCCACCTTGGCGGACGCCTACGACTACCCCGTCGACGTCGAGTTCACGGTCAACATCGCCACCGACGGCTCGCCGCGTATCGGCGTCGTCCAGTGCCGACCATTGCAGACCCGCGGCCCGGGCGCCGCCGTCGCCATGCCCGAGATAGCGGACGCCGACCGCGTCCTGTTTGCCGCTCACGGAGACTTCATGGGCGGCAACGTCCGGTTGCCGCTCACGCACGTGGTCATGGTCCGCCCCGACGCCTACCTGCGCCTCGGCAGTCCCGCGCGGCACGCGGTCGCACGCGGCATCGGCACCCTCAACCGGGCGCTGCGCGAACAGTCCTTCCTGCTGATCGGGCCTGGCCGGTGGGGCACGACCACGGTCTCGCTGGGCGTCCCCGTCCGGTTCACCGAGATCAGCCACGCGGCCGCGTTGGTCGAGACCACCTACGCCGCCGGCGGCTTCCGGCCCGAGCTCAGCTACGGCAGCCACTTCTTCCAGGACCTGGTCGAGACCGGCATCTTCTACGCCGCCGTCTTCGGCGAGCGCCCCGGCGTCACCTTCCACCCCGAACTCGCGCTCACGCGGCCCAACCTGTTCGGCGAACTCGTCCCGGACGCGGAACCGGGCCTCGCGGACGTGATCCACGTGGCCCGGTTCGACGGGTTGGAGCTCTACTCCGACATCGTCAGCCAGCGCGTGGTGTGCGCGCCGGCGTCCGCTCTCAGATGACGCCGAGCGCCATCATCGCGTCGGCGACGCGCAGGAAGCTGGCGATGTTGGCGCCCATGACGTAATCGCCGGGCGTACCGTACTCCTCGGCCGTCTCGTAGCAGCGGGCGTGGATGCCGACCATGATCTCGTGCAGCCGCGCCTCGGTGTGGTCGAAGCTCCACGAGTCCCGGGACGCGTTCTGCTGCATCTCGAGCGCCGAGGTGGCCACGCCGCCGGCGTTGGCCGCCTTGCCCGGCGCGAACCGGACGCCGTTCGAGGTGAACGCGCGAATGGCGTCCGGCGTCGAGGGCATGTTCGCGCCCTCGGCGACCAGGGTGCAGCCGTTCTTGATCAGCGCGCGGGCCCCACCGATGTTGAGCTCGTTCTGGGTGGCGCAGGGCAGCGCGATGGCGCAGGGAACGTCCCAGATCGAGCCGTCCGCGATGAAGCGCGCGCTCGGGTTGGCGTCGACGTACTCGCTGATGCGGCCGCGGCGCACCTCCTTGAGCTCGCGGATCTGCTCGAAGTCGAGACCGCTCTCGTCGACGATGTAGCCGGCGGAGTCGGACATGGCCACGACGGTACCGCCGAGCTGATTCACCTTTTCGACCGCATAAGTCGCGACATTGCCCGAGCCCGACACCACGACCTTCTTGCCGTCGAAGCTCTCGCCGCTCAGCTTGAGCATCTCGTTGGCGAAGTACACGGTTCCGTACCCGGTCGCCTCGGTGCGGGCGCGGGACCCGCCGATCCCGATCGCCTTGCCGGTGAGAACCCCGGACTCGTAGCGCCCCGTGAGCTTCTTGTACTGACCGAACAGGTAGCCGATCTCGCGACCGCCCACACCGATGTCGCCCGCCGGAACGTCGACATCGGCACCGATGTGACCCGACAGCTCAGTCATGAAGGACTGACAGAATCGCATGATCTCGTTGTCGGAACGGCCCTTCGGGTCGAAGTCCGAGCCACCCTTACCGCCACCGATCGGCATGCCGGTGAGGGCATTCTTGAAGATCTGCTCGAATCCGAGGAACTTGATGATGCCCAGGTAGACGCTGGGGTGGAAGCGCAGGCCACCCTTGTACGGTCCGAGCGCGCTGTTGAACTGAACACGGAAGCCGCGGTTGGTGTGCACGCGCCCGCGGTCATCCTGCCAGTTCACCTTGAAGATGATCTGGCGATTCGGCTCACAGACGCGCGGGATGATGCCGGACTCGACATATTCGGGATGCTTGTCGATCACCGGCGCCAACGACTCCAGGACCTCACGGACGGCTTGATGGAATTCCGCCTCCCCCGGGTTGCGACGCACGACGATGTCGAATTCCTCCTGCAGGGTGGAGCTGAGTTCCATGGGGGCCTCCTGAGATTGAGTCGTGTAACACTGGCGTGACGCAGTGTAGAGACGCGGCCCCGACCGGGGAGGCATGTCCACCAGAAAAGTGCCGGGCCGTCCGGTCCCGGATGCGGGGAACCGGACGGCCCGGGCCGACAGTTCAGTCGTCGCGATCGCTGCGGTTGATGGCGCTGATCACGGCCTTCAGCGAGGCGGTCACGATCGAGCCGTGGCGCCCGACACCCCACAGGATGCGGGTGTCGCTGCCGGTGCCGACCTCGACCTCGACGTAGGCGGCGGCCAGGGCGTCCCCGCCGGCGCTGAGCGCGTGCTCGCTGTAGTCCAGCACCCGTACGTGGAATCCGCCCAGACCCAGGGCGTCCACGAACGCCGACAGCGGACCGTTGCCTTCGCCGCTGATCTTCCGCTCGATGCCGTTCACCGCCACTGCGGCCTCGATCGAGTAATTGCCGTTGTCAGCCTGCGAGGCATAGCGGATCAGTTCGAGCGGGGTGACGTCGCCGAAGTACTCCTCTTCGAAGATCTGCCACATCGCGTCGGGGCTGACCTCGCCGCCCACCTCGTCGGTGTGGCGTTGGACGACCCGGCTGAACTCGATCTGCAGGCGGCGCGGCAGATCCATCTTGTGGTCGTTCTTCATGATGTAGGCCATGCCGCCCTTGCCCGACTGGCTGTTCACCCGGATGACGGCCTCGTAGGTGCGCCCGACGTCGAACGGATCGATGGGCAGGTACGGTGCTTCCCACGTGATCTCGTGGACGCCCTTGCCCTGCTCGGCGGCACGGCGGTCGAGCGCCTCCAGCCCCTTCTTGATCGCGTCCTGGTGCGATCCGGAGAACGCCGTGTAGACCAGATCACCGGCGTAGGGGTGACGCGGATGCACGGGCAGGCCCGTGCAGTACTCGACGGTGCGGCGAATCTCGTCGATGTCGGAGAAGTCGATCTGCGGATCGATGCCCTGGCTGAACAGGTTCATGCCCAGGGTCACCAGGTCGACGTTCCCCGTGCGCTCGCCGTGACCGAACAGGCAGCCTTCGACCCGGTCGGCGCCGGCCATCATGCCCAGTTCGGAGGCCGCCGCCGCAGTGCCGCGGTCGTTGTGCGGATGCAGCGACACGGCGACGAACTCGCGGTTGTCGATGTGCCGGCCGAAGTATTCGATCTGGTCGGCATACGTGTTCGGCGTGCTCATCTCGACGGTTGCCGGCAGGTTGAAGATGATCTCGCGATCAGGCCCGGGCTGCCACACGTCGGCGACCGCGTTGCACACCTCGATGGCGAAGTCGGTGGGGGTCTGCGTGAAGATCTCGGGGCTGTACTGGTAGCCGAATTCGGTGTCGGCCAGGTGCTTCTCGGCGTACTTCATCACCAGTGCGGTGCCCCGGGTCGCCATGGCGACGCATTGCGCCTCGTTGATGTTGAACACGACCCGGCGGAACAGCTCGGCCGTCGCGTTGTACAGGTGGATGTTGGCCCGTCGTGCGCCGACCAGGGACTCGGCAGTGCGCGAGATCAGATCCTCCCGGGCCTGGACCAGCACCGAAATCTGCACGTCCTCGGGAACGCGGTCTTCGGTGATCAGTCTGCGCACGAAGTCAAAGTCGGTTTGCGACGCGGACGGGAAGCCCACCTCGATCTCCTTGTAGCCCATGCGGACCAGCAGATCGAACATCTTGAGCTTGCGGGCGACGGTCATCGGGTCGATCAACGCCTGATTGCCGTCGCGCAGGTCGGTCGACAGCCAGCGGGGGGCGTGGGTGATCTTCTTGCTCGGCCAGGTGCGGTCGGGCACGTCGACAGGCTGGAAGGCGGTGTAACGGTGGACGGGCATCGGGCTCGGCTGCTGCACCGGCTTGCCCTGTTGTACTCGCGTGCCGAACGTCGAGGCGGCGGTGGTGGTCATGATGGTTCCTCACATCTGCGTGATCGATGGTGATGCCAGGCGCAAGAAAATACTCCGCAACGAGGAAGCCCGACCGGGCTCGACCTCGTTCGGTGGGGAGGAGCCCTAGGCCTCGCTGCGGCGACCAAGAAGCAGGTTCACCGATGCCATGACGGCGATGGTACACCAAGCCACCTGGGTGTCCGTCAACCCCACAATGCGGACGGGCCGTCGTCGCTCTCGGATGCAGGAACCTCGCCATCATGCGGCCCGAACGGGCGTCCCCACGTGTCGATCAACGCGTCGTGAGCCTGCTCGCGTGACAGGCCGGTCACCTGGAGCAGGTCCATCAGCAGCGCCCGCAGCAGGGACGCCAGCACGGCGGGGCGCCAGTCTCCCCCGGCCAGTTCCGCCGGAGCGATCCGCCCGGCGATGTGCTCCAGTTCCGCCCGCGCCTGGTCGGGGCGTTTCCACTGGCTCACCGAACCGGACAGGGACTGGGCGGCGTCGGCCACCTCGCCCGCGATGGCGCCCAGGCCGGGCATCGCGCCGACCTCCTCGGTCATGCCGCGGGACTGCCGCACCAGCATCTCGGCCACCCGCTGCGATCGCGTCGTCAGCCGGAAGATGCGATCGAGTTCGGCGACCTCGCCTCGCTGCCGCCACAGGCTCGGGTTCAGCGCCACCACCGCGCGCGCGGTGACGAGGGTCTCTTCCCAGTTCTCCAGCAGCGCACGGATCGCACGCAGCTGCGCGCGGACGTCCCGCATCATCGCGCGGTCGCCGGTCGTCAGCGCTCTACTCAGCATCGTGAGCAAGGTGGCGAATTCGGCGAGCGCCGCTGCGGCGTAGCGGCGCGGTCGCTCGGTCGGATGGCGGGGCAGCAGGGCGGAGAACACGAAGGCGATGCCCGCGCCGACCAGGGCATCGATCCAGCGTCCGGTGAATCCGCCGGCGGCCGCCTGCCACCACGACATGCCGACGATGACGACCGCGTTCACCCCCGCCTGGATGGTGGTGAGGTCGCCGCGGTCGAGGAAACGTCCCGTGAGTCCACCCGCCAGCAGCGCGACGCCCACCTGCCACCAGCCGAGGTGGATGAGGTCGGCGAGCAACTCGCCCAGCAGGACGCCGACCGTCGCGCCCACACCCAGCTCGGCCACCTTGCGCGGCACACGGTCGACCTTGAATCCGAGGCAGACCCAGGCCGCGATCGGCGCGAACACCGGAGCCGGGCGTCCGAGCACCTGCTCAGCGAACAGGTAGGCCAGCGAGGCCGCGAACGCGGCGGTGACCACCGGCCACGCCGCACCGCGGACGCGACGCATCCCCTGCCGGGCGAACGCAACCACGAAGACGGCCCAGACGCGCGGGTCGAACCAGTGATCGGGGACGGTGGAACCGGCGCCCAAGCCGGCGGGACGGGCGTCCACCTCAGATCAGAAGCCGAGCCGGTTGAGGTGCTTGGCGTCGCGTTGCCAGTCCGACAGCACCTTGACGTGCAGGGCCAGGTGCACGGGCATGCCGAGCAGGTCGCGCGCCTGCAGGCGGGCGGCCCTGCCCACCTCTTTGAGGCGTTCGCCGCGGTGTCCGATGATGATGCCCTTCTGGCTGTCGCGTTCGACGATGATCGAGGCGAACACGTCCATCATGGGCTGGTCGGCGGGCCGGTCCTCGCGCGGGCGCATCTCGTCGATGACGACGGCGATCGAGTGCGGCAGCTCGTCGGTGACACCTTCGAGGGCGGCCTCGCGGATCAGTTCGGCGATCCTCGTCTCCACCGGCTCGTCGGTCACCTCGCCGTCGGGATACAGCGGCGGACCGGGCGGCAGGTGGCTCATCAGCTCATTGAGCACGATGCCGACCTGATCGCCGGTGAGCGCCGAGACGGGGACGATCGCGTCCCAGCGCAGGTTCAACTCCTCTTCCATCGACGCGATCTTCGCGAGGTGCTGCGCGATGCGCCCGGGGCCGACCAGGTCGGTCTTGGTCGCGAGAGCCACCAGCCTCGGACGCCGCGGCAGCGACGCGATCTCGCGCAGCAGGTATTCGTCGCCCGGGCCGATCCGCTGGCTGCACGGCAGGCACACGCCGATCACGTCGACGCCGGACCAGGTCTCGTAGACGAGATCGTTGAGCCGCTGCCCCAGCAGGGTGCGCGGACGGTGCAGGCCCGGCGTGTCCACCAGGACGAGCTGCGCGAGCGGACGGTTCACGATGCCGCGGATGATCCGACGGGTGGTCTGCGGCTTCGACGAGGTGATCGCGATCTTCTCACCCACGATCGCGTTCGTCAGCGTCGACTTGCCGGCATTGGGGCGTCCGACGAAGCAGGCGAAGCCCGATCGAAAGCCCTCGGGTACCGGGATGGGCCCGGGCGCGGGCGCCCCGGCCTCACGGAACAGGGCCAGCTCGGCGGCATCCATGCCTTCGGTATCGAACGGTTCGCTCATGATTCGCCTTCCGCGGGAGTTGTTGGTGAGATCGAATCGACACGCCAGCCCGGAGCCGGCCCCGCCGCCAGCGCGACGGCGGCGTCGACGCCCGCGTCCGCGTCCGCACCGACGACCAGGCCGGCGACCACGGTCTGGACCGCGTGACGCCGGCCCGATGCGCGCTCGGCGACGAGCTCGATGCCCTCCCAGACCACGCTCGACCCGGGAATCGGGATCCTGTTCAGTTCTTTGGCCATCAGGCCCAGCACAGTGTCCACGTCGTCGTCGTCGACCTTCAGGCCAAACAACTCGCCCAGCTCGTCGACCGGCAGCCGCGAGCTGACGCGAAAGCGACCATCGGCGAGTTGCGCCCACGGCGGGATCTCCTCGTCGTACTCGTCGACGATCTCGCCGACGATCTCTTCGAGAATGTCCTCGATGGTCGCCAGGCCGGCCGTGCCGCCGAACTCGTCGATGACGATCACGACGTGGCTGCGGGTCAGCTGCATCTCGGCGAGTAGATCGTTCACCGGCTTGGAGTCGGGGCAGAACGTCGGCTTGCGCATCAGCAGGGCGACGGTCTCGGACGACTGCCCCGAGGGGTTGTCGTAGAGGCGGCGGATGAGGTCTTTGAGATAGAGGATGCCGAGCACGTCGTCGACGTCGTTGCCGATCACCGGGATGCGGCTGAAGCCGGAGCGCAGCGCGAGCGACAGCCCTTGCCGCAGCGTCTTCTCGGCCTCGATCCACACCATCTCGGTGCGGGGGACCATCACCTCCTTGACGATCGTGTCGCCGAGTTCGAACACCGAGTGGATCATGCGGCGCTCGCCGTCCTCGATCACCTCGGACGCCTCGGCCATGTCGACCAGTTCCCGCAGCTCCGCCTCGGAGGTGAACGGGCCGTCGGTGAACCCACGGCCGGGCGTGATGACGTTGCCGATCACGATCAGGATCTGCGGGATCGGGCCGAGCACCGTGGTGAGGGCGCCGGTCAACCCGGAGGTGCGCAGCGCCACCGCGTCGGCGTGCTGGCGTCCGAGCGTGCGCGCGGCCACGCCGAGGAGCACGAACGACACGATCGTCATCGGGCCGATGGTGTACAGCAACCTCGCCCACAGCGGCTCGAGGTGGGTGAACACCACGACCCCGACGATGGCCATCGCGCTGAACTCGAGCACCAGGCGCAAGAAAAGCAGGGTGTTGAGGGAGGGCGCCGGGTCCTGCGTGATCTGGACCAGCTTCTCCGCGCCGCGCGCGCCCTCCTTGAGGTGAGCCTCGGCGCGGGACTTGCTGAACGACTGCAGGGCGCTCTCGACCGCGGTGAACACGCCGGCCAGCAGGACACAGACGACCGCACCAGCCAGCACGACCCACTCGGATTCGGTTAGCAGGGTGTCCCCATCTCTCGGCCAACACGTGAGCCGCCATTCTAGCGCCGCCCGCCCGCACCTCCACGCCGCCGCCATGGTGGCGTTTCGGGCGGGGCCGACAGGAGGCGCATCTCCACGCCGCCCCGCCTATGCGCTCGCGCGCGAGGCCTCCCAGGCGGCGACGAGACGATCGTTGAGGCCGAACATCACCGCGTGCTCCTCGGGTTCGGCGTGGTCGAAGCCGAGCAGATGCAGCAGGCCGTGGACCAGCAGGTAGTCGGCCTCGCCCTCCGGCGTCCGGCCGTTCTCGGCAGCCTGCGCGGCGGTGATCGTCGGGCACAGCACGATGTCACCCAGCAGCCCCAGCGGCGGCTCGTCGTCGTCGGAGGGCGGGCGCAGCTCGTCCATGGGGAAGCTCAGCACATCGGTCGGGCCCGGCAGATTCATGAAGCGCCGGTGGTAGTCGGCCATGGTCGTCTCGTCGACCAGCAGGATCGACAGCTCGGCCTGCGGGTGGATGCGCAGTTCGGCGAGCGCGAAGATCGCGAGCTGGACGAGGCGCTGCTCGTCCACCCGCACGCCGGACTCGTTGTTGAGGTCGATCACGCCGCCATCCTATCGGCGGCCCATCGAGGTCGACTCGAACCGGTCGTAGGCCGCGACGATCCGGCCGACGAGCTGGTGGCGCACCACGTCCCGGTTCGTGAGCTGACAGAAGGCGATGTCGTGCACGCCATCGAGGATCCCCGGAACCTCGCGCAGGCCCGACCTCATGCCGCCCGGCAGGTCGACCTGCGTGACGTCGCCCGTCACCACCATCTTCGAGTTGAACCCGAGCCTGGTCAGGAACATCTTCATCTGCTCCATCGACGTGTTCTGCGCCTCGTCGAGGATGATGAACGCATCGTTCAGCGTGCGCCCGCGCATGTAGGCCAGCGGCGCCACTTCGATGGTGCCCGCGGTGAGCAGCTTCGGCACCGACTCGGCGTCGACCATGTCGTGGAGGGCGTCGTACAAGGGCCGCAGGTACGGATCGATCTTGTCGTTCAGGGTTCCCGGCAGGAACCCGAGCCGCTCGCCGGCCTCGATCGCGGGGCGGGTGAGGATGATCCGGTTGACCTCCTTGGCCTGCAGCGCCTGGACCGCCTTGGCCATGGCGAGGTAGGTCTTGCCCGTGCCGGCCGGGCCGATACCGAACACCACCGTGTGGGCGTCGATGGCGTCCACGTAACGCTTCTGATTGAGCGTCTTGGGCCGGATCGTCCTACCCCGGCTCGAGAGGATGTTCTGCGTCAGCACCTCGGAGGGCTGCACGCCCGCAGGTTCGGACGCCATCGACACGATCCGCTGCACCGCGTCGCCGGTCAAGCCCTGCCCCGTGCGCGCCACCGTGATCATCTCGGTGAGCACCTCGGCGCCGTGCGTGACGGCCTCGGGCGTGCCGTCCAGGGAGATCTCGTTGCCGCGCACGTGCACGTCGGCGTCCAGTTCGCGCTCGAGAATGCGCAGGAACTCGTCGCGCGGCCCGACGATCGTGACCATCGGAATGGACGCGGGGACAGCGATGCGGCGGTACGCCGCGCGGGGCTCACTCACTCGACGTCGTCGTCCTCGGGCTCGATGATGTGCATCGCCGCCTCTTCGGCCGACGCCGCGCCGCCGTCGATGCCGACGGAGAAGGCCACCGACTCGTGCGTCGTGTCGGCGCCGCCCTCGCCGCGGTTGGCGTCCACCAGGCGTCCGGCACGCCGGGAGCCGACCTCGCGCGACTCGCCGTCGGGGTTCCACGGCGAATCGTCGGGCGCGGTCGCCTCGGGCTGCTCCTGCGCGATCCTCATGTCGAGTGTCTCGCCCTGGCGCATCTCGGCCGGCGTGCTGCCGAATCCCTGGGCCGGCGACCAATGGTCGGGCGCGATGTAACCCTCGTCCAGCACGTCGTCGACACCTCTGTCGATGAGCGTATCGGAGGCCTGAAGCTGCTCAACGGTGCTGTCGCCGGAGCCCTGGTCGAAGTCGTTCTCGCTCATGCACCGATCCTGCCACCTTCCCCCGCCATTTGGGGCGTATCGGGACGGAGTCCTCGTCACGGTACGCTCACCTGCCGTGACAGCCTCCGCGCCCGGCACGCCGGCGACCGAGACCTTCCCACGGATCCGCGGGAACTACGACCTGATCGTGGCGGTCTTCGTCGCCATGCTGCTCATCTCGAACGTGGCCGCGACCAAGCTCATCCAGTTCGGTCCCGAGGTCCTGGTCGGCGGGTTCCCCGTCCTGCCGATCATCACCGACGGTGGCGCGTTCCTGTTCCCGCTGACCTACGTGCTCGGCGACGTGCTCGCCGAGGTGTACGGGCTGCGCCGCGCCCGGCGCGCCATCGGCGTCGGCTTCGCGATGAGCGCGCTGATGAGCCTGACGTTCTGGGTGGTGTCCCTCACGCCCCCGGCCGCCGACTGGCCGCATCAGGACGCCTGGGTCGCCGTGCTCGGCTTCGTGCCCCGGATCGTGGTGGCGAGCCTGGCCGGCTATCTTGCGGGGCAACTCCTGAACGCCTGGGTGCTGGTGCGGATCAAGCAGCGGTTCGGCGAGGACCGGTTGTGGGTCCGGCTGATCGGCTCGACCGTGGTCGGCGAGTTCGTGGACACGCTGCTGTTCTGCACGATCGCGTTCGGCCCGCTCGGCGCGTTCCTCGGCGGCGGGTCCATCCCGCTGCCCATCCTCGCGAACTACATCGTCGTCGGTTTCGTCTACAAGGTGACCGTCGAGATCCTGCTGCTGCCGGTCACCTACCGCGTCATCACGACCGTGAAACGCCACGAACCCGATCGCGCGTAGCCGTCCGCCTCATCACGGCACGACCTCCGATCACCTGGTCAGGACTCGCGCACGTCGAGCACGATCACCGACACGTTGTCGCGCCCGCCCGCCGCCAGCGCGGCCTCCACGAGGGCATCCGCCGCTTCCTGGGGCGCCGGCCCCGCACCATGCGCACCGGCCACCGCGATGGCGGCGATGCGCTCGTCCTCGAGCTCCGAGCTGAGTCCGTCCGAGCACACCACGAACCGCTCCCCTGCCCGCTGTGGCAGCAGCCACAGGTCGACCTGAGGCGGTCGGGATTGCCCGAGCGTGCGGGTGAGGAAATGCCGGCCACGGTGGACCCTCGCCTGCGCGGGCGTGATCACCTTGGCTTGCAGGAGTTCCTCGACCTCGGTGTGGTCGACCGTGACGCGGCGCAGGGTATCGCCGTCCTGGCGGTAGACCCGGCTGTCGCCGACGTTGAACGCCGCCCAGCAAGCGGCGTCGTCGACGGTGACGGCCGCCAGCCCGGCGACCGTGCTGCCGAGCCCGTGCGCCTGCGGGTGGTCGCTCCCGTACCGGACGATGCGCGCGTTGATCCGGTGGAGGGCCGACGTCAGATCGACCGGTCGGAGCGCGCCACGCGTCAGCGCCGCCAGGCCCTCGACGATCAGCGAACTGGCCACCTCGCCCGCCGCGTGACCGCCCATGCCGTCGGCGACCGCCCAGATGCGTGGCCCCACCAGCAGGCTGTCCTCGTTGTTGGCGCGCACGCGGCCCACGTCGCTGCGCGCGCCGCTGACGACGGTGACCATGCTTGATTCCTTTCGCGTCCGGTCTCAGCGCCGGGCGTAGAAACGACCGAGGAAGGCCGCGCGGAACTCCTCGAACCGGCCCTGCTCGATCGCGGCACGGATGTCGTCCACGAGGCGGACGGTGAAGCGCTCGTTGTGGATCGTCGCCAGCGTCGCGCCGAGCATCTCCTTGGCCTTGAACAGGTGATGCAGGTAGGCGCGTGTGTAGTGCGCGCACGTGTAGCAGTCGCAGCCGTCCTCGATCGGTCCGAAGTGGCGGCGGCTGGCGGCGGTGAGAAGGTTGTAGCGACCGTCCGCGCCGTACACCGCCGAGTTCCGGGCGACACGCGAGGGATTGACGCAGTCGAACGTGTCCGCGCCGTTGGCGATCGCCGCGAAGAAGTCGTCCGGCTCGGAGATGCCGAGGAGGTGCCGGGGCTTGTCGACCGGAAGTTCGTCGGCGCACCAGCCGACGATCGTGCCCAGCTTCTCCTTCTCCAGCGCCCCGCCGATGCCGAAGCCGTCAAAGCGCCGCCCTGACACGTCGAGCTCGGCCAGCCCACGCGCGGCCCTCCTGCGCAAGTCCTCGTACTGGGCGCCCTGGACGACACCGAACAGCGCCTGGTAGGGGCGGTGCGACCGCTCCCGCGTGAGTTCGTCGTGCGCCGCGAGGCAGCGCCCGGCCCAGCGATGGGTGCGGGCCACCGACTCCTCTTGGTAGGCGCGGGTGTTCCTCAACGTGGTGAGCTCGTCGAAGGCGAAGATGATGTCGGCGCCGATCTCATGCTGCACGCGCATGCTCACCTCGGGCGTGAACCGGTGCAGGTCGCCGTTGAGATGACTCTTGAAGGTGACGCCGTCTTCGTCGACGTGCGCGAGGCGTTCCTTGCCCTCGGCGATCACGTCGTCGTCGGCCACGCCGGCGGCGTCCATGGCGAGCACCTTCTTGAAGCCGACGCCCAGGCTCATCACCTGAAAGCCGCCCGAGTCGGTGAGCGTGGGGCCGGCCCAGTTCATGAACGCGCCGAGCCCGCCCGCGGCGTCCACGATCTCGGAGCCGGGCTGCAGATACAGGTGGTAGGCGTTGGCGAGCACCGCCTGGGCGCCGAGATCGGCGACGGCCTCGGGCGTCACCGCCTTGACGGTCGCCTTCGTGCCGACCGCGATGAACGCGGGCGTCGCGATGTCGCCGTGCGGGGTGTGGATCGCGCCCGTCCGACCGCGCCCTCCGCGCAACTCGACACCCGGCGTGAACCCGAACCCGGACGCCTCCTGCCCCGTCACTTGGCCTGCGTGATGCGCCGCTGGAGCGCCTGCAACTGCGCCAATGCCACCACGCCGGCCGTCGAGGTACGCAGGACGCCGTCGCTCACCAGCACCTGGCGCGCCCCCGCGGCCTCGAAGGTCGCGACCTCGTCGTCGGTGAGCCCGCCCTCGGGGCCGATGATGATCAAGATGTCGCCCTCGGCCGGCACCTCGACCCGATTCAGCGACACCCGCGCGCCCTCGTGCAACACGAACGCGGCATCCATCTGCTCGATCAGCAGGACCAGTTCGGGCGTCGTCATCGCCGCCGTGACGACAGGCACCCTCAGTCGACGGCTCTGCTTGGTGGCCTCGCGGGCGGTCGAGCGCCAGCGGGCCAGCGCGCGCGTCGCACGGTCGCCCGTCCAGCGCACCACCGAGCGGGACGACTGCCACGGGATCACCCGGTCCACGCCCACCTCGGTCAGCATCTCGACGGCCAGTTCGGCGCGGTCGCCCTTCGCGAGCGCCTGGACGGCGTGATAACGGACCGTGGGGGTCTCCGCGGTCAGCACCTGCTCGATCGCGAGCGTGACGGACGCCTTGTCGACGACCGTCACCGTGCCCTTGACGCCGGTGCCCGCACCGTCGGCGATCATGATCGTCTCCCCCACCCGGATGCGGCGCACGACGGCGGCGTGGCGGCCCTCGTCGCCGCTGAGGGTAAACGTGTCGCCCACCTGGGGGGAATCCAGGTCGGCCAGGAACAGCGCTTCGGTCATGGCTCCTCGTCGATTCGTCGCGATCCGGCTCAGTCGGCGAAGGCGTCCTTCAGCCGGCTGAAGAACCCTTTGGGGTTGCCACCCCGCGACACCATCGCCTCGGGACGAGTCTCGCCGCGGACCTCCGCGAGCTGACGCAGCAGATCGCGCTGGCGGTCGTCGAGCGACTCCGGTGTCTGGACCAACAGCGTAACGCCGAGTTCGCCCCGCCCGGCACCGCGCAACCGCGGCACGCCGCGACCGGGGACCGTCAGCCGGGTTCCCGACTGGGTGCCGACGGGCACGGTGAGCTGGACGCGGGCGTCCTCGGGCAGCGTGCCCTCGTTCTCGGCCTCGAGCGTGTCGACCCAGACCTCGGTGCCGAGCGCCGCGGCCGTCATCGGCAGCCTGGCGATCATCTCGAGGTTGTCCCCCTCTCGCTTGAACACGGGGTGCGCACTCACCGAGAGCTCGACGTACAGGTCGCCGGCCGGTCCGCCGCCGGGGCCGACCTCGCCCTGGGAATCGAGGTGCACGCGGTTGCCGGTGCTCACTCCGGCCGGGATCTTCACGTTGATCGTGCGGTGCGAGCGGACGCGGCCCTCTCCGGAGCACTCGCCGCACGGGTGCGGGATGACGGTGCCGTAGCCGCGGCAGGTCGGGCACGGCTGAACCATGCGGACATCACCCAGGAACGACCGCTGCACGGTCTGGACGTCCCCTGCGCCATGGCAGGTCGTGCACGTGACCGGCTCGGCACCCTCGGCCGCGCCGCGTCCCGAACAGGACGGGCACATCACGGCGGTGTCGACCTGGATCGGCTTGGTGGTGCCGAACGCCGCCTCGGCGAGGGTCAGGTTCAGCCGGACGAGGGCGTCCTGGCCCTTGCGCACCCGGCTGCGGGGGCCGCGCGAGTTCTGCGCGCCGAACATGGCGTCGAACAACCCGCCCACGTCGAAGCCCTGCGGACCGCCCGGGAAGCCGAATCCCCCCGCGCCACCGGGGCCGCCGCCACCGCGGAACGGATCGCCACCCAGGTCGTACATCTGACGCTTCTTGTCGTCGGACAGCACGGCGTAGGCCTCGCCGATCTCCTTGAACCGGTCGGCCGACTCGTCGTCGTCCGCGACGTCGGGGTGGTACTTCATTGCCAGCTTGCGATAGGCCTTCTTGATCTGGTCCTGCGTCGCGTCGCGGGGCACACCGAGGGTTTGGTAGTAGTCGCTCAACATCGTCCCTTGTCTGGTCAGGCTTCAGCGAGGAATCGACCCACGTAGCGCGCGACGGCGCGCACGGAGGCGATCGCGGACGGGTAGTCCATGCGGGTGGGGCCGACGATCCCCAGGGTGGCACGGCTCCCGGCGTCCGAACCATATCCGGACGCCACCACCGATGTCGCGCGCAGCGGCGCGTAGTCGTTCTCGTGGCCGATGCGCACCATCACGTCGTCGCCGGTCGTGGCCTCGCCGAGCAGGCGCAGCAACACCACCTGCTCTTCGAGGGCCTCCAGCACCGGCTTGACGGTCGTCTCGTACGAGGCGCCGAATCGGGCCAGGTTCGGCACGCCCGCGACCGCCACGCGTGCGCTGGCATCGGGGCCGAGGATGTCGAGCACGGCGGCCGCGACCGCAGCCGCGAACACCGCACGAGCGGGTGGCACCGTGACCGCGAACGACGCCAGCCGGTGGGCGGCCTCGACGGCGGTCGTGCCGATCAGACGCTCGGCGAGACGGCCCCGCACCTGGGCGATGTCGGCGTCGGACGCCTCGGGCAGCCCGATCAGCCGCTGCTCGACGCTGCCGGTGGAGGTGACGCAGATGACCAGGCCGCGGTCGGCGCTCAGCCGGACGATCTCGACATGGCAGATCGTGGCGGTGGAAACCACCGGGTACTGCACGATCGCCACCTGGTGGGTGATCTGGGCCAGCAACTGCACCGTGCGGCGCACGATGTCGTCGACGTCGAGAGCGCCCATCATGAACGTGGTGATGGCACGGCGCTCGGCGACGCTGAGCGGCTTCACGGTGCTGAGCCGGTCGACGAAGAGCCGGTACCCCTTGTCGGTGGGGATACGCCCGGCCGAGGTGTGCGGCTGGGTGATGTAGCCCTCCTCCTCCAGCACCGCCATGTCGTTGCGGACCGTCGCCGGGGAGACGTTCAGGCCGTGCCGCTCCACCAGCGCTTTCGACCCGACCGGCTCCCTGCTGGAGACGTAGTCGGTGACGATCGCGCGCAGAATCGTGAGCTTACGGTCGTCCAGCACTCGCGCCACCTCCTCAGCGTCCCTCACCCGCGCCTGGCACTCGCGCGACCTGAGTGCCAGTCTAGTTTATGCCGCGGGATACAGTGACCGCGTGGAGTTCACTTTGTCCGGGTTCGAACCGATCGCCGATCGCGTCTACCGCGCCGTCGCGCAACCCGCGAGCGTGAACATCGGCCTCGTCGTCGGCAGCACGGGTGCGCTGCTGATCGACACGGGCAATTCTCCCGCTCAGGGCGCGATGATCCGGGACGCCGCGCAGGCCGTCGCGGGGGACGTACCGCTGACCCACGTGGCGCTCACGCATGCCCACCACGATCACCTCTACGGCCTGGCCGCGTTCGAGGATCTCGACACGATCTCCCATCGCGGCCTCGCCACGTGGCTGGCGGCCGGTGGGCCCGGCCCCGCAGAGCTGGCGCGGTTCGGCATGACGGACGCCGACCTGGCGCAACCCACACGAACGTTCGGGCTGGCCACCTCGATCGATCTGGGCGATTGTCACGCCGAGCTCATCCACTTCGGGCGCGGCCACACCGACCACGACGTCACCGTCGTCGTCCCGCTCCGGCGCGTCGCGTTCTTCGGCGATCTGCTCGAGTCGTCCGCCCCGCCGGCGTGCGACGAGGCCTCCTGGCCGGCCGAATGGCCGAAGACGCTCGACGGCACGCTGGGAGCGTTGCGGCGCGGATTCGTCGTCGTGCCCGGCCACGGCGCGGTCATGGACCGCGAGACGGCGTTCATGCAGCGCGCCGAAATCCACTGGTACCACGACCAAGCCGTCGAGCTCTACGACGCCGGGCGCGAGGCGTCCGGAGCGTGGCAGCAGGACTGGCCCTGGCCCCAGGAACCGAGCGAGGCGTTCGTCGCGCAGGCGCTGGCGAGGCTCGAGGCGTCCGGGCGTCCGCGGACGCGGAAGCGGTCGCTCACGCTGCACGTGCGCTGATCGGGGACGGCTCAGGGTCGAAGCCCGCGGCTCAACGCCGCCGCGATCGCGGCCGACGCGCCGACGGTCAGGAGGCGTCCGTTGCGCCCGGCGGAATAGGGCAGCCCGTCCGCGAGCGCCTCGCCGCCGAGTTCGGTCGCCATGAGCGTGCCCGGCAGGTGGTCCCACGGGTTGAGCGAGCGGTAGGCGAGCCCGTCCAGGTCGCCTCGGGCGAGCGCCGGGTAGTCGATGGCGCAGGATCCCCGGGTGGGCCGCATCGCGACGCCGTCCACGTGCTGGCGCAGGCCGCCCGGCCAGACCGCCACCCGCCAAGGTCGTTCCGCGGGAGTGAAACGGGCCAGCGGCGTGCCGTTGCGCTCGACGCCGGCGCCGCGTTCGGCGATGTAGAACGCCGCGTGCAGGGGCTGCCAGATCCAGCCGCGCGTCGTCTCCCCGCGCCGCACCTCCGCGACCATGACGGCGAAGTCGGGGCTGCCGGCGACGAAGTTGCGGGTGCCGTCGATAGGGTCGATCACCCACGCGTGTTCGGCGGCGGCGAGCCCACGGATCGAGTCGGGCCGGGTGAACACCGTCTCCTCTCCCACGATGAGCGCGGCGGGGGTGGCGGAGTGGAGCGCGCGGGAGAGCGCGATCTCGGCCTCGCGGTCGGCGACCGTGACCAGATCGCCGGGTCGCTTGTAGATGACTTCGTCCTCGCTCAGCGCCTGGAACCGCGGCAGGATGATCCGCTCGCACACGTCGACGATCAGGGCCGACACCTCGCTGGTCTGCATCATGACTCCTGGTCGATGTGGTCGGCGGTGACGAAGTCGATCAGCTTCTCGACCTCGGTGAGCAGCCGCGGGTCGAGGTCCTTCCAGCTCGTCACCCGGCCGAGAATGCGCTGCCAGCCCGCGGCGACATCGGCCTGGTCGGCGTGCGGCCAGCCGAGCGCGGCCAGGGTGCCCTTCTTCCAGTCGGTGCCGCGCGGGATGTCGGGCCAGGCGTCCATGCCCAGCCGCACCGGCTTCACCGCGGCCCAGATGTCGATGAACCGGTGCCCGGTGACGAACACGTGCTCGCCGCCGACCTGGGCGACGATGCGCGACTCCTTGGAGCCGGGCACGAGGTGATCGACCAGGACGCCGAGGCGGCGCCCGCGGGTCGGCGCGAACGAGCGCACGATGGCGGGCAGGTCGTCGATGCCGCCGAGGTATTCGACGACGACGCCCACGTGACGCAGGTCGGCGCCCCAGACCCGCTCGACGAGTTCGGCGTCGTGGCGTCCCTCGACGTAGATTCGGCTCGGCAACGCGACCTTGGCGCCCGCGGCGGGGCCTACGCGCGAGCCGGACGCCGTGTGCGTCCGGTTGTACTCCTGGGACTTGTCGCGCGCGGTCGCCGTCCGCTGCGGGGCGACGAGGTCGACCGGACGGCCGTCGAGCCAGAAATTCGGGCCGAACGGGAAGCTGCGTCGCTGGCCACGGCGGTCCTCGAGCACGACGATGCCGTTGCCCCAGCCCACGACGGCGCCGACGAAGCCCGACGTGGGCTCTTCGAGCACCAGGTCGCGCCGCACGGGCGTCTTCGCAGCCGTCGGCCGGTTGGCCTTCTGCCACCCGGGGCTCAGAACGTCGTGCGCGTAGCGGTCCACCTGCTGAAGCTTAGGCACCTCGCCGCGCGGCGCGGGGCGTCCACGCCGACGCGGACCATGGTTGCTCCGGAGGTCGAGGCGACCGGGACCCCGACGAGCGCCCGATTCCTCCGCGCGCGGCCCGACGACGTTCCGGGCCGGCGCGTCCCTCGCCTGCTTCGTCGGCGCGCGCCCTGGTGGTCGGCGTGCCCGGCGCCCACCTGGACGACCAGCGAGACCGCACCAGCGAGCACACGCCCCCGCGGGATGTTGGCGTCAGTTGAAGATGTAGAACGGCAGGCAGAAGAGCGCAAAGGCGACGAACGCGCCGAACAGGGCGATCGTGATGATCGCCTGCATGAGGTACGGGCCGGCTTCCTCGCCGGTCTCGTCCGTACCGTCGGCGGCGGGGACCTGATCGACGGCGTCCGTCTCGTGCTTGTCGTGGCCGGTGGTCATGCTCCGGTCACCATTCGTGAGATGTCTGCGTACAAGGCGACCGCCAGCACCGCGAACACCACGGCCATGAACCAGGTGTACATCCAGCGCGAGCGGTGGTCGGACACCCAGAACCGGCGCACGCTGACGATGCCGTTCACGACCGCCACCGCGCACAGCGCGATGCCGATCGGCGCGGAAAGGACGCCGGCCACGTTGATCACCGGGATCAGCACGGGGATCAGGACGTAGCTGATCAGGCAACGAACCCCCGAGACCACCACCGAGGTGCGGAACGCACGGTGGGCGTCGCCCACCACGCTCGGGTCCTTGGTCGAGACCCGGAGCAACGTTCGCATGAACCGGTCGCCCGCGCTGTACTCACGCGTTCCGGCCTCACGGGTTCCGGACGCCTGCACCGTCGTCGCTGCATCGAACGCCATGGCCGCCCTCCACGTCGGGAAACATGTTCCCGACTAGCCTACCGTCCGGCGGGCGTTCCTCGCCGCGACGCGACCGCGCAGCGTCCCTGAGCCGGTCGCCGCCCCAGCCTCGCGCGCCCTACGCGAATCGGACGTCGGCGCCGGCGTCCGCCAACTCGACGAACGTCCGGCCAGGACTCATCGTGAGCGGCCCTCCCCCGTCGAGGGTGAAGGCGAAGAGCTGGTCGACCGCGGCCTTGCTCCACGTGCCGGTGACCGCCCGGCCGCCGTGGCAGTAGACGAACGCGCCGCTGCCGTCGATGATCTCGTGCATCGGCTCGTTGCCGCCACCCCCCGGGGCGAGCGTGCGCATCGTCTGCTTCGCCTTGATCACCAGGATGTTGTCGGTGGTGACCCGCTCCTGGTCGGCGAGGACGTGCGGCCCCCACGGCATGCTGCGCCGGTACACCTCGCCGTCGAAGGCGTAGGCCATCGAGTAGGTGTCCTTGACCTTCCACGGCACCGTCACCGCTGCGGCGGGGACGCCCGCGTCCGTGCTGGGACGCTCTCGGCCCGTGGCGAACGGGAAATAGGGCCGTGCCGGGCCGTCGGCGAAGCGCGGCGCCAGAGCGCCGAGCGGCTCCGGATGGCACACGACCGCGCGGTCGTAGTACGTCTGGCCGTCCAGCGTGCGCACCCGCGCCTGGTCGATCGAGTAGGCGCCCGTGCCTTTGCTGGTGAGGTACTGGTGTTCGGAGGAAAAGTACTGGCTGTGCGCGGAGGCGTAGGCCTTCACCCAGCCGGTCGCGCCCGTGCTGCCGAGCACCACGGACGCCGGCGCGAGCAGCGGCACATCCACCGGCCGGATCGACCGGACCGGAGCCACGCCGGCCGGCATCCGCGAGTGGTACACCGGCATGAGGCGGGTCGAGCTCTGGCCCCGCGCGTCGGGGTAACCGTCGAGCTGGACGAAGACGATGTCGGCATCGTTGATCCCGACCTGGGGGTGCTCGGGCCGGTTGTCAGGCACCTTGACGGCCACGGCCGGACGCCGCAGCGCACCTGGGTCGTCGGCCACGACTCCCGTCAGCGGCCACCGTGGCCGCCGATCCACCTCGGGCGTCGGGGTGGGCGTCGGCGCGAGAGTCGGCGTCCCGCTCGGCGTGGGTGCGGGCGGGCGGGCGCACCCAGCCAGCGCCGCGCCCACGGTGGCGACCAGGACGGAACGCCGGCTGAGGTTCACCATGCCCTCACCCTACGAGCCGTGATCACGGCGACGCGGCGGAATCACCCCAGGAGATCGCGGACCGCGGCGTCCACGAAGAGGCGTCCGGCGTGCGTCGCCACGACGCGGTCGCCACGCTGCTCCAGCCAGCCACGCGCGGCCATCTCGGGCAAACGACGCCGTTCGGCGTCCGTGAGCACCGCCACCGGCATGCCCTCGGCCAGCCGCAGCTCCAGCAGCACACGCTCGACCCGGCGGTCCTCGGATGTCAGCCGCTCACGTCCGGCGGCCGGCGAGCGCCCGTCGGCGAGCCGGGCGGAGTAGCTGCGCGGATGCTTGACGTTCCAGAACCGGACGCCCGCGACGTGGCTGTGCGCGCCCGGCCCGAAACCCCACCAGTCGTCGCCGCGCCAGTAGGCGAGGTTGTGACGGCACGCATGCCCCGGACGCGCCCAGTTCGACACCTCGTACCAGTTCAACCCGCGCGCCGCGAGCATCGCGTCGGCGATTGCGTACTTGTCGGCGAGATCGTCCTCGTCGGGCAGCGGAACCTCGCCGCGCCGCACCCGCGCGGCGAGGCGGGTGCCGTCCTCGACGATCAGCGAATAGGCCGACAGATGATCCGGCGCGGCGGCCAGCGCGGCCTCCACCGAACGGCGCCAGTCGTCGGCGGACTCCCCCGGGGTCCCGTAGATCAGGTCGAGGCTCACGGACGCGAACCCGGCCTCGCGCGCCCAGCGCACGGCGTCGAGCGCGCGACCGGGGGTGTGGGTGCGTTCGAGCAGGCGCAGCACGTGCGGCGCCGAGCTCTGCATCCCGAACGAGATGCGGGTGAAGCCCGCCTCGCGCAGCCGCGCCAGCGAGGTGGGCGTGACCGAGTCGGGGTTCGCCTCAGTGGTCACCTCGGCGTCCGGGGCCAACCCGAAGGTGTCGCGCAGCGCGGCGAGCAGGCCGCCCAGTTCGGACGCCTCCAGCAGCGTCGGCGTCCCACCGCCGAAGAAGACCGTCGACAACGGCGGCGGATCGCCCAGCGCCCGCGCCGCGAGTGTCACCTCGGCGCCCACGGCGGCCAGGTAGTCGGTGCGGGACGCCCCCGGCGCGGCTCCCAGCTCGGCGGTGGTGTACGTGTTGAAGTCGCAATACCCGCACCGCGACGCGCAGAACGGGACGTGGACGTACGCCGACAGCCGGCGCGACGCCAGGCCCGCCAGCGCGGCGTCCGGCAGCGATCCGTCCTCGGGCGCGGGTTCCCCGTCGGGGAGCGCCGACGGACTCACCGGCGGCTCCGGGCGTCCGCCACCGTCACAGACGGTCGGCCAGGGACTCGTGCCAGGTGCCCATCACCGGCGACCAGCCGCGCACCTGCACCCGCTCCACCAGTCCTTCGACCTGGAACGGATCCGACGACAGGTGCGCCAGCACGTCCTCGACGGTCTCTGCTTGCACGATGATCAGCGCGCCATCGGCCTGCCCGACGCCCGCGGCGTACGGACCGGACAACACGACGGTTGCCTTCTCGCCCGGGACGCCGAGGTAGGCACGGTGATGCGGGCGATGCTCGTCGCGCGCGCCGGTGTCGTCGGTGTAGATGTACTGAACGGCGAAGATGCTCATGCGGGCCATCGTAGGGCCGGTCGTGCGGCGCTTGCCTGGTCCCGGCACACTGGAGGCATGACGCAGCAACACCCCGGGTACGGGCCCGCCGGCCAGCAGCCCCAGGTCCACTGGGCGCCACCGCCCCAGCAGGGCTACTACCCGCCGCTGCCCCAGCCGTCACCGCCACCGCTGCCGGCGAAGCCGTCCGCGTCCGGCGCGTTCCTCTTCATCGCCGGCCTGCTCGTGCTCATGTGGGCGATCGAGGCGGCCGACTTCATCACCGCCGGCGCCCTGGACTCGTTCGGGATCCGGCCACGCAGCGTCGAATCGCTCCCGGCCATCGTCGTCGCCCCTGTGCTGCATTTCAGCTTCTCGCACCTCGCGGCGAACACCCTGCCCTTCCTCGTCCTCGGCACCATCACGCGCATGTCCGGACGCCGCGACTTCTGGATCGCGACCCTGCTCGCCGTACTCGGCTCGGGCCTGACCGCCTGGCTTCTCGCCGCGCCCGGGAGCGTCACGGCCGGGGCGTCCGGGGTGATCTTCGGGTGGCTCACCTACCTGCTCGTCCGCGGACTGATCGCCGGCAACTGGACACAGATCCTCGTCGCCGCCCTCGTCTTCGGGTTCTTCGGCGGCATGCTGTGGGGCGTGTTCCCCACCGTGCCCGGCGTGAGCTGGCAGGCGCACCTCGGCGGCGCGGCAGGCGGCCTGCTGGCGGCCGGGATGCTCGGCCGCCGGTCGCGCGCTCGCGGGCTCACCGCGCGCTGAGCCCGCGGCGTCCGGCGGCCACCGCGCCGGTCGGTGCGGACGCCTACTTGGGTTCCCGCGATTCGCCGGTCGACAGGGCGGCCACGAACGCCTCTTGGGGCACCTCGACGCGCCCGACCATCTTCATGCGCTTCTTGCCCTCCTTCTGCTTCTCCAGCAGCTTGCGCTTGCGGCTGATGTCCCCGCCGTAGCACTTGGCGAGGACGTCCTTGCGCATGGCACGCACCGTCTCGCGGGCGATGACCCGCGAGCCGATCGCCGCCTGGATCGGCACCTCGAACTGCTGGCGCGGAATGAGCTCCTTGAGCTTCTTCGCCATGGCAAGGCCGTAGGAGTAGGCGGCGTCGGTGTGCACGATCGAGCTGAAGGCGTCCACCGGGTCGCCGTGCAGCAGGATGTCGACCTTGACCAGGCTGGCCTTCTGCTCGCCCGCCTCGTCGTAGTCGAGGCTCGCATAGCCCTTCGTGCGGCTCTTGAGCGCGTCGAAGAAGTCGAAGACGATCTCGGCCAGCGGCAGCGTATAGCGGATCTCGACGCGGTCGGCGCTGATGTAGTCCATACCGGTCTGGACGCCGCGGCGCTGCTGACACAGCTCGAGGATCGTGCCGATGAACTCGCTCGGGCTGAGGATCGTCGCCTTGACGACGGGCTCCCAGATCTCGGCGACCTTGCCCACGGGAAACTCGCTCGGGTTGGTCACCGTGTGCTCGGAGCCGTCCTCCATCACGACGCGGTAGACCACATTCGGCGCGGTCGAGATCAGGTCGAGATTGAACTCGCGTTCCAGGCGCTCGCGCACGATCTCCATGTGCAGCAGACCGAGGAAGCCGATCCGGAACCCGAAGCCGAGCGCGCCCGACGTCTCGGGCTCGTAGGTGAGCGCGGCGTCGTTGAGCTGCAGCTTCTCCAACGCCTCGCGGAGCTCGGGGAAGTCGGCGCCGTCGATCGGGTAGAGCCCGGCGTACACCATCGGGTTGGGGTGCTTGTAGCCGCCCAGCGCCTCGGTCGCCTGCCGGTGCTGACCGGTCACCGTGTCGCCGACTCGGCTCTGGCGGACGTCCTTCACGCCGGTGATCAGGTACCCGACCTCGCCGACGCCGATCGCCTTCGCGGGGGTCGGATCCGGGGAGATGACGCCGACCTCGAGCACCTCGTGGGTGGCCTTGGTCGACATCATGAGAATCCGCTCGCGATGCTTGAGTTCGCCGTCGATGACGCGGACGTAGGTGACGACGCCGCGATAGGTGTCGTAGACGGAGTCGAAGATCATGGCGCGTGCCGGGGCGTCCGGATCGCCGATCGGGGCGGGCACCTGGGCGACGATGGCGTCCAGCAGTTCGCGGACGCCGGCGCCCGTCTTGCCGGATACGTGGAAGACGTCCTCGGGGTCGCAGCCGACCAGATTCGCGAGTTCCTCGGCGTACTTCTCGGGTTGCGCGCTCGGCAGATCGATCTTGTTGAGCACCGGGATGACGTGCAGGTCGGCGCCCATCGCCAGGTACAGGTTGGCCAGCGTCTGGGCCTCGATGCCCTGCGCGGCGTCCACGAGCAGGATGGCTCCCTCGCAGGCGGCCAGCGAGCGTGAGACCTCGTAGGTGAAGTCGACGTGCCCGGGCGTATCGATCATGTT
Organism: Nigerium sp.; assembly: GCA_016711325.1. Lineage (GTDB taxonomy): Bacteria > Actinomycetota > Actinomycetes > Propionibacteriales > Propionibacteriaceae > Propioniciclava. Next base: position 289,460 of record JADJTH010000008.1, on the reverse strand, counting down.
GAGCACGTAGTCGGCGCCGTCGACCTGCCACGGCATGCGGACGGCCTGAGACTTGATGGTGATGCCGCGCTCGCGTTCGATGTCCATCCGGTCGAGGTACTGGGCGCGCATCGACCGCCCGTCCACCACCCCGGTCAGTTGCAGCATGCGGTCGGCCAGCGTCGACTTGCCGTGGTCGATGTGCGCGATGATGCAGAAATTGCGGATGATCGGCGGGGGTGTGCTTCCGGGCTGCGGCGTGTTCACGCGCGTTCCCTCTCCTCCAGGACTGCCCGGCAGGAGCCGTTCAGCGTTCGGGTACGGCGCAACGTCGCCCCGGCACGCTCACGTGCGGGGGCGACGTCGCGAAGCTCGATCAGAGGGCGGCCGCGGCCTTGGCGATGGCCGACTTGCGGTTCGCCGCCTGGTTCTTGTGGATGACGCCCTTGGACGCGGCCTTGTCGAGCGCGCGGCACGCGGCCTGCGCCGCCTCCTGGGCCTTCGCCACGTCACCGGTGGCAGCAGCCTCGCGGAACTTGCGAATATGCGTCTTGAGAGAGGACTTCACGGCCTTGTTGCGCAGTCGCGCCTTCTCGTTCGTGAGGATCCGCTTCTTCTGGGACTTGATGTTCGCCACGGGCAAGCCTTCGGTTCAAAGAGTTCTGGTGGTGCGCCCATTGCGGACGCGATTGGTCAGCCTACCAGCGCGACTGAGGGCGCCCAAATCGGCTCGACGGACGGCGCGGCGCGGGGCTCATCGCCCCATGCCCGAGTCTGGACGCCGTCCCCGCAGCAGGGTCACCGCGATGACCATGCGCTCCAGCGCGAACGCGGGGTCGGCCGCCTGACCCTTGACCGCGGCGTCCGCTTCGGCGACCGCCTGGAGCGCCGTGGCGAGCCCGCGCGGCGTCCACGCGTGGGACCGCTGCACGATCTCCTTGACCTTGAACGGCGGGACGCCGAGTTCACGGGCCAGATCGCCGTCGCGCATCCGCGCCCCGGTGAGATCGGTGAAGCGGCCCTGACCTCGCAATGCGCCCGCGAGCGCGGACGTGACGAGTACGGGCGGCACGCCGGTGTCGAGCGCCCAGCGCAGCGCGCCGAGGGCCTCGTTGCGGCGCCCGGCCATGACGTGGTCGGCCACGGTGAAGCTGGTGACGTCGGCGCGACCGGCGAAGTAGCGGCGCACGGCCGCCTCGGAGATCACGCGATCGTCGGCGTCCAGGAGCAGTTGGCGGACCGCGCCCGCCACCGCACGCACGTCTGCGCCCAGCGCCTCGACGAGCCTGGACGCCGTCGGTGGATCGATGCGACCGCCTTGCCTGCGAGCTTCGGCGGTGGCGAATTGGGGCATCTCCCACGGCTTGACGGCGGGGCAGTCGACGACCGTCACGCGGGCCTTCTTCAGGTTGTCGAGCAGTCCCTTGCCTTTGACGCCGCCCGGGTGGACGAGGACGAGCACCAACTCCTCGATCGGTGCCGCGACGAGCGCCAGGACCGCATCGAACAGCGTTGGAGCCAGCTCGCTCAGCTCGGTGACGACGACGATCGAGTCGTCGGCGAACAGCGACCCGCCGGTGATCTCGGCCAGCCCGCCGGCGTCCAGTTCGCCCGCGGCGGCCTTCGTCAGCCCCGCGGCGGGCCGCTCGGCGAGGGCCTGCTGGACGAGCCGGTCAACGGCGCGCTCGGCAAGCAGCGACTCGGGGCCGCTGACGAGCGTGACGGTGCCGAAGATCCGCTGTTCGTTCACACCGCCCATCCTGCCAGCAGGCACCGACAGGACGCGCACCGCTAGGCTCCGTGATCGTGAAGCGTGTGTATCTCATCCGTCATGGCGACGCCGAGTTCATGGGCCGCGGGCGCGGCGACCATGGGCGCGTCCTCACCCTCCAGGGACGCGAGCAGGCGCGCCGGCTCGGCGCGTTGCTCGCCCCGGCCCGCGTCCAGGTGGTCCTCGCCTCGACCGCCGACCGCGCGCGGGAGACTGCGGAGGGCATGCGGCTGGGCGTCCGGCTCGTGCTGGAGGACAGGCTCTACAACGCCGGGACGTTCGGCCTGATGCGGGTGCTCGCCACCCTGGACGAGGCCGTCGACGCGGCCGCACTCGTGGCGCATGCGCCCGGCGTCCCGTCACTGGTCGACGAACTGGCGGGCGACGATCCCGATCCGGACGCAGCGGCGCTGGTCCGCTACTCCTACCCGACCGCGACCGTCGCGGGCATCGAGTTCTCGGGGACGTGGACCGATCTCGAGGGTTCGCGGCTGTTCTGGGCCGACCGCGGCTGACGGACGCCCCACCGCGCTCGTCAGTGCTTCGACGTCGCGTCGGTGGCGTCGGTGGGTGAGGCGTCCCAGAGATCGGGGACGCCGTCCCCGTCGGTGTCGCGCCGCTCGGCCTCGGCGATCCGGCGGTAGCGGCGGTTGCGCGGGACGAGCACGGTCGCCGATCCGATCGCGGCGACGAGCGAGGCCGCGAGAATGCCGACCTTGGCCTCGTCGTTGTGCACGTGACCGAGCCCGAAGCTGAGTTCGGCGACCAGCAGCGAGACCGTGAAGCCGATGCCGGCGAGCATCCCCATTCCGATCAGGTCGATCCAGCGCACGTCCTCGTCCAGTTCGGCGCGGGTGAGCTTGGTGAGCAGGAACGTGGACGACACGATGCCGATCGGCTTGCCGAGCACCAGGCCGAGCATGATGCCGAGCGCGACCGGTGTGGCGAGCGACCGGGCGAGCCCGTCGAACCCGCCCACGCTGACGCCCGCGGAGAAGAAGGCGAACACCGGCACGGCGAACCCGGTCGAGAGCGGCCGGTAGTTGTGCTCGAACGTCATCGCCAGGCCCTTGCCCGGACCCGCGGTTGGGTCCTTGCGGCGGACCGGCACGACGAACCCGAGCACGACGCCGGCGATCGTCGGATGGATGCCCGCCTCGTGCAACAGCGCCCAGGCGACGATCGCGATCGGCAGCAGGATCAGCCAGGGGGCCCACGTCCGTTCGGCGAACCAGCGCGGGCGCGACTGCACCAGCACGGCGTAGGCGACGACGGGGAGCACGAACAACCCGAGCGACCACCCGTTGAGGTGATCGCTGTAGAAGAGGGCGATGATGACGATGGCGATCAGGTCGTCGACCACGGCCAGGGTGAGCAGGAAGATCCGGACGGCGGACGGGAGCGACGAGCCGATGATCGCGAGGACGGCCACCGCGAAGGCGATGTCGGTGGCGGTGGGGATCGCCCAGCCGCGCAGCATCTCGGGATCGCCCGCGTTCACCAGCGCGTAGATGAGCGCGGGCACCGCGACGCCCCCGAACGCCGCCACCACCGGCACCAGCGCCTTCGCGGGATCCTTCAGGTCGCCGTCGACGAACTCGTGCTTGAGTTCGAGTCCGACCATGAAGAAGAACACCGCCAGGATGCCGTCGGCGGCCCAGGCCCCCAGGCTCAGCCGCAGGTGCAGTCCGGCGGGGCCGATCTCGTAGTCGCGCAGGCCGAAGTAGGCATCCGACCATGGGGAGTTGGCCCACACGACCGCGATCAGCGCGGCGATGATGAGCAGGATTCCGCCGGTCGTCTCCTTGCGGAGGATCGTGCGGATGCGCCGCTGTTCGGACCAGCTGGCGCGGGTCAGGATGCGGCGGGCGGGCTTGAACGGTGTCATCGGGCGTCCTCCACGGGAGCAGCGTCAGGTCGAGCCGACCAGACTTCCCGGCACACCGCGGGTCATTCTACCGCCGGCCGGCTCAGGCGGGCTCGCCCGAGATCAGGAACTCCAACGGCGAATCGCCGGGGGGCAGCTCGCCCAGGCTCGCGTTCAGCACGCCGGTGGCCGGGTCCGCCAACGACCGGTGTGCCTGCACTCATGAAGGTGTCCCTGCCTTACGTCGTCGCGTGAGGGTGATCGACGCCCACTGGCCAGGGTTATCGTGTCATGGTCACGACGAGCCCGCCGTCCGGAGCGCGGGCGACAGCGATGGCGCCGTTCTCGTCGGTGCGAGCGACCCGAGCGCCGGTGGCGGCCACCGTGCGCATCGTCTTCGCGGACGGGTGCCCGTAGCCGTTGTCGGCTCCGACGCTGACCAGCGCGACCACGGGAGTCGTCGCGGCGATGAACGTGGGGTCGTGGCGTCCGCTGCCGTGGTGCGGCACCACCAGAACGTCAACGTCGATGGCCGCGCCGAGACGGGCGTGACTGGCCTGCGCGGCCTCCTCGGCGTCGCCCGCGATCAGGACGCTCAGGCCACCCACATCGGCGCGCAGCAACAAGGAGGCGTCGTTTTCGGCGGAGGACTCCCCCTCGCCGGGGATTCGTTCGCCGGTCAGTCGCGGCGCGGCGAGCACCTCGATCCGGACGCCGCCCGCCTGCCAAGCCATGCCTGGCTCGGCGATCACGCGGTGGGCGCCTGCCATCGCCCGGTTGACCCGGGCGTCGGCGTCCGTGGGCGTGCGCACCGCGGAGGTGACCGCCAGCCCCACGGGAGTGCGCTCCAGAGCCTCGACGCCACCGACGTGGTCGGCGTGCAGGTGGGTGAGCACGACCAGCGGAACCGAGGTCACGCCGAGCTGACGGAGGCACCGGGTGAGCAACGCAGGCTCGGGGCCGGTGTCGATGACCACCCCCTGCCCTGGACCGGCGGCGAGCACCGTCGCGTCCCCCTGCCCGACGTCGCACGACGCGACCGCCCACGCGCGCGGCGGCCACCCGGGCGGCGACGGCGTCCGGAGGAGCGCTACGAAGAGCCCTGCGGCCAGCCCCAGGCACAGCAGCGGACGGCCGAGCACCACGGGGGCGAGCACCGCCATGACCGCCGAGGCGAGCACCGCCACCACCACGGCGGCCGGGGTGGCGGGCCACGGCAGCGCCGCGCCCGGCAGGGAGGCGGCGGCGTGCCCCACCCAGGCGATCGCCTGCGCGCACAACCCCGCGGGCCATGCCACGAGAACGGCCAGCGGCAGCGCCACGGGCGCGAGCAACGTGGCGACCAGTCCGAGCACGGTGGCCGGGCCTACCAGCGGACCGGCGACCAGGTTCGCCAGCACCGACACCACGCTCACCTGGCCCGAGAGCGCGACCACGATCGGCTGGGTGGCGATCTGGGCGGCCAGGGGCACCGCCAGCGCCTCGGCGCACCAGCGCGGCATCCATCGAGCCAGCCGATCCGCCCAGCTCCCGGCCCAACACAGCAACCCGGACGTCGCCGCCACCGACAGCGCGAATCCGACCGACAGTGCCATCGGCGGCTCGATCAGCACGACCGCCAGCACCGCAACGCCAAGGAATCGCAACCCGTGGCGTCCGCGCCCCGCCCGGCCGACTGCCGCCAGGCCGACCAGCCCCATCGCCGCCGCGCGCACCACGCTGGGCTCGCCCAGGCACAGCGCCACGAAGCCCGCCACGCCTGCCACCAGCACACCGGTCAGCCACCCGCCGCGGACGCCGAGCGTCACCGCGGTCGCGCGCAGGAAGCCGAGGATGAGCACCAGATTCGCCCCGGAGACGGCCATCAGGTGGAGCAGGCCGGACAGCCGGAACACGTCCTGCAAGTCGGCGGACACGCCCTGGGTATCGCCCACGACCAGGGCGGGAAGCAGCGCCCTCGCGTCCGGTGGCAGCGTGGCGGAGGCCGCGACCAACCCTCCGCGCAGTGCGCCGACCACCGCCGACGGGGCATCGGGCGCGGCCACCTGCGCCGGCGGCTCGCGTGCCCGCAGTTCGGCGAACGCGGCGCTACCGGCCTCGGGTTCGCCGAGACGCACGGTGGCGCGGACCACCGTGCCCTGTGGCACCAACGCCCACGCGCCCGCCACGTCGCCGGTCGCGACGACCCGCACCGGAGCCCCGCTCCCCCACGAGTCACCGCGCGCGTCGAGCCGGATCAGCACGGCCGACCCGATCCACAGGCCCGAGCGGTGCCCCTCGGGTGGCCACAGTCGTCCGTCGCCGCCGACGCGCAACACGACCTCGGCCGTCGCCGCCTGGGCCGTCAGCTCCGCCAGCGGCCCCGAACGGATGACCGCCGTGCGCGCCCCGCCCACAAGCGCGCAGACCGCCGCAACCACGGCCAGCGACGCGATCAGCCAGCTGTGACGCCACCACGCCACCAGTACGGCGGACGCCGCGGCCGCCGCCACCAGCACGAGCAGGCGCGGATCACCTGCGACCGCCAGCCCGGTGCTCAGCCACGCGGTCGCGCCGAGCGCGACCGCGCGCAGGTCGGCGCCGCCCACGTCGCGCAGCCCTCGCCCGGAAGCCGTCCGGGAGTCTGCCTCCCACCGCGCCGCCGGGTCGGGCGGGGAGAGGCGTGAGCGACCGTCCATCGGTGCGTCAGACCCGCACGAGCGGCTGGAGTTGGGCGAACGTCTTCGGGCCGATCCCGTCGACCTCCTGCAACTCCTCGACACGGCCGAACTTCTGGTGCTGCTCGCGCCAGCGCAGGATCGCCTGCGCGGTCACGGGACCCACGCCCGGGAGGGACTCCAGTTGCTGGGCGGTGGCCTTGTTGAGATCGACCTTGCCGGACGCCGCGCCCCCGGCCGCCGACGAACGTTGTCCGTCTGCCGCCGCACCGCTGCTCGGGCCGCGGACGTCACCGCCCGGCCTCTTCTCGTCGCCGACGACGATCTGGTCGCCGTCGGCGACCGGCGCCGCCAGATTGAGCTCGCCCGGCCGAGCTCCTGCGGCCAGCCCACCGGCTGCGGCGAGGGCGTCCTCGACCCTGTCGCCCTCGGCCAGCGTGACCACCCCGGGGTTCGCGACCGCTCCGAGCACGTGCACCCGCAGCGCGGCCGGAGTCGCCGACGGCGTGGGATCCGGCGCGTGGACGGCCGCCACCACCGACGGAGTCGCATCGGCGACGGCGACCGTGCGCGCGCGGGTGAGCGTCCACGTCGCAGTCAGGACCGCGACCAGGCCGATGATCCCGACGACCGCCGCGTGCGCCCGCCCGAACTCCCACGCTCGGCGCAACGCGGAGTCGCGGAACGCGATGGCGCGCCGCGCCGCCACGACCGCATCGGCGTCGTGATCGCCGTCCCGGGACGGGGCCGCCTCTTCGGTGTCGCGGGGTGGCGATGGTCGGTCGCCGGGCCTTCCCGGCCGCTCCACCTGCCCCCGCGCGTTCAGCTCGTCGACCAGCGCGTCCAGCCTCGCGCGCACGACGTCGCCCTGAACGGGGTCACGGATCAATCTGCGCATGCCCGGACCATCGGCGTCGAAGCGCCGTGCCGGTCAACCGCGTCCACCGCTGTGGATAAGCGCACGACGGGCCGGGACCGTCATCCACATGACGGCATCCCGGCCCGCGTCCTCTCGCCGTCAGGCGGGAACGATGCTCACCATCTTCGGCAACCGCACGATCACCTTCCCGACGCCGCGTCCGTCGAGCGCCCGCTGCACCCCGGCGTCTGCGAGCGCCGCCGCCGTCGCCTCCGCCTCGGTGACGGACGCCGGCAGCTCGAGCTTGGCGCGCACCTTGCCCTGCACCTGCACCACGACGGTGACGGCGTCCTCGACCAGGAGCGCCGCATCGACGTCCGGCCAGGTCGAACGAGCAACGGACGGGGCGTGGCCGAGCATCGCCCACATCTCTTCGCCCAGGTAGGGCGCGACGAGGCTGAGCGCCTGCGCGACGAAATCCGCCGCCTCGCGAACGGCCGGGTCGGCTCCGCCCGGGCCCGAGTCGATGGCCTTGCGCGTGTGGTTGACCAGTTCCATGATGCGAGCGACCATCACGTTGTAGCGCTGGGACTCGGCCGCCTCCGTGATCTCGGCGATCAGCTTGTGCGTGCCCCGTCGCACCCCGACGTCGCCGTCGGCAATGTCGGCTCCGGCGTCCGAGGTGACGTCGTCCGCGATCCGATAGGCGCGCTGCAGGAACTTGCTCGTCGACGACGGGGACATGGCCTGCCAGTCGATGTCGTCCTCGGGCGGCCCGGCGAAGACGATCGAGGTGCGGATGGCGTCCACGCCGTGCAGGTCGATCTGCACCCCCAGGTCGACTCCGTTGCCGAGCGACTTGCTCATCGCCTTGCCACCGTTGGTGACCTGGCCCTGGTTGAGCAGGCGCGTGAACGGTTCGGTGAAGTCGATCAGGCCGGCGTCGTGCAACACCTTCGTGAAGAAGCGGCTGTACAGCAGGTGCAGGATCGCGTGCTCGACCCCGCCCACGTACTGGTCGACCGGCGCCCACCGGCGCACCTGCTCGACGTCGAAAGCCGCGGTGTCGTCGTTCGGCGAGCAGTAGCGGAAGTAGTACCAGGACGAATCGACGAACGTGTCCATGGTGTCGGTGTCGCGCTCGGCCGGGCCGCCGCAGCGAGGGCAGGCGACCTCGCGCCAGGCACGCGCCGCTTCGGACGCCAGCGGGCTGGTGCCCTTCGGAGCCAGGTCCGCACCGCGCATGTCGGGCAGCATGACCGGTAGCTGATCGACGGGCACCGGCACCTCACCGCAGTCGGGGCAATGGACGATCGGGATCGGGCAGCCCCAGAACCGCTGTCGGCTCAGCAGCCAGTCGCGCAGCCGGAAGGTGACGGCGCCCTTGCCCTGATTCTGGGCTTCCAGGTGAGCGTTCATCGCCCCGATTCCGGACATCTTGTCAGGCAGGCCGTCCAGGATCGCCGAGTTCACGTAGACGCCGTCACCCGTGGTGGCCACCCCCGAGGCGGCCGGATCCTCGTCGCCGGTGTCGATGACGACACGGACGGGAATGCCGAAGGCGCGCGCGAAGTCGAGGTCGCGCTGGTCGTGCGCGGGCACCGCCATGATCGCGCCGGTGCCGTAGTCGGCCAGCACGTAGTCGGCGGCCCAGATCGGCAGCCTCTCGCCGTTGACCGGGTTGATCGCATAGGCACCCGTGAACACGCCCGTCTTGGGCCGCTCGGTCGACTGGCGCTCGATCTCGGTGGCGGCCTTCGTCTTCTCGAGGTATGCCTCGAACGCGGCGCGGCGCTCGTCCGTGACCAGTTCCTCGGCCAGCGGCGCGTCGGGGGCGACCACGAAGTAGGTGGCGCCGTACAGGGTGTCGGGGCGCGTCGTGAAAACCGTCAGCGGCTCGTCACGGCCGTCGACCGTGAAGTCGACGTACGCACCTTCGGAGCGTCCGATCCAGTTGCGCTGCATGGCCAGCACGCGGTCGGGCCACCGTCCCCTGAGCGCGTCCATGTCATCGAGCAAGCGCTGGGCGTAGTCGGTGATCTTGAAGTACCACTGCGTCAGCCGGCGCTTCGTCACGGCGGCCCCACAGCGCTCGCATTCGCCCTGGACGACCTGCTCGTTGGCCAGCACGGTCTGGTCGTTCGGGCACCAGTTGACGAAGGACGCCTTGCGGTAGGCCAGACCACGCTTGAAGAACTCGCTGAACAGCCACTGCGTCCAGCGGTAGTACGCGGGGTCGGAGGTGTGCAGGCGGCGCGTCCAGTCGAAGCTCAGCCCGTAGCGCTTGAACGACGCGGCCTGGGTATCGATGTTGGCGTAGGTCCACTCCGCCGGGTGCGCGTCGCGCTGAATGGCGGCGTTCTCGGCGGGCAGGCCGAAGGAGTCCCAGCCGATCGGGTGCATGACGTCGTAGCCGCGCAACAGCCAGTAGCGCGCGGCGATGTCGCCCATGACGAACGCCTCCGCATGCCCCATGTGCAGATCGCCGGACGGGTAGGGGAACATGTCGAGCACGTAGCGCCGCTCGGCCGAATCGTCATCGCGGGCGACGAACGTGCGGTCGGCCTCCCAGAACTGCTGCCAGCGCTCTTGGGCGGCCTTGGCGTCATACGTGCGGGCGGACTCCATGGGTGGACTTCTCCTCGTCGGCTAGGTGAATCGTGGACCTCGGCATGAAAAAACCCCTGGGTGCCGGGTGGGCATTCAGGGGCGCCGCGTCACCGGGTGAGGTGCGCGGCTAGCTAAGAAGTCGCTGACTCGTGGTGCGATTCACGCCCGTCAGCATATCCCACGCACGCGGCGCGCCCGGCGGCGTGGACGGCGCACGGATGCCGGTGGCGTCGGGTGACCATTTCGGGAGAAAACCGCACCGCGGGCGAACGTCCTCCGCCAGACTGTCGCCCATGACCGCAATCGAGAACTCTAAAGTCACGATCGTCGGCGCCGGCGCGGTCGGCTCCAGCGTCGCCTACTCCTGCCTGATCCGCGGATCGGCCCGCCATGTCGCGCTCTACGACATCGCCACCGAGAGAGTGGAGGCCGAGGTCCTCGACCTCGCCCACGGCAGCCAATTCATGGGCACCAGCGACATCATCGGCGGCAGCGACATTTCCGTCGCCGAGGGCTCCCACGTCGTCGTCATCACGGCCGGCGCCAAGCAGCGACCGGGCCAGACTCGCATCGAGCTCGCCGGCGTGAACGCCAACATCCTCCAGTCGATGCTGCCGCAGCTGATGGAGGTCGCCCCCAACGCGGTGTTCGTGATCGTCACCAACCCGTGTGACGTGCTCACCGTGCTCGCCAAGGAGTCCACCGGCCTGCCCGCCAACCGCATCTTCGCGTCGGGCACCGTCCTCGACACCTCCCGGCTGCGCTGGCAGCTCGCGCGGCGCGCGGGCGTCGCGCCGTCGAGCGTCCACGCCGTCATCGTCGGCGAGCACGGGGACACCGGATTCTCGCTGTGGTCGAGCGCCTCGATCGGCACCGTGCCGATCCTTGAGTGGATCAAGCCGGACGGCACCCGCTTCACGGTGCAGGAACTCGACGAGATCGCGATCGCCGTCCGCGACGCGGCCTACAAGGTCATCGAAGGCAAGGGCGCCACCAACTACGCGATCGGCATCACCAGCGCACGCATCATCGAGGCGATCCTCAACGACGAGCACGCGATCCTGCCCGTCAGCACCGTTCTGGAGAACTTCCATCCCCTGAAGAACGTCGCCCTCTCCCTGCCGTCGGTCGTCAGCGCGGATGGCGCCCGTCCGATCCTGCAGACCTCCTTCTCACCCGCCGAACTGGCGCTGCTGCGCGCCTCCGGCGACTCTCTGGCCGCGGTCGCCAACTCGCTACGCAACCCCTAACCGCTCAGCAACCACGCCGTCGCGGCGCACCTCCCATTCGTCGGGGTGCGCCGCGTCCGCGTTGATCTGCTCCAGCACGCCGGACCATGCGGCCGGCGCGCGGATACCACCCAGCGCCTCGAGGCACACGGTGGCGAGCGCCCCCTCCCCGGCCAGCCAGGCGGCCAGCCCGGCCGCCACGATCGCCGGCCCGGCGGCGCGTGGGACGCTCTCGCGGACGACGTGGAGCCACAGACCCAGCCGCCCCGGCGCGTTCTCGCGCGTCATCGATCCGATCGTGGCGTCGAGGAAGCCGAGATCGTGCGTGGCGATGCTGAGCAGGGTGGCCTGGTCAAGGTCGAACTCGACCACACCCGTTCCGGAGTCGTGCGCCCGGACGAGCGCACGCGCCTCGACCAGCAGATCCCGGCTGCGCAGCTTCCGCGCCGTGAGTCGCTCGAGCGCGGGCAACAGATCGGCCGGTGCACGGCGCGCCTCCACCAGCGTCCGCAACTCATCGCGCGACGCGCGCACGATCCGGCCCGAGAAGGCGGCGTGGGCGAGATGCGCGCTGCCGACGGCGTCATAGCGGACGCCGTCGGCGTCAGGGGCGTCATACCAACGCTCGCGATCGACATGAACCAGGACACGCTCTCGGTCACACGGCAACGCCTCATCGATGTCTGCGAGCGACAGCCAGGCGAGCACCAGGGACTCAGAGAACGCCATCGCCACGATCGTGGCCCGGGGCAGGCGTCGCCAGACCGCGTCCAGCTGCGGCACGACGGAGCCCACGCCCTCCGGCGGTAGATCGGATCGCGCGGTGAGCACCACCCGCCCGTCCTCGACGGCGACGAGCACCATCGATTCCCGAGGGTGAAACCCCACGAGAACGGGCACGCACTCGACGAGATCGGTCAGCGAATCCAGGCGGATATCCGGAGCGGAAGCTTTGGTCATGGTCCGGCAATCGGCGACGGCACCGCGGGCCGGCCGATCGATCTCCGCCGTCCACAGTCGCAGCTCTCACCGGTCGGGTCGCTGTCCACAGCCTCGGGTAGGCTCGAACGCATGACCCAGCCGTGGAATGCCGACCCTTACCAGCGGCGTCCCATCGACATCACCGCCTACGCCCCGCCCAAGCGCGGCGGGGGAGGCCTGTGGTTCCTTCTCGTCGGCGCGGTGTTGGTGGGTGTCGTGCTCGCCGCGCTCTTCCTGCGTTTCCCCTCGATGCAGGCGCCGTCGCCCACGGCCACCCCCACGGCTGCGGGAACCGACGAGCCGGTCGCATCGGGCATGCCGTTCGTCATGCCCGGTGACGGCAAGAGCGAAGGTCGCTGGGAGGTGTTGTCACACGCGTGGAGCGACGACGGCGTCCTGGTCACAGTGCGGGTGAGCGCTGACGCCGGCCGAGTGACCTACGGTTTCGTCGCGTTCTCCAACGACGGTTCCACCACCGTCTACGAACCCGTCGCCGGCGCGCCGGAGCCTCAGATCGGGTCGGGCCGGTTGGTGGCGGGTCAGACCATCGCCGGCAACCTTTTCGTCCCGATGCCGAGAGGGCCGGCCACCCTGATCCTCACGACCGAAGGCGGACGCCAGATCTCCGCCCTGCCCGTCCCGGGTTGATCATCGGCGGCGATGCTGCCCAAGGTGTGAAGCGTTTCATCGCACGGTCGGCATGGACCCCACGCCGACCGTTTCTTGCTGCAAAGGACTCCTTCGTGAACCCCACCATGCCCCAACGTCTCTGGGCCGAGGCTCTCGGCACCTTCTGGCTCACCTTCGGCGGATGCGGATCGGCCGTGCTGGCGGCAACCGCCGTCACGGACGCCCACTTCCCCGTCGGCATCGGCTGGCTCGGCGTCGCCCTGGCCTTCGGCCTGACCGTTCTCACCGGCGCCTACGCGCTCGGTCACCTGTCCGGCGGCCACTTCAACCCCGCCGTCACACTCGGAGTGTGGGCGGCCAAGCGCGTCGAGACCGCCGCCATCGTCCCCTACATCGCCGCGCAGATCGTCGGCGCGTCCATCGCCGGCGGGGTGCTGTTCGTCATCGCGTCCGGCGCCCCGGGCTTCGACGCCGTGGCGTCCGGCTTCGCCACCAACGGCTTCGGCGACCGCTCCCCCGGCGGCTATTCGCTGCTCTCGGTAGCCCTGATCGAGATCGTGCTGACGGCCGTCTTCCTGTGGATCATCCTGGGCGTCACGTCCAGCAAGGCGCCGAAGGGCTTCGCCCCGCTGGCCATCGGCCTGGCGCTGACCCTCATCCACCTGATCTCGATCCCGGTGTCGAACACGTCGGTCAACCCGGCCCGCTCCCTGGGCGTCGCCTGGTTCGCCGGTCCGGACGCCCTCGGCCAGGTCTGGCTGTTCCTGGTTGCGCCCGTCGTGGGCGCCCTCATCGCGGGCTTCAGCTACCGGGCGCTGACCGGTGACTCCGACGACGTCGTGGCCAACGAGGCGCGCCAGCGCGCCTCCACCGAGGCCTGACCGACCGCCCAGTGTGGACGATTTGGAGCTAGGCGCTTGCGCCTGTAGAGTTTCACTCCGTTCCGCACCGGGACTTGGGGCTATGGCGCAGTTGGTAGCGCGCTTCCATGGCATGGAAGAGGTCAGGGGTTCGAATCCCCTTAGCTCCACCCAAAGTGTCTTACGGGAACACGCGACATGCGTAGGTTCGTCGTGTTCGTGTTCCGCCCCCTCTCCTTCGTCGTCGCTGTGTTCGTGGGCTTCGCGGATGATGGTGGCGAACGGTTCGGCCAGTCGCGGGCGTAGTTGTTCGTCGTCGGTGACGTCGAGCCGCGAGTAGAACGCCTGGTTTGCCAGCCGCCTGTCGGCATCGCCGGAACGAGCGTAGGCGTGGTGCGCGTCGGTGAGCAGCCGCAGCGAGTCGTGCAGGAATGCCCGCCCGCCGGTGTGGTGCTCGTCGTGCTCGGCCAGTTTCCGGTTCACGTCCGCCAGGCCCGCCCGGATGCGGTCTTGGTGCCGTTTCAGCGTGGGGAGGTCGATCGCGTCGGCGAAGTGCGCGGCCAGCAGCTTGTCACTCTCTGACTCCAACTTGGCTCGGTTTGCCATGAGGTCGGCTATCTCATGGTCACGCCCTGCCATGCGCTTGTCGAACGCGGCATCGACCTTCGCGGCAAGGTCACGGTAGGTCTGGTCGTTGATCGTGATGGAGGCGTAGGAGTCCGCGACGAGGCGTTCCGCGACCGCAACCGGCACCGCCCGCCGGGTGCAGGCTGTCCGCTTCGAGGCCCTGCCCGAGCACACGAAGTAGGCGTAAGTCGTGCCTTTGGGGTTGGTGGCGAAGTCGAGCAGTATCCGCGACCCGCAGGTGCCGCAATGCAGCAAGCCTTTGAGGTGGTGGGCGTGCTGGACGTGGCGGGTCATCTTCGCGGTGCGCGCCCGCAGCAGTGACTGCACCGTGTCGAACAGCGCCGGTTCCACGATGGGCTCATGCGCACCGGGATGCAGGCCGCCCTTGTAGCGGATCACGCCCGCGTAGTACGGGTTCGTGAGCAGCTTGTAGAGTGTGTTCTTCCCCAACGCCTTGGAGGGGCGCTTCGGCGTCGGCACCGTCACCAGACCCCGCGCGGTCAGGTCGCGCAGCAGCCCGGTCACGGAGGTCTCACCACTCGCGTATTGCTCGAATGCCCAAGTGATGAGCGGTGCCCGTTCGGGATCGACCTCGACGGTGCGTATCTCGCGGCCCGCGTCGTCGGTGCGGCGCACGTTGAGGTAGCCGATGGGGGCGCGCATCGGGGTTCCGCCTTGGGCGACCTTCTGCGTCAGCCCCTTCGTGACCTCAGTGGCGAGGTTCCGGGAGTAGAACTCTGCAATGCTCGACATGATGCCGTGGACGAGCATCCCCGAAGGGGTCTGGTCGATGGACTCGGTGGCGGAGACGAGGGTGACCCCGGCGGCGAGGAGGGCTTCGTGAATCTTCACATCGTCGGCCCGGTTGCGGGCCAGACGGTCGAGCTTGTGCACGATGCAGAATTGCACCCGTGTTGCGGCGATGAACGCGAGCATGTCCTGTAGCCCGTCACGATCTGCCGACCGTGCGGACTCTCCGGCGTCGATGAACTCGCGCACGATGCGTGCGCCGAGTTCGTCGGCCTTGCGGTGGTTGGCCTCGCGCTGGGCGGGGATCGAGAACCCTTCTTCGGTGCCGCCGCGCTCGGCCTGCTCCCGCGTCGAGACCCGCAGGTAGGACACCGCCAGCAGCACCGGCTTGTCGTCCATCCGGTCGTCGGTGAGGCCCGACGAGGCGCGGGCGTCGGTGGGAGCGGTGATGGTCATGCGGTGCTCCTTCGTTGGGGCGATGGTTCGGCTTCTACTCTGCCTCGTTCGTCTGACACCGGGCCGAGTCCGTCAGGTGCGGGAAGGTCGTAGGGGTCGGGCTCTCCCGCGCGGTGGGCGTCGTAGCGGGCCTGGGTGATGTTCAGCACCCACTCCACCAGCCGCCGCATATCCGGCTCCACCCGCCGGGTGACCCGCAACCGCAGTCGCCCCGGATCATCCCAAGCGCCTGCCCCGAGCGCACCCTTGCCACGCGCCGCACGTCGCGGTCGCTCGTCGTCGGTGGGTCGGGCCGGGCTACTCATCTCTATCTCACGCTGTGGCAGATACGCCAGTACCACGCTACACAGATATGGCGTAGCGGCCATTGCATGAGATTCTGCTAGGCTTGGGGCATGGTCGAGGACTTGGAGAGCGTGCCGCTGCTGGTGGCAGCGGACTTGCCTGCGGGCTGGCAGATGCCCGAGCCCTCGCCCATCGACCCTGAGCACGACAGCGCCCAGCTCGACGCAGCGCTGCGCTACGAGCAGTGGGTCGATCCCGAGCTTGGGCTGGATCGGCGGCTGAACTCCAGCCACAACAACAACGACTCCGGGCGCTGGTTCCTCATCCAGCACATCGAATCCAGCACTCGCGTCCTGCTGCGCCTGCAACGGCAGTACGTCATGGGCGAGGAACCCAAGGGCGAAGTGCGGATCACCGGGATCGTGTATCTGCCGGAGTGGGCGGGCGACCCGGTAGCGAGCCCGATGCTGCGGAACCTGCCCACGTCGCGTATCGAGGCGGCGATCAACCGCCGACAGTTCGCCGTCACCGGGGCCAGTCGTTTCGAGGGCGGCACCATGACCATGCCCTCCGGCCGCACCCTCCGCTCGCAGGACGTGATGAAGCCGCTCGGGAACCCGAAGCGCACCCCCGACTTCTACGAGGTCGTCGCCCTGCAACACACCCGCCTTGTGGACGACGGCGAGCCGAACCCAACCGCGCGCATGGCCGAGCTCAGCCGCGTACCCCTCTCCACCGCACAGGGCTGGGTTGCACGCGCCCGCCGCAAAGGACTGCTCCCACCCGGACGACGTGGGCGCGCAGGATGACCAAGAGCGGAGGCCGCCTGCGGCGTGGGAGTCAACCATGAATCGGATGCCTGACGCCGAGAGTCACGGTCTCAACAGCGTTCCCGCCTTGATCGACCTGGCCTATCCGTTCACCGGAGACTGGCTCGTCCAAAACAGCCCCGCGAACCGGGTTCCCAGCCACGGCACGCACGCCTTCGCTACGGCCTACGCCATCGACTTCGTGCCCGTCAGCGACTCCGGACGTACAGCTCCGATCACGCCGGGTTCCCTCCTGCGACCGGAACCCGCCGACAGATTCCCTGGCTTCGGTCGCCCGATCCTGGCCCCGGTCGAAGGGATCGTCATGGCCGTTCACGATGCCGAGCCCGACCATCCGGCCTATCGCGGCTTGCCCTCGATCCGGTACGCACTGACCCAGCATCGCCGAGCAGCGGCGGGGTGGGTCGCACTGGCCGGGAACCATGTCCTGATCGACAGCGGCGGCATCATCGTCGCGCTGTGTCACTTGCAGCAGGGCAGCATCCAGGTCGCGCGAGGCCAACGGGTACAGGCCGGAAGCCTGCTTGGGTGCTGTGGCAACTCGGGCAACAGCACCGAGCCTCACGTTCACGTCCAGGCAATCGACAACCTCGACATCGCACGCGCCAATGCCGTCCGCCTGACGTTCAACGGCTCTCTACCAGCCAACGGCGCAGTCATCAACGCCGACGAGACTCGCCGCGCTCACTGAATCCGCCGCAGCAGTTCTCCGGCCCCTCTGCCCCCTCCCGGCGATACCCGTTCGACCCCTGTTCTTCTGAATGAACGTATCCTAAGTGCCGTAGTTGCTGATACGCTAGTTGAGCGAAGCGGAGGATTGGAGGCGATTGAGATGCATGGCGGCGTGATCCCGTTCCGGGGTACCGGGGCCGATGCGCTGCGCTATGTCGAGGCCGACCGCTCCCGCGCTGACGACTACTACCTGGGCGCGGAAGCGACCGTGGCGCAGTTCGCGGCGCTGGACGGATCGGGCGCGGTGACCGCTGAACTGGCCCTTGACCCTGTTGGGTATGCGGGGTGGGTGGACTGGACGAACCCGCTCACGGGCGAGTCGATGGGTAAGCCGCGCCGGGCGGGGTCGGATCGGCAGGGCTCGCCCCGGTTCATGGAGATGGTCATCAACACGCCCAAGTCGCTGTCGATCGCCGCCGCCTTGCACCCGGAGGTCTCCGACGCTCTCGATGCCGCCCAGCAGGACGCCCTGGCGGAGATTCGGCGCTGGCTCGCCCAGCACTCCGTGACCCGCGTGGGGTCGCTGGGTGCGCAGGAGGTCGTACCCATCGAGCAGATGCACGTCGTCGGCATCACCCACCGCACGAGCCGGGCGGGTGATCCGCACCGGCACATTCACATGCAGATCGGCACCCGTGTGTTCGCGGCAGGGAAGTGGCGCGGCCTGTTCACCGCCGCCCTGTTCAAACAGCAAGGCGCGATCCGCGCCCTCGGCACAGCCGTGATCGCCGCCAGCCCCGAGCTGGCCGCCGCGCTCGACCGACACGGCCTGACCCTCGATGCCGCAACCGGCGAAGTGATCGAGTTGCAGCCGTACAACACGGTCATGTCGAAGCGGGGCGAGCAGGTGCGCCGCAACCTCGAACGCCTCGAAGCCGCCTGGGATGCCGCGCACCCCGGCGAGAGCATGGGGCCAGTCGTCGCCACCCGCCTCCGTGCCGAGGCATGGGCGCATGAACGCCCCGCGAAGAAGCCCACCACCCTGGCCGAGGAAGCCGGATGGGTGACGGAGCTGCGCGAGGCCGGATACGACCCCGCCACCCTGCGACGCGCGGCGCAGCGCGCATCGGTGACGCTGGACGACCTGAGCGTGCAGGAGGTTGCCTCCAGCACGCTGGATCGTTGCGCGGCGGGGGCGTCCGCGTGGACGGCGCACACGGTGACCGAGCACGCAACCCGGATCATGACCGAGCACGGCGTGCGCGCCGCTCCCGGCGAGGTACGCGACTTCATCATGGTGGCATCGCGGTTGGCGTTGGAGGACTGCTTCACGATCCTCCCGCCCGACGCACCCCGGCCTGAGCATGTGGCGCATCTGACGAGCGTGCGGGTCATGCAGGCCGAGACGGAGCTACGCGACCTGATCGCAGAGCAGGTGCCAGCCGATGAGCCGGCGGTGCCGGACGTGCGCCAGTTGGCGCAGGCCGCCGGCCTCGACACGGGCCAGGCGGAGGCCGCCGCAGCGGTCGCCTCAACCGATCCGCTCGTGATCGTGGAAGGCGCGGCAGGGTCGGGCAAGACGACCATGCTCGGAGTCGCAATCGAGGTCGCGCAGCATGCGGGCCGACCAACACGGGTGGTGGCGCCGACGAAGAAGGCCGCCAACGTCGCACACCACGCCCTCGGCATCCCGGCCGACTCGGTGGCCGCGCTCGTGCACGCCCACGGCTACAGGTGGAACACCGACGGCGTATGGACGCGCCTCAAGCCGGGTGACGCTGACGCCGAGACGGGCCGCACCTACACCGGCCCGCCCGAGACGGCCCGCCTGCGCGAGGGTGAGCGGATCGTGGTGGATGAGGCGGGGATGCTCGACCAGGACAGCGCCCTCGCCCTATTCACCGTCGCCGCCGAAGCAGGCGCAACGCTCGCCCTTGTCGGCGACCGAGCGCAGCTCCCCGCCGTCGGGCGCGGCGGGGTGCTCGACATGGCCGCAACGATCAGGGGTCGCACCATCGACATGGCCGAGGTACACAGGTTCACCGACCCCGCCTACGCCGAACTCACCGTGCGGTTGCGTGACCGCGACGACCCGGGCGCGATCTTCGACCAGCTCGCGGCTCTCGGCCTGATCCGCCTGCACACCGACAGCGCGAGCCTGCAGGAACACATCGCCATGCACAGAGAGGGCGGGGAGGCGGTCACGGTCGCCACCAACGACGAAGCCACCCGCCTCAACGAGCGTATCCGCGACCGGCGCGTGCAAGCCGGGGCCGTGGACGATCAGGCGACCGCGACCGGCAGCGACGGCCTCCCCATCGGGCGCGGCGACCTGATCCAAACCCGGAAGAACGACACCAGCCTGGGGGTGGCGAACCGTCAACTGTGGGTCGTGCAACACATCGCTGACGACGGAGCGCTGTGGGCGGTCGAAGCGGGCAGCGACAGGAAACGCGAGCACACCGTGCGCCTGCCCGCCGGGTACATCGCCGAGCACGCGCATCTGGCTTACGCTTCCACCGCTTACGGGGTGCAAGGCATCACCGCAACCGGGTCGCACACGATCTTCACCGACTCCATGAGCGGCGCGGCCGTCTACGTCGGTATGACCCGTGGCACCGACGAGAACGTGCTGCATGTCGTCGCCGAGAACACCGCCGATGCCCGGCGGCAGTTCATCGACGCGGTAGAGCGCGACCGCGCCGACCGAGGACTGGTCGACGCCACCCAGCAAGCAGCGGACGCGGTGCGGGGCCTGGTCGACGACGGCCCCGTGAAGATCGTCAACACGGAGATAGCTGCGCTCACCCAGCAGGCCGAGCACGCAGAACAGCGCGCAGCGCTCTGGCAGCAGGCCGCCGCTGCGCTCACCGAGCTTCATGCGCGGCAGCGCGACGAACGTGACCAAGCAGCACAGACCGCAGACACCGCAGCCCAAGAACTCGAGCGGGTGCGCGCCGAGGTCGCCACCCCGCTCACCGAGCAGGCATCGGCGGCGCTGATCGAGTGGCAAGACGCCGACACCGCGCAGCAGGTCGCCCGCGACCGCCTGCGCACGGTCGGCAGGTTCGGCAAGCGGCGCGCCATCACCGAGCACCACATCGCGCAGGCGCTCGCCCAAGACGCGGAGCAGCGACTGACGAGAACGTGGGGTGAGCCGCCCCGCTGGAACGAGAACACCGCCGCGTGGGTCGAGCGCGTCACCCGACCCAGAATCGACACCGACCCGCGTGTAGTCGATGCCTTCGCACAGCAGGAGACCGCAGCGAAGGCGCTGCGTACCGCGCTTCGACCAGACGATCTGCCGCGTCTGCGCATCTACGCCCGCATCTTCGGTGCGGACGCCGTGGCGAACAACCGGGCCGCGTACCTTAACGCCCGCCCCCATCGGAACGCTGAGGACGCCACCCGCACCGCGAACCAGGCCCGAGCCGAAATCGAGGCACTACGCGCCCTCGCTCCCGCAGAGGCTGTCGAGCGAGTCGAACAGACCCGCGCCGCCGAGCAAGCCGCACATGAGACTGCTGAACGCGCTCTCGAAGAAAACCGCCGCCAACTCCGCTCGCGCTCACACTCGCAAGACGGCGGCCTCCGAGACAGCGGGCCGTCGCTGGGGCGGTGACGCCAGGGCTGGAATGCGCGGGAAGCTCCGAGGTGACAGGTCTAGGTTGCAGATATGGCGCGGACGGGCTGGCGAAGTACGGTGCGGAGCTTATCGGGGGTCACCTTGCGGAAGTCGCTGAAGTAGACCTCGTGGTGCTTGCCGTCAACGTGCAGGCCGTTCTCCGGGATGAACTCGCGGTGCATGCGTTCCAGCACGGGGCCTTCGTCATCAAAGGAGCCGAAGTGGAGCGTCTGCACGCAGCGTCCCTCCGATAGCGTTTCGAGACGAACATCATCCAGGCGGGTAGGCCTGTTCTTGGCTCCGGCTTGCTCAACCGCACTCAGGAACGAAGCGCGGTCGATCCAGTCGGGAACCATGAGCATCATCGTCCAATCCCATTGGGATTTGTCGCGCGAGACGGTGAAGGTGTCCATGTCCTTGGCCCACCACAGGCCCTCCAGCGGTGGAACGACGTAGTCGCGTTCAAGCTCTCGTTTGCTGATGAACTTGAGCTTGTACGCAACCGGATACAGCGTGGAGAGGGCGTCCGTGTAGGCCGGAGAGGTGTTGGGGTCGCCGTGCCCATCGACCATCAGGTACTGCATGTCGGGAACATCAACGATGCGGAACTTTCCGCGCGGGGCCTGATAGCTGTCGAGAGTCTTCTTGAAGTCGATCTTGTCAGTCATTGGAAACCTGGACTCGGGAAGCGAGCCACGACCTTTCTGCCTCCAAGAGGCTCAGTGAGTACGAGAACACTTCGCGGGCAGCGAGCGGGAGCGGGGCCCGGGATCTTTCGGCTTCGTTGACTGCCGCGATGCGGGCTTCGATCTGCGGGAGCCGGGCGCGCAACGCCTCGGCATACTCGTGCTCGGTGAGAAGCGGCAGGTTGGCGATGCCCACCAGAAACGGATGCGGAACCGGATAGGCCTCAGTGAGATGGCCGATCACTTCCTGCCGAGCGACGTGCCCGCCCTCGTCCGTAGCGTGGAAGACGCGCCGTGACTTCGACCCTGGCGTTGCATGCTCGCCCTGGACGAGTCCGCGCTTCTCCAGCTTGGTGAGCAGGTAGTAGATCGAGGAGAACCCCACTTCTGTCCACTGGCGGATACCGCGTTGCTCGATCACCTGTTCCAGGTCATAGCCGTGAGCTGGTCGTTCGATGACGAGGCCAAGGATTGTCAGCTCTGCTGGTGTCAGTTCCACACTCCTATTCTAGTGCTAGAATATTCGTATCGACGTGCCGCCACTCCGAAGGTGACGGCGGGAACGATCGGCCGTAAAGGTGAGCGAGCATCAACCTCCAACACGGTTCTGTCCGGTGGCGGGTCAGACTCTGACTACCCGCCGCTCGGTGGAAGCATGCCGATACGACTACACGCGAATCCTCATCGTGCGCGACGGTTCCGCGATACTGCTCGGAGCTTGCGGGCAGAAGCCCGTCAGCGTCGGAGACGTGATGCTCGTCGCCCCGAACGTGCCGCTCGGATACGCAGCAGAAGGCACCACCACGGTTTCCACCGTCGCCGTGGACACGGACTACCTCATCGAGCACCTGTTCTGGCAGCACCTCGATCTGATCCCCGACCGCGACGCGGCCCGCGACCTCGCCGCGAAGCTCTACCCCGACCCTGTGCAGGTGCTTCGCCTCGGAGAGCGAGAGATCGAACGGTTGGGGCCGATCCTTGATGAACTCGTCGCGATGACAGCGACGGGCCAGATCGCGGCAGGGTACTTCCACGTCCACGGGCTCCTGTTCACCCTGCTCGAAGCGATCACCCCTCACGTCCACCAGGCAGCCGTCGAGATTCCGCCGCTCACATCGCGGCAGCGCGCCGCCCGCGTCGCGTCTCCGCGCTGGCAGAGGTTCCGTCCGGTTCGCCGTGAGGCGGCGCGGGTCGCCGCGCTCATGCGAAGCGACATCACGCAACCCTGGCGGCTGGATCATCTCGCCGCGCACGCCTGCCTCTCAAAGAGCCAACTCACCCGCGTCTTTAGGGAGTCTTTCGGCGTGACGCCGCTGGCGTACCTCTCGATGCTACGAGTGCAGGAAATGGCGCGCCTGATCCGGGAGACCGATCTGCTCATCACCGTCATCACCGAGCGCGTCGGCTGGTGCTATCACAGCGGATGCGCGACACGAGCGTTCCGCCGCTACATGGGCGTCACCCCGATCCACTACCGCCATTACGGCCCACCGAACGCGAGCAGGGACGGGCCTGGTATCGCTGTCGCGCGAGCGGCGCGTGCCGCAGGATCGGAGACGTAGCGCGGCGACAATGGCCGGGGCCGTCAGCGTGTCTTCGCCCACACCGTGCCCCGGTGAACCCCGAACCGACGCGCCAGCACGATCACGCTGACGCCCTGCGCGCGGGCTGTTCGCATAGCGTCCACTTCCTCGTCCGTGAGCCGTGTTCGAGGTCGTTTCTTTGGTTCCGCCGACGCCCCGATCAGCGGGTCGTCAGCCTCTCCGTCGGAGCCAGCATCCCCACGAACGCCTTGATTCCACGCGGAAACCAGCCTCTCAACCCGAGGTCGCCTGTTCCCGCAGCGCTCCATTGCGTCCACCCCACGCACAAGGCTCGAACCCTTGCCAACGGAAACGTTGGTCGAGGTTCGGGCCTTGTTGGCGTCTGCGGCCCAGGTCAGAGCGTTCGCGTTGACCTGCGGATCGAGGAGCATCTCGAAGGGCCGGTTGTGCTCGACGCGCAACTCGTTGTCCTCGTCGAGGAAGACCGTCGTGAAGAACGCCTGGTTGCACAGCCGCCGGTTGATGTCGTCGCAGCGGGTGTAGATGTCGGCGCAGTTGGCGAGCAGGCCGAGCGCGTCGTTGAGGTGGGCGCGGGCGTCGGCGTAGTCGCCGAAGTGGACGTCGATGCGGCGGGTCACTTGGTCGAGTTCGGCGACGATGCCGTCCTGTTCGCGCTTGAGCACGGAGAGCGGGATCGCGTCGGCGTAGTGCGCCTGCATGAGGCGGTCCTGCTCGCTTTCGAGCCGGTCGCGGTTGGTGGTGGCATCTTGCCGTGGAGGTTCATGCCACCAAGGTGCGCAAGGTTCCCAGGCCCCCGAGCGTCACGGCCTCCACGAATGGACGACGATTGTGCGTCGGCACCGACTGTTGGTCGGCTCACCAGCTTGACCGGCGGTGGGTGCTACCGCACAGGCACCTCAGGAGGGCTCGCTCAGATGGCGGGCGAAGAATTGGGCCGCGTCCTCTCCGGCGAACGAGGGGACGCCAGTGTGACCGCCCATGTTGGCGCAGAGGGTCTTCTCCGGGGAACCGAAGGCATCGAACAGGTCCAGAGCCATCTGCCGATCATTGCCCTCGTCGTCCCACTGCAACAGAACGTGCAGCGGGATGGTGACCTGGCGGGCCTCCTCGATGATGCTGCGAGGTACATAGCTCCCCGCGAAGAGACCGGCGGCGACGATACGCGGCTCGATCGCAGCAAGCCGCACACCGATCGCGATCACCCCGCCAGAGAACCCGACGGGGCCACCGATCTCGGGCAGATCGAGCAGGGCGTCGAGCGTGGCGCGCCACTCCGGGACGGCCTGCTCAACCAGCGGAAGTACCAGCCGGTCGATGACTTCCTCGCTCGGTCGGTCGCCCGCCATGATCGCCTCGCGCAACTCGGCTCTCGCCTGCTCAGCGACAGCGAACGCGGGGCGTTCACCGCCCCCGGGCAGTTCGATCGTGGCTGCCGCAAAGCCCTGCGCCACGCAGCCACGGGCGCGGCCTGCCAGTCGCGGGTACATCGAGCGCAGCCCGCCCGGGTGTCCCATGAGGATCAACGGGACCGGTTCGGGAGCGGAATCGGGCGTCCACAGGACGCCCGGAACCTCGCCAAGGACGAAGTGGCGTTCGACAGTTCCGTCATCGAGACGCTGTTCAGAAGTGAAATGCATGGTCGTGCCTTTCGGGAGTGCTCTTGGCGCTCCCGGACGACCTACCGCCCGACCGTGACCTCAGAGAGGAGCACCCATGTCGATACGTTCACGGGTATCACCTCCTCAATCTGTCCCACAGCCTCGCCCAAGGGTAGCAGCGGGCGTCCCGCGACGAAGAAGCGAGGCCGCTCCTGCTCGTCGCTCACGAGGCGATCCGCCGGTTGCCGCTCAGGACGACCAGCCGGTGAGCACGGCGTCGAGGGAGGCGATGACGCGCGCGAACGTCGCGTCGACGCTGCGCGCCTGCTTGAAGCCGCTCGCCTGTTCCAGGGCGACGAAACCGTGCAGCGTGCTGCGGATCAGGCGGATCGCGTCCGTCAGGTCATCGTCGGCGAGCCGGTAGGCGCGCAGCGCGGACGCGATCACGGCGATCAGCTCCCCGGCGGCCGTCTGCCCCGCCACGTCGCCGGGATCGGGGGCGACCTGGAGCGCCGCGTACCGGCCCCGATGCCGGGCGGCCCATGCCCGCAGGGTGTGGGCGAGCGCGGCCAGGGCGTCCGCCCCGGAGAGACCGGCGCATGCGGCCGACAGCACGCCGGCAATCTCGCGTGCGGCCTGCTGACCCAGCGCACCGCGCAGATCGCTCAGATCGGTGACGTGCCGGTAGACACCGGGCGGCGCGATCCCCAGAGAACGGCCGAGCTTGGTGATCGTCAGCGCCTCCAGCCCGATGTCATCGGACAGCGACGCCGCGCGGTCGATCACCGCGGCCCGGGTGAGCCGTTCAGCCATGCGAGACCTCACGGGCGTCCGATCCTGCCAGGAACGGCAGCATCGCGTTCAGCACCTCGGCGGGCCGCTCGGCCATCGGATAGTGGCCGGCGGCGTCCACCATGGCGTACTCGCCATGCAGCGCCTCGGCCACCCAGGACGCCTCAGCCTCCGGATCGGGGAAGTCCCGATCGCGGTCGCCCATCACCACGAGTGTCGCAGCGCCCACCTCCGGCAAAGCGGCCTCCGCCGCCGCGTGCGAGGTGCGTGCCGTGGCCTGGAACGCAACCCACCGCCCCGGACGCCGTAGCAGCGCGTGCGCCCGAGCGACATGCTCGTCGTGATCGGCGGGCCTTTGCCGCCCGAACAGCGATCGGTAGTACCCGCGCCACACCGCCGGCCCCCACGGGCGGGCGAGCAACACCCGCAGGACCAGCCGGGTCGCGGCCGATCCGTGATCCCGCACGAACGGACCGATCAGCACCAGCCGTGCCACGGCCTCCGGACGCCCCGCCGCGGCCAACACCGCAGCCGCGGCACCCATCGAGCTTCCCACGATCGTCGCCGGCCCACCGCCGAGCGCGTCGATCACCGCGAGTACATCCCCGGCGGCGGCCGGGTCGTCATACGCGCCGAAACCGGCCGAACTGTCGCCGTGCCCGCGCAGGTCCATCACCGCCACCCGGTAGCCCGCGGCCACCAGGCCCGGAGCCAGGTGACGAAACGACGCCCGCGACTCGCCCATGCCCGGGACGCACACCACCAGCGGCCCGGCGCCCGTGGTTTCCACCGCGATACTGCCGCCGCCTCGCGTTACCTCGATCATCGTCATGTTATGCAGCATAACATGTAGCTATGGGGCGTCAGCGCGTCGTCCGGCCGCTTCCGTCAGCGCGTGCCCTCCCCCGCTTCGCCGCGGGCGTACCGCGAGGCGAGCGCCGAACAGGCCATCAACTGCGCCTGGTGGAAGACCATCAACGGCAGCACGATCAGCCCGACCGACCCGCCACCGAACAGCACCATCGCCATCGGCAGCCCCGTCGCCAGCGACTTCTTGGTGCCGCACATCTGGATCGCGATGGCGTCCGCGCGGTCGAAACCGAGCCGCGTCGCGCTCATCCAGGTCAGCCACAGCATGAACGCCAGGATCGCCAGGCACACCACCGTGATCACCACGAGGTCGATCGCGCTCACCTGCGACCAGATGCGCTCGCGGGCGCCTTCGGCGAACGCCGCGTAAACCACCAGCACGATCGACGCCTGGTCGACGAGCTTGAGCCTCGGGTGCGCCGCGACGAAGCCGGCCGTCCAGCGCCTCGAGAGCTGCCCGAGCACGAATGGCAGCAGGATCTGCAGCGCCAGGTCGCCGATGGCGCCGAAGCCGACCCGGGCGCCGCCGGTCGCATTCATCAACGCGATCGCCCACAGCGGCGTCAGCACGACACCGAGGAGGTTGGACGCCGAGGCGCTCACGATGGCCCCCGCAACGTTCCCTCGGGCGATCGAGGTGAAGTTGATCGAGCTTTGCACCGTCGAGGGACACAGGGTGAGGTAGACCAGTCCCGGCAACACCGCCGCCGAGATCAGCCACGGACTGAACAGGTGCAGTCCGAGTCCGACGAGGGGGAAGACCACGTACGTGAAGGCGAGGATCGTCAGGTGCAGGCGCCAGTTCTTCAGGCCCGCCAGCGCCTCGCGGGGGTGCAGGCGTGCGCCGTAGAGGAAGAACAGGACGAAGATGAGCACCTTCGTTCCCACCGTGACCGCCTCGGCCCCGACGCCGCTCGCCGGGAGCAGGAGAGCAACCGCGGCGGCGACGACGATCGCCAGCAGGAAGCGGTCGACGGGGAGCCTGGACGAACGAGCCACCAGGCTCAGCCGGCGAGGACCGGCGCCCAGGAGGGGCCTGTCGCGCCAAGTTTCTCGTCGAGCTTCGCGAAGATCGGCGACGGCTTGGCCAGCGGGGTGCCCACCGCGACCGGGCGCGACTCCCACCGCGCCTGCTCGACGGTGTAGTCGCCGGTCAGCACCGGGTAGGACGGCGCGTCGTCCTCGTCGACCGTGACGATCTGCGGCTGCGCCGCCCAGACGCCCTCGCCGCCCAGCGCGTCGAACACCTTCTGCGCCGAGTGCGGCAGGAACGGGGTGAGCAGCGTGTTGCAGTCCTGCACCGCCTGCAGCGCGACGTGCAGCACCGTGTCGCGGCGCTCGGGGTCGGCCTTCAGCTTCCACGGCTCACAGTCGGAGATGTACTTGTTCGCGAGGCTCACGATGCGCATCGCCTCGCTGATCGCCTGCTTGAACCGGGCGCGTCCGAGCAGTTCGCCGATGGTGCCGTACGCCGCGCGGCAGGAATCCAGCAGCGCACGATCGATGTCGAACAGCTCGGCCGCCGCGGGGATCGCGCCGACGTTCTTGTGCGCCATCGAAATCGACCGGTTGACCAGGTTGCCCCACTCGTTGGCCAGCTCGTAGTTGGTGCGGCGCACGAACTCGTCCCAGGTGAAGTCGGTGTCCTGGTTCTCAGGGCCGGCGACGGCGATGTAGTAGCGCAGCGCGTCCGGCCCGAACTCGGCCAGGAAGTCGCGCACGTAGATCACCTTGTTGCGCGAGGAGGAGAACTTCGAGCCCGACATGGTCAGGAACTCCGAGCTGACGA
This sequence comes from Nigerium sp., assembly GCA_016711325.1. Classification (GTDB taxonomy): domain Bacteria; phylum Actinomycetota; class Actinomycetes; order Propionibacteriales; family Propionibacteriaceae; genus Propioniciclava. The sequence continues at coordinate 261,472 of JADJTH010000008.1, read as the reverse complement.
TCTCGGTCGGCAGGTCGAGCTCGCCGAACGCGGACGGCGAACCGCCGCGCGAGCCCTGCCCGTTGGCGCCGAGCAGGATGCCCGGCCAGATGACGGTGTGGAAGGTGATGTTGTCCTTGCCCATGAAGTAGTAAGACCCGGCCCCGCCGCCGGTCCAGTAGTCGCGCCAGGCGTCCGGATTGCCGGAGCGGCGTGCCCATTCGATGGACGCCGACAGGTAGCCGATGACCGCGTCGAACCACACGTAGATGCGCTTCATGGCGGCGTCCGACCACCCCTCGAGCGGCACGGGGACGCCCCAGTCGAGGTCGCGGGTGATCGCGCGCGGCTGCAGCTCCTTGGCGAACTGCTCCGAGAACCGGATCACGTTCGGACGCCAGTCGGTGCGGGTCGCCAGCCACGCCTGCAGCTGCTCGGCGAGTGCCGGCAGGTCGAGGAAGAAGTGCTCGGTCTCGACGAAGACCGGCACCTCGTCGTCGATGCGACTGTGCGGGTTGATCAGGTCGGACGGGTCGAGCTGGCGTCCGCAGTTGTCGCACTGGTCGCCGCGCGCGCCGTCGTAGCCGCACAGCGGGCAGGTGCCCTCGATGTAGCGGTCGGCGAGCGTGCGCCCCGTCGACGGCGAGATGGCGCCCATCTGGGTCTTGGCGACGACGTAGCCGTTGCGGTGCAGCGCCGAGAACAGTGCCTGCACGACCGCGCGGTGGTTGAGCGTGGTCGTCCGCGTGTAGAGGTCGTACGACAGGCCGAGACCCTGCAGGTCTTCGACGATGATCTGGTGGTACTTGTCGGCGGTTTGCCGCGCGGTGAGCCCCTCGGAATCGGCCTTCACCTGGATCGCCGTGCCGTGCTCGTCGGTTCCCGACACCATCAGCACGTCGTTGCCCGCCATGCGCTGGTAACGGGAGAACACGTCCGCGGGTACCGCGAAGCCGGACACGTGCCCGATGTGGCGCGGCCCGTTCGCATAGGGCCAGGCCGCGCAGGTGAGGATCCGAGAAGTCATGGACGCCAGACTATCGGCTCACGCGCCGGCCCCCAGCCGCGCATACCCCGGCACGATCACGTCCTCGATAAGCCGGCGACGTGTCTCGTCGTCGACGAACGCCGCCGCCGCGGCGTCGAGCGTGAACCGCCGCAGGTCGACGAACGTGTACCCGAAGGCGTCGGCGAGCAGGCCCATCTCGCGGCCCATCGTGGTGGCGCTCATCAACCGGTTGTCGCAGTTGACCGTGACCCGCATCCCCGCGTCCTCCAGCGCGCCGAAGGGATGGTCGACGATCCGCGCGCAGACCCCGGTCTGCAGATTCGAACTCGGGCACAGTTCCAGGGCGATCCTGTGGTCACGCACCCGACGGGCCGTCTCCCCCAGCCTCCAGCCGGACGCCGTGCGCTCGAGATCCTCGATCAGACGTGCGCCGTGGCCGATGCGCCACGCGCCCCAGTCCAGAGCCTCGGCGATGGACGCCACCCCGGCGGCCTCGCCTGCGTGGATCGTGCAGGGAGCGTGATGCGCGCGGATCCACTCCAGCGCCGACGCCTGCACCGACGGCGGGAAACCGTCCTCGGGGCCGGCGATGTCGAGGCCGGCCACCCGGCTAGCGGCCCCGTCTTCGGTGACCAACCGGGCCACCTCGCGGCTCGGCGCGTGGTGGCGCAGCACGGTCGCCAGTTGGCGGGCGACGATCGTCCGGCCGGACGCCGCCGCCTCGGCCTCGCCCTCGGCCAGCCCGTCGCGGACGGCTTCGACCGCCTCGCGCATCGTGAGCCCGCCCGCGACGTGCTGCGCGGGGGCCCAACGCGCCTCCGCGTACACGACCCCGTCGGCGGCCAGGTCGACGACGAACTCACGCGCCACCCGCACGAGCGCCTCCCGGGTCTGCATCACGGCGACCGTGTGGTCGAACGTGGTCAGGTAGTCCACCAACGAGCCCGAATCGGCCGCGGCGAAGAACCACGCTCCCAGCGCCTCCGGGTCGCTCACCGGCAGTTCGTAGCCGATCCCGGCGGCCAGCTCGGCCACGGTGGCGGGCCGCAGCCCACCGTCCAGATGGTCGTGCAGCGCCACCTTCGGCGCGGCCGCCAGCCTGTCGGCATCGATACTCATCGGGTTCCTCTCGGGCTGTTGCTGTTACTGCACCTGACGCACGAGGGCCTCGGCGGAGTCGAGCATCCACGCCGTCTCGCGCTCCCACTGCGGCTCCTGGCCCCGATAGGGTCCGGTCGCCAGGGAGATCACGACCGCGGCCGCGCGCAGCCGCAGTTCGATCGGGTCGACGCGCTGATCGAAGACCGGCACCCACGCCCTCAACAGCGCGTGCACGCGCGCGGTCTGTTCGGTGTTCATCCGCTGGATGGTCGACAGGTGCGCGATCAGGCAGGCCAGGTCGTCGGCGCGGCGTCCGGGCCCGATCGTGTCGATGTCGAGGATCCCGGCCACGCGCCCGTCGGCCACATGCACCTGCCCCTCATGGAAGTCGCCGTGCGTGGGCTCGTGGCCGGCCGGGATGCCGCTCAGCCCCGCCTGGATCTGGCGCACGAGCCAGTGCAGCCGCTCCTCCTCACGCGGCAGCGCGGTGGCGATGATCCGGGAGTAGTGGTCGACGGCGTCCGTCCACGGCGGCCGGCGCTCGAGCGCGGCGACCGCGGCCGGCATCGCGTCCAGCACCGCGATGAGCTGCTCGGCGGTGCACGGCGGTTCGTGGTCGAACACTGCGCGCGCGAGCGGGCGCCCGGGCAGCGCTCGCAGCACGACCACGTGGTCGTCGGTGCGCGCCGCGATCAGCGGCGCGGGCACCCCTGCGTCGGTCAGCAGCGTGTGCCGCTGGACGATCTGGTCGGAGAGCGTCGCGCGCAGCACCTTGACGAAGTAGACGGTCTCGCGCGCGGACACCCGCAGCACCGCCCGCCTTCGCGGCCGATAGGCGATCATCTCCAGGTCGAGGTCGTCTGCCGTCAGCGCGGGATCGGCAAGGTGAGCCGCGTTCAGGATCTCGGCCATCGACGCCGGGTAGGCCGCCCGCGCCAGGCCAGGGAGGTCGGGGTCGTTGGGGTAGAGCCAGACCGCGACCTCCCGGTCGCCGTCGGCGAAGATCTCGGCGCGGGTGTCGGACGCCGACAGTCCGTGCGCGCGAGCGCTCACGCCGAGCAACTCCTCGCGGCGTCCGAACGGCCAGTCCACGATCGCACCGTAGGTGGCGGTGGTCGACCTGTTCGGATTGGAATCGACGTGCTCCAGCGACCAGTCGACGAGGACGCCGCTGGCGTGCGCGACCGCGGCGCTCAGCAGCGCGCCCACCCCGTCCGAGGTGAGCAGTTCGGCTCCGTCGTCGGGCACCGCACTCACCTCCCCGCGGATGATCGTCTGCTGTGCCTACGCGCGGGAGGCTACTCGATCGGCTCGCGCGGCGCAGCGGGTGCCGGCGAACTGAGGCGGACGCGGGCGACCCGGCGTCCGTCGAGTTCGGTCACGGTGAAGGAAAAGTCCTGGCCGGTGCCGTCCTCGCCGGTGGTCGGCGCGAGCGTCGTCGCGACGGCGTCGCCGACCGCGGGCAGGCGTCCGAGCTCGGCCATCAGGTAGCCCGCGACCGTGTCGTAGGGCCCCTCGGGCAGCACGAAGCCCCACCGCTCCGCGAACTGCTCCAGGGTGGTGAGGCCGTCGAGTTCGTTGTTGTCAGCGGCGCCCACGTCCGCGTAGTCCCGGTCGAACTCGTCGGTGATATCGCCGATGAGCTCCTCGATCAGATCCTCGATCGTGACGATGCCCGCCGTGCCGCCGTATTCGTCACGGACAATGACCATGTGGTCGTTGGCGGCCTGCATCGCCGACAGCGCGCGCAGGATGCGCAGGCTGTCGGGCAGCGAGCCGACCGGACGGACGAGCTGGCTGATCGGGGCCTGTCGCGCGGCGGGATCGAGGTCGAACAAGTCCCGCACGTGCAGGAACCCGAGCACGTCGTCGACATCGTGGCCGACCACCGGATAGCGCGAGTGAGATCCGTCCGCGACCTGACGGATCGCCTTGTGGGCGGGCATGCTGCCGTCGAGGAAGTCGACCTCGGTGCGCGGGATCATCGCCTCGCGCAGCGTGACCTGGCCGGCCGCGAACACTTCGTCGACGATCTGACGCTCCTCGTCGCCGAGGGTGGCCGAACTGGACACCATGGCGCGCAGTTCCTCGTCGGTGACCTCTTCGCGGGACGCCCGCGGATCGCCCCCGAGCAGGCGGACCACGACGTTGGTGGACACGCCCAGGAACCAGATAACCGGCCGCGTGATGATCGCGATCGAGTTGACGAACGGACCCAGGGTGAGCGCGAAGCTCTCGGCCCGCTGCATCGCCAGCCGCTTCGCGGTCAGTTCGCCCAAGACGATGGAGAAATACGAAATGGCGACGGTGACCAGCACCAGAGCCAGCCCATCGGCGATGCCGCCCGCCACACCCCACCCCCGCAACACGGGTGCGAGCTGCGGGGCGAGGTTCGCCGCACCGAACGAGGCCGACAGAAAGCCGGCCAGCGTGACGCCGATCTGCACGGCCGACAGGAACAGGTTCGGGTTCTCGGCAAGGCGGGCGACGGTCTGGCCGCGCTTGCCGCGCGTGCTGAGCGCCTTGACCTGACTGTCACGAAGCGAGACCAGCGCCATCTCCGCCGCGGCGAAGAGGCCGCCGATGAGGATGAACAGCAGGACCAGCAGGATGTTGGACAGGGTCGAACTCACCCCCTCAGCGTATCGGGGTGGCGGACACCGCCCGGACGGCGCTCTCGGCTAGGGTCTGGCGTGAGGGGTGATGCGTCCATGCGTGAACGGGTGGTGGCCGTGGTGGTTGCCTGGAATCGCCGCGACCTTCTCGAGCAGAACCTGACTGGGCTCGCCGCGCAGACCCGTCCGCTCGACGCGGTCGTGGTCATCGACAACGCCTCCACCGACGACACCGCCGCGCTCGCCGCGGCTCACCCGGTGGTCAGCGAGGTGGTGACACTGCCGCGCAACACCGGCGGTGCGGGAGGCTTCGCGGCCGGCATCGCCCGGGCCGTCACGACGCATGCCGCCGATCTGGTCTGGATCATGGACGACGACACCGTCCCCACCGCCACCGCGCTGGCCGAACTGACGTCCGCGCGGGCACGCTACCCGGGACACGTGACGATCGCCGCCTCGCGCGCCGACTGGCATGACGGGCGCGAGCACCCGATGAACACCCCCCGTCCGCGGCTGGGGGCGTCACGGGCCGACCGCGCCCGGGCCGCGCTGGCGGGCGGGTATCCGGTGCGCTCGGCGTCCTTCGTGTCGATCCTGGTGGACGCCGACGCGATCCGCCGCCACGGTCTGCCGGTGGCCGACTACTTCCTGTGGAACGACGACTTCGAGTACACCACCCGCCTGCTGCGGCGCGGCGTGGGCCTGTACGTGCCGGCGAGCCGCGTCTATCACCTGACCAAGGTGTTCGGCTCCTCGGACGCCGATCCGGGCCCGCGGTTCGTCAACGAGGTGCGCAACAAGGCGTGGCTGTTCACCCGGTCGGACGCCCTGGGTCCCGTCGATCGCACGCTGTATGCGGCCTCCACGCTGCGACGCTGGGCGCGTATGCTGCGGCGCTCCGACGACCGGGCGGCGCTGGCCGGCTACGGGCGGCGCGGCCTCGCCGAGGCCCGCCACGCGCCACGGGCCACCGTCGAGGTGCTGGCCGCGACGCCGGTCGCGGACGACGTGCGCGCCGTCGAGACCGGGGCTGGTCGTGGCTGAGCCCGCTCGGTTCAGCGTGCTGCTGCCCGTCTACGCGGGCGACACCGCCTCGTTCTTCAGCCGCGCCATCGCGTCCGTCACCGCCGACCAGACCCTTCGTCCCGACGAACTGGTCATCGTGGTGGACGGCCCGGTCGGCGCCGCCACCCGCGAGGTGCTGGACGCCGCCGGCGCGGGCCGGATCACCGCGGGGGTGCCCGTCACCATCGTGGCGCTGCCCGAGAACGTCGGCCTCGCGCGGGCGTTGAATCGCGGGCTGGACGCGTGCGCGCACCCGGTCGTCGCCCGCGCGGACGCCGACGACATCTCCCTGCCCCACCGCTTCGAGCGTCAGGTACCGCTGGTCGCCCACGGCGGGATCGATCTCGTCTCGAGCGCGATCACCGAGTTCCACGATGACGAGGCCGAGCCAGGACTGGTGCGGGCGTACCCCACCGATCACGACGCGATCAGCGCGCTCGCGCGATTCCGGGATCCGTTCAACCACCCCGCCGTCGTGTACCGCCGCGACTCCATCGACGCCGCGGGCGGCTACCGGCACCTCGACAAGATGGAGGACTACTGGCTGTTCGTCCGCATGATCAACGCCGGCGCCACGGTCGCGAACGTGGCCGAGCCCCTCGTGCTGTACCGGGTCGGCGCGGGCGCGTACGAACGCCGCGGCGGCTGGACGCTGCTGCGCTCCGAACTGAAACTCCAGCGCTGGATGCGCCAGATCGGCTTCACCACCACGCGGCAGTGGGCGCGCAACATCGCAGTCCGCGGCGGCTGGCGGGTCGTGCCCACCTCGCTGCGCCGACGCGTCTACGGGCTGGCCGCCCGGACGCGCGATCCTCAGCGGGCGCCGCGCAAGTAGGCCACCGCGTCCGTGCACGTGCCGTCGAAGACCTTGCGGCCCTTCTCCATCACGATGCCCCGCTCGCAGATCTCGGAGACCAGCCCCAGGTCGTGGGACACAACCACCAGCGTCTTGCCCCGCGCCACGAGCTCCTTGATCCGGCCGATGCACTTGCGCTGGAACGGCTCGTCGCCCACGGCGAGGATCTCGTCGACGAGGAAGACGTCGGGGTCGGTGTGCACGGCCACCGCGAAGGCCAGGCGCAGGTACATGCCCGAGGAATAGAACTTCACCTCGGTGTCGATGAACTCGCCGATCTCGGAAAAGGCGACGATGTCGTCGAACCGCGCGTCGATCTCCTCCTTCGTCATCCCCAGGATCGCGCCGTTGAGGTACACGTTGTCGCGCCCGGGAAGGTCGTGGTGGAACCCCGCTCCGACCTCGATCAGGCCCGCGATCTTGCCGCGGACACCGACCGTGCCCGAATCGGGACGCATGACGCCTGACATCAGCTTCAGCGTCGTCGACTTGCCCGAACCGTTGAAGCCGAGCAACGCGACGGTCTCACCCTTGCTGATCTCGAGATCGACGCCGTCGAGGGCGTTGAACGTCGCCGACAGGTCGCCCTTACGGCCCGTGAACAGCCACACCAGCGCCTCTTTCATCGAGCGCGTGTGGCGCAACACGAACCGCTTGGTGACGCCCTCCAGCCGAACCATGACCACACCCATCACAGCTCCTGCGCGAACTGACCCTCGTAGCGCCGGAATACGAGATCCCCGAGCCACAAGAACACGATCGATACGCCGAGAGCGATCGGCGTCCAGACGGAGAACAGCCCCGGGATGACGTGGTACGCGCCGTGCTCAGGCGCGGTAGGCAGCCAGAAGCCGTAGTGGAAGAGCTCGACGGCCACGGTCAACGGGTTGAGCATGTAGACCTTGAACATCCACCCGGGCACGGCCTGCTCGACCATCGTCCACATGTACAGCACGGGCGAGGCCCACGTGGCCACCATGGCGATGAGGTCGACGATGTTCTCGGCGTCGCGGAAGAAGACGTTCGCGGTGGTGAACAACAACCCGAGGCCGAGCGAGAACACCGCCACGATGACGAAGCCGCCGGCGATGGCCGCCAGGTGAGACAGGCCCGGTCGCCATCCGGTGATCAGGCTGGCCAGCAGCAGCACGATCGCCTGCGGAACGAAGTGCACCACGGCCACCCACAGCGAGGAGACCGGGAAAAGCTCGCGCGGCAGATAGATCTTCTTGATCAAGTGCCCGTTGCCGACGATCGACCGCGCCGCGTTGCCGAACGCCTCGTTGAAGTAATTCATGACGACGATGCCGGAGAACAGGTACACCGCGTAGTTCTGGACTCCCTTGTTGAGGCCCAGGAACACGCCCATCGCCACGTAGAACACGGCAAACTGCGCCGCCGGCTTGATGTAACTCCACAGGATGCCGAGGACCGAGCCCCGGTACCGCACCTGGATCTCCTTGCGGACGATCAGCTGGAGCAGGTACCGGTCGTGCAGGACATCGCGCAACCCACGCCCGCGACCGGGCGCGACGAGATCACCTGTCATCGAGGGGCGTCACTCGTCCGCGCTGTTGGCGGCGAACGTCGCGGCCCACGCCTCGGGGGACGTGATCCGTGGCAGCGCCTCACGGTAGGCCGCCGCGAGCGATTCCCAGCGCCGGCCCAGCTCGGAATGCAGCCGCACACTCTCCAGCGTCAACTGCCGCACCAGCGCCGGATCCCGCCGGTGGACGGACGCCCCGGTGCCGTCGGCGTTGGTGACGACCGCCGAATCGAAGCGCGGCAGCCAATACCACTTGCTGTCGGCGTTCGCGATGGCCGCCTCGGGATACTCCTTCGACAGCGGACGCGGCGGCAGCACGACCTGGCGCACGAGCGTGGACACCGTCCACGGGATGAGGGCCGGCGTGCTCGGCGGCTTGGCCTCGCGTCGGCGCTGCGGCTTCTTCGTGCGCACCGGCGGCAACGAGCCGATGTCGCGGGTCGTCTGCGCCTCGATGTACTCGGCCTTGAGCCCGCGGGCTCGCGCCGCCGCGGACACGATCTGGCCGTGCAGCCCCTCGGGGCCGGCGAGGACGTCGGTGAGCCCGTCCAGCACCAGCCGGCTGGCGTAATACTGCATCGAGATCGTGTGCTTGGTCGCGATCATGGCCGACTCGCGCAGCATTCGTCCGCCCTTGAGAAAGCCGGAGTACAGCAGGGCGACGATCGTGCGGTTGCGCTCGTGGAAGTACGCCTGCCAGTCGACGGCGTCGTCCTTGTCGGCCCACGACACGTGCCACACGGCGGAACCCGGCAGGCTGACGGTCGGGAAGCCGTGCGTGCGCGCCCGCAGCGAGTACTCGGAGTCGTCCCACTTGATGAAGACCGGCAGCGACAAGCCGACCTCTTCCAGGACGACCCGCGGGATGAGGCACATCCACCAGCCGTTGTAGTCGGCGTCCCAGCGTCGGTGCAGGATGCGGCGCGAGCGCAGGCCACGGGACGCGAGGTCGATCTGGCCCAGCCCCTCGGGCGGTCCCCAGCGGAACGACCACGGGTCGACGATCTCGGCGAACGCGTTCATCATCGTGCGGTTGTGCAGGTCGAACATGTGCGACCCGACGATGGTCGGCGTCCGGCAGTAGTCGGCGAACGTCACAGCCCGCAGGATCGACTCCGGCTCGATCTTGATGTCGTCGTCGAGCGTCATGAAATAGTCGGCCTTGGTGCCCGACGCGCTGCCCTGAAGGGTCTCGTACATGCCCCGGGCGTACCCACCGGAACCGCCCATGTTGCCCTGCCGGATGATCCGCAGCCGGCCCTCCATCTCGGCCTCGGCGGCGGCGAAGTCGGGCTCGTCGGTCACCAACTGGGTGCCCTGGTCGACCACCAGCATCTCGTGGACGACGCCGCGCAGCTCGGGCGCCGCCGCGATCGCACGGACGTTCGCGACCGCGTAGTCGGGACGGTTGAAGGTGGTCATGCCGAGGTTGACCGTGCCGACGGGCGTCTCGCCAGCGGGCACCAGCCAGGACGCCTCCTCGAGCACCAGGCCGCTGTCGCCGCCCGCGAGGTCGAACCAGTACCACCCGCCGTCGCTGAAGGGGGTCAGCGGCAACTCGAACACGTTTTCTTCGGTGCCCTTGAGCCGCCGGGAGTCGACGCGCTGGATCTGTCCGCGGGCGTTGCTTCGGAACACGATGACGTTGCCGTCGCCCGTGGTCAGCACGCGCAATACGACCGAGGTCACGTCCGTCCACCAGCGCCAATAGGATGCGGGGAAGGCGTTGAAGTACGACCCCAGGGACACCCGGCCACCGGGGCTCACGCGCAGCGAGCGGTCCGAGAGGTAGTCGTCGGGGTGTGGGATGTCGTCGTTGGACGCCGTCGAGACCATGACGATCTCGCCGTCGGCGTCCGGCTCGGGCACGCGCGCGGGGTCGACGTACAACGGTGCCGCGTCGATGTCGCCGCGGGCGGGAAACCGCACGCGGGCGACCTCGCGCAGCGGTTCGCTACCGGCGACGGTCGTCGTCAGCGGCGAGATGTAGGCAACTGTCTCGGTCACGCGTCCACCCCGCCGCTCTGCAACGCCGCGCCCTCGGTGAAGTGCGGCTTGATCTTGTTGTCGAACATGCTGAGCGCCGAACCGATGGCCATGTGCATGTCGAGGTACTTGTAGGTGCCCAGGCGGCCACCGAACAGGACGCCGGGCTCGGCGTTGGCCCGGTCGCGGTAGCGCAGCAGGCCGTCGCGGTCGGCGTCCGTGTTGATCGGGTAGTACGGCTCGTCGTCGCGGCCGGCGAACCGGCTGTACTCGCGCATGATGACCGTCGCGTCCTTGGTGTAGTCGCGCTCGGGATGGAAGTGCCGGAACTCGTGGATGCGAGTGAAGGGCACGTCGGCGTCGGGGTAGTTCATCACGGAGGTTCCCTGGAAGTCCTCGATGGGGAGCACCTCTTCCTCCAGATCGATCGTCCGCCAGCCCAGCTCGCCCTCGGAGTAGTCGAAGTAGCGGTCGACCGGGCCGGTGTACACGACCGGAACGCTGCCGCGCACGGCATCGCGGTTGATCTCCTGGGCCGGGTCGAAGAAGTCGGTGCTCAGCCGGACGTCGATGTTCGGGTGGTCGGCCATCCGCTCGAGCCAGGCCGCGTACCCGTCGGTCGGCAGCCCCTCATGGGTGTCGTTGAAGTAGCGGTTGTCGTAGGTGTAGCGCACCGGCAACCGGCTGATGATGGACGCCTCGAGCTCGGCCGGGTCGGTCTGCCACTGCTTGGCGGTGTAGTGCATGATGAACGCCTCGTACAAGGGGCGCCCGATCAGGGAGATGCCCTTCTCGACGAAGTTCGCGGGCTCCTTGCCGCCCAGCTCGGCGGCCTGCTCGGCGATCAGCGCACGCGCCTCGGCGGGGCTGTAGGCGGAGCGGAAGAACTGGTTGATCGTGCCCAGGTTCACCGGCATCGGGTACACCTCGCCCTGGTGGCGCGTGTAGACCTTGTGCACGTAGTTGGTGAAGGTCGTGAACCGGTTCACGTACTCCCAGACGCGCTCGTTGCTGGTGTGGAACAGGTGCGCGCCGTAGCGGTGCACCTCGATCCCCGTCTGTGCCTCCTTCTCGGAATAGGCGTTGCCGCCGATGTGATCGCGGCGGTCGATCAGCACGACCTTCAATCCGAGATCGGTCGCTGCTCGTTCCGCGATCGTGAGGCCGAAGAGCCCCGATCCGACGACGACGAGATCTGCTGCCACAGCTCAGCCCCACTTCTGATGGTTGGTCACAATGCCCCAACAATAGTACGTACCCGTCCGGCTACGCTGACGCCCATGCGGATCGCTCTGGCACTGGGTTCCGGCGGCGCGCGCGGTTACACGCACATTGGCGTGATCGACGAACTGCACGAGCGCGGCCACGAGATCGTCGCCATCGCGGGATCGTCCATGGGCGCGGTGATCGGCGGCCTGGAGGCCGCCGGGAAGCTGGCGGCCTACACCGATTGGGTGCGAGACCTGGCGCCGCACGACCTGCTGCGCCTTCTCGATCCGGCGTTTACCGGGCCGGGCGCGCTGTGGGGCCAGAAGGTGATGGAGCGCGTCGCCGACCTTCTGGAGGGCGCCCGCATCGAGGAGTTGCCGATTCCCTTCACCGCGGTCGCCACCGATCTCACGCACGGCCGGGAGGTGTGGTTCCAGCGCGGGTCGCTGGCCACCGCGATGCGAGCCTCGATCGGGATCCCGTCCGTCTTCACGCCGGTGATGGTGTCCGGACGACTCCTGGCCGACGGCGGCCTGCTCAATCCCGTGCCGGTAGATGCGCTACTCGGCTCGGACGCCGACCTGACGGTGGCCGTATCGCTGTCAGGACGCCGCACCGGCGACTCGGCCAGCGCCCGTCCGCTGACGGCGTCCGATGAGACCGAAGGCCTGCTCCGCGAGTTGACGGAGCGGCTGCGCCGCGGCCTGCTCGAGTCCGGCACGGTACGCGGCATGAGAGCCTGGTGGTCGGAACGATTCGGCCAGGAGGGGCACGAGACCGAGCGCGACGACCTTCCTGTCCAGTCGGCCGCACCCCAGACCGAGGAGCCGGCACCGCGCGACTTCGACTTCGGCGAACTGCCCCGCGGGCTGCGCACCACCGACGTGGTGTCCCTCTCGCTCGAGGTGGCCGAGTCCCTCATCACGCGATTCCGCATGGCGGCGAGCCCGCCCGACGTCTTTGTCGAGTTCCCGCAAGACACCGCGTCCGCTTTCGACTTCCATCGCGCGAGCGAACTCATCGCGACCGGGCGGGAGCGGGCGGTGGCCGCTTTCGACGCCGCCGGCCTGTGACCCGCCCGCGGGCGTAGACAGCGGCACCGGCAGGGGTGCGAGGGTAGGATTCGCGCCCGTGACCATTTCCTCCCATTGGGTGCTGACCCTCGAATGCGCCGACCGCCCCGGCATCGTCCACGCCGTGAGCGGCGCCATCGCGACCGCGCAGGGGAACATCACCGAGTTGCAGCAGTTCAGTTCGAGCAGCGGCCGGTTCTTCATGCGTGTCCAGGTGGAGTCCGGATTCGAGCGGGCACGGTTCGAAGAGGCGCTGGCGCCGCTCGCGGCCTACCTCAACGCCCAGTGGCATCTCGATTCCGTCGGACGCCCACGCCGCACCCTCATCCTGGCGAGCAGGGCAGGGCACTGTCTCAACGACCTGTTGTTCCGAACCAGGTCGGGCCTGCTCCCGATCGAGGTCACGGGCGTGATGGCCAACCATCCCGACCTGGCGCCGCTGGCGTCCTTCTACGGCGTGCCGTTCTCGGATCACGTGGTACTGCCCGGCACCAAGGCCGAGTTCGAACGTCGCGTACTCGAGCGGGTCGAGGCCGATCGGGTCGAGTTGGTGGTGCTGGCCCGCTACATGCAGATCCTCTCCCCCGAGCTGTGCGCCGCGCTCGGCGGACGCGCCATCAACATCCACCACTCCTTCCTGCCGGGGTTCAAGGGCGCCAACCCGTATCGTCAGGCGCACGAACGTGGGGTGAAGCTCATCGGCGCCACGGCGCACTTCGTCACCCCGAATCTGGACGAAGGCCCGATCATCGAACAGAACGTCACCCGGGTGGACCATTCGGCCGACGTCGCCGAACTCACCGCCCTCGGCCAGGAGCAGGAGACACGCACGCTCGGCGCGGCCGTCCGACTGGTCTCCGAGCACCGCGTATTCCGCGACGGCTCGCGGACGGTCGTCTTCCGCTGACCCCTTACCTCGATATCGAGATACTCGATGTCGTGTTTTATCACGACTTCGCAACGATCCCTTCGGACGGCTCACTGTGCATGGCACCGCCCATCGGCCTGCCCTAGGGTTCCGACGTCAGCCTGATGGGAGTATCGACCAACGGAGGTTGCATGTCTGACCAGAACTCTCAGCCGGGGGTACCCGCTGAGCACACGCCCCCCGCGGGGCATTCCAAGCCGCGGATCTCGGAACAGGCCTTCATAGAGGTCCAGAACTCGGAGGAGTTCGGCGAACTCCGTCGCACCTTCCGCGGGTTCGCGTTCCCGATGACCATCGCCTTCCTCGTGTGGTACTTCGCCTACGTGCTGGCGTCGGTGTTCGCCCGGGATTTCATGTCCACCCCCATGTTCGGTGACTACTTCAACGTCGGGCACTTCCTCGGCCTGATGCAGTTCCTCACGACCTTCTTGATCACGTGGCTCTACATCCGCCACGCCAACACCAAACTCGACCCGATCGCCCGCCGCATCCGCGAGCGCCTTGAAGGAGCGGCGAAGTGACTCTTCTCGAAGCGATCCAACTCGGCGATCCCGTCTTCAACATCGTCGTCTTCGCCCTGTTCGTGGTCGGCACCCTGACCGTCGTCATCAAGGTGACCGCCAACCAGGCCAAGTCGGCCGGTTCCTTCTACACGGGCGGCGCCTCGTTCTCGGGAACCCAGAACGGCTTCGCCATCGCCGGCGACTACCTGTCGGCCGCCTCCTTCCTCGGCATCGTCGGTGCCATCGCCTTCAACGGCTACGACGGCCTGCTGTACTCGATCGGCTTCCTCGTGGCGTGGCTGGTGGCACTGCTGCTCGTCGCCGAACCGCTGCGCAACACCGGCAAGTACACGATGGCCGACGTCCTCTCCTTCCGCATGAAGCAGAAGCCGGTCCGCCTCGCCGCCGCGATCTCGACGCTGGCGATCTCGTTCTTCTACCTGCTCGCTCAGATGGCCGGCGCGGGCGGCCTGGTGTCGTTGCTGCTGGGGCTCTCGGGCGAACTGGCCCAGAACATCGTCATCGTCGTGGTCGGCGTGTTGATGATCGCCTACGTGCTCATCGGCGGCATGAAGGGCACCACCTGGGTGCAGATGATCAAGGCCGTGCTGCTCATCGCGGGCGCGGGCATCATGACCGTCTGGGTGCTGGCGCTGTTCGGCTTCAACCTCGACGCGCTCATGGGCGAGGCGGTGCGCATCAACGACAAGCCGGCGATGCTGTCGCCCGGCGACAAGTACAAGGATCCGATCGGCTTCATCTCGCTGTCGATCGCCCTCGTGCTCGGCACCGCCGGCCTGCCGCACGTGCTGATGCGCTTCTACACCGTGCCGACCGCCAAGGAAGCCCGCAAGTCCGTGACGTGGGCCATCGGCCTGATCGGCGCCTTCTACCTGTTCACCCTCGTACTCGGCTACGGCGCCGCGGCGCTGGTCACCCAGGCGACGATCGCCGAGTTGCCCGGTAAGGCGAACGCCGCCGCACCCGCGCTCGCGTTCTTCCTGCCCGGCAAGGGGATGCCCGGCACGATCTTCCTCGCCGTCATCGCGGGTGTGGCCTTCGCGACGATCCTCGCGGTGGTGGCGGGTCTCACCATCACGGCGTCCGCCTCGTTCGCGCACGACATCTACAACTCGGTGCTGAAGGACGGCAAGGCCGATCCCGCCATCGAGCGGCGCGTGGCGACCAGCACCGTGCTCGTCATCGGCGCGCTCGCGATCTTCGGCGGTATCTTCGCCAAGAGCATGAACATCGCGTTCCTGGTGGCGCTCGCCTTCGCCGTCGCGGCATCCGCGAACCTGCCGTCGATCCTGTACTCGCTCTACTGGAAGCGGTTCAACACGCAGGGTTCGCTGTGGTCGATCTACGCCGGTCTGATCAGTTCACTGACGCTGATCATCTTCTCGCCGGCCGTGTCGACGCCGATGGGCGCCGCGAAGCCGCTCGCCAGCGCAATGTTCCCCAGCGCCAGCTTCGCCTGGTTCCCCTACGACAACCCGGCCATCGTCTCGGTCCCGCTCGCGTTCTTCGCGGGTTGGCTGGGCACCGTGCTGAGCAAGGAGGTGTCGGATCCGGGCAAGGCCGCAGAGATGGAGGTGCGCTCGATGACCGGCGCCGGTGCGGACGGGGCCATCGCCCACTGATTCCGTACCACCCGCCACAGGGCTCGCCTTCGGGCGAGCCCTGTGCGCGTCCGCGCCGGCTGCGGGACCCGGCTCGGCCATGCCGGCGAGAGGCGAGCGGCGACAGGCCACCTAGCGCGTGCTCAGCGCATCGGACGCCTGAGCGTCCAGCCCCGGATCGACCGGCCACTCCCCCGGATGGTCGACCTCGTCCCAATCGACGAACTCCCACCGCGTCTCGGGGCTTCCCTCCAAGGTGACCACCGTGGTGTTGCCCATCCGGCGTCCGACGATCTCCTCGATCGCCATGCCGCGGCCGCGGGCGGCCAACCACATGCGCAGGGCCGCACCGTGGCTCACCAGCAGCGCCGACGCGGCCGCGGACGCGATCTGCGCCACGGCGTCGTCGTAGCGGGCGAAGAACGCCCCGGCGTCCTCGCCGCCGGGAACTTTGGCGGCGAAGTCGCCGCTCCCCCAGGCCGTCAGCGTGCCGACGTACCGCTGCCACGCCGGGGACATCTCGTCGTCTCCCGCCTGGATCTCACGCAGCCCGCCCAGGATCCTCATCTCGAGCCCGCGTACGGACGCCAGCGGCGCCAGCGTCTGTTGGGTGCGGACGAGGTCGGACGCGTACACGGCCTCCAGGTGGTGGCCGTCGAGTCGCTCGACCAGGCGGGACGCCTGCGCGTGGCCGACATCGTCGAGATCGGCACCGGGCACGGCGGTGTCGAGCAGCCGGGCAACGTTCGACGGAGTGCGTCCGTGCCGGACGAGATAAAGCCGCATGGGTTTCACCCTAGCCGCGCGCAAACGGGGCGGGAGCCGGTCCTCATAAGGTGATGCGGGAGCGTCCGCGATGCTAGGTTCGGGGGGTGTGAGAGATGACGCCTCGCAACGTCTCAGAGTGGAGGAACCATGAGCAATGCCCCCGTCAAGGTAGCGGTCACCGGTGCGGCCGGACAGATCTGTTACAGCCTGCTGTTCCGCATCGCCAGCGGTGCGCTGCTCGGCCCGGATCAGCCCGTCGAACTGCGCCTGCTGGAGATCACGCCCGCGCTGAAGGCGCTCGAGGGCGTCGTCATGGAGCTGGACGACTGCGCGTTCCCCCTGCTGAGCAACGTCGAGATCGGCGACGACGCCACGCAGGTGTTCGACGGCGTGAACCTGGCCATGCTGGTCGGCGCCCGCCCGCGCACGGCGGGCATGGAGCGCGGCGACCTGCTGAGCGCCAACGGCGCGATCTTCACCGCGCAGGGCCGCGCCCTCAACGACGTCGCCGCTGACGACGTCAAGGTGCTGGTGACCGGCAACCCGGCCAACACCAACGCCCTCATCGCGATGAGCAACGCCCCCGACATCCCGAACCACCGGTTCAACGCGCTCACCCGCCTCGACCACAACCGGGCGATCTCGCAGCTGGCCGCCAAGCTCGGCGTCACCGTCACCGAGATCAAGAAGATGACGATCTGGGGCAACCACTCGGCCACCCAGTATCCCGACCTGTTCAACGCCGAGGTCAACGGCAAGAACGCGGCCGAGGCCGTCAACGACCAGGCGTGGCTGGCAGACGAGTTCATCCCGACCGTCGCCAAGCGCGGCGCCGCCATCATCGCCGCTCGCGGCTCATCGTCGGCCGCGTCGGCCGCGAACGCCACCATCGAGCACATGCGCACCTGGGTGCTCGGCTCGCCCGAGGGCGACTGGGTGTCGATGGCCGTCCCGTCCGACGGCTCCTACGGTGTTCCCGAGGGCGTCATCTCCTCGTTCCCGTGCACCGTGAGCAACGGCGAGTACTCGATCGTCCAAGGCCTGGAGATCAACGAGTTCTCGCGCGGCAAGATCGATGCCTCCGTCGCCGAGCTGGTCGACGAGAAGGATGCGGTCACCGAGCTCGGCCTCATCTGAGCACGCAGCACGCGCACGCGGCGCCCTCCCCCTGGGGAGGGCGCCGTTTCCGTCAGCACGGCGGTGGCGCCGGACGCCTCGCGCACTACGCCGGTGGCCGCACCATCGTCGCCTGCAGCGCGGCACGGGCCTGCACGACGTCGAAGGTGGCCGCCGGCCAGCCGAGGTCGAGATCCTCCATGGTGCGGGTGAGGATCTCGGTGACCGCCAGGCGGGCGTACCACTTCTTGTCGGCGGGGACCACGTACCAGGGCGCGTGTTCGGTCGAGGTCCGGCCGAACATCTCGGCGTAGGCCTCTTGGTAGGCGGACCATTTCGAGCGGGTGGTGACGTCACCCATGCTGAACTTCCAGTGCTTGTCGGGCCGGTCGAGTCGCTCCATGAGCCGTTCGCCCTGCTCGGCGTAGGACACCATGAGGGCGATCTTGATCACGGTCGTGCCGCCGTCGACGAGCCTGCGCTCCCAGGCGTTGATCTCATCGAAGCGCGGACGCCACACCGCCTCGGGGACGAGGCTGTCGACCCGGACGACGAGAACGTCCTCGTAGTGGCTGCGATCGAACACACCGATACGTCCCGCGGGCGGCAGGCGGCGTTCGATACGCCACAGGTAGTGGTGGGTGCGTTCCTCGGCGGTCGGGACGCCGAACGACGCCAGTGCCAGACCCTGCGGGTCGACCATGCCGGCGACGTGGCGCACGATGCCGCCTTTGCCCGCCGTGTCGAGGCCCTGGAGCACGAGCAGCACCGAGCGGGTCCCGCCCGTGCGCCCGTCGGCGTAGAGCCGCTCCTGCAACTCGGACAGATCGGCGCCTCGCTCGACCATGGCCGCCTCGCCCGTGGCGCGGTCGCGCGACCAGCCGGGTGTCCCGCCACGATCGAAGCTTCTCACGTCGAATCCGGCTCCGGCGCGCAGCACCTGGCGCGGGTCATGCTTCCACTGATTCCGGTCGCTCATGGACGGACTGTAGCGAGGTGGCGTCCGTGTACACCACGCCGCCACGGCGGCCTGGCTACAACTCCGATTCGGGATCGGCCTTGTTGCGGAAGCCTGCCGCCGCCAGATCGTCGCCCAGTTCGTCGACCCTGGCATGCTCGTCGTCCCACTGGTCGGTGCGGTAGGCAGTGCGTGCCAGCATGTGGCCGGCCACGGGCGAGGTGAGGATCTGCAGCCCGATCACCAGTGTGGCCAGGATGAAGACGTGCCAGGTGCGCAGCGTGAGCGCGACTCCGGTGAGGATCAGCAGCAACCCGAAGACCTGCGGCTTGGTCGCGGCGTGCAGCCGGGTGAGCACGTCGGGGAACCGGAGGATGCCGACGGCCGCGGCGAGGCAGAACAACGCGCCCGCCAGGAGCAGGGACGCACCGGCGATATCGAGGACGTCGCCGGTATTCACGCGTCCTCCCGCGGCTTCTCGCCCGCCGGCCGCTGCTTGTGCGCCACGGCCTCTGGGCGGTCGTGGTAGGCGGCGCGCGCCTCGGCTTCGAGGAAACGGCGCTCGCGAAGCGACGTACCGGTGATCAGGCGGGCCAGCGCCACCGCGCCGGTGAAGCCGACCAACGACATCATCAGAATGATCACGAGCCCCACCTCCGTGCGCATCGCGATGGCGTGCGTGGCGATACCGGCGATCAACACGGTGATCAGCACGTCGGCGGACACGCCACGGTCGAGGCCGGTCGGTCCCTTGGCGAGCCTGACCATGGCCAGGAGGGCGGCGGCCACCAGCACGACCACCGCGAGGGCGATGAGCAGGTCACGGACATTCACGGTGTCTCCTCCTCGGATGGGGGCGAGGCCCACGATCGCTCGTCCGCCTGGTGCTTCTCGAGCGCCGCGATCTCGGCGCGCGAACCCAAGGCGTGCACGACCCGGCTCTCGAGCGCCAACGTGTCGCGAATGATCGCCTCCCGCTCGGCGAGGTCGGGTAGGTCGAACACGTGCAGGTAGAGGTGGCGGCGCTTCGGGCGGGCGTCCACCACGATCGTGCCGGGCACCACCGAGGCCAGCTCGGCCGTGTTCACCTGGTAGAGATCCGACGTCGAGCGCAGGTTGACCCGGATGATGCCCGGCCGGGGCGCGGCGGTCCCGAACGCGAAGATCGCCAGACGCGTCGAGGACACCGCGAGATCCTTGATCAGGTGCGCGAGCAGCTTGAGGGCGCCCCACGGGTGGAGGCGACCGCCGTAGGAGACCGGTGGCAGCGGAAACAACAAGGTGACGAGAATGCTGAGCAAGGCCCCGCCGACGACCGTCACGATGGTGACCTGTCCGACCAACGCCACCCAGATGATCGTCAGCAGGACGATCGCCTTCGGCTGGAGGCGTCGTCGCGACCTGACGGGCGCGGTGGCCACCGCGCCGTCGTGGGGTTTCATCATGGCCTCACCTCTCCCAGCACCGCCTGCACGTAGGCCCCGTCGAGCAGTGCGGCGGCGGCCTGCTTGGTGTAGTCGTAGGCCGGGCCGGCCACGAAGGTCAGGGTCAGGCTGAACGCGATGAGGGCCAGTGTGGCGCCGACCATCACGCCCGGCATCAGGCGTCCGGAGCCTTCGTCGTCCTCGTCCTCCTCGTCGTCGACGTGGGCGACGGCGACCGGAGTGCCCCAGAAGGCACGGTTCCACACCTTCGCGATCGCGTACAGCGTCAGCAGGCTGGTGAGCACGCTGGCGACCACCAGCGCAAGCGACAGCGGCGTGCCGGTGGCGGTGGCGGCGTTCAGCAGACCGAGCTTGCCGATGAAACCCGAGAACGGAGGGATGCCCGCCAGGTTCATGCCGGGCACGATGAACAGCGCCGCGAGGAGCGGCGAGGTCGTCATGAGGCCGCTGAGCCGATCGAGGTTGTTGGAGTGACCGACACGCTGGATCAGGCCGGCGACCAGGAAGAGGGTCGCCTGGATGGTGATGTGGTGCGCGGTGTAGTAGATCGTCGCCGCGATGCCGTCGGTGGTGGCCAGGGCGATGCCGAGAACCATGTAGCCGATGTGGCTGACCAGCGTGAACGACAGGAGACGCTTGATCTCGACCTGGGCGATCGCACCGAGGATGCCCACGATCATCGTCAGCAGCGCGACCCACATCAGCGGCTCGGTGAGCGGGCGATGCGGGAAGATCAGGGTCTGGGTGCGCAGGATCGCGTACACGCCCACTTTGGTCAGCAGGCCCGCGAATACGGCGGTGACCGGCGCGGGTGCCGTCGGGTAGGAGTCGGGCAGCCAGGCCGACAGCGGGAAGACCGCCGCCTTGATCGCGAACACGAGAAGCAGCATGAACTGGAGCTGCGCCTGGGTGTGGTCGGGCAGGTCGGGCATGCGCTGCGCGATCTGGGCGAGGTTGACCGACCCGATCGCCGCGTAGATGTTGGCGAGCGCGATGAGGAACAGCATCGAGCTGAGCAGATTGACCACGACGTAGATCGAGCCGGCCCGGATCCGCGACTTCGTGCCGCCCATCGTCAGCAACACGTAGGACGCGAACAGCAGGATCTCGAACCCGACGAACAGGTTGAACAAGTCACCGGCGAGGAACGCGTTGGACACGCCCGCGCACATCAACAGGAATGTGGGGTGGAAGATCGAAACCGGCGTTTCCTTGCGGACCTCGTCCTCCTCCTGCCCCGCGGAGTACACCAGGACGGCGAGGGTGACCAGGCCGGCCACGGTGAGCATGATCGCCGACAGTCGGTCGGCCACGAGCGCGATGCCGTAGCCCTGCGGCCAGGCGCCGACCCACAGCGTCTGGACGCCGTCGGCGTGCGCCCGCAGCGCCAGGGTTCCGGCCGCGGCCACGACACCGACCAGCACGAGGATCGACACCAGCCGTTGGAGGCGCGGGCGGCGTCCGAGGATGAGGGTGAGCGCCGCGCCCAGCATGGGCAGCAGAACGGGGACGGTCAGGAGGTTCATTCGCTCACCATGTCTTCGCCGGCGTCGGAGAAGCTGGTGTCTTCGTAGGAGTCGGAGACGTCGTCGCGCTCGGCCAGCTCACGAATCCGGCGGTCCTCGACATCGTCGGAGACCTCGTCGTTACCGTTGAGCTGGAAGCTGCGGTAGGCCATGGTCACGACGAAGGCCGACACGGCCATGGTGATGACGATGGCGGTCAGCACCATGGCCTGCGGAAGCGGATCGGTCATCGACTCGGTAGGGAACATGCCCAGCAGCGGCGGGTTGCCCGCCGGTCCGGCGGCAAGCATGAACAGCAGGTTGACACCATTGCCCATGACGAGCACACCGATCAGGATGCGGGTCAGCGAACGCTCCGTGAGCAGGTAGACCCCCGAGGCCACGAGAACGCCCGCGACGATCGCCAGCGTGAGGTTGCCGCTCATCGCGACCCCCCGTTCTGGCGCGCGCTGACGGACAGCGCGGTGGTCGACTCGGGCCTCGGCAGCGGCGTCCGTTCGTCTTCGGCATGCTGATCGATGCCCGCCCCGAGGCTGCGGACGAGATCGAACATCATGCCAAGGACGATCAGGTAGACGCCGATGTCGAACACGGTCGAGCTGACCAGGTGGAGATCCCCGAAGACGTTCACCACGCCCCAGGGTGTGGCGACGGCGTCCAGGCCCGGGATCGTGACGTGAATGTCGTAGCTCTGGAAGATGCGCCCGCCGAACACCCACGGCATCGCCGCGCTGCCCACGGCCACGAACAAGCCGGTGCCGAGCAGGCGCCCCGCGTCGGTCGGGGCGGCGTCCTCGAGCTCCTTGGCGCCGGCGGCCAGATAGCGCACCATCAGCGCCAACCCGGCGACCAGGCCGCCGGCGAACCCGCCGCCCGGGCTGTTGTGGCCCGCGACCAGCAGGTAGAGCGAGATGAGGATCATCACGCTGAACAGCAGGCGGGTGACGACCTCGAAGACCAGGGAGCGCGCGGCGGGGTCGAGCGCACCGGTGGTGCGCAGCCAGGCGCCGGAACTCTGGTTGGTGGCCCGCGTGCGCGGCGGGCGGCGCTGCACCCGCGAGCGCAGGAAGATCAGGCTCGCCACGCCCGTGGCGGCGATGATGAGGACGGAGACCTCGCCGAGGGTGTCCCAGGCGCGGGTGTCGACCAGGATCACATTGACGACATTGCGCCCGTAGCCGAACTCATAGGCGGCCTTCTCAAGGCCGAGCGAGGATCGCTCCGCCACCCTCGAGGTCGTGCTGACCAGGATGGAGGCGGTCACCGTGAGGCCGACGCTGATCGCGAGCAGCATGCGCCACCAGCGCGACGAATGCAGCGGCCGGTCGGTGAAGTATTTCGGCAGCGTGCGCATCACCAGCAGGAATACGAGCAGGCTCGCCGTCTCGACCAGCACCTGGGTGAGCGCGAGATCGGGTGCGCCGTGCATGAGGAACAGCAGCGCCGTACCGTAGCCGGTCACGCCGACCGTGATGATCGCACGGATGCGACCGCGGACGGTGATCAGCGACAGCGCCGCCAGGCACGTCACCGCGCCGACGACCACCTGCGCGGGCGTGTCGAACGCGTGCAGGCGGTCGGGCCACACCGGCAGCAGCATGAGCGTTCCGCCGACGGTAAGCAGGAACACCGACAAGATCACGGACAGATAGGACGCCAGCGAGCCGCGCTGCGTGCGCGCCGTCACTTCGACGGCAAGCACGTCGAGCAGCCGCATCGACCAGCGGTAGAAATCGTTGGCGGCCGCCACCTGCGGGAAGGTGCCCTGGACGCGTCCGACCACGTCGCGCTGCCAGAACAGGACAGCGCCGCCGGTCAGGGCCACCGCCGACAACGCCAGCGGCGTCGTGAATCCGTGCCACAGCGCCAGAGTGTGCGGATGGGCCCCGACCCCGATGGCGGACGTGTAGGACTCCAGCAGCCCGGTGACGGGGCCGCCCAGGAAGCCGGCGACGAGGCAGCTCACGCCCAGCAGCGCCGGGCCGGCGATGAAGCCGGCCTCGGGGGCGTGCTTGACGATGGTGGGTGCGGCCGAACGGCGCCGGTATCCGAACGCGCCCCACCAGAAACGCAGCGAGTAGGCGGCGGTGAGCATCGAGCCGAGGACGATGACCGCCACCAGCAGCACGGCTGGCGCGGGCAGGACTCCCGTCCCGTCACTGTCGATCGCCACCCTCACGAGGGCATCGAGGGCCGCCTCCTTGGCGACGAATCCGAACAGAGGCGGAATCCCCGCCATGGACGCCGCGGCCAACCCTGCCACCACGGCCAGGACCGGCAGCTTGCGCACCAGCCCCGACAGCTTGGTCAGATCACGCGTGCCGGTCGCGTGGTCGATGACGCCCACCGTCAGGAACAGCGTCGCCTTGAACAGGGCATGGGCCAGCAGCATCGCGAGGCCCGCCTGGCCGGCGGACTGCGTGCCGAACCCCACCAGCAGCATGATGAAGCCCAGCTGGCTGACCGTGCCGTAGGCCAGCAGGAGCTTCAGGTCGTTCTGGCGCAGCGAACGCCAGCCCCCGAGCAGCATCGTGGCCGCGCCGAGTACCGTCAGCGCCGGGCGCCAGCCGGGGACGGAGGCGAAGACCGGGGCCAGCGCGGCCACCAGATAGATGCCCGCCTTCACCATCGTGGCGGCATGCAGGTAGGCCGACACCGGCGTGGGTGCGGCCATCGCGCCGGGAAGCCAGAAGTGGAAGGGCGCCAGCGCCGACTTGCTCAGCGCGCCGACGAGCATCAGCAACGCGCACGCCGTCGCGGCCGGCCCGGTGGGCTCGGTGGCCAGGATCGCGTGTAGTCGGAAGGTGCCGGTGGTCACCCCGAAGCCGACGATGCCGATCAGCATCGCCAGCCCGCCCGTGGTGGTCACGATGAGGGCGGTCGTCGCCGCCGCGCGGTTGGCGCGCCGCGACGAGTCGTGGCCGATCATCAGGTAGGAGAACACGGTCGTGAGCTCCCAGAACACGTAGAGCACGACCAGGTCGTCTGCCGTCACCAAACCGAGCATCGCGCCCGCGAAGGCGACGAGCAGGCCGAGTGTCCGCGCCGGTGGACGCGTGAAGTACCACCGACAGTAGACCAGCACGATCACCCCGATGCCGGTGACCAGCATCGCCAACAGCCACTGCAGCAGGCCGACGTGAAACGCCAGCGAGACGTCCAGCGAAGGAATCCAGGGGGCGATCTCGACGTACGCCGCCCCCGCGATCACCGCCGGGGCCAGCGACCACAGCCAGCCGAAGCCGATGGCCGGGGCTGCCGCGACCAGCAGGAACGCGTTGCGTCCGAGCAGCCGCACGGACACCGCTGCCCCCATACCCAAGACCATGTGCAGGGCAATCAGGCTCAGCAGCACTCGGTCGCGCCTTTCGGTGGAAGGGTCAGCTGGTCGGTGTGGGTCGAAGCCTACCAAAGGGCAGGTAACGATCCTGTTCCACCGCCCGGGGAAGCCGCCCCGGGCGGCCACCACAACCGCGCCCACTCCTCGCGGCCCGGGGCGCTGTGCGCCTGTCCCGGACGCCGCCGCCAGCGCCACTCCACCAGCCCGGCGCCGACCATGAGCGTGGCCATGACGATCAGCACCCACGGCCCGCCGACGCCGTCGGCCCGGTCGAACAACCCGGAGATGTCGGTGAACGGAACGAGCGCAAGGGCGGTCATGTTGTTGACCACGTGGATCGCGACGGCGGCCTCGAGGCCACCCGTGCGCCAGGTGAGCCACGACGCGACCGCCGCGAACACCAGGTAGTTGACGTTCAGCCAGGGATCCCCCGCGCCGTGCAGCATCATGAACACCACGGCGCCCACGGCGGTCGAGACGAGGAAACCGACGAGCGGGGCGCCGAACCAGGACGCCACGGCGCGGCCGAGAAGGCCGCGGAGCAGGTATTCCTCGGCCGCGGCCTGGAACGGGGTGGTGAGCAGGACGCCCACAGCCATGATCAGCGTGTGCTCGCGCCAGCCGAGTTCGGTTCCGCTCGCCAGGATCAGGCCCGTGTTCAGCACCAGCCATAACGGGAGCACGACGACGAGCACCGAGAACAGCCAGCGCCAGCGCACCCCGCCCGATACCGACGACAGCCACCGAGGCCGCTGTCCGGTGCACGCCCAGGCCGTGAGCATCGCGAGCGGCAGGCACAGCGCGAGGCCGGCATTGTTCGCGAGGAAGAACCACACGCCGAGCGTGGACCTGTCCCCGCTCAGCAACGCCTCGAGGTCGACGTCGTCGGCGGCCATGCCGATGATGCCCGCGACCGTCGTCAGCGCCAGGAAGCCCGTGCCTGCCATGGCGAGGGCGAGCAGGCCTTTCCACCACCGGTACCGCGGCGCCCGCCAGAAGGCGAGGTACCCGGTCTCGGTGATCGGCAGCGCCGGACGCAGGTGCGGGGGGACGGCCCTGGCGTCCGGCGCGATGCCGGGGGGAAGAGACGTCACGGGCTTCAGGCGCCCAGCTCGGGGAACCACAGCGCGATCTCACGGGCGGCGGAGGCCGGCGAGTCGGAGGCGTGCACCAGATTGCGCGTGCCGGTCGGCGCGTAGTCGCCACGAATCGTGCCCGGCGCCGCCTTGATGCCGTCGGTCGCGCCGTTGAGCGCGCGGACCGCCTCGATGGCACGCTCGGCCTCGAGGACGACCGCGACCAGCGGACCCGAGGTGATGAACTCCTTCAGTTCCGGGTAGAACGGCCTCTCGACGTGCTCGGCGTAGTGCTGGTCGGACAACGCGGCATCGATCGTCCGCAGCCGGAGCGCGCGAATGGCGAGTCCCTTCGCCTCGTAACGCGCCAGGATCTGCCCGGTGAGGCCGCGAGCAAGGGCGTCCGGCTTGAGCAAGACGAGCGTCTGTTCGGTCATGACCTCACACTAATGCGACAGGGCACCTGACGAGGGGCCTAGCCACGCGCCTCGATGCGCTTCCCCAGCACGAACTCGACGACGAACAGCAGTGCGAACATGGCGCCTACTCCGTACATCCAGGGGGTGAGGAGGCCGAGCGCGATCGCCACCACCTGCGTGAGCCAGGCCAGCGTCCAGCCGTACGGACGCCGCAGCGTGCCGCCGGCCACGATCGCCAGCGCCGCGGCACCGAGCCCGGCGCCGAGTGCCAGGCCGACGGGGACGCCGCTGACCTGGATCATGCCGGCGATGGCCAGCACGAACACGATCGCCTCGAAGATCAGCGTCAACGACAGCGTCCGCGTCATCGGGTTACCGTCCGCGAGCCTCATCGCGACTCCTCCTGCGTGTCGGGCTGCGCGCGTTGACGCACCAGCAGTGTGCGGGCCTCGCCGGCCAGGATGACCGATCCGGCGATCAGGACGCCGGCCCCCGGGCCAGCGTCGTCGGCGAGTCGGACGGCCAGCTCGAGCGCGTCCGGAAGCGCGGCGCGGACGTGGACGCGGTCGTCACCGACCGCCTCGGCCGCGAGTTCGCCGAGTTCTTCCGCGGGCAACCCGCGATCGGTCGAGGCGACCTGGGTGCAGACGAAGGTGGCGACATCGTCGGCGAGCAGCGCGAGGACGCCCTCGACGTCCTTGTCGCGCATCATGGCGACCACGGCGATCAGCGGCGCGAAGCCGTAGGCTTCGCGGAGGCCCGCGAGCGTCGCGCGGGTGCCGTGCACGTTGTGGCAGGTGTCGAGGATGATCGGCGGGCCCGAGCGCACCCGTTCCAGCCGCGCCGGTGCGACCACGCCGCCCAGTCCTTCGGCGAGGGCATCCGGCGGGATCGGGCGGCCGCCGAGGAACGCCTCGACCGCGGCCACCGCCAGCGCGGCGTTGCGCGCCATGTGCTCGCCGTGGAGCGGCAACATCAGGTCACCGACCGGACCTGCGGCGGTGTCGACGCGGATCACCTGGCCCCCCACGGCCGGAACGCGGTCGATCAGTGCGAAGTCGACGCCCTCGCGCAGGACGCGCACGCCCATCTCGGCCGCCCGCGCGGCGATGGCGGCGTCGGCGTCCGGGTGCTGGACGGCCGTGACGACGACCGAACCGGGCTTGATGATGCCGGCCTTCTCGGCGGCGATCTCGGCGATGGTGGCGCCGAGCAGATGGGTGTGGTCGAGATCGATCGGCCCGATCACGGCCACCTCGGCGTCCGCGATGTTGGTGGCGTCCGTGATGCCGCCCATCCCGACCTCGACGACCGCCACGTCGACCGGCGCCTGGGCGAACGCCTCGAACGCGAGCGCCGTCATCACTTCGAAGAAAGTCATCGCCACGCCGTCGTGCCGCTCGGCGTCGACGATGTCGACCAGCGGCATCACGTCACCGACGAGGGCGTCGAACGCGTCGGCCTCCATCGGCTCGCCGTCGATGCAGACGCGTTCGGTGAGGTCGGTCAGGTGGGGGGAGGCGATCCGGCCGACGCGCAGATTGAGCGCACGCAGCAGCGCGTCGATCATCAGCGCGGTCGACCCTTTGCCGTTGGTGCCGGCGATCTGGATCACCGGATAGCCGCGTTGCGGCCCCCCGAGAAGGTCGGCGAGCGCCTGCACACGAGCCAGCCCGGGGGCGATGCGGTGTTCGGGCCAGCGCGACTGCAGGGCGCGCGCGATATCGGCGTGGGTCGTCATGATCCGGCCAGCCTACCGGGCACCGGTATCCTAGGGCGCGTGCCTGTTGCTGCCACCATCGCCGGACGCCCTGCGCGGGAGTGGATCGGTCTGCTCGCCCGCCTGATCCTGGGCGGAACCCTCGTGATCGCCGGCGCCCTCAAGGTCGGCGAACTCGGCGAGTCGGTCACTGCGGTGCGCGCCTACCTGATCCTGCCCTACGAGCTCACCGAGATCGTGGGAATCGCGCTGCCGCTCGGCGAGATCCTGCTCGGGCTGATGCTGATCACCGGCACGTTCACGCGGGTGTCGGGCATCCTCGGCGCCCTCCTGATGGTGGTGTTCACCGCGGCCATCATCAGCGTGTGGGCCCGCGGACTGTCCCTGGATTGCGGCTGCTTCGGCGGCGGCGGCGAGATCTCCGAGGCCGAGGCGTTCGCCGCCTACCCGTGGGAGATCGCCCGCGACATCGGCCTGGCCGCCTGCGGCATCTGGCTGGCCGTCTTCCCGCGCACCCCGTTCTCCGTCGACTCGTGGTTGTTCGGCAGGCCGGCGCCCGACCTCGTCCCCTTCGATGCCGAACTCGACCACCTAGCCCAGGAGGAATCCCGATGAGCAAGCAAGCGTCCAACCGTCGCGAACAGTTGCGTCGTCAGCAAGAGGCGGCCGCCCGCGCGGCGCGCCAGCGTCGGCTCATCGGCGTCATCGCCGGCCTGATCGCGCTCGTGCTGGTGGGCGTCCTCGTGTTCGCGCTGGTCTCCGCCAACCGCGGCCCGGCGAAGGGTTCGCAGGTCATCCCCCCCCACGCCAGCGCAGCCCAGGACGCCATCGTGGTGGCGGCCGGCCGCGAAGGCACGCCGACGGTCACCCTGTACGCCGATTACCAGTGCAGCGCCTGCGCGAACTTCGAACAGGGGTACGGGCTGATGCTCGAGAACACAGCCAAGGCCGGCGACTGGACGCTGCAGACCAAGATGCTGACGTTCCAGGAGGACAAGCTGCGCAACGACGCGTCCACCCGGGCGGCCGTGGCGGCGTCCTGCTCCGACTTTGCGGGCGTCTACGGCGCCTACCACCGCGAGGTGTTCGCCAACCAGGAGAGCCCGCAGACCCCGGGTTCGGTGGGCTACTCCGACCAGTTGCTGCGCGAGACGATCCCGGCGACGGTCGGCATCACCGGCGACGCCCTCACCGCCTTCCAGCAGTGCTACGACGGCCGCGCCACCGTCGACTTCGTCGAGAAGGTCGAGCGCGGCGCCTACAACGACGGGGTGAACAGCACGCCGACGATCGCCGTCAACGGCAAGAAGCTCGACCTCTCGCAGGCGACCAACACGACAGCCGCCGGGATCCGCCAGTTCATCCTCGACAACGCCTGATCGCCCGACCGCGGCCGCAGGCGGACCGATGTGAGGCCCGCCCCGCCGCACCGGTAAAATCCGGCGCATGACTGCTCAGCCTCCTGCCGCCACGCCCGCGACGACCCCCTCCGGGGTGGGTCGTACCCGAGCGTCCGGTGCTGGAGGGGCTGGAGGATCGCTGGGCGAAGGCGTGGAAGGAGCAGGGCACCTACGCGTTCGTGCGGCCCGCCGAGCGCGCGCAGGTGTTCAGCATCGACACCCCGCCGCCGACCGTGTCGGGCTCGCTGCACGTGGGTCACGTGTTCAGCTACACCCACACCGACCTGATCGCCCGCTACCAGCGGATGACCGGCAAGCACGTGTTCTACCCGATGGGCTGGGACGACAACGGGCTGCCGACCGAGCGCCGGGTGCAGAACTACTACGGCGTCCGCTGCGACCCGTCGGTGCCGTACGATCCCGGCTTCACTCCCCCGGCCAAGCCGGATCCGAAGCGGCAGATCGCGATCAGCCGGCGCAACTTCATCGAGCTGTGTCACGAGCTGACCGCGGTCGACGAGCAGGTGTTCGAGGATCTGTGGCGCCACCTCGGCCTGTCGGTGGACTGGGACACCCTGTACGCGACCATCTCGGACGCCTCGCAGCGGGTCGCGCAGCGCGCGTTCCTGCACAACCTGGCGCGCGGCGAGGCCTATCTGTCCGAGGCACCCACGATGTGGGACGTCACGTTCCAGACCGCCGTCGCCCAGGCCGAACTGGAGGCCCGCGAATACCCCGGCCACTACTACCGGGTGGCGTTCCACGGCGCCGACGGCCCCGTGTACATCGAGACGACCCGGCCCGAGCTGATCCCGAGCGTGTGCGCGCTGATCGCGCACCCCGACGACGAGCGCTACCAGCCGCTGTTCGGCACGACGGTCACCTCGCCGGTGTTCGGCGTTGAGATCCCCGTGCTGCCGCACGCGGCCGCCGAGAAGGACAAGGGCGCGGGCATTGCGATGTGCTGCACCTTCGGCGACCTCACCGACGTGCAGTGGTGGCGCGAACTCCACCTGCCCACGCGCGTGGTGCTGCAGCGCGACGGACGCCTGCAGCGCGAGGCCCCCCGAGTGGCTCGTCGACGCCGAGCCGTACGCCGAGCTGGCCGGCAAGACGACCTTCAGCGCCCGCGAGGCGATGGTCGGCCTGCTGCGCGCCGCCGGCGATCTGGACGGCGAGCCGAAGGCGACCCAGCGCATGGCGAACTTCTACGAGAAGGGCGACAAGCCGCTCGAGATCGTGTCGACCCGCCAGTGGTACCTCGGCAACGGCGGACGCGACGAGGCACTGCGCGCCCAGCTCCTGGCCCGCGGCGACGAGCTGGCGTGGACGCCCGACCACATGCGGCACCGCTACTCGAACTGGGTCAACGGCCTCAACGGCGACTGGCTGATCAGCCGGCAGCGGTTCTTCGGCGTGCCGTTCCCGATCTGGTACCCGGTGGACGCCGAGGGTGAGCCCGACTACGACCACCCGATCGTCGCCGACGAGGCGTCCCTGCCGGTGGATCCCGCGTCGCAGCCGGCGCCGGGCTACGCCGAGGAGCAGCGCGCCGTCCCGGGCGGGTTCGTCGGCGATCCCGACATCATGGACACCTGGGCGACCTCGTCGCTGACCCCGCAGATCGCGTGCGGCTGGGGGGCCGACGACGAGCTGTGGCGGCTGACCTTCCCGATGGACATCGCCCCGCAGGCGCACGACATCATCCGCACCTGGCTGTTCAGCCGGGTCGTCCGCGCCCACCTGGAGCACGACTGCCTGCCGTGGGCGCGCGCGACGATCTCGGGCTTCGTGGTCGATCCCGACCGCAAGAAGATGAGCAAGTCGAAGGGCAACGTGGTCGTGCCGACCGAGATCCTCGACAGGTTCGGGGCGGACGCGGTGCGCTGGCGCGCGGCGATGGCCCGCCCGGGCATGGACTCGCCGTTCGACGAGACCCAGATGAAGGTCGGACGCCGCCTCGCGATGAAGATCCTCAACGCGTCCAAGTTCGTGCTGGGCATCGCGGGCGCAGACGGGGCCGAGCCCGAGGCGTCCGCGATCACGGCGCCGGTCGACCGGGCGATGCTCGCCGCGCTCACCGAGGTGGTTGCGCAGGCGACGAAGGCCTTCGAGGCGTTCGACTATTCGAGCGCGCTCGAGGCCGCCGAGCGGTTCTTCTGGACGTTCTGCGACGACTACCTCGAGCTGGTCAAGGAGCGCGCCTACGGCTCGCAGGGGCCGGACGCCGCGGCGTCCGCCCGCGCCGCACTCGCGCTCGCGCTCGACGTGCAGTTGCGTCTGTTCGCGCCGTTCATGCCGTTCGTGACCGAAGAGGTGTGGTCGTGGTGGCGGACGGGGTCGGTGCACCACGCGTCCTGGCCCGCCGCCGCCGAACTGCCGGGCGGCGGCGACCCGGCGCTGCTGAACGACGTGTCGGCAAGCCTGATCGGGATCCGCGGGGTGAAGTCGAACGCCAAGGTCTCGATGAAGACCGAGGTCGCCGCGGCGACGATCAGCGGCCCGGCCGCCAGCCTCGTCCGCCTGCGGACCGCCGAGGCCGACCTGCGCGCGGTGGGCCGGATTTCGTCGCCGCTGAAGTGGGCGTCCGCGGACGTCGTGTCGGTGAACGCCGAGTTGGCCGTCGCGCCGCATTAGTGGCGTCGACAGCCCCGGCCGTTTGCGCGGCCGGGGCTGTCGTGTGGTCGCCGTCGTGTGTTCGGTGGGACGCTGCCGTTCAGGCGGCGGTCCGGTGGGACGCTGCCCTTCAGGCGGAGCGGGTGCGCCGCGTCCGCGGCGTCACCGCGCGCGGCAGCATGCGGGGTTCGCTCCCGTCGCGGACGACCTCGCCGGTCACGACCACCTGACCGACCTTGTCGTCGGAGGGCACGTGGTACATCACGTTGAGCAGGATCTCTTCCAGGATCGAGCGCAGGCCGCGCGCCCCGATGCCGCGGGCGAGCGCGAGTTCGGCGATCGCGTCGATCGCGTCGTCGGTGAAGTCGAGGTCGACGCCGTCCAGCTCGAACAGCTTGCGGAACTGCTTGGTCAGCGCGTTGCGCGGCTCGACGAGGATACGCACCATGGACTCCCGGTCGAGCGGGTTCACCGTCGAGATCATCGGGAGACGCCCGATGAACTCGGGGATGAGCCCGAACTTGTGCAGGTCTTCGGGGCGGACCTCTTCGAACGGGTTGCCGCCGTCGGCCCGGCGCAGCGCCAGGTCGTTGTTGAACCCGAGCGGGCGCTTACCGATGCGGGCGTTGATGATGCCCTCGAGGCCTGCGAACGCGCCGCCCACGATGAACAGGATGTTCGTCGTGTCGATCTGGATGAACTCCTGATGCGGGTGCTTGCGCCCGCCCTGCGGCGGCACGGACGCCGTGGTGCCCTCGAGGATCTTCAGCAGCGCCTGCTGGACGCCCTCGCCCGACACGTCGCGGGTGATCGACGGATTCTCGGACTTGCGGGCCACCTTGTCGATCTCGTCGATGTAGATGATGCCGGTTTCGGCCTTCTTCACGTCGAAGTCGGCGGCCTGCAGCAGCTTGAGCAGGATGTTCTCGACGTCTTCACCCACGTAGCCGGCCTCGGTGAGGGCGGTGGCGTCGGCCATCGCGAACGGCACGTTGAGCATGCGCGCGAGGGTCTGGGCGAGGTAGGTCTTGCCGCAACCCGTGGGGCCGATCAGCAGGATGTTCGACTTGCCGAGCTCGACGAGTTCGTCGTCGGCGGCGCGGCGCGGACTGTTGGCCTGGGCCTGCACACGCTTGTAGTGGTTGTACACGGCGACGGCGAGCGCCTTCTTGGCCTGCGGCTGCCCGATCACGTACGAGTCGAGGAACGAGACGATGTCACGGGGCTTCGGGAGATCCTCCAGCAGGCCGACGTCGGTGGCCTCGGAGAACTCCTCTTCGATGATCTCGTTGCACAGCTCGATGCACTCGTCGCAGATGTAGACGCCCGGACCGGCGATCAACTTGCGCACCTGCTTTTGGCTCTTGCCGCAGAACGAGCATTTCAGCAGATCCGACGTTTCACCGATCCGGGCCATCTCTTACTCCTTCTCCGCTGACGCGCGCGTCAGCGAGGATCCTTCAGTGACGTGAAGATCTCATCGATCAGGCCGTACTCGACGGCCTCTTGCGCGGTCAGGTACTTGTCGCGCTCGATGTCGCGACTGATCCGCTCGACGCTCTGGCCCGTGTCGTCGGCGAGCATCTGCTCCATCAGCGAACGGATCCGCAAGATCTCGCGGGCCTGGATCTCAAGGTCGGACCCTTGCCCGTAGCCGCCCTCGGTGGCCGGCTGGTGAATCAGGATGCGGCTGTTCGGCAGCGCGAACCGCTTGCCCTTGGTGCCGGCGGCCAGCAGCACGGCCGCCGCCGACGCCGCCTGACCCAGGCAGACCGTCGACACGTCGGGCTTGATGTACTGCATGGTGTCGTAGATCGCCGTGAGCGCCGTGAACGAGCCGCCCGGGCTGTTGATGTACATCGAGATCGGCCGCTCGGGATCCATCGATTGCAGGCACAGCAACTGCGCCATCACCGCGTTGGCGATGTCGTCGCTGATCGGCGTGCCCAGGAAGACGATCCGGTCTTCGAACAGCTTCGTGTAGGGGTCGACGCGGCGCACGCCGTAGCTGGTGCGCTCCTCCCACTGCGGAATGTAGTAATCCATCGACGCACCGGCAGGTGCGGTACCGCCGAAGCCGAGAGTGCTCTGCATGCTTACGTTCCTCACTGGTTCGGGGCGTCGTGGCTGGAGATCTGGGCGGCGCGCTCGTACACGTGGTCGATGAACCCGTATTCGAGGGCCTGCGCGGCGGTGAACCAGCGGTCGCGGTCGGAGTCGGCCTCGATCTGGTCGACGGTCTGGCCGGTGTGCTCGGCGATCAGGGCCGCCATCTCTTTCTTCGTCGCGATGATCTGCTCGGCGAGGATCTTGATGTCGGACGCCGTGCCGCCCAGGCCGCCGGACGGCTGGTGCATCATGATGCGGGCGTGCGGCAGCGCGTAGCGCTTGCCCTTGGTGCCGGCGCTGAGCAGGAACTGCCCCATGGACGCCGCGAGGCCCATCGCCACGGTGGCGACGTCGTTGCTGATCCACTGCATGGTGTCGAAGATCGCCATGCCCGCGGTGACGGAGCCGCCGGGGCTGTTGATGTAGAGGTAGATGTCTTTCTCGGAATCCTCTGCGTTGAGCAGCAGCAGCTGTGCGCAGATCGCGTTGGCGTTCTCGTCGCGCACCTCGGAACCGAGGAAGACGATGCGGTTGGCCAGGAGGGCCTGGTATACCGAGTCGCTCATTCCGGCGCCGGAGGCGCCGACTGCGGCTCGCAGGCCGGGAAGGGTGTCAGTCACATCGCTGACGCTACCTGCCGCGTCCGACATTTCGGAGCAGTCGGCGCCTGTGTTCGCTGACGGCAGACGAACAGGCCCCGGAGTTGGTCCCGGGGCCTGTGTCGCATGCGTCGCTCAGGCGCTCACTCGGAGTCGTCGTCGGCCTTCTTCGACTCCTTCTTGTCCTTCTTCGCCGGCTCGTCGGCGACGGCCTCGACGCCGCGGTGTCCGCATCGTCGGAGTCCTCGTCGAGGCTGCCGTCGGGGCGGACGGCGGCGAGGTCGACGGGAGCTCCCGCCTCGTCGATGATGGTGGCCTCGTCGATCATCAGGCGCAGTACCTTGCCACGGCGGATCTCGCCCATCCACTCGGCGGCGTGGTTGTGCTCCATCATGTGCTGCATCTCCTGCTCGGGGCTGTTGCCCGAGCCGGCCGC
Organism: Nigerium sp.; assembly: GCA_016711325.1. Taxonomy (GTDB): domain Bacteria; phylum Actinomycetota; class Actinomycetes; order Propionibacteriales; family Propionibacteriaceae; genus Propioniciclava. The sequence goes on along the minus strand of JADJTH010000008.1, from coordinate 226,452 downwards.
GCGGCGGAAGATCATCTCGGTGAGCTCGTTCTGTTCGACGCCCACCTCGCGCTCGTCGGCGACCTTGTCGAGGATGATCTGGGCCTTCAACGAGGTCTCGGCGTTCTTCGCGACCTCCGCCCAGAACTCGTCCGCGTCGGCGGCCGTCTCTTCCTCGGTGTCCTCGAGGTAGCGCTCGAGGGTGTACCCGGCGCGGGCGAGCTGGTCGGTGATGGACTGCTTGCGGCTCTCGATCTCGGCGGTCAGCATCGCCTCAGGCAGCTCGAACGCGGTCTTGGCGACCAGGTCGGCCACGATCGCGTCGCTGGCGGCGGTCACCTGGTCTACGCGCGCGGCACGGACGACGGCATCGAGGAGGTCGGCCTTCATCTCGTCGACCGTGTCGAACTCGGACACCATCTGCGCGAACTCGTCGTCCACCTCGGGCAGCGTCTCGGTCTGCACCTTGGTGACGGTGACAGTGATGTCGGCCCGCTGGCCCTCGGCGGGGCCGCCGACCAACTCGGAGGCGAAGGTGACCTCGTCGCCGGCGGACGTGCCGGTCACGGCGTCGTCGAGGCCCTCGAGCATCCCGCCGGAGCCCACCTTGTAGGTCAGGCCGGACGCGGTGCCGTCCTCGACCGCTTCGCCGTCCTGAGCGGCGACCAGGTCGATGGTGACGACATCGCCCTCTTCGGCTGCGCCGTCCTTGTCGATGCGGCTGGCGAAACGCTGGCGCATGACCTCGATGCGCTCGGCGACCTCGTCGTCGGTCTCGGCGAGCACGGGAACGGACGCCGACAGTTCGGAGAAGGCGGGCACCTCGAAGTCGGGACGCACGTCCAGCTCGGCGGTGAATTCCACGAGGTCGTTGTCCTCGAGCTTCGTCACGTCCACCTCGGGCTCACCCAGCGGGACGAGGTCGTTCTCGGCGACGGCGGTGCTGTAGGCGGACGGCAGCGCGGCGTTGATGGCTTCTTGCAGCACGGACCCGCGACCGAAGCGCTGGTCGATGATCGCCGCGGGCACCTTGCCCTTGCGGAAGCCCGGGATGTTCACCTGGCGCGCGATGTCGGAGTACGCCTTGTCCAGGTGGGGCTTCAGATCAGCGAAGGGGATCTCGATGGTCAGCTTGACCCGGGACGGGGACAGCCGCTCGACGGTGCTGGGCACTTGGTTGACTCCTGTGATCTCGACAGTTCGGTGACGAACAGAGCGGATGACGGGAATCGAACCCGCGTAGCCAGTTTGGAAGACTGGGGCTCTACCATTGAGCTACATCCGCATGCGCTCGCGCGCCAGCACACTCTACCGGTGACCGCCGCGCGATGCACACCGGCCGCGACTCGCTCGGCGCCCGCTTGGCGGATCTCCGGGGCAACGCCGTTCAGAGGCGATCAGGTGGCAACCCGCGTCCGTCCGACGCCAATCCGACGCGGGAGGCAGTGATGGTGAAGGAACGTGGGTGGTCTGGGGCGTGTTCCTTCACCATCCCTGGGCCGTCGCCGCGCCGCGTGGGCCTCCTCCTCCTGCCGGCATTCGGTGGCCGGACGCGGAAGGGCCTACAATCGCCCACGTCACCGCGGGGTGTAGCGCAGTGGCTAGCGCGCCTGCTTTGGGAGCAGGAGATCGCAGGTTCGAGTCCTGTCGCCCCGACCAGTGTTTTCCCTTGTGGCGTAGAGGATGACCGGTCCAGTCCAGGGGTCCGTGCCATATACGTGCCTTAGGCCGTCCGGGGGTGGCGGTGGCCCGACCAGCTGGGCATGGGGCCGGGCGCGAGGGGTCGAGTGCGAGGCGAGCGCCACTATTGAGTCGGAGTCAATAAGTGAGAGCCGGGCCACTCGCCCGCGCCCGCGCGATTGACCGGAGCCTCGCCCTATACGGTGGCGGCATGAAGCCCAAGCCTTGGATGTACGTGGTCGGCGCAATCGCAGTAGTCGGAGGGATCGGCGCCATGTTGCCCGATGCCGAGCCTGCGCCAGCGGCGCCCGCCTCATCCGCACCCCGGACCACCACACCCCGGACACCTGAGCCCCGGGCGGGGGGGGGGGGGGGGGGGTCCGGGGGGAAAGGCGGGGGGGGCAGGCAGGGGGGGGCCGGCGGCGGGTTGCCGGGCGCGGCGGGGGGGGGCGTCGGCCGGCGCGTCCCCCCGCCCCTGGCCGCGGGGGGGCGGCCCGGGCGGGGGGGCCGTCGGGGGGCGGGGCGGCGGGGGGGCGGCGCCCCCCCCCGGGGGCCCGCGGCGGCGCCCCCGGCCGGGCGCGGGGGCGCGGGCGGGGGCGCCCGGGGGGGGGGGCCGCGCCCCGGGGGGGGGGGCGGCCGCCGGGGGGGGGGGGGGCGGGCGGGGCGCGCGCCGGGGCGGGGGGGGGGGGGCCGCGGGGCGGCGGGGGGCCCGCGCCCCGCCCCCCCCCGGCCCCCCCCCCGCGCCCCCCCCGGCCCCCCCCCCCCCCCCCCCCCGCCCCCCCCCCCCGCCCCGGCCCCCCCCCCCGGGGGCGGGGGGCGGCCGGCCCGGCGGGCCCCGCCCCGCCGCCCCCCCCGGGGCCGGGCCGCCCGGGGCCGGCCCCCCCCGGGCCCCCCCCGGCCGCCCCCCCGGGGGGCCCCCCCGGGGAGCAGCCCGAGCAAGTGTCTAGCCGTCAGCATGGACCGCGCTTGGACCATCCTTGAGGGCGTTAAGGGTACCGCCAAGGACGCCGGTTACACCCCGCTGCGTGCCATGGCTGCAGAGTCCGCCGATACAGGTAACTACTTCATCGCGGTGGAGTTCACCGTACGGGCCGCAGGCGAGGACCCGATGGTTGGGGTCTGGCAGTCCAACACGCTGGAGGATGGCGGGCCGATCGCGTCCGTGGACGCCTTCGCCAAGACCTACACCCAATGGCCCGACTCCGGTAACCAGGGCGCCGAGGCGCAGCGCGTGGCGGAGGGTTGCCTACGCTGACCGTCTGCGCGTCTCAGGACGCTGTATGGGTCAGCGGGCCTAGGGGGAGGTACCGGACAACGCGCGCCAGCCAGCGGGGTGCAGGGACGCCGAGTGCGCGGAGGGTTCAGACGTGTCAAGCGTCCAGACGCCAGGTGATCCGCTCGCCCGCTTCGTTGGCGTAGACGAGGGCTACCAGCGTGGCGTCCGTTTCGTAAGGCAGCCACCCCTCTACGCACTCGCCGGGCTGTAGGACGTCCTCCGGCTCGTTGCCTGAGGGGTAGGCCGGTGCGAAGTCGCTATCGCCGACGATGTAGCTTGCTTGGTACCGTCCCCCGCTGGCGTCCTGCACATGGAACAGGCTGCTGGACGTCGGTGCAGGCTCGGCGTCCGCGTGCCTACACCCGCGCACCTTGACCAGCTGCCACGGTCCCCACGTGTCGTTGGCCGGGATCTCCTTGTAGTCCGTCAGCGTGTAGTCGGTCGCCTTGGTCTTGGCCGTGCCTCCCATCCCCATCACTGCCGAGGGCGCCGCGGTGGCTGAGGGCGTCCGGGACGCCGAGGGGGTAGGGCTCGTGGTGGCCGTGGTCGTCGCCTTTGCCGTCGTGGTCGTCGTGGTGGCCGCTGGCGTGCCCGTGCAGCCGACCAGCAGCGCGAGCAGGGCAAGGGGGACAAGGCGCTTCATTGGGCCATCCTCTCGGGGGTGTCGCCCATCCTGCCAGCGTGGATGCCCGGCCGGGTGCGGGCGGTCGAACTAGCTCGATCGCCACTCGGGGCGATGCTTTGACCTACGCCGGTAGCGCTTCAGGTTCCGATGGGGCCGGGCAGCGGAGGATCGCCGCAGCTCACGCGCCGCGACAACGTAGGGGGTGTTGCCTGCCATGGTGGACGACCTCTCAGGATCATGGGATGGCCTGCCAGGGGGCAGCAGGGGAACGTGCGGGGCGACGCGAGGTGAAACGGGGCGATGCGGGGGAACGGGAGAACTTCTCGTCAGATGAGCCAACTACCGGAATATTTCAGGCCCGTTGGTAAAAAACAGGGCTAGGCGAGGGTGCGGGGGGGCCTACACGAAAGAATGGGGGGTGCCTGCTGGGCCTGTCTCGCCATGTGGGACGTTGTGTCTCGCATCACGCGATTTATCGCACGACATGATGCCGATACGCCTTGTCCTGCAGCTGGCGGTAGGCTGGGCAAGCGGGTGGGGTGTGGTGCCGGGGGTGTCGAGGTCCTGCAGGATGGCGCCGACCAGCAGGGCGCCGAACGCGCGTAGCTGCCACTCGATCTCTTGGGCCATCCACTTGCCGATCAGGGCGACCGCTTCGCCGCCGAGGATCACGGCGCCCGCGGTGTGGTCGTCGTTGGGTAGGGGTGCCGCTTTGCGTGTGCGGGCGGTGTAGCGGTCGCCTGCGGGCCACACGTTGGCCTGCAGCCATTCCAGGGCCTCAGGGACGCTCTCCAGCGGTAGGGGCCGGTAGACGGTCACTGCGACCGCCTGCGGGCCGTGGGGGGCGACGTCGACGCGCAGGGCCTCAGGGTGCCCGGGCCATAGGAGCCGGGCGTGCAGCGTGGTGGTGATGGTGGTGAACCCGAGGGCGTGGAGTGCGCTTCGCAGGGATGAGGCGTTCGTGGTGGCCATGGTCAGTTGCCCGTCGTGGTGGCGGTGGTGAAGATGAGGGCGACGGTGCGGCCGGGGTACCAGGGCGACGCTGACGTGACGTGCACGCGCAGTCCGTCCGCGCCTGCAGCGGTGAGGATCGGGGCGAGGTCGTGGGCGTCGGCGTCGGCGTCGTAGGGCTCCCACACCACCACCGCGTTGCCGTCGGCGTCCCGGTAGCGGCGTCCGTGGTCGTTCAGCCGTGACGCACACCAGCAGGTGATGTCGACGTGGGGCAGGCCCGCCAGCTTGCGGGGGCAGGACCCGTCACTGGTGAGGCGCAGTCCGAGCAGGGCGAGCGCGCGGCGTGCGTGGTCGCCCTTCGATCCGTCGGGCTTCCCGTTGAAGTGGGTGAAGTAGTCGGCGCGGGGGGCGGTCGAGGTGATGGTCATGGTGTGGTGATCCTTCTGTGTGGTGGTGGTGGTGGTGGTGGTCATGCCACGCCTGCCAGCGCGCCGCAGGTGTAGCAGCCGTTCAGGGGCCTGTCGTGGTGCAGTCGGCACCGGCCGTGAGGGTCGAGGCTGCCGGGGTCCACTAGCGCGGGGGGTGCAGCGGAGGGCCTGCCAGCGGAGGGCGAACCGGGGGGCGTGCTGTAAGTGCTACTTCTCCCGGTCATCCCCTTAGACCATTCCTCATGGGAATGACTGGGAGAAGCAGCACTTGCAGCACTTTGCCTAGTCACAGGGTTTTCGGGGTTCGGCCGGTCCTCGCCCCCCTTGGCAGGCTCGCGGTCTGGTCGCCCCTCTCCGGGGTCGCCGTCTGGCCCGGGATTGCGGTTGGCATCGGATCGGAGCGCGAGGCCCAGCCACTCCCCGCCGCGACTCGTGCGGTACTCCGAGATCCCATTGCGGGTCTTGAGTCGGGCGCCGATCGCGCGAGCGGACAGGCGTTCCTCCCGGTTGCGCTGCGCCCACTCGGTGTAGGCGTCGACCAGCTCGGCCTTGGTCACTCGGGCGCCGCGGTGCTCGATACATTCCTCTGCGATGAACCGGCCTAGCGCGTCGTTGTCGTTGCGGTAGTCGGCGGTACGGGCCAGCACGGCGTCCGGTTCGTCCAGCTTGCGGCCTCGGTCCATGTAGTCCTTCAGGCCAGCCACGCACCAGGCAAGGACTCCCTCCAGCTCGGCCTCCAGTCGTTCATCCAGCGTCTTGTCCTCGCGCCCGGTGTAGTCGACCGTGAACGGGACCGCCCGTAAACGTGCCCACAGTGCCTTGGCGTCCGGGTCGACCGTGGGCAGGTCGTTGGCCAGCATGATGAGGCTGTGCGAGGGGGCAAAGTCGATAGGGTTCTGGCCCATCAGCTTGGCTTGGATCTCGTCACCGCCCGTCAGTTGCTTCGTGGTGGCCTCGTCCATGCGGGCGCCCTTCTGTACCTCCGACAGGACAGCCCAGCGGGTCCCCCTGAGTCGGTACTGTGCGGCGAGGTCCTGCGCTGACGGCTTGTCGCCCTGCCTGCCAGCTACCAGCATGGAAGCGGCACCCGTGATCGCGTAGTCACCCAACGCCTTGCCGATGGTCCGGGCCGTCATTCCCTTCCCGTTGCGGCCGTCTCCGGTGAGGATGACGAGAATGTGTTCGATCACCCGCCCGACCAGTGACACCCCGGCATACCGCTGCAGGAATCCGCGGACCTCCGGGTCAAGGATTGACGTGGTGGTCAGGTAGTCCCATGCGGGCGAGGTGGCGCCCGGGGTGTATGCCGCCTTGCAGACCTTGGTGAGCATGTCGGCGGGGTCGTGCGCCCGTAGCTGCAGGGTGTGCAGGTCCAGGGTGCCGTTCTGGCAGTTGAGCAACCACGGGTCGGCGTCCACTTGCTCGGTGCGTAGCGTCTTGCTGGCGATCTCCAGGACGCCCCGACTGCCCATCGCCGACATGGCCGAACGGACGTCTGAGAACAGCGCCTTGTCCGTCATGGCCTCCATCCACGACAGGGTGATCATTTCCTTCAGGACGCCGTAGGCGTGCGCGGCGTCCGTGTCGGGCGCCCACCGGGCACCGTCCCAGTAGTGCCACCCGCCACCGTTGACGAACAGGCACTTACCGCGTGCGTAGGTGACGAACCGTGCGGCGATCCTCTGGTGCGAGGCCAGGTTGGCGTCTCCCCAGGCGGTGGGCGCGGCGCTGGGCGTCGTGCCGGTGGTCCCGGTGCCGTCGCCGCGGCTCTGCCCACCAGCGGGGGGCGGGGGGAACGACGCTGTAGGGGCCTTGTGGGCCTGTCCAGCCCATTCCCTGCCCGGGTGCACGCTCGCGGCCATACGGGCTGGCACGATGCCCTGCAGGGCCTTGTAGGCGTCCCCGATCGACCATGGCGACCACGGCGCCCGGGCCAGCGCGCCGAGCCTGTAGGCGACGTCTGCGACCAGCTTTTGCCAGCCGCGCCCGCGGTCGTCACGGTGTCCGACTGGCCAGCGTGAGGCGTCCTCGAGCTCTGATTTCAGGCCAGCCACCACGGCGTCCAAGTACTTGCCGATCCGTGCCTGTTCCCGCTCGCTGAGCTTGTCGAACTCGGCCCGATCAGCCGGTGTCGACTCGCGCCGCTTCGCCGAGGGCCGGGTGCGCAGGATGAGATCCGCCAGCCAAACGCCGGTGTCGTCGTTGTCGTCAAGCTCGGTGAGGTCTGGTTCGGTTGTCCACTGGTAGGCCGCGAACTCGCCCGTCAGCTTGCCGTCGTTGCCCTTGACCGCCTTGACGGTGGGGGCGATGAACAGGAACCCGCGCGAGGTGCCATCGGCGCGACCGCCCTTGACGTCGACGCCGGGGGACGCGCCGTCCTTCGATCCGACACCAAGGGGAACGATCAGGTCATGCCATCCACCCGAGGGGGTCGACTGCTGGCCGTAGCTGCGGGGGTACAGGCCAGCTGCAGCCCAGCCGTTGGCCGTGTCCTGCCCACCGGTGCGAGGGTCGACGTCGAGGCCGTCCACGGCGTGGCCCATGACCGCGCACAAGGCCATCCCGGGGCGCCACTGGTCGACCACCGCGGGGTTGGCCTGCGTAGCCTCCCAGCCGGTTGGCATCCGGTAGCCGCCTGCCCCCTCGGTGGGCATGAGGCGCCCGTCAGCGTCGAGGATGGGGCGTGCCAGGAGTAGGGGGACGCCATGGGCGGCAAGGTGCCGGGCAACGTCGAGGGCCTCGGTCTGCTCACGGGTGAGATTGGCCGTGCTTGCGTTCATCTTGCACCCGCTGCGTTGACCAGGGCGCGGTCGATGCGACGTTCGAGGCGGGCGATACGTCGACCAAGGATGAACTTGTGGTAGACGGTGGTGAGCGTGTTCTCTCGGCCCCGCGCGATCCGCTGGGGGCTGTAGATGGTGGCCATGGTGGTCTAGGCCGTGTTGTGGTTGCGGGTGCCGGTGGTCCCCGCGGGGATGCGCTTGGATTCGATCCAGGCGAGCAGGTCGCCGCGCTTGATCCGGATGCGGCCGGTGTGGCCACCGCCGAGCTTGTAGGCGGGCAGCTCGCCAGCGGAGATCAGCGAACGAATGTAGGCCGGTGTCATTCCTGTCATGGCCGAGGCAGACGGGAGGCCGTCAAGGATCTGTTCCTCGGGTACCATGGGGTTGTCCGACTGCTGGGATGCATAGGACGCTGAGCGGGAGGCCTTGCCGGGCCTCCCGTTCTCTGTGTGGGTGCTGGGATGCATTGGTCGTGTTTCCTTTTCTTGAGATCGCCCGCCAGTTGCCGCTGGCGGTGACGAGTTGTGGACGAAACCTCGCGGGTGTTCCCCGGTCTGTCTCTGCTGCTAACTATAACGGCGACACAGCACACTCCGATTTCCCTGCGCGGTCCATTCCCGCGTGCTGGTCCGATGTAACCGGATGCCACGACGAGCCCAGTCGAGACAACGGGAACCAGTCGGACGGCCTGTCTCGACTGACCGCCCGAGGAATCGTTACATGGTCGTTACAAACGGGGTCCGCCCGTTACCAAGCGGTGACCCTAGGTCCGGTTGCACGCTTGAGTTGCAGGGGGTGTTGACGTGGCAGACCAGCCGGACGTAGGGTCCGCGGCCGACCGCCATAGCGCACCACCGGTGCGTGGTAGGGGCACGGGGTAGATCCAATCCACCGTGTGGTGGATCTCGCACATCGTCCGACGCCGGATGCGTCGAGCGTGGATTCCGTCCGGGGGGTGTAACGGACTCGGCACGAATCTGCAGAATCCTCCCCCGATTCCGTCCCCGCATTACGTGACCCGGGTGACGTATTCGCACTGGGCATTCCACCCGGGCATGGCTCGATTCCCACGAACGGCCGCAGGGCGGGGGGCGAGGGTTGCGGGTCTACGCTGCACGCATGACCGTCCTAGCCATCGTCTCGGCCGCCCTGTTCATCCTCGCCGTGTTCTTCTGGATGCTCGCCGCATTCAACCGTGGGGGCGACTGGCCCCGCGCGCCATCCTCGGCACCTTGTTTCTGCTCGCGTGGATCTTGGTGAACCCCAACATCTGAGGCAGGCCAACCAAGGGGGAGGGGGTCCGGATCGCCAGCCACAACGGGGTGGTCGCGCGGGTCGACAACGGGGTGGTCGCCGGTCGTAGTTTCGACCGATTGTGGGGGTTGCTTGGAAGGGTGGAACGGGGTGGAACGGGGTTGTCAGGAGGTTCATAGGAGAACCCCCAAGCTCTATATACCTCCCGTGACCCCCGTTCCACCCCGTTCCACTTTCACGATTGGCGTAGTCAGTGCCCCCTTGGCCAGCCTAGTGTCGCGTGTCGTTAGTTCCTAAATGGTTGGTGGTTTGGGAGGATTGGCTATGGCGAATTCTCCGGCTCCGGCGTTGGCGCTTCGAGAGGGCGATCGAGACGAGTTGGTGTCGTGGACGCGTTCCACGGCGATCCGGGCGGGTCTGGCGATGAGGGCGCGGATCGTGCTGCTCGCATCGGAAGGACTCGCGAATGCGCGGATCGCGTCCGAGGTGGGAACAACGACGACGTCGGTGTGGAAGTGGCGGAACCGGTACGCCGAGGCCGGCCTGGCCGGTTTGGACGACGCGGCTCGGTCCGGACGGCCCAAGCTGGTCGATGACGAGCGCATCATCACGGCGACGTTGACGGCGCCGCTGAAGAGGTACGGGGTGACGCACTGGTCCTCTCGGTTGCTGGCCGGTCATCTGAAGATCGGGAACGCGACGGTCGCCAGGGCGTGGCGCAAGTACGGTGTCCAGCCCTGGCGCTCGGAGACGTTCAAGTTCTCCACCGACCCCGAACTCGTCGGGAAGGTCACCGATGTCGTCGGTCTGTATCTGGCGCCACCGGAGAACGCGATCGTGCTGTGTGTGGACGAAAAGAGCCAGATCCAGGCGCTGGACCGGACCGCGCCGATGCTGCCGATGCGGCTAGGCGACCCGGAGAAACGCACCCACGACTACAAACGGCATGGCACGACGACTCTGTTCGCGGCGCTGGAGATCGCCACCGGGCACGTCACCGGCGCGGTCAAGCCGAAGCACCGCCGGCAAGAGTTCCTGGCCTTCCTGCGTCAACTGGACCGCGCCTACCCGGAGCAGGACCTGCACCTGGTGATGGACAACTACGCCACCCACAAGACCCCCGAAGTCAAGGACTGGCTGGACAAGCACCCCCGCTTCCACGTGCACTTCACGCCGACCTCCGGGTCCTGGCTGAACCTCGTCGAGGTCTGGTTCGGGATCATCGACAAGCAAGCCATCCGCCGCGGCATCTTCACCAGCGTGAAAGACCTCAACGCGAAGATTCGCCAGTTCATCACCGGATGGAACAACCGCAAACACGCCTTCGTCTGGACCAAGACCGCCGACGAAATCCTCACGAAAGCGAACCGTCAACCAACTTCAGACACGCGACACTAGGGTCCGCTTGCTCGCCCGCCGTTGTGGGCGCCGGATCGTGCCCGTAATCGTGTCGTCCATCCTCGCCGCCACCGCCTTATCCCGTGCGGCCGCGGTGTGCTGGTAGACCAGTGCCGCCGCCGCGGTGGAGTGCCCCATCCTGCCCATGAGTTCCGCCATGGTGGCGCCGCTCTGAGCCGCCAGCGTCGCCGCGGTGTGCCTCAGGTCGTGCAGCCGCAACTCAGGCCGTCCAGCGGCCTCCCGTGCCTTCCTGTAGGGCTTCATCACACTGGACGGGTGGAGGTGCGCGCCGGACGCCGCGGGGAACAGCAGGCCATCGGGACCCGGCTGGGCATGGTCGGCAAGATGGCCCACCAGGGCAGGCCGCAAGCTGGCGGGTAGGTGCACCAGGCGCCGGCCGGCTCGGCTCTTGGGGGTGCCCACTTCAGTCTGGCCAGCCAACCAGACCACGGCCCGGGTGACGTGGACCGCCACCGCGTCGACGTCGAGATCCCTTCGCCGCAACTCGGCCAGCTCGCCGTAGCGCAGTCCTCCCCATGCGGCCAGGAGGATGAACAGCCGGTACCGATCGGGCATGGCGTCCACAATGGCCCGGATCTCGTCAGGGGTGGCAGGCACCGGTTCGAACACGCGATCGACTTTGGTTGCGTGCTCGATCTGGCAGGGGTTGGCCTCGATCAGGGGTCGGCGTCCGGATGCCGCCGACTTCAGGATGGACGACAGCAGCGTGTAGGTGTGCGCGCGCCGGGTGGGGGCGTCCGGTAGCAGGGCGTCGTGCCAGTCGTCCACCATGTCCGGCGTGATGCCCGTGAGTGGGTAGGCGCCGAACGCGGGCAGGATATGGCCGTCCAGGATGCCCCTGTACAGGGCCTTGGTGCGTGGCTTCAGCGGCTCCCCCCGCCGGTTGCGTCGACGGGACAACCAGGTGGTGGAGTAGTCGTTCAGAGTGATGACGTCGAGCGCCGGGGTGCCGGTGGCTTCCACCTGCGCTCGATCATGTCGGCCTGCCTCATGGACAGCCATGCGTCAGCGTCCTGCCGCGTCAAGAACGTTGTCTCGGCCGTCCGGGTCTTGCCGTCCGGGTCCAGGTAGCGGGCTTGGTAGCGTCCCGAGGGCAGGCGCCGGATCGCGCCGAATGTGCGCCGAGGTCGCCGCTTCGCAGCTGGGGCCACGTCTGCAGCTGGCGCGCCACCTGCAGCTGGTCGCCGGATCGGTAGGACGTCGCCCACAGTGTTCCTCCTGTCGTGGCCCAACCCATCGGCGTGCCGTGCCATATACGTGCCATATCGGGACCCAGAACCACCCTTAGACCACGACGGACCACACCTAAGCCAAGGGGGGAGAAACGGAACCGTTTACCGTAGTCACACTGGTGAATCGGCTTGCCAGCGGGGGATCGAGGGTCAGCCGCTAGACAGGTTCGAGTCCTGTCACCCCGACTATTGGCGCCCCAGGCCAGGGCGAGGCATTATACCGCGCTGACTAGGTCAAACACCGCAGGGGCGACAGGCGACCTGCATCCAGAGCGGCACTATCAAGACCTCTGGTGCCCCAGCGGCGGCGTCACTGGCCGGCATGACGGGTGCGTCGACGGCCGACCTGAAGGCGTGAGGCCTAAGGCTGCGGGAGGAGATCACGATGGAACTGCAGCGAGGAGCCCTGGGGCCAGGCAGCCGGGCCGACGGGGATCAGCGGAAGGCCCTGCGGCGCCGGATCGCATCCGGTCAGCTGCCGGTCTTCCCCAGTGGACGGCACATCCTCCGCGTCCGTCCCGAGGACGTCGACGCGATGCTGCGTCCGTTCTGGCTCGGCTGACTCGAGACCCGGGTTCCCGGAGAGGTCCCATGCCAGTATGACTGATGTGGCCACTATCAAGGTTCCTCGCGTGGTGCGTGACCGCGTGCGCGACGCTGCCCGAGCAGCACACCTGATCCAGGCCCAGCTCATCTGATTGTGTCCCAGGAGTACGGCCCGGCGCGACAGCCTGGTCAACGTGGCCGCCCCGGGCGCGGCCGAGGTCGCGCCTGCGGATCGTCAGACCTCAAGGATCACCTTGCCCGTGGTCGCGCGTCCCGCGAGCGCGGCATGAGCGGCGGCGGCGTCCGCGAGCGGGAACCGGGCGCCGATGCGCACGTCGAGCGTTCCCGCGGTGAGGGCGTCGAAGAGTTCGCCGTAGCGCCACGCCCGTTCCTCGGGGGTGTTCAGAAAGTGCCCCAACGACGGTCGCGTCACCGACAGCGAGCCGCCCGCGTTGAGCCGCTGCAGGTCGAATGGCGGCACCTGTCCGCTCGCGCCACCGAACAGCACGAGGGTGCCGCGGACCCGCAGCGCCCGGAGTGACTCATCGAAGGTGTCCTTGCCGACGCCGTCGTAGACGACATGGACGCCCGCGCCGTCGGTCGCCTCGCGCGCGCTTCGGCGAAGCCGTCGTAGGCGAACACCTCGGACGCGCCGGCGCCGCGGCTGAGGTCGCGCTTGGCGGGGGGTCGAGGCCGTCGTCAGCACCCGGACGCCGCGGGCGACGAGCAATTGGGAGCAGCAGCCCCACTCCCCGGCGCCCGCGTGTACCAGGGCGGTGTCTCCCGGCTGCGCGTGCGCCGCCGAGGTGGCGAGGTAGTGGGCGGTCAGCCCCTGGAGGGGCAGCGCACCGGCCACGTCGAGCGCCACGGCGTCCGGCACCCGTACGGCACCCTCGGCGGCCACGAGGAAGGAGTCCGCGTAGGTGGCGCGCGCCTCGGAGGTGGTGATGCGATCCCCTACCCGGACGCCGGCGACGCCCTCACCGACCGCCCGCACGATGCCGGACGCCTCGGAGCCGGGCGTGAACGGGAACGCGACGGGATAGACGCCGCTGCGCTGGTAGATCTCGATGAAGTTCACACCGACGGCCGCGGTCCCGACCAGAAGCTCGCCCGGGCCCACTGTCAGGTCGGGCACCTCTCGCAGTTGCAGGACCTCAGGGCCACCCGGCCGATCTGCCACGATCGCATGCACGCTCATGCCCCGATGCTAACCCCGACGTCCAGTCGATTCTCATCAGGCACACCCGCAGCCGAACCCCGAAGCTGGGGCGGCAAGTGCCCGGCGATCATCCGATCTGTGGGGAAAGACACACAGGCCAAGTTCGTGCCCTTGCTCGGGTCTCGCGCCTGCTCACGGCGCTCAACGAAGTCCTGCTCCGTGAAGAGCAGGAACTCGCGTTACTGTCGCGGTGGACGATGGCGTGCCCAAGCCCTCAACGAAGTCCTGCTCCGTGAAGAGCAGGAACGCGGCCGGTCGCGGCTGGCGGGGATGGTCATGGATTTCGCCTCAACGAAGTCCTACTACGTGAAGAGCAGGAACCCGGAGATTGGTGTCATTGTCACCACGGCGGTCTGGCCTCAACGAAGTCCTGCTACGTGAAGAGCAGGAACTGGCTGATCGGCGATGGGGTGCCGCTGATCGTCGCCCAGCCTCAACGAAGTCCTGCTCCGTGAAGAGCAGGAACTCGCGTTGCTGTCGCGGTGGACGATGGCGTGCCCAAGCCCTCAACGAAGTCCTGCTCCGTGAAGAGCAGGAACGCGGTGCGGTCGAGCCAGGTCCAGCGCTGGGACTGGTCGCCTCAACGAAGTCCTGCTACGTGAAGAGCAGGAACCAAGCCCAGGAAGCCTGGACACGTACAACATCAGCGCGCCTCAACGAAGTCCTGCTACGTGAAGAGCAGGAACAGGACGGCCTGGTACCTGCCGCGGGTCGGCTGCCGGCCTCAACGAAGTCCTGCTACGTGAAGAGCAGGAACTCGCGGCGACCTCGTCGGCCCACGCGGGCCGAGCCCGGCCTCAACGAAGTCCTGCTACGTGAAGAGCAGGAACCCCGTTGACCGACTCACCCACCCCGGCAGGGCGATAAGCCTCAACGAAGTCCTGCTACGTGAAGAGCAGGAACCGGGCCCGACACGGTGCCGCCCGCCCCGCAGTAGCGGAGCCTCAACGAAGTCCTGCTACGTGAAGAGCAGGAACTGCTGCGGACCTGAAGAACTTCGAGACCGCGCTCACCGTGCCTCAACGAAGTCCTGCTACGTGAAGAGCAGGAACGGGCCGAACGGCGATGCGCCCCGGCAGCCGCGAATCGGCCTCAACGAAGTCCTGCTACGTGAAGAGCAGGAACCAGGCCCAGGAAGCCCTGGACGCGTACAACATCACCGCGCCTCAACGAAGTCCTGCTACGTGAAGAGCAGGAACCGGACCAGTCGTCCAGCATCTTGCCGAGGAGCCAGACGCCTCAACGAAGTCCTGCTACGTGAAGAGCAGGAACCGGACCTACGAGCAGCAGTCCGCCCTCTACAGCGCGCCTCAACGAAGTCCTGCTACGTGAAGAGCAGGAACCGCGATCCCAGTACTGCCACCCGCCTTCCGTGAGTCCGCCTCAACGAAGTCCTGCTACGTGAAGAGCAGGAACCGGCACCCGGTGGGCGGGCGTGTCGTCGGCCAGCCAGCGGCCTCAACGAAGTCCTGCTACGTGAAGAGCAGGAACCCGCATGGTCGCCCGCACGCTCGCCGCGGTCGCGCAGCCTCAACGAAGTCCTGCTACGTGAAGAGCAGGAACTGCTCCATGCGCTCTCGGTCTTCGGGCTGGTCGGCGTGCCTCAACGAAGTCCTGCTACGTGAAGAGCAGGAACCCCCTAAGGATTCGGGTCTTACTGCGGAATCTTGGTCGCCTCAACGAAGTCCTGCTACGTGAAGAGCAGGAACCGTCGATCGCGCCACGTGTCGCCGAGGCGACCGCGCTCGCGGCCTCAACGAAGTCCTGCTACGTGAAGAGCAGGAACCGAGCCGTCCCGGCCTGCGCCCCACTCGAGGTGGAAGCCTCAACGAAGTCCTGCTACGTGAAGAGCAGGAACGCGACGTCCTGGCGGCAGCACTCGCGGCCATCGACGCACAGCCTCAACGAAGTCCTGCTACGTGAAGAGCAGGAACGGGTTCCTTCCGGGTGGATGTGGGCGCGGGTGAGGCGCCTCAACGAAGTCCTGCTACGTGAAGAGCAGGAACGGGTTCCTTCCGGGTGGATGTGGGCGCGGGTGAGGCGCCTCAACGAAGTCCTGCTACGTGAAGAGCAGGAACCGCCACCAGACGATGCGGAGCGTGTCACGTCGATCTGGCCTCAACGAAGTCCTGCTACGTGAAGAGCAGGAACCCGAATCTCGTGTCCGGCCAAACATGACGAAGTCTCCGGCCTCAACGAAGTCCTGCTACGTGAAGAGCAGGAACGGGCGGCGGCGGACACGTCGGACAGGTCAGCGTAGGTGCCTCAACGAAGTCCTGCTACGTGAAGAGCAGGAACCCGTGGCGCGCATGACGGTCCGCAAGGCGCTCGGCAAGCCTCAACGAAGTCCTGCTACGTGAAGAGCAGGAACGCAGGTGCCGGTTGCGAGGGTCAGGGAGATAGCTGCCGCCTCAACGAAGTCCTGCTACGTGAAGAGCAGGAACTGGCCGGCTCGACCTCGACAGCCTCTCCCCGGTGCCGATGCATATTGCGCTGGGTGAGAGCCACTGTTCCGTTGGTGGGTGAGCCAGTGTTCCGGTGACCAGTGGGCCACCGTGACGGTCCGGGGTGGGCCGTGGCGCCGGTGCTGGTCTGCGCGTGTGGAACGTTCGTCGGCGTTCGTGCCGCTGGGGCACGGGCGTTGACGAGAGGAGTCGTCCGTCATGGTCGACTACAAACAGATCCTCAGGCTCCGTGCCGAGGGTGTGAGCCAGCGCGGGATTGCTGACGCGTTGGGGTGTTCGCGTAACACGGTGGCGGCGGTGTTCACTGCGGCGGACTCGGCCGGTGTCGGGTTCGGGCAGGTGGCGGACCTCGGGGCTGACGAGGTCCGCACCCTGTTGCTGCCGGAGCCGGCCAAACCGGACTCGGACCGGGCCGCACCAGATTTCGGTGTATGTGCACCGGGAGCTGGGACGGCCGTCGGTGACACTGCTGGTGTTGTGGAACGAGTACGTGGCCAAGTGCCGCGCCACCGGCGAGGTGCCGTACCAGTACTCGTTCTTCAACGAACAGTACCGCCGGTGGGTGAAGTCGACGGGGGCGTCGATGCGGATCCAACGCAGCCCGGGCGAGTCGGTCGAGGTCGACTGGGCCGGCGATCCGATGGTGTTCGCCGACCCGCTGACCGGCGAACTGAGGCAGGCGTGGGTGTTCGTGGCCGCGTTGTCGTACTCGGCCTACTCCTATGTGGAGGCCTTGCCCGACATGACGTTGGGGTCGTGGATCGACGCGCACGTGCACGCGTTCGAGCATTTCGGGGGTGTCGGCCGGCTCCTCGTCCCGGACAACCTGCGTACCGGGGTGTCCAGGTCGGACCGGTACGAGCCGGCGTTGAACCCGGCGTACGCGCGGTTGGCGGAGCATTACGGGACGGCGGTCATCCCGGCCCGCGTGAAGCGTCCCCGCGACAAGGCGGTCGTCGAAGGCAGTGTCCGGTTCGTCGCCGGGCAGGTCGCCGCGGTGCTCCGCAACCGGCAGTTCGTCGGGTTGGCCGAGTTGAACGAGGCCATCTTCGACGAGGTCGCCGCCATCAACGCCCGACCGTTCCAGAAGCGGGAGGACTCCCGCCTGATGGTGTTCGAACGCGACGAGAAACCACTGCTGATCCCGCTACCACCGGTCCGGTTCGAACTGGCGGACCTCCGCAAGGCCAAGGCGGGACCGAACTACCACGTCCAGGTCGATCGGAACTTCTACTCGGTCCCCGCCCGGCTGATCGGGCAGTCCTGGATGTCCGGCTCACTTCGGCCACCGTGGAGGTGTTCGACGGCTTGGAGCGCGTCGCGTCGCATCCACGGTTCACCGGCGTGTTCGGCCGGTACTCCACCCTGCCCGCGCACATGCCCGAGCAGCATCGCAGCCGGCTCGTGGACTGGACCCCGGAACGGTTCGAGCAGTGGGCCTCGACCATCGGCCCCCACACGGTGGCCGCGATCCGGGCGATCCTCGCGTCCCGCAAGATCGTCGAGCAGTCCTACCGGTCGTGTCTGGGGTGATGTCGCTGGCCAAGAAGCCCGGCGGCATCGCCCGCCTCGAGGACACCTGCAGTCGAGCGTTGGCAGCCACCCCCGCCCCGTCCTACACGCTGATCAAGAAGCTGTGGGCTGGATGGACACCGGTCCCGACCCCGCCGCCGCCATCGCTGGGTGATGCAGGGTTCGTCCGCGGCGCTGACTACTACGGGAGCCGGGCATGATCGACATCGAAACCCTCACCCGGCTCAAGATGATGCGCCTGTCCGGGATGGCCGAGTACTTCGAGAACCTCGCCGACACCCCCCACCGCGGCCACCATCACCCGCCCCGAGCTGGTCAAACAGGCCGTCGACTGGGAATACGAGAGACGGCGCGACAGCAAGCTGCACCGGCTCCGCCGGCAAGCAGGCCTGGCGCAACCCGGAGCCGATCTGGCCGACCTCAAGGCCATGCCCGGCCGCAGCGTCGACAGCGAACTGATCGCTCGGCTGGCTGTCGGCTCCTACCTGCTCAAACGCCAAGACGTCATCCTGCAAGGACCCACCGGAGCCGGGAAGACCTACGTCGCCTGCGCCCTGGCGAACAAGGCCTGCCAGCAATACCGCAAGGTCCTCTACCTGTCGGCCGGGGAACTGTTCGACCGGATCACGATCGCCGAACGCACCGGCGACAAGAAACGCTGCCTCGACACCCTCGTCAAGGTCGAGTTGTTGATCATCGACGACTGGTTCCTCACGCCACCGACCCGGCCACAAGTCCAACAGCTCCATACCCTCATCGACCGGCGCCACAAGACCGCCTCGACGATCTACTGCACCCAACTGCCACCCGGGCAGTGGCACGACCGGATGGAGGAGAAGATCCTCGCCGACGCGATCGTCGACCGGATCACCACCAACGCGCACGCCACCGTCCTCGACTGTGACGACTCCATGCGCAAGCACTTCACCCACCTGGAGTGACCAAGCGTCAGGGACGGGCCATCAAGGCCCGCCCCTGACGTCGCCACGGCTCACCCAACCCCGTCGAAGTGGCCCACCGGTCACCGGAACACTGGCTCACCCACCAGCGGAACAGTGGCTCTGACCGAGCGCAATATCCACTACGTGAAGAGCAGGAACCGTCGATCGCGCCACGTGTCGCCGAGGCGACCGCGCTCGCGGCCTCAACGAAGTCCTGCTACGTGAAGAGCAGGAACCGAGCCGTCCCGGCCTGCGCCCCACTCGAGGTGGAAGCCTCAACGAAGTCCTGCTACGTGAAGAGCAGGAACGCGACGTCCTGGCGGCAGCACTCGCGGCCATCGACGCACAGCCTCAACGAAGTCCTGCTACGTGAAGAGCAGGAACTCCAGCGGCTGCCCGTTCGCCCACGCCACGTTCGTCTTGCCTCAACGAAGTCCTGCTAC
The DNA here is from genome assembly GCA_016711325.1 of Nigerium sp. Classification (GTDB taxonomy): domain Bacteria; phylum Actinomycetota; class Actinomycetes; order Propionibacteriales; family Propionibacteriaceae; genus Propioniciclava. Next base: position 207,672 of record JADJTH010000008.1, on the reverse strand, counting down.
GTGAAGAGCAGGAACGGGTTCCTTCCGGGTGGATGTGGGCGCGGGTGAGGCGCCTCAACGAAGTCCTGCTACGTGAAGAGCAGGAACCGCCACCAGACGATGCGGAGCGTGTCACGTCGATCTGGCCTCAACGAAGTCCTGCTACGTGAAGAGCAGGAACCCGAATCTCGTGTCCGGCCAAACATGACGAAGTCTCCGGCCTCAACGAAGTCCTGCTACGTGAAGAGCAGGAACGGGCGGCGGCGGACACGTCGGACAGGTCAGCGTAGGTGCCTCAACGAAGTCCTGCTACGTGAAGAGCAGGAACCCGTGGCGCGCATGACGGTCCGCAAGGCGCTCGGCAAGCCTCAACGAAGTCCTGCTACGTGAAGAGCAGGAACGCAGGTGCCGGTTGCGAGGGTCAGGGAGATAGCTGCCGCCTCAACGAAGTCCTGCTACGTGAAGAGCAGGAACTGGCCGGCTCGACCTCGACAGCCTCTCCCCGGTGCCGACCGGCCTCAACGAAGTCCTGCTACGTGAAGAGCAGGAACGACTGAGCGCGGCCAGCAGGGGCGCGTGTTCTGAGCGCCTCAACGAAGTCCTGCTACGTGAAGAGCAGGAACTTGTCTCGTCAACAAACCCTGAGATCACGGCACTCACAGCCTCAACGAAGTCCTGCTACGTGAAGAGCAGGAACCATCGAGACCGCCGCGGCTGTCTCCTGGGTGTGGGACCGCCTCAACGAAGTCCTGCTACGTGAAGAGCAGGAACTGCCCGTGCACTCGGTAGCGACGGTGGCCACACTCAGGCCTCAACGAAGTCCTGCTACGTGAAGAGCAGGAACCTGCCCGCTGGTGGTGCGCGTGACGGTCGCGGTGGCGCCTCAACGAAGTCCTGCTACGTGAAGAGCAGGAACCTGGGACCAACGTGGCGTCGGGGTACGATTCCCAGCCTCAACGAAGTCCTGCTACGTGAAGAGCAGGAACCCTCCGTAGCTCAACGGAAGAGCAGCGTGTCTGAGCCTCAACGAAGTCCTGCTACGTGAAGAGCAGGAACATCCGCGCCACCGTGCTCGGCGTGCGCGAAGCTGAGGCAGCCTCAACGAAGTCCTGCTACGTGAAGAGCAGGAACCAGGTCATGGATCATGCTCGCGTCAATGTCGGCCGTGCCTCAACGAAGTCCTGCTACGTGAAGAGCAGGAACGGACCCGAGCGTGATGGTGCGCGGCAGGGTCGGCCAGCCTCAACGAAGTCCTGCTACGTGAAGAGCAGGAACCCCCGCCGAGCGTCGACGACGAGCCACCCGCATGGCCTCAACGAAGTCCTGCTACGTGAAGAGCAGGAACCGGCCCAGGTGATGTCCTCTGAGCCTCGATCCGCCGACGCTCATTCGTGGGTGACCGTTTCCGAATTTCGATGATGGGCCGGAGTGCGATTCCGCGGGTGGGCGTGGGGTGACTGCCGGTGTGCCCGGCTTTTCCACTGGGTTCCTTGCTTGTGCCTGCGGGGGCGGGTGGTCAGGGGCTGGCGGCTGCTGGTGGCCCGAACGCGGCGTTGTAGAGGGTGGCGAGTTGGGGTTCCCACGGCCAGTTCCGGGGTAGGTGCAGCAGCCAGGTGCGGGCTTGGTTCGCGATCCGGGCGGCGACCTGGATGAGGGTGCGGCGCACCGTCGAGGTCCTGGCCCGGCCCAGGGTCTTGCTGGCGATCCGGGCGGCGGCGCGGGTCAGGTTGAACGCCATGGCGGTGAGGGCGAGCCAGGCACTGTTCGCCATGAACTTCCCCGACGGGGCGTGGGCCAGCGGCCCGTCTTTCAGGTCGGCGAAGATGCCCTCGATGATGGCGTGGTCGCGGTGGCACGCCTCGGCGTCCACCAACGCGAAGGTGCTGTTGGTGAAGACGGCGTGGTAGCGGTAGCCGGGCAGCAGCTCACCCTGGGCCTTCGCGTTCGGGTTCAGTCGCCGCACCCGACGGACGACCAGCCGGGCGGTGACGTGGTCGGCCTTGCGGCGGGACGTGAACGCCGTGAACGGCACCTCGGCGACCTCGGCGTCGGAGATCCACACCTGTTGGGCCTCGTCATAGATCGCTTGCGGGTAGCGGATCGTCGTCCAGTCGGTGTCGTTGATGGTGGTGATCGCCCTGGTGACGGCCGTGTTCATCCGGGCGGTGATCGAGAATCGGGCGCCGCCGGCGGCAATAGCGGCGATGGTGGCGTGGTTGAAGTAGGCACTGTCAGCGCGGACGATCACCAGGCTGGGGGTGGTCGCCCGGCGGAGCGTGGCCAGGGTGTCGCCGATCAGCCGGGCCGCACCGCGGGCCGAGGACACGTTGCCCTTGCGGAGCCGGGTCGCGGCGATCACCGGCGCACTCGTCGGCGTCGAAATGGTCGCCACCAAGGCGTTGAGGCCCTTGACCCGGCTGTAGCCGTAGGCGGCGCCCTGCTTGCGGTAGCCGTGGGTTTCCCGGATCGTGTCGTCCACATCGACGAAGGTCAGCTGGTCGGCACCGTCCAGGATCGGCGACAACCCGGCCAGCTTGATCAACAGGCGCGAGGCGACCGCGTCGAGTTGGCGGACGTGGCCGAACCGGTAGGCGCGCAGGTGGGTGCCCAAGGTGGTCGCCGCGCGGAGCCCGTCGAACACGCGCCCCATGCCGCCATGACGCAGCACGTCCATGTCGCTGATGCTGTCAGCGCCGACCACCATCCCAGCGATGAGCGCCGACACCTTGACCGGAGCGTTCGCACCGGCGGTCCCGGGCAGGGTCAGGTGCTGCTCGACGAGCTCGTGGAGGCCGGCTTGTTCGGCAAGCCGCATCACTGCGGGAAGGCCGCCGAACGCGACCAGATTCGGGTCGTCGAAAACCGGTTGAATGGTGTGGCAGACTCGCACTACGAGTGCTCCTGTCAGGCAGCGGATGAGAACCTTAAGCAGTCCCATCCTTGCTTGCCACAGGAGCATTCGCCATCAGACCCGCCCAACACCATCGGCGGATCGAGGCTGAGCACACCAGTGCCATGCCTCAACGAAGTCCTGCTACGTGAAGAGCAGGAACTCACGGAACACGTCCGAGAACTCGACGGCGACCTCGCCTCAACGAAGTCCTGCTACGTGAAGAGCAGGAACATCGTGGTCGTCGTCGGGGTGAGGACACCTGTCTCGCCTCAACGAAGTCCTGCTACGTGAAGAGCAGGAACCTCGCCATCAACGCCCTCCGAGCCCAGATACAGGCCTCAACGAAGTCCTGCTACGTGAAGAGCAGGAACCCGCTCCATGGCCGATCCCCCCGCTTCTGATTGCATCGGCCTCAACGAAGTCCTGCTACGTGAAGAGCAGGAACCGGCAGTGCCCGGTCGGGTGGGTCCGTGCCTCAACGAAGTCCTGCTACGTGAAGAGCAGGAACAGCTCCCGACACTACCGCGGCCTGGCCTGGGGATACACCAAGTCTGCGCGAACTCTGACCCGGTCACTTCCCCGCGCGTCCCCTATCGAGTTGTCAACCAACCAAAACACCGCATGACTAGCGGATTCACAGGACGAACTCTCCGCGCTCCCCCATCCAACCACCGGACGGTTCGCGATGCCCGCTACTCGATGCGCACTCTCAGACGATGAGGGCGTCCAGGCCAGTGAGCGGCCGACCGCGACCAATGATGGAGAAGATTCCGCCATCCACCGCGGCCAGCAGACCGAGATCACACAGCAGAACCGAATCCTCGTCCTGCTCGATCACACCTCTCACCTCGTCACGCAGCCGAACGAGCTTCGACCGGGCCGCGTCCACGACGAAGACCGAGTACTGGATCCTGTCCCCGTAGGCCGATAAGACCTTGGCCAAGCGCGTACGACGACGGTCACAGGGAACGTCGTACGCGACAAGATACCGATGCGCGTCGCTCCTCATCGCACCCGTATCCCCACATACGTGGGCTGGGTGCCGTCGAGCACGCCAAGGATCATCCGCGCCTGCACCTCCACGGCCCGCCGCCAGGTCACACGATATCCGAACACTGGATGCTTGAACGCCGTCGAAACACGACGCTCGTAGGCAGCGATCAACGCCCGGCGAGCGGGATCCTTCAGCCTCATCGAGCCTCCGACATCCCAGAAATCGTCTGCGCGGAGTTCACCGTTGTTGATGGCACCAAGCACCACCGAGTCGCCTACCGGCGCGCGGAACTCCTCAACGAGGTCCAGCGCGAGCGCCGGCTTGTTCCTCTGCGAGCTGTGCAAGAAGCCGGCATGAGGATCAAGCCCGCAGGCCACCAATCCACGTAGGCAGTCACCGACGAGAAGCCCGTACACGTAGTTCAGGCAGACGTTTAGCCGGTCTGTGGCGCCGCGCCCCACTCGCCCGGGAAACCCGCTCGCGAACAACTCCCCCTTGGCTTCCAACATCGTGGTGAAACCCGTGAAGTAGAGCCTGGCGGCGGCGCCTTCGATCCCGAACAGCACCGGCAGGCTCCACGCATCGAGAGTGTCTCGTACGAGCCGACGAAGCAGTGGCACATCGTGAGGACGGTCTCCATGACGGCGCAACAGCGTCGCCTGGTTGTGGATCTTGGCGGCGACGAACTCGCGGGCGAGATCGAGCCTTCCGTCGGCTGACGCGACGTGTTGTCGTACTCGCGCAGCACCGTTGGGCGACTCTGTCGACGTTGCCCATCCCACGACTCGGCCGCTGCTCGAGCACCACGTAACCGGAACCCGTCGCCACATGAGTTCACGAAGGAGCCCACTGCTCAGATCAACGTTGCCGTGAACGGTCACGGCGTGAACGCGTTCGATGGGGATGCTGGAGATCTCCTCTCCTGCCTTGCGCACCCGGATACGGCCATCGCGGATCGAGGCGAGCGCGCCGTAGGTGGCCAAGTGCAGCACCTGAGCATCGGGATCCGCAACGGCAATCCGCCTGGACGCCCTCCGTTCCTTTCGCTCGTCAGGCAGGCACAGACTGACGTGCGAGCACCGAGAACAACGTGGGTCGTCCTCAAGCGGGCCCGGCGCCGCTTGCGATTCAATGACGGCACGCGTCGCCTCGACATCGGCGAGCGCCGCTTCGAACGTCGGGGAATCCAGATCGAGCGCCACCCGCCGCTTCTGAGTGACGAAGTAGATCTCTGCACCGCACACCGTGCGGCCCATTTCCTCCAACGCCCGCCACTGCAAGGCGACTTGCCTCCGCGTCGGCTCGGTCACCTCCGACCGGCCTCTGACCGGCGTAGCTTTGTACTCGACGATCTTCAACGATTCGTCTGCGAGTACCTCGGCCACATCAAGGCGCCCGTGGTAGCCGTACCGCACGCTTTGCACCACCATGCCTCGCAGCACGACCTTCTCCGTCTCCGAACTGTCGTTGACTCGATCATGGACGGAGTCGCCGACCGCCATCGCATAGGAGGAGCCTTGGCGTTCCCCGACGGCTTCCAACCACGCCCGGCGTGGGCAGAACACGTAATGCGCCACCAGCGATATCGGGATCGACTCGCTGTCCAGTGGCGCCATTGGTCCCCATGACGCGGACGTCTCGTTCATGTTCGGACGAAGCTCCCTGCCAGCGCCTGCCGCTCCGGTGCGCTCGCGCTGCCGACAACCCTGACAGGAAACTGCATGAGGCCCAACACGCCCTGGCTGCGCAGGCGCGCCCTGGCCGACTTCCTCGCCAGCAGGCGCTTCTCTTGGTCATCAACCCCACGGACAGTGCGGCGCTCACCCTCGGCTGCGTCAACCAGCGCTTTGCTGCGGACCAGCATCGCCATTCGTTCCACCGACGTGCCGGCCGTCATGACCGGGACCAGCAAGAGGTGGCGCGCCCCCCGCTCGGGGCTAGGGGCAGATGAGCGGGGGACACGCTCCCGTCCCGGCTGTCGATCAGCACAGGGAACAGCGAGAGCGCCCACAACGCGCACCACGCTCGAGCGGAGTCGACCCGGCCGGGCAGGCGGAAGCCGGTCGACGTCCGCGAATCAGCCTTGTTCCCACCAGTCGAGTCGTCGACGGCGTTCCCCGACAGACCAGCCCAGATCTTGTCCTCGGACCACTTCGCAACGTCACACGCCAAGGGTAGAAGCCGGTCTGCCACGAAGTCAGTTCCCTGGTTTCGCGTGCGCATCTCCCAGGCCGAACAGCCCTTGTCGGCGCGGACCCTACCGTTCGCCTCCACGGCCCACCAGGACCGATACCCCAAGCCAAGCAGAAGTTCGGCGTCGATGTCGGCTGGCAGGCCATCACGCGCCGCCTGGCTGGCTTCGTCGAGCCGATGCCAGGAACCGGGATCGTCACGCGCTGGTACCGCTGTACGCGGCGCCAGGAGGGCGACCGTGCTCTCCTTCCGTTTGACGGGGTCCACCATCACCACGAACTTATGATGCAACCACGATCCATCCGCCGCTCGCACCGATGCGTGCTGCCGCACGGCCCGCGCCACGCCAAGTTCGTCGCCTTCCGCCACCGACACCATGGCGCGGGGCCGGGGTTCGTCCGTCCACCAGCAACGGACGCCCGCGACGCCCATGTCAGTGCAGATCCGCGCGAGTCCCCATAGCGCCATGTGGCTGAAGAGATCCGTGACCTCACCGGCGAGGGCGAACCGTTGTGTCTCCGGGTTCATCAGTGCCCCTCCTTCGAAACTTGAACGTCAGCGGCGCGAAGTACCGCTTCGAGGTAGGCGGCACCCCACACGCCCCAGTGTCGGTCTGTCCGATCGATCAGCTCATCCCAGCCGCCGAGGTCGAATAGCTCTCGAGCCAACCGCCGCACATGTGCCTGGTCCGCACGGACCAGGTCAGTACTTCCGTGCGGAAAGGCCATTCGTCCGTGACCGTGCGACGTGCCGATAAGCCGCGAGGTCAAGGGGCGAAGCTCGTGTGGCAACGCATCCCAGGCCAGCGCGACGGACAGTTGCTCGTGGCGCCACCCCACAGGAAGCCCGGTGACAGGTCGGCGCCTTCGAGAAGAGCCGGTCCGCTTTGAACTCTTGGCGAGTGGTTCGACCGATCTCATCCCCCGCTCCAGCTGCCATTCTCTGGCTACCTTCCCATCGTCGTGGTGGCGGCCGGCAGCGCCGAGAGCGGCCGTGATGATGACAGGCAACCCGAGCATGCTCGCAAGGCGCTCGGCCCGATTACCGACATCATGTTGGTGGGCGGACAGCTTGACTACCTCGCCCGGCGATTGTTCCTGCATCAAGTCGGACGGCAGACGGCTGAGGCGATCCCGCGTCACAACGAGCCACGGGTATGCGTCATCGGCGTCGGGCGCTGCCGGCAGGATCCAGGTGGCTGGCGTGTCCTCGTCGTCGCATTCAAACAATGCCCGCCATCCCTTCGAGAGATCGGCAGGCAGTGCGTCCGCCACCTCATCGACGGTCAGATTGGCCCCGTCCTCCTGTTGATCCACAGCCTCACGGAGCGCTGCGGGGAGCGCCGCCAACAGACGGACGCGATCCGGACCCAGGCCAGCTATCTCCCCCACAGCGTGCCGCATGTCATCACTGATGACGGCGGTGAACGTCGACGAGCCCATCGTGCTGTCAGCCATCGACCCCCAACTCCGCACGTCGCCGAGCGCCGTCGCGCCCTCACTTCTTGCCGACAGATCCGCTCCTACGAACACTCCCTTGAAAGCCGCCTTCACGTCGGCCTTTAGCACGAGGATGTCGCCGGGCCTAACAGTCGCAGCGGCCCCGGCAGCCGTACTCATTTCGAGGAGTTGCCCAGCCCGCCAGAGGAATGCCCTGGCCTCGGCATCAGCCGCTGTGAGCCGTCCGAGCAACTCACGCGTGTCGCCGATTCCCGCGGGATAGAGCTCATGAGGCTGAGGCGGGGTGTGCCTCAGCAACTCGCGAGCGCTGGCCGGGTCGATCGGCAGGCATCGCCCGATGACGGAGATCTCCGGGCGCGCCGGGTCAAGGTCGTCGCGCAGCCAAAGGTCGAGCTCGGGGTCGGCGGACAACTCCTCGCTCGTGCGTGATAGAAGAGCGGCTTCGGCGGGCTCAAGCCGCGACAACAGGAGCCTCGGCAAACTGGCAGATGGCGCCGCGTTTACGGACAGCGCCTGTGGTGAAAGATCGCCACCGTTGCCGATTGTCCGAAGCCAGGCCATGGACGCCCCGATGTCGTCCACCTCGTACGGCAGGTACGCCTTGGGGTTGTTCGGCGGTCGCTCGCCTTCCGGGCCGAACACGACAATCGGTGCGCAGTCGTACCCTCCACGTCTGTTGACGCGTCCAAACCGTTGGCCGAGCGCTGTTCCCGGCGCCGCCTCCGTGACAAGCCCGTGGAGGTCGAGGTCGACTCCCACTTCGACCGTCTGCGTGGCCACGAGCACATCGACGTCAGCGTTGCCACTGGGAGTGAGTAAGCCCGGGCGCTCATCCTCGAGCTGCATCCGCTCATAGGGACGCATCGGACCGACCAGGACCTCCACACATAAACCCCGCCGCTCAAGCTCACCTGCCACATCGACCGCGTCCTTGACCCGGTTCAGAATGACACCAACGGTTCCGTCTGCCTCGGATCTCATCTCCTGTGCCGCATCGGCGAGACGTACGCAGAAGTCCGTACGCGACTTGCCGGCACGCGGAGCAGGCCACTCCGGCAACCACTGAACGTCCAACACCTTGCACGCCGTAAGCCGACGCTCGAGCCGCTCGTCACCCTCGGAGTCATCCACGACGAAATGCCGCAGCGTCTTCGCAGCAGGGGTTGCTGTCGTCTCGATGACGCACAGTGGCGGAAGCGCGTCGCACAGTGGCGACCGTGCGGCGAGTTCTCCGACTCGCCGCAGGGTGCGGACGAGTTGCCGATTCAGATGCGCCTCATCCACCACTGCCACCGTGTCGTAGGCCAGGAGTCCCGCATGCCTCGGCCTGGCGAGCGTGCTGGCGAGGTAACCGCGAAACAGCAGCCGGCTCCCCAGCAGGTCGGGCGTGGCAAATATGAGCTGGCAGCCAACGGGATCATCGAGCCACTCGCTATCGAGAGCGATACCGCCCCGCATGATCGTCACGCGCACCGGATCGGTCCCATCTTCCAGCAAGTGCTGGCGCACGACGGCGAGCACGCCGCCGGTGGCGTTGGCCAGTTGCTGCGCCACCTCGGTGCCATGGCTCGCCTGCGAGTCAACGAGCGCTCTTCGTCCCACGGTCAGGACGAACCGACGTGGGAACGAACGCCCTTCGGCCACCGCGAGCGCGCGGAGGAAGACGAGCATCTCGACGAGTGCACTCTTACCGGCCCCGGTCGGGGCGACGACTTGGTCTGGCCAATCGCCGACCGCCATGTCACGAACCAATCGACTCTGCCAAGGATACGGCTCGTTGTCACCATTCAGCTCGGCAAAAAACGCCTCGAAGGCGTCGATCGTCAACACGCTCACCGGACCTCCCCGCTGATTCGTCGATCGACGGGCACGAGCAGCCCGCCGCCTAGATGCCTCGACTGCCCGATGGCGAGGACAGCACGAGGGGGCACGAGGTCACCTAGATCCAGTCGCGCGACGTAAGGCATCACCGGCATCAACCGGCTAGTCCGGTGGACGAACCGGGCTGGCTGCGGCGTCACGTAGGACTCCGCTTCGAGGACATCACCACCCCGACGGCGTAGCCAGGCGAGCCTACGCGCCGGGTCTCGATCGCCTGCCTGCCCATCGAGCCCACGCATGACGTTGCCGAGCGCCCATGCAGCGGTCAGGGCGAGAAGCTCCCTACGGGTGGGAGCACTGCCCTGACGTTCCGGGATGACCACCGGATCGGTCCTCCACTCGCGGCGGGTCCCCGTTGGCGGCGGCGCCCAGAACTCGTGCCCGTCGGGAAGTTGCATGCTGCCCAATGCGAAGGCGCCTAGCGCCGTCCGGAGCGTCTTGATACGCGCGAACCCGCCGAGGATGGCATCAACGTCGTCGCCCGAGATACCTCGGGGATCAGTGCGATCAGATGCGCCGCCGTACCGTCCCCTGCCGCGAGCGGCGCACCTGAGGGCAAGTAGTGCAATGCAACCCGGTTCGCCGGACGGGCCAGGCCCTCGGCGTAGTGCCCGGTGACGACGGGTGAGCACTCTTGACCGATCATCGCAACGAGCGCGCGGTGAAGGTCGCTGGCGACGCGGACTCGTCCTTCTGGCCCCACGATCGGACCCTGCAGGACCGGAATCACGACAGCAGTAGCCCACGGGACGGTTGCATCGACGGCACCGACCGGCACGAGTAGCCGGGCCGCAAGACCATCACGCGAAGGCTTTGGCGAGCGGGGAAGACCGGCATCACCAAACCGGTGACGGTCAAACGAAGAGGACGGCAGCGTCTTGGGGTTGGCCGCGCGGAACTGAGCCTCAAGCACGTCCAAACGTCCTCCCTCGGGCACATCCACCGACTCTCCGCGATCATCGAAGAAGCTCGCCCGCTCGAGCAAGTGGGTACATGCCTCCGGTTCCACGTCCCGGTGCACCTCGAGCACGGCGACACTCTCTGCCTCACCGACTGACCCCACGTCCGCACAGAGCGCGTCGAGCTGGTTCAGCACCTCGACCGGCGGCGACTCCGACCAGACCCATGACACGGGTCGTGTTACCGCTGTTCCTTCGGCGAAGACCCGAGCAGTCACCCGCCCCCCGAAAGAGATCTTCTTGTCGAAGACGCCTTCCCTGCGGTAGGCGATGATCTGGTCGGATGCCGGCGGGCGCTGGACTTGCGGGTATGTCGGCCGGATCATGCCGTGTGGCGGATGTTCCTCGAGCCAGCGCAGTGCGGACACCGAGGCCTCTGTCATGGCCGGGAATCCAGGCGCACCTTCACCGTCGGACGCACCGCAGGTGCCCACCGATGCGGCACGCACCAGCCCGCTGTACATCCTTCCGAACGTCGGCAACGACTCGACCGTGCCATCTACTCGGTGCCCCAGGTAGCGCCCCAGGGGCCATCGGACCGAGAGGCTGAAGCCCATGTCAGGAGTCCTCCGGATCATCGGCGCTGGAGTTCGCGAGGATCATCGGGTCACCGTCGACCTCGAAGACTTGTCCATCCCACACGAAGTCACCCACCTCGGCCGCGTGGGTATAGGCCTGCGCCAGTAGGTCGACGGCAAGATCGGCAGTGATTGGCGCCAGTTGCGTCGACCGACCGTACCGACCGTCGAGCTTGACCTGAGGCTCATCACACTCGACGAGGTGACAGTTGGCACGGAGATGGAGTTCGTCATCCGAAAGCGCCATGCCGAGGAGCGTTAGGGCCGCCAAGACGGCACGGAACGCAACATCCTGCTCAGCGCTGCCGCCGAAACGTAGCTGGCGCAGCATCGCGAAGCTGAGTACGGTGCTCCGAATGATCTCCGAGCAGGCGACCGTGCCGATGGTGTTCAGCGACGGAGGGATGTTGCCCAGGCCGATATGTGACGGCCTGCCATTGGCGCCTGTCACCGACTTGTAGAGCTTCGCGCTGATCTCGTCCTTCTGTCGGTCGGCGATCTTCTTGAGGTCTGCCTTGCCAAGCTGGATGCTCGCCGCAACCGGATCCACGCGAGCGGCACCCCGAGGTAGGGGCTTCATCGCATCCGGCCCCTGATCGGCGAGGACTCCGACGATCTCGCTCACCATGGCGGACGACAGACGAACCTGATTCGACTTGCGGGTGGAATCCCAGGCACCGTGGGCAACCGAGATCGGCGAGAGGTTGAACAACGGGGTCATGTCCCGCGGAGTCGCGTTGCGGGCGGCGCGATAGGCGTCGTTTTCGGTCATCGGCGCCCCCCGATGCGTTCCGGCGCGCAGATGGCCGTCGGTGAAGCGGTGAGGGAGGTCGAGGTCGGTGTACCCCACCTCCGATCCCGCGTAGCGCAACACGATCCTGGGCACACGCCGCATGACTTCATGCGCTGGATGGGTATCGTCATCCATCGCCGACGCCAGAGCCGTTTGCCGGCGGTGGGCCTGGTCCTGCTTGGAGGACAGGAACACTGCGGTGGCCAGTTGTCCGTCCGTAACCATCCGCGTATAGGCATAGACCGCCTTGGCGTCGCGCCCCCTGCCCTCGGAGTACTTGGCAGGCGCCACCGTGCCATGCGGGCCGACCGCGGGCGCCAGGTGGCAAACCGAGGTGAGGACACTCGCCCCACCAGGCGAACAGGCCGCCTTCAGGTCCTCCAAGGTCAGCTGGATCGAACGATGGTCGGGCATGTGGCCTCCTCAGGCAATGATCGTAGGGCTCTACGATGACTAGAAACTGTAGCGTCAAGCTCGGCCACCCCGTGCGACTAGCGAGCACCCGACGCTGCAAGGTCGGCCGGAGCCTCAGCAAGGCAGGAGCTTGATGCGCCACATCATGGACGGCCGCACCGACAAAATCGGAGAGACCCCGCCGAACTACGCAAGAGGGTGGGCACCCTGTGGTACCCACCCTCATCGAAGTCCCAGCCTCCGGCTGGTCACACCGGGATGTTCGTCGAACCTTGGTTCTACTCATCGCCTCTACGAAGCAGGAGCCGCCACCCTCCCGGGGAACGGCAACCCGAAAAGAGGTCCAGTATGCCCAGATTCGCGACCCGCGGATGTCAGGGCCGCCTCACTCGCGGCCCACGCTGCCCTACCGATGGTTCGGCGACAGTGAAGGAACACGGCTGGTAAATCAACCGCAGACCTTCACCATCTGGCCGGGACCCCGCCCTCAGGCGCCGATCTCGCCGAGCAGCATCCACGCCAGTCCGTCGTAGCTGGGGTGCAGGCCGGCGGCGTGATCGGCCAGCAGCAGCCGCGAGGCCTTCTCGGACGCCGCCAGCGCGGCCTCCCGAACCGCCCACCTCTCAGGAACCAAGCGCAGCAGGGCGACGGCGAGTCCGGCGTCCGCTTCCGGCAAGCCCATGGGTGCGCCTGGCAGGCTGCCGCCGAGCCGACGCACCAACTGGCGGGCGATCGGCTCGCCGATGGCCGAGTCGCCGTTGCTGAGCACGACCGCCTCCAGGCGGGCGACCGGATCGGCCGCGTCGACCGTGGCCAGGACTCGACTGAGAGCTGGCGGCGGGTAGCCGGCGCGCAGGGCCGCCAGCCAACAGCGGGTGGCGACCAGCCCACGCCCACGCTGGGCAGGCAGCGCGACGACCGCCTCGCATGCGGCGCCGAGCAGCGCGTCGTCGAGGGTCTCGTTGGCCACGACGGCCGCAATCGCCGGACCGAACACGTCGTCGCGGGCCAGCCAGTCCTCGCGTTCGAGCCAGTCGAGGGCGGCGTCCGGGTCGTGGATCGACCGTCGCGCCAAGGCGCAGGCAATCAGCGCCGCCGTCGCCGACGGCACCGCGGACGGTCTCGTCGACTTCAGCGCCGTGGTGACGTCGGCCAAGAAGGGCTCAAGGTCGGGTGTGACCGACAGCTGCAGGCGTTGCACCCCGCGCACCCCGTGCACGGCCACCTCGTGATGGCCGGGGGTTCCGCTCAGGTAGCAGGTGGTGTTCTCGGTGAACACCTGCAGGCCGGGGCCGGGGACGATCGCCTGGTCGGGCAGGTCGAGCACGAACGGGTCACCGACCGCGCGCACGGGCTCGGGTAGCCACCCCGGTAGCACGCCGCGGGCGTCCTCGAGGCCGGCGACGACCGAGAACTCCAACGTCGTCTGGTGGCGCCCGAACCCGCGCAGGGCCCCCTCGGGATCGGCGAGGTGGAACGCCGCCACGCCCGCGGCCAGCCCGTCGCCGCGCCGGACGGACGCCGCGAAGACCGGCGTCCGGCGCGCGGCCCGCAGGAACCCGCGCCGCATCACCATCAGCAGGCACGGCCCCGACGCGGGGGCGATCACCCAGAAGCCGTCGGTGTCGGACGTCCACGCCCAACCGCTCACCCCGGGGGCGAGCGTCACCGCGACGCCGAGCGGCGGCAACGGCTGTTCCTCGGGCGAACGGTTGTCGACGGAGAGCACGCTCGACCAGCCGTCATCGGAAGGGAAATGCCGCAGGCATGCCTCCCACGCACCCTCGGTATGCCGCAGACCGTCGAGCTCGTCGAACAGGGTGCTCACCCGCTCGCCGGCAGGCAGCCCGAACGCGAACTCGGCCATGGGCGCGCCGTCGCCGGTGACCGCGAGTCCGCGCCCGCCCGCCGTGACCCGCCAGCTCACGTCGACCTTCACGACCGCACCGCCCCTCGGGATCCTGCGGGCTGGCACACCGGGCACCAATACAGATGGCGCCCGGCCAGGTCGGCGCGGGCGATGGGCGTGCCGCACACGTGGCAGGGCAGCCCGGCCCGTCGGTAGACGTAGACCTCGCCCCCGTGCCGGTCGACCCGAGCGGGACGCCCGGTCGCCTCGGGCGAATGCGCGTCGGCGACCGTGTCGATCCGGCCCACGCCGAGCGCGGCGTGCATCAGCGCGACGAGGTCGGACCACACCGCGTCGAAGACCTCCCGCGGCAGCTCGGCAGCGGGCAGGTACGGGTCGAGGTGGTGCCGGTACAGCACCTCGGCGCGGAAGATGTTCCCCACGCCGGCGAACGCCTTCTGGTCCATCAGGACGGCCGCGATCGGCCGGCGCGTCCGGCTCGCCACCCGCCAGGCCCCGACCGGGTCGGCGTCCGTCCGCAAGGGGTCGGGACCCGAGGCGTCCACCACCGCGGCCCTTTGCGCGGGCGTGACCAGCCGGCACCACTGCGGGCCGCGCAGGTCGGCGGCGGCCTCGCCATCGTCGATGCGCAACCGGAGCGTGCCCGGATAGGGCGGCGGGAACTGGTCGTTGAACAGCAGCTTGCCGATCAGGCCCAGGTGGATCCACACCGTGCCCGGCTCGAAGTCGATCAGCAGGTGCTTGCCGACGGCGTCCGCGTGCTCGAGCGTCTGGCCGTCGAGCATCTGCGCCTCGTCGGCGAAACGGCCCTGCGGCGAGGACACGCCCACGGGCCGTCCGCCGAAGGATTCGGTCAGCGTGCGGGCCAGACGGTGAATGACGTGTCCCTCCGGCATGCGCTGCACTCTAACCCAGCTGGACGCCTGCCGAGCCTGGACGACGCGCGCCGGCGCACGCGGCCCCGCTCACGAAGCGGAGTGCCGGGCCTCGTAGGCCTCGAGCATCGCGAGCCGGCGCAGGTGACGCTCCTCGCCCGGGAAGGACGTCGTCACGAACGCCTTCACCATGGCGAGCGCCCCGTCGTGGCTCTGACCGCGCCCGCCGAGGCTGAGCACGTTCGCGTTGTTGTGCTCGCGGCCCAGCCGCGCGGTCACCGTGTTGAAGGCCAGCGCCGCGCGCACGCCGCGCACCTTGTTGGCCGCGATCTGCTCGCCGTTGCCCGAGCCTCCCAGCACGATGCCCAGGGAGCCGGGCTCGGCGGCCACCGCTTCGGCGGCCGGGATGACGAACACGGGGTAGTCGTCGTCCGGGTCGTAGCGGTAGGCGCCGTGGTCGACGACGTCGTAGCCGAGGGCCGTCAGTTCGGTCACCAAGAACTGCTTGAGCTCGAACGCGGCGTGGTCGGTGGCGATGTGAATGCGCATGGGATCAGCCTTTCCGTGAACGACCCGCGAGCCTCAGCCGAAGATCGGGCCGACGGTGCGGCTGCGTTTGAGCTCGAAGAAGCCCTCGTAGGCGGTGACCTTCGCGACGCCGTCGAACAGCGATCCCGCCTCTTCGCCGGCCGGCGCCGGACTGATCACCGGACCGAACAGCGCCCGCCCGTTGATGTGGACGACCGGCGTTCCGACCTCGTTGCCGACCGGGTCCATGCCGGCATGGTGGCTGGCGCGCAGCTCGTCGTCGTGGGCGTCCGTGTCACCCAGCCCGGCCAACGACACCGGCAGGCCGACATCGGCGAGCGCGGCCTCGATCGTGCCGCGGGTCTGCGGCTCGCCACCGGGGTGGTAGCGGGTGCCGATGGCGGTGTAGAACGCCCGGAGCGCCTCTTGGCCGTGCTCGCGCTCGACGGCGAGCGCGACCCGGACGGCCGCCCAGCCGGCTGCCATCGCGGCCCGGTAGCCATCGGGCAGATCGCGGCCTTCGTTGAGCACGGACAGGCTCATGACGTGGAACTCGGTGTGCACGTCGCGAACCTTCTCGACCTCGAGCATCCACCGCGAGGTCATCCAGGCCCAGGGGCACATCGGATCGAACCAGAAACCCACCGTCTGCGTCATGCGCGCCAGCCTAGCGACCTGCACCGACGTTCAGCAGAGTGAAATGTTGGCGGCGTTTCCCGGCCGGCCCCGGGTCGTCACGTCTGGGGCCGCCCCAGGCGTACGGCTAGGGTGGACGGGTCCCTGAGGCCGTACAGCGAGGATGCCCATGTTCCACGCCAACATCACCCGTGACGAGGCCCGAACCCGCAGTCAGCAGGTCAGCGTCGAGTCCTACCAGGTCCTCGTCGACCTGACCGGGCGCACCGCCGGCGGCGCGCCGCTGGAGCGCCCCGAGGCCACGTTCGTCTCGACGACCCGTGTGCGGTTCTCGTCCATCGCCTGCGTGGTGAACGCCGACCTGATCGCCGACGAGTTGTTCTCGCTCAGCCTCGACGGCCGCGAACTGCCGTCCGAGGTGTTCGACGGCGAGCACCTGACCCTGCAGCTGGGCGAGGGTGACCACGAGCTCACCGTCAGCGCGCTGATGCGGTTCTCGCGCACCGGCGAAGGGCTCCATCGCTTCGTCGACCCCGCCGACGATCGGGTCTACGTCTCCAGCCAGTTCGAGGTCGCGGACGCCCGACGCATGTTCGTCACATTCGAACAGCCCGACCTCAAGGCCACCTACCAGTTCTCCGTGCTCGCACCGGCGGCCTGGACAGTGCTGTCGAACTCCCCCGCCGTCGAGCCGTCCGAGGCGGGCGAGGGCGTCCGCCGCTGGGAGTTCGCACCCACACCACGGATGTCGACCTACATCACGGCGCTGTGCGCGGGCGAGTTCCACACGGCCACGGACGCCTACACGCGGTCCGGCGGCAGCAGCATCCCGCTGTCGGTGCACGTGCGCGCCTCGCTGGCCGAGCACCTCGACGCCGACCGCATCTTCACCACCACCAAGCGTGGGTTCGCGGTGTTCGAGCGGCACTTCGGCTGCCCCTACCCGTTCGGGGACTACGCGCAGGTGTTCGTCCCGGAGTTCAATTTCGGCGCCATGGAGAACGCGGGCTGCGTGACCTTCCGCGACGAGTACATCTTCCGCAGCCGGCAGACCTCGTCGGCCTACGAGAGCCGCGACAACACGATCCTGCACGAGATGGCGCACATGTGGTTCGGCGACCTCGTGACCATGACGTGGTGGGACGACCTGTGGCTCAACGAGTCGTTCGCCGAATGGGCCAGCCACTTCGCCCAGGAGCAGATCCGCGCCGAGTACGACGACCGCGCGAATCCCTGGGCGACGTTCTGCAACAGCCGCAAGACGTGGGCCTACCGCCAGGACCAGCTGCCCTCCACCCACCCGATCGCCGCCGATATGGTCGACCTGGAGGCGGTCGAGCTCAATTTCGACGGCATCACCTACGCCAAGGGGGCCTCGGCGCTGCGGCAGCTGGTCGCCTTCGTCGGCCAGGACGCCTTTCTCGCCGGCGTCCGGGCCTACTTCGCCGAGCACGCGTGGGGCAACACGCAGCTCCCCGATCTGCTGGCGCATCTGGAGGCGGCCTCCGGGCGCGATCTGTCGTTCTTCACCAGCCAGTGGCTGCAGACGGCGGGCGTGAACATGCTCAAGGCGGAGTTCACCGTCGACGCGACCGACGGCGAGGAGGTGTTCACGTCGTTCGCGGTCAGGCAGACCGCGAACGAGCAGTGGCCGACGCTGCGCAGGCACCGGGCGGCCCTCGGCTTCTACGACCTCGCCGACGAGCGCCTCACCCGCACGGCGCGTGTCGAGTTCGACCTCGACGGGCCGCTCACCGCACTGCCCGAGATGGTCGGCCGGCGGCGTCCGGACCTGCTCTTGCTCAACGACGACGACCTGACGTACGCGAAGATCCGGCTCGACGAGCGATCGCTCGCGACGCTGGCCGGCTCGGTCCACCTGCTCGACGACGGCCTGGCCCGCGCGCTCGCGTGGGGCGCCACCTGGGATCTCACCCGCGACGGCGAGCTGTCGGCGTCCGGCTACGTCGACCTGGTGTTGCGCGGCGTCGGCGTGGAGAGCGACCTGACGGCCGTAAACGCGTTGCTGGCCCAGGCGCGGATCGCGATCGACTACTACGCGCCGCGCGGAGAGCGCCGGGCGCTGGCCGATCGCTTCACCGGCGGCGTGGCCCGCCTCCTCAAGGACGCCGCGCCGGGATCCGACCATCAGCTGTCCCTCGCACGGGCGTTGTCGGGCGCCGTCAACGACGACGTGGGCGCCGCGGTCCTGCGGGCGTGGCTCGACGGCGAAGAGATCCCCGAGGGCCTGCGCGTCGACACCGACCTGCGGTGGCGGCTGCTCACCGACCTCGCCCGCGTGGGCGCGGCCAGCGAGGCCGACATCGCCGCGGAGGCCGAGCACGACAAGACGGCCACCGGCGCCGAGAAGGCGGCCGGCGCGCGGTCGGCGCTCAAGGACGCCGGCGCGAAGGCGTCCGCCTGGGCCGCGGCGACGGCCCAGGACACGCCCAACGAGACGCACGCGCAGATCTGCGCCCAGTTCTGGCAGTTCGATCAGGAGGCGATCCTCGGGCCGTACGCCGACGCGTACCTCGAGGTGGTCGAGGCGATCGGCGAGCAGCGAGGCCGCTGGGCGACCGCTTCGACGACCATCCGCCAACACGTGTTGGGGCTGTTGTTCCCGCGCCCGCTGGCCGACCGTGCGTTCCTCGCGAAGCTGGACGCCTTCCTCGCCGGGCGCGACCTGCCGGAGTCGGTGCGTCGGTTGGTCATCGAGCGGCGCGACGACGCCGTGCGCGCGCTCACGAACCAGGGACGCTGAGGCCGCCATGGTGACGGTCGGCACGCTCGCCGGGTGGTTCGAGGACGCCTATCCCCCGCGCCTGGCCGAGAGCTGGGACAAGGTCGGGCTGTCGGTGGGCGATCCGGACGCTGCCGTCACCCGGGTCTTGTTCGCGGTCGACGTGACCGACGCCACCGTCGCCGAGGCCATCGAGACGGGTGCGGACCTGATCGTGAGTCACCATCCGCTGTTGCTGCGCGGCCTCCATGCCGTGCGCACCGACCAACCCAAGGGTCGCGTCGTCACCGCGCTGCTGCGCGCCGGGATCAGCGTGTTCAGCGCGCACACCAACGCGGACGCCGCCGCCGACGGGGTGGCGGACGCCCTGGCCGCCGCCTGCGGCCTCGTGGATCTGCGGCCGCTGCTGCCGGCGCCGGACGCCGCACCCGGGCTGGGCCTGGGCCGCATCGGACACCTGCCGCAGCCCCTGACCGCGGACGCCTTCGCCCGCCGCGTCGCGGCGTCCGTGCCGTCGACGACCGGCGGGGTGAAGCTCGGCGGCGCCCCTGGCCGGGTGCTCGCGACGGTCGCGGTGCTGGGCGGCGCCGGCGATTCCATGCTGGACGCCGCCCGCGCGTCGGGCGTCGACTGCTACGTGACCGGTGACCTGCGGCATCATCCGGCCCAGGACTTCCTCGCCCACGCCGGGGCCCCCGTGCTGGTGGACGTGCCGCACTGGGCGGCCGAGTGGCTCTGGCTGCCGCGGGCCGACGCGTTCCTGCAACGGACGGCGTCCGCGGCCGGGGTCGCCATCGCGTCGTCGGTGTCGGCGCTCGTCACCGACCCGTGGGTCGCCCGCTACTGAGCCGAGACTCGATCGACCGGCTCAGCCCGGACACGAGCGCGCAGGCACCCGCGGCCGCCCCCGCGAGCAGCAGGCAGCCGGCGCCCATCAGCCACGCAGCGGCGGACGGCTGATCCAGCGCGACCGACCATCCGGCGACCGACAACGGCAGCCCGACCACCCACAGCACCCACCACCCGACCATCCAGCGGGGACGCCGCCGCCCGGCGCACCGAAAGAGATCACCGAGATTGCGGTACGGCAGCCACCATGCGCCGACCGGGATCAGCCACGACCACAGGTGCCACCCGGGAGAGCTGCGCGGCGTGCCCGGAGGGAAGGCCCGCACCGCCCGGTGTTGCCACACGACCCAGGCCAGCGCGGCCACCAGGAGCGAGACGGCGGCGGCACCGACCAGACCGCTGGTCGCCTCGCCGGTCAGCCACGCGGGCGGATCGCCGAGCCGCCAGGCCATGGCGCCGGCGGCGACCAGCGCCGCCACGGCGTGCAGGCACACCAGGACGCCGACGCCCAGGCCCAGGCCGCGCAGGCGGACCGGGGCGGGCGCGGGCCATTCGGAGGCCCGCACCGCCTGCGAAGCCGGCGTCGTCGTCATCGTCAGTGGGCGTCCACCGCTTCGACCTCGGAGCGGTCGCCGCTCCACAGCGTATGGAACGTGCCCTCCTTGTCGGTGCGGCGGTAGGTGTGCGCGCCGAAGAAGTCGCGCAGGCCCTGGGTCAGCGCGGCGTTCGTCCGGTCGGCGCGGACGAGGTCGTAGTAGGACAGCGCGGACGCGAAGCCGGGGATCGGCACGCCCGCCTCGGTCGCGCGCGCGATCACCCGTCGCCAGGCCGCCTGCGAGCCGGCCAGCCCGGCCGCGATGGACGGTGCCTCGAGCAGCGTCTCCAGGTTGCCGGCCGCGTACTCGTTGGAGATGCGGTCGAGCAGCTTGGCGCGGATGATGCAGCCGGCGCGCCAGATGCGCGCGACGGCGGCCACGTCGATGTCCCAGTCGTAGTCCTGCCCGGCAACCTTGATCAGGTGCAGGCCCTGGGCGTACGCCACGACCTTGGCGCACCACAGCGCCTGGCGGACGTCCTCGATGAAGGCGTCCCGGTCGTCGACCCGCACGTGGCCGTCCGGCCCGGTCAGCGCGGCGCGCGCGGCAGCGCGCAGTTCGGGGCTCGAGGACGCGGCGCGGGCGTACACGGCCTCGGCGATCGCGGCGGCCGGGACGCCGAGGTTCAGCGACTCCTGCACCGTCCACGTACCGGTGCCCTTCATGCCCGCGGCGTCCACGACCACGTCGACGAGCGGCTTTCCGGTCTCGGCGTCGATCTGCCGCAGCACCTCGGAGGTGATCTCGATCAGGTAGGAGTCGAGGTCGCCGGTGTTCCACTGCGCGAAGACGTCGGCCGCCTCGGACGCCGACAGGCCGGCCCCCTTCAGCAGGTCGTAGGCCTCGCCGATGAACTGCATGTCGGCGTACTCGATGCCGTTGTGCACCATCTTGACGAAGTGGCCGGCACCGTCGGTGCCGATCCAGGTGCAGCAGGGCTCGCCCTCGTAGGACGCCGCGACGGCCTCGAGCATCGGTCCGACGTGCGCGTAGGACTCCTGGGGCCCGCCGGGCATCATCGCGGGGCCTTTCAGGGCGCCCTCCTCACCGCCGGAGATGCCGCAGCCGATGAAGTTGAAGCCTTGCGCGGAGAGTTCCTTCTCGCGGCGGCGGGTGTCGGGGAAGTAGGTGTTGCCGCCGTCGATGATGATGTCGCCCTGATCCAGGTGCGGGGTCAGCGTGGCGATCGTGGCGTCCGTCGCCGGGCCGGCCTTGACCATCATGATGATGCGACGCGGCTTCTCCAGGGAGTCGACGAACTCCTCGACCGTCTCCGAGCCGACGAAGCCAGCCTCGGGGTGCGCTTCGAGGACCGCGGCGGTCTTGGCGTACGAACGGTTGAAGATGGCCGTACGGAAGCCCTTGCTGGCAAAGTTGCGGGCGAGGTTCGAGCCCATGACGGCCATGCCGACGACTCCGATCTGGGCGGTACCGGTCTTGTCGCTCATTCTGGTGGTGTTCCTTCCCTCGGGAACTCGGTGCCGCCGGCGGTGGCGGCAAGTAGGCTCCCTATCTTGCCCTACGCCGCCGGTCAACTCGTCATTGCCGCCCGCCGGTGACAACCCGTGTCCGCAGCAGCCGAGCCCGAGGTCACGACTTCCCAAGAAATGGGGGGCAGACCACGTGGCCGGCGTTGACGGCTTCGGATGGGTTGCTACCGTGCTCCCATGACGCAAGACGCGGGCGCAACCATCTACGATGTCGCCCGCGCGGCTGGGGTCAGCCCCTCCACCGTGTCGCGGACCTTCTCCCGGCCCGGCCGCGTGAGCGCCACCACCGCCGAGCGGATCCGGCAGGTCGCCCGCGAACTCGGCTATCAGGCCAAGTCGGGAGCCTCGCAGTCCCCGGCGGCCACCCGGGTGATTGGTCTGCTCGTCACCGACGTCACCAATCCGGCGGGCTTCAGGATCGTGCGCGGCGCGCAGGCCGCGGCCGCCGAAGCCGGCTACGTCGTGACCATCCTCGACACCCGCGAGTCCGAAGCCCTCGAGCGCGAGGTCGTGGAACGCTGTCTCCCCCTGTTGGACGCCCTCGTCATGGTGGGTCCGCGCCTGCCGGACGCCGAACTGCGGGCGCTGGCCGGCGCGCTGCCCGTGGTGGTGTTGAACCGGCGGGTGCCCGGCATGTCCTGCCTGGTGCCCGACCTGGTCGCAGGCGTCCGGGCGAGTGTCCGCCACCTGCGTGACCTCGGCCATCGCACCATCACCTACCTGGCCGGCCCCGATGCGTCCTGGGACGACGGCGTGCGCTGGCGAGCCCTCCGCGACGTCGCGTCCCAGTTGGGCCTCACCGCGCAACGCTTCGGCCCGCTACCGCCGACGCTGCAAGGCGGGCGCGGCGCTGCCGCCGAGCTGATCGCTCGCGGCGACAAGGCCGTCGTCTGCTCGAACGACATGATGGCCATCGGCCTCATGGTGGGGCTCCACGAACGCCGGGTGAGCGTGCCGGGCCAGGTCAGCATCATCGGCCACGACAGCATCTTCGCGGGCTCGATCGTGGCACCCACCCTGACCACGGTGGGTGCGCCGCTCACCCAGATGGGCCAGATGGCGACTCAGAACCTCATCGCGAGACTGACCGGCGGCGCGGTCGACGACACTACCGGACCGTTGCTGCCGGTTCAGCTGATGGTGCGCGGGAGTACCGGTCCGGCCTGAGACGCCGGATGCCCCCGATCAGCCGCCAGGCCGCCCACACCACCACGAACAGCGCGGCCGCGGCGAAGGCGTCCAGGACGGAATGCTGCTTCAGGAAGCAGGTGGACGCCGCGATCAGCACCATCAGCACCCAGGACGCCACCCGCACCCAGCGGCGGGTGACGTAACGGCTCGTGGCCAGGCAGAACGCCACCACGATCGACGTGTACACGTGCAGGCTGGGGAACACGTTGGAGGGGTCGTCGAAACCCTGCAACGCCACCACGATCGCGCTGAAGACGCCCTGATCGGGATAGGTCGCGGGACGCAGCGACTGGGTCGTCGGCCACAGCGTGTAGCCGATGAGGCAGACCGTCATGCCGACGATGAGCAGGAATGCCAGGCGCGGGATCTCGGCCAGATGCCGCCAGTCGCGCACGTACAGCCACGCGATGAACCCCAGCAGGTAGGGGAACCAGGCGAGGTAGGCGATGATCCAGCGCGCATCGAACACGAACAGCGCGTCCATCGAGGAGGACACGTCGATCATCGCCCCCACAGGACGGCCCTCGAGCAGGAAGTACCACCCGAGGAACACCGGCAGATAGGCCAAGGGTGCGAGCCGGAGTGCCACGTCAGCGTCGGAACGTGATCCGGCCGCCCCACACGGTCAGCTCGACCGGATCGGGCAGGTCGAGACCGTGGTACGGGTTGTTGCGTGCCTTGGACGCCGACCGGTGCTTGTCGACCGTCGAGCGACGGCTCGGATCGACGAGCACGAGATGGGCGGGCTCGCCCACCGCGAGCGGGCGCCCCTGGTGCCGCAGGCGCCCGATGCGCGCCGGAGCCACCGACATGCGGTCGGCGACGCCGGTCCAGTCGAGCCGACCGGTATTCACCATGACCTCCATGACGACGGCGAGCGCCTCCTCGAGGCCGAGCATGCCCGGCGAGGCCACGTCGAACGGATGGTCCTTGTCTTGCTGCGTGTGCGGGGCGTGATCGGTGCCCACGATGTCGATCGTGCCGTCGGCGAGCCCCTCGCGCACCGCCTCGAGGTGCTCGGACGTGCGCAGCGGCGGGTTGACCTTGTAGGTGGTGTCGAAGCTCTCGACGTGCGGGGTGTCCAGCAGGAGGTGATGCGGCGTCACCTCGGCGGTCACGTCGGCCTTGCCGCGCGCCTTCGCCCAGCGGATCACCTCGACGCTCTCGGCCGTCGAGAGGTGGCAGGCGTGGTAACGCCCGCCCGTGAACTCCGCCAACTGCACGTCGCGAGCGATGATCGTCGACTCGGCGACGGTCGGCCAGCCGGGTAGCCCGAGGCGTCCGGAGATCTCGGACTCGTGGCAGCACGCCCCCGGCCCGGCCAGCCGCGGATCCTGCGCGTGCTGGGCGACGACGCCGTCGAACGGCCTCAGATAGGTGAGGGCGCGGCGCATGATCAGTGAGTCGTGCACGCAGGCGCCGTCGTCGGAGAAGACCCGGACGCCCTGGCCCGCCATCAACCCGAGCTCGGCCAGTTCGACGCCGTCGCGCCCTTTGGTGACCGCGCCGATCGGCACGACCTCGCAGTGGCCGTCTCGACGACCGAGTTCGGCGACGTACGCCGCAGCCTCGGCCGTGTCGGTGGCCGGGTCGAGGTTCGGCATCGCGAACACCGCCGTGAAGCCGCCGCGCGCGGCCGCGCGTGTGCCGGACTCGACGGTCTCGGCGTCCTCGTGGCCCGGCTCACGCAGGTGCGTGTGCAGGTCGACCAGGCCCGGCAACGCGATCAGGCCGGCGGCGTCGAAGCGCTCGGCGCCGGCCGGCGCGTCCGCGGCGGGAACGAACACCCCGTCGGCCACCGCGAGGTCGGCGACGGTGCCGTCTGCCAGCGTCGCGCCCGTGATCACCAGGCTCATCGTGCCCCTCCCTCTCCACCCAGCAGGTGGTACAGCACACTCATGCGGACGGCGACGCCGGCCGACACCTGTTCCAGCACCCGCGAGTTGGCGGCGTCCGCGGCCTCGGACGAGATCTCCACGCCGCGATTCATGGGGCCGGGGTGCATGATCGCGGCGTCCGGCCTCACCCGTGCGAGGCGCTCGGCGGTCAGCCCGTAGCCGGCCGAATACTCGCGCGCGGTCGGGAAGAACCCGCCCGCCATGCGCTCACGCTGCACGCGCAGCATCATCACGACGTCGGCCTGCGGCAGGACCGCGTCCAGATCGTGGCTCACCGTCACCCCCCAGGATTCGACGCCGGCCGGCAACAGCGTCGGCGGGGCCACGAGGGTGACCTGCCCGCCAAGTGTGCGCTGCAGCAGCACGTTCGAACGAACCACACGGCTGTGCAGCAGGTCGCCGACGATGGCGATCCGCTTGCCTTCGAACGCCTCGCGGACGCCGGACGCGCGGAAGTGCTGGCGCATCGCGTAGGCGTCCAGCAGCGCCTGCGTCGGATGCTCGTGCTGACCGTCGCCGGCGTTCACGACGCAGGCGCGCACCCAGTTCGCGGTCTGCGCGACCGCGCCGGAGGAAGCGTGCCGGATGACGAAGCAGTCGACGCCCATGGCGTCCAGGGTCAGCATGGTGTCGCGCAGGGACTCGCCCTTGGACACCGACGACCCCTTGCCCGACACGTTGATCGTGTCGGCGCTCATCCACTTGCCGGCGATCTCGAAGCTCGTGCGTGTGCGCGTGGAGTCCTCGAAGAACATGTTGACGATCGTGCGCCCGCGCAGGGCCGGCAGTTTCTTGATCGGACGCCGTTGCACTTCGTGCATCTCTTCGGCCATGTCGAGGAGCGACAGCGCCTCGCGGTGCGACAGGTCGCCGGCGCTCAGCAGGTGGCGCATCAGGCTCCCTTCGAGGGCTGGCTGATGCTGATCAGGTCTTCTCCGTCGATCTCGGTGAGGGCGACGCGCACATGTTCCTCGGACCGGGTCGGCAGATCCTTGCCGACGTGGTCGGCCTGGATCGGCAGTTCGCGGTGACCGCGATCGATGAGCACCGCCAGGCGCACCGCCCGGGGCCGCCCGATGTCCGACAGTGCGTCCATGGCAGCCGCGATCGTGCGCCCGGAATAGAGCACGTCGTCGACGAGCACGACCGTCCGGTCATCCAGCGCGACCGGGATGCGCGTCCGTCCGACCGCCCGCGTCGGCTGGCTGCGCAGGTCGTCGCGGTACATCGTGATGTCGAGTTCACCGACGGGGACGTCGACGCCCTCGGATTCTGCGATCAGGGCACCCAGTCGCGCCGCCAGCGGGACGCCGCGGGTCTGGATCCCGAGCAGCACCAGCCGTTCGGGGCCCCGGTTCGCTTCGAGAACCTGATGGGCGATCCGCTTCAGCGCCCGAAACATGTCGTTGCCATCCCAGATCAGCCGGGCCGTCGATTCTGCGCTCACCAGCGTTACTCCTTCGCCGCTCTCCCGGGCAGTCAATCTACCCGACCCGTCCGCTAGCATTCGGGTCATGTCGCATCTCGCCTTGATCCCGCTCCTCGAGAGCCTGCCCGGATGGCCGCAGGAGTACGAGCCCGGCCTCATGGACATCCTGCCGCTCGTGCTGGGGATCCCCCTGCTCATCGCGGCCGTGATCACGCT
The DNA here is from genome assembly GCA_016711325.1 of Nigerium sp. Classification (GTDB taxonomy): domain Bacteria; phylum Actinomycetota; class Actinomycetes; order Propionibacteriales; family Propionibacteriaceae; genus Propioniciclava. The sequence goes on along the minus strand of JADJTH010000008.1, from coordinate 181,207 downwards.
GTTCATGATGGGCCCGGCCTGGCTGCGCCGCTCGCGCACCCAGTGATCCCCACGGGTCAGCCGCGCGCCTCCAGCGCCGCATAACAGACCTCCAGCAACGGCTCGGGCGCACAGGAGCGTCCGGTCATGAGCCGGACTTGCTCGAGCGCCTGCCCGACCAGCAGGTCGACACCCGACAGTTGAACGATCCCCGCCGCGCGGGCGGCGAGGTCGAGCCGGGTCGGGTAGTGGTTGTAGGTGGCCTCGAAGCACACCTCGGTCAGCGCCACCAGCCCTTCGGCCACCTCCTGTGCCTGCGGCGCCGACACGGTCGAGACGAGCACATCCACGGCGGCGGCGTCCGGCACCTCACCGAACGCGCCCACCTCGATATGGACGCCGAGCACGCCTGCGAGCGGCCCCAGACTGGCGTACGCCCGCTCCGACGAGCGTGCGAGGACGAGCACATCGCGGACGCCGAGCTCGGCCAGCGCGTACAGCGACGACCGTGCCGTGGCACCGTTCCCGGTCACGATCGCGGTGTTCGCGCTCGTCACGCCCGCACGGCGCAGGGCGCCGATCAGGCCGGTGACGTCGGTGTTCTCCACGCGCGGGGTGCCGCCGTGATCGAACAGGAAAGTGTTACCCGAGTGGAGCAGGCGGGCGCGCTCGGAAGGCTCGCCGAGGCTCACCAGTATCTCTTTGAGCGGCGCCGTACACGACAGGCCCACCCACTGCGGCCCGCAGGACGCGATGAAGGCGGCCAGGTCGGCCTCGCCCACCTCGTGGCGACCGTAGTGCCACTCGCCGGCGATCCCGAGCACCTGATAGGCGCGCGTGTGGATCGCGGGGCTCAGCGAGTGTGCGATCGGCCGTCCCAACACCGCGCAACGATGGACGGTCATCGTCGTCCCTCGTGCGGTGTCGCGGGCCAGCGGCCGTACGCCTCGCGGGCCGACTCCGGCAGCGTCTGGGGACGCCCCGCGCCGTCAGCGTGCACCAGCACGGTGGTCGCGTGGGCGAGCAGGCGTCCGCCGGACGGATCGACGATCCGGGCGGCCAGCGTCACCGAGGTGTTCCCGAGGGCGGCGACGGCGGTGTGCACCTCGTAGGGTTCCAACCGGTGCTCGATCTGGCCGACGTAGCGCATGTCCTGGCGCACGACCAGCCACGCGCTGCCGCGCGACGGCACGCCCAGCATCCCTACCCTCGCCTCGGCGACGTAGTCGTAGAAGCGCGTGTTGTTGGCGTGCCCGTAGGCGTCCATGTCGGACCAGCGGACCACGAACCGGTGCCGGTGGTACCGCTCCCCGACCTCGAACGCCCCCACGTCGCGCAGCGGTTCCAGCGGTGCCGCGCGCTGGGTGAACCATGCGCGCTCGGCGTCCGCCCAGCGCGCGGGACGCTGGGCGGCGAAGTCGTAATTGCACAGCAGCGTGCGCGCGCGGGCGACGCGCTCGTCGCCCGCGTGGACGCGGTACCCGACCGTGAGCCGTGCCGCTCCCACGCCTGCCACGCTGAGGCCGACCTCGACGTATTCGGTGCCGGAGCGGATCGGGGCCAGGTACTCGACCTGATGCTCGACCACGATGATGCCGCCGCCCAGCAGGTGAGCGTTCGGTCCCCTGAGCAGGAAGTCGACGCGCGCCTCCTGCAAGTAGTCGAGGATGACCGCATCGTTGGCCCACCGCTGCGGCAGGCTGTCCTGGGCGTCGAGATCGGCCCAGCGCACAGGCACCCGCACCAGATGAATGTCAGTCATCGCCCTCGTCGTCGTAGAGCGTGCCGACCACGTCGGCGTAACGCTGGGTCACGACGCTGCGTCGCAGCTTCATGTTGGCGGTGAGGCCGCCGTCCTCGACGGTCAACTCGTGGTCGAGAATCGCGTAGCGCTTGACCGTCTCCCAGCGCTCGAGTTTCGCGTTCGCGCGCTTGAGAAAGCGGTCCACCGACGCCCGCATCTCGGGAAGCTGGGTCAACTGCGCGTAGCTCAGCTCCTCCTTGCCGTGCCGCTTGGCCCAGTTCGCCACCGCGGCCGGATCGAGGGTGACGAGCGCCGAGATGTAGTGGCGTCCGTCGCCGACGGCGACGACCTGCGACACGTAGGGGATGTTGGCCGCCAGCGTACCTTCGACCTTCTGCGGGGCCACGTACTTGCCGCCCGAGGTCTTCATCAGATCCTTCTTGCGGTCGGTGATCCGCAGGTAGCCGTCGGCGTCCAACTCACCGATGTCGCCGGTGTGGAACCAGCCGTCGATCAGCACCTCTGCGGTCTGCTCCGGATCCTTGTGGTAGCCGCGCATGATCCCGGGGCCCTTGACCAGGACCTCACCGTCATCGGCGATCCGGATCTCGGTGCCCGGCAGCGCGGGGCCGACCGTGCCGAAGCGCGGCGTGGTGGGGTGGTTCACCGCGGCGACCGCCGAAGTCTCGGTGGAGCCGTAGCCCTCGACGATCACGATGCCGGCCGAATAGAACCACTCCTGCACCTGCGGGCTCAGCTTGGCCGAGCCGGACACCATGAACTGGATGTTGCCACCCATCCGCTCCTGCAGTTTCGAGAACACCAGCTTGTTCGCGATCGCGTACCGCAACGCCAGCGACCTGGGCATCGGTCTGCCGGCCAGCCGGTACGGGTTGGAGTCGCGGCCGACGGCGAACGCCCAGCGGGCGATCCTGAACTTGACGCCGCCCCCCGCACTCGCCTTCACGGCGTTGCGCACCTTCTCGAAGATCCGGGGGGCGCCGCACATGAACGCCGGATTGGTGGCGCCGAGCCCCGGCACGATCCGGTCGAGGCGTCCGTCGATCACGGACGCGAACCCGATCTGCAGCTGGATCATCGACACGGCCTTGCCGAACACGTGCGACAGCGGCAGCCAGAAGTACTGCAGGGAACCGGCGCCGATGATATCGAGCGAGTCGACGGCCACGCCCTCGTACGTCCAGTTGCCCTGGGTCAGCTCGACACCCTTCGGCAGACCCGTGGTGCCCGACGTGTAGATGAGGGTCGCGAGCGTGCCGGGACCCGTCGCCGCAACTGCGTCGTCCATGGCGCTCGGATGCTCGGCGAGATGAGCCCGTCCGCGCTCGCGCAGATCCGCGACGCTCAGCGCGCCCTCCGCCTCGCCATCGAGCAGGATGACGGTGCGGACCTGGCCCTCGGGCACGAACGCGCGCAGCTTCTCGACCTGCTCGACGTTCTCCGCGACGAAGAAGTGCGAGTCGGAATGCGTGACGATATGGGCGAATTCAGAGCCTTGCGTGTTGGGGTAGACCGTGGTGGTCGCACCGCCCGCGCAGTTGATCGCCAAGTCGATCAGCACCCACTCGATCCGGGTGTTCGACGCGATGGCAACTCGCTCTTCTTGTTGCAGCCCCAGCGACAGCAGACCGGCGCCGATCTCCCACACCCGGGTGCGCGTCTGTGCCCACGTCAGGCTGATCCAGTTCTCGTTTTCGTCGGGATAGCGGAACGCTTCGTAGTCGGGAGTCTTCGCTACCCGCAGGTTGAACATGGCGCCCACGGTCGGTGGCCGGTTGTCGAGCAGCGTCTGGATACCGGTCATCGTTGGTCCTTCCCTCGGAGCCAGACCCTGGTCGGGCCGGTGTTGCGCCAGTGTAGAGGCTCGAATCGGCCATGATCACTAGCCGCGCGGGCTAGAATTAGCCCATGCACACCTCCGCCGCCCCGCGCTGGCTCTCCGCGGAGCAGCAACAGGTGTGGCGATCCTATCTTTCCGCGGTGGCCCGCATCGACGCCTTCCTCGAGGACCGGCTGCGCCCGTTCGGGCTCTGCATGAGCGAGTACGAGATCCTCGTCAACCTCTCCGAGGCACCCGGACGCCGCATGCGGATGAGCGAGCTCGCGGACGCCTCCCGCCAGTCGCGCTCGCGTCTGACGCACGCTGTGGCCCGGATGGAGGAGAAGGGTCTGCTCACGCGTGTGCCCTGCCCGCGCGATCGTCGCGGTGTCATCGCCGTGCTCACCCCACGGGGCTGGGATCTGCTCGATGCCGCCGCCCCCGACCATGTGGCCTCGGTGCGCGAGGTGCTGGTCGATGCCGTCGATCCCGACGACTTCGCGGCGCTGGGCCGCGCGATGGACGCCGTCAATCGATCGCTACGGTCATGTCCGTGACCGTAGCGCCACCGCTCGCGGGAACCGATTCCTCGACGCTGACGCGCGCGCTGTACTCGACGGACGCCTCGCTGTACCGCGTGGTTCCGCAGGCGGTCGCTCATCCGGCGTCCGTGGCCGAACTCGGAGAAATCGTGGACGCCGCCCGCGCAGCCGGACTCCCCCTCACCACCCGCGGGGCGGGCACCTCGTGCGCCGGCAACGCGGTCGGCCCCGGCCTGGTCGTGGACGTGGCCCGGCATCTGCGCTCGATCCACGCGATCGACGCCGGCACCCGCACGGCCGTGGTGGATCCCGGCGTAGTGCAGGACGTGCTGTCCCGCGAGGCGCAGAAGGCCGGTCTTCGCTTCGGCCCCGACCCCTCGACGTTCAGCCGCTGCACCATCGGCGGCATGATCGGCAACAACGCGTGCGGGCCACGGGCGCTCGGTTACGGGCGCTCCTCCGACAACGTGGTGGCCCTCGACGTCATCACGGGCACCGGCGAGCGGATCAGCCTCGATTCGCGGGTCGACCTCACGGCGTCCGACTCGCCGACCCTGAGGACGTTGCACGAGCTCGTCGCGGCCCACCTGGGGGTGATCCGCACCCAATTCGGCACCTTCAGCCGACAGGTGTCCGGGTACTCGCTGGAGTGGCTGCTGCCCGAGAAGGGGTTCGACGTCGCCAAGTTCCTCGCGGGCAGCGAGGGGACGCTGGCCGTGATCACCCGGGCGACCGTCCGCTTGGTGGCCGACGCCCCGTACAAGACCATGCTCGCGCTGGGCTACCCGACGATGGCCGACGCCGCCGACGCGATGCCCGCAATCCTGCCGTTCTCCCCCACCGCCGCCGAGGGCCTTGGCTCCCGCATCGTCGACGTCGTCCGCCGGACGCTCGGCGACGCCGCCGTGCCCGATCTGCCCGAGGGGGAGGGCTGGGTGTTCGTCGAACTGGTCGACGCCGATCCCGACACTCTGCGGGAGCGCGCCGAGGCCCTCGTCGCGGCGTCCGGTTGCCTGGAGGGCCGCGTGGTCACCGACCCTCAGATCACCGCCTCGCTGTGGAAGATCCGCTCCGACGGCGCCGGCCTCGCCGGCGTGAGCCTCGACCGACCCGCCTACGGCGGGTGGGAGGACGCCGCCGTGCCGCCCGCCCGACTCGGCGCCTACCTGCGCGACTTCGAGGCGCTGCTCACCCGCCACGGGCTCGAGGGGCTGCCGTACGGGCACTTCGGCGAAGGCTGCGTTCACTGCCGCATCGACTTCCCGCTCACCCAGGAGCCCGACGGCGCGGCGTCCTATCGCGCGTTCGTCGAGGAGGCGGCCGACCTGGCGGCGTCCTACGGCGGCTCGATGTCGGGCGAGCACGGCGACGGGCGTGCCCGGTCCGCGCTGCTACCGCGCATGTACTCCCCCGAGGCGCTCGCGCTGTTCGCCCAGGTCAAGCGCATCTTCGATCCCGAGAACCTGCTCAACCCGGGGGTTCTGGTCGATCCCGCACCCGTGGACGCCGATCTGCGCGCACCTGCCGTGCGCCACTCGCCGCTGTTCACCACGCACCGCGGGTTCGTCGACGACGTGCACCGGTGCACCGGGGTGGGCCGCTGCGTGGCCAGCACCGGCACCCACGTCATGTGTCCGAGTTGGCAGGCGACCCGCGACGAGAAGGATGCGACCCGCGGCCGCGCCCGTGTGCTGCAGGAGATGATCAACGGCACGCTCGTCACCGACGGCTGGCGGTCGGCCGAGGTGCACGAGGCGCTCGATCTGTGTCTGTCGTGCAAGGGCTGCTCCCGCGACTGCCCAGCCGGGGTCGACATGGCCGCCTACAAGTCGACGGTGCTGCACGAGGCGTACAAGGGCCGGCTCCGCCCGCGCGATCACTACACGATGGGCTGGCTGCCGAGGTGGGGGCGGCTCGTGTCGCGCACCCGGCTGCTGCCACCGGTGATGAACCTGCTCATGCAGAGCCCCGGCCTGTCGGCCGTGGTCAAGAAGGTCGCCGGGATCGACGCCCACCGCGGCATGCCCCGATTCGCGTCGCGGTCCAACCAGGCGGTGCTGCGGGCCGAACTCGCCCGAGGCGGCGTGGCGCCGGGTGCCTCCGGGCGCATCACGGCGATCCCCGCGAAAGGCGAAGTCGTGCTGTGGGTCGACTCGTTCTCGGACGCCTTCGAGGGCGACGGGGTCGCGGCGATGGCGGCGGTGCTGATCGCGAACGGCTGGACACCGAGGCTGCTCGAGCGCAAGGCCTGCTGCGGGCTGACCTGGATCACCACCGGGCAACTCGACGGCGCCGTCAAGGAACTGCGCCAGGCCACCGACGTGCTGCATCCCTTCGCGGCCCGCGGCGTCAAGGTCGTCGGCACCGAACCGAGCTGCATCGCCGTGTGGCGCTCGGACGCGCTGGAGTTGCTGCACGACGACCCGCGGGTGCGCACGGTCGCCGACCACGTGGTGACCCTGGCCGAGTTCCTCGCCGACGATCCCGACTTCGTCATGCCCGACCTCTCCGGGCACACGATCGTCGCCCAGCCGCACTGCCACGAGGCGTCCGTCATGGGCTGGGCGGCCGAGGCGCGACTGCTGGCGTCCTCGGGCGCGTCGGTGACGAAGGTTTCGGGCTGCTGCGGGCTGGCCGGCAACCACGGCATGATCGACGGCCACTACGCGTTCTCGACGTCCGTGTTCGCCACGAATCTCGAACCGGCGCTGGACGCCGCGGGCACGGACGCGATCGTTCTCGCCGACGGGTTCTCGTGCCGCACCCAGCTCACCGACCTGCGCCGGCGTTCGTCCATGACCTTCGCCGAACTGATCGTCGCCCACGGATCCTGACGGCGCGCACGAGGCGAACCCGACGACGTCTGGCAGGCCACGCGGGCGCGCGTGGCGACCGAGGGGTTCGGCGCCGGTCAGCGGGACGACTCGGCCGCGATCGCCTGCTGGAACGCCTGGATCGGTTGGGCGCCGTTGAGCACCTGCCCGCCGACAACGAAGAACGGCGTGCCGGAGATGCCGAACCCTTGGGCCTCGGCCGTGTCCTGCCGGACGAGGGCGCGCAACGCCTCGTCGTCGAGCGCCGCTTCGAAGGCCGCGAGATCGGCAACGCCGGCCTGGCGGGCGAACGCCACCAGGTCGGCCCGGGCGATCTCGGGATGCCCGCTCGCCGGAGCGGCCGCGAAGACCGCCTCCTGGAACTGCCAGAACCGGCCCTGGACGCCCGCCGCACGCGCGGCGACCGCGGCCTGCTCGGATTCCTCGCCGAAGATCACCAGATCGCGGAACTCGATGCGCAGCGTGCCGGCGTCCACCGCCGCCTGCAGTTGCGGCAGTGTCTCTTGATGCCACTTCGCGCAGAACGGGCACCGGTAGTCGGACCAGTTGGTCAGCACCACCGGCGCATCGGCCCGGCCCAGCGCGAGCGGGTCGCCGGCCTGCCTGCGCGGCAACGCGAGCAGGAACTTCTCCAGCTCCGGGTCGGCCGTCTGCGTCGGCGACGCGGCGCGGGCGTCCGGCTGCGCCGCGGTGGCCGCGACGTCCGGCCGAGCAGCGGTCGCGCCGGCACCGAGCGGCACCTGGGTTCCGATCCCGAACGCCACCGCGACGCTGATCAGCCACGCGGCGACGGCGATCGCCTGCCGGCGTCCGTTGATCCCTCGCTGAGGCGGCGGCGTCGGTGCGGCGGGCGGCGTCGGGTAGGTCGACATGCCGCCACCGTATACTGGTGCGCGATTTCATCCCGCACACAGCCACTGACGAGGACGGTTCATGCCCGAGTTCGTATTCACCATGCACAACGTGCGCAAGACGTTGGGCGAGAAGCTCATTCTCGACAACGTCACGTTGTCGTTCTACGAGGGCGCCAAGATCGGCGTGGTCGGCCCCAACGGCGCCGGTAAGTCGACGTTGCTGAAGATCATGGCCGGCCTCGAGAAGGCGAACAACGGCGACGCGACGCTCGGCAAGGGCAAGACGGTCGGCATCCTGTTGCAGGAGCCTCCGCTGACCGAGGACAAGACCGTCATGGAGAACGTCGAGGAGGCGGTTGCCGACACCAAGGCGTTGCTCGACCGCTTCAACGCGATCGGCATGGAGATGGCCGAGCCGGACGCCGACTTCGACGCGCTCATGGACGAGATGGGCACGCTGCAGACCGAACTCGACCACCGCAACGCGTGGGACTTGGAATCCCAGCTCGAGCAGGCGATGAACGCACTGCAGTGCCCGCCCGCGGACACCCCGGTCGACGTGCTGTCGGGCGGCGAGCGACGCCGGGTCGCCATGGTGAAGCTGCTGTTGCAGCAGCCCGACCTGCTGCTGCTCGACGAGCCCACGAACCATCTGGACGCCGAGAGCGTCAACTGGCTCGAAGGTCACCTCAAGAGCTACCCGGGCGCCGTGCTCGCCGTCACGCACGACCGCTACTTCCTCGACAACGTCGCGCAGTGGATCTGCGAGATCGACCGCGGCAAGCTTCACCCCTACGAGGGCAACTACTCCACCTACCTCGAGACAAAGCGTTCGCGCCTGCAGATCGAGGGCAAGAAGGATGCCAAACGCGCCAAGATCCTCGAGCGCGAGTTGGAGTGGGTGCGTGCCAACCCGAAGGCCCGCCAGGCGAAGAACCGCGCCCGCCTCGCCCGCTACGAAGAGCTGGCCGCCGAGGCCGAGCGCAACCGGGCGATCGATCCGACCGAGATCAACATCCCGCCGGGGCCGCGCCTGGGCGCCGACGTGCTGCAGGCCACCAAGCTGACCAAGGGCTTCGGCGACCGCGTGCTGATCGGCAACCTCAGTTTCACGCTGCCGCGCGCGGGCATCGTCGGCATCATCGGTCCCAACGGTGTGGGCAAGACGACGCTGTTCAAGATGATCGTCGGCGAGGAACAGCCCGACTCGGGCGAGCTCAAGGTCGGCACGACCGTGTCGTTGAGCTACGTCGACCAGGCCCGCGGCGGCCTGGACCCGTCGAAGAACGTATGGGAGATCGTCTCCGACGGCCTGGATCACATCAAGGTCGCCAACTTCGAGATGCCCTCGCGGGCCTACGTGGCGTCGTTCGGCTTCAAGGGGCCCGACCAGCAGAAGCCCGCCGGCGTCCTGTCGGGCGGCGAGCGTAACCGGCTCAACCTGGCGCTGACCCTCAAGCAGGGCGGCAACGTGCTGCTGCTCGACGAGCCGACCAACGACCTCGACGTCGAGACCCTGCAGAGCCTCGAGGACGCGCTGCTGGAGTTCCCCGGCTGCGCCGTGGTCATTTCTCACGATCGTTGGTTCCTCGACCGGGTCGCCACCCACATCCTCGCGTGGGAAGGCGACGACGACAACGAGGCCAACTGGTTCTGGTTCGAGGGCAACTTCGCCGACTACGAGACCAACAAGGTGGCCCGCCTCGGCGCCGAAGCGGCCCGCCCCCACGCCTCCAAGCACCGCCGGCTGAAGAGGGACTGACACGGTCGGCACGTCGAACTCGACGCGGGTGCTCCCGCTCGACATCACGCTCCGGCGCGCCTCACGCACGGGTCGTCCACATCGGCCTCCGCCCCGGAACCACAAGGGCGGAGGCTGCTGCGTCAGCTCGCCAGGCGCGCCTCTTCAGGCATCCCTGGTCCGCGGGAATCTGGCTCTCCGGCATCCAGCTCACCGATGACACCGTCCTCGTCGGGCTCCCCGGCCCACGGGTCGTGCTCGGGGCCACGGACGCCCACCTCGTAGCGGGCGGCCTCGGCGTCCGCGCGAGCCGTCTCGAACTCCGACTCGACCGGCTTGGCCGGCTCGGGCCGCAACCGGGCCCGGTTGAAGGACGCGGTGCCGCGACGCAGGTCGGGCGCGACCCACGTGGCGTCGACCGCGAACGCGGCGCGCGCGACACCGTCGTTGCCCACCCACCGATCGGTGCGCAAGCGTCCGCTCACGATCACGGCGTCGCCCTTCTTCAGGCTGTCGACGACGTGCACCGCCAACTGACGCCAGCACGTCACCCGGTACCAGGTGGTGTCGAGATCCACCCACACACCGTCGCGCAGGCCTCGTCGCGTCGCGGCGACCGGGAACGTCGCCCGCGCGCCGTAGCGCTCGTCGCTGCGCCACTCCACCTCGGACCCGACGTTTCCGCTGATGACCACTTCCGCCTCCATGGCAGCCCCTTTCCGGTTGGCTCGTGCCCAGGCATTCGGCGTCCGGACGCCGGTCGGCTCACCCAATCGTGACGACTGTGGACAACCCGCATCGACGCGCCACCGCGCGCCCGCCCCTGTGGACGAGCTAGAGCACCTTGGCGATCGTCGCCCGGGCGGAGGCGAGCCGCTCCAACTCCGCCCGCACGGGTTCGACCACCTCGTCGTCGGCCACGCGCGCGACGGCCGTCATCAGCGAACGCTGCGCCGAACGAGCCTTCACACCCGCGCCGGCGTCCACGAACAGCTTGCTGAGCAACCCCAGCACCACGCCGCCGACGATGCCGCCCGCGACCAGTACGAGTTGCGCGGGCCATCCCCACCACAGCAGCAGCGGCACGTCCAGCGGTATCTGGGCCAGACCCAGCAGGATCGGAACGAGGATCCACAGACCCCCCACCACCAGGGCAGCGAACAGCAGCCACTGCACGATCGTGACGAGCACCCACCAGCCGTGGCCGGATCCCATCCGCAAGTCGGTCCCGGCGACCGCGGCGTCCAACCGATCGATCACGCGGGCGTCGTTGCCCCGGGCCACCGCCCGGATCCTGTCCGCCCACCCGCGCGGCACCCCGTCGGTGGCCGACTCGATCAGCCCGCGCACCGAGGCGTCCAGCTTGGCTCGCTGCACCGACGTCGCCTTCGGCAGCGACGTCCGGCTCACGTCCGTGGGCGCCAGTTCGGCCGGGGACAGGCCCATGCGCAGCCGCCGCAGCGGATCCGGCTTGAGCCGCCTGATCCATGACACCATCGGCCAGCCGGTCGCCAGCGCGCCCCGATGCCGCCAGGCGTCACGGACGCCCTCCACCACCACCGGCACGCCGGCGGCCTGCGCCATCGTCTCGTGCACCGCGTCCAGGACACGACCGTCGAGCGCCGGGACCGGCCCCGACCCGAGATCCTCGGCCAGCACGCCCGCCTGCCGGGCGATGTCGGCGGTGAAGCGCGTGCGGCTCGCCGCCTTCGCGCGCGCGGCCTCCGCCAGCAGCGCCCGGAACTCGGCCACGCCTTCGCCGGTCAGCGCCGACATGGCCATCACCCGCACCGCCCCGAGCCCCTCGGCGTCCAGCAGCCGGCGCAGATCGGCCAGCGCGGCCGCACGCGCGTCCGGAGCCAGGCGGTCGGCCTGGTTGAGCACCACCACCATCACGGCCGCGTGTCTGGCCAGCGGCCTCAGATAGCCGTCGTGCAGCGCGGCATCGGCATACTTCTGCGGATCGACGATCCACACCATCATGTCGACCTGCTCGACGAGCCGGTCGACCGTGAGCCGGTGCGCCACCTCGGTCGAGTCGTGGTCGGGCAGGTCGAGGAGCACCAGATCGCGCAGCGCCTCGTTGCCCGTGGCGATCAGGTGCCTGCGTCGCACCCCCAGCCAGTCGAGCAGCTCGACCGGCGGCTCGGTGCCCCAGCTCACCGCCATCGCCTCGCTGGTGGTGGGACGCGTCACGCCCACTGCCGCCAGGTGCGTGACCGTCAGCGCGTTGAGGGTGCTCGACTTGCCGGAGCCCGTCGCCCCGGCGAGCGCCACCACCGTGTGATCGCCGGCGATGGACAACCGCTCCCCCGCGCGGTCGATCAGCGCATCGGTCGCGTCGATGATCGCCTCGTCGGCGCGCCCGCGTGCGAGGTCGAGGACCTCGTCGAGGTACTTCAGGCGCAGCGCGAGACTCGGCGGCTGGCGACGGTCATCCTTCATCCCGCACCCCCACCTGATAGCCCTCCGTGACCGGGTCCAGCACGTCGCCGGCCAAAGCCGGGCTGTCCGCACCACCGAGCGCGGCGTGCGCCGATTCCAGCTCGGCCCGCCCGATGGCGCCGATCTGCGTGTCGCCTCGCCGCTGCGTCAGCCCCGCGACGGCCGCACGGACGGCGTCCGCGTGCGCGGCCTCGGCGCCCACCGTCCCCAGCACCTGCTCGTAGCGCCCCAGTTCGGACGCCATCAGGCCGTGGATCCGTCCGTCGAGAAGATCCTTGGCCTGCTTGGCGAGACGGCGCACCGCGTCCTCGCCGAACACCGCCTCCAGCAGCTTCTGAGCCAGCAGCGCGGTGCCGCCCGCCACGCCGACCTCGGCGCCGGTCAGCCCCCCGGTCTGGCTGAACACGACCACCATCAGCGCGACGCCGACGCCGTTGACGCCGAGCGCCAGGTAGCGGGCGGTGCTGCGCTTGGACGCGCCCACCTCGCCGACCAGGTCGAGCACGTCGCCCTGCCACGCGCGGATGGCACGCCGGACCTCCTCGGCGAAGTCGGGCGACGAGTGAGCCAGATCGGTCCGCGAACGCTCCAGCACCTGGCGACCGGCGGCGTTCGCCGCCCAGGACGCCTCGGCCCGCTCCGCGGCGGCATCACCCTCTTCGCGGATGAGCGCTTCCAGCCCCGACTCGACGGCCAGCTTCACCTCGGCGACCTGCGGCGGCTCCCCGCGGAAGGCGGCCACCACGCGATCGCGGAACCAGCCGATCTTCTCTTCCACCGCGCGCATGAAAGCGCCGGTTCCGACGAAATCCTGCCACCGGGCGAGCACCTCACCGCGCAGCAAGGTGCCGTCGGCGGTCTGGACGCCCACGGTGCGCACCGCCTCGGCGTAGCTCTTCGCGGCGTCCGTGCGGAGTCGGACGAGCGCCTCGACCTGATCGTCGACCGCTGAGGCCAGACCGGGCGCGCGACCGGCGAGCGAAGTGATCGCTCCCTCGAGAGTCTGCAGGACCACCGCCTGGCGGCTGGACTGGTCGGCGGCCAGCGCCGCGAGCCAGCCGCGGATGGGCGCGACGGCGGAGTCGGGGAGCAACCCCTCGTCGTCGGTCGTCGTCTCGGGCACGGCGAACAGCGGCGAGCGTCCGAGTCCGCGTTCGGTCATCAGGCGACCGAGATGCGCGGGGACTTCGCTCATGGCGGCGGCCGGAATCCGGTCGAGCACGACCGCGACCGCGGCGCCCCGTTCCGCCGCGGAGCGCAGGTATTCCCAGGGCACGGCGTCCGCGTACCGGGCAGCCGAGGTGACGAACAGCCACAGGTCGGCCGCCGCCAGGAGTTGTGCGGCCAGCGCACGGTTCTCGGCCACCACCGAGTCGATGTCGGGGGCGTCCAACAGCGCGAGCCCCTGCGGCAGCGACGGCTCGGGGACCATCTGCAGGGTGCTGGTGTCGTGCGACGGTTCGAATGTGCGGGCGAGGCCCGGAAGCACCCGGTCGGACCGGAACTGGTCGGCGTCGCCGGGGTGATGCACCAGGACGGGGCTGCGCGTGGTCGGGCGGATCACGCCGGGGCGGGTCACCACGCGGCCGAGCAGCGAGTTGACCAGCGTCGACTTTCCCGCGCCCGTCGAACCACCGACGACCGCCAGCAGTGGCGCCTCGAGGCGATCGAGCCGCGGAAGGATGTAGTCGTCGAGCTGCGCCACCATGCCGCGCGCCGTCGTGGACGCCTCCGCGCTGCCCGGCAGATCCAGCGGCAGTCGCACCACGCCGACAGCGTCGCGTAGAGCGACGAGTGCCTCGACGAGAGCGGCAGTGCTCATGGCGTCCTAACCTTTGGGCGGCCCCCAGCGAGGGTCGACGGGCGAATACACCGGCGAGCCTAGCGGCACGGACGCCCTCGGTGTCGGTGTCTGGTGTCGTCGCCGCAGCCGGGCGAACGGGTTGGGGATCTTCGGGAACTGGAAGCGCTGCCTCTTCGGGTCTGTGATGGCGAGCGGCTCCAGCTCGTGCGCGGCCGCGAGCAACTCACGCGCACGCCCGTCGCCGGCGTCGTCGATCAGCCCCCGGACCTGGGCATCGCGCAGGTGCACCAGTTCGCTCATCGTGCGCTGCAGTCTGAAGGTCGCCATCAGCGGACGCCAGCCGTAGCTGACCGCATTGCGCAGGCTCGCCCACCGCGTCCGCTGCCGGCTGAAGGCGACGACGGCCTCGGCCGGCAGCCAACCCATCATCACGTAGTCGGCCAGCCGATCGCGGTGACGGCGTCCGTCGGCGAGCACCTGACGGATGAGGTGGATCGCCAGCGACGCCGCCATGATCCAGCCGATGATCGCCATCGCGTTGGCGTCGAGGCCGACACTGGCGAAGAAGTTGAACACCATGTGGGCGCATGCGGCGATCAGGAAGCCGGCCAGCGGTGCGATGATCCGGACGACCTTGCTGCGCGCACGCAACGCGACGATCAGCCCGATCGCGGTGAAGACGGTGAACAGCGGATGCCCGAACGCCGTCTTCACCCCGCGCAGCAGCACGATCTGGTTGAGCGCCTCCTGCGGGTCGCCGGTTTCGATGGTCGTCGACGAGTACACGATGGCGCGGCTGTAATAGAGGATGTTCTCGGTGAAGGCGAAGCCCGCCGCCGACAGCCCGGCCAGCACGGCGGCCTGAACCCGGGTCACCAGGCGATAGCGCAGCACGATGGCGACGCCGAACAGCACGGTGGCCTTCGTCGCCTCCTCGACGAACGGCGCGATGAACACCGCCGTGCGCGCGCCGGACGCCGGATCGCCCGAACCGACGATCGCGAGCTGCTCCCCCGCCCACGTGTTGATCATCATCGAGGCCGCCGTCGAGACCGCCGCCCCCCAGCCCAGCGCCAGCCACCACAGCAGCGCGCGCATCGGACGGAATCGATCAAGCAGGACGAACACGGCGACCCAGGCGAGCAGCGTGGGCAGCGCCAGGTGGGCCGAGCGGCGGATGGCCGACGGGTTCAGCCCCGGGATCACGCCCTCTTCCAGCACCGTGTCGCGCATCGCGCTGGAGTACATCCACCACAGGCACGCCGCGTAGATCGCCGTGAGCCCCAGCGTGATCCACGTCCATGGGCTCATCAGCACGCGCCTGGCCCAGTGCTGGTTGGCTCCGGGCCCGTTCGCGGACGCCGACGGCCCGGGAATGCCGTTGGCGCGGCGCGCGCGGCGATCAGCAAGGTCGAGCGTCATGGGCCCAGGGTAATCGCACGTCCGGACACTCCTGCTCAGCCGCCCAGCAGGCCGAGGATCCTGAGCACCGCCCCATGCTGCGCGCCCGCCTCGTGCTCACGACGCCGCTCGTCCGGGGCGGGTCGGTCCTCGACGTGCACGATCCTGGCCGGGCGCGCCGAGAAGACCAGGACCTGATCGGCGAGCAGCAGGGCCTCGTCGATGTCGTGGGTGACGAGCAGGGTCGGGCGCTGATCGCTGGCGGTGATGCCGAGCAGCCATCCCTGCATCTGCCGCCGGGTCAGGGCGTCCAGCGCCCCGAACGGCTCGTCGAGCACCACCGCCGGCAGCGGCGTCAGCCAGGTGCGCATGAGCGCCACCCGTTGCCGCATGCCGCCCGACAGCTCGTCCGGCCAGGACGACTCGACGCCGGTGAGACCGAAGCGAGACAGCAAGCCGAGCGCCTCCGCCCGTGCCTCGCCACGGTCGCGCCCGCAGGTGCGCGCGCCGAGCGTGGCGTTGTCGAGCACCCGCAGCCACGGCAACAGCGCGTCGCGCTGCGGGTGGTAGGCGACGTGCCCCGGACGCCCGGCCACCTCGACGCCGTCCATCCGCGCCGCTCCCCGCTGGGGACGCTCCAGCCCGGCCAGGACGCGCAGCAGCGTGGACTTGCCGCATCCGCTCGGACCCACGACGGCGGTCAGCGTCGCCGGCGGCACGGTGAAGCTCACGGCGTCCAGCACCGGGGCCGCGTAGCTGTGCGCGATCCCCTCGACGACCAGTGCGCCCCGCTCGGGCACGGTCAGCGCTTCGGCAGGTAGTCGTTGCTCCAGGCGTCCCGCACCGGGGCGGCATCCGTCAGCAGCCCGGCCTCCACCAGGAATGCGGTGAACTCCGTCCAGACGGATTCCCGCATCGGGCCGAAGGTGCCGTCCGGCGCGAACCGCGGCGCATAGTAGGCGACGGCGTCGCGCACCAAGCCCTCGTCGAGTTCGGGCGCCGCCGCCATCAGAGCCTCCGCGCCTGCGTCGGGGCTGGCGATCACCGCCTGATAGCCCTCCTCCGTCGCGGCCAAGAAGGCGCGTGCCAGCGCCGGGTCGGCGTCCAGGGCGTCGGAGTTGCCGATGATGATCGGGGTGTACCAGTCCGGGATGCAGTCGGTGTGATCGGCGAGCGGCAGCGTGACGACGCTCGCATTCTGGGTCTGGGCGCGCAGGGCGTCCCAGCCGCCGAAGACCCACACGACGTCGAAGCGGCCCTGTTCGAGCCCGGCCAGGTAGTCGACGTTGCCGATCTCGATGAACTCGATGCTGTCGGGATTCGCGCCGCCGCAGGTGGCGAGTCGCTTGATCAGGGCGGTCTCCAGCGGACCGCCGAAGCCGCCGTACGTCCGGCCCTCGAGCGAGCCGAGTTCGGTGGTGAGACCGGAGGTGTCCAGGCCCATCAACACCGAGTCGTTGACCGGCAGGATCGTCGCGATCGCCTCGATCCCCATCCCCTGGGCGCGCGCGGGCAGCATCGCCTCGGCATGGGAGATGCCGAAGTCGGCCCGGTGCTGGGCGACCGCCACCTCGGCGCCCACTCCGTCGCCGGGTTCCAGGATCGTCAGGTCGATGCCGGCCTGCTCGTACAGGCCGTGCGCCTTCGCGTAGTAGATGCCGGCGTGGTGGGCGTTCGGCGTCCAGTTCAGCATGAGCGTCACCGGGCGCAGCGAGCCGCCGGACGCCGCGGGCGCGGCGGCCGGGCCGGTGCAGCCGACGAGCGCGCTGACCACGGCTAGGACGACGGCGATGGCGCTCGCGCGGAGTCCGCGGCGGCGAACGGAGTGAAGGGTCATGAGCGGGGGTCCTTTCGGTAGGAAGCGGGCCGGGATCGCGCCAGCACCAGTTCGCCGAGCAGCGCGGAAAGCCAGAACAGGCCGACGCCGAGCGCGGCGACGACGCCGACGGCGGCGAAGAGCTGGTCCATCTGATAGCTCGCCTGCGAGCGCTGCAGGTACACGCCGAGGCCGACCGACGAGCCCATCCACTCGGCGATGATGGCGCTGAAGACGACGTAGCTCGCCGCCACCTTCGCACCGGCGATGATCGCGGGAACCGAGCCGGGAAGCCGGACCTGGCGCAGCACGGTGAAACGCGAGGCCCCCATGGCGGTCATCAGGTCGACCAGGGAGCGGTCGGCGTCCCTCATCGCGACGCTCGCACCGATCGCGACGGGAAAGAAGGCGCCCAGCGTGACCACCAGGATCTTCGGCCAGGCTCCGAAGCCCATCGCGGCGATCAGGATCGGCGCCAGGATCACCGGCGGGATCGCCTGGCTCGCGATCAGCAGCGGTTCGGCGGCCCGGCGGAGGGTGGCCGACCAGCCGAGCAGAACGCCCACGCCGATGCCGACGCCCACGCCGAGGGTGAACCCCGCGAGAGCGATCTGGGCGGTGGCCGCGAGGTGCTTGCCGAGCAGCGCCCGGTCGTTCCAGACGACCTCGGCAACCTGGGCGGGCGCGGGAAGCAGGTAGCTCGGGGCGTGGGTGAACCGGACGATCAGGTCCCACACGACGATCAGGCCGGCGACGGCGACGAGGACGGGAAGGACCTGCTTGCCGAACGTCCTCACGCCCGCACGAACGCCGCGGGCGGTCGCATGCGGGCATGCGCGCTCACGCGCCGAATCGAGACCACCATAGGACCGCTTCCCTCCGCTCGTATGACCGAGATCAGGTTCCTGGAGTGGTCGACCTCAGGTGGTCGATCTCAGCCCGTTCGGGCCCCCCCAGCGGATGTGCTGTGTGCACCGGCAGCCTAGCAGGCGCGCCCGGCACCGGCGGCGCCCCCGGGAGGATTCGAACCTCCGACCGTCGGATTAGAAGGCCGCTGCTCTATCCCCTGAGCTACGGGGGCCGTGCAGGGGAAGCGTAGTACGCCGACGGGCACCGCGTCAGTCGCCCACCGCGTCGCGGCCGCGCTTCACGATCAGCGGATCGGGATCGTAGACGACCGAATCGTCGCGGCCCTCGTAGTCGAACTGGTTCAGGAAGGCGCGCATCCCGTTCAGGCGGGCACGCTTCTTGTCGTTCGACCGGATCGTGATCCACGGCGCGTGGTCGGTGTCGGTGCGCTCGAACATCGCCTCCTTGGCGGCCGTGTAGGCCTCCCAGCGGTCGAGCGACTCCAGATCCATCGGCGACAGCTTCCAGCGGCGCACCGGATCGATCTGGCGAATGGCGAACCGCGTCCGCTGCTCGCGCTGCGTGACCGAGAACCAGAACTTCGTCAGGTGGATGCCCGCGTCGATGATCATCCGCTCGAAGTCGGGCGCCTGCTTCATGAAAATCTCGTACTGATCGTCGCTGCAGAAGCCCATGACGCGCTCGACGCCCGCCCGGTTGTACCAGGAGCGGTCGAACATCACGATCTCGCCGAACGTCGGGAAATGCTTGATGTAGCGCTGGAAGTACCACTGCCCCTGCTCGGTGGTCGTCGGCTTGGTCAGCGCGACCACGCGCGCGGCGCGCGGGTTGAGATGCTCGGTGAACCGCTTGATCGTGCCGCCCTTGCCTGCCGCGTCCCGGCCCTCGAACAAGATGAGGTGGCGGATGTCGTGGTCTTGGCTCCAGTACTGGAGCTTCAGCAACTCGACCTGCAACAGGTACTTCTCGGCCTCGTAGGCGTCGCGCGTCATCAGCTCGTCGTAGGGGTAGTCCTCGCGCCAGGTCTCCACGGCGCGGCCACCCGGATCGATGAGCGCCGGGTCGGGACCTTCGGCGTCGCCCACCGTGTAGCCCTGCATCACCAGGTTGTCGATGAACTGGCGGAGGTTCTCCCGCTGCGCGGGGGCCCCCTCCAGGATCTCCTGGAAATTGTTCTGGTCCATGACGCTCCTGAGGACAGCGGTGACGGTCGGGGTCAGTGACAGCCTAGTGAGTTTGTCGCCCTAAGGTGGGAACGTGAACGACCGACTTGTGTGGATCGACTGCGAGATGACCGGCCTCGACCTCGCCGGGGACGCGCTGATCGAGGTGGCGGCCCTGGTGACCGATGGCGACCTGAACGTACTGGGCGAGGGCGTGGACGTCATCGTCGCCCCGCCCGCCGAGGCGGTGGCGTCGATGGGCGACTACGTGCGCACCATGCACACCACCTCGGGGCTGCTCGACGCGCTGGCGTCCGGCACGACGATGGCGGACGCCGAGGCGCAAGTCCTCGCCTACGTCCGCGAGTGGGTGCCCGAGGAGCGCAAGGCTCCGCTGGCCGGCAACACGGTCGGCACCGACCGCGCCTTCCTGGCCCGCGACATGCCGTCGCTGGAGGGCCACCTGCATTACCGCAATGTCGACGTGAGCACGATCAAGGAGCTGTCCCGGCGCTGGTTCCCGCGCGCGTACTTCAACTCCCCGGCCAAGTCGGGCAACCATCGCGCGCTGGCCGACATCCAAGAATCGATCGAGGAGCTGCGCTACTACCGCGACGCCGTGTTCGTCGCGCCCCCCGGCCCGCAACCCGTCGACCTGCGCACCCTGGCGCGGCTGCACCAGGGGGCCCTCACCGGCCATCGCCATCCCCAGGCACCGGCGGTGGTGCCGGACGCGGTGGTTCCGGACGCCACCACGCCCTCCAGGAGCTGATGTCGCCGGACGCCCGCGGATACCCGTGGCCGTCCGTCCGCGCCTCTTCTCCTTCTTCCGCGCTCCCGCGCCCGCGGGTCGCTGCCGCGGGGATGCCGTCCGTACGCACTCCGTGTCCGCGCTCTCGCGCCCGCAGGTCCCTCCCGCGCATTCCGCGTCACCTGTCCGCGCTCTCGCGCCCGCAAGCCCCTCCCGCGCACTCCGCCGCACATGTCCGCGCCCTCGCGCCCGCAGGTCCCTCCCGCGCATTCCGCGTACTCCCGCACACGGCAGACAGGGCGCGGTAGCACGGACGACGCGCGGGACGCCCGTCGCGGTCAGGGCGGACGCCCAGGGCGGGCACTGTTGGCCCAGCCAACATGGCGGCGACGCTTGAGAGGCCGGATTCGCGCGCGAGCCCGGACCGGGTTATGATGATCTCCGCTGTTTACGGCAGCGATGGTGGGTATAGCTCAGCTGGTAGAGCACCTGGTTGTGGTCCAGGATGTCGCGGGTTCGAGTCCCGTTACTCACCCTGAACAAAACCCGGTCTGACAAGGTCAATCGTCAGGCCGGGTTTCGTTTGCACAACATGCGAAGCGTGGCGAGGTCGTGCGGGACGCGGCCTTCCTGTACGTGATGGCCCGCGGCGAGCGCCCGGAGGGCTGGAAGACGTGCGCCGCCTGCGTCGGGCGGGGTCGCCAGGCTCGGCACCCGTCTCGTTCGGCCACGCCCGGAGAAGCCCCGCTCAAGCAGTACTTCCGCCGGTATCGTCGGGAGGGTTGGCCTGCCCGGGCCATCGAGGGAGGATCAACGTGGCTGAGCCGTGGCTGTCCGCAGACGACATCGCCGCCCACCTCGGGGTCACCAAAGACACCGTCTACACCTGGATCGCCGAGAAGGCCATGCCCGCCCACAAGGTCGGACGCCTCTGGAAGTTCCAAGCCAGCGAGATCGACGACTGGGTGCGACGAGGCAGCGCCGCCGCCGACTCCGAACCCTCCCCGCCAGGGTGAACGCGTCGCTCACTTCGAGCCGCCGCTGACACTTTGTCGGTGGCACCCCATATCCTGATCCACTGCCCAAAACCGGAAGGAGGCACCTCGTGACAGAAGCGACGACCGACGCGACACTGACACTCGCGACGCTTCGCGCGGGCCAGCGCCTCCGTGGCTTGGTGCCGGGGCAGACGGTCACCCTGATCGCCATCGACCCTATCGACGCCGAGTTGTTCGAGGTCTTCTACCGCGACGACTCCGGCCGCAGCGGCGCACGCGCGATCACTGACGCCGACGCGGCACGGTTCGAGGTCGCGGGTGACTTCGACTCCGCTCCTGCCTACGATGCCGATCCGGACGAGTTCCGGCTCGCGGCCGAGGCACTACGAATCAAATACGCGGCACTCTACGACCCGATGGTCGCGGTCAACAGCTCGGACGTTGACCCGCTGCCGCACCAGATTCGCGCCGTCTACGAGGAACTGCTGCCGCGCATCCCACTGCGGTTCCTGCTGGCCGACGACCCCGGCGCGGGCAAGACGATCATGGCCGGCCTGTACCTGAAGGAGCTGATCCTGCGCTCAGACTGCGAGCGCGCGATCATCGTCGCTCCCGGCGGGCTCGTGGAGCAGTGGCGTGAGGAACTCAGCCAGAAGTTCGACCTGCGCTTCGAAATCTTCAGCCGCCAGATGGTCGACGACGCCCAAGGCCGCAACGTATTCGCCGAGCACCCGTTCCTGATCGCCCGCATGGACCAGCTCTCCCGGAGCGTTGACCTGACCGAGCAGCTCAGCGAGGTCACCTGGGATGTCGCCGTCGTTGACGAGGCCCACCGCATGTCGGCCCACTACTCATCCTGGGCGGGCGAGGTCGATGAGACCAAGCGATTCAAGCTCGGACGCCTGCTGTCGGAGACCGCGCACAACTTCCTGCTGATGACCGCGACCCCGCACGCGGGCAAGGAAGAAGACTTCCAGCTATTCATGTCGCTGCTGGATCGCGACCGCTTCGAGGGCCAGTACCGGCAAGGCGTGCACCGCACCGACACCGACGGACTGATGCGCCGCATGGTGAAGGAAGACCTGCTCACCTTCGAGGGCAAACCGCTGTTCCCCGAACGCAAGGCCTACACCGTCGAGTACGAGCTGAGCCCGGCCGAGCGAGACCTCTACGAACAGGTCACCGACTACGTCCGCACCGAGATGGGGCGCGCCGAGCGGATCGCCCAGGCCGGGGACAAGAAGCGCGGCAACAACGTCGGGTTCGCGCTCACCGTGCTGCAACGCCGCCTCGCCTCCAGCCCCGAAGCGATCCTGCGATCCCTGGAACGACGCCAGCAGCGCCTCGACACGAAACTGCGCGACATGCAGCGCATCACCGACGATGCCCGCTTCAGCACCTCGATCTCCTCACACATCGACGAATGGACCACGGGCAAGACCACGGTCGACTTCGGAAGCGACGCACTTCCCGCGTTTTCGGTCGATGACTTCGAGGACTTTGACGAGGAAACGACCGACGAGGAACGCGCCCAGTTCGAGGAACAGGCAGACCAGGTTGTCGATCTCGCGACGGCCGCGCAGACGATCCCGGAGCTGCGGGCTGAGATCGCGATCCTCGAAGACCTCATCAAGGTCGCCCGGCGCGTCCGGCTGCAAGACGATGACAAGAAGTGGGTGCAGCTGCGCACCATCCTCGACGAGCAGCTCCTGACCCATGACGGCTCCGGCGATGCTCGCAAGATCATCATCTTCACCGAGCACCGCGACACGCTCGATTACCTGCAAGCCAAGATCACCGCCCAGTTCGGCCGCGCCGATTCGGTCATTACCATCCACGGTGGCACCCGACGCGAAGACCGCAAGCTCGCCCGCGAACGCTTCACCCACAACCCCGACACCGTGGTCCTGCTGGCCACGGACGCCGCCGGGGAAGGTCTGAACCTTCAACGCGCGCACCTGATGGTGAACTACGACCTGCCGTGGAACCCGAACCGCATCGAGCAGCGCTTCGGCCGCATCCACCGCATCGGCCAGCGCGAGGTCTGTCACCTGTGGAACATGGTTGCCAGCGACACCCGCGAGGGCGACGTGTTCACCCGGCTGCTGGCGAAGATCGACCAGATGTCGATCGCCTACAACGGCAACCTGTTCAACGTGCTCGGCGACGCCGACGCCTTCCAAGAGCGGTCGCTGCGTGACCTGCTGATCGAGGCAATCCGCTACGGCGACCAGCCCCAGGTCAAGGCCAAGCTCGACCGGATCATCGACGCCGGCGTCTCCCACGGCCTCGACGAGATGCTCGCCGAGCGCGCGCTCCACCCCGAGATGTTCTCCGCCCTCAACCTCGACGAGGTGCGGGCACGGATGGAGAAGGCCCGCGAACGACGCCTCCAGCCCGGCTACATTGCAGCATTCTTCCTCCCCGCGCTCACACGGCTCGGCGGGCGCATCCGCAAGCGCGAGAACGGACGCTACGAGATCACCCGCGTCCCGGCCCGCGTGATCGACGCTGCGCGTCGCCTCAACCGATGGGCGCCCGTCGCCGAGCAGTACGAGCGCATCACCTTCGAACTCTCACGGATGCACCCCGACGGTCTCGCCGATGCCTCCCTGATTGCACCTGGCCATCCGTTGCTGCATGCCGTGATCGAGGCGACCATTGACGACCTCGGCCCCACTCTCAAGCAAGGCACGGTGCTGGTCGATCGGCGCACCAAGCAGACCGATGCGCCGATGCTGATGTTCAGCGTCGAGCAGCGCATCGAGAATACGGCTGCCGATGCCGACACGGTCTCTCATCACTTCGACTACCCGCTCCTCGAACAAGACAGCACCGTCACCGTGTCCGCAGCACCCCCGTACCTCGACTACGACCGCCCCGACTCGACCGAGACCGAAGCCATCGCTGACATCACGGGCAGCGACTGGGCGCGACAGAACCACGAGAAGCTCGTGCGCGCCTGGGCCTACCGTGAAGGGCTCCAGCCCCGCATGGACGAGATCAAGACCCGACTCGACATCGAGACCGCGCGCACCCGAGCGCAGGTGAAGGATCGCCTGCTGGCCGAGATCAACCACTGGGATCGCGAACACAACCGCCTCGAAGCCCTCGAACGAGGAGGCACCGTCGGCAGGCTCCGCGCCGAGACCGCTCTCGTTCGCGCTCGCCAGCTCGATGAACGGCTGAGTCACCGGCTCGAACAGCTCGATGAGGCCACCAACCTTGTCGCCGTACCCGCGGTCATCCGCGGCGCAGCCCTCGTCGTCCCCAGTGCACTCCTCGCGACCGGTGCCGAACCTGAAGCGCAGACCTTCGCCCGACAGACCGAGGAAGTCGAGCGTCGAGCAGTCGAAGCCGTGCTCGCCGCCGAGCGAGCACTCGGACGCGAACCCGTCGAGATGCCGCGCAACAACCCCGGCTACGACATCCAGTCCACCGACCAGAACGGCTTCGTCCACTACATCGAGGTCAAGGGCCGGATCGTTGGCTCCGACACGTTCACCATCACCACGAACGAGATCACCTTCGCCCAGACCCAAGGCGACCGTCACCGGCTCGCCCTGGTCGAGGTCTCGACCAGTGGTGCCGCCAACGACCAGTTGCGCTACGTGAGCGACGCCTTCACCCACCTTGAGCCATCCGCCACCACCCGCTCCTACAACGAGGTCTGGCGCGACTACTGGGAACGCGGAGGACCACCGCGATGACCCACCACACCGACAACAACCAGCCCGACGTCAGCGAGAGAAGCCACGTGACCACCGCACCCAAGAAGAAACTCATCGAAGTCTCGCTGCCACTCGAAGCAATCAACGTAGAGGCGACAAGAGAGAAGTCCATCCGACAGGGCCACCCATCGACGCTGCACCTCTACTGGGCGCGCCGGCCACTCGCTGCTGCGCGAGCCGTGCTATTCGCTCAGCTCGTCGATGACCCCTCGTCCAGGCCCGAGGAATTCCCCACAATCGAAGCTCAGGATGCCGAACGTGCTCGACTTCACGCACTGCTGGAAAAGCTCATCGTTTGGGAGAACAGCAACGACGAGGGACTACTCCGGCAGGCACGCGAGGCGATTCGCAAGAGTAACAACGGTGCGCTTCCCGCTGTGCTCGACCCCTTCGCGGGTGGTGGCGCGATCCCGCTGGAAGCTCAACGCCTCGGCCTGGCCGCAAACGCCAGCGACCTCAATCCAGTCGCAGTCCTCATCAACAAGGCACTCATTGAGATTCCACCAAAGTTCGGCGACAAACCGCCCGTGTTCCCTGGACTTGCGGGCAGTCGGAACGCTTGGTATCGAACCGAGGGACTCGCTGAGGATATCCGTTCCTACGGCGACTGGATGCGCGATGAAGCACAGTCCAGGATTGGGAACCTCTATCCAAAGGCCAAGACTCCCGACGGAATGGAATATCCGGTTGTCGCTTGGCTATGGGCACGAACGGTTAGAAGCCCGAATCCCGCCAATCCAATCGAAGTACCACTGATTCGTTCATGGTGGCTCAGCAAGAAGAAGGGTAACGAGGCCTGGATTGAGGCCAGTGTGGTAGACGGCGAGGTCAAGTACTCCGTCCGTCACGACGGCTCGGGGCCTACAGGAGAGGCTGATGGCACCGTCGGCCGCAAGGGGGGTCATGCTGTCGGGGACGGCACCCCGTTCTCACTTCAGTACATTCGAGAAGAGGGCAGGGCCGGGCGGATCGGTCACAAGATGATCGCCATCGTCGCGGATGGTCCGAGCGGGCGCTTGTACCTCGATCCGGATGAGGAGCATGTTCAGATCGCCGGGGTGCCAAGACCCGCAGATTCACCTGAGGGCGAAATTGGGTACTACCCGCGCGACATCAAGACGCAAACCTATGGGATGACGACCTGGTCTGACCTCTTCACGAACCGGCAGCTTGTGGCCCTCACCACACTGAGCGCTCTTGTCGCTGAAGCGCGCGAAAGGGTGCTGTCCGACGCCAAAGCAGCGGGGCTGCCAGGCGGTGCAAGGCTAGAAGACGCGGGAGACGGTGCGGAAGCGTACGCCGATGCGGTTGCTACCTACCTCGCCCTCGGCGTCAGTCGCATGACGGATATTTCCAACGCTTTGTGTCGGTGGGAAGTTACGAAGACTCAGGTTAGAAACCTGTTCGGGCGCCAAGCGATCCCGATGGTTTGGGACTTCGCTGAAACTATGCCGTTCGGAACCGCCGCAGGCGGATTCACCGTGAGCCTCGGGAGCCTTCTGAAGGCGCTACTGCGGCTGCCCGTTCACGGCAACGCCACCGTCGAGCAGGCCGACGCCGCAACTCGCGGATATGCAGGGTTCGTCATCTCCACTGACCCTCCGTACTACGACAACATCGGCTACTCGGACCTCTCCGACTTCTTCTACGTCTGGCTACGTCGCTCGCTTGCAGATATCCAGCCAAAGACAGTCGCTACCTTGCTTACGCCAAAGGCGGAAGAACTCGTCGCTAATCCCTACCGCCACGATGGCCAGATCGGTGCAGCCAGATTCTTCATTGATGGGTTCAATGCCGTCTTCGCCCGAATGAGGTCGGAGGCAAACTCCGCCATTCCGCTCACCGTCTACTACGCCTACAAACAGCAAGATGCTAGCTCGGATGGTGTGACATCGACAGGATGGCACACCCTCCTGGATGGGCTGATACTAGCTGGGTGGGAGATCACAGCCACTTGGCCGATGCGAAGTGAGCTATCCAACAGGATGCTGTCTCAGACCACGAACGCACTCGCCTCATCAATTGTCCTTGCTTGTAGGCCACGCCCGTCAGACGCGCCTTCCACCACACGACGGGCCTTCGTTGCCGCTCTCAAGACAGAACTACCGGGTGCGTTGCGAACGCTGATGCTGGGGGCTATCGCCCCCGTTGACTTGGCACAGGCAGCTATCGGCCCTGGCATCTCTGTATTCTCTCGCTACTCGCGGGTCCGGGAAGCTGATGGCTCGGATATGAGCGTGAAGGATGCGCTCTTGCTCATCAACTCGACGTTGGATGAGGTGATCGGCGAGCAGGAGTCTGACTTCGACCCTGACACCCGGTTTGCCGTGAAGTGGTATCGCCAATACGGGTGGAACCAAGAGAACTCAGGGATCGCAGACCAACTTGCGCGTTCCTCCGACACCTCCATCCCGGCGCTGGAGCGTGGCGGCATATTCGAGGCCAAGGGTGGTAAGGCCCGTCTTCTGTCGCCGTCTCAACTCGACGGAGCCTGGGATGCAGCAACCGACGACCGCGTGAGCGTGTGGGAGGCGACGGTTCGTCTGGCAGCGGTGATGGCGAAGGACGGGGCGGACAAGGTAGCGGAGCTTTTGCCGTCGGTACAGACGCGCGTGAACCTCGACGCGGTGAAGGAGCTGGGGTTCCTGCTCTTCCATGAGGCCGAGAAGAAGAAGGACACGAAGGACGCGATCCTGTTCAACGGTCTGGTGAGTGCCTGGGGTGACGTGAACGAGCAGGCGCGCAAGTACGCCTCAATGCCGCGCTCCTCGCAGCAGGCGTTCGACTTCGACGAGGACGAGGATTAGGTCATGTCGGGCAGTCGAGATCGAGCCCAGAGCGGAGGCGCGCCCGCGCGCCACTCTGGCGCTGACCTGACTCCGTTCCGGGCCATCGCGGAGTCGGTCACCGCCGAGGGTGGCGAGCTCGTTGAGCAGGTGTCGGCTCTGATCGAACAGGCGCAGGCGTTCGCGGCCGCGCAGGTGGACGCGACCTTGACGCTGCGGAACTGGTACATCGGTCGGATGATCGACGTCGCCGTGCTGCGTGAGGGCCGCGCGGGACATGACCAGGAACTTGTCGCCTCACTGGGGCGACAACTGACCGACCGGTACGGACGGGGCTTCGAGAGGGCGAACCTCTACCGCATGGTCCAGTTCTCCCAGGTGTTCCCAGACGTCGAACTTGTCGCCTCACTGGGGCAACAAGTCAGCTGGACCCACTTCAAGGCCCTGCTTCCCGTGCCCAGCTCTGAGGCCCGAGCGTTCTACGTCAAGGAGACCATCGACCGCCGACTCAGCGTTCGTGAGCTGCGGCACGCGATCGAACGCAAGGCGTTCGAGCGCCGTGAGATCGCGGACTCGCAGATTCCCGAGGGCTCGGCAGTCCCGCTGGATGCCTTCCGCGACCCGGTGCTGCTGGACATGCTGGGCCTGGCCGACACCTACTTGGAGCGCGACCTCGAATCAGCACTGGTCCACGATATGGAGGCGTTCCTGCTGGAGGTCGGGCGCGGGTGGGCGTTCGTCGAACGCCAGAAGCGCATGGTCTTCGATGGAGACGACTACCACCTCGACCTACTGTTCTACTCCCGCCCGCTGCGTCGCTTGATCGCCGTGGAGTTGAAGGTCGGGAAGTTCAAGCCGAGCTACCAGGGGCAGATGAACTTCTACCTGAAGTGGCTGGACCGGCACGAACGCCAGGCCGACGAGAACCCGCCCATCGGCCTCATCCTGTGCACCACGGCGAGCCGTGACCAGATCGAGCTGCTCGAACTGCACAAGGACGGGATCGTCGTCGCGGAGTATTGGACGACGCTCCCACCGAAGGCGGAGCTCCAGGCCCGCATCCAGTCGGTCTACCGGGAGGCGCAGGAGCGGATCGCGCGGAGGCAACTCACCGCAGCGGCGGAAGAAGATATTGATGAGTAGGGATTGGCCGGCGCGGGATGCAGCCTCGTCGGCAGCAAGTAGTGGGTTCTAGGAGACAACGATGGCGATGAACAACCGAGATCGAGTGGGCAAGGCGTTCGACCTGCTCTCCGAAGGGCTCCTGGACGAGGTCGATGAGGTCATGACGCGGGCCTACAAGACCGCCGACTGGCCGGCCGCGTGGGCGAAGGAGGATGCCCAGCGTCGGGGCGGGCCGCTGCGCACGCTGACCAAGCACGACGTGCAGGTCCAGCTCCGCGCGATCACGGAGCAGGGCTACCATTTCAAGGACGTGCTCTCCCGCGCCCAGCAGGGCTTCGCGTCCGAGCTGCGCGAGACCCGGAACCTGTGGGCACACAACGAACCCTTCAGCTCCGACGATGCATCGCGCGCGCTCGACACGATCGAGCGTCTGCTGCACGCGGTCGGCGCGGTCGATTCCGCCGAGGACGTACGGAAGCTGCGCGTCGATCTGCAGCGGACGGTGTTCGAGGATCAGACCCGCAAGCAGGTCAAGCGCACGAAGGTGTCGCTCGAACCTGGCTCCGGGCTGCGCCCGTGGCGCGAGGTGATCCGTCCCCACGATGACGTGGCGCGCGGCGCGTTCACCGCATCGGAGTTCGCGGCCGACCTCCACCTTGTCCACACGGGTCAGGCGACGAGCCCCGAGTACGGCGATCCGGTCGAGTTCTTCACCCGCACCTACCTCACCGAGGGCTTGCGCGACCTGCTGTCACGCGCGCTGCGTCGCCTGAACGGGGAAGCCGGCGCGAGCCCGGTGGTGAACCTTCAGACCAACTTCGGTGGCGGCAAGACCCACTCGATGCTGGCCCTGTACCACCTGTTCAGCGGTACCCCGGTCAAGGACTTCCCGCAGGAGCTTCAGGAACTCATCGCCGCGAACGGTAACCCCGATCTCGGCGCACTAGATGTCCGACGGGTCGCCCTCGTCGGCACCTACCTGAAGGCCGGGTCGCCGATCATCAAGGACGACGGTACCGAGGTTCGCACGCTCTGGGGTGAACTCGCCTGGCAGCTCGGCGGGCGTGAAGCCTACGACCTGATCGCCGAGGACGACCGCGCCGGCACCAACCCCGGTGAGGCGCTGCGCACTCTGATCGTGCGCTACTCGCCGTCGCTGATCCTGATCGACGAGTGGGTGGCCTACGCGCGGCAGCTCGTCACGGACAAGGAACTGCCGTCCGGTTCGTTCGAGACGCAGTTCACCTTCGCTCAGTCTCTGACTGAGATCGTGCGCTCCGCGCCTGGTGTGATGCTTGTGGTTTCGATCCCGGCCTCCGACACCGGCACCGAAGGGCGCGGCAGCGACATCGAGATTGGTGGCGCGAACGGCCAGCTCGCTCTCGAACGACTCCAGAACGTGATCCGCCGTGTCGCTGACCAGTGGCGGCCGTCGAGCAAGGACGAGTCGTTCGAGATCGTCCGCCGACGGCTGTTCCAGGCTCCGAACGCCGAAGGTCTCACGACGATCTCGGCTGTGGCGCGCAGTTTCACGAACCTGTACCGCAACAACACCGCGCTGTTCCCGCGCGATGCCGCAAGCCCGAACGACGACTACGAGAAGCGCATCCGCGCCTCGTACCCACTGCACCCCGAACTGCTGGACCGCTTGTACGAGGACTGGTCGACGCTGGAGCGGTTCCAGCGCACCCGTGGTGTTCTGAAGCTCGTCTCGTCGATCGTGCACGAGCTGTGGGCATCGAACGACGCCTCGCCATTGATCCTGCCCGGCAACGTGCCGCTGGATGCGACGACCGTGAACACGGACCTGACGCAGTACCTCGAAGATCAGTGGAAACCGATCATCGACTCCGACATCGACGGCCCCGGATCGACCGCGCAGCAGATCGACCTCGACCGCCCCAACCTCGGCCAGCGGTTCGTCACCCAGCGCATCGCCCGGACGATCTTCATGGGCGCTGCCCCCAGGATCAAGAGCACCCGCAAGGGGCTCGACAAGCAGTACCTCTGGCTCGGCACCGCAGTTCCCGGTGACACGCTCGGGAACTTCGGCAGTGCCGTCGAACTGCTCGCGCAGCGCTCGACCTACTTCTACGAGGAGCAGGGCCACTATTGGTTCGACACCCAGCCCTCGGTCACGAAGACTGCGAACGACTACGCCGAGCGGCTCCGTGAGGATGTCGAGACGGTCTGGAACGAGATCACCCGCCGCCTTCAAGGAGAAGAGCGCGTGCGCGGCGTGTTCGACCGGGTCCACATCGCGCCATCGTCGTCCGCCGACATCCCCGACCTCGAAGACACGCGCCTGGTGATCGCGCACCCGCGGCACGCCCGTCGCAAGCAGGACGGTGCCGACTCGGCAGCGCATGCGTGGGTCCGTGACGCTATCGAGAGCAAGGGTGCCAGCCAGCGCATCCACCGCAACACGCTGATCTTCCTGCTCGCCGACAAGAGCGAGCTGGAGAGCCTCGAAGCGGCCGCCCGCAGCTACCTCGGCTGGAAGCGGGTCCAGGCAACCAGCGACAGCCTCAACCTGTCCGCGCAACAGCGCAAGCAGACCGACGACTGGGTCTCCCGGCTCGACCAGACGGTGACGGATCGCATCCGCGACACTTTCGTCTGGGCGGTCTACCCCGGAGCAGTTCGACCCGACCAAGCCGTTCGAACTTGTCGCCGACAGGGTCCCCGACTCCGGCGGACGATCCCTGGCCGAGCGCGTCAGCGCCAAGCTCGGGCGCGAGGATCAACTCGTCACCGACTTCGGCGCGCCGATCCTCGGAGCCACCCTTCACCACGAACTCGGCGCCCTGTGGCGCGACGCTGGCGAGATCACCGTCGGCGAGCTGTGGGGCTACTTCACCCGCTACACCTACCTGCCCCGACTCGTCCGACGCGAGGTGCTCGACAACGCCATCGAACAGTCACTCTCGGCAGTGCTCGTCGACAACGAGCGGTTCGCCATCGCATCAGGCAAGGACGCTGAGACCGGTCGCTACCGCAGCCTGCTCGTGGCACCGAACCCGAACACCCGGATTCAGGTCACCGACAGCACTCTGCTCATCGAAACCGAGCGCGCCCAGAAGCAGGCCGATGCCGACCGGATCGCGGCCATACGTGAGGCTGCGATGAATGCCGCCACGACTGACGGCGACTCTGCTGACGTCGGGCCGGTTGACTTCGTGTGGACGGGCAGTTCCTCCGCCGACGGCGATGAACCGTCCGAGGCCGAATCTGCGCTGGAGACAGTGCTCGCCCGGTTCTTCGGATCGGTGAAGATCGACTCCGACCGCTACGCCCGCGACATCGGCAACGTCACCCGCGAGGTGATCGACCGCCTCGCCGGAGCAGGCGCGCGGCTCGACATCACCATCGACATCCAGGCCACCAAGCCCGGGGGCTTCGACGAGTCCGAGGTCCGCACCATCGGCGAGAACGCCCGCGTTCTCAAGTTCGATCCCAGCTCCGGCTTCGAGAAGAGCTGAGGGTAGCGGTGGCTCGATTCGGAAACGATCAGACGAACATCGGTCGCCTCGATGTCCGCACGGTGGACGAAGGTGGTCGAGTTGAGGCCTTCTTCGTTCCGACCGAGCTGCCACATGAAGAGTCGTCGGCACGCCGGCGCTTGGCTGAAGGTGTGAAGCTCGTGGAGCTCGACGCCGCAACGGGCATCCTGAAGATTCACCCAATCAACACACTCTCAAACCACAGCGAGTACCTTGGCCCGAAGTACGAGCAGGTGCAGACGCTTTCCTGGCAACCTCGTTGCTGGATGAGCATTTCGAGGGCTCCGACTTGGAGTCAATCTTTGAGACGCTACCGCCCGGATTCGTCAAGGACTTCGCCTACGGCCTCGGGTTGCTCAAGGACTGCAACCGGCTGATTCGGTTGATCGAGACCAACACTCCCTGCACAGAGATCATCTTCACTGACGGCAACAGCGCCGCTATCAACGGGACAGGGTTCCACCTCGGCCTATCGCGGTTCGCTGCGATCTGGGCCGAGATCGGTCGGATCAATGACCGGGGAAATCGTGCGGCGGGTCGAGTGAAGGACGTATTCGTACACAACAACCTCGCCGCGACGCTTGGTCTCGCCAGCGCGGACTTCTCGCTTGGGCGACACCCGGACTCGCGCGTGATCGCGAAGGCCGCCGACGGGATCGAAGAACTCAGTAGCGTTGAACGTGATGCTTTGGTCGAAGCGGTTGCGTCCGAGTCGGCAGCGATAGCAGCTGGATCACCCCAGAAGTTTCAGCAGCTCAAGCGAGACATCGAGCTCGTCAGCCTTGACCGCCTCATCGAGGCGTACGCAGAGGCTTTGGAACAGGGCAAGGCCGAGCCGTACTGGCAAGCCTTCTTCGATGACAACGCCTTCGCGCTGCAACAGGTCTTCGGAGCCCCGATGGTCAGTGTGCGCTCCGGAGCGACGGTAGGCGGTCGCGGCCTGTCGGGAAGCGGCGACAAGATCGCGGACTACCTGTTCAAGAACTCGCTCACGAACAACGTCGCTCTGGTGGAGATCAAGAAGCCGACCACGCAGCTGCTGGAAGCTCGTGAGTACCGTCAGGGTGTGTTCGGTCCATCGAAGGAGCTCAACGGCGCAGTCTCCCAGGTACTCGACCAGGCGTACAACCTGACGAAGAACCTCACCGGCCTGAAGGAAAGCTCGCGTCAATGGGACTTGGAGTCCTACGCAGTCTCCTGCTTCGTGGTTGCCGGACGGACACCATCGGCCAACGATCCTGCAAGACAGAAGTCGTTCGAGTTGTATCGCGCGAACTCCCGCAGCGTGACGATCGTGACCTACGACGAGATTCTTGAGCGACTGCGACTGCTTCGCGACTTCCTCACGCCGGCCTCGCCCACCGCTGAGGAGGTCTGATCGAGATGGCACGCCCACCTGCATGGAGGAACACGCTCGACGAGGCCCGGCGACAGGCGCTCGTCGCGATCGACTTCTACAACCGTCCCGGTGATCGGCGCAGCTTCAGTGACTTCATCGTCCACATCCACCTCGCCTGGCAGAACCTGCTTCACGCTGACCGGATGCGCCGCAAGGCGGAAATCTTCTACCGCGAGTCAGGCGGTCGCCGCCTCTTCAAACGAAACCCGGACGGCTCGAAGAAAACCTGGGACTTGACCCAGTGCCTCAGGCACGAGTTCAAGGACAACGACCCGATCAGAGCCAACGTCGAGTTCTTCGTCGGGCTGCGGAATCACGTAGAACACCGATTCCAGGACTCGGTATTGGTTGCGACAGCCGCCGAGGCGCACGCCTGCATCATCAACTTCGAGGCAGAACTTGTGCGCCGGTTCGGCTCCCGTGAGACGCTGGGTTCGGAGCTGAAGTTCCCAGTCTTCGTGCAGTCGCTCAGCCCTTCTAGGTACGAGGAGCAACGCAATCTCCGGCGCGGACTACCCGCGGCCGTCTCAAGCTTCATCACTGAGTTCCAGGTCGGCCTACCTGACGAGGTGCGCAGTGACGAGCGATTCGCCTACCGCCTCCTGCTGCTTCCGATGAAGGGACCGAAGACGGAGGCGGACCTCGCGCTCAACTTCGTGCGACAAGAAGACCTCAGCGAAGAGGAACTTCAGGCGCTCCTCGGACAAGAAGGCAGCGTGATCGTTGCTGAGAAGTACCGCGAAGCAGTGCACGGCGATGAGATGCTGCCCAAGGCGGCTGCGGCTGCAGCTGCGGTGGAGAAGCGCATTCCGTTCAAGTTCAGGGTCAACGACTTCACCGCCATCCGGAAGGCGTGGCAGATCGGCCCGGCCAAGAGCGGTGACAAGGAGCAGTTGCCGAAGTCAGACGGCTACTGCGTCTACTCACCCGCGTTCAAGCAGTTCGTCTACCGGCCGAAACTCGTCGACCGGATAGTCGGAGCGGTCGATACCACCGAGAAGTACCAAGCGCTATTTGGCCGCTCACCGACCATGAAGGCTTTGGACGGAACCTGAGCGGGCGCCCAGAAGATCGAGTGCCTGCGCAGCCTGTAGTGGCAGGACTCCGTTGCCAAGCGCCGTGATCTGCTGGTTCGCCGTCAGGTCGTCGGTTTCCACGACCCATCCGGTTGGCAAGCCCATCAGCCACTCAACAAACGCCGGTGCTGGGCGGGGGCCGTCGGCATCGTTCAGGAGGGCTGGCGCGGGCCCGGGGCGTCCGGTGATGCGTTCCCAGCGGGCGATGGCGTCGGCGTAGCGTCCCCAGCGCTGAGCAGTCCGTCGATCAGGGACCGCAGCGTCTCCGACTCGACTCCCCTGTTCGGTGCGCCTCGTGCAGATCGAGGTAGAGCCGGGCATTGTCGCGACAGAGGTGACGGCCCTCGGGGTGGCCGAGACCGATGTGGGGACATCTCGGATAGACTGGCGTGAGCGTCGCGTGCTGGTGGCAGGCAGTCAGGCATGGAGGCGTGGGATCTGAAGGAGCACGACATGATGACGTCGTTCCGTTCGCCCTCTCGTGACTGAGGGCGACAAGACCAGGCTTATCGCCTGGAGCAACGAACTGAGAGCCGTCCACGGACGGCTTCGCGAAGCACTCGGCGTGACGCAGGCCGCAGCGAAGGCCGGCGAATCGACAGCGCCGCCCGCGCGCGAGCTACTGCTGTTCTGTCATGGCTTCTGCACGGCGCTGACCGGCCATCACGAGGGCGAGGACCGGGAACTGTTCCCTGCCATCGCCGCCGCACACCCGGAGTTGGGGCCAACCCTGCGGAAATTGAATCAGGACCACTCGATGATCGCTCACCTCATCGCGGCATTGCAGGCCGCCACTGAGAGGGGCCTGCCGCCGGACATGTTGGAAGGGCATCTTGAAGGGATCGCCGCGATCATGGAGTCCCACTTCCGATACGAGGAACGTGAACTCCTCCGCGTCCTCGAAACCCTTGCCCTGGACGCCGACCCGAGCGACGTTCTCGGACCCCTGTAGCGCACGCGCCCAGTAACGCCGCCCTCAATCAGACGTTCCACGTCCTCGATGAGCACGGCCTGTCGGGTGCCGTCGCTCGTGTCACCGTGCTGCATATTGCGCTGGGTGAGAGCCACTGTTCCGTTGGTGGGTGAGCCAGTGTTCCGGTGACCAGTGGGCCACCGTGACGGTCCGGGGTGAGCCGTGGCGCCGGTGCTGGTCTGCGCGTGTGGAACGTTCGTCGGCGTTCGTGCCGCTGGGGCACGGGCGTTGACGAGAGGAGTCGTCCGTCATGGTCGACTACAAACAGATCCTCAGGCTCCGTGCCGAGGGTGTGAGCCAGCGCGGGATTGCTGACGCGTTGGGGTGTTCGCGTAACACGGTGGCGGCGGTGTTCACTGCGGCGGACTCGGCCGGTGTCGGGTTCGGGCAGGTGGCGGACCTCGGGGCTGACGAGGTCCGCACCCTGTTGCTGCCGGAGCCGGCCAAACCGGACTCGGACCGGGCCGCACCAGATTTCGAGTATGTGCACCGGGAGCTGGGACGGCCGTCGGTGACACTGCTGGTGTTGTGGAACGAGTACGTGGCCAAGTGCCGCGCCACCGGCGAGGTGCCGTACCAGTACTCGTTCTTCAACGAACAGTACCGCCGGTGGGTGAAGTCGACGGGGGCGTCGATGCGGATCCAACGCAGCCCGGGCGAGTCGGTCGAGGTCGACTGGGCCGGCGATCCGATGGTGTTCGCCGACCCGCTGACCGGCGAACTGAGGCAGGCGTGGGTGTTCGTGGCCGCGTTGTCGTACTCGGCCTACTCCTATGTGGAGGCCTTGCCCGACATGACGTTGGGGTCGTGGATCGACGCGCACGTGCACGCGTTCGAGCATTTCGGGGGTGTCGGCCGGCTCCTCGTCCCGGACAACCTGCGTACCGGGGTGTCCAGGTCGGACCGGTACGAGCCGGCGTTGAACCCGGCGTACGCGCGGTTGGCGGAGCATTACGGGACGGCGGTCATCCCGGCCCGCGTGAAGCGTCCCCGCGACAAGGCGGGGACTGCCGAAGGTTTGGTTGACTCCAAGACCGCATGACTCCCTCGAAAGGGTCGTGCTGAAAGGATGGCATCCATGCCGAAGATCGCTTACACCGACGAGTTCAAGCGCGACGCGGTCGCGCTTGTCGCCTCAGGCATCCCGCAGAAGCAGGTCGCCAAGGACATGGGGATGGCCAAAACTACCCTCCAAGCCTGGGTCCGCGACGCTCGCTTCCAGTCCCACGGGATGACCCCGACCACCGATCCTGAGCAGCGCAAGGACATGGCCCAGGCGTTACGCCGGATCCGCGAGTTGGAGATGGAGAACGAGGTCCTACGGCGAGCGGCGGCGTATCTGTCGCAGGCTCACATCACGCCCCCAAAATGATCTACCCGCTCGTGAAGGAGATGGCCGCGGTCGGTGCCCCGTGAGGGTGCCGGTGGCGGTCGCGTGTCGGGTGTTGGGATTCTCCAAGCAGGGCTACTACAAGTGGCTCAAGCAGCCGGTCTCGGCCCGCGAGGCCGAAGAGCGTGAGCTGATCGCCGTGCTGCATCAGCTCCACGATGATGACCCGGAGGGCGGCTACCGCGTCCTGGCCGATGACATCACCGAGCTCGGGTACACACTCTCGAGCGCAGAGTCTGGCGGCTGTGCCGGATCGCCGGCATCCAATCGGTGTTCACCACGCGCAAGACCCGCTACAAGAAAGCCGGCGCGCCCGTCCACGACGACCTGGTCAACCGGCAGTTCAGCGCCGAGGGCCCCAACACGCTGTGGCTGACCGACATCACCGAGCACCGCACCCGCGAGGGCAAGGTCTACCTGTGCGCGATCAAGGACGTGTTCTCCAACCGGATCGTCGGCTACTCGATCGACTCGCGGATGAAGGCCCGGATCGCCGTCAACGCGCTCGAGATGGCAGTGGCCCACCGAGGCCGGCCCACCGGGGTGATCGTGCATTCCGACCGCGGGTCCCAATTCCGCTCCAGACGCTTCCTGAAGGCCCTCAAACGCCACGGCCTGACCGGCTCCATGGGCCGCGTGGGGGCATGCGGTGACAACGCGGCAATGGAGTCGTTCTTCGCGCTCCTGCAGAAGAACGTCCTCGACCGACGGTCCTGGAGCACACGAGAGGAACTACGGCTGGCGATCGTGTCCTGGATCGAGGGGAAGTACCACCGCAAACGCCGTCAACGCCGGCTCGGGAAACTCACCCCCGTCGAGTTCGAACTCATCATGAAACCAACCGCTACACTGGCGGCATAAACCCGGAGGTCAACCAAACCTTCAGCGGACCCGAGCATTACGGGACGGCGGTCATCCCGGCCCGCGTGAAGCGTCCCCGCGGCCCCCCCCCCCCGGCCCGCACCGGCGTTCGGCCGGACGGGCCTCTTCGACGGCGCCCCATCAACGCCCACCTTCCAGCGGAGGACTCCCGCCTGTGGTGTTCAACGCGACGAGAAACCCGGACGGACCTCCGCAAGGCCAAGGCGGGACCGAACTACCACGTCCAGGTCGATCGGAACTTCTACTCGGTCCCCGCCCGGCTGATCGGGCAGTCCTTGGATGTCCGGCTCACTTCGGCCACCGTGGAGGTGTTCGACGGCTTGGAGCGCGTCGCGTCGCATCCACGGTTCACCGGCGTGTTCGGCCGGTACTCCACCCTGCCCGCGCACATGCCCGAGCAGCATCGCAGCCAGCTCGTGGACTGGACCCCGGAACGGTTCGAGCAGTGGGCCTCGACCATCGGCCCCCACACGGTGGCCGCGATCCGGGCGATCCTCGCGTCCCGCAAGATCGTCGAGCAGTCCTACCGGTCGTGTCTGGGGGTGATGTCGCTGGCCAAGAAGCCCGGCGGCATCGCCCGCCTCGAGGACACCTGCAGTCGAGCGTTGGCAGCCACCCCCGCCCCGTCGTACACGCTGATCAAGAAGCTGTGGGCCGGCTGGACACCCGCCGCACCACCCCCCGCGCCATC
Organism: Nigerium sp.; assembly: GCA_016711325.1. GTDB lineage: Bacteria > Actinomycetota > Actinomycetes > Propionibacteriales > Propionibacteriaceae > Propioniciclava. The sequence goes on along the minus strand of JADJTH010000008.1, from coordinate 142,869 downwards.
GCTGGGCGACGCCGGGTTCGTGCGCGGCGCCGACTACTACGGGAGCCGAGCATGATCGACATCGAAACCCTCACCCGGCTCAAGATGATGCGCCTGTCCGGGATGGCCGAGTACTTCGAGAACCTCGCCGACACCCCCCACCGCGGCCACCATGACCGGCCCCGAGCTGGTCAAACAGGCCGTCGACTGGGAATACGAGAGACGGCGCGACAGCAAGCTGCACCGGCTCCGCCGGCAAGCAGGCCTGGCGCAACCCGGAGCCGATCTGGCCGACCTCAAGGCCATGCCCGGCCGCAGCGTCGACAGCGAACTGATCGCTCGGCTGGCTGTCGGCTCCTACCTGCTCAAACGCCAAGACGTCATCCTGCAAGGACCCACCGGAGCCGGGAAGACCTACGTCGCCTGCGCCCTGGCGAACAAGGCCTGCCAGCAATACCGCAAGGTCCTCTACCTGTCGGCCGGGGAACTGTTCGACCGGATCACGATCGCCGAACGCACCGGCGACAAGAAACGCTGCCTCGACACCCTCGTCAAGGTCGAGTTGTTGATCATCGACGACTGGTTCCTCACGCCACCGACCCGGCCACAAGTCCAACAGCTCCATACCCTCATCGACCGGCGCCACAAGACCGCCTCGACGATCTACTGCACCCAACTGCCACCCGGGCAGTGGCACGACCGGATGGAGGAGAAGATCCTCGCCGACGCGATCGTCGACCGGATCACCACCAACGCGCACGCCACCGTCCTCGACTGTGACGACTCCATGCGCAAGCACTTCACCCACCTGGAGTGACCAAGCGTCAGGGACGGGCCATCAAGGCCCGCCCCTGACGTCGCCACGGCTCACCCAACCCCGTCGAAGTGGCCCACCGGTCACCGGAACACTGGCTCACCCACCAGCGGAACAGTGGCTCTGACCGAGCGCAATATCCAGTTCGTCGACCCGTGAACGCCACGCCAGTCGAGCTGCCAGCTCGCGTCACGGGCGACACGGTTCCAGAACACTCGCTGCGTACGACCGTTGCCCTCCCGGAACGGGTGGATGTAGTTGAACTGGTCGTAGTGGTACGCCAGGCGCTCGATGAAGCTCTCACGGTCGAGCCCGCGGAGATGGTTGTCGGACCGCAACTCCTCGGCGGCGTAGCCGGCCGCACGGCCGATCATCAAGACCGGCAAGAACCAGTCGGCTCCCTCGACGTTCTTACGCACGTCGACGATGCGCGCCTCGCCGGCCCACACGTAGACGTCCTGGAACAGGTGGCGATGGATCGCGCGCAGCTCGTCGACATCACCAGTCGCCTTCGGCGGATGATCCATGAGCTGCATCAGGCGGGCAAATGAAAGGTCGCCCTCGGCGTCCTCGAGGGCGACCTTCGTTCGTGCGCCGACCTTGTTCCGCAGGATCCCGCTTTCGGGGTCGAGGTACGGGTCGACGAACTCAGTCGAGGCCATAGCGTGCGCGTGCGCGAGCCACCAGCTCGTCGGAGTCGATGCGCCCCGCGATGTATTCCTGGGCGTCAGCTCGGCCAGCCGGCGACACGCTCAGGCCTTCCATCTCACCGCTGTGGATCGCCTCGGCGACGCGCCGCTCGCGCTCCGCCTCGGTGACCGTCGCGACCGTCGATGTGGTCATACCGGCCTCCTCTCATTCGGGAGATCGAACTCCCAGATCACCAGCCTACTCCGGCGTCCCGTAAGGGCCTCCTGCTGGTTCCGGTCCGATCCAGTTTCGGGACAGTGCTTGGGGACGCCCACGTCCGGCGTGTCGCGGTCCTTGAGTGGGGATCGCGCCTCCGTCCCGGAAACGGTCGATTTTGGGAACCACGAATGCCCTGCATCGGCGCAATAGCGATCGCCATCAGCTACCCCGGGAAGATGCGGGAAGGGAAGACCGTGCCGTGGCGGCGCACTCTATCGGTGAGGATCTGCTCCTTCTCCGCAGTGACTGCGTCGTTGTCGAGATCGGCCTTCTCAATGCCGTGAGCACGCATGATGGCATTGCCCTGCTCGAGGAGGACGGTTGTGGCGTCGGGGTCGGCGCAGGCTCTGGCCTGCGCGAGCACGTGCTCGACCTCGCGCACGCGCCTGTACGGGCGTCTGATGCGGCCCCCGAGCTGCCGACGCGCACGCGCTACGGCGACGAGCTGCACGGCCAACGGCACGCCATCGAGGGCGGGGGCCGCCGCCCACCAAGCCTCGTCGCTGGAATAGGCGCAGGCGGTCCTGGCCGCGACGTCGTGACGGTCCAGCCGGTCGAGGACTGACCGTAGCGAGATCTTGTTCGGATGGCCCGGCCCAAGGGCGTGCGCCACCAGATCGCCGGGGGCACTCCTGTGCCCCACAAGGCTTTTAGCAAGGCTTGCGCGACCTTCTGGCGCCCGCTGTTCCTTCAGAGCATCCCACGAGTCACCCCGAGAAGGAATCGGGATCAGCGCGTCCGCGCGCGGCGACGACCTGACGGAACGCCTGTGATGGCTGCCCGCGAGCCTCAATCCCGAAGGACGAGGGGCAGGAACACCTCGTCGACGATCGACTCGGCCGCCTCGTCGGAGACGGCATGGAGCGTCATCAGTAGCTCTTGTCGGTAGAGGTCGAAGGGGACGGCGATCACTCGCGGGGTCAGCTTGGCGGGGTCGACCTCGCCGCGCGCGACGGCGCGCTCGAGGACCGTCTGCACCGCGCTGCCCCGCTCGGACAGGACGAGACTGCGCAGCTCGCCGAGCCCCGTCCCTGTCTCGGCGTAGTAGCCGCCCAGTTGCAGGATCATCTGCACGCCGAGCTGCGCCCGCGAGCGGTTCGCCTGGCGCATCAGCTCGATCATGTCTCCGCGCAGCGTGCCGGTGTCGGGGATGACGACCTCCTGCTGAGTGCCCACCCACGTGACGGCGGCGCGGAGCAGCTCGGCCTTGCTGGGCCAGCGTCGATAGATCACGTCGCGGCTGGTGCGAGCACGCTCGGCGACCGACTCGATGGTGAACCGGTCGTAGCCCTTGTCGACGAGCTCCTGCCACGCGGCGTCGAGCAGGGCGGCCTCAAGCGCGCGGCCGCGACGGCGTTTCGGGGTGCGGCGCCGAGCGTCGTCCGTCTGGGTCATGCGCTCCTCGATCCCTCTTTACCAACGGAGTGTATGCTAAAACCATTACCTACAGCGTGTAGGTAACAAGGAGGGTTTCGATGTCCAAGGCCCAGATCGAATCGACGGTGGTCGACCCGGCCGTGTGGCGCACCGTCTGGGTGGTACTCGTCGGTGCACTCGCAGTGCTGTTCGACACCACGATCGTCGCGGTGGCACTGCACACGCTGTCCACCGACCTGCGCGCGCCGATCTCGACGATTCAGTGGGTCACCACCGGGTATCTGCTCGCGTTGGCCGTCGTGATCCCGATCACCGGCTGGGCTCAACGGGTGCTCGGAGCGAAGCGCCTGTGGATGATCGCCCTCGCGATCTTCCTGGTCGGTTCGATTCTGTCCAGCCTCGCGTGGAGCGCCGGCAGCCTGATCGCCTTCCGCGTCGTCCAGGGCATCGGCGGTGGCGTGATGATGCCCCTCATGTCGACGCTCGTCATGCAGGCGGCGGGTGGGAAGAACCTCGGCAGGGTCATGTCGGTCGTGAGCCTGCCGGCGGTACTGGGGCCGATCCTCGGCCCGGTGATCGGCGGCTTCATCCTCCAGAACCTGCACTGGTCGTGGATGTTCTGGGTCAACGTGCCGTTCTGCGTTGCCGGCCTCATCCTCGCGGCGGTCTTCATGCCGGCGGACGGACCGGTCACACGCGCGCCGCTCGATGTCGCCGGGTTCGTGCTGATGGCCTTCGGACTCGTCGGCGTGCTCTGGGGACTTTCGAACGCCGGGAGCGGCGGCTTCGGCCACGCCGAGGCGCTATGGCCGCTGCTCGCCGGCGCGGCGCTGCTCGCGGCGTTCGTCGCCTGGGCGCAGCGTCGCGGGCAGAAGGCGCTTCTCGACCTGAGGCTGCTCAAGCACTGGCCGCTCGCGTCCTCCTCGCTGCTGCTGTTCCTGTCGGGGATCACGCTCTATGGAGCGATGCTGCTGCTGCCGCTGTACTTCCAGCAGCTGCGCGGCCTGACCCCACTCATGGCCGGCGTGCTGCTGATCCCCCAGGGCGTCGGCACGTTCCTGAGCCGGTCGGTCGCCGGCAGGCTCTCCGACACGATGAGCGCACGCTGGCTCGCCATGGCAGGCTTCGCCGTCGTCGCGCTCGGCACGGTTCCCTTTGCGTTCGCGACGGGCCAGACGAGCGAGATGTGGCTGATGGCGGCTCTGCTCGTGCGCGGCGTCGGCCTTGGCGCGGTCACCGTGCCGCTGATGGCGCTCGGGTTCCGGGGCCTACCGCGCAGCGACGTGCCGGACGCCTCGATCATCACGCGGATCGCCTCCCAGGTTGGCGGATCGTTCGGCAGCGCGGTGCTCGCGGTGATCCTCACCGGCGCGATGGCCACCGCCACCACGACCGCGGCCCTCACCCGCGGGTTCCAGCAGTCGTTCGCGTGGACGATGGGCTTCACCGTCACGGGCATGCTGATCTCCCTCGCCCTACCAGGGCGACTCCCCGATCAGGACCGTCCCCTTCCGCAGGCGGCTGCGGCCACGGACATCGAGGACCCCCAGCCCGCCACGGAGCCGGGCTGAACCCAGGCCGGCTCCGGCCGTCGACGCCGCGGCGTCGGGACGATCGCACACATCGGCGCGGCGGACGCCGAGCGGTAACCTTGCCTCACCATGGCGCATCTTCTCGGGGCAGAGGCCCTGCACCTCGAATACCCGACCACCGTGGTCTTCGACTCCATCACGCTCGGCGTGGACGAAGGCGACCGCATCGGCATCGTCGGCCGCAACGGCGACGGCAAGTCGAGCCTGCTGGCGATGCTCGCCGGGCGGGTCGAACCGGATTCGGGGCGGGTGACCGTCCGCGGCGGCGTCACGATCGGCGTGCTCGACCAGGGCGACACCCTCGACGACGACGATACCGTCGGGCATGCCGTGGTCGGCGACGCCCCCGAGCACGCCTGGGCCGGCGATCCGCGCACCCGCGACGTCGCCGCCGGGCTCGTGGGCGACCTGGACTGGCAGGCGCGCCTGGGCTCGCTGTCCGGGGGGCAGCGGCGGCGGGTCGCGCTGGCCAGGCTGCTCGTCGGCGAGGACGACATCCTCGCCCTGGACGAACCGACCAACCATCTGGACGTCGAGGCGATCACCTGGCTCGCGGGGCACCTGAAGCAACGGTGGGCGTCCAACGCGGGGGCTGTGCTGGTCGTCACCCACGACCGCTGGTTCCTCGACGAGGTGTGCACGGCGACGTGGGAGGTGCACGACCGGACCGTCGAGCCGTTCGAGGGCGGCTACGCGGCCTACATCCTGCAGCGGGTGGAACGCGACCGGCAGGCCGCGGCCATCGAACAACGGCGTCAGAACCTCGCCCGCAAGGAGCTCGCCTGGTTGCGCCGCGGTGCGCCCGCGCGCACGAGCAAGCCCAAGTTCCGGATCGACGCGGCCAACGCACTCATCGCGGACGTGCCCGAACTCCGCGACCCGGTCGAGATGCGCTCGTTGGCGGTGGCGCGACTCGGCAAGGATGTCGTCGACCTGGTGGGCGCCTGCGTCTCCTACGGCGATCATCAGGTGCTGCGCGGCGTCGAGTGGCGGATCGCGCCGGGCGAGCGCACCGGCATCCTCGGCGTCAACGGTTCGGGCAAGTCGACGCTGCTCGGCCTCATCGACGGTTCCGTCCGGCCCGATCCGGGTCGGGTCAAACGCGGCAAGACGGTCCAGGTGGCGACCCTGAGCCAGCGGCTCGACGAACTCGCCGACTACCTCGAGGACCCCGTGCGCACCGTGATCGCCCGGCTGCGGACGACCTACACCTTCGGCAGCGGCTCCAAGGCGCGGGAGTTGACGCCGGGCCAACTACTGGAGCAACTCGGCTTCTCGTCCGCGCAGCTGTCGACGCCGGTGAAGGACCTCTCCGGCGGCCAGAAGCGTCGCCTGCAATTGTTGCTGGTGCTGCTCGATCAACCCAACGTCCTCATCCTCGACGAGCCGACCAACGACCTCGACACCGACATGCTCGCCGCCCTCGAGGACGTGCTCGATTCCTGGCCCGGCACGCTGCTCGTCGTCTCCCACGACCGTTACTTCCTCGAACGGGTGACCGACCAGCAGTACGCGATCCTCGACGGACGGCTGCGGCACCTGCCCGGCGGGGTGGACGAGTACCTGCGGTTGCTCTCCTCGCTCGGGTCGGCCGGGCGCCCCGCGGTCGCTGCGGGGTCGGACGCGGCGGACGCGGGCCTGTCGGGCGCCGATCGCCGCGCCGTCGAGAAGGAGCTCTCGTCGCTCGAGCGTCGGATCGACAAGCTGCAGCGGACGATCGCGCGCCACCGGGACGGGCTGGCGACGCTCGACCAGTCCGACTACCAGCGACTCAACGCCGAGATGGCCACGATCGCCGCGTTCGAGGACGAGGTGGCCGGCTTCGAGGAACGCTGGTTCGACCTCACCGACCAGCTCGGCTGACGCCCTGGAGGACCCGCGCGAGCAGCGGATCAGCGTCCTCCGCCTGCGCGCCCCGTCCGTCGGGACAGCAAGCAGGCGTAGACCGGGAGGGTCAGCACCACGATCGTGATGGCCAGGGAGGGATCGGGTGGGTCAGCCGTGGGCGGACGGACCGTCCAGGATCGCGGCGTTGTTGTCGATCGCGTGCTGCGCCGCCGTGATCGCGTGCGAACGGAAGATGCCTCCGGCGCGAGCGTCGAGGAGCGCGGCCTGTTCGGCGTCCAGCACCAGGCGCTGAAGCTCGCGCCGCTGCTCCAGGCGAGGCAGCGCGCCGACCCACTCCTCGTCGTCGCCCGCCGGTGGCAACGCGGCCAGGCTGCGGGTGCGAACCTCCTCGACGATCGCGGGGTCGAACGGCCGGCCGTCGCTACGGCGCAGGTCGGGGTTGTCGAGCAGGGCACGGGCCGCCTCCCCGAGCTCGGCGACCAGGAGGGCGACCTCGCGTCGTTCCTCCTGCGCGTTTCCGCCACGGACGCCCAGGCGGCGGATCAGCGCGGGTAACGTGCCGCCCTGGACGAGCAGCGTGACGACGGCCACCGTGAACGCGACCAGGACGAGCTGTGACCGGTAGGGCAGGTCGGCGGGGAGTGACTGGGCCGCGGCGAGCGTCACCACGCCCCGCATGCCCGACCAGGCCAGCACCGCGCCACCGCGCCAGCCGAGGCCCTCGCGGGCGTAGAACGTGGCGTCCGCGTGCTTGCGCCGCACGAACCGGGTCATCTGCTCGCGGCGTCCGGGCGCGTGCGCGAGGTCGGCGGCGTCGATGCGGTCGAGGACGCCGGACATCGCCTCCACCCAGCCCTCGCTGCGGCGCTGCCCGCGCCGCAGGGCCGCCACCAGCGGGATCACGAACAGCACGCGGACGGTCGTGAGCACCACGGTGGCGGCCAGGCCGAGCCCCACCGCGACCCACACGCCGAAACCGTCGGATTGCACGTCGGCGACCAGCGCCGCCATCTCGTAGCCCATGAGCAGGAAGACCCCGTTCTCGAGCAGCATCTGGATGGTGCGCCAGTTGGTGCGCTCGACGATGCGGTCCGCGGAACTGAATCGCCGGGCGCTCTGCGCGCCGGTCACCAGGCCCGCCACGACCACCGCGAGGACCCCGGAGGCGTGCAGTTCCTCGGCGGGCACGAACGCCAGGAACGGCACCACGAACGACATCGCGGTGGTGAGGACCGGATCGTCGATCCGGGAGCGGACGAGCACCGTCACCCACCCCACCACCAGGCCGACCGCGACCCCCACGGTCACCGCGAGCGCGAAGTCGGCCAGGGCGCCGCCCAACGATACGGCCCCCGCGGTGGCGGCGACCGCCGTGCGCATCAGGACGAGGGCGGTGGCGTCGTTGACCAGCCCCTCGCCCTCGAGGATCGTGACGAGCCGCGCGGGGAGGCCGAGCCGCTTCCCGATCGCGGTGGCGGCCACGGCGTCCGGCGGGCTGATCACCGCGCCCACGGCGATCGCCGCGGCCAGGCCCAGGTCGGGCAGCAGCCAGTACAGCACGAACCCGGACGCGAACGCCGAGACGAGGACGAGCAGCACCGACAGCGCGCCGATGGCGCCGAAGTCGCGCCGGAAGTCAGTGGCCGGCATGTTCACCGCCGCGGAGTAGAGCAGCGGCGGCAGCACGACGGTGAGGATCCACTCGGGTCGGATCTCCAGGTGGGGCGCGCCCGGCAGTGCGCTGAGGCCGATTCCGACGACCACGAGCAGCAGCGGCGTCGCCACCCCGTGCTTCTCGGCGAAGAACGACACCGCCACGATGATGAGGACCGCCGCGACGGCGAGACCGGCGATCGGCTCCATGCACACCCAGCCTTCCTGCCCGCGCACGCGGGCCTCAAGCGCGATCGTAACCGCGCCGCGGAATCAACCGACGGCGAGCATGGTTGCACCGGCGTGAGAGCTTTCGGATTCCTGTCCTTCGGCCACTACGGGCCCCAGCCGGGGTCGGCCACTCGCACCGCCGCCGACATGCTGACCCAGACCATCGAGCTCGCCGAGGGAGCCGATGCGATCGGCGTGAACGGCGCCTACGTGCGCGTGCACCACTTCGCCCGCCAGGCCGCGTCCCCGATGCCGTTGCTGTCCGCCATGGCTGCGCGCACCACGCGCATCGAGGTCGGCACCGGCGTCATCGACCTGCGCTACGAGAACGCCCTCTACCTCGCCGAAGAGGCGGCCGCGCTCGACCTCATCGCCGACGGCCGGCTCGCGCTCGGCGTGAGCCGAGGCTCCCCCGAGACGGCGCTGCGCGGCTACGAGTCGTTCGGGCACACCGGCTCCACCGATCCGCGCGGCGCCGACATCGCCCGCGAGACCTTCGCGCTCTTCCTGCGCGCCATCGGCGGCGAGCCGATCGCACCCGGCGATCCGCGGACGGTGGGCCCGGGCGTCCGGTTGCCGATCGAGCCGCGCTCGGCGACGCTGCGCGACCACCTCTGGTGGGGTTCGGGCACGGTCGCCAGCGCCGTCGAGACCGGCACGCTGGGCCTGAACCTGATGAGTTCCACCCTGCTCACCGAGGCCACCGGGCAGCCGTTCCACGTGCTGCAGCGCGAGCAGATCGATCGGTTCCGCGCCGCCTATCGCGACGCCGGTCACACCGGCCGCCCCCGGGTCTCGGTCAGCCGCAGCGTGTTCCCGCTGGTGGACGCCCGCGACCACGCCTACTTCGGGCGCGGCACCGACTCCGACCAGACCGGGGTGATCGACGGCCTGCGGTCGACCTTCGGCAAGACGTACGCCGCCGCGCCCGACGTGCTGGTGGAGCAGTTGCTGGCCGACGAGGCGGTGATGGCGGCGGACACGCTGATGCTGACCATCCCGAACCAACTCGGCGTCGACTACAACCTGCACGTGCTGGAGTCGTTCGCCACGCACGTGGCGCCCGCGCTGGGCTGGGCACCCAACACCGAAGGGCCGGTCCAGGGGGACCGGGTCTGATCCGGGTCCGCTACGAGACGAGGTGCTCGCGCTCGATGATCGCGTCGCGCATCTCGCGGCGCTTGCGCTGTTCGTCCGGGTCGGGCACCGGCACCGCCGACAACAGGCGCTGCGTGTAGGCGTGCTGGGGCCGGGTGACGATGTCGATCGTGTCGCCCACCTCGACCAGGTGCCCGTGGTGCATGACCGCGATCCGGCTCGACACCTGTTCGACGACGGCCAGGTCGTGGCTGATGAACAGGCAGGCGAACCCGTATTGCTCCTGCAGTTCCTGGAACAGCGTCAGCACGCGCGCCTGTACCGACACGTCCAGCGCCGACGTCGGCTCGTCGGCGATCAGCAGCTTCGGGTTGAGCGCCAGCGCACGGGCGATGCCGATGCGCTGCCGTTGGCCGCCCGAGAGCTCGTGCGGGTAGCGGTTGCGCATCGCCCGTGGCAGGTGCACCGAGTCGAGCAGCGCCTCGACGCGGTTGCTCAGTTGCTTGCCGCGCAGGCCTTCGTGCAGCAGCAGCGGCTCGCCGATCGACTCCCCCACCGGCAGGCGGGGGTTGAGCGAGCTCCCCGGATCCTGGAACACGATGCCGACGGTCTTGCGGAACGGTTTGAGTTCCTTCAGCGAGGCGTGGGTGATGTCGTGGCCGGCGACGGTGAGGCGTCCCTCGCGCACCGGCAGCAGCGCGACCGCCGCCCGCCCGATCGTCGTCTTGCCCGATCCGGACTCCCCCACCAGGCCGATCACCTCGCCGGCGTCGATGCGCAGGTTGACGTGTTCGGCGGCGCGGAACTCCGCGCGGCGTCCCTGCTTCGGGTAGACGATCGCGACGTCCTCCATGAGCAGGGCGGGCGGTTCGCCCGACGCAGGTTCGGTCAGCGGAACGGGGCGTCCGTCGACCTCGATGAGCGTCCGCGGCGCTCCCTGCGCGGCCTCGTCGCCCACCGACTCGGCCAGGTGCGGCACGGACGCCAGCAGTTGCTGAGTGTAGGGGTGCTGCGGGTGGTGGAAGACCTCCTCGGCCGTGCCGTGCTCGACCACGACGCCGTCCTTCATCACGATGATCCGGTCGGCCATGTCGGCGACCACACCCATGTCGTGCGTGATCAGGATGATGCCGGCGCTGACCCGCTCGCGCAGCTCGCGCATCAGCTTGAGGATCTCGGCCTGCACGGTGACGTCGAGGGCCGTCGTCGGCTCGTCGGCGACCAGCAGCTTCGGCTCGCAGGCCAGCGCCTGCGCGATCATGATGCGCTGCCGCTGGCCGCCCGAGAGCTGGTGGGGGAACTTGTGGAAGCTGTCGGCGGGGTCGGGGATTTCGACGAGCGTCATCAGCTCGATGGCGCGGTCCTTCGCCGCCCTCGGGTTCATCAGGTAGTGCGTGCGCAGGGTCTCGACGATCTGGAAGCCGACCGTGTACACCGGGTTGAGCGCGGTCATCGGCTCCTGGAAGATCACCGAGATCTCGTTGCCGCGGATCTCGCGCAGCTCCTGGATCGACATGCCGACCAACTCGGTGCCCTTGAGGTTGGCCGAGCCGGTGGCGCGGCCGGTCGCCGGCAGCAGACCGAGCAGGCTCATCGACGACTGCGTCTTGCCCGAGCCCGACTCGCCGACGATCGCGAGCACCTCGCCGGCGCGCAACTGGTAGCTCATCTCGTCGACGGCAGTGAACCACTCGTCGCCGACCCAGAAGCGGACGGTGAGATCCTTCACGGTGAGGATCACATCGCCTTTCGCGACCGGGCCGCCGGTGTCGCGGCTCAGCTTGATCGCGTCCGTGAACGCCGAGCGGGCCCTCTCGCGGCTCGCGTGCTTGCCTGCGGTGCGGTCGGTGCTCACGACGACACCTCCTTGTTCTCGGTCTGGGCGCGCTCCAGCAGCTGACGCTCGGCCTTCGCCATCGCGCGGGCTGACGGAATCTTCTTGGTGCGCGGGTCGAACGCATCGCGTAGCCCGTCGCCGATGAAGTTGATCGACAAGGCGATCAACATGATGAACAGGCCGGGCCACCAGAACAGCCACGGGCGGGTCGAGAACGCGCCCTGATTCTCTTGGATGAGCCGGCCGAGCGAGATGGACGGAGGCTGGATACCGAAGCCCACGAAGCTCAGCGCCGCCTCCAGGGTGACGGCGGCCGACATCAGCAGGGTCGTGTTCACGACGATCACGCCCACGCTGTTGGGCAACATGTGCTTGACGATGATCCGGAAGTCGGACGCCCCGGCAACGCGGGCGGAGTCGACGAACTCGCGCTCCCGCAGCGTCAGGAATTCCGAGCGGACGAGGCGCGCGAGCCCCGTCCAGAGAATGCAGCCGAGCGCGACCGCCAGCAGCAGCGGCATGTTCTCGCGGATCCAGGCCGACACCTCCGGCCCCGCGTTGAGCCGCAGCGGCAGCTTGGCGACCAACGACCCCAGCACGGCACCCATCACGATGACCGGCAGCGTGATCACGAGGTCGGTGACGCGCATGAGCGCCATGTCGACCTTGCCGCGGTAGTAGCCGGCCAGCGCGCCCACGGTGACGCCGATGGTCAGCGCGACGACGCCCAGCACGAGCGCGACGAACAGCGAGGTCTGGACGCCCAGCATCACCTGCGCGAAGTAGTCGCGGCCGAGGGAGTCCTGCCCGAACGGGTGCATGCCGATCGCGAACTCGGAGCCGTGGACACCCGGGAGGGTGAGCGTGGGGCGTCCGCCGTTGAGCACCTCGCCCGAACGGATCTGCTGGTCGCGCCACAGCCCGTCGAGAGGGCCGATGCCCATCATCAGGATCGACGACAAGGTGACCAGGCCGATCGTGATCAGGCCGCCGATGGCGCCGCGGTGGCGGATGAACCGGCTCCAGACGATCTGGCCCTGCGACAGACCCTCGACCTCCTGGCCTTCACCCACCCCCTCGCCGCGGCCATAGGCGTCCTCGGGCAGGGCGCTCTGGGCAGGGCGCTCTCGGGCAGGGCGTCCTCGATGCGGTCGGCGTCCGAATGGTTGTCGTTGTTCATGCGTCCACCCGAATCCTGGGATCGATCACGGCATACAGGAAGTCGGCCACCAGGTTCGCCACCATTGCCAGCGCCCCGGTGAGCATGATGTAGAACATCACCGGATCGGCCTCCTGTCCGTAGAGGGAATCGATGAACAACCGGCCCATGCCGGCCCAACTGAAGATGGTCTCGGTGATGACCGCTCCGCCGATCAGCGTGATGAAATCGACCGGGACGATGGATGCCAGCGGCATCAGCGCGTTGCGCAGGGCGTGGCGCACGATCACGACGCGCTCGGACAGGCCCTTGGCGCGAGCGGTGCGAATGTAGTCCTGGTTGAGCACCTCCAGCATCGCGCCGCGCTGGTAGCGCGTGTACGTCGCGAACGAGATGAGCACCAAGGCGATCGTGGGCAGCAGCAGGTGCGTCCACCGGTCGAGCTGGCTCATCCAGAAGTCGGCGTTCAGGCCGGGCGTGTGAGCGCCGATCGTCGCGATCGGACGGCCGCTGATCTCGGGGGCGTTGAAGTACGGGATCCAGGTCTGCAGGACGCGGTCGGCGAAGATCAGCACGCTGGTGAGGAGGGCGACGATCGCCGTCCCGCGGATCGACACGGCACGGTCGGGCCCGCCGAACGCCCAGCCGATGCCCGCCGCGACGAGCAACGCGACCGCCAGCAGGCCGAGCATCCACAGCCAGCTCATCTCCACGTAGTAGAAGAGGAACTGCAGCGGCCACCACAGGAACGTTCCCACCGCGGCCGTGGTCAGCGCCGAGTACAGCGCCCGCTTGTTGTTGAGCCCCGCGAACAGCGCGGTGATGCCGAAGGCCAGCGCGACCGACAACAGACCGATGCCGACGATGCCGATCTGCGGGTTCAGCACCCAGCCCGAGACGAGCGTGCCCACCAGGACGCCGAACGTCACGACGGCGGCGCCCGCGAACACCTTGAGCTTCTTGTCACGCCGGCCGCCGAGCGCGCCGGCCCAGAACAGGCCGGCGACGACGGCCACGCCGATCAGCAGTGGCCAGTTGATGCTCGGCTCGTTGAGGAAGTTGTTCATGCCGATCGCGAGGAACTGCTTCAGCAGCACCGCGACCCAGAAGATCGGCAGCGAGTACAACAGGAACGACACGAAGGTGATCGTGTAGTCGAAGGCGGTGTACTGACGCAAAGCCGAGATGACGCCGATGGTGACGCCGAGCAGGATCGCGATGACGGTCGCCGCGAACACCAGCTGGACGGATGTCGCGATCGCGCCCCGGGCGAGCGTTCCCACCGGCTGCATCGTGCGCCAGGCAAGGCCGAAGTCGCCCTGCACGAAGCCGGCCAGCCATGAGAAGTAGCGTTGGTACCACGGGAGGTCGAGCCGCAACAGCCGCACGCGGTTGGCGATCATCTCATCGCGGTTGGCGGCCGGATTCTCGCGCAAGTCAATCAGCGGGTCGAGCGCGGCTTCCAGCAGGCCGTACATCAGGAACGACAGCACGAGCAGCGTTCCGAGTGCCAGCGCAAGCCGTCGGGCGATGAAGCGAACCATGGGCTACCTCGCAGAGTCGGTGTTGGGTGAGAGTGTCGGGGGCCGGACGCCGTGCACGCAACCCCGCGAACCGCCGGTGGGGCGCCAGGTCATCCTGACGCCCCACCGCGGGGTTGTACTGCTGAGCCTAGACTCAGGCCACCTTCCACTCCCAGAAGTTCCAGAAGAAGTTCGGCGACAGGGCGATCGAGGACACGCCCTTGATCTTGCTGCTGATGCCGGTGATCTCGGGGAACTGGTAGATGGTGACGCCGAAGGCGTCCGCCACCAGATGCTGCTCGGCCTCTTCGAGCAGCCGCTTCTGCTGCGCGGGGTCGATGCTGACGGCCAGTTCGGCGAACAGCCGGTCGACCTCGGCGTTGGAGTACCTGCCGTAGTTGTTCTGGCCACCCGTGATGTAGTTGGCGGCGGCCTCACTGACACCCGTCGAGGTGGACTGCCACCCGAACAGCGATGCGTCGTAGAGGTCGGGCTGGCTCAGCTCCTGGCCCCAGTTGATGCTGCCGGCATCCTCGATCTTGAAGCCGGCCGCCTCGGCGGACTCCTTGATCAGCTGGAACTGCTGCTGCCGGCGGGTGTTGTCGGAGGCGTACTTCACGCGCACGGTCGGGGCCTCGACGCCCGCCTCGGCGAGCAGGGCCTTGGCCTGGTCGATGTTGTCGCCGCCGGCGAAGGTGGTGTTCATGCCGTTGGCCGCGACCATCGGCTCGTAGCGGGGCGAGCCCGGGACGGCGGTGAACGTGTTGCGGATCGCGGCGGTGGGGTTGAGCGGCTTGATGATCGTGTCGATGATCTTCTGCCGCGGCACGGTGTGCAGGAACGCCTGGCGGACCTTGAGCGCCTTGTCGGCGTCACCGCCGTACTTGGCCGGGTCGAACGGGCCGCCGTTGGCGAACACCAGATCGACGTGCTCGTAGGTGCCGCCGGTCTGGGTCAGCACCTGGACGTTCTGCAGGTTGTCCAGCTGCGTCAGGATGTCGGCCGTCGACTGCGGCTGGGTGACGAGCACCTCGGTGTTCTCGAGAGCGGTCACGGACGCCTGCGCGTCGGGGATGACGCGGACGGTGACCTTGTCGATCGACGGCTTGTGCGAGCCCTTGTAGTGGGCGTTCCGCTCCAGGACGGTGTACTGCCCCTCGACCAGGCCGGTGATCGCGTACGGGCCGCTGCCGACAAGGAGTTCCTTGTCTTCGGGCATCGACTTGAAGTTGAACGCCTTGTTGAAGGTGTTCGAGATCTTCGACAGTGCCGCGTTGTCCTTGTTGACGAACGCATCGACGAGCGCCTTGGCCGCCTGGGCGTTGTCATCGATGCCGAGCGCCTTCTTGCCGACGATGTGGGCCGGGACGCCGACCGGATCGGCGGCGAGGATCTCCCAGTCGACGAACGGCTTCGAATACGTCAGCGTGATCGACTTGCCGTCCTCGGAGATCACGGGCACGTCGGTGACGAGCTGGAGGCCCGGGTCGCTGCCGTTGAAGAAGACGTTGGCGGCATCGACCTCGCCGACGTCGCCCGTCTTGTCCTGCTCGAGCTCGGTGGTGTTGTAGACGCCCGACTTGGCGGCCCACAGCAGGAAGGCGTCCGCGGCGGTGACCGGGGTGCCGTCCGACCAGGTCGCGGTGTCGGCGAAGGTGTACTTCACGACCAGCGGCTCGTCCGAGACCTTCTCGTACTTGCCGAACGACGGGTTCTGAGCGAGCTTCAGATCCTTGTCGTAGTAGGCGATACGCTCGTTGGCCAGGTAGATGATGTTGGCGTTGGTGGTGGCGTTTCCGTAGTCGGTCTCGTCGTTGAGGCTGAAGAATGCCTGGTTCCACGCCACGTTGACCGCGGTGGGCGTCGTGTTCGCGCCGCCGCCGCCGCCCGGCGTGGGCGGCGTGCAGGCACTGAACGCAAGGGCGCTGGACAGGACGATACCCGCCGCGACGATGAACTTTCGCTTGCTCAAAGGATCCTCCAGTGAGAGTGACTGGCGGGACCGATCCGCACGGCCCCGTTGAAGCCCCGCGCCCGAGCGCGGAGGATGTCGTGATTGGCACGGTACACAGGCATGCCCAGCCGCCCCAACCGAACGACGACACTGCGTGCGGATTCGTTACCCAAGCGTGATCGTCCTGGTGATTCCCCAAGTCAGAGTTGACACGTCAGAGTTGAACAGTGATCGTCAGCGCCGATTCACGACGACCGTGCCGAGCAGCAGGTCGTTGAGCCCCCGCCGGTCGGCGCCGACCACGATCGCGGGCACGACGAGAGCGACCAGGATCGCCCGAGCCAACGCCCGGCCCCAGCCGAGCGGCGAACCGTCCACCCGGACCACGCCGATCCGCGAGACCAGCTGCCCGAAGCTGCTCCCGGCGAGCGCGGTCAGCAGTGCCTTCTCGGCGACGAACACCGCGAGGATCATCCAGGCGCGCCACCCGCTGTCGGTGAGGACGCCGCCGCCGAACGCTCCGAGCGCCACGATCATGCTGGCGCCCCAGTCGAGGACGAGCGCGCCCAGGCGGCTGCCCCAGGACGCCAGTGCACCCCGTCCGGACGCCGGCAGGCCGAGAGCCTGGCCCGGATACACGTCTGCGTTCACGGTCCTCTACCCTAGCCGCCCGCCGCAGGGCACCGGCTCCACGGCGCGGCTGCACGGCGCATGGGCCTGTAACACCGCCGAAACACGGACGCAACTGCCCGGTGACGTCACGCCCCTAGCCTCAAGGACGTCACATTTCGACTTGTACGGAGGACCCATGTTCCAAAGCGCCGATGAGCTCGTCGCCTTCATCGAGGAGAACGACATCGAGACGGTCGACGTCCGCTTCTGCGATCTCCCTGGTGTGATGCAGCACTTCACCATCCCGTCCGCGTACCTCACGCCGGACGTGATCGAGGAGGGATTGTCGTTCGACGGCAGTTCGATCCGCGGCTTCCAGAAGATCCACGAGTCCGACATGGCGCTACTGCCCGACATCTCGTCGGCGTTCGTCGATCCGTTCCGCAAGAGCAAGACGCTCAACATGAACTGGTTCGTGCACGACCCGATCACCAAGGAGGCCTACAGCCGCGACCCGCGCAACATCGCGCGCAAGGCCGAGGAGTACCTCAAGTCGACCGGCATCGGGGACACCTGCTTCATGGGCCCCGAGGGCGAGTTCTACGTGTTCGACTCGGTGCGCTTCGAGACCAAGGCGAACGCGAGCTACTACTTCATCGAGTCCGAGGCGGGCGCCTGGGCGACCGGTGACGAGAGCGACCTGGACGGCCGCGCCAACCGTGGCTACAAGGTGAAGTACAAGGGTGGCTACTTCCCGGTCGCGCCGGTCGATCACTTCGGCGACCTGCGCGACGACATGGTGCGGCACCTGCAGTCGGTCGGCCTGGTGATCGAGCGCGCCCACCACGAGGTCGGCACCGCCGGCCAGGGTGAGATCGCGACGAAGTTCGACACCCTGCTGGCCGCCGCCGACAACATGATGAAGTACAAGTACGTCATCAAGAACACCGCCTGGGAGGCCGGCAAGACGGCCACCTTCATGCCGAAGCCGATCTTCGGCGACAACGGCTCGGGCATGCACGTGCACCAGTCGATCTGGAAGGACGGCGATCCGCTGTTCGCCGACGAAGCCGGCTACGCCGGGCTCTCCGACCTCGCCCGCTGGTACATCGGCGGCATCCTGAAGCATGCCCCGTCGTTGCTCGCGTTCACCAACCCGACCGCGAACTCCTACCACCGCCTGGTGCCCGGCTTCGAGGCGCCCGTCAACCTGGTCTACAGCCAGCGCAACCGCTCGGCGTGCATCCGGATCCCGCTGACCGGGCCGTCGCCGAAGGCCAAGCGCATGGAGTTCCGCTGCCCCGACCCGTCGGCGAACCCGTACCTCGCGTTCGCGGCGATGCTGCTGGCCGGCCTGGACGGTATCCAGAACCAGATCGAGCCGCCCGCGCCGATCGACAAGGATCTCTACGAGCTTCCGCCCGAGGAGCACGCCGAGATCGCGCAGGTCCCGGCGTCCCTGGGCGATGCGCTGGACGCCTTGGAGGTCGACCACGACTACCTGCTGGCCGGCGACGTCTTCACCGCGGATCTGATCGAGACCTGGATCGAGATGAAGCGCGAAGACATCGACGCCATCCGGCTGCGCCCGCACCCGCACGAGTTCGAGATGTACTTCGACCTCTGATCGTCACGCGTAGTCCGTCGGCCTCTATGCCGTCCTGAGTCCGCAACGAGTCCGCACGAGCCGCGAACCCCACCGCAACCGCAGCTCGTGCGGACTCGTCTTGTCCGGGAACATGTGCCCGTAGGTGTTGAGCGTTGTGGCCGCCACATGGGCGGACCATCAGCACGTCATCCTCGACCAAGCCGCCGACACCCCACTCACCCTCGGCGAGTTCGTCGGGCTCCTCACCGAAGCAGGCGAGCCCATCACCCGACGCCGCATTCAGACCCTGGTCGACCGCCACGGGCTGCCGCGCGAGCAGGTCGTGCGGTGGCACCAGCGCGGCCACGACCGCGTCCTCGCCGAGGTCTCCGTCTACCGCCTCCGCGACGTCCGCCACCTCCAAGCCCAGATCGACAGAGGTTAACCGGCGAGGTGCTCGGCCAGCATGTCGCGTATCACGACCGAACGCCGGACGCCGCGGCGGCGCGCTTCGGCGTCCAGCCGCTCGAGCAGGCCGGCCGGCAGTCGCAGCGTCACCTGAGGCGAGCGTTCGCCCGGCGCGGTGAGCGACGGGCGTCCAGCCGTACGGGCCTGCTCGACCAGGTCCGCCACAACCTCGTCGGTGAGCCGGTGGCCGTCCGCGGTCGTGACGACCTCGGCGGTCAGATCGACATCGGGGCCGATCGGCGTGTCAGTGGTGACACGCGGTGGGGTTCGCTTCATCTCAGTTCCTCCTCAGTGCAGTAGGCATCACATGGACGACCAGCAGGGCGCCGTCGGCCAACTCGACGCCGCGCTCATCGGCCGCAACATAGAGCCAGCCCTGTTCGCCGCGCTTGGTGACAACAGCGGTCGGTGTCGTCGAGGCCATCGTGACGGACGTGCGCCCGACCGATCCGGTGCTGACGTGCCGCCTAAGTGAACCTCACCTCCATGATAGCCATTATGCCCTACACAACACGGATAATGCAAGACATAAAGCGCTGGGGCGTGGCTGAGTGGGGGCCGCACAGGATCGGTTGTGAGTGCGTACGAAATGACCCTCGTCGCCGACGCGTACTTCTCCCTGGCCGCCGCCCTCGCCTCGCTGATCGCCGCGCGCCATCCTGACCGCGAGCGCCGCGCCGCGTGGGAGCGGGCAGCCGTCACCTGCGGAGTGATCGCCGCCTCAGTCGGCTGCATCGGCATCGTCATCGGCGCGCAGCGCAGCAGGCGTTGGCCCGGGTCCGCGGGGACGGGGCACGCCTGGGCACGCCTGGGAACGCCGTGTGTGCTCTATGCCGACGAGGACGAGCCCGAGCGCGACGACTGGAGGGGCCGATGAGCGCCCAGCCGTCAGGACGCGTGCCGCGCCGAGGGTGGGGGCGGGCGTCTTCGTGCGCTCGAGGCCCCTGGCCTGCGGAAACGCGGGCCAGGGCCCCGTTCTTGGGCGTGGAGCGGCGGCGGGCCCGCTCCAGGTGAAGCAGGCGTCGGGCCGCGTCTAGGCTTCGGGCATGCCCCGCCCTCAGCTCATCGATGACGACCGTTCAGCTGCCGCGCTCGCCGACCTGCTGAACGGCGGCGCACGACGGCGTCCGGTCGTGGTGGTGACGATTCCGGCGGGACGAACCGAGCCCTGGATCGACATCGACAAGATCGCGGACGAGACCTCCGGCCTGGCCGACGTCTACCTGATGCCGACCGGCGCCGCCACCTGGGAGTTCTCCCGCCGGATGGCCGACGGTACCCAGGTCTACGGAGCTGCCGGGCGCGTCTACCCGGTGGGTCACGAGTGGGCACACGATCTCTCGAAGTCGCCGCTGCGGTTCGCGTTCGACGCTCATGACGCCGCCCAGGCCACCAGACAGCTCATCTCCGACACGCTCCGCATGGCCGCAGCGGCGGGTCTGCTCCAGGTGCGTCCGGCCCACGAACTGCGCCGGGTCGGCGGCGTCGTGAAGATGGTCGTCGCCGGGCGCGCCCTCGTCGACATCGGGCACCCGCTTGTCGCCACCATCGCGGAAGAGCTGACGGTCGAGGACGTCCCGATCGAGCGCATCGTCGAGGTAGGGCAGCGGGTCGAGGGCTGGTACGACCCGGAGACGGCCCGGATCGCCGTCGGTGACGGCCTTCGCGCGGCCCCGGACGCCCTCGCCGGCTACGCCGTCGGCGACGTCGTGCTCACCAGGGTGGCGACGGTGCGCGACGGCAAGGCCGAGCTCGTCCTCTACCCGAAGACGACGTCGCCCGGCGTCGTCGTCGCCGTCCTCCGCGCGGATGTCACCGCGAACCCGCTCGACGACCTGCGCACGCTGATGACGGTGGGCGAGGTCATCCCGGCCCGCGTCACCGCGACCGGTCCCCGGTGGGCGGTGGTGCTCAACGACGTCGAGGATGACGAACCGATCACGCCGGCACCGTCGCTGCTGCCCGGCGGACCGCCATGGCTGGCCAAGGACGACCTCGACTCTCCCGACATCCGCGAAGACCAACTCCCGCCGCCGGTCGCACTGCCGATGCCGAGGACGACGGCCGACTCGGCAGGCGCCGAGCCTGCGGCGTCCGCTCCCGTGCGGCCGAGCCCGGCGATCTTCGACAGGAGCCGCGGACGCCAGGCGTCGTCTCCCGTCCCGGATCCGGCCCCGCGGGCGGTGCAGGCCCCCGCCTCACCGCCGCGTCCGGTTCCCGCTCCGCCGCCGCGCATGGCTCCCGCCTCACCGCCGCGCCCGGCGCCTGCTCCCCCGCCTCAGCCCGCGGCCATCACCCGGGGGCTGCTGCTCAAGATCGACGGGCTCACCGCGGAGGTCAACGGCCTCAAGCGAGCCCACGACGACCTCCGCACGCAACTGCGCGCCGGCGTCGACGAGCGCGATCAGCTCCACTACCTGCTCGATCAGGCTGAACGCCGGGCCAACAAGGCCGAGCACGACCTCAAGGCCGCGCGCTCACGGCTCCGCAAGGCCGGCAACGCCAAGGCCCGCCAGGTACGGACCGATGGTCCGGTGTTCGCCGACCGCGAGCGGGGCTTCCGCTATCTCGTGGAGACCCAGTGGGCGATCCGCACCGCGCCCCACGAGCAAGCCGACCGGCCGCTGCCGGAATACCACCTCGGCCCGAAGTTCCTCGATTCGCTCGACAAGCTCGAAGGCGTCAGAGCCGAGAAGGTCGCCGACGTGGTGTTCGAGGTCGTGACCGGCTTGGCGTCCCAGCTCCCGAGCCGCGAACTGCACCGCCTGCGGACGGGCACGGGGGGCGACGACCGGCCTCGCACCAGGAGCGACGGATCCGCTGCGTGGCGGGCGAGTCTTCAGGTGAACACGCCGTCCGCGCGTCGTCTCCACTACTGGACGCTGCCGAACGGCGAGATCGAACTCGCCCGCGTCACCACCCACGACGACTACGACGCCTGACCCACGCCGGGGCGCGAGCCCTCGTGGACGACCTGCGCTGCTCGCCGAACTCCACCGCCCACGCCCCCACCGGGCCCGACCACGTCTTCCCCGACGCCGACGTCACGACGATCGTCGACACCCTGCTCCGCATCAGACAGACGGCCGCCCCGCCACGCGAAGTCGCGTAGTCAGCTCGTCGCCAACGTCAGGAGTCCGTCGCGGACGGACGCCCGGTCGCCGCCCACTGCGACCACGAGCCCGGGTAGAGGCGTCCGCGGCCCAGGCCCGCGTGCTCGAGCGCGAGCAGATCGTGGCAGGCCGTGACGCCCGAGCCGCAGTAGACGATCGCGTCGGTGTCGTCCCGGACGCCCGCCGCCGCGAATCGGGCACGCAGCATGTCGGGAGCGAGGAAGCGTCCGCCGGCGTCCAGGTTGCCGCCGAACGGCACGTTGACCGCGCCGGGAATGTGACCCGCGCGCGGATCGACGGGCTCGACGTCGCCGCGGTAACGCTCGGCGGCGCGGGCGTCGATCACGACGGCACCGGCGTCACCGGCGGCCTCGTCGATGGTGGCGAGGCGATCGCCCGGCCAATCGCGGGCGGCGAACGCCCCCGGCGCGGGCGGGGCCCCCGCGCCGGTCGCGAGGTCGCCCGTCCAGGCGGCCAGGCCGCCGTCGAGGAGGGCGGCGTCCACACCGAGGGCACGAAGCATCCAGACGAGGCGTCCGGCGGACATGCCACCCGCGTCGTCATAGGCGACCACGACGGAGTCATCCGAGATGCCGGCCACGCGCATGCCCGCGGCAAACACCTCGGGCGCGGGCAGCGGGTGGCGTCCGGCCTCGGGGGTCGCCGGCGCCGCGAGCACGGCGTCCAGGTCGACGAACACCGAGCCGGCGAGGTGCCCCGCCTCGTAGGCGACACGACCCGAGCGGCCGTCGAGATACCAGCGGACGTCGACGATCACCGCCTCGGGATGGTCGGCGAGCCAGGACGCGGAGACGACGGGCGCAATCACACAGTGAGCTTAGGCGGGCATGCCGGGCACGCGAGACCCCGTCGCCGAGCGACAGACGGTATTTCCTGCCCCTCATGATCCGAAGGGCGTAAGAAAGTGCAGTCCCACTGATGTCCAGCGAACGCGCCATCGAATGAGTGTCAGAAAATACCGTCGCCGGAGGCCGGACGGGCGCCCTCAGATCGGCAGCCTCGTGAAGATCGGCGCCGGGATGTGCTGCAGGACGGTCATGACCGCCTGGAACGCAGGTGGCGTCCAGATGATCGACTTGCCCTTGCGTGCCGCGTCCACCACCAGGCGGGCGAGCTCGTCGGGGTTGATCGTGAGCGGCGCCTCCTTGACGTGCGCCGACATGCGGGTGCGCACCTGCCCCGGACGCACGACGAGCACCTTCACCCCGGATGGCTCCAACGCCTGGCCCAGGTTGGTGTAGAAGCCGTCCAGGCCCGCCTTGGTCGAGCCGTACACGAAGTTCGACCGGCGCACCTTGAGGCCGGCGGCCGAGCTCATCGCGATGATCTGGCCGAAGCCCTGCCCGCGCATCCGCTGGCCGAGCAGGACGCCCACGCTCACCGCGCCCGTGTAGTTGATCTGCGCGGCGGCGACGGCGAGCGTCTGATCCTGCCACTGCTGCTCGTTGTCGCCCAGGATGCCGAACGCAACGATCGCGACATCCACGTCACCGCCGGCCCACGCGCGGTCGACGAATGCCGGATGCGACGCGAACGCGGTCGCATCGAAGTCGAGCACCTCGACGCCGGTCGCGCCCTGGTTGCGCAGCGCCGCGACCGTAGCGTCCGTGCGCTCGTCGCCCGGCTGGACGCCGAGCACCACGCGGGCGGGCGCGTGGGAGAGGTACTCCCCCACGATCGCCAGCCCGATCTCGGACGTGCCACCGAGCAGCAGGATGGTTTGCGGGTTGCCGGTTGCGTCGATCACAGGAGCTCCAGTCGTCGGGCCATGTCGGAGGCGAACACCCCTGTTGGGTCGACGGCTCGCCGGATGGCGATCCACTGGTCGATCTCGGGGTACATCGCGTGGAAGGTGGACGCCGTCGTTCGGGAGTCCTTCGAGGTGTAGAGGCGGCCGCCGAACTCGAGCACGCGGGCGTCCAGGCTGGCGAGGAAACCCGACAGCCCGGCCTTGATCGGGAAGTCGACGCACACGTTCCAGCCGGCCATCGGGTACGACAGCGGGGCGCGGTTGCCCTCGCCGAACAGCTTGAACACGTTCAGGAACGAGTAATGCCCGGACGCCTGGATGTCGCCGATGATGCGCTTGAACTCGTCGACCGCGGACGGCGGCACCACGAACTGGTACTGCAGGAAGCCGGCCGAGCCGTACGCCCGGTTCCACTCCCCGAACATGTCCAACGGGTGGTAGAAGCCGGTGAGGCTCTGGATCTTGTCGGTGTACGTTCCGGACTTCGTGTACCAGACCAGGCCCAAGGTGCCGAAGGTCAGTTTGTTCGCCAGCCCGTTGGGGAAGACGTCGGGCAGCGTCACGAACGTCTTACCGCTGAACTCGAGCGGCCGACCGGCCAGTTTGGGCGCAAACTCGCGCAGCTGGTCGAGGGTCGCCAGCGAACCGCGGCTGAGCGCGGCGCGGCCGAGCTTCGGAGGCGCCGCGATCGCGTCGAACCAGGCGCTCGAGTAGTCGTAACGGCTCTCGGAGCCGTCGGAGTGAACGGCGATGGTTTCGTCGAGCGAGTGCGTGACCATGCCGTCGGCGAGGAACCAGGCGGTCTCGGTGCGCGTCATGCGCAACGTCACCTCGACGATGATGCCGGTCAGGCCGATGCCGCCCACCGTCGCCCAGAACAGCGACCCATCGGGATCGTCGGCGCTGCCGTCGGGGGTCAGGGTGAGAATCCGGCCGTCGGCGACCAGCAGATCCATGGACGCCACGTGGTCGCCGAAGCTGCCGGCCGAGTGGTGGTTCTTGCCGTGGATGTCGTTGCCGATCGCCCCGCCGACGGTCACCTGCCGTGTGCCCGGCAACACCGGCACCCACAGCCCGTGCGGCAGCGCGGCCTTCATCAGGTCGTCGAGGGTGACGCCCGCCTCGACGCGCACCGTGGCGGCAGCGGGGTCGATGTCGACGATCCGGTTGAGCGCGGTCATGTCGACGACGAGCCCGCCGCCGTTCTGCGCGACGTCGCCGTAGCTGCGGCCCAGGCCGCGGGCGAGGACACCGCGACCCTCGCCGGAGGCCCTCCGCTCAGCCTCGCGCGCCACCGCTTGGACGACGAGGTCGATGTCGGGAGTGGACAGAACCTGCGCCGTGCTCGGCGCCGTACGGCCCCAGCCGGTGAGGCTGGTCGGGGTGGTCTGGATCACCCCTCCAGGTTAGCCTGCGCACCGCGGCCAGCAGACAGAAGCCGCCGATCCCGTGGCTCGGCCGCACACAACCGCCGCCGAAACGGTCCAACGGAATCGAGGCGCCGGCCCACCGGCCATGGCACCGGCCCCCGTGCCGGCATGGCTCGCCTCGCAGCCGGCCGATTCAGGACCCGCCCCAGAACACCTGGTCCATCACCTCGCGGGAGTGCCGGGCCACACGGGCCCAGGCGTCGATGAACACCGACGCCTCCCCCTTGTCGTAGCCCAGCATCTCGGCCAGCGAAGAGCGCTCGCGCGCGTCGGTCGGAATAGCATCCAGCGGACGCCCCCGCAGCAGCATGGTGGCGTTGCGAATCCGCGACGCGAGCGTCCACGCCTCGCGCAACGCCTCGGCGTCCGACGGCGACAAGAACCCGGCCGCCTCCTCTGCCGCCAGCGCGGCGAGCGTGCGCGGTGTCCGGATGCTCGGGGCCTCGTGACCGTGCTCCAACTGCAGGAGCTGGACGCACCACTCGACGTCGGTCAGCCCGCCCGGACCGAGTTTCACGTGGCGGCGCGGGTCGATGCCGCGCGGCATCCGCTCGTTCTCCATCCGCGCCTTGAGCCGGCGAATGTCGTTGATCTGGCGCGACGACAGCCCGCCGTCCGGGTAGCGCAGCTTGTCGATGGTGGCCATCAGGGACGCCGACAGCGCGGGGTCTCCCGCCCCGTGCGAGGCACGCACGAGCGCCTGCGCCTCCCAGGTCGAGGCCCACTTCTCGTAGTAGGCGGCGTACGAGTCGAGGGTGCGTACCATCGCGCCGCTCTTGCCCTCGGGCCGCAGGTCGATGTCGAGTTCGACGGCCGGGTCGCGCCCCGGGCGTCGCAGGAGTTCGCGCAGCCTGGTGATCACCTTGGCCGCACGGGCGAGCGCCTCGGCGCCGAGCCCGTCCGGGATGACGACCATGCCGTCGGCGTCCGACGCGTAGGACAGCTCCTGCCCGCCCCAGCGCCCGAGCGCGATGATCGCCAGCGGCGGCGCGTCGTCTATGCCCCGCCGGGCGACGTCGAGGGCGGCGTCCATGGTGGCCGACATCACGTCGCTCAGCCCGTCGCCGACAGCCGTGATGTCGGCCTGGCCCAGCAGGTCGGCGATCGCCACCCGCAGCAGTTCCTTGCGGCGCACCGCGCGAATGGCCTCCACGGCCGCGTGCGGATCGTCGTGCCGGCGCGCGCTCAGCGTCATCTCGCGCAGCGTCTCCTCGCGTGAACGCAACTCGACGGTGCGGGCCGCGAGCAGGTGCGCGGTGTGCGGCGCCCGCAGCAGCAGGTCGACCGCATAGCGACTGGACGCCAGGACCCTCGCCAGGTTCTCGGCCATGGCGTCCTCGTCGCGCAGCGCCCGCAAGTACCACGAACTGCTGCCGAGTTCGGTCGACACCTGACGGAAGGCGAGCAGCCCATGATCGGGATTCGGGCCCGCCGCGAACCAACCGAGCATGGCCGGCAGCAACTGCCGCCGGATCTCGGCCTGTCGTGACACACCGGTCGACAGCGCCTCGATGTGGCGCAACGCCGCCGACGTGTCGTTGAACCCGAGCGCGCGCAGCCGGGTCTCGGCCGCTTCGGACGTGAGCCGGACGGCCTCGGTGGGGATCCGCGCGACGGCCTCCAGCAGCGGCGAGTAGAAGATCCGCTGATGCAGACGCTGCACCTTGCGGGTGGACGCCCGCCACCGGCCGCTCAGCGTGGCGGCGTCCTTCACGCCCAAGCCGCGGGCGATCCGGCGCAGGTGGATCTCGTCGGTGGGCATCAGATGCGTGCGACGCAGGTGGTACAGCTGGATGCGGTGCTCCAGCACGCGCTGCAGCCGGTAGGCGTTCTCGAGTTCGCGGCCGTCCGTGCGTCCGACGTAGCCGGCGTCGATCAAGGCGTGCAGCGCCTCGAAGGTGCCGCGCAGCCGCAGGCGTTCGTCGGCGCGTCCGTGGACGAGCTGCAGCAACTGGACGCTGAACTCGGTGTCGCGCAGCCCGCCCGCGCCGAGCTTGATCTCCTGGTCGGCTTCGCGCTTGGGGATCAGCGCGATCACCCGCTTGCGCATCGCCTGGGTCTCACCGACGAAATGCGGATCGTCCGCGACCGACCACACCCGGGGGGCGACGAGGTCGACGAACGCCCAGCCCAGCGCTCTGTCCCCCGCCATGGGGCGAGCCTTCAGCAGCGCCTGGAATTCCCAGTTCTTAGCCCATTTCTCGTAGTAGGTACTCATGGACGCCAGGGTGCGCACCAGCGGGCCGGCTTTCCCCTCGGGGCGGAGGTTGGCGTCGACCTGCCAGATCGTGCCGGACGCCGTGTGCGCCGAACAGGTCCGCGCGATGGACGCGGCGAGCTTGGTCGCGATCGCCACCGCGTCGGTGGCCGAGCAGACGGGCTCGCCCGTGGCGTCCAAGGCGGGCTCGGCGACGTAGACGACGTCGACGTCGGAGACGTAGTTGAGTTCGCCGGCGCCGCACTTGCCCATCGCGAGCACCGCGAGCCGGACGTCCTCGTGCCGGGGCGTCTCGGCGCGGGCGAGGGCGAGCGCCGCCTCGAGAACCGCGTCGGCCAGGTCGGCGAGTTCGCGGGCGATGTCGTGAACGATCGCGAGCGGGTCGGGCGCGGTGACGTCGCGCGCGGCGATGCGCAACAGCGCCGAGCGGTAGGCGATGCGGAGGGCGTCCGACGTGCCGACGGCGACCGGAGCGGCCGCCGCCCCGTCGGCGCCGACCGCCGCGAGGAGTTCCTGACGCAATGCGTCCGCGCTGCGCGGGAGCGGTTGCTCGGCGAGTTCGGCGAGCGCCTCGGGGTGGACGGCGATGTGCTGGTTCAGCGACACCGAGGCGCCGATCACCCGCGCGACGCGATGGACCCGGCCGGCGTCGGCGAGCACGTGGCAGAAGGCCGTGCGATGGTCGGAGGCCAGCCGCGCGAAGCCGCTCATCGCCAGGTCGGGGTCGTCGCTGGCCAGTACCTCGTCGACGAGCCGACCGACGAGCGACTCGTCGTCGAGGGCGTCCATCCAGGTGTCGATGACGACCAGCGCGCGGTGCGGATCTCCGAACCCTCGGCGAGCCAGACGTCCCGACGGTGTCGACATCCGATCCATGAGGGCGATGCTAGACCGGATCGAGCGTCGGCGTGTCCGCGCGCCCCGTTCGACGCTCGGGACGCTCGGCGGCGAGCCCATCGGGGGGCACGCCACCGGCGAGGACGAACGAGGGCACACCCGGTAGCGTGAGCGGATCCGACCTAGGAGGAACACGATGCGAACCGATCGCGAGGACGCCCCGGGCATCCTGACCGTCGCCGAGCCGGATGCCTGACATCGCACCCGACCTCGGTCACGGTCGTGCCCGGCGCACACCCGGGCAGCGCCACGAGGACGATCCCTACGCGCAGGAGCGCGACGAGACGCCGATCGCGCGGCTCGACCGCAACTGGAGCGAACTGCTGCAGGAGTTGCGCGTCACCCAGACGGGAATCCAGATCCTGTCGGGCTTCCTGCTGATCCTGCCGTTTCAGCCGCTCTTCCCGCGCGAGGTGCCCGAACTGGTCGCCGTGTACTTGCTCGCGCTGCTGTTCGGGACGCTCGCCACGGGCCTCATGGTCGCGCCGGTGACGGCGCATCGGCTGCTGTTCCGCCACCGCGTGAAGGATCGTCTCGTCACGTTCGGGGATCGCGCCGCCAAGACGGGCCTGTTCTGTCTCGCCATGACGATGGGTCTGGTGGTGACGCTCGTCGTCGGCACGGTGGTGAGTCTGCCCGCCGGTCGCGTCGCCGGGTTCCTCGCGCTGGTCGCGCTCATGGTGCTCTGGATGGCCGTCCCGATCGTCATCCGCCGGCGTTACGGCCGCGACCGCCTCGATTCGTGACGCACGTGGCCGCCCGGCGGGGGTTGACCTCCGGTGAGGCCTCCGGCCTTCTCGCGGCGGACTAACCTGGACGGGCACGTACCGACAGGAGCCATTCGGATGAAGCAAGCCCGCACACGCCAGAGGTGGACGCGCCGGCGTTGGGTGATCACCATCGGGGCCGCGCTCGCCGCGATCGCGCTGGCCGCCGGGGCCGTGTGGTGGAACGCGTCGCGCGCCCCCGCCCCCCAGGCGACGGAGGTCGTGAAAGCCACGCGCACCACCGAAACCACGACCGTTTCGCTCGCGGGCGTGCTCGCGCCTCAGCAGCAGGCCAACGTGTCGTTCGCGGTTCCGGGCACGGTCTCCTCGATCGCGGCGCGCGTCGGCGGGCGAGTCGACCAGGGCGCCGAACTCGCGCGGGTCGACGACCGCGACCTCCGCAACGCGGTCGCCCTTGCGGACGCCCAACTGTCCGCCGCCCGCGCTCAGCTCCGCACCGCTCAGGACACCTCGGGCGTGAGTTCCGCGCAGCTCGCCGCCGGGCGCGCCGGCGTCCAGGCCGCCGAGGCGTCCGCCGAGCAGGCTCGCTCGCGTGTAGCGGACGCCCGCCTGACCAGCCCGATCACCGGCATCGTCGCGCAGGTGTCCATCGAGGTCGGCGATCAGGTGTCGGGGGCCGCCGGCATGTCCTCGTCCGGCGCCGACCTGTCGAGCCTGGGCGGGCTGTCGGGCCTCGCGGGCTCGCTCGGCGGCGGTCAGGCCACCTCCGGCGGAGCGCACGTCGTCGTCATCGCCCCCGACGCGTGGAAACTCGACGCCCAGGTCGGCACCGCCGATCTGCCCAGCATCAAGGCGGGCCAGCACGCCGTGGTGACCCCGGTCGGCACCTCGATCAGCGTGGCCGCGGTCGTGGACACCGTCGGCATCGTGGCGTCCGGGTCGTCGGGGCAGGCCGCGACCTTCCCGGTCACGCTGCGCGTCACCGAACGGTCCGACGCGCTGTTCTCGGGGTCGGACGCCGACGCCGTCATCACCACCGGCACCGTCGAGGGCGTGCTCACGATCCCGGGCGAGGCGATCTGGCTCAACCAGAACAACGCGACGGTCCGGCGTCCGGCGGGCTCGGGCGTCGACATCGTGACGGTGACGACCGGTCGCCGCTTCGGCGACCGGATCGAGATCCTCTCGGGGCTCGGCGAGGGCGACGAGGTGATCGCGCGGCGCAGCGTCGTCGTGACGGCGCCGCCGCGCCCGCAGTTCGGGCCGAACGGCCAGCTGGCCTCCCCCGACCCCAGCACCACCCCGGCACGATGAGCGCACTGCTGCGGATGCGCGGCGTCCGCAAGGTCTACGACACGGGCGTGATCGCCGTCGAGGCGCTGCGCGGCATCGACCTCGATGTCGAGGCCGGCGACTTCGTCGCGATCATGGGTCCGTCGGGCTCGGGCAAGTCGACGCTCATGCACATCCTGGGCTGCCTCGACGTGCCGACCGGCGGGAGCTACGAACTCGGCGGCGTCGACGTCAGCCACATGAGCGAAGCCGAGCTGGCGGTCGTCCGAAACGCCCAGATCGGGTTTGTCTTCCAGCAATTCAACCTGCTGGCCTCGATGACGGCCCTGCGCAACGTGGAGCTGCCGCTCATCTACGCGGGCGTCGGGCGCGCGGAACGCCGCGAGCGCGCGCAGGCCGCCCTGGCCCGGGTGGGGCTGGCGGACCGCGTCGAGCACCGTCCGGGCGAGTTGTCCGGCGGCCAGCAGCAACGCGTCTCGGTCGCGCGGGCGCTGGTCACCGATCCGACGCTCATCCTGGCCGACGAGCCGACGGGCAACCTCGATTCGGTCTCCACCCACGACGTGCTGGCCCTGTTCCACGAACTGCACGACGCGGGCCGCACCATCGTGCTGATCACCCACGAGGCGGACGTCGCCGCCGAAGCGCACCGCGTCTGGCGGATCACCGACGGCCTGCTGAGCGAGGCCGCCCCGTCCGGAGGCCGCGCATGAGCTGGGGCGAGACGTTCCGCACGGCGATCGAGGCGCTGCTCGGACGCCGCATGCGCTCGATGCTGACGATGCTGGGCATCCTGATCGGCATCGCGGCCGTGATGCTCACCGTCGGCCTCGGCGAGGGCGCGCGCCGCCAGATCACCGAAGAGATCAACAACCTGGGTTCCAACCTGCTCATTGTCATGCCGGGTGGGTCGTCCGTGTTCGGCGGCGGTTCGGCGACCGGGGCGTCCATGCTCACGCTCGACGACGCGGGCGTCATCGCCGACCCGGCCGTGGCCCCCGACGTCGTCGGGGTCGCACCGATCATGTCGAACCGGCTCACGCTGTCCTACGGTACGGCGCGCACCACGACCTCGGTGTCGGGCAGCACCGTCGAATGGCCGACGGTGCGCGCCCGCACGCTCGTCGACGGCCGCTTTTTTTCGGACGCCGAACAGGCCTCCGCCGCGCAAGTGGCGGTGCTGGGGCCGGTGACCGCGTCCGAGCTGTTCGACGACACGCCGGCGGTCGGGCAGGACATCACCATCGAGGGCCAGTCGTTCCTCGTCGTCGGCGTCCTCGATTCGGTCGGCGCCAGCTCGCTGAGCAACGACGACGACACGATCATCGTGCCTCTCACGACGATGGCGCAGCGGCTGACGGCGCCGGCGTCCGCCCGGATGCTGTCGACGATCTACGTGACTGCGCGCGACGACGCCTCCATCAGCTCGGCCCACCAGCAGATCACGCGCGCCCTGACTGTCAACCACGCGACCACGGCGGCCGAACCGGGGTTCTCGATCATGACGTTCCAGGCGCTGTTGACGGCCGCCGACACGATGACCGCGGTGCTGACCACCCTGCTCAGCGGCCTGGCGGGCATCTCGCTGGTGGTGGGCGGCATCGGCGTGATGAACATCATGCTGGTGTCGGTGACGGAGCGGGTGCGCGAGATCGGCCTGCGCAAGGCCCTAGGCGCGACTCCGGCACTGATCCGGCGGCAGTTCCTCGTCGAGGCGGGCATCCTCGGTCTGCTGGGCGGAGCGATGGGCGTGGCCCTCGGCGTGGTGGGGGCGGCCATCCTGACCCCGCTGCTCGACCTGCAGGTGACCATCTCCATCCCGGCGACCCTGCTCGCGCTGTCGGTCTCCCTCGCCGTCGGCCTCGGTGCGGGCGTCTACCCGGCCGCGCGCGCCGCGAACCTGCCCCCGATCGACGCCCTGAGGAGCGAGTGATGCAACGCCGCACCGGACTGATCGCCGCCGTGGCCGGCGTCCTCGCCATCGGGCTCGTGTCCTGGGCACTGTGGCCGCGTCCCGCCGCGGCGGCCTACGTCACGGCGCCGGCCGCGCGGGCCTCGATCACGCAGACCCTCACCCTCGTGGGCCCGGTCACGCGCACCGACCAGGCGGCGGCGTCCTTCGGAACGGACGGACTCGTGACCACGGTGTCCGTCCGCGTCGGCGACCACGTCACCGCCGGCCAGCAGCTGGCCACGATCGATCCGGCCCCGCTGCGCGTGTCCGTGCTGCGTGCCCGCGCCGACGTCGCCACCGCGCAGGCGCAACTGGACGCCAACCTGACCACCCAGCGCAACGGCACCAGCGGCGGGTCGGGGGCCGGGCTCGGCGGCGCGAGCGGCCTCGGCGGCGGCACGGGCGGCCTGGGCGGCCTGGGCGGCGTGAATCTGAGCGGTGCGCTGGGCGGGCAGTCGTCCGGCGCGACACCCACGGCGTCCGCACCCGCGGGCACGACCGGCCAGGCGGGTGCAGGCGGCCAGGGGGGTGCGGGCAGCCAGGCCGGCACCGGCACCCCGGCCTACCTCGCGGGTATGGAGCAGTCGCTCGCCGCTCTGCAGCAGTCGGTCGCCCTCCAGCAGGAGAAGTGCACGCCGGTGTTCGCCGCCCTGAGCCAGCTGCAGGGATTGGGTCAGACCATGCCCACGGCGTTGCCGACGACCCTGCCCACGACATTGCCGACGAGCGTGCCCACCGCGCGATCCGACGCGGCGCCCGCCCGGTCGACCCCCCGACCCGCGCTCTCCCCGACCACCGCCGCGACGCCGGCGTCGGTTTCGGCTTCGGCCACCGCACTCCCCTCGGCGTCGGCATCCCCGTCGGCGTCCGCGCCCGTTTCACCGTCGGCCACGACCACTCCGTCCCCGGAGGCCTCCCCTCGCCCCACCACCGCAAAGCCGACGTCGTCGCCGAGCGCGAGCGTCCCCGGTATCCCCGACGAGCTCCTCGGTCAGCTGGCCGGCATGGCCGGCCAGGTGCAGGCCTGCTCCGACGCGATGATGGGCGTGGCCCTGGCGGAAGCGACGGCCGGGCAGGCGATCGCGACGGCCGCCGAGGGCCTCGCCGCGAGCAGCCAGCAGGCCGCCGCCGCCTTGGCCGCGGCGCAGGCCGAGGTCGAGCGGGCGGCGCGCGAGGCGTCCGAGCAGGTGATGCGCGAGGCGCAGGCGCAGCTGGCGGCCCAGCTGGCCGGCATGGGCGGCGCGGTGACGGACGCCACGATCGCCAGCAACCGCGCGCAGTTGCTCCAGGCACGCCAGCAGCTCGACACGGCCGAGACGAACCTCGCCGAAGCCACGCTGGTCAGCCCCATCACGGGGACCGTGGGCGCGCTCGACCTCACGGCCGGCGAGAGCTCGGCCGGACGCTCCGCCACGATCGTCGGCGAGGGCGCCGCGCAGATCGTCGTCCAGGTGCCGCTGAGTCATCGGGCCCTGGTGGCCCCCGGGGTGGGCGCGCAGGTCGGCAACCTCGCCGCTCCTCCCGAGCTGGCCGGCCACGTGAACCAGGTCAGCGTGATGCCGACCGGGCAAGGCTCGCCGACCTTCGCCACCGAGGTGCTCGCCGACGACCCCGACGGATCGCTGTTCTCGGGCGCCTACGCCGAGGTGACCCTCCAACTCGCGCAGGCTTACGGCGTGCTGACGGTACCGGCGTCCGCGGTGACGAAACTCACCGACACGACAGCCACCGTCGAGGTCGTCGCCAACGCCCGCGACGACGCGGCCGGCACCGTCACCGTGGTCACCGGTCGCGCCGGGCAGGGTCGCGTCGAGATCGTCTCCGGGCTCAGGGACGGTCAGTTGGTGGTGCTCGCCGACCGCCGGCTACCGGTACCCGGCGGCATCAGCCAGTACCAGCCGGCGTCCCACACCGCCAGCCCGACACCGTCGCGATGAGCCGCCGCCGGCCGGATGCCGACGCGCTCGCCGCAGCGTCCCACGTGGCCGCCCTGCTGTCGTCGGACACCGGTGTCCCCCGGGCCGCGGTGGCGGCGGCCGTCCGCACGAGCCTGGCCGAGCTGGCTCACCGCCATCCAGGTCGGCTCGTCGAGGTCAGGGTGCCACCGTTCGCGGCCGTCCAGATCGGCGTTCCCGGCGCGACGAGCGTGCACACGCGGGGCACCCCGCCCAACGTCATCGAGGTCGGCCCCGCCACCTGGCTCGCACTCGCGAGCGGGCGGCTGATCTGGGACGACGCCCTCGGCGCGCATGCGCTGTCGGCCAGCGGCGCCCACGCCTCCCTCGCCGATCTGCTTCCGGTGCTGGGCACGGACACGCCGTAGTCAACCGCCTCACGTGCGTATTTTCGACCACTCAATTCCCAGAGCCTCGCAGGAAACCCAGTGGGACTGGTGTTTCCGCGTGCGGCGGCCGATTGAGTGGCAAGAATTACCGTCCACGCGGCGACAAGTCGCCCGACCGGACAGGATCAGCGCCGCCGGGCCAGGTCGATGACGTCGGCGTCGGGGCGCTTGTCGAGTTGGCACAGGATGCCGTCGGCGTTGGTGAACACCACGCCCGGTACGACGAAGTCGGTCGAGATTTCGCGGAAGCCCAATTCGGCGTGAAGCGTGCGCGAGGGGCCGTTGGAAGCGCTCACGACGTAGTAGATGTGATCGTCGTGCCCGAGCACCCACGCGACCCGCGCCTCGGTGAGCCTGCGTCCGATGCCTCGGCGCCGCAGTGCGGGCGCGAGGACGATGCCGCTCAGGTACCACCCGTCGGGCGCGCGGCGCCCGCCGTCGGCCACCGGGGTCAGCCAACTGGCCCAGGCGTACCCGACGATCGCGTCGTCGTGCTCGGCCACGAACAGCCGCTGCCGCTCGTCGGCGAATCGGCGGCCGTGGACAGCCAGCCGATCGGCGAGGTCGCCGCACTCGCGCTGTGCGGCGAGGTCGGCGATGGCCGGCAGGTCGTCGGCGACGCCGGGCCGCACCACGACGCCCGCCAACGGGCCACCGGAAGCGTCAGGGGTGAAGGGGGCGAAGAGTGCATTCACGATGCGTCCACACTGGCACACCCCGACCCCGGACGGCGGGCGTCCCACGGGGCGGCGTCCGACCGCCGGCGGGCCGCACGCCGTGCTTCCCGCGGGCGATCCGGCGCTACAGCGACGGCAGCAGCTTGCTCAGCTCCAGGGGCGTGACCTGCTGGCGGTACTCGGCGTATTCGGCCCGCTTGTTGCGCAGCACGAAGTCGAACACGTGCTCGCCGAGCGTGTCGGCCACCAGCTGGCTGGATTCCATCGCGCGCACCGCCGAATGCAGCGAGTGCGGCAGCGGTTGAATGCCCAAGGCCTGGCGTTGCCGGTCGGTGAGCGACCACACGTCGTCCTCGGCGGGGTCGGGAAGCACCATCTCGTTCTCGATCCCCGACAGGCCCGCGGTGAGGATCAGCGCGTACGCGAGGTACGGATTCGCCGAACTGTCGAGCGACCGCAACTCCACGCGCGCCGAACTGGCCTTGGTCGGCTTGAACATCGGGATCCGCACCATCGCCGAGCGGTTGTTCTGCCCCCAGCAGATGAACGTGGGGGCCTCACCGCCGCCCGCGAGGCGCTTGTAGCTGTTCACCCACGGGTTGAGCACCGCACTCAACTCGGCCGCGTGATGCAGCAGACCCGCGACGAATTGGCGTCCGGTCTTGCTCAGGTTGTATTCGCCCGCCGCGTCGTAGAACGCGTTGGTGTCGCCCTCGAACAGCGACACGTGGCTGTGCATGCCCGATCCGGGGTGGTTGGCCAGCGGTTTCGGCATAAACGACGCGAACAGGTTCTGCGTGACCGCAACCTCTTTCACCACCACGCGGAAGGTCGTGATGTTGTCGGCCATGGTGAGCGCATCGGCGTAGCGCAGGTCGATCTCCTGCTGGCCCGGGCCGGCCTCGTGGTGGCTGAACTCCACCGAGATGCCCATCTGCTCGAGCATCGTGATCGCGCGGCGCCGGAAGTCGGTGCTCGCGGTGTCGGTGGTGTGGTCGAAATAGCCGGACGTGTCGACCGGCGTCGGCTCCACACCCGGGACGATCGGGCGCTGGAACAGATAGAACTCGATCTCGGGATGCACGTAGTAGGAGAAGCCCATGTCGGCGGCCTTCTTCATCGCCCGCTTGAGCACGTGCCGCGGATCCGCGAAGGACGGCGAGCCGTCGGGCAGCGCGATGTCGCAGAACATGCGGGCCGTGCCGCCCTGGTCCCCCCGCCACGGCAGCAGCTGGAACGTCGAGGGATCGGGATGCGCGACCATGTCGGCCTCGTACACGCGCGCGAACCCCTCGATCGCAGATCCGTCGAATCCGACACCCTCGCTGAGCGCGCCCTCCAGCTCGGCCGGTGCGATCGCGACCGACTTCAGAGTCCCCAGCACGTCGGTGAACCAGAGGCGGACGAAACGAACGTCCCGCTCCTCCATGGTTCGCAGAACGAATTCAGTCTGCTTGTCCATGCCACCATCCTGCCGCCAGTCGTGTTACGTACGGGTTACGCGTCCCCGGCGGTGGGCGTCCGGGTCAGGGCCGGAGTGTGTCGAAACCCGACGTGCCGTAGTCGTCGGCGTCCGCATCGTCCTCGTCGGGATCATTGAACCGCGGATCGCTGTCCCATTCCTCGTTGCGCGCCTGCGCGCGTTCGAGTGCCTGCTCGGCCTCGGCGCGGGTCTGGTAGGGGCCGAGTCTGTCGACCGATCGGCAGCCCTCGTAGCGTTCGATGCCGTGGTGAGCCAGGCAGTAGTACCACTCGTCATGCACGATCCGACCTCCCCGGGACGCCGTGTGGCACCCACACTATGATCGCTGCGTGACTCCCATCAAGCCTTGGCCCGTTTCCGCACGCCGCCCGGTGCCCGCATCGATCCCGCGCCCCCACTACGTGGACCGATCGGGACCGGATCGGTACACCGGCTCGCACGTGCAGTCGGCCGAGACCATCGAGCTCATGCGCGAGTCGAGCCGCATCGCGTCCGACGCCATGTATACGGCCGCCGCGGCCATCGCGCCGGGGGTCACCACCGACGAGCTGGACGCCGTCGCGCACGCGTACATGTGCGACCACGGCGCCTACCCGAGCGCGCTGGGCTACCGCGGCTTCCCGAAGGCGATCTGCACCAGCGTCAACGAGGTGATCTGCCACGGCATCCCGGACGCCCGCCCGCTGGAGGACGGCGACCTGGTCAAGATCGACGTCACTGCGTTCAAGAACGGCGTGCACGGCGACAACTGCGGAACCTTCGCGTGCGGCGACCTCGACGAGGACTCCCGGCTGCTCTCCGAACGCACCCACGAGGCGATGATGCGCGGCATCCGGGCGGTCAAGCCCGGGCGCGAGATCAACGTGATCGGACGCGTCATCGAGGCCTACGCGAAGCGGTTCGGATACGGGGTGGTGCGCGACTACACCGGCCACGGCGTGCACACGTCCTTCCATTCGGGGCTGATCGTGCTGCACTACGACTCGACCGTCTACCACGACGTCCTCGAGCCGGGCATGACCTTCACGATCGAGCCGATGCTCACCCTCGGCGATCCCCGCAGCAACGTGTGGGACGACGACTGGACGGTCGTCACCAACGACCGCTCGCGGTGCGCGCAGTGGGAGCACACCATCGTCGTCACACCGACCGGCTCCGAGATCCTCACCGTCGCGCCCGCCGGGCTTGCGGCGGTATGAGCGTCCCGCAACTCGTTGCCGTGCTGGGTCGCGGCGTCGTCCCCGCCGGCGAGCCGGTGGTGTCCGCGGATGACCTCGGCATCAACCGCGGCGACGGCGTCTTCGACGCCGTACGGGTCGTGGCGGACGCCGGCGGCGTCCGGGTCGACCATCTCGCGCCTCATCTGGCACGTTTCGCACGCTCGCACGCCGCGATGGGCATGGCGGCCCCCGATCTGGACGCCTGGCGCGGACTGATCGACGCCGCGCTCGGGGCGTGGGCGGTCCCGGGGACGGCGATCCTCAAGCTGATCGCCACCCGCGGGCAGGAACACGAGGCGTCCGCCCCCGGGGCGTCGTTCCTGACGATCACGGCGAACGATTCGCCCGCCTGCCCACCGCTGCGGGTCAGCCTGGTGCCGCGCGGCTACGCCTCGGACGCCTTCACGGACGCCCCGTGGCTGCTCGGCGGGGTGAAGTCGCTCGCCTACGCGATCAACGTGGCCGCCGCCCGCGAGGCCGCGCGGCGCGGCGACGACGACGCGCTGTTCGTGTCGTCCGACGGATTCTGCCTGGAGGGTCCACGGTCGGGATTGGTCGTCCGCTTCGGCGACGACTATGCGACCACCCCGACGGCGGGGACCGGCATTCTCGACTCGGTCACGGTCGGCGTCGTCGCCGACGGCCTGCGCGCCCGCGGCGTCCGGTTCACCCCACGGTTGATGACGCCAGGCGAGGTGCTGGACGCCGACGGCGCCTGGCTGCTGTCGGCCGGGCGCGGCGCGTGCGAGATCAGCCATCTCGACGGGAGCCCCCTCGCGGTCGATCCCGGGGCGTCGGCGCTGCTGCGGGAGCTGGCCGGCTTCTGATTCTGAGGCGCCGTTCGGCCCGCGCACGGCGTGCCACGCGCGGGCCATCGCCGAGCACACGCTCCGTCGAATGCCCTGGATTCCTGCCCCGGGGCCGCGATCGCAGATCCCGTTCGCCACTCCGGTGTGGACAGCGGTCCACAGCACTGGCGCTCAGCCGGCCCGTTTGCGACACTCGGAGGTACCCCCCGAGGAGAGAACCATGCCCCCCACCCGCGTTCCCGTCACGGATCGATCCGCGCCAGCGCCCGATCGCTCACGCCGGCGTCTCCCACGCCGAAATCTCGGACGCCTCACCGCCTTCACGCTCCTACCGGCGCTCCTGCTGGCCGGTTGTGGCCCCGCCCCGGCACCCAGCCCGACGCCGACGACCTACACCTGCACCCCCGAGGCCGGCGGTGACGCCTACCCGTGCACCGCCGAGGAACACGCCGCCATGGTCGCCCTCGACGCGCTCTACGACGAAGCCGAGACCGTCTACCGCCGGCACATGACCGAGGTCTTCCGCCTCAGCTCCCACTGGGAACTCGCCGAGGTCACCCCAGAAATCGAGGCCACGGCCGCCGGTCCCTACCTCGAGCGGATGACCCAGCTCATCGCCGCCAACCGGGAAGACCGAATCGACCGTGTCTCCGGCGAGCCCGAGATCGGCTGGGTGAAACGGTTGCCCGGCAAGTCCCTCGGCGGCTCGATCGTCGCGCTGTGGACCTGCGTCGACGGCAGCAGCGGCATCTCTCGCACCCTCGACTCTGCTAACGGCAAACCGGGGATCATCGGCCAAAACCGGATCTATCTGCGACGCATCGATGGCGCGCTCAAACTGTGGGAATCCGAAGTGAAGCTGGTCGAATCATGTTGACCGCACAGCGCCGCACGTCGCTACGAGCGACTATGAGCGCCACTATGATCGCGGCGATCGTCTGTATCACCACCGTGCCCCTCCCCGCGCGGGCTGACGAGGGCTTCGTCCGCACCAGCATGGACAACGGGAGAGTGACTGTGGAGGCGGGCACCCCAGCCGCTGGCGCCGCATCGTCGACCGGCAAGTCCGGCAAGGCCTCGCAGGCGAAACCCATCGTGGCGGGGACCAGCGTCGCCATCGCCCCCGACCGGCAACTCTCCGGCGTCGCCTACGCCGCGAGCGCCCTCATCCCGGAATGCTGGAACGGCAGCCAATCCGACGCCGGATGCCGACCGGCCACGAACCCCGACCCGGCAGCCCCCGCACCGCCGGCACCCACCCGCGCCGAGGCCGAGGCTCTCGCCCGCACGCTCGTCTCGCGGCTCCAACTCCCCACGCCCTACCCGCAGATCGGGCCCGACCCCAGCCTCAACGAATGGAACATGGCCGTCGTCGGCGTGCCCTACTGGATCTGGGCCGACACCCCGACCACGCTCACCACGCGCGTCACCGGCTACGGCATCACCATCACCATGGACGCCGCCCGCTCGCACCTCACCGTCACCCCCGGCGACGGCACCACCGTCACCTGCACGGCCACCACGCCCTACGCATCCACGGCCCCCGTCGGCACCGCCTCCCCCACCTGCGGACACACCTTCACCTGGCCCTCACGCACCCAAGCGGCGCCCCAAGGCACCTACCGACTGACCGCCACCGCACACTGGAACGTCCGCTGGGCGGCCCTCGGCTATGCCGGAATCATTCCGGTGACCGTCACCGACGCTCGCGACCTCCCGGTCACCGAACTCCACGCGATCGCCCGCGTCCCCTAACACGCCCGGACCGCCGCCTCACACGGCAGACGACACAGACGTGTCGCCCTCCCGCGCCTCGTCGACACTCCCGCGCCCAGCCAGCACTCCCGCGCACACGCTCCCGCGCACCGCCCACCACGCGCGGGAACGCGGGAGCAACCCACGCGCGGGAACACCGACCATGCGCGGGAACCCCGCACGCCCACACTCACCTTGCCCAGACGTGGGCCCGACCACGCCGTTGATGGAGACTCGTGGCCCTAACCTCGAGGGGCGACGCGCGAGGCGTCCTCCAGCAGACCGACCACGGTCGCCACGAGCACCTCGGCGTGGGTGCGGCCGTCCGCGGCTTGGGTGGTGAGGTCGAAGTAGCTGCCCGGACCGTCGTGGGCGACCGGGCCGGCGTCCAGGATCGTGACGCGGCCCGCCCGGCGGGCACGATTCCACGTCGAGGCGACGTTGACGCCCCACCGTCCGGGGAAGGCCAGCGGCCCGGCGAGCCGGATGACGTCCTTTCCTCCGCGCAGATCCCAGAAGTGCTCGACGTGCTCGAAACCCGGATCGTCCGAGTACACGCCGCCGATCGAGATCACCGAGCACCGGACGCCGAGCAGCGTCAGGAACCACGACACCCCGAGTGACATTTGCGCGCCGCCGCTGTAGCCGAGCAGCGTGACCGGGACGCCGCACCCCCGCCGGTAGCCGTGCGCGGCCAGCTTGGTCCACACCTGCTGCGCCAGCCCGGCGTAGTAGGTCGCGCCGTAGCGGGGATCGGCGGCGACCAGCACTTGCAGGACGTTGCGCAGCTGGATGACGAAGGGCAGCACCGAGGCACGGCGCTCGGACCGGATCCTCGCGACGGCCCGCCAGAATCCGGCCATGGTGCCCTGGAGCAGGCCGTGGCGGTGCACCGCGTACGGGAAGATCCCGTCGAGCACGGGGACGCCCGCCCGGCGGCTGATCTCGGCGAGGCAGGCGCGTTCCTCCTCGGGCGTGTCGCCATGCCCGTCGAGCACGCCGACCCCGGACAGGTAGACGACGAACCGCTCGGGGAGAGCATGATCCACGGCGGGCTGCTGTGGGGCGGCGAAGAGCCGGATCGTCGACCGCTCGCCCCTGCGCCACCACCAGCCGAGCGATTCCAGCGGGGCAAGGATCGCCAGGACGAGCAGCGCACCGCCGAGAATGCCGAGGATCCAGCCGATCACGAAGCGCCCCGTTCGGCGTCCGCCTCGACGGGGACGACCGGCGCACCCGATAGCAGGTCGCGCGCGGTGACGAACATCGGACGCCCGGACGCCCGCGTCCACAGCGCGCTCACCAGCGCCCGTCCGGGGGCGGCGAGCAGCCGGATCGCGATCTGGGACGCCGCGAAGGCGAGGCCGACGATCAGGGCCGACCGCCAGCGGGACACGTCGTAGAGCACCTGGACGCCCACGAACAGGATGAGCAGTTCCCAGGCCTGCAGAACGCGTCCCAGGAACAACCCGGCGTGGGGCACCACCGTGAACGCGCCGAACACCTGCGGGGCAAGGGCGACCACCACCAGCCAGAACACCGTGCCGAGCCGCACCGGGGCGTCCGTGACCAGGGAGGCAATGGCCCACAACCCGACCGCGCTCAGCGCCCGGGCGCCGGCCATGACGACGATGCCGAGCACGAATGCGCCGCAGATGTGGCGTCCGGTGACCCGGTTGAGCACGAGGACGCCGAGGTGGCCGATCCCGATGGACCCCACCGTGATCGCCAGGATCCCCAGCGCCGCGGCGACGGGGGGCTCGGTGGGAAGCCGCGTCGCTGCCTCGGGGTCAAGGCTCAGCGCGTAGCCCAGCACTCGCCGGACACTCGCCCACCACTCCCCCACGGCCACCTCCGATGAACGCCACCGCCGAGAACGCTACCGTCCGTCAGGCGACCCACGGCATCGTCGTCAGCCACACCCACAGCGCCGCGCCCAGGATCGCCGCGCCGATCAGGCTGAGAATGCCCACCAAGGCCAGCACGACGGCGATCACCCGCCTCATGCGTCCGCCCTCGGCGCGGGGCTCGCAGAGGCGGACATGCGCCGCATCGTAGCCAAAGCGCGTTCTGGAGGACGAGCCGGC
The DNA here is from genome assembly GCA_016711325.1 of Nigerium sp. Lineage (GTDB taxonomy): Bacteria > Actinomycetota > Actinomycetes > Propionibacteriales > Propionibacteriaceae > Propioniciclava. The sequence continues at coordinate 100,448 of JADJTH010000008.1, read as the reverse complement.
CTGTAAGCCGGATTCTGTCGCCGCCCGGGGGCGGCGGGTGATCATCCAACTGTGACCGCCGTTGCCGGCGGCCTCCGACGCCGGCTTCCGCCGACGCCGCGCGACCTACCCGGATGCCTCGCGCGGGCGACGCTCGAACGGCATCCGCGGGCCGAAGCCCTTCTTGGTCTTGCTCCGGGTGGGGTTTACCGAGCCACCCCCGTCACCGGGGGTGCTGGTGGTCTCTTACACCACCGTTTCACCCTTACCTCCGCGAGCGGAGGCGGTCTGTTTTCTGTGGCACTGTCCCGCGGGTCACCCCGGGTGGGAGTTACCCACCACCCTGCCCTGTGGAGTCCGGACTTTCCTCAGCACCTCGCGGTGCCGCGATCACCCGGCCGACTCGTCCGTCCTCCAGGCTACAGCCCGGACGCCTCCGTCCGCACCAGGATCCGGTTGCAGTCCTCGCAGCGCAGCACCTCGTCGGGGGCCGCGGTGCGGTAGCGGTTCATGTCGGACGCGTTGGCCTCGAGCTGGCAGCCGCCGCAGCGCCCGCCGCGCAACAGCGCGGCGCCGACGCCCCCGGCTTTGGTCGCGATCCGGGTGTACAGCGACAGCAGCTCGGACGGCAGGGCGGCGGCGATCGCGTCCCGCTCGATCTCCCGCCTGCCGCGCTCGGCGGCGATCGCGGTGAGCTTCTCTTCGCGTGCCTTCAGCACGACGCGCATCCGGTCCTCGATGGCCGCCTTGTCGGCCACCGTCGCCGCGGCCAGCGCGCGGGCGTCCTCCAGTTCCTGCATCGCGTCGAGTGCCGTGTCCTCGAGTTCGCCGATGCGGCGTCCGATGTGGTCGATCTCCGCGAGGAGCCCCTGGAGCGCCTTGGGATCGGAGACCGAGCCGTCCTGCACGCGCTGCTGGTTGCGCACGCGGCGCTCGCGGACCGGGACGAGGTCGGCCTCGGCCTTGGCGAGTTCGGCGTCCAGGTCGAAGACCCGCGTCTCCACCTCGATCACCCGCTCGGCGGCATGAGCCCGCTCGGCTTGCAGCGTGCGCGCCTGAGTGGTCTCTTCGAGGGTATTCCTGCGGTGGTCGAGTTGCGCGATGGCGGTGTCGACGGCCTGCAGTGTGAGCAGCCTGTGCTGAGCCTCGGCGGCAGCCTTCATGGATCCTCCTGGTCCGAGGGATTGATCGGAACCTTAGCGCAGCGGACCGGGCCACCCGGGGGTCCGCGTGAACCTCGTCCGCCTGCCATGATGGCGCCATGACGACCCTGTATCTCGTGCGCCACGGACAGACCGAGTGGAGCAAATCCGGACAACACACGTCCTACACCGATCTCGACCTCACCGAGACCGGCGAAGAGCAGGCCAAAGCCCTGCGCGATCGCCTCGACCCCACCGAATTCGGCCTCGTCCTCTCCAGCCCCCGGTTGCGCGCACGCCGGACGGCCGAGCTCGCCGGCTTCGGCAACTACGAGGTCACCGACGACCTCGCCGAATGGAACTACGGCGACTTCGAGGGCGTCACCAGCCAGCAGATCCGTGAACAGCATCACCCGGGCTGGCGGCTGTGGTTCAACGGAGTTCCGGGCGGCGAGACCCACGACGAGGTGCGCACCCGGCTGACGCGCGTCGTCCACCGCGTCCGCGAATCGGGCGTCGAGAAGGCGATCTGCTTCGGCCACGGCCACTCCAGCCGCGTGCTGGCCCTGTGCTGGCTCGACTTCCCGCTGATCTTCGGTCAGGCATTCCCGGTCGAGACGGCGTCCATCTCGATTCTCGGACGCGAGAAGGAATCCTGGGCCGTCCTGCGCTGGAACAGCTGACCCGTCGCTGCGGCCGCGGGTCGCGGCGGGACGAGTAGCATCGCGGGATACCACCATCGAAGGGGCCACGATGCACGACAGGACCGCCACGCAGCCCGCGGCCACGACGACCGAACCCGAAGAGCCGCGCACCCCCGGGTTCTCGGACGCCTTCATCGCGTTCATTCCGCAGCAGTGGGCGCCCTACCCGGGCCTGCCGCCCCGCCTTCCGGCGGCCGACCACACCCAGCAGCGCCGCGACGCCGTGAGCGCCGCCTTTCCCGGCGAGCGGATCGTCGTCCCGGCGGGTGGCCTCGCGGTGCGCAGCAACGACACCGACTTCCGGTTCCGGGCGCATTCGGCATTCGCGCACCTCACCGGCCTGGGCGCCGACCGCGAGCCGGACGCCGTCCTCGTCCTGGAGCCGATCTTCGACGGCGAGCCGGACGACGCGGCGTCCGCCACCGGCCACACCGCGACCCTGTACTTCAAGCCGCGCGCGCCGCGCACCGACCGCGAGTTCTACGCCGACCACCGCTACGGCGAGATGTGGGTGGGCCAGCGCGACTCACTCGACGAGATGACGGCGCGCACAGGCCTGGCATGCCGCTCCATCGACCAACTCCGCTGGGCGCTCAATGCGGACGCCGACCGCGTCGGCATGCGGGTGCTGCGCGAGGCGGACGCGGAGGTCACCGGCCTGGTCGACCGAGTGCGTCGCGCGGCCGGCGCGGTGGACGCCGCGGCGCTCGCCGCCTCCGATCATGAACTCGAGGTGATGGTCTCCGAGTTGCGCCTGGTCAAGGACGTCTTCGAGCTCGCCGAGATGCAGCGCGCCTGCGACGCCACCGCCGTCGGCTTCGCCGCCGTCGCCTCCGACCTGCCGACCGCGGTCGCGAAGGGACGCGGCGAGCGCTGGTGCGAGGGCGTGTTCGCCCTGCACGCGCGCCATCAGGGCAACGACGTCGGCTACGGCTCCATCTGCGCCTCGGGCGATCACGCGAACACCCTGCACTGGATCCGCAACGACGGCGACCTGCACGAGGGCGACCTGATCCTGCTCGACATGGGCGTCGAACTCGACAGCCTCTACACCGCCGACGTCACCCGCACGCTGCCGGTGAGCGGCCGGTTCACCGAGCCTCAGCGGCGGGTCTACGACGCGGTGCTCGCGGCGCAGACCGCCGGCATCGCGGCCGCCCGCGCCGGGGCTACGTTCCATGAGGTGCACGATGCCGCGATCCGGGTCATCGCCGAGCACCTGCACGCGTGGGGGCTGCTGCCCGTGTCGGTCGAGGAGTCGCTCGACCCGCGCCGCGGCGGACAGCACCGGCGCTGGATGGTGCACGGCACCTCGCACCACCTCGGCATCGATGTGCACGACTGCGCGCACGCCCGCAACGAGTCCTACCGGCTGGGCACGCTGCGTCCGGGCATGTGCATCACCGTGGAGCCCGGCCTGTACTTCAAGGCCACCGATCTGCTGGTGCCCGAGGAACTCCGCGGCATCGGCGTCCGGATCGAGGACGACCTCGTGATCACCGACGGCGACCCGGTCAACCTGTCCGCGGCCCTACCCCGCGAGGCGGATGCCGTGGAGGCCTGGATGGCCGGCCTGCGCTGAACCGCCGGACGTCGCGGGCGTTCAATCGAGAGCCCGGCGCAGGGCGCCGAGTTGTTCCTCCAACCGGGTCACCCGGCCCGACAGGGCACCGTCGTCCACGGCCGGGGGCCGGTCGCCGGCCACGGCTGGACGCGGGGCGCGCGTCAGGCTGCGGAAGCTCAGGTATCCCGCCGCGACGGTGATCGCCAGGGCCAGCGTGGCGACGCCGAAGCGCAGCAGCGAGCTCTCGGCACCCAGCGACATGCCGACGGCGTACACCATCGTGAAGATGCCGCCCAGCAGCAGGCCGTTCGAGATCACCGCCGGCCACGGCCCGCGAACGAGCGAGATGCCGAGCACGATCGTCGCCGCGATCAGCAGGATGATGCTGGTGTTGATCTGCCAGGCGTCCTCCAGCTTGACGTAGGCGTCGTACGCGGGGCCGACTGCGTCCACCGCGTCCTGAGGATAGGGCGGACGGGGATAGAACGTGTTCAGCCCGATGCCGACGAACGCCAGCACCACCAAGCCGAGGAAGAACGCGTAGATCACTTGGAGCAGTTCGTTGGCCTTCATGGCACGCCTCCTTGCCCCCAGCATGCGCCATCCGCGCACGCGACTCAACCATCCGGCCCGGTTCGACGTCGGTGGGGGCGACGGTCGTGGGGCTGCGGAGGCGACGGCGTCGGCGCCCTGTCACTAAAGTGTGGGGTATGGCCGAACCCACCAAGGTGTTCCTCGACGAGGACGACATCCCGACGCACTGGTACAACATCGTCGCCGACTTCCCGACTGCCCCGCCGCCGCATCTGCACCCGGGCACGAAGGAGCCGCTTCAGCCCGGCGACCTGGCCGCGCTGTTCCCCACGGGATTGATCGCGCAAGAGGCGTCCGTCGAGCGCTGGATCGAGATCCCCGAGAAGGTGCGAGAGATCTACAAGCTGTGGCGTCCCGCGCCGCTGCACCGCGCCCGCCGACTCGAGGCCGCGCTCGGTACGACCGCGAAGATCTACTACAAGTACGAGGGAGAGTCGCCGGTCGGGTCACACAAGACCAACTCGGCGGTGCCGCAGGCGTACTACAACGCGCTCGAGGGCCGGATGCGGCTCACCACCGAGACCGGCGCGGGCCAGTGGGGGTCGGCGCTCGCGTTCGCCACACAGATCTTCGGCCAAACCTGCGACGTGTGGCAGGTGCGCAACACCTACGAGGGCAAGCCGTACCGCCGCATGCTCATGGAGACGTTCGGCGCGACCGTCACGCCCAGCCCGTCCGACCGCACCGAGGCCGGCCGGGCGCTGCAGGCGCGGTTCCCCGACACCCCGGGCAGCCTCGGCATGGCGATCTCCGAAGCCGTCGAGGAGGCCGCCAAGGACCCGGGCGCCTCGTACGCCCTCGGCTCGGTGCTCAACCACGTCGTGGTCCATCAGAGCGTGATCGGGCTGGAGGCGCTGAAGCAGCTGGACAAGTTCGGCGAGAAGGCGCCCGACTTCCTGTTCGCCTGCGCGGGCGGTGGGTCGAACCTGGCGGGCATCGCGTTCCCGTTCCTGCGCGAGAACATTGCGGGCCGGGCGTCGACGCGGATCGTCGCCTGCGAGCCCGCCGCCGCGCCGTCGCTCACCCAGGGCGAGTACCGCTACGACTTCGGGGACGCCTCCGGCATGACGCCGCTGCTCAAGATGTACACGCTCGGTTCCGAGTTCGTGCCCGATCCGGTACACGCGGGCGGGCTGCGCTATCACGGCATGGCGCCGCTGGTCAGCCACGCCTACCACGAGGGACTGCTCGAGGCGATCGCCGTCAAGCAGCGCGCCGCGTTCGCGGCGGGCGTGGAGTTCGCGCGGGCCGAGGGCATCGTGCCGGCGTCCGAGTCGTGCCACGCGATCGCGGGCGCCCTCGACGAGGCGCGCCGGGCGACCGTCGAGGGAACGTCGCCGGTCATCCTGATCGGCGTGTCCGGCTCGGGCCAGCTCGACCTGCCGGCCTACTCGGAGTTCCTCAGCGGAAACATGCTGGACGCCTGACCCCACGACACGAAGAAGGCCGCCCGTGCGTGGGCGGCCTTCTTCGTGGGGACTCTCGGCGTGAAGCCGGCCGCGTCGGCTCAGCCTCGCTCTGATTCGGGATCGATCTCCTCGCCCTGCGGCGCGGACTCCTGCTCCGGCTGAGGCCACCCGGGGGTCGGCGGCTGCTGCGGGACGCCGGGCTGAGGCCAACCCAGCTCGGGTGTCGGCTGAGGCCAGCCCTGCTGCGGGTAGCCGCCCGGCTGGCCGTAACCGGGCTGCGGGAACTGCCCGTACCCGCCGGCCGGCGGGTACCCGCCCTGCGGGTAGCCCTGCTGGGGGTAGCCGGATCCGTAGCCGCCCTGCTGCGGATACCCTCCCTGCTGCGGGTATGCCTGCGGCGCAGGGCCGGGCGCGCCGGCGTTCGGCCCGAACTGCGCGGCCCGGGTGCCGGGCGCCTTCGCGAGCAGCTCGCGCGCCTGGCCCACCACCTTGTGCTCGCACAGCAGCTCGTACTTGGTCGCGATCGTCTGGCTCACCGACGTGAAGTCGCGCTGCCCGCGAGTCACCGCGTAGCCCAGCACCGCGAACAGCAGGCCGATCACGACGCCAATGACGAGGGCGGTGAGGAGCTGGTTCAGGAAGTCCTCGCGCGGCCACAGGATCATCATGAAGATCGCCACGATGAAACCGGTCGACAGGCCGCTCATCACCCCCTGCCCGAGGACGGTGCCCCAGGTGCGGCGTCCGGTGACGCGCTCGACCAGCCGCAGGTCGGTGCCGACGATGGCGAGGTTCGCCACCGGGAAGTGGTGGTCGGCGAGGAAGTCGACGGCCTTCTGCGCGTCGGGGTACGTCTCGAAGACCCCGAGCGACTGCGGATACTCCAGTTTGAACATCCCCTGATTGCCGGGGGCCGCGCCCTGCTGAGTCATGATGGTTCCTTTCCTGCCAGCAGGCCGGCGGCCTGCCCGCGCGCCAGCAACGCGGAGGCGAGTTTGACGCCGGCCTCGTCGACCATCTCGTCATCGACGACGATGGCCCCGGTGGCACCCCCGGCCACCGACGTGGCCGCGGCATAGGCGTCCATGATGCGCCGTGCGCGCTCGAAGTCGCCGGGTGCCGGAGTGTAGGCGGCGTTGCCGGGCGCGACCTGGTGGGGGTGCAACACCCACTTTCCGTCGTAGCCGAGCGCCGCCGAGCGGGCGGCGGCCGCCTCGAACCCGGCGGTGTCGCGGATCGCCACGAACGGGCCGTCGATAGCCTGCAGCCCGTGCGCGCGGGCGGCGACCAGGATCGACATGAGCACGTGGTGGAAGGCGTCCGCCGGGTAGCCCGCGGGCTGCGCGCCGACGTTCAGCCCACCCATGCCCAGGGACGCCATGAAGTCGCCCGGCCCGAACACCAGCGACTCCAGGCGGGGCGACGCGCCGGCGATCGCGGCGACGTGCAGCAGGCCCAGGGCGTCCTCGATCTGCACCTCGAGCCCGATGCCGCCGACCGGAAGCCCGGCCTCGTGCTCGACCTGGGTGAGCAGCAGGTCGAGGGCCTTCACCTCGGACGCCGCCGTCACCTTCGGCATGACCAGACAGTCGATGTTCGCGCCCGCGCCGGACACGACCTCGACGACGTCGCGGAATGTCCAGGGGGTCGACCAGTCGTTGACGCGCACCGTGACCGTCGGCGCGGCGAAGCCCTCGGGCGCGTTCAGTGCGGCCACGATCCTCGCGCGCGACTCGGCCTTCACCGGCGGCGCCACCGCGTCTTCGAGGTCGAGGAACAACGCGTCGACGCCGAGCCCTCGCGCCTTCGCGATGAACCGGTCGGACGAGCCGGGCACGGCCAGCACCGTGCGGCGGACGCGTGCCGGGCGGGAGGAAGCGGTCATGGCGTCCAGCCTAGTCGGCGCCTGGCTCTTCCGGGGTGTCGGACGGGGCGCCGGTCCCGAGTGCCGCGCCATTCCCAGCGCCGCGCGCCGGCGGCATCATAGGGCGCATGACTGATGCACCCACGCACCGCGTAACCCTCACCCGCCTGAGCGAAGGCGTCTACGAGGCCAGGAACGGCCGCGGCACGACGCTGACGGTCAACGGCGCCGGCCACTTCTCCGCGATCGAGCTGCTGCTGGCGGCGCTCGGCGGCTGCACGTCGGTCGACGTCGACCTGATGACGACCCGCCGGGCGGAGCCCGAGGCGTTCGAGGTGGTCGTCTCGGGGACCAAGGCGACCGAGGGCGGCAACCGCATGACCGACCTGCAGGTGAGCTTCAGGCTGCGCTTTCCGGGCGGCGAGGACGGCGACAAGGCGCGCGAGCGCGTCCCGAGGGCTGTGAAGACCTCGCACGAGCGCCACTGCACGGTCTCGCGCACGATCGAGGCGGGCACCCCGATCGCCTTCACGATCGAGGACGCCTGAGCGTTGCCTCGCAGGCATGCCCGCGCCAGGCCACTCGGGTTCTTGCCTACGAAAAGAACTCTTGCCTACGGAATTGCGTAGGCAAGAGTTCCGATCGTAGGCAAGAACCCGACGACGCCTGAGCGGACGCCTCAGGTGACCAGCAGCCCCAGTTTGCGACCCGCGAGACCGCGCTTGCGACCCACCAGGCGCTCGGCCAACTCGTCCAGGGCCGCGGCGGCCGGGCGCGAGACGTCCGTCGCCACAAGCGGGACGCCGGCGTCACCCGCGGCGGTCATCTCAACGTCGAGCGGCACCTCGGCGAGCAGCGGAATGTCGTAACCCAGCCGCAGCGTCAGCGCCTCGGCCACGCGCGCGCCGCCGCCCGAGCCGAACACGTCGATGCGGTACGTCCGGCCGGTGTCGGGTGCGGTGAAGTCGAAGTAGGCCATGTTCTCGATCACGCCGATCACCTTCTGCTCGACCATCGAGGCCATCGTGCCGGCGCGCTCGGCGACCTCGGCGGCCGCCTGCTGCGGGGTCGTGACGACGATCACTTCGGCGTTCGGCAGCTTGGTGCCCAGGCTCATCGCCACGTCGCCGGTACCCGGGGGCAGGTCGACGAGCAGGTAGTCCAGGTCGCCCCAGTAGACGTCGGCGAGGAACTGCTGCAGCGCCCGGTCGAGGATCGGGCCGCGCCAGGCGATGACCTGCTCGCGGGACTGCTTCAGCATGCCGACCGAGATCACCTTCAGGCCGCCGACCGTCACCGGCAGGATCATGTCGTCGATGCCGGTCACCTCGGCGTCCGCGATGCCGAGCATCGGCGGGATCGAATGACCGTAGATGTCGGCGTCCAGGACGCCCACGTTCTTGCCGCGGGCCGCGATCGCCTGGGCCAGGTTGACCGTGACCGACGACTTGCCGACGCCGCCCTTGCCGGACGCGATCAGCAGCACCTGGGTGAGGTTACCGTCGCGGCTGAACGGGATCTCCCGGTCGCGGACGCCGCCGCGCAGCTTCGTCTTCAGCGCGCCGCGCTGCTCGTCGCTCATCACGCCGAACTCGAGTTCGAGCCCGGTCAGGCCTTCGACGCCCTGCAGTGCGGCGTGCACGTCGTGCTCGATGGTGCCGCGCATCGGGCAGCCGCCGATGGTGAGCAGCACCTTCACGAACGCCTGGCCGTCGTCGACCCGCACCTCTTCGACCATGCCGAGTTCGGTGATCGGGCGGTGAATCTCGGGGTCGTTGACGCGCGCGAGCACGTCCCAGACGGCTTGGACGAGGTTGGGCTCAGACATGAGCGCCACTCTACCGAGACGGACGCCGGTTCCCCGGCGAGGTCTGGCCCTCGTCGCCGTCGTCGCCGCGGTTGAGTTCCTCGAGCAGGTCACGCAGTTCGCTGCGCAGGAAGTCGCGGGTCGGCATGTCGTTGATCCGCATCCGCAGGCTGGCGAGTTCGCGGGCCAGGAAGTCCATGTCGGCCCGCGACTGGGCGGCGACTCGCCGGTCGTTCTCGGTGGTCACCCGGTCGCGCGCCTCCTGCCGGTTCTGCGCCAGCAGGATCAGCGGTGCGGCATAGGACGCCTGCAGCGACAGCAGCAACGTGAGGAAGATGAACGGGAACGGGTCGGAGAGGATCCCGGGCCAGCTGTTGTTGATCGCGATCCAGGCGACGATGAACACCGTCATCCAGAACAGGAAGCTCGCCGTCCCCATGAACCGGGCGAACCCCTCGGCGAAGGAACCGAAGGCGTCCTCGCGCAGTCGGAAGCGCGGGAACCAGGACGTGCGGCGTCCGGGCGTGTTGAGACGGTCAGACTGTCGTGCCATCGCTCACTCCCCCCGCGAGCTGGATGCGCCGCCAGTCGGCGGGCAGGATGTGGTCGAGCACGTCGTCGACGGTGACGGCGCCGACGAGTTGGCCCTTGTCGTTGACGACGGGCGCGCACACGAGGTCGTAGGTCGCGAAGTAGCGGCTGACGAGGGCGACGTCGGCGTCCGGGCGCAGCGGCTTGATGCCCCTGTCGACGAGCGAGGCGGCCAGCAGCGAGGGGGGCTCGCGCAGCAGGCGCTGCAGGTGGATCGCTCCCACGTAGCGACCGGTGGGGGTGTCGAGCGGCGCGCGACAGATGAACGCCATGGCCGCGAGGGCGGGCGTCACCTCCTCCACCCGGAGCTGCGCCAGGCAGTCGGCGACGGTCGCATCCGGCCCGAGCACGACGGGCTCGGGGGTCATCAGGCCACCCGCGGTCGCCGCATCGTAGTTGAGCAGGGTCCGCACGTCCGCGGCGTCCTCGGGCTCCATTCGCTCAAGCAGCGTCTCGGCGAGGTCGGGCGCGAGTTCGGCGATCAGGTCGGCGGCGTCGTCCGGATCCATCTCTTCGAGAATGTCGGCCGCGCGTTCGGTGTCCAGCGCCACGATGACGCGCACCTGCTCGGCCTCTGGCATCTCCTCGAGGGCCTCGGCGAGCATCTCGTCGTCGAGGGCGGCCACGACGTTGGCGCGCCGCTCGGGGCTCATGTCGTGCAATTCGCGGGCGATGTCGGCGGGCTTCATCTCGGCCAGCTCGGCGAGCACCTGCGCCGTGCCCTGGCCGGCGACGCCGAAGAAATCCGGCACCTCGTCCCAATCGACGACCACCACGTGCCCGCGCGAGAACGGGGAACGGCTGGTGGTCTCTTTCAGCGCCACCTCGCACACCTCCCACGCGTGGGTGCGCGTCTGGCAGATCGCCACGTCGAAGATGGACGACGGCGCCTGACCGGGACGTTCGACGCGCTGGTCGAACAGGTCGGCGACGACGAGCCGCTCGGCCTCACGGCGCTTGAACACGATCGTGTTGACCACGCCGGCGATGATCACCTGCTGGCCGTCGATGGACCGTACCCGCTCCACCGGCAAGAACACCCGTCTGAGACGCAACAACTCCACCACCAGGCCTTTCACCCGTGGCGGCCTGGCGTTGGTCCGGTTCTGGACGACGACGTCGCGCACCTTGCCCACCTGGTCCCCACTGGCGTCGAGAACAGGCAGGCCTTTGATGCGCGAGACGAAGATCGAGGCAGACGTTCCGCTCACGAGGCGAAGGGTAGCGCACGCCCGTTATGTCGCCTCGGGATCGAAGGGAACGATCGGCGCATCCGCCTCCGCGGACGCGCCGGACTTCGCGTCGTCCGAGGCGCCGAGCGCGTCCTTCACGAGGGCACCTTCCGCGAGGGCTTCGTCGCGGATCTGCCGAAGGTCGGCGACCTCCTCGCTGGACAGCAGATGCTTGGCGACCAGTGTCTTGGGGTTGAGGTCCCCGAGGTGGATGTCGTCGAACTCGGGACCGAGTTCCTTGCGGAGCTGGCCGCGGGCATCGTTGCCGATCCGGCGCAGGTAGGCGAGCACGCGCGCGGCCTTGCGTGCGAGTTCGGGCAGCTTGTCGGGACCGAACACGATGATCGCCAAGATCACCAGCCCGACGATCTCCGACATGGAGAAGTTCACGGACGCCTCCCGCGATCCGCCGCGCGTGCCCGGCCTACAGGCCGGCCGCCTCCAGCACCTGCACGAAGGTGCGCGCCTGGGCGGAACTGGCGGGCTTGAGCGGACGCCGCAGCACGGCCGGCCCGAACCCGCGCGCCGCCAGGCCGGCCTTGACCAGCATGCAGCCCTGGGTCGCGAACACTCCGGTGTAGACCGGCAGCAGTCGGCGGTACACCGCGAGCGCCTCGTCGTGGGCGCCGTCCGCGAGCAGATCCATCCACTCCCTGGTGGCGGCACCGGTGAAGTGCGTCGAGGTGCCGACCACGCCGACGCCGCCGATCGACATGAGCGGCAGCGTTACCGCATCGTCGCCGGAGTAATAGGCCAGGTCGGTGCAGCTCATCACCTTGGCCGAGCTGACCAGGTCGCCCTTGGCGTCCTTCACCGCGACGATGCGCGGGTGGCGCGCCAGTTCGATGAGCGTGTCCTCGGGGATCGGGATCGCGGAGCGGCCGGGAATGTCGTACAGCATCACCGGCAGGTCGGTGGAGTCGGCGACGATCTGGAAGTGCTCCAGCAGCGCGTCGGCGGGCGGCTTGCTGTAGTAGGGGGTGACCACGAGGACGCCGTCGCATTCGGCGTCGGCGGCGTCGCGGCAGCGGCCGATCGTGGCGGCCGTCTCGTTGGTGCCGACGCCGGCGATCACCTTGGCGCGGTCGCCCACCTCATCCTTGACCGCGCGCAACAGTTGCCGCTTCTCGTCGTCGTCGGTCGTCGGGGATTCGCCCGTGGTTCCGTTGATCACCAGCGCGTCGTTCCCCTGTTCGTCGACCAGGTAGGCGGCCAGTCGGCGCGCCTGCTCCAGGTCGAGGGAACCGTCGGAGGAGAACGGCGTCGCCATGGCCGTGAGGAGCCGTCCGAAGGGTGCATGAGCCATGAGCGGCAGTCTAGGGCCACGCGAGCACCGACACCCGCTGTAGGCTGAGGACGTGAACTCTGCAGCGATCAAGCCGCCGGCATCCGCCGCGTCCGCCTCGGTGGCCTACGCCGAGGCCTTCGTCCCCGACAGCGATGTCGCCCGCGAGGCGCGCGCAGCGTCGAGGGGCCTCGGGATCCGGCCGGTCTCACCGGGCACCGCCGCCGTCCTGACCTTCCTGACGGGCCTGATCAACGCCCGCGCGGTCGTCGAGGTCGGCACGGGCGCCGGGGTGTCCGGCCTCGCGCTCCTCACGGGCATGGCGCCCGACGGCGTCCTGACCTCGATCGACAACGAGCCTCAGCACCAGGCGTCCGCCCGCGCGGTGTTCGCCTCCGCCGGGATCGCCGCGCGGCGGGCGCGCCTGATCGCGGGCGAGGCACTGCAGGTGCTGCCCAAGCTCAGCGACGGCGCTTACGATCTCGTGCTGCTGGACGCCGACCCGCTGGAGTACGTCGAATACGTCGAGGCCGCGCTGCGACTGCTGCGCCCGGGCGGCCTGCTCGCCGTCCATCGTGCGCTCGCCGACGGCCGGGTCGCCGACGCCGGCAACACCGACGACGACACGGTCATCATCCGCGAGGCGCTGGCCGCGGTCGCGGAGTCCGAGGAGCTGACGCCCGTGCTGGTGCCGCTCGGCGGGGGCTTGCTCCTCGCGCGTCGCGCCTGAGCCGGATTCTCGCCGCCGCGCAGACCCCGCACGACACCAGAAGGGCCCGGGAGATTCTCCCGGGCCCTTCTGGTGTGGAAGCCTCAGGCGTTGACGCGCCCGCCCTTGGCGACCACGGTGATGCCCTGCTCGGAGATGTCGAAGCCACGCGCCAGGTCGGCCTCACGGTTCACGCCGACCTCCGCGCCGTCCTCGACGACGACGTTCTTGTCGAGGATCGCGCGGCGAACCACGGCGTTGCGCCCGATCTTGACCCCGGAGAAGACGACCGATTCCTCGACCTTCGCCCACTTGTCGACGACCACGTTCGGCGAGAGCACCGACCGGTCGACGTCGCCGCCGGAGATGATGCAGCCGGACGAGACGATCGAGTCCTCGGCGGTGCCGCGCAGCGTGAACTTCGCCCCAGGCGCCTGCGCCTGCTGGGTGAAGACCGACCACTTGCGGTTGTACAGGTTGAACTCCGGTTCGACGCTCACCAGATCCATGTGGGCGGCGTGGTAGGCGTCGATGGTGCCCACGTCGCGCCAGTAGTTGCGGTCCTTCTCGGTGGAGCCCGGCACGTCGTTCTTCGTGAAGTCGTACACGTTGGCCTGGCCCTTGCCCACGAAGAACGGAACGATGTTGCCGCCCATATCGTGCTTCGAGCCCTCGTCCTCGGCGTCTGCCTGCAGGCACTCGACGAACGCCTTGCGACTGAAGATGTAGTTGCCCATCGACGCGAAGGACTCGTCGGGGTTGTCGGGCAACCCGGGCGGATCGGCCGGCTTCTCGAGGAACTGGATGATGCGGCCGTCGTCGGCGGCATCGATGATGCCGAAGGCGGACGCCTCGGAACGCGGAACCCGGATGCCGGCGACGGAGCACTCGGCGCCGGAGGCGATGTGCGCGTTCAGCATGGCCCCGACGTCCATCCGGTAGATGTTGTCGGCACCGAACACGACGACGTAGTCGGGATCCTCGTCGGTGATCAGGTTCAGGGACTGGTAGATGGCATCGGCGCTGCCCATGTACCACTGCTTGCCCGTGCGCTGCTGCGCCGGGACGCTGGCAACGAAGCTGCCGAGCAGGGTGGACATGCGCCAGGTCTGGGCAATGTGCCGATCCAGGGAGTGCGACTTGTATTGCGTGAGTACCGCAATCTTGGTCAGGCCCGAGTTCGCCAGATTGGACAGGACATAGTCGATAAGGCGGTAGGTGCCGCCAAAGGGAACCGCCGGCTTGGCCCGGTCGGCAGTGAGGGGCATCAGCCGCTTGCCCTCGCCACCGGCCAGGACAATCGACAAGACGTTCGGTCGATCGCTCATGGCGCCTAACCTAGGCCACGGAGGCCGTGTTCGGCCATCGAACAGTGCCATTCGCGGACCAATTCGGACGCCGACGCCATCCGCCCTTCCACCGTTGGCCTCGATCGCTCGCCGACCGTGCCCCATCTGTGCCACGATCGGCCCATGCGCGTATCGATCTTCACCCGCGAGTATCCCCCCCACATCTACGGCGGCGCCGGCGTACATGTGGGCCAGCTCGTGCCTCAGCTTCGTAAGTTCACCGATTCGGTCGACGTCCAGTGCATGGGCGAGCCCCGCGAGGGTGCGACCGCCCATGCCGAAGACTTCCCCGAGGGTGCCAACGGCGCACTGCGGACCCTGGGCGCCAACGTGGCCATGGCCGCCGCGGTGCCCGAGGTGGACGTCATCCACGCCCACACCTGGTACGCCCAATTCGCCGGCATCGTGGCATCCGAGTACCAGGACGTCCCGCTCGTCGTCACGGCTCACAGCCTCGAGCCGGACCGGCCGTGGAAGGTCGAGCAGCTGGCCGGCGGCTACCGCGTGTCGAGCTGGATCGAGAAGACGGCCTACGAGAACGCCGACGCCGTCATTGCCGTGTCCGCGGCCATGATCAAGAACATCCAGGACGCTTACCCGTTCGTCGAGACCGAGCGGATCCACGTGGTCAAGAACGGCATCGATCCGGACGAGTTCAAGCCGGATCACGACACGGATGTGCTCGACAAGCTGGGCATCCCGCAGGACGCACCGCTGGTGGTGTTCGTGGGTCGCATCACGCGGCAGAAGGGCCTCATTCACCTGGTGCGCGCGGCGCGCCGGTTCGACCCCGAGACCGTCCTTCTGCTGCTGGCCGGCGCCCCCGACACCCCCGAGATCGCGGCCGAGTTCAACGACGCCTTCGCCGAACTCAACAACGAGCGTCCCGGCAAGGTGTTCTGGGTGCAGGAGATGCTGCCGCGCGAGGCCGTCCGCCAGGTCAACACGGCCGCCGACGTGTTCGCGTGCCCGTCGATCTACGAGCCGCTCGGCATCGTGAACCTCGAGGCGATGGCCTGCGAGACGGCCGTCGTGGCGTCCGCGGTCGGCGGCATCCCCGAGGTCGTCGTCGACGGCGTGACCGGCCTGCTGGTGCCCTACGACCCGGCCAAGGCCGGCGACGCCGACTACGTGGCGGCGTTCGAGTCGCAGTTCGCCGACAAGGTCAACGAGCTGACCCGCGACCTCGACCGCGCGAAGGCGATGGGCAAGGCCGGACGCCAGCGCTGCATCGACGAGTTCAGCTGGGAGAAGATCGCCCAGGAGACCGTCGACGTCTACAAGGCCGCCGCGGCGCACCGCTCGGCCAAGTCGGCCAAGTAGGGCGAGACCTGAACGGCGAACCCCCGGACGCTCCAAGCGTCCGGGGGTTTGCGGTGTCGATCAGGTGCCGGCGGATCAGCCGACCACGGCCTTGAGGGCCTCCAGCAGCTCGGCTGCCTCGGCAGCGTTCATCTCGATGACAAGCCGGCCGCCACCGTCCGCGGGAATCCGCATCGCGATGACACGGGACTCCTTCGCGACCTCGATGGGGCCCTCACCGGTACGGGGCTTCATTGCTGCCATGTTCTCCCTCTCTGCCTGGTTGCGAGAACTCGTTCTGCCCTATTATCGCAGACCCTCACCACCGGCGGCGCCAACCGCATCGGCGGCCGGTTCGGCCACCACCGCAGGATCATCGGGGGGCGACGCGGCGGCGTCGAGTTGCGCGGCCAGCCGCGCGAGCACCTCGTCGACCTGCGCGCACGCGTAACCACGGCCGCCTCCGGCGAAACGGATGGCCCGGAGGTCCGCTCCGGTCAGGGCACCCGGCGGCAGATCCAAGACGGGGGTGTCGTGCACGGGCGGCGGGAGCGAGCCGAACCGCCCGCTCCCCACGACGGCGGCCAGCCCCAGCACGGCCACCGCACACGCACCCAGAAACCACACCATCGCTCAGACCCTCGCGCCGTGCTGGTTGCCGTGCTCGCGGATGATCGCGACGGCCTGATCGACGTCGTCCACGACGTGGAACAGTGTGAGGTCCTTGGGGCTGATGCAGTTCTCGGCGGCCACCGTCTCAGTGAGCCAGCCGACCAGCCCACCCCAGTACTCCGATCCGAACAACACGATCGGGAAACGGGTCATCTTGCCGGTCTGGACGAGGGTCAACGCCTCGAACAACTCGTCGAACGTGCCCATGCCGCCCCGGAGGACGACGAAGCCCTGGGCGTACTTGAGGAACATCAGCTTGCGGACGAAGAAGTACCGGAAGTTGATGCCGAGGTTGACGTGCGCGTTGAGCCCCTGCTCGAACGGCAACTCGATTCCCAGCCCGACCGAGGTGCCGCCGGCCTCGCTCGCGCCCAGGTTCGCGGCCTCCATGATGCCCGGTCCGCCGCCGGTGATCACGGCGTAGCCCTCTTTGGCGAACGCCTCCCCCAGGCGCCGGGCGTCCTCGTAGGCGGGGTGGTCGACCGACGTCCGTGCCGAACCGAAGAGGGTCACCGCGGGACCGAGCGGCGCGAGCGTGCCGAAGCCCTCCACCACCTCTGCCTGGATGCGGAAGACCCGCCAGGGGTCGGAGTGCACCCAGTCCTCACCGCGGCGGCCCTGCAGAAGCCGCTGGTCGGTGGTCGTCGACTGGACCTGATCGTCCCTACGGACGACCGGGCCCTGGAACTGCCCGCGCTGCGGGCGCCACCTGGCGCGCTTGCGGGAGGCATTCGACTTGTCGGCCATCGTTTCTTCCTTCTCATCCGAGCCAGCGCAGTATCGCCGCGTAGCAGGTATCCAGGTCGGCGACCGGGCAGAACTCGTCGTCGGCGTGCGCCTTGCCCGGGTCGGCGGGGCCGAAGTTCACCGCGGGGACGCCGAGGGCCGAGAACCGTGCCACGTCCGTCCATCCGTACTTGGCGCGCGGCTCGCCCCCCACGGCCGCGAGGAACTCGGCTGCGGCAGGCAGGTGCAGGCCCGGACGCGCGGCGGGCGACTCATCGGTGAAGACGAGCTCGCGCCCACCGAACAGGTCGCGGCAGTGCTGTTTGGCGTCCTCGATGCTGCGGTCGGGCGCGAACCGGAAGTTGACGACGACCGTGCAGCGGTCGGGAATCACGTTGCCGGCGATGCCGCCGCTGATGCCGACCGCGTTGAGGCCCTCGCGATAGTCGAGACCGTCGACCTCGACCGTACGCGGAACGTAGTTCTCCAGCACGCGCAGCACGGCGCCCGCGCCGTGGATCGCGTTGTGCCCGAGCCAGCTCCGCGCCGAGTGGGCCGCGCGCCCGGTGAGGGTGATCTCGAAGCGCAGGGTGCCTTGGCAGCCCCCCTCGATACGGGCGGCGGTCGGCTCCATGAGCACCGCGAATTCGCCGTCGAGCAGGCCCGGTCGGCGGCGGGCGAGGCGTCCGAGGCCATTCTTGGCGGCTTCGACCTCTTCGTGGTCGTAGAAGATCCATGTGACGTCGTGACGGGGGGCGTCCAGCGTCACCGCGGCGGCGATCATCACGGCGACGCCGCCCTTCATGTCGCAGGTGCCGCGGCCGTAGATCCGGTCTCCCTCGCGCCAGGACGGCAGGTTCCCCGCGACAGGGACGGTGTCGATATGCCCGGCGACGACGACGCGGGCGGGCCGGCCGAGGTTCGTGCGCGCGACGACGGCGTCGCCGTCGCGCTCGATCCGCAGGTGTGAGGCGGCGCTCAGGGTCGCCTCGATCGCGTCGGCGAGATCGGTCTCGTGGCCGCTGACCGACTCGATGTCGGTGATCTGATGGAGCAGCGCGGGCAGATCGGCGGTGAGATCGAGCGGCATGGACGTCACCCTACTGGCGTCGGACGCCCATACGGCCGTGGCATCATGGCACGTGGCCGACTCGAGGAGGACAGCGTGGAGAACAGCGAGCACACCGCACCCGACCTGACGCCGGAGCCCGCCGACACCAGCGCGCCGTCCGCGTCCGAGACCGGTGTCGACGAGACGGGCCCGGATGAGACCCACGTCGACGGGGCGCGGAAGGATCCCGACACCCCGCGGTTGATCGCGCTGCTCGGGTCCGGGCTGCTCGTCGTGATCCTCATCGCCGTGGTCGTGTGGTTCGCCATCTCGACCAGCGCGCTCGCGCGCGAGAACGCCATCAAAGACGTCGCCGGCGCGTACCTGACCGCCATCGCCGACGCGGACGCCGACGACGCGCTGGGCAAGCTGGCGGAACGCCCCGCCAACACGGCGCTGCTCACGCGCGACGTCCTGGAGGCCTCCCGGCGCACCACGCCGCTGACCGACATCGAGATCACCGCGGTCGACCAGGACGGCGCCGAGGCGACCGCCGGCGCCACCTACCGGCTCGGCGACGAGCGGGTCAGCACGCGACTGCGGCTGGTCGGCGATGGGCGGACGGCATGGAAGATCGCGGGGGGTACGGCGACGCTGACGGTGCCCGACGTACGCGGCCTGAGCGTCAACGGCGCGACGCTCACCGAGACCGCCAACCCGGCGTTCCCCGGCACCTACACCGCGGCCCCGCGCAGCAGCTACCTCCGCCTCGACGGCGAGACCACCGCCTTCATCGGCGACCCCGCCCGGGAAGGCGCGCAGATCGCGGTCACGCCCACCCTGTCGGACGCCGGCCACGACGCGGTGCTGACCGCCGTCAAGACCCGGTTCGACGAATGCCTCGCCGCCACGGTGTCGCGCCCGGCCGACTGCCCGTTCGGCGTGTCGACCGAGGGCGTCGAGATCGCGCCGGACTCGGTGCGGTGGAGGCTCACCAACGACCCGTGGGCCGGCTTCGCGCCCACCGTCGACCCCAGTTCACTCGTCGCCAGCGGCACGTTCCATCTCGAGATCACCGGGACTGCGACGGTGACCATCAACGGGCTCACCGGCGAGGTCAGCCAGCCCTTCGCGCAGGATCGCGCCTTCGAGGTCGACCTCGCCCAGTCCCCGGCCGTCGTCGTCTGGCGCTGAACGAAGGACCGCCGGGAGGCCCCGGTATCCTGGTCGCCATGACGACTACTGCGCGCACCGCCTGGGGCTGGGGCCTCGCCACCACGACGCTGTCGGGCGAGGTTCTCGACGTGTGGTACCCGGACCCCACGCTCGGGGCGTCCGACGACTCGGCCGCGCCCGGGTCGCTGGTGGCGGCCGCCGGTCGCGACGACGTGCGCGGTGTCACGCTCGAGGTGGTGTTCACCGAGGTCGATCTGGACGCCGCCCCGGCGGGGGTCGCCGACGCTTACCTGCGCCTGCACCTGCTGTCGGCGCGTCAGTGCGCGCCGCGCACGCTCAATCTCGACGGCCTCTTCGCCGTGCTGCCCAACGTCGTGTGGACCTCGGCGGGGCCTTGCGCGGTCGAGGGTTTCGAGGCGACCCGGGCGGCGCTGCGCGCTCGCGGGCCGGTCACCGTGTTCGGCGTCGACAAGTTCCCGCGCATGGTCGACTACGTGGTGCCCGGCGGCGTCCGGATCGCCGATGCCGACCGCGTCCGTCTCGGGGCCCACCTCGCCGCGGGCACCACCGTGATGCACGAGGGCTTCGTCAACTTCAACGCCGGCACCCTCGGCGCCTCGATGGTCGAGGGCCGCATCTCGGCGGGCGTCGTCGTCGGAGACGGTTCCGACGTGGGCGGCGGTGCCTCGATCATGGGCACCCTATCCGGCGGCGGCAAGGAGCAGATCTCGATCGGCGAACGCTGCCTGCTCGGCGCCAACAGCGGCATCGGCATCTCGCTCGGCGACGACTGCGTCGTCGAGGCGGGTCTGTACGTCACGGCCGGCACGAAGGTGTCGCTGCCCGAGGGCGGCGTGATCAAGGCCGCCGAACTGTCGGGCGCGACAGGGTTGCTGTTCTACCGCGATTCGGTGACGGGCGCGGTCGCGATCCGCCCGCGTGCAGGCAAGACCGTCGAGTTGACGGCCGTCCTGCACGCCAACTGAACGCGGGAGTCGGATGAGGGCGCTCGGCCGGGTCGTCATCGGGCTGCTGATCACCGCGATCATCGCGGTGGGCATGGTGGCCGGACTGACGCTGCTCTACCGCTACCAGAAGACCCCGCTCCCCCTGCAAGACCAGTGCCTCGCGCGCGTCGCCGAGAGGTCCGTGGCGCTGGACACGGAGCAGGCGCACAACGCCGCGATCATCGTCGGGGTGGCCGTCAACCGCGAGCTCGTGCCGCGGGCGTCCACCATCGCACTGGCCACGGTCTATCAGGAGTCCGGCATCCACAACCTCGACTACGGCGATCGCGACTCCCTGGGCCTGTTCCAGCAGCGACCGTCTCAAGGGTGGGGCACGCAGACGCAGGTGCAGGATCCGGTCTACGCGACCAACAGGTTCTTCGATGCGCTGCTCCAGGTGGACGGCTGGCAGGCGGGCAACGTCAACGACGTCGCCCAGGCGGTGCAGCGCAGTGGTCACCCCCGCGGGTACGCCCGTCACGTCGAGAACGCGCGCCGGATCGCAAGCTCGCTGACCGGCGAGACGCCGGCGTCCTTCAGTTGCCTCGTCAGGACCCCGCCGGCCGGCGACCCGGCGGGCATGGCAGCGTTCCTGACGCGTTCGCTCCCCGCCGGCACGGTGGTCACCCACACGCCGGAAGCGGTCACCGTGAAGGCGGCCACAGGACGGGCGGCATGGGCCGCCGCGCACCTGGCGGTGGCCACGACCGCGGTGTACGGCACCGCCGGCGTTGAGGTGGGCGCGCGAAGCTGGACGCCGTCCCGCGATTCCTTCGCCGCCTGGGAGGGCGAGCCCGACAACGCGACGACCGTGACGATCCGGTTCCCGGCTCAGATCACGCCGTCCCCGCCGCGCTGAGCCTCGCGGGCAGCGATCAGTCCCTCGGCCCGGGTGATCGCCTCGGAGAGTTCGACCACGTGCATCGCCGGGTCGAACGCATCGACCGCGACGACCGTGCGCAGTTGGGCGGCGGTCATTCCCTGCGCGACGACGTCGATGTCGCGGCGCCCCAGCTGGCGCACCGTGTCCTTCAGCGCCTCGCCGCCCGAGGCGTCCAGAATCTGCATCCGGTGGAAGCGGATGATCACCACATCGACGTTCTCGACGCCGGTGACCAGTTCGATGAACCGGTTCGCGTCGCCGTAGAACAAGGCGCCGTCCACCCGGAAGATGGCCACCCGGTCGCGCAGATGCTCCCGGTCGGGGGTGTAGTCGATGACACCCTCGCGTGTGTCGGCGGGCAGGTACTGGCGGCGCACGATGGAGTATTTCGCCATGTGCCGCAGGCTCATCATGGCGGCCATCGCGACACCCACGAGGACCGCCAGCACCAGGTCGAGGAACACCGTGGCCAGCAGGGTCAGGACGAAGGTGTTCCGGTCGGCGCGGGTGGTCCGGAAGATCGTCCGGAACACGCCAGGATCGATCATCCGGAACGCGACGACGACCAGCACGCCGCCGAGGGCGGCCAACGGGATCCTCGAGACGATCGGACCGAGGGCCGCCATGATCACCAGCAGCAACACGGCATGGGTCAGGGATGCCAGCCGGGTGCGGGCGCCGGAACGCACGTTGACCGCGGTCCGTGCGATGGCACCCGTGGCGGGCAGTCCGCCGAACAGGCCGGACGCCACGTTCGCCAGCCCCTGCCCGACCAGTTCACGATCGGGCTGGGTGCGTCCGATGTCGGGAACCATGCCGTCGGCCACCCGCGCCGCCAGCAACGACTCCAGCGCGGCCAGCGCGGCCACGGCCAGGGCGGGTGCGGCGAGATGCCGCAGCGTCTCCCAGTCGACGCTGGGCAGTGCGGGCGCGGGCAGCCCGAGCGGCAGTTCCCCGATCCGATCGACGGGCAGCGCGGCGACCTCGGCGACGACGGTTGCCACCGCGATCGCGATCAACGAGATCGGTAGCTTCGGGTACCGCAGGGCGGGCAGATGCAGCAGGACGGTCAGCGCCGCCACACCGAGCGGCGCGACGGCGACCGGCCAGTCGGTGTGCTGCAGCGTCTGGAGCGTCGCCATCAGGGTCGACTCGGACTCGCCCTTCGGCGCGCCGAGCAGCAGCGGAAGCTGTTGCAGCAGGATGATCACGCCGATGCCGGTCGTGAAGCCCTCGACGACGGGGAACGGCACCATCTCGATCGACTGGCCCATGGCTGTGAGACCCATCAACACGACCATGGCGCCGGCCATCACCGCCAGCAGCGGCACCTGCTGGACGCCGTACTGAGCGATCACCGGCAGCAGCACGACCGTCATCGCACCGGTCGGGCCGGACACCTGAAGATGGCTGCCACCGAACACGGCGGCGACGATGCCGGCCACGACGGCGGTGATGAGCCCGGCCGCGGCGCCCGCACCCGACGCCACTCCGAAGCCGAGTGCCAGCGGCAGTGCCACGACGCCGACGGTCACGCCCGCCAGCAGATCTCGACTCCACGTACGGGGCAGCTCGGCATAGTCCGAACGCCGCGGCCACAACCCCTTCAGGCTGATCAGATGGCCGCCGACCAGCCCGAACGCGTCCGTCAGGCTCTGCTGCGCGCTGGCCCGGCGTGGCTCGACCCGATAGTCCCGCTTCATGGCTATGCCGCTTCGAGCCGCGCCACGGCGCTCGCGATCCGCTCGTCCGTGGCCGTGAGCGCCACGCGGACGTGGAATCGTCCGGCGCGTCCGTAGAAGTCGCCGGGCGCGGCGAGGATGCCCCGTTCGGCGAGCCAGCCCACGATCTCGCGGCCCGACTCGTCGCCTCGGCGCGCCCACAGGTACAGCGAACCCTCGGAGTGGTCGATCCGGAAGCCGGCGGCCTCCAGCGCCGGGCGCAGCACCGCCCGGCGGGCCAGATAGCGCTCACGCTGGGTTTCGACGTGGGCGTGGTCGCCGAGCAGCACGGTCATCGCGTCCTGGACGGGACCAGGCACCATGAGGCCGCCGTGCCTGCGGACGGCCAACAGCTCGCCGAGCAGCCCGGAGCAGCCCGCGAGGAAGCCGGCGCGGTAGCCGGCGACGTTGCTGCGCTTCGACAGCGAGTGAGCAGCGATCAAGCCCTCGGGGGTGCCGTCGCAGATGTCGGGGCGCAGCACCGAGGCGGGTTCGGCGTCCCAGCCGAACTCGCCGTAGCACTCGTCGGACGCCAGCACGGCACCGCTCGCGCGGGCGGCGTCCACCCAGGCCCGCAGCAGCTCGGGCGAGGCGATCGCGCCGGTCGGGTTGCCGGGACTGTTGATCCAGATCAGCGCCGGCTTGGCCGCGCGTGCCTCGCCGGGGTCGTCGGTGGCGAGCACGTCGGCGCCCGCGATCCGCGCGCCGACCTCGTAGGTCGGGTAGGCCATGGTCGGGATGACGACCAGATCACCCGCGCCGATGCCGAGCTGCAGCGGCAGGTGCGCGACGAGTTCCTTCGTGCCGACGACCGGCAGTACGTTCTCGTCGCGCAACGGCGTCGTCTGCCAGCGTCGCTCCATGTAGCCGCGGATGGCGGCCCGCAGCGCGGGGGTCCCCCACACCGTCGGATACCCGGCCCACGAGGCCGCGGAGTCCGCCAGTGCCCGGACGCCCGCCTCGGGAACCGGGTCGACCGGCGTCCCGATCGACAGGTCGCAGATCCCGTCGGGGTGCTCCCCCGCGCGCCTGCGCGCCGCCGCGATCGTGTCCCACGGGAAGTCGGGCAGCCTGCCCGACAGCCCGCCGGTCACTCGCCCTGGGGCGGGAGCGCCGCGACAATCGGGTGGTCGGCGTCGATCTTGCCCATGCGGGCGGCGCCGCCGGGGCTGCCGATGGTGTCGAAGAACTTCACGTTGGCGTCGTAGAACTGGCTCTGGTCGCCGGGCACGTCGTCTTCGTAGTAGATGGCCTCGACCGGGCACACGGGCTCGCAGGCGCCGCAGTCCACACACTCGTCGGGGTGGATGTACAGCATGCGGTTACCCTCGTAGATGCAGTCGACGGGACACTCCTCGACGCACGCCAGGTCCTTGACATCGACGCAGGCCTGGGTGATCACATAAGTCATGAATACTGCTCCTTGAGTGCGGCCCCGGTCCGGGGATACCCGCTAACCATACAACCGCGGAGGTCCCGTGCCCCAGCCAGTCGGCATACCCGGTGAGTACTGGGACGGCCTCGCCGTCGGCATGCGGGTGAGCCTGCGCGCAGGCGACGCCCCCGGGCGCCGCGAGGTCATCGGATTCGTGACCGCTCTGTCGGCGGACGCCCTCACCGTGGTCGACCGCCACGGCACCGAACACGCGCAGGCACGGGCCGGCGTGGAGGCGATCCGCCAGGTCGGCGTGGCCCTGGGGCGGCGCCCCGAATCGACGCCGCGCCACCTGCTGGACGCGCTCGCGGACCGCGCCGGCGCGAGCGGCTCGTGCTGGGTGGCGCGGATCAGCACGCTGCTCGCCGGACGGACGCCACCGGCGTCCGTCCCCGCCTGGGGGGCATGGGCCGACCTGGGCGGCGTCCGGGCGCGCTTCGAGGGTGAGTGGGTGACGCTACCGTCCGCCCCCCTGCCGACGCTCGTGGACGCGGCGTGGTGGGCCACCCGCATGGGCGCGCGCAGCGTCCAGGTGCGCGTCCGCGAGGACGACCGGGCGGTCGCGGGCCATCTCGCCGGCGCGGGCTTCACCGCGCTGGACCTCACCCCGCCGAGCTGAAACGGCCCCGCCGAGCTGAGACGGCGAGGACCCCGCGGCCCTCGCCGCGCGTTCAGCGAACGATGCGGTCGGCGCGCGCGTTGGGGTTGGTGCACACCACCGGGGTGAGCGAGTTGTAGGTCCAGTGGAACGGTTCCGTCTTGACCAGCGCGCCGTTCTTGTAAAACAACCGCTTGTAGTCGACGCGGAAGCCGCTCATGGCGCTCTGCGGGCTGCACACCTCGGAGTTGTTCTGAATCGCCGGACCGGGCGCGCGGGGGGCGCTCCGCACCGGATCGGTGGCCTTCACGTCGTAGACCTTGGTCGACCAGACGCGAACGGTGACCGAGCCCTGCCCGCCGACGGCCGGGTTGTTGGTGAACGCCTGCAGCAGGACGCCGTGGCCCGAGTCGTTGCGGAACTTCATGTCGACCGAGTGGTAGTCGAGCGTCGCTTCGCGTCCGACCGGGTAGCGGCTGAAGTACAGCGAATGCGGCTTGTGGTAGACGTCCTCCAGGCCGGCGAAGAAGATCGCGTTGAACAGCGTCGTCGTGGTCTGCGAGATGCCGCCGCCCATGCGCTCGACGACCCGTCCGCCGTCGATGGCCCCGCCGGCCATCCAGCCGCGGGCGATCGTGCGCGGGCCGAGCAGCGCGTTCAGGCTGAAGGTTTCGCCGGGCTTCACATAGGTGCCGTTGATCAGGCCCGCCGACTTTCCGATGTTGTTGATGCGGTAGGCGGTGGCCGGGTAGTGCGTGGTGAACTCGCCGGTGATCTCTTTCACCCCGGCCTTGTTCGCCATCTCGGTGGTGAAGGACGCCTGAAGTGGAGCGATCGTCACCGTGCCCGTTCGCTCCGACTCCTTGAGCATCGCGGCCGAGACCTGGGCGACGAGTTCGTCGGGCGCGACGCCGGTGCCGTCGACGGACGGTACGACCGTCGGTTTGCCGTTGCTGAAGGTGAACCGGGCGTTCTTGGGCTCCTTGATACCCAGGCGCGCCATGGCGCCGGACGCCTCCTCGGTCAAAGTGACCGGGTCGAGCACCGGGACGAGGACACCGTCGGCCGCCTCGAAGGTCAGCGCCGCGGCGATCATGGTGGGAGTGACGTCGAAGGACTTCTCACCGGTGCTCAGGGTCACCGGCGCCGAGAGCGCCGGCACGGCGACCTTGTCGAGCGCCGTCTGCGCCTCGTCGGTGGTGACGTCGGCGGCGACCTCGTCGAGGACGGCCGCGACCTCGGTCGACCCCAAGAAGGCGGCGGCGAGCGCGTCGGCGGTGGCGGTCGCGTCCACCGCTCGCCCGGGGACCGCCTCGGTCAGGCTCGGTGCACCCTCCTCGATGGCGAGGGCCGCGTCGGTGGGATCGGTGTTCGCGAGCTGGCCGAGGTCGGTCATGCCGTGGGAGAGCAGTTCGTCGTTGCGCGCGATGACGGCCTCGCGATCGCTGCCTCCGACCAGGTTCTCCCAGATCGACAGCGGGTTGAGGCTCCGGCCGACGCCGGCGGCAGCGACGGACGCCTCGGCGTCCACGGTCAGGCCCCATTCGGCCGGGGTGCGGGTGAGCCACTGATCGGCGGCGGTCACCGTGATCGGCGCCCGCGCGCGCTCGGCCAGTTCGGCGTCCAGCTTGGCGACTGCCTGCTCGGCGGTGAGGCCGCCGAGCGCCACGCCTTCGACCGTGGTGTTCGGCGCCATCGTCCGGCCCGTCATCGCGTAGGCGACGCCGTACGCGCCGCCGACGGCCACCACGATCGCTCCGACGATGATCGCGACGGCCCGCCGGCGCCTGCGCGGGGCGCGCTCAGGAGCGAGGGGCTCGGGAGGAATCGAGGACATGGCGCTCCTGGTTCAGGTGGTGTCGATCTCCATGGTAGGGGCCGACCCCACCCGAACGGGAACTCGTTTCTCAGGCGAGCAGCGCCTTCGCCTTGGCAATGGCGGCGTCGGCGGTGATGCCGAACTTCTCGTACAGCACGGTGGCGGCCGCCGACGCGCCGAAATGGTCGACGCCGACGGCCTCGGTGGTGGCGCCGAGCAGGTCTTTCCAGCCGATCGTCGTTCCGGCCTCGATGACGATCTTGGGGACGCCCGCCGGCAGCACCTGTTCGCGGTACTCGTCGCTCTGCGCGGCGAACCACTCCACGCACGGCAGCGAGACCACGCGCGCGGGGACGCCCTCGGATTCCAGGGTCGCGGCGGCGGCCACGGCGATCTCGACCTCGGATCCCGTTCCGACGAACACGATGCGCGGAGCGGCGACGGCCTCCTTCAGGACGTAGCCTCCCTTCGCGACGCCGCCGGCCGGAGCGAAGCCCGATCCTTCCGAGCGGTCGAAGGTGGTCACGTTCTGCCGCGACAAGATGAGCGCCGCCGGACGGTTCGACGTGCGCAGGATCTGCGCCCACGCCTGCGCGGTCTCGTTGGCGTCACCGGGACGCACCACGTCGAGGTTCGGCATCAGCCGCAAGCTCATGACGTGCTCGATGGGCTGATGGGTCGGGCCGTCCTCGCCGACGCCGATGGAGTCGTGGGTCCACACGAAGATCGACGGCGCGTGCGACAGCGCGGCCAACCGGGGAGTGGTGCGCATGTAGTCGGAGAACACCAGGAACGTGCCACCGTAGGCGCGGCTGAGCCCGTCCATGGCGATCGCGTTGACGATGTTGCCCATCGCGTGCTCGCGGATGCCGAAGTGCAGCGTCCGGCCGCCCGGGGCGCCCGTGAAGTCGTGGCTGCTGCGCGCGGCCGGGATGAAGGAGTCGACCCCTGCCATCGTGGTGTTGTTGGAGCCGGCGAGGTCGGCCGAGCCGCCCCACAATTCGGGCAGCGCCTCCGCGAGGGCAGCGAGCACCTTGCCGGACGCCGCACGCGTGGCCAGCGAGCCGGGCGCGAAGACGGGCAGGGCCGCGTCGAGATCGGCGGGAACCTCACGGGCGAGGACTCGATCGAGCAGGGCGGCCCGATCGGCGTTGGCGGCGCGCCACGCCTCGAAGCGGGGATCCCACTCCGAGCGGGCGGCCGTGGCGCGCTTCGCGGCATTCGCACGCGCGTACGCGACGATCTCGTCGTCGACGGCGAACGGCTCGTCGGGGAAACCGAGCTCGGCCTTCAGCGCGCTGATCTCGGTGGCACCGAGCTTCGCGCCGTGGACGCTGTGGTGACCGGCGAGTGTCGGCAGCGGCCAGCCGATGACGGTGGTGACCTTGATGAACGACGGGCGGTCGGTGACGGCCTTGGCCGCCTCGATCGCCGCGTACAGCTCGTCGAGCTTCTCGTCGTAGCCCGCGCCGCCGTTGGTGAAATCGACATGCTGGGTGTGCCAGCCGTACGCGTCGTAGCGGGCCTGGACGTCTTCGGAGAACGCGATGGAGGTGTCGCCCTCGATCGAGATCCGGTTGTCGTCGTAGAAGAGGATCAGGTTGCCCAGGTTCTGCGTCGCCGCCAACGACGACGCCTCGCCCGACACGCCCTCCTGCATGCAGCCGTCGCCGGCGATGCAGTAGACGAAATGGTCGAAGACCGACTCGCCGGGGGTGGCCTCGGGGTCGTACAGCTCCTGGCTGTGGCGCGCCGACATGGCGAAGCCCACCGCGTTGGCGACGCCCGCGCCGAGCGGCCCGGTCGTGGACTCGACGCCCTTGGTCAGGCCGAACTCGGGGTGGCCCGGCGTCAGCGAGCCCCACGTCCGCAGGCTCTGGAGGTCGGACATCTCCAGCCCGTAGCCCGCCAGGAACAACTGTGCGTACTGGGTCATCGAACTATGCCCGGCGGACAGCACGAAGCGGTCGCGTCCCAGCCAGCGCGGATCGGCGGGATCGGCCGCCATCACCTTCTGGTAGAGCAGGTAGGCGACCGGCGCGAGGGAGATCGCGGTGCCGGGATGGCCGTTGCCGACCTTCTCGACCGCGTCCGCCGCCAGCACGCGGGCGGCGTCGACCGCCTTGGAGTCAAGGTCGGCCCAGGGCAGTGCGTTCATGTGCGTCCTCACGGGTGTGACGTGTGTTCGTGCCTCGTCGACGAGGGAATAGCCGAAGCCTAAGGGATGCGGGCACCGCGGTGGCCGGGATTGTCCACGCGGTTGCCTCTCAGACGTCGGCGAGTTCGGTGCCCGCGCGTTCCGGCAGGAACAAGGCGGCACCGGCCCCGATGAGGAAGGCGACGCCGAAGACGCCGAAGACCAGCACCATGCCGCCCGCGCCCAGCATGATCGGCACCAGCAGGGGGGCGATCATCGACGCGATCCGCCCGAAGGCCGCCGCCGCGCCGGTGCCCGTGCCGCGGATGTTGGTCGGGTACATCTCGGGACCCACCGCGTACAGCGCACCCCAGGCGCCCAGGTTGAAGAACGACAGCAGGCAGCCGGTGATCAGGATGAGCGTCGCGCTGTCCGCGAACCCGAACGCGGACGCCGCCACCGCCGAGCCGGCCAGGAACGCCGACAAGGTGATGCGACGCCCCCACACCTCGATGAGCCAGGCGGCGACGATGTAGCCGGGGATCTGCGCGAGCGTGATGATCAGCGTGAACTCGAGGCTCTTCACCAGGGGGAAGCCGCGTCCGACGAGCAGGCTGGGGATCCAGATGAAGGCGCCGTAGTAGGACAGGTTGATGCAGAACCACACCGCCCACAGCCCGATCGTGCGCGAACGCAGCTCCTCGCTCCAGATCGAGACGGTCCCTCGCTGCTTCGGTGCGGGTGTCACGTTGGGGCTGGGCACCGGCTCGACGCCGGAGGCCTCTTCGAACGCGCGCACGGACGCCTCGGCCTCGTCGAAGCGCCCCTTGCTCTCGAGGAACCGCACCGATTCGGGCAGGCCGAAGCGGACGACCACCGCGTACAGCGTCGGGATGATGCCCACGGCGAGCGCCCAGCGCCAGCCGTTCTCGTTCGCCGGCACGAGCAGGTAGCCGAGCAGCGCCGCCATCGCCCAACCGATCGCCCAGAACGCCTCGAGGGCCACCACCATGCGGCCACGGATCTTCCGGGGGGCGTACTCGCTGACCAGCGTGGACGCCACGGGCAGTTCGGCGCCCAGGCCCAGCCCGACGAAGAAGCGGAGGGCGATCAGCGCGGCCACCGATCCGACGAGGGCGGAGGCGCCGGTCGCGATGCCGTAGACGAGCAGCGTGAGAGCGAAGACCTGGCGGCGTCCGATGCGGTCGGCAAGCAGGCCGCCCAGGCTCGCGCCGAGTGCCATGCCCACGAAGCCGATCGATCCGATCCAGCTCAGGGTGGTGGGGTCCAGCTTCCATTGCACGGCCAGCGCGGCCATCACAAACGAGATGAGGCCCACGTCCATGGCGTCGAGCGCCCATCCTATACCCGAGCCGACAAGCAGCTTCATGTGGCGGCGCCCGAACGGGAGCCGGTCGAGGCGCTCTGCGCGCGTCATCGTGGTGGCCATGCCCACCTCCATGCTTGGGCCCCGGGAGTCGGGGTCGGCTGGAGACAGACTAATGACACACGGCCGGCATTTCTAGTGCAGTTGACGAATCAGGGCTCGAGGGGCTGGACGAACACCGCCGCGGTCCGGCCCGGCACAGCCAGCACCCCATCGTCGGCGCGGGCGGCCTTGACCACCGCGTCCGAACCCGCCGCCTGTACCGGGTGCAGGATCCATCGCTGTCCCACCAGGCGCGACACGGGCTGCCTCACCGGCCACGGGTTGGCGTTCACCACCACGGTCACGCCCGAGAAACGGTCGTCCACCCGATCGCCGAGGGTGTCGTCGATCACCATCACGATCACCCCGGGCTGCTGAGCCCAGCTACCGGAGACCGGGAAGCTGACCTTGCGACGGATCTGCTCGGAGGTCGCCAGCCGGAACAGCCGTGTCGAGGCGCGCAGCCGAAGCAGGTCGAGGGCGGCAGCGTGCGCCCGCCGCATGTGGCGGGGGTGGGGTTTGAGCGCCGGGTCCGCGAGGAGCGGCTTCATGTAACCCCACTTGTCGGCGTTGTCGGCGGCCGGAGGCAGCCCGGCACCGAAGCCGTTGTCGGTCAGCGTGAAGTCGAGATGGTTGAACCAATCGCCCGAGTCGTAGCTGTTGCGATCCAGCGACTTGCTGCGCAAGAAGTCCGTGCCGGCATGCCACATCACCGGGTTCTGGCTCAGCGTGGCGAGGGCGAGGGCGAGGGTGTTGGCACGGACGCGCTGCCCCATCGGCACGGTGGCCGGGAGCTTGAGGGTCAGCGCGTCGAACAGGGTCTCGTTGTCGTGCGCATCGACGTAGGCGATGGCCTCGTCCGGTTCGGTCGCGTACCCCGCGACGCTCTCGTGCTTGTAGGGCACCTCGTCGCCCCGGACGCCGCGCCGCGTGCGCGCCGACGTGAACGAGAAGCCGGCCAGATGGCCGGCCAGACCGACCTGGATCAGGTCGGTGTCGCGCAGCAGCCGATCGTACTGGGCGTCCGCGTCGCCGTTGACCGCCGCGCCGTTGGGCTCCCCCGCCAGCCCCGAGACGAAGCCCTGCACGCGCGGGTCGGCGTCGAAGGGCGCACCGCCCCGGACGGCGTCGCGCAGGCGATCGGAGAACGTCGAGATCTGGGTGCCGGCCAACTGCCCCTGCGTCGCCTGGACGAAGCGCGCGTTGCCGGCGACCTCGCCGAAGTCCCACCCCTCGCCCCACACGGTGATGCCGCGCCCGTCCACGCCGTCGCGTTCGAGCGTCAGAGCGTCCAGGGCGGCGCGGACGGCGAGCATGTTGTCGCGGCTGTGGTGACCCATCAGATCGAACCGGAATCCGTCCACCCGGTAGTGACGCGCCCAATGGACCACCGAGTCGACCATCAGCTTCTGCGCCATGGCGTGCTCGGTGGCGACGTTCGGGCAGCAGGTGGACAGCGCGATCTCACCGTTGACGTCGCGGCGGTGGTAATAGCCGGGCACGATCCGGCTGAGCACCGACGTCGTCGCTTGCCCCTCGCTGGTCGTGTGGTTGAACACGACGTCCAGGACGACCCGTAGGCCGAGGCCGTGCAGGGCGCCGATCATCGCGCGCACCTCGCGGACCCGGCTGCGGTCGGATCGGCCGGCCTCCGCACACAACGACCCCTCGGGCACCTGGTAGTGCCACGGGTCGTAGCCCCAGTTGTAGAGGCGCCGGGCCGAGGACAGCCGCTGCTGCTCGTCCGAGTCGGGGGCCGCAGCCTTGAGTACGGCGTCGTCGATGCGCGAGCGCGCGGCCGCGTCCTCGTCGACCGAGCTGTAGTCGGAGATCGGCAGCAACTGCACCGAGGTCAGCCCGGCCTCGGCCAGGCGACGCAGGTGCCGCGTGCCGCGGGTGTCGCAGGCGAACGCGGCGAACGTGCCCCGTAGGTGCGCGGGGACGCTCGTGTCGGCGCAACTGAAGTCGCGCACGTGCAATTCGTAGGCCACCTGATCGACGGGGTGCGCCAGCGGCGGACTCGGCGTCCGCAACCAGGCGCCCGGGCGCAGATCCGCGTCGTCGAGGTCGACCAGCACCGAGTGGGTCGAGTTCACCGTCAGCGCGACCGAGTAGGGGTCGGTCACCCGGTTCTCGACGACGCGGTCGAACGCCGGCGCGTACACCGTCACGGCGTACAGGTAGCGCGCGTCCCGCCAGGAGGCGTCGCCCCGCACGGACCACGTGCCGTCGGAGGCGGGACGCAGGCGAAGCCGCTCGGGCACGTCCTGCAACGACACCCCCACGGGCCACAGCAGCAGGGTCACCGAGCGCGCCGTGGGCGCCCAGACCCGCAACGTCGGGACGCCGTCGCTCCACTCGGCTCCGAGGGTGGCCTCCAGCGCGTCGGGGAACAGTAGGTCGATCAGGGGCGCCACCTGAAGGCCGCTGGCTTCGGCCAGCTTCCCGGAGCGGTGCTGCGCCGTGACGATGACCTGACCGGCGAGCAGCCTGCGCAGATCGGGCAACGGTGGGACGTCGAGGCCGATCGCGTGAGCCAGGTAGGGACGCTCGGCGACGATCGCGGCCGGCAGCCCTTCCGGCCGGACGGTCAGCGGCACGCTCTCCCACGGGAACGGCTCGCGCCGGCCCAGGTCGATGCGTCCGTCGGGCGCCGCGTGCAGCAGCCAATCCAGGGACAGGGGATCGACGTTCGCGGGCAGCGCGCAACTCGGCCAGGCGATGGCCTCAGGCGCCAGCCACAGCCCCCGCGCGAACGTGGAATCGGACGACGCCCCAGCCATGCCCCCAGCCTACGACGCCAGCGCCGCGTACCGGCCACCGCGGGCCAGAAGCTCCTCGTGCGTGCCGCGCTCGGCGATGCGTCCGGCGTCCAGGACGAGGATCTCGTCGGCGTCCCGGATCGTGCTGAGCCGGTGGGCGATCGTCAGCGTGGTCCGCCCGTGCGCGAGGTTCTCCAGGGCCGTCTGGAACTCGCGCTCGGTCTCGGTGTCGAGCGCGCTGGTGGCTTCGTCGAGGATCAGCACGCGCGGGTCGGCGAGCAGGGTGCGCGCGACCGCGATCCGCTGACGTTCGCCGCCCGAGAAGCGGTGTCCGCGCGCGCCGACCACGGTGTCGAGCCCTTCGGGAAGCCCGCGGACGGTGCCGGCGACCTGCGCCGCGGACAGCGCCTGCCACAACTCGGCCTCGGTCGCGCCCGGGCGCGCCTGAAGCAGGTTGTCGCGGATGGACGCGTGCGCGAGGTAGGTCTCCTGGCTCACGACGCCGACCAGCCGGGCGAGGTTCTCGGAGCCGAGTTCGCGCAGGTCGACGCCGTCGAGGGTGACCCGGCCCGCGGTGGGGTCGGCGAGTCTGCTGCACAGGGTCGCCACGGTCGACTTGCCCGAGCCGGTCTCGCCGACGATGGCGACCGACTCCCCCGCGGCGATGACCAGGTCGATGTCGCGCAGCACGTCGATGTCGCCGTCAGGGTAGCGATACGACACGCCCTCGAAGCGCACCTCGCCGCGGGCCGCGTCCGGGTCGAGCCGGACGGGGTGGACGGGCTCGGGCACGTCGACCGGCAGATCCAGGTAGCCGAAGATGCGGCTGAGCAGCGCCATCGATCCGACCCACTGGGCGCCCATGCTGAGCAGGCCGAGTACCGGCCGGAAGACCTGCGCCTGCAGCGCGGTGAAGGCCACCACGGTGCCGATCGAGATGTCACCGGTGAGCGCGGGGAACCCGGCGGCCAGGTAGACCACAGCCGGGATGACGGCGAAGACGATCTGCATCGTGGCCATCCGCCACTTGCCCGCGAGCTGGCTGCGGATCTCGAGCCCCACGAGCTTCGCGGAGGTCGCCTCGAAGGCGTCCATGCGCGCGCGGGAAGCCCCCAGCGTCTTGGTCAGCATGGCGCCGTTGATGCTCAGCGCCTCGTCCACCTGCGCGTGGAGGTCGGCCAACGCCTCTTGGCGCTGCCGGGTCATGTCGCGGCGGATCAGCGCCACCTGACGGGTGAGGGCGATCGCAGGCGGCAGCACGACCAGCGAAAGCAGCGACAGCCGCCAGTCGAGCACCGCCATCGCGACCGCCGTGCCGATCGCGGTCGTCAGATTGGACGCCACGGCCGTAGCCGTCATGGTGATCACGGACTGGAGGCCCGCGATGTCGTTGATCAGCCGCGACTGGATCTCGCCGCCGCGCGTCCGCTTGAAGAACGCGATCGACTGGAGCTGGAGGTGGGCGAACACGTCCGCGCGCAGCCGGCTCATCACCTTCTGGCCCATCGTGGTAGCCAGCCAGGTCTGCACGACGCCGAGGATCGCGGTCGCCACGGCGACGCCGACCATGCCGGAGACGAGCGCCGCCAGCAGGCGGACGTCGCGCTCGGGCAGCGCGGTGTCGATGACCGCGCGCAACAGGAACGGCTGCGCCAGGCCGACCAGGGACGCCGCCACGACGGCCAGCATGACCACCAGCAACTCGCCGGTGTGGGGCCGGAAGAGCGCGAGGACGCGCCGCAACTCCACCGGCGACTCGGCCAGCTGGGCTCGGTCATGCGGGTCGATGCGCTGAGGCCCGCGCTCGCCGACGCCGCCCATGAAGTCGGTCATGTCCACCCTTCGTTCGGCTACGGGGCGAGGCTACCGGCATCGGCGCGTTCTCCCCGCGACCAGATTGATAACGATTATCACTTGATCTAGGATCGGCACATGCGCCTTCTCCCCGCACTGTCGGCCGGCCTCGGCCTGTTTCTCGTCGGCTGCTCTGCCGCCGCGCCCGGCGGCACCGCCGCGCCGGGAGCGCCCGCTCCCGTGGCCGTCGCGACCACCACGCACCTCGGGTCGCTCCTGGGCGACATCGCCTCCTGCGCCGGCAGCACGTCGGCGACGCTGATGGGTCCGGGCGACGACCCGCACGACTTCTCGGTCTCGTCCAGCGAGGTGGCGACGATGATCCGGTCCGGGCTGGTCGTCGCCAACGGGCTCGGTTTGGAGGGCGGCCTGGCCTCGGTGCTGGCGAGCGTCCAGGGCGAAGGCGCCACCGTGTTCGAGGTGGCGCCGCGACTGAGCCCGCTGCGCTTCGCCGACCTCCACGCCGAGGAGGCCGAGGAGCACGCCCACGAGGACGAGGCGCACGAGGGCCACGACCACGGCGCATACGACCCGCACGTACACCTGGACGCCGGGCGCATGGCCACCGCCGCCGAGCTGATGGGCGCCGAACTCGCCACCCACACCGGCAACCAGGCCTACGCCGGCTGCGGCGAGAAGGTCGCCGCCACGGTGCGCGACGCGGACGCGCAGGTGCGCGAGATCCTGTCGGTCATCCCCGAGGAGAACCGCGTCCTGGTCACCGACCACGAGGCGTACAACTATTTCGCGCAGGCCTACGGCTTCCAGGTGTCGGCCGTCGTCATCCCGGGCGGCTCCACGGACGCCGAGCCCAGCTCTGCCGATCTCGCCGCCATCGTCCGGACCATCAAGCACGAGAACGTCACGGTGATCTTCAGCAACAACACGGTGAACCCGCGCCTGATGGAGGCGATCGCGCGTGAGTCCGGCACGCAGGTGCGGATCGTCGAACTGTTCGAGGGATCACTCGGCCCGCCCGGGTCGGACGCCGACACCTACGCCGGCATGATGATCACGAACGCGCACCGCATCGCGGACGCCCTGAAGTAGCCGGCACCCTCATGGATTGGTGGACGGAACCGTTCCTGCTCGGCCTGCAGCAGCGCGCCCTCCTCGGCGGACTGGTGGCCGCGCTGATGAG
Source organism: Nigerium sp. (assembly GCA_016711325.1). Lineage (GTDB taxonomy): Bacteria > Actinomycetota > Actinomycetes > Propionibacteriales > Propionibacteriaceae > Propioniciclava. The sequence continues at coordinate 64,506 of JADJTH010000008.1, read as the reverse complement.
TTCGGTCGTGGGCGTATGGCTGGTGCTGCGCGGCATGAGCTTCTTCGGGGACGCCTTCGTGCATGGCGTCCTGCCCGGCATCGCCGCGGCGATGATCGCCGGGTTCAACCCCTACCTGGGCGCGGCGATCGCGGCGCTGGTCATGGTCGGCGGCATCGAGCTGATCCACCGCCAGACCGCGCTGAAGGAGGACACCGCGATCGGCCTGCTCTTCGTGGGCATGATGGCGCTCGGCGTGACGATCATCAGCAAGTCGAAGTCGTACACGGGTGCCCTCACCACCATCCTGTTCGGTGACGTCTTCGGCGTGAACGAAGAGACCCTGACCACCATGGTCGCGCTGGGCCTGCCCGTCCTGATCGGTTCGCTGCTGCTCTACCGCCCGCTCCTGGCGCTGTCGTTCTCGCCGGTCAAGGCGCAGACGCTCGGCATGCATCCGCGGTTCACCCACGCCGCGCTGCTCGTGCTGATCGCGACCGCGGTGATCGCCAACTTCCAGGCCGTCGGCACCCTGCTGGTGTTCGGCCTGCTCGTCGGGCCGCCCGCGACGGCCGCCCTGATCGCCCGCACGGTGCCGCAAATGTTCGTCGCCTCGGTCGGGCTCGGGGCGCTGGCGGTGTGGCTGGGTCTCGTCCTCAGCTACCACCTCGGTACCGCGGGCGCCGCCACCATCACGCTGGTCGCCATCGCGGTGTTCTTCCTCACGCTCGCCGTCAGCCGGCTGACCGGTTCCGCCCGCGAGGGGCGTGCGCATCGCGCCGAGGCGGCCCACGACACCGCCGAGGGCCTCGCATGAGCACCGAATGGCTCGCCGAGGCGTCCGGCCTCGCGCTCGGCTACGGCGGCACGGTCGCCGTGCGGCCGTCCAGCTTCGCGATCCCGCACCGGCAGGTGACGGCGATCATCGGCCCGAACGGGTCGGGCAAGTCGACACTGCTCAACGCCCTCGCCGGGGTCGTCCGGCCGCGGGCCGGCAGCCTCACCGTCCTCGGACGCCGGCCCGGCGGACGCCCCGGCGGCGTCGCCTACGTCATGCAGTCGCTCGCGTTTCCGGCCGGAACGCCGATCACCGTCCGCGAGGCGGTCGGGATGGGGCTGTACCCGAAGATCGGCTGGTTCAGGCGACCCTCGGCGTCCGACCGCGAGCGCGTGCGCAGCGCCATGGATCGCCTGCGCATCACCGCCTTCGCGGCGCGGCATCTCGACGAGTTGTCCGGCGGGCAGCGGCAGCGGGTCTACGTCGCGCAGGGCCTCGCCCAACCGCACGAGGCGCTGCTGCTCGACGAACCGTTGACAGGCCTCGACATCACGTCGGCGCGGTCGATCGACCAGATCATCCACTCCGAGCGCGACCACGGCCACGCGGTAGTCCTGACCACGCACGACCTCGACGAGGCGCGCGCCGCCGACTGGGTGATCCTGATGAACGGACGCGTCATCGCCGCCGGCCGGCCGTCCGAGGTACTGACCCGACGCCACCTCGAGGACGCCTACGGCCTGGGCTCGCTGCACGCCAGCGCGGGTCCGTTCTTCGACGACCCGCACATCGACGAGGCGTCCGCCCGGGAGCACGATCACAGTCGGCACGCCCACCCGCACTGACTCCCGCGCCGGGCCGGCGAGGTCGGGTCCGTCCGAATGGCGTGATTCCGGCGCGCAGCCTTTAGGGTGGACGCCGACTACTACACACAGTCGGAGGTACGCTCTCATGGCGTCAGCACCCCGGTCCGCCGTCCACCTGTTCCGCGCCGCGGCGGTGTTCGCGTTGCTCGCCAACATCGGCGGGTCGATCGTGGCCGCCACGCATTCGGGCTTCGAGTGCGGCAACTGGCCCGGCTGCACCGCTGACGCGCTGCTGCCGGGTGGCGTCGTGAACGAACTGCTCTACCGCAACCCCTGGATCGAGATGGCCCACCGCACGTCGGCGGTGCTGTCCGGGCCGACCGCCCTGGCGTCCGCGATCGTCGGCCTGCGGCTGCGCCAGGCCCATCCCCTGGTGCGCGTCCTGCCGTGGTTCGCGGTGGTCGGCGCGTTCATCGCCGGATTCGTCGGTCGCGGCATTGTGCTCGGAGAGAGCTACCCGACCTGGGTCGGCGCGCTCGACCTGGGTGCCGCCCAGGTCACCATGGCCTCGATGGTCGTCGCCGCGATCGCGCTCGAGCGGACGCCCGCGCACTGGGCGCCGACGCGCCTGGCGCTGTACGCGTGGAGCGCTCTCGGCTCGTTGTTCGCGATGCACCTCGCCGGGCTGTGGGCTGCGGGGCCCAACTCGTACACCCGTGTGGTGAGCTGGCCCGTGTGGCGGATCCTGGACGCCGACCTCCACGGCAGCCTCGCCGCGCAATGGCTGCGGTTCCCGCTTGCCGCGCTGGCGGCCGTCCTCATCGTGCTCGCCTTCCGGCAGGCGCGGGCGACCGGTGAGGCCTCCGTCACCCGCGTCGTCGCGCTCGCCCTGATGGCGGTCTGTCTCGCGAGCGGCGCGATCATCGCGGTCAGCGGCACGGACGCCCTCGGCGTCCCGTTCGCGGTGTCGTCGGTGTGCCTGCTGTTCACCCTGCTACTCATCGCCGGACGCGCGAGCGTGCACGCCCTGCCGCAGGATGAAGTGAAGTCCGGCCCGCGGATGGAGGCGCCCGCGGCCCGGGCCTCCTAGCCTGTGGGGGTGGAACCCCGCCCCGATTCCGGCCGTCGTGGTGGGTGCGCGGACGCCGCTGGTCGTCGACGTCCCGTGGTGGCAGGTGGGCGCGGTGGTCGTCGTCATCGTGTCGTCGGCGTGGCTGGCGGAGCGCGAAGCCCAGCACCTCGGGATCGGCGACGTGGGCGTCCGGCAGCCGCCGCTGCAACTCGAATGCCGTGTGGGTCTTCCCCACACCGAAGGCACCGTTGATCCAGATCAGCACGCCCTCGACACTACGTGGCCTGGCTCGGGCCGCTCGAGGACGAGGGTTCTCCCAGCGCGTGCGACTCGGGCGTGCATTTCATACCCGCTGGCGTACGAAATGCACGCCCGGCCCGCACGTGTCGCCCCGGACGCGCCGTGCGGGCGGTCTTCGTGTCCCGCGCGTCGGCTTCCCGCGCACTGTTCTCGCCCCCGCACGCGCTCGCCGCTCGCGCGCACCGCAGACAGGGCGCGGATGCGCCGACCACGTGCGGGAGCTCAGCCCACGCGCGGGAAGAGATCTACACGCGGACGTGCCGGACCGCCCGGGCCGAGCCGAGGGAGCCAGGGACACAGCCGGGGCCGGGTGAGCAGAAGTCCGGCCCACGTGCCGCTCTCGAGCGCAGCCTTGATTCCCGCGTTGATCTCGTCGCGGTGGGCGTCGATGTACTCGCGTACGGCAGCATCGACCACGTCACGCCTCGCGCAACCATGCCGCGCCGCTCAATCGCTCTCCAGGGTTGGCCCACCGTTCCCCGTCAAGGAGCGCTGCAGCAGTCCCAAATCGCCGACACCCTCGACGTCAGCTGCGACTACCTCCTCATCGACAACGCCACCCGCCGACCCCTCAGCCCTGATCCACCGACTGTGATTTCTTGGGGATGGTTCGCGTCGTTGTTGACGGCATTTCGGGTGTGGGCGTGGTGGTCCTGCCGGTCTGTCCGGCTTCTCCACTGGGGGTCCTTGGTTGCGCCTGCTGGGGCTGGGTGGTCAGGGCGTGACCGGCTGGGGTGGGCTGGTCGCGCGGGCGTGGAGGGCTTCCCAGGCGTGGGCCCAGGGCCAGTGTGTGGGTAGGTGGAGGACGAGTCGTCGACCGGTGGCGGCGATCCGTGCCGGGACCTGGATGATCTGACGGCGCAGGGTGGCCCATCGGGCCTTGGCCAGGCCGGCGGCGACCGCGGCGGCTCGGGCGATGTTGAACCCGGTCACCGCCAGGCTCACCCAGGCGGCGTTGGCGGCGTACTTCCCCGACGGCAGGTGGGCCAGGGGGCCGTTCTTGAGTTCGGCGATGACCTGTTCCACGATCGCATGGTCGCGGTGGAGCTGGTCGGCCTCGACCGTAGTGAAAGAGGAATTGGTGATGAATGCGTGGTGCCGGTAGGCGGCGAACAGTTCGCCTTGCTCACTGCCATCGGAGGCGAGCGGCTGGATCCGTTTGACCCGGCGCACGACCAGCCGGCAGGGCACGTGCTGGTGCTGGCGTCGGCCGGTGAACGCCACGAACTCGACTTCGGCAACCTCCGCATCCGAGATCCAGCGTTGTTCGGCTTCCTCCCAGACGGCGTGGGGGTACTTGATGGTCTGCCAGGCGTCCTCGGCCAGGCCGGCGATTGCTCGGGTGACGGTCTTGGTCATCCGGGCGGTGACCGAGAACCACGCGTTCGCTCGTAGCGCGCCCCCGACGAACGCCCACCCGTAGTACGCCGAGTCGGCCCGGCACAGGATCCGACCCCGCACGCCAGCAGCACGGGCGGTGGTGACGGCTTGGGCCACCATCCTGCCGGCGCCCCGCGCGGAGCCGGTGTTGCCCTTGCGGAGTCGGGCGCGGGTGATCACCGGGCCTGCCAACGGGGTCGACAGGGCAGCAATTTGGATGTTCAATCCCCGCACCCTCGTGTACCCGTAGCCGGCGCCCTGCTTGCGGTACCCGTGGACCTCCCGGATGGTGTCGTCGACATCGAGGAACGCCAGCCCCTGTTCGGTGTCGGCGCCTGCCAGGACGCCGGGCACCCTGCCGGCAAGGCCGGCCAGCAGACCTGCGCCGACGGCGTCGAGCTGCTGCACGTGGCCGTGCGTGAACGAGCGCAGGAACGTACCCAACGTCGACGGCGCCCGCACCCCGGTGAACACCCGTTCCATGCCCCCGTGCCGCAACACGTCGAGGTCATCGATACTGTCCGCGCCGGCAAGCATCCCGCCCACCACGCTGGCCGCCTTCACGGTCGCGTTCGCCGACGGCACGCTCAACCGTTCCTCCAGCAGGTCATACAGGCCAGCGGACTCAGCCAACCGCAACGCCGGCACCAGACCAGCAGCAGACACCAGGTTCGGGTCATCGAACACCGGACGGATCGTGTGAGAGGCTTTCACTTACGAGGTGACCCTTCGATGCGGTGGACGGCGACTTCAGCAATCACCATCCTCCCTGCTCAGAACGGTCACCTCGCCCCATGCCACGCCCACACCCGCCACCACGCCGGTGGATCAGGGCTCAGCCAGGCCAGCGACGAACTAGCCGCCCGCCTCCCCGACCTCACAGAACTCACCGACGACGAACGCACCACCATCACCAACGTCATCGCGCCTCTGGCAAACTTGGCCATCACCGGCGGCGCAGGCTGTCGCCTCTTGCCGGTCTCATCCGTGATCAACTGGCGGGGTGGCGTGGCGTGGGAGGTCTTTCAGCTGGGAGAGGTGCGTCCGGATGGCCTCATCGCCTGCTCAGATGGTCCCCGAACCAGACCTCGCACGAGCCGTTCCGTTTCCAGTGACCCGGAGCTGGTGTGGCCTGCCGGGTTGGGCGGCCAGTTGCTTGGCCGAGCCTGCTGGCCTGCATGACCTGCTTCGGACGGGTCTTGTGGCCGAATGGGCGGTGAAGGTGTCCGGTCACCAGGGTGCAGTGACCTGCTCGGGTAGGCGGGTCCAGGTTGTTGCGGGGGCCGGGAACTCTTGCCGGCGGTCGTTCGCCCAGGGCATGCGCAACTCGACGCCGGTGGCGGGCCTGTTGGCCGGGCTGGCCGGCAGGGTCGCCCGGTGTCATCGCCGGCGCCCCCCCGCGAAGGGCTGGCGTTCCTCGATGTCGATGACACGTCCCGAGGTCCCCGGCTCGCCAACAGGGCGCCGGCTGGCCGCACCGGGGAGGGAACATCAGGCGCGGCCCTGTCGAGCCCGTTGGCTCCGGTGGTCGCCTTGCGGGTCCGCACGCAGCACGATCGCGTTCTGGCCGGTGCTGGCCCAAGATCACAACCGCCCGCGCTGGGGTGCGGGGCCACCTGCTGTGCCGGGCCGACTTCGGGGTCAGTACTGGTGGGCGTCTCGCCGAGCCGCCCTCGGGCGAACGCCTGGTTCTCGGTGACCGCCCGGATGACCACGACGGTGACCGCCGCGATCCCGGCATCGCCGAGGCCCTGGCAGATGATCCAGTACCCGCACCGAGAGCTTCGACCAGGCTGGCAGCGGTGGGTCTCCGGCGCCGAGGTCGCCAAGTCGGGTTCGTGGCGTTCACCGGCCGCCGCAAGACCGAACACGTGCCCTGCCGGCTGGTCGTGCGCCGGGTCAAACGGATCCAAACCGCTCGCCTCCGGCGGCAGCCAGCAACAAGAACTGTTCGTACCGGCTCCAGCCACTTCCCAACACCGCCTTCGGCATGGTCAGGCCGACCAGCTGCACCGTGATCACGCGATCGTGGAGCAGGTCCTTGCCGACTCGAGCAGCCCGGGCCCCTGGCCCCTGCCTCGGGCAATACGCCGCCAACGCCGCTTGGGTCGCCCTGGAACGTTCGATCGCCGCACCGTCAGACCTGGCCAAGACCAGATGGGCCCTCTGCGCCGCAGACGCATCAACATCCCCGGCCGGGCCGCGGCCTCCGGCCGTCGCCTCGCTGCCCTACCCACCCACTGGCCTTTGGGAAGCCCTCCACGCCGTCGCGACCAGCCCAGCACAGCCCGCCTCCCCGACCTCCCAGAACTCACCGACGACGAACGCACCACCAGCACCGACAGACCGGCATCGACGCCCCCACACCGAAGAATGACCCTCACAAACGACGCGAGCAGCCACCAGAAACCATGATCGGTGGATCAGGGCTCATACACGAGCCGGCCAGCACCCTCCTGCTCGAACAGGTAATCGGCAATCTGTTGAGCATGTCCGACATCCTGTGCATCCACAGCAAGCAGGCTTGACGACGACCACTCCAAGAGCGCCCCCATCTCAGCAAGCCTGTCAGTGACAACCTCTCGATTCCGAAGCATCGACCGTTCGAAGTGAACCCGAAACACGAAGCGTCCGGACCTGGCCACCACGCGACTCAGCACGTACCTACGACCATCCACGGCACGCGTCTGGACGGTGTCTCCCAAAGCGACGTCGTAAAGGAAGAACGGGATACAGCAAACCTCGAACTCATCCTCAGCCACCTGCCGGCACCACAACTGCTCGAACCTGCCCGGCTCAGGCAGGCGTGCGTTCACGATGAAGTTCGCCCGGTCACGCCAAACCGGTTCATTGTGAACCGAGAACAACCCTGGAGACTCACTCACCGTGGCCACCACGGCGGCGGCCACGGACCCTCATAGCCCGCTGGCGGCGTCACCGGGAAGTCCCTAGCTCCCTTCGAGGCGTTGCAGTGGGGGCACGTCGTCTGCGCATTCTCCACCGTCGCGTTCCCCCACGAACCCTAGGAATGACATGGTCGACCTGCGGGGTATCCGTCTCCATCCGGCAATACAACACGTACTCGGATTGTTCGCCAACTCCTGCTGCCGCACCCCCGGCGAGAACGGCTTGCCAGCCGTCGGGTCACCCATCGAACCAGCCTTGATCCCCGGTGCGCTCTTTGTGGCTTTGTGGCCGGTTTCGGCCGCCTTGACCGTGGCCTCGATCGGCTCCTTGGCGAACCTGAGGATGATGGCGCCATCGAGCACGATCGAGGCGCTCGAGATGGCGGCGTCGCGGTAGTTGCCCTCGCTGGTGTAGATCGCTGCGTTGGTGCCGTCCGCGAAGGGTCCCACCCCCGGGACCAAGCCGAGGAGATCCAGAAGAAGATGGACCCCGTCCATGGCACCCGACGTGTTGCCTATGGGCGGCATGCTGGTCGGGCCTAGCGATGGTGACCAGTAGCTGGGTTGCTGTCCAATATAGGTGCCGGTCGGCTTCGACGACTTGGGCGGCGCCGGCTTGCTCTGGCTACCGCTGCTCGAGGCCGTCTTCGACGCAGGCGTCGTCGGACGTGCCGGCAACGTGACACCGGCCGCCCGCGCCACCGCCTTCACCACCGTCACGACAGCCTTCACCACCGTCGCGACCACCTTCAGCAACCCACCAAGCAGAGGGAAGGGACTGCTGCACGAGTAGGTGACATCTGATCTGGCTTGCCCGTGGGGTGGGCCTGGAAGGATGTTGCTGTGCCTAAGCCCTACCCGAGCGAGTTCCGTGATGACGTTGTGCGCGTCGCGCGTGGCCGCGAGCCCGGAGTGACGATCGAGCAGATCGCGAGAGACTTCGGGGTGCACCCGATGACACTGCAGAAGTGGATGCGTCGCGCTGACATCGACGAGGGCGCCAAGCCCGGCCAGACCCGGACCGATGCCGCGGAGATCCGTGAGCTGCGCAAGCGGAACCGGCTCCTCGAGCAGGAGAACGAGGTGCTGCGCCGTGCGGCGGCGTATCTGTCGCAGGCGAACCTGCCGGGAAAAGGTTCTACCCGCTCGTGACGGAGCTCGCCGACGCAGGGATCCCTGTGACGGTGACGTGTCGGGTGCTCAAGCCGTCGGCGTCCTCACCAAGGCCACGGACCCGGGTGAGATCGCCGAGGTCATCCGCGTCGCCCAGCGCGGGCACCGCGTCATCACCAGAGTCGACGGCACCCTCGACGACCCCACCGGGATGCGCCGGCTGACCACGCGCGAGCGCGACACGCTCGCCCTGATCGGCGACGGCGACACCAACGCCGCCATCGCCGCCACACTCCTCGTCTCGTTCTCAACCGTGAAGCTGACCGTCGGACGCCTCCTGAACCTCTACGGCGTACCCACCCGCGGCCAACTCGCCCAGCAGGCGATGCTCATGGGCCTCGACGCCACCGCCGTGCGCCACCGCCACGCCCGACCGACGGCGCGACCACAGAGATAGCGGACAGTCGTGGCCCGACTGAGGGCCACAGGTCTCCATCAACTGAGGCGCACACCGCGCGGAACGCCGCACCCGGCACAATGGTGCGGGTGATCGTTGCCGCCGCTGATGGATCGTCGCTGTCCAACCCCGGGCCTGCCGGATGGGCCTGGTTCGTGGACGGCGACCGCTGGGCCGCAGGTGGCTGGAAGCACGCCACCAACAACAAGGCCGAGCTGATGGCCGTCCTCGACCTGCTGCGGCAGACCCGCGACGCCGGCGACGACCTGCTCGTGCTGTGCGACAGCCAATACGTGATCAACGCCCTCACCAAGTGGATGCCCGGCTGGAAGCGCAAGGGCTGGAAGAAGGCGGACGGCAAGCCCGTCCTCAACGTCGACCTGCTCGCCGAACTCGACCGCGAACTCGCCGGGCGGCGGGTCACCTTCGAGTGGGTCAAGGGCCACGCCGGCCACGACCTGAACGAGGCCGCGGACGCCCGCGCCCGGGCCGCCGCGACCGCCTACCAGCAGGGCACGGCCGTGGACGCCGGCCCGGGCTTCTCCGCCGCCGCGCCCCGGACGCCGGCGCCCGAGGCGTCCGCCCCCCCACAGCCCGACCTCGCGCCGCGACTCTTCGAAGCGGCCCCCCACCCCGAGCCGGCCCCCGAGGAGCACGCCGTCGTCGCCCTGCAGCGCCGCTGGCTGTCGGACGCCGTGCGCTCCGATCGCGCCGCCGCGGACACGCTGCTGCACCCGCGGTTCGTCGAGCACGACGCGCGCGGGCGGGCGTCCGGCAAGGGCAGGACCCTGGCGTCCCTGGCCCCTCTCGCCGACCCGGTGACGGTCGAGGTCGAGGGGGTCGACGAACTGGCGCCCTGGGTCATTCTGCTCCGCTGGCGGGCGCGCTCACCGTCGGCCGCGAGCCTGCGCAGCTCGGTCTGGGTCAAGCACGACGACACCTGGCGGCTGCGGTTCGAGCAGCAGACTCCGGCCGTCCGCTAGGCGACGCGGCGGGCTACAGAGCCCGTGAGCACGTCCGCCCCGCCCTCGTCAATTCCGTTCACAGACTGAGCCGATCCCCGAACGCCGCCCGTCATCCCTAGCCTCCGACCATGTCCGAGGCACTGAAGATCAGCACCGAGCAGGTCACCCTCGACCTGCCGATTACCGACGGCACCATCAAGGCCACCGACCTCAAGGCGGTCCCCACCTCCGCAGGCCCCCTGGCAACCTATGATCCCGGGTTGATGAACACGGCGTCGTGTCGCAGCTCCATCACCTACATCGACGGCGATGCCGGAATCCTCGAATACCGCGGCTACCCCATCGCCGAGCTCGCCGCGAACGCCACGCACCTCGAAGTCGCCTACCTGCTGCTGTTCGGCGAGTTGCCGAACGCGACGCAGCTCGCGGCGTGGGACAAGGAGGTCAACACGCACCGGTTCGTGCACGAGAACGTGCGCGGCATCATCCAGTCGTTCCGCTACGACGCCCATCCGATGGCCAAGCTGATGTCGGGCGTCGCGTCGATGCAGACGTTCTACCCGAGCGCCCGCCGCATCGACGACCCCGATGCCCGCCGCATGAACATCGTCAGGCTGATCGCCAAGATGCCGACCCTCGCGGCGTGGTCGTACCGTCAGTCGATCGGCCGGCACTACGTCTACCCCAACGACGAACTCGGCTACGTCGACAACTTCCTCGCCATGCTGTTCCAGAGCCAGCAGCGGGTCTACCGCCCCGACCCGCGCGTGTCGCGGGCGATGGAGGTGCTGTTCATCCTGCACGCCGACCACGAGCAGAACTGCTCCACCAACGCGGTGCGGGCGGTGGCGTCCGCGGGCAACGATCTCTACACGTCGGCGGGTGCGGGCGTCGGCGCTCTCTACGGGCCGGCCCACGGCGGTGCCAACGAGGCCGTGCTGGCGATGCTCCGCGAGATCGGCTCGGTCGACAACATCGGCGCGTTCATCGAGGGCGTCAAGAACGGCAAGGCGCGCCTGATGGGCTTCGGTCACCGCGTCTACAAGAGCTACGACCCGCGCGCGACCATCATCAAGAAGTCCTGCGACGACGTGTTCGCGGTCACCGGGGTCAATCCGCTGCTGCGGATCGCGATCGAACTCGAGAAGGTCGCGCTGGGCGACGAGTACTTCGTCAAGCGCCGGCTCTACCCGAACGTCGACTTCTACTCGGGCCTGATCTACGAGGCCCTGCGGTTCCCGCCCGAGATGTTCACCGTGCTGTTTGCCGTGCCCCGGACGGCCGGCTGGAGCGCGCAGTGGCTTGAGGGCGTGACCGATCCCGAGCAGAAGATCATGCGCCCCAAGCAGATCTACACCGGGCATCGCGCACGCAGCGTCGTGCCGATCGACGCCCGCTGATCCACCAGCGCAGCGGCATCCGGGCCGCGCCGAACCGCGTGCGAGCCCGGAAGCCGCTCAGGGCTGAACGGCCAAGCCCGACCATGTCTTGGTCAGCAGCGGCGCCTCGCCCACCCATTCGACGCGGCCGGAGCCGTCGTCACGCAGCCGCACCAGCAGCGCGTGCGGCGCGTCGAGGGCGATCACGTGGCACACCCAGTGGCCCCATTCGACCCACGCGCCGGACGCCGCGACGCGCAGCGTTTTCGTCCCCCAGCGCATCGTCGAGTACTGCCATGAGCGGTCACCGACGGCGAGGGTGTTGTCGCCGCCCGAGGCGTCCACCCATCGCATGTCCCACCCGTGCGCCGCATCGGTGAGTCGCCAGCGGTTCCGGCGGTTCTCGAAGGTCAGATGCACGGCACCACCCCGTTCGCCCCCGACCGTGGGCAGGGCGGCCCGCGACAGCCGGGCGGCGAGGACGGCGTCGCCCCCGGTGCCCGGCCGCGCAACCTGATTCGCGTCCGACAAGGCGCTCAACGGGGGCAGAGCACCGAACGCGGGCACGAGGTGCGTCCACACTGCATCGAGGATCCCGGGCATGTCGGAGGTGTGGGCGGTCGTCACGACGATCGCGTCGTGGCCCGGCATGACCAGGGCGAACTGGCCGAACGCGCCGTCGCCGCGATGCCCTCCGTGGCGGTCGAGCCACACCTGCCACCCGTAGCCCTGCTGCCAGTCGGGTTCGGTCTCGGCCGCCGCCGTCTCCACGTGACGCTGGCGATAGCCGGTGATCCACTCGGCCGGCAGCAGCCGCTCACCGTCGCGGATCCCGTCGTCGAGCAGGAGCTGGAAGAACGCTGCGACGGACTCGGGCGCCATATGGAGGCCGGTGCCGCCGAGGATCCGTCCGCGCTGATCGGTGTCCCAGGTGGCGTGCGCGATGCCCAGCGGCGCGAACACGCGCTCGCGCAACAGATCCAGGACCGACCGCCCCGTGGCGTGCCGGACGATCTCGGCGAGCGTCCAGGTGGCGACCTGGTTGTAGCAGAAGGTCTCGCCGGGCTCGCCCGACGGCTCGGTGGCGAGCCAGGCGCGCCACGGCGTCCGTCCCGGGAGGGCGGCGAGTCGGGTGATCGACCCGACACCGACCGTGTGACCCGTCGCCATGGCGAGGCAGTCGCGCACCCGGATGCGCGAGGCGACCGGGCCCGCCGCGTCCACGACGTCGGCGAACAAGCCGACCACCGGGTCGTCGTAGCCGAACGCGCCGTCGGCGACCGCGATCCCGACCGCGGCGGAGGTGAACGTCTTGGACAGCGAGTACAACAACGGCGCGTCGCTGAGCCGATGCGGCGCCCAGGCGCCTTCGGCATACACCTGCCCGCGCCGCAGGAGCATGATCGTGTGCAGGCCGATGCGGCGCCGGGCGAGGTCGTCGAGGAAGGCGCCGACCCCGGCGGAGTCGACGCCGACGGTGACGGGGCGTGAGCGGGGCAGAAGCCGATCGGTGCTCATCTGATCAGTCTGGCACGGCCGGTCACCGCCGGCTGCAATCGCCCGCGACGGGGCGTCCTTTCGGGCGCGGCTTCCGCGGCAGCCACCCGCTAGGGTGAGATCACACAATCGAGGACTAGCTCAAGGAAGAACTGCGCGCGATGGCCAAGATCATTTATACGCTCACCGACGAGGCTCCCCTCTTCGCCACCTACTCGTTCCTTCCGATCGTCGAGGCATTCACCGCCAGCGCGGGCGTCGAGGTCGAAACCCGTGACATCTCGCTGGCGGGTCGCATCCTGGCCGCGTTCGCAGACCGCCTCCCCGCGTCCCAGCAGGTGCCGGACTCCCTCAGCGAGCTGGGCGCACTCGCCAAGACGCCCGAGGCGAACATCATCAAGCTGCCGAACGTCTCGGCCTCCATTCCTCAGCTCGAGGCGGCCATCGCCGAACTGAACGCGCTGGGCTTCGACCTGCCCGCCTACGCCGATGCGGACGCCGACGCCCAAGCCCGCTACGACGCCATCAAAGGCTCTGCGGTGAACCCGGTGCTGCGCGAGGGTAACTCGGACCGTCGCGCGCCGCTGGCCGTCAAGAACTACGCCCGCAAGCACCCCCACTCGATGGGCGCATGGTCGGCCGACTCGAAGACGGAGGTCGCCACCATGGACCGCGACGACTTCCGCGCGAACGAACTGTCGGTCATCATGCCCGAGGCCGACACGCTGCGCATCCAGCTGGTGGACGCCACCGGCGACATCACCGTGCTCAAGGGCGATCTCGCGGTGCTCGCCGGCGAGGTCGTCGACGCCACCGTCATGCGCGCGGCCGCACTGGACGCCTTCCTGACCGAGCAGATCGCCCGGGCCAAGGCGTCGGGCGTCCTGTTCTCGGTGCACCTGAAGGCCACCATGATGAAGGTGTCCGACCCGATCCTGTTCGGTCACGTCGTGACGGCCTTCCTGCCGGCGACCTTCGCCGCCTTCGGCGACGACCTGGCCGCCGCCGGGCTCTCGGCGAACAACGGCCTGGGCGCGATCCTGGCCGGACTCGACGGCCTCCCGAACGGTGCCGCGATCAAGGCATCCATCGACGCCGAGCTGGCCGCCGGCCCGGCGCTGGCCATGGTGAACTCCGACAAGGGCATCACCAACCTTCATGTGCCCTCCGATGTGATCGTGGACGCCTCCATGCCCGCGATGATCCGGATCGGCGGCAAGATGTGGGGGCCGGACGGCCAGGAGGCGGACACGCTCGCCGTCATCCCCGATTCGTCGTACGCCGGCGTCTACCAGGCCGTCGTGGACGACTGCAAGGCGCACGGCGCCTACGATCCGGTGACCATGGGCTCGGTGCCGAACGTCGGCCTCATGGCGCAGGCGGCCGAGGAATACGGCTCGCACAACAAGACCTTCGAGATCACCCGGGCCGGCAAGGTCCAGGTCGTGACGGCGTCCGGCGAGGTGCTCATGGAGCACGATGTCGCCGCCGGCGACGTGTGGCGCGCCTGCCAGACCAAGGACGCCCCGATCCGCGACTGGGTCAAGCTCGCGGTCACCCGGGCCCGCGTCTCCGGTACCCCGGCGATCTTCTGGCTCGACCCGGCCCGCGCGCACGACCGCAACCTGACCGGGCTCGTCGAGAAGTACCTGGCCGAGCACGACACCGCCGGCCTGTCGATCGAGATCCTCTCTCCGGTCGAAGCGACCCAGAAGTCGGTCGAACGCATCCGTCAGGGCTTGGACACCATCTCGGTGACCGGCAACGTCCTGCGCGACTACAACACCGACCTGTTCCCGATCCTCGAGGTCGGCACGTCGGCGAAGATGCTGTCGGTCGTCCCGCTGATGAACGGCGGAGGCCTGTTCGAGACCGGCGCCGGAGGGTCGGCGCCCAAGCACGTCCAGCAGTTGCAGGCCGAGAACTACCTGCGCTGGGATTCGCTCGGCGAATTCCTCGCGCTGGCCGAGAGCCTCGCGCACCTGGCGCGCACGTCCGGAAACGAGCGGGCGGCCGTCCTCGGCACCGCGCTCGATGCCGCGACCGGAACCCTGCTGGACGAGAACAAGTCCCCGGCCCGCCGCGTCGGCCAGATCGACAACCGCGGCTCGCACGCCTGGCTGGCGGTCTACTGGGCCGAGGAGCTCGCGGCGCAGACCGACGACGCCGAACTGGCCGCGACCTTCGCCCCGGTCGCCGAACGGCTGCGCGCGAACGCCGACACGATCTCGGCCGAGCTGATCAGCGTCCAGGGAGCGCCCGCCGACCTGGGCGGTTACTACCGCCCCGTGCCCGAGAAGGCCGTGGCGGTCATGCGCCCGTCGGCGACGCTGAACGGCATCATCGACGCCCTCCGCTGAGGCAACCCCGCCGTCGGTGGGTGGACGTGGCCCCGGCCGTCCGCTCACCGGCGGCGCTGCCGGCACTCAGTCGAGGCTGACCGGCGGCGAGAGCTGCAGCACGATCGCGACCAGCAGGGTCAGGCCGGCCACGCTTGCACCAGCGTGGCCCCCGACACGATGATGGCGGCGGCCAGGTTCCACCGGTACTCGGAGCGGTCGGTGCCGCTCCCGGTCACGACGCGCGCGCCGGGGTGTCGTCGCGGTGAAGCCGCCGCCAGGCGAGTTCGGCAAGGAGCGCCGCCTGATCGGGTACGACCGCGTCGTCGAAGACGACCAGCGGCGAATGATTCCACGGCTCGCTCGTCCAGTCACGCTCCGGCGGGGTGCAGCCCACGAACAGGTACGCGCCCGGCACCTGGTCGAGCACGTAGCTGAAGTCCTCCGAGCCCATCAGCGGGTCGGCCGCCAGCTCGAAACGCGCCTCACCGAACAGGTCGGTGGCCACCTGCTGCGCGAACGCCGCCTCTGCGGGGTCGTTGACGGTGACCGGGTAGTCGACGTCGAAACGGACTTCGGCGGTGCACCCGTGCGCGGACGCGATGCCCTCGGCCAGGCGCGTCGTCTCGGTTCGCAGCGCGTCGACGGACGCCAGGGACAGCGTCCGCACGGTGGCGCCGAGCGATGCCCGCGACGGGATCACGTTGCGAGCCGCGCCGGCACTCAGTTGGGTGACGGTGACGACGACCGGGTCGAACACCGAGAAGCGGCGGGTCACCATGGTCTGCAGAGCGAGGCCGGTCTCCAGGAGCGCGGGCACCGGATCCACCGCGGCGTGCGGCCTCGAGCCGTGCCCGCCGCGCCCGTGGATCGTGATCTCGAGCTCATTGGACCCCGCCATGAAGGGGCCGGGCCGCGTGGTGAACACCCCGGGGGCGCCGGTCGCGACGTGGACGCCGTAGGCGGCGGCCACCCGCGGGCCGGCGGCGTCCAGGACGCCCTCGTCGAGCATGATCCGCGCGCCGCCGAAGCCCTCCTCGCCCGGCTGGAACATGAACACGACCGCGCCCGGCAGCTCGTCGCGGCGGGCGGCGAGCAGCCGGGCCGCACCGACCAGCCCTGCCATGTGGAGGTCGTGGCCGCAGGCGTGCATGGCGCCGTTGGCCGCCGCATAGTCGAGGCCGGTCTGCTCGGCCATCGGCAGCCCGTCCATGTCGCCGCGCAGCAGCACGGCCGGTCCCGGGCGTCCGCCGCGCAGCACCGCCGTCACCGAGGAACAGGCCCGGCCGAGCGTGATCTCCAGACCGAGGCCGCCGAGGGCGTCCACGATGCGCCGCTGGGTCCGCGGCAGGTCGAGACCGATCTCCGGTTCGCGATGCAGGTCGCGACGCAGGCTGACCAGGCTGTCGCGCAGGGCGTGGGCATCGGCGGCGAAACTCATGGCCTCAGGCTAGCCTGGAACCACCGCCGCGAAAGGACCGCCGTGCCCAGCACTCCCGGGGCGCACTCCCCCGCACCCCCGCGCGTCAACGCGCCCGATGTCGCACTGATCTTCGAGGGCGGGGGCATGCGCGCCGCCTACACGTCGGCCGTGGTGGTACGGCTGATCGAGGCCGGGATCGTGTTCCCGTTCGTGGCCGGCATCTCCGCCGGCTGCACCAACACCGTCAACTACCTGTCGTCCGATCGCTGGCGGGCGAAGGCCGCCGTCACCACGTTCGCGGGCGACCCGCAGTTCGGCAACTGGCGCACCTTCGTGCGCGGGCAGGGCCTGTTCAACTCCGACTACATCTACCTGCGCACCTCGCGTCCGGGCGAGGCCCTGCCCCTCGACTACGAGGCGTTCGCCGCCCATCCGGCCGACGTGTCGATGACGGCGTTCCGCACCCGGGACGGCGCCACCGTCCGCTGGGGCCGGTCCGCCATGACCGACCTGGACGCCGTGAGCGTGCGCGCCCAGGCGTCCTCGACGATGCCGGTCATCATGCCGCCGGTGGAGATCGACGGCGAGCAGTATGTGGACGGCGCACTGTGCACGACCGGCGGTATCGCGATCGATGCCGCGCGGGAGGCGGGCTTCCGGCGGTTCTTCGTCGTGCTGACCCAGGAGCGCGGCTACCGCAAGACGCCGCCGGGCCACGCGCGGTTCCTCCGTCGCTATTTCCGGCGCACGCCCGCCGTGGCGGACGCCCTCATCGACCGTTGGTCGCGCTACAACTCCACGCGGGAGGAATTGTTCGACCTGGAAAGCTCCGGCGAGGCCTACCTGTTCGTTCCCGAGACGATGGCGATCGGCAACGGCGAGCGCAGCGTTCCCCGTCTGCTCGCCGCGCACGAACGCGGCCTCAACCAGTCGACCCGCGAACTGCCCCGCTGGCGGGACTTCCTGGGGGTCTCCTGACCCTCACGCTGAGATGTGGCCCCGGCCTACGTACGCCGGGGCCACATCCGTGACGGGTGCCGCTGGATGAAGGATAGTGCCCGTGAGCGCGCCTGACCAGGCGTCGGCGCGGGCACGCGGTCACCGGCGTGATGGCGGCGCGTCAGCCCCGTACCGTGACCACGTAGGCGAGGTAGACGGCATAGCCCAGCACCATGAGCGCGCCCCCGCGGCGGGAAAGCCGCTTGCCCCGCAGGAAGAGCGGGATGCACAGCAGCGACACGGCGACCATCACCGGCAGGTCGATGCGGAGCAGGTGCGGGTCGATCGGGCCCGAGCCGTGCGCCACGAGCACGGGTATCCCCAGGATGAACGTCAGGTTGTAGATGCTGGAACCGATCAGGTTCCCGACCGCGATGTCGCGGTCGCCGCGCGCGGTGGCGACGATCGTGGTGAACAACTCGGGGGCCGAGGTACCGATCGCGACGACGGTGAGGCCGATGAAGGCGTCCGACACACCGAACTCGCGGGCCATCCCGACCGCGCCTTGCACAAGCCACTCGGCGCCGACCACGATCACCACGATCCCTGCCACCAGGAGGATCAGATACCACCAGGGCCGGCTGAGCGCGGAAACCCGATCCGGTTCCGGCTCGGCGTCGTCGATGAGGTCGACCACGGCGGTCTCCTTGTGGCGTCGCATCCACCAGCCCAGCGCCGCCGTGTAGACGATCGCGCCGGCCAGCAGCGGAATGCCCTCCCAGAAATCCAGCTCACCATCGAGGCTGAACACCAGCACCAAGACGGCGGCGATCGCCATGCTGGGCAGATCCAGCACCTGCGTCCGGCGACCAAAAGGGATCGCACGCACCGCCGCGCTGAGGCCGAGGATGAGCAGGATGTTGACGATGTTGGTGCCGGCGATGTTGCCGACGGCCAACGACCCGGCGTTGGCATGCATGGCGTCGATGCCGACCGCGAGCTCGGGGGCGCTCGTGCCGATCGAGACGATCGTGAGGCCGATGATCATCGGAGGGACGCCCATGCGGGCCGCCAGCAGCGAACCGTAGCGCACCACCAGCTCCGCCCCGGCGATGAGGGCCAGTAGTCCGGCAATGAGCCCCGGCAGCGCGTGCATGGTTCAGGTTCCCCCTTGGGTCGTCGATGCTCGTCGGCGAGCCATTCCCTCCATCCTGCCCGAGTCTGGGCCCCAGGGGTTGCCGATGGCCTGGATCCGGCGGTCCGGACGCCGTCCCGCGCAGGGTGTGCCCATGAGGAGACTCGGGTGGCGGACTCCGGCCGGCCCGAAGGCCCCTCGTCTGCCCACCCACCGCCTGGGACTCCGCGTAGCTCGGCGAGGCACAGTTGGGGCATGGACGATTTGCACGTACGCCCAGGACCCGGAATCCCGGAGGGGATCACGATCCCCTCCGCGGAACTCACCGAGCGCTTCTCCCATTCATCCGGCCCCGGTGGACAGGGAGTCAACACCTCGGACTCGCGCGTCCAGTTGAGTCTCAACATCGCAACGACCACGTCTCTCACCGAGGGCCAGCGGATCCGCGCGCTCGAGCGGCTGCATTCTCGGCTCTCCGACGGCGTCCTCACCATCACCGCGTCCAACCGGCGCTCGCAACACGAGAACCGAGTCGCCGCGCGCGAGCGGCTGACGGACGCCCTCCGAGAAGCGATCACCCCACCTATCTCCAGGCGGAGCAGCACGCCGACGCGCGCCTCACGAACTCGTCGACTCGAGGCCAAGAAGCGTCGCTCCCACCTCAAGCTCGCACGGCGCAGGCCCCAGGCGGACTGACCAGAGGCACTTCACCGGCTGCCGCCGCGTTGGCCAGCGGGTCCATACGAAGCCCGAACACGCCACCGGCTGGCACGGTCAGCGACGTCCCGATCGGCGTGACCGACGCATCCCTGGTCGTCCTCACGTTCGAGTGGGGCACCGACCGGATCGTCACCCTCGACCGACGACACTTCTCCGCCCTGCGGCTTCCCAGTGGCGCCCCGATCCGCATCCTGCCGGATTGATTGCTCAGGCTCCAGGTGCACGGACCTGAAGGCCAAGGCTTTGCGCGGCCTCGGCGAGGCGGAGGTCGTAGGTCACCAGCGCCTCGACATCGAGGCGGATGGACGCCGCCAGGTGCAGAGCGTCGAGCGACCGTAGCACCGGGCCGGGCAGCAGCCCCGCCTCGCGATAGATGCTTGGCGGAAGGTCATGAATGTCGACCCGGGAGAGGATCGCCGACACGTCGGCCTGCGGAAGACCGTGTCGATTCGCGAACCTCCGCAACTCGGTTTCGAGCAGGTGCGTGGCGACCAGGCCGATGTCCGTGCCATCGACCCAGGCCGCCAGCTGAGCACTCTCGGCCTCCTCGACGAGGAGCTTGGCCGCCGCCGAGGCGTCCAGGTAGAACCGGGTCAACGCTCACCTCGGAGGTCGTCGATGGTCTCCCCGCTGGGTTCGGCGACCGAGTGCCGGATCAACCCTGAGAATCCACCACGAGTCGCGGCGGGTCGGCGCAACGGAAGGTCGGGGCTGGCGTCCGTCACGGGCACCAACCGTGCGACGGGCCGCCCCCGGCTCGTCACGGTGTACGTCTCGCCCGCCTCGACCGCGTGCAGGACTTCACCGCTGCGATTGCGGAGGTCACGATGGGTCACGGTGGTAGTCATGGACCAACCGTAGCACCTGTAGCACAACGCCAAGAAGTGTTGGCCTGGCCCGAGCCTCGCGCTACACGTTGAAGCGGAACTCCACCACGTCGCCGTCCTGCATGACGTAGTCCTTGCCCTCCAGGCGCATCTTGCCCGCGGCCTTGGCTGCCGCCTCGGAACCCGCGGCGACCAGGTCGTCGAAGCTGACGATCTGGGCCTTGATGAAACCCTTCTGGAAGTCGGTGTGGATGACGCCCGCCGCCTCGGGGGCGGTCGCGCCCTTGCGAATCGTCCACGCGCGCGCCTCCTTCGGGCCCGCGGTCAGGTAGCTCTGCAGGCCGAGCGTGTCGTAGCCGACCCGCGCGAGCTTGTCGAGACCCGGCTCGTCGACGCCGGCGTCTGCCAAGAACTCGCGCGCCTCGTCGTCGTCCATCTCGATCAGTTCGGACTCGAACTTGGCGTCCAGGAAGATCGCCTCGGCCGGCGCGACCAGCGCGGACAGCGTCGAGTGCAGGGCGGCGTCCGTCACCTGATCGGCGTCGCAGTTGAACACGTAGATGAACGGCTTCGCGGTCAGCAGGAACAGCTCGCGCAGCGGCTCGAGGTCGAGGCCTGCCGCGTACACCCCGCGCCCCTCGGACAGCACCTCGTAGGCCTGCTTCCAGGCGGCCAGCCTGGGCTGGGACTCCTTCTTGATCCGCGCCTCCTTCTCCAGGCGCGGCAATGCCTTCTCGAGCGTCTGCAGGTCGGCGAGGATGAGTTCGGTCGTGATGGTCTCGATGTCGGAGGACGGGTTGACGTCGCCGTCCACGTGGGTGACATCGTCGTCGGTGAAGGCCCTCGTCACCTGGCAGATGGCGTCGGCCTCGCGAATGTTCGCCAGGAACGCGTTGCCCATCCCTTCGCCCTGGGAGGCGCCCTTGACGATGCCTGCGATGTCGACGAACGACACGGTCGCGGGCAGCATCCGCTCCGAGCCGTAGATCTCGGCGAGCTTCTCCAGGCGCGGTTCGGGCACACCGACCACGCCCACGTTGGGTTCGATCGTCGCGAACGGGTAGTTCGCCGCGAGAACGTCGTTGCGGGTGAGCGCGTTGAACAGGGTCGACTTGCCGGCATTGGGAAGGCCGACGATTCCGATGGTGAGTGCCACGAGAGCCCATCCTAGTGGCGACGCTCGACGACCCCGCTGCGGACGCCTCAGGCGAACAGGACGAAGCTGAGGGCGACCACCGCCATGCCGGCGAGCATGCCGTACACCGTCTGGTGCTTGTCGGTCTGATAGCGCCAGGCGCCGGGCAACAGCTCGTCGAGAGCGAGGAAGACCATCATGCCGGCCACCAACCCATAGATGATGCCGAACAGGGCCGGCGGTATCACCCAGGCCACCAGCGCCGCGGCCAGCAGGGCCCCGAGTGGCTCCGTGAGCCCGGACGCCGTCGCCCACCACAACGCCTTGGCCCGCGAGCCGGTCGCCGCGTACACCGGCGCGGCCACGGCGATTCCCTCGGGGATGTTGTGGATCGCGATTGCCGCGGCCAGCGGGATCCCGACGGCCAGGTTCGAGTAGGACGCGAAGAAGGTGGCCATGCCCTCGGGCAGGTTGTGCAGCGCCAGCACCAGGGCCACGAGGAGCCCGGAGCGCAGCAGCGCGCGCGTCTCCTGAACCTCGCCTTCGGCCACCTCGCCCTCGCGGCCTTCGGTCTCGTTCGGATTCAGCGAATGCGGCAGGAACCGGTCGATGGCCAGCACCAGGGCGATGCCGACGAAGAAGGAGACGTAGGCCAGTGCGGTGGCCGCCGTGGGCTCGAACTGCTGGTGCAGCGAGGCGATGCCGAGCGGTAGCAGCTCCACCAGGCTGACGATCAGCATCGCCCCGGCCGAGAAGGCGAGCGTCACCGCGAGCCGGGAACGGCGCCTGGCCCCCGGCCCGAGGGCGATCACGCCGCCGATGGACGTCGCCAGCCCGGCCAGCAGCGAGATGAGGAGTGCGGTGAGCATCGGCGTCCGGTCAGGCGCCCGCGTAGTAGGCGGCCAGGGCGTCCGCCAGCCAGCCGGGATCTCGGACGCCGGCCAGCTCACGTGTCGAGTGCATGCTCAGCAGCGGGATGCCCACGTCGCACATCACCACGCCCAGCCGCTCGGCGGTCATCGGCCCGATCGTCGAGCCGCACGGCACGGCGTTGTTCGAGACGAAGTCCTGCACCGGGACGCCGGCGGCGTCGCACGCGCGCCGCCACAGGGCCGAGCTGGTGGCGTCCGAGGTATAGCGCAGGTTCGCGTTGTGCTTGAGCAGCGGGCCGCCGTTGGGCAGCGGGCGGTGCTCGGGATCGTGCAGGTGCGGGTAGTTCGGGTGGACGGCGTGTCCGGCGTCCGCCGAGATGCACGAGCTTCGGGCGAGCATGCGGTGCCAGCCGTCGCCGTGGACGCCGAGGGTGCCGGCGATGCGGCGCATCACCTGTTCGAGCAGCGGCCCTGCCCCACCGGAGCGGGACGCCGACCCGACCTCCTCGTGGTCGAAACAGGCGAGCACGGCGATGTCGGGCCCCTCGTCGGCGGCCAGCAGCGCGGTGAGCCCGGCGTGCACCGACGACAGGTTGTCCAGGCGCGGGGACGCGAAGAACTCGCCGGTCGGCCCGAACACCGCCGGGGCCTCGGTGACGTAACAGCACAGGTCGTGCCCGGCGATCTCGGACGCCCCCAGTCCGGCCACGTCGGCGACGAGGGCGAGCAGGTCGAGGTCGGGGCGTCCGACGGAGTAGACGGGCTTGAGGTGCTGCTGGCGATCCAGGTACAGGTTCTCGGTCACCGACCGGTCGAGGTGCGGCGCGACCTGCGGCACCCGGAGCCAGGCGGGCGTGGCGACCAGGATCTGCGCGCCGCCGCGCGTCACGAGGCGCCCCGCGACGCCGAGCTCGCGGTCGAGCCACTGGTTGGGCAGCGGTCCTCCGTAGATCTCGACGGCCGCCTGCTGCCAGCCGAACGCGGACGCCGAGGGCCGCGGCTTGAGCTTGAGGCCGGGACTGTCGGTGTGCGCCCCGACGACCCGGAATCCCACGCTCGCCGGGTCGGCGCCTTCGGGCACCCACCAGGCGATGATCGCGCCGTCGCGGACGAGGTAATGCCCGCCGGGTGCATCGTCGAAGGCGTCGGTTTCGCGCTGCTCGGCGAAGCCCGCCTCGGCGAGTCGGCGCGCCGCCTCGGACGCCGCGTGGAAGGACGAGGGGGACGCGGTGACGAAGGCCGCGAGGTCAGCGATGTGCGAGCGGGCGTCCATGGGACCATCCTGCCGCATGGGGCCGGCCGCGATGTGATGGGATCGGTCCATGCAAGCGGTCGAACTGTCCCCCGCCGATGCGCCGGCGGCCGTCGGGTTGTGGGAGGCCTGCGGGCTGACGCGTCCGTGGAACGATCCCGTCTCCGACTTCACACGAGCGCTCGGCGGGCCGTCGTCGACGGTGCTCGGCCTGCGGGCGTCCGGTGACGGCGCATCGCTGCTCGGCACGGTGATGGTGGGCGGCGACGGGCATCGCGGGTGGGTCTACTACCTCGCCGTCCGGCCCGAGTTGCAGGGCCAGGGGCTCGGACGGGTGCTCATGCACGCCGCCGACGACTGGCTGCGTGAACGCGACCTGCCCAAGATCCAGCTCATGGTGCGCCGCGGCAACGACGGCGTCGTCGCGTTCTACGAGCGGCTGGGCTACGCGATCCAGGACGTCCTCGTGCTCGGACGCCGCCTCGACGACTAAGCCGCCTCGGGCTGTTCGGGCAGCATCACAGCGCGCGGCGCGCGGTCCCGGAAAATGTCGGAGGGGGTTGAGAGGATCGGCACATGGATTCACTCGGCATCGTTCTACTCGCCCTGATCGTCGGCATCGCGCTCGGCGCGGCGGGTGCGTGGCTCGTGCTGCGCCGCTCGGCCCCGCAGGCGCTCCTTACGGACGCGGCGTCCACCGAGCGGCTGCGTGCGACCGAGGCCGCCGCTCGCGCCGACGCCGAGCGGGCCCGCGCCGACATCGCCTCGGTCGAGTTGCGGGTGCGGGACGCCGAGGTGCGGCTCGCCGAGGCGCACAGCGAGGCCGAGCGGGCGCGGCGGCTCGTCGCCGAGGCGCACGCGCAGGCGGCGGACGCCCGCAGCGATGCGGCGCACCACCAGGCCGAGGTGGCACGGCTCGAGGCGAAGGTCGTCGCCGCGGTCGCCGAGCGCGACACCGCGCTCGCCCGTGCCGCCGAGATCGCCGCCGACCGCGACACGCTGGTCAAGGAGTTCAAGGTGCTGTCGGGCCAGGCGCTCGACGATCAGGGCCGCAAGGCCGAGGCGTCCGCCGATCAGCGGTTCAAGGCGACCGAGCAGCTGATGGCGCCGATCCGCGAGAGCCTCGCCCAGTTCAACACGCGGCTGGCCGAGGTCGAGAAGTCGCGGGTCGCGATGTCGACCGAGCTGCGCGAGCAGGTCACCGCCGTCCGGCTCACCGGCGACGAGCTGCGCCGCGAGACGTCCGCGCTGTCGAAGGCACTGCGCAAGCCGCAAGTGCGCGGCGCATGGGGCGAGCTGCAACTCAAGCGGGTCGCCGAGCTGGCCGGCATGGTCGAGTACTGCGACTTCGTGCTGCAAGAGACGTCGACGACCTCCGAAGACCGCGTCGTCCGCCCCGACATGAAGGTGCTGCTGTCCGAGGGCAAGTTCGTCTACGTCGACTCGAAGGTGCCGCTCACCAGCTTCCTCGACGCCCACGAGACGACCGACGAGGCCGAGCAGCAGCGTTTGCTCGGCCTGTTCGCGAAGAACGTGCGCACGCACGTCGATCAGCTCGCGAGCAAGAACTACTTCAAGACCGACACCGGCACCCCCGAGTTCGTGGTGCTGTTCATTCCCAGCGAGGCGCTCGCCGCCGAGGCTCTCGCCCAGGTTCCCGATCTGCACGAGTACGCCGCGGCGAAAGGCATCGTGCTGGCGAGCCCGACGACGCTGATCGCCATGCTGAGAGCCGTCGCCTACAGCTGGAAGCAGGCCGCACTCGCCAACTCGGCGGCCGAGGTGTTCCAGCTCGGCCGCGAACTGTACGACCGGCTCGGCACGATGGGCAGCCACTTCGACCGGATCGGCCGCTCGCTCACGTCGACGGTCAAGGCGTACAACGACACCCTCGGGTCGATGGAGTCGCGCGTGCTCGTCAGCGCCCGCCGGTTCCGCGACCTCAAGCTCGCCGACAAGGAGCTGGCCGCGCTCAAGCCGGCCGAAGAGCATCCGCGCCCGATCACGGCGCCCGAGTTCGTCGAAGACGCGGCCGCCGTCCCAACGCTGGTGGGCCGGGCCGAGATCGCCGAGCGCGCGACGGCCGACCTGCCCGAGGCGTCCGTACTGAGGGGCGAGGCCCCGAGCCTCGACGAGATCATCGCCGGGGCATCCCCGGTGGCATCCACGCCATCCGCCGGGCGGCGCCGGGCATGAATCCCGGCGTGGCTCGGCCCACGACGCCCGCGCGGTCCCACCGTGACGCCCAGGCCCCTGGCCTCCCTGGTGGGCCTGCGCTGACGCGGGGTGCACAATATGAGCCGTGACCCAGTCCCTCACCAGCACGCCGCCGACCGCGTCCGACATCAACGCGGCCGCCGTCCGGCTGCGCGGCGTGATCTCCGAGACCCCGCTGCAGTACAACGAGCGCCTGTCGGCGGCGACCGGCGCCGAAGTGTGGCTCAAGCGTGAGGATCTGCAGCCGGTCCGCTCGTACAAGATCCGCGGCGCCTACAACCTGATCGCCCAACTGACCGACGCCGAGCGCGCCGCGGGCGTGATCGCGGCGTCCGCCGGCAACCACGGCCAGGGCGTGGCGATGGCCTGCGCCAAGCTCGGCATCCACGGCAAGATCTACGTGCCGTCCACGACCCCGCGTCAGAAGCGCGAGCGCATGCGCCACTTCGGCGGCGACGTGGTCGAGCTGGTGGTCACCGGCGACTCCTACGACGACGCATACGCCGCCGCGGTCACGGCCGCCGAGGCGAACGGGGCGGTCATGGTGTCCGCGTTCGACGATCCCCGCACCATCGCCGGCCAGGGCACGGTCGCGAAGGAGATCGTCGAGCAGCTCGGACGCGAGCCCGACCGCCTGGTCGTCCCTGTGGGCGGCGGCGGCCTGCTCGCCGGTTGCCTGGTGTGGCTGAAGGAGTACAGCCCGCACACGCGCGTGACGGCGGTCGAACCGTCCGGTGCCGCCTGCCTCGCGGCCGCTCTGGACGCCGGGCGACCCACCACCCTGCGCACCATCGACACGTTCGTCGACGGCGCCGCCGTCCGGCGCGCGGGCGACCTCACCTACGCGATCGCGGCGCAGCACAGGCCGCGGCTGGTCTCGGTTCCCGAGGGCGCGATCTGCACCGAGATGCTGCAGCTCTACCAGACCGAGGGGATCGTCGCCGAGCCCGCCGGCGCGCTGGCGTCCGCCTCGCTGCGCCGCTACCCGCCGCAGCCCGGCGAGGTCGTCGTCGTGGTGGTGTCGGGTGGCAACAACGACATCTCCCGCTACGCCGAGATCATCGAGCGCTCGCTCGTGTTCGAGGGGCACAAGCACTACTTCCTGGTGAACTTCCCGCAAGAGCCGGGGGCGCTGCGCCGGTTCCTCGACGAGGTGCTCGGGCCCGACGACGACATCACCCACTTCGAGTACGTCAAGCGCAACGACCGCGAGCTGGGTCCGGCTCTCGTCGGTCTCGAGCTGGGTGATCCGGCGAGTCTTCCCGATCTGCTCGCGCGCCTGGGGCGCAGCCCGATCAGCGCCGAGCCGGTCGACCCCGACAGTCCCTTCTACCGATTCCTGGTCTGAGTCCCGTCATGCGCTTCTATGCCCGCAGCTCGTGGCAGACCGTGGGCCAGGTCGCCGCCGATCTCGCCGTGATCGCCTGGGTCGCGATCTGGTGGTGGGTGGGCCGGGCCACCGAGGATCTGCTGCTCCGCATCGCCCGTCCCGTCGGCGAAGCCGGTCGGGTGACCGCGCAGCTGGAGGGCCAACTCGCGGACGCCGCCGACCAGGCCGCCCGCGTTCCGCTGGTCGGGGACAGCCTGCGTCGTCCGTTCGACGACATGGCGGCGACGGTCAACGCGGTGGCGACGTCGGTGCAGCAGCAGGCAGGCACGCTCGAGCAGACCGCACCCCAGGTGGGCGGGGCTCTCTTCTGGGTCCCGGTGTTGCTCGTCGTCGGCTTCTGGGCACTCAAGCGCTACCAATTCATGATTCGATTCCGCGACACGGCGGCGCTCGCCGTGGCGCCCGGCGGGGAGGATCTGCTGGCGCTCCGCGCGCTCGCCACCCAGCGGCCGGCCCGGCTGCGCATCGTGGGCGTCGACCCGGCCCGCGCCTGGCGTGACCGCGATCCGGAGGCACTCACCGCGCTCGCCCGGCTCGAGATGATCAGCGCCGGGCTGCTGCCGACCTTCGGGCCGCGCGCCGATCCCGCACTGCCGACCGCCGTCGATCCGAGGAGCCTGCCGTGAGCGAGTCCCGGCGTATCCACCGCCCGACCGTCCGCGAGCCGGCCCGGCTCGAGCCGCTGGGCGAGGCGTCCGACCCGATCGCCGCCCTGCACGCCGCCCACGAGACCGCGGCGGTGCTGCTGCACGCCGGCCGGGCCGCCCACGATCCGGCCGTCACCGACCGCCTCGTCGCGATCGTCGAGGAGACCGGCCTGTCGACGCTCGCCGACCTGTGGGCGGAGCGTCCCGCGCACTCGCTGCCGGGCGCGCTGTGGCGGCTCTATCTGCTGCGCGAATGGATCCGCTCCGACCCGGACGGGGTGGCGCGCGAGTACGCGGCGGGCGTCCGGTTCACCGAACCGAACCATGCGGTCGCCGGGGTCGAGCCGCCCGGACCGGACGAGGTGCTCCGCGCCGCCGACGAGATCCTGCGCGGGGCGTTCACCGGCGACTTCGCCGTGGCGCTCGAACGCGCGGCTTCCTTCTGCCACGTGGTGGCCTGCGGCCGCGCGGACGTCTCCCCGGGCGGCCGCGCGGTCCGCCTAGCCGGACGCCTCCAGCAGACCGCCAACGACCTCACCGCCGCCGCCGGTCTGTGGCGCGCCGACACGCTGGTCTAGGGCTCACGGATTGTCGTATCGCTGACGGGGTGAGGCTGCGTCGGAAGAGCTGGGCTCAGAGATGGTCGTTTTGACGGGGGTTTTGAGGCCCTGAAAGGACAATCTCTGAGCCCGGAGCCCGTCGGGGACGCCTGGCGGCGCTGAGAACGACAATTCGGGAGTCCTGAACAATCGCCTGGGCTCAGGTGCGGCATCGACCAGCGCTTTCCCAGGGACGACCTGACCATCCGGCTCTCCGCCCGTCGTCAGGTCAACCAGCGGCTGCGTGCGAACCCGCTCGGACGGCCGATCGGACGACGCGCTCCCGTGGCGCGCCCCCGCGCGCCGGTTGGCGCTACGGGACCAGCCGGAACCCGAACCCAAGGCAACCCCCTTCCTCGGTTGGTCCTACGCGACAGGGCACTACCGCCCGGGTATCGAGTCGCGTTCGTCCGGTCGCAGCGCGTAATGTGGGGGCGCGTCGGGCCGCGGTAGCCCCGGGCTCCACTCTTAGCCGCCGCGAGCGGCCACGCGCCGACAGGCGCTCCCGGTCCGGCGCATTACACGACGAGACCGCCGCTCACCTGACGGGTGCGGCGGTCTCGTCGTCGTGATCCGGGCGGCCGGGGTGGGCGATCTCACAGCGACGCTTCGGGCTCCGAAAGTGTCGCGATGACGGTCCGGCAGGGGCGCCTTGGCGACACTCGTCGAGCCCCCTGCCGCCATCCGCCGGATCACCCCGCCGTCAGCGTCACTTTCCCAGCCCAACGGGGCGTCAGGCGCGCGGCTGGCGGTCGGCCCAGTCGGCAAGATCGACGCGCGGCCCGGTGAAGAACGGCGTCTCCTCGCGCACGTGCAGGCGCGCCTCGACGCCCCGCTGGACGCGCATGGCGTCGGTGAGCCGGTGGAGTTCGTCGGCCTCGAACGCGAGCAGCCACTCGTAGTCGCCGAGGGCGAACGCCTGAGTCGTCGAGCCGAGCACGTCGGGGAACTCGCGCGCCGCGCCGCCGTGGGTGCGCAGCATGTGCGAACGCTTGGCCGGATCCATGTAATACCACTCGTAGGACCGCACGAACGGGTACACCGTCAGCCACGGCCGCGGGGCGATCCCCGAGAAGCAGGCGGGCGTATGCATCGCGTTGAACTCGGCCGGGCGGTGGACGCCGACGACGCTCCATACCGGCGCGAGGCGTCCGCCCAGGTTGGAGCCGCGCAGCGCGTGGTAGGCGGCTTGCAGGACCGCCGGATCGTCGGCGAGCAGCCAGACCATGAGGTCGGCGTCGGCCCGGAAGCCGGCCACGTCGTA
This sequence comes from Nigerium sp., assembly GCA_016711325.1. GTDB lineage: Bacteria > Actinomycetota > Actinomycetes > Propionibacteriales > Propionibacteriaceae > Propioniciclava. The sequence goes on along the minus strand of JADJTH010000008.1, from coordinate 35,115 downwards.
CCAGCCGCGCACGGTGACGCCCGTGGCCTCGACCTCGGCGAGCGCGCCCGCCGCCTCGGCCGCGCGCTCGTCGGTCTCCGCCGGCAGCGGGACCACCGCCGAGAACACGCTGTACATCACGTAGCGGGTGCGGGCGTTGACCTCTTCGGGCGCGACATAGGCGTCGCGCGGGTCGCCGCTGAACGGTGCGCCGGCGACTTTGCCGTGGGGTGCCTGGGCCATGTCTCTCCTCCCCCGCGTGGGCGCGGGTCGTTCGATCTGTGGGCCGCCTCCGGCGAGGCGGACGTCTCTGGGGTCAGCCGATCGCGCAGGCGGCCGGACGCCGCGGGCCTGGGTGCCCCGACCCGCAGCAGTCGGCCCCGCAGGTCGGCCGCCCGCCGACCTCACCCGGCTTCGCCGCCACGATCGCCTCGGCGAGCATCGCCACGAAGGCGGGGTGGAGGCCGACGGTCGCCGCCCGCACGTAGCTCAGCCCCTGGTCGGCCGCGGTCTGCTTGCCTTCGGTGTCGAGGTCGTAGACGACCTCCATGTGGTCGTTGATGAACCCGAACGGCACGGCGACGACGGACGAGACGCCCTCGGCCGCCAACGCCTCCATCCGGTCGTTCACGTCGGGCTCGAGCCACGCGATGTGCGGCGCGCCCGAGCGGCTGCAGTAGGCGATCTCCCAGGCATCGCCGGCGAGGCCGACCTCGTCAGCCACCCGCGCGGCGACCCTGCGGTGCTGGGCCGCGTAGGTGTTGTCGCCACCAGGCCCGGACGCGGCGTCCATCGCCACCGGGATCGAGTGCGTCACGAACAGCACCCGCGGCGTGCCCTCGGCGAGCGCCAGCGCCTCACGCACGGCGTCCGCGTTGGCGGCGACAAAGCCGTCGGTCTCGGCGAACGGGCCGATCTTGGTGAACTCCAGCGCCGCCCCGGTCTCGGCGAGCGCGGCGGCCAGGTCTTCGCGGTACTGGCGGCATCCCGAGTACGACGCGTACGCGGCGGTCGCGAGGACCAGCACCCGCCTGGCCCCGGACGCCTCCAGCCCGGCCACGGTGTCGGCGACGTACGGCGTCCAATTGCGGTTGCCGATCACGATGGGCACCGTGACGCCGCGGGCGGCCAGTTCGCCGCGCAGGGCGTCCATCAGTTCGGCGTTGCGCTCGTTGATCGGGGAGGCGCCGCCGAACAGCCGGTAGTGCTCCGACACCTCCATGAGCCGCTCGTCGGGGATGCCGCGTCCGCGGGTCGCGTTGCGCATGAACGGCAGCACGTCGGCAGGCTCGCGCGGGCCCCCGTAGGAGACCACGAGGATCGCGTCGTAGGGGAAGGTCACATCGCCTCCAGATGAGCGGGGTCGCCCAGGTCGGTCAGGCCCAGCCCGGTGATCGGGCAGGTCATGCAGTCGAGGGTGTCGGGCGGCACCGCCTGCGGCGTGGGCGCGAAGTCGAGTTCGAGATTGCGCAGCACGGGCTGCACCTGAGGTTCGATGCCCCACAACTCGCTGAGCGCGGTCAGGTATTCGTCGGTGCGTCCCTCTTCGGCGGCCTTGCGGGCGCGGACGCTCGGCACGTGCACCAGGCGTGCGGCGAGCCGCCGCAGCGCATGCGCGGCCTCGTCGCCGGTGATCGGACGCCCCTGTGGCAGTCGTTCGATCTCGTCGGTGACCATCTCGTTGACGGTGTCGCGCAGGGCGACCACGGCCGGTGACATCTCGCGTCCTTTCAGGCGGGCGACCAAGTCCCGCACGCCCTCGTCGACGAGGGCGCGGGCGCGCGCCAGTTCGCGCTGGGAGGCGTCGGGCACATGCAACTGGATCGTGGGCAGGTCGAGCAGGACGACGCCCGGCAGGCCGGCGGCCTCGGGCTCCACGTCGCGGGACACGGCCAGATCCACCAGCACCAGTGGCGCGCCGCCGCGACGGCGCATCACCTCCGCGAGGGCCGGTGCGGTGAGGGTCGGACGCCCCAGGCCGCGGCAGGTCACCACCACGTCGGCGGCCGCCACCGCGTCCGCCAGGTCGCCGACCGCCTCGCGGGTACCGGCGTGCCGGGCGACGAAGGACACCGCGCGCCCGGAGGACGAATGGACGGCAAGGTCGCGGACCCCCCGCTCGTGAAGGTTGGCCACGACCGCGCCCGCGTACGCGCCGGTGCCGAGGAGCAGCACGCTGGTGGCGGTCCAGTCGCGCCGCAGCAGGTCGAGACCCACCGCCACGATCGAGCGCCCGGTGGTGGCGAGCTGGGTCAGGTGCGACACACGGCGGGATGTGCGCAGGGCCTGCTCGATGGTTTCGGTGAGCAGCCCGCTGGCCGTGCCGTCGGCGCGCGCCGCGCGCAGCGCCCGCCGGAGCTGGCCGGCGATCTCGCGTTCGCCCACGACCATCGAGTCCAGTCCGGCGCCGACATCGAAGAGGTGCTGCAGCGCGTCGGCGTCCGAAGCGGTGGACATGCGCACGCGGATGGGGGCGGCCAGGCCACCCAGGATCGCTCGGCGCACCTGGCCCGCCACGAAACCGCCGGGGGCCTCGGCGTCGACGTAGACCTCGACCCGATTGCAGGTGGCCAGCACGACCGCACCCCGCATCTTCTCGGCGGCCACGACGCGCCTGCCGAGCCCCGACACCGCAGGGGTCACCGCCTCGACCGCGGCGAGCCCGTGCTCGGCGTGATGAATTGAGATCAGATGCAGCCCCATGACGATCCCATTGAACCACCTTGTCGGCTGTTCTTCGAACGCCCGGCGCCCCGGTCGGCGCTCACCGTCGCGCGACACCGGCCTATGATCGGCGGGTGATCGACGCGACGATGCCTCCCTTGCTGCGGGCCCTGTCGGGCGAGCGCCCCGAGACCTACCCCGTGTGGTTCATGCGGCAGGCCGGGCGCTCATTGCCGGAGTACCGGCGGGTGCGCCGGGGCACCGGCATGCTCGAGTCCTGCCTGATCCCCGATCTCGCCGCCGAGATCACCCTTCAGCCGGTACGCCGGCACCGGGTCGACGCGGCGATCTTCTTCTCCGACATCATGGTGCCGCTCAGGCTGGCGGGCGTCGACGTCGACATCGCCGCGGGTGTCGGTCCGGTCATCGCCGAACCGGTGCGCACGGCGTCCGACGTGGCGGCGCTGGTGGCCCACGATCTGCGCGACGTCTCGATGATCACCGAGGCGATCGCCCTGATCGCCGCCGAGCTGGCCTCGACGCCGTCCGGTGCCGCCTCGTGGACGCCTCTGATCGGCTTCGCCGGCGCCCCGTTCACGCTCGCCGCCTATCTGGTCGAGGGGCGTCCGAGCCGCGACCACCTCGCCGCCCGCCGGCTCATGCACGCCGACCCGCGTGCATGGGCTCGGCTCATGGAGTGGTGCGCCGACCTGTCGGGCGCGTTCCTGCGCGTGCAGGTGGACGCCGGCGCCTCGGCCATCCAGTTGTTCGACAGCTGGGCGGGTTCGCTCACCGCCGAGGATTACGCCGCCCACGTGGCCCCGTGGTCGCGCCGCGCGCTCGCGGCCGTCGAGGGGCGGGTTCCGCGCCTCCACTTCGGCACCGGAACCGGGCACCTGCTGCCGCTCATGGTCGAAGGCGCGGACGCCGTGGGCGTCGACTACCGCACATCGCTGGCCGACGCGGCCGCGCTGCTGCCCGGCGTGCCGCTCCAGGGCAACATCGACCCGGCCCGGCTCGGCTCGGGCTGGGATGCGCTCGAGGCGCACACGCTCGAGGTGCTGCGTCGTGGGCGGGCCGCCCCGGGGCACGTCGTGAACCTGGGCCACGGCGTTCCGCCCGACACGGACCCGGGCATCCTCACCCGGCTCGTAGAACTGGTGCATCAGGCATGACCCACGTTGAATCGATCGTCATCGGTGGCGGCATCGGCGGGCTCCAGGCCGCCCACACCTTCGCCAAACTCGGTCTCGCCCCGCTGCTGCTGGAGGCGCGCGGCACCTGCGGCGGGCTGGTCTTCGGCGCGCCGATCGGCGGCGTGTGGGTCGACCTGGGCGCCGAGTCGTTCGCGAAGCGGTCGCGCGCGGTCGCCTCGCTGTGCGCCGAACTCGGGCTCGAGGTGGTCGACCCGTCGGGCGTTTCCTGGTTGTGGTCGCACCGCGACGGCGGCTTCGCCACGCGGATCCCCCACGGCGTGCTGGGCATTCCCACCGATCTGGACGATCCGTTCGTCACCGCGCTGCTGTCGCCGGACGGCCTGGCGCGCGCCCGCGAGGACCTCACGATGGGTGCGGAGCCCGGCGCGGACGCCGCCGACCTGGCGACGCTGGTCGAATGCAGGCTCGGCGCCGAGGTGCTGACCCGGCTCGTGGATCCGATCGCCGGCGGCGTCCATTCGGCGCATCCGTCCACGCTCGCGGTCGACGTGGTCTCCCCGGGACTGCGGGAGGCGATGGTCCGCGAGGGTTCGCTGGTCCGCGCCGCGGCGGCGCTGCGGGCCGCAGCCCCCGCCGGCGCGGTGGTCTCGTCGGTGTCCGGCGGCCTGTTCACGCTGCCTCGGGCGCTCGTGGCACGCATCCGCGAACTCGGCGGCGAGGTCGCGAACCGCCGCGTCGTGACGGCCATCGCCCGCGCCGGTGGCGCCTGGAGCGTGACCCACCACGAGGCTGGGCGCGCCGCTGACCCCGCCGATCCTCCGGTGCCCGTCGGCGACCCGGTCACCGTCACCACCGGACGCCTCGTCGTCGCGCTCGACGGCCGTGCGGCCCTCGACCTGCTGCGCACGATCCCCGAACTGGCGGTCGACGACTGGGAACTGCCGCGCGGTGCCGACCTGACGCAGGTCTGCCTCGTGATGAACGCCCCCGAACTCGACGCCGGGCCGCGAGGCTCCGGCTTGCTGGTCACTCCCGACGCCGAAGGCGCGGCGACGAGGGTCGCCTGCAAGGCGCTCACCCACTATTCGATCAAGTGGCCCGCTACGGTCGCGGGCACCGGCACGCACGTGCTGCGGGTCAGCTTCGGACGCGCAGGCATCCCGACCGGCGATCCCACCCCGGCCGGCGCGCTCGCCGACGCCTCGATCCTGCTCGGCGTCGAGCTGAGCGCCGACCAGATCGCGGGGCACGCGATCGTCCGGTTCCCGAATTCGCTGCCGCCGCAGACGCCGGCGCACCGCGCACGTATCGCGCTGCTCACGCGGCGGCTGACCGAGATGCCGGGCCTGGCGGTCACCGGCGCCTGGTTCGCCGGCACCGGCCTGGCCGCCGTGATCCCGCACGCGCAGTCCGTCGCCCGTGGCCTGGCGGCGCCCGCGTCCGCGCCGGACCAGGAGCGCTCGCGATGAAGCTGCGACTGGGCACGCGCGGCTCGGAACTCGCGCGCACGCAGTCGGGCCACGTCGCCGTTGCGCTGGAGGCGCTGGGTCACGAGGTGGAGTTGGTGACGATCCGCTCGCAGGGCGACGTCACCACCGGCTCGCTGCTCGACGCCGGCGGCCTGGGCCTGTTCGCGGCCGCACTGCGGGTGGCGCTGCTCGGCGGCGAGGTCGACCTCGTCGTGCACTCGCTCAAGGACCTGCCGACCGCACCCGTGGACGGCCTGACGATCGCGGCCCTCCCCGAGCGCGAGCTGCCCTTCGACGCCCTGTGCGCGCGCGACGGGCTCACCCTCGACGGCCTTCCGCCGATGGCCCGCGTCGGCACCGGCTCACCCCGCCGGGCCGCTCAGGTGCGGGCACGGCGTCCGGATCTGAGCGTCGTCGAGATCCGCGGCAACGTCGGCACCCGACTGGGCCGCGTCCACGGCGACGCCGCCGGCTCCGGCGATCTGGACGCCGTGGTGCTGGCCCGCGCCGGCCTCGCCCGACTGGGGCGCTTCGACGCGATCACCGACACCCTCGACCTCCTCCCGGCGCCCGGCCAGGGGGCGCTCGCGGTCGAATGCCGCGCCGGGGACGAGGCGGTGCGGGCGGCCCTCGCCCCGCTCGACCACGCCGAGACGCGACTGTGCGTCAGCGCCGAGCGGGCGGTCCTGGCCGCGTTGCAGGCGGGCTGCGCGGCACCGGTCGCCGCCTACGGCCGCGTCGTCAACGGCCACCTCGAGTTCACCGCCTCCGTGTTCAGCGCCGACGGCGCGCGGCAGGCGACCGCCCGCACGACCACCCGGATGCCCGCGGATCCAGCCACCGTGGGCGGTGCCGCCGCCGCGGAGTTGCTGGCCCGGGGAGCCGCCGAGATCACCCCGCTGGGCGCGACCCGGGAGAGCAGGCTGGAGGCCTTCCACACCGACACGGGTCACACGGGCGCGGGCGGCCACGAGCGCTTCCACCACGAGCGGGCCCTCTGGGCGCCGGGCACCGAAGAGGTCCTCGTCGGACGCCGGGTGCTGCTCCCGCGCGCCGAGGGCGAGCTCGCGCGAGCGATCCGCGCGGCCGGCGCCGACGTGGACGCCGTCCAGGTCACCGAGCCGCGGGCGCTGGCGTTCACGATGCCCGCGCGCGCCGACTGGCTGATCCTCACCTCCGCCGCCGGCGTGGTGGCGCTCACCGATGCGGGCGTCGACCTCACCGCGGCCGCCCGCCGGATCGCGGCGGTGGGGCGGGCCACGGCGTCCGCGGCCGAGTCCGCGGGCGCGGTCGTGTCGGCGGTGCCGTCCGGGCGCAGCGACGCCGACTCGTTGCTGGACGCACTGCTCCAGGCGTCCGGCCCCGTGCCGTCGTCGGCGATCGTCGCCGGGTCGGCGCTGTCCGGCCCGCGGCTCGCCGAGGGCCTCGCCGCGCGCGGGTGGCAGGTCGAGGTCGTGCACACCTACACCACCGTCGCGCTGGCGGACGCCCCTCTCACCCGGCCGTGGGCCGACTACGACGCGATCGTGCTGACCTCCGGCTCGATCGCGCGCGCCACCGTCGCTCTCCTCGGCCCCCCCGACGACCGCGTCGCCGTCATCGCGCTCGGCCGGCCCAGCGCCGAGGCGTCCGCCGCCGCGGGCCTGCGTGTGGACGCCGTCGCCGCCACTCAGGACGGCCCCGGCGTCGTCGACGCACTCACCCGCGCACTTGCTCAGGAGCAGCCATGACCCTCGTCCGTCCACGCCGGCTACGCACCACACCCGCGATGCGCACGTTGGTGCGCGAGACCCGCGTCCACCCCGCCCAGCTCGTGCTGCCGGTCTTCGTGGCCGACGGGATCGACGCGGAACGCCCGATCGCGTCCATGCCGGGCGTCGTCCAGCACACGCTCGAGTCGCTGCGCCGCGCGGCCTGGGCCGCCGCGGAGGCGGGCCTGGGTGGCCTCATGCTGTTCGGCGTCCCGCGCGAGGACGACAAGGACGCCGCCGGCACGTGCGGGGCCGATCCCGAGGGGATTCTGAACCGCGGACTGCGGGCGGTCCGCGACGAGGTGGGCGACGCGATCGTGGTGATGGCCGACACCTGCCTCGACGAGTTCACCGACCACGGCCACTGCGGGCTGCTGGACGCCGGCGGCCGCGTCGACAACGACGCCACCGTCGAGGCGTACGTGCGGCTCGCGGTCGCCCAGGCGGACGCCGGCGCCCACGTCGTCGGCCCGTCCGGAATGATGGACGGGCAGGTGCTCGCGATCCGCGAGGGTCTGGACGCCTCCGGTCACGCCGACGTGGCGATCATCGCCTACGCGGCCAAGTACGCCTCCGCCTTCTTCGGGCCGTTCCGCGAGGCGGTCGCCAGTTCGCTGCACGGCGACCGGCGCGCATACCAGCAGGATCCGGCCAACCGCCGCGAGGGTCTGCGGGAGGCCTTGCTCGATCTCGCCGAGGGCGCCGACATGGTCATGGTGAAGCCCGCGGGCTATTACCTGGACGTGCTCGCCGACGTGGCCGCGGCGTCCGACGTGCCCGTGGCCGCCTATCACGTGTCGGGCGAGTACGCGATGGTGTGCGCGGCCGCCGAGCGCGGCTGGATCGACCGGGACGCGGCCCTCGCCGAGGCCGTCACCAGCATCGTGCGCGCAGGCGCCGACATCGTGCTGACCTACGCCGCCCTCGAACTCGCCGCTCGCCGATCCGAGTGAGAATCAGGCCGTGCGAGGATGGCTCACAGACGACAACCTGACCGACGAGAGGACGCCATGCCCGGCCACATGTCGATGGAAGAGGTCTACCGCCACGCGTGCGAGCTGATCCCGGGCGGGGTGAGTTCTCCGGTCCGCGCGTTCGGTTCGGTGGGGGGCACGCCCGTGTTCCTGCAGGCGGCGTCCGGCGCGCACGTGCTCGCCGTCGACGGACGCCGCTATGTCGACCTGGTGTGCTCGTGGGGCCCGGCGCTGCTCGGGCACGCGCATCCCGACGTCGTCGCCGCGGTGCAGACCGCCGCCTCGCGCGGGCTGTCGTTCGGGGCCCCGACGACGGCCGAGGTGGAGTTGGCCGCGTTGATCCGCGGCCGTGTGCCGTTCGCCGAGAAGGTGCGCTTCGTCTCGACGGGCACCGAGGCGACGATGACCGCGATCCGGGTGGCCCGAGGGGCGACCGGACGCGACGTCATCGTGAAATTCGCGGGCTGCTATCACGGCCATTCGGACGCGCTGCTCGCCGCCGCGGGCTCAGGCGTCGCGACCGCGGGCCTGCCCGGGTCGGCGGGGGTGACGGCGGCGTCCGCCCGCGACACGCTCGTGGTTCCCTACAACGACGTCGCCGCCCTCGAGGCGGTCTTCGCGGCGCGCGGGGCCGAGATCGCGTGCGTGATCACCGAGGCCGCCCCGGCGAACATGGGTGTCGTGCCGCCGTTGCCGGGGTTCAACGAGGCGATCCGCCGGATCACCCGCGAGCACGGCGCGCTGATGGTCTTCGACGAGGTGCTCACGGGGTTCCGGGTGGGCCCCGCCGGCTGGTGGGGCGTCGAAGCCGGGCTCCCGAACCCGTCGTACGTGCCCGACCTGGTCACCTTCGGCAAGGTCGTCGGCGGCGGCATGCCGCTGGCCGCGCTGGCCGGTCCCGCCTCGCTGCTCGACCTGCTCGCCCCGGTCGGCCCGGTCTACCAGGCGGGCACGCTGTCGGGGAACCCACTCGCCACGGCGGCCGGGATCACCACCCTCACGCTCGCCGACGCGGGGGTGTACGCGCGTGTCGACCGGGTGTCCGCCCAGTTGCAGGACGCCGTCGGCGCGGCCCTCGCGTCCGCCGGGGTGCCGCACCGCATTCAGACCGCGGGCAGCCTGTTCAGCGTCTTCTTCGGCGAGGACGCCGCCGCCCGCGGCGTCCGGACCTACGACGAAGCGAAGGCGGCCGAGACCTTCCGCTACCCGCCGTTCTTCCACGCGATGCTGGAGTCCGGGGTGGCGCTGCCACCGAGCGTGTTCGAGGCCTGGTTCCTGTCAGCGGCACACGATGGGGCGGCGCTGGAGCAGATCGTCAACGCGCTCCCGAAGGCGGCGGCAGCGGCGGCGTCCGCGAAGGCGTAGTCCGCCGCCGGTCGGCCGCCGGTCGCGCCCTCCGGAGGCAGGACGCGACAACCCGATACCCCCAGGGGTATAATGGCGGTCATGCGAGTGATCATCATCGGAGGAGTCGCCGGCGGCATGAGCGCGGCGACGCGGTTGCGCCGGCTCGACGAGTCGGCAGCCATCACGGTGCTCGAGCGATCGGGCTACGTGTCGTTCGCCAATTGCGGGCTTCCCTACCACGTGGGCGGCATCATCGAGCAGCGCGGCCAACTGCTGCTGCAGACGCCTGAGTCGCTGGCGTCCCGCTTCGCGCTCGACGTGCGCGTGCACACCGAGGCCACCGCGATCGACCGGTCGCGCAAGGTGGTCGCGATCCGCGACGTCACCACCGGCGAGACCGACGAACTGCCCTACGACAAGGTGATCCTCTCCCCCGGCGCGCGGCCGGTACGCCCGCCGATCCCCGGCATCGAGCGCGCCCTCAGCCTGCGCGACGTCGAAGACACCGACGCGATGGTCGCGGCCACCGCGAACGCCGAGACGGCGGTCGTCATCGGCGGAGGATTCATCGGCATCGAGGTCGCCGAGAACCTGATCCACCTGGGCATGAAGGTCGCCCTCGTCGAGGCGATGCCTCAGGTGATGGCCCCGCTCGACCCCGAGATGGCCACGCCGGTGCACGATGCGCTGCGCGCCGCCGGCATCGACCTGCGTCTGGGCTCCGGCGTGACGACGATCGGCGCGGCGTCCGTGACACTGGCCGACGGCAGCGAGATCCCCGCCGACGTGGTAGTCGCGGCGATCGGCGTCCGGCCCGAGACATCGCTGGCGGTCGCCGCGGGACTGACGGTCGGCGCACTCGGCGGTATCGCGGTCGACGCGACCCACCGCACGAACGACCCCAGCATCTATGCCATCGGGGACGCCGCCGAGAAGATCGACGCGCTGAGCGGTGACGCCTGCCTGGTGCCACTGGCCAACACCGCCAACCTGGCCGGACGCCGCGTCGCCGACCACCTCGGCGGGCTGGCGTCGTCCAACCGTCCGGTGCTCGGCACCGCGATCGTCAAGGTGTTCGACCTCACCGTCGCCACCACGGGCTGGAACGAGAAGCGGCTGGCGGCAGCCGGACGCCCCTACCGCGCGATCCACACCCATCCGGTCTCGCATGCGGGCTACTATCCGGGCGCGGAGGGCATGGCGCTGAAGCTGCTCGCCGACCCCGAGACCGACGCCATCCTGGGCGCCCAGGGCGTAGGCGGCGACGGTGTGGACAAACGCATCGACGTGCTGGCCACCGCGATCACCGGCGGCATCTCCGCATCCGGCCTCGCCGAACTGGAACTCGCCTACGCGCCGCCCTACGGCTCGGCGAAGGATCCGATCAACATGCTCGGACACGTCGCCGAGAACCTGCGCACGGGCACCACCTCCGCCCTGCAGTGGCACGAGCTGGACGCCGCCGTCGCGGCCGGTGCCACGGTCATCGACGTGCGGACGCCGGGTGAACACGCCGCGGGGGCGATCCCGGGCTCGGTGCCGATCGGACTGGACGACCTGCGCGACCGGATCGACGAGCTCCCCGCCGGGCCCTTGGTCGTGCACTGCGCGGTCGGCGTCCGGGGTCACACGGCGGTGCGCATCCTCACCCAGGCCGGACGCGAGGCCGTCAACCTCGACGGCGGCTACAAGACGTGGCTCGCCGGCCAGGCCGCTCGCGCCGCGACGATCGCCGGCTGAGAGACCCGGGAGGGGGCAGGAGGGCCGGCGGTCCTGAGGGGAGACCGCCGGCCCTCCCATCGGCGCTGGGGGGTTCCGGGCTCAGGCCAGGGACAGGAACAGCTTCTCGAGCTTGGCCACGTCGACGCCCGTCTGGTCGGGATCGGCCATGCACTGGCGCAGGCCGGTGGCGATCACCTGAAACCCCGCGCGGTCAACCGCCTTCGAGACGGCAGCGAGTTGCGTGACGATGTCTTCGCAGTCGCGGCCCGCCTCGATCATGGCGACGATGCCGCCGAGTTGGCCCTGCGCCCTCTTCAGCCGCGCGCCCACCGCGGACAGGTCGTTCGGATCGATCTTCACGTCACTCACCCTTCAGCTCCGGATGCCACCGGAACTCCGCCACCCTACTTGCCGAACGCGTCCCCGGACGGTGCCGGGTCGTTGGCGTGGCCTGCGCACCACTGCGCCGGCGGCACCTGGCCCTTGACCTCGTCGACGTGCTGGCCACAGCCCTGCCAGGTCGTCTTGCCGCACTGAAGGCATGTCACCGGGTAACACATGCGCGCTCTTCCTCCGTTGTCGGGAACGCTCCCACAATACCCCCAGGGGTATTGTGGGAGCCAGTCGTGCACCCACCGAGCGCGCCCGGCCGGCGCGAGGGCGTCAGGTGGTGCCGTCGCGCTCGGCGTCGTCGGCCAGCTCGACACCGGTTTGGCGAAGGTGCTCGACGATGCGCCGCAGCTCGGCCTCATCGGGCAACTCGCGGGTGATGCGCAGGTACTCCACCCCGACATCCACCCGGTTGGCCGGGACCAGACCCGTCGCGCGGAGCCGCTCGCCCAGTGCCTGCATCTCGTCGGCCGACAGCCGTCGCTGGAGCAGGCCGAGCAGCGGCACGAAGTCGGCCTCGGGGATCCCGTGCGGGTAACCCGCCTTGAGCCAGCCCAACATGCGCTCGATACGCGACGGCGGGCGCAGCGGCCCGAGGCCGGAATCGGCGGTGGGCGGCTCGGGCGCGGACGCCTGCGCCGGCTCGTCCGCGGTGGGCTCCTGCGCAGTGAGCTCGTCAGCCTCGTGGGCGTCCGTCTCGTCGTGCGGCCGGACGTCGAGGGCCAGACGGCTCACGACGCGGCGCACGTCATCGTCGGACGGGTTCAGATGCACGGTACTTCGGATGATCTCGCGGATGCGCTCGACCTGAATGCCGGAGTCCGGGACGCCGTCGATCTCGTGCAGGTCGTCCGCGATCTGCACGACCTCGGCATCGGTGAGGGTGCGGTGCAGGATGCCGAACAGCGCCACATAGTCGTGCTGAGGAATGCCCTCGGGGTAGCCCGCGCGAAGCCAACGCAGCATCCGCTCGAACGGCCCGGGCCCCAACGCCGGTGTCATCAGTGCTTCTTCGCGAAGGTCGGCCACATCCCGTCGAAGGCCACGTGATAGCCGAACCCGGACGACACGATCACCGCAAGACCCAGCGCGATGACGAGGATGACCAGCGCAAAGCAGGCCACCCCCACGACCTTGCCCAGCAGGTGGCGAGAACCGCCGCCGACCGTGGCCGTTCCGCCCTCGCCATAGGCGTAGGCGCGCATCCCGGCGGCAAAGAGCGCGGGCAGACCGGCACCCACGATCAGCGAGATGATCAGCACTTCCGCGACCGCGGTCGCGAACAACGGAAACATGGTGGCCTCCTCAGGCGTCCAGGGTAGCGGGGGCAGAGGCGTCCGGGCTCACTGTGGCGTTGGCTGCATCCACACCGTTACCGAGGGTCGCCCCGTTGCCGATGGTCGCGCCGGCGTCCGGGCCCGGGACCGCGCCCTCGCTCCAGGCCGCGTTCACGTTGTCGGCGTGCACCGGCGCCTTCATCGACTGCCTGATGATGACGCCCGTCAACGCAAGCAGCAGGGCCAGCACGATCAGGACGCCGGGGTAGCCGCCGATACCGCTGCCGAGCCAGTAGCACAGCGCTCCGACCAGTGCGGCGGCGGGGAGCGTGGTGAACCACGCCATCACCATGCGTGCCGCGACGCCCCACCGCACCTCGGCGTCGCGCTTGCCAAGACCCGAGCCGAGGATCGAGCCGGTCGCCACGTGCGTGGTGGACAGCGCGAAGCCCATGTGGCTGGACACCAGGATCACGGCGGCCGAGGACGCCTCTGCCGCGAAGCCCTGCGGCGACGAGATCTCGACCAGCCCCTTGCCCAGGGTCCGGATGATCCGCCAGCCGCCCGAGTAGGTGCCCGCCGCGATCGCGGCCGCACAGGCGACCTTGACCCACAGGGGCACCTGCGTGGTGTCGGTCCACACGCCGTAGGCGATCAACGCGAGCGTGATGACGCCCATCGTCTTCTGGGCGTCGTTGGTGCCGTGGGCCAGCGAGATCAGGGACGCCGTGCCGATCTGACCCCAACGGAACCCCGTCTCCCGGTGCTTCGCGGCGACGTTCGTGGTGATGCGGAACACCAGCCACGTGCCCACCGTCGCCACCAGGGCCGCGACGGCCGGCGACGCGAACGCCGGCAGGATGACCTTGCCGAGAACGCCGTCGATCTTCGCGCCGGCGCCCAGCCAGTTGACACCACCGAATCCGAGCGCCGCGAGCGTCGAGCCGATCAGGCCGCCGAAGAGGGCGTGCGACGAACTCGACGGCAGACCGAGCAGCCAGGTGAGCAGGTTCCACAGGATGCCGCCGACCAGACCGCAGAACACGATCAGCAGCAGCGTATGGCCGTGATCGGCAAGAAACTCCGGCCGGGGGGCCCCTGAGGCGTCCTGAATGCGGATCACCGCGTTCGTGACGGTCAGTGCGACCTCGACGGAGAGGAAGGCGCCGATCAGGTTGAGGATCGCGGACAGCGTGACGGCCACCTTGGGGGTAAGGGCACCGGTGGCGATGGACGTCGCCATCGCGTTCGCGGTGTCATGGAAGCCATTGGTGAAATCGAAGGCGATCGCGGTGACGATCACGAGAATGAGGAGCAGGAGTTCAAGGCTCACTCTCAACAGGATGGCACAAGACTGCGGACAGTCAACTCCGCGGACGGGGGCGAGAACGCTGTCGCCCCCGACGCCTCTCGAGTGCCCCCGATAGGATGGTCCCGCCCGAGCCAAGGAGTCCCGATGGCCCCCTCGCCCACCGACCCGCATGCGCGCCGCCTCAAAGAGGTGGCGTCCCAGGTCAAGAAGTTGCGCGGCTGGGTGGCGTCCGACCCCAGCAAGGCCGACCCGCTCGTGGACGCCCTCAACGAACTGACCGCGCTGCGTCTCGTCGCCCACCGGCACGTCGAGGCGGCCCCCGACGCCCAGGATGCCCTGACCAGGGCCAACAGGCTGGTCGCCGAGCACGGCGCGGTCGGGCCGTTCACCCCCGTCGACGACGGCGTCAGGTTCGTGACGGCCACGGCTCATCTCGCGTGCGCGCAGACGGGCGCCGGCAACGCCGCGCCGGGCGCCCAACTGGCCCAGGCCGCGACGGGATGGATGACGCTGCTCCCCCACGTCGATCTCGTGCCCCATCTCGGGCCGCGGACGGCGACGTGGCTGCTGATGGCGCAGGCGTCCGGTGCCGCGGCGTCCGGCGACCTGGCGTCGGCGAACGCGTTCGCCGACGCCTCCCTCGCCCGGGCGAGGGAGGGCGGGCTGTCCTCGGGGGACGAAGCGCCCGTGCTGGTGGACGCCGTGCGACTGGCGGCGGATCTGCGCTGGAGCGCCGGCATCGTCGGCGATGCCGTGCGGTTCAGCCGCGAAGCGGTGGTCGCGTCCGCCGCGGTTGCCGCTCCCGTGTTGCGCGACGACGCCCGGGTCGCCGACGCCTGGACGCAGCGGGTGCTGCCGCCGTGGATCGCAAGCCACCGCGATCTCGCCGACCGCCTGCGCGGGGCCGGCGATCCCGAGGCTGCCGTGGCACAGCGCCGCCACTTCGCCGAGCAGCTGACGGTCCACGCCGCGCGGCTTGGCGATCCGGCGCGCGCCGGGCTGGCGACGACGCTGGCGGACCTCGCCTGGGATCTCCTCGCGCTGGATCGGCCCGACGAGGCACTGGACGCCGCCGGCCGGGCCGCGGAGGTCGCCGGGGAGTTGACGGCCGGCGAAGCGGTCGCCGGGGAGCACCTCGCGGTGCAATTCGCCGCGGTGGCGGCGCTGGCCCGCACGCTGCTGGCGCGGGGCGAGCCGTCCGAGGCCGCCGAGGCGCTGGGGTCGCTGCAGGAGCGCTATTCCTCGCTGCGCAGCCCCGCGGGCTTCGACGCGGCGCTCGCGGTGGCGGCGGCGGTCCACGCCGATGCCTCGCGCGCGCTGGGAGATCAGCCGGCCTCCGAGCGTTCGCTGCAGGAGTTCCATGCACTGGTCGCCGGGCTGCGCGCGGCGAGTCCCGCGAGCGCGTTGGTCGCGGACGTCCCCGATCTGACGTATGCGCGCGACCGTGCCCGCGGCGTCCCGACGCGCTCGCCGCTGCCGTCCCCGGGGTGGTCGGAGCTCTCGGACGCCGCGTCGCTGGCGGCGGCGACGCGGTCGCCGCTGCCCGAACCGGAACCGGTCGTCGTGCGGAGGCCCGTCTCCGCCCCGGTTCCCCCGCCGGCCCCGGTCGCGGCGCCGGCGCACCCGGACGCACCCTCCGTGGCGCCGGAACCGATCGTCGCACGCGAGCCGGTCGTCGCACGCGAGCCGATCGCCGCACGCGAGCCGGTCGTCGCACCCGAGCCGGTCGTCGCACCCGAGCCTGTCGTGGCGGCCGGTCCGGTCGTATCTGAGCCCATCGCGCCCGAGCCTGTCGTCGAGCAGCCGCTCGAGTCCGTGCGGGCGGCGTTCGCGGCGGCGAAGGCGTCCGGGGACCGGCAGCAGGTGCTGGCGGCGGCGACCGCGCTCGTCGCCGCGCTCCGGCCGCTGGCCGAGACCGAGCCGGGCAACCACGGCGCGGCACTGGTCGCTGCGCTGGAGGAGTGGGGCGACGCGAAGTTCCGCGCCGGCGACTGGTGGGGCTCACGCGCGCCGAAGAAGGAAGCCAAGCAGTTGGCCCGCACACTCGGCCTCTGACGAGGCGCGCCCCGGGGCGTCCCTACGTGTGCCGGAGGCGTCCCGGGTTCGGAGATGGTGAGGAGACACGGCGGGTCGACCAACCGCGGGCGTGCGGCGTCCTGAGTCCTACCGCGCGCGCTTGAGGTCCTTGCGCAACTCCGGCGGCAGGGCGAACGTCAGGTTCTCCTCCGTGAGCCGCTCCTCGACCGCGGCGGGGTAGCCCTGCTCGACCAGCAGATCGAGCACGCCCTGCACCAGTTCGTCGGGCACCGAGGCGCCCGACGTCACCCCGATCTTCTCGACGCCCGCCAACCAGGCGAGATCGACCTCGCCGGCGTTGTCGACGCGATGGGACGCCGTGGCGCCCGCCTCCAGCGCCACCTCGACGAGGCGCACCGAGTTGGACGAGTTCCGCGAGCCGACGACGATGACGAGGTCGGCGTCCTTGGCGATCTGCTTGACCGCGGACTGCCGGTTCTGGGTGGCGTAGCAGATGTCGTCGGACGGCGGGCTGGTCAGCAGTGGGAACTTGGTGCGCAGCCGCGAAACGGTCTCCCAGGTCTCGTCCACGCTGAGGGTGGTCTGCGAGAGCCACACGATGCGCGAGGGATCCTCGACCTCGACGTGCTCGACGTCGTCGGGATGCTCGACCAGGATCGTCCGGTCGGGGGCCTCACCCATCGTGCCCTCGACCTCTTCGTGCCCGGCGTGCCCGATGAGCAGGATCTGGCTGCCCTCGCGCGCGTAGCGCTTGGCTTCGTTGTGCACCTTGGTGACCAGCGGGCAGGTCGCGTCGATGGTCTTGAGCCGGCGATCGGCGGCCTCCGCGTGCACCGACGGCGCCACCCCGTGTGCCGAGAACACCACGGTGGCACCCTCGGGCACCTCCTCGAGTTCTTCGACGAAGATCGCGCCGCGGGCCTCGAGATTCTCGACGACGTGGCGGTTGTGCACGATCTGCTTACGCACGTACACCGGCGGGCCGTAGAGGTCGAGCGCCTTCTCGACGGTCACGACCGCACGGTCCACGCCCGCGCAGTACCCGCGTGGCGCGGCGACGACAACGCTTTTGGTCATGGGTTCCAGCCTACAAGGATGTCGGACGACCGTCGGGGCGTCCCCCTACGCTGGCTGCCATGCCCTTGTCGTCCTCCCCCGAGCAGCCCCAGCCGCTGCGCGAGGTGGTGTCGCTGCTCAAGGGCTGGATCGAGCGCACGGGCCCGGTATGGGTCGAGGGGCAGGTCATCCAGCTCAAGCGCCGGGCCGGCTACTCGATCCACTTCCTCACGCTGCGCGACAAGCTCGCCGACGTGAGCGTCCAGGTCGGTGTCAGCACGGCCGTTCTGGACGCCGCAGGCCCGCTCACCGAGGGCACCCTGGTGGCGGCCTGGGTGCGCGCCACCGTGTTCCCCGGCAACGGATCGCTGCGCTTCGACTGCCGCGACCTCCGCCCGACCGGCGAGGGGCGGCTCCTGGCCCACCTCGAGCAGCGCAAGCGCGCGCTCCAGGCCGAGGGGCTGTTCGATCCCGATCTCAAGAAGCCGCTGCCGTTCCTGCCGCGCGCGATCGGCCTGATCACGGCGAAGGCGTCCGCCGCCGAACGCGACGTGGTCGAGAACGTCCGGCGCCGCTGGCCGGCCGCCCGCCTCGAGATCCGGCACGCGCTCATGCAGGGGCAGCAGTGCGTCGAGCAGGTGGCCGACGCCCTGCGCGCGCTCGACGCGCACGCCGAGGTCGACGTGATCGTCGTCGCTCGTGGCGGCGGCTCGCTGGAGGATCTGCTGCCCTTCTCCGACGAGACGCTGGCCCGCGCGGCCTTCGCCTGCCGGACGCCGGTGGTGTCGGCGATCGGCCACGAGACCGACACGCCGATTCTCGATCTGGTCGCCGACGTGCGGGCGTCCACGCCGACCGACGCCGCCAAGCGGGTGGTGCCCGATGCCGCCGACGAGGCGCGCGTCATCGCGACCGGACGCCAGCGGCTCCACACCGCGATCCTGCGGCGGGTGCGCTCCGAGCAGGAGTGGCTGGATGCGATGCACTCGCGTCCGGTGCTGCGCGACCCGAGCGGGGCGCTTCTCCTGCAGCGGGAGCGCCTCGCCGATCTGACCGGACGCCTCGAGCGTGGCATACGGCGCGCGCTGGTCCGTGAAGAGGAATTCGTCGCCTCGGCTCGCGCGCGGGTGCGCGCGTTGTCGCCACAGGCGACGCTGCAGCGCGGGTACGCGATCCTGACCACCGACGACGGCCGCACCGTGGCGTCCATCGCCGACGTGGAGCCCGACGAGACCATCATCGCCCGGCTGCTCGACGGCGATATCGCCGCGGCCGTCATCGACGTCGAACCCCACCAGCACGACGAAGACCCCCACGACCAGGAGGAACGATGAGCGACGAGCAACTCAGCTACGAGGCGGCACGCGAGCAACTGGTCCAGGTGGTGCACCAACTCGAGTCGGGCAGCGTGCCGCTGTCGGAGTCGATGGCGCTGTGGGAGCGCGGCGAGAAGCTGGCCGCCTTGTGCCAGTCATGGCTCGACGGCGCCAAGGCGACCATCGACGCCGGCCGGGCCGAGGCGTCCGGCAACTGATCGACCACCGACGGTTTGAGGCGCCCGACCAGCGTGCACTATGCTGATCTCCGGTCTTGTCCCCATCGTCTAGTGGCCCAGGACTCCGCCCTTTCACGGCGGCAACACGGGTTCGAATCCCGTTGGGGATGCCATCGAGCCCCTAGCCATGGATGGCTAGGGGCTCTCTTGTCTGCCGGCGCTGCCTTGCCACCTGCTCTCGACCGCGCGTGCGCTCGGTGCATGCCGGGGACCGACGGATGCTTGCGGTTGGCCAGCACTCCCCCTTACTGTCTATAGTGAATATGGACAGTAAGGGGGTGCCGTGACGCTCGACATCGTGCTCTCGAACACCGGCGGCGTGCCGATCTACCAGCAGATCAAGGCCCAGTTGAAGGGCGCGATCCTGCGCGGAGACGTCGCCGAAGGGGAGGCCCTGCCGTCGATCCGCGGCCTCGCGCGCGACCTCCAGGTCAGCGTCATCACCACCACGCGGGCCTACTCCGACCTCGCCGCCGAGGGATTCATCACGAACGTCCCCGGCAAGGGCAGCTATGCGCTGCCCCGCGACAGCACACTCGTCCGCGAGCAGATCCTGCGCGAGATCGAGCGGGCGTTCGCCGACGGCGTCCACAAGGCTCGCCTCGCCGGCCTCGGCGACGACGACCTGCACCACGTTCTCGACTCCCTTCTCCATCACTCCGAGGAGCAGTGATGCATACCGAACCCTCGACCACACCCGGCGCCGACCCCCTCGAGCTGCGCGGCGTCACCAAGAGCTACGCCCGGGGCAAGCGACATCCCTCCATGGGATTCGCCCTCGGACCGCTCGACCTCACCGTCCCCCGCGGTTACGTCATGGGACTCGTCGGCGCGAACGGCGCCGGCAAGACCACCGCGATCAAGATCGCCCTCGGACTGGTGCGCCCGGACGACGGGGGCGTCCACCTGATCGACAAGACACGCATCGGCGTGGTGTTCGATCAGCCCGCGTACGTCCCCGACTGGACCGCCACCCAGGTCGGACGCGCCGTCGCGCCGTTCTACCCCGCCTGGGACGGTGCCCGCTACGCCGAACTGCTGGCGTGGTCCGGCATCGATCCGGGCAAGAAGGTCAAGGCGCTGAGCCGAGGCATGGGCATGCGCCTGCAGTTCGCGGTCGCGCTGAGCCATGGCGCCGAGTTGCTCATCCTCGACGAGCCGACCAGTGGCCTCGACCCTCTCGCGCGCAGCGAGATGCTGGAGATGATCGCCGAGTTCATGACGGACGAGTGCCACTCCGTGTTGTTCTCGACGCACCTCACCACCGACCTCGAGAAGGTCGCCGACTATGTCACCGTGCTGCAAGCCGGCCGCGTAGCCAGCGCGACCACCCGCGACGAACTGCTCGACGGCTACCGGATCGTCCGAGGCCCGGCCGCCGAGTTGGACGCCGAGCTGCGCCCGTTCGTGCTGGGGCTGCGCGAGCACGGCGCCGGTTGGGAAGGGCTCATGGCCACTGATCACACCACCTGCCTCGGACGCGGCACCCTCGCGGAGGCGCCCACGCTCGAGCAGGTCGTCGTCCACTTGGGAAAGGAGCCCAGCGATGTCTGAACTCGCCCCGATGCTGAGCCTCGACGTCCGGTCGCTGGTGTCGCTGCGGGTCGTCCTGCCGATGTACGCACTTCTCTTGGTGGTCTACGTGGTGGCGTGGGGGCCTCAGATGGCGCCGCCCATGTTCGCCGTCGCCGGCCTGATCGTCAGCAGCACGCTGTTCGGCATGGGCGAGAGCAGCCGGCTGAACCTGCTGTACGGCACGCTCCCCGTGCGGCGCCGGACCGTCGTTCGGTCGCACTACCTGGTGTCGGCAGCCGCGCTCACGGCTCTCGTCGGTCTCGGCACCCTCACTGGGGCCGCCGCGGATGCCATGCGCGGCACACCGGACGCCGACCTTTCCTCGGCCACCGCGACACTCGGCGTCACCCTGGTGGTGATGGCCATCCAGCAGCCGGCGACGGTGCGCTGGGGTGCCCGCGGTGCGGCGTTCGGCCTTCTCTTCGTCGGGCTGGCGGCCTCGACGCTGATCGTTCTGATCCCGCCCGGGTTACTCCCCCTCGGCGACGCGGTCTCCGTCGCGGCTCAGCACGCGTGGCTGCCCTGGGGTGTCCTCGCGGTGGGCGTCGGCGCATTCGCGGCGTCCTATCCGGTCGCCGCGCGCATCTACGAGCGCCAGGATCACTGACCCCACCTGCGCGGCAGAGCATGGGGGAGGATCACGGCCGGCAGGCCCACCGCGACCGTTCACCATCGCCGCGGGCGCCCACGCGGTGCCGCATCGTCAGCCACCCTGTGACCCCATGCTTCTCCGCGGGCACGAAGAACGGGACGGCGCCTCGGCGCCGATTTCGCATCGGTCCGGAGCTCACGCTATGCTTTCCGAGCTGCCCGAGAGGGTGGCGGCCTTCACAAAGGCCCCGTAGCGCAGTTGGTTAGCGCGCCGCCCTGTCACGGCGGAGGTCGCGGGTTCGAGTCCCGTCGGGGTCGCTGTCCTTGTCAAAGGGCAACCGGCCAGGTAGCTCAGTTGGTACGAGCGTCCGCCTGAAAAGTGGAAGGTCACCGGTTCGACCCCGGTCCTGGCCACCCCAAAGTGTCTTACGGGAACACGCGACCGCGGAAGATGTGGAGTGTTCCCGTTCGGCTTCCTTACCCTGTGTCGTCTCACGGACGATGGTCGCGAACGGTTCCGCGAGGCGCGGGCGTAGCTCCTCGTCCTCAGTGATTTCCAACCGCGAGTAGAACGCTTGGTTCGCCAGCCTCCTGCTCCCGTCATCGGAGTGGGCATAGGCGTGGTGAGCGTCGGTGAGGAGCCGCAGGCTGTCGTGGAGGAACGCCCGCCCGCCGACGTGCTGCTCGTGGTGCTCGCTGAGTCGGTGCTCGATGTCTGTGAGCCCGGCTCGGATGCGGTCTTGGTGCCGCTTGAGCGTTGGCAGGTCGATGGCATCGGCGAAGTGCGCGGTGAGGAGCTTGTCGCTCTCAGCTTCCAGGCGTGCCCGGTTCGCGGTGAGGTCGGCGAACTCCTGATCGCGGCCAGCAGATCGCTTGTCGAAAGCTGCGTCAACCTCTGCAGCGAGGTGGCGGTAGTCGTCTTCGCTGATCGTGATGCTCGCGTAGGAGTCCTCAACCAGACGTTCCGCAACCTGAACAGGCACCGCCCGTCGGGTGCAGGTGGTCTTCTTCGCTGCTCTGCCGGAGCAGACGAAGTAGGCGTAGGTCGTGCCGCGCGGGTTGGTGGCGAAGTCCAGCAGCATCCTCGACCCGCAGTTACCGCAGTACAGCAGGCCCTTCAGATGGTGCGCGTGCTGAACGTGCCGGGTTGCGTGCGCGTTGCGCGCCTTCAGCAGTGATTGCACCTGGTCGAAGAGTGCTGGTTCCACGATGGGCTCGTGCGCGCCGGGATGCAGCGCGCCCTTATATCGGATCACGCCCGCGTAGTACGGGTTCGTCAACACCCGGTAGAGGGCATTCTTCCCCAGCGGGCTGGATGGACGCTTCGGCGACGGCACGGACAGCAGGCCTCGCGCGGTGAGATCGCGCAGCAGCGCAGTCACGGAGGTCTCCCCGCCCGCGTACTGCTCGAACGCCCACGCGATGAGCGGGGCGCGTTCGGGATCAACCTCGACGGTGCGTATCTCGCGGCCTTGGTCGTCAGTCTGGCGGACGTTGAGGTAGCCGATGGGAGCGCGACCGGGGGTGCCGCCTTGGGCGACTTTCTGCGTCAGCCCCTTGGTGACTTCCGTGGCGAGGTTGCGGCTGTAGAACTCCGCGATGGAGGACATGATGCCGTGGACGAGCATCCCCGAAGGCGTCTGATCGATCGACTCGGTGGCGGAGACGAGGGTGACCCCGGCGCTGATGAGCGCTTCGTGAATCTTCACGTCGTCGGCCCGGTTGCGGGCGAGCCGGTCGAGCTTATGCACGAGACAGAACTGCACCCGTGACGCCGCGATGAACGCCAGCATGTCCTGCAACCCGTCACGATCCGCCGAGCGTGCGGACTCTCCGGCGTCGATGAACTCGCGCACGATCCGCGCGCCCAGTTCGTCGGCCTTCCGAGCGTTCGCCTCCCGCTGCGCCGGAATCGAGAAGCCTTCCTCGGTGCCGCCACGCTCGGCCTGCTCTCGCGTCGAGACCCGCAGGTAGGACACCGCGAGCAGCAGGGGGACCTCGGCGGCCTCCTCGGACGTCGTGGTGTCGAGTGTCGCGGTGCTCATGATGGGCCTCCTTGCGCCGGGGTGCTCCTTGGTGTTGATCCTCTCGCGCACCCCTGACAAACCAAAGAGCTCAGTGAAGCGCAGGCGGCAGGTCGTCAGGCGGCGGGAGCCCGTAGGGGTCGGGATCGCCGTTCACCCGAGCGCGGTGACGAGCGTCCGCGATGCCCAGCACCCACTCGATCAACTTGCCGAGGTCAGGCTCATCGCGCCGCGTCACTCGCAGCCTCAGTTTCCGATCGTCGCCTCGCATGCCAGACAGGTGCACTGCCCTTCGTACGATGCACACTTTCGCCCGTCCACCCGTCTCCACTTTGAGGTCACACGCATCTTGCAGGTCGCGGTTTCGTCACTTACGTCGGTGACGAAACAGACGTACCGTAGAACATGGCCACCAAACGCTACGACCCCGCAGCGACCGACTTCAACGGTCGCTACTCCCGCTGGGTCGCCGCTCTCGAATCGGGCGACGATGCCGAGTTGCTGGAAGCCACCGCGGCACTCCCGACCCTCAACAAGCGTGTACTCAAGAAGCTCGCCGCGGCCGATCGCGACGAGCCCGACCCGAGCGCACGGGCGGAGCACAAGCGCGTGATCGTGCTGCTCAGCGAGCTCAACGCCAACAAGAATCAGCGACGCCGCGAACGCGAGCAGGCGGAGCAGCGTCGTCGCGACCGAACCGTCCGCGTCGAACGCAGAGTCGAACTGCCAACCACCTGCGCCAGATGCGGCACCAAGCTCAAAGAAGTGAAGCTCACAGGCAGACCGCGCCTGTACTGCACGCCCGCCTGCCGCAAGGCCGCCTACGAAGACCGCCGCGCCCACCGCGACGGCGCCGTCAAGGTGCAGGTCGTAGAGAGACTCGTCACGGAGGTGCGGGAGCGACGCATCGAGGTGCCCCACCCCAGAAGTGACTGCATCAAGGCAGTCCTGGCGGACGACGACCTCATGGTCTCAGTGATCTGGACACTCACAGCCCTCGTGCGAGACCGCAGCCGCAGGGCCTACGACCCTGACCAGCCGAGGTTCGGGAAGCTCTCGTATCACGTCCAAGCGCTCCATGCCGCACTCGTAGAGCGGGCAGCCGCCGGCCCTCCGTAGTTCTCGACGATCCCCGTCTCGGGCGCGACCCTCTGAGAGAATGTCAGCGGTGGCGCCTATCGTCATCCGTGGGGAGCGAAGCCATCGGTTCCAGTGTGATCTGCGTGCAGACGGTTCACCGCGCCCCGTGACCGGACACCCGAAGCACGACTCGAAGGACATGCGTTGCCGCAGAACTCCATCAACCACGCTCGCCTCGTCGCGCTGATCTGGAGCATCGCCGACGACGTGCTTCGAGACCTCTACGTGCGCGGCAAGTACCGCGACGTGATCCTGCCGTTCACCGTGCTGCGCCGCCTCGACAGTGTGCTCGAACCCACTCAAGACGCAGTCCTCGCGATGAAGAAGACTCTCGATCAGGCAGGGATCGTCGACCAAGACGCCCCGCTGCGGGACGCCGCGAAGCAGGACTTCTACAACACGTCCGGCTTCACGCTCAAGACCCTACGTGCTGCGACGAATGCCACCAGGCTCCGGCAGAACTTCGG
The DNA here is from genome assembly GCA_016711325.1 of Nigerium sp. Taxonomy (GTDB): domain Bacteria; phylum Actinomycetota; class Actinomycetes; order Propionibacteriales; family Propionibacteriaceae; genus Propioniciclava. The sequence continues at coordinate 10,628 of JADJTH010000008.1, read as the reverse complement.
AGTTTACCTCGATGGCTTCTCGCCCAATGTGCAGGAGATCATCGACAACTTCGAGTTCCGCAACCAGCTCCCGCGCCTCACGAAGGCTGACGCGCTCGGGGCGCTGATCGAGAAGTTCCTCTCGCCCGACCTCGACCTCTCGCCCGCAGGCTTGGACAACCACGGGATGGGTACGGTCTTCGAAGAGCTCGTGCGCCGCTTCAACGAGGAGAACAACGAAGAGGCCGGAGAGCACTGGACCCCTCGTGACGCGGTGCGCCTCATGACCCGACTGATGTTCGAGCCCATCGCCGAGGTGATCCCCTCAGGCACCTACCGTCTGTACGACGGGGCAATGGGAACCGGCGGCATGCTCACCGTCGCAGAGGAAACCCTCAAGCACCTCACCGCTCCCGCCGGGAAGAAGGTCTCCACCCACTTGTATGGGCAGGAGATCAACGCCGAGACCTACGCGATCGCCAAGGCAGACCTGATCCTCAAAGGCGAAGGGATGGCGGCCGACAACATCGTCGGCGGCCCCGAATGGTCGACCCTGTCGAACGATGCCTTCGCGGGCGAAGAGTTCGACTTCATGCTCTCCAACCCGCCCTACGGCAAGAGCTGGAAGACCGACCAGGATCGCTTGGGCGGGGCGAAGAAGATCATCGACCCCCGCTTCATCGTCACCCACGACGGCGACCCCGACTACTCGCTGGTCACCCGAAGCAGCGACGGCCAGCTGATGTTCCTCGCAAACCTCATCTCCAAGATGAAGCAAGGCACAGCTCTCGGTTCACGCATCGCATCGGTACACAACGGCTCCTCGCTGTTCACCGGCGACGCCGGTCAAGGCGAGAGCAACTTCCGTCGCTGGATCATCGAGAACGACTGGCTCGAAGCCATCGTCGCCCTGCCGCTCAAGATGTTCTACAACACCGGCATCGCCACCTACGTATGGGTGATCTCCAACCGCAAGGAAGAGCGCCGCAAGGGCAAGGTGCAGCTCATCGACGCCACCGGCTGGTCCACCCCTCTGCGCAAGAATCTCGGCGAAAAGGGTGTCGAGATCAGCGACGCGGACGCGGATCGCGTGCTCGCCACCTATGAAGCCTTCGACCAGGCAGGCGACCCCGACCACTCGAAGGTCTTCGACGGCGTCGATTTCGGCCACTCCAAGATCACCGTCGAGCGCCCACTGCGTATCGCGGGCGTGGAGGAAGGCCGCGTCTACAAGGCCCCCGAGATCAAGCAACTCAAAGAAGACGGCGTGCGCGACGAGTCAGCACCGCCGATCATCAAGAAGGTGCTGCCCTACGCCGCAACGCCCGACCCCTTGTACGGGCGATACGAGGCGATCATCGACGGACGAGTTCGCGTAGTCGAGTACGAGCCCGACACCGAGCTGCGCGACACCGAACAAGTGCCACTGACCGAACCGGCCGGCGAGTATGCCGACGGCATCGAGGCCTTCTTCCGTCGCGAAGTCGAGCCATACGCGCCCGATGCGTGGATCGACGAGACCAAGACGAAGATCGGCTACGAAATCTCCTTCACCCGCCACTTCTACAAGCCCACCCCGATGCGCACCCTCGCCGAGATCCAGGCCGACATCCGCGCCCTCGAAGCCGAGACCGACAACCTCATCGCCGAGATCGCAGGTGAGGACTAATGACCTCCGGATTCTTCTCGCTGCCGAGAGTGAATCGCGCGAGTGACGGTTGGTCGAGCCGTTCGCTGCGGTCCATGCTGGTAGCGCGGAGCGAACGGAATCGGGCAGATCTACCGCTCCTGACTGTTGCACGCGAGCGCGGCGTCTTCGTGCGTTCCGTCGATGACGCGAATCACAACACCATTCCCGAAGACTTGAGCAACTACAAGGTCGCTCACGCGGGCGACCTTGTGATCAACAAGATGAAGGCATGGCAAGGGTCGCTCGGACTGGCCCCTGTTGATGGCATCGTGAGCCCGGCCTACTTTGTATTTGCCGCCGACTTCGCCGTGCCGCGTTTCGGTGAGTACCTACTCCGCAGTAGACCCTACGTCGCCAAATTCGGGGCGGCATCCGACGGCGTTCGCATCGGGCAGTGGGATCTGAACATTCCAAGAATGCGGAATATCGAGGTTCTGCTGCCGCCGACGGAGGAGCAGGCGGCGATCGTGAGGTATCTCGCCCACGCGAACGCCCGCATCGACAAGGCCATCGCCGCCAAGCGCCGCCTCATCGCCCTCCTTGAAGAACAACAACGGGTTCGTGTTCGTAGCTTGTTGACGGGTTCTGTTTGGCCGCTCTGGCCCCTGGGTCGCTTGGGGCGGATGGGCAATGGTTCGACCCCCTCCCGTTCAAATCCTGCCTACTGGGACGGCGATACTCCGTGGCTCAACAGTTCTGTCGTAAATCTCGGTGTAGTTGACTCTGCCGATCAGTTCGTCACTGCCGCCGCACTAACTGAGTGTCACCTCCCAATTGTGGAGCCGGAAAGTGTCCTGGTCGGGATCACTGGCCAAGGAAAGACGCGGGGGATGTCGGCCGTGCTACGGATCAGGGCCACGATCAATCAGCACCTCGCATTCATTACGCCGAGGGCGGGCCGTATGCGCGCCGACTTCCTACATCTCGCGCTCACGGCCGGGTACGACGAGCTCCGTCGCATCAGCGACGGAAACGGGGGAACGAAGGGTGCGCTCACAATTGCTGACTTGAAAGCCTTCAAGGTTCCTCTGCCGACGCTCGATGAGCAGCGACGGCTTGTCATGGACGTGTCGGAGAGCGCTGCCGAAACTGTGCTCGCGGTTGAGAAGACTCGTCGCGAGATCGCTCTCCTCCAGGAGTTCCGCACGCGCCTGGTTGCCGATGTAGTCACTGGGCAGCTGGATGTGCGTGCGATCGCGGCGACGCTCCGTGACGTGCCAGAGTGCGAAAGTCGCGACCTGGACGACTCGATCCACACCGTAGAGAGCGACAACCGCGAGGAGGAGCTGGCCGATGAGTGACCCTGACGGCTACCCGAACCGCCTGACGAGTGTTACGATATAGGTAACACTATGGAGTTGAGGTATGGGGACAACGAGCTGGAGCGTCAGTGCACCGATGCGCGCTACATGCAGCGCAAGCTCGGCGCGCAGCGCGCGAAGGCTCTGAAGCTACGCCTCGATGAGTTGCGGCGGGTCAGCGAACTCGGTGACCTGTTGTTCATCGCGGGCAAGTGGGAGGAGCTGAAGGGTGACCGTGCCGGGCAGTGGTCTGGCCGGTTGACCGCGAACTGGCGACTCATCGTGGAACCCGATGGCACCATCATCACCGTCGTTCTCATCCGCGAGATCGTTGACTATCACTGAGAGGAGCTGACATGACTACCCTTCCTGACTACGCCGTTTCTCCGGGCGACCACATCAAGGAGTGGCTCGATGACCACGGCATCAACGCCGCCGAGCTGGCACGCCGTCTGGACGCGACCCCGAAGCACGTCTCCGAGCTGCTCTCTGGCAAGGCACCCTTGTCGGCGACGGTAGCGCTTGGGCTGGAGCGGGTCACTGGCATCCCAGCTCGGATTTGGAACCGCTTTGAGGCGGGCTACCGAGAGGACCTCGCCCGCCTCGCGGAGACCGATCGGCTCGCTGCTCAGTACGAACAGGCGAAGCGGTTTCCCCTCAAGTACCTACGCGAGTGGAAGTTCGTTTCGGCTGAGTCACGTGACAAGGCGGGAACAGTGCGGGAGCTGTTGACCATCTTCGGGATAGCGCACCTCGACGCCTTCGACGCCACCTGGGCGCATGGGAAGGTGGCCTACCGCAGAGCGACGCTCGCCACCGACAAGGTGTACGAGCGTGCCACCTGGCTTGCGCTTGGCGAACGCGAAGCCGGGATCGAGAGGCTCAGCGACTATGACCGGGCCGCACTCGAAGCGTTGCTTCCACAGTTGCGTGCGCTGACGGCGCACGCGAACCCCGTTGAGGCACTTGAGGAGGCAACTGAGCTTCTACGTGGAGTGGGCGTGGCGCTCTGCCTGATTCCGCCGATCCCAGGCTTCGGCGTGCATGGGGCAACCCGTTGGATCGCGGGGCACCCGGTGGTGCAGCTCTCCGTCCGCGGCAAAACCGACGACCAACTGTGGTTCACCCTCTTCCACGAGCTGGGCCATGTGCTGCTGCACGGTCACAACACGGTCTTCTTTCAAGGCGCGGGTGACCAGGCGGAAGCTGAGGCCGATGAGTTCGCCTCGTCAACCCTCGTTCCCGAGCGCTACCGTGACCGGTTGCCAACCGGGCGCAATATTGCCGCCGTGTCCGATCTCGCGTCAGACCTTGGCATCGCGCCGAGCATCGTTCTTGGTCAGGCCCAGCGGATCACGGGCGACTTCGCCTGGGGTCAGCGGCTCAAGGTGCGTCTCATCTGGGCTCCCGATGCGGCTGAAGAGAGCAACTGACAATGCACCGCCTCAATGAAGCGAGCCTTGAAGAACTCATCGTCGACCAGATGGTCGAAGGTGGCTGGACCGAGGGCGCAACAGCCGACTTCGACGCAGCCTACGCGCTCGACCTCGGCCACCTGACCACGTTCATCGAGGAGACGCAGCCGAACGCTGCGAAGGCATTGTCGTTTGCCGAGTCGCCTCCTGCTCGTCACAAGTTCCTTGCCCGCTTGCAGGGCGAGATCACCAAGCGCGGCGTCGTGCACCTGCTGCGCAACGGGGTCGACCATCTCGGACAGCACATCGACCTGTACTACCCGTCCGCGACCGATGGCAACGCGAAGGCCGCCGAGCTGTTCGCGGCGAACCGTTTCGTCGTCACCCGGCAGGTGCACCACAGTCCCAGCAACCGGGGCGACGCCGTCGATCTCGTGGCGTTTGTCAACGTCCTGCCGGTGTTCACCTTCGAGCTGAAGAACAACATCACCAAGCAGACCGTCGATGACGCTGTGCAGCAGTACCAGCGTGAGCGCGACCCGCGAGAGCTGCTGTTCGCCTTCGGGCGCACGATCGCGCACTTCGCTCTCGACGATCAGCGGGTTCGGTTCTGCACGCAACTCAAGGGTAAGTCGTCATGGTTCCTGCCCTTCGACCAGGGGTTCAACGACGGCGCTGGTAACCCGCCCAACGCTGACGGGGTGATGACCGACTACCTGTGGCGGCGAGTCCTTGCCCCGGAGAGTCTCGCCGGCATCATCGAGAACTACGCGCAGGTCGTCACCGAGAAGAACCCGAAGACGGGTAAACGCACGGCGAAGGCGATCTTCCCGCGCTATCACCAGCTTGACGTAGTGCGAAAGCTGCTCGCCGATGTCGCCGAGGGCGGGGCGGGTCGGCGGTACCTCATCCAGCACTCTGCGGGCAGTGGCAAGTCGAACTCGATCGCCTGGCTCGTGCACCAGCTTGTCGAGGCCACTCACCAGGGGGCCGTGGCCTTCGACTCCGTCATCGTCGTCACCGACCGCGTGATCCTTGACGATCAGCTCTCGCAGACCATCAAGTCGTTCTTGCAGGTCGGCTCGACAGTCGTCCACGCGGATCGCTCGGGAGACCTGCGCCGGGCGATCACGGCGGGCAAGAAGATCATCGTCACAACGGTGCAGAAGTTTCCCTACATTCTCGATGACATCGGCTCAGAGCATCAGGGCCGCAACTTCGCCATCGTCATCGATGAGGCCCACTCGTCTCAGGGTTCGAAGACCTCGGCCGCCGTGTCTCGCGCGCTCGGTGGCGGTGTTGATTCTGATGAGGAGGACAGCGTCGAGGATCAGATCAACCGGATCATCGAAGCGAAGAAGCTGCTGCCGAATGCGAGCTACTTCGCGTTCACTGCGACACCGAAAAACAAGACGCTGGAGATGTTCGGCGAACCGGTCTCGAACCCCGACGGCACGGTCGGCCATCGCCCATTCCACTCGTACACGATGAAGCAGGCCATCCAAGAGGGCTTTATCGTGGATGTGCTCGCGAACTACACGCCGGTGGGTAGCTACTACAAGCTGATGAAGACGGTCGAGGACGACCCGGAGTTCGATGTGAAGCGGGCCTCGAAGAAGCTTCGAGCCTACGTCGAGGGTAACCAGCACGCGATCGCGCAGAAGGCCGACATCATGGTCGAGCACTTCCTCGGCCAGGTGATCGCCAAGCAGAAGATCGGCGGGCAGGCCCGCGCGATGGTCAGCTGAGCAGATCAAGACCGACCCGTACCGAATCCTCGTCGTCGCCAACAAGTTCCAGACCGGGTACGACGAGCCGCTGCTGCACACCATGTACGTCGACAAGACCCTGTCGGGTGTGCTCGCGGTCCAAACCCTCTCGCGGCTCAACCGGGCGCACCCGGCGAAGTATGAGACGTTCGTGCTCGACTTCGCCAACGATGCCGAGGACATCCAGCGCACTTTCGATCCGTATTACCGCACCACCGTGCTCGCCGAAGAGACCGACCCCAACAAGCTGCATGACCTCGTCAACGACCTCGACGCCTTCGGCATTTACACGCCGGAACACGTCGACGAGTTCGTGACGCGCTACCTGGCCGGTGAGCCTCGCGACCAGCTCGATCCCATTCTCGATGCGTGCGTCGCGGAGTACGTCGAACTTCCCGAGGAAGACGATCAGGTCAGGTTCAAGGGCGACGCGAAGGCCTTCCTGCGCACCTACAACTTCCTCTCCACGGTGCTGCCCTACGGCAGCCCTGAGTGGGAGAAGCGCTCGATCTTCCTCGACCACCTCGTGCCGAAGCTCCCCGCCCCGAAGGAGGAAGACTTCGCCGCCGGAATCCTGGAGAACATCGACCTCGAGTCTTACCGTGCCGAGAAGCTCACAGCGATGAAGATCGTGCTGGACGACGAAGATGGCCTGCTCGACCCCGTGCCCGCGGCAGGCGGCGGCATGCTGGCGACGCCCGAACTGGAGAGACTCTCGGAGATCGTCAAGAGCTTCAACGCCCACTTCGGCAACATCGAATGGAACGACGCCGACCGCGTCGAACGCTTCATCACCGAGGAGATCCCACGCCTCGTCGCCGAAGACGAGGCCTACCGACACGCGCAGGCAAACAACGACCCGGCGAACGCGCGCGTCGAGAGCGACCGCGCACTCGGCCAGGTCATGCTGCGGCTCATCGCCGATGACACGCAGCTCTTCAAAGAGTTCCAGGACAACGAGAGCTTCAAACGCTGGCTGGCCGACGCCGTGTTCAACGCAACGTACAGGAAGAGCGCATGAAGGCCGGGCCAACGCGACCAGATGCCCGCATGAGTTCGACGCCGCGAGGCTCATCATCAAGGGGAATCAAGTGAAGGCACTACGGCTCACCTTCTACCTTCTTCGCCAGGACGTTGCCGAGTTCGAGGATGCGCTGGATACGGAGAAGGCCAGCGTCGCGGTGGATCTCGATCCGTCGGCGAGCGTAGACGGGCGCTTCGTCTATGTCCAGCCCCGCCCGTCTGTGCCTTCATGGGTTGGATTCGTCCAGCCGGTACTCGCCGACCAGCTCGGCAGCCTCAGATCGTCTTCCACGTCCGCCTTGCTGCTTCTGCGCACCAGCGGGCGCATCTTCGCCCTCACATTCGGTTACGGCAGGTCACTCCTCGACCTGTCAAAGATCGAGTACCAGTTCGGACTCCGAGTGGCACTCAACCGAATCGACCCTCGTCAGATTCGAAGTCTGGATACCAAGACCTTCGAGGATCTTGTGGTTACGACGAATACTCAGGCGAGCAAGAGTGCTGAACTGCCCACATTTGGTGTCGACGTATCGCGCGACATCCTGAGAGCAGTCACCGGGGAGCCGCGCGACCAGTCCGTGACGAAACGAATCGCCGGTGCGGACTCACTTGTGATGGGAGTCAAGGCGCCGGTGACGGAGCTGCCTGCTATCTGCGATGACCTGCTTGTCGCGTTCGAAGCCGACGACTACAAGACAGACTTTGGCTGGATCGACCAACTCTCGCTCGTGCGTGACAGCGCAAGCATCGGAGCGCTCAACGATCTCCTCGTGGAGCAGTTGCGAAGCGGAGCGACCGGATCAACGCACCTGGCAATGCCGGAAGCTATCGATTGGGAGGACATCGACGGCTTCAAGATCGCAGGAACGCGAAGCCATGTCTATGACGACCTTGATCTCGATGAATATCTTGATCGCATCGGAGAAGACCGCGCCACCATCACAGTCGAGAATCTCAAGTCCAGGTATGTGTGGGTGCGGTTCGGACGCTCAGGGAACTTTGACAAGCGTTGGAACCTCTATCAGTGCCTCGTTACTGAGCAGCGGATCAACGACCAATTGCACGTCCTCATAGAAGGTCGCTGGTTCGCTGTCAGCACCACCTTGGTCGAGGAGGTCGATGCCTTCGCGGCTGGGCTCATCGACGCGACGGTTCAGCTTCCGCCAGCACACGTCGGAGAGGTTGAAGCCGACTACAACGCCCGCCTCGCCCTCAGTTCGCCCCAGCACCTCCTCAAGCTCGATGCACGCATCAAGCGGCCAGGAGGCGCCAGCAGCGGCATCGAGTTCTGTGATGTCCTCTCGGATGACGGCGACTTGATCCATGTGAAGCGCAAGTCCCGTTCCGCAACACTGAGCCACCTCTTTGCCCAAGGAGGAGTGTCCGCCGCAACGTTCGTCAACGACGGCATCTTCCGAACCCAGGTCCGCGAACTGATCCAGGCAGAAGTGCCCCAGGAAGCTCTTGAGAGCTGGTTGCGCTTGGTGCCCAGCGCAGAGGAAGCCGTCGATAGATCTCGTTACCGTGTGACCTACGCTGTCATCGCCAACTCCAGCCGTGAAGGGCGAGACTGGCTGCCCTTCTTCAGCAAACTGAACCTGATGCAACAGGGGCGACAACTCTTCACGATGGGGTTCACCGTCGCGATCGCGCGAGTTCCGATCATCGACCCTGGCCAAGGCGAGAACGAGGAAATCCAGAGTGTCTCATGAACCACTGAATCTCGATGACGACGGCGAGTGGGCCGGAGAGTGGTGGCTGCCCGACGAGCCCGACCACAAGGTGCCGGGTACCCTTCGGTACACGAGCGCTGATGGGCTGGCGCTCACGTTGATAGGCACGTTCGAGGACCGCATCAGCACGACGATCTCTCCCGGCGTGGTGGCATTTCATGAAGGACGCCGAACGTGGGAGGTGATCCACGGTGCTGCCGAGCAGCGAGAGATCACTCTCTTCGGCTGCGTCCCGAACGGCGGCAAACGCACGTACGGCGCACGCGTCCAGACTCCTGACAAGCAGACCATCACGTCCATCACTGGCCTCATCGGAGCGCATGTCAGCGGTGAAGACGAGGTGGTGTTCTCGGCAGCGGAGGTCTCCGTGGACAACCTCGGGGTCTGGGGAGCAACGTCTGTATTCGAGGGCTTCTGGGGCGCTCCCAGAGGCCGTTCCGATGGCAGCGGCACCATCTCTGTGAAGCCGGTGGAGGCTCAGACGGTCAAGGCCGATGGAGCTGAGTTCATTCTTGCGCACCGCCACACCCTGCCGTTCTTCGATCAACGTCAGGGCGGGACTACAGGCCGTGTGCGTGACACGACGTTCGTGCGGGTCGTCCGGGAGACGCCGTTCTCATGGCGCGAGGCGATGAGGCTCGCCCGAACGGTCCAGGACCTGATCGCACTGGCGACACATCGTGCCGCAGGAGTGATCTGGCTGCGGTTGAGGCTGGCGGAGGGCGATGTGGAGCCTGAGCCGACCAGGCCGCAACGCGAGTGGAACGTCGAGGTGATCTACTCGCCCTCGAAAGTGGGAAATCACGATGCGAAGGTCATCGAGCCGCACCGTGTGTTCTTCACATGCGAGACGCTTCCGTTCGAGGAGGTCATCCCTCGCTGGTGCAAGGTGCACGAGCAGATGCAATCGGCGCTGAACATGATCCTTGGGCTCCGCTACGCGCCCGCTGAGTACATCGAGAACAACCTCCTGACGGCGGTCGGAGCGGCTGAGGTGCTGCATCGCGGTCTTGACATAGACGAGCCGCCGATGCCGCGTGAAGAGTTCAAGCCGATGCGTGAAGCGATGCTGACGCACGTGCCTGAGCAGCATCGTGAGCGCATCAAGGGCTCCCTCCGTAATGACCCCACGTTGCGCGAACGGTTGTTCGCCCTTGCGGCTCGGCCAGACCAGGAAGCGATGTCCACGCTCGTCCCAGACATTGACCGATGGGCGCGACGGACGACGCGAGCACGCAATGATCTGGCCCACGAAGGACGAACACCGAATCACACCTTCGAGGAGTTGATCGCCATCGTGGATGTCACCACTGCGGTGGTGATATTGAACCTGCTGCACGAGGTCGGGCTATCTGCCGAGCGGCAGCGAGAGATCGTCAAGGAGCACCCGCAGTTGCGTGCGACAGCTCGACAAGCGAGTAGGCATCTATGCGCTCCCAATGAATGAGATTGACCTCGCCGACGACACAAGATTGAGGCTCGTCGCGCATGTCAAGCGATAGCGCTAGCCACATCAACAGCCGGTCGATTCATCTCTCCTCACGGCCTCCGCGTCTTCGCCCACACCGTGCCCCGGTGAACTCCGTACCGGCGTGCCAGCGTCTTCACGCTGACACCGTCGGCGCGGGCTGTTCGCATAACGTCCACTTCGGTGTCAGTGAGACGTGTTCGAGGTCGTTTCTTTGGTTCCGCCGACGCGCCGATCAGAGGGTCGTCGA
>JADJTH010000007.1 GCA_016711325.1 Nigerium sp. | reverse complement strand
CCCGTCATCGCCGTCGAAATACTCGCTGAAGGTGGGGTGCGACCACAGTGGTCCGGTGGGCTGGTGGTACGGGTCGCCCGGACGCCGCCCGTCCGGTCCGCTGCGGAACAGGTCGACGAGCCGACGCTCCAGGTCGTACGCGGCGTCCTCGAGCCGGAGCCAGTGGCCGGACCCGGTCGGGACCTCGACGCGTTCGTCCTTGCCCCCGGCCCTGGCGTAGGTGTGCAGGGCGTCCACGAGCAGCACGTTGATGGGGAACCACACGGGTCCGCGCCAGTTGGAGTTGCCGCCGAACATCGGCGAATCGGACTCCCCGGCGACGTAGGCGATCGGGAGCTCCTCACCGGCGACCACGGCGCAGTGCCCGCCCCGGTAGGCCGCCGACAGCGACCGGATGCCGTGGGGCGAGAGGAACTCCTCCTCGTCGAACATGCGGGCGACCACCCGGCGGAACCGCCCCGGCGGGACCACCGCGAAGGTGAGCTCGGAGTCGTCCGCGGTCCCCTGCAGCAGTTCGGCCAGGCGGCCCGGGTAGCGGCGCTGCAGCCAGCGCAGGCGGGCGGTGAAGTCGGGCAGCTCGGCGCCGACCCAGTCGGGGGCGACGGCAACGGCCAGCAGCGGGAGCAGCCCGACGAGCGACCGCACCCGCAGGGGCTGGGAGTCGGTGCCGTCGGCGTGCACCAGCACGTCGTAGTAGAAGCCGTCCTCCTCGTCCCACAGCGACGTGTGGTCGGGGCCGAAGGCGTCCATGGCCTCGGCGATGGCCACGAAGCGCTCGGCGAACGTCGTCGCGAGGTCGTCCCACGCGTCGTCCTTGCGCGACAACTCGAAGGCCATCTTGAGCATCGACAGGCAGAAGAACGCCATCCAGCTCGTCGCGTCCGACTGCTCCAGCACCCAGCCGTCGGGGACGTCCCGGCTGCGGTCGAACAGGCCGATGTTGTCCATCCCGAGGAAGCCGCCCTCGAACAGCTGGGTGCCGTTCAGGTCGGTCCGGTTGACCCACCACCCGAAGTTGAGGAGCAGCTTGGTGAAGACGCGCACCAGGAACTCGTGGTCCCACGCGCCGTCCGCGAGGTACACCTGCCAGGCCGCCCACGCGTGCACCGGCGGGTTCACGTCGCCGAAGTCCCACTCGTAGGCGGGGAGCTGGCCGTCGGGGTGCTGCGCCCACTCGCGGCACATGAGGATCAGCTGGTTCTTGGCGAACGCGGGGTCGACGTGCGCGAGGGCCACGCAGTGGAAGGCCAGGTCCCAGGCCGCGAACCAGGGGTACTCCCACGCGTCGGGCATCGAGATGATGTCGGCGAGGTAGAGGTGTTGCCAGCCGGTGTTGCGCGACCGGGGCGGCGGGGGTGGGGCCACGGGGTCGCCCTCGAGCCACTCGGCGACCGGGTAGCGGTAGAGCTGGCGGCCCCACAGGAGCCCGGCGAAGGCCCGTCGGGCGATGAGGGTGTCCTCGGGCGGCGTCCCCGCAGGGATCAAGGCGGCGTAGAACTCGTCCGCCTCCTGGCGGCGGTTCTCCAGCACGGAGGCGAAGGGGTCCCCGAAGACCCGGCTCGAGAACGGCTCGTCGGCCAGGCGGAGGTCGACCGTCACCGTCTCGCCCGGCGCCACCGACGCGAAGTGGTAGCGCAGGGCGACCTTGGTGCCGGTGCGCGCCGGATTGAGCAGCGTCCGGTCGCCGTGGACGATCGCCCGGTCCACCGCCGACGTCGGGTACGGGGAGCGACGCGGCCGGCCGAACGCGAGCTCGTCGTCGGTCTCGTTGTCGCAGAACATCAGGTCGGGGACGCCGCGGGCGTAGAGCCGGTAGCGGCCGAGGAACCCGTGCTCGGCCTCGATGGCCACGAGGCCGCCGGGGGAGAGCTCCGGCGGTCGCACCTCCCGCAGCGAGGGCCGACGGTCGTCGCGGCCCCACGACCACGTGTTGCGGAACCAGAGCTGCGGCACGATGTCGAGGGGGGCGGCGTCCGGCCCGTGGTTGGTGGCGGTGATCCGGACGCACACGTCGTCGGGCGACCCCTTCGCGTGCGTGACCGTCACGTCGAAGAAACGGTCCTCGCCGAGGACGCCGGTGTCGGCCAGCTCGAACTCACGCTCCGACCGGGTCCGCGCGGCGTTGCCCTCGACCAGGGCGGCGTACGGGTAGGCCGCCTGCGGGTAGCGGTACACCTGCTGGGCCCAGCTGTGGGTGGGGGTGGCGTCCAGGTCCCACCAGAACTCCTTCACGTCCTCGCCGTGGTTGCCCTGCGGGTTGGTGACGCCGAACCAGCGCTCCTTCAGGCGGTCGTCCCGGCCGTTCCAGAGCGCGACGGCCAGGTTGAGGAACCCGTACCGGTCGCACAGGCCCCCGATGCCGTCCTCGCCCCAGCGGTAGGCGCGGGTGTGCGCCTGGTCGAAGGGGAAGGACGCCCACGCGTTGCCGTCGGCGGAGTAGTCCTCCCGGACGGTGCCCCACTGGCGTCCGGCCACGTAGGGCCCCCACAGGCGCCAGGGATCTTCGTCGGTCGGCGACTCCGCGAGGCGGCGGTGCTCCGCGGTCTGCTGGGCGGCGTTCCGGGGTCTCATGGCGCCACCCTAGGCGCTCACCCCGGTGGCGCCAGGCGCAGCAGCCGACCCCCGGGGGCGTCCTCCAGCAGCCAGATGCTGCCGTCCGGGGCCTGTTCGACCTCACGGATGCGCTGGCCCATCGGCCAGGTGTCGGCCACGGCGGCGTCCGTGCCGTCGACGTCGAGGCGGATCAGGCCTGGCCCGGAGCGCCCCGACGAAGGCGTCCCCCTGCCAGTGGGGAAAGGCCGCGCCGCTGTAGAGCATGAGCGCGAGCCCGGCGAGACGGACGGCGTCCAGGACACCCTCGGCGCCTCGAAGCCGTCGCCGGGGGTGTGGTCGGGGATCGCGCCGCCGCCGTAGTGCGAACCGTTGGACGCCCGCGGCCAGCCGTAGTTGCGCCCGGGCAGGATCACGTTGACCTCGTCGCCGCCCTGGGGACCCATCTCCGAGCTCCACAGGGTGCCGGCGGCGTCGAACGCCAGCCCCAGCGGGTTGCGGTGGCCGTAGCTCCAGATCTCGTCGGTCGGCGAACCGCGGTCGGCGAAGGGGTTGCCGGGCGCCGGGCGACCGTCAGGGGTGAGGCGCACGATCGTGCCGAGGGTGTTGGTCAGGTCCTGGGCGGGGTCGAGCTTCTGGCGGTCACCCGAGGTCACGAACAGGTGCGTCCCCTCGGGCGAGAAGGCGAGGCGGTGGCTGAACTGAAGTGCCCCGCGCCGGAGGTCTTCGGCGTCTGGCGCCACACCACCCGCAGGTCGGCGAGGTTGGCCGCCGCCCCCTCGACGACGAGTCGGGCTCGTCCGACCGTCGCCCCGGTGCCGCCGGCGCCCGCCTCGACCCAGCTCAGGTACACGGTCCGGTCGGCCGCGAAGGTGGGCCCCGCCACGAGGTCGCCCAGGCCCCCCTGGCCGGCGTCGACGACGCGGGGGGTGCCCGACACCTCCAGCACGCGGCCGGTCGCCTGGTCGCGCAGGTGGAGGCGTCCCGAGCGCTCAGTGATCGCGAGCCAGTCGGTGCCCGGCAGGAAGGACAGGGCCCAGGGCTCGGAGAACCGCCCCTCCTCCGTCACCACGAAGGGACGGCCGTCGGGGGCCAGGGGCCCGGCTGTCGCTGTCCCGGACGCCGCCGGCGCCGGTCCGGCGGCCGACGACGGGGCAGGGGCCGGCGGTGCCGGCGAGCACGCGGCGAGTGACAGTGCGGCGACAAGGGCGATTGCGGCGGCTGGGCGTCCCATGGACCGACGATACCCGCGGGGTCCGCACCGCGCCCCGGCCCGGCCGCGAAGGGCCCCGCGCCCTGCTGGCTGCTGCCGTGATCGACGACTATGGCCTTGACCTCCCGCTCGTCCACGTCGGCAAGGTCCGGCGGCTCTACGCGCTTCCGGACGCCGCCGATCCCGGGGAACGCGCGCCCGGACGTCTCCTCATGGTGGCCACCGACGCGATCTCCGCCTTCGACTACGTGCTCAGCTCGGCGATCCCCGACAAGGGCGCATTGCTCACGCGGCTCAGCGTGTGGTGGTTCGATCAGCTCGCCGGACTGATCCCCAACCACGTCGTGTCGAGGGACGTGCCCGACCCGGTCAAGGGGCGGGCGCTGATCACCGAGCGCCTGGAGATGATCCCGGTCGAGTGCGTCGTCCGCGGCTATCTCACCGGATCCGGCTGGGCGGAATACCAGCAGGACGGCACGGTGACCGGCATCGAGCTACCCGCGGGGCTGCGCGACGGCGATCGCCTGCCCGAGCCGATCTTCACCCCCGCGATCAAGGCCGAACTCGGCGAGCACGACGAGAACGTGCCGTTCTCGTCGATCGTCGCCGTCCACGGTCGTGGCACCGCCGACGAGCTCCGCGAGGCGTCGCTGGCGGTCTATCGGCACGCGGAGGCGATCGCGCGCGGGCGTGGCGTGATCCTGGCCGACACCAAGTTCGAGTTCGGACGCCGCCCCGACGGCACCCTCGTGCTCGCCGACGAGGTGCTCACCCCCGACTCGTCGCGCTTCTGGGACGCCCAGCAGTGGGCGCCCGGTGGCGCACAGCCGAGTTTTGACAAGCAGTTCGTGCGGGACTGGCTCCAGCACGACTCGGGATGGGACAAGACGTCCGGCATCGAGCCGCCGCCGCTGCCGGCGTCCGTCATCGCGGCGACCCGCGACCGCTACGTGGAGGCCTACACGCGCCTGACCGGGCGTCCGTTCAATTAACCGCGCATGAGGGATCGGAGACCGAGCCGGTTCCACTCCGATAGGATCGATGCCATGGCACGAGTGATCGTTGACGTGATGCCCAAGCCCGAGATCCTTGACCCGCAGGGCAAGGCCGTCACCGGTGCGCTCAAGCGCCTCGGATTCGAAGGTCTCACCGTGCGACAGGGCAAGCGTTTCGAGGTAGAGGTCGACGGCGAGCTGACCGGCGAGAGACTCGATCAGGTGCGCGAGGCGGCCGAGAAGCTGCTCGCCAACACCGTCATCGAGGCGTTCGACGTGCGGGTGGAACAGCAGTGACCCGCATCGGCGTCGTCACTTTTCCCGGTTCGCTCGACGACCACGACGCGGCCCGCGCGGTCACGCTCGCGGGCGCGACGCCGGTGCCCCTGTGGCACGCCGCGCACGATCTCGAGAAGGTGGACGCCGTCATCCTGCCGGGCGGATTCTCCTACGGCGACTACCTGCGCTGCGGCGCGATCGCCCGGTTCAGCCCGATCATGACCGAGGTCATCGCCGCCGCGGACAGAGGACTGCCGGTGCTCGGCATCTGCAACGGCTTCCAGGTGCTGTGCGAGTCGCACCTGTTGCCCGGCGCCCTGATCCGTAACGACGTGCGCACCTTCGTGTGCCGCGACCAGGCGCTGCGCGTCGAGTCACGCGACACCGTCTGGACCTGCGCGATGGCCGAGGCCCAAGAGATCACCATCGTGCTGAAGAACGGCGAGGGCGGCTACATTGCGGACGCCGAGACGCTCGCCCGCCTCGAGGGCGAGAACCAGGTCGTGTTCCGCTACCTCGGACACAACCCCAACGGCTCGATGAACGACATCGCCGGCATCACGAACGCGCGCGGCAACGTGGTCGGTCTCATGCCGCACCCCGAGCACAACATGGAGGAACTCACGGGGCCTTCCCTCGACGGACGCCTCTTCTTCGACAGCCTGCTGGCCTTCGTGGCGGCCGCGACCTGAACCCGGCAGGGCCGGGTCGGCCGCCGGGGTGTCGCGGCGGCCGCGCCCCGATCGCCGATCCGCTGCGCCGCCTCTGGCGGCGGTGGGTCAGCGCTCGGCGATCGACAACTGCGCGAACAGCGGGTGGCCGGGCGTCAGGTCCAGTAACGCCTCCGCGCCGTCGAGGCCCTGGGCGAGAGGCTCGGTGAGGGCGAAGGCCGGCCACTGAAGGCTCAGGTACTCGGTGAACCGGCGCAGGATCCGTTCGCAGGCGAACACGCCCCCCAGTGCTGCGACTTTGGGCGGGGTGGGACCGTGCAGGTGCGCGCGTCGGATGCCCGCCTGGACGGACTCCGACAGATGCGCGGCCGCCTT
Organism: Nigerium sp.; assembly: GCA_016711325.1. Taxonomy (GTDB): domain Bacteria; phylum Actinomycetota; class Actinomycetes; order Propionibacteriales; family Propionibacteriaceae; genus Propioniciclava. The sequence goes on along the minus strand of JADJTH010000007.1, from coordinate 18,817 downwards.
GTCGGCGATGTTGCCGGCGACCCGGTCGAGGTCGGCCATCCGCGTGACGGTGGAGGCGAACGCGGCGATCCGGGCGACCCGGTCCGGCGCGGACTGCAGGTCGAGGTAGGTCAGTTCGAGGTCGGGATAGGTTTCGGCGAGGGCGCCGGTGAGCGCGGTCATCTGGCGGCGTCCGTCATGGCCGCGCAGTGCGGCCTCCATGCCGGTGCGGCCGATCCAGTAGGCGGATCCGGCGTCACCGAGCAGGTGGCCCCAACCGTCGACCCGCGCGATGTGCTGGGCGCCGACCGCGAGGCAGATGGTGCCCGTGCCCGCGGCGATCACGCAGCCCTCCTGGTCGCCGAGCGCACCCAGGTAGGACGACACCGAATCGTGCGCGAGCACCACGCGGCGCGCGCCGGTGTCGGCGATCAGCGGCAACAAGTCGTGGGCCGTTTCGCGGCCCAGCCCGGAGGAGCCGATGGCGATCGCGCACACGTCGACGTCGGGCCGTCGGTCGAGCACGTCGTGGACGATGGCCGCCCATTGCGCCGGGAGCGGACGGGCGGTGTCGACGCCGTCGGCCGTTCCTTGCGCGCCGACTCCCGGCCCGCTCAACCGCCATTTGGTCGACGACTGGCCCACATCGAGCGCGAGATGAACCTGATCGATCACGGGATCTCCCTTCGTGCCGCGCCCCATACCCGCGCATCCACTCACGGACCACCCTACCCTCGGGTCCGGTCGTGCGGGGGCTCACGCGGCGATGATCGCCATGCCGGCAGCGGGCGGGCTCGGATCCGGTGGCCGTCTCACGCTAGATTGGTCGTGTGGTCGACACCGTAGAGAATGCCTTTGCCACCCCGGACGCACAGCAGCCCTGGTCCGAACTCGGACTGAAGGCCGAGGAGTATGCGAGCATCCGTGCGATTCTCGGACGCCGCCCGACCGGTTGCGAGCTGGCGATGTACTCGGTGATGTGGTCGGAGCACTGCTCCTACAAGTCCTCCAAGGTGCACCTGCGCCGGTTCGGCGTGCTCGAGCCGCACACGCCGCGCGGCCCGTTGCTGGCCGGTATCGGCCAGCAGGCCGGCGTCGTCGACGTGGGCAACGGCCTCGCCGTCACGTTCAAGATCGAGTCCCACAACCACCCCAGCTACGTCGAGCCCTACCAGGGCGCGGCCACCGGCATCGGCGGCATCGTCCGCGACATCATCGCCATGGGCGCGCGGCCGATCGCGGTCATGGATCCGTTGCGTTTCGGCCCGCTGGACGCCCCCGATACCGCGCGTGTGCTGCCCGGTGTCGTGGCCGGCGTCGGCGGCTACGGCAACTGTCTCGGCCTGCCCAACGTGGGCGGCGAGGTGATCTTCGACCCCACCTACTACGGCAACCCGCTGGTCAACGCGCTGTGCGTCGGCGTCCTGAACCACGACGGCATGTACACCAATGCGGCCACGGGCGTGGGCAACAAGGTGATCCTGTTCGGTTCGGCGACCGGCGGCGACGGCATCGGCGGGGCATCGATCCTCGCCTCGGAGACCTTCGACGCGGACGGCCCCGCGAAGCGGCCCAGCGTCCAGGTCGGCGACCCGTTCATGGAGAAGCTGCTCATCGAGGCGTGCCTGGAGCTGTTCGACGCCGACCTCATCGTCGGCATCCAGGACTTCGGCGCGGCCGGCATCTCGTGCGCCACCTCCGAGATGGCGGCGGCCGGCGACGGCGGTATGCACGTCGACCTTGACCTGGTCGTCCTGCGCGACCCGACGCTCTCGCCCGAGGAGATCCTCATGAGCGAGAGCCAGGAGCGGATGATGGCCGTCGTCACTCCCGAGAACGTGGACGCCTTCATGGCGATCTGCGCCAAGTGGGACGTGCTGGCCACGGTCATCGGCGAGGTCATCGACGGGGACAGGTTGATCATCGACTACCACGGCGAGCGCGTCGTGGACGTCGACCCGCGCACCGTCGCCGACGACGGCCCCGTCTACCAGCGTCCGCTCGCGCGCCCGAGCTGGATCGACGCCCTCAACGCCGACGGTGCGGAGAACCTGCCGCGTCCGGCGTCCGGCGACGAGCTCGGCGACCAGGTGCTGGCCCTCGCCGGTTCGCCCAACCTGTGCGACAAGAGCTGGATCGCCGACCAGTACGACCGGTACGTGCGCGGCAACACGGTGCTCGCCCAGCCCGAGGACTCCGGCCTGATCCGGCTCGATGAGGAGACGGGGCTCGGCATCGCCCTGTCGACCGACAACAATCCGCGGTTCTGCCTGCTCAACCCGTACCTGGGTGCGCAGCTGGCGCTCGGGGAGTCCTACCGCAACGTCGCCACCACCGGCGCCGAGCCGGTCGCGATCACCGACTGCCTCAACTTCGGCTCGCCCGAGGACCCGGACGTGATGTGGCAGTTCCAGGAGTCGATCATGGGCCTCGTGGACGGCTGCCAGGCGCTCGGCACCCCGGTCACCGGCGGCAACGTGAGCTTCTACAACCAGACCGACGGCACCAACATCCATCCGACACCGGTGGTGGGCATGCTGGGCGTGATCGACGATGTCGCCGACCGCATTCCGATGGGCTTCGCGCACCCGGGCGACGCCGTGGTGCTGCTCGGCGAGACCAAGGAGGAGTTGTCGGGCTCGTCGTGGGCGGACGTCGTCCATGGCCACCTCGGCGGTATGCCGCCCGCGCCGAACCTGGACGCCGAGAGGGCGCTCGGCCGCGTCCTGATCGCCGCGTCCAAGGCGCGGCTGCTCAGTTCCGCCCACGACCTCGCCGACGGCGGCCTCTCACAGGCCCTCGTCGAGTCGGCCCTGCGCAAGAACCTTGGTGTGGCCCTGACCCTGCCCGACGGAGACCCGGCCGTCGCGCTGTTCTCCGAGTCGGCGGCCCGCGTGCTGGTCTCTGTCTCGGGGGAGCACTACCTCGCCTTCGCGGCCCTGTGCGGCGAGCACGGTGTCCCGATGGAGCGTCTGGGTGAGGTGGTCGCCGATCCCGTGATCGAGGTTCGCGGCCAGTTCATGCTCGACCTTGCCGACATCCGTGCGCGCTGGGAGGCGCCGATACGCGACGCCATGGGGGCACACTGACCGCCGGCGGGCCGGAGGGCGACGAGCCCGACTACGAGCGCACGCTGATCGACCCGTTCCGGCCCGGGTACACCCAGCAGTCGCCGTACGCGCCGCAGCAGCCTTACCCGCTGCCGCCGTACGGCGGGCCTCTCCGCGACGCCCGACGCCCCCCGGGCCAGGCGGGTGGGGTTCCCCGGTCCACCCCTGGACGGGTCCGCCGCAGGTCGGCTGGGCGACGCCGGCGGGAGTTCCGCTGGCAGTCGTGGCCGCCGGTCGATCCGGACGCGCCTGTTCCTCTCGCCGGCACGGAGCGGGGGGGTGCCGGCGTCGCACTGGCTACCACTGCTCACGAGTTGGCTCGGTCCGCTGGTGGTGCTGCTCACCGTCGGCGAACGCAATGCGCGGGTGCGCGAGCACGCCAAGGAATCGCTCAACTTCGAGGTCACGTTCTGCCTCGTGGTGTTGCTCGCGGCGATCGTCGCGCTTCAGCTACCCGGGACGCTGCTGTGGCTGGCGCCGTTGTGGCCGGTCTGGATCGTCACGCGGCTGTGGGCCACGTCGCGCTCGCTCGTCGGACGCCCCGTGCGCTACCCGGTGTCGCTGCGCATCATCCGCTGAACCGAGAAAGCGCTGATCAATCGCGCCGCAGGCAGCGGGGGGGGGCGCCCGGGGGCCCCCCCCCCACCGCTCCCCCCGAAGTCGACAACGCCGAGGTCGCGCGGGGCGTCGTGCGGGCCCCAGTGACCCGGGCGCATGACCTGCTGCCCGTCGCGATCGGGCACGAGGCGGTCTTCGGCGTCCGGGCGGTGTGGCTCGGGCCTGTGGCCCGCCGCCGCCGGCCCCCGGGCCTCGGGAGATACACTGTGGAAAGTGAGCCACGCCCTGCACCTGCTGGATCCGGTCGGCGACCCCAAGCCCAACGAGGAATGCGGCGTCTTCGGCGTCTGGGCCCCGGGTGAGGAAGTCGCCAAGCTGACCTACTACGGCCTGTTCGCGTTGCAGCACCGCGGCCAGGAGTCCGCCGGCATCGGGGTGAGCAACGGCGAGCGCATCATGGTCTACAAAGACATGGGCCTGGTGTCCCAGGTATTCGACGAACCCACACTGAGTTCGCTGACCGGGCACATCGCGGTCGGCCACGACCGCTACTCGACCACCGGCGCGTCCGTGTGGAAGAACGCGCAGCCCACCTACCGGGCCACCCCGAACGGCGGCCTCGCGCTCGCCCACAACGGCAACCTGACGAACACCCCCGAACTCCAGGAGTGGCTGCTGGAACGCGACGCCCGCGCGCACGTCGCCACGAAGGACAGCATGGACTCCACCAACGACACCTGGCTCGTCACCGCGCTGATGGCCAGTTTCGCGGGGACGACCTGGGACGCCGCCCTCCAGGTTCTGCCTCGCCTGCGGGGCGCGTTCTGCTTCACGTTCATGGACTCCGGCGCACTCTTCGCCGCCCGCGACGCGCAGGGCGTGCGCCCCCTGGTGCTCGGACGCCTCGAGCGCGGCTGGGTCGTCGCGTCCGAGACGGCCGCGCTCGACATCGTGGGCGCAACGTTCATCCGCGAGGTGGAGCCGGGCGAGCTCATCTGCATCGACTCCGGAGGCCTGCGCTCGGCGCGGTTCGCCGAGGCGAACCCGAAGGGCTGCCTGTTCGAGTACGTCTACCTGGCCCGCCCCGACACGATCATCGCCGGACGCCGGGTGCATTCGGTGCGCGTCGAGATCGGCCGCACGCTCGCCATGGAGGCGCCGGTGGACGCCGACCTGGTGATCCCGACGCCCGAGTCCGGCATCCCGAGCGCGATCGGGTACGCGGAGGCGTCCGGGATTCCGTACGGTCTCGGTCTGGTGAAGAACTCCTACGTGGGGCGCACGTTCATCCAGCCCAGCCAGACGATCCGGCAGCTCGGCATCCGGCTCAAACTCAATCCGATCCGCGACATCATCGAGGGCAAGCGCCTCATCGTCGTCGACGACTCGATCGTCCGCGGCAACACCCAGCGCGCGCTGGTGAAGATGCTGCGCGAGGCCGGGGCGGCCGAGGTGCACGTGCGGATCAGCTCGCCACCCGTGGAGTGGCCGTGCTTCTACGGCATCGACTTCGCCACCCGCGCCGAACTGATCGCGCCCGGCATGAGCGTGGACGACATCTGCCGCTCGGTTGGCGCCGACTCGCTGGCGTACATCTCGCTCGAGGGGCTGGTCGCGTCGAGTGGGGTATCGAAGAAGCGACTGTGCCGGGCGTGTTTCGACGGGCAGTACCCGATCCCCGTGCCCGAGGGTGCGGCCGAGAAGATGCGCCTGATCGCGCAGGAAGGCGACGACGATGACTGAGCAGACCCCCTCCGCCTACGCGGCGGCCGGCGTCGACATCGAGGCCGGTGACCGCGCGGTCGAACTGATGAAGGCGCACGTGGCACGCACCCGGCGTCCCGAGGTCCTCGGCGGTCTGGGCGGCTTCGCGGGCTTCTTCGACGCGAGCGCGTTCAAGGAGTTCGACCACCCGGTGCTCGCCACCTCGACCGACGGCGTGGGCACGAAGGTGGCCATCGCGCAGGCCCTCGACAAGCACGACACGATCGGTTTCGACCTGATCGGCATGCTCGTGGACGACCTCGTCGTCGTGGGCGCGGAGCCCCTGTTCGTCACGGACTACATCGCCTGCGGGAAGGTCGTCCCCGAGCGGATCGCTTCGATCGTGTCGGGTATCGCGGCCGCCTGCGAGGTCGCCGGCGCCGCGTTGCTGGGCGGCGAGACCGCCGAGCACCCGGGTCTGCTGAACGCCGACGAGTACGACATCGCCGGCGCCACGACCGGGGTGGTCGAGCGCGCCAAGATCCTCGGTCCCGGGCGGGTGCGTCCGGGCGACGTGGCCGTGGCGCTGGCGTCCTCGGGGCTGCACTCCAACGGCTACTCGCTGGTGCGGCACGTGCTGCTGCGGCAGGCCGGCTGGTCGCTGGACCGGCACGTCGACGAGCTCGGTACGACGCTCGGCGAGGCGCTGCTGACCCCGACGAAGGTATATGCCCGCGACATCCTGGCGCTCATCGAGGCCGCCGAGGTGCACGCGATCAGCCACATCACCGGCGGCGGGCTCGCCAACAACCTGGTGCGCGTGTTGCCCGACGGCATCGCGGCAACGATCGACCGCACGTCCTGGTCGCCGCCCGCCGTCTTCTCGCTCGTCCAGAGCGTCGGGGCGGTCAGCCGTCCCGACATCGAGGCCACTTTGAATCAAGGTGTGGGAATGGTGCTGATGGCACCCGCGGCGTCCGTCGATGCGCTGCTGCGCACGTCGAAGGCGCGGGGGCTGGACGCCTGGATCCTGGGCCGCGCGGAGGCGTCCGAAGGGCCGGCGCGCGTCGACCTGGTGGGAGACCACGCCAAGGTGTGAACGGGCCGGACACGAGCGCGGCGCGGCCGGCGCGGCCGGCCTCGTCGGTTCTGCTTTGTCCGGGGTGGGAACTCGGGTAGCATCTGCCTCACGACAGACACAGCTCACGCGGCTAGACCGCCACAACGCTAAGGGGGTCGACCCGGACATGGGGCGCGGCCGTGCAAAGGCGAAGCAGACCAAGGTCGCTCGCGATCTCAAGTACCGTACGTTCAATACGGACTTCTCCTCGCTGGAACGAGAACTCCGGGGCACGAGCCCCTACGAGACACACCAGCCGGATGCAGATGAGTACGAAGACGACGACGGTGAGGACGACTATCGCTCCTATGGGCGAACCTCCTGAGAGGCGTTCCGTCGCGGTCGGTGCATGGCTGCCCGACGAGCATGTGGCGGGATTCGAAACACTGACGCTGCCCTTGGCGGTCGACGCGCTGCCCGAAGAGGGCGATGTTCCGCTCGTCGGCACGCTGGTGCGGCGGCAGGATCGGTCGCTGCGCGCCCACGCGCGGGCGATCGTGCACGTGCACGGCTGGAACGACTACTTCTTCCACGGTCACGTGGCCGATTTCTACGAGGCGCAGGGCGTGGCGTTCTACGCGCTCGATCTGCGCCGCTACGGGCGTAGCTGGGCGACCCGCAGATGGCGGGCTACGTCGACTCGCTGGAGGACTACTTCGACGAGCTGGACGCCGCCCTGGAGCTCATCGAGGCGGCTCACGACCAGGTGGTCGTGGTGGCCCACTCCACGGGCGGGTTGACCGCCAGCCTGTGGGTGGCGCAGCGTCCCGGTCGGCTGGCGGCGCTGGTCCTCAACTCCCCCTGGTTCGACCTGTGGGGGCCGGCCGGGCTGGCCACGGCGCTGCGTCCCGTGCTCGGCACGCTGAGTCGTCGTGATCCGTACGCGCCCCTCCCGCTGCCCGAGGGCGACCCAGTCTACGCCCGTGCCCTGCACCGGCGGTGGGGCGGCGAGTGGGAGTACTCGCTCGAGCTCAAGTCGTCCGCCCCGGTGCCGATCCGGGTGGGGTGGCTGCGGGCGGTACTGAAGGGCCAGGCACAGGTGGCCAAAGGTCTCGAGATCGACTGTCCGGTCTTCGTGGCCACCGGGACACGCAGCTGGTTCGGACGGAGGTTCGGCAAGCAGGCACGTTCGACCGACGTCGTGCTCGACGTGGAACGCATCACCGCCCAGGCCTGGCGCCTAGGCCGGGTGGTGACGATCGTCCGCATCCCGGGGGGCGTCCACGACCTCTTCCTCTCGGCGCCTCGAGCGCGTGACCAGCTCTTCGACGACCTGGGTGTCTGGCTCGGCGCGTACGTGCGCACCGAGGGTGGTGGCACCCGAGGCAACCCGGGAAGGTGACCCTCATGGACCTGTGCGAAGAACTCCACGGCTTCTGGCTCGACAACGCCGAGAACATCGAGGCCGCGTTCGGCCTCAACTGACCCTGCCCCCCTGCCCTCAGAAGGGCATCCGGAAGACCGCCACGAAGACGGTCACGACCATCACCAACAGGCACGCGGTGGCGTAGCTGGGCCACTGCTGCTTCGTCAGGCGCACCGCCAGCCAGAAGCACAGCGCGGCCATCAACCACGCCGCCACGCTCGTTACCAGCGGAGCCATCCCCATCCCCTGCGGCCCCACCACGGCGGGGGCCACGGCCACCTCGGCCACCCCCAGCGCCCGCACCGAGCCGAACGTGAGGAACAGCTTCTCGGCGAAGGGCCGCGGCCACACCACCTGGGTGACCCCCACGACGCCGAACAGCAGCGCCAAGAGCGCCTGTGCCACCCAGAGCACGTACTCCATCGGTCCTCCTCGCTAGCGCGACAGCCGTGCCCCGGCGACGCATCGCCGGGTCACGGCTGCTGCCCGGGTCAGTGACCGTACCGGACCTGGTAGGCCTTGAGGATCATCTCGACCGTTTCGTCGACCGAGTAGTGGGCCATGTTCACGATGACGTCGTAGTACGAATCGTCGTTCGGGTTCCAGGAGTAGAGCCGTTCCGACATGTCCGCGCGGACGCGGTCCTCCCGCTGCTGACGCGCACGGGCGACCTCCGGGGAGATCCCGTACAGCTCGGCCGCCCGCTGGATCCGGGTGTCCACCGGCGCGATGAGGCGAACGTGGAGCGCTTTGGGGTGTCCCTGTAGGACGAAAGTCGCGTTGCGTCCCAGCAGGACGCCGCCGCCCGTCGCCATCTCCATGACGGTCCGGGAGTTCTCCTGGGCGAGGAAGCGGTCGGCCTGGAGGTCCGCCGCGTCGGCCGCCAGATCGGCGTCCGAGGTGCCGCCACCGGAGATGCCGCGCAGGAACCGGGTCACCGCCGTCTCCTCGGAGGCGCCCACCAGCGCCTTTTCGGCCTCTTCGAGCTGCTCGGACGACAGGAGCTGTCCGACATAGGGGACGCCCAGCCGTTCGGCGACCTTGCGCGCCACCGGATCGGCACCCACCCCGTACTGCTCGAAGAACGTGACGACGGGACGATCACCCTGAGGGACGCCCGCCGATCGGGTCGCAGCGGCCACCTCGGGCGCGGTCCTCGCAAGGCGGCGTTCGTTGAGTTCGCCCACGATCTCCTTGTGCTTGGCCGCCGTGAGTGGGTAGAACCAGATGATCAATGCCGCGATCACGCCGAGCCCGGCCGGCACCCAGCCGGTCGCCACGCGGAGGCCCTCGACCGCCTGGGCGGACTGCTCGGCAGCCTTGCCGTTGTAGCCGAAGGCCGCGATGACGGCGCCGCCCACGAAGCCGCCGAGCCCCTGACCCATCTTGCGGACCATGGACAGGATCGAGTAGCTGCCACCCTCGGAGCGAGTCCCCGTCTTCCACTCGCCGTAGTCGACGGTGTCGGCCTGCATCGCGAACATGAGGGCGTTCGTGCCACCCGACCCCACACCGAAGACCAGCCAGGCGATGACGGCGACCGCGAGCCCGTTCTGGGGAACCAGGGCGACCAACACGTAACCGAGCACGGCGATGAAGGCGAAGATCACGTAGCCCTTGGGCTTGCCCAGCTTCACGGTGATCGTCGGCACGACGGATGCCGCGGCGATGGTCCCCACGGTCTGGGCGAGCATGAGGAACGTGAAGAACTGCGCGCCGCCGACGACGGACCGCGCGTAGTACATGGCGACGGCGTTCATGGTGAACATCGCCCCGAGCAGGAAGAACGCGCCGAGGCACAGCGTGAGCAACGGCTTGTTCTTCGCGACCATCGCGAGCGTGTTGGAGAGCTTCACCTTGCCGGGGCTGCGCGGGACGACCTCGCGGGTGTTGGCGAAGCAGATCAGGTAGAAGACGATGGCGAGCGCGCCGAGCGCGGCGCAGGTGACCATGAACTTGGTCTGGACGCCGACCGGGTCCGCGTCCATCAGCTTGCCGATGCCCTGGAACTGGGGCGAGATCACCGCCGAGAGCGCCACGCCGGTTACGGCGGACGCGATCGAGCGGGCGCCCGACAGGCGGGATCGGTCCACGGAGTCCTGCGTCATGGCCGCGGACAGCGAGCCGTAGGGGATGTTGACGAACGAGTAGCAGAGCTGGAACAGGCAGTCGACGAGCAGCACGTACACGAAGATCTCCGTGGTGCCGCGTCCGATGCCCAGGGCGGTGCCGCTGAACAGAAGCACCAGGGCGATGGCCAGCGGGGCCGACCCCCACATGATCCAGGGGCGGAGGCGTCCCCACCGGGTGTTCGCCTTGTCCACCGTGTTGCCGGCGATCAGGTCGGCCACCCCGGCCCACACCTTGGTCACCGCGTAGATGGTGCCGGCGAGCGCGGCGGGGATGCCAGCGATGTCGGTCATGTAGACCATGAGGAACATCGAGGTCATCTGAAAGGCCAGGTTGTTGGCCACGTCGCCAAGGGCGTAGGACACGACCCGGCCGTTGCTGAGTTTGGCCGGGGGGCCGCTCGCCACCACCGGCTGGGACTTGCTCATGTGCTGTACCTCCCGTTCGCGGGGTGTTGCCCCGACGCGCCCCCCGGGTCAGGCGTCTCCGATCGGCATCGTTACCGACTGGACGCCTGCGAGGATGAGGCGAACCTACGCCCGCCCGCGGCGTCGCGTGGGGGGATGGGCCCGATTCCGGACGGCGCCAACCGAAATCTCGGCCGTCGGGCCCTCGGGAACTGAAAACGCGAGCCCCCGGGGGGACTCGCGGTGGTGGCCAGGACCGGGGTCGAACCGGTGACCTTCCACTTTTCAGGCGGACGCTCGTACCAACTGAGCTACCTGGCCAACCTGCCCGAGACAGGCAACAACGGCGATCACTCGCCGTTGCGGCGACCCCGACGGGACTCGAACCCGCGACCTCCGCCGTGACAGGGCGGCGCGCTAACCAACTGCGCTACGGGGCCTCATAGGCCGCTGGCCCTCTCGGGACAGCTCGGAAAGCATAACAAAGCCCTGGCGTCGGCGTGAAATCGGGTGCCGTGCGAGGTGCGCCCGCAGGCACCGCGGGAAGCGGGCGAGAGCGGTGAGGGCGAGGTCCTGGACAGTGCGAAGGGCCCCTGCTCGCGCAACTCCGAGCAGGGGCCCTTGCCTGGCATCCCCAACCGGATTCGAACCGGCGCTGCCGCCTTGAAAGGGCGGAGTCCTGGGCCGCTAGACGATGGGGACGAGCCGTGCAAAGCCTACGGCACCCCGGGCGGTGACCCAAAAGCCGCGTCAGCCGACGGCGCCCGGACGGGCGGCGTCCACGCGAGCCCTGGCCCCGTCGAGCCACTCCTGGCACACGGCGGCCAGCTTCTCGCCGCGCTCCCACAACTCCATGGCGGTCGACAGCGGCACGTTGCCCGACTCCAGTTGGCGGACGACCTCCACCAGCTGCTCGCGCGCCTGCTCGTAGGTGACCCTGGTCTCGCCGGTGTCGCTCATGCGTCCTCCTGGTGGGTGAGTGGTTCGACGTCGACGACGGCCGCGGCGATGTCGCCGTCGATCAGGCGGGCGACGACGACCTCGTCAGGGGCCACCTGGGTGATCGAGGTGATGGTCTCGCCGTCGTCGTTGGTCAGGATCGCGTAGCCGCGGTGGAGCGTCGCGCGGGGCGACAGGGCGCGCACGCGGGCGAGCGTCTGGTCGAGGTGTACCTGCTCGCTCTGGAGGGTCGTCGAGACGCCCCGGCGCAACCGCCCCCGCAGGTCGGCCACGCGCTCGGCCTGGACGACGATCGCCCCCGACGGGTCGCGCAGCACCGGGCGCGAACGCAGGTCGGCCAGGTGCCGCTGTTCCTCGCGAAGCCGGTGGTCGATCGCGGCACGCAACCGGTCGAGCCCGCGCCCGATGATCGCCGACTCCTCGGCGGCGTCAGGGACGACGCGCTTCGCGGCATCGGTCGGTGTGGACGCCCGCACGTCGGCGACCAGGTCGAGGATGGGGGTGTCGGCCTCGTGGCCGACCGCACTCACGACCGGGGTGCGGCAGGCGAAGACGGCCCGCACCAGGAGGTCGTCGGAGAAGGGCAGCAGGTCTTCGAGCGAGCCGCCGCCGCGGGCGACCACGATGACGTCGACCTCGGGCTGGCGGTCGAGCCACGCGACGGCGTCCGCGACCTGGTGGGCGGCGGAGGGGCCCTGGACCAGGGCGTGCCGGATGACCACGACCGCGGCCGGCCAGCGCCGCGCGACGTTCTCGACGACGTCGCGTTCCGCCGCCGAATCCTTGCCCGTGACGAGGCCGATGCGGCGGGGCAGGAAGGGCAGGCGCTTCTTGAGGGCGGGGTCGAACAGGCCCTCGGCCTGCAGGGCACGCTTGCGCTGCTCGAGCTGGGCCAGCAGGCGGCCCTCGCCGGAGGGCCGCAGGTCGGCACAGTCGAAGGTGAGCGACCCGTTGCCCGGGTAGATCGTGGCCCGCAGGAACGCCGCCACCAGGGTGCCCTCGGTGATCGGACCGGCGGCGTCCAGCGTGGCCGTCGACACGCTGACCTGGACCGACACCTAGGCCAGCTTGTCCCGCAGGGTGAGGAAGTGCACCGCATACCCGGCCCGCCGCTTGATCTGGATGATCTGCCCCTCGACCCAGATGGCGTTCGTCCGCTCGACCCAGGCCTTGAGGGCACCCACCACCACCCGCAGCGGTTGCGGGGACTCCGGGGAGCTCTCCAGGGGCACGAGGGGAGTCTAGGGGCGGCGTCCGACAGCGCCGTCGACGTAGACCCACCGGTCGGACATGAGGAACTGGCTCACCTCGTGGAGCTGTCCCGGCGTCCAGCGCCCGCGACGGCGCGTCTCGTAGCTGGCGATGAACTCGACGGTTCCCTGCCGGTGGAACGCGCTTCCCTCGCTGGTGGCGAGGATGTCGAGCCCCGTCCAGCGGAGGTCGGGGTCGAACTGGATCCGCGCCGGCCGGGTCTGCGGATACCACGTCACGAGCAGGAACGCCTCGTGACGGCTCACGTACGCGGCGTAGCGGGCCCGCATCAGCTGCTCGGCCGTCGCGGGCTCCCGGGCGCCCGCGTGGAAGGGCCCGCAGCAGCCGTTGTAGGGGCGCCCGGAGCCGCAGGGGCACCCGTCACGGCGCTCCGACGGCGTGGGTCCGGTCATGGCACCCAAACTACTCCGGCGGGGGGTCAGGGAACCTCGCCTAGACTGGGCCCCATGATGAGGAGCGTTGTCGTCGCTGCCCCCCGCGGGTACTGCGCCGGGGTCGACCGTGCCGTCGTGACGGTCGAGAAGGCCCTCGACCTCTACGGCGCGCCGGTGTACGTCCGCAAGCAGATCGTGCACAACCGGCACGTTGTGGAGGACCTGGAGGCGCGGGGAGCCGTCTTCGTCGAGGAACTCTCGGAGGTGCCACACGGCGCCACGGTCGTCTTCTCCGCCCACGGGGTCAGCCCCGCGGTGCACGCCGAGGCGGCCGCCCGCGGTCTCAAGACGATCGACGCCACCTGCCCGCTGGTCACCAAGGTGCACTACGAGGCCCGCCGCTTCGCCGACGAGGGCAACCAGATCCTGCTCATCGGCCATGCCGGCCACGAAGAGGTCGAGGGCACCATGGGGGAGGCACCTGATCGGACCATCCTCGTCGGGCACCCGGACGACGTGGCGTCCGTCGAGGTGGAAGACCCGAGCCGGGTGGCGTGGCTGTCGCAGACGACGCTGAGCGTCGACGAGACCTGGGAGACCGTTACGCGGCTCCGCGAGAAGTTCCCCCTGCTGATCAGCCCGCCGAGCGACGACATCTGCTACGCCACCCAGAACCGCCAGTCGGCCGTGAAGCAGATCGCGACGGACGCAGACCTGGTCATCGTCGTCGGTTCGAGCAACTCGTCCAACTCCGTTCGTCTCGTCGAGGTGGCGCTCGAGTCGGGCGCCAAGGCGTCCTACCGGGTGGACAACGCCGGCGAGATCGACCCCGCGTGGCTGGTGGGCGTGGAGCGGGTGGGCGTCACCTCGGGGGCCTCGGTGCCGGACGCCCTCGTGCAGGGTGTGCTGGCGTTCCTCGAGGAGCGCGGCTTTCCGGCCGCGGTGGAGGAGCGGCTCACCGAGGAGAACCTCACGTTCGCCCTGCCGCCGGAGTTGCGGAAGGACCTGCGCGCCGCCCAGGGGTGATCTTGTGTCAAGTTGTTGACACAAGCTGAACGACCCAGCAGTCTTGTGTCACGTGCTTGATACAAGGAGGTCGTGATGGTTGTTTCCGGGGTCCTGGTCGTGGTGGCCCTGCCGTTGCTGGCGGTCGTCGTGGTGCTCGCCGCCGTCGTGGCCGGACGCCGCCGCTCTGCGAGGCTGGTCTTCGACTCCGAGGCCTACCCGGGGCTCGTTGCCCTGCGACGCAGCACGATCGCGCTGCGCTGGACCGGGGTCGTGGTGGGGATCCTCGCCGGTGTGGCCGTCATCGGGGTCGGGCCGCTGGCGCCCCTGGCGTTCGCGTCGCCCCTGGTGGCCGGAATCGTCGCGGTCGCCGCCCTCCTGGTCGGGCAGCAACTCAGCTACTCCGGGGCGCGCAGCCGGGGGTCCGCCGGTGTCGAGACCCGGAGGCTGCGCGACTACGTGCCCGTCGGGCTGGCCCGCCGCGTCGGGGCCGCCACCGGGGTGCTGCTGACCGTCTGCCTCTTCCTGGTGATCGCGGCCTCCCCGGATGACCTCGGTCGTCCCGGGCGCGCGCTCACCGCCGCCTGGGTGGAGCACCGGTGGGTCGCCGACCAGGCGGGCGTCCTGCAACGCGACGATGCCTTCCACTCGGGCGCCACCAGCCCCTTCCCCGGGTCCTTCTACGTGCCGGCCGTGCTGGGGGCGCTGGCCCTGCTGCTGGCGCTGTCGGTGCTCGGCCTGTGGCTGACCGCCCGCCGGCCGCGCAACGGTGGCGATCCCGAGCTCGTCAGGGTCGACGACGCCCTCCGTCGCATCACGGCCGAGGGCATCGTGGCGGCGGCGGGGGCCGGGATCGCCGGCGGCGTGCTTGCGCTGAGCGTGGTCGCGTACACGAGGTTCGGGCAGTTCCCGCAGGTCCCGGTCCACGTCGCCTGCAGCTATCTGGGTGCACTGGTCGCGCTCGGCGCGCTGGCGTCCACCCTGGCCTTCGCGACCACACTGCTCGTCCCCGGCAACGGGAACCGGCGATGACGTTCGCCGTCCGGGTGGACGCGTCCGACCCCACACCCCCGTACGAGCAGCTCCGACGGCAGCTCGCCGGGGCGATCCGGGGCGGGACGCTGGCGTCCGGGACCCGCCTGCCCACGGTCCGGCAACTCGCCGCCGACCTCGGGCTGGCCACCGGCACCGTGATGCGAGCCTACGGCGAGCTCGAGGCGTCCGGCCTCGTGGTGACCCGGCGCGGGCAGGGCACGGTGGTCGCGGACCTGCGGTCGGACGCCGTGGGCGTCCGGCTCGGCGGGCTCGCCGACCGCTTCATTGCGGACGCCGTGGCGGCCGGTGCAGGCCCGGCGGAAGTCCGCGCGGCCATCGACGCGGCTCTGTCACGCCGGGGAGCATGAGCCAGTAGATTCGCGGCGTGAGCACCAACGCCGACCTGCCCGTGGCGGACGACACGTCCGAGGACTTCCTCCCCGAGGCCAGCTTCGACAAACACCACTTCGCGGCTCGGCCGGAGCGCCTGCGACCGCAGGCCCGGCGGCGCAACCTCAAGGCGTCCGAGGCGCTGGCACCGCCGCCGTTCGAGCCCGACGGCCGAAACCCGGCGTACGTCCGGTGGCTCGTCGACCAGTCGATGCTCGGCGACGCCCGGACCCTCGGGAGGCAGCTCGCCGGGCACCACATGATGTGGCAGAACCCCTTCGCGAGGCCGGATCCCCGCGCGGCCGTCCGCCAGGCGTCGGTCTGGTTCGCGGCCTACCCGCTGTCGATGGTGACGGCGTCCGGGCGGACCTTCCTCGGCGCCCTCGGTGACGACGCCCTGTGGGCGGCGTTCGAGCGCATCGGCATCGACGCGATCCACACCGGGCCCGTGAAGCTGGCCGGGGGCATCTCGGGGTGGGAGCACACCCCCAGCGTCGACGGCCACTTCGACCGGATCAGCATGGGGATCGACTCGCTCTTCGGCACCGAGGACGAGTTCCGCGCGATGTGCGCGACCGCGACCCGCCACCACGGCACGGTCATCGACGACATCGTGCCCGGCCACACGGGCAAGGGCGCGGACTTCCGCCTGGCCGAGGTCAACTACCACGACTATCCGGGCATCTACCACATGGTCGACATCCCGGAGGAGGCGTGGCCCCTGCTGCCCGAGGTCCCCGCCGGTCGGGACTCGGTCAACCTGTCGGCCGAGGCCGAGCGGGCGCTCGCCGAGGCCGGGTACATCATCGGTGCCCTGCAGCGCGTGATCTTCTACGAGCCCGGGGTGAAGGAGACCAACTGGTCGGCGACGCCGGTGATCCACGACTGGCGGGGCGTCCCGCGGCGGTGGGTGTACCTGCACTACTTCAAGGACGGCCAGCCCTCGATCAACTGGCTCGACCCGACGTTCGCGGGCATGCGCCTCGTCATGGGCGACGCGCTGCACTCGCTGCTCGACCTCGGCTCCGGCGGCCTGCGGCTGGACGCCAACGGGTTCCTCGGCGTGGAGAAGCGCATGGAGAACCCGGCGTGGTCGGAGGGCCACCCGTTGTCCCAGGCGGCCAACCAACTCATCGGGTCGATGGTCCGCAAGGTCGGAGGTTTCACCTTCCAGGAGTTCAACCTCGGCATGGAGGACATCCGCAACACCGGCGCCGTGGGCCCTGACCTCAGCTACGACTTCGTGACGCGGCCCGCCTACCAGTTCGCGCTGGTCACGGGTGATACCGAGTTCCTGCGCCTCGCGCTCCGGGAATCCCTGGCGCTCGGCATCGACCAGGCCTCGCTGGTGCACGCGCTGCAGAACCACGACGAACTGACGTACGAGCTGGTTCACTTCGCCTCGAACCACCGCGACGACCCCTACACCCTCGGCGGGGTGCAGTACACGGGGGCCACCCTGGCCGAACACGTGCGATCGGTGATGCGCGACCGCATGACAGGTGAGGCGGCGCCCTACAACGCGACGTTCGTCCAGAACGGCATCGCGTGCACCACTGCGTCGGTCATCGCGGCCTCCCTCGGCCTCAAGGACCTGAGCGCCATCACGGACGCCGACATCCGCCGGATCCGGGACGCCCACCTCCTGCTGTGCATGTACAACGCCTGGCAGCCCGGCGTGTTCGCGCTGTCGGGGTGGGACCTCGTCGGCGCGCTGCCGCTGGAGCGAAGGGCGGTGAAGGCACTGATCGGCGACGGGGACACGCGGTGGATCGAGCGCGGCGGGTACGACCTCACCGATGCCAATCCGGCGGCCAAGGCGTCCGCGGCGGGGATGCCCATAGCGAGGGCGCTGTACGGTTCGCTGCCGGCCCAGCTCGAGAAGGACTCCTCCTTCGTGGGCCGGCTGGCCGAGATCCTCCGGGTGCGGCGGCGGAACGGGATCGCGACGGGGCTGCTGATCGACGTCCCCGACGTGCCGCAGCCGGGGATGCTCGTGCTGGTCAACCAGCTCGAGACCGGGGTCACCCAGGTCACCGCGCTCAACTTCACCGGCGCCAAGGTCACCGGGCGCGTCCAGTCGGCGGCGTTGCCGCAGGGTCGCGTGTTCGACCTGAGCACGCGACGCAAGGTCGACACCCTTGACAAGCTGGGCGGCTTCAACGTCGAGTTGCCCGCCTTCGGTGGGCTCGCGATGGTCGTCCGGGAACCTCGGCCGGAGAGCTGATTCGTACGCAGCACCGATTTTCTCGGGGGATTCTCAGGAGCGGGGTGACGGATCGCGGGGGTCTTGCCTAACGTGAGGGCATGGGGAAGCTGGCGGGTGGCGGCACGGCCGATGCGCTGGAGGCGGTGCGTCGAGCGTTGGCGGGCGTGGAGCAGGCGTCCCGCCGAAGGCTCTCCGGGCCCGAACGGCTCGCCCTGGTCACCGCCGGGCTCCTGGTCGCGGGGCAGCTCAATGCCCTCGTCAGCGTCCTGGTGGCGGAGGCCGAGCGGGCGCGCGCAGCGGAGGAGTCCGCCGGGACTCCCCTGACCAGCTGGTTGACCCTCGACGGGCGTCGGTCGGCGAAGGAGTCGGCCGCGCTGGTCTTCACCGCCCGCGACGTGGTGGCCAACGAAGCGGTCCGGGACGCCGCACTGGCCGGCACCGTGAGCGTGCCCCAGGCCCGGAGCATCGCCAGGGTGCTGAGGGAACTGCCCGCGAGCCTCACCGACGACCAGCGTGCCCGGGCCGAGGCCGACCTGCTCGACCGGGCGACCCGGACGCCGGCGTCCGGGTTGGCCAGGGCGACGGCGTCCGTGCTGGACGCCGTCTCGCCCGCCGACCGCGAGTCTCCAGAGGGACAGCAGGCGCGGTTGGAAGCCCAACGCCATCGCGCCTTCCTCCGCCGCGGCCTGACGGTCGCCGCCGACGGAGACGGCTCGGTCCTCCTCCGGGGCAGCCTGCCGGAGCTCCAGGCCGCGGCGTTCCTCAGGGTGTTGGACGCCCACGTGGAGGCCTCCCGGCGTGCCGCGCGCGACGCCGGCGGTCTGCACGACCCCCTGGCCTCGGGCGTCGGTACCGGCGTGGAGCGTCTCGACCGGCTGCACGTGCCGCCGAGCCTGGCCGCTCGCCGCGTGGACGCCCTCATGGTGTTGGTGGAGACGGTCATGGCCGCGAGAACCGCCCCCAGCCTGGCGGGCGACCGTCCCCGCGTCGTCGTCACCATGCGTGAGTCCGACCTGCGCCGGCGTGCCGAGCAGGCCGGTGTGCTGACGACCGGAGCGGAGGTCAGCGCGGGCGACCTGCGGCGGCTGTGCTGCGACGCAGAACTGGTGCCCGCAGTCCTGGGTTCGCCGTCGGAGCCTCTCGACCTGGGCACCGCGGTCCGGCTCGTTCCCCCCGGCCTGAGGGCTGCGGTAGCGCT
>JADJTH010000006.1 GCA_016711325.1 Nigerium sp. | reverse complement strand
CGACTCCCGGCTGACGTTCGGGGTGTCAGCGGTGAACTGGACGCTGGGTGTACCAGCGGTCCCGCAACCTCGACGACAACGGCGTGGTCGGCCCGGGCCACCTGGGCCGCGCTGCTGGCAGCCAGCCGGGGCCGTACTCGACGTCATCCCGTCCGCCTGCCGGACGTCCGGGTCGTGATCTGCGCGAGCAAGGCCTACCACAAGCTCTACTGGCTCAAGAACGGCGTGGTGAAGAAGACCACCCAGGTGCGCTTCGGCGGCTTCAACCAGGACCGCGACGGGCGGTGGCGCCTGCACGCGACCGCCAACGGGACGTTCCGCGTCTACGCCAAGCACTCCAACCCCTGCTCGGAGCGCTATGGCTGCGGCGTCATGCCCTACTCGACCATGTTCGACCCGAACATGTACGTGCACTACTCGGCCGACTTCGCCAGCAAGGGCTACTCGGGCTCGAGCCACGGGTGCGTCAACGTGAAGTCGAAGGCCGACGCCCAGTGGATCATGAACAACACGCCGATCAGTTCATCGAAGCTGCGGCAGCCGGAGATGTCTTCCGCCCAGCCGTCGAGGTACTCGAAGACCGGCACGGCCTTGACGATGTCGCCCATGATCACCGGATAGTGCTCGACGCGGCGGCCGTCGACCTCGTAGCCCACGCACACCGGGATCCGCTCCCACCCGGTCAGGATGTCGAGCTTGGTCAAGAACACGTCGGTCACGCCGTTGTAGGTGCAGGCGGCCTCGACGACCAGCGGATCGAACCAGCCGCAGCGGCGCGGACGCCCCGTGGTCGTGCCGAACTCGCCGCCGGCCTGACGCAGCCGCTCGCCGTCCTCGTCGAGCAACTCGGTCGGGAACGGACCTTCGCCGACGCGGGTCGTGTAGGCCTTCGCGATGCCCACGATGCGGTCGAGCCGGTTCGGACCCACACCCGACCCCGTACAGGCGCCGGCCGCGATCGGGTTCGACGAGGTGACGTACGGGTAGGTGCCGTGGTCGACGTCGAGGTGGTGCGCCTGCGCTCCCTCGAACACGACCAGCTTGCCGGCCTCGAGGGCGTCGTTCAGTTCGCGGGCGACGTCGCGCACCATGGGGCGGACGCGGTCGGCGAAGCCGAGCAGGTGGTCGGCGACCTCGTCGGGGTTGACCGCGAGCTGGTTGTAGACCTTGACCAGCAACTGGTTCTTCTGCAGCAACGAGGCCGCCACCTTGTCGCGCAGCAATTGCTCGTCGAGCAGGTCCTGGATCCGGATCCCGACGCGGTTGATCTTGTCGGCGTACGCCGGGCCTACACCGCGGCCGGTCGTACCGATCTTGCGCTTGCCGAGAAAGCGCTCGGTGACCTTGTCGAGCACCTTGTGATAAGGAGCGATGATGTGCGCATTGGCCGAGACGATCAGCCGCGAGGTGTCCACGCCGCGAGCGTTCAGCGCGTCGATCTCCTTGAACAGCACCTCGAGGTCGACGACGACGCCGTTGCCGATCACCGGGACGCCCTTGTTCAGGATTCCGGACGGCAACAGGTGCAGCGCGTACTTCTCGCCGTTCACCACCAGGGTGTGGCCGGCGTTGTTGCCGCCCGAATAGCGGACCGTGTAGTCGACGACGTCACCGAGCTGGTCGGTCGCCTTCCCTTTGCCCTCGTCTCCCCATTGAGTTCCGATGACGACGATGCCTGGCATAGCTGCCCCTCTGCACATGGACAAAGCCCGGCACCTCATCCACGAACGCCCGGGCTCTTACCACAGCAGCCTAGCTCATTCGGTCTTTCGCGCCGACTCGCTCAGCTCAGCATGGGCCTCGGGTGACGACTCGGCCAGGAACGTCGCGCACCGCTCGTGCTCCGCGGTTTCTCCGATCCGCTCCGCCGCGCGCGCGAGCGCCCACAACGCCCTGAGGAACCCTCGGTTGGGCTCGTGTTCCCAGGGGATCGGCCCGGCGCCCCGCCAGCCAGCGCGGCGCAGAGCGTCCAAGCCCCGGTGATATCCGGTGCGCGCGAACGCGTACGCGGTGAGGTCGGCCTGCAGCGATCCGGCGGAGAGCGCACCCTCGGCGAGCAGCGCCCAGCCGAGCGACGACTCGGGGTGGCGCGCCACGATCGCCAGGAAGTCTTCCTCGCCGCCCAGGATCGCGGCCAGCGCTGGATCTTCGGGCAGTTCGGTGCGGCCCACCGAGGTGGCCAACAACAAGGTGTGTGGGTCGTCCGGCATGGCGCACAGCCTACGCCCGGCACCCCGCCAGGACGCCTGCACGGCGCGCCGCTCAGCCGGGCCGCCTTCCCGCGCCTTCCCGCCTTGGCCGGTGCCGCCGGCGCCGGCCGTCTCGAGGCGCCGGGCGTCGTCGCGTCCGGTGCCCGCTCCACCGCCCCGAGTCCCCCCTACCGTGGGAGTTAGGGTGGCCGGTAAAGAGAAGGGGGAGCCGATGAGCCCGAAACTGGTCGCCTTGTGGTCACAGGCGTCGTGGCGGGAGGCGGCGCGCATCCGGGCCGGCGAGATCGACCTGGAGCACCTCTATCTGGGCCTGCTCGCCCTCGGCGGCTCGGCCGCCAGGCTGCTCGGACGCCACGGAGATGGGGGAAGCCGACGGCCCTCCCCCCTGCTGCCACGGACGCCGCCGCGCTTCCTCCGCTCACGATTCGCGAACTCGGCGAGGGAGCGTGGACCGCGGCCGGCCCGGCGCGGCGCCGTCAACGGCTGGCCCGGCTGGCCGCCCCCGGCGCTGACCCTCGCCGGCCTGGTGGTCAGGAGCCGGACGGGAAGCGTCCGCCGGCGGCTGGCGCCCGCCACGCCAGTCGGGCCGCTGGTTCCGACGACCAGTACGTCGCCGAGCGGGTCCCCGTCGACACGGCCGTCCTGTCCACCCCCGCCCGCGCGCACCGCGTCCGCTTCTTCGTGTCAGCACCGCCGGCGCTGGTCGCCGGCGTCCTCGGGGCCGGCCGGCCACGCCCGGCGCTGTGGGCTCGGGATCCGGGTCCGGGTCGGGCGCCGGCGGCGGGACCGCCGGCGGCCGCCGCGGCGACACGACGATGACCCTGCGTTACCACCACAAGCGCGAGACGGCCGAAGGCGTCGAGACCGTCACCTGGATCGCCGAGATGCTCGACACTCCGCACGCCGGCGAGGCGCTGCTGTACGACACGTTCATCTGCACGCCCGCGCCCGGCGGCACCGAACTGGTGCGCACCGAGGGACGCCGCCGCTTCGGCGTGGTCGGCCAGCTCCTCGCCCCGCTGTGGGATTCGTTCGCGAACTGGGGCATGGTCCACGGCATGCTCGGGTTGTCCTTCGGCATCGCCGACAGGGCCGGCTGAGGCCGGCCGACACGCCAGCGGCGCCCCGCCCTCCGCAGAGGACGGGGCGCCGCTGGCACCGGTTGGTCCGGATCAGACGTGGGTGCCGACCGAGCCGAGGTTCTCACAAGCCTCGACGATGCGCGCGGCCATGGCCGCCTCTGCCTGCTTGCCCCAGGCGCGCGGGTCGTAGGTCTTCTTGTTGCCGACCTCGCCGTCGATCTTGAGGACGCCGTCGTAGTTCTTGAACATCCAGTCGACCACCGGACGCGTGAAGGCGTACTGGGTGTCGGTGTCGACGTTCATCTTGACGACGCCGTACTTCACGGCGTCGGCGATCTCCTGCGGCGAGGAGCCCGAGCCGCCGTGGAAGACCAGGTCGAACGGGCGGTCCTTGCCGTACTTCGCGCCCACCGCGTCCTGGATCTCCTTGAGCACCTCGGGACGCAGCTTGACCCCGCCCGGCTTGTACACGCCGTGCACGTTGCCGAAGGTGAGCGCCGTCAGGTAGCGGCCGTTCTCGCCCAGACCGAGCGCCGCGGCGGTGGCGAAGCCGTCGTCGACCGTCGAGTACAACTCGTCGTTGATCTCGTGGGCGACGCCGTCCTCCTCGCCGCCGACGATGCCGACCTCGATCTCGAGGATCTGCTTGTTGAACGAGGTCTTGGCCAGCAGCTCTTCGGCGATCTGCAGGTTCTCGTCCATCGGAACGGCCGAGCCGTCCCACATGTGCGACTGGAACAGCGGATCCTGGCCCGCACGGACGCGCTCGGCGGAGACTTCAAGGAGCGGGCGGACGTACGTGTCCAGCTTGTCCTTGGGGCAGTGGTCGGTGTGCACGGCGATGTTGATCGAGTACTTCTTGGCCACCACGTGGGCGAACTCGGCGAGCGCCACCGCGCCCGTGACCATCTCCTTCACGTTCTGGCCGGAGGCGTACTCGGCGCCGCCGGTCGAGACCTGGATGATGCCGTCGCTGCCGGCGTCCGCGAAGCCCTTGATCGCGGCGTTGAGGGTCTGCGACGAGGTCACGTTGATGGCCGGGTAGGCGAAGCCCTTGGACTTCGCGCGGTCGATCATCTCGGCGTAAACGTCAGGTGTTGCAATGGGCATCTGTCACTCCTTGGTGGGTGCTCGACGAACAACCTCCATTCAACAGCAAAACCTCCGCGCACGCCCCCTGTTCGATCCAGGTGATGGACGCCGCCGTGCTGGCCGCGGTGAACCGCGCGTGGGTCCCGGTGTTCTGACGCACGCGACACTGGTGCCCTGTCGCGCCTCAATCGTGGGGTCCGGCGGCCAGGACGCGACACGCCACTAGGCGTCCAGCGGGTCGAGATCGATGTGGAACCGGTTGCCCGACAGGGCACGGACGGCGCCGTCGACCGCGGAGGGGGCGTGGCTGAGCCAGTCGATCGGCACCTCGCGCCAGGTGCCGTTGGTGGCGACGACGATGAGGCGTCCGCTGCCGCGGCCGCCGCCGGGAACGGCGACGAGATGGTCGACGTCCTCCCAGGCCAGATAGGTGTCCAGGTGAAGCCCGCCGCGTCCGATACCGAGGGCCAGTCCTTCGTGCAGGTTCTTGAGCTCGGCTTTGGCGCGCACGGTGCGGGCGATCGACACGACGAGAAACACGAGCGTGACGCCCATGCTGAGGCCCAGGATGACCCAGAAGACAGCGTCGAGGTTGTCGCGGTTGAACCAGGCGATCACCCCCCAGAGGCCCGCCGAGATGACCAGCCCGACGATCCGGCCGATCATGGCCCGCCGCGGCGGCCACCACTCCGGCGGGCGCCGGGTCGTAGGAAGCACCGGGTGGTCGAGGCCCGGGGCGTCCATCGAGGCGCCGGCGCCGCGGCCGGGCCGGGACCGGCCACCCGGGCGGCGGGCCTGCTCGCCCGGATCGGCGGGTCCCGCCGAACGCGCAGGAACAGGCTGGCTCATGGCGGCGATCCTACCCGTGGAACCAGCGCTCCCCCGTGCCGTGCTGCAGCGTCCAGTGGTACATGGCGATGGCCGCGGCGGCACCCGCGTTGAGCGACCGGGTCGAGCCGGACTGGCTGATCGCGACCAGTTGCGCACAGTGCGCCACGACCTCGTCGGTCAGGCCCGGGCCCTCCGAGCCGAACACCAGGCAGCAGTCCCGCGGCAGCGCGGTGGCTTCGAGGGGCACCGACCCGGGCACGTTGTCGACACCGACGGGCGTGATGCCGCGCTCGGCGAGCCACGCCGCGAACGCGCCGGCGTCGGCGTGATGGTGGACGTGCAGGTAGCGGTCGGTGACCATCGCCCCGCGGCGGTTCCAGCGGCGGCGGCCGAGGATGTGGACGCCGGCGACGTTGAACGCGTTGGCGGTGCGGACGACCGAGCCGATGTTGAAGTCGTGCTCGAAGTTCTGGATCGCCACGTGCAGGGGCGCGCGCCGGTCGTCCAGGTCGGCGACGATCGCCTCGAGCCGCCAGTAGCGGTACCGGTCGATCACGTTGCGCCGGTCGCCGTGGTCGAGCAGGTCGGGATCGAGGCGGGGGTCGTCCGGCCAGGGCGCGGGATGCGGGCCGACGCCGACGCTCGGCGTCCGACGGTGGCCCGTCCATCTGGTCCCCTCCCTTGTCGCGGACGCCCTGCGCGCCGCAGCGAAGCCTGCCACGGCGTCCACCGCGATGACGACCGGGTCCGCCGCGCAGGGCAACCACGGCACCGGCTTCGGCCGCTCTCAGGGCGGTCGACTACCCTGAATGCTTGTGACGCCTTTGCTCCCGCTTCTTGTCCCGATGCTGCTGCCCGACTGGCTCGACCCCGAGTACCTGCTCACATCCCTGGGCAACTGGGCGCTGTGGGGCGCCGCCCTGATCATCTTCGTCGAGTGCGCCATCTTCCCGGTGCTGCCCGGCGACTCCCTGCTCTTCGCCGTGGGCATGTTCGTCGCGAACGATGCCGCGATCATCCACTTCGGCGATCTCGACAAGCCGTCGACGCTGGGGGTGGCCATGCTGGTCCTCGTCGTGGCGGCCGTCCTCGGCAACGTGGTCGGCTACTGGGTCGGCAAGACCATTTCGCCGTGGCTGTTCAAGCCGCGATCGGGGTTCTTCGGCAAGGTCTTCAGCACCCGGCACCTGACCCAGACCCACGTCTTCTTCGAGAAGTACGGCGCCAAGGCCCTCGTGCTCGGTCGCTTCATCCCCTTCGTGCGGACGTTCGTCACGATGGTGGCGGGCGCTGCGGGCATGAGCTTCCGCACCTTCATCACGTGGACGGGCATCGGCGCCGTGGTGTGGGCCGCGGGTGTCACCCTGCTGGGCTACTTCCTCGGCACCATTCCGTTCATCAAGAACAACATCGACGCCGTCCTGATCGCCATCGTGCTGATCTCGGTGCTGCCCATGGCGTTCGAGTTCCTCAACGAGCGCCGCAAGTCGAAGCGCGCCCCGGTCGCCGAGTAACTCCTCGGACCGTCAGGCCTGCCGCGGCGGCAGGTACCCGGGGCCGGCAGGATCCTGGCGCTGGGGCTGGTAGCTGGGCGGTGCGGCGTCCGCCTGCGGGTTGGGCAGCGCGTCGCGATCGCCCTGGCCGACCTCGCCGGGGGCCTCGCGGCGCGGCACCTCGGGGGCGTCTCCGCGGTAGCTGATCTCGCCGAAACTGACGTCGGGGGCCCGGCGCACGGCGGGGTCGTTCACCTCGAAGTAGGTGGCCTTCTCGAACCGGAACATGTTCGCCAGGACGTTGCTGGGAACCGACTCGACCTTGACGTTGTAGTTGCGGACGTTCGCGTTGTAGTAGCGGCGGCCGTTCGCGATCCGGTCCTCGGTCTCGGCGAGCTGCCGCTGGAGCTCGAGGAAGTTCTGGTTGCTCTGCAGCTGCGGGTACGCCTCGACGCTGACCATCAGGTTGCGCACCGCGCCCGACAACTGCTCCTCCACCTGGGCGCGCTCGGGTGAGGGGGCGTGACCGCCCTCGGCCTGCGCCAGGCTCTGGGCGCGCGTCCGCAGGCTGGTGATCTCGGTCAGGGTGTTCCGCTCGTGGGCCGCGTAGGCACGCACGGTCTCGATCAGGTTCGGGATGAGTTCGTAGCGCCGGTTGAGTTCGACGTCGACCTGACGCCAGGACTCCTGGATGACGTTG
Source organism: Nigerium sp. (assembly GCA_016711325.1). Taxonomy (GTDB): domain Bacteria; phylum Actinomycetota; class Actinomycetes; order Propionibacteriales; family Propionibacteriaceae; genus Propioniciclava. The sequence continues at coordinate 12,774 of JADJTH010000006.1, read as the reverse complement.
CGCAGCCGGACGAAGCCGTTGTACGCGCCGACTCCCCAGCCGACGGCCACGACGACCACGAGGGCCAGGATCAGCAGGATCGCGCTGATGGGGTCCATGTGCACTCCTCAGATCGGGTGCTGGGGATGCCCAGCGACTCCCACCCTAACCGCACGGCGGCTGTCCTTCGAGAGGGCGGGCCCGGACCCGGGTCGCTCAGGCCAGACCGAGGTCGGCGAGGTCGAAGGCGAAGCGGTAGGGCAGCCCCTCGCCCTCGATGCGCTCGCGGACGCCGGTGTCGCGGTCGACGATCGTCGCGACGCCCACGATGATGCCGCCCGCGGCCCGGACGGCCTCCACCGCCTGCATGACCGATCCCCCGGTGGTCGAGGTGTCCTCCACGACGAGGACGCGGCGGCCGGCCACCTCGGTGCCCTCGATCTGGCGCTGCAGGCCGTGGGCCTTGGACTCCTTGCGCACGACGAACGCGTCGAGCCGCTCCCCCGCTGCCGCCGCGGCGTGCAGCATCGCGACCGCCACCGGATCGGCGCCGAGCGTCAGGCCGCCGGCCGCCTCGAACTGCCAGTCGGCGACCAGTTCGCGCATCACGCGTCCGACCAGCGGGGCCGCTGCACCGTCCAGGGTGACGCGGCGGAGGTCGACGTAGTACTCGGCCTGCCTTCCGGACGCCAGGGTCACCGACCCGTGGACGACGGCCAGGTGCAGGATGTGCTCGATGAGGGCGGCGCGGTCGGACATGGGCCGCAGCCTACCGACCAGGGCCCCCGCGCTCACGAGAACCAGGACCTGCCGCGCGGGGCGGCGGGCGACGGCGTGGCGTCGGCGTCCGTGAACGGCTGCGCCCCACCGAGCCAGCGGTGCAGCGCCCGGTCGGACAGGAGCTGGTAGGGGAAGGCGGCCCGGTGGGCGCGTTGCTCGAGCCCCGGCACGGGGAGGGCGGCGTCCGAGGCGACGACGACGACATTGCCGAAGCGGCGCCCCTTCCACACCGCGGCCTCGGCGCTGACCACCGCGTTCGGGAACGGCTGCCGCACCCCGGCGACCACCCGCTTGGCCCAGCCGAAGGGCGCGCGGTCGGTGATGTTGGCGATGACCACCGCGCCGGGTCGCGCCACCCGTGCCGCCTCGGCCCAGAACTCCTCGGTGACGAGGTCACCCGGCACCGAGGAGCCGTCGAAGGCGTCCACCACCAGGGCGTCCAGCCAGTCGTCGGGCATGGCGGCCACCCCGGAGCGGCCGTCGACGGCCCGCACCTTGATGCCGCTCGCGGCCGGGAGCGGCACCAGGCGCCGCACCTCCTCGGTCAGCTCGACGTCGGGCTCGCAGACCACCTGCGCGGTGTGGGGACGCCGCACCGAGACCCAACGGGGGATCGTCATGCCCGCTCCCCCGAGGTGCACGACGCGGACCCGTTCCCCGACCGGGCGCGCAAGCACCGTCAACTCGAGCGCCTCGGCGACCCGCTGCACATACTCGAACTCCAGGTGCAGCGGGTCGGAGGGGTCGACCCACGACTGGGCCGTGTCGCCGAACATCACCCGGAACGCCCCCGGACGGAACGGGTCGCGGGTCAGTCGTTCGGCCACCCGGTCACAGCCCGCCGAGGAACTCCGCCAGGACGCGGTCCCACTCGTCCGTGTGGCTGACGTTGGCGCCGTGTGGTCCCCCCTCGATCACGTGCAGGCGGGCGTGCGGCACGACCTGGGGCATCCGCGCGCCGGAGGCGGCCAGCGGGACGTTCTGGTCGCCGTCACCGTGGATGACCAGCAGCGGGACGGTGATCTTGGCGCAGTCGTCGCGCAGGTCGGTCGGCCAGATGCGGATGCAGGCCGGCCCCGCCACCGGGGACGCCTGCAGCGCGATCGCCAACGCCTGCTGCCTGACCTCTTCGGGCACGGTGAGGCCCTCGTTGTTGCTGAAGAACCAGGTCGTGAACTGGTCGAGGAAGGCGGGCTGGTCGGCCTCGCACTGCTGGGCCATGCCCTCGAAGGCGTCCAGCGGCATGGCCCCGTCGGGGTTGTCGTCGGTCTTGCCGAGCGCCGGGCAGATCGAGCCGGACAGGACGGCGCCCGCCAGCCGGTCCTCACCGTAGGTGGCGATGTAGCGCGCCACCTCACCGCCACCCATCGAGAAGCCGAGGATGACGGCGTCCGTGAGGTCGAGCCCGGTCATGAGGTCGTTGAGGTCGGAGGCCAGCGTGTCGTAGTCGTAGCCGTCTGTCGGCTGGTCGGACTGACCGAAGCCCCGGCGGTCGTACGTCACCACGCGGTGGCCGGCAGCGGTCAGCGCCGGCACATTGGCGTCGAACGACGCCCCCGACATGGGCCAGCCATGGATGAGGACGACAGGGCGCCCGTCGCCGCCCGAGTCGGTGTAGTGCAGCTGGATCCCGGCCTCGCCGGGAAGGGTGAGCTTCGGCATGGGTCCTCCTCAGGGACGGTTGTCTGGGCCCGACCCTAACCAGTGCGTACGACAACGGGGAAGGGATCGGGTTGGCGCGCCTCGGACGGTCGCGGCACGCTCGCCGGCGCTGGCTACCCGACCAGCACCAGCCCCGACCCGTCCCCCGCGACGTCGAAGGTCACCTCGTCGCCGTCGGTGATCTCCCCGGCCAGCACCCGGCGGGCCAGCGCGTCCTCGACCGTCGTCTGGACGAGCCGCTTCAGCGGGCGTGCGCCGTACACCGGGTCGAAGCCGGTGTCGGCCAGCCAGGTCTTGCCGGCGTCCGTGACGTGCAGCACGATCCGCCGCTCCCCCAGCCGCTTGTTGAGGCGGGCGAGCTGGATGTCGACGATGTGCGTCAGGTCGGCGCGGGTGAGCGGGTCGAACAGGACGATCTCGTCGAGCCGGTTGAGGAACTCGGGCTTGAACGCCTGCCGCACGATGCCCATGACGGCGTCGCGCTTGGTGTCCTCGCTGAGGGTGCGGTCGGCCAGGAACTGCGACCCCAGGTTGCTCGTCATGATGACGATCGTGTTCCTGAAGTCGACCGTTCGGCCCTGGCCGTCGGTGAGGCGTCCGTCGTCGAAGACCTGCAGCAGGATGTTGAAGACGTCCGGGTGGGCCTTCTCGACCTCGTCGAGCAGGATCACCGAGTACGGACGCCGGCGCACCGCCTCGGTCAGCTGGCCGCCCTCGTCGTACCCGACGTAGCCGGGAGGGGCGCCGACCAGCCGCGAGACGGTGTGCTTCTCCCCGTACTCGCTCATGTCGATGCGCACCATGGCGCGCTCGTCGTCGAACAGGAACTCCGCCAGCGCCTTGGCCAGCTCGGTCTTGCCCACGCCCGTCGGGCCGAGGAACAGGAACGAGCCGGTCGGCCGGTTGGGGTCGCTGATGCCGGCCCGGCTGCGGCGCACCGCGTCGGACACTGCGCGGACGGCCGTGGACTGGCCGACCAGGCGCTGCCCGAGCAGCGACTCCATGGTGAGCAGCTTCTCGCTCTCGCCCTGGAGCAGCCTGCCCACCGGGACGCCCGTCCACGCCGAGACCACCTCGGCGATGTCGGAGGCCGCCACCTCGTCCGCCACCATCGGAACGACCGACTTCTCGGCCTCGGACGCCGCGGCCATCTCGGCCTCCAGGGCGGGGATCCGCCCGTACAGGATCTCGGACGCCGTCGTCAGGTCGCCCTCGCGCTGGGCGCGCTCGGCCTCGCCGCGGAGCCGGTCGATCTGCTCGGCGAGCTCGCCGACCCGGTTGAGGCCCGACTTCTCGGCCTCCCAGCGGGCTTCCAGGCCACGGAGTTCCTCCTGGGCGTCGGCCAGCTCGGCCGTCAGGCGGGCGTACCGCTCCTGCGACGCGTCGTCGGTCTCCTTGTCGAGCGCGAAGGCCTGCATGGTCATGCGGTCGATGGTGCGCCGCAGCTGGTCGACCTCCTCCGGCGAGGAGTCGATCTCCATGCGCAGCCGGGACGCCGCCTCGTCGATCAGGTCGATGGCCTTGTCGGGCAGCTGGCGGCTCGTGATGTACCGGTTCGACAGCGACGCCGCGGCGACGAGCGCGCCGTCGGTGATCCTCACCTTGTGGTGTGCCTCGTACCGCTCGCGCAGGCCGCGCAGGATCGCGATGGTGTCCTCGACCGACGGCTCGCCCACGAACACCTGCTGGAACCGGCGCTCGAGCGCCGGGTCCTTCTCGATGCGCTCGCGGTACTCGTCGAGCGTGGTGGCGCCGATCATCCGCAGCTCGCCGCGGGCCAGCATGGGCTTCAGCATGTTCCCGGCGTCCATCGCGCCCTCGCCGGACGCGCCCGCGCCGACGACCGTGTGCAGCTCGTCGATGAACGTGACGACCTGCCCGTCGGAGTCCTTGATCTCCTGCAGGACGGCCTTGAGCCGCTCCTCGAACTCGCCGCGGTACTTCGCGCCGGCCACCATCGCTGGCCAGGTCGAGGCTCACGACGCGGCGTCCCTTGAGGGAGTCGGGAACGTCGCCGGCGACCACGCGCTGGGCCAGCCCCTCGACCACGGCGGTCTTGCCGACGCCGGGTTCACCGATGAGTACGGGGTTGTTCTTCGTGCGGCGCGCGAGCACCTGCACGACGCGGCGGATCTCGGCGTCGCGCCCGATGACCGGGTCGAGCTTGCCCTCGCGGGCGCGTTCGGTCAGGTCGACGGAGTACTTGTCGAGCGCGGATTCGCCGCCCTCCTGCTCCGCCGACGTGATGCGCTTCCCGCCGCGGGCGGCGTTGAAGGCGTCCGCCAGCGCGTCGGGGGTGACCCGCGCCTGCGCCAGGACGCGCCTGGCGTCCGACTCGACCGAGGCCAGGCCCATGAGCAGGTGCTCGGTCGCGACGAACTGGTCACCGAGCTGCTCGGCGCGGGTCTCGGCGTCCGCGAGCACCCGGGCGAACCCCCCGGACATGCCGGGTTGCTGGACCGACGACCCGGTCGAGCTGGGCAGCCTCTTGATGGCGGCCTGCGCGGAGGCGTCAACGGCGGCGGGGTCGGCGCCGACGGCAGCCAGCAGGGCCCCGACGGTGTTGTCGGGGACCATGAGCAGGGCGTGCAGCAGGTGGCTCGGCTCGGCCTGCGGGTTGCCGGCGCTGAGGGCGTTGCGGAGGGCGGCCGAGACGGCGTCCCGGCTGCGGGTGGTGAGCTTCGCGGTGTCCATGGGATCTCCTCCGAGGTGCAACTGGCACCATCGTAGCCAAGTTGAGTTCACCAGGCTCAACCTCTGGAGGGGTGGCTCTATTCCTCCCGCCCCCGCGAAGGGGTTCGCGCAGGCGACCCACTGGGTGCACCTGCCCGCAGACAGCAGACCGGACGCCGCGGCGTCCGGTCTGCTGGGGTTGCTCCGGGCGGCGTACGCCCAGAACGGCTGAAGCTTCTAGCGGCTGCGGCGACCCCCGCGGCCGGCCGACGCCGAGAAGGCCGCGGCGCTCCGGGTGGAGCCGGCGGGGGCGGCGGCGGCCCGCCCGCTGCCGCCCTGGCGACGGGCCGGCGACGCTGCCGAGGCTGTGCGCTCGGTGCGCGGCCGACGATCGCCCGCAGGTCGGCCCTCGCCCCGGGGCCGCGACGAGCGGGAGCCGGGCTGCTCGACCGGCGAGGCCGGCGTCCGCTCGGCGACCTCGACCGCGGTCAGGATGCGGCGCTCCCCGGGGGCGAGCTGGTGCAGCACCTCCCGGGTGGCGGCCGTCACGCGCGGGCTGATCTTGGCGGCCCGCATGAGCCCCTGGACGTCGCCCCGCTGGGCCGGCGTGGCCAGGGTGATCACGGTGCCGGCGTGCCCCGCGCGGGCGGTGCGCCCGGAGCGGTGCAGGTAGGCCTTGTGCTCGGTGGGCGGGTCGGCGTGAACGACGAGCGCCACGTCGTCGACGTGGATCCCGCGCGCCGCGATGTCGGTGGCCACCAGGGTCTCGACACGCCCGGAGCCGAAGGCCTCGAGGTTGCGCGTGCGGGCGTTCTGGCTGAGGTTGCCGTGCAGGTCGACGGCGGGGATCCCCCGGCCGATGAGCTGCTTGGCGAGCTTCTTGGCGCCGTGCTTCGTGCGGGTGAACAGGATCGTCCGCCCGGGGGCGGAGGCCAGGTCGGCGATCACGTCGGTGCGCTCCGCCTCCGTGAGGGTGAGCACGTGGTGCTCCATCGTGGCGATCGGGGACTGGGCCGAGTCGGCCTGGTGCACCACCGGCTGGGAGAGGAACTGGCGGACGAGGATGTCCACCGCATTGTCGAGCGTGGCCGAGAAGAGCAGCCGCTGCGAGCCGCGCGGCGTGGCCGAGAGGATCCTCTTCACGCTGGGCAGGAAGCCCATGTCGCTCATGTGGTCGGCCTCGTCGATGACGGTGACCTCGACGTCGGCCAGCGACAGGTGGCCCTGCTCGGAGAGGTCGAGGAGGCGTCCGGGGGTGGCGATGAGGATGTCCACGCCGGCCTTGAGGGAGCGCACCTGCGGGTTCTGGTTGACCCCGCCGAAGATGGTGAGGGAGCTCAAGGTGCTGACCTCGGCCAACGGCCGGATCGCCTCGGCGATCTGGGCCGCGAGTTCGCGGGTCGGGGCGAGGACGAGGGCGCGCGGGCGTCCCGCGGCAGCGCGGACGCGGCCGGCCGACAGGCGCGCCACGAGGGGAAGCGCGAAGGCGTAGGTCTTGCCCGAGCCGGTGCGGCCGCGGCCGAGCACGTCGCGGCCGGCCAGCGAGTCGGGCAGCGTGGCCGCCTGGATGGGGGTGGGGGTGTCGATGCCCCGGTCCGCCAGGACGGCGGCGAGGGACGCGGGCACGCCGAGGCGTGCGAACGATGAAGTCACGATGTGGTTCCTAGTGCTTGGGCGTCTCGCCCGGCGCTCGTGCTTGACCCGGTCCTGATGACCGGTGCGGGCGCGGCCAGCGACCAGAGGGGCTGATGAGCCCGGCTCGATCGCATCACCTGGCGACCCGAGGCAAGACTGGTGCGGGTCACCGTTGCCCCCATACTAGTCGCTGGAACCCTATTTCGCCGCATCGCCGCCCGCGGGCACGCGGTCAGGCGAACTGCCAGGAGCGCTTCGACAACCCGTACCAGAACCCGTCGACGGACACGTCGGCGGCGTGGCCGGAGACCTCCGCGGCGCCCAGCGCCACGTAGATCGGCGCCCAGTGCTCGGTCCGCGGATGCGCCTCGAGGGCGGCGGGGGCACGGTGTGCGAAGTCGATCAGGGCGTCCACGTCTCCGGACGCCACCGCCTCGGCCGCCCAGTGGTCGAACTCGACCGACGCTCTGGGGGGCGCCGCGTCGGCGCCCTCGCTCGGGCGGAACCAGCGCAGGTTGTGGGTGGTGAAGCCCGAGCCCACGATGAGCGTCCCCTCGTCGCGCAGCGGGGCCAGTCTGCGTCCGAGCTGGTAGAGCCCGGCGGGGTCGAGCGTGGGCAGCGACACCTGCAGGACCGGCACGTCGGCGTCCGGGAAGAGTTCGACGAGCGGGACGTAGGCGCCGTGGTCGAGCCCGCGACCCGGGTCCTGCAGCACGGGCCCGTCGACCAGGCCCGCGATGCGCCGGGCCAGCTCGGGCGCCACGGGCGCGTCGTAGGTCACCTCGAAGTACTTCTGGGGGAAGCCCCAGAAGTCGTACACGAGGGGCGTGTGGGGCGTGGTGGACGAGACCGTGACCGGCCGGTTCTCCCAGTGGGCCGAGACCATCAGGATGCTCGTCGGCCGGCTCAGCCCGGACGCCCAGCGGTGCAGTTGGCCGGTCCACGTGGCGTCGTCCGCGAGCGGGGGCGCGCCGTGGCTCAGGTACAGGACGGGCTGCCGCTCGGTCATGGGAACACCTCCGTGTCGCCGCCCCGGGGAGGGCACGCCCCATGCTACTCAGCCTATTCCAAGTTTCAACCAATCAGCAGCGTGGGGTCGACGCGGTGGTCGGCGATCCGGCACCCGCGTCCGTCGCCCCGGACGCCGACCCCCTCATCGGCCCAGTGGGCGAACGCGTCCGGCAGGAGGTGCGCCGGTAGCAGTCCGTCCCGGGTCGTGACGCGCCACCAGGCGACCTCGGCGCCGTGGCGGGCCAGGATCCGCCCCACGAAACGTGCGCCCACCCCGACCGCGCGGCCGATGTCGCCGTACGAGGCCACCTGTCCCCGGGGCACCCGCTCGACGGCGTCCAGGACCCGCTCCACCCGCTCCACGGGGCGACCCTAACCCCCACGCCACCGTCGGAGGCCGCCGGTAGCGTCACCCACGTGGTGAGAAGACAGCAGCTGACCGGCATCGGGCAGCCGGTCCGCCGGGTGCAGCGACACCCGGACGCCGACGCGCCCCCCGCCCGGTGGCCCCAGACCATCCCGGCGGTGCGCCAACTCCTCGCCGAGGGGCTCGACCTCGGCCGGGCCACGGTGCTGGTCGGCGACAACGGATCGGGCAAGTCAACCGTCGTCGAGGCGATCGCCGAGGCCTTCGGGCTCAACGCCGAGGGCGGCTCGACGGGGGCGCGGCACGCCACCCGGCGCACCGAGTCCGACCTGGCCACCCGGCTGCACCTGGTGCGGGGCATCGGCGGCGCCCGGGGCGGGTTCTTCCTGCGCGCCGAGACCATGCATGCGTTCTTCACCTACCTCGAGGAGAACGCCTCCCCCTCCCGCACCGAGGTGTTCCACGAGCGGAGCCATGGCGAGTCGTTCCTCGACCTGGTCGGGGACCGGTTCTTCGACCATCGCGGCTCGCCGCGCCAGGGGCTCTTCGTGCTCGACGAGCCGGAATCGGCGCTGTCGTTCACGTCGTGCCTGGCCCTGCTGGGGCTCCTGGGCGACCTCCTCGCCGAACCGCGGGCCCAGGTCCTGCTCGCCACCCACTCCCCCGTGCTGGCGGCCCTGCCGGGGGCCACCATCCTCGAGCTCGACGCCGCCGGGTACCGCGCGACGCCGTGGGAGGATGTGGCGGTCGTCGTGAACCAGCGCGCCTTCCTGGCCGACCCGACGCGTCACCTCCGGGCCGCCCGGCTCACCGAGGCCTCACCGAAGGGAGAGCAGTGAGCAGCATCGTCCGGCTCCTCGCGACCGCCCGCGAGCTGTGGCCGTGGTACCTGGGGATCATCGTGAGCTCGGTCGGGGTGGCCGTGACGGCGCTGCTGACCCCGTTCATCCTCAAGGCGGCCACCGACGAGGTCGTGGCCCAGCTGCAGGGGGGCGGCGGCGGCGTCGCCGCCCTGGTCGTGCTCGCGGCGGCGCTGCTCGCGGTCGAACTCGCCAACACGCTGCTGGGCAACGTGGGCGGGTTCCTGGGCGACACGATGACGGTGCGGCTCCGGGCGATCCTCTCGTCGCGCTACTACGCGAAGCTCCTGGGCCTGCCGCAGCGGTACTTCGACACGCAGCTCACGGGCACCATCATCAACAGGCTGCAGCGGTCGATCACCGAGACCACGCAGTTCCTGCAGATGTTCAGCAACAGCCTGTTCCCGACGCTGATCACGGTGGCGGCCGTGCTGGTGGTGGCCGCGACCTACAGCTGGCCGCTCGCGCTGCTGCTCGCGGTCATCTACCCCGCGTTCACGTGGCTCACCGCCCTGACCTCGAGGCGCTGGCAGAAGCTCGAGCAGGTGAAGAACCGCGAGTTCGACGTGGCCGGGGGACGCTTCGCCGAGGCCATCGGCCAGATCAGGGTGGTGAAGAGCTTCGTCCGCGAACGGGAGGAACTCTCCGCCTTCGACGACAACTACGCGGCGGCCGTGGGGGTCACCGGTATCCAGTCGCGGTGGTGGCACCTCATGGACGTCGCCCGCCGCGGCGCCCTGAACGTGATCTTCTTCGGCATCTACGCGATCGTCTTCGTCCAGACGGCCCAGGGCGCCTGGACGCTCGGCGTCATGGTGCTCCTGCTGCAGCTCGTGGCGATGGCACGGCAACCCGTGATGATGATGAGCTTCCTCGTCGACTCGTCGCAGCGCGCCGTGGCCGGCACGCGCGATTACTTCGTGGTGATGGACGAGGTGCCCGAGCCCCGGGCGGCGCTCGACGCGACGGCGTCCCCCGACCTGTCGCCGGAGCGGGTCCTGCCCGCCCGGGACGCCGCCCTGACACCCGTGGCGCCCGCCGCGCCGACGGCGTCCAGCGCCGGGCCGACCGTCCGGCCCCTCGCGCGTCCCGCCTGGCCCCGGGTGGCGGACGCCCCGGCCGTCGCGTTCGACCATGTGACCTTCGGGTACGACGACGGCTCCGAGGTGCTGCACGACGTGACGTTCACGATCCGACCCGGCGAGCGCGTCGCGTTCGTGGGCGAGTCCGGCGGGGGCAAGACGACCCTGGTGAACCTGTTGCTGGGGCTGTACCGGCCGGACGCCGGGCAGATCCGCTTGTTCGGCACGGACGTCGGCGGCGTCGGGTTGGGCGAGCTGCGGTGCCAGATCGGCGTGGTGTTCCAGGATGCCTCGCTCTTCTCGGGGACGATCCGCGAGAACATCACCTACGGACGTCCCGAGGCCACCGACGCGGAGGTCGAGCAGGCGGCGCGTCGGGCGAACGCGCACGAGTTCGTGTCCCGGCTGGGGCGCGGGTACGACTCCGAGATCGGCGAGCGGGGCATCAAGCTCTCTGGTGGCCAGAAGCAGCGGATCGCCGTGGCGCGGGCCATGCTCAAGGACGCGCCGATCCTCGTCCTGGACGAGGCCACCAGCGCCCTGGATTCCAAGTCGGAGCGCCTGGTGCAGGCCGGCCTCGAGGAGCTCATGGCCGACCGCACGTCGCTGATCATCGCCCACCGGCTGTCCACCATCTCGTCCGTGGACCGGATCGTCACCCTCGCCCACGGCGTCGTGGACGAGATCGGCACACCCGCTGAGCTGGCGCGCACCGGCGGCATCTACGCCGAACTCCTGGCGCTCCAGGCCTCGGCCTCCAAGGCGGACCGCAAGCGCCTGGCCGAGTTCGACATCACGGCGTGAGGGGCCCGGTGGGACGCGGCACCTCGGGGCGCGACGGAGCGGCCTCCGGCGACCGCGGGCGCCCGTGTGGGACCCTCGACTCCGGAGGTGGTGTCATGCGCAGGAGGGGCGGTTCGTGGACGCCGGCGACCCTGGTCGCGGCCGGGCTCAGCGTGTCCATCGCCCTCACGGGCTGCGCGCCGCCGGCGCCCGTGGCCCAGGCGCCGAAGACCACCCCCAGCCCGACCTTCTACTGCACCGCGGAGCCCGGGGGCACCCCCGCGGAGTGCTCGCCCGATGCCTATTCGGAGCAGGTGCGGCTGGACGTGCTCTACGCCGAGGCCACCAAGAACTACCAGCGCTTCTTCACCGAGAACGTCAAGCTGCTGCGCGCCGGTGGCGTCGACAAGGCCACCGCGAACCTGCTGGCGGTGGCCGGCGGGCCCTACCTGGACGCCACGGTGACCAACCTCAGGCAACTGCAGGAGCTGGGCGTGAGGGCGGGCCCCGGCGACATCCGGCTCGTCCGCCTCGACCGCTCCCCCGGTGCGACGACCCGCGGCTACGACGTCGCACTCAACAGCTGCGTCGACAGCCGCGGCGTCCCGCTGCTCCAGGGCGACGTCGAGGTCAAGCCCGGCTCCGCCTACGCCGAGACCGTGTACTTCAAGCGGGACGCCGGCGTCCTGAAGTTGTGGGACGCCGAGGGACAGCGCGTCGAGGGCTGCTGACCGTCCGGGCGGCGTGCCACGATGGGCTCATGATCGTGCGCCTGCCCCGGGGCGTGTCCGCGGCCCTGGCCGCGGCGGCGTTGTTCGGAGCGAGCACGCCGCTGGCCAAGGTGCTGCTGGAGGGCGCCGACCCGCGCCTGCTGGCGGGCCTGCTGTACCTCGGGGCCGGCCTGGGGCTGGCCCTGCTGCGCGCGGCGCACCGGAGGGCCCGCGTCCGCCTCCCGCGGGCCGAGGCGGGGTGGCTGGCGGGGGCGGTGCTCGCCGGCGGCGTGCTGGCCCCCGTGCTGCTGCTCACCGGCCTGGCGCGCCTCCCCGCGTCGGGGGCGTCCCTGCTGCTGAACGCCGAGGTCGTCCTCACGGCAGTGATCGCCTGGGTGGCCTTCCGCGAGAACGTGGACGCCCGCGTGGCCCTCGGCCTGGTGGCGATCACGGCCGGCGCCCTGGTCCTGTCGTGGCCCGACGGCCCTGCCACGGTGGGTGACCCCTGGCCGAGCCTGATGGTCCTGGGAGCCTGCCTGCTGTGGGCGACCGACAACAACCTCACGCGCCAGGTGTCGACCGTCGACGCCACGTGGGTGGCCATGGTCAAGGGGTTGGTGGCCGGCAGCGTCAACCTGGCCCTCGGGCTGGGGTCGGGGGCCCCGTGGCCGACGGTCGGCGTGGTGGCCTCCGCCCTCGTGGTGGGATTCGCGGCCTACGGGGCGAGCCTGGCGCTGTTCGTGGTGGCCCTGCGCGAGCTGGGCACGGCACGGACCGGGGCCTACTTCTCGGTCGCGCCGTTCGTGGGGGCCGGCCTGGCGGTGGCGCTGGGCGATGACCTCTCGGTGCGGCTGGGGCTGGCGGGCGTGCTGATGGCGGCCGGCGTCTGGCTGCACCTGTCGGAGCGCCACGCCCACGAGCACACGCACCCACGCCTGACCCACGACCACTGGCACACCCATGACGACGGGCACCACGAACACGAGCACCGCACGCAGGTGGCCGGACGCCACCGCCACCCGCACCTCCACGAGCCGGCGACCCACTCCCACCTCCACCACCCCGACGTGCACCACCGGCACACGCACTGAGGGCGGCCTCAGGCCCGCGGCAACGCCAGGGGCTGGGTGCGCGGACGCCCCAGGTGCACCGACCCGGACGCCTCGGCGGTGAAGTAGCGCCCGCCCGCGGGCGGCGACTGGTGGCCGCGCACGAGGTGGTTAACATCGCCA
>JADJTH010000005.1 GCA_016711325.1 Nigerium sp. | reverse complement strand
CGACCTCAACGCCGAAGGACGCACCATCGTCATCACGAGCCACCAGCAAGAAGACATCGACACCCTGTGCGCCTCCGTGTGGCGGATCAACCACCACACCCTCGAACCCGTCACGCCTCCCCCTGATCGTGTCAGCGCTATCGACGTGGGAGGCCATCGGAGCATCTAGCGCGCGGGCTACCGACGACTTGCCGACCCCGAGCACGCGTGCGATGTGGCTGAGGCTCTTGCCGTCGTTTCGCATCCGCAGCGCTGCGGCTCGACGCTCGTCGGTCATCACCGACGGGCGCCCGCCAACGCGTCCCTGCGCGCGAGCATGGTCCAGGCCGCGACGGGTGTTGGCCCTGATCGTCGGAAACGCGCAGCTGGGCGAGCACCGCCATGATCCCGACGATCGCCTCACCCATCGGAGTGCTGGTGTCGACGTCGAGGAACGGCTCGGTCAGGCTGCGCAGACGGATGCCGCGACGGCCTAGATCGCGGATCAGCTCGATGGCCATGACCTCCGATCCCGCGATGCGATCGAGCGCCGTGATGACGAGCGTGTCGCCTGACCTCAGGTAATCCATGCACCTGATCCACTCCGGACGGTCCTCGATCCGACTCGACCATCCGTGGTCGACGAACACCCGCCCGCATCCCGCAGCGCGCAGCTCCTCGACCTGAGAGCCGGGGTTCTGGTCGCGCGTCGAGCTCGCGCGTAGCCGACCTCGGTCATCGTCCTACTCCTCGTCCTGGTCTGTGGCACGGGTCGGGAACGAGAGACGAGCGCGTTCGGCGGCGCGCCAGGCGGCGTCGCGCTCCGCCGGCGGAACGGCCGTCGTGACGATCGCGCCGAGCATCTCACGAAGCGGCGCGAAGTCGCGGTGCACGGATGCAGCTCGGCACGCCAGGTCGTTCGTTGCATATTGCGCTGGGTGAGCCACTGTTCCGTTGGTGGGTGAGCCAGTGTTCCGGTGACCAGTGGGCCACCGTGACGGTCCGGGTGAGCCGTGGCGCCGGTGCTGGTCTGCGCGTGTGGAACGTTCGTCGGCGTTCGTGCCGCTGGGGCACGGGCGTTGACGAGAGGAGTCGTCCGTCATGGTCGACTACAAACAGATCCTCAGGCTCCGTGCCGAGGGTGTGAGCCAGCGCGGGATTGCTGACGCGTTGGGGTGTTCGCGTAACACGGTGGCGGCGGTGTTCACTGCGGCGGACTCGGCCGGTGTCGGGTTCAGGCAGGTGGCGGACCTCGGGGCTGACGAGGTCCGCACCCTGTTGCTGCCGGAGCCGGCCAAACCGGACTCGGACCGGGCCGCACCAGATTTCGAGTATGTGCACCGGGGCTGGGACGGCCGTCGGTGACACTGCTGGTGTTGTGGAACGAGTACGTGGCCAAGTGCCGCGCCACCGGCGAGGTGCCGTACCAGTACTCGTTCTTCAACGAACAGTACCGCCGGTGGTGAAGTCGACGGGGGCGTCGATGCGGATCCAACGCAGCCCGGGCGAGTCGGTCGAGGTCGACTGGGCCGGCGATCCGATGGTGTTCGCCGACCCGCTGACCGGCGAACTGAGGCAGGCGTGGGTGTTCGTGGCCGCGTTGTCGTACTCGGCCTACTCCTATGTGGAGGCCTTGCCCGACATGACGTTGGGGTCGTGGATCGACGCGCACGTGCACGCGTTCGAGCATTTCGGGGGTGTCGGCCGGCTCCTCGTCCCGGACAACCTGCGTACCGGGGTGTCCAGGTCGGACCGGTACGAGCCGGCGTTGAACCCGGCGTACGCGCGGTTGGCGGACGGGACTGCCGAAGGTTTGGTTGACTCCAAGACCGCATGACTCCCTCGAAAGGGTCGTGCTGAAAGGATGGCATCCATGCCGAAGATCGCTTACACCGACGAGTTCAAGCGCGACGCGGTCGCGCTTGTCGCCTCAGGCATCCCGCAGAAGCAGGTCGCCAAGGACATGGGGATGGCCAAAACTACCCTCCAAGCCTGGGTCCGCGACGCTCGCTTCCAGTCCCACGGGATGACCCCGACCACCGATCCTGAGCAGCGCAAGGACACTGGCCCAGGCGTTACGCCGGATCCGCGAGTTGGAGATGGAGAACGAGGTCCTACGGCGAGCGGCGGCGTATCTGTCGCAGGCTCACATCACGCCCCAAAATGATCTACCCGCTCGTGAAGGAGATGGCCGCGGTCGGTGCCCCCGTGAGGGTGCCGGTGGCGGTCGCGTGTCGGGTGTTGGGATTCTCCAAGCAGGGCTACTACAAGTGGCTCAAGCAGCCGGTCTCGGCCCGCGAGGCCGAAGAGCGTGAGCTGATCGCCGTGCTGCATCAGCTCCACGATGATGACCCGGAGGGCGGCTACCGCGTCCTGGCCGATGACATCACCGAGCTCGGGTACACACTCTCGGAGCGCAGAGTCTGGCGGCTGTGCCGGATCGCCGGCATCCAATCGGTGTTCACCACGCGCAAGACCCGCTACAAGAAAGCCGGCGCGCCCGTCCACGACGACCTGGTCAACCGGCAGTTCAGCGCCGAGGGCCCCAACACGCTGTGGCTGACCGACATCACCGAGCACCGCACCCGCGAGGGCAAGGTCTACCTGTGCGCGATCAAGGACGTGTTCTCCAACCGGATCGTCGGCTACTCGATCGACTCGCGGATGAAGGCCCGGATCGCCGTCAACGCGCTCGAGATGGCAGTGGCCCACCGAGGCCGGCCCACCGGGGTGATCGTGCATTCCGACCGCGGGTCCCAATTCCGCTCCAGACGCTTCCTGAAGGCCCTCAAACGCCACGGCCTGACCGGCTCCATGGGCCGCGTGGGGGCATGCGGTGACAACGCGGCAATGGAGTCGTTCTTCGCGCTCCTGCAGAAGAACGTCCTCGACCGACGGTCCTGGAGCACACGAGAGGAACTACGGCTGGCGATCGTGTCCTGGATCGAGGGGAAGTACCACCGCAAACGCCGTCAACGCCGGCTCGGGAAACTCACCCCCGTCGAGTTCGAACTCATCATGAAACCAACCGCTACACTGGCGGCATAAACCCGGAGGTCAACCAAACCTTCAGCGGACCCGCGGTCGTCGAAGGCAGTGTCCGGTTCGTCGCCGGGCAGGTCGCCGCGGTGCTCCGCAACCGGCAGTTCGTCGGGTTGGCCGAGTTGAACGAGGCCATCTTCGACGAGGTCGCCGCCATCAACGCCCGACCGTTCCAGAAGCGGGAGGACTCCCGCCTGATGGTGTTCGAACGCGACGAGAAACCACTGCTGATCCCGCTACCACCGGTCCGGTTCGAACTGGCGGACCTCCGCAAGGCCAAGGCGGGACCGAACTACCACGTCCAGGTCGATCGGAACTTCTACTCGGTCCCCGCCCGGCTGATCGGGCAGTCCTTGGATGTCCGGCTCACTTCGGCCACCGTGGAGGTGTTCGACGGCTTGGAGCGCGTCGCGTCGCATCCACGGTTCACCGGCGTGTTCGGCCGGTACTCCACCCTGCCCGCGCACATGCCCGAGCAGCATCGCAGCCAGCTCGTGGACTGGACCCCGGAACGGTTCGAGCAGTGGGCCTCGACCATCGGCCCCCACACGGTGGCCGCGATCCGGGCGATCCTCGCGTCCCGCAAGATCGTCGAGCAGTCCTACCGGTCGTGTCTGGGGGTGATGTCGCTGGCCAAGAGCCCGGCGGCATCGCCCGCCTCGAGGACACCTGCAGTCGAGCGTTGGCAGCCACCCCCGCCCCGTCGTACACGCTGATCAAGAAGCTGTGGGCCGGCTGGACACCCGCCGCACCACCCCCGCGCCATCGCTGGGCGACGCCGGGTTCGTGCGCGGCGCCGACTACTACGGGAGCCGAGCATGATCGACATCGAAACCCTCACCCGGCTCAAGATGATGCGCCTGTCCGGGATGGCCGAGTACTTCGAGAACCTCGCCGACACCCCCACCGCGGCCACCATGACCGGCCCCGAGCTGGTCAAACAGGCCGTCGACTGGGAATACGAGAGACGGCGCGACAGCAAGCTGCACCGGCTCCGCCCGGCAAGCAGGCCTGGCGCAACCCGGAGCCGATCTGGCCGACCTCAAGGCCATGCCCGGCCGCAGCGTCGACAGCGAACTGATCGCTCGGCTGGCTGTCGGCTCCTACCTGCTCAAACGCCAAGACGTCATCCTGCAAGGACCCACCGGAGCCGGGAAGACCTACGTCGCCTGCGCCCTGGCGAACAAGGCCTGCCAGCAATACCGCAAGGTCCTCTACCTGTCGGCCGGGGAACTGTTCGACCGGATCACGATCGCCGAACGCACCGGCGACAAGAAACGCTGCCTCGACACCCTCGTCAAAGGTCGAGTTGTTGATCATCGACGACTGGTTCCTCACGCCACCGACCCGGCCACAAGTCCAGCAGCTCCATACCCTCATCGACCGGCGCCACAAGACCGCCTCGACGATCTACTGCACCCAACTGCCACCCGGGCAGTGGCACGACCAGATGGAGGAGAAGATCCTCGCCGACGCGATCGTCGACCGGATCACCACCAACGCGCACGCCACCGTCCTCGACTGTGACGACTCCATGCGCAAGCACTTCACCCACCTGGAGTGACCAAGCGTCAGGGACGGGCCATCAAGGCCCGCCCCTGACGTCGCCACGGCTCACCCAACCCCGTCGAAGTGGCCCACCGGTCACCGGAACACTGGCTCACCCACCAGCGGAACAGTGGCTCTGACCGAGCGCAATATCCAACCGTGCCGGCCCGAGCACACGAAGTACACGCTGACCCTCCCCCGGGAGCGGCCGACGAGCTCCAGGGCCACGGGCAGCGGAGACAGCCGGCCGCACTCCCCCTCGGGACGACCGCCGCGTCGCACCGAACTCGCACGAAATTGCCCCTGTGCATCTCTTGCACAGCCTGTGCAGCACATACTACGATCGCATCACCTCGCAGGTGCGAGCGCAATGGAGCGCGAAGGAGTTCCCGATGGCCCATATCAGTTCGAAGGGGCAGGTTCCCGTCCCGGGTGCGGTTGTCCCCGGATCCCTGGCGGATCGAACGCTGCGCAAGGTGCGTTGGCGAATCGTGCCGCTGATCGTGTTGCTGTATCTGATCGCCTACATCGACCGCAACAACATCGGCTTCGCGAAGGCGGAGCTGCAATCCGATCTCGGTTTCAGTGATGCCATCTACGGGCTCGGTGCCGGCATCTTCTTCATCGGCTATGTGTTGCTGGAGGTGCCGAGTCAGGCCGGCATGCACCGGTTCGGCGCACGGCGCTGGATCGCCCGCATCCTGATCAGCTGGGGCGTCATGGCCACGGCGATGATGCTCGTGTGGAACGAGACGTCCTTCTACGTGATTCGGTTCCTGCTCGGCGCCGCGGAGGCCGGGTTCTTTCCTGCCGTGCTGTTCTACTTCACGTTGTGGATCCCGACTGCCCAGCGAGTGGCGGTGCTCGGACTCTTCGTCATGGCTCAACCCGTGGCCAACGCCATCGGCGCGCCGTTGTCGGGTCTGCTGCTCGGCATGGACGGCATCTGGGGTCTGACCGGTTGGCAGTGGATGTTCCTCATCCAGGGCCTTCCCGCGGTCGTGCTCGGCATCTTGGCCCCGCGGCTGCTCACCGACCGCCCGCAAGACGCAACCTGGCTGCAGCCGGACGAGCGCGCCTGGCTGACGACCGTCATGGACGCCGAACTCGCCAGCAAGGAAGCGCAGCATGGTCATGCCTCCCTGGGCGGACTCACGGACCGCCGCGCCTGGATCTACGGGTTCTTGAACTTCGGCATGGTCTGCGGCATCTACGGGCTGGCTTTCTGGCTGCCGACCATCGTCCGGAACCTCGGCGTCACCAGCAACAGCACGCTCGGGTGGTTGGTGATGATCCCGTACCTCGTCTCGATCCCGTTCGTCTACTGGTGGAGCCGCCGCGCGGACCGTACCGGCCGTCCCGCACTGCATGCCGCCATCAGCCTGGGCACTGCCGCCGTTGGGCTCCTCGGTGCCGCCTATCTGCTGCCGGTCAGCGCCGCGCTGGCCATGATCGCCTCACCGTCGGTGCCATCGGCATCTTCTCCGCGATTGCCCCCTTCCTCTCCATCCCCTCCGCGGTCTTCGCCGGCGCCACGGCCGCCGCCGGCCTCGGCCTGATGAACTCCCTCGGCAACATCGGCGGCTTCGTCTCTCCCTACGTCGTCGGGCTCATCAAGCAGGCGACCGGCAGCGACAAGGTCGCCTTGACGTTCCTCGCCAGCTGCCTGGCCCTGACCGCGATCATCGGCTACGCGTATGCCAACCGCCGGCCCGAAGGCAACGCATTGGTCCAGCCATCTTCATCGACGCTCCCGTGACCCCCGACGCGGACGCGGCACAGCACCAGACCACTCAGACCACTCAGCATTGGAGACCTCAGCCATGACATCACTCACCTTGACCAACCGGACGGCCCTTGTCACCGGCGGCGGCACCGGGATCGGCCGCGCCATCGCCCTTGCCTTGTCCCGGGCCGGAGCCAGAGTCGCCATCACCTACCGCAGCCACGAGCCGGACCAGGAGCTTCTGGACCAACTCTCCGCCCAAGGCGACCCGCTCGCCGTCGCCGTGGACGCCACCTCACCGACCGAGGTCGCGCACGTCGCCGCCTTGGTGCGAGAAACGTTCGGGACGCTCGACATCCTGGTCAACAACGTGGGCGGGCTCGTGCAGCGGGCCACCCTGCGCCAACTCGACCTCGACCTGTGGCACCAGGTCCTGGCGGTGAATCTCGACACCACGTTCTTGATGACCCAGCACCTCTTGCCGTCCATCTCGACCGATCACGGCCGGATCATCAACGTCGCCTCCCTCGCCGGACACACCGGCGGCCACCCCGGCGCGCTGGCCTACGCGACGTCGAAGGCAGGAATCTTCGGCTTCACCCGCGCACTCTCGCGCGAGGTGGCCGACCGGGGAATCACGGTCAACGCGCTGGCACCTGGCTTCATCGAAGCGACCCCCTTCCACGACACGTTCACCACGGCGGCATCCAAGGCAGCAACGATCGAAACGATCCCGGTCGGACGCGCCGGGCGGCCCGATGACGTCGCCAGCGTGGTCGAGTGGTTGGCCTCGGACGGCTCCGCCTTCGTCACCGGCACCGTCATCGACATCAACGGCGGACAGTACCTCCGATGATCCGCGGGACCATCACCCATCCCGACGTCATCGCCGCCCTCGCCAGGGCGGGCCACAAGTCGACGGTTCTGATCACCGACATCCACTACGCCGCGGCGACCTGCGTCGGCCCGAATGCCCGCACCGTCTTCCTCAACCTCACGGCAGGAAAACCCACCATCCCCGAGGTTCTGCAGGCCGTGCAGGCAACCGTGGTCGTCGAGCATGCAACGCTGATGCAGCCCAGCGCCGACGCACTGCCCAGCCCGCTCCAGGACCACATCGCCGGCCTTCTCCGGCAGCCGGTCGAGCACGTCCAGCGAGAGGAGTTCTACGCACTGGCTCGATCCCGAGATCTGGCTCTGGCCATTGTCACGGGGGATACGCGGCGCTTCGGCAACGTCCTGTTGCGCCTCGGCGCCCTTCTCGATCCCGACGTCTGATCCCAGGGAACCGGCTGTCGCGCAACGTGCTTGTCGAGACCCGTCAGGCAAGGGTTTCGACAAGCCCGGCGCCCGCCTAGGTCGGCAGGGTCAACTCCGGCCGCCAACCCAACTCGGTTGACACGGCGCGGGTGGTCTCCAACAGATCGGGCAGTAGAGACTTGAGGCTGGAGAGATCCAGTTGAGCCTTCAAAGCGGTGATGGAGATTGCGCCGGCGGGTGTGCCTGCGTAATCCCACACCGGCGCGGCCACGCAATTGGAGATGGCCTCGTACTCGCCGTCGTCATAGGCCCAACCGTTCTGGCGCACCTCCTCCAGGCGCGCGAGGAAGGCGTCCTTCGAGGTGATGGTGGAGTCGGTGAACCGGACGAAGTCGACGTGGCGCAGGATCGACTCCCGCCGGTCCGGATCCAAGAAGGCCAGGATCGCCTTGCTGACACCCGCCGTCTGCACCACCACGTGGCCCCCGATGCGGGTATCGAGGTGGATCGAGTTCGGCGGCTCGATCTTGTCGACATAGACGACCCGGTCTCCGTCCGGCACCGCGAACTGAACCGTCTGACCGAGCCGCTCACTCAACTCGACGATCCACGGATGCACCACCGTTCGCAGATCGAACTGGCGCAAGGCCGAGTCGGCCAATGCCGCCAACCGGAATCCGACACCGTACAGGCCACGGTCGTCACGGCGGACGAAACCTCCAGCCATCAAGGTCTGGACAATCCGCAGGGCCGTGGTGCGATGCACCCCGCACGTCTCGGCGATCTCGGTGAGCTTGCGGGGTCTGGCACTGCAGAACTCCAAGATGTCGATGGCTCGCTGCACGGTCTGCGTCACGTCAACTCCTCGGTCGCGCACACCACCTGGCCGCAGGTGTGCAACATATGCACATACTATCGCCTGCTCGCGGGTCGAGGCCACCGACGCCCACTCCACCGTCATGCCGAACTCGTGAGGCCCCTACGGCCACTGGAGTCACGACCGAGCAAACGACCTGCGAAAGACGCTACCTTCGGCCCATGACCGCACGCGAGCCCGGGTCGTGGCGTAGCCGCCTGACGCCCGACTACGTGCGCTCGCGGGTCGCCGACACCAACGACGGCGTCCTCGCCATCGCGGGCCTGTCCGAGGGTCTGAGCCTCACCACGACGCAGTCGATCGGCACCATCGTCGCACTCGCGGCCATCGCCGGCGCCGTCTCCGTCGCGGGCGTGAAGTACAGCGAAGAGGCCGCCGAGCGCGAGGTCCAGCAGGACCTGATCCGCGAGGAGCAGCGGTTGCTCGAACTCAGCCCTGAAGAGGAGATGGCCGAGCTCGCCCAGCACTTCCAGCACAAGGGGCTCACGCCCGGGACCGCCCGGAAGGTCGCGGAGGAACTCAGCGCCGCGGACGCCCTGACAGCGCAGTTGGAGACGGAGTATGGCATCCACGACATCATGACGGTGGGCAGGCCATTCACCGAGGCTCTCGGCTCCGGCGCCTTCTTCCTCCTCGGCGCGCTCGTGCCCGTGCTCATCGCCATCCTTGCCCCGCGCGCCTTCCTCGGTGGTTCCGAACTGCTGGGCGTCGTGATCTCGCTCACCCTCACGTCGGTGGTCTTGTCCCGACTCACCCGCACTCGCGTCCTGCGCTCCGTCGCGCGGTCGCTCCTCATCGGCGTTGCCGCCATGGGGACGGCCACCCTCATCGGAACGCTGGCGCCGTGATCACGGTCACGCGGCGATGACCTCGTGGTTGCGCGGCAGCGCACCTGTGAACGTCACCAACCCGCGCGGGCGCCCCCGCCGTCGTGGTCGTCGATGGCCTGAACGCTGAGGGCAAGGGCGTCCGAGGCGACACGAGGCGTCCAGACACCCGCATACCCACCCGATCCCACCCGGCCGGCCCTACCGTTGAGCGCCACTACCTCACGAGCGGACGCCCCCGAAAGGACACCTTCGATGTTCAGTCAGTTCGGCCCGAGCACCTGGATCGCGCTCCTTCTCGGCAGCCTGCTCGCGATCGCCGGTTTCGTGCCGTTCGCCGTCCTGCGCTACCGCAAAGCCGGACGCCTCCGGTTCGTCGACGTCGTCACGCTGTTGGCCGTCGCCGTGTACGGCGTCGCTCTGTGGACGTACACGCTGGTTCCACTGCCCGAATCCGACGATTTCGGCTGCGCGGGTACGAACCTTCGCCCCTTCGCGTTCGTGCACGACATCCTTGCCGCGGGCCGCAATTTCTGGCGGAGCCTTCCGGCGTTCCAGGCGCTCTTCAATGTGGTGCTGTTCATCCCGCTCGGCTACTTCGTGCGGACTCTGCTCCGTCGTGGAGTCGTTGTCGCCGGATTCATCGGGTTCGCGATCTCGCTCGCGATCGAACTGACTCAGCGCACGGGGATCTGGGGCTACTTCCCCTGCGCCTATCGTGTGTTCGACGTCGACGACCTGATCCTGAACACCTCGGGTGCCGTCATCGGATCGGTGCTGACGATCCCGATCGTGCGCCTGCTCGGGCCCGCCCGGCCGCTGACGGCGGTCACCGAGGTCACGCTCGGACGCCGTCTCATCGGCATGCTGACGGACGCCGCGCTGGCCACCGTGGTCGGGGGCGGCCTGACGGTCGGGTGGCGGGCC
The DNA here is from genome assembly GCA_016711325.1 of Nigerium sp. Classification (GTDB taxonomy): domain Bacteria; phylum Actinomycetota; class Actinomycetes; order Propionibacteriales; family Propionibacteriaceae; genus Propioniciclava. Next base: position 61,696 of record JADJTH010000005.1, on the reverse strand, counting down.
GTCGCACTATACGTCCTTGGGATCCCGTTCGCCGAGCTGCCGCTCATCGTCGAAACACTGCTCGCGACCGTGCCCGCGCTCGCGTTGGAGTCCTGGTGGGTGATGCGTCGCGGTCGGACGTTCGGCGAGGCCGCCGTCCAACTCGAGCCCGTGCCCACCCACGACCGCGTCGTGTGGGCGCGCGCGGTCAAGCTGACGTCCGGCATCGGCGGCTACATCGTGCTGAGCGGCGTCGAGTCGCTCGGCCGGGCGGTCGCGCCGTTCGTCCTCCTTACTCTCGTCGCCGCTTGGCGCAGCCGACACCACCGTGGCCTCAGCCATGCGCTGGCCGGCATGGACCTCCGCGTCGAGCAGGCTCCCGGCTCGCCCCGGGCTCCGGTCGCGCCGTGACCGTCCGGTTCCGGACCGACGTGGCAACAGATCCGGCCACCACGGATCAGGCGGCCCGCCAGTAGCCCACGAACGCGATCCGTGCCTTCGGGACGCCGACAACCACGAGGTGACGCCGTCCCTCGGCGGCGAGGGTCTGCTCGCCCACCACGTAGGCCGACAGCGTGACCGGATCCTCCGGGACGAACGCGCGCAGCTCCTCGAGCGCCTTCGCCCCCGGCGTCGCATGCGTGTCCCCTCGCGGCAGCCAGCGCACCTCCACCCCCACGGGGCCATCGACGGGCTGGGCGTCGTCCGGCTCAGGCACCTCGATCAGCGCCAGCCCGCGGGCGTCCCGGGGCAGGTCGCGCAGGATGCCGGCGATCGCGGGCATCGCCGACTCGTCGCCGGCCAGCAGGTAGAAGCCGGCGTCCGGCACCGGGTCGAACCCGCGGCCCTGGTCGAGGATCGCGACCCGGTCGCCCGGTTCGGCGCCGGACGCCCACGGGCCGGCGATGCCGCGGTCGCCGTGCACGATGAAGTCGATATCGAGCTCACCGGACTCGGGACGGAACTCACGCACCGTGTAGCTGCGGAAGACCGGACGCGTGCCGGACGGCGACGTCAGGAACTTCAGGTAGCTGCCCATGCCGAGTTGCTCGGGCACGCGGGAGAAGTCAGCGCCGCCGTCGCCGCGCGGCAGGAACAGCCGGAACCACTGGTCGAAACCGTGCCGGGGCAGCCGGGTGAGGTCGTCCCCGGCCACCGTCACCCGCACGACGTGCGGCGACACCTGCACGCGTGCCGTCACCTCGGCGAGGTAGAGCCCCCGTCCCTTGCGGGCGTCCTTGAATGCCACGACAGACCCCTTCGCTTAGTAAGCCTTACCTTACCTCGCGAGCGGGCCAGGATGAGGCGCGCTCGGCGACGCGCTCTCGCCCGCACGCACGAGGCAGCGGGATCGCGTCAGGGACGTCCGCCCTCCTCGGTGACGGCCCGTGCGGAGCGGGGTGCGGGCGCTCCCTGTCCCGACGAGGACGGAGGGCGGAGGGCGCCCTCCAGGTCAGCGCAGCGGCCTCAAGGCCTCGCCCAGGCGCAGCAACTCGTCGAGCTGGCGCTTGAGCACGCTCGCCTGCTGCTCGTTCGGGACGAACTCGCCGTCGCTGAGCTGCCGCTGCGGGACGTTGATCTCGACGTTGCCCGTGGTCATGACCAAACCGAGCGCCCCCACCACCGGCCGAAGCGCGGTCTGCGCGCGCGTGCCCCCCGAGTTGCCGCCCCAGTTCACGAAGCCAACCGGCTTGCGATTCCACTCGGCGTGAAGGTAGTCGAGGGCGTTCTTGATCACGGGACCGTAGCTGTAGTTGTACTCGGGGAACGCGAACAGGAACGCGTCTGCCGCGTCCACCCGCTCGCTCCACTCGATCGTGTGGCGCTTGGTGTACCTGCGCAACCTCGGGTGGTTCGGCTCGTCCATGAACGGGAGCGCGATCGCGGCGAGATCGGCGAAATCGACCTCGAACCGCCCGTCTGCCTCGGCCGTCCGCTTCACCCATTCCGCGATGGGCAGTCCGATCCTGCCTTCCCGAACGCTTCCCAGCACAATCATGAGCTTCGGCACGAACGCCCCTCCCTCTCCGCACGCGCCCCCGGACCGTCCGGGCAGGTCGCCACGGGGTCACCGACGCGCCCCGCTATCGACCAAGATACGCGGACGGGTCGGCTCGCGCGCACAGGGACGCCCGGCCGGAGCCCGCGCGGACTCGTGACACGATGGACCGCATGAAAGCAGCCTTCCTCGACTACGACGGGACGTTCGCCGCGCCCTCGGGCGTCCCCCCGGAGCACGTCGAGGCCGTTCACGCCGCCCAGTCCGCCGGTCACCGCGTCTTCCTGTGCACCGGACGCCCGCGCCCACTGATCACGGACGCCCTCGTGTCCCTGTTCGACGGGGTGATCGGGCTCGCCGGCGGCTACATCGAACTCGATGGGCGGGTGCTGACCGACACGGTGTTCTCACCCGAACTGGCCGCCACCACGGTCTCGGTACTCGACGAGCACGGCGTCCACTACACGCTCGAGGCGTCCGATGGCCTGTATGCGTCGGCGCCCGGACTCGACGCGTTACGGGCCATCGGCGGCCTCGTCGGCCCCACCTTCAGCGACTTCCCGATCATCCTCCGGACGCTGCGGGTCTCGGACATGACCCCGCCGCCGCCCTTCGGGAAGGTCGTGTGCTGGCAGGCCCCGATGGCGACCCGCGACCTCGCCGGCCGCATCGGGCCTGACGTGACGGGCCTGCCCAGCTCCCTGCCCTGGCACGACGGCCACGCCGGTGAGATCTTCCTCGCGGCGGTCACCAAGGCGGTCGGCATGAGGACGGTCACCGAGCGGCTCGGTCTCACCTTGGCTGACGCGGTGGCGGTCGGCGACGGGCACAACGACATCGAGATGCTTCAGGAGGCGGGCACCGCCGTCGCGATCGCGGGAGCGCCGGCCGCGCTCCTCGCCCACGCCGATCATGTCGTCCCCGGCCCCGAGCGGGCGGGCATCGTCGCGGCATTCGAGCTGGCCGGTCTCTTCGACCGCGCGTAGCCTGAGCGGGCCAGCGCCGAGGTCGCGGCGGTCAGGCCTGCTCGGGCCGCGTGAGTCTGGAGATGCAGACCTGAGGACCGATCGCGAGCCGGGACGCGCGAAGGTCACCCTGGCTGGCGCCCAGGTATCCCTCGATCAACCCCTGGTGGATCGCGCACACGAGCGGCATCCGCTCCGTCGCGACGATCCCCCGAAACGGGCAGCGGGTGAACCTCAGATCGTCGCCGTCGCGCTCGATGCCGAAGCCGCGCTCGGCGAGGTGACCGGCCAGCTCACCGGCCACCCGATCGGCCGGCGTTCCCGGTTCCACCAGTCCGGCGCCCCACTCTCGGCCGGCCCGCTCACCGACGGCGTGCGCGTCCGGGGTACCCACGAGGACGCCGGCGAGGAGGACGTCGATCAACTCGAGCAGGTGCACGTGGTTCATGGTGGGTGCGGCGTTGGTGGCCGAGTACACCAAGGGCGGACGCCCCTGCGCGCGCGGTGTAGCCACCGCGCGCTCCGCGTACCCCGCCTCGACGAGCGCGTCGAGATGAAAGCGGGCCGAGTTCTTGTGCACCCCCAGGCTGTCGGCGACCTCGCCCACGGACAGGGGTTCCGCCGTCCGCTGCAAGAGCGTCAGCGCTCGGGCGCGCGTGGGCCCAAGCCCGTGCTGTTGCGGGAGAGTCACCCATGCATTCTCTCACCCGGCCGCCACCGGCGCCGCTGGTTCCCATCGGGCACCGCTACAGTTCATCCATGTTGCTTGGACAATTGGCCGATCGGCACGGGCGGGTCGCGCGCGACCTGCGCGTCTCGCTGACCGATCGGTGCAACCTGCGCTGCAGCTACTGCATGCCGGCGGACGGACTCGCCTGGCTTCCGGTCGAGGGCACGCTCACCGACGACGAGGTCCTGCGACTGCTGCGCGTGGCCGTCGAGCGCTTCGGCGTGACCTGCATCCGGTTCACGGGCGGCGAACCGCTGCTGCGCCGCGGACTCGAGCGCATCGTGGCGGGCGCGGCCGGTCTACGCGGCGCGCACGGGCGTCCGGAACTGGCCCTGACCACCAACGGGCTCGGCCTCGACCGTCGCATCGACGGCCTGCGCGCGGCCGGGCTCGACCGGGTGAACATCTCCCTGGACTCGCTCGACCGCGCCCGCTACGCCCGACTCTCGCGCCGCGACCGGCTCGACGATGTCCTCGCCGGCATCGCCGCGACCGATCGCGCGGGCCTGCGCCCGCTCAAGATCAACGCGGTCGTGATGCGTGACATCAACGAGGCCGACATCGTGCCGCTCGCCCGCTTCAGCCTGGAGCGGGGTTACGAGTTGCGCTTCATCGAACAGATGCCGCTCGGCCCTGCGGGTGAATGGCGCCGCGACGCGCTGGTGAGCGCCGACGAGATCCTGGCCGAGTTGGGCGCGACCTTCGCGCTGACGCCCGCGGTCGAGCCGCGCGGTGCGGCGCCCGCCGCGCTGTGGCACGTCGCCGCCGACGCCGGCCAGCCCGGCGGCCGGGTCGGCGTCATCGCGTCCGTGACCCACCCGTTCTGCGGCGCGTGCGACCGCACCCGCCTCACGTCGGACGGCCAGGTCCGCTCCTGCCTGTTCTCGCGCGACGAGACCGACCTGCGCGGGCTGTTGCGTTCAGGCGGCAGCGACGACGACCTCGCCCGGGTCTGGCGGGGCGCCCAGTGGGGCAAGCCGCGGGCCCACGGCATCGACGCGCCGGGCTTCCAGCAGCCCGAACGCACCATGAGCGCCATCGGCGGATGACGCACTCGGCAGGAAAGGAAACCAAGGCGATGCAGGTCAGATTCTTCGCGGGAGCCGCAGAGGCGGCCGGCATGGACGCGGTCGAGGTGGAGGCCTCGGGGCTGACGGCGTCCGGGCTGAGGGCACGGCTCGGCGACGGCAACGAGCGCCTCGCCGAGGTGCTGCGTGTCAGCGTGCTGCTCGCCGACGGCGCGCGCGTCGACGATCCCGACGCCAATCTGACCGGCGTGCGGTGCGTGGACGTCCTGCCGCCCTTCGCCGGCGGGTAGGCCATGCGCCGGGTCGCAGTCGTGCTGGGCGGCGGGCGCTCCTCGCGGATGGGCCTGGACAAGCTGACCCTCCGCATCGGCGGACGCCCCCTGCTCGCCCGTTGCGTGGACGCCGCGCTCGCCTGGGCGCCGCGGGTCGTCGTGGCGGGCGACGAGCCCGAGGACTGGGCGGGCGATTCCCGGGTGCGATTCCGCCGGGAGGACCCGCCCTTCGGCGGCCCCGTCGCGGGCATCGCCGCCGCGCTCGCGCTCGTCGAGGACGCCGACGAGGTGCTGATCCTGGCCGGCGACCTCGCGCATCCGGACGCCGCCGTCGGCCTCCTGGCCACGGCGGATGCTGGGCTGGACGGGGTCGTGCTCGAGGACGCCGACGGCTGGCCGCAGTACCTCGCGGGCCGCTATGCGGGCGGCCCGCTGCGGCGCGCCGTGGCGCGTCTGGACGGCGACCAGGACGTCTCGGTGCGACGCCTGATGCGCGCGATGGACGTCGCGCGGCTGCGCGCCCCCGAGGCCGCCACACGCGATTTAGATACTCCCGAAGTTGCGAAATTGGCTGGCGCAGAGCACCCGCACCTGCGGTAGCCAGCCGCACCCTCGTCCCGCAATTGCGAATCTCGGCGGACGACTCCGACCAACCGTCGTAGAGAGATCCAATTGGGGCAATTTGTCTGAAGACTTTGTGTAAAGCTGTCCGCCATGGAACAGAGCGCGAGACTCGACGGGCCTGCGTCGGAGGCCCTCCTGAAGCTGGGCAAGTACTTCACCCGCTGGGACGCGACCGATGACCATCGCGCCGTCTTCCGGCAGGGCGGCCGGGCGGGCGACGTCTTCTACCGCGACCGCTGGAGCCACGACAAGGTCGTCCGGTCCACCCACGGCGTGAACTGCACCGGCTCCTGCTCGTGGAAGGTGTACGTCAAGGACGGCATCATCACCTGGGAGTCGCAGCAGACCGACTACCCCACCACCGGGCCCGACCGTCCCGAGTACGAGCCCCGCGGCTGCCCGCGCGGCGCCGCCTTCTCCTGGTACACCTACTCCCCCACCCGCGTGCGCTACCCGTACGGGCGCGGCGTCCTGATGGAGATGTACCGCGAGGCCAAGAAGCGCCTCGGCGATCCGGTCGCGGCCTTCCACGAGGTCAGCACCGACCCCGAGAAGCGTCGGCGCTACCAGCGCGCCCGCGGCAAGGGCGGCCTCGTCCGCATCTCGTGGGACGAGGCGCTCGAGATCGCCTCCGCGAGCTACGTCAACACCATCAAGCACTACGGCCCCGACCGCTGCGTCTCGTTCTCGCCGATCCCGGCGATGAGCATGGTCAGCCACGCCGTCGGCACCCGCTTCACGCACCTCATCGGCGGCGCCATGACCAGCTTCTACGACTGGTACGCCGACCTGCCCGTCGCCAGCCCGCAGGTCTTCGGCGACCAGACCGACGTCCCGGAGTCGGGCGACTGGTGGGATGCGACCTACCTGATGATGTGGGGCTCCAACGTGCCGCTGACCCGGACGCCCGACGCCCACTGGATGGCCGAGGTGCGCTACCGCGGCACCAAGGTCGTCACCGTCAGCCCCGACTACGCCGACAACGTGAAGTTCGCCGACGAGTGGCTGCCCGCGCAGGCGGGCACGGACGCCGCCCTCGCCATGGCGATGGGGCACGTCATCCTCAAGGAGAACTTCGTCGACAACACGGTCGAGTACTTCGACTCCTACGTGAAGCAGTACACCGACCTCGGCATGCTGATCACCCTCGTCGAGCACCCGGACGGGCACGGCCTGACGGCGGGCAAGTTCGTCACGGCAGCCGATCTGCCCGAGCACGCCGGCCTCAGCGACGCCGCCTTCAAGACGGTGATGTGGGACAAGGCGGCCGGGCGCACGGCCGTCCCCAACGGCTCGATGGGATTCCGCTACTCCGACGACGGCGCCGGCCAGTGGAACCTCGACCTGGGCGCCATCGAGCCGGCCCTGACGTTCATCGACGACGCGGACGCCGACGGCGTCGCGGTCGCGCTGCCCTGCTTCGAGGATCCGCGCGGCGAGGGCTCGATCGTGCGCCGCGGCGTCCCGGCACGGCGGATCGGCGACAAGCTCGTGACCACGGTGTTCGACCTGATGCTCGCGCAGTACGGCGTCGGGCGCGACGGCCTGCCCGGCACCTGGGCCAAGGACTACGACGACGTCGAGGTGCCCTACACGCCCGCCTGGCAGGCCGAGATCACGTCGGTGCCGGCCGAGGCGTGCATCCGGACCGCGCGGCAGTTCGCGCAGAACTCCGACGAGTCGAAGGGCCGGACGATGATCATCATCGGCGCCGGCATCTGCCACTGGTTCCACGCCGACGTCACCTACCGCGCGATCATCGCGCTGCTGATGATGACCGGCTGCATCGGCAAGAACGGCGGCGGCTGGGCGCACTACGTCGGTCAGGAGAAGTGCCGCCCCATGACGGGCTGGTTCAACATGGCCAACGCCATGGACTGGCAGCGTCCGCCGCGCACCATGATCGGCACCGCCTACTGGTACATGCACACCGACCAGTGGCGCACCGACGGGTTCTCGGCCGACCGCGTCAAGTCCCCGCTGTCCACCGGCGCGCTCGACGGCATGCACACCGCCGACGCGCTCGCCCAGTCGAACCGTCTGGGCTGGATGCCGTTCTACCCGCAGTTCGACGTGAATCCGCTCGATCTGGCCGACGAGGCGAAGGCCGCCGTCGACCGGGGCGAGGCGCCGAGCGTCCAGGCCTATGTCGCCGCCCGGCTGAAGAGCGGCGAGCTGAAGAGCGCCATGGAGGACGTGGACGCCCCGCAGAACTGGCCGCGCACCATGATCCTGTGGCGCTCGAACCTGTTCGGCTCCTCGGCCAAGGGCAACGAGTACTTCCTCAAGCACCTCCTCGGCACGCACAACAATCTGATGCCGAACAACCACGGCGCCGACGAGCGCCCGGTCGACGTGCGCTGGCACGACGAGGCGCCGGAGGGCAAGCTCGACCTGCTGATGACGGCCGACTTCCGGATGACCAGCTCGACACTGCTGTCCGACATCGTGTTCCCGGCCGCCACCTGGTACGAGAAGCACGACCTGTCCAGCACCGACATGCACCCGTACGTGCACTCGTTCTCCCCGGCCATCGACCCGCCCTGGGAGGCCAAGACCGACTACGAGGTGTTCACCGAACTGGCCCACCGGTTCTCCCAGATGGCCAAGGGACGCCTCGACACCCGCTCCGACCTGGTCGCCGTCGCGCTGCAGCACGACACCCCGGGCCAGATCCAGCAGCCGGGCGGCGTGGTGCGCGACTGGAAGGGCACCGACATCCCGGCCGTCCCCGGCCAGAACATGCCGGTGCTCGCGGTGGTGGAACGCGACTACACGGCGATCGCCGACAAGCTTGCCACCGTCGGCCCGCTGGCGGACAAGCTCGGCTTCACGGTGAAGAACATCACCTATGACGTCAACCATTCGGTGGCCAAGCTCGCCCAGATGCACGGCGTGTTCCCGAGCGGGGCCGCCGCGGGGCGTCCGGCGATCGACACCGACCAGCGCCTCGCCGAGGCCATCTTGATGTTCTCCGGCACCACCAACGGCGAGCTCGCCACCCAGGGCTTCCACGATCTGGAGAGGAAGACCGGCCGCAAGCTGGCCGACCTGGCCGAGGGCTCGGAAGAGAAGCTGATCACCTTCGCGCAGACCCAGCAGGCCCCGCAGCCGGTGATCACCTCGCCGGAGTGGTCGGGTTCCGAGACGGGCGGGCGGCGCTACGCGGCGTTCACCATCAACACCGAGCGGCTGAAGCCCTGGCACACCCTGTCGGGACGGATGCACTTCTTCCTCGACCACGACTGGATGATCGACGCCGGCGAGCAGTTGCCGACGTTCCGCCCGCCCCTCGATATGACAAAGGCCTACGGCGAGCCCGAACTGGGCCCGGCCGGCGAGAAGGCGATCACGCTGCGCTACCTGACGGTGCACAACAAGTGGTCGATCCACTCCGAGTACCAGGACAACCTGTTCATGCTGTCCCTCGGCCGCGGCGGGCCGCAGGCCTGGCTGAGCGTGGCGGACGCCGCGTCCATCGGCGTCCGCGACAACGACTGGATCGAGCTGACCAACGCCAACGGCGTGTTCGTGGCCCGGGCGGTCGTCACGTCCAAGCTGCCGGACGGCATCTGCTACGTGCAGCACGCCCAGGAGCGCACGATCGACGTGCCGAAGTCCGAGGCCACCGGCAAGCGCGGCGGCATCCACAACTCGGTGACCCGCATCCTGCTCAAGCCCACCCATCTGATCGGCGGCTACGCGCACCAGGCGTACGCCTTCAACTACATCGGCCCCACCGGCGTCCAGCGAGACATCGTCTCGACCGTCCGCCGTCGCTCCCAGGAGGTGCAGTACTGATGGCGAAGCAGCGTCGCGTCATGGCCCAGGTGGCCATGGTGATGAACCTCGACAAGTGCATCGGCTGCCACACCTGCTCGGTCACCTGCAAGCAGGCCTGGACCAACCGGGCCGGCATCGAGTACGTGTGGTTCAACAACGTCGAGACCCGCCCCGGCCAGGGCTACCCGCGCACCTACGAGGACCAGGACAAGTGGCAGGGCGGATGGGTCCGCACCAAGAGCGGCCGGCTCACGCTGCGCTCGGGCGGCCGGTTCAAGAAGCTGCTCAGCATCTTCGCCTCCCCGGTGCAGCCGGGCATGGAGGACTACTACGAGCCGTGGACGTACGACTACGAGAACCTGATCACCGCCCCGCTCGGCGACGACTTCCCGGTCGCCCGCCCGAAGTCGCTGGTGACCGGCGAGAACATGGCCATCGGCGCGTCCGCCAACTGGGACGACTCCCTGGGCGGCGTCGCGGCCACCGAGGCCGGGGATCCGATCCTGAAGAAGCTGCGCGACGAGGCCAACCAGCAGATCAAGCTGGAGTACGAGAAGAGCTTCATGTTCTTCGTGCCGCGCATCTGCGAGCACTGCCTCAACCCCTCGTGCATGGCGTCGTGCCCCTCGGGCGCGATCTACAAGCGCTCCGAGGACGGCATCGTGCTCGTCGACCAGGACAAGTGCCGCGGCTGGCGGCAGTGCATCACGGGCTGTCCCTACAAGAAGATCTACTTCAACCACCGCACGGGCAAGGCCGAGAAGTGCCACTTCTGCTACCCGCGCATCGAGGCGGGCATCCCGACCGTGTGCTCCGAGACGTGCGTCGGACGTCTGCGCTACCTCGGCATCATCCTGTACGACCCCGACCAGGTCACCGCGGCCGCGCTCGCCGACGACAAGGATCTGTACCAGGCCCAGCTCGACCTGATGCTGGATCCGGCCGACCCACAGGTCATCGCGGACGCCCGCCGCAGCGGCATCCCGTCCGACTGGCTGGACGCCGCCGCCAAGTCGCCGGTCTACGCGCTGATCAAGCACTTCAAGGTCGCCCTGCCGCTGCACCCCGAGTACCGCACCATGCCGATGGTCTGGTACATCCCGCCGCTGTCACCCGTCGTCGACCTGCTGAAGGAGCAGGGCCACGACGCCGAGGCGGGCGGGAACCTGTTCGGCGCGATCGACGCGCTGCGCATCCCGCTGGAGTACCTCGCGGAGCTGCTGACCGCCGGCGACGTCGAGGTGGTGCGCGAGGTGCTGCAGAAGCTGGCCGCCATGCGCTCCTACATGCGCGACGTGACCCTGGGGCGTCCGCGCCAGGAGGACCTGCCCGCCGCCGTCGGGATGACCGGCCAGGCGATGGAGCAGATGTACCGGCTGCTGGCGATCGCGAAGTACAGCGAGCGGTACGTCATCCCGACCGCGCACCGCGAGCAGGCCCACCACCTCGAAGAGATCGGGTGCTCGGTCAACTTCGACGACGATCCCAGCGCCCAGGGCGTGTTCGGGGAGTCGTCGGGACGCCCGGTGCCGGTCGCGGTGGAGTCGTTCGCGGCCGCCAAGGCGAGGCGCGAGGAGGCGGCACGAGGATGAGGCTCCCCGCTCCCCCGCCCAAGCGCCACCGCGTGATCTACGCGGCGGCGTCCGTGGTGCTGTCCTATCCCGACGAGGGCGTCCTCGAGCGGCTGCCGCTCGTCGAACGGGCCCTCACCGAGGCGGACGCCCTCGCCGGGTTCGCCGCCACGCTCGAGCACCTGCGCTCGATGCCGCCGATGGAGGCGCAGAGCTGGTACGTGCAGGAATTCGACCTGTCCCGCCGTCACGCGCTGCACCTCACCTACTGGACCGACGGCGACACGCGCCGCCGCGGTGAGGTGCTCGCGGCCGTCAAGCAGACCTACCGCGACTCGGGCCTGCTGGTCGATCTCGACGGCGAGCTCCCGGACTTCCTGCCGATGGTCCTCGAGTTCGCCGCCCACGGCGCTCCCGCGATCGGGGTCGCCCTGCTCAACACCTACCGCGCGTCGCTCGAATTGCTGCGGATCGGCCTCACCGAGGACGGCCTGCCGCAGGCCGGCATCGTCGCCGCCATCTGCGACAGCCTCGGCGGCCCGTCGCCGCAGACCAGGGCCGAGGTGCAGCAACTCCACGACAACCCGCCGAGCGAACTCGTCGGCCTGGACGGGTTCCTGACCACCACGCCGTCCCCGGCGCGCCGCCCCTCGATGGCGGACGCCACCGTGCAAGGAGACTGACCATGGAGACCTTCCTGTGGGGCGTCCTGCCCTACGTCGTGGCGCTGATCCTCGTGGGCGGCCTGATCTGGCGCTACCGCTACGACCAGTTCGGCTGGACGACCCGGTCGTCGCAGCTGTACGAGTCCAGGCTGCTCAAGATCGCCTCGCCGATGTTCCACTTCGCGCTGCTCGCGGTGTTCATGGGGCACGTCGTGGGCCTGCTGATCCCGAAGGCGTTCACCGACTGGATCGGCCTCGATCAGCACACCTACCACGTCGGCGCGTTCTGGGGCGGCGGCCTGGCCGGCATCGCCCTCGTCGTCGGGCTGGCGCTGCTGATCTACCGGCGCCGGACGCAGACCGCCGTCTTCCGCGCGACCACCGTCAACGACAAGGTGATGTACCTGGTGCTGGCTCTCGCCGTCGGCCTCGGCATGGTCGCGACGCTGACCGGCGACAAGACGGCGAGCGGCGAGGAGCACAACTACCGCGAGACGGTGTCGATCTGGTTCCGCTCGCTGTTCACGCTCCAGCCGAACGTCGAAGCGATGGGGCACGCCACGTGGCAGTTCCAGGCGCACATCGTGATCGCGCTGCTGCTCATCGCGATGATCCCGTTCACCCGCCTCGTGCACGCCTTCTCGGCACCGCTGCACTACCTGTTCCGCCCGTACATCGTCTACCGCTCGCGCGACACCGACCTGCGCCAGTCCGCCACCCGGCGCGGCCGCGGCTGGGATCCGATCGGCACCCGCGACAACGAGAAGTCCCGGCGCTGAGCGCGCCGCCCCCGTCCGCCGCTTCATTCCTCGAGAAAGCGATGCATGTCCACCAGATTGATTGAGGTCGCTCCCGACCACGAAACCGCCCAGGGCGCCGGACGCGTCATGGTCATGTCCACGGTCGCCTTCACCCTGATGTTCGCGGTGTGGCTGATGTTCGGCATCCTGGGCGTCCCGATCCAGCAGGAGTTCGGTCTCACCGACGTGCAACTGAGCTGGGTCTCGGCCATGGCCGTACTGAACGGTTCGATGTGGCGGCTGCCCGCCGGGATCATCGCCGACCGGATCGGCGGACGGAAGGTCACGCTGTTCCTGCTGTTCGCCACGGCGATCCCGGCCTACCTGGTGAGCTTCGCGCAGAGCTACGCGTGGCTGCTGGTCCTCGCCTTCGGGGTGGGCTTCGCGGGCAACCTGTTCAGCGTCGGCGTGGCCTGGGACTCCGCCTGGTTCGGCAAGGACCGCAAGGGCCTGGCGCTGGGCGTGTTCGGCGCCGGCAACGTCGGGGCGTCCGTCACGAAGCTGATCGGTCCCGGCATCATCGCTGCTACCGCGGGCAGCACGTTCGCCTTCGGCATCCAGGGGGGATGGCGGCTGATCCCCGTCATCTACGCGGTGCTGCTGGTGATCGTCGGCGTGCTGACCTGGGTCATCGTTCCCCGCGTCGACCGCGCGCCCGGGGCGTCCAGGCCGGTCAGAGAGACGCTGATCCCGCTGAAGCAGCTGCGGGTCTGGCGCTTCAGCCTCTACTACGTCGCCGTCTTCGGCGCCTACGTCGCGCTGTCGGCCTGGCTGCCGAAGTACTACGTCGACAACTTCCAGGTCGACCTGGCCACGGCCGGCCTGCTCACCGCGACGTTCATCTTCCCCGCCTCGCTGCTGCGCCCGCTCGGCGGCTGGCTGAGCGACCGCTGGGGCGCCCGCACGGTGATGTACCTGACCTTCGGGCTGATGCTGGCCACCAGCGGCCTGCTGATGATGCCCAACGGCCACCTCTCCATCGCGCACGCGGACGGCACCTTCACCGAACACCTGCCCTACCACATGCAGTTGCCGTGGTTCGTGGTGCTGGTGTTCCTGCTGGGCTGCGCGATGGGCGTCGGCAAGGCCGCCGTCTACAAGCACATCCCCGAGTACTTCCCCGACAACGTGGGCTCGGTCGGCGGTCTCGTCGGCATGTTCGGCGGCCTGGGCGGCTTCTTCCTGCCGCCGCTGTTCGCCTACACCAAGGCCGCGTTCGGGTTCCCCACGTCCACCTTCTTCGTGATCTTCGTCCTGGTGGCCGTCTGCGCCACCTGGATGCACGTCACCATCCATCGCATGATGACGCAGGCCACCCCGGCCACGGCTGGCCTCATCGAACCTGAATTGGAGGCCGCATCGTGAGCACCAGACTTAAGACCAAGGGCGACTGGCTCGTCTCGTGGGATCCCGAGGACGAGAGCACGTGGGACAAGAAGCTCGCCTGGAACACGCTCGCCGTCACCACCTTCACGCTGACGCTGTGCTTCGTGGCGTGGTTCCTGCCGAGCGCGATCGTGCCCAAGCTGAACGCGCTCGGCTTCGCGTTCACCAAGGCGCAGCTCTACTGGATGGCGGCCATGCCCGGCTTGTCCGGCGGCCTGCTGCGGCTCGTGTGGATGGTGCTGCCGCCCAAGATCGGCACCCGCAAGATGGTGACGCTCACGACGCTGCTGCTGATCCTGCCGGTGCTCGGCTGGGGCTTCGAGGTGACGAACCCCGACGTGCCGTACTGGCGCCTGATGGGCCTGGCCTTCCTGGCCGGCATCGGCGGCGGCGCGTTCTCGGGGTTCATGCCCTCGACGTCGTACTTCTTCCCGCGCCGGCTGCAGGGCACCGTGCTCGGTATCCAGGCCGGCATCGGCAACTTCGGCGTCTCCCTGGTGCAGCTGCTCACGCCGTGGCTGATCAGTTTCGGCATGTTCGCGTTCCTCGGCTCCCAGCAGATGTCGATCGCGGGCAAGGATCCGGTCACCGTCTGGTACCAGAACTCGGCCCTGGTCTACATCCCGTTCATCATCGTGGGCGCGATCTGGGCCTACATCGTGCTGAAGTCGGTCCCCGTCAAGGCGAACCTCACGCAGCAGTTCGACATCTTCGGCAACCAGGACACCTGGTGGATGACGCTGCTCTACATCATGACGTTCGGCACCTTCTCGGGCCTGTCCGCCCAGTTCGGCCTGCTGATGGCCAACCTGTACGGCAGCGGCAACACCGACATCGTCGAGGGCGCGGGCGCGACCGCCACCCTGCTGATCGACGGCTACGCCGTGCCCGACCCGGTCGCCTACGTCTTCCTGGGCCCGCTCGTCGGGGCCGGCGCCCGCATCGCGTTCTCCCCGCTGACCGACCGGATGGGCGGCGCGATCTGGACCCTGGTCTCGGGCATCGGCCTGCTCGGCTCGATCGTGTACACCATCCCCGCGCTCGTGCCCGACACCTCCAGCGCCGTCGCGCTGCAGGGCGGGTTCAACCATTTCCTGTGGGGCATGCTGGCGATCTTCCTGTTCTCCGGCATCGGCAACGCGTCGACGTTCAAGCAGATGCCGATGATCTTCGAGCGCCGCCAGGCCGGCGGCGTGATCGGCTGGACCGGCGCGATCGCCGCCTTCGGCCCGTTCCTGTTCGGCGTCGGCCTCACCATCATGGCGCCGACGACGTTCTACATGATCGGCGCCGCGTGGGCCGTAATGTGCATCGGCATCACCTGGTGGCGCTACGCACGCCCGGGCGCACCCAGGAAGAGCTGACGGCTACCTTGGGCGGCATGCACGAGCTGACCGGCGTCACCGACGCCGACATCGATACCGACGCGCTGTGCGGCGCGGTCGGCGACGACCGTGCGGGCGCGGTGGTGACGTTCGCGGGCGTGGTGCGCAACCACGACCACGGCGTGGCGGTGACCGGCATCGAGTACGTCGGGCATCCGTCGGCCGACGGCCTGCTGCGCGGGATCGCCGCCGGCATCGCCGGACGCGAGGGCGTCCATGCGGTCGCCGCGCAACACCGGGTCGGCCACCTGGGCATCGGCGGGGTGGCGCTTTTCGTCGCCGTCGCGGCGTCCCACCGCAAGCAGGCGTTCGACGCGGCGTCCGACCTGATCGAACGCGTGAAGCAGGAGTTGCCGATCTGGAAGAAGCAATTCCTGGCCGAGGGCGGATACGAGTGGTCGCAATGCCCCTGACCCCCGTGCAGGAGGAGCGCTACCGGCGCAACATCGACGTCGTCGGCATGGGCGTCGGCGGGCAGGAGCGGCTGCTGGCCTCGTCGGTGCTGGTGATCGGCGCGGGCGGGCTCGGCTCGGCCGCGCTGCCCTACCTGGCGGCGGCCGGGGTCGGGCGCATCGGGATCGTCGACGGCGACGTCGTCGAACTCACGAACATGCAACGCCAGGTGCTGCACACGGATCTGGGCCGCAACAAGGCCGAGTCGGCCGCGGATCGGCTCGGGCTTCTCAATCCCGGGGGGCGGGTCGAACCGTTCGCGGAGTACCTGACCCGCGAACGCGCCGAGGACCTGTTCGCCGGCTACGACCTGGTGCTCGACTGCACCGACACGTTCGGCGCCAAGTTCATGCTCTCGGACGCCGCGGCCGCGATCGGCGCGCGGCTGGTGTGGGCGTCCGCGGTCGGGATGCAAGGACAGTGCTCGGTCTTCGGCGTTCCGGACGCCGACGGCGTCCGGCTGTACCTGCGCGACCTGATCCCGCACGAACCGGCCCGCGGTGACTATCCGCTGGCGCTGGACGTCGGCGTCCTTGGGGCGATGGTGGGCCAGATCGGCGCGCTGCAGGCCACCGAGGCGATCAAGCTGCTGGCGGGCTTCGGCGAGCCGCTCATCGGCCGCGTGATGGTGCTGGACGCCGCCCGCGGCCGCTGGTCGGTGCTCCCCCTGCGCGCGCCGAGCGCCCGGATCACGCCGACAGGAGCGGACGATGCTGACCGTTGAGGACTACCTGGCGCGGGTGCTGAGCCTGGCCACCGCGCTGCCCGCCGAGGACTGCCCGATCGACTCGGGGTTCGGGCGCGTGCTGGACGAGGACCTGCCTGCGCGCTTCGCCGTGCCGCCGTTCGACAACTCGGCGATGGACGGGTTCGCCGTCCGATCCGCCGACACCACCGGGGGTGCCCGGCTGCGTGTCGTCGGCGACGTCCCCGCGGGCGCCGGCGGGGCGCCGGCCATCGGCGAGGGCGAGGCGGTCCGGATCATGACGGGTGCCCCGATGCCGCCCGGCGCGGACGCCGTGGTGCCCGTCGAGGACACCGACCAGGAGCAGGGCGACGTGCCGCTGCCGGCGTCCGTGACCGTGCCCACGGTCACGGCGGGCAAGCATGTGCGCCGCGCCGGCGAGGATGTGGCCGTCGGCGACACGGCGCTGCACCGCGGACAGCGCTGGACGCCGGCTGCGGCGGGGGCTGCGGCGTCGGTCGGTTACGCGACCGTGCGGCTGCGCCGCCGGCCCAGGGTCGCCGTGCTGGCGACCGGCACCGAGCTCGTCGCCGCGGGCGCGCCGCTCGGGTTCGGGCGGATCCCCGACTCCAACTCGGTGCTGCTGGCCGGGCTGGTGGAGCGTTTCGGCGGCGAGGTCGTCTGCGCGCGGTCGGTGTCGGACGACGTCGCCGACTTCCGGGAGGCCCTCGCGGACGCCGCGGACGCCGACGTGATCGTCACGACCGGCGGTGTCTCGGTCGGCGCGTTCGAGGTGGTGCGCCAGGTCGTGGAGAGCGAGATCGAGTTCGTCCGGGTCGCGATGCAGCCCGGCAAGCCGCAGGCGTGCGGCCGGGTGCGCGACGCGGACGGCCGCGAGCAGGCGCTGCTGGCGCTGCCGGGCAACCCGGTGAGCGTGTTCGTCTCCGCGTGGGCGTTCCTGCGCCCGCTGCTCGACGCCTACCAGGGCACGACGGCGGACCTGCGCACCATCAGGATCCGGGCCGCCGAGGGCTGGCGGACGCCGCCGGGGCGCAGCCAGTTCATGCCGGTCGTGCTGACCGACGGGGGCGTCCGGCCCGCGCACCACCTGGGTTCCGGTTCGCACCTGATCGCCTCGCTCCACCTCGCGGAGGGCCTCGCCGTCGTCCCGGCCGAGGTCGAGTGCGTCGAGCCCGGCGACGTCCTCGACGTCTTTCTGGTGAGGTAGGGCCATGGAATTCACGCATCTGGACGCGCGGGGGCACGCGCGCATGGTCGACGTCACCGCGAAGCAGCCGACGGTGCGCGCCGCGTCCGCCGAGGCCCGCGTCGCGTGTTCGGCCGAGGTCGTCGCCGCGCTGCGCAAGGGTACGGTGCCCAAGGGCGACGTGCTGGCGGTGGCACGGGTGGCGGGCATCGCGGCGGCGAAGAAGGTGCCCGACCTTCTACCGCTGGCTCACGTCATCGGCGTCCACGGCGTGGTGCTCGACGTGGAGATCGCCGACGACGGGGTGCTGCTGCGCGCCGAGGTCCGCACGGCCGACCGCACCGGCGTCGAGATGGAGGCGCTCACGGCGGTGACCGTGGCCGCGCTGGCCGTGGTCGACATGGTCAAGGGTGTCGACCGCTCCGCCGAGATCGTCGCGGCGCGGATCACCGCCAAGTCGGGCGGACGCTCGGGCGATTGGAGCCGCTAGCTACGCGGTGGTTTGAGGCCACCCTAACGCCACGGCAAAATCAGACCGAGGCGGGCCGATTAAGGTCGTGGTCGGCGCCGTCCATCTGCTCGACGATGTGCACCAGCAGCGGCGACAGCACCGCGAGGGCGTCCCGCGCCCCGCCCCGGGAGCCCGGCGCGTTGAACACGAAGGCACGCGCTCCGCCGCGGTCGATCACGCCCGCCAGCCCTCGCGAGAGGGACGCCAGCGGCGTCTTCGCCGCGCCCGTCGCGCGCACGGCCTCGGCGATCCCCGGCAACTCGTAGGCGAGCAGGGGCCGCGTCGCCTCGACCGTGACGTCCCTCGGACTCACCCCGGTGCCGCCGGTGGTGAGCACCACCCGCGCTCCGGAATCGGCCGCGTCTGCGATCGCCGCCGCGATGAGGGCCGCGTCGTCCGGCAGGACGACCGGGGCGTCCACCTCGAAGCCCAGCGCCGCCAGTCCGTCGCGCAGCACCGGACCCGAACGGTCCTCGTACACGTCGGCGGCGGCCCGGTCGGAACACGTGATGACTGCGGCGCGATACGGCATGGACGCCACACTAGCCCCGCCGACCCGCGCCGGACCGTCCACCGCCGCATTTAATACTGATAATATGTATTTATGACGCAGATACGTATCTCTGCCGCGGCCAACCTTCTCGGTGTCAGCGACGACACCGTCCGCCGCTGGGTCGAGGCCGGCAGACTCAGCCAGGTCACCGACGACGCGGGCCGGCACGCCGTCGAGGGGGTCGAACTCGCCGCGCTCTCCCAAGAGCTGGCCGGCGACGCCCTCGACCAGCTCGACTCCGGGGCCGGCGTCCGCTCGGCCCGCAACCACCTGACGGGCCTGGTCACGCGGGTCGTCTCCGACACCGTGATGAGCCAGGTCGAACTCCAGTGCGGTCGCTACCGGATCGTCTCGCTCATCTCGACCGAGGCCGTCCAGGAGCTCGGCCTCGCTCCCGGCGTCGTCGCCACCGCCGTCATCAAGGCCACCAACGTGACCGTCGAAAGGAACCGGACATGAAGCGCCTCGCACTCGTCGCCGCGACCCTGCTGCTCGCGGCCTGCGGGCAACAGGGCGCCACGACACCCAGCCCGACCACGGCGCAGCAGGAACCGGCCATCGTGTTCGCCGCGGCGTCCCTGAACACGGTGTTCCCCGCCATCGCCGACGCGACGTACTCGTTCGACGGGTCCTCAGGCCTCGTCGACCAGCTGAAGGGCGGCGCCCTCGCCGACGTCTTCGCGTCCGCCGACAAGAAGAACATGGACAAGGCGGTCGACGCCGACCTCATCGACGGCGACCCCGTGATGTTCGCCACCAACTACCTCGTGCTCGTCACGCCGGCCGACAACCCCGCGGGCATCACCGGTTTCGACGCCTCGCTCGACGGCACGAAACTGGTCGTCTGCGCCGCCGACGTGCCGTGCGGCGCCGCCACCCTGAAGGCCGCGGAAGCGAACGGCCTGACGCTGACGCCGGTCTCGGAAGAGGCGAAGGTCACCGACGTCCTCGGCAAGGTCACCGCGGGCGAAGCGGACGCCGGCCTTGTCTACGCCACGGACGCCGCGGGCGCCGGCGACAAGGTGACGGTCTTCGACGTGCCGGGCGCGAAGGACGACCCGAACACCTACTGGATCGGCATCGTCAAGGGCGCGCCGAACAAGGCCAGGGCCGACGCGTTCATCGCCACGGTGACGGGCGAGGGCCAGGCGAAGCTCGCGGCGGCCGGGTTCGGCCCGCCCCGGTGACCACGGGCCTGGGCTACCCGAAGTGGGCGCTGGCGCCGATGGCGCTGGCGCTCGCTTTGCTTGCCCTGCCGCTGCTCGGCCTGCTGCT
Organism: Nigerium sp.; assembly: GCA_016711325.1. GTDB lineage: Bacteria > Actinomycetota > Actinomycetes > Propionibacteriales > Propionibacteriaceae > Propioniciclava. The sequence continues at coordinate 41,825 of JADJTH010000005.1, read as the reverse complement.
GCGCGCCGACTGGGCCCGCCTGCCCGCGTTGCTGATGTCGGAGCGCGCGCTCGCCGCGCTCCGGCTCAGCCTCGGCACCTGCCTGATCGCCACCGTCATCGTGCTGATCCTCGGCATCCCGACGGCGCTGGTGCTGGCCCGCAGCCGCGGCCGCTGGGCCACGGCCGCACGCACCCTGGTGACCGTGCCCATGGTGCTGCCGCCCGTCGTCGCGGGCCTCGCGCTGCTCACGACACTGGGCCGCCGCGGGCTGCTCGGCCGGCACCTGTCGGCGCTGGGCGTCGAGATCGGCTTCACGACGACCGCCGTGATCATCGCGCAGGTGTTCGTGGCGCTGCCCTTCCTCGTCGTGTCCCTCGAGGGAGCCCTACGCTCCAGCGGCCAGGACTACGAGCGCGCCGCGAGCTACCTCGGCGCCAGCCCGACCCGCACCCTGCTGACCGTGACCCTTCCCATGGCGGCGCCGGCGCTGGCGTCCGGCACTGCACTGTCGTTCGCGCGGGCCCTCGGCGAGTTCGGCGCCACCCTCACCTTCGCCGGCTCGCTGCAGGGCGTCACGCGGACGCTCCCACTCGAGATCTACCTGCTGCGCGAGTCGGACTCCGACCTGGCCCTCGCCCTCGCCGTCGTGCTGCTCGCCGTCGCGGGCCTCGTCGTGTGGCTAGCGACGCACTTCCGCGCCTGGGGCAGCCATGCCTGAGCCGCTCACCCTCGACGTGACGGTGGCGGCCCGCGGCGTCCGGATCGCGCTGGACGCCGCCCCCGGCGAGATCGTCGCGCTGGTCGGGCCCAACGGGGCCGGCAAGTCGACCGCCATCCAGCTCGTGGCCGGCGCGCTGCGCCCCGACGAGGGCAGCGTGACCATCGGCGGCGCGGGGGTTGCCGATGCCCGCGTCTTCGTCCCGGCCAACCGCCGGCGCATCGGGTACCTCGAACAGCGCGCCCTCCTGTTCCCGCATTTGAGCGTCCTCGACAACGTCGCCTACGGTCCCCGCGCCCGCGGCGTCCCCCGGGCCGAGGCCCTGGCGCGCGCGGCGTCCGAGCTGGACGCCGTGGGTCTGGCGGGCTTCGGATCACGCAGGCCTCACTCGCTGTCGGGCGGGCAGGCGCAGCGCGTCGCGATCGCGCGGGCGCTCGCCTTCGATCCCGACGTCGTGCTCCTCGACGAGCCGTTCGCCGCGCTCGACGCCGCCACCACGCCCGGCCTGCGTCGCCTGTTGCGCGACCGGCTGCAGGGCCTCACCACGCTGCTGGTGACGCACGATCCGCTCGACGTCCTCGTGCTGGCCGACCGGGTCGTCGCCCTGGAGGCCGGGCAGGTCGCCGCGACCGGGCGCGTCGACGAAGTCTTCCAACGCCCGCCGTCGGCGTTCCTGGCCGACTTCGTGGGACTCAACCTGCTGCGCGGCACGCTCGATCCCGGCGGCGCGGTCCGGCTGGAGGACGGCCCGCTGGTGGCGGGCATGAGCGAGTCTCCCCTGGCCCTCGGCCCGGCCCGGGCGGTGTTCCCGCCGGACGCCGTGAGCCTCTTCCGCACGCCCCCTCACGGCAGCCCCCGCAACGAGCTGCCGGCCATCGTCGCCGCCGTCGAGGACCGTGGCCTGGTGCAGCGGGTGAGCCTGCTGGTGGCCGGGCAGCGCATCCACGCCGACGTCACGTCGGCCGCCCTGAGCGAGCTCGTGCTCGCCGAGGGGGACGTCGTCGTGGCGGTCGTCAAGGCCACCCAGGTCACGCTGTACCCGGCCGCCGCGGACGATCGGCGCGCGGCCGGCGAGGACCGTCCAGTTGTCGGGCCATTCAAAACCGAATGATCCTTCTACTATCCTTGGTCGAACCGCGCCGCAGAACACCTGCGGGCACGACTCGGAGGTAAGGGTGACCCACACTCCTTCTCGCGCGCACCAGGCGCCGGCGCTGCCCGACGGCTACCTCGGCGGGCGGCTGTACTCGGTCGCCGGTGAGACCATCACGCTGCTGACCTCCTTCGACGTGGACGCCTACACGCACGCCGCACGCGGGCGCATCCGCGTCGAGGCGTCCGGGGTTGACCTCGGCGGTCCCGGCGTGCGCGACGACCTGGCCTTCCTGTGGCGCCTCGATAGCGCCGCGCTGTCCGAGGCGCGCGCGTTCCTGGCCACCTGGACGGGCAACGAGGCGCGCATCACCGCGTTCGTCGCGACGTGGGCCTACGAGCGGCTGTGGCTGGGCCACGCGGTGCGCGACCTGCTCACGGCCGACGGCTCGCCGCTGCCCGAACCGCTGCGGCGCGCCTCGCTCGGCACCCGAGCGCGCGGATTCTACGTCGAGCGCGGGCTGCCGTTCGTCGCGCCGGTGTGGACGTCGATCGTCGGCGAGTCCGTGACCGTCGGGCACATGGCGCGCCTGGCGATCCAGGAGGCCTCTCTTCAGGCCGCCTACTCCGCGGTGCTTCCGCGGCTCGGCGGCGAGGCCGCACGGGTGGTCACCGAGATCATCGGACGCCGCGACGAGATGATCCGCTTCTTCGGCCTCGAGGCCGCCGCCCGGATCTCGCGCTCCCCGCAGGAGGCGCGCATGGCGAAGCTGTTCCTGTTGCCGTCGTGGAGGCCGCTTCGGATCGTCGGCGTCCCCGACCGCGACGAGGCGCGAGCCATGGCGTCCCTTTTTCGCACCCCCGAGGACCGCGCGCGTCTGGCGTCCGCCGACCGCCCGATCCGCGAGCTGCTGGCCATCCGTCCGACCGGCTGGCATCACGGCTCGTCCACCCCGACCCCCGGACTCCTGAGGAGGCAGCACCGTGGCGTTCGATCTTGAGAAGTACGCAGAGACCTCCGAGCGGGTGACGTGGGAGGACCTCGACTTCGAGTCCTTCCGCGACCAGCCGCTGGACGCCGACGTGCTGCGCGCGCTGCGCTACATGTGCGACGTCGAGTACCACACGTCCTGCTATCTGCGCGATCTGCTCGTCACGCGCTCGCACCGCAAGGACGAGGCGCGCGGCTTCATGACGACGTGGAACCGCGAGGAGTTCTGGCACGGCGAGGCGCTGTCGGCCGTGCTCAAGGAGCACGGCATGCACGTCGACTACGACGAACTGAAGGCGAAGCGGATCAAGCTCGGCTGGCAGTTGGCCCTGGGCACCGTCACGCAGGCCGCCGGGTCGAGCATGGTCGGCAACGACTTCATCGCCGTCCACATGACGTGGGGCGCCGCTAACGAACTGTCGGCCGTCGCGGCCTACCGGCGGCTGTCGAGCATGGTCGAGCACCCCGCCTTGTCGCCGCTGCTGGAGCGCATCGCCCAGCAGGAGACCCGGCACGTCGCGTTCTACACGACGCAGGCGCGGGCCAAGCTCGACGACAACGATCGCGCCCAGATGTTCGTCCGCCTCGCCATGACGAAGCTGTGGAAGCCCGTCGGCTCGGGAATCATGGACGACGACGAGGTGCGCCACGCGATGCACCACCTCTTCGCGGGCCAGGCGCCCACGGTCGACAAGCTCGACCAGCGCGTCCAGAAGTTCCCGGGCCTCGAGGACGCGACGATCTTCCGTACGGCCTTCGAGAAGATGGGCGTTCCGCTGTAGGACGCCGTGTGCGCCCGCGATGACCTCGGCAGGACGTCAGGTGCGCGCGTCGAACGTCGTGTAACGAGAGCCGAGCAGGTACCCATCCGCCGTCAGCAAGCACAGTTCATCGGCCGTCGCTTGGGCGACAAGCATCGCATCGAAGGGATCGCGGTGTGGGAGCAGCACCTCCGGCAGTGCGCGCAGGTGGCGGTGCTTGATCGGCAACTCCGTGACGCCGAGCGCCGCGACTCCCGCTGTCAGCTCGGACGCGTCATGAGGCAGCTTGCCCTTGGCGCTCTTCAACGTCAGTTCCCAAAGGCTCACCGTCGAGAGCAGGACTTGGTCCGCGTCATTCAGAACGCGGAGCGACGAGCGCCCGACGGACTCAGGCGTGAACAGCAGCCAGAGATACACATGGGAGTCGATCAGCAATCTCATCGTGGAACAACCTCGTCGATCGACTGTTCCATTGCCTCGGAGATATCGGCGTCTGGGCCGACGATGTCATCGGCGCCGTAGGCGAATCCGGGACGCCGACGCTCCTTCCATACGCCGACCGCGATCCGATGCCGAGCCGGGACGGGCGCGAGGACGGCCTCCGCGTGCCCGTAGGCGCCGAGATAGATGACTTCGCCCGCATGGGCGCGCTTGACCAGCTTGCTGAGGTTGGCCTTCGCCTCGGAGATCGATACGACGTTCGTCATACTCATCAGTATACCGGTCGGACCAAGACCAGACCAGATCCTGGAGCTTGCACACTACTCAAGGGCGGCGTCCTCGGCCGTCTCCAGGGCCGCCGTCTTCACCCGGACGGCCGTCACCGACTTCACCGTCGCCGCGAGCAGCGGGGCGCCGAGAACCATGCCGAGCAGGCCCGCGATCGTGCCGCCGATGATGGTCGCCAGCAGCACCGCCACGGGATGGATCTTCAGCGACGATCCCAGCGCCCACGAGCTCACCGCGCTCTGGATCGTGCCGTTGGAGACCAGCAGCGACGCCGTGACGATCAGCGCGGCCGTCGCGCCCCCCGACCCGAACGCGATCAGCACCGCGAACGCGCCGGTCAGCCACGCGCCGACGAACGGGATGAAGGACAAGAAGAAGTACAGGATGAAGATCGGCAGCGCCAGCGGAACGCCGAGCAGGAGCAGGGGCACCATGAAGATCGGCGCGGTGATCATGGCCGTGATGGCGATGCCGCGAAAGTAGCCGCGCAGCGACTGCTTCGCGATCCCGACGACGTCGGCGGCCATGACGGCGTCCGACGAGGTGGTGCGCGCCAACCACGCCGGGAACGCGCGCGCATCCCGCAGCACGAAGAACAGGAGGAACACCGAGAAGAAGCTGCCGATCCCGAGGGCCACCACCCCGGAGAAGGTGCTCGACACCGCACCGAGCACACCCTGGCCCAGGTAGCGCATCGAGTCCTGGGCCGTGCCGCGGGCCTGCTCCAGCAGCACGGCGTCCAGATCGAGCGAGCGCCCCCACTGCACGAACGAATCCCAGCCGATCATCAGCTGCCGCGAAATCTCGGGCAGTTGCTGGATGAAGCCCCACACGACGATCGCGATCATGCCGAGCGCCACCAGCACCGCGATGAGCAGCGCGGCGACCGTCGCCAAGGTCGGTGAGACGCCGCGACGCTCCAGCCACTCCACCAGGGGTTCGAGCACGGTTCCGACGATCACGGCGATGACGAGCGGCGTCACGATGCCGCTCACCGCACCCACCCCGGCCGCGATCACCACCACCAGCGCGATGATGCCCAGCGCGAACCAGCTCGCCGTGCCCCAGCGCCGCAGCCGGTCGTTCATGGGTGCGCCTCGACCAGGTCACGCCCCCAGGTCCGCGCGGCCTCGACCTCGCCCTCCTGCAGGGGGCCCTTGAGGCCGTCGACCACGAAGGTGCGGGTCTCGACCGGGACCCCGGGGTTGCTCCGCGCGATCAGACGCGCCGCCCCTCGGGCCGCCGATCCGCTGAGCACAGTGCGTCCGCTGGCCGTCGTGAACGCGGCCACGCGCAGCCCGGAGCGCAGACGTCCATTGCTGAGCCATTCGCGGACGCCGTCGCCGCCGGGCTCGGCGCCCATCGCGACCGCCTGCCCGCGGGTGGAGGAGGTGGGCAGGGTGCGGTTGTGGGTGGGGGCACCCAGGACGAGCAGGTCGACGTCCTCGCCGACCGCCGGTGGAGCCTCCTCGGGGGCGAGGACGGTCACCTCGGCACCCCGTTCCCTTATTCCGAGCGCAACGGCATCCGCGATCGCGCGGGAATTGCCAAACCGTGACTCGACCAGCAGCAGGGCCTTCATCTCAACTCGTTTCTCGCTCAGCGATGCGCGTGTTCATCGATCAGGGCAGCGACGGTCGCGGGAGCGGCGAACATCGTGGCGTGCGGTCCGGGCACCGTGGCGAACCAACCGTGCCGGAAACGTGCCGCGAGCTGCCGGCCCCAATCCAGCGGCACGATCGGGTCGTCTTCGCCGCAGATCACCAGCGTCCGGGCGTCGATCCGCTCCGCGATCGCCTCCAGGTCGGTGCCGAGCAGATGCGGCGTCTGCTGGATCATGTACGGGATGCCCGCACGTACCAGGTAGTCGTAGATCGCCATCGCCGACACCCGCAGAGGCTCTTTGAGCCCGTTGGCCAGCAGCAGTCCGGCGGCCTTCGTCAGCGCCCGCACGTCGGGCGCCACCACCGGCGCGATGAGGACGATGTGATCGACCTGGCCGGGGTGGTCCGCGGCGAGTTCGGCCACGACCTGGGTGCCCATGGAATGACCGACCACGACCGGATGGTCCAGCTGCTTGTCCTCGAGATAGCGGGCCACTAGCCCGGCGTGGTCCTCGATGGTGAGGTCGCGGTCCGGACGCGGCGAGCGTCCATAGCCGGCCAGGTCGATCAGATGGACGTCTCCGTGCTGGGCCAACTCGACCGCGGTCGGCCCGTAGGAGCGCGCCGACACGCCGATGCCGTGCACGAGCACGAAGTCCGGCCCGGTCTTCTCAGGCACCTGGCAGGCGAACCGGTAGGCGACCAGCGACGCGTCCCCGTAGCCGACGCGGCTGGTGCGGTATTCGACGGATCCCACGTAGCGCCTCTTGTACACCACCTCGTCGCGCGAGGCATGCCGACGGGCAGGCATCAGCGTCGGCCGCCCAACGGTCTCTCCCACAGGTGGGGCTTCGGTTCCTCGCCAGCCTGTTCGCCGGCGAGGCCGACATGCCGCTCGGCGACTTCGGGCATGCCGTCTCTCACGGCGTGCACGCCGACGAAGGCGATGGCCCCGGTCTGCGGGGCCAGCAAGCTCGTCGGGTCCATGGCGGGCAGTCTAGTGCCGTGCCCCGGCGTCACGGGGCACGGCCACCGCTCAAGGCCCCATCACGACGCGTGCGGCCCTGGGCCGCCGCCCGTCCGACAGGTGTGCAATTCCTGCCACTCATTCCGCCCGCCCCCGCGAGAAACCCAGTGGGACTGATGTTTCTGCGCGTGACCCGAGAATGAGGGGCAGGAAATGTCGCGCGGCGGGTCCGCACCACTCACTTCTGTGTCACGGCAGGCGCCGGAGCGCGATCCACGGGTGGGCCAAAGTCCGGGACGAACCGCGCCGCGCGGCACAATGGGGGTATGTCCAGGCTCGACGAGGCGTTCGCGGCCGTCCCCCGTGCTGGTTTCCTGCCGCCCGACGTGCGGCGGCACGCGGCGTCCGACCGGCCGCTGCCGATCGGGTACGGCGCCACCAATTCCCAGCCGTGGACGGTCCGCTCCATGCTCGCCCTGCTCGACGCCCGGCCCGGCGACCGGGTGCTCGACGTGGGAAGCGGCTCGGGCTGGACGACCGGCCTGCTCGCCCACCTGGTCGGCCCCGACGGTGAGGTCGTGGGCGTGGAGATCGTGCCCGAGCTCGTGGCGATGGGACGCCGCAACCTCGGCGAGCGCTGGCCGTGGGCGCGGATCGAGCAGGCGCTCCCCGGCGTGCTCGGGCTTCCGGACGCCGGCCCCTTCGACCGGATCCTCGTCTCCGCCGACGGCGGCCGCATCCCGCCCGAACTCGAAGCCCAGCTCGCCCCCGGCGGACGCCTCGTCCTTCCGGCGTCCGGCCTGATGACGGTGGTCGACCGTGCCGAGTCCGGCGCGCTCACCCGAAGCACCACCGGCGACAGGTTCGTCTTCGTCCCCCTGGTCTGACCGGATCCCGACGCCGCCCCCTCTCGGTCTTCCGCTTTCCCGCGCGTCGTGCGCACTCCCGCGGACGGGCGGGCGTCCCGCGCCCCGTAGACAGCGCGCGGGAGCAGCGGCGATGCGCAGGAGCATGCGCCCGTCAGCGGAAGTCGCGCGACGTGTGGGGCACGCGGACGTGCAGGGGCTCGAGCTTGTCGGCCACCACGTTCACCACACCCTCCGGGGAGCGCTCCAGGGTGCCGCGCACGATCAGTGCGCTCGACTCGCGCGCGATCCGCCGGTAGCGCGCCCACACACCCTTGGAGCAGACCACGTTGACCAGGCCGTGCTCGTCCTCGAGGTTCACGAACGTGATGCCGGACGCCGTGGACGGCCGCTGCCGATGCGTCACCACCCCGGCCACCTGAACCCGGGATCCCGCATCGGCGGTGCGCAGCCCCGACGACGTGAGCACCCCACGCCCGTCCAGCATCGGACGGACGTGTGACAAGGGGTGATCATCGGTCGAGACGCCGGTGGTCCACAGGTCGTCGATGAGGGTCTCCAGGGCCGTCGGGTCGCCGAACAGCGGCGGCTGCACCGCGACCGCCGTGCCGGGCAGGTACTGCTCCTGGTCGAGTGCCGCCGTCCCGGCCCGCCACAGCGCCTCGCGCCGGGTCAGGCCGAGGCTCTCCAGCGCCCCGGACGCCGCCAGCGCCTCCAACTGGGTGGCCGACAGCCCACAGCGGCGGGCCAGATCCTCCATCGACGTGAACGCCGACTGCGCGCGGGCCGCGACCATCTTCTCGGCTGCCTTGCTGCCGATCCCGCGGATGCCCGCCAACCCGAGACGCACCGCGAAACCCTCGTCGCGGCGATGCCGCACCGACTCGTCCGGCGCACCCCCGACGAACTCGCCCACCATCGGCTGCGGCCGAACCAGGCAGGCGTCCATGCCGGTCGGCCCCGCCCGCCGCCCGCCACCTCCGTCGCCGGACCCCTCGAGCACGGCGTCCGCCCCCGAGCGGGCCAAGCAGGGACGCAGCACGGTGACGCCGTGCCGCCGAGCATCGGACGTCAGAGTGGCCGAGGAGTAGAACCCCATCGGCTGCGCGCGCAGCAACCCGGCGAGGAAGGCCGCCGGGTAGTGCAGCTTGAGCCACGAACTCGCGTAGACGAGCAGCGCGAACGACAGCGAATGCGACTCGGCGAACCCGAAGTTCGCGAACGCCTGGATCTGCTGATAGATGCCGTCGGCCGCCTTGCCGGTGAGCCCGTTACGCGCCATGCCCGCGTACAACTTCTCCTTGAGCGACTCGATGCGCTCGACGCCGCGCTTGGATCCCATCGCCCGGCGCAGCAGGTCGGCGTCCTCGCCGGTGCAGTCGCCGATCGCCATCGCCATCTGCATGAGCTGCTCCTGGAACACCGGAATGCCGAGCGTGCGCGCCAGCGCCGGCTCCAGCTTGGGGTGGGCGTAGGTGACCGGTTCCCGACCGAGCTTGCGGCGCACGAACGGGTGCACCGCCCCGCCCTGGATCGGCCCGGGACGGATGAGCGCGATCTGCACGACGAGGTCGTAGAAGCGGCGCGGCTGCAGACGGGGCAGCAGCCCCATCTGCGCGCGGGACTCCACCTGGAACACCCCGATCGAGTCGGCGCGGCAGAGCATGTCGTACACCGCCGCCTCTTCCTTGGGCAGGGTGGCCAGCTCCCAGGTCTCGCCCGTGGCGTCCGCGATCAGGGTGAACATGTGCTGGAGCGCGGCGAGCATGCCCAGCCCGAGCAGGTCGAACTTGACCAGACCCATCCAGGCGGCGTCGTCCTTGTCCCACTGGATGACCGTGCGGTTCTCCATGCGGGCGTGCTCGATGGGCACGACCTCGCCCACCGGACGCTCGGTGAGCACCATGCCGCCCGAGTGAATACCCAGATGACGAGGGGCTTTGAGCAACTGCGTGGCGAGGTCGGCCACCTGTGGCGGCACCCCGTCCTCGACGCTCACCCCGCCCCAGCGCTCGATGCGCCGCGAGAAGGCGTCCTGCTGGCCGGGACCGTAGCCGAGCGCGCGGGCGACGTCGCGCACCGCGTTCTTGGGCCGGTACTGGATCACGTTGCACACCTGCGCGGCCCGATCCCGACCGTAGCGGCCGTAGACGTACTGAATGATCTCCTCGCGCCGGTCGGAGTCGAAATCGACGTCGATGTCGGGCTCCTCGTCGCGCAGCGATGACAGGAATCTCTCGAACGGCAGGCGGTAGGCGATCGAGTCGACCGCCGTGATGCCGAGCAGGTAGCACACCGCGCTGTTGGCGGCCGATCCGCGCCCCTGGCACAGGATGCCGAGCCGGCGCGCCTCGGCGACGATGTCGTGCACGATCAGGAAGTAGCCCGGGAAGTCCTTGGCCTCGATCACCGCCAGTTCGCGCTCGATGCGGGCGGCGTCCGCCTCGCTCAGGCCGGGATAGCGCTCGGGCACCGCCTGCCACACCAGGTGGCGCAGCCAACTCATCGGAGTATGCCCGGGCGGCACGTCCTGCGTGGGCAGCGCGGGCTTCGCGCGGCGCAGCGGGAACGCCAGGTCGTCGGCCAACTCGACGCTGCGCTCGAGCGCGCCCGGGTAGCGGGCGAACCGGCGGCGCATCTCGGCGCCCGAGCGCAGGAACGCCTCCCCGGCCGCGGGCAGCCAGCCGTCGAGGGCGTCCATGCTGCGGTTCGCGCGCACCGCGGCCACGGCCTGGGCGAGTAGGTGCTGGCGGGGGGTCGCGTAGTGCACGTTGCCGGTCGCGACGACGGGCAGGCCCCGGGACGCCGCGAGCGCGGCCAGGGCGTCGTTGTGCGTCGAGTCGAGGGCCGCGCCGTGGTCGGTGAGTTCGACGGTGACCTGATCGCGCCCGAACAGGGCGACCAGATCGTCGAGAGCGCGCCCGGCGGCCTCCGCTCCCCCCTCGATGAGCGCCTGCCGGACGGCGCCCTTGCGGCAGCCGGTCAGGATCGCCCAATGCCCGCCCGCGCGCGCGGCGAGGTCGGTCAGGTCGTAGACCGGACGCCCCTTCGCTCCTCCGCCCAGTTGCGCGTGGGTGATCGCGGCGGCCAGCCGGTGGTAGCCCTCCTGGCCGCGCGCCAGCACGAGCAGATGGGTGCCGACCGGGTCGGCCTCGCCGGTCTGCGGAGCGGGTAGCTCCAGCGACAGTTCGGCACCGAACACGGTCTTCACCGCCGTCGCCTCGGCGGCTTCGGCGAGCCGGACCACCCCGTAGAACCCATCGTGGTCGGTGAGCGCCAGCCCGTGCAGGCCGAGCCGTTCGGCCTCCTCGATCAGCGCTTCGGGGGCGGACGCCCCGTCCAGGAACGAGAACGACGAGTGCGCGTGCAACTCGGCATACGGCACGGACGCCTCGGGCCGGCGGATCGGCGGCGCCACGTAGGGGCCGCGCTTGCGCGAGAGCGGCAGGTCGATCACCGTGCCGGGATCGCTCAGCGTGCGCTCGAGCTGGCGCCAGGTGATCGGCGGGTTCGAGAACCCCATCAGTCGTACCGTCCCTCGGCCCACCAGGTGCCGTCCTCCAGCACCACGAGCCAGGCGGTCTGGTCGGCGTCCAACACCTGGAAGCGGTGCGCGGTGCGCGCGCGTCCGGCGTCCCAGGTGCGTTCGGCGATCGGCCACGGCCCCGCCCAGGCTTCGATCGGCGTCTGCTTGCGCCCGTCGGCGAGCAGTGTCGGCACCGCGGTGAGGTCGCCGCGCTCGCCCACTCCCACCGGACGGCCCTCGGCGTCCAGGACAGCAACCTCGCGCCGGCCCGGGAACACCGTCGCCGGCGACGGCGCGGGGAGTGCCCCCGGCCAGGGTTGCCCGCGCGGGGTGAGGGACGCCGCCCGCTCGCCCCACGGCACCCACACCTGGCGCTCGGCCAGCCAGCGGCCTCCGGCGAGCACCGGGGTGACGACGCCCTCGTGGCCGAGCATCGCCTGGAGCCGGGACAAGGCGTGATGCATCCGGTCGTCCACACCGGAGTGAAACAGCCCGGGCTCGTGGTGGGCGGCGGCGTCCACCGCGACGGGCTCCAGCCGGACGCCCGCGATCGCCCCGCGCAGGTGTTCGGCGGCGGCCAGCTGCCAGCGCACCCGGTCGACGACCGCCGCGGCGTCGAACGCCGCCATGTGCAGCCAGACCCGCTCGCTGATCTGCCCGGACTCGTCGGTGCAGCCGACCCGCAGTTCGGTGCACACCAGATGAGCCGTGCGCAGCCCGGCGACGAACGCCTCGGCCATCGTCCGGATCGAGAAGGCCACCTGGTCGACCAGTTCCAGCGGCGGCTCGAAGGACGCCTCGCGGATCAGATCGGGCGGCGGCGTCCGGGCGGCGTGCGTGCGCGGGTCGCGTCCGGAGGCCAGCGCGTGCAGCCGGACGCCGTGCTCCCCCAGCCGCTCGCGCACCCGGGCGACCTCGAGCGCGGCGAACGCCCCGAGCGTGCGGACGCCGAGCCGGTGCAGCAGCGCGGTCAACGCCTCGTCCTCGAGGCAGGTCACGGGTAGCGACGCCAGGAAGGAGGGCGCCTCCCCGGCCGGCACGATGCCGATGGAACCGAGGGGCGACGCGGATGCCTGAGGGTGCTGGGCGGCGTGGGCGTGGACGAGCCGGGCCGCCTGCTCGGCGGTGAAGAGGTCGTCGGCGATCCCGACCGTGGCGGTGGGGACGCCGAGGGCCGCGACGCCCTCCCGCAGCACCTGGCCGGCCTGCTGCTCGCCGCCGTAGTAGCGGGCGACCCCGCGCGCGGGCACCGCGCCCAGCCCGGCCCGCACGCACTGGAAGCCGGGCGTGAGCTCTTCGAGACGGTCGAGGACGGCGGCGAAGACCCGTTCGTCGCGGTCGGGATCGGCGGGCACCGTGAGCAGTTCGGGGCAGCACCCCTGCGCGTCGCGCTTGCGCTGCCCGATGCTCACGCCCTCGGCGCGTGCCGCCGCCGAGCAGGCCACGACCCGCCCGGCGTCCAGGATCGCGACCGGCCCGGACGCCTCGTCCTCCTCGGTGCGCGCCCAGGCGGTGACCGCCCAGTCGGGCAGCCACACCACCAGGCGCCGGCTCGCCTGCCCGGGCATCAGGGCAGCTCCATCCTGACGCGGCGGGGCAGCGGCGTCCGCTTCGACGTCACCGTCACGAGCACCTCGCGGGTGCGCAGATACCCGTGCCCCTCACCCAGACCCGACCAGCGCGGCGCCGTCACGCTGAGCGTCGCCTCGGCGCGCGGCCAGGGCCCGATCGTGAGCAGCACCGTCTTGCTGTCGCGCAGCTTGGCGGCCAGGCGCGCGGCGTCGGCGTCCGCGACCCGGCTCGCCGGCCGGACGGCGACCAACGCCATCACCTCAGCCAGGGCCGCTGTGGCGCTGAACCAGCGCCCGCCCGGGTCGGGCACCAGCGCCAGCCGCTCGAGGTTCACCCCCGACTGCGCGGCCGCCTCGGCGCCGAGTTCGGGCACGCCCACCGCCGCGCACCACAGGCCCGCGCGCGACGGCTCGGCGAACAGCGACAGCAGCAGCCACCCGCCGCCGGTCAAGGAGTACACCGATCCAGGCACCAGCCCGCCCCCGGGCAGCAGGCCGGCCAGGAGTGCGGGCGTGGGCAGCGGCTTCTCCGCCCAGGGCGTCGCCCAGCGCGGATCAATCTGGACGCGGCGCAGCGCCTCCAGGCGCACGTCCGCGCCTTCGGGGGAAACCGCGGCGAGAGACACCCCTCAATGATCGAACGTCCGTTCGAATCAGTCAAGCGCCGGGCGTTCCGCACCTCCGCTCCCATCACGATCCATCGCCCGGACTTCGGTGAGCCCTCACGACGCAGTCGCCCCTCGGCCTTGAGCCTGGCCAGGCACCGCTCGACCGTGCGGGAGGTCTTGCCTAGTCGAGCACCAATCGCACTCGCACTCAACGTCGGGTCACCCCGTTTTGGCCACATCCTGAACCTGCGCCAGCGTCAGTTCATTGACCTCGATCGCCGTCGATGAGTGAACCGAATTGATCCGGTTGCTCCGTCGCAACTGAGGTCCGCACCGGGACCGGGGTGCCAAGGCCCCGGTGCGGACCGGATACGAGGCCTCAGCCGGGGATGACGTCGCCCGACGGCCAGGTCGTGGTGATGAAGTCCTTCACCTGCTGGGAATGCAGCAACTCCTCCAGCTTCGCCACACCGGGGTTGGTGTTGTCGGCCCGCCAGACGAGCAGATTGGCGTAGGGGTTGCCCTCCACCCTCTCGACGGCCAGCGCGTTCTGCGTGCTCAGGCCCGCGGTGAGAATGAAGTTGCCGTTGACGAAGGCCAGGTCGATCGCCGGATCGTCGAGCTGCTGCACGATCACCTCGGACTGGTTCTCGATGAACCTCAGCCCCTTCGGGTTCTGCTCACTGGTGAGGTTGAGCACGTGTGAGTCCTCCGTGATGCCGGTCAGCAGGCCCACGTCCTCCAACACCCGCAGGCCCCGGATCTGGTTCGGGGCGTCGTTCGTGATGGCGACGCTCGCCCCGTCGGGAATCTGGGAGATGTCGGTGAACTTCGTCGAGAACGCCGCGTAGGGCTCGATATGGACGCCGGCGCCATGCTCGAACTGGTACCCCTTCTCGGCGATCTGCGCCTGCAGGTAGGGCAGGTGCTGGAAGTAGTTCGCGTCGAGCTCGCCCGAGGCGAGCGCCTCGTTCGGCTGCACGTAGTCGTCGAACTCGACGATCTTGAGGTCGATGCCGGCGTCCGCGGCGAGGTTGCCCTGGATGAATTCCAGGATCTTGGCGTGCGGCAGGGGGCTGGCCCCGACCGTCACGGTGGTGAGCCCGCCGTCCGGCGTGCCGGACGCCGCACCGCCCGGCTTCTCACCGGTGGCGGGACCGCCGCACGCGGTCAGCGTCATGGCGGCGGCCACCGCGGCGGCGACGACGGACAGGAACTTGCGTGGTGATCCCATGATGACTCCTTGATTGCCCGGCCCTGGGTCGGGCCGCTGGTTTCTTCTCGGCCGGGTGGCCGGTCCGGCCGGGTGGCCGGAAGGTCGGTGAGGGGGTTAGCGGTGATCGATCCGGCGCACGACGGCGTCACCGGTGAGCTGCACGATCTGGACGAGCAGCAGGAGGATGACGAGGATGACGACCATCACCTCCGGCTGGAAGCGCTGGTAGCCGTAGTTGTAGGCGAGGCGTCCGAGGCCGCCGCCGCCGATCAGGCCGGCCATCGCCGAATAGCCGATCAGCGCGACCACGGTCGTGGTGACGTTGGCCACCAGGGACGGCGCGGCCTCCGGCAGCAGCACCTTCCACACCGTCTGGAGACGGGTGGAACCCATGGCGTGCGCGGCGTCCACCTTGCCGTGGTGAACCTCGCGCAGCGAGGCCTCCACGAGCCGCGCGAAGAACGGTGCGCACGCGATGGTCAGCGACACCGACGCGGCGATCGGACCGATGGAGGTCCCCACCACGATCCGGGTGAACGGGATCAGCGAGAGCATCAGGATCGCGTACGGAACCGACCGGGTGATGTTCACCACCACCCCGCCCAGCACGAAGTTGACCAGCCGGTTGCTGGCGAGACCACCCCGCTGGGTGACGAACAACACGACGCCGAGCGGCAGTCCGATCAGCACGGTCGCGATCCCCGCGATGCCGACCATGAGCAGGGTCTCACCGAAGGCGGACCACAGGGCGGTGGTGATCGCCGGGTTCGCCAGCAGTGACGACAGCCATTCGCTCATCGCTCCTCCCCGGTCGCGACGGTGGCGGTGAGGCCGGCACGGACGCCGCGGGAGCGCAGGTGCGCGACGACGTCCGCGGCGTCCAACGGCGGCGGTACCAGTAACCGCCAGCGCCCGAAGGTGGTGCCGCCGAGCTGCTCCACGGTGGCAGCCACGACGCCGAACTCCACCCCGAAATGCCGGGACGCCTCGGCCACCGCGGCCAGCCGTCCGTCCGGGGCCACGTCGAGCACCTCGACGGTCGAGCCGGCGGACGAGTCCGGGGCGGCGGTGGGCGGGAGACCGATCAACGCCTCGCTCAGACGGCTGCCGAAGGCGCCCACCACCTCGGTCAGGCCTCCCGACTCGACGATCCGCCCGCTCTCCAGCAGGGAGACCGAGTCGCAGATCCGCTTCACCACGTGCATCTCGTGGGTGATCACGAGCACCGCCAGACCCAACCGCACCTTCAGCGCGCCGATCAGGTCGAGGATCTCTCCCGTCGTGGCCGGGTCGAGAGCGCTGGTGGGCTCGTCGCACAGCAGCACGTCGGGGTCGGTGGCCAGCGCCCGCGCGATCCCGACCCGCTGCCGTTGGCCGCCCGACAGTTGGGCGGGGTAGGCGCCCGCGGCGTCCGCGAGGCCCACCAATTCGAGCAGGTCGCGGGCCTTGCGGAGCCGTTCGGCCCGCGCCAGGCCCGCGAGCTCGAGCGGGTAGGCGACATTGCGCTCGACGGTGCGGGCGTCGAACAGGTTGGCGTGCTGGAACACCATGCCGAGTCGGCGCCGGGCGCGCCGCAACTCGTCGGAGCGCACCGCGGTGAGCCGGACGCCGTTGATCTCGACCGAGCCCTCGGTGGGCCGGTCGAGCAGGGCGAGGCAGCGCACGAGCGTCGACTTGCCGGCGCCCGACTGCCCGATCACCCCGTGCACGGTGTTCTCGGGCACCGTGAGGGTGACCCCGTCCAGGGCGCGCACCTCACGTTGCGCCTGGCGGTAGACCTTCTTCAGGTCGGTGACTGCGATCACAGGTCGTCTCTCTGTCGGTTAGGTGGGCAGGGAGCGCACGGCGGAACCGCGCACAGGCGAAAGGACGTGCCGGCGTGGGAGCCCGACGAGGACGACCGGTGCCGCACCGGCATCGCAAGGGAGGGTCAGGTCGTCAAAGAACGACCACGGGCGCCGTCGGGCCGACGATCACCGACAACACATTCGCGCACGCATCATCGCCGGCGTCGAAAGACGCGGGGCGGCATGGCGAGGCGCGATGGTGAACACGTCGCCACGCTAGCCCGCCGTCCGGGAGGATCGCAAATCGCACGGCGACCGAACGACACCGCGGGCGATCCCGGCGACACGTTCGACACGCCGCCGTCGCGGCGGCTGGCACAATGAGCGCGTGCCGAACGATCTGAGGACGCGCGCCACCGCGGCGCCCCTGCCCCTCGCCACCCGCCTGCGCCTGCGCGCGGGCACGCTCGTCGGGGACGCCGCCGCGCTGGCCTCGCGGATCGCGGGCCGGGGTTCGGGCGCATCGATCCGCGGCCAACTGCTCACCCGCGTCTGCCCCGGCGCGTTCGCCGCGCTCGTCCACGGACGCCGCATCGCGTCCGTGACCGGCACGAACGGGAAGACGACGACCACGCACCTGCTGGCGGCGGCCGTGCGCGAGGGCCTGGGGCCGGACGCCGCACGCCTGGTCACCAACGCAGACGGGGCGAACCTGCACTACGGCATCGCGTCGGCCCTGGCGAAGGCGCCGAAGGCCGACATCGCCGTGCTGGAGACCGACGAGCGCGTGGTGGCGTCCATGCTCGAGCACGGACGCCCCGAGGTTCTGGTCATGCTCAACTTCAGTCGCGACCAGCTCGACCGCAACCACGAGATCAAGTTCCTGGGCCGCGCGTGGCGCCAGGCGCTCGAGCGGGCCGGCGCGGACGGACCGGTCGTGATCGCCAATTCCGACGATCCGCTGATCACCTGGGCAACCCAGACGGCCCGCGAGGTGATCTGGGTCGATACGGCCACCACCTGGACGGCCGACGCCACCTTGTGCCCGGCCTGCGGCGACGTGCTGCGGCGGGTCGACCCCGGCGAGAGCGCGACCGGCTGCTGGGACTGCCCCGGGTGCGACCTCACCGAACCCACTCCCGACTACGTGGTTCAGCCCCGCGGAGTCCGACTCCCGGACGGACGGATCGTGCCGCTGGAGCTCAACGTCCCGGGTGCCTTCAACGTCGCGAACGCGGCGATGGCCCTGGCCGCCGCGGTCGAGCTGGGCGTCGGGATCGAGGACGCGCTACGCGGGTTCTCCACCGTGCGCTCGCCCGCGGGCCGGTTCTCGGTGGCCGGCTTCGGCGCCACGTCGGCGCGGCTCGTGCTGAGCAAGAACCCGGCGGGCTGGGCGGAGTCGCTGCCGCTGCTGACCACGCCGACCGTCGTGCTGGCCATCGACTCCGTGGCGGCCGACGGCAAGGACGTCTCCTGGCTGTGGGACGTCGACTTCGAACAACTGCGCGGCAAGCACGTCGTCTGCACGGGTCCGCGCGCCTACGACCTGGCCGTCCGGCTCGAGTACGCCGAGGTCGGCCATGAGGTCGTCTACGACCTCGACGACGCCCTGCGCGCCGTCAAGGACGCCCCCCAGCCGGTCGACCTGATCGCCACCTACACACCGTTCCAGAAGCTGTTGAAGAAGGCGGGGCTGCGATGAGCGTCAAGATCGTGCTGGTGTACCAGTCGCTGCTCGGCATCTACGGCGACCGGGGCAACTCACAGGTGCTCGCCAAGCGCCTGGAGTGGCGCGGTGTGGACGCCGAGGTCATCGCCGTCGAGCCGGGCGCACCGCTGCCCGCCGACGGCGCGATCTATCTGCTGGGCGGCGGCGAGGACAACGCGCAGACCACCGCCGTCCGCGAACTGCGCTCCGACGGCGCCCTGTTCTCGGCGCTGGACGCAGGCGCCGTGCTGTTCGCGGTGTGCGCCGGCTACCAGATCTGCGGGCACACGTTCACGATCGGCGAGAACGACGAGGTGCGCGAAGGGCTCGGGCTGCTCGACGTCGAAACCCGCCGCGGCGCGAAGCGCGCGGTCGGCGAGATCCTCACCCGCTGGACGAAGCCCGACGGCACGACGTCGCTGATCACGGGTTTCGAGAACCACGGCGGCTACACGACGCTCGGCCCGGACGCCGCACCGCTCGCCCAGGTCGAGGTCGGCATCGGCAACGACGGGCACGGCACCGAGGGGGCCGTCCAAGGCCACGTGATCGGCACCTACCCGCACGGCCCTGTGCTGGCCCGCAACCCCGAACTGGCCGACTACCTGCTCGCATTGGCGCTCGGACGCCGCCTCGACCCGCTCGACCGGGCCGCCGAGCAGCACGCCGGCCTGCGCCGGGAGCGCATCGCCCTCGTCCGCCGCTGAGGCGCGATTTCGCGTTAGGCGGTCGATGGTCTAAAGTTTATTCCCGCGCACCGCTAGCTCAACTGGCAGAGCAGCTGACTCTTAATCAGCGGGTTCAGGGTTCGAGTCCCTGGCGGTGTACTTTCCGGACGAGGCTCTCAACCGACACGTTGAGAGCCTTCGCCGCGTCCGGAGGCGGCACGTCCTCGCCACGAACGCCCCAGAGGAAGGGTCGACATGGGCAGACCCGGATGGGAGCGCCTCCTTCCCGGAGTGGCCGCACTCCGGTCGTACGACCGCGCCTGGCTGCCGGGCGACGCCGTCGCCGGCGTGACGGTCGCCGCCTACCTTGTTCCGCAAGTGATGGCCTACGCGGCCATCGCGGGCCTTGCCCCCGTGGTCGGGCTGTGGGCGACCCTGCCCGCGCTGCTCGTCTACGTGATATTCGGCTCGTCGCGGCAGTTGTCCGTCGGGCCGGAGTCGACGACGGCGCTGATGACCGCCGCCGGTGTCGGCGCGCTCATGGCGGCCGGGGGCGGAACCGTGCGCCATGCGGAGGTCGCGGCTCTGCTGGCGATCGCCGTCGGCATCGTGTCGCTGGCGGCCTGGCTCGGCCGGCTCGGCTTCCTGTCCCGACTGCTGTCCCGGCCGGTGCTCGTGGGATACATGATCGGCGTCGCGGTACTGATGATCGTCAGTCAGCTGGGGACCGTGACGAAGCTCACCCTCGAGGGAGGAAGCTCGCCCCGGAAAGTCTGGTCCGCGCTGGTTCAGCTCCCGCAGGCGCACGTCCCGACCGTCGTGTTGTCGGCGGTGACCCTGGTCCTGCTGTTGGCCGGTCGACGCCTCGCCCCCCGCGCGCCCGGACCGCTGATCGTGCTGCTGGGCGCCGCCGCCGCGGTCGGCTGGCTCGGCCTCGAACGTCACGGGATCGAGGTCATCGGCCATGTCCCGCTCGGCCTGCCCGCCTTCCGCCTGCCCGCACTCGGGGACGTCTCGCTCTGGGCGCTTCTCCCGTTCGCGGCCGGCATCGCGGTCGTCGGCTACTCCGACAACGTGCTGACCGGCCGGGTGTTCGCCGCGCACCGCGAGCAGGAGATCGACGCCGGCCAGGAACTCCTCGCGCTGGGCGTCGCCAACGTCGCGACCGGCCTCTTCCAGGGCTTCCCCGTGTCGTCGAGCGGCTCACGCACCGTGATCGGCGACGCCGTCGGCTCGCGGACGCAGTTGCACTCTCTCGTCGCGGTAGCGTGCGTCGTCGCCACCTTGCTGTTCGCCGGCCCGGTGCTGCAGTCGTTCCCGACGGCCGCCTTGGGCGCGCTCGTCATCTACGCGGCCACAAGGCTGATCGACGTCGCGGAACTGAGGCGAGTCGCCCGCTTCCGGCACAGCGAACTCGTGCTGGCCCTGTCCACGGCCGCGGCCGTCCTCTTCTTCGACGTGCTGATCGGCGTCGGGATCGCCATCGCGTTGTCTCTGCTCGACCTCATCCGCCGCATCTCGCACCCCCACGACGGCGTGCTCGGGCACGTCCCCGGCGTGCCGGGGATGCATGACATCGACGACTACCCCACCGCCACCCAGGTGCCCGGTCTCGTCGTCTACCGCTACGACTCCCCACTGTTCTTCGCGAACGCCGACGACTTCCTCGTCCGAGCGAAGAAGGCAGTCACCGACGCCGAACGACCCGTCCGCTGGTTCCTCCTCAACGCCGAGGCGAACGTCGAGATCGACCTGACGGCCGTCGACATGCTCGACCAACTGCGCCTTTGGCTCCACGACCGCGGCATCCGCTTCGCCCTCGCCCGCGTCAAACAGGACCTCCGCGACCAGCTTGGCGCCGCGGGCTTCCTCGACCGCCTCGGCGACGACTGCCTCTACGCGACCCTTCCCACCGCCGTCGACGCCTACGAACGCTGGCGCGACACCCATCCCGAGCCGAAGGCCGTCCAGGACGGGTCGTCGTAGGACGCCGGCGCAGGGTGGTCAGGCGTCCTGCAGCGTGATCGGGACGGGCGCCTCGCCGTGGAAGATGGTCCAGCGGTCGACGTGGGGGCGGAGCGCGGCGGCGTCCACGCGTGCACCGGGGAACGGGGTGACCACGACGCCGTCCTTCGTGCGGGTGCCGCGCTGCCAGGTGCCGACCGTGCGGCCATGCTCGGCGAGCGTCGCCCGGAAGACGCCGTTGCGTCCGGGGACGACCCGGCCGAGGTGCGCCGCGTCGAATTGCGGGTCGCGGTCCTTGTAGCCGAGCAGGTGCTCGTCGAAGGCGGGCAGCGCCAGCCAGTCGGGAATGTCGCCGGCGGCGTCCAGCGCCTCGGGGCCGGCCCACAACTGGGACGCCGCACCGCGGGCACCCTCCAGGGTGAGCCGGACCAGGCTTCCGCCCTCGACCGCGGCACTCAGCCCGCGACGGGCGTCCGCTGTGGCGATACCGGCCCACCAGGCGAGGTCCGTCGCGCGGACCGCGCCGCGCGGGGCGGCGTACCGGGACGCCAGTTCGGCCAGCGCCTCGTCGCCGGAGATCAGGCGAGGGGAGCGGATCCAGCGCGACGCGAGGACGAGTCGCGGCTCGCCACCGTCGCCGATCGGCCCGAACGTCGCGTGGCCGTTCTGGCACAACCACCAGACCAGGTGGTAGCGCCAGTTCGGCTTCCACTCCAGCCCCGCGGCGTCCCAGAACGTGGAGAGCTCGTCGCGATCGAGGCTGTCGTGGGCGGCCAGCGCCTCGACCGAGGTCTCGACCAGGCGGTCGAGGGCGGCGTCCGTGATGCCGAGGTGCGCGCGCCGCTTCGGCGCACCCAGGAGCGGTCCGGCGTGCGTGACCGACTGCATCCAGCCGATGTCCTCGGCGGCCACCACGTGGACCGTGCCGCGCATCGGCCACGACCGCACGACCAGCCCCTGATCGAACGCCGCGTGCACGTCGGCGACCGTGCTGCCCGGCGTCCGGACGCCCAGCGCCCAGCGCGACGCGCGCCAGTCCTGGCCTTGGAGGGCGAGCATGTGCCGTGCGGACGCCGCGACGCTCGCGGCGCCGGGAGCGGCCTGGTCGGCGGGATGCTGTGTCCCGAGCCTCTGCGCGAGCACGCGCACCCGGAGCAGGTCGTTGGCGCCGATCGTCGTCATGGCCGTCAGCGTAGAACCCGGCTGTGTTCCTGCCTACGAAAGGAACGCTTGCCTACGGAATTCCGTGCGCAAGAGTTCTCTTCGTAGGCGAGGAGCGGCGGGGTCAGATGCCCAGGTCGCGGCGCAGCTTCCTGACGTGTCCGGTGGCCTTGACGTTGTACTGCGCGACGTCGATCGTGCCGTGGCCGCCGGCGTCCACATCGATCACGAAGGTGGAGCGGATCACACCCTCGATCGGCTTGCCGTACAGCATCTTGGTGCCGTAGGCGGCGTACGCCTGCATGACCGAATGGTCGGGATCGGACAGCAGCGTCGGCGTCAGTGACTCCTGGGCGCGGAAGGCGGCCAGCTTGGCCGGGGTGTCGGGCGAGATGCCGATCACCTCGTAGCCGGCGTCGCCGATGGCGTCCGCGCTGGCGGTGAAGTCGACCGCCTGCGTCGTGCAGCCGGGGGTCATCGCCGCCGGGTAGAAATAGACGATCACCCGCCGGCCGGCGAAGTCGGGCAACGACACCGTCGCGCCGTCGGCGTCGAGAAGGGAGAAGCTCGGGGCGGAATCGCCTGCCGTCAGTCTGGCCATGCCCGCCAGCCTAGCCAATGGCATAGGGTGTGGCTGAGACTTCAGCAGGCGATGTGTGAGAGGACCGATCGTGGCAGACGGAACCCGTTCCAAGGAACAGATCCAGGCCGAGATCGCCGCAGCGCGGGCGCGCCTGACCAGCAACGTGGAGGGGCTGATCCTGCAGGTCCATCCCAAGGCGATCGCGGCCCGCAGCGTCCGGGACGCCAAGACCTTCGTCGCGGGCGAGATCGGCGCAGCCAAGGCTCAGTTCGTCGAGCCGGACGGCAGCCCGCGTCCGACGGCCCTCATCGCGCTGGCCGTCGCCGTCGTGGGGACCATCGCCTTCCTCGCCGTCGCGCGGTCCCTCGCGCGCCGCTGACCCTCGCCGGGCTGGGGGTGAGCACCCCGGCCTCGAGACCTGAGTCGCGCTACGCCACGTCAGCAGAACGCACGTCGTCGGGAAGGACCGCCGGAACCACGCCGCTCGACATGCAGCCTGGCGACGAGGTCGTCTTCAGCGGGACGTTCTTGCGCGACTTCGAGCCATCCAACCTCACGGGGACCCTCTCCACCACGACCCCTGAGTTCGTCTTCCGCTTCGACGGCATCAGAGCGGCCTGGCCGACTGACCCGGCGCTCAGGCGTCCGGGTCGGCCGGCTTGCGCAGGAAGAAGGACGCCGCCACCGCGGCCGTCCAGACCGCACCGGCACCCAGGAAGGCCCAGTGCGATCCGGCGAGCAGGGCCGCCGCCTCGCCGGCGCCCGCGTCGCGGGCGACCTCGGCCTGCATGGCGAAGACGGTGACGAACAGGGCGGTCCCCGCGGCACCGGCCACCTGTTGGATCGTGCCGATCGTCGCCGAACCGTGCGAATAGAAGCGCGTGGGCAGCGAGCCGAGGGCGACGGTGAACAGCGGAGTGAAGATGAACGAGAACGACACGCTCATCGCCACGTGCCCGGCCATGACCGCCCACCAGGGGGTCTGCGGGGTCATCGCCGAGAAGAACCAGAACACCGCGAGCACGACGAAGCTGGCCGGGATCACCAGCGGGCGCGGCCCGATCCGGTCGAACAGCCGGCCCACGATCGGCCCGAGGACGCCCATCGCCAGGCCGCCGGGCAGCAGCATCAGACCCACCTGCAGCGGCTCGAGCCCGAAGGAGCGCTGCAGCAGCAGCGGCAGCATGATGATCGAACCGAACAACGCCATCATCGACAGGGCCATCATCAGCAGCGCCACCGTGAAGGTCGGGTACGTGAAGGTGCGCAGGTCGAGCAGGGCGGCGTCCGACTTCTGCAACACCAACTGGCGCGAGACGAAGGCGACCAGACCGCCCAGCCCGATGCCGACGGCCAGCGGCGCCTCCCAGAACGGCGCGGCGGCGTCGCCGAACATGCTCAAACCGTAGATGAGCGGGCCGAAGCCGACCACGGTCAGCAGCACCGACCACGGGTCCAGTGGGGTGTGCTTGGTCTCGCCCGCGTTACGCAGCTTCACCAGGCCGAGCGCCAGCATGGACAGCGCGATCGGCAGGACGGTCGCGAAGATCAGCCGCCACGAGCCGAGCTGCAGCAGGACGCCGGACAGCGTCGGGCCGACCGCGGGCGCGACCGAGATGACCATGGAAATGGTGCCCATGATGGCTCCGCGGTGCGCGGGTTCGACGAGTCGCATGATGGTGGTCATCAGCAGCGGCATCATGATCGCGGTGCCGGACGCCTGCACGACGCGCCCGGCCAGCAGCAGCTCGAAGGTGGGTGCGACGGCGCACAGCGCGGTGCCGACGCTGAACAGGGTCATCGCGGCGGTGAACAGCTGCCGGATGGTGAGCCGGTCGAGCAGCCAGCCCGTGACCGGGATCACGACGGCCATCGTCAGCATGAACCCGGTGGTGAGCCACTGGGCGAGTCGTTCGGTGACGCGGAAGTCGGCCATGATGCTCGACAGCGCCACGTTCATGGTCGTCTCGTTGAGGATGACGACGAACGCCGCGACGAGCAGGATCGCGATGATCGAGCGGTGCGGGTTCGACGCCTTCTCGGCGAGGGCGGACGCCGCGGCGTCCGGGGTCCCGGGAGACACGGTGGGTTCGGTGGTGGCGGACATAGGGGTCCTTCCAGGAGGCCGACTCGATGATGCAGGTCGCCGTCGACCAGACGGTGCAGCATACGTCACCCGACGCCCGTTGACGAGGACGCCGCCGCACCTTCCTCCGCTCGGACGCCGGTGACGCCTCGCTCCTGACCCGCCGTGGGTGGCCGGACCACCACGTGAACGCGTGTTGGACACCCCGCACTCCATACCCTAAGGTAAGCCTCGCCTTAGTTGATTAGGTAACAACCTAATGATCTAAATCCGGTCCCCGACTGATGGAGTATCCGTGTCCTACCGCCGGCCCGCGCGCGGATCGTCGCCCACCACCCGTCTCATCGCCGCCACCGCCGTGCTTGTCGCCCTCACGCTCGCGGGGTGTGCCGGCATCCCCGGCCTGGGCGGGATCGGGGCGTCCGGCGGGCCACGTCTGGCCGACGTGACACCGATCCCCGACCCCCTCACGCACCAAGGCCACTCGACGGCGGTGATGGCCGACGCGGCGCTGCACCCGATCGCGACGAACCCCGTCCAGCACCTGCCGGTCACGGTGACGGACGTCCAGGGCACCGAGGTGACGATCACCGACGCGAGCCGCATCCTCGCCCTCGACATCTACGGCACCCTCTCGCGGACCGTCTACGAGCTCGGCCTCGGCGACCAGGTCGTCGGACGCGACACGTCCAGCGGATTCGCCGAGATCAAGGGCAAACAACTCGTCACCCCGGTCGGCCATGACCTGTCCGCCGAGGCGATCCTCGCGCTGCAGCCGTCCGTCATCATCACCGACACCAGCCTCGGGCCCTGGGACGTGCTGCTGCAGATGCGCGAGAGCGGCATCCCGGTGGTCATCGTCGACTCCCACCGCAGTCTCGACAACGTCGGCAGCCTGATCCAGCAGGTGGCGGACGCCCTCGGCGTCCACGCCGAAGGGGCCCAGCTCGCCGAGCGCACCAACGCGGCCATCGAGGCGAAGACCGCCGAGATCGCCGCCATCGCCCCCGCCGAGCACGACCGGAAGCTGCGCACGGTGTTCCTGTACGTGCGCGGACAGGCGGGCGTCTACTACATGTTCGGCGCCGGCTCGGGGACGGACTCGCTCATCACCGCCCTCGGCGCCCGCGACGTCGCCACCGAGATCGACTGGCAGGGCATGCGCCCGCTCAACGACGAGGGCGTGATCAAGGCCGCCCCCGACCTGCTGCTGATGATGACCGGCGGACTCGAGTCCGTGGGCGGGGTCGACGGGCTGCTCACCAGCTTCCCCGCGCTCGCCACCACGCCCGCCGGCCAGAACCGGCGCATCGTCGACATGGCCGACTCCGACGTGCTCGCGTTCGGCCCGGCGACCGCCGACGTGTTGGACGCCCTCGCCGTGGCCATCTACGCCCCGGACGCCGCCCGGTGAGGTCCACGCGAGGCCGGAGCGCCGGATTGTTCGCCGGGTTGTCGATCGCGCTCGTCGTGGCGGTCCTGGTCGCCGCCGGGCGCGGCCAGCTCGAGGTGGCGACGGCCGAGGTGGCCGGATCGATCCTGCACCGGCTCGGGATCGACGCCGGCCCGATGCCGTCCCACCCGGGCGGCGAGGCGGCGCTGTGGACGATCCGCTTCCCGCGCGTGGCGATGGCCGCGCTCGTGGGGGCGTCCCTGTCGACCGCCGGCGGCGTGATGCAGGGCGTGTTCGGCAACCCGCTCGCCGAGCCCGGCATCGCGGGCGTCTCCTCGGGTGCCGCGGTCGGCGCCTGCCTCGCGATCGTGTTCGGGCTGAGCTTCCTCGGGCCGTGGACCGTCGCCCTGTTCGCCCTTGCCGGCGGAATTCTGGCCGCGGCCGTCGTGTACGCGCTGTCCCGGTCGGGCGGGCGCAGCGAGGTCGTCACGCTCATCCTCACCGGCGTCGCGATCAACGCCATCGCGGGCGCGATCATCGCGTTCCTCACCTTCCTGGGCACAACCCAGAGCCGCGAGCAGATCGTGTTCTGGCAGCTCGGCAGCCTCAACGGCACCCGATGGCCCTACGTGGCGGTCGTCGCCCCCATCGCGATCGTCGGCGTGGCCGCGGCCCTCCGCGAGGCGCGCTCGCTCGACCTGCTGGCGCTCGGCGAACGCTCGGCGCGCCACCTCGGCGTCGACGTCGAACGACTGCGGATGCGCTGCATCGGCATGGTCGCGCTGCTCACGGCGGGGGCGGTGGGTCTCGCTCGTCGGCCCCAACGGCGCGGGCAAGTCGACCCTGCTGGCCGTCCTCGCCGGCGACCGGACGCCCGACGCCGGCACCCTCGCCGGTCCGACCGGCACGCGCCTGAGCCACGCCCCCCAGGAGCTGGCCCGGTTCCGGGCGGTCATGCTGCAGGAGCACACGCTGTCGTTCCCGTTCGAGGTCGCCGAGGTCGTCCGGATGGGGCGCGCGCCCTGGCGCGGCCGTCCCGAGGAGGACGCGGACGACGCCGCGGTGGCCTTCGGCATGGACGTCGCCCAGGTCGGCCACCTCGGCGAACGCCGATTCCCGACCTTGTCGGGCGGCGAGAAGGCCCGCACCAGCTTCGCGCGCGTCCTCGCCCAGACCACCACCCTGCTGCTGCTCGACGAACCGACCGCCGCCCTCGACATCTGCCACCAGGAGCGCGTGCTGGGTGCCGCGCGCGATCACGCCGACGCCGGTGGCGCCGTCGTCGTCGTCCTGCACGACCTGGCGCTGGCCTCGGCCTACGCCGACCGCCTGGTGCTGCTGGCCGACGGCCGGATCGCGGCGCAGGGCCGGCCCGAGGACGTCCTGACCGCCGACCTCGTGTCGCGTGTCTACGACCATCCGGTCACCGTCGTTCCCGACCCGACCGGCGCCGGGCTGCTGGTGCTGCCGGCCCGCGGCCACTCGCGTCCCGCCCGCGGCCAGTCCGTCCACGCCCAGCCCGTCCTCACGAAAGGTACTGCCCGATGATGCGTCGCCCGTTCGCGGTGGCCGTGATCCTGGCGTCCGCCCTCGGCTCACTGATCATCGCCGCCCCGGACGCCCACGCCGCCGCGCGCGTCAGCGCGACCAGCCCGGCCGGAAGCGCCCGCGCCAACGCCTCGGGCGCCACCACGCTCACCGTGAAGGGCACCGGCTTCCAGTCGATCCCCAAGGCGATGGGCGGCATCTACGTGCTCTTCGGCACGGTCGACGATCCCGGCGGCGGCTCGTGGCGTCCGAGCCGCGGGGGCGCGTCCGGCCAGACGTTCCGCTACATGCCGGACTCCGAGACCAAGAACAACCAGGGCCGGCAGCGTTTCGTGGCCTTCCCCGGCTCGCAGACCGAGGAGGCCGCCAACGGCGGCGAACTGCACGCCGACGGCGGCTGGTCCACGACCCTCAACCTTCCGGGTCCGGTGATCTCGGTGGTCGGGCGCAGCGGCGGCACCGAGCAGATCGACTGCCGGACGGTCACCTGCGGCGTCATCACCGTGGGCGCGCACGGCATCAAGAACGCCAACAACGAGACCTTCACCGCGGTGTCGTTCGCGGCGGCGTCCGGCACTGCGGGGTCCGCCTCCGGTGCGGGTTCCTCTGGCTCCGCCGGCCCCTCCCACTCGGCCGCGGGCGCTGGGGGCGCCGGCGGCGCCGCGGCCGGCTCGACCGTCGGAGCGGGCAACGGCGCCTCCGGCGAGGCTCCCCCGCCCGGCGAGGTCGTTGTCGGCGTCGACGAGGCGACCGCGCTGGCCGGCCGCGTCATGAGCTTCACCGCGCGCGGGTTCGTGCCCGGCGAGCAGGTGACGGTGGTCCTCGGCGACGGACGCGCCGCCGTCGGCCCTCTCGTCGCCGGCGCCCAGGGCGAGATCGCGGGCGTGATCCAACTGCCCCGCGACCTCCGCCTCGGCACCCACACCCTGCAGGTGACCGGCGCGGCGTCCGGCCTCCTGGCCCAGGCAGCCTTCACCGTCGGCAATCCGGCGGATGCCCCCGTGCCCACCCCGGCGCCCGCGTCCGGGGCCGCCGGCGCCGAGGTGCCGTGGGCGTGGATCGCCCTCGGCGTCGCCGCGGCGGCCCTGCTGGCGGTCGTCGTGCTCGGCCTGCTCGGACGCCGCAGGCCGCGGAGGGCCGGGTCGGCCCAGACAGCCGCCGCGGGAGCGTTCGCCCCGCAACGGCACCCGCTGCCTGAGGAGCTCACGCCCGAGCAGATCGACGCGCTGCTCGAGGAGGCGCGGCGGGCGGGCTTCGCCGACGTCGGTTCCACGGAGGCCGGTTCCGCCGAGATCACCCCGCCACTGCAGGTGGGCGAGTGGGCGGAGGCGACGCGCCGATGACCGGATCCACCTCGCGCCTGGCCCGCGCCGCCGCCGCGCTCGCGGCGCTGATCGTCCTGCCGCTGGTCACGCTGGCCGCGACGCCCGCGGCCGCCCAACCGGGCGACCTCGACATCAGCGTGACCGTGCCGACGCGCACGGCCGCACCGGGCACCGGCGAGCCGTTCACCGTCTCCAACGCCTCGTTCCGCTGGGGCATCAACGCCGAGGCCGGGTCGGGGGCGTTCTTCGGCGGCTGCAACTTCCTGTCCGCCGGCGTGGTCGGCGACACCGGCTCGGGCAAGGTGTGGACCGCGGAGCACGGCTATTTCCGCACCACCGACGGCGCCGTCACGATCGAGAAGCCGGACGCCCAGGGCGCCTACCGGCCCGTCACGTTCGACGACCGGTGCACGGACGCCACGGGCGCCGTCGTCAGCACGACCAACAACCGCCTGACCGGCATCACCGCCCTCATCGGCGGCGGCACCGGCTCGGTCGACCCCCGCGCGGGCACGGCGCAGATCACCTGGAAGGGATCCTTCACCGTCGTCGCCTACGGCGGCCTGGTCTACTGGTGGGTCACCGACCCGAAGGTCGTCGTCGAGCAGGGGACGGCGACGGTGACGGCCACCGCGTCCGGGTTCGGCAGCTCGCAGTCCGACACCACGGTCTGGACCGCGCTCACCCCGCGCACCGTCACCCTGGCGACCATGAAGGGCGTCAGCCTCGCCGCGGCCGGCGCGGACGCCTCGCGTGGCTTCAGCACCGTCCCCGAGTACCGGGGCGTCATTGTGCAGCTTCCCGCCGATGCCACCGTCCAGACGCGCACCGGCGCCGACTGGGGATCGTTCCCGCAGACCCTGGTCGACTTCCACCTCGC
Organism: Nigerium sp.; assembly: GCA_016711325.1. Lineage (GTDB taxonomy): Bacteria > Actinomycetota > Actinomycetes > Propionibacteriales > Propionibacteriaceae > Propioniciclava. The sequence continues at coordinate 12,090 of JADJTH010000005.1, read as the reverse complement.
CAGCGGCCAGGCGTCCTACTTCTACTCCTCGGGCGGCGCCCGTGACTCATTCAAACCGGCCACCCGGCTGTGGGTGAGCTACGACGCGGACGCGCCGGTGACGACCGACCCGGATCCGACGATCCCGCCGACGGGCGAGACCGGCATCGACCCCGGCGACGGCGGCAGCTCGGGTACCGCAGACGGCACGACCGGCAGCGCGTCCGGCGGAGTGGGCGCCGGCGGGGCGGCCGGTTCGGGCTCCGGCGCTGCGACCGCGACCCCGCTCGCGGGGAATCCGCTGCCGATCGCGGCACTGGCCGCGACCACGGTGCTTCCCCTGGTCGACACGCTCATCCCGCACCTCGCGCGCGCCGTCGCGAGCCCCGCGTTGCTGTGGTCGTCCGCCGGCGTCCTCGGCGGCGGCGCGCTGACGGCGCTCGCCTTCCAGCGCGGATGGCTGGTCTGGCCCGCCTGGCTCCGCAGACGCCCCGGTGCCTGACCCGCAGGCCGCCCCTGAACTCCCACCCCCTCATGAGACACCACCCGAGAGAGGATCACCCACCGATGACCCAACACCACCCGGCGGTGCCCACGCACCGCCGCCGCGCTCGAGCGCTGGTGGCCGCCGGAGCTGCCTTCGCAGTGATCGCCGCCGGCCTCATGGCCACGCCCGCCTATGCCGCCGACCGCCCGGTCGATAGCGGCTCCGTCAAGTGGGGGCTCAAGGAGAGCTTCCGCAGCTACGTCGGCCGGCAGACCGCCGCGCTGCCGCCGACCGGCCCGCTGCCCGTCGGGCAACGCATCACGCTCACCGCCCCGGCACAGTTCGACACCACCGGCACGCCGGCGTGGCCACAGAGCACGTCGAACCCCAACGAGACGCTGCCCTACACTCTCCCGGTCTCCGGGGGCTCCTTCACCGACACCAGCCACTTCACCGTGCAGACGGCCGGCGCCTTCCATTACCACTTCCCGTCGCACTACTTCACGATCGACATCAGCAACGTCGGCGTCGAGGTCGACGGCACCAACGCGTTCGTCAAGGCGGACGTGTCGGCGGTCGTCACCGGCGACTTCGGTGACTTCAAGGAGGGCGTCTACGGCGGCACGGGCGTGAGGCTCGCCACGATCGACACTCCCGGGATCACGGTCAGCGGCAGCACCGTCACCGTGAACGCCAGCGGCGTCAAACTCACCGCCGAGGGCGCCGCGGCGCTCCCGCTCTACGCTGCCGGCGAACTGCTCGACAACCTGACGCTGAGCGCCACCCTGGGCCAAGAGCCGACGAACCCCACGAATCCGACGTTCACCCCGCAGTTGTCGGTGTCGAAGGCCACTGGCTTCAATCCCGACGGCTCCGAGACGGTGACCGTCACCGGCACCGGCTTCGACCCGAACGCGAACATCTCGACGCGGGTGCCCGTCACCGTCGGCCAGCCCTCGGGCGTCTACGTGGTCTTCGGCAAGTTCGCCACCGCGTGGAAGCCGTCCGCGGGTGCCGCGTCCTCCGCACGCAAGGTGATCTCCCAGAAGTGGGCCATGCCGATCGCCTCGCTCAACCAGGTGAGCACGTCGTACCCGAGCCAGGCGGCCTCGCTCGTGGAACTCAAGCCCGACGGTTCGTTCACCGCGACCCTCCAGGTCAAGACGGACGAGGCGTCCACCGGCAACTACGGCGTCTACACCTACGCCGGTGGCGGCGCCGCCGCCAACGCGGCGCAGGAGTTGTCCGTGCCGATCTCGTTCGCGGTGCCCGGCACCTCGACCGACGACCTGGACATCGACGTGACCGTCCCGACCAAGCCGGTCGATCCCGAGGAGCCGGGCGAGTTCGTCTGGCGCATCGACGGCGGCACGACCGCGGTCAACCTCGGCACGGCCGCCGTCAGCGGCGACCACTTCGCCGCGAGCGGACAGCTTGCCCCCGTGGCGGTCACCGATACCCGCGCCGGCACCCCCGCGTGGTCGATCTCGGCCCAGGTGAGCGACTTCGCCAGCACGGCGGGCTCGTTCGACGGTAAGCACCTCGGCTGGACGCCGACCGTCACCTCTCCCGGTGCGGGCGCGACCGCGGGTGCGGCGATCGTGTCGGGCTTCGCCGAGGGTTCGGGCCTCAAGTCCTCGCGGACGCTCGGCTCCGCCGTCGGAGGGCACGCCGGCGGTTCGGCCACGCTCGGCGCCGGACTGAACCTCCAGTTGCCGCTCGACACGGCCGCTGGCGATTACAAGGGAACGTTGACGCTCACCGCCGTCTCCTGACCCGTGGGTGGGATCCGGCGAGCTACTACCCCGCCGGATCCCACCGCCCCATCCTCTCCGTTCTCACCCGAAGGATCACCATGACGCGCCTGATCCGCCGCCTGCTCGAAGGCGCACTCGTCGCCACCCTGCTCGCGACGGGTGTCGTCGCGCCCACGGCGTCCGCCGAGACGGCCGCGTGGAGCGTGAAGCCCGCCGACAACGACCACGGCAACGCCCGCGCCAACTACGCGTACACGGTCGAGCCCGGGCAGGTGCTCGAGGACGCGGCCGTCGTCACCAACCACGGCGCCGAGTCGCTCACGCTCGCCGTGTACGCCGCCGACGGCTTCACCACCGCCGACGGCCTGCTCGACCTGGTGCCGACGGGGGCGGCGTCCGAGGCCATCGGCGCCTGGACGACGGTGGGTGTCCCCTCCGTCACGATCGCCCCGAACGCCTCGGCGACCGTCCCGTTCACCCTCACCGTCCCGGACCACGCGCGGCCCGGCGACCATGTCGGCGGACTCGTCACCTCGCTGCGGTCGACGTCCGAGACGGAGGCGCTCAGCATCGACCGCCGGCTGGCCTCGAAGATCGCCGTGCGGGTGCCGGGCACGCTCACCGTGGACGCCACGGTCACCGGCGTGCGGCTCGCCTACACGGCCTCCGGCAACCCGTTCGCGCCCGGATCCGCCACGCTCAGCTACCGGCTGGCCAACACCGGCAACGCCCTGATCTACACCCGCGAGCAGGTGGGGATCGCCGGGCTGTTCGGCCTGGCGTCCGGCACCGCGCTGAGCGGGGAGACTCCCGAGATCCTGCCGGGGAGCTCGATCGAGCGCACCGTCGAGATCCCCGACGTGTGGCCGTTGTTCCTCACCCGCGCCAGCGTCGACGTCACGCCGATCGGCATCGGCGTCAGCGGCGCCGCGGACGCGGCGCACGGCTCGGCGTTCGCCTGGACCGTGTCGCTCGTGTGGACGGCCGCGGCGCTGCTCGTCGTCGCCGTCGCCGGCGTGCTGGTGTGGCGGGCGATCGCCCGGCGGCGCACGGCGCGCGCGGCGTCCGTCTCGGCGTCCGCCGGGACACCGGAGTCGGGGATCGTCGCGGCATCGACCCCCTCGGTTCCCGCTCTCTCGCCCGAGTTGGCCGCGCGCATCGAGCAGGCCCGCGAGGCCGGGCGTGCCGAGGCGCGGCGGCTCGCGGCGGAGTCTGCCGGCGCTTCCTTCTTGTCCTCCGATTCCTCCCAGCCGACCTCGCACGAAAGGCCCTCGTCATGACGACCTCTCCCCTGTCCACCGCGCTGCGCGAAGCCACCACCCGAGCGCACGAGGACGCCGAGCACTCGCCCTTCATCACGCGCCTCATGAACGGCGGGGCGTCGGCGTCCGACTTCGCGGCCTTCACGGCCCAACTGCACCCGGTCTACGTCGCTCTCGAGGCGGCCATGGACGCCCACGCCGACCACCCGGCGGTGGCCGCGCTGCACGATCCGCTGCTGATCCGGACGCCCCGGCTGGCCTCCGACCTCGGCGTCCTGTTCGGGCCTGACTGGGCCGACCAGGTGGCGGACGGCCGGATCGCGATCCTGCCCGCGACGCGCGCGTACGTCGAGCGGATCGGATCCGTGGAGCGGCCCGAGGCCCTGGTCGCGCACCACTACGTGCGGCTGCTGGGGGATCTGTCCGGGGGGCAGGCGATCGCCAGCCTGGTCGCGCGGCACTACGCGGTGCCGGACGCGGCGCTCACCTTCTACCGCTTCGACGGCATCGACAAGGCCAAGCCGTACAAGGATGCCTACCGCGCCACCCTCGACGCGCTGCAGCTGGACGCGGAGACCCAGGCGCTGGTGGTGCGCGAGGCGATCCGGACGTTCCGCCTCAACCAGGCGGTGTTCGCCGACCTCGAGCAGGCCCGCAGCGGCGCGCTGCGCGCGGCGAGCTGATTCGCGCAGACATAGCGGAGACTCGTGGCCCTCAGTCGGGCCACGAGTCTCCGCTATGTTCCGGGTCTCAGGCCAAGGCGGCGAAGAAGCGGTCGAGCGCGTCCCGTATCGCCGCCTCGGCGTGTGCCCGGGACACGGTCGGAACGCCGTCACCCGCCTGGGCACCATAGCGGCCGAAGAAGCTGTGCGCGGCGCCGTCGATCACCTCGGTTCTGGTGCCGGGCGGCAGACGGTCGGCGGCAGCGTCGACCAGCGTCGGGGCGGCGCGACCGTCCTCGCCGGCCTGCAGCACCACGGCCGCGAACGTGGCGCCGGTGAGGTCGATGCCGTCCTCGGGATAGGCCGCCATCAGCACCAGGCCCGCGACGGCGTCCGCGTGCTGCGAGGCGTAGCGGGCGGCCATCACGCCGCCGAGCGAGTGTCCGCCGACGACGACGGGCAGGTCCGGCGCGAGCGACGCGGCGACCGTCTCGGCGCGGTCGGCATCGATGACGGCCAGGTCGGCCGGGAACTCGGGAATCAGGGTGCGGACGCCGCGCTCGGCCAACGCGTGCCCCAGCCACTCGTACGCCTGCGGACGCACGAGCCCGCCCGGGTAGAACACGAACGCCGTCGTGGCGGGCCGATCAGTCGGCTCGATCACGAGCACGCGTCCGCCCGCGTCGGCGATGAACACGCGCGTGCTGCCGGCCGGCACGCCGTCGACCACAGCGTCCTGACCGACCATCAGCGGCGCGCGCCTCACGATCGGCTGGACCACGCCCGCGCCATACCCGAGCAACGCCGCGACGATCACCGCGACCACCACCGGCCACCGGCGACGCGGCCGGGCCTGCGCACGTGGGTTCACCACCCCCACGCTACCTGCCGGAGTGTCCCGATCGGGTGACCGATGAAAGCCCGCGGGGGCTGACCGCCTTGCCGGGTGACCCCACCGCGGTACAGCCCCCACCACAGCGCAACACGCCCCAGACCCCCCACGGTCCTTCACCATCGGACTCCCGCCCGACCCACACCCAACCCCACACGCCCCTAGACTTCAACGGTGCCCGTCTCCCGTTCCCCGCTGCCACCGACCACATCACGGGTGGTGTTCGTCGATGTCGACGGCACGCTCGTCGACCACGACGGACGCGTGCCCGACAGCGCCAAGCACGCCATCCACGCGGCGCGGGCGAACGGACACCTCGTCTTCATGTGCACCGGGCGCTCGCGTCCGGAACTGTGGCCTGAGGTGACCGATATCGGATTCGACGGCCTGATCGCGGGTGCGGGGGCGTTCGCGGCGGTCGGCGACCTCGAGCTGGTTCATCGGCACTTCGACCCCGCCCAGGTCGAACGCGTCGCCGACTTCTTCGGACGCCACGGCTTCGACTATTTCTTCGAGGGCGCCTACGGACTCTTCGGCACCCACGGCGTCCGCGACCGGGTCGAGACCATGCTGCGCGCCGCGGTGGCGGACGCCGCCCGGTTCGCCAACCTGCGGCGCGGCTTCTTCGCCTACATGGACCTGATCCAGGTCGACCCACGGCCGGGGCGTCCGGTCAGCAAACTGCTGTTCTTGCTCGAGGAGGGCGTGACGTTCGAGGACGTCCGCGCCGAGTTCGGCGACTTCCACGTCATCCCGTCGTCCGTGCCGACGTTCGGAACCCTCTGCGGCGAGATGCAGTTGCCGGGCGTGCACAAGGCGTCCGGGATCGATGCGGTGCTCGCTCACCTGGGCATCCCGCGCGAGCGCACCATCGCGCTCGGCGACAGCGACAACGACCTGGAGATGCTCCGTCACGCGGGCATCGGCATCGCGATGGGCAATGCCCGTCCGCACGTCAAGGACGCCGCCGACGAGGTGACCGCCGCGGTCGACGAGGACGGCGTCCACCAGGCCCTGGCGCGCCACGGCCTGCTCGGCTGACCGCAGACCCCACCCACCCATCCGGACGGAGGTCGAGGACCGATGGCGCTCGCACTGCTGAACTCGAGACTCCCGATCGTCGCCGCGCCCATGGCCGGCGGCCCGTCGACGGTGGCGCTCGCCCGGGCCGTGGCATCGGCGGGCGCGTTTCCGTTCCTCGCGGGCGGCTACAAGGCGACGGACGCCCTCGCCGCCGAGATCGAGCAGCTGAGGCCCCTGGGCGTCGGGTTCGGGGTCAACCTCTTCGTACCGTCGCGGGCCACGATCGATCGGACGGTGTTCGCCGCGTACGCGACCGAGGTGCAGCCCGAGGCGGACGCGCACGGACTGCGGCTCGACCCCGTCCCGGTGGTGGACGACGACGATTCCTGGGCTGACAAGCTCGCCCTCCTGATCGACCGACCGGTACCGGTGGTGTCCGTCACCTTCGGACTGCCGGATCGCCGCGACGTCGCCGCGTTGCGGGCCGTCGGGACCCGCGTGCTCGCGAGCGTCACCACACCCGAAGAGGCGATCCTCGCGCGGGACGCCGGAGTCGACGGTCTCGTGGTTCAGGGCCCGGACGCCGGCGGGCACAGCGCCACCTTCGACGGGACGCGCACGCCCGAACCCGTCGACACGGCCGCGCTCGTCGCGCGGGTGCGCCGCAGCATCGGTCTCGAGCTCATCGCCGCGGGCGGCGTCGACGGCCCGGACGCGGTGCGCCGCCTGCTCGCCGCCGGAGCGAACGGCGTGGCGGTCGGCACCCTCCTGCTGCGCACCGACGAGGCCGGGACGTCCCGTACGCACCGGGCCGCCCTGGCCGACCCGACGTTCACCGAAACAGCAATGACAAGGGCGTTCACCGGGCGGCCGGCCCGGGCACTCCGCAACGGTTTCGTCGCCCGGCATCGCGGAATCGACGCCTACCCGGCCGTGCACCACCTCACCCGTGAGCTCCGGCAGGCCGCGAGCCGGGCTGGCGACGCGGACCGCGTCCACCTGTGGGCGGGCACCGGATTCCGCAACGCCCCGACGGGGCCGGCCGGCGAGGCCATCCGTCAGCTCGCCGCACCCTCGTGCTTCACTTCTTGAGCGCCGAAAGCAACGCCGCACCTGTTCTGGCGTGCGCAACCTTGCTTTCGGGGTGCACGTGCATCGCACGCCTCAACACGGCTGGTGCCGGAGAAGGGACTCGAACCCTCACACCTCTCGGTACTGGTACCTAAAAACCAGCGTGTCTGCCATTCCACCACTCCGGCCGGGAGCGCGGGTCAGTCTATCCGTTCACCTCTCCTCGCTCGCCCATCCGGGGCCGGACGGATCGTCCACCGGCGAGGCGGCGTCCACCAGCCTCAGCGCCGGATCCTCGATGCGGAAGGTGCGCACCGGACCCGGGCCTGACAAGGCCGTCTCGAAGCGGACGGTCACGCGACCGAGGCCGACGCCCCACACCCAGCCGCGCCCGTGTTCGGCGTGCTCGACGTCCACGCCCGGCGCGAACGACGGCTCGCGCCGCCGGCTCACCAACGGGGGCGCCTGACGCTCCTCGACGACCGCGCCGGATTCGGCGTCCGGCTCGAACAGTTCCTCCTGGGCGGCCTCCGCGAATCCCGCCACGCCGACACCGAGCAGTCGGAACCCGGAGTCCACCTCCAGGCCCGCCAGCAGGCCGCGCGCCACGCGCGATCACCTCGAACCGGTCGGTGGCCCCGTGCAGGGTCTGCGACCGCGACACGATCGTGAAATCCGGACGCTTCACCTTCAGCGTGATCGTCCGCGCGAACAGCTTCTGGCGGACGAGCTTGTCGGAGACGATCCGGGCGTCCCGGTCGACGATCGCACCCAGCTCCCCCACGTCCGCGATGTCGTGCTCGAACGTGTCCTCGACGGAGATCGACTTCGCCTCGCGCTCGGGGGCAAGGATGGCTTGCTGTTCCCCGCGGCGTCCGGGGGGCACATTCACCCGAACAGCTTCGCGCGATTGTTCACCAAGGCCGCGACCATCGCCGAGAGGCCCGACGCCACGCCCCACATTCTGCGGTACACGGGCGCCGCGCTGGCCCACAAGTCCGGGGCGTCCATCGCAGAGAGCATGGCTCGACTCGGGCACACCACACCGACGATGGCGATGCACTACGCCAAGTCGCTGGAGGGTGCCGACGCCGACGTGGCCGCGGCCCTGTCGAAGCTGGCCAACGGTGGTGCATCGTGACCGACACGATACGGGCGCAACTCATGGCACTGGACGCACCTAGTGGTCGGAGGCTGCGCGACCGCCTCACCCTGCTCGACGTGCGGTGCCGCGCCTGCGGTGAGGCAGCGTTCAAGTCTTGGCGACGCGGCCGTGGGTCGTGCGCACCTACGGCGCCGCCCTGGACCGACTGCCGCCAGACTTGAGCCGTCCGCTCGACCGACGCGACGCGCGACTGTTCAACCGGCTCGATACCGACAACCGACAGCCGGCGCGCCGCCTCATCGGCCCGTGCCGGTGCAGTACCCACGAAGTCACCGAGGCTTGGTTGTGGGCCGTCCTGGACGCCGAACCGGGCACGACACGCCGTGTCGTCACCCTGCCGCGCCCACCCCGGCCGTAGTGCGCTAAACTAGGCGTCAAGCGCCACGGGGCCGGACCCCGAACGCCGCGAATCTGTAGGGGCATGCGGCCGTTCCTCGAAGGAGGGCGGCAGAGCATGCCCCGAACCGTTTCCAAGCCCCGAACCGCGCGGGTTGCACCCGAAGCCCACTACGTTTCACCACAGGACGCCGCCGAGCGTTGGGGCGTGAGCGTTGACACCATCCGCCGCCTGATCGCCGCCGGCAAGATCACCGGCTACCGGCTGAACAATCGCATCGTGCGCGTGGACGTGGCCGAGGTGGACGCCGCGTTCCGCCCCATCCCGGTCGGTGGTGCGTCCGCGTGACCGCAAAGCAACAGCGCCTCGGTTCCCACACCGAGGCGCTGGCAAACAACAGGCTGACCTACGCCGATGATACCCCATCCGCCCCCGCCGTCACGACCGACGGGGCCAAGCGCTGCTTGGCGTGCTCCCGGCGCCTCTCCGACCCCCGCAGCATCGCGGAAGGGTTCGGGCCAATTTGCCGACGGCGTGAGGAGAACCGTCAGCGCACCGAGCGCACCACCGCCCTGCGCGCTCGACTCTGGTCGCTGCTGGCGTGGCTGCCTGACCTCGAAGTGGACGCGCTCACCCGACTGGCCGATGCCCTGGACGACCTCGACACCATCGGGGGTGCCCGGTGACCGGACCCGCGTTTGACCGCATCCTAGAGGCCCTGCGCGCCGCTGGGCGTCCGGTGAGCATCACCGGGCCGGGACAAGCGCGCTCGAGCTGCCCCGGCCACGACGGGACCAACCCCGAGACGCTGAGCGTCCGGGACACCGCCGACCGGGTGAACCTCCACTGTCACGCCGAGCGCTGCGACTCAGATGCCATCATGGCGGCCATCGGTCTGGAGTGGCGGGACCGCTACCACGAGAACCGGCGCGAGAACATCGCGACGTACCGCTACGACGACGGGCGCACCGTCTACCGCAAGCGGACCGAGCCGAAGGCGTTTCGGCAGTCTGGCACGAGCGGACCGCCCACCCTCTACCGGTTGGCCGGCGTCCGCGCGGCCGTGGCCGAGGGTCGCCCCGTCTATCTGGTCGAAGGCGAGGAGGATGTGCACGCCCTGGAGACGGTGGGAGCCACGGCGACCACCGCCCCGCAAGGCGCGGCCAACTTCGCCAAGGTGGACGCTGCCCCCCTGCGCGGCGCGTCTGTCGTGGCCGTCGTTGACCGGGACGCATCGGGGGACAAGTGGGCCGCGTCGGTCCGGGACAAGCTGGCCGGGGTTGCCGCGTCGGTCCGGTTCGTCTGCGCGGCGTCCGGGAAGGATGCTGCCGACCACCTGACCGCCGGGCACGCCCTGGCCGAGTTCCTGCCCTACGAGGCCGCCAGTGAGCCGCAGGAGGCCGCCGAGGCGCCCGGTGAGGCGCCCGGGAGGATGGGAGCCGAGGAGCTGCACCGTTACCTCGTTGGGGAACGCGTGCGAGCCCTGCGCGTGGACCGTGATGCCCGGGCCGCGCTGGCCCGCGAGGGCCGGACGCCGGACGCGTTCGACGCCGGGACGCTGGCCGAGGTGCTGGCCCGACCCGCCGAGCCCGCGGCACGCGTGGAAGGACTCATCCCGTGGGCGGCGTCCGTGCTCATCGTCGCCCAGCGCAAAGCAGGCAAGACAACCCTTGTCCTCAACCTGGCACGCGCGCTGCTCACCGCGGCCGCGTTCCTGGGGTCGCTGGCCGTGCGTCCGGTGAGCCCCGGCGCCCGGGTGGCCATCCTCAACTACGAGGTGAGCGGCGCCCAGTTGGCCCGCTGGGCCGACGAGGTGGGGGTGCCCGTGGAACGGCTGTTCCGGTCAACCTGCGCGGCCGGAGGAACCCTCGACCATCCCGAGGACCGGGCCGCGCTGGCCGCCCTGCTGCGCGCCAACAGCGTGGAAACGCTCATCGTGGACCCGTTCGGCCGCGCCTACTCGGGAGCCTCGCAGAACGACGCCGGAGAGGTGGGCGCGTGGCTTGTCGCCCTCGACACGTTCGCACGGGCCGAGGTGGGCGCCCGGGATCTCATCCTGACCGCCCACGCCGGATGGAACGGGGAACGCACCCGCGGTTCGTCCGCCCTGGAGGACTGGGCAGACAGCATCATCACGCTGACCAAGGACGAGGACACCGGCGACCGGTTCCTACGCGCCAACGGCCGAGACGTGGACATGGACGAGGACCGGTTGAGCTTCGATGCCCTGACCCGCGCGTTGACCCTGACCGGGGACGGGAGCCGCAAGAAGGCCGGCGCCGGACGGCAGGACGCCGAGACCGTGGCGGCCATCCTCGACGCCCTGGAGGACAAGCCCGAGGGGGTGAGCGGGGAGGACCTGCAGAGGGTGACCGGCCGGAAGGACGCCGCACTAACGCGGGTTCGTGATGCCTTAGTCAAGGACGGGACCCTGGCCAAGGAGAGGCGACCCGGCCGTGGTGGCGGGTTCCTCTACCGGCTCAACACCGAACCCCCCGAACCCCCCGAGAACCCCCCGAGTCGGGACGTTCTGAACCCCCCGAACCCCCCTTTACTTCCGGGGGGTTCAGATACGGGAGGTTTGGAGGGGAACCCCCCGAGCGCCAACACCGGCCGAACCTGCGCCGAGTGTGACCAGCCCATCGCGCCCGGCAAGGTTCGGTGCCCCGAGCACCTGGCCGCGATGCACCGGGGCAACGGATGACCGACCGCAACGAGGCCCACGCCGACGCCCTGGACACCCTTCACGGCGCCCTGAGCGCCGCAGTGAACGCCAACCAGCGCATCCCGTGCCGCGTGCCCGGGCATGGCGCCGCCTGGACCTCAGATGCCTACGACGACCGCGCGGAGGCCGCCGAGGCGTGCGCGCCCTGCCCGATCCTCGACCAGTGCCGAGACGCCGGCCAGTTTGAGCCGTGGGGCGTTTGGGCCGGCATCGACCGGTCGCCCACCAAACGCAAGCCCGACAACCGACAGGAGATCTCCCAATGACCACAGCGCCCAAAGTCACCGACGCCATGCGGCAGGCTGCCCGCGGCAAGATTCGCCACGCCGCCGAGTGCCACCCCACCGCCGCCGACTACGTGGAGACGCGCGGCGCCCGGGGCGACGCTCTCCTCCGGTGCACATCGTGCCGCAGGTTCTACGTGATGGCCCCCGCCCCGCGCGTGGCCACTCCCCGGCCCGTGGCGGCCCCCGTGGCCCCCGTGATGGCCGAGCCCGTCCCCGTGGCCCCCGAGCCCGATGGAGGCCCGCAGGACGCCACCGGGCGACGAGGAGTTGCCGGCCAGATCCCGCACCACGCCGGATGCACCGCCACCGCGTGGCGCGTCACGGACGCACGCACCGACCGACTCGTCACGTGCCAAGGATGCGGCCGATTCGCGAAGTCGGGGCTGAGCGCCGCGGGTCGCCGAACTCCCGGATGAACTCCCGGACGCCCCTACGTCGATCCT
>JADJTH010000004.1 GCA_016711325.1 Nigerium sp. | reverse complement strand
AGCCGGCAGGCGTGTTCCAGCCGAGGCCCCAGCCACGCCTCCAGGCCGGGATCCACCGCGGGGACCTCCTCCAGCTCGAACGGATCGCCACCAGCAGCGGCGCGGTGCCCGCGACCACCAGCCCAACACCGGGCCAGCGCCCACAACGGACCCCGGTCGCCACGACGGCGTGCCAGCCACATGACCCCAGTCAAAGGACCACGGCGGCCACGGTGAGTCCTGTGGCGCGAGCGAGCAGGCCGCGTCCGGTCGGGGCCAGCACCCAGGTCGGCCACAGCCCGAGTTGCAGCCCGGCGACGGCCAGCACCCACCACCGCGGGATGGCGGCGCGCGAGCGCCGGCCTGACGATCACCGCCGCCCCTGCGAGCGGCAGCGTGTAGGCCCTCGACGAGGTGCCGACCTCGAGCAGCATTCCAGCGCGCTCCACAGCACCCCGACGCCGCCAACGAAGCCAAATCATCTCACCACACCGCGCGACGATCGGGCTGGGTCGCCACCACCGCGGCGCCGGCTGCGAGGATCGCGCACACCACCAGCGCGGTGCTCAGGCCCGTCGGCAAGCGCGTACCACCGCCAGCACAACGGACGCCACCGCGGGTCAGCAGCGCGCCCGCTCGAAGGCGCCCCGGATCGGGACTGCCGCCCGGATCGATGGTCTCGATCCGGACGGCCCCGTGCGCGGCGATGGCCGTCACCCGGCGAGGGCGGCCACGATCGGCAGCAGGACCGGGCGAAACTTTCGGAGCCCGGGATCAGCATCGCGCCGGCGTTGACCAGCAGGATTCCGGCGGTCGGTGCAGCAGGCTGGCGCGGCGAGCACCCGCAGCCAAGGGGCTGCGGACGGCCGCGTCCGGTGATCGCCGCCTCCACGGCCAGCATGCTGGCGGCGGCTCCGGTTGCCCACCAGGTGCGGCCGTCCAGCACCGTCCAGACGGCCAGGAGCCAGCGGCACCAGGCCGATCCCCCAGCATGGTCAAGGCCGTCGCGGCCGCTGAGGCCCCGACGCCGGGCCGCCGCGGGGTCCGGCTCCAGCCTGACGCGCCCGCCGCGACAGCGCGAGTCCGGGGACGGAGGGGCCCGCACGGCCGTGGATGGACCAGGCTCCCCTGCCGCGCGAAGGCTGGGTGGCGGCTGGCCGCAGCCGGCTCCTCCCGTCGCCGGACGCCAACGACGACACCCCACCCACGGGCCGACTGCCGGCGCGTCGCCGCCAGCACGCCGAGGACACCAGCTGGCCGCCACCGCGAAGCGGTGCTTCAGCACCTGGCGTCCACTCCCACGCGTCCCAGCCCAGCGGGTACCAGCGCAGCGCGAAGCCGAACAGGTCAGCGCGTAGCCGGTGGTAGCCCCGCCCCGACCAGCACGGGACGCGCGGGCCGGGGACACCGTGGCACCTCAGCCGATCACCAGCGCGACCACGCCGGCGCCCGCGGCTGTTGTCAGCGGACGGCGTCCCGAACTGGCCGCAGCGGCCGCGACGATCACCAGTCCACCGCCGAGTGTCCGGCCAAACTCGCATCGCCGGCGTGCTGTGTCCCCGCCCGCCAGGCGACCAGGCCGCACACCAGTGCCAGGCTCAGCAGCAGGCCGGGCTGAGCTACCAGCGGATGATCGGCAGCGCGGCCAGCGCCATGAACCGTCAGGGCCAGCCAGGGCCACAGCCAACGGCTCACACTCTTGCACGCTCGACCTGCTCGGCACCACCAGTCCTGCCGATACACCAGTCCCGCTTCGGCACACCAGTCGCCAGCCGGGGTGTCCGCCCCTGACCGGCCCACCCGGGGCGGCGGTCACCGACTTCCGAACCGGATCGCCGGCAGCACGACTAAGCCACCGCGCACACCGCGGCCATCACCAGCAGGCCGCGGCGGCGTAGCTGGCGTCCGGCAGCGTCCAGCCGGCCATCAGCACCCGCACGCCGCCGACGTCACCCGGCCCCGCGTCGACACTGCTGAGCAGTTCCTGCCCGCGGGCAGGGGTGAGCAGCAGCGCGGCCACCCAGCCCCCTTCAACGGTCTGGGACCACCGGCCGGGACCGCCCCGGCCGCGACACGCTCAGCGCGGCCAGCGCCAGCCAGCCGACGGACGCCGAGGACGCCGCCAGCAACGACGAACCGTCCAGCCTGGAGCACCAGCAGCACTGGGGCCAGGATCGCGACCATGCCGGCGACCCGCCGCCATCCCGAGTCGGCGCTGGCACTGGGCACCCAGGCGGCGGACGCCACGGCGAGCGCCAGGAGCGCCGCCACGGGAGCGGGACGCGTCCGCGCCCAGGGCAGGCCACGGTCAGCGCCACCGCTTCCTCGGAGCGCCAACGCCACGGCCGCGCCGAGTCCGACGAGAATCCGCTCGGCGACGAACGGCAGCCGACCGACGGTCCCCCCTGCCAGTGGCGGGCGACCCAGCGTCCGCCGGCGGCGAGCGCTGATGGCGGCCACCAGGGCGAGGACGGTCTTCCAGAGGTCACCGTGGCGGGAGGAAGCTGAACGCCGCCAACGCCGCTGCGAACGGGGCGAGCAGAATGCTGGCCGACACCCACGGGCGGAGCCGTAGCCGGAAGCCAGCCGCGCTCAGCCTGGCGGCCAGGCCGGCGGTGGCGCAGGCCGCGGCGAGGCGCGCTGTCGGCCGGGAGCCCTCGGACGAAGAGAGAGCACGATCACCAGAAGGCAGAGAGCGCCGTGCCTGTTGGGACCGCCGCGGCGTTGACACCTGACGGCGGCGTCGCATCGCCAGGTCGCGGCGACGCGTGGCTGCCAGTACACCAGCAGGACGATCCGGCACCAGTCCGGGCCTGGCGGAGGGTAGCCGACGAGCGCCGCCGCCACGGGCGCCGACCCCGGACTGCCGAAGACCGCGACCGGTGCTGACCTCGGGCCGGTGGCGGGTCGGGGGCGCTGGGGTGGATGTGGGCGCGGGCGGAGGCGCCGTCACCGCCGGCGGGACGCGAGTCGCCCGGGGTAGCCACCGTCGCGCGGGTTGCCGTTCTGGGCGGCGGTGTCTACCCCGGGCGACATGAGCTGAGCGAGCGTCCGCTGCCGCAATTCCAGCGCCTCGTGCCGCCGCCTCGGATTGTTCGCGCAGCAGCCGCGCGCTGTCGCCGCCGAGCGGCAGGCTGCAGGCGTCGCAGGCGGCGCGGCAGCGGACGGCCGCACGCGGGCAGTGATGCCAGCGCCGAAGCTCGGCGATGGCATGGTCGAGGACGCCCATGGTCGGCCTCTTTCGTGGGGCAGGTGTGCTTCGTGCCTGAGGGTAGTGACCCCGGCCAACGGGCCCTTCGTCGCGGCCTCGATGCCAGTTCGGCCTCGCAGATGGTCGGAAATGCCGGGGGTGAAGGTCGAACGGTGGCTTCAGAGATGGTCGCGATGAGACGCCGCACCCGAGCCCATAACGACCATCTCTGAGCTCCAACCCGAAAACGGTTGGTTGACCCCTCCTGAAACGACAACCTGAGCCCAAACCGATCAATCACCCGGTCGTGCCTGTCTCCGCGGTCTCCAACCGGCGCGCGACCAGTCCTGACGCCCCGGCGCCTGGGCGTGGGCGGCAATCGCGGCGCGCGCTTCGTCGGCTCCGATGGCCGCGAGCGCCATCAGCGCCGCCACGGCCACATCCGAATCACACGGTCCGCGGCGGCCACCGCCAGGGGCCGCCACACCGTCGACACTCCCGATCAGCCTGAGCGTGTCTGCGGCGTCCGCGCGCACCTCCGGCGCCGGCGAGGCGAGCGCCCCTGACCAGCGCGGGCACTGCGTCCGCACCCAGGACGCCGGAGAGCGTCCAGCCGCGGCGACCCGCCTCACCACCCCGCCCCCGGCCGAGGACGCCGGTGAGCGCCGCGACGGCGTCCGACCCGCCGATCCTTCCCAGCGCGAACGCCGCTTTCGCGGCGACGCGGGCGTCCGCGTCCTCAGCAGCCCCCGCACCGTGCCGAGCGCGCCCGCGTCCGCCACTTTCGCCGAGCACGAGCCACCTGATGGCGGACGTCCGCGTCATTGGCGTCCGCCAGCGTGGCAACGGGGATCACGGCTGCCCCCATGCTGGGCCAACGCCCACGTCAGCACCTCGCGCACGCCGGGCTCGTGTTCGTCGCGGATCGCCTCCACCAGGTCATCCACCTCGAGCGCGCGCCCGGCATCGAAGCACCGTGCGGAACCGGATGGCGGCGTCCGCGGCGCAGCTTCTCGCCAGTGCGATCGCGTCCACGACGTCCTCCCAGCCTGCGTCGGCCGACCGCTCCAGGCGGCGGAGCCGGGCCAGCAGATCCGCCCTCGTCCGCGATGCGCCGCTCGACCAGGGCGGCGGGCCGGCGCAGCGCCTCGGCGGCATCGAAGGCCGGATCGTCCAGCGCGCGACCGATCTCTTCCAGCCCCATGCCGAGCGACTTCAGATGCTGGAGTCGCGAGCAGCCGCCTGAGATCGGCGCCTGAGTACAGCCGGTAGCCGCCGTCCGAACGACCGCCGGGCACGAGCAGGCCCAGTTCGTCGTAGTGACGCAGCGTGCGGTGCGTCAGCCCGGTGCGTCGGGCGGACGTCGCGCCGATCCGCAGCCACTCCATGGCCAGGACACTACCCGCGGAGGCGAGCCGATCGGGCGGCGCTACAGTGGTGCCGATCAACTGACCGGACACCTAAGGAGTCCGCATGATCGCCGTCACCGACGCGACCTTCGCCGACGAGGTGCTCGCCCCGCCGCTCCCGTCTTGCGGATTACTGGGCCGACTGGCGCACCGTGCAAGCAGATCGCGCCGATCATCGACGAACTCGACCGCGAGTACGGCGACAAGATCCGGTTCGCGAAGCTCGACACTAACGACAACCCGGGCCCACGCCGATGAACTACATGGATCATGAGCATCCCTACCCTGCAGGTGTTCGTGGAACGGCGAACTCGTCACCTCGATGACGGGCAGCAAGAGCAAGGGCGCCATCGTCAAGGCCCTCGCCGACTACCTCTGATCCACGCCTCCTCCGACGACGAGACCATGGGCGTCCCCGACACCTTGCAGGCGGTCCTGGGGCTGATCATCCACCCAGGCGATCCGGGCGACCAACGCGTTGGTCACGAACGCCGACGCGCTGCTCCCTCGCTCGGCGTCGCGGTGCTCGCGTGGGCGTCCATCGCCCTGGGGCACGGCGGCGTCCTGCTGCCTGAACCAGGCGCGCGGCGTCAGGATGATCGTCGCCGGCGTGCTGGGCGCGGAGTTGATCTTCGTGCTGCGGGTGGTCGAGGCGCTGGCGACCTGGGCGGTGGCCACCGTCGTGACCGGCCGGGTGATCCCCATCGGGCACATGGTCGTCTCTTCCTGCTCGCGATGGCGCCCCACGTGTTCGCGGCCTTCACGTTCGTGCCGCACCTGGGGCTCTTCCTCGCCCGGGCACTCGAAGCGTGGTCGTTCGTCGTCAGCTTCCTGCTGCTGGCAAGCCTGGGTACGGCATCACCCTCGGGCACGCGCTCGTGGTCACGGCGTCCGGCTGGCTGGCGATGCACCTGCTGTCCTGGGCGCTGGCGGCGCTGATCGGCGGGCCGCCTCACGGCTGTGGAGCATCGGCGTCCGGCCAGCCGGTCATCGTGACCTTGCGCGACATCCTGGCCGGCACACCGTTCATCCCGGTGAACGCGGTGCTCAGCGAGTGAGACGTGATGCTGCCCTGGATCCTGGGAAACGCCGGCGGCCTCCTGCTGCTGCCCGCTCTGCTCTCCCCGCTGGAATCGTTGCGCTGGTGGTCGATGCGCGGCGCGGCCAAGAGGCGGCACACCTACGAACTCCTCGAATACGGCCCGACCCGGCATCCGGCCGGGACACAACCCGCGCGCTACGTCATCTACCTGTCCGGCGTCGGCATGATCGACGGGCCACACCCTCCTGTTGGCCCGGCGAGCGCGGGCTTCTGCGACAAGCTCGCCGCAGCCCCGCCTGGCGTGCCGGTGATCGCCGAGGTGTTCCCCTCCGCCGTCGACAACCGCAGCCTGGTGCAGCGGGCCACCGCCTGGCTGTGGGGACGCCTCGTCAAGCTCCGGGCAAAGCCCGCCGCGAGGGCATCGCGCCCAACCTGATCAACCTGCGCAACACGCCGGGCGGGTGATGGTCCCGGCCGACCCGCGCTACGGCCCCACGCTCAACGCGGGCCTGGCGCAGCAGATCTGGCGAGCCCTGCTGCGGCACGGCTACACACCCGGCTGTGGCGTCCTGGTCACCCTCATCGGCTACTCGGGTGGCGCGCAGATGGTGGTGGGCGCGAGCACCATGCTGACGCTGCTCGGCGTCGAGGTATCGGTGGTCTCGATCGGCGGCGTGTTCGGGCGGACGACCCGGGGCTGACCACCTCACCCGCCTGTGGGACATCCGCGGTACGCGCGACACGCTGCGCAAGGTCGGTCCGGTGGCGTTCCCGGACGCTGGCCGGACCCGCGCGGCTCCACTTGGCACCGGGCCGTCGACGACGGCCGGGTCACGGTGCTCGACGGGCGGGCCGGTCGTGCACGAGGGCCGGGTTCCTACTTCGAGGCCCGCGTGGCCGGGTCGGACGGGATCTGCCCGCCGACCGGCCGGTCGCCCACGGTGGGCGCCCCCGGCGGCTCCCCGCAGTCGGTTCGGTGAGCGGCCTGATAACGCCGCGCTGCGAGTGAGTTGCGACGTCGCCTGATAGGCGATCTTCTCCTCTCGGCGGACGCCGATGACCAGGTCGTAGGCGTCGTCACCGGACATATTGGATGCTCGTGGCCATCGGTCGGGCCACGAGCATCCGCCAGCATCGCAGAATCAGCGGGACCGCACCCGCGGGCAGGGGTTTGGTGACCTCGGCGAAGAAGTCGTTGCCCTTGTCGTCGACGATGATGAAGGCGGGGAAGTCCTCGACCTCGATCCGCCAGACCGCCTCCATGCCGAGCTCCGGGTACTCCAGCACCTCGACCTGCTTGATGCAGTCCTGGGCGAGCCGAGCGGCTGGTCCGCCGATGGAACCGAGGTAGAAGCCGCCGTGGGCCAGGCACGCGTCGGTGACCTGCTGCGAGCGGTTGCCCTTGGCCAACATCACCAGCGACCCGCCGGCGGCCTGGAACTGGTCGACGTAGGAGTCCATCCGGCCCGCAGTGGTGGGACCGAAGGAGCCGCTGGCGTAGCCCTCGGGCGTCTTGGCCGGCCCGGCGTAGTAGACCGGATGGTCCCTGAGGTACTGCGGCATCCCGTCACCGGCGTCCAGGCGCTCCTTGATCTTCGCGTGGGCGATGTCGCGGGCGACGACGACGGTGCCGGTGAGCCGGACGCGGGTCTTGACCGGGTGCCTGGTCAGCTCGGCCAGGATCTCGTCCATCGGCCGGGAGAGATCGATCCTGCCGCGGCGTCCTGTGGTGCCGAGACGCCGTGCCCCTCGGGGTGCTCGACGTGATCTCGTCGGGCAGTACTTGGCCGGCTCGGTCTCGAGCGGCTCGATGAACACACCCTCGGGGGTGATCTTGGCGAGGGCCTGCCGGTCGGCCGAGCAGGAGACCGCGATCGCGACCGGCAGCGACGCGCCGTGGCGGGGCAGCCGGATGACGCGGACGTCGTGGCAGAAGTACTTGCCGCCGAACTGCGCGCCGATGCCGAACTCGCGGGTGAGTTGCAGCACCTTCTGCTCGAACTCCACGTCGCGGAAACCGTGGGCGCTCATCGAGCCTTCGGTGGGCAGGTGGTCGAGGTACTTGGCGGAGGCGTACTTGGCGGTCTTGAGCGCGAACTCGGCCGAGGTGCCGCCGATCACCACGGCGAGGTGGTAGGGCGGGCAGGCCGCGGTGCCGATGGCACGCAGCTTCTCGTCGAGGAAGGGCATCATGGCCGCCTGGTTCAGCACCGCCTTCGTCTCCTGGTACAGGTAGCTCTTGTTGGCCGAACCGCCGCCCTTGGCCATGAACAGGAACTTGTAGGTGGTCTCGTGCCCGGGAGCGGTGTCGGCGTACAACTCGATCTGCGCGGGCAGGTTGGTGCCGGTGTTCCGCTCGTCCCACATCGTGATCGGGGCGTTCTGGCTGTAGCGCAGGTTGAGCGTGGTGTAGGCGTGGTAGATGCCCTCACCGAGCGGGCGCTCGTCCGTTCCCTCGGTGAGCACCCGCTGGCCGCGCTTGCCCATCACGATGGCGGTGCCCGTGTCCTGGCACATCGGAAGGACGCCGCCCGCCGCGATATTGGCGTTCTTCAGCAGGTCGAGCGCGACGAACTTGTCGTTGTCGGACGCCTCGGGTCGTCCATGATCGTGCGCAGCTGCGCGAGGTGCGCCGGGCGGAGGTAGTGGGCGATGTCGTGCATCGCGGTCTCCGAGAGCTGGGTAAGCACCTCGGGTGCGACCTTGAGGAACGTGCGCCCGTCGGGCCCCTCGACGGTCTCGATTCCCTCGGTGGTGACGAGCCGGTAGGGCGTCTCGTCGGGACCGATGGGAAGCATGTCTTCGTAGAGGAACTCGGCCATCTCACTCCTTCGTCGCGCGGCGGTCCGATTCTTCCACGTTGTCAAGGCCGTGTCCCAAGAACGATGCACTCTCCTCGATCCGGCACGGACTGGGGCAAGTCAGCCCACCGCTCGGTACAGTGGATCAGGCCTTCCCCCACCGCTGCGGGCGCACCAAGGAGGTTGTTGTGTACGGAGACATCGTCCACGCCGAGACGAACGCCCTGCTGAACAGCCTGGGCACGACCCACCGACCCCTGATCGTCTCCCACGCGGGGGGTCAGCGTCGGGCCCATCCCGAGCAACACCGCGATGGCGGTGCGCGCCGCGCTCAGTTCGGGCGCCGACATCGTGAAGATCGACGTGTCGGCCAGTTCCGACGGCGTGTTCTTCGCGTTTCACGACGGGTTCGAGGCCGAGTACCTCGGTGTCGACCGCAACATTCAGTCGATGCCCGCATCCGAGATAGCGGACCTGACCTACATCTGGAAGAACCGGCCCGGCCACCGGATGCCCGTCGAACGCCTCGGCGGCCTGCTGTCGCAGTTCAAGGGACGCCCGGTGCTGTTCGCGCTCGACCGGTCGTGGTGGCGCTGGCCCGCGCTGCTGCGGATGCTGGACGGGCTGCACATGCACGACCAGTTGATCCTGAAGGTTCCCGCGTGGGAGACGGCCGCCCTGGAACCAGCTGCGTCAGCACAAGACGAAATACCCGACGCTGGCCATCTGCCAGACCGCCGACGAGGTACACGGGCTGCCCATCCACGACGAGGCGATCAACCTCGTCGGCGTCGAACTGATCGCCCACGACGACGAGAGCCCCTGGTTCTCGCGCGCTGTCATGGGCCGGCTGCGCCGCGACCGCCTGCTGACGTGGATCAACAGCGAGACGCTCACCACCGGCATCCCTTTGTTCGCCGGCTACGACGACAGCCGGGCCGTGAACGAAAGCCCGACGGCCGCCTGGTCGCGCGTCCTCGACCTCGGTGTGGACGCCGTTCAAACCGAGCTTCCCTGGTTGCTGTGGTACGTGCGCGAAGGCCACAGCGCCGGCTGAGCCGCCCGGGCGCCGGGGGCGTCCGGGTGAGGGGGCCTGGCCCCGTCCCCATCACCGGCGGGCGCGGAGGCGTCCTCGACGACCTCCTGGCAGAGGTCGACGGTCTCGGGGAGCAGATCGACGCCGAGGATACGCGCCGAACGGGTGAGCTGGCGCACCAAGCGTTCGACGTCGTCGCCCCGTCCGGCCGCGTGCTCGGTGCGGATGCGTTCGGCCAGCAGCAGTTCATCCTCGGGTGCGGCGAGCAGCGCCCGGTTGACCGCCCGGCGCGCCGTGTCGAGGTCGCCGCGCTGGCGGGCCGAACGCGATGCCACCACGCCGATGTCGCGGATCAGCGCGGCGGCGTCCGAGCGGAACTCCTCCGCCCATCCCCATTGGCCGGGCGCCGCGTCCGCCAGCGGCGCGCCCCGCACGAGCTCAAGGGCCGTGATCAGCCGGTCGAGCGGAAGCCGGTTGACGCCGCCGGCGGTAAGCAGGGTGAGTTCGTCCCAGTCCGAGCTGACGTCGGCGTGCAGGTGGATGCGTCCGGAGTAGGCGTCCGGAAGATAGAGCGCACCGTCGGGGGTCGAGCCCAGCCAGGCCCGGAGCCGGCTCATGTTCGAGCGCCGTGTCGCGTCCGCCACGAGCAGTGAGCGCGTCATCTGCACCGAGGTGGCGCCGGGGTGCAGCAGAAGCCAGGCGCAGTACTCCAAGCACTGACCGATCGCCCGCGTGGGTGGCGCGCCGGCACAGCCGGTGAGTTCGACCGGCCCGAGCAGACGCAGGTGAGGTCCGCGCACCACAGGGACGGGCGGGCGCAGCGCGATGATGTTCACGTCGTCCTCCGAGGGGGTAGGCCACCAGGGTGCCGGCGTGGTCACGGCGGTGGTGGCGAGCGAGTGGAGTTCAGTGAGCGCGGCACGGGTCGCCGCCGGGACCGTCTGTGGCACCGCATGGGCGGCAAGGTGACTCACCTGGCACCGGCCATCGAGGGTCAGCACCCAGTCGTCGGGCGCCGCGGCGTCCGCACCGACCGGGACGATGACCGCCACCCCGCAGGCGCCGTCCCCGACGGCCGCCTCCAGGCGGGCGCGCTGGTCCGCGTCCGGCGGCAACTCGAACAGCGCGACCTGCGGCGTCCACGCATCGGCCAGGTCGGGGGCGAGGCGGCGGGCGGCCCAAGCGCGGCCGGTGGCCCCGCCGTCCGGGTCAAGGTGAGCCGAACGTTCCTCGACCCAGCGCTCGACCTGCTCGACGCCGCGCGCGAGATCGCCGACGCAGACGATCCGGCCGTCCCCAGCGACCCGCGCGAACGTGGGGTCGTGGGTCACCACCACGAGGTCGAGGTCGGACGCCCATGGCGCGCACGCCAGTTCGACCAGCATCGCGGAGAGCACCTCACCGGCGGCGTCCGGCGCGTCGCCCGGACGCCCAGCACGCCCGAGGCCATCACGTCGATCATCACGACCATGCCGCCGGCGAGCTCCCCGAGCGTGACGAGGGCGGGATAGGCGACGGGGGCGTCCGGCGTGGGCAGTGCACGCAGCGACGCCCAGCGCGCCACCAGGCTGTCACCGACGGTCACGAACCCCTCCGGCACGGACGCGGGCGGGGCGCCGTACTGGAATTCCAGGTCGTCCGGCCCCACCAGCGCCCGGCTCAGCGGCGGCAACGGTTCGGCACGGGCGGCGGCGTGCTCGGTCAGCAGGCGCATGGCGCGCTCGATCAACAGGATCCGGTCCGACCGATCCTCGCCCTCGGCACGCCCCTCGGACGTCCGCCGGGCCAGCGCGGTCTCGTAGCGCGCCAGCTCGGCGTCGGGCAGCGCGTACCGGCGTCCGAGCGGACGCGCCCGCGCCTGGAGCTGGCGCCGGACGGCCAGGCCCCCCAGTACCGCCGACGCGGTGAGCGCACCGATGCCTCCCACGAGGGCGGCAGCGGGCGCCGTATCGCCGTGGGGCACCGTATCGCCGTGGGGCGCCGGCGGGCCGGGCGTCACGCTCTCGACCGGAGGTCCACCGGGATCGCGCTCGCCGGCCACCACAGGCCCCCCTCGTGGCCGTTCGTCGCGAGGTCGGGCGCATTCTGCCCGTCGGGGAGGAGCGACGCCGATTCGGTCGCGAGCGTCGGCCCGACGCCCTTGGCGGGGATTGGCAGCGCCAGCACCCAGCCTGGGCGAATCAGATCGGGATCGCGAACCCGCTCTGCGTTCGCGGCGTGCAGCTCGGGCCAGCGGTGGGCGGAACCCAGGTGCTCGCGAGCCAGCCCGCTAAGGGGTGTCACCCCTCCACGGTCACGCTCGGCACGGGTGCCGGAATGATCAGCACCGTGCCAGGGACCAGCCGCGCCAGCGGATCCGCTCGTAACGCGTCGTTGGCCGCCACGATGCTGCGCCAGCGCCCGCCGTCGCCGTAGTAGTGCTCTGCCAGGCTCCACAGGTCGTCCGCCGGCCGCACCGTGTGGCGCTGGCCGGATTCGGACGCCGCGAGCGCCACCCGCGCCGGCTCGCCCGATTCCGCGGGCAGCGCGCCGGGCTCCGTCGCGGCCGGCGTGGCGGGCACGTGGCCGGCCGCGACCGTCGCGGGCGACGGCGCCGCGTGGGCGGCGAGGGCACCCGAGGCCGGGGCCAACGCGGCGGCGAGCAGGCCGGACGCCAGGGCCTGCGACCATGACAACCCCGGTAGGCGCCAGCTCCTGGCCCGTCCGGAGAGCGCCGGCGCCGCCTCGACCGCGACGCTGATGACCCACAGGCCCCACGCGGTCCAGCCGATGCCGGTCAGGACGGCCGCGATCACCCGCGCGTCGGTGGCGCGCCACAGCCGGATGGCGCCCCAGTCCGTGACACCCCACACCAGCAGAAGAACAGGCGGTGCCCCCAGCATGAGCAGCAACACCAGCGCGGCTCCGACGCGTTTCATGGGCGCCTCCCTCGATGACTGTCCACAGCCGACGACGCCGTCGCGTCGACCACGATCTCGCCGGGGACGCCCGGCAGCGCCAGATCGGCCAGCGCGACATGGCAGGCGACGGTCGTGCTCACCTGCCCCGGGCTGCCGGCAGGCAACGCGAGGGCGGACGCGTCCACGGTCAGCGACCATCCACCCACACACCGCAGACTCGCGCCTGCCGCGTCCGAGGTCACAACCGCGTGCGCGGCGGCCTGCGCTCCGGCGGGATCCCGCGCCAGCGACGCCGCCCGCGCGGCCGACTCCGCCCACTGCTGCACCGAGAGCCGGGCGAGCGCGAGGCGTCCGGCACCGATCATCAGCGCGAGGATCACCATCAGTGCGGGCAGCAGTACGACGAACTCCGTCGACAGCGACAGCCCCCGCTCGCCCCGGTTCATGGCGCGATCGCCCGTTCCACGGGACGACTCGCCTGTTCGCGCACGTCCGTGAGCCCGAGGTCGACGAACGACGGCATCCTCCCGCCGACCACCGCGCGCGCCGTCGTGGCGTCCCGGCTGACGTCGACGCTCACGTCGAGGAGACCGGACGCCTCCGCGGCCGACCGGCCCAGCGCACGCGCGTCCTCGATGCTCGCCCCGGCCAGGGATGCGTGTTCGGCGGCGGCGATCGCCGCGTAGGAGGCCACGGTGCGGCCGTGGACGCCGAGCCCGACCTGGATCGTGCCCAGGATGGTCAGCAGCACCACCGGGGTGAGCACGGCCCACTCGATGCTCCCCGACATTCCCCGCTCCCGGCGATCCACGATCAGCCGCCGAGGACGGAGAGCCTGCCGGTGACGAAGGCCACCACCGCGGCGAGGATGGCCGACCCGACCGTGAAGGCCGCGACGATCAGGATCGCCTGCTCGGTGGACTGCGACACGCCCCGCTCGTCGCGGGCCGGCGACCCGTCGAGCCGGTGGCTGCTGTCGGCGAGCCAGCCGACAGCGCGGTGCACGAGTGACATGGTGATCTCCTTCGGAAGGGGGTCAGGCGCCGCCGACGATCGTCAGCAACGGGGGCACAAGGAAGAACAGCCCGAAGACGAGGCTGGGAACGACCATCCAGACCGTCATTCGTTCGGAGATCGCCGCAGCGTCGACCTTCATGGCGGTCAGGTGCGCGTCGCGGAGCTCCTTCACCCGCGCGCGGAGGGCTCCGGCCAGAGAAGCGCCGGACTCGTCGAGCTTCATTACGTCGGCCAGGTCGCCCAGCGCGGGCAGCCCGAGTTCCTTGCCGAGAGCCGTCAGCTCGGCGTACGGCGGACGCTGTTCGAGGCGGGCGCGCTCCAGGCCACCGCGGATCGCCGCGAACACCGGCACATCGGACAACGCGGCCGCCGAGTGCAGCGCCTGAGTCCCCGATTGGTTGGCCAGCCGCTCCAGCGTGACCAGGTCGAAATAGGTGAGCAGGGCCTCGGTGGCGTCGTCGGACGCCTCGGCGCTGGCTCCGCGCAACCGGAGATCGGGAAGCAGGAATCCCACGGAGGCTGACGCCACGGCGACGATCAGCGGAATCACCGTCGCCTGCCGCGTCACGAACCACAGGGCCAGGCCGGCGACCAGGGGCAGGGCGAAGCCGGCGAGGGCGCCGACCAGCTTGTGCTGGTAGTGGGTCGGCAGCGTCCGCCCCTTCAGCCGGAGTTGCCGTTCGAGCGTTTCGGACGCGACGACGCGACGCGTTCGCACCCACCAGCGGCCCAGCCTCCCGGCCTCCGCCCCCTCGTCGGCGTCCGACACCTCGGGATGCTGGGTGAGCGCACCCATGGCGTCGGCGAGGCGCGGGTGCCGCGGCCGGAAGGCGGCGACCACCAGGCACACACCGAGAGCGACGATCACACCCGGCAGCACCAGCGCAGCGGCGCTCATGACGCCCCTCGCAGGATGCGCGCGCGGCGCCTCGGCAGGGTCATCCGGCGCAGCGCGACCAGCGACCCCGAGTAGGCGACCACCAGGACCGCCAAGATGACCTGCCCGGTTGGCGTGGCGAACGGCGCGAAGAACTCCCGGGCCAGGATCATCGCCGCACCCAGGACGACCAGCGTGATGATCGTGACCTGCCGCACGACCACGCGTGGCTTCGCGCGCTCGGCCTCGATCTCGCGCAGGGCCGCCAACCGGTTCTGGATCGTGTCGGCCAGCGCCGCCAGCGTCGTCGTCGCGCCGGTGCCACCGCGCTGGGCCGCCAGGACGAGGCTGGCCAGCACGGCGTCCGCGTCCGGCGCCGCCAGTTCGTCGGCCATGGCGGTCAGCGCCTGGGCAGGAGTCCATTGGTCGTCGAGGCGGCGCACCAGCAGGACGAGAGGCTCGGCGAGCAGAGGGGGCGGGGTGCGCGCACTCCCTCGCAGTACATCCGTCACCGACTTGCCGGTCGCGAGCGTCGCCGCCATGGTCCGCACCCAGCGATCGAGGGCCTGCAACAGTGCGATGTCGGTCTGCCGGGGTGCCGTCAGCAGCTTCGGGACGCCGACGAACGCCGCTGGCACGACGGCGAGCATGACGGGCCACTGGGTCCACGCCGTCACGGACACGCCCGCCGCCAGTGCGCCCGCCACCCAGGCGGCCCCACGCGGATCGGTACGCCGCAACGTGTCCACCACCTGTGCCCACAGGCCTGGGGATGACGGGGGACGAACCGCGTCCGCCGGGATTCCCTGCCACCAGGCGACGGCGCCGAGCACGCCCGCGATCAGCACCATCGCGGACGTCACCCCCAGCAGGACCATCATCGCCGGCCTCGCCAACTGTCCAGGAAAGGCGCCAGTTCGGCCGCCATCGCCGCCTCGGGTTGGAAGCGTTCCGGCGCGGTGGCGCTCGCCGCCTGGTAGACCACATGCGTGATCGGCCGGTTGCCCTCGACGCCCCCGGTCAACGCCAGCACCTGCGACACCCGCCGGGCACGGACGCCGCCGCGCCACGTGTCGTCGGCGAGGTCGACGTGCACGATCAACCCGATGTGCAGGGCGATCTGCCGGTAGGCCTCCTCGACCGTCAGGACGCCGCCCTGCGCCACCCGCGCGGCAAGCCGGTCGATCGTGGACGCCGCCGAGTGCGAATGCGTCGTGGACATCGTCCCCGCTCCCGACTGCATGGCTTCGAACATCGCGCCCGCCTCGACGCCGCGCACCTCGCCGACGATCAGGCGCGACAGGTTCTGCCGCAGCGCCTCGGGGATCAGGTCGGCCACCGTGAACTCGCCCATCCGATGCCCGTCCGCGATCTCGCCGAGCCCCACCCGTGCCTGCAGCGCCACCATGTTGCGGCGTCCGGGCTGCAGATGGGTCAGCAACTCGTAGTCGGTCTCCAGCGTGCCGAACCGCTCGTTCAACGGGATCGACGCGATCAGTGCCCGCAGCAGGGTCGTCTTGCCGGCGCCTTGATCGCCGGCGATGACGCAGGACTTCTGCGCGAGCACGGCGGCGTGCAGGAAGCGCCCGACCGCCTCGGGCATCATGCCGCGGCCGACGAGGTCGGGCAGGTCGACGGCGGTCAGGATGTGCTGGCGGATCGCGACGGACGGCCGGAACGACAGCCCGAAGCCGATCGCGTGGAGCCGGTGCCGGTCGCCGAGCGCCAGCGTCATCGTCGGGTGTGCGTCGTCGAACGGACGCGGCGGGCTCACCGACTCGCCGAGGAACCGGACGGCCTCGATCAGCTCTTCGTCGCTGTCGGCGACCGGGGAGAGTTCGACGCGGCGGCCGTCGCCGTACTGCGCCACGACGCTGTCGCAGCCGTGGATCTCGATGTTCTCGACCTCGGGCAACTCGAACAGCGGCTGGAGGCGTCCGTACCCGTAGATCGCGTCCTCGACCGCGTCGGCGTACGCGTGCTCGCGTTCGATCGTCCACAGCTCGCCTCGGTTGCTGCGCTCGTCGGCCTGTTCGCGAACGACGCGCCTGATCAGGGAGCGCGCCAGCAGCCGGCGGTCGACGTCGGGCATCGCCACGCCCGTGGAGTCCAGGTGCTCCTCGCCCGCGCGGGTGACCGCGTCCGACACTTTTCGGCGCAGCGTGACCACGAGCGGCCACTCCACCGTGTCGGTGGCCGGCAACGGCAGCGCCGCGCGACGGGCCGTCGCGCCGGTGACGGAGAAGGCGGTGGGTACCGCCGTCAGCAGCGGGATGTCGGCCAGGCGGCGCGTCGGCGTCTCGGTCATCGCGCCGCCCCCGAAGCCTGTTGGGTCGACATGACGCCGATCAGCGCCTCGGACGCCTGCGTCAGCGAGCGGCCGAGCGGCGAACGCGGCCACCGCCGGTCCAGCGGTGCCGGCTCGGCGAGCGCCGCGGCAGACGCAGGATCCCACGCGGGCGACGCCAGCACCGGGACGCCGAACTGCTCCGCCACCTCTGCGGCGCCGTAGGGCCGGCCGGGACCGACGAGGATCAGCCCGGTTCGCCCGGGTGCGCTCGCTTCGACCAGGGGTGCCAGGTGGGGACGCAGGCCGACGAGCGACGCCAGCGAGGCGCGGCAGACGAGCGCGACGGCGTCCGCTTCGGCCACCAGCCCCGCGGGCAGACCGTGGTGGCCGGTGCGTCCGGCGTCGACGATCAGGTCGAACGGCTCCCCGCGCACCGACTCCAGCAGGGCCGGCCACACGCTCTCGAACAGGTCGATCGATCCCAGGTGGGTGAATCCCGACACGAAGGTGGGTCGCCGCGCATCCGATTCGGTCGGGGCGAGGGGTGGAAGCGGACGCGCGGCGCCCCGCAGCGCCGGCCCCAGCGGCAGGCGTTCCCGGTGAGCCTGGAGAAGGACGGGAAGTCCGCCGTCTGCCGCGGTCTGCCCGCTCAGGTAGCCCGCGAGCACCGCGTGCGCGGCGGAGCGATCGGCGTCCACCAGCACGCAGTCGCGCGGCCAGGCGAGCGCCAGGCCGAGACTGGTGGTCGTCACTCCCGGCGCCCCGCTCGCGCTGGCGAGCACCAGGACGCTCATCGCCGGGCCTCGACCTGGACGAGGACGACCCGGTCGGCCGCCGCGAGCCGTGCCACGGCCTCGGCGGCTTCGGCGGGCACGTCGAGGTCGAACGCGAAGGAGCCGTCGGGCTGCGCCGTAGGCGCCGACACGAGGGTGGCCCGCACGCTCCCCGGCAACGCGTCCGCCTCCGCGCCGGCCCCCACCCCGGCGGCGGGCGGCGGCAGCGCCACCACGAGCACGGGAGTCCCGGGACGAACGTCGGTGGCCGGATACCGCCCGGACGGCAGTCGCAGACCCACGCGGGAGTGCCCCGCCGGGACGCCCGGCTCGCCCCAGGATCCGTCGACCAGCAGACTGCCGTTCGGCACGTCGCTGACGACCGCGCGGCCGACGACCTCGCCGAGCCGCGCCTCGCTCACGGTGGGGACGTCGAGTGCCGCGCCCACGGGGATCGCCGCCAGATCGGTGGGCTGGATCAACTCGCCGCGGTGGAGCGTGCGCGTGACCTGCAACACGGAGTGCGATGCCGTGAGCGAGGTGAACACGTAGGCGGATCCGAGGCCGCCGAGGCAGATCGCGACGATGCCCGCCGCCAGCCATGCGGGGCTGCGGCGGGTGCGGAGACGCGGACGCGCGGCGTCCGAGGCGAAGACAGCCATGGGGGTGGTTCCTCGGGGTGGGTGGTTCGGTTGACTCGACTGTAGGGGCTGCGCCCGACGCCTCACCACTCCCCTCTTGCGATCTGTGGAAAACTCCCGCGATCCGGATGGTTATCCACAGAACCCATCCGCTCGAGGAGGCGGAGCACCTCATCGTCGTCTCATCGATGCCCACGAGGCCGAACGGGGACGCCTCCACCGTCGCCTACCACGGTGGGACGCCATGGAACGGCCAGGACGTGCACATTCAAGCCGCGCACCCGACCGTCTGCCCGCCTCGTGGAAGCGGACCGCGACGGCGGCGTCCGCAGGCTAGGGTGCTACCGACAAGCAGCCGCGTGACAAGGAATGATGATGGACCGACAACCCACCTACGTGTCGGTCGACGCCCTCGCTCTGCGCTTCAATCCCGGCCTGCGCCGCGTGGAACTGGCCGTGGCGCCCCGCGCCCACGAGCCCTACGACGGTCAGCTCGCCCTCCCGGGCGTCACCCTGCTCGAGGGCGAACGACTGGACGCCGCCGCCGAGCGCGCGGTCGCGACCAAACTCGGGTTCGGCGTCCGCGCCCACGGCCAGCTCACCGTGTTCGACGAGCCCCGTCGCGATCCGCGCGGCTACACGCTCTCGGTCGTGATGTGGGCCGTCGTCCAGGGCGACCCCGGCGCGGTCGCCGACGACGCGGGCGTCCGCTGGTTCGCCCCCGACGAGGTTCCCGAGCTGGCGTTCGACCACAACCAGATGGTCAACGTGTGCTGGCCGCTGCTGGCCGACCGGCTGTGGCGCGACCTGGCGTTCACGCGGGCGCTCACCGGCGAGAACTTCCCGGTGTCGACGGCCGTGGGCATCACGCATTCCCTCACGGGCGTCGCGCCCGACCGTGGCAACCTCAATCGCCGGCTCGCCTCGGTGCGCGGCCTCGGCGTCACCCAAGAGCGCGTGACCGTCGGGCGTGGCCGCCCCGGCACGATGTGGGCCTGGCAGGACACCGACGACGCCCGCACCGCCTGACCATCGCCGAGCGCGACCGGGCCGGCGACCGGCCGCGGCGCCACCCCCCGTCGCCTCGCCGGCCGGGGATCAGGCGAAGCGCACCCAATTGGCGCCCGCACCGGACGCATAGCGCCCCTTGAGCACCAGCGTGCCGTCGTCGTTCACGCCCGCGTACGACACCTGACCGGACGCCTCTCCCGCCACGACGACGCCGCGGCCGTCCGGCGTCACCGCGAAGCCGCGCGGCTGCTGCTCGGCCGGGCTCACCACGACCTGGGTGCCGAGCGAACCGCCCCTGCCCAACGGAACCGCGACGATCGTGGACGCCGCGCGCTCGCTGCACAGCAGCCACGCGCCGTCGCGGGCCAGGTGCAGGTCGGCGCCCCAGATCAGGCCCTCGGCACGCGGGTCGGCGCCCCGGCGGCTGACCTTGAGGCCGGCGTGCGGGTCGAAGGCGTCGACCGCCTCCACCCCGGTCAGTGTGCCCGCCTCGTCGCGCAGGTAGCGGATCGCCTGGCCGGTGAACTCGGTCATCAGGTACGCCGAGCGCTCGTCGCCCGCGAGCACCAGGTGGCGGGCGCCGGAGCCCTTCGGTGCCGCGACGCTGGGCGGGTCGAGCGGGACGAGCGTGCCGTCGGCGGCGAGGGCGCACTGCACGATCAGGTCCTCGCCCAGCGACACGAAGTAGGCGGCATCGCCGGCGGCGGTCGTGAGCACGCAGTGCAGCGCGTCGTGCTCCACGCGTGCGGTGGCGGCGCGCAGGCGTCCGTCGGTCACCGGCCAGACCGCGCCCCAGCCACCGTGATAGGACGCCCCGAGCAGCAGGCCACCGTCGCGCGCGAGGGCCAGGGAGGCCAGCGGGTCGTCGATCGCCGCCCGTGCGGTCTCGGTCAGTGCGCCCGTGGCGCGATCGAGGCGGAGCGTCACCACGGCCGGGCACGGCTCCTTGGTGGCGCAGTAGACGAGGCCACGGACGGCGTCCACCGCGAACGCAGAGCAGCCGGACCCCACCCGCGACACGGCGAGAGGCACCAACGCCTGGTCGCCGAGCCGGAAGGACGCGATGGTCCCGTCCGACGCATTACCGACGAGGACGATGCTCTGCTCTGCCATGGACGCATGGTAGGGGGTCGCGGAACCGGGCGTCGCGGGATCAAATCGTGATGCGTGGGCGCCGCGGCGCCGCCGGACGAACGGGCACAATGGACGCACCGCGTGAGAGGACCGTGATCCATGTCGAAGATGACATTCGTCGTCGCCGTTGCCGCTTCATTCCTGCTGGTGGGGTGCGTGCAGCCGCCGCCCGTGACGGCGTCTCCGTCACCGTCCCCGACGGTCAGCGCACCCGCAACGGCGGCGGCGCTGATCGGCGATCCGTGGCAGTTGACGAGCCTGCGCGGCGTCGATCAGACCGGATCGACGGCGTTCCTCCAATTCGGCACGGACGGCCGGGCCACCGGCTCGGGCGGCTGCAACCGCATCGGCGGCAGCTTCGCCACCGACGGAAGCACGCTGAGCTTCGGCGGCGACTTCGTCTCGACCATGATGGCGTGCGAGGAGTCGGTCATGAAGACCGAGCAGGAACTGCTCGCCGCGCTCCCGCAGGTCGCGAGCTACGCGATCACCGGCGGACGCCTCACGCTCTCGGACGCCGCGGGCGCCGAGGTGGCCACGTTCGCGGTCCTCGATCAAGGCCTCGCCGGCACGTCCTGGGTCGTCACCGGCCTGCGGAGCGGCGACGCGGTGACCAGCCCGATCGCGGGCACCGATCTGACGGTGGCGTTCGGCGAGGACGGCGGCGTGAGCGGCTCGAGCGGCTGCAACCGGTTCACCGGTACCTACACCGTCACGGACGGCCTGCTGCGGGTCGGCCCGCTCGTCAGCACGATGATGGCCTGCGACACGCCCACCGGCGTCATGGAGCAGGAGACCGCGTTCCTCAAGGCGCTCGAGTCGGCGACGGCGATCCAGCGTGAGGTGGCGTCGCTGACGCTGCGCACCGCCGACGACACGATCGCGCTGACCCTCGCGCCCGGCGAGTAGGGGCACGGGGTTCCTCCGGCCCATCATCGTCCCCGCCGGGGTGGTGATGGGCCCGCACGTCAGCTCGACGCGGATGCCGCTCCCTCGTCGGACACCGCCTGGTCGGGTTGGAAGCGCGACAGCAGCACCACGCCCCGGACGGCGATCCCGCCGGACAGGAACATCGCCAGCGCCGCGGTGGCGGTGATGTTGGCGCCTTCGCCGAGCACGAGGATGCCGAACGACACCGCCGCCATGGGACCGACCACGTTGAGCGCCCCCACGACGGTCTCGGCCGCGCCGGTGGCGTAACCCTGCTGCATGAACGCGGTCGCGACGAGCGCGCCGACGATCAGCAGCACCACCAGCACCCAGAACACGACGGACGTCCGCCACTCGCGGGTCGCGACGTACTCGCCGAGCGCCTTCACGATGCCCGACTCCAGGCCGAAGATGAACGCCCCCGCGGACGCCCACGCGAGGCATCGCGTCCGCGCCGGTCCCCGGGCGCCGAGCAACGCGAGCCCGCCGGCGACCGCGTACCCGACGATGGTGCCCAGGATCAGCCCGTCGTCGCTGAACTCCTCGTGGTCGGCGGCGTACACGATCGCGATCACCGCGAAGAACAGCGTCCCGGCGACGGCCAGCCCGACGGCCGACCACACCGTGCGCGGGATCGTGTGCCCGCCCACCCTGCTGGCGAGCATCACCGTCCACGGCACCGCCAGGATCGCCAACGGCTGCGACACCGTGACGGGGGCGAACATCAGGGCGGCGAGGGCGAGCACGGCGCCGACGGCGTTGAGTCCCATGCCGAGCCACCAGCGCGGCGACCGCATCAGCGACCAGAGCTGGCCGCCCGACAGTGCCTGGCCCTTGCCGGTCTTCGCGCCGACGACGTAGTGCTGGATCGTCGCGGCCAGCGCGAAGAGAACGGTGGCGGCGACGGTGAGCGCCACCGCGAGCGGAATGTTCTGCTGCATTAGAAGGGCCAGATTAGGGGCACCAGGAAGACGCCCGCCAGCCCGTAGCACAGCAGCAGCGGAAGGCCGAGTCTCCAGTAGTCCCCGAACCGGTAGCCGGCGGCCTCCATGACGACCAGGTTGGCCGGGGTCGCGACCGGCGTGAGCAGCGCACCGGCCGCGAACACGGCCACGGCGATCAGGATCGGGACGGGCGAGACGCCCATCTCGGCGGCCGCCGCGACACCGATCGGCATCACGATGAGCGCGGTCGCCATGTTGCTGATCAGCTGGCCGAGCGCGGCGGTGATCACGAACAGGCCGACCAGCAGCACGACCGGGCCGCCGTTGCCCACCACGGACACCAGCCCCTGTGCGAGTTGCTCGGCCGCGCCCGAGGACTGCATCGCCTCGGACAGCGACATCATGCCGGCGACCAGGATGATCGTCGTCCACGAGATGCCGCGGTAGGCCTGCTCGACGCTCAGCACGCCCAGCAGGACGATCGCGAGCGCGGCGGCGATGCCCGCGACCGGCGGCGGCACCAGGCCGGTCGCCAGCAGCACCACCATGGCGGCCAGGACGCCGACGGCCCGCTTGGCGCCGATCCCCAGCGGCACCGCCTGACGGCGGACGCTCTCGGGATCGTCGACCGGGATGAGCTCGGGGTCCTCCGCCGCGCGGTCGAGCGCGTCCCAGGCGCCGCGCAGCAACAGCCGGTCGCCGGCGACCAGCCGGAACTTGCGGCGGCGGTCCTCCTTGTCGATGTCGTGACCGCGGTGGTGCGCCGCCACGACGATCAGGTTGCCGCTGTCGGTGACCATGCCCGTGTACACCTCGTCGCCGATGTAGGCCGACCGCGGCGGCACGATGAACTCGCCGACGCCGATCTCGCGCCCCATGACGGGCTCGTCGGAGTCCAGGGCGTAGTGCGTCTCCAACAGCGACCCGTGCGCGCCGAAGTCGCGCAGCGAGCGGCGCGGCGTCCGCCTCGGCACCAGGCGTGAACCGAACACGATGGTGATGCCGAGCGTCGCGGTGAGCAGCACCGCACCGATGACGGCGACCGAGAACAGGCCGAGCCGCTGCCCGCTCACCTCTTCGACGTAGTCGGCCATGACGACGGTGACGGGCGAGCCGGTCAGCATGAGAAGCGACCCGGCGTGCGCGGCGAAGGCGGCCGGCATGAGCAGCTCGGACGGAGACCGGCGTCCGCGGATCGCGATCGCCACCACCACGGGCGTGAGGGCCGCCACGGAACCGTTCGGCGTGATCAGCGCGGTGAGCACGGCCATCATCAGCATGACGGTGACCAGCAGGCGGGTCGGGCTGGTGCCCGCGCTCTCCATCGCCTTTTCGCCCACCCACGCCGTGACGCCGGTGGCGTCCAGCGCCTCGCTCACCACGAACAGTGCGGCGATGAACAGCACGGTCGGGTCACCGAAGCCGGCCACGGTCTCGCCCAGCGTGAGGACGCCGGTCGCCCACAGCGCCATCGGCACCAGCATGGCGACCACGGCGACCGGCAGGCGGTCCCAGATGAACAGGACGACGGTGGCGGCCAGCACCAGCAGCGTGATGAGGCTCTCGGACATGAGCAGCAACCTACCTAGAGCGAGGACGCCTCAACGCGGCGACACGGGAACGGAATTGAGCAGATCGAGGCCGAGTTCGCGGGACAGGAACCGGGCCACCTTGCCGCCACGCACGCTGTTGCCCGCGGCGTCCAGCGGCGGCGAGAACGTGCCGAGCGCGCCCTTGCCCGGCGAGACGGTCACGATGCCGCCGCCGATGCCGCTCTTGCCGGGCTGCCCGACCTCGTAGAGCCAGTCGCCGGACGCCTCGTAGAGCCCGGCGGTCAGCATCACGGCGAGCACGGCGTGGCACAGCTCGACGGGGATCACCTCGTCGCCGGTGATCGGGTTGGCACCGCCGTCCGCGAGCGTGGCACCCATGGTCGCCAGGTCGCGGGCGGTCACCTGCACACAGCTCTGCCGGGTGTACAGGTCGAGCGCGAGGTCGGGATCGCAGCCCAGCAGGCCGCGTGCGTGCAGCAGGTAGACCGCCGAGCGGTTCACGTGATTGGTGGCGGACGCGCAGGCGTACACCTCCTCGTCGACGGCGAGTTCGCGACCCGCGAACGCCGACAGACCCGCGAGGAGGGTGGCCCACTTCGCCTCGCCGTCGCCGGCGACCCAGCTCGTCGTGACGATCGCGCCGGGGTTGACCATCGGGTTCGTCCGCCCGTCGGCCGACCGCTCGATCGCTTCGATCGCGTTGAACGGCAGCCCTGTGGCGTTGACACCGATCATCGCGCGGACGGCGTCCGCGCCCAACGCCGAGCCGACCAGCGCGAACGCGAACGGCTTGGCGACGCTCATGATGGTGAACGGATGGTCGGCGTCGCCGGCGACGTGCGCCGTGCCGTCGGTTTCGAGCACGCAGATGCCGAACAGGCCCGGATCGGCCCGCTCCAGCGCCGGGTAGACGGCGGACGGCGTTCCCTCGCGGCAGTCGCGATAGCGCGCGTACGCCTCGTCCACCAGGGCGTCGACGGCCGGGCGCGCGGGAAGGCTCCCCGTCGAAACGAAGGGGAGCCTTC
Source organism: Nigerium sp. (assembly GCA_016711325.1). Classification (GTDB taxonomy): domain Bacteria; phylum Actinomycetota; class Actinomycetes; order Propionibacteriales; family Propionibacteriaceae; genus Propioniciclava. The sequence continues at coordinate 21,065 of JADJTH010000004.1, read as the reverse complement.
CTGTCTGGGTGGTGGCGTCGGTCACGGCACGGACGGCGGATAGCCCGGCCCGAGCGGGATGCCGAGCAGGAACCACGCGATGAACATGACGACCCACACGACCAAGATCGCCCCCGAGTAGGGCAGCATCAGCGCGACCACCGTGCCGATGCCGGCCTTCTTCTGGTAGCGCTGCGCGATCGTCGCGATGAACGGCAGGTACACCATCAGCGGCGTGAGCGCGTTCACCGGCGAGTCGGCCACGCGGTAGGCGGCGAGCAGCGTCTGCGGGGCGACCCCGAGCCGCATGAACAGCGGCACGAAGATCGGCGCGAAGATCGCCCACTTGGGCAACGAGCCGGGCATGATGAAGTCGAGCACGACGATCACCAGCATGAACCCGATCAGCAGGGGCACGGCACCGATGTTCGCCTGCTCCAGAATCTCGGCGAGCGAGCCGGCGATCACCGTGGGCAGGTTCGTCCAGTTGAAGTAGGCGATGAACTGGCTGATCATCAGCAGCATCAGCACCATGCCACCGAGGCCGGCGAAGGTCTTGGTGATGGCCTTGATGACGTCGTTGCTCCCCTTGATCGTGCCGGCACCCACGCCGTAGCAGATGCCCGAGACGAGGAAGATCAGCATGATGATGAACAGCAGGCTGTCCATGAACGGCGTCTGGCCGATGATCGCCCCGTCCTCGGGGTCGCGCAGCGGCGCCCCGGGCGGGAAGGTCGCGAGCGCCACGATGGCGACGATCGTGAGAAGGCCGAACAGCGCGTAGCGCGAGCCCTTCTTGTCGGCCGCCGGATCGGCCATCACCTCGTCGGCGACCACGACGCCGCTTTCGGGCGTCCACGGCCCCAGGCGCGGTTCGACGATCTTCTCGGTCACCAGCGACGCGACCAACGCGAGGATGATCGAGCTCACCACCATGAAGTAGTAGTTCGAGACAATCGTCAGCGGCTGGCCCTGCCCGCCCATCGCCTCGTTGGCGATCTCCGTGATCATCGCGTCGATCGGGGTGAGCGAGATGTTCACCATGAAGATCGCCGCGACGCCCGCGAATCCCGAGCCCAGACCCGCGAGCGGGTGACGTCCGACGCTGGCGAACGCCGCCGCGGCGAGCGGGATCAGGATCAGGTAGCCCGCGTCGGAGGCGACCGACGACAGGACGCCCACGAACACCATCAGGAAGGTGAGCGCCCACTTCGGCGCCGACCCGACCAGCTTGCGGATCAGCGACCCGAGCAGGCCGGACTCCTCGGCCACGCCCGCGCCCATCATGGCCACGAACGTGACCGCGATGACGCTGAAGCCGGCGAAGTTGTTCACGAACGAGGAGAAGATGAACCGGACGCCCTCGATCGACACCAAGCTCTTGATCGGGATCACCGTCTCGACGATCTCCCAGTCCTTGGGCGACGCACCGGGCTCGGAGATCGGGACGGTCAGGTCTTCGTAGTACTCGTGGACGATGTCGCTGGTGACGGTCGTGTCGACCGGCACCGCGACGTTCTCGGTGATGGAGACGCCGAACATGCTGAGGATCCAGGACAGCCCGATCACCAGGATGATCAGGTAGCCGAACATCAGCACGGGGTGCGGAACCTTGTTGCCGATCCGCTCGACGGCACCGAGGAGACCGCTCTGGGCGACCTCGTCTTCTTCTGTGTTCGCGGCCATGGCCGTCCTTTCAGGCCTTGAAGTGAAGGGCGACGTCGATCAGCAGCCGGGTGCCCCAGCCGGTCGTGCCCTTGTTGATCCAACCGCGAGCGGCCGGCGCCTGCGCGGTGCCCGCGATGTCGAGGTGAGCCCACGGCGTGTCGCCGACGAACTCGTTGAGGAACAGCGCAGCGGTGATCGAGCCGGCGTTGATGCCGCCCATGTTGCGCAGGTCGGCGATGATGGACGTCAGCTCGCCGCGGTAGCGATGCGCGAGCGGCAGCTCCCACACCGGCTCGTCGACGCGTTCGGCGGACGCCTTGACCTGGTCGACCAGGGCGGCGTTGTTGCCCATCACACCGGCGATCTCGACGCCGAAGGTGCGCAGACAGGCGCCGGTGAGGGTCGCGATGTCGATGATCGCGTCGACCTTCTCCTCGGTGGCGAGCACGAGAGCGTCGGCCATGACGAGGCGGCCCTCCGCGTCCGTGTTGATCACCTCGACGGTCGTGCCGCCGCGCATGACGATGATGTCGCCGAGCCGCAGCGCCGAACCCGAGGGCATGTTGTCGGTGCACATCATGTAGCCGATGACCTCGGCCTGGCATCCGAGCTCCTTCAGCGCGGTCATCGCCGCGAAGAGGGCGCCTGCACCCGTCATGTCGTTCTTCATGGTGGCATGCACTTCGTCGCCGGGCTTCAGCGCGAGGCCGCCCGCGTCGTAGGTGACACCCTTGCCGACGAGCGCGAGGCGTCCGGTGGGCGTGCCCTCGGGACGGTAGACCAGCTTCACCATCACCGGGGGCTCTTCGCTGCCCAGGTTGACGCCGAGCAAACCACCGCAACCCAGCTCGACCAGCCCGGCCTCGTCGACGACCTCGACTTCGAGGCCGGCCGCGGTGCCCAGCTCGCGCGTGACCTTGCCGATCTGCGTCGGGGTCAGGATGCCGCCGGGGGTGCCGGCGAGGTCGCGGGCCAGCTTGGCGGCCCGGACGAGCACCTCGCCGCGCTTGATGCCCTGCGTGAGGTCGGCCAGCAGCGCGGATCCGGCGACGAGCTCGAGCGAATCGAGCTTCGCGTCGTCCGCCTCCGCACCCAGCCGGTACACGTAGCGGGCCAAGGCGGCGCCCTCGACAAACGCGGCAGCGATGCCGTCGGTGGCCAGGCCCGTGCGCGGCACTTCGAGTGCGAGGGCGCGATGGACGGGGACGGCCCGCGCGAGCGCCGCCGCGACGTTGCGCATGGTGGCGAGATCGGCCTGGGAGTGAAGCCCCGCCCCGAGAAGCACGGTGACCGGGCCTTCGGCGCCCGCAAGGACCAGCGTCGCACCGGGCTTCGGCGTGAAGCCGAGTTCGGCGGCGCGTTCCTCGCCGATCACGGCCGGGAATTCGTCACCCTCGAACACGACGATGCCGAGGGCGGTGGCCGCGGACGCCTTCTCGGCGGCGCGAACCTCAAGGCGTCGCTGCGGAAGCTCGAACGGGGGGTACGGGGCCTTGTGCGTCATCTGACACTCCTTCGTGTGGGGTACTCCGACGCCACGCGGTACTTGGCGTGTGAAGGCTCAGCGTAGGACGCCCACCGCCGAAAGCGATCGGTTGGTTCATGCTCACCTGTCACGAAAACATAACTCATTCATTGATCGCTGGGATGTCCTCGGGGCCAGCCGCGGACACCATCCCACGGCGAACGGAATGAATCCCCCATTACTGGGGGATGGAATGGCCGGCGCCACGAAGGGCCGCACCGCCGGACCGAACAGGCATCCGCTCGGCGACACGCTGGGGGTGGACAGGCCACTATGCTCGCACCATGGCAACTGATCTTTACGCCGGTCCCGTGAACCACGTGGCCTTCGTGCTGCCGCGCGACGCCGACATCGCGTCCGTCGCCCAGGCGCTGGCGGCGAGCGTCGCCTCCGAAGCCGTCGAGGTGCTCGACCTCGAGGTCGTCGCGCTCGACGCCGACGGCGTCGCCGCGCGCGTCTGCGCGGCGGACGACCCGCGGCTCGGGGAGTTCGACACCGCCCTGACCGAACTGCTCGACGCAGAAGACATCGCGGCGCTGGGTGCCGAGCTCACCGCCGGCGACTACGGTGTCGTCGTCGTGTACGAGGACCGCGGGCTCGCTCCGGTCGCCGCGCGGGTCCACCAGATCGGTGGCCGCGAACTGTGGTCCGGCGGGGTTGCGCTGGACGACCTGGCGGCCGCACTGGCCGATGAGCAGGAGGAGGAGCGATGAGTCTGTTGCGTACCGCCGCGCGTGCCAGCGTGGCGACCCGTGTCGTGGGGAACGTCCAGCGCAAGCAACAGCGACGCTGGGCGGCCGAAGACGCGCATGCGGCGGCCGCGGCCCAGCAACAGGCCGTCGCGGCCCAGCAGGCGGCCGCGATGGCGGCACCCGTCGCCCCCGCGGCTCCCCCGGCACGGCCCGCAGCCAACCCGGCCACCGTGATCGAGCAGCTCACGCAGCTCGGCCAGTTGCGCGACGCCGGCGTGCTCACCGCCGACGAATTCGACGCGCAGAAGCAGCGCATTCTCGCCGGGTAGCCGTCACCGTCCCCGCACGCCGCGCGGCCCATATTCGGGACGCGCGGCCCGCATTCGAGACGGGCGGGAGTACCCGCCGGTCTCATCTACGCTTTGTTCTGGCTCGACGAGCCTCGAATTAGTCCCCCGAGCGTGGGGGCGAAAGGAAGCCTTCTCATGTCTTTCTGGCAGCTCATTTGGGACGCCATCTGGTGGTTCCTGACCGCCTTCATCTTCATCGCCTATCTGATGGCGCTGTTCTCGATCATCACCGACCTGTTCCGCGACCGTAAGCTCGGCGGCGCCGCGAAGGCCGTGTGGTTCATCTTCCTCATCTTCCTGCCCTTCCTCACGGCGCTGATCTACCTGATCGTCCGCGGCGGCGGCATGGGGCAGCGCCAGGCCGAGCAGGTCGCCGAGGCGCGCGCTGCGACCGACCAGTACATCCGCGAGGTCGCGGCTCCCTCCTCGGCCACCGACGAGATCGCGCAGGCGAAGCAGCTGCTGGATTCGGGCGCCATCAACGCGGCCGAGTTCCAGTCGCTCAAGCAGGCCGCGCTCGCACGGACCCGCTGAATTGACCGATCAGTCACCGCCGCGCGGCCGCCTGGCCGCGCGGCGGTGGTGGTCCATCGATCCGTCGGGCGCCGTCGCCGGCCTGCTGCTGGCGGCGCTCGCGGTCACACCCTCGCTCCTGCCGCGTCCGGCCCTGCTCCAGTGCGTGATCGCGGCGGTCGCGTTCGGCATCGGATACGCGGTCGCCTCCGGCGCCGCCTTCGTGGTCAGCCGCCTGACGGGGCGACGCTTCCTCCGTTCCACCCGCCGCTTCTGGGCGCTCTACGGCGTCTTCTGGCTCGCCGGCATCGGCATCCTCTCCACGCTCGCGTTCAGTTGGCAGAACGAGGTGCGCCGCATGGTGCAGATGCCGCCGCTGCCCGGCACCGGCGTCCTCGATTTCCTCACCGGATTCGCGCCGCTCGTCCTCCTCTTCCTCGCCGCGGGCAAGGGCGTCGCCGGGCTGTTTCGCCTGGCCAAGCGCCGCGTGGGGCGTCCTCTCGCGCTCGTCGCGACCGTCGGCGCCCTTGTGCTCGCCCTGGCGGGACTCGTGGTCGGCGTCCTGCGTGTCGTCGACGGAATCTACGCCGAGCGCAACGGCCGGCCCGCGGCGTCCGTCACCGAACCCGCCTCCACCTACCGCTCCGCCGGGACCGGCTCGGCGATCGCGTGGAGCACGCTCGGACGCCACGGCGGCAACTTCGTCGGCGGCGGCCCCGATGCCGCCGAGATCGCCGCGCTCACCGGTCTTCCCGCGCAGCAGCCGATCCGGGTGTACGCGGGGCTGGCGTCCGCGCCCACCATCGCCGAACGCGCGCGGCTCGTCGTCGCCGAACTCGAGCGGACCGGCGCGTTCCAGCGGTCGGTGCTCGTGGTGGCGACCGCCACCGGCTCGGGCTGGCTCGAGCCGCAGACCATGGACGCGATCGAGTTCCTGCATGCCGGAGACACGGCCGTCGCATCCATGCAATACGCCTACACGCCGAGCTGGGTGTCGTTCGTCTTCGACCCGGACGCCCCGGTGGAGGCGTCCCGCGTCCTGTTCGAGGCCGTCGAGGCCCGGTGGCGCACACTGCCCGCCGACAGCCGCCCGGCACTGATCAGCTACGGGCTCAGCCTCGGCGCCCACGGCAGCCAGGCGCTGTTCGACGATGTGGCCGCCGTCCGCGCCCGCACCGACGGCGCCCTGTTCGTCGGCAGCCCGAACGGCTCACCGCTGTGGCGAGGCCTGCAGGCTTCGCGCGACGCCGGGACGCCGGCCTGGCAGCCCGTTCTCGACGACGGACGCGAGGTGCGATGGATGTCCGCCGACGGCGACCAGCACCGCCCCACCGCCGCCTGGAGCGGGCCGCGCATGCTCTACCTGCAGCACGCCACGGACCCGGTGACCTGGCTCGGCCCCGAACTGCTGTGGCGCTCCCCCGAATGGCTCGAGCGCGACCAGCGGGCGTCCGACATCAGCGACTCGATGGTCTGGATCCCCCTCATCACCGGCGTGCAGGTCACCATCGACATGCTGGGCGGCGAGGCCGTCCCGGCCCGGCACGGGCACAACTTCGGTGACGTGGTGTTGCCCGGCTGGCGCGAGGTGACCGGCGACGCCGGCCTCGACGACGCCGCGCTCGCCCGCGTCCAGCAGCGAATCGAGGCGATGGCGGCGATCCCCGTCTATCCCGATCCTGTCGTTCACGAATAGGGTTCCCCGTCATGGCCGCCCGCGACGCCGCACCGCGCACCCCGCCGGTTCGCGAGCGCTGCGGGCGCGTGCCGCTGCTGATCGTGGCGCTCACCTGGCTGGCTGTGATCGGCGGCTTCCTCGCCACGCGGTGGCGGCGGCGTGCGGCCCGCCTGACCCCGCCCGCGCCGTTCGAGTGGCCCGAGGGGCTCAGCGACGACGAGGCGTCCGCCCGCAGACGGCCCGGCGAGATCAACGAGCTGAACCTCAAGCCGGTGCGCACCTGGCAGGTGGCGCGCAAGGAAAGCATCTTCACCGTCTTCAATCTCAACCTGATCGGCTTGTCGATCATCCAGTTGATCCTGGGCGAGTGGTTCGGCGCGCTCGTCACGTTGTTCATGCTGGGCCTGACGACCGGCATCCGACTGCTGCAGCAGAGCATCGCCGACCGGCGCATGGAACGATTCCGTGACGCGACGCCCGAGCGGTACGCGGTCATTCGCGGCGGCCGGCTGCGCACCCTGCGCGCCAACGACATCGTCCGGGGCGACATCCTGGTCGCCGGCCCGGGCGACCAGATCATCGCGGATGGCCCGCTGCTCGGACCGGCGTCGGTGGTGGTCGACGCGTCGGCGCTCTCCGACGCCCGGGCGTGGCTGCGCGTCCGGCCGGCCGCCACCCTGCACGCCGGGTCGTTCGTGGTGTCCGGACGCGCCGTCTACCGTGCCGACCGTGTCGGCCGCGACCGTCTGGTCAGCTCGCGGGCGCAGGAGACCGCGGCGCTGGCGTCGCGGCCGACCCAGCTCGAGCGGCTGATCGCGCACATCCTGCTGGCGCTGCTGGTGGTCGTCGCCGTGTACGTGGTGCTGCTGCTGGCGAACTTCCTGCACCTCGATCTGGGCGAGTACGGCGACGCGCTCATCCAGGCGGCCCCGGTGATCTTCAGCCTGATCCCCACCGGCATGTACATGATGATCGTCGTCACGTACGCCGCGGGCATGGTCGAACTCGCGCAACACGGCGGGCTGGTGCACAGCGCACGCTCGATCGAGACCCTGGCCGAGACGACCGTGTTGTGCTTCACCGAGTTGGGAACGCTCGCAGGGACGTCGGTCGACCTCACCGTGTGCGCCGACGAGACAGGCGAGCGGATCTCCCGCGCGCGGGTGCGGCAGGCGCTCGGCGACCTGGCGCGCTCGACCACGACCCAGACCGCCGTCGGCCGCCTCCTCGCGGACGCCTACGAAGGCGAGCAGCGCATCGTCCGCGAGGAGAGCGCCCAGCTGTCCACACTCGGCTGGACGGCGATGACCTACGGCGAGCCGGACGCCGAGGGCACCTACGTGCTCGGCCGCCGCGCCGTGCTGGAGCCCCGGCTGACGCTGCCGCTGCCGCCGGACGAGCGCACGCGCGACCGGCAGGTGTTCGTGCTGGCGCACCGCGCCGAAGCCGCGCCGCTGCGGGACGCGCTCGGCGCCCCGGTCCTCCCCGGCGAGCTGGTGCCGCTCGGCGTCATCACGTTCGGCGAGGACGTGGACGTGGACGCGATGGAGGTCGTGCGGACCTTCCGGCGCGCGGGCGTCCAGGTGAAGGCGTTCGCCGTGGGCAGTGCCGACCTGATCCTCGGCCTGCTGCGCGCCGGTGGCATGACCGAGGACGAGGTGGCGTTCGTCCGCGGCCGCGGCGTCCTGTCACGCGCCGAGCTGGAGGCGATCCCGCGGACCGACTGGGGTCGGGCGGCCGCCGACCACGTCCTGTTCGGCGGGCTGACCCCCGTGCAGGTCGCCGAGCTCGTGCGGGCGATGCGCGCCGACGGCGAGGTCGTGACGGTCGTCGGCGACGGCATGTCCGACCTGCCCGCCCTCAGCGCCGCGAGCCTGGCCGTCGCCCAGCCCGCCAGCACGCAGGCCGCGATCGGAATGGCCGACATCGTGCTGCGCGAGAACGAGCCGCGCGCGCTCCTGGAGGTGCTGCGCCACGGCCAGGGCATCGCCGGCGGCCTCCTCGACGTCATCAAGCTCAACCTGACGATGGTGATCTGCACGGCGCTGTTGATCGTGTACGTGCGCACGCTCACGGTCGGCTTCCCCTACCTGGCCAGCCAGGGCTCGATCATCTCGGTCCTGACGGCCACGATCCCGTCCGTCGTGCTGGGCCTGATCCCGCCTCCGCCGCCCGACGAGTTCAAGAAGAACTACGCGCGAACGCTGGCGCGGTTCTCGATCCCGGCCGGCGTCCTGCTCAGCCTGGCCGGGCTGATCGTGTACGAGATCGAGGTGGCGTCCACCGGCCACGTGCCCACCGCCCAGCTGGCGGTGTCGTACCTGTTGTTGTACGCGGGGCTGGTGCTCAACCTCATCATCCGACCGCGGCTGCGGTTCGCCGCGCTCGTCGGCGTCCTCGCCCTTGTCGGCACGCTGCTGCCGCTGTTTCCGCAGGCGCGGCGCCAGTTCCGGATCGACTGGATGGAGCCCCAGCACTACCTCGTCGTCGCCCTCGCCATCGCGGCGTGGTTCGTGGCGACGACGCTGGTGTGGCGCCTGCTCGAGCGGCGCGACGCCCGTCAGGGCCGTTCGGCGAGCACGACGCCGAACGACACGCGCTCCCCCGCCCGCCACACCTCGACCACGACGGTGTCGCCCGCCGACGCCCGCGCCCGCACCCGTCCGAGCGAGAACGACGTCGCCGGTTGACCGGCGATCGTCACGATCGCGTCCCCTGCGACGACTCCGGCCCGCTCGGCGGGCCCGCCGGGCACGACCGCCTGCACATAGAGCGCGCTCTGGACGCCGAACCGCGCCGCGAGCGCGGGCGGGATCTCCGCCACGGACATGCCGAAGTACGGATGGGTCGCGCGGCCCACGGCGATCAGCTCGTCGGTGATGCGCCGCACGGTGTGGGCGGGGACGGCGAAGCCGATGCCGACGCTGCCGCCGCTGGCGGTGCCGTCGGCGTTGGGCACGGTCGAGATGGCCGTGTTGACGCCGACGACGCGCCGGTCGCAGTCGACGAGAGGTCCGCCGGAGTTGCCGGGGTTGATGGCCGTGTCGGTCTGGATGTTGCCGGCGAGCACCGTCATGCCGGAGTCGCCGCCGCCCGCGATGATGTCCCGGTCGAGGGCGCTCACGATGCCCGAGGTGACCGTGCCCACCAGCCCGAGCGGGGCGCCCATCGCGATCACCTGCTGTCCGACACGCGGCCCGGCGTCGTCGTTGAGCGCGACCGTCGGCAACCCGGACGCCTCGACCTTGATCACCGCGAGGTCGGTGGCGGCGTCCGTGCCGACGAGCGTCGACGGCTTGGTCTCACCGTTGTTGAGCAGGACGCTGACCTCGCCGCCCCGCAGCGCCGACTCGATGACGTGATGGTTGGTGACGATCGTCCCGTCGGACGTCAGGATCGCCCCGCTACCCGAGCCGGAGGCGCCGTTCGCGCCCGAGACGAGGACGGTGACGACGGCGGGCAGCACCGCGCTCGACACGTCACTCACGTTGCACAGGCCCAGCTTCGCCGCCTCGTGGCGGGCGACGACGACGCCACCGACCGACCCCGCGAGCAGCCCCACGGCGGCGGCGAGCGCGATCAACCCGGCGAGCGGGCGGCGTCCCTCGCCGTAAGAACCGGCCGGTCGGGCCGGACGCTGGGGAGAGTCGAACTGGGACACGGAAACTCCTGCGCAGCTAGCGGACGCGCAGTCTCGGCGTCCTGGTGACAGGCCGATCCTACGACGGGGACGCAGGCGCCACGCTCCGCGACCGTCCCAGGCCCCGCCTATGCTGGTCGCAGCCGTCCGGCGTGAGGCCCGGGCGCATCCGTGCGAGGGAGGCGTCGTGTCCGACATGGTTCTCGGCATCGTGGTCGCGCTGATCGGCCTGTTCTTCTGCTTCCACGGACGCCCGCTCGTCCGGGTCGCGCTCGCACTCTGGGGGGCGCTCATCGGCTTTTCCATCGCGGCGAGCGTGACGAGCCAGGTCACGGGGCAGCCGCTTCTGGCAGGCACCCTCGACTGGGTGATCGCCGGCCTCGCCGCTGCGCTGTGCGCCGGCCTGGCCTACGCGTTCTACGCGCTCGGCGTCCTCATCGCGGCGGGTTCGGTCGGCGCGGCGCTCGGCGTGACCGTGGCGTCCCTCGTCGGCTTGTCCGGGTGGCTCGGTGCCGCCGCTCCCTACCTGGGTGCGGCGCTGCTGGTGGTGATCGCGCTGGCGGTCAACCTCGCCAACCTGCTGGTCGTGCTGATCAGCGCCGTCGGTGGAGCGGCGGCATTCGTGCAGGGCCTCGCGATGATGCTGCGGCGGTTCGACATCGGTGACTACGACGGTCCGGGCACCATGGCTCTCGCCGGCTGGCCGCTGGTGGTGTTCGCGGTCCTCGCGGTGACCGGCACCGTGGTCCAGCTGCGTCGCCAGTAGTCAACCCCTACTCCGCACGTCGATTTGAGCCCGCGGCTTCCGGCGCTGTAAGGTAACGACCCGGTGCACGGGCCTATAGCTCAGACGGTTAGAGCGCCGCCCTGATAAGGCGGAGGTCACTGGTTCAAGTCCAGTTAGGCCCACCCATGGATTCCCACTCCCACTAGGGGAGATACGCAAGATCTCCTCTCGGGTGAGGAGGTTTAGAGACCTGGCGAGCTGATCGCTCACGGCCGCCATGCGAGGTACTTCCACCCGGTCGGGGTGTACACCGACACGCCGCCGGACGCCCCGGCGATGTAGCAGACCCGGCCCTCGGTCGGGTCGGGGATCGCGAGGTCGCGGGCGGCCTCGCCCGCGAACGGCACCACTGTGAGGACGCCGGCGTCGGTGTGTTCGCTGTCGCCGAGCTGGCGGAGTTTCTCGGCGAGGACGGCTTTTGACTGGTCGGGCCGTAGCAGGTCGCATTCGAGGCGCACGATCCGGTCGAGGGTGGTGATGTCCTCGACGCGTTCGGCGTCGGTGACCCCGCGGCCGTACATGAGGGTGAGTGCGCGCCGTTGCCCGGCGAACGTCTCGCGTGCCTGCGGCAGGTCGCCAAGGTACACGGCGGCGACCTCATCGTGCCCGACCGCGCCGCAACGGCGGACCCTGGCGACCGAGATCGCACATGCGTTCAGCGTCCCGACGAAGCGCCTCGGCTGCGCTCCCGGCTGGCTAGGGATGTTGCTCCGCCGTTCCGTCGAGTCCGTCGACTCGCTGTCCGGGAGATGGTGGACACTCGTGGCCCAACAGAGGGCCACGCGTGTCCGCTATGTTCGCGAGAGTCAGCTCACCGCGCTGAACTCCGCCGTGGGCCTACTCGGGGTCGGGCCTCACGCGTCAGGACCAAGGAAGGACGACGATTCCGTCCGCGTCGAGCGGGTCTGGCGTTGGCTTCATGACGCGGTTCTTCTCCGTCTCCCATGACGCTCGTCGGCTCGCGTCTCCCACGCTACCCGCGATGACGGCCTCAGCCCGGCGTCACCACGGACGAACATGAGACGGTTGGCGGGACCCCCGGATGGCTGCTACGTTCCTCGCCATGACCGCACACATGGTTCGAACCGGCGCCCTTCGCCGCGACCTGTGTTGTCTGTGTCCGGCGTCCTGTTGATCTCTTCTCTCGAGATCGCGCGCCCCGTCCGGCGGTAACCCTCAGGGGCCGGAACCCATTCTTCATCGCCTTCCCCTGAGCGAAACCGGTCCCCCGCGACGTCACAGCGAGCACACGCACCCACATCGCCTACTACACCTCTCGGATTACCGAGATATCGATCGACCTCATCCAAGGAGCACTTCCATGACCTACTCCCGCCGAGCCTTCCTCGCCGCGACCGCAGCCACCGTCGCCCTGGCCGTGACGGCCTGCTCCGGTGGAGGTGCCAGCGACGCCGTCCAAGGCACCACCGCACCCTCGGCCGGCGGACAGGCGTCCTCGGTGATCAACCTGTACGCGTATGCGGTCCCCAAAGTAGGCTTCGACAAGGTGATTCCCGCGTTCAGCGCCACCGCGGCCGGAGCCGGCGTCGAGTTCCGGCAGTCCTACGGCGCCTCGGGCGACCAGTCGCGCAAGGTCGCCGCCGGCGCCGAGGCGGATTTCGTCAACTTCTCCGTCACCCCCGACATCACCCGGCTGGTGGACGCCGGCCTGGTCGCCCCCGACTGGGACGCCGGCGAACACCGGGGCATCCCCTTCGGCTCGGTGGTCACCATCGTCGTCCGCGAGGGCAACCCGAAGGGCATCGCCGACTGGGACGACCTGCTCAAGCCCGGCATCGAAGTGGTGACGCCGAACCCGTTCTCGTCGGGCTCCGCGAAATGGAACCTGCTGGCGCCGTACGCCACCAAGAGCGAGGGCGGCACGAACCCCGAGGCCGGCCTCGCCTTCATCGAGGCCCTGGTGAGCGAGCACATCAAGGTGCAGCCGAAGTCCGGCCGCGAAGCCACCGAGACGTTCCTGCAAGGCACCGGCGATGTGCTGCTCAGCTACGAGAACGAAGCGCTCTTCATCGAAGAGCAGGGCGACAAGGTCGGACACGTGACCCCGCCGTCCACGTTCAAGATCGAGAACCCGGTTGCCGTCCTCTCGAACAGCGCCAACCTCACCACGGCGACGGCCTTCCGCGACTTCCTCTACACCGCTCCCGCGCAGCGGCTGGGGCCGAGGCCGGCTTCCGTCCCGTGGACGCCGGAGTCGCGGCCGAGTTCACCGCCAAGTTCCCCAAGCCGGAGAAGCTGTGGACGATCGACGACCTCGGCGGCTGGAAGACCGTCGACTCCACCTTGTTCGCCAAGGACACCGGCGCCATCGCCGTGATCTACGACAAGGCGACGGCATGACGGCCGCCACCCTCACGCGCCGGACGCCGCGCACATCGAAACCCGCGGCGTTCGGGGGGGTCAGCGGCCTTACCCTCGGCGTGGTCACCCTGTGGCTGAGTCTGATCGTCCTGCTGCCGCTGGCCGCGCTCGTGGTGGCCTCTCTCGAGGGCGGATGGGCGGGCTTCTGGGACGCCGTCACCGCCCCCGTCGCACTGGCGGCGCTCGGCACGACCATCGGGATATCCGCCGCGGTCGCCGTCCTCAACGTCGCCACCGGGACGCTGATCGCCTGGGTGCTCGTCCGCGACGAGTTTCACGGGAAACGTATCGTGGACGCCCTGATCGACCTGCCGTTCGCGCTGCCGACCATCGTCGCGAGCATCGTGCTGCTGTCGCTGTACGGGCCGTCGAGCCCGATCGGCATCGAACTCAATGCCACCCGCTGGGGCGTCGGCGTGGCGCTGGCGTTCGTCACCCTGCCGTTCGTGGTGCGCTCGGTGCAGCCGGTCCTCATCGAACTCGAAACCGATGTGGAACAGGCCGCCGCCTCGCTCGGAGCGGGCAACTGGACGGTCTTCCGGCGGGTGATCCTGCCCTCACTCACGCCGGCGATCCTCTCCGGCGGAGGACTGGCGTTCGCCCGGGCCATCGGCGAGTACGGCTCGGTCGTCCTCATCGGCGGCAACATCCCGCGCGAGACCCAGGTCGCCTCCCAGTACATCCAGCAGCAGATCGAGATCGACAGGCCGGTGAACGCCGCCGCGGTGTCCGTCGTCCTGCTCGCGATCTCGTTCTCGACCCTGCTGGCGCTCCGGGCGATCGCGGCGCGGGGTCACGAGCGGCAGGAGGCCGTCCGATGATCCTCACGACACCGGCGAAACTCGCCCTGCGCGTCGTCGCCCTGGTCTATCTGGCGGTACTGCTCGCGTTTCCGATCCTGACCATCCTGTGGCGGACGTTCGCCCCCGGGCTGGACGTGTTCTGGGCGTCCATCCGAACACCCGCAGCCATCTCGGCGCTCAACCTGTCGCTGTTGATCGTGGCGATCGTGGTGCCGCTCAACGTGGTCTTCGGCGTGGTGACGGCGCTGGTGCTGGTGCGCGGGCGGTTCCCCGGACGCCGCCTGCTGTCCGGCGTCGTCGACCTGCCTTTCGCGGTTTCTCCCATTGTGGTCGGCGTTGCGCTGATCATGCTGTGGGGAAGCCAGGGCTGGTTCGGCGGCCTGGAGACGCTCGGCATCCGGGTGATCTTCAGCGTTCCCGGCATGGTCATCGCGACGATCTTCGTGACGCTGCCCTTCGTCGTCCGCGAGGTCGAGCCGGTGCTGCGCGAGATCGGAACCGAGCAGGAGCAGGCGGCGACCACGCTGGGGGCCTCCGGATGGCAGACCTTCTCGCGGATCACCCTGCCGGCTATTCGGTGGGGCCTCACCTACGGGATCGTGCTCACCGTGGCACGGGCGCTGGGCGAGTTCGGCGCGGTGATCATGGTGAGCTCCGGATTCCCGGGCGTCTCGCAAACGCTCACCCTCCTGGTGCACTCGCGCTACATCGACGACCACAACACCTACGGCGCCTACGCCGCGGCCACCCTGCTGATGATGATCGCGATCGTCACGCTGCTGCTGATGACCCTCCTCGACCGCAAACGGCCCGCCGCCCACTTTGCCCCGACCCCTGCAAGGAGCCACTCATGATTCGCGTCACCCACGCCCACAAGGCCTACGGGACGTTCGCCGCGCTCGACGACGTCTCGCTCGACATCCCGTCCGGAAGCCTGACCGCGCTGCTCGGTCCGAGCGGATCGGGCAAGTCCACCCTGCTCCGGGCGATCGCCGGCCTGGAGCACCTCGACGAGGGTGCGGTCCTGATCGCCGGCGAGGACGTCACGCATCTGCCTCCGCAGAAGCGCGGAATCGGGTTCGTCTTCCAGCACTACGCGGCGTTCAAGCACATGACCGTGCGCGACAACGTCGCCTTCGGCCTCGTGATCCGCAAACGACCCAAGTCCGAGATCAACCGTCGCGTGGACGAACTCCTCGAGGTGGTCGGGCTGGCCGGCTTCCAGCATCGCTACCCCGCGCAACTGTCCGGCGGCCAGCGCCAGCGGATGGCTCTGGCGCGTGCGCTCGCGGTCGATCCGCAGGTGCTGCTCCTCGACGAGCCGTTCGGGGCGCTGGACGCCAAGGTGCGCGACGACCTCCGCCGCTGGTTGCGACGCCTGCACGACGAGGTCCACGTCACGACGGTTCTCGTCACGCACGACCAGGAGGAGGCGCTCGACGTCGCCGACCGTATCGCCGTCCTCAACGCAGGCCGGATCGAGCAGGTCGGCAGCCCGGAGGAACTGTACGAGAACCCCGCCAATCCGTTCGTGATGTCGTTCCTGGGCTCGGTCTCCCGGCTGGGCGACACGCTCGCCCGTCCGCACGACCTGCGCCTGGAGCGGGATGCGTCCCGGGCTCATGCGGAGGCGGACGCCTCGGGAGTGCCGGTCACCGAGGCGGAGGTCGACCGACTGGTGCGACTGGGATTCGAGGTGCGCGTCGAGCTGCGCCAGCCCGAGGCGGACGAGTCCTTCTTCGCGCAACTCACCCGCGACGAGGCCGCCGACCTTGACCTGCGGGTGGGCGACACCGTGTGGGTCCGTCCGACCCGGACTCTGGCCGGCACCGGTGACGTCCCCGCGCTGGCCGGCTGACACCCGCCGGACGCCGAGGCCCCCGCGGTTACCCAGCGACCCGGCCGGAGCGTGGTGGGCTCGAAGAGTGTCGTTCTCAGACGGGTGATCCGGCGGGATCGCGTCCAGGACTCGGAGAGTGTCGTCATGAGCGGCCGGACAGCGGCTCATAGCGACACTCTCCGAGCCCCATGCGTGGATCGCCTTCCGCACCGCCCTGGTCGCGACACTCTCCGAGCCCCGAAGACCTGGGACCATGGGTGCGTGGAGATATCGGCGAAAACCGAGTACGCCCTGCGGGCGATGCTGCAACTGACGGACGCCGCCGGTGACGACGCGCCGATATCGGTCGACGCCCTCGCCCGCGCGCAAGGGCTACCGCGCAAGTTCCTGGAGTCCATCCTGGCCGATCTCCGTCGGGCCGACCTGGTGCTGAGCACCAAGGGCGCGCGGGGCGGGTACCGGCTGGCCCGGCCCGCCGCCGACATCCCCCGTCGGGGCCGTGATGCGCGCCGTCGACGGCCCCCTGGCGGCCGTGCGCGGGCGGCGTCCGCAGGACACCACCTACGACGGGGTCGCCCAGCACCTGCCGATGCTGTGGATCGCCGTGCGCTCCAGCCTGCGCCAGGTGCTCGACGAGACGTCCCTGGAGCAGTTGGGCTCAGGCGACCTCCCCATTCGCGTGCGCGCACTCGCCGAGATTCCGGACGCCTGGCAGAACCGCTGACGTGCCCCGACGGCGACCGGACGCACTCAGAAGCCGGTGATCTCCTTGAAGCGCACCTCGGAGATCTCCTTGACGTCGGCCGTGCACATGGCCTTGAACTTCCACTTGCCGCCGGCGTCGATGGTGTTGGTGTTGGCCAGGCAGGTGCCGAGGTTGGCACCCTGCGCATCCAGCGCGTCGAAGGTGATCTGGACGTAGTTGGTGATCGCCTTGTCGGTGTTGTTGGACACGTAGCCGACCACCTGCACCATGAACTGGTTCGACTTGTCGATCTTCCAGCCGTCGTCGAGCGTCAGCTTCTCCTTGCGCGCGGGCGCCGGCGCGTCGTCCTGCGTGGCGTCGGTGGCCGGCTTCGTCGTGGTCTGCCGCGCGTCGCTCGGGGCCGTCTTGTCGCCGCCCAAGGCGCTGCCGATCACGCTGACCGCGATGACGATGATGAGCCACACCCACCACTTCTTGAACCACGGCTTCTTGGGCTTGGGCGGGGTGGGCATCCCGCCGGCGGGATGGCCACCAAAGGCGGGCGGCTGCTGGCCGGGGAACGGCTGTTCGGTCATGATCGTGCTCCTTCTGGACGCGTGGTGTTCGTGTTCCTCAAGCACACCGCGCCGAGGCGATGCAGAACATCGGCCGAACGGGTGCGGGACGCCCACCGATCGGGTGAGCTTCCCGCGTGCCACGAGCCCCGATCGACGGATGCCGGGTGTCGGCGGTGCGCCCTACGATGCGAAGGTGATGAAGTTCGAGCAGGTCGGCGACGACGGGCGCCCGCCTTGGTGGCGTTCGGCGATCTACGTGCTCGCCGTGAGCGCGATGGGGTTCCTCACCTCGGTGTTTTCCCCGTTGTCGTGGGCGACCCAGAACCACGCCACGGGCTCGGTGATGCTCCTGATGGTCCTCGCGCTGCTGGCGGTGATCGGCCTGCCCCTGGTGCTGGTCTGGCGGCATCGGTGGCCGTTCGTCGTCACCTTCGTGGCCGCGGGCGCATCGGTGGTGCTGCCCATGGGCAACGCGCTTCCACTGGTCGCGCTCGCCAGCCTGTTCGGACGCCGCCGAGGCCCCGCCGTCTGGGCGACGACGGCGCTCGTCGCGGCCACCTCCACCTGGGTGGTGATCGCCGACGCGCTCGCGCAACCCCGCGGGGCGTCATTCTGGAAATCGATACTCGGCCCGGTGCCGAACGACACCGCACAGGTGGCCGATCTCTCGATCGGTGAGGCGGCCGTGGTGGTCGTTCTCGGCCTCGCGCTCGCCATCGGTGTGGGTCTGCTGGTGCGGGCACGCCGCGAGGCGGTGTCGGCCAGGCGGGTCGCGCAAGCCGAGCGAGCGGCGTCCGAACACCTCGGCGACGAGGTCGCGCGTCGGCAAGAGCGCGAGCGGATCGCTCGCGAGGTGCACGACGCGATGGGCCACCGCCTGTCGCTGATGAACCTCCATGCGGGCGCCCTGGAAGCCAACGCGACCGACGATCCGCGGCTGGCCCAGTCGGCCCAGGTCGTGCGTGAGAGCGCGGGGGCGGCCATGGACGATCTGCGATCGCTGCTCGACATGCTGCGCGAACCCATGGACGCCGACCTGCCGGTCGTACCGTTGTCCGAGCTGGCCACGGTGGTTCAGGAGTCGTTCGGTGCCGGACAGGCGCTGTCGTCCTCCCTCTTCATCCAGGATCCGGAGAGCGCCGATCCGGTCCTGACGCGCGGGGTGTATCGCATCGTCCAGGAGATTCTCACCAACGCCCGCAAGCATGCGCCGCACGAGCACGTGTTCCTGACGGTGCAGGGAGGCCCGGCCGGCGGCATCGTGGTCGACGCCCGCAACCGCTACGTCGGGGGTGGGCGGCCCGGCCGGAACCGCGCGCGGTCTGGCCGGCATCGCCGAGCGAGCCGCCTTGCTGGGCGGCACGGCACGGTACGGCGTCGACGACAGCGGCGCGTTCCGGGTCCACGTCGAGATCCCGTGGCGGTCGGCCTGACGGCTCGGGCCTCGGCCCGGATCGGGCCTAGGATGCCTGCGTGGCCATCCGCGTGCTCCTCGTCGACGACGACCCCTGGTGCGCAGGGGCCTGAGGTTCCTGCTGTCGAGCGCGGTCGACCTCGAGGTCGTCGCCGAGGCCGGAGACGGCGATGAGGCGATCGCGGCCGCGCGTGCCACCGCGGTCGATGTCGTCCTGATGGATCTGCGCATGCCGCGCGTCGACGGCATCGCGGCGACTCGCCACATCCGAGACCAGCCGAACCCTCCCCACGTCATCGCTCTGACAACCTGGGACGTCGACGACGCCGTCATGTCGGCGCTGGCCGCCGGGGCGTCCGGCTTCCTTCTGAAGACCGCTTCCCCCAGCGAGATCATCGGCGCGGTGCGCTCGGTGACCGCCGGGGATGCCGTGCTGTCACCCCGCAGCACCCGACAGTTGCTCGACCAACTCGCGCGGGACGCCGCGATCGAGCAGCGCCGTTCCGCCGAGAACGTGATCACCGCGCTGACCGATCGCGAACGCGAGGTCGCGGTGGCGGTGGCCGAAGGGCCTCACGAACGCCGCCATCGGCGGCCGCCTCTACCTCGCCGAGGCAACCGTCAAGACGCACATCTCGACGATCCAGAACAAGCTGGGTGGCGAACCGCGTCGGGATCGCCGTCCTCGCCGAGCGCGCGGGCCTGCTGCGTCCCGCCTGACCGTGATCTGCCCCGGGAGCCACCGGTGTGCTGGGCGCCGGCGGTAAATTCTGCCTCTCAATCCGGATTGGCCGTGCGTTCCCCCTTGTCGCGCTCTCGCGCCATCGGTTGAGTGGCAGGAAATGTGCATCGGCGACGTCACACACGCGGTGAACCCCCCGATCGATCCGGGCAAGGCGTAGGCTCGACGAAGATCGCCCGGCGGGCGGGCGTCCGTGTGGAGGGGTGCGGGATGTCCAGCATCGTGTGGTGGGAACAGGTGGGCGCCGGCGACCTGGCGCTCGTGGGCGGCAAGGCGGCGAATCTCGGCGAGTTGGTCCGAGCCGGGTTCGAGGTGCCGCCCGGATTCGTGATCACGACCGACGCCTACCACCGGCGTAATCCCGACGGTTCGGTGCCGCCGGCGATCGGCGCCCAGATCACAGCGGCCTGGCGCCAACTCATCGACGGGCAGGGACACCTGCCACGACCACGACCACGAGCGAGGGAACGCGGGTCGCGGTGCGTTCCTCGGCGACGGCGGAGGATCTTCCCGAGGCCAGTTTCGCCGGCCAGCAGGAGACCTTCCTCGACGTGGACGGCCCCGAGGCGGTGGTCAGCGCCGTCGCCGGCTGCTGGGCCTCGCTGTTCTCCGAGCGCGCCGTCGCCTATCGCCGTGAACACGGCGTCGATCCGGCGGGGATCGGCATCGCGGTCGTCGTTCAGCTCATGGTGGACGCCGACGCCGCCGGGGTCATGTTCACCGCCAACCCGGTCAACGGCCGTCGACGCGAGACGATGATCACCGCCGCCCACGGGCTGGGCGAGGCCGTCGTGGCGGGCACGGTGAACCCCGACACCTGGGTCATCGACCGCGACACCCACACCGTCATGACCTTCGAGCGCGGCGAACCGACCGGCGCCCCGGCCCACGCGCGATACTTCCGCTCACCGAGGAGTGGGCGATCGAACTGGCGAGGATCGGGGATCGCATCGAGGATCACTTCGGCGTCCCGCAGGACATCGAATGGGCCAAGGACGCCGCCGGGCTCCATATCCTGCAAGGCGCGTCCGATCACCGCGCTCCCCAGCCGGTCGCCGAGGTGCCCGACGAGTGGCCGAGCCGAACCGGGCGCCATGTACTTCCGGGCGAGCATCGTCGAGCAGTTGCCCGACTCCGCTCACGCCCTGTTCGCCGATCTGATGGCCGAGGGGTACCTTCGCAGCCTGCTGGCGCTGATGGGCGACCTCGGCGTCGCCTGCGGACGCCCGCCGGGCCAGTTCGCCGACCTGGACATCGACTTCCCCACGGTCAACGGCTACGCGTACTGCCGCTACGCCAACGACGCGTGCGTCGGGTGACCGGCGTTTCGCTGCCGGCCTTCCGGCTGCTCTTCCAGGGTGGCGCGTTCTTCCTCAAGCGGTGGCGTGACGAGGGCCTGCCGCCCGGGTACGAAGCCGTGGTCGCCGCGTGGGACCGGCGCCGTCCGCGCGACTCCCGGCGTCCGGAACTCCTGGCCGCAGTGACGGACGCTGCTCACCGCGGGCTGCCGGTATTACACGTTCGTGCAGACGATCATCCCGCTGTCGGGCGCCGGTGAGCTGAGCTGGCATGCCCTGCACCGCAGCCCTCGCCGGCGTGCCTCGTGAACCCGCGGGACCTATCTGCTCGGTCTCGACTCGGCTCCCCTTGCGCCGCCGAGCAGGCGCTGGCGGCGGCTGATGGAAGGTGAGGGCAGGACGCCGCCCTGGCGGCGAGCACTGGCGATCCGTCGGTCGACCCACGCGGCGCGGCGGACGCCGTCGATCCCGCGTCCTGGCAACAGTGGCGC
>JADJTH010000003.1 GCA_016711325.1 Nigerium sp. | reverse complement strand
GCCGGATCGTCGATGGGCATTGTGACCTGTGGGGCCGCCTGGACGCCGCCGACGGTGTCGCATTCGATCAGGCGCTGGACGCGCTCGCCGCAACGCTGCTCGATGGCACCCCGGCTGACTCGAGCCGGCTTGGCGAAGCGGTGGGTGTGCAACTGTCACGCGATCACCGCCGCGCGGTGGCGGTGGGTGTTCTGGCTCGTCAGGCGCTGGGTCAGTCAGAGCTCCCGCGCGCAGCGCAGATCGTCGTCCGGATCGATGCCACCACCGGCATCGACGCCGTGGGCGTCAGAAGCGCGGATTCGTTGGTGCTGTCGCCGGTGGCCCGGGTCAGGGCCGGGGCGCGGTCCTCACACCCAGCTCAGCCTGCTCGACGGCTGCACAGTCACCGTGCGGCCCGTTGTTGACGCGCGGCAACTCATGCCAGCCGAGGTTTACGACATTCCCGACGCGACTCGCCGTCACCGAGCGCTTCCCTGTGGACGCCTTCCCGTACGGCAGCCAACGTTCCACCGCGTGCGATCTGGATCACTCAGAAGCCCTACGGTGAGGGTGGCCCGACGGAGGTCGACAATCTGGCGCCGTTGAAGCGGTTTTCGCGCATCGCGTCCGCACCGCGGCGGTTGGAAGCTGGAGTAATCCGAGCCCGGCCGGCTGATCTGGACGTCGCCTCACGGGTACACGTATGCCCGTCACTCCGGCGGGAACCGTTCGGATCGGACGCCCCGCCGCCAGTGAGCACGACTGGTGGAACCAAGAACCACCCGACTGGCTCGAGCAGGCCTGACGGGATTGAACGCATATCGAGCAGAGGACCAGGCCATTCTTGCGCTGATCCGCATCGCCACCGTGAATGTCATCCGGCCGTTTGAGATCAACGTGTCGGCCGACATCCGACAGGAGGCCTTCGAGGCACTCACCATTGAGATGGGACTCGGCCGGCAGCTCGGCAGCGGCGCGCAGCCGGGTCGGTCGAGGAAGCCCCTCGGGTGGCGTGACCCCACGGGGGGACCAACTGGGGCAAGTGGACGGCCCTCCCGGGGTCGGTGTAGTGGCGCTGACGGCGAGGCCGGCGGACTCGCGCTGGCCGCCGCACCGGGTGTTGCTGGGCCAGCCGTCGATCACGAACGCGCTGGCGGGGCCGGGGCAGCCGAGGCGCTGACGTTGTTCCGTCGGGGCGGTGGACCAACTCCGCGGAGTGCTGTAGGACCGAGGGCTCGACGGAGCCGGGTGAAGGAGCCTGATGGACAGCGGTAGGGTTGCCCGTCGTGGACTACAAGGTTGCGGCCTGACGCTCGCCGACTTCGGACGCCGCGAGATCGCCCTCGCCGAGCACGGATACCCGGCCTGATGACGATGCGCGCGCGCCTACCGCGACACGTTGCCGCTCGCCGGCGCCAGGATCTCCGGAAGCCTGCGCGCGTGACCGTGCAGACCGCCGTGCTCATCGAGACGCTGGTCGAACTCGCGCCGAGGTGCGCTGGGCGTCGTGCAACATCTTCTCCACCCAGGACCACGCGGCCGCGGCGATCGTGGTCGGCCCCACGGCACGCCCGAGGGATCCCGCGGCGTCGGTGTTCGCCTGGAAGGGCGAGACGCTCTCGAGTACTGGGGTGCGACCCAGCGGATCCTCGACTGGGGCGTCGAGCCGCCCACCATGATCCTGGACGACGGCGGCGACGCGACCTGTTCGTGCACCAGGGCGTGGAGTTCACCCGGGCGGGCGCCGTGCCGCGCCGAGGGGCGTCGACTCGGTGGGGTGTCAGGTGATCCTGGCCGCGCTGACGGCGTCCACGCTCGACTTCGAGGGCGCTGACCGCGTCCATCATCGGCGTCACCGAAGAGACCACGACCGGCGTGCACCGGCTGTACGAGATGGAGCGGAACGGAACGCTGCTGTTCCCGGCGATCAGCGTCGGCGACTCGGTGACCAAGTCGAAGTTCGACAACAAGTACGGGTGCCGGCATTCGCTGATCGACGGCATCAACCGGGCCACCGACGTGCTGATCGGCGGCAAGGTCGCGGTCGTGTGCGGCTATGGCGACGTCGGCAAGGGGGTGCGCGGAGTCGCTCGTGGGCCAGGGCGCGCGCGTCATCGTCACGGAGGTCGACCCGGTTTGCGCATACCGAGCGTCCATGGACGGCTACCAGGTGGCCGTGCTCGACGACGTGGTCGGCACCGCCGACATCGTCATCACCGCGACCGGCTGTCGCGACGTCGTGACCGCCGCGCACATGGCCGCCATGAAGCACAACGCGATCGTGGGCAACATCGGCCACTTCGACAACGAACTCGACATGGCCGGCCTCGAGGCCTGGCCCGGCGTCGAGCGGCGCGCGATCAAACCGCAGGTCGACCAGTGGGTCTTTCCCGACGGGCACGGCGTGATCGTCCTCAGCGAGGGACGCCTGCTCAACCTCGGCAACGCCACCGGCCACCCGAGCTTCGTGATGAGCAACAGCTTCACCAACCAGGTGCTCGCCCAGATCGAGCTGTTCACCAAGCCGCAGGAGTACCCGACCGGCGTGTACGTGCTGCCCAGCACCTGGACGAGGACGTTGCCCGGCTGCATCTGGACGCCCTGGGCGTCCGGCTCACCACGTTTACGCCCGTGCAGGCGGCCTACCTGGGCATCCCGGTCGAAGGACCGTTCAAGCCGGACTCCTACCGCTACTGAGCGGCCGATCCCGGCCCGGGATCGCGTTCAGCCGCGCGGAATCTCGAACGCGACGAGATCGCACACGCCATCGTCGAGATCCGACCACTCGCCGTCGTCGACGAGCACGGCCAGCGCCGACGTGGGAAACCTCATCTCGATCGCGCGCGTCCGATCGTTCGGTGCGGCGAGCGTGAGCGCGAGGTCGCTGATCAGCGGTTCGTGCCCCACGACGAGGACGGTGCGGGCGCTGGCGGGCAGACCGCGCAGCAGGTCGACGACGTCGTCGGTGCCGGCGTAGTACAGCGCGTCGGACTCGCGCACCTCGGACGCCCGCGCGCCACCGTCCTGATGGCGCTGCCACGTCTGCCTGGCCCTCGTCGCGGGGAGACCAGCGCGACGTCGATGTGGAAATCGGCCAGCCGTCGGCCCGCGGCGAGGCCGTCACGTTTCCCGCGGCCCGACAACGGACGCGCCAGGTCGGGGTCGTTGGTCGCCCACGACGACTTGGCATGCCGGGCCAGGATGACCACACGGCCGCGCACGGCTACTCGCCCCGGTGTCGCCGCCGTTGCCGCCGGGCTCGCCGCCGCGGAAGGACGCCCAGATCTCCTTGCACTCCGGGCAGACCGGGAACCGGTCGGGATTGCAGCTGGGCACCCACACCTTGCCGCACAGCGCCACCACCGGGGTTCCCATCACCATGGCCTCCGTGAGCTTGTTCTTGGGTACGTAGTGGCTGAAGCGCTCGTGGTCGCCCTCGTCGGGCCGAAACTCGGTGCGTTCGTCGAGAACCGTCCCAGATCCGGGGGCCGAGTGAGCTGGGTCATGCGCCCATGGTAATCAAGGCCGGCCCGGATACGGGACGGTGGCGCGGGTCCGCGCCGAGGCGCGCCGCCACCGGGGCAGTCACCCTGCACCGGGGCGGGTCGTGCTGCGGGACGCGGGCGTGATGGAATGGGTCCTCGTGGTCATCCTCCCGTCGCGGCCTGACGATCGGCCTGCTGCTGTGCGTGACGGCCGTGGCCTTCGAGGGCATGGCCGTGGTCACCGCCATGCCCGCAGCCGCGCCGACCTGGGGGACCTGCAACTGTACGCGTGGGCGTTCACCGCGGTGATGATCCCGCAGATGTTCGCCATCGTCGTCGCCGGCCGGCTTTGCGACCGGATCGGCCCGACCGGTCCGCTGCTCGCCGGGCTGGCGGTGTTCGCGGTCGGCGTCGTCGTGGCGGGCGCTCGCACCGACGATGCTGGCGCTCTCGTCGGGCGCGCCATACAGGGTCTCGGCGGTGGCGCGCTGAACCTGGCGCTCATGGTGCTCACCGCGGTCGCCTACGACCCGGCCGAGCGCGCCGGGATCATGACCTGGTACTCCGCCTGCTGGATGCTGCCGTCCTTCGTCGGCCCCGCGGTGGCCGCCTGGCTGAGCGAAACGTTCTCGTGGCACTGGGTGTTCTGGTCGGTGCTGCCGCTGGTCGCGATCGGCCCGGCGTTCAGGCGCCGACGCTCGCGAGGATGTCCGCCCCGGCCGCGACGGACGCCGCGACCGACGCCGCGACGGACGCCGCGACCGACGCCCCGTCGGCCCTCACGGCGGACGACGCTGCCCCCGCCCGCTGTCCCCACCCACGCCGCCTTCGCGGTGGCGGTCGGCCTCGCCCTGCTCCAGTGGGCCGGCCAGCGCCTCGAGCCGTTGTCGCTGGTGTGGGGGCTGGCCGCGGTCGCGCTGCTCGTCGTGTGGTTCCCCAAGCTGATGCCGCAGGGCTTCACCCCGGTCGCGCCCGGTTTGTCGGCGACGATCATGGTGCGCGGACTCATGGCGGGCAGCTTCTTCGGCATGCAGACGTTCCTGCCGCTGATGCTGACCGGACGTGGGGCGTCCTGATGATGGCCGGCGCCGTGATCACCGTCGGGTCGGTGGGCTGGATGGTGGGGTCGTGGCTGCAGGCGCGCCCGTGGCTGCGGCGCTCGCGCGACCAGATCATCGTGGCCGGCTCGTGCAGCCTGGCCGCGGGCGTCGCGATCGTCGCGGCGTCCGGATGGCTGGGAACCGGCGACCTGATCCTGCCCACGGTCGGCAGCGTGTTCGCGGGTCTCGGCATGGGTCTGCAGTCGGCATCCACCTCGCTGGTGACCATGCAGCTGTCCTCCGCGTCCGACATCGGCCCGCAACACCAGCTCGCTGCAGGTCGGCGAAACGAGCGGCAACGCGGTGTTCGCGGGAGCGGCGGAACGGTCTTCGCCGCGCCTCGGCACGCAGGCCACCGACGCCCGGACTTCGGCACGCTGATGACCGCCCTCGCGGTGGTGAGCGGGTCAGCATCGCCGCAGCCCACAGAATCGGGCATGTGCGGAACTTTTCGTTGGGCTAGGCGGGCTCGACATTGCCCGTTTCCTGTACACGCCCATGTCACGACGGCTAGAATCTCGTTATCAAGGTTTATCGACAGCGAGATCGGAGGCGGGCGTGGACGACGTCGACCGCATTGTGGTGGCATGGTCGAGGAGGTGCCCGATTTGGATGTCTCACCCCTGAACGTCCTCTCTCGCGTGACCCGCCTCGCCCGGCATCTCGACTTCACCCGCCGGGATGCCTTCGCCACCACGGTCTGGACGGCTGGGAGTTCGACGTGCTCGCTGCGCTGCGGCGTTGCGGCCCCTACAGATGGTCGCCCGGGCAGTTGATCCAGCAGACGCTGTCGACCTCCGGCACCATGACCAACCGCATCGACCGGCTCGTCGCCCGTGGCCTGGCCGAGCGCCTGCCCGACCCGCGCGACGCCGCGCGGTCCGGGTCCGGTTGTTGCCGGCCGGGCGCCAGATCGTGGTGGCGGCGCTGGCAGACCTCCTGGACGCCGAGGAGCGCATCCTGGCCGGCTTGTCGCGCGAGGAACGCGCGATGGCCGCCGATCTGCTCCGCCGCATCGTGCAACCGTTCGAGACCAACGACAGTTAGCGCCCCCCACCACCCGAGGCGTTAGGGTTTCGGACATGCCGCTGACCAACCCTGTGCTTGCCGAACTGGCGGACGCCTTCGGGATCTCGACCGAGTTCTGGGACTGGAAGGGACGCCACATCGAGGTCGGCGACGACACCGTGATCGGCATCCTTGCCGGTATGGGCGTGGACGCCTCCTCCGACGCGTCCGCGCGGGCCGCCCTCATCGACCACGCGCTGCGTCCGTGGCGGCGTCCGCTGCCGCCGTTCACGATCGCGCAGGCGGGCGAACCGATCCGCGTCGACGTCCACGTGCCCGCGGGGAGTCAGGCATACGTGGCGGTCCGCCTCGAAGAAGGCGGACGCCGCGAGGGCTGGCAGGTGCCCAACGTCAGCCCCGACCGCGAGATCGACGGGGCCTGGGTCGGCGAGGCGACGTTCGAGCTGCCGTCCGACCTGCCGCTGGGCTACCACCGGATCGTCCTGGAGAGCGGCGAGCGCACCTTCGAGGCGTCGCTGGTCGTCACGCCGGGATTGCTGGGTTCCCGCGCGCCATGGGGGCGCGCCGGGTGTGGGGATACGCCGCCCAGTTGTACTCGGTGCGTTCGTCGCGATCCTGGGGATCGGCGACCTGGCCGACCTGGCCGATCTGTGCACGTGGTCCGGGACGCAGCACTTCACCGACTACCTGCTGATCAACCCGTTGCACGCCGCGCAGCCGACGCCGCCGCTGGAACCGTCCCCCTACCTGCCGACCTCGCGTCGCTACGTCAATCCCATCTCATCCGCCCCGAGCTGATCCCGGAGTGGTCGGCCCTGGGTGAGCACAAACGGCAGCGGGTCGCCGCGCTCAGGGCCGGCCTGGCCCGCACGCTGAGCGGGTCCGATCAGATCCGTCGCGACCCCGTCTGGGAGGCCAAGGTGGCCGCCCTGCGCGTGATCTACGACGAAGGTCTCTCTGAGGTGCGGATGATGGCCAAAGAGAACTTCGTCCGCGGCGAGGGGCGCTCGCTGACCCAGTTCGCGACCTGGTGCGCGCTCGTCGCCGAGCACGGCCGGAACTGGCGCGAATGGCCGGCCGAGTACCGGCGTCCGAGTTCGCCCGAGGTGGCGGCCTTCGCCGCCAGCCATGCCTGCGACGTCGACTTCTTCGTGTGGTTGCGGTGGATCGCCGACGACCAGCTGCGTGAGGCGCAGTCGGCGGCGAAGGCGTCCGGCATGCGGGTGGGCGTGATGACCGACCTGGCCGTGGGCGTCGGCATCGAGAGCGCCGAGGCGTGGACGCTGGGCGACGCGTTCGCCCACGGCGTCGGCGTGGGTGCCCCGCCGGATCACTACAACCAGCTCGGCCAGGACTGGGGCAGGCCCCGTGGCGCCCCGACCGGCTCGAGGAACTGTCCTACCGGCCGTTCCGCGCGATGGTGGCGGGCATGCTGCGGCACGCGGGCGGCCTGCGGGTCGATCACGTGATGGGCCTGTTCCGGCTGTGGTGGATCCCCGCGGGCCTGCCGCCCACCGCCGGCGCCTACGTGCGCTACCACCACGAGGCGATGGTCGGCATCCTGCTGCTCGAGGCACACCGCGCGGGGGCGCTCATCGTCGGCGAGGACCTGGGCACGGTCGAGCCGTGGGTGCGCGAATACCTGCGCGGACGCGGCGTGCTCGGCACGTCGGTGGCCTGGTTCGAGTCGGCCCACGACGGCTCGCCGCTGCCGCCGGAGCACTACCGCGAATACTGCATGGCATCGGTCACCACCCACGACATGCCGCCGACCGCCGGCTACCTGGCGTTGGATCACATCCGGCTGCAGCATCGCCTGGGCATCCTCACCGAGGACTTGGACGAGGAGCTCGCGCTCGCCCAGCGCAGCTTCGCCGCTTGGAACCGCGTGCTCGTCGAGCGTGGCTTCCTGGAGCCGGGCAGCGACGATGTCGCCGAGAAGGTGCTCGCCATGCACCGCTACATCGTCGCCTCGCCCGCGCGTGTGCTGTGCGCGGCGCTGGTGGACGCCGTGGGGGACCGCCGCACGCAGAACCAGCCGGGCACCGTCGACCAGTACCCCAATTGGCGGGTGCCGCTGTCAGGCCCCGACGGCGAGCCGCTGCTGCTGGAGGACGTGTTCAATCTCGCCTGCGCCTCGCGGCTGGCGGCGGTGATGAACGGGTTCTCCGTGCCCGTGATCGGACGCCGCTAACCTCGGCGAGCCCACCTCGGGTGGTGCCGCGAGCGGAAGGGCTGTGATCAGCGCACGTCGATGCGCGCCTCGCGCCACTCGGCGCAGACCTTGTCGACCGACGCCGGCGCCACCGCCGCCGTCAAGCCGAGCAGGACGGTGGTGGCGAAGCCGGACGCCGCGGCGTCCAGGGCGGTGGCGCGC
The DNA here is from genome assembly GCA_016711325.1 of Nigerium sp. GTDB lineage: Bacteria > Actinomycetota > Actinomycetes > Propionibacteriales > Propionibacteriaceae > Propioniciclava. The sequence continues at coordinate 18,946 of JADJTH010000003.1, read as the reverse complement.
ACGCAGTGGTCGGTCGCGATGCCGCACACGTCCACCTGGGCCACCTCGCGACCGTGCAGGTACTCGGCCAGCGTGACGTTGCGGGCGTGGTCGCGCCCTTCGAAGCCCGAATAGGCCGCGTCGTACTCGCCCTTGTCGAAGACCGCGTCGAACTCCACGCCGGCCAGCTCGCCCCGCAGCGCGGCGCCGAGGGTGCCCGCCACGCAGTGCGGTGGCCACGAGTCGACGTAGTCGGGGGTCGCCGAGAAGTGCGCTCCCGGGTCGATGTGGTGGTCGCGTGTCGCGACCACGACGTCGTAGCCGTGATCGCCGGCCAGCAGCTCGGCGACGGACGCCGCCACCGCCGTGCCGCCGCTCACGCCGAGCGACCCTCCTTCGCAGAAGTCGTTCTGGACGTCGACGACGACGAGCGCGCGGGTCATGATGCTCCTCGGATCACTTCTCGGGTGCGTAGGGGTTGAAGGTCTGGTCTCCTCGGCGTCCAGCATGACCGTGACGATCGCGGGGTAGCCCTTGCTCATCTTGAAGGCCGCACTGGGCAGTTCGGCGCGCGAGGCGAAGTGACGCGCGCGTGCGACCGACAGCGGTTCGCGTCCGATGATCTCGCCGTCGCGGACGAGGTGCTTGAGCAGGATGCGGTCGTCGCGGTCGGGCTGAGGCTCGGCGCCCACGCCGATCACCTCGGCCTCGGCGATGCCGTTGGCGTCCAGGCGTCGCATGGCCGACTTGCGACCGCCGATGGAGCCCTTGTTCGCCGACTTCTTGGCCACGGGCAGCAGGGGAGCGCCGGGGTCGTCGCTGTCGGCCCGCGACACGAGCTTGTAGACGAACCCACAGGTGGGTGCGCCCGAGCCGGTCACCAGCGTGGTGCCCACCCCGTAGCCGTTCACGGGGGCCGCGCAGCGCGGCGATCTGGTACTCGTCGAGATCGGAGGTGACGATGATGCGGGTGTTGACCGCACCCAGCGAGTCGAGCAGGCGGCGGACGTCCACGGCTTGGGTGAGCAGGTCGCCCGAGTCGAGCCGGACGGCGCCGAGGCGTCCGTTGGTGAGCTCGACGCCCTTCGTGACCGCTTCGGCCACATCGTAGGTGTCGACCAGCAGCGTCGTGTTCGTGCCGAGCGCGGCGATCTGAGCCTTGAACGCGTCCTCTTCGGAATCGTGCAGGAGGGTGAAGCTGTGCGCGGCCGTGCCGGCGGTGGGGACGCCGAAGGTGCGGCCGGCCTCGAGGTTCGAGGTGGATGCGAACCCCGCGATGTAGGCGGCCCGCGCTGCCGTGACCGCCGACCACTCGTTCGTCCGGCGCGAACCCATCTCGATGCACGGCCGGTCGCCGGCCATGGCCGTCATCCGGGACGCCGCCGACGCGACCGCGGAGTCGTAGTTGAAGATGCTCAGCAGCACCGTCTCCAGGATGACCGCCTCGGCGAACGAGCCCTCCACCACCATGATCGGGGAGCCGGGGAAATACAGCTCGCCGTCGGGGTAGCCCCACACGTCGCCGGTGAACCGGTAGCCGGACAGCCATTGCGCGACCTCGTCGTCCACGATCTGATGACCGGCCAGGAAGGGAGATGGTTTCGTCGTCGAACCGGAATCGCTCGATGGCGTCCAGCGCGCGGCCGGTGCCGGCGACGACGCCGTAGCGGCGTCCCTCGGGCAGCCGGCGGGGAACAGCTCGAAAACCGAACGGCGAAACGCCGTGCCCGAGCCCATGGCGGCCTGCACCATCGTGAGCTCGTAGTGATCGGTGAGCATCGAGGTCGTCGAAAGCATGACGCTCAGAGTAACCATGCCGATGCCGGCAGGCACGCGTGCGTCCGTCGCGGTTGCGCGGTCTGACACAATGAAGCCCATGTCATCGCCCGAGGTGCCCGTCACGCCGGCGTCCGGAACCGCCCTCGCCGAGCGTCCCGCCGTCAGCGCGCAGGAGCTGACGCCGTGGGTGACGCTCGTGTGGGATGACCCGGTCAACCTGATGAGCTACGTGACCCACGTGTTCGTGACCTACTTCAAGTTCGACCGCGCCACGGCGCAACGGCTGATGATGCAGGTGCACACCGAAGGCAAGGCCGTGGTCGCCCGTGGCACGCGCGAAGAGATGGAGCAGCACGTGAACGCGATGCATGCCTACGGCCTGTGGGCGACCCTGGAGCGTTCCGCATGACTCCCTTTCTGCGCGAGGGCGATGCGTTCGTCTGCGAACTGGACGACTTCGAGGTGGCTCTGGTCGCCTCGCTGGTCGGCCAGGTCGTCGAGTTGATCGGGGACGGCGGGGCCGAGGAGGCGTCGGGGGACCCGTTCGCCCGGTGGGCGCGCGAGTTCTCCCCGCCGCCGCTCGACCGCAGCGATCCGGTGGTGGCCCGGCTGTTCCCCGACGCCTACGCGGACGAGGGTGCGGCCGCCGAACACCGCCGCTACTCCCAGGACGCGCTGCGCCGGGCACGCATCGACGACTCCGGTGTCGTGCTGGCCGACCTGGAGGCCACCGACGAAGGCGCGCAGGCACTGGTCGTGGCCGGCGACCACTTCGAGCCCTGGGTGAAGACCATCAACGGCGTCCGGCTGAGCCTGGCGGTGCGGCTGGGCATCGAGTCGGAGAGCGACCACACCGCGCTCCAGGCCTTGTCGGCGCGCGATCCGCGCACCCAGCTGGTGTCGCTGTACGACTGGCTGGCCTTCATGCTGGAGTCGCTCATCGAGGCCGGCGAGACGCCCGCTTGAGGCGATTAGGTCACGGTCGACTAGCGGAATCGGGCACTACTACTGGCGGTCGTAGGTGTGCGAGGTTAGCCTTGCCAATGTGACTACTCCGCTGACGCTGGACGCGGCCCCGCTCGGGACGCCGCTCGTGTTGATGGGCACCCACCCGGACTCCACCGTCGCTCGCCGCCTCGCCTCGCTCGGTCTGCGGCGCGGGGCGCGGGTGAGCCTCACCCAGAAGCTGACTACGGGCGGACGCATCGTCTCCGTCGGCGGCGGACGCGTCGCGATCGACGCCCGCGTCCTGCGCGGGCTCGCCGCCGAGGTGGCGCCGTGAGCGCGACCCGCCAGGACGATCGCTCGCTGCGCCTGTCGACCGCGCTGCCCCATGGAGGTGCGCCCAGCGTCCGCGCCGCCTGCCACGGTCCGGTGGGTGAGGGAGCCGGGGCCGGAGCGCCCATCGTCGCCCTCGCCGGGTCACCCAACGTCGGCAAGTCGACCCTGTTCAACGCGCTGACCGGTCTGCGCGCCACCACCGGAAACTGGCCGGGCACGACGGTCGACGTCGGACGCGGAGTGTGGCGATTCCGCTCCGGCGACCGGGTGTGCGATTGCGCCTCCTGCGACGGCGACTGCGCCGCGGACGCCGCTCGCGAGTTCACGCTCGTCGACCTGCCGGGCGCCTACAGCCTCGACCCGCTCAGCCCGGACGAGCAACTCACCCGGACGCTGCTGATCGACGGCCCCGTCGGTGAAAGGCCGGACGCCGTCGTCGTGGCCGTGGACGCCGCGCACCTGGCCCGGTCGCTGTTCCTGGTGTGCCAGCTCCGCGAGACCACCCATCGCGTCATCGTGGCGCTCACGATGACCGACCTCGCCCGCAAGGCCGGCGTCGAGGTGGATTCGTACGCGCTCGCCGAGGCGCTCGGCTGTCCGGTCGTCGTGGTCGACCCGCGTCGCCGCACGGGCCTGGACAACCTGACCCGCGCCGTCCGCGAGACCCTCGCCCGCGTCGCGCCAGCTCCGCGCACGATCGGGCCCGCCGCCGATGACCTCGCCCGCGAGGACGAGGCGGTTCTCGTGGGTCGAGGCGGCCGCGGACGCCGGCACCGCCGAGTCCGGCGACGACCGCGTCAGCATGTCGGACCGCATCGACCGCTACGCCACCCACCCCGTGCTCGGGCCGCTGCTGTTCCTGGCGGTGATGTGGGTCGTGTTCCAGATCACCACGACCGTCGCCGCGCCCATGCAGGACGCCCTCGACCAGCTGTTCGCCGGGCCGTTGGCGGACGTCACCAGGGCGCTGCTGGGGCCGTCAGCCTCGGCGGCACCTGGGTCGAGGGCCTGCTGGTCGACGGCCTGATCGCCGGCGTCGGCATGCTGCTCACGTTCGTGCCGCTGATGGCGCTCATGTTCGTCCTGCTGGCCGTCCTGGAGGACTCGGGCTACATGGCGCGCCGCCGTCGTGACCGACCGGCTGATGCGCCGCCTCGGGCTGCCCGGCAAGGCGTTTCTGCCGCTGGTGGTCGGCTTCGGCTGCAACGTGCCCGCGATCTCGGCGACCCGGATCATGGGCGACGTGCGCCAGCGGATCCTGGTGTCGCTGCTGGTGCCGTTCACCTCCTGCACCGCGCGCCTGACGGTCTACGTGATGCTGGGCACCGTCTTCTTCGGGCCCGCCGCGGGCACCGCCGTGTTCGCGATGTACCTGGCCTCGATCCTGGCCGTGGTCGGCGTCGGGCTGGTGCTGCGCACGACCCTGTGGCGCACGATGGGGCCGAGCCGCTCGTCATCGAGCTGCCGCCCTACCAGCTGCCGACCGCGCGGCTGACGGCGGCGGTCACCTGGATGCGGCTGGCCGGCTTCCTGCGCACGGCGTCCGGCATCATCGTCGCGACCGTGTGTGCCGTCTGGCTGCTGCAATCCGTACCCGCCCAATCCGGGTACGGGTTCGGCGAGGCGCCGGTCGAGAACTCGGTCTACGGCGTCGCCGCGCAGGCGATCGCGCCCGCGTTCGAGCCGGCCGGCTTCGGTCAGTGGCAGACGGCGTCCGCGCTCGTGGTGGGCTTCGTCGCCAAGGAGGCCGTCATCAGCTCCTGGGCGCAGACGTACGCGGTCGCCGAGCCCGACGAGGGCGAGGATCCCGGCGACTTCGGCGCCGCCGTGACGCAGGCGTTCGAGCAGTCGTCGGGCGGGCATCCGCTGCCGGCGGTGGCGGCGTTCCTGTGGTTCCTGATGGCCTACACGCCCTGCGTGGCGACCCTCGCCGCGCAGACCCGTGAGATCGGCCGGCGTTGGATGCTGTTCGGCGTCGCCATCGGGCTGGTCGTCGCCTGGACGGGTGCGGTCGCCGTCTTCCAGATCGGGCGGCTCTTCTGGTGAGCGGTCCGCTGAGCGCGGTGCTCGCGGCGTTCACCGCGGGCGCCGGATCGTTGACCGAGATCCAGGCCACCACGGGGCTGTCGCGCGACGTCGTCGCGGCGTCCGTCGAGCATCTCGTCCGGCTGGGCCGGCTCGAGGCCAAGGCGATCGCGCTGGGCTGCCCGTCCTCGGGCTGCGGATCGTGCGCGTCGGCGTCGACGGGCGGCCGGCCGTGCCACCCCGGCCCGAACCCCGGACGCCGCGGGCGCACCTTCGTCACGCTGTCGTTGCCGGCGCACACCCTCGCCTGACGACGCCTGCCGGCGGTGGGATCGGCCAGCCCGGGGGGACGCGTGGGGTGGGCCGGACCGCGCGGGCACGAGGCCCGCTCTACACTCTGGAACCATGCGCAGCGACCGTGACCTCCCCATCGGCATCTTCGACTCGGGGTTCGGCGGGCTGACGGTGGCGCGCGCGGTCTGGGATCAGCTGCCCGCCGAGGACGTCGTCTACCTGGGGGACACCGCGCGCCCCCTACGGGCCGCTGCCGATCTCGCAGGTGCGCGAGTACGCGCTGGAATGCCTCGACCTGCTCGACGAGTCGGGCGTGAAGGCCCTGGTGATCGCCTGCAATCTGGCCTCGTCGGCGGTGCTGCGCGACGCCCGCGAGCGCTACGACGTGCCGGTGATTGAGGTGATCCTGCCGGCGGCGCGGCGTGCGGTGAAGGTGACCCGGACGGGCGACGTCGGCGTGATCTGCACCACCGCGACGGCAACCTCGCAGAGCTACGACGACGCGGTGGCGGCGGTGCCGGGCGTCCGGCTGCACGGCGGCGTGCCCGCTGTTCGTCGACTACGTCGAGCGCGGGGTGACCGGCGGATCGGAGCTGCTGGACGTGGCGCGCCGCTACCTGGCGCCCCTGCAGCTCGAGGGCATCGACACGCTCATCCTCGGCTGCACGCACTATCCGCTGCTGACCGGCCTGCTGTCCTACGTGCTCGGCGACGGGGTCGCGCTGGTGAGTTCGTCCGAGGAGTGCGCCAAGCAGGTCTACGCCCAGCTCACCGATCTCGGCCTGGCGCGCGACGCCGGTCACGTCGGGCACCGGCGCTTCCTCACCACGGGGATCCGAGCCGGTTCTCCGGCATCGGACACCGCCTGATCGGCACCCGAGCTGAACTCCGTGGACCAGGTCGTCGGCGCCGCGCTCGGTTAGGGGGCCGCTCGGCCCGAGCGTCAGGCGGCCGTCCAGACGTCCAGCGCGTGCGCGACGGCCAGCGTGGACGCCGCACAGATGGCACCCCGGACCACCACGTCGGCGCCCATGGTCGAGACGACCAGGTCGGGCGGGGGCAGGTGCAGATCGGTGGCGCGCTCGCGGGCGTCGCGAGAAGGACGCCGATTCCGTCGGCGATCGCTCCCGACACCACGACCCGCTGTGGTCGAACATGTTGCCGAGCACGCTGACGATCCGGGCAGGGTCTCGGCGCAGCGGCGGGCGATCAGGCGGGCGTCCGGGTCGCCGAAGCTCGCCAGCTCCAGGATGCGGGCCGCGTCGATCTGTTCCGGGGAGCAGGGCGAGGCGTCCGGCAGGATCGGCCTCACCCGAGGCGATGGCCTCGAGTGCCCACTCGCGCATCCGGACCCGAGGCCGTGCGCCGACTCGACCCCTGACCTGCGCGAGGGCGAGCATCTCGCCGGCACCGCCGTGGACGCCGCGCAGCTCGTGTCCGTCGAGGACGACGCCCGCGCCGAGCCGTGTTCCGGCGAGCAACGCGATGGACCGCCCCGAACCTCGAACTGGGCACGTTCCCGCTGCCGATGACCGAGGATCCGGGCGACCTGCGCGTGCGCGTCAACATGGACCTCGCCGCCTGGATTCCCGAGCGCGGCCACCACCACCAGGCTGCGCGGGACTTCCTGGAGTACCTCTACCAGCCCGAGGTGATCGACGCCTACAACGCCTCCCAGTTGGGCTTCACGCCGACGACGGACGCCAAGCAGAACGACGATCCCCGCGTCGCCGGCATGAAGCCGTACTACGACGCCGGGCAGATGTACCAAGGCCCGTCGGTGCTGGTGCACAAGTCGATCCCGGTCTTCAACTACGCGCAGGCCATGGTGCTCGGCGCCGATCCCCAGGCCACCTTGGCCACCATCGACGCGGACTGGGCGCGACTCGCCTTCCGCCAGGCCTGACACGGAACGAAGGAGTCCCATCCATGTCCACGCCCACAGCCGGCCAGACGCAGGCCGTGCGCCCACGGCGCCGTCATGTCGAGCCGCTCTACTGGTGGTTCCTGGTGCCGAGCCTGATCCTGTTCACGCTCGCGATCACGATCCCCGGCCTCGTCGGCATCTTCTTCAGCTTCACCGACTCGATCGGTGTCGGCGACTGGAGATTCATCGGTCTCACCAACTACGTCGCGCTGTTCAGCGACCCGGCGGTCCTGCAGAGCTACCTGTTCACGTTCGGGTTCGCGATCGCGACCGTGCTCGTCGTCAACGTGGTCTCGTTCATGCTGGCGGTGGGGCTGACGTCCCGCATCCGGCTCAAGACGCCGCTGCGCACCGTCTTCGTGATCCCGATGGTGATCTCGGGCATCATCATCGCCTACGTCTTCCAGTTCCTGTTCAACAACTCCCTGCCGGGCCTCGGGGAGGCGCTCGGCATCAAGGTGTTGTCCACCAGCATGCTGTCCAACCCGGATCTGGCCTGGGTGGCGCTCGTCATCGTGACGGCGTGGCAGGCGATCCCCGGCACGCTGCTCATCTACATCGCCGGCCTGCTCGCGGTGCCGGGTGACGTGTACGAAGCCGCCGACATCGACGGCGCCACCAAGCCCCAGCAGTTGCTGCGCATCACGCTGCCGCTGGTGTTCGGCTATGTGGTGATCAACATGATCCTGGGCCTGAAGAACTTCCTCGGCGCCTACGACATCATCAAGGGTCTCACCGACGGCGGCCCGGGTACGTCCACCCGAAGCATTTCCATGACGATCGTCGGAGGCTTCAACGGCGGCGACTACGCCTACCAGATGGCCAACGCCACGATCTTCTTCATCATCACCATCGTCATCTCCCTGGCGCAGCTGCGACTGACCCGCGGAAGGAGCCTGTAATGGCCGCCACCACACCGACCCCCGCGGCCCCGGCCGCCCGTCAGAAGATCCGGATCACCCCCGAGCGGGTGAACTGGTCGGCCACGATCATCCTCATCCTGTGCGCGTTCACCGTCCTGCTGCCGCTGTATGTGACCATCTCCATGGCCTTCAAGTCCGGCACGCAGGCGGTCGACGGCAACGCCTTCTCGCTGCCGAACCCGATCAGCATCGAGGGCTTCGTCGAGGCGTGGAACCTGACGAACTTCCCGGTCGGCGCCGGAGTCTCGGCCCTCGTGACCGCCGGAACCGTGGCCGGCACGATCTTCCTGGCGGCCTTCGCGTCCTACGCCATCGTCCGTAACTGGGACCACAAGTTCTTCCGATACTCGTTCTTCTACCTGCTCGCCGCGATGTTCATCCCGTTCCCCGTGGTGGCGCTGCCGCAGATCCAGTTGACGGGCCTGGTGGGTCTCGCCAACCCGGGCGGCGTGATCCTGCTGGCCACGATGTTCCAGCTCAGCTTCAGCGTGCTGCTGTTCACGGCCTTCCTGCGGTCGATCCCCTACGAGCTCGAAGAGAGCGCGCGGATCGATGGGGCGAGTACGTGGCAGACCTTCTGGAAGCTGATCTTCCCGCTGCTCGCCCCGATGAGCGCCACGGTCGGCATCTTCGCCTTCCTGTACGCGTGGAACGACTTCATGATGCCGTCGCTGATCATCGCCGACGCGCAGCTGCAGACGCTGCCGGTGCGCCAGAACATCTTCCAGACGCAGTTCAGCAACAACTACCACGTGTCGTTCGCGTCCTACCTGATGGCGATGTCGCCGGCCATCATCGCCTACCTGTTCACGCAACGCTGGGTGATGGAAGGCGTCACCCAGGGCGCCGTGAAGGGCTGATTCCTCCCACTCGCGAAGGCGGCGGCGTCCTCGTCCGCGACGGCGTCGCCGCCTTCGGTGTTCTCGTACCGAACTCCGACCAGAAAGGGACCGCCGTGTCCTTCCTCGCTGCCTCGCGCCCCGAAGCCAGCGCCGCCGAATGGTGGCGCCAGGCCGTCGTCTACCAGATCTACCCGCGGAGCTTCGCCGACAGCAACGGCGATGGGCTCGGCGACCTGCCGGGCATCCTGTCGCGCGCCGACTATCTGGCCGGCCTCGGGATCGACGCCGTGTGGCTGAGCCCGTTCTACCCGTCCGCCCTCGCCGACGGCGGATACGACGTGGCCGACTACCGCGACGTGGATCCCCGCCTGGGCACGCTCGAGGACTTCGACGCCCTCACCGCGGCGCTGCACGAGCGCGGGATCAAGATGATCGTCGACATCGTCCCCAACCACACCTCCGACCTGCACCCGTGGTTCCGCGAGGCGCTCGAGGCGGGCCGCGGATCGGCCGCGCGGGAGCGCTACCTCTTCCGCGACGGCACCGGACCGGACGGGTCGGTGCCGCCCACCGACTGGATGTCGACGTTCGGCGGACCGGCCTGGGAGCAGGTGGCCGACGGGCAGTGGTACTTCCACCACTTCGCGCGTGAGCAACCCGACCTCAACTGGGACAACCCCGAGGTGCACGACGACTTCGTCCGGACGCTGCGGTTCTGGTCCGACCGTGGCGTGGACGGCTTCCGGATCGACGTCGCCCACATGCTCACCAAGGATCTCACCGAACCGCTGCCGTCCCGCGAGCAACTCGGCGCGATCCCGATCGACGGCAACCATCCGCTGTTCGACCGCGACGACGTGCACGAGGTGTACGCCGAGTGGCGTGCGGTGTTCAACCAGTACGACCCGCCGCGCATGGCCGTCGCCGAGGCATGGGTGGCGCCCTCACGCGTGCCGATGTACGCCCGTCCCGAAAGCCTCGGCCAGTCGTTCAACTTCGACCTGCTGCTCGCCGACTTCGACGCGGCCATGTTCAAGCAGGTCGTCGACGACAACCTGGCACTGGCCGCGCGTTCCGGTTCCTCGACGACCTGGGTTCTGTCCAACCACGACGTGGTGCGGCACGCCACCCGCTACGGCCTTCCGCCGATCGGCGTCCTCGCCAGCGCGTCCGAGCGGACCACCGGTGAGCCGGTCGAGCGCGCCGGGGCGTCCTGGCTGCTCAGCGGCGGCACCGCGCCCGCGTTGGATCGCGAGGGCGGCGTCCGGCGTGCGCGCGCGGCGTCGCTGTTCCTGCTCGGCCTGCCCGGGTCGGCCTACCTGTACCAGGGCGAGGAACTGGGCCTGCACGAGGTCGCCGGGATCGCTCCCGAGCGGCGCCAGGATCCGACGTTCTTCCGCACCGAGGGCGCCGAGATCGGACGCGACGGCTGCCGCGTGCCGCTGCCGTGGACGACCGAAGGCGCCGCGCTGGGCTTCGGCACCGCGGCGCCGCACCTGCCGCAGCCGGCCTGGTTCGCCGACTCGGCGGTGTCCGTCGAGGACGCCGAACCCGCCTCGACGCTCCGCCTGTACCGGCGCGCGCTCGCGGCCCGGCGCGCACTCCAAAGCGGCGAGGCGCTCGGCTGGGTCGTGACCGACCGCGACGACGTCCTGCACTTCACGCGCCCCAACGGCTGGCAGGTCGTCACCAATTTCGGCACCGAGCCGTACCCGCTGCCCGACGGCGAGGTGATCCTGGCCAGCCTGGAGTTCGACGGCACGGAGTTGCCGGGGCAGGCGACCGCCTGGATCGCGCCGGCCTGAGACGATCCGCCGTCGCGTCCGGCCCCCACGATCGAGGTGCGACCAGGGCACTAGACTGCCGCGGTGACTCAACGCGCTGACGGACGTGCCCCTGATCAACTCCGCGAGGTGCGGATCACCCGCAACTGGCTCGACCACGCCGAAGGGTCGGTGCTGGTGGAGTTCGGCAAGACCCGCGTGCTGGTCGCGGCGTCCGTCACCGAGGGCGTCCCGCGCTGGCGCCGGGGATCGGGGCTGGGCTGGGTCACCGCCGAGTACGAGATGCTGCCGCGGGCGACCCACACGCGGTCGGACCGCGAGTCCCGCAAGGGGCGCGTCGGCGGGCGCACCCACGAGATCTCGCGGCTGATCGGGCGCGCGCTGCGCGCCGTCCTCGACTACTCCGCGCTGGGGGAGAACACCATCGTCCTCGACTGCGACGTGCTGCAGGCCGACGGCGGGACGCGGACGGCGTCCATCACCGGTGCCTACGTGGCGCTCGCGGACGCCGTCGCCTACCTGCGCGAGCGCGGCGCGCTGGCGGGCGAGCCGCTGCGCGACTCGGTCGCCGCCATCTCGGTCGGCGTCGTCGACGGCCAGGCGGTGCTCGACCTGCCCTACGACGAAGACTCCAACGCCGAGGTCGATATGAACATCGTCTGCACCGGAAGCGGACGCCTCATCGAGGTGCAGGGCACCGCCGAGGGTGAACCCTTCGACCGCGCGCTGCTCGACGAACTGCTCGACCTCGGCCAAGCCGGCTGCGCCGAACTGACCGGGATGCAGGCCGCGGCGCTCCGCGGCTGATCCGCCTCCGGCTACCGGGTATGAGCATCGATCCCGCCCGCGCCGACGAGCCTGGCGCCGTCCGCCGCGAACCGACCCGCGCCGAGATCGACGCGCTCGTCGCTGCCACGCCGGCGTCCGGCCCGCGACGGCCCATCGGGCTGCTCGCCGCCACCGCGACGTTCGGTGCGCTGCTGTTCGGCTACGACACCGGCGTGATCGCCGGCGCGCTCCCGTTCATGTACCTGCCCCACGACGGGGGCGGGCTCGGCCTGACCGACGTGCAGGAGGGGCTCGTCGGCGGACTGCTCGCCGTCGGCGCCGCGACCGGCGCGGTCGTGGGCGGGCGCCTCGCCGACCGGTACGGACGCCGCCACAACATCCTGCTGCTGGCGGTGGTGTTCATCGTCGGCACCCTCGGCTGCACCTACGCGCCGAGCATCGGCGTCCTCTACGCGTTCCGGTTCGTGCTCGGGTTCGCGGTGGGCGGGGCGTCCTCGATCGTGCCGATGTACCTGTCCGAGAGTGCGCCCCAGCGGATCCGCGGGCCTTTGGTCGCGCTCGACCAGTTCATGATCGTCTTCGGCCAGCTCCTCGCGTACTCGGCGAACGCGGCCGTGTCGGCGTCCAGGGGCGGCCCGCAGGTGCAGGTCGCCTACGACCCGAGCGGGCAGTTCGCGCCCGGCGCCTGGATTCCCTGGGACGCCGCCCGCGCGCTGGACGAGCTGACCGTCGCCGCCGGCAACGGCGACGCCTGGCGGGCCATGCTGGTGATCGGCACCATCCCGGCGATCGCGCTGTGGGTCGGCATGCGGATGATGCCCGAATCCAGTCGCTGGTACGCCGCCCGGCAGCGCTACGAGGAGGCGATCGGCTCGCTGAAGCGCATCCGCGACCCGCAGCGCGACGATGTCGCCGCCGAGATCAACCAGATGGTCGAGGTGCGCCGCCTGGAGTCCGCGCAGCCGACCTGGTCGCTCGGCAAGGCGTGGTCGGTGCGCTGGTCGCGGCGGCTGATCGTCATCGGCTGTGCCCTGGGATTCTTCGACCAGCTCACCGGCATCAACACGGCCATGTACTACCTGCCGAAGATCCTGATGGCGGCAGGCTTCTCGTCGGCGAACGCGATCATGCTGAACGTGGTCACCGGCCTCGCCTCGACGGTCGGCGCCGCGATCGGCATCTACCTGGTCGGTCGCTTCGCCCGCCGTCACGTCGGCATCTACCAAGAGACGGGCATCGTGATCGCGCTGTTCTCGCTGGCGCTGGTCTTCGGCGTCGGCATCGGCCCGCACCTGGACGCCTCGGGCGCCATCGCCTCGACCGTGCCCGCGTTCCTGCCGTGGCTGGTGCTCGGGCTGGTGGGCGCCTTCGTGTTCGTCAAGCAATCCGGCACGGTGAACTGGGTGCTGGTCTCGGAGATCTTTCCGGCCCGGATCCGCGGCACCGCGCAGGGCGTGGCCGTCGCGGCCGGATGGATCATGAACGCCGTCGTCACGTTCGCCTTCCCGCTGATGATCGCCCGGATCGGCCCGGCGTGGACGTACGCGATCTTCGGCACGATCAACGTCGGCGCGCTGCTGTTCTACCTCACGATCGTTCCCGAGACGATGTACCACAGCCTCGAGGAACTCGAGGAACAGTTCCGGACGCGGTACGCGTAAGTAAGGTGGCCCCGTGATCGACACCCTCGTGCTCGCCACGCACAACGCCAAGAAGCTCCGCGAGCTGCGGCGCATCGCGGAGGCCGCCGGTGTGGGCGTCCGCGTCCTCGGGCTGGACGACCTGCCGTCCTATCCCGAGCCCGCCGAGACCGAGCGCACCTTCGAGGGCAACGCGCTGATCAAGGCGCGGGCCGCGGCGTCCGCCACCGGCCTGCCCGCGCTGGCCGACGACTCCGGCATCGAGGTCGACGTCCTCAACACGATGCCGGGCGTCCGCTCCGCGCGCTGGGCCGGGCCGGGGGCGTCCGACGCCGACAACCTCGACCTGCTGTTGCGCCAGATCGACGACGTTCCTGACGCCGAGCGCACGGCGCGGTTCGTGTGCGCGATGGCGCTGGTGCTGCCGGACGGCACCGAGCACGTGCTGCGCGCCACGATGGAGGGCTGGCTGGGCCGCGACAAGCGCGGCCAGAATGGCTTCGGCTACGATCCGGCGTTCGTCGCCGAGGGGCACGCGCAGACCAACGGCGAGCTCGCCCCCGACGCGAAGGACGCCATCAGCCACCGCGGCAAGGCGGTCCGTGCGATGTTGGCCCATCTTCGCGGCCTCGATGCGCCCGACGGGCACCGATAGCGGACACTTGTGGCCCTCCGTCGGGCCACAGGTGTCCACCAAGTTTGAGGAGGAGCGAGCAAGGATGAAGCAGTATCTCGACCTGCTGACCAGGATCCTCGACGAGGGCGCGGTCAAGGACGACCGCACGGGCACGGGCACGTTGAGCGTGTTCGGGCATCAGATGCGGTTCGACCTCAGCGAGGGATTCCCCCTACTCACCACCAAGAAGCTGCACACGCGCTCGATCTTCGGCGAGCTGCTGTGGTTCCTGCGCGGCGACACCAACATCGGCTGGCTTCATGACCACGGCATCACGATCTGGGACGAGTGGGCGGACGCCGACGGCGACCTCGGCCCGGTGTACGGCGCCCAGTGGCGATCGTGGCCGGCCCCGGACGGCCGGCGCATCGACCAGTTGGCGAGCGTCGTCGAGCAGGTGCGCACCAACCCCGACAGCCGACGTCACGTCGTGGTGGCGTGGAACCCGGCGCAGGTCGACGAGATGGCGCTGCCGCCGTGCCACATGATGTTCCAGTTCTATGTGGCGAACGGGCGACTGTCCTGCCAGATGTACCAGCGTTCGGCGGACGTGTTCCTGGGCGTCCCGTTCAACATCGCCAGCTATGCGCTGCTGACCCACATGGTCGCGCAGGTGACCGGGCTCGAGGCGGGTGACTTCGTGCACACGCTGGGCGACGCCCACCTGTACTCCAATCACCTCGACCAGGCGCGCCTGCAACTCGGACGCGAGCCGCGACCGCTGCCGACGCTCGTGCTCAACCCGGCCGTGACCGTGATCGACGCGTTCGAACTCGCCGACCTCTCCCTCGAGGGGTACGACCCGCATCCGGGCATCAAAGCCCCCATCGCGGTGTGAGCGCCTGGCGGGCGCGCGCCGCGATCGTGGCGCGCGATTGGGCGCACGTGGGCGTCCGGTGGCCGGCGGCGGTGATGGACCGCACGCAGGCGGACGCGTGGGCGTCCGGGGATCGGATCCCGGTCGTGCTGCTGCCGGGCATCTGGGAGCCGTGGCGCTACCTGCGCCCGCTGGGGGAGCGGCTGCACCACGCGGGCCACCCGGTGTTCCCGGTGCCGGCCCTGCGGCTCAACGGAGCCGACCTGGCGGCGTCCGCCGAAGTGGTGGCGGCATTCCTGGCCGCGCGCGACCTGAGGAACGTCGTGCTGGTCGCGCACAGCAAGGGCGGGCTGATCGGCAAGCAGGCGATGCTACGACCCGACGTGGCGGCCCGGGTGCGCGGCATGGTGGCGGTGTGCTCGCCGTTCGACGGGTCGCGGCTGGCGCGGCCGGTGTTCGCGCGGACGCCGCTGGGCCTGTTCTGCCCCGACGGCGGCGTGCTGCTCGCGCTCGCCGCCGAGCGGGCGGTGAACGCGCGGATCACGTCGATCGGCGCGGCGTGGGACGAGATGATCCCCGACGGCAGCGTCCTGTCGGGCGCGCGCAACATCACCGTCGCGATGCCGGGGCATTTCCTGCCGATCGCCGACCCCGGCGTCGCTACCCTGGTGTGCGCCGAAGTGGGCCGTTTCGTCAAGGGGGACCGATGAGTGTCATCGCCATCGCGATCGTGGCGCGCAACCGCGTCCTGGGTGACGGCGAGCGGCAACCGTTCGAGTTCGCCGAGGACTGGGCGCGCTACAAGAAGGTGACGCTCGGGCATCCGATGATCATGGGCCGGGCTACGCACGACGCGATCGGGCGCTGGCTGCCGGGGCGGACGACGATCGTCGTGACCCGCACCCCCGAGTCGGTGGAACTGCCCGACGATCCCCGGGTCACGGCCCACGTGGTGGGCTCGGTCGAGGAGGCACTCGAGCTGGCCCGGTCGCTCGACGACACCGTGTATGTGGCCGGCGGCGGGCAGATCTATCACGCCGCCTGGGATCAGCTCGACGAACTCGACCTGACCGAGGTGCACGCGGACGCCGAGGGGTCCGTCCTGTTCCCCGCGATCGACCCGCAGGTGTGGAAGGAGGACCGCCGCGAGCCGCGCGGCGCGTTCGACTTCGTCGGCTACCGGCGCCGGTAGCGACGTGCCGGCGTTGGTGGGCACGTGAGATCGACGGCCAGCATCCTGCATCTCGACCTGGACGCGTTCTTCGCGGCGGTCGAGCAGCGGGACAAGCCCTCGCTGCGCGGCAAACCTGTGGTCGTCGGCGGGATCGGCGGGCGCGGGGTGGTGGCGACGGCGTCCTACGAGGCACGCGTGTTCGGCGTTGGATCGGCGATGCCGACGCACGAGGCGCGCCGGCTGTGCCCGCACGCCGCCTACCTGTCGGGCCGGTTCTCGGCCTACCGGGCGAGTTCGGCGATCGTGATGGGCGTGCTGCGCGAACTGTCGCCGCTGGTGGAGCCGCTGAGCCTCGACGAGGCGTTCGTGGACCTGGCGGCCGGATCGGGGGCGGTGCTGGAGGCGTCCCGCGATGCGGCGCTGGCGGCGGAGTTGGCCGCGCAGGTGCGGGCGCGGGTCGTGGAGCGGACGGGCGGGCTGACGGCGTCCATCGGGGTGGGTTCGAGCAAGTTCATGGCGAAGGTGGCCTCCGAGATGGCCAAGCCGGACGGTGTGCGCGTCGTCGCGCCCGGCACCGAGCTGGCCGCGATCGCCGACCTGCCGGCGCGGGCGATCCCGGGGGTGGGCCCGGCGACGATGGAGCGGCTGGCGCGGCTGGGCGTGCGGACGATCGCTGACATCCGCGAGCTGAGTCGCGGGGAACTGCTGCGCGAGGTGGGCCGGACATCGGGTGAGTGGGTGCGCGCGCTCTCGTTCGCGCGCGACGATCGGCCGGTGGTGGCCGAGCGCGAGGCGAAGTCGATCTCCGTCGAGGACACGTTCGAGCACGACATCGCGGACGTGGGGGAGCTGGGTGCGATCGTCGACCGGGACGCCCGGATCGTCTCCGACAAGCTCGTCCGCCAGAAGCTGTTCGCGCGGACGATCACGCTGAAGGTGAAGCGTCCGGATTTCACGATCGTGTCGCGGTCGCAGACCCTGCACGGGGCCACCGACCGGTTCGAGGTGATCGCGCGCGTGGCGCGCGGCCTGCTGGCGGGCCTGGAGGTGGACTCCGGGTTCCGACTGCTCGGTGTCGGCGTGGCGGGATTCGCGGAGGCCGCCCAGGAGGAACTGTTCGAGCCGGACGCCGAATCCGGCGCGGTCGTCGAGGAGCGTCAGGCGCCCCCGTTGGTGAGCCGGCGGCGCGAGCCGTCGTTCGCGCCGGGCGTGGACGTCGAGCACGCCGAACACGGGCGCGGCTGGGTGTGGGGCGTCGGCCTCGGTCGCGTGACCGTCCGCTTCGAGACGGCCTTGTCAGGCCCGGGTCCGGTGCGCACCTTCCGCATCGAGGATCCGGCGCTGAGGCTGGTGGACGCCGCCTCGCCGGTGGACGATCCGTCCGGCCCCGGATGGGCGAGCGAGGAGAGGTGAACGGATAGACTGACCCGCGCTCCCGGCCGGAGTGGTGGAATGGCAGACACGCTGGTTTTAGGTACCAGTACCGAGAGGTGTGAGGGTTCGAGTCCCTTCTCCGGCACCAGCCGTGTTGAGGCGTGCGATGCACGTGCACCCGAAAGCAAGGTTGCGCACGCCAGAACAGGTGCGGCGTTGCTTTCGGCGCTCAAGAAGTGAAGCACGAGGGTGCGGCGAGCTGACGGATGGCCTCGCCGGCCGGCCCCGTCGGGGCGTTGCGGAATCCGGTGCCCGCCCACAGGTGGACGCGGTCCGCGTCGCCAGCCCGGCTCGCGGCCTGCCGGAGCTCACGGGTGAGGTGGTGCACGGCCGGGTAGGCGTCGATTCCGCGATGCCGGGCGACGAAACCGTTGCGGAGTGCCCGGGCCGGCCGCCCGGTGAACGCCCTTGTCATTGCTGTTTCGGTGAACGTCGGGTCGGCCAGGGCGGCCCGGTGCGTACGGGACGTCCCGGCCTCGTCGGTGCGCAGCAGGAGGGTGCCGACCGCCACGCCGTTCGCTCCGGCGGCGAGCAGGCGGCGCACCGCGTCCGGGCCGTCGACGCCGCCCGCGGCGATGAGCTCGAGACCGATGCTGCGGCGCACCCGCGCGACGAGCGCGGCCGTGTCGACGGGTTCGGGCGTGCGCGTCCCGTCGAAGGTGGCGCTGTGCCCGCCGGCGTCCGGGCCCTGAACCACGAGACCGTCGACTCCGGCGTCCCGCGCGAGGATCGCCTCTTCGGGTGTGGTGACGCTCGCGAGCACGCGGGTCCCGACGGCCCGCAACGCGGCGACGTCGCGGCGATCCGGCAGTCCGAAGGTGACGGACACCACCGGTACCGGTCGGTCGATCAGGAGGGCGAGCTTGTCAGCCCAGGAATCGTCGTCGTCCACCACCGGGACGGGGTCGAGCCGCAGTCCGTGCGCGTCCGCCTCGGGCTGCACCTCGGTCGCGTACGCGGCGAACACCGTCCGATCGATCGTGGCCCGCGACGGTACGAAGAGGTTGACCCCGAACCCGACGCCCAGGGGCCTCAGCTGCTCGATCTCGGCGGCGAGGGCGTCCGTCGCCTTGTAGCCGCCCGCGAGGAACGGAAACGCGCCCGCCGATGCCACGGCCCGGGCGAGCGCCACCGTCGACGGGCCGCCGGCCATGGGCGCGGCGACGATCGGGAGTCTCGAGTTCAGCAGTGCGAGCGCCATCGGTCCTCGACCTCCGTCCGGATGGGTGGGTGGGGTCTGCGGTCAGCCGAGCAGGCCGTGGCGCGCCAGGGCCTGGTGGACGCCGTCCTCGTCGACCGCGGCGGTCACCTCGTCGGCGGCGTCCTTGACGTGCGGACGGGCATTGCCCATCGCGATGCCGATGCCCGCGTGACGGAGCATCTCCAGGTCGTTGTCGCTGTCGCCGAGCGCGATGGTGCGCTCGCGCGGGATGCCCAGGTGAGCGAGCACCGCATCGATCCCGGACGCCTTGTGCACGCCCGGCAACTGCATCTCGCCGCAGAGGGTTCCGAACGTCGGCACGGACGACGGGATGACGTGGAAGTCGCCGAACTCGGCGCGGACGTCCTCGAACGTCACGCC
>JADJTH010000002.1 GCA_016711325.1 Nigerium sp. | reverse complement strand
AGGCTGATCAGCTCTGCCAGCGGCAGGGTGACCTGCTCGACGGTGGCCATGTCGATGAAATCGGCGCGGCTGCGGGCGCGTCGCAGGGAGCCTCCTCGGTCAGTTGGAGAGGCATCTCGTCGGCGAGGTTGGCCCACTTGCGTCGGTCGGCTGGCACGTAGGGAGTGAGAACTCGTCGAGTGCGGATGACTCCTTCAGGGTCGGCGGTGGCGGACGATAGGCTGGCAACCATGTGCGGATATCAGGTATGTAGGTCCGCAGGGCGCCCAGAAGATCCTCGTGGACGCGTTGCGCCGTATGAGTACCGAGGCTACGACTCCGCGAACATCGCCTGGTGAGCGAAGACGCGCTCGTGTCGGCGAAGAAGGCGGGACAGGCTGGCCAACCTCGAAGCCGAGCTCGAAACCTCGCCGCTTCCGGCCTCTCACCTCGGAATCCGGCACACCCGCTGGGCGACCCACGGCGCCCCGACGGACACCAACGCACACCCGCACCTGTCGGCGAGTGGACGAGGTGGCGCTGATCCACAACGGCATCATCGAGGACTTTGCCTCGCTGCGCGCGAACTCGAGACCGGCGGCGTCGGTTTCCGTTCGAGACGGACTCCGAGGTCGCGGCCCAGCTGGTGGAGCGCGCGGTCGACGAGGACTTGTCGCTGGCGGACGCGATGCGGGCCGTGGCCGGCCGCCTGGAGGGTACCTTCACGCTCGTCGCCATCGACGTCCAGACGCTGACACGCTGGTCGCCGCCCGCCGCAACAGCCCGCTGGTGGTGGGCGTCGGCGTGGGCGGATGTTCGTCGCGTCCGATGTCTCCGCGTTTATCGAGCACCCGCGACGCCATCGAGATAGGCCGGGACGTGATCGTCGAGGTCGCCGCCGACCGCTACCGCGTGACCGACTTCGACGGAGGCGAGGCTCACGGCAAGCCCTACCACGTCGACTGGGATCTGTCGGCGGCAGAAGAAGGCGGCTACGACTGGTTCATGCGCAAGGAGTCTACGAGCAGCCCCGGGCCGTCGCCGAGACCTGCTGGGCCGCTTCGACGCCGACCGCAGGCTGACGTTGGACGAGATCCGTATCTCGAAGTCAGATGCGCACCATCGACAAGATCGTCATCGTCGCCTGTGGCACCGCCTTCTACGCTGGGCTGGTCGCCAAGTACGCCATCGAGCACTGGACGCGGGTGCCCTGCGAGGTCGAGATCGCCTCCGAGTTCCGCTATCGCGACCCGATCATCACGCCGCACACGCTGGTGGTGACCATCTCGCAGTCCGGCGAGACCGCCGACACGCTGATGGCCGTCCGGCACGCCCGCGAGCAGGGCGCGAAAGTGATCGCGATCTGCAACACCAACGGCTCCACGATCCCGCGCGCGAGTCGGACGCCGTCCTCTACACCCACGCCGGCCCGAGATCGGCGTGGCGTCCCAACAGGCTTTTTGACGCAGGTGGCGGCCTGCTACCTGCTCGGCCTCTACCTCGCGCAGGTGCGCGGCACAAGTCACGGCGACGAGATCGCCGCCGTGATGGCCGAGCTGGAGTCGATGCCCGCCAAGATCCAGCAGGTGCTCGATCGCACCGACGAGGTGGTGGCGCTGGCGCGCGAGCTCGCCGACCGTCCGTCCTTCCTGTTCCTCGGCCGTCACGTCGGCTACCCGATCGCCCTCGAGGGAGCGCTCAAACTCAAGGAGATCGCCTACCTGCACGCCGAGGATTCCCCGCCGGCGAGCTCAAGCACGGGCCGATCGCCCTGGTCGACGAGGGCATACCGGTCTTCGTGGTCGTCCGCCGCGGGGCCGCGACCAGCTGCACGACAAGGTGATCTCCAATATCCAGGAGGTCCGGGCCCGTGGTGCCTACACGGTCGTCCTGGTTGAGGAAGGCGACGACGAGGTGGCGCCGTACGCCGACGTGCGCATCGAGCTGCCCCCACGCCTCGACGCTGCTGCAACCGTTGCTGGCGGCCGTGCCGCTGCAGATCTTCGCCTGCGAGGTTGCGACGGTTCTCGGCCACGATGTCGATCAGCCGCGCAACCTGGCCAAGTCGGTGACGGTCGAGTAGATGATCCTCGGCATCGGGGTGGACGTGTGCTCGATCGACCGCATCAAGGACGCCTGCGCGCGCCCGGGCTTCATGGACCGCGTCTTCACGCTGTCGGAGCACTCCGGCAGCGACCAGACCTGCCGGACGATTCGCGGCCAAGGAGGCGCTCGCGAAGGCGCTCGGAGCCCCGGCCGGGCTGCGCTGGAGCGACTGCGAAGTGCTGCGGGACGAGACCGGACGCCCCTCTTTGGTGGTGTCCGGCACCGTGGCCGAGCGGGCCGACGAGGTCGGCGTGACCCGGCTGCACGTGTCGATCAGCCACGATGCCGGCGTGGCGGTGGCGATGGTGGTCTGCGAGGGCTGAGCCGGCGGCGTTAGAATGGCGCAGTTTGTGCCCAACCCACCACCGTGCCAGGAAGGCCGCCATGACGTCTGATGCCGCGCCCGAGCGCGCTGCGGCCACCCTGCCCGACGGGCGCGAACTCACGGTGCGTCTCGCGGTACCCGCCGACGCGCCGGCCATCCTCGACATGGTGCATCGCGCGTTCCTGGCGCGGCCGGTCGCCGGGGAGCGACCGGATGCACTCAAGGACGACGTCCGCTCGATCGAGGCCCGCCTGGACAACGGTCTCGGCTACCTCACGCTCATCGACGACCGGCCCGTCGGAGTGGTCATGGTCGCCCGGCAGCGTGGCGCGCTGCGCCTGGGCCGGGTCTGCGTGCTGCCAGAGCACCGCAGGCTGGGTGTCGCGTCGTTCACGGTCGACGTCGTGCTGGAGGACCTGGCGGTCCGGGGGGAGGAGCGCGTGCAACTGCTCGCCCGGCAGGAGTTCCCGAGCCTGCAGGCGTGGTGGCGTCGTCACGGCTTCGAGGCGCAAGGCGTCGAGGGTAACTGCGTCGTGATGGCCCGCCTGCTGCCCGTTGCCGTGGAGGTGCCGGACGCCGACGCGATGCGCGGGCTCGGCCTCAGGCTCGCGCCCCTGCTGCGCGCGGGTGACTTGATCATCGCCTCCGGCGATCTCGGGTCGGGCAAGACCACCCTGGCCCAGGGGGTCGGGGCGGGGTTGGGCGTCGCCGGCCCGGTCATCTCGCCGACCTTCGTGCTGGCGCGCGTCCATCCGTCGCGCGACGAGCGGCCCGCGCTGGTCCACGCGGACGCCTACCGCCTGGGCGGGGCTGCCGAACTCGACGACCTCGGGCTGGACGATTCCGTCGCGGCGTCCGTCACCTTCGTCGAGTGGGGCGCGGGTGTCGCCGAGGCGTTGGCGTCCGACCGGCTCGAGATCGACATCCGCCGGGGCATCGACCCCGACGACGAGACGCGCTGGGTGTTTCTCACCCCGATCGGGGCGCGCTGGAGCCACGACGCGCTCGCTACGGCCGCGAAGGGGGACGCGTGAGCGTCGTTCTGGCACTCGATACGTCGGCCGGGGTGGCCGTGGGCATCGCGGTGGACGGCCGCATCGTTGCCTCGGGCCGCGTCGACGACTCGCGGGCCCACGCCGAGAACTCATGCCGCTGGTGACCCGGGTGCTGACGCAGGCGGGCATCGGGCTCGCCGAGGTCGGCGCCATCGTCGCGGGCGTCGGCCCGGGGCCGTTCACCGGCCTGCGCGTGGGCGTGGTGACCGCGACGACGCTCGCCGAGGTGCTCGGCGTGCCCGTGCGGGGCGTCTGCTCGCTGGACGCCGTGGCCGCGGCCTGGGCGGACGCGGGCGCCCCGGACGCGTTCGTCGTCGTCAGCGACGCCCGCCGCAAGGAGGTGTACTGGGCGCGCTACGAGGCGTCCGGACGCCGTGTCGAGGGCCCGCACGTGAGCGCACCCTCCGAGGTGCCGGCGCTCCCGCTGGCCGGACCAGGGGCGTCCCTGGTCGGCGAGGCCGCCGGTCCCGGGACGCTGGACGCCGGATGGCTGGCCGCCGCTGTGCCCGACGCCGGCCTGGAGCCCCTGTACCTGCGACGCCCGGACGCGACGGTGGCGACGACGATCAAGTCGACCCTGCCCGCGCCGCGCGTCTCGCTGCGGAGGACCCGATGATCATCGCCACCGCGGACGCGAGCGATCTCAGCGGCATCATGGCGCTCGAAGCCTGCTTCGACCACGGCCGCTGGAGCGAACTCGCCTGGGCCGAAGACCTGACCAGCCCCCACGGGCGCGTGCTGGTCGCGCGCGACGACGCGAGCCTGGCCGGCGTCGCGACCTGGCGATGCGTCGCGGGCGCCGCCGACCTCAACCGGATCATCGTCGCGCCCGGCCGGCGCGGCGAAGGGATCGGCCGCCGCCTGCTGGACGCCGGGCTCGCCTGGGCGGACGCCGCGGGTGCGGATCAGGTGATGCTGGAGGTCGAGGACGGCAACGCCGCCGCGCTGGCGCTGTACGAGCGGTCGGGCTTCGTGACGCTGGCGCGGCGCCAGGACTACTACGGCACCGGGCGCGACGCTCTGGTGATGGCACTGAACCGGGAGGGGGCAGCATGAGCGAGCCGCTGGTGATCGGCATCGAGTCGAGCTGCGACGAGACAGGGGTCGCGCTCGTGCGCGGGCACGAATTGCTCGCCAACGAGGTGGCGAGCTCGGTCGACCTGCACGTCCGGTTCGGCGGTGTCGTGCCCGAGGTGGCCTCGCGGGCGCACCTGCAGGCGATGGTCCCGACCCTGCGCCGGGCGTGCGCGGCCGCCGACGTCGATCTCCGCGAGATCGACGGGGTCTGCGTCACCGCCGGGCCGGGTCTCATGGGCGCGCTCGTGGTCGGCCTGGCGGCCGCGAAGGCGCTCGCCGTGGCGCTGGACAAGCCGCTGTACGGCCTCAACCATCTCGTCGGGCACGTTGCGGTCGACATGCTCGATCACGGCGCCCTGCCCGGACGCTTCGGTGCCCTGCTGGTGTCGGGCGGGCACACGTCGCTGCTGGTCGTCGACGACATCACCGCGCAGATCACCGAGGTCGGCTCGACCATCGACGACGCGGCGGGCGAGGCCTACGACAAGGTGGCCCGCCTGCTCGGCATGGGCTACCCGGGCGGGCCGGTCATCGACGGCGCCGCCGTCGGCGGCGACCCTCGGGCGATCGCGTTCCCGCGCGGCCTGACCGGGCAGCGCGACCTCGCCAAGCACCGGTTCGACTTCTCGTTCTCGGGCCTGAAGACCGCCGTGTCGCGCTGGGTCGAGACCGAGCGGCGCGCCCGGGCGTCCGGTTCCCGAGGCGGACGTGGCGGCGTCGTTCCAGGAGGCGGTCGCCGACGTGCTGACCGCCAAGGCCATGGACATGTGCGATCACTTCGGCCTCGACACGATCGTGCTCGGCGGCGGTGTCGCCGCCAACACGCGGCTGCGCGGCCTGCTCGCCGAGCGGGCCGCAGCCCGGGGGGTGACGGTGCGGCGTCCGAGGCCGGCGCTGTGCACCGACAACGGCGCGATGATGGCGGCGCTGGGGGCCGAGGTCGTCCGCCGTGGACGCCGCCCCAGCTCGCTGGGCATCGGGGCGAATCCGGGCCTGCCGGTGTCGACCGTGCTGGTATGAGTCGCCCGTGAGCAAGACGACCCGGTCCTACCTGCTGCTGGTGCTGTGCTCGGCCATCTGGGGTTTCGCGTTCGTGGCCCAGCGGATGGGCGCCGAGCATCTGGGCGCCTGGTCGTTCAACGCCGCCCGCGGCCTGCTCGGTGCGCTCACGTTGCTGCCACTGATCTGGCTCCTGGACGCCCGGGCCGGGATCAGCCCGCACCAGAAGCTGCAGGAGTGGAAGGCCGTGATCGGGCCGGGGGCGTTCATCGGCGCCATGTTCTTCGGCGGGCAGAGCCTGCAGCAGTTGGGCGTCGAGCAGACGACGGCGGGCAACGCCGCCTTCGTTACCGGGCTCTACATGGTGCTGGTGCCGATCGCCGGACGCCTGTTCGGCCATCGCACCGGTGCGCTCACCTGGGTGGGCATCGGGCTGGCCGTGCCCGGGATGTTCCTGCTGACCTGGACGGGAACCGGCATCGGCATGGGCGACCTGCTGTGCCTCATCGGCACGGGTTTTTGGACCTTCCACATTCTGGGTGTCGGGCGTATCGCCAAGCACGTCGATCCGATCCGGCTCTCGGTGACGCAGTTCGCGGTGCTGACGCTCGCGTCGGCGACCGTGGCTCTCGTCGTCGAGCCGGCGCCGTTCAACGGGCTGCTGCCGGCGGCGGGCGCCGTGCTGTTCGCGGGCATCGTGTCGACCGGCGTCGGCTTCACGCTGCAGATTCTCGGGCAGAGGCACGCGAGGGCGTCCGTGGCGGCGATGATCATGTCGCTCGAAGCCGTGTGGGGCGCGGTCGGCGGGGCGCTGCTGCTCGGCGAGCGGTTCACGGCTCGGGGCATGATCGGCGCCGCCCTCATGCTGGGCGGCATCCTCGTCGCGCAGGTGCCCGGCCGTGCCGAGCGGGAGGCGGGACGTGGGGTGGGGCGGGCGTCCGTCCGGGCCGAGGACGAGCCCGAACCGGAGTCGGTGGAGGGACGCTGATGCCGTACACACCCATCCTGGGCACGCTCGCCTACGTCACGCGCGGCGACGACGTGCTCATGGTGCACCGCACGTTCCGCGACGGCGACCAGCATCTCGGCAAGTTCAACGGCCTGGGCGGCAAGCTGGAGCCCGGCGAGGACATCGTGGCGGGCATCGTCCGCGAACTCCACGAGGAGGCCGGGATCGACGCCCTCGACGTCCACCTGCGCGGCACGATCAGCTGGCCCGGCTTCGGCACCGGCGGCGAGGACTGGTTCGGCTTCATCTTCCGGGTGGACGCCTTCACCGGCGAGCCGCCCGCGGCCAACGAGGAGGGCACGCTGCACTGGGTGCCGCGCGACCGGCTGCTCGACCTGCCGCTGTGGGAGGGCGACCGCCATTGGCTGCCGATGCTGTTCGACGATTCGGTCGCCCAGTTTCACGGCGTGATGCCCTACATCGACGGACGCCCCGGAGGCTGGTCGGTGACGGTCGTCGAACGCTGAGGGCCGCCGCGGCCGGTCCATCTCGTGCCGCACCGCCGGCAACCGGACGAGGGGCGGCTTCGTTACAGTGACACCCGTGTCTGAGGCCCCTTACATCGTCGTACCAGGTGACCATGGTTCGCGCGTGCGTGTGAACGCGCGCGGCAGTTTCATCCTTCGCGTGCCGCGGCTCAACCGCGGCACGGCGTTCACTCCCGAGGAGCGCGTCAAGCTCGGCATCGAGGGGCTGCTCCCCGAGCGCGTCACGCCCCTGGAAGGTCAGTTGCATCGCGCCTACACGCGGTTCGTGCGCGCCGGATCGGCGCTGGAGAAGTTCTCCTACCTGCAGGGTCTGCGCGACCGCAACACCGTGTTGTTCTACCGGCTGCTGAGCGAGCACCTCGACGAGATCATGCCGATCGTCTACACGCCGACCATCGGCGAGGCGATCCAGGAATTCAGCCTGTGGTACCAGCAGATCAACGGCGTGTTCCTGTCGATCGACGCCCCCGACCGCATCGAGGCGTCCTTGCGCGCCACCGGCAAGAGCCCGGACGGCGTCGATGTGCTCGTCGTCACCGACTCCGAGGGCATCCTCGGCATCGGCGACCAGGGCGTGGGCGGCATCCAGATCTGCATCGGCAAGAAGTCGATCTACACCGCGGCCGCCGGCGTCGACCCCGACCGGATGATCCCGGTCGTCCTCGACGTGGGCACCAACAACCTCAAGCTGCTCAACGACGACCTGTACCTCGGCATCCGTGCCGCGCGCGTGCGCGGCGAGCGCTACGACGCGTTCATCGATCAGGTCGTGCGGGCGATCCAGAACGTCTTCCCGAACGCGATGGTGCACTGGGAGGATTTCGGTGCCGGCAACGCCCATCGCATCCTGCGTCGGTACCGCGACGAGATCTGCACCTTCAACGACGACGTCCAGGGCACCGCGGCGGTCGTGGGCGCCGCCGTCCTGGCGGGCGTCCGGGCGAAGGGCGAGCGGCTGCGCGACCAGCGCGTCGTCATCCACGGCGCGGGTACCGCCGGCGTGGGCGTCGCGGACCTGCTCGTCGACCTGATGGTGGCCGAGGGGCTCACCCGCGAGGAGGCGCGGCGTCGGTTCTGGGCCGTGTCCAGCCGCGGTCTGGTGACCGACGATCCCAATGTGCGCTTCCGTGACTTTCAGCGGGCCTACGCTCGCCCGGCGGGCGAGTCGGCGTCCTGGTCGCGCACGGACGACACGCGGATCGGCCTGGCCGACATCGTCGCCAACGTGCGCCCGACCGTGCTGATCGGGACGTCCGCCCAGCCCGGGTCCTTCACCGAGGAGATCGTCCGCGACATGGCGTCGCACGTGGATCAGCCGCTGATCCTGCCGCTGTCCAACCCGACGAAGCTGGCCGAGGCGACCCCGGCCCACCTCCTGGAATGGACGGACGGACGCGCGCTGATCGCGACGGGATCGCCGTTCCCGCCGGTCCTCTACGACGGCGTCACCTACACCATCGCGCAGGCCAACAACGCCTTCGTGTTCCCCGGGTTGGGTCTGGGCGTCGCCGTGTGCCGCGCCTCGCGGGTCACCGACCGGATGATCGCGGCCGCCGCGCAGGCCGTGGCCTCGCTGGTGCGGATCGGGCGTCCGGGCAAGTCGTTGCTGCCGCAGATCAACGACCTGCGCCGCGTCTCGGCGACCGTCGCCATCGCGGTGGCCCAGGCGGCCGCCGAGGACGGTGTCGCGGCGGCGCCGCTCACTGACCCGGTGCAGCAGGTCTTCGATGCGATGTGGCAGCCGGTTTACCCCGAATTGATCATCGACTGATCAACGCGGGGTAGACCGTGGTCGTCGCTCAGGCGTCCGCGTAGCCGTTCGGATTGGCGGACTGCCAGCGGAACGTGTCGGCGCACATCTCGTCGATGGTGTGCGTCGCCGACCAGCCCAACTCGGCGTTCGCCTTGCCCGGATGCGCGTACGAGGACGCCACGTCGCCGGCACGGCGCGGGGCGATCTCGTAGGGGACGGTGATCCCGGACGCCTTCTCGAAGGCCTCCACGATCTCGAGGACCGAGGTGGGCCGGCCCGTGCCGAGGTTCCACACGTGGTAGCCGGATCGGTCCGCCAGCTTGTCGAGCGCGGCGAGATGGCCCGTGGCCAGATCGACGACGTGGATGTAGTCGCGGGTTCCCGTGCCGTCCGGCGTCGGGTAGTCGTCGCCGAAGACCATCAGCTTGTCGCGGCGTCCGGCGGCGACCTGCGCGACGAACGGCAGCAGGTTGTTGGGGATTCCCTTCGGATCCTCGCCGATCCTGCCGGAGGAGTGGGCCCCGATCGGGTTGAAGTAGCGCAGGACGCCGACGGCCAGCCCGGGATCGGCGGCGACGGCGTCCGCGAGGATCTGCTCGATCATGTGCTTGGTGCGCCCGTACGGGTTGGTGGCCCCGGTGGGGCGTCCTCGGTGAACGGGGCTCGCTCATCTCACCGTAGACGGTGGCCGAGCTGGAGAACACGATGCGGTGGCAGTCGTGCTTGGCCATGGCTTCGAGGAGGGTGAATGTGGACCCGAGGTTCTCGCGGTAGTAGGTGAGCGGGATCTGGGTCGACTCGCCGACGGCCTTCCAGCCCGCGAAGTGGATGACGGCGTCGGGCGTGAAGCCTTCGAACGCGGCATCGAGGGCGGCCTCGTCGCGCACGTTGGCCTGGATGAACGCCGGCGTGCGGCCGGCGAGCGCGGCGACGCGGCGCAGTGACTCCTCGCTGGCGTTCGACAGGTCGTCCACCACGAGAACCTCGTGGCCGGCCTGCAGCAGGGCGAGGGTGGTGTGCGAGCCGATGTAGCCGGCGCCACCGGTGACGAGAACACGCATGAGTCGGTGATTCCTTTCGTGGACGGTCCACCCTCACTGTAGTGCGGTGCCCGTCGCGCGGGTGGCGCCGGGTGCGCCGGTGAGTACCCTGCTGCCATGAAGATTCTCAAGGGCGCGCTGGCCGTCCTCGGCGTGATCGGCCTGATCGTCGCCGCCTTCCTGCTCGCCCGGTTCGCGCTCGACGCCCGCGAGCTGATCGGCGCCGCGCAGCGCTACGACTCCGCCAAGGCGATCCAGAGCCCGTTCACGACGACGGCGCTGGTGACCGGTCTGGGCGTGCTGGCAGGCTTCCTGCTCGGCTTGGCCGCCGGGCTGCCGTCACTGACCCGCAGGCAGATCGAGCGCGAGGCGGCGGCCGGGATCGCGGCCAGACCCGCTCCCGTCGTGCCCCGGCGCCCGCGGGCGGGTCGTACGAACCGCCCGCACCCACCGTCTGACGCGTGGACGCCGCCACCGCCCGCTGGCTGGTCTCGGACGCCGCCCGGCCCGCTCTGACGGCCGCCACGGCCGAGACCGATCCGGGATCGCTCGCCGCCGCGACGCGACTGCGTGCCCTCGTCGCGCCCGAGCAGGCGGCCGCGGTGGCCACCCAGGCGATCCTGCGCCGCAAGGCCGTGGGCAAGTTCGGACGCCGCGCCGAGCGCCTGTTCTTCACGCCCGACGGCCTGGAGCAGGCGACCCGCGCGCCGGTGGCGGCCCGCCGGGCGGCCCGGTTCGCGCACCTGATGGCGGCGGCGAACGGCCGCGCGCTGGCGGCGCCGGGCCCGATCGCCGACCTCGGCTGCGGCCTCGGCGCGGACGCCCTGGCGTTCGCCGACGCGGGGCTCGAGGTGATCGCCGTCGAGCGCGACGCGGTGACGGCGATCCTCGCCGAGGCGAACCTGGCGGCGGCCGAGCCGCTGGTGCAGGAGACTCGGGGAGACCGCCGTCGCCGCGGGGATGCTCGCGCCCCCCACCCTCGTGATCGGGACGGCCGAGGCGGTCTGGCCGGACTTGAGCACGTCGGCCTCCCGGCTCGTCGACCAGGCCGGACCCGCCGACGGCCTTCGGGCAGCGACGGCCAGGGCGGTGTTCTGCGACCCGGCGCGGCGGACGGCGTCCGGGCGCACCTGGCGCGTCGAGGACCTGACGCCGCCCTGGCCGTTCGTCGAGGGCTTGCTGGACGGCCGCCGCGTCGCGTGCGTGAAGCTCGGGCCGGGCGTGCCGCACCGGATCATCCCGGCCGGCGTGTGGGCCGAGTGGGTCTCCGATCGCGGCCAAGTGGTGGAGTGCGCGCTGTGGGCGGGCCCGGGCGTCCAGAAGGGTGTGCGGTCGGCCGTGGTGGACGGCGCCGAACTGGTGGCGGCGTTGTCGCCGGAGCCGGCTGAGGCCGCGCCGATCGGCGCGTATCTCTACGAGCCCGACGGCGCGGTCGTCCGCGCAGGGCTCGTCGACGAGCTGGCCCGGTTGATCCGGGCGACGCGGGTGGCGTCCGGCATTGCCTATCTGAGTGCCTCCTGGCACATGCCGACGCCCTTCGCGGACGTGTTCGCCGTGCGCGAGGTGCTGCCGTACGACGAGAAGGTGCTGCGTGCCTGGGTGCGCGACCGCGGCGTCGGCACGCTGGAGATCAAGAAGCGCGGCATCGACGTCGACCCCGCCCAGTTGCGCCGCCGGCTCAAACCGCGGGGGAGCGCGCAGGCGACGCTGGTGCTGACGCCGACGGCGTCCGGCGCCGTCGCGGTGGTCTGCGGGCGAGTCGATTAGCACTCAGGTTGAACGAGTGCCAACGCAGGGCTAGAGTCGTGGCTGGCACTCGACCACCGAGTCTGCTAGCCCCGGCGGCACCCGCGACGACGCCAGGGCGGCACCGAAGGAAGACACCGAATCGGGCGCGGCATGACGCCGTGTCCCCATAAAGAAAGGGCACCATCGTGGCCGTCACGATCAAGCCGCTTGAGGACCGCGTCCTCGTCCAGCCCCTCGAGGCAGAGACCACCACCGCCTCGGGTCTGGTCATCCCCGACACCGCCAAGGAAAAGCCCCAGGAGGGCAAGGTCGTCGCCACCGGCCCCGGCCGCATCGACGACAAGGGCAACCGTGTTCCGCTCGACGTCGCCGAGGGCGACGTCGTCATCTTCAGCAAGTACGGCGGCACCGAGGTCAAGTACGCCGGCGAGGAGTACCTGCTCCTGAACGCCCGCGACATCCTCGCCGTCGTCACCAAGTGACGCCGGCTTCTCAGACAAGAAGGAAGTAACCCATGCCCAAGATCCTTCAGTTCGACGAGGACGCGCGTCGCTCGCTCGAGCGCGGCGTCGACGCCCTCGCGAACACCGTGAAGGTGACGCTCGGCCCCAAGGGCCGTTACGTGGTGCTCGACAAGAAGTGGGGCGCCCCGACGATCACCAACGACGGCGTGACCGTCGCCAAGGAGGTCGAGCTCACCGATCCGTACGAGAACCTCGGCGCCCAGCTCGCCAAGGAGGTCGCTACCAAGACCAACGACGTGGCCGGCGACGGCACTACGACGGCGACGGTCCTGGCGCAGGCGCTCGTGCACGAGGGCCTGCGGGCGGTCGCTGCCGGGGCCAACCCGATCGGCCTCAAGCGCGGCATCGAGGCGGCCGTGGCCGCCGTGTCCACCGAGCTGGCCCGTGTCGCCAAGCAGATCGAGACGGCGTCCGACATGGCGTCCGTGGCGACGATCAGCTCGCGCGACGCCGAGATCGGCGCGCTCATCGCCGAGTCCTTCGACAAGGTCGGCAAGGACGGCGTGATCACCGTCGACGAGTCCAACACCTTCGGCATCGAGCTCGAGTTCACCGAGGGCATGCAGTTCGACAAGGGCTACCTGTCGCCGTACATGGTGACCGACCCCGAGCGCATGGAGGCCGTGCTGGAGAACCCGTACATCCTCATCCACTCCGGCAAGATCAGCTCGATGAACGATCTGCTGCCGCTGCTGGAGAAGGTGATCAGGGCGTCCGGCACGCTGCTCATCCTGGCCGAAGAGGTCGAGGGTGAGGCGCTGGCGACGCTGGTCGTCAACAAGATCCGCGGCACGTTCACCTCCGTGGCCGTCAAGGCGCCCGCGTTCGGCGATCGCCGCAAGGCCATGCTCGAAGACATCGCGACCCTCACCGGCGGCCAGGTCGTCGCCCCCGAGGTCGGTCTCAAGCTCGACCAGGTCGGCCTCGACGTGCTGGGCCGCGCCCGCCGCGTCGTGGTGACGAAGGACAACACCACCATCGTCGACGGTGCGGGCGAGGCCGCCGAGGTGGCTGCCCGCGTCGAGCAGTTGCGCGCCGAGATCGGCCGCACCGACTCGGAGTGGGATCGCGAGAAGCTGCAGGAGCGGGTCGCCAAGCTCGCCGGCGGCGTGTGCGTGATCAAGGTGGGTGCTGCCACCGAGGTCGAGATGAAGGAGAAGAAGCACCGCATCGAGGACGCCGTGAGCGCCACTCGTGCGGCGATCGAGGAGGGCATCGTCGCCGGTGGCGGCTCGGCCCTCGTCCATGCCGCCGCGGTGCTGGCCGGCGGTCTGGGCCAGACCGGCGACGAGCGCGCGGGCGTCCGGATCGTCGAGAAGGCCGTCGTCGAGCCGCTGCGCTGGATCGCCGAGAACGGTGGCGAGCCGGGCTATGTGATCGTGGCCAAGGTCGCCGAGCTCGAGCCGGGCAACGGCTACAACGCGGCGACCGGCGAGTACGTCGACCTGATCGCGGCCGGTGTCATCGATCCGGTCAAGGTCACCCGGTCGGCGCTGGCGAACGCGGCGTCCATCGCGGCGCTGCTGCTGACCACCGAGACCCTCGTGGTCGACAAGCCCGAGGATGCCGAGGCGGACGCTCACCAGCACTGAGTTCCTCGGTTCGATTCCCTCAACGGGGCCTCCGCGATTTCGCGGGGGCCCCGTTCGGCGTCGGCGGCGTAGGGTGACGGTGTGGGCGCCCCATCCCCGTATCGCGTCCTCATCGCCGACGACGAACCTGCCGTGAGGTCGGCCTACCGGGAGTTCTTCGGCGCCCAGCGAGGATTCACGCTCGTCGCGGAGGCGGGCACCGGAACTGAGGCCGTCGAGCTGTACGCGGTCCACCGGCCGGATGTCGTGCTCATGGATCTTCAGATGCCCGGGATGTCCGGCATCGACGCCATCGGTTGTCTGCCGACGTCGTGGTCGTTGGTGGAGGCGTGGGGCCACCGTTCGCCGTCCAGTCACGCTTCATGAGGGTTTATTCCGCGGAATAGCCCCTACTCAGATCAGACGCCCACTCTGCGAATCGGGCGATGATGCGGTCCCGACCCGCGGCGTCGACGCCGTACCGTGCATACTCCACCTCCGGCCATCGTGCAGCAGCACCGAACTGCTGGGCCAGGAGCCGGCGGTCGATCGGAGTCGTTTCCTGCTCATCAGCCAGTGCGAGTACCTCGTCAGCGCTGAACCGGCCCGAGTCGAGCACCGCGGCGATGTCGATGAAGTCGCGCGCCTCACCCCTAGACCACAGTGCTGACATCTTCGCGGCCACCGCGTCCCGGACGTCGAGCACGGGCCCGATATCGATCCGGTACGGAGGGAACTCGCGGTAGTTCATGCCGAGTTGGAGATCGCTCCTGTCCCCGGTGCGGGGGTCGACCACGTCGACGTCGACAAACAACGGGCCCAGTCGCTTGTCAGTCACCACCAGGCCCGCCTCGGTGAACGCAGCGCGGAGAGCATCGGCGGCCTGTCCGAACTGGTCTTGATCGGCACTCGAGGTGAACAGATCCACGTCGAGCGAGGGCCGATCACCAATCCCGTGCGCTGAGATCGCGTACCCGCCCGCGAGAACGAACCCGTACTCCTCGAGCACGCCTAACGCGACCTCGGCCAAGCGCCGGTGAAAGTCCCGCATGCGGGATCAGGCCGTCCGCTGGACCGCGAGAACAGGGAAGGTGGTCTCCCACTCGGTCCGGCATCGGGGGGGCAACATCAATGTCGGCCACAGCCTGACGAGCCAGTCGTGGCGCAGCAACGATCGCTGGTCGGAGACCGTGCCGTCCCGGACGACCCGCGTGTATAGCGCCCACACCTGGTCGGCGTCCGCCAAGTCGTAGACGGGCCGCGGGCTCGTATCGATGTGGGCGCCGACTTCGACGACACCCGCCGCCGGGCCTGCAGGTCGTCCAGCGAGGCGGGGATGGCGTAGGGGATGGTCGACTCGTACCGCGCTCGGGCAACAACGCTGGTCATAGTCCAATCCTCCCGTCGGCTCCGAAGCTGTTGGCGCACGGTAAGCCTACCGTCTTCACTCGATCTGAGAAGGCCCTTCACCGAGGTCATAGCCCGAGTTCGGTCGCCGCGTTGTCGATCCATGCCGACTCGTGGCGGGTGTAGATCGCAACGCTGGCAGGGTCTCGATGCCTGGTCTGGCGCTGGATCATTCTGTCCGGTAGACCCCGTTCGGCTGGTCAGCGGCGATCGCCACCTGAGCGAGCGGATCTCGAGGGGACCGGGTCCTCCGGAGCGGCGGTGGCTGGCGGCGCTGGCGTTGGCGAACGCGGCGTCCATCGCGGCGCTGCTGCTGACCACCGAGACCCTCGTGGTCGACAAGCCCGAGGATGCCGAGGCGGACGCTCACCAGCACTGAGTTCCTCGGTTCGATTCCCTCAACGGGGCCCCCGCGATTTCGCGGGGCCCCGTTCGGCCGTTCGCGGCGTAGGGTGACGGTGTGAGCGCCCCATCCCCGTATCGCGTCCTCATCGCCGACGACGAACCTGCCGTGAGGTCGGCCTACCGGGAGTTCTTCGGCGCCCAGCGGGGATTCGCGCTCGTCGCGGAGGCGGGCACCGGAACTGAGGCCGTCGAGCTGTACGCGGTCCACCGGCCGGATGTCGTGCTCATGGATCTTCAGATGCCCGGGATGTCCGGCATCGACGCCATCGGGGCGATCTGCGGACGCTTTCCCGATGCCTGCATCGTCGCCGTCACGACGTTCGGGACGCGCGCTATGTCGCTCGCCGCCCTGCGCGCGGGGGCGTCCGGCTATCTGGTGAAGGACGCCGGCGGCCCGGCGCTGCGTGCCGCGTTGCTGCAGGCGCTGGAGGGAAACATGCCCCTCTCGTCCGCGGTGCGGCGCGAATTGGTGGCGGAGTTGACGAGTGAGCCGACGCCGGCGGATCGACGGGAGCACGGTCTGACGCCTCGCGAGGTCGAGTTGCTCGGCTGGCTCGGGCACGGTTTGACCAATCAGCAGATCGCCCGGCGCATGCACGTGTCCGAGGGAACGGTGAAACAGTACTTTGCGCGCGTCTGCGCCAAGCTTCAGGTCACCTCGCGTACCCAAGTTCTCGTTCGATCGATCCAGATCGGTCTGATTGATCCGCGGCGGCTTCCTCCGCTCGGCGGCTGAGCCACCGGCCCGCGGTCTGCCGGGGGTGGGGGTGTCCGGGGCAAGCCCACCGAGACGACCCAGCGGTCGTCGATGGGCCCGGCGCTGAACGTCCCCCCGGTGAGCGAGGTGCGTTCGGCCAAGCCGATCAGCCCGAATCCCATGGAGTCGCGGCTGGGGCACGACGAGGTTGGCAGGAGGCTGCTGACGGCAATGTCGAGGGTTGTCTCGGAGCTGGAAAGGCCCATGATGACCGGCGATTCCGGTGGCGCGTACCGGAGGATGTTGGTGGTCGCCTCGCGCAGGATCCTGCTGATGGTACGTCGGGTGGTCGGGTCGGGATCGTCGACGGAGTCGGTGAGCCGAAGGTCGACGGTGTGACCGGCGTTACGCAGGGTGGCTGCCGTCGCCTGGGCCGCTTCGCTCGGGGCGACGCCAGCTTCGCTCGTGCGCGTCGGCCCGTGCCGGGTGAGGCTCACCAGCGTGGCGAGGTCGGCTTGGGCGGACGCGTTGAGGCGGCGAAGCCGCTCCTGAGTCGCGGCGGTGTCGGCTGGATCCTCTGACGATCCGTGGGCCATCAGCACCATGGTCATCAGACTCAGCTGGTGGGCGACGATGTCGTGCATCCCCCGCGAGCTGTGCGCGCTCGTTGGCGCGCGCGGTGTTGTAGGCATCCTTCAGACGCTCGTACTCCGCGAGGTGTTCGGCACGCAACCGCAAGAAATGCCGGACGCCGAGACCCAGCGCGGCGCCGAAGGCAGGAAACACGGCCGCCGCGAAGATGGGCAGCGGATCGGCTGGGTCGCGGTACCACCACGCGGCACACAGCGCCGTGCCGACGGGGATGGCCGCGAGAGCACGGGGCCATTTCGTCGCGACGACGGACGCCAGGAAGACCCCCAGGATGTCGAACGCGGAGAATGTGGGCGGCGCGGAGAGCGCCACGATGCTGGCCAACGCCGTCGTCGCCATCAGCGATACCGCGACACGGGGCATCCAGGTGGCGAGTGCGAGTGCCAGAAAGGCGGCTGCCCAGGCAAGGGAGAGTCCCCGCTCGGCTTGGGGGGCGCTTGGGTCGAGGGCGCCGACGAGCCACGGCACAGCGGCGATGACGGCGGGCGCGGTGAGCACCCAGCGGACGGTCGTCAGCCCCACACGCGTGAGGAGGGGGCGCCGCGGTGGGTCCGCGGTCGCGGATGTTGGCGCGGAGGCCGCCCGGGTGGAGAGGTGGCAGGTGTGGGTCCACCCTGGTGACTCGGCGTCTTCGGCTCGGTGAGTAACCGTGAGGATGGCTCCGTCGGGGGCGGTGGCGAGTGCGATGTGTGCGACACCGCCGGCGCAGTGCAGCCGGATGTGGTCGCTGGCCTCACGTAACGCGACGAGGAGCGCGCCGATGTCGAGGTCGGAGGGAAGAACGGCGGCTTCGGTGGTCTGGAGTTCGACGGGGAACCCGTGCCCCACGAGGAAGTCCTCGGCTTCTTCCAACGCTCCGAGCAGGTTGCCCGAGTGACGCTGGGTGGCTTCTGGTTCGGCGCGAAGCGTCGACACCAACCGCCGGAGCCGGGTGAGGCTCGACCGGGCGCGTTCGTCGATCTCGGCGAGGCCGAGCGGATTCTCGAGGAGTTGGCCGGTGGCGCGTAGGTCGTCGGCGAGGGTGCCGGAGAGCTCGTCGGCCAGTGCTTCGCGTTCGTCGCGGCGGATCGCTTGAATGTGCTTGTCGAGCAGGGCGAGTTCGGTGTGGGAGCGTCCGGCGTGGCCGATCAGCCAGCGGATGGTGGCGCCGACGACGAGGCACACCACAAAGATGATGCTGAAGACGAACGCCCTCTCGGTACCGTCGGGCGACCACGTCAAATGTGCGACGCGTAGCCCCGCTATCGCAAGCAGAACGGGAACGGCAGTCTTGAGTTGCACCTTGGCAGCCATCACGAGAGTCGTGATGACGAGGGGTGCCGCCCCGAAGTCGAAGGAGATCACGAGGTCTGCCGCCATCGGGATCGCTGCGAGTGCCACTCCGGCGAGAGGCCGGAACAGCGTGGTGATCGTCGCGGCCGACGACAGCAGGCTGAGGAAGAGGAACAGCCCGGTGGGGGATGTCCACACGTTGAAAAGCAGGTCGGCGATGGCGTAGAGCACCACGAGGAGACACAGGGTGAGCCAGGTGGCGCGGCCTGCCGTCGACGGTGACGATGCGGTGACGACCATGAGGATCCTCGGGGGTGTGAGGTAGGCCCAACACTAGCCGACCATCGGGCAGTCGACGGAGCCCCGCGCCCAGCCCAGGATCCTCGGCGTTCGGGGGCCGAGGATTGCTCACCGTGAGCACTACCTCGTGATCGAACACAAACGTGTGGAGGTCGACTCGGCAGCGGGCCGGCGCGTGACGGATGACGTTGTCGGCCACCTGCGTGATCGTGCGTGCGAGCGTCCGCTGGACGGTCATCGATGGGGTCATCGACGGTGGTCGGATCGTCGCGAACCACCTGGACCAGCAGGCGCAGTTGGGGTAAGTGCTTTCGAGGTGGCGCCATCGACGGTGGCCAGCGTTCGGGCCAGCAACTCCGGGTCCCGACTCCCGCGGGTGCCCATGATCCGCAGGGAAGCCGTCGACAGGCGGTGGGCGACCACAGTGTGCAGTTCGCGGGCGAGCCTCTGGCGCTCGTCGGCGCGGATCCGGATCTCGTCATTCACTTTCGGACGCCCTCGTCGGGTGGTGCGCGAGATCGGCGACCTTGACTCGACCAGGCCGGAAGTGAACTACCGGCTGAGGGCCGCCGGCGATGGGGTGGGCGCATGAACGCATCCGCTCCGGCACGAGTCCTGATCGCTGATGACCCGTTGGTTCGCGCGCGACGATGCTCAGCCCGGCGTCCGCCGACGCCGACGCGCCGACTCAGGAAGAATGACCATGATCCGCATTGACTCGCTGGGAAAGAGCTATCCGGGGTTCGAACTCAAGGGCGTGACGTTTGAGGTCCGCCCCGGAGAGGTGGTGGGCTTCCTCGGCCCGAACGGCGCAGGAAAGTCCACGACGCTGCGCCTGTTACTCGGGTTGGAGCGTCCGGCGACGGGATCGGCCACCGTCGATGGCCTGTACTACCGGCAGCTTGACCGGCCTCTGACTCGGATCGGCTCCCTTCTGGATACGGGGTGGATCAACCCGCGGCAGTCGTGCGTGGACTACCTGACTTGGGTTGCCGTCGCCAACGGGATCTCATGTCGATGCCGACTGAATACTGACCCCGTGGCGCCGAGTGAATGTTGACCCCCCTCGGACAGAGTGAGGGAGTGATCAGCGTGGAGGATTGGGCCGAGATCAGACGGTTGCACATGTCGGAGGGGGTGTCGATCAAGGGGATCGTCCGGCGGTTGGGGGTGGCGCGGAACACGGTGCGGGCGGCGTTGGCGTCCGACGAGCCGCCCCGGTATGAGCGTGAGCGGTCGGGGTCGTTGGTGGACGAGTTCGAGCCGCAGATCCGCGTGTTGTTGGCGGCGACGCCGTCGATGCCGGCGTCGGTGATCGGTGAGCGGATCGGGTGGGAGCAGTCAGCGTCGGTGCTGCGGGCCCGCGTGGCGCTGCTGCGGCCGTTGTACGCCCCGTCGGACCCGGCCGACCGGACCGCGTACCGGCCCGGGGACATCGTGCAGTGCGACCTGTGGTTCCCGGCGAAGGTGGTGCCCGTCGCGGCGGAGGTGCTCATCGCGCCGCCGGTGTTGACGATGGTGGCGGCCTGGTCCGGGTTCATCGCGGCGGTGCTGCTCCCGACCCGGCAGTCCGCCGACCTGTTGGCGGGTATGTGGCAGTTGCTGGCGGGCAGCTTCGGGGCGGTGCCGCGGATGTTGGTGTGGGACAACGAGGCCGGTATCGGTCAGCATCAGCGCCTGACGGTGGGCGCGCGGGCGTTCGCGGGCACGTTGGGGACCCGGATCTGGCAGACCCGCCCCGGGACCCGGAAGCGAAGGGGGTGGTGGAACGGGCGAACGGGTACTTGCAGACGTCGTTCATGCCGGGTCGGGAGTTCACGTCACCGGCGGACTTCAACACCCAGCTGGACGGCTGGCTACCGCACGCCAACGAGCGCCTGCTCCGGCGCACGGGCGCCCGACCGGTGGATCGGCTGCCTGCTGACCGGGCGGCGATGACGGGCTTGCCGCCGGTGCCGCCGCGGGTGGAGTGGACCGACCGGGTCCGGTTGAGCCGCGACTACTACGTGCGGGTCGCCGGCAACGACTACTCGGTCGACCCGACGGTGATCGGCCGGTTCGTCGACGTCCGCTGCGGCCTGACCCTGGTGACGGTGGCCTGCGCCGGCGTGCCGGTCGCTGCCCATGCCCGCTGTTGGGACCAACGGCAAACGATCAGCGACCCGGCCCACGTCGCGACGGCCCACACGCTCCGGACCCTGTACCGGACCCGGCGGTCGACAGGACCGACCACGGTCGGTGAACAGGTCGGTGTGCGGCCGTTGAGCGTCTACGACGACCTGTTCAACCTGCCCCCGGCGCCAGCCGAGGCCAGCACGGGGGCGGTGGCCTGATGACCCCCACGCTGAAGGACCTGACCGGCGAGATCGCGTTCCTGGCGCGGGAGCTGAAGACGCCGGTGATCGCCGACACGTTCACCACCCTGGGTGACCAGGCCCGCACCGAGGCCTGGTCCCACGAGGAGTACCTGGCTGCCGTCCTGGGCCGCCAGGTCGCCTCGAGGACGGCGAACGGCACCCGGCTGCGGATCGCCGCCGCCCACTTCCCGCAGGTCAAGACGATCGAGGACTTCGTGTTCGATCACGTCCCTGCCGCCACCCGCGACGTGATCGCGCATCTGGCGACGACCACGTTCGTCCCGAAACGCGACAACGTGGTCCTCCTCGGCCCGCCCGGCACCGGCAAGACCCACCTGGCGATCGCGTTGGGTATCAAGGCCGCCGAAGCGTCCCATCCGGTCTTGTTCGACTCCGCGACCGGGTGGATCAACCGGCTCGCCCAGGCGCACGCCGCCGGCAGCCTGGACCGCGAGCTGCGTCGGCTGAAGCGGTACCGGGCGCTCATCATCGACGAGGTGGGCTACCTACCGTTCGACAGCACCGCGGCCGCCTTGTTCTTCCAGCTGATCGCGTCCCGCTACGAGACCGGGTCGGTCATCGTCACATCGAACCTGCCGTTCAGCCGGTGGGGCGAGACCCTCGGCGACGACGTCGTCGCCGCCGCGACCATCGACCGACTCGTCCACCACGCCCACGTCATCGCCCTCGACGGCGACTCCTACCGCACCCGCGGACACCGCAAACCAACCAAGTAGAACAACCACAAACCAGTGAAGGGGGGTCAATATTCGGTCGGCAGAAGGGGGTCAATTTTCAGTCAGCGTTGACATCTCACGCCACCGGGTGAAGGAAGTTCTGGATTTGGTGGGAATTTCCTCTGTCGGGCGTCGCCAGGTGGGGAAGTTGTCTCTCGGCATGAAGCAGCGGCTCGGTATTGCCTGCAGCCTGCTGGGTGACCCCCAGTTCCTCGTATTCGATGAGCCTTTGAACGGCCTCGATCCAGAGGGCATCATCTGGGTACGCAACCTCCTTCGGAGCCTCGCGGACGAGGGCAAGGGGTCCTGCTGTCCAGCCACCAACTCAACGAGGTCGGGCAGACGGCTGACCGGGTCGTGTTGATCGGTGGCGGAATCATCCGGACTACGGGTCGGGTCGACGAACTGACGGAGGGCGGACGTTCGCTCGAGCAGGTCTTCCTCGAGAAGCTGACCGACTCGGTCGACTATCGAGGCCGTACGAGATGACCAGGCTCAGCGTCGAGTGGATGAAGTTCGTCGCGTACCGTACACCAGCTTGGGCAGCCGCGGCTGCCGCGGCGGTGTGCGTGGCGTGGTGGTGCTGGTACGCCGGCAGCCAGCCGGTGGGCATGGACGAACGTCGTCTCGCCGGAGGTGGGCTGGCCATGGTGACCCAGGTCGGCTTGATACTGATGGCCGCCGCGGCCGCCCTGCTGGTGGTGGGTGACCGGCGTCCGGGCTTCTTCGGAGCGTTGACCGTCAGCCCAGGCCTGCACAGGCTGCTGGCGTCGAAGCTGGGGGTCAGCCTCGTCGCTGCGACGCTGGCGGGCACGGCGGTCTGCATCCTCGGTGGGGCCGGCCACCTGATCGTTCGATCGGCCACACCCGGTACGCTCCTGCCCCTCCTCGTCACCATGTGGCCTCGCGTCGTGGTGGCTTTCGCCGTGGCGGTCTTGCTGGGCCACGGGCTGACGCTCTTGCTGGGGTATCACTTGGCCGCCACCGTGTTCACGATCGCGATCTGGCTGACGCTCCTGGAGCGAGTAAGCGGCCTGCTTGGTCCCTGGGCCGCCCCGATCAGGACGCTCGGATACTTCGAGCGAGCGCTCCTATGGGGCGCCTTACCCCTTTCCCTCGGCTCTGGCCTTTGTTCCTGCACTGACGGTGGCCATCGCCGTCCTCATCCTCGGCGTCCTTCGAGTCGCCCTCACCAAGGAGAACCACTCATGATCGTTGCTCAACTGTCTCGTGCCACCCGGGCCGAACTGATCAAGGGCGGGTTCAACCCCCTGATCCGGGTCCTTCTACCGGTCACCGCGCTGACCGGTGCGGTGGTCGTCGGCATGGTCATGCTCGACCGGCGTGCATTGGACTATGAGAAGACCCAGTTCATTACTCCCGCCGTGACTTTGCTCGGGTTCCTACTGTTCGGCGTGCTCGTTCTGCTCATGGCTGCGGCCTGGCGCTACGTCGGCGAGGCCGC
Organism: Nigerium sp.; assembly: GCA_016711325.1. Classification (GTDB taxonomy): domain Bacteria; phylum Actinomycetota; class Actinomycetes; order Propionibacteriales; family Propionibacteriaceae; genus Propioniciclava. Next base: position 6,125 of record JADJTH010000002.1, on the reverse strand, counting down.
CACGGGAGTGCTCCCTGATACCTACCGCGTGACTCCCCGGCGGGCCGTCGTCGTTCTCTCGAAGGCGTTGGTATCTGCGCTGTGGGGTGGACTCACTGCGCTCTCTAGCGTCGCCGTCGCGATCGGGGTCCTCGTCGTCACGGGGCCGTCCCACGTGACGCCGGCTCTGCTGCGACCCGAGTTCATCGTGGGACTACCTCTGGTCACGGCAGCCTGGTCGATGATCGCACTGTCCTTTGCCGTGGTGGTGCGTCGGGTCATCCCCGCGCTTGCTGGGCTCGTGCTCTGGTATGCGCTCGTCGAGGACTATCTGAAGGACTTCCCGGGCATCGGGCCTGTGGTGGGTGCGGTCGCGCCCTTCAGCTCCGGCCAGATGGCCTTGGGTCTCGGCGACCCTGTGGTGAGTCCGGAGCGGCGGTGGCTGGCGGCGCTGGCGCTGGCGGCGGTATGTGTGATCCTCCTCGTGGTCAGCATCGTGGTCGAGACTCGCCGCGATGTGCGCGTGGGCGGCTCGGCGTAGCCTGGCCGCGCTCGGACGTGGGAGCCCGTCGCGTGGCTACCCGGCGGCGCGGAGCGCGTCGATCGGCTCGATCCGGCTTGCCCGGTGGGCCGGATAGGCGCCCGCGCCCACATCGATCGCCGCGCCGACCAGCGGGGCCACGACCGGGAGGACGGGCGACATCGTCGGCGGCCATTGCTGCGCGAGCGCCACCGCCGTCGTGACCACCATCCCCACGCCGGTGCCGACGACCGCGCCCAAGAAGGCCGTCGCCACGCTGGAGAGCAGGAATTGGACCACGATGTGGCGACGACGGGCGCCGATCGCACGCCGCAGGCCGATCTCTGCGGTGCGTTCGAGGACGGAGACCAGCGTCATGTTGGCGATGCCGACGCCGCCGATCACCAGGCACCTGCTGATCCTTCTGACCACCTTCGTCGTGATCCTCGGGATCCTGCTCGTCTACGCCCGCCTGATCAACCGCGAAGTAGTGGAATCACCGGGCGTCCCGCGCGAACGGGGCTCACAGGTGGTCGAAATAGGCCGGGGTAGCTGGGCTCGATCGAAGGTGCGCTCGCGAGTCCTTATGGAGCCTTGAGAACCGCTTCAATACGACAACTCGTGAGCCCAGGCCGGCGCCGCGCCCCACGGACGCGCTCCGCGCCGCCGCGTGAGGCGGATCTGCCCACGGTAGGCAATGGTGCGCCTGCCCTAGCGGGTGCGACGTTGCTGATCGTGCGCAGATACGGGCCAGTGGGCCTCGGTAGACTGACGGCATGTCGAACCCACCTCCCGGGCGTCCCGGTATGCCCTGGCCGGTGGCCGCCGCGGCCGGCGCGGTCGCCAGCGGGTTCATCGCGTGGGGATCGGCGCACGAGGAGTTCTCGTTCCACCGCTGGGGCTGGCTGGAGCCCACGATCACCGCCATCGGCGCCACCCTGCCGATGCCGCTGAACCGCGTCGCGATCGTCGCCGGCATGGCCGCGCTCGCCGTGCTGTGGTGGCTGCTGCGGCCGCGTCCGGGCGTGAGACCGATCGAACGGCCCGGCCTGCTGCTGGCGCTGTGGGCGCTGCCGCTGCTGTGGGCGCCGCCCGTGCTGTCCGGCGACGCCGTGCTGTACGCCGACTCGGGCTGGATCGAGAACCGCGGATTCTCGGTGTACAACTGGGGTCTGGGTAGCGCGTTCGGCCCGTTCGGCGAATCGGTGGACGCCCTGTGGCGCGGCAGCGGCGTCGCCTACCCTGCACTCAGCCTCGTCGTGAACCAGCTCGTCGTCGCCGCCACCGGCAACCACGCCTACTGGTCGGTGGTCGCGATGCGGATCCCGGCCGTGCTCGGCGTCGCGCTCATCGCCCTCACCCTCGGCCGGATCGCCCGCCATCTGCACCCGGCCGACCCGGACGCCGCCGGCCGCGCCGCCTGGTGGGCGCTGCTCAACCCGCTGCTCGTCGTGCACTTCATCGGCGGCGCCCACAACGACGCGCTCATGGCCGGCGCCTCGCTGACCGCGCTCTGGGTGACCGTCGTCGCCGTCGAACGCGCCCGCGCCGGGGCGTCCCCCCTCGTCACCCGGCTGCTGCTGTGGCTCGCCGCCCCCGCCCTCGTCGGCATCGCCATGGCCCTCAAGCAGCAGGGCGGTCTCACGGTGCTCGCCGTGGCCGGCATCCCGATTCTCGCGGAGTTGGCCCGGACGCCGCTGCTCCCGCGGCTGTGGCGCCTCGGCGTCCGGACGGCCGGGCTCACGGGCGTCGCCGTCGCGACTTTCGTCGCGCTCTCGCTCGCCACCGGCAAGGGCTTCGGCTGGATCGCGTGGCTGAGCCTGATGGGCAGCGCCGGCACGCCGGCGCCTTTCGGGCTGCTCAGCCAGCACGGCGGCGACCTCCTCGCCTGGCTCGGCGCCGACCCCGCCGGATTCCGGGCGGCGGTGGCGCTGGTGTCCAACGTGTTGCTGCTCGTCGTGCTCGCATGGATCGTGGCCCGGTTCAGCGACCGTCCGGTGGCGGCGGCCGGCTGGGCCGCGCTGGCCCTCGCAGTCCTCGGACAGTCGATGCATCCGTGGTACATCCCCTGGAGTCTGGCGTTGCTCGGTCTGGCCACACTCACGAGGCGCCAGGGTGCGTGGATCGCCGGCTTCGTGATCGCCTTCGGGGTGTGGAACGCGATCCAAACCGTCGTCTGGCACGGCTAGCGACCAGGCTTCGCCCGGCCTCGGCCACAAGGGTAGGATCGCACCTGTCCGGCGTGGCGACGCTGCGGCTGAGGCGAGGGAGCGGGTATGGCAGACGAGCACCTGACGGCGATGGGGGTGCCGGCGCCGTTCGCGCCGCTCGGGCTCACCTTCGACGACGTGCTGCTGCAGCCCAACGAGTCGGACGTGGTGCCGTCCGAGGTCGACACGTCCACCCAGGTCAGCCGGCGGATCACCCTGCGGGTGCCGCTGCTCAGCTCGGCGATGGACACGGTCACCGAGGCGCGGATGGCGATCGCGATGGCGCGCCAGGGCGGCCTCGGCATCCTGCACCGCAACATGGACATCGACGAGCAGGCGAGCCAGGTCGACCGGGTCAAGCGGTCCGAGGCCGGCATGATCGACCAGCCGATCACCACCAGCGTCGACGCCAGCATCGGCGAGGTCGAAGACATGTGCGCGCGTTACCGGATCTCCGGGCTGCCGGTCGTGGACGCCTCCGGCCGGCTGGTCGGCATCATCACCAACCGCGACATGCGCTTCGAAGACGACCCACGCCGCCGGGTCGGCGAGGTGATGACCCGTATGCCGCTGGTGACCGGTTACCCCGGCATCTCCTCCGACGACGCCCTCGCGCTGCTGGCGCGGCACAAGATCGAGAAGCTGCCCTCGTGGACTCCGAGGAATGCTCCGCGGCCTCATCACGCCTGGGGGACCTCGTCAAGTCGGGCAAGTACCCGCTGGCCACGAAGGATCAGCACGGACGCCTTCGGGTCGGCGCCGCGATCGGCACCTTCGGTGACGCCTGGGAGCGGGCGATGCTGCTGGTCGAGGCCGGGGTGGACGCCCTGGTCACCGACACCGCGCACGGCCATTCCCGCCCGAGATGGAGCTGATCCGACGCCTCAAGAGCCGCGCGCCGCGCACGTCGACATCATCGGCGGCAATGTCGCGACGTACGACGGCGCGAAGGCCATCGTCGAGGCGGGCGGCGACGCCGTGAAGGTCGGAGTCGGTCCCGGTTCGATCTGCACCACCCGCGTGGTCGCCGGCGTCGGCGTCCTGCAGGTGACCGCCGTCTTACGAGGCGGCGCCGCGCGCCCGGCCGGTGTGCCGGTGATCGGCGACGGCGGCCTGCAGTACTCCGGCGACATCGCCAAGGCGCTCGTCGCCGGCGCGAACGCCGTCATGCTCGGCTCGATGCTGGCCGGCTGCGACGAGAGCCCCGGCGACCTCGTGTTCATCAACGGCAAGCAGTTCAAGAGCTACCGAGGGATGGGGTCACTCGGCGCGATGAAGGCCCGCGGCAAGCATGGTTCCTTCGCGTCCGACCGCTACTTCCAGGCGTCCTCGACGACCGACGACAAGCTGATCCCCGAGGGGATCGAGGGCAAGGTCGCCTACTGCGGCCTGCCCGCTCGCCGCGGTCGCCTACCAGCTCGTCGGCGGCCTGCGGCAGTCGATGTTCTACTCCGGCGCCCGCACCGTCCCCGAACTGCGGGACCGCGGCCGGTTCGTCCGGATCACCTCCGCGGGCCTGCGCGAATCGCACCCGCACGACATCCAGATGACCGTCGAAGCCCCCAACTACTCCCAGAAGTGAGCAACATGATCGAGATCGGTCGCGCGAAGCGCGCCTCCCAGGTGTACGGATTCGACGACATCGCGATCGTCCCGACTCGGCGCACGCGCACGCCCGCCGACGTCAAACTGACGTGGAGCATCGACGCCTCACCTTCGAGTTTCCGCTGGTCGCCGCCCCGATGGACTCCGGTGATGTCGCCGGCCACGGCGATCGCCGTCGGACGCCTCGGTGGCCTGGGCGTTCTCAACCTCGAGGGTCTGTGGACGCGCTACGCCGACCCCGAACCGATCCTCGCCGAGCTCGCCGAGGTCAGCGACGCCGTCGCCGCGACCCGCCGGATGCAGGAGGTGTACTCGCGCCGATCCAGCCCGAGCTGATCACGGCTCGCATGCAGCAGATCCGCGACGCGGGCGTCCCGGTCGCCGGTGCGCTCAGCCCGCAGCGCGCGCAGGAGTTCGCCTCCGTCGTCGAGCGCGCGGGCGTGGACTTTCTTCGTGATCCGTGGCACCACCGTTTCGGCCGAACACGTGTCGACCGCCGAGCAGCCGCTGAACCTCAAGGAGTTCATCCGCAAGCTCGACGTCCTGGTGATCGTCGGCGGCTGCGCCACCTACCAGGCGGGTCTGCACCTGATGCGGACGGGTGCCGCGGGCGTCTCGTCGGCTTCGGCGGCGCTGCCACCGGGCGCACCCGCAACGTGCTGGGCGTCGAGGTGCCGATGGCGTCGGCCGTCGCCGACGTCGCCGCCGCCCGCCGCGACTATATGGACGAATCCGGCGGACGGTACGTACACGTGATCGCCGACGGGGCGCTGGGCCGCCCGGCGACATCGCCAAGGCGATCGCCTGCGGCGCGGACGCCTGCATGGTGTCGACGCCGCTGGCGCGCGCCGAGGAGGCGCCCGGACGCGGCTGGCACTGGGGCCCCGAGGCCTGGCACGCATCCCTCCCGGCGCGGCGAGCGCGTCCGATGGGCCGCGTCGGCACGCTCGACGAGGTGCTCGTAGGCCCGTCGCACGCCCGACGGCACGATGAACCTGGTCGGCGCCCTGAAGAAGGCCCTGGCGACCTGCGGCTACACCGAGGTCAAGGACTTCCAGCGCGTCGAGATCGTCGTCCACTCCTGACATGCGACGCCCGGTCCTCTCGGCCTCGTCGTCGCGGTGGTCGCCGGGCTGCTCGGCGCCGGCGCGTGGTGGTTCGTCGTGCGCCCGGCGCAGGTGCTCGACGCGAGGGTCGACCGGGTGGTCGCCGGGCTGGCGTCCGGCGACCTGCCGGACGCCGATCTGACCACCCCGCCGCCGACGAACTGCGGCGGATCTACGCCGGCATGGGCGACCTGCGTCCCTCGGTCGGACGAGTGGGCGAATTGACGCCGCAGCCCGACGGGTCGATGGCCACCGAACTGAGGTGGGCGTGGGTGATACACGAGGGCAAGCCCGCCTGGGAGTACACGACGACGATGCGCGTGGCCCTCGTCGACGGCATCTGGCGCGCGACGGTCGACCCGGGCGTGGTCGCGCCGGGCCTGACCGCGGGCGAGGCGCTCAAGGCGACACGGCTCTCGCCCGTGCGCGGTTCGATCCTCGCCCACGGCGCGCCGCTGGCCACCAACGTGGACGCGTGGCGCCTGGGCATCGACAAGACACTCACCGACACCGCGACCGCGCTCGACTCGGCGGCCAAGCTCGCCGAGGCGTCCGGCATCGACGTCACGCGCTTCGTGGCCCGCGTCGAGGCTCCGGGCCGCGCGCGTTCGTCGAGGCGCGGGGATCCTGCGCCAGCACGATCCCGACGACCGGGCGCTCGCGACGTACGCGCAGCGTTGGATCGGGTGCGGGCGATCTCCACCA
>JADJTH010000001.1 GCA_016711325.1 Nigerium sp. | reverse complement strand
ACCTTGCGTACGGTGTCGCCGGCGCGTTCCCGACCCGCGGCACACGCGATATCGAAGGTCCTCCGGGCGGTCGCGTGCAAGGCTGCGTGGATGCTGGCTTGCAGCCTGGACCGCTGGACTTGACCAGCTTGTGCGACAGCCTCGGGGGCGCTGTTGAGCACGTCACCCAGGGCTCCGATAGTCAGCGCGACTCGGGCGATTCCAGCATCGATTCGGCCTGGCCGGATGCTGGGGCTTTGGCTGAGGGTGTGCAGCAGTCCGTACAGTTCGCGGTCATCGGGACGCGGGTCCAGCGGCTCCAGAACCCGCAGCGCGTTGGTCGCCAGCGGCATCCAGCCGCGCAGGTGCGCGGGTAGCTGCCGGTCCGGGTCGCCGACGAGACGGAGTCCGGCGGCTTGGCGGTGCAAGGTGCGCAGCAGGTCGTCAACGGTCGCCATCACTGACCTGCTGTCGCAATGATGTCAGCGCGGCCCACAGGCCCAGCGGCACATGATCGATCACCCCACCGAGGAGCCGCTCGGCTTCGGTGAGGACTCCGCGGCGGTCCGGTCATCGTCGATCCAGACCGGCCAGATGTCGCCGAACTGGCCTTGCAGATCCAGCCCGGCGATCCCCAGCAGCAGGCTGTCGCTGGACTGATCCTCCGCACTCAACAGGGCTGCGGTGGCGTTACGGACATGGCCCAGCGCCTCGCCGAACACGTACTCCACCGGTGCCGTCTGGTCGTCCTCGGGAGTCATCGCGGCACCCCCGGTAAGGTGTGCGGAGTCCGCGGGAGGGCCTTCTGCTCGCCACGAACTGTCCGCGAGACAGCATCGGAGACGACCTCCCGACACCGGCTCCGTAGCGATCGCCGGGGATGGCTGGACGGTCTGTGCCCACTGGTCGACTAGTTCGTCCTCGATCGCGGGCGATGGGTTGGTGTGGGAGAGGATGCGGTCGGCGGCGGCGATCACGCGCTGCCCGGTCGCGGTGATGATGTCGGCGATCGAGGTGCCGCCGGTGGCGGCGCGAGCAGCCCAGCCGGCCACGTAGTCGAACGTGTAATGGGAGCTATCGACTCCATGCGCACCGAGCACGGCGTACGCCACGGACTCGGCTTCGACCTCCCGCAACTCCCGCTGCGCGGCATAGGTTCTCACATCGACGGGTGTCATCGTGAGGGCGTGCGCCACCTCGTGGCACAACGACTTACACGCCATCACCTCATCGACATCAGCCCTCACTCGGATCTCGCGAGTCTCGAAGTCGATGTGCCCATTCGCCGTCCCGCAATCCCCGCGAGTCACCGTGTAGCCCTCGACCTTCGCCAGTTCCGACAGCGACTCCCACAACCCCGCCGGCGCCTGCCCAGTCAACAACGACGGCCGCCGCGGCCCCACCACCTCAGGGGTGACCTGGCCGGCGTCGAACACGTTGACCGGTTTCGCCCCGACCATCTGCCGGCGGAACCGCGGCTCGCCGTCGTCGTCAAGAACCGGCTGTCCAGCGGCGTCGACCAGCGGGATCTTGTGCAGGATCGGCGCCAAGATCTTGATGGCCTTCTCGCCCTTGCGGACCCAATGGCCGCGCTGCTTCCAGGTGCTGAACCCGGCCACCATCGTCGCGTCCGGTCGCTGCGCAGCAACGAGGAGCGTATTCGAGAACGAGTAGGAGTGGAGACTGCGCACCAAGCCCAGCCACTGCTGCCACGCCCCGAGGCTGTCCAGCTTCGAGACCTGCTCGGCTAGCTGCGCGTGCAACTGCTCAACAGTGTTCCGGCGAGCCTCAGCCCGCTCCTGCGGCGTCCAATCCCGGCCAGCCACGACACTCACCAACTCTGCAACCGGCGAAGCTCGGTGACCAGTTCGGCCAGTTCGGCGTCGGTGGCACCGACCGCGCGGCGGGCGTCGAGGAGTTCGAGTTGCTCCTGCAACACCAGCGGGAGATCCGCCGGACAGAGACGAATCCCGGATCCGGAATCAGCGAACACATCCATCAGCGGCACCTCCAGGCTCTGCGTCGAGGAAGGGACAGCAGCCCTCCACCCATACAGGCAGATACCGGGCCCTTCGGTGGCCACAACCAGCCCAGGAGGCCCGTCGCCCCCGGCCAAGCGCTCCAGTCAGGTTGCCGAGCGAGTCGTACTAAGCGCGGTTGCGTTTCGGTCCAGTCACCTGCGCGTCAATGTCGACACCGGCACGATGACCACCATGCCACCCGACGTTCGGCAGGTCTCGGGTCGAGCTGGCGGCCCTCCCCTTCGGTCGTGGAAGACTCAGAAGGTGGCAGACAGCGACGAGATGAAGATGCGGTGGTTTGGCCCGGAGTTCGACTCGGGCGATGTCGATCAGGACGCTGTGATCGCCGACTATCGACGCCATGTTGCGCAACTAGGCGCCAGGGCCAGCGACTCCATCGGGGAACTCCTCCACACACATCTCCACGACGCCCGGGTCCGCCAGTGGGCAATGGACGGCACTGTCTTCACGTGGTCTTTGGTGATCGGCGACCTTGAGCGAGGGCTACGAGCAGGTCACCATCGAGTATCGCGACGCCACGCTGCGCTCGGCAACAACAGCCGAGTTGATCGACTTCGATCTGTGCGATCCGGAGCACGAACTGGTTTCCGATGAGATCGACGCCGTGGCAGGAGGCCCACGCCTTGAGCAGAGGTTCGCGTTCTGGCCGGGCTTCACGTTCGCAATCGAGTTCAGCGATGTTGGGATGGCCCGGGAGCCGATCAGGGACCGGTCAGCCTAGCTCCGCAGGCAGTCCCGGATCCCTCATTGAGGACCGCGCAGCTTGCGGCATGCTTGGAGTTGACGTGTGAGTGCGGCCGGTTTGATTCAATGGACGGATGCTCCCGGTCGTGTCTCCACGCCTGTCTGGCGCCGTGGTGAGGTTCACCCCGAACCGTGGAGGGTTCCTTATGCCGCTTCTCGGTTGAGGGCGGTGGTCTCGTAGGTGATGGGGGCCATCATGCCAGCGCTGCTGTGCCGGCGGGTGTGGTTGTAAAAGCCGTAGCACCACTCGAGCACGACGGCCTGGGCGTGTCGGGTGTCTGCGAACCGGTGCCGGGACAGCACCTCCCATTCCAGGGAGGAGAAGAACGCCTCGGCGGCGGCGTTGTCGAAGCAGGACCCGACCCGGCCCATCGACTGGCGGATGCCCAGCTTGCGGCACAACTTGGTGAACGACTTCGCGGTGTAGGTCGAGCCTCGGTCGGTGTGGAACACCACCCGCTGCGCCTCGTCGTCTCGCCAGATCGCGGCCTTGCCGCCCCGGGTCGCGACGGCCATCGTGATCGCAGCGCAGGCCAGCTGCGCGTCCGGGTGCAGGCCGGTGGCGGCACCCAGGAGACGGCGGCTGTACAGGTCGATCACGGTCGCCAGGTACAGCTTGCCGTGGTCGGTGGGAATCTCGGTGATGTCGCCAACCCAGCGGCAGTTCGGCGCCTCGGCGGTGAAGTCCCGCTTCAACAGGTCAGGGAACTTCGGCGCGGTCCGATCCTGCTTGGTCAGACCGTTCCGACGCCTGATCCGCCTTGCCACAAGGCCTTGGCGGGCCATCGAGTCGGCCACCGTCTTCTCCGAGATCGTCCACCCGGCATCCCGCAGGTCAGCGGTCAGCCGCGGCGAGCCGTGCAACCCCCCGAGCCGCGTCGAACCCGGTCTTCACCGCGGCGTCGACCTCGGCCCGGCGCCGGGCCCGTTTCGTGCTCGGGCCGCCCACCTGGGCACGGGGCCACCACTTGTAGAACCACGACACGCTGACCCCGAGCAGGGCACAGCACACCGCGACGGGCACCCGCCAGAAGGTCTTCTGGTCAGCGATGAAGCGTGCCACGCTCACTTCGTCGCCTCCTTCACCCACAAGACCACGGAACGCTTGAGGACATCACGCTCCATCCGGAGCTCGGCGACCTCGGCCCGGAGCCGGCGCAGCTCCTCATAATCGTCCTTGGCCAGCTCGCCGTGACCCTCCCGGGCGGCGCGGGCCTGGTTCACCCAGTTCCCCAGCGTGCCCTCGTTCACCCCCAGATCCCGGGCCACCTGCGCGATCGGCTTGTTTGTTTCCTCAACAATCCGGACCGCTCCCTCACGGAACTCCGGATCGTACTTCTTGCGCTTCTCAGGCATAGCTACTCCTTATAGCTGATGCCTCCACGATCCGGGGGGAACCTCACTATCAGGCTTCCTACATTATCGGCAGTGTCCGCGGGGTCGATCCGGGCATCCGTTACACGGCGTTGCAGACGTTCGACGCCAAGGGTGACGCGTGGGGGTGGCTGGACCGGGAACGGCGGCTGATCGACCGCGGGGACTGGACGCCACCGATCGAGCGGTTCCACGCGGCCGAGGAGGAGCGCCGGCGCAGGCAGGCGGCGCGGGAGGCCGCCGACGCGGTGCCCACGATCGCGGTCTACGGCTCACGCTACCTGGAGCGGGCCGACCTCGCCGCGACGTCGCGGGACCGGTACCGGCAACTGTTCAGATTCTACATTCTGGCCGAGCCGGCGACGTTGACGAGGCGTGGGATGACGAAGGGGAAGCCGGTCGCGAAGCGGGGCTTGGGCGAGGTCCGGGTGAGTGAGTTGACCCGGGCCGATGTGCGGTTGTGGTGGCAGGGTCTGCCGGTGGGCGTGCGGGAGTCGTCGTGCCGACAGGCCTACGACCTGCTCCGGGCGATCATGAACTCAGCCGTCGAGGCCGAGCTCATCGACGCGAACCCGGTCCAGGTCAAGGCGGCCACCCAAGCGCAGGCGTCACGGGAACGCGACATGGATCCGTTGCCGATCGACGTGCTGTACGCCGTCGCGGCCGAGATGCCCGCACCCTGGCGGTTGGGTGTCCTGCTCGGGGGCGTGCTTGGCCTTCGCTCAGGTGAGGTACGAGCGCTCCAGCGGCGGGACTTCGACCTCACCGCAGACGTTCCCACCGTCAAGGTCCACCAGTCGGTGAAGGAGGCCGAGGGCAGGCTCGAGATCGGGCCGTTGAAGACGGCCCGCAAGGGCGTCGCGTCCCGGACCCTCCCCATCCCGGCCGCGCTGGTCGACGACGTCAAGGTGCACCTGCGGCAGTACACCCAGCCCGGCCGGACCGGGCTGCTGTTCTGGCGGACCAGGGATGGGGGACCGGTGAAGTCCTCCGACTGGCTCAGGGCGTTCAAGAAGGCCTGCAAGGACGTCGCTGATCAGATGGAAGAGGACGCCGCCGTCCACCTCGCCCAGACCGGTGAGCCGGAGGGCGACGCGTCCCAGCGGATCCGGGAGTTGCTGACCGGCCGGGGCGGCTACGTGTTCCACGGGACCCGTGTGACCGGTCTGACCTGGGCCTACCGGCTGTCCGGGGGCAACCTGCGGGCGGTCCAAGCCATCGCCGGCCACACCTCCCCCAAGATGGCCCTGCGCTACCAACGCGCCGAAATGGACTACCTCACCACCGTCGCCGACAACGTCTCAGCCATGATCGAAGCCAGTACACGCCAGCCATGATCGATCGAGCTCGACTCGGCGGGTGCCGGGGAGTCATGGGCAACCGGTGGAGTGGGTAAGGCCCACGTCACCCACGGAAGGGCGCCCGATTCGTAGCACTGAATATTACTGACCAAATGTTACAGTAGGGATGTGTCTTCAGCTGACGTGGACCGCGCACTGTCCCTGCCTCCCGACCAGGTCGGGCCCGCACTGGCGAGCCTGCCTGAAGACCAGTGGTTCGAGAGGAAGTCAGCCCGGACGGCGCCGCGGGACGTGGCCATCCCGTTGGTGGCCATGGCCAACGCCGACGGCGGCGTCCTTGTCGTGGGGTTGCACGACGGGCTCGTCGAGGATGTCCCACCCCATAGGCGCAATGAGCTCAGGCAGGTGGCGCTGGACTTCACCCATCCGCCGGTGCGGGTGCGCGTCCAGGAGGTGTTGGCGGCTTCCGCGGGCGGCGATCCCGTCACCTTGGTGGTGTTTCGAATCGAGCCGGGGGATCAGGTGCACACCACGCAGAAGGGCAGTTGCTACCTGCGGGTGGGCGACGAGTCGCGGCAGCTCACCGCCGCCCAGCAGCGTGAACTCGTCTATGACCGGGGGGCAGCACACTATGAGGCCACTCCCGTTGATCTCGGCGTGGATGACCTCGACCAAGACCAGCTCGTCAGCTACGCCCGGGCCATTGGCGCTTCGTCCATCGAGGGCATGCTCGCCGCACGCGACCTGGTTGATCGCCGGGGACGTCTCACCGTGGCCGCTGAACTGCTCTTCGACGGCCGTCCGCAACGGGAGTTCCCGAATGCCCTGGTGCGCGTCCTCAGGTACGGGGCAGACGAACGGGGCGTGGGAAGGTCGATGAGCCTGGAGGACGGCGAGGACGTCCGGGTGGAGGGCTCCCTGCCCCGCCAGATCATGGTGGCGTCCGACACGATCGACCAGATGATGCCCAAGTGGCGCCAACTCGGTCCCGCGGGCCTGTTCGAGGCGCGAACCCGGATTCCCAGGGACGCCTGGCTCGAAGGGCTGGTCAACGCGGTCGTGCACCGTTCCTACAGCATGATGGGAGACCACATCCGGTTCGAGATCTTCCCGAACCGGGTCGAGATCACGTCGCCGGGACGGTTCCCGGGCCTCGTGAACCCCGACAAGCCCCTGGAGATCAAGCGCTCCGCACGGAACCCCCGGATCGCGAGGGTCTGCGCGGACTTGGGCATCACCCGCGAACTCGGCGAGGGGATCCTGCGCATCTTCACCGAAATGCGCCGCCGTGGGTTGGTGGACCCGATCTACACCCAGTCTTCTGCCACCGTGACGCTGACCTTGCTCGCCTCCGACGCGCTGCCGGCCGAGGTGGTGTCCCGCCTCACCGGGAGCGCCCTCGCGATCCTCGACGCCCTGCGACTCGCGGGCCAGCCCCTGGGGACCGGTCAGCTAGCGGAGTTGGCCGGCGTGACCCGCATGACGGCCACTCGTGCCCTGACCGCGCTCGAGCAGGAAGGCATCGTCACCTGGCGGGGAACGTCCAAGCGCGACCCTCGAGCAACCTGGTCCCTAGGCCAGCTGTAACACCCGAGCTGCAACATCAGTGTTGCAGCTCGGTGTTGCAGCTCACCCAAGTCGACCCGGATCGAGGCGGCCGACCGGCCAGCCCAGACGCAAAGTCGCTGGCACCCCGACAGGCGGCATCGCGGCCCGCACCATAGATGAGGTCGCAGCCGAGCAGCCGAAGGGTATGGTCCGCGGCGCGGCATGAGCGAGTATGACGTCATGCGTTATAGTGGATGAGTGATCAGATCCTTCCGGGACCCGGCAACCGAACGGCTCTGGTCACGACAACGAGTCAAGACCATCGACCCAAGGATCGAACGTGTCGCCCTTCGGAAGCTGGTGATGCTCGACGCCGCCGAGATCCTCGACGACCTCCGAGTGCCTCCCGGCAACCGCCTTGAGGCACTTCGCGGAGACCGAGCCGGGCAGCACAGCATCCGCATCAACCAGCAATGGCGGATCTGCTTCACCTGGACCGACGCCGGACCGGCCGACGTCGAGATCGTCGACTACCACTGAGGAGGTGCCACCCATGACAACCACCATTACCCCGATCCATCCGGGCGAGGTCCTGATGGAGGAGTTCCTGGAGCCGCTGCAGGTCAGCCAGAACCGGCTCGCCGTCGCGATCGGCGTGCCCCCACGTCGTATCAACGAGATCGTCCACGGCAAGCGGCGCATCACCGCCGACACCGCCCTCCGGTTGGCTCGCTACTTCGGCACCACCGACCGCTTCTGGCTCAACCTCCAGACCCGCTTCGATCTCGAGATCGAGAAGGACAATCTCGGTAGCGCCCTCGACCGGATCGAACCCCTCAAGGCCGTCTGACTTCCGGGGAGCGGCAATTGAGGGCGGTCGTGCTCGGGTGGCAGACTGGTCAGGATCTCGGCCTGGTCGGACGTCGTCGCACCCGACGGCGCCGTTCACGACCCGGCCCGCATCGCGTACCTGAAGGCCCACCTCGCCGCCGTCCTGGACGCCGTGGACGCTGGCGCCGACGTGCGCGGCTATTGCGCGTGGTCGCTGCTAGACAACTTCGAGTGGGCCCACGGGTACGGCAAGCGGTTCGGGCTGGTCCACGTCGACTACGACAGCCAGCGCCGCACGCCGAAGGACAGCGCCCGGGCCTGCGCCGAGGTTGTCGCCGCGCACGCCCTCGAAGCGGGCTGAACGAAGGGGTCCGGGCCTACCCGCGAACCGGCAGCCCGAGCGACGCCAGCACGGCGTCTCGCACGCGTTCGAAGGGCTCATCGGGATTGAAGGCCAGCCAGTCGAGGCCGGCGGTCAGGGCGGCGCCGGTGATCGCCGCGGCCTGCGCCGAGGCCAGCGCCTGGGAGCCGTCGGGACGCTCGGCCAGGAAGTCGTCGACCAGGCGGAGGTGGATGATCGCGCGCCACTGCTGGGTGCTCTCCCGCCACGACCGCTCGGTGCGGAACATCTCGGCCACCATGACCCGGGCGGCGTCCGAGTGGTCCTGGACGGCGCGGAGCAGGACGGTGACCACCGCCGCCCGGCGGGCGTCCCCGGTGAGGCCTCGGGTCGACTCCTCGAGCATCTCGTCGAGGAGGTGTGTGTGCTCGCTGAGCACGGCTTCCACGAGCCCGGCCTTGGAGCCGAAGTTGTAGTAGACGCTGCCCTTGGCGATGCCGGCCCGGTCGGCGATGTCGTCGATCGACGTGGAGGTCACCCCCCTCGCGGCGAACAGCGCGGTGGCCGCGGCGACGATCAGGCCCCGGGTGCGCGTCCGGCGGGCCACCTGGCCGGCGGTCGCCGCCGGGGGGTCCGGGTGACCGGCCATGGCTTCTCCGCTCTAGATGCTCAGTGCCGGGTGCAGCCGGGAAATCGACCACATCCGTTTGCGCGACGCGGCGATCGACGTGCCCGCGAGCGACACGACGAAGATACCGATCAAGACGGCGAGGGCGATCCAGAACCGGGCCTCGATGCCTCCGGTGATCGCCTCCCGTAGGCCGTTCACCACGTAGGTCATCGGCATGTACGGGTTGATCGCCTGCAGGAAGGACGGCGTGGTCTGAATGGGGTAGGTGCCGCCTGCCGAGGCCAGTTGCACCATCAGCAGCACAATGATCACCACCTTGCCCACGGCGGAGCCGAGGGTCACCTGGAAGAACTGCTGCAGGGCGAAGAACGCCGCCGCGGTCACGAGGGTGAACAGCACGGTCGCGGCCACGTTCTTCGGATTGAGCCCGATCGCGAAGTGCATCACGCTGAGCATGATCAACACCTGGCCGACCGAGAGCAGCAGCGCGGAGTTGAGCGACCCCCAGGCCATCCGGAAGCCGTTGACCGAGGTCATCAGCGCGCGGGTCTGCAGCGGGCGCAGCAGCAGCCACGTGATCAGGGCGCCCACCCACAGGGCCAGCGAGATGAAGAACGGCGCGAAGCCCTCGCCCCAGGAGTCGGCCGCCCACGTGTGGGCGGAGTCGACCGTCACCGGGCTGGAGACCGCGTCGGCGCGGGCGGTTCGTTCGGTTCCGTCGTCCTGCGGGATCTGCTGGGCACCGTCGGCGAGCTTGTCGCCGAGCGTGGCGGCGCCGTCCCGGGCCTCCGTGAGGCCGGACGCCAGGGCGGGGGTGTTGGCTGCGAGATCAGCCGTACCGTCCGCCACCTGCCGGGTTCCCGTGGCGAGCTGTCGGGCTCCGCTGTCGATCTGCTTCACCCCGGTGACTAGGGCGGGCACCTTGGCGTTCAGCGTCTGTGTGCCGGAGTGCAGGCCGGCTGCCCCGGCGTCCAGCGCGGCGACGCCGTCGGCCACCTGAGTGGCGCCGTCCGCGGCGGTGCCGGCGCCGGCGGTGAGCGAATCGAGGCCGGCGGCGAGACTGCTCGCGCCGGTGTGCAGTTGCTGGGCGCCCAGCACCAGGCCGGGGAGTCGGGGGCGGTGCTGGTGAAGCCGGCCGCCAGTTGGGCGGCGCCGGCCTGCAGGGCCGGGATGCCGGTCGCGGTGTTGGACGCCCCGGCGCTCATCGTGGTGAGGGCGTCGGCGAGCTTGTCGGCGCCCGTGGTGAGCTGCTGGGCCTGCGCCGCGGTGGCCGGATCGGCGAGTTGCGCGGCGCCGGCCGTGAGCTGTTGGGCGCTGTCGGTGAGGGTCCGCTGCCCGGCGTCCAGGGCGGAGACGCCCTGGCCGATCCGGCTGTCCGGGCCGACCGCGGCGTTGATCGAGCTCCAGGCCGACTTCAGGGAGCCGGCCCCGGCGGCGAGCGTCGCCGCGCCGTGGTGGACGCCGTCGTCGCCGAGCAGGCCGTCTTTGACGCCGGCGGCGTACCCGGCCAGCCCGGTGGCGGTGCCCTCGGCATTCTGGACGCCGGTGCGCGCGCGGCTGAGGTAGGTCGCGGCCTTCGCGTAGTCGCCGTCGGCGAGGGCCTGCTGGGCGACTGCGAGGTACTCGGAGTCGATGTCGCCCAGCCCGGACGCGAGGTCGGAAGCCCCGCCGGCCAGGCCGGTGGTGGCCTTGCCGAGGTCGGAGCTGGAACTGGTCGCATCGGCGAGCTGCCCTGCGGCGTCCGCGAGCTGTTTCGTCGCGGTCACCAGGTTGGTCTGGGCGGTGCCGCTGCTGCCGTCGCCGCCGGTGGCGGCGTACACCTGCGAGCGCCAGCTCTCGGCGCCGCCGGCGACCTCGCCGGCCCCCGCGGCGAACGCCGTGGCCCCGGTGGCGTACTGCCCGGCGCCGGTGGCGAGCGCGCCGAGGGAGGACGTCATGGTCTTCACCCCTGCCGCGAGCGCCGGGGCTCCGGTGCTCGCGTCGGCGGCCTGGGCCAGCCCCTGCTGCAGGGCGGTGAGGTTGGCGGCGCCCGCGGCGAGCGACCTGGGCGCCGCTGCCGGCCTTCTGGACGCCGGCGAGGTAGGTCGCCGTGCCGTCGGAAAGCTGGTCGGCGCCGACGCCGGCGGTCTTCGTGCCCTGCTGGAGCTGGGTCAGCCCGCCGGTCAGCGCCGGCATCGAGGTGTTCAGGGCGTCGAGCCCGGTCGCCAGCTGGGCGGCCCCGCTGTCGAGTTGGCCGACGCCGTCCGCGAGGGGTTGGGTGCCGGCCGCCGCCTCCGCGGCCCCGGCGGCCAGGCTGCTCGACCCGCCGGCGAGCTTGGCCGCGCCCTCGGCCAGTTGCTGGGCGCCGACGTTCAGCCGGTCTGCGCCGTTGCCCGCGTCGGTCAGGCCGTCGCGCAACGTGAACGCGCCGTCGGAGGCCGTGTTGAAGCCGTCGCGGGCGTCCCCCACCCCGACCAGCAGGGTGTCGACGGCCGTCTGGCTGACCTTCTCGCGGACCGCCGTCTGCACCTGCAACATGGCCGACTTGCCGAGGGTCGAGGCGAGGAAGGAGTTCGTGTCGTCGTAGGTGACGTTGATGGACGCCGCGCTCGGGTCGTCGCCGCCCAGGGAGTTGATTCGAGCCGAGAAGTCCGCGGGGATGGTGACGCTGAAGTAGTACGTGCCGGCGTTCACGCCGGCGGCCGCGGTGGCGGCGTCCACCTGGTGCCAGCCGATCTCGTCGCCATCGACCAACTCGTCGACCACGTCCTGCCCGTAGTGCTGAACGGTGCCGTCACCGTCGGCGTTGGGCACGTCCCGGTTGACGAGGGCGACCGGGAGTTCGTTCATGTGGGTGGTCGGATCCCAGAACGCCCAGACGTACATGGCGCCGTACAGCAGCGGGATGAGCAGCATGACGGCAACGGCCGCGCGGGTGATGGGTTGGCGCCGGAAACGCGCCAGTTCGGTTCCGTGGGAGGTCCAGGCAAACATCGCAGATGAGTCGTTTCGGTCGGTGGTTGGCAGGGGTGTTCAGGGGACGAGGCGGACGTGTTGGGGCAGGGTCTCCCAGCCGAGCTGGGCGATCTCCCGCGCCGTCGACGACGCGACCAGCACCGTGACGCCGTCCCGCGCCGAGAGCCGCCGCAGGCTCTCCCAGACCTCGACGCGACTGCCGGAGTCGCGGAGCTGGTCGAGGTCGTCGATCACGAGCAGGCTCGGGTTGCCGAGCATCGCCAGGGAGATCCGGAGCATTAGGTTGGACGCCTCGTCCAGGCTGTGCACCACCTGTCGTGCGGTCGGCACGGGCCTGTCCCCGAAGACCCGGCCGCACACCAGCGCCACATGCGCGTCGTCGGGACGCCGGACGATCCGGTACCACGGCGCCAGCCAGGCCTCCCGCTCCCGGACGGCGGCGGCGACCGAGACCTCCTCGTCCAGATCGTCCAGGCCGGCGAACCCGACCGCCGACGAGCGATGCTGGACCGCCCGCGCCCGCCGGGGCAGCCGGTGGCCCAGCACGGTGAGCTCGGAGCCCGGCGACGGCCGTAGCCGCCCGGCCAGGGTGAGCAGCAACGCGGTCCGGCCCGAACCGGCGGGACCGGTCACCAACAGCAACTCGCCGGTCCGCACGGTGAGGTCGATCGGCCCGTAGACCGGGCCGCGCTTGCCCGTCAGGTGCAGATTGCGCGCCACGACCGCAACCCCGGACGCCCCCTGGTCGCTCGACCCCGCGCTGGACTCGGCGGCGCCGGTCGGCGAATCATCCGGCAGCGGCGCTTCGTCGGTGTCGCGCGGACGGCGTCCCAGGATCTTTTAGACTGACTGGTCATTATAAAACTAGATTAGCACGATCGGGAGGAGAGGCGAGGTGGCCCCTCTTGCCGGTCGCGGATCATCGTTGACGGCCGTGGGCGCCCGTCGTTCACGCCGTGACCGCGACCGTTTCGTAGGCGACCCGGCCCGAGGGCGTCAGCCAGTCGTCGACGACGTGCTGCAGGCTGGCGGCCATGTCGATCGAGCGGTCGAAGAGCCACTGGGTCTGCAGACCGTCCATGAGGGCCGTGAGGCGAAGGGCGGCGTCCTCGGGGACGAGGTCGGGACGCAGGTGGCCGGAGCGGATGGCTCCGGCGATCTTGGCGAAGCTGGTCGTAGCGTTGACGGAAGTAGTCGTGGGCGGGGTGTTCCGGGGCGGACGCCTCGGTCGAGAGCCGGGCGAAGAGCTCGGGCACCCAACGACAACCCAACATCCTGAATTGCCGCACTGCCTGAATTGCATGCACCGGAGGCTGTCACCGCGAGAGACGTCGCATCACCCCCGGACGCCAGACTCATTGGCGAGCCGCCGACGCCTCCCCCGAAGAGCGTTCCCACGTCCCGCTACGATCGAGTAACTGGCCGTGGCGGTAGGTTCGTTCCATGGCATCCGAACTCCCGGATCTTTCGTGGCAGCCCCTGTATCGGCTCGGCGGCATCGCGGCGGGGGTGTACGTCGTGATGGTGTTGGTGCCGGTCTCGTTGGTGTTCTCCGCGCCGGTGCCGCCGACCGAGGGACGCGCACTGCTGGAGTACATCGCCGCCAACCGGGTGGTGTACCTGGTCCAGCTGGTGTGCTTCGTCGGTTTGGCCGTTCCCGCACTGGTCGTGTTCGCCGCCGCCGCCGTCGCCCTGGCAGGGGTCCGCAAGGGGGTGGCCCTGATCGGCGGCCTGTTCGGGGCCGCTTCCGAGGTCGTCGCCCTCGCGGTCGGCAGCAGCCCCCAGTCCCTGCACGGCGGGCTGATCCTGCTGGCCGACGCCTACCAGGTGGCCGGCTCGGACGCCGAGCGCGCCGGTCTGGTCAGCGCGGCGAATGCCCTCATTGCCACCGCCAACGCGATGCCCTGGGCCGGCGTCCTGACGGCCGCGGCGATCCTGACGTTGTCCCTGATCATGGCCCGATCGACGTTCGGGAGGGCGCTGGCGGTCGTCGGGGCCGTGATCGGAGTTCTCGGCATGGCGTCCGAGGCACTCCGAGCAATGATCGGCCCCGCGTACCTGCTCTACGGCCTCCTCCTGCCCTTCTGGTTCGGCTGGATCGGCTGGCGGCTGCTGCGACTCCCCGCCAACCCACAGCAGTGCTGATCGCGGGAAGCCGGGGACCGCGACGCTGCCACGAGCAGGATCACCACGACGCCCACGACGACCAGCGACAGGTTCAGCCAGGCCCCCGCAGGAATGCCATCCGTCGCCCCACCGGCTCGATAACTCTGCAAGTCGAGGGTGTTGCTGAACTGAAGGCCAAGCCGGGCAGCCGAGACGCTTCCTGCACGGACGCTCCAGCGGCCACGCTGGCCATGGGTCGCCGTCCAGGCGAGGTCAGCTCAACGCCACCCACAGGCCGTCGCGGGCGCGGGTCATGGCGACGTAGAGCTCGCGTCGGGTCAACTCCCATCGTTCGCGTTCGGTGTCGTCCATCTGCCGCGCGACCATGGTGTGCGAACGCCACACATCGGGAATCAGCACCTGTTTGAACTCCAACCCCTTGGCCCGCTTGATGGTGCCGACCTTCACGGCCTCGCTCGGGACGCCGTCATACTCTTCCAGCCTCAGCACCGGCAGGCCGGCAGCCGACAGCGCCCGCGCGACGGCGTCCACCGCTCTTCGGGTGAGGCAGAGCACCGCGACGTCGCCGAGGCCGGTGCCGATCTCGCAGGTCACCCGCCGCACCCGCTCGACCATCGCCCGCTCCAGCGCCCGCGTGTCGGTGAACGTGGTCACCACCGGCTCGACCCCAGTGCGCGGGACGCTGGACGGCACGTCACCCCGCGCGACCACACCCTCGATGTCGGCGTACTCGTCGCCGTCCACCAACCGTTGCGCGAACGACACGATTTGTGCCGTGTTGCGGTAGTTGATGTCGAGCACAGCCCCCCGACCCGCCACCGAGAGGCCCGCCTCGCCCAGCGTGTAGCCGCCCGGGTAGATCGACTGCTGTCCGTCGCCGATGAGCGTGAGCCAGTCGGGCGCGTCCCCCACGAGCGAGTGCAGCATCCTGACCATCGCGCACGACAAGTCTTGGGCCTCGTCGACGATCACCGCCGCGTAGGCGTCCGACGGGGGTTCGCGCCGCAGTTCGGCGGCCGCGAGCAAGATCAGGTCGGCGTAGTCGATGACGCCTCGGTTCCGCAGTTCGGCGTCGTAGGCCTCGTACAGAGCCCACACGTCCCGACGCCCGGACCCGCTGAGCGGGTGACGCCGACCCTGCCGCGGCAGTTCGGCGTACTCCTCGAACGACGTGATGCCGCGTCCCTGAGCACGTACTGAATCTCGTCGGCCCAGTAGCGCTGGTCCTGCCGCCCCAACGCCAGGCCAGAGGGGACGCCGACGCGCAGCCACGCTTGCGCGAACGCCGCGTCGCTCTGGGTCGGGTCGAGACGAAACGTCACGCCACGCTCCTGGGGCACCCCACGCGCGAACGCGTGGACGCCGACGAAGTCGACCCGCGCGGCGACGTCCGGCGTGAAGCGGCGCAGCAACTCGGACAGCACGACGGGAAGCGTCTGGACGAGGGTCGTCACGAGCACGCGACCGGGCCGCGTCCGCGCCAGGTGTGCGGCGCGATGCAGACCCACGACAGTCTTGCCGGTTCCGGCCGGCCCACGGATCCGGGACGGCCCCGCGAACGACCGGCGCACCAACTTGGCTTGTCGCGGGTGCAGGAACGACATCCACTCCTCGATCGGCTGGGCGAGTACCCCCTCCAGCAGGGCGGCGTCCACCTCTTCGATGCTGAGCAGGGCGTCCTGGTCGACCTCGCGCGGGCCGGACGGAATCACCGGCTCGGGCACGGTGGCCGTCACGGGCGCGGGTGCGCTGGCGGGCGTGAAGAACACCATGGCTCTCGCGAGCACAGCCTCGACCTGGCTGGACGTCAGCCGGCTACCGAAGGCCGCGATCGCCCGCAGGGCGTCACGCTCACCGACGATGCGGACGCCGCCCACCGTTTCGTCGATGCCCGCGCGTCCCGAGAGAACCAGAAGGCCGCGCACCTCGCCTGACGCGAGGCCGATCTCGGCGAACTCCTCCTGGGTGTCGGCCACCAGGTCCGCCCGGACGCCGGCACCCGTCCGCTGGGCGCCGTGCGGACCGTCCTCACCGGGGCGGTCGAAGGCGGCCTGCGCACCCGCCGGTGCGCTGGCTCATGATCGCCGGCGCGTTCACCGCGGGCACCGGCATCTACGTCTTCTACGCCCTGCAGCCGTTCCTCCTTCAGCTCTACGGACGCCCGGACGCCTACAGCGTCGCCGGCCTCGCCGCCGCCCTCGTCGCCGCCGCACAGATCACGGGCGGCCTGCTCGCCCGCTGGACGCCGCGGCTGTTCCACCGCCGGACCAGCGTCCTGATCGTGGCGTTCGCGGTGGGCGCGCTGGTCCTGCTGGGCCTCGGGCTGGTCGATTCGCTCGCGGCGGCGTTGATCCTGGTCGCGGTCTGGTCGCTCGTTTCGGCGATCGCGACCCCGGTGCGGCAGGCCTTCCTGAACGGTCTCATTCCGTCGGCGCAGCGGGCCACCGTGTTGTCGTTCGACTCGCTGATGGGCTCGGCCGGCGGCGTGGTGACCCAGCCCGCGCTGGGCCGCGTCGCCGACCTGTCGGGCTATCCGGCGTCCTATGTGGTCTCCGCGGCAATCCAAGCGGTGGCGGTGCCGTTCGCGGTGCTGGCGCGACGTGAGCGGGCGGAGTCCGACCCGACGCGCCCGACCTCCTGAACCGGGCGGGGTCCCCTACTGGTGTTTGTGGCCGTGCTGGTGATGGCTGTCGGGATAGTGCGGATGCTCATGGACGTGGTGCCCGTCGTCGCGGATGTACCAGTGGTCGTGTCTGCGCGGGGCGTGGACGTGGCTGTTCGCGTCGCATTGACCGTCCGCGCGGGCGCGCGCGCAGTAGTTCAGGGCAACACCCGGGGCTCAGCAACCACGCGACCGCCCGTCGCGATCGTCGAGATCGAGCCGCGTCACCTCTATTTCGAGTTGGGTGCCGTCGATCTGCCTGGAGGCCCTGTTCTGATCTTGGGTTCGCTCCACGGACTCCTGGAGTTCATCGACCCGGCGCTGCAGCGCCTCCACGGCGCGCCTGTCCACATCAGATCAGGCCGCGAAGCCCTCGCGAAGATGTCGCGGAGTTCCTGCTCGGTGATCTTGGCGACGCCGTTGGCAGACACCGCGATTGACTCGACCAGGCGCCTGTTCTCCAATCTCTCGAAGCGTCGGCGCACCCTCAGGACGGGTCCTCCGCTCGGGTCGCGCCCTGGGTGCGAGCCACGTCCCCAGGAGGTGCTGGATGGCCTTAGTCCTTGCGGGTGCCCAGAGTGCTCGTCCTGAGGATGCGGTGCCGGCGGGCGTCGTCTGGATCATCGAAGCGAACATGCGGCTGGTGCGTCCGGATCGTCCACACCGGCCCTGCGAAACCGTACTCCGACCTGGGCGGCGCATGCCCTCGTGGCAGCGGGGTCAAGCACGAGTACCTGGGCCAGCCCATACACCTCCTTGGCCCGGTCGCCCACCTTGTTGGCGAAGGCGTCGACTGGGATCTCGCTCTCATCGGTCGTTCCGCAAGCCGGGCCGGGTCTTTCGCCGGTGGGGACCCAACCATTGGGGGCAGCCGATCACTGATTCGGCGTCAACTCCGGCGCGGAACGGCCAGCAGGCCTTCAAGGCGGGGGTGGGTCTGGTCTCCCCATGACCGGCGCTGCGCCGTGACGGGCAACCGCGTGGTTCTGGCGCCGGAGAACACCAGGATCCCCAGGCCGGGGTGCTCGCGGCGCAGTTCGGCGGCCACGGCGATGCCCTCGTCAGTGTGGGTCGGCGGCATCCGCATGTCCAACAGCACCGCGTCCGGGAGGCCCTTTCGCAGGACGGCTTGGAGTTCGGGGCCGGACCCGGTCGAGGCCGTGACGACGATGCCGGAGGCTTCCAGCAGCATCGCCACCCCCTGACGGAAGATGCCGGAGTCGTCGCAGAGCGCGACCGTCAACGGTTCACTCACCGGTCCTCCTCGGGGCCTGTCGCGGGCAGGGTCACGGTCAAGGTGGTGCCGACACCGGCGCGGCTGTCGAGATCCAAGGTGCCCCCGGCGCCCCGCACCCGGTCGCGCAGCCCGGCGAGCCCGCCGCCGGGGCGAAGTCGGCACCGCCGCCACCGGCGTCCGCGATGCCGACCCGCAGGACGCCGGCGACATCGGCGGTCACGGTGCCCGCCCCGTCGTCGGTGTACTTCAGGGCGTTCACCACGCCCTCGGACGCCACGAACCATGCCGTCGCCTCGACCACCGGAGCGAAGCGGCGGCCGTCCAGCCCAGCGGCGTCCACGTGGACGCGGTCGGACAGCTGCACCAGCGAGCCCAGCGCGGACGCCAGCCCCGCCTGGGAGAGCAGGGCCGGGTGCTGCCCGCGCGCCAGCCCGCGCAGCTCGGCCATCGTCGTGGTCAGACGCGACTGGGCGAACGCGATCGCGTCGGCTACCGCCTCCGGCTCGCCGCCCAGCCCGGCTCGCGCCAGCGCCGCCTGGGCGGCCAGCAGATGCTGCTGGGCGCCGTCGTGCAGGTCACGCTCCAGCTGGCGGCGCTGCTGGACGCCCGCCTCCACGATCCGCGCCCGCGACGCCCGCAACTCGACCGCCTGGGCCGCCTGCTGCACCGACAGCCGCGCCCGCGCGAGCACCACGCCCGCGGCGTCCAGCAGTGACCCGACCGCCCTACTCTCGGAGTCGACCCCGCGTCCAGGTCGGCCACCACCGCAGGACCGGCCGGCTCGACCACGATCGGGCGGAACACCCGGCCCGCCGACGGGGACGCATGGGCCACCGGACGCCCCGCGGCATCCATCCAGCCCTCCTCGGTGCAGAACCGCAACCGAAGCGTCGGTTCGGCGACATACCTGCCGAGGACCGCCTCGATCGCTACGGCATCCCCACCGGCCGCCAGCAGCGCATCCAGGAACCCCGCCCGGCGCCAGTTCGCCGCGATCGCCACCCCCAGGACGACCAGGACCACGGCTGACGAGAGGATCAGATGGGCGCTGTCCACGACCATCCGCACTTCCCAAGGGGCCCACACAATGACATTCAGAACGAACCGTGCCTCCAAAGCCCCACGTCATCGCGATCGACGACCACGTAAGCAGGCGGACGGCCCGTCGACCTGGCCCGGCGGCACGCCGAAGCCGGCCTACCTGCGCCACCGTGGCCCCGACCGCGACCGGAGCGAACGCCACGCAGATCGCTGTTACCACAGCCCAGTACGCGGGCTCCGACGCCACCAGAGTGAGCCACCGCGACGGCCCGGAGTACCCGTTCATCGCCGGGTCCCAGAACAGGCCTGCGACAACCAGCAACCCGACCGTCACGATCCAGGTAGCGACAGACAGCCGTCGGACAGTCCGTGCCGGGGCCGGTTGATCCGGCAGGCGCAGGACCGGGCCGACAAGGCAGGCAGCCGGCGCCCAGTTCACCCACCAGGCCACCTGGGTTCCAGTAGCCTGCCTCCAACACCGGCAACCACGGTGAGAGCGTGCCACCAGCCGCCTGTGCACATCGGCGGTCGAACGCACCCGGCGCGGCATAGAGCGCGCCTCGGGTACCGCAAAGCCGACAGGCCACCCTCGCGCACCATGCGGCAATTCAGGATGTTCTGGGTTTCGATGGTGGGTCATCAACCCGGGCCTCGCTGACTGGTCAGAAGCGAACGGCGAGGCTCCGTCATCCCAGTTCGACCCGTGAGGGTATCCAAGGAAGGGTCTCCAGAAGGAGAAATCCCGGCTAGCGTTAGCCTGAATGGACAGCCCCGAAAGCCAGGAGCGATCGATGACTCAGCAGCGGTGGAATTCACCTGGTGACCAGGGCAGCTTCCGCCCTCAGCCGGATGCGCCCCCACCGCCCCGCAGGCCACCGTCCGCCCATGCGCAACAGTCGATGTCCCCGGAGCCGGCGGCGCCGTCCATTTTGGGGACGCCATACGGACAGCCTCCGCTCACTTTCGTGCAGGGGACGGCGCCGTACTTCCCGCCCGGTCCTGGCGCGGCGGGCCCGCCACAGCCGCTCTTGGCTGACGTCTACGTGGAGTCGACCGAGAAGTCGTGGGCGGTCACGCTCCTGCTGTCGATCTTCTTCGGGATGTTCGGCGCCGACCGCTTTTACCTTGGCAAGCGCGACACCGCGATCAAGAAGGCGGTGACGTTCGGTGGGCTCGGGATGTGGTGGTTGGCCGACATCCTGATCACGGCTTTCGGCGGCCAGCGAGATTACGCTGGCTTGCCGCTAGCGGGGTACCACAAGCACCGCGGGACCGTCGGTTGGGTGGCCCTGGGGTTGTTCGCCTGGCCGATCGTGCTGGGCGGCCTGACGGTCCTGGCGCGTGCGGTGGTCGGTGACTTGTCCACCGCTGACAGCCTCACGGCCCTAGGCGTGGTCGAACTGGCGAGCCTGGCCCTGACGATCGTGGCTGTCGTCCTGCTGCGAAGGGTCATTCGCCGAGGCCGCACCCACCCCTAAGTGTCAGGCGCGGTGCTCGGTCCAGGCGCGGCCGTCCCACCAGCGCCAGTGGCCTGTGCCGTCGTCATACCAATCCGGCTTCGGGGGCTTCGGTGGCCAAGTCTGGCGGCCGCGGGGGACGGGCACGAGTGACTCGTCGTGCGCTGGGGGAAGCCGTAGTAGCTGAAGGGCTGGCCGCTCGCGGCTGCCTTGAGGCTGGAGTAAACTTGGGGGCCCCCTTGAGTCAGGGCGCGATCCAGCCGGGCCGAGAACTCCTGCGCGGTTACGGAGCGCAGATAGCCCTGAAGTTGCGTGGCCTCGGCGCTGCCGTCGGTGATGCGAGCTGCCATCAGGAAGCGCCACTCGATCTCAGTCAGGACCCGTTCGCGGAAGCAGGACTGCAGCCGGGCGCGCCACTCGTCGAACGACATCTCGACGCTAGGGACGCGCAGCTGATCAGGCTGCTGGATCACCCCCGAGGACGCAATCGCTTGCTGCGGCGCCGGTGTCGGGATGGCGTAGAGGACGTGTTCCGTCCAGCGGGCGCCGTCCCACCAGCGTACGGTGCCCCTACCGTCCGTCAGCCACCCCGCCACGGGGTACTGCTGCGCGCGCAGGGCGGCGGCCTCCTGGGCGCGGGCCCGGGCGAGCTCGATCTTGAGGTGCACCTGGCGTTCGGCCGCCTCGATGGCGCGGGCACGTGCGTTGTCGGCCTCGATCTGGCGCTGTTGCTGGACACGCTCGCTGTGCCCTAGGAGCAGGACGATGGGGATGGCGGCGACTGCGACCAGCCCGAGCACCGGCAGGAGCTCGTCGGGGAGGGCTGCCTTTCCTAGCTGGGATGCCTTCCCAGCACGGTCGGACTGGCGCACCCATCGCACGCCCTTCTCGGTGAATTGCATGAGCCATCGGCTTCCGTCGTCCTTGCGAACGTCGAACTGCCTGCGGACGCTGTCTCCTGACGTCACCGTCGGCCTACCTTTCCCACGCAGCCGTCAGGTTCCATGGTCGCGCAATGGGCCTGCGAACGATGTCGAATTGCCATGCCTGGAACACCACCGATGCAGCCCCCGTGAGGAATCAGGCGCCGCCGATATCGCCCAGGTGTCGAATGTGCCGCGCCACTCGGAGGTTCGCGTGACGGCCAGCGTGGACGCGCGCATGCGGGAGAGCGCCCAGCAGGTCGCCTTCGCCGTGATCGGGAAGCGTCTCGCGGAGGTGCATGGACAAACACTACGGGCAGTTGCGTGACGGAGCCCCTTCACAGTGTGACGCCGGTGGATGTAGTTGACCTCAGCTGACGCGACGACGCTGGTCGCTGGCTCCCACATAGGGACTCCGACGCGCCACGCAGGTCATCAGCGGTTCTCGCCCCGAGAACGTCGGGTCGATGACCGCGACGGACGCCAGGTCGTACGCGCGCTTGAGCGCCATGGAGTCTCGCGTCCCGACCGACCCCGCGCTCCCGAGCCAGCGCGACGTCGGTGCCCGTCGCTGCTCGGCAGAACCGAGCGCGCGGTCGGCGGCATGAGCGGATGTTGGGGGGCCCAGTCTTCAAGCGCCGTCGAGATCGTGTGCAAGCCCGATGGCCACGACGAACGTCGGCCCTCGGTCGGGTCAAATCAACAATCACAACAGCCAACCGGAACCCGTCCACCGCGTGCGCGTCGGCCCACTTGCGCGGCCCGTACCCTCTCCGCCACAAAGTCCGGTCCTCCCGCCCCGGCGCCCTCGGAGCAGCAGACCCGCCGACGGAGCCCTGTCCGACGGTCCCGGGATCGTGTCGGTCGGTGTCGCTAACCTGTTGCCGGACGGACCACGAGGGAGGTCGGGGTGCTCTGGACGGGCAGGACCGGGCGCGCGGCGAGCGACGACAAGCCGGCCGCGGACGCGGGGTACGACCCCGACACGGATAGGAAGAACGCCGCCGAGATCCTCGACCAGGCACGCTGGCTCATCGAGCAGCACGAGAAGCGCAGCGACTCCGCGCAGAAGATGGCGGCGGCCGTGCTCGCGTTCACCGGCACAGTTGTCACCTTTGTCCTGAAGGGCATGCCCGGACGGGCGCAGTGCTGGCAGCAGGTTGGGATGGGCGTCGTCCTCCTGTCGGGGCTGGTCACCGCCTGGCTCGCCCTGCTAGCGCTCCTGCCCCGCGCACGCGAGAACGGGATGCCCGCCATCGGGGAGCTGCGCGAGCTCGCGGCCGCGCACGATGCCGGACGCACCACGCCCATCCCCGTGAACCAGTTCGCCGCCGACCTGCTGAACGCGAAGCATCCGGATGCGAAGTCCCCGTCGACCACTCGCGCGACGCGGCCAACCTCCGCATGGACCGGCTGGAGGCCGCCTACAAGGCGCTCGCGCTTCACGTTCGCCGCCCCCATGGTCCTCATGTTTCTCGTCGCCGTCATCCCGTAGAAAGGCTCCGCCAGTGCCCGACGAACAGCCGACACCTCCTCCCGCGCCACCATGGGCTCCAACCCTGCAGCCGCCCGGCCGCATCGTGACCACCGACTCGTCCTACGACACGATCAAGCACGGCGAAACCCCAGTCGTCGTCCCGCCCCCGGACCGTGGCCGCGTTCTGAAGGACCGCAGGTGAGCGACGACGAGAAGTCCGCCGAGCGGAAACGGGTCCCTACCACCGACTCGCAGTACGAACGCACCAAGAACAGCCGGGACAAGGACGTCCAGCCCGGGCCCCGCAAGCCCGACTGCTCGGGCGGCTAAACGATCTGTCCGGCCGCGCCGAGCCCGTCCTTGAGGTCTTGACGCAGGCGGCTGTGTAGTTGCGCAAGTCGGTGTCCCAGAAGCGCAGGACTTGCGCTGCTCGGCACCAGGCCCGGATGTGCTGTAAGGCTCATCCTCGCGGCTAAGTCGGTCGTGGCGGCCCCTGTGGGGTGGAGTCCGACACAGCAGGACGCGGGCTGCCCCAGCCAGCATCGCGTATATGGTTCCGGTGGGCAGCACGCGTGATCACTACGTGCCGCAGATGTATCTCAGGCGCTTCGGGCGTCCAAGGTCCAGCGGGCACCAGATCGCCGTGAGCACTAGAGACCTATCCAAGTCCTTCGTGGCGAGCGTCGGTGACGTCGCGGTGGAGTCGGGGTTCTACTGGGGTACTGATGTGGATGGCGTCCCGCACCACCATATGGAGGAGTTCTTCTCGGCCATTGAGGGCACCGCAACCACGGCGTTTCGGTCCATCCTCGACAGAGGCAAGAGGCCCGATGATGACGCGCTACCGACGTGGCCACCGCGCGCGGACGTTCGGTTAGCGTTATCGTGGTGGATCTCTGCGCAGATCCTTCGAACGGTTCGGCAGCGCACCAGATTGGCAATAGACGCTGGTATCGCGGGCATCCAACTGCCAGATGAGATCGCGGTCGCGAACCATCATCTCGCCTACATAGCCGAGATGATCCAGCCAATCGCTGCCACCATCTTCTCCAGGCCGTGGGGCGTTGGCTTCTCGGACTACTGCCTGCTGACGAGCGATGTTCCCGTCCTAGTGCTCAACGGGCAAGACCATACTGACCAAGAGGCCGCGGTCGACTACTGGGACGTTTACTTACCGCTCGACCCTCACCGATGTCTATATCTACCTGGAAGGGCCAGTTCTTCCGCCGACAGGCGCCTGAGAAGCGACCATCGGTTGAAGCTCCATCCTGGTCACGCAATGGGCCTGAACTCAGCGATGCTCGATGCCTCAGTTAGGCATGTCTTCTTCCATCCTGCCCACGATCCAACGCCAAAAGCCGAACCGGCCTTGGACCTGGAATCCAATCTTCCACGCTTCTTGATGAATTACGACGTGCTCGCCCCAGGCTTCGGAGTGCAACAGCGCTGGTTGGACGTACATCCCTCAGCTAGTGATGGGCCTACTGGGCGTTCCACGCTCACGGAAGACGACACGATGGCCCTAGTCACTGGGATGGCGGCCGAACTGGAGCGCCGAGGCAAGCGATTCCAGGAACTCGCTGACAGCGATCGCCCAGCATCGCGCCGCCAATAACATCTAGCGGCCGCAGAGGGCGCCATAGTGTCCCGCGTCATCTGGATCGCGGCATAGCGGGTGTGCGCCTCGGGTACCGCCAAAGACGCCAGGCTATCCTCGCGCACAGTGCGGCGTGACCGCGCGTTAGTCGACCGCAGCGGAGGCCAGAGCGAGCGAAAATGGGGACGGCGCATGCGCTGTGCTGGGCGCCGCCTGTCACCCGACACCCACCCAAACGTGAGCACCTTCGGCTTCGACGGACTGAACTACTCAGCTTCGCGGATAATCCTCTGTTGGGCTTCGAGACTGAGGCGCAACTCGTCCATGAACCAGCTGATCACGCCCCAGGCGATTGCGAGGGCGCCGAACAGCCCCCCGAGGCAACCACCCAGAACATGCTCCGATCGAGCAGATCGGGAACGTCGGGCCTCGCGATTGCGACAAGAGCCGAACCTCAGCCGCCCGACCGCCAGCGCCACCGCAGCCAGAACCACCGACACGATCAGTGCTGCCCGGCGGCTCATCGGGTCCCTTTCGCGTCCTTGCGGACGCCGTCCGCTCCCTGACTCCATGATCCTCTTCCAGATGCCGCTGGACAGGCGATCGGGTCCAAGCGAGCGGACGCGCACAGCCTCAAGGTGGCCTTGGCGGCGGCGCAGAGGCAGAACCGGCCGCCCTGAGTTCAGTAGGCGCCGGAACCGGCTCGGCGTCGCGGCTCGTCGAGGACCAACAGCTCGCCCACCTCGCAGTTGAGGACCCGGCAGATGGCCCGGAGCGTGGAGAAGCGGACGGCCCGGGCGCGGTCGTTCTTGAGCACGCTGAGGTTGACCACGCTCACCCCCACCAGTTCGCTCAACCGGGTCAGAGTCATGTCGCGGTCTGCGAGGAGCGCGTCGAGACGACAGTGGATGCCCGTGTCCTCCTCAGTCTCGGCCGGGACCATCAGACGAGCCCCTGCCGTGTCGCGCTGGAGTTCCTCGCCGTAGCGGAAGGCCGCCGCGACGGCCGCGAGCGCCAGGCCGCTGAAGATCGGCCAGAACGCGATGGTCAGCCGCAGTTGCGGCGCGGGCAGGAGCACTGAGGGATCTTCCAGCCCGAGGCTCTCGTCCCAGCCCCACCCGACCGACCCGAGGACCTCCTTGGCCGCCATGAAGTCCCCGATGCCGAAGAGCACCTGCCACAGGATGCCGCCGCCGATGAGCGCAGCCGCGGCCACGAGGACCGCCTTGCGCACGACGGGGCGGAACGGCTCGCCGGCGAGGAGGCGGTGCGCGATGAGGAACACCGCCCAGGTGACGGCGAGCTGGGTGAGACCTTGGACCAGAGTCCCGGCGGCGAGCAGCGCCCGGGTGGCGAGGCCGAGGCCGGTCACGGACGCCAACGCCTCCGTGAAGCCGCCGCCCACTAAGCGGGCGTCGCCGCCGGGGAACATCTCGACTCCCTCAGGGAGCACCGGCCAGAACGTCTCGGTGGGGAGGGCCACCTCGACCGTGTCGAGGAGGAGCTGGCTCCCCACCGCAAGGGCGGTGAGGATGAGAACGATGACGCCGTAGATCACCGCCCCCCCGCGGACCACCCGGAGGGTGGCCGTGTCCCCGCCCAACCGCCCGCGACCGACGACAACCACCCCCACCGCGAGCAGGACCACCGACACCAGCACCAGAACTGCAGCCCCACCGAACATCACGTGTCCCTAACGAGTGTCGATAACAACGATAATCGTTAAGGTACGCGCACTCGGGGGCAAGCGCAAGGGGCCGTCTGCAGCCTGCTATCCAGAGCGCGGCTTCTGTGGATATGCACACAAGCCGCTCCCTGGATAGCCGGATGCAGGAGGGGGGCGGGCCTCTACCGACCCCAAGGTGCCGCCGAGCCAGCGTCGCGCCCGGCCGAGGAGTCCACGAGCGATGTCGCTGTCCGCGGCCCACGCCTCGACGCCGTGTGGGGCCCCCGAGATCACCTCCAGCGTGGTGTCCACGCCCGCGGCCCGCAGTCGTTGCGCGGACGCGACGTCCTCATCGTGGAACAGCTCGATGTGCGAGGTGTACAGCCACGCGGGCGGCAGCCCGGAGAGGTCCTCGCGGCGGGCGGCGACTGAGTAGCGCGGCACGTCGTCGGTCCCGAAGACTTGGCCCAGGTAGGAGCGCCACCCCACCAGGTTGGAGCGGTTGGTCCAGATGAGGTGGGCCTCGGCGTCGCGCGTGCGATCCGGGGCCGTGCGGTCGTCGAGCAGGGGGCAGAACAGCCACTGCGCCGCGACACCACGCCCTCGTGCGCTTCGGGTACCGGAGCCGACAGGCTTCCCTCGCGCACTCTGCGGCAGAACAGGGTGTGCGCCACGGGTACCGACAGGCTACCCTCACGTACTCTGCACCAATTCAGGATGTCCGCCGAGTTGTGGTGGGTGCTCGATCGGATCCTTGGGCTGGGGCCAGTACGCGGCCGTGGGGGGCAGCGGTGCCGCTGGCGTCCTTCGTCAGGCGCGGTCCTTGATGGCGTTGGACCGATCAGGCGCGGTCGGGGTGGCGGTCGGTGTGTTCGCTCAGCCGCGCCAGGGTACGGCGCATTTGGGCGAGGTCGTCGGCCCCCAGCAGGTCGGCCCATTCCCGTTCGACCTCGGCGCCGATGCGGGCGCCTTCCTCGACGAGCGTGCGGCCGGTCGGGGTGATCGTCACCAGGCGGGCGCGGGCGTCCCGGGCGTCCGGCTCGCGGGTCACGTACCCGGCGGTCTCGAGTTGGTCGACCAGGAAACCGACCGACTGTTTGGTGAGGGACGTCGCCGCCGCCAGGTCGACCAGACGGCTCCCGTGCGGCCCGATCCGCTGGAACACCCGCGCTTGGGACGCCGTGATCGGATACCCCTGCTCGCGCAGCGCCTCCAACACCCTCTCCTCCAGGTACCGGTACGGGAGGTAGAGCAACAACCCGGTGTTCATCACGTCGTAGTCAGGGGGCACGAAGATCATCCTTGCACATCGACAGTCTCTCTGACTATCATTCTGGTCAGACACTCTGACCAACCTTGTGAGGGGGTCGCCATGAACACCAACCAGCTGTGGGGTGTCGTCGAGGACCAGCGCCTCCGCGTCGCCGCCTTCCTCGAGCCGCTCACCGACGACGCATGGGCCCACCCGTCACTGTGCGACGGCTGGACGGTCAAGGACGTCGCCGCGCACCTCGCCGTGGTGCCGCACGCCCCGTCCTTGGGGCGGATGCTGCCGATGGTCCTCCGCGCCCGGGGCTCCCTCGACCAGGTCAACCACGACATCGCCTGCCACTACGCCCAACAGCACAGCACGAGCGAACTCGTCGCCGAACTGCGCGACCAGGCGGCGTCGCGCGAACTCCCCAGCGTCACCACCGTGCAGAACCTGGCGATGGACATCGTCGTGCACGGCCAGGACATGGCCCTGCCGCTGCACCGTGACCTGCCCGTACCACCGGACGCCGCCCGCAACGCCCTGCAGCGCGCCTGGTCCATGGGCTGGCCGTTCCACGCCCGCCGGAGGCTGGCCGGCTACCGGCTCACGGCCACGGACGCCGACTGGGCCGCCGGCGACGGCCCCCTCATCGCCGGGACGACCGTGGCGCTTCTCCTGCTCGCCACCGGCCGGGTCAACGCCGCCCTCCCGCTCCTGCACGGCCCCGGCGTCCCCCTGCTCCCCTCATCCCCATCCCCACGCTGAGCCGATCAGGCACCCCCGAACAGGGACACACGACAAGACCGCCAACCACCCGCCCCGGAGGAGGCAAGACCCCATGACCACACTCGAATACGTGCTGGCTGCCGTCATCGCGGCGGTCCTGACCATCGTCGGGCTGCTGGAAGCATTCCGGTACCGCGATCCCCGGCTCCACCCGATCTTCCTGATCGAACCCGGCGACCGTGACGCGGTCCGGCTGTGGACCGTGAACGTCGGGTTCTACAACATCACCATGGCCGCCGGCCTCGCGACCGGGCTCATCCTCGTCTCCCGTGGCTACCTCACCGAAGGACGAACCCTGGTGCTGTTCGTCGCCGCCGCCCACGTCTTCCTTGGAGCCGTGCTCTTGGTCTCCGAGCGGCGACTCTGGGCGAGCGCACTCGGCCAGGCAGTCCCCCCAGCCATCCTGCTCGGCCTCATGCTCACCTGAACACCGCCTTCCTCCCAGTAGCCGGTCCACCACGGTCGCCCCCTATCCGACACGAACCCACCTGGGCAAACCAAGGGTGCGCGCACCGGGTGCGGCAGAAGCGGACGACTGCGAGCTGGCCCATGGGGCCTGCCTTTCGGCGTATGGAGAGGCGCGAGCCGGCGGCGGTGAAGGCACCCTTGGGGTTGTTGAGTCTAAGCACGTGTTCGCTCCTCGTGACCGCTGGAATCAACCGAATCGCCGGCCCGGTATCGGTAGTTCGCTCGACGGGAACGGTTTGCCATGCCCTGGGTAGACGGTCTCGACGCCGAGGCCGCTCAGCTTGCGGATGCTCTCGTGCGCTTGGGTCAAGTCGTCTATGTAGTAGTGGAGTGAAGGTCTCATCACGTTCACAAGCAGGTCCCCACAGAACAGGCCCCCATCGCCCGCAAGGATGCCGATTGATCCACTCGAGTGACCCGGAAGATGTACAACCCGCGCGTCGAGCCCGTAGGCCGAGAGGTCCTGCTCATCCTCCAGGAGTATGTCCGGCTCGAAGGCTTCGAAGTTCGCACCCGTCTTGGTGATCTTGTACAGCAGCCCAGAAGCCCATGTCAGGAACCGAAACGCGAGAGTGTGCCTGTCGGGCTTGTCCGTCCGGCCGGCAGTCATGTCTCCGCTCCGGACCATCTCGGCATCTTGGCGATGGATCGCAATGGGGGCATGGTGAGTACTGTGAAGATGTGCACAGTTGCCCGCATGATCGACATCGCCGTGGGTCAGGACGATGAGGCGCAGATCATCAGGCCCGCAACCTGCTGCAGCAAGTTCGGCGTCGAGCTTGTCACGCTTGTTCGGGAAGCTCGTGTCGATGAGGACGTAGCCGCCTTCAACATCAATGAGATAGCAGTTGACCCCGAAGTCGATCCTGCGGATTTTGCCGACCATGCTGTCCTTCCCCGGTCTCGGCGTTACGCGCTTTCCGGACCCGCGACACCCACGCTACGCCTCACAGGCCCGGAAGACCGAGCGAGACCGGACCCACAGCCGCCCTTGACCAAGCCGGGAGCCAGATCCAGGCGAGCGTTGCCCCCTTAAGTGCGGCATGATCGGATGAGTGGTGGAAACCGTCGCCGTCAACCCGCCATACCCCCCTACGCTGCCGTGTATGGATCTTGAGCTGGGTGGACGGGTCGTGCTGGTGGTGGGCGGGACAGGGCTGATCGGGCGAAAGGTCGTCGAACGGCTGCGAACAGAAGGTGCCACGGTGGTCCCCGCATCCCGGCGTGCTGAGGACGGCGTCACCATGGATGCGAGTGACGCGGAGTCGGTGACCCGGGCGCTCGCCGCGGTAGTTGAGCAGCATGGTCGTCTCGACGCGGTCGTGGTCGCCGCTGCACCGAGCGCCCAGAGCCTCGATGCCTCGCGTCACGCTGATCCCGACCAAGTACTCTCCGCCATCGACGCGAAGGCAATGGCCTTCCTTCGGGTGGCGAACGCCGCGTTGCCGATCATGACAGGAGCCGGGTACGGGCGCATCGTGGGTGTGAGTGGCCAGAACGCCTTCTTCACGGGGAATGTGACCGGCTCGGTGCGCAACGCTGCCTTGATCGTCGCCGCCAAGAACTTGGCTGATGCTGTCGCCGGCTCGGGGGTCACGGTCAACATCGTGAACCCTGGGATGGTGTCGGCGTCCCCCTCGGCAGAGGTCGCGCCGGGCCGTGGCGGGGAGTCGAGCCCCGACCAAATCGCGGACCTGATCGCCTTCCTGGTGTCACCTCGGACAGGAGCTATCTCGGGTGAGTCGATCGCCGTCGGCCACCGCGTCCGTGGTGCGATCTCTCTTTGATCGCCCTTGCTCAGCCCGCACGTTCCCATCCGGTCTTGCGAGCTGACTGCGGGTACCGAACGGCGTGCCACGCGCGGCAATTGCGGATGTTCCAGAGGTGGCTCAGGAGGCCTCTGAGAGGCGTTGCACGACGTACTGGTTGAGGCTGAGGTGCTCTTCGGCAGCTTGGATCGCGAGGCGGCGGTGCAGGCTTTCCCCGACCCGGAGGTTGAACTTGCCCGAGTAGCTCCGCTCCGACAGCGGTTCGGGGACGGCCTCACTCTCCGCCACCAGGTCGGCCACGGTGTCTGCGATCAGGTCAACCAGCCCCTGCAGGGCAGCTGGCTGGGAGTCGGCGAGCCACGACAGCGAGGGGAACTCGGCGCAGGTGGCGACGAACTCGTCGTCTTCGACCGACCACGTCACTCGGTAGGTGTAGCGGGACACGTCGGCCGTTTCGGTGTGGGACATCACTTCGCCTCCTTCTTGTCGATCGCGGCCAGCACCTGCCGCACCTGGTAAGGCTTGGCCTGGCCGTTGCTGTTCTGGATGTTCACCCGCGGATCACCGGGCCAAGGGGTCTTGAACACCGCGTGTGATCCGCCGTTTCTGCGGGGCGGACCGAAGTAGTGCTCGCAGACCTTGTGGAGGTCGTCGTAGCGCACGTTCTGTGGGTTCTTCCGTATCGCTGCCAGGAGCTTGTCGACGGTCGCCACAGTGATATGGTACCGCGGGCAGTACCACCGTCAAGCTTATCTCGGTCGATCTTCACCCATCCAGATCACACCAGGAGCGGCATGAGCGAGTGATACCAGACTGGTAGCATGGCGTCATGGCCATGACGTTGCGACTGGAACCCGAGGACGAGAAGGCACTCGCCCTGCTCGCCGAAGCAGAGGGCGTCAGCAAGCAGGAGGCGACCGTTCGAGGCGATCCGCGAGGCCGCCGCTCGGCGCGTCCGCGAAGACAAGGTGAGCCGGCTCTCTGCAGCCGCACGCTCACGTTACGCCGACCTGCTGGACCGACTCGGCCAGTGATCGAGTACCTGTCCCTCGAGGACGTCCTGACCCTGGTCGACGACCTTGGTGTCGGCCCCCTCCGCGACATCGGCCTGCTCGACTCTGCGGTGCACCGACCTCGCGTCACTGTGTTCGGACGCGACGCCTACGCAGGCTTGGACACCAAGGCAGCGGTCCTGCTGGAATCAGTGGTCCGAAACCATGCCCTGGTTGACGGGAACAAGCGTCTGGGTTGGCTCGCCGTCGTGGTGTTCTACGGCCTCAACGACGTTGTTCTCGACGCGCCCGATGACGAGGCCTACGACCTCGTCATCGCCATGGCCAGCGGCGCGGTGTCCTACGAGCAGGCAGCATCCCTCCTGGCCTTCTGGCACTGACGAACCCGCACAGTCCGCGCGACCGGCGGCAAATGCGGACGTTCGGTTTGGGTCGCTGACGAGGGCAGGGAGGACCGACGAGCGCGTCGATGACGCTTGGGAGATCGGCGGATCCTCGGCGCACATCGGGTCCCTCGGTGGTCGCGTTTGCCGGTCTACTCGGAGTCGCCAAGGGAGCGGACGGTCTGGCGCAGTTGCTTCGCCTCTTGAGCGACCGAATTGATCGCCCGCTCGATCAGCCCCAACCCCTCACCCCGGCCGCTTGAATACTTCACCTGCTCCAGGTCGATCGCGTACATCAGAGTCGGGAGGGAGCCGTACGGGCCATCAGCGTCGATCGTCACCCGCACCGACGGCGCGGGCTCGTCAGCCGGTACGAGGACACCGGCGAGGCCCAGGGTCCACTCCAGCGTGCGGCCTGGCGCCAGCGAGGTTAGCCCGTCCGCCAGTGCCGCGTCTGTCGTCATCATGCGTTCGCGCCGGTCCTCCTCGGCCAATTCGGCGAGGGGCGGGTCAAAACGGACCCGCACGTGCGTCGCCACCGTCGGTCCGCTGTTCCCGATGTGGAGGACCAGGAGGCTCCCATCGGCCCGCGGTCGCAGGTCGGCCCATAAGTAGGGCTGCAAGGCCTGCTCAGTCGCCAAAACCCCAGCCTCCAACTGGCGGCCAGCGAGTCGTTGCGCTTCCTCAGCGGCAACGGCGGACCGGTTAGCGAAGCGGGCATTCAGGACGCCGAACACGATCGACACGACCACTGAGAGGATGGCTGCTCCTGCGGCAAGGATGGCGGCCAAGGCGTTCGGTTCCATGCCCGCCACGGTAGCGGGGCCCACGGACGCCCAAGCAGGGCAGCCGGGCCTACGGGCACCCGACACCGGGCACCCGGCTGGACTTTGGGCTCGGGGAATCCAAGCTGCAATGGTCCAACTGGGACGGCACACCGCAGGCGGCATGAGCGAGTGATACCAGACTGGTAGCATGGCGTCATGGCCATGACGTTGCGACTGGAACCCGAGGACGAGAAGGCACTCGCCCTGCTCGCCGAAGCAGAGGGCGTCAGCAAGCAGGAGGCGACCGTTCGAGCGATCCGCGAGGCCGCCGCTCGGCGCGTCCGCGAAGACAAGGTGAGCCGGCTCTCTGCAGCCGCACGCTCACGTTACGCCGACCTGCTGGACCGACTCGGCCAGTGATCGAGTACCTGTCCCTCGAGGACGTCCTGACCCTGGTCGACGACCTTGGTGTCGGCCCCTCCGCGACATCGGCCTGCTCGACTCTGCGGTGCACCGACCTCGCGTCACTGTGTTCGGACGCGACGCCTACGCAGGCTTGGACACCAAGGCAGCGGTCCTGCTGGAATCAGTGGTCCGAAACCATGCCCTGGTTGACGGAAACAAGCGTCTGGGTTGGCTCGCCGTCGTGGTGTTCTACGGCCTCAACGACGTTGTTCTCGACGCGCCCGATGACGAGGCCTACGACCTCGTCATCGCCATGGCCAGCGGCGCGGTGTCCTACGAGCAGGCAGCATCCCTCCTGGCCTTCTGGCACTGACGAACCCGCACAGTCCGCGCGACCGGCGGCAGAAGCGTGCGTCGACAGCTGCACTAATTCTCGTCATGACCCTCTTGAAGCCAGCTGACGCCCTGGACATGTCCGTGCCAAAGCACGCCGTTGCTCCACACCACGCTCGCGCCACCGATCGGCTCGACCATCGTCATCCACATCTCCTCGCCGGTCGACCCTGGATCGTCATCCCGACAATGGGGCGGGAAGGACCGGCGCAGCCCATACAACCGATCCGGCTGCCGTAGGTCCACGTAAACAACGGCCACCGCGTCGCTGCGATCGATCCATGCTGACAAGATCTGCGGACCGTCAACCTCACGCACGCCGAGCTCGAGCAACCGGGCCAACACGATCCTGGCGTCGGCGTTTGCCCCCGGCGGTGAATCCGCACTGTCGTACCCCGGCACCATGAATCCATCCTCCCAGTCTCCCGCCAACCACCCTCGGCGCGGCATGTCCGTACGTCTGGCCTGGCGATCGCGGCGGGTGGCGGCGTCCAAGTTGGTTGACGCAACGACAACCAAGATAGATACTTGATCCATCGTCAACCAACTCGCAGGGAGGCGGCCATGGACGCCCACGAGCAGCCCACACCTGAACAGGCCCGGGCCAGCCTCGAGCAGATCACCGCGTCACGCACCGCCGCCGCGCAGGCCACCCGGCGGCCCGCGTGGATCGATGTGGGCATGAGCACCACCGCGGGCGCCACCGTCGGCCTCGGGACGGCCGGGCACTGGGTGGCCGCGATCGCCGTCCTGGTCGTCGGCTCGCTCGTGTTCGCGGTGGCCCTGCACCGGCAGGCCCGCGGCCGAGGGCAGGTGCTGGACCAGCGCGCCATCGGGGCTCGCGCGCTCAGGTTCGCCCTGCTGTACGCCGTGCTGGTCGTCCTGGGCCAGGTCGAAGCCCCACCCGACTGGCAACCCTGGTACTCCCTCGGGGTGGGGCTGATCGCGGCCGTGGGCGGCTACGCCTGGCTGCGCTGGGAAGACCGCTACCGCGTCCGGCGCCTCGCCGCCGGGGACTACGACCGCTACGACCTCCTATGAGCTGGGAAACCCCCGCCCCCCGGTTCGACGACCTGATCCACGCCCCGACCCGGCTCCGGATCACCGCCGCCCTCGCGACCGCTACCGACCTGGAGTTCAGCGCCCTCGAAGACGCCCTCGGGATCTCGACATCACTGCTGTCCAAGCAACTCAGACTGCTCGCCGACGCCGGCTACCTCACCCTCGAGAAACGCCCTCAACCCTTCGGCAGACCACGAACCTGGATCCAGCTCACCTCCGCAGGACGCACCGCCTACCTCGGCCACGTCCAAGCGCTCCGGCAACTCACCGAACCCGAGGGAGTATCCGACGAATAGGCCACCGGGTCGCGGCATGTCAGGGCGTGCGCTCGGGTACCGGCAAGCCGACAGGCTACCCTCGCGCACAGTGCGTCAAATGCGGGCGCGGCCCACCGCCGGTTGGTTGCGCGGCCTGAGCAGGACCGATCAGCAGGCGCGTTGTGGTCATGGCTTGGCTCGGGTGCTGAAGTCGATGAGGCGATCGCAGCGTTTCGCGACGCTCGGGTCGTGGGTGACGACGAGGAGTGTCTTTCCGAAGTCGCGCTGGAGGGCCAACATCTCGGTCAAAGCGACGTCGGCCAGAACTTGGTCGAGGGAGCCCGTCGGTTCGTCCGCGAGGATCAGGTCGCCCGGTTTCAGGAGGCAGCGTGCCAGCGCAACGCGTTGCTGTTCGCCTCCTGAGAGGGTCATGACCTTGTTTCCCGCGACATTCTGAATCCTCAAGCGGGAGAACAGCTCGATAATCTGCTGGTCTTTTGTGGCGCGACTGCTCTTGACGTGGTGCAACCCAAGGCGGACGTTCTCGATAGCGGTTGCTGATGGGATGAGCGCGAATGACTGGAATAGGTAGTTGATGTGGTTGCGCCGCATCCGGGTCGCGGCGGCGCTGTTGACACCTGGAAGGACGGTGCCGTCGAGCAAGACGGTTCCCGAGGTTGGGTGATCGAGGAGGCCGAGGATGTTCAGCAGCGTCGATTTCCCCGATCCGGACGGGCCCATGATCGCCACCGACTCACCAGCAGTTACATCCATGGACACATCGTCGATGACGGTTCGTGACCCATAAGTCTTCACAAGGTTACGCACCGACAGCAGGGGGCTCATGATAGGTCCTGTCATGACTTCATCACCGTGTTGAGTTGGAGACGTGTGTACCGCCTCGCGAGTAGGAGGAGGACGGTCACCTGCACGACGAGCAGCGTCACGTTCGCCTGAGCCGCTGTCGTCGAGCGGAGCAGAAGCGCTACTCCGAGGCAAACAAACGTTGCGGCTGAGACGAAGACCGAGATCCTCCAGAATATGCCGACGAGTCCGTACCCGAGCATGCGTTTGACGGCGATCTCCTCGAGATGCAGGTTGGAGTAGAGGCTGGTCAGGATGCCGACCAAAGTGAGGGTGAGCAGCGCCAGGAGTCCGATGACGACGCCGAATAGCTGGATGACCTGCTGGATGGTCTTCGTCAGACCAGCGATGAAGTCGCTGACCGGAAGGAATATGGGTTGGTTGTCGTCTAGGTGGAACTGGGCGAGGTACTGCGGTGTCGTCACTCTCTCGGCGGCCGTTCGGCTGAGTTTCACGTAGCTGTTGTCCAAGCCGACCGCGGACAGGCTCTCGCTCTCGAAGGGGATCATGTTTTGTGGTGTCAGGAGAAGGATCACCGGTTCGGAGCTCATGTACGGCCGCGTTGGGTCAGTGTTCCACGTGAACAAGGGCTCGTCTGGAGCGAAGGGGACGAATCCCACCCGTGGGTCCTTCACGTACTCGGTGGTGATGGAGGTCTCGCCCGTGACTTGACTGGTCTCCCGCAGCCACCCCTGCAGAGCTGCGCTCTCCGATGTCTTCAGAGACTCCGGTATCAGGAAGATCCGCTCGCCGCGCTCGGCTCGATTGAGAGCTTCCTGCGAGACGTCAACCCCCTGCGATCGCAGGTAACTGGGCGAGGCAGCCATGTACCAGAAGGGTTTGACCGGCACCGTCTCGTAAACCCCTGTCCAACGGGTGAGGATGTCCTGTCCGTAGTAGACCGTGTTGACGAGGGTCACGCCGGGGGTGTCGGCGATGGAGCGGTACCAGTCGTAGAAGTCCTTCCCATGTTGAGGGGATCGTAGCCCACCGGCCATCGGGTCATTCCCGGGTGCCTCCCGGTAGAGAATCTCCTCCTCCTGGAAGGCCTTCCACGACTGGGCGACTTCTCGCAGCTCACTGACGCTCTTCAGCGGAGCATCGAGGCCATAGAACGCGGCCGTGAGGCCGGCCATGGCCACGACGTACACGGCTGCGACGGCCGCGGTGAGAAGCCGTTTGGAGTACCGATCGCGGATGGCGTCGACCGGTTTGACAGCCAGCAGCACGAGCGATGCGAGGCCCGCGCACACGGTGACGAGCGCGGGCCCGATCATGGCCCCGCCGAGGGCAGCGAACACAAGAGGCGTTGTGAACCCGAAGTCTGGCGCCATGACGAACGTGAGCGCCATCGACACCGGCACCGTGCATGCAACGGCTACCAGCACCGGACGGAAGACCGACAGAGCGAACTCTCCCCGAGACCGGCCAACTAGGAGGTGGACACCCAATACCCTCAGTGTCCGCACCGCCGCGAACACCAGGATGGTCGCCAACAGCACTGTCGTGGCGGCGAGCAGGCCCGTCACGAAAACCTGGGCGATCCCCTGGGAGGCAGCCCCGCCCTGGAGTTCACCGCGCAGACTCTCCTCGGATTGGCCCGTCACCGACGACAGGGATGTTGCGAGTGCCGCGAACTGCGAATCATCAATACCGACGATCCGATAGGTCCCGTTGATGGTTCCCGAACGCGTGACCAGCTCCGGCAACTGGAGGACTGCGACGCGCGGGGCGAACGTCAGGCTCGGCATGGGCGCGATCACGTCGGCAGCGTTGACATCCAGACCGATCGTCTTCGTCGGCTCCGCCGCGAGCAAATCCCGCAGCTTGGCACCGTCGATCATCGCTGCCCCCAGGAAGTGGAAATCGAGGGAGGGGGGGAGCGAGTCGGGTCGAGCCAGGATGCCGATACGAAGTCCCGTCACAGAGCTGTCAGCGCTCGAGAGCACGTTGTCAACTCGGACGGCGGCGCCCCTGTCGGTGTAGACCAGTCGACCGAGGACATCCAACACAGCAGGAGCACGATCCTCCGTGGTACCTGAGATGATGAGGTTCCTCGAACTCGCCGGATACTGCGTCATCGACCGCGTGAGGGCATCCCCTTGACTAAGGACGAGAGCCACACTTGCAAGGATCGATATGAAGACGACGAGGACGATGTTGAAGACTCTGAAGATGACTCCCACAGTGCCGCTGTCCGTTCAGCAGATGTCGTTGTTCGCCTGACGTCTCAATGCAGCCTACTCAGCCGCGGCAGTTCCAGTAGGCAGTTGCCGCCCCGGTGCCTACGAACTGGCTTGCCTTGGCTTCCACGCCGGGATTCTTCCACCCTGACCAAGTGCCGTTCGCGGTGGCGCTGTGCGAATACGCTCCTGATTGCACATTCGAGTAGCTGTACACGCCCCAACTGCGACCGTAATCCCAATTGACCGCACTCCCCTTGTACCACACTGTCGCTGCCTCCGCTGCGCCGGCCCCACCGGCCAGAATGGCGGCTGCCAAGACCGAGGCTGCGACCAGCTTCTGAGTCCTCTTCATTTGTTCTCCTTATAGTTAGTTGCGACAGCGGCACTGTCGGTTGCTGTCACGGTAGCGGATAGCGGTAGGGGCGGCCAAATATCCGCTGAAGAACGAGACTCACGGAAGGCGAAATGGTACTTTCGTGCCACCACGACAGGAATGCTGGCCAAATGGTACTGTAGTATCAGGTCATCTCACCGGCAGGGCTGGGCCAGGCGGGCCGGTCTGGTCTGAAGTGACTCGCCCGACATCCGACTCTCGGCATTATGTGGGTCCCGGCGAACGGCGTGGACGTCGACGTCCGACTCTGGGCATGAGAGCGAGGACAGGACCATCGGCCTGGAGGTCGACGCGCCCGCGCACGTCAGCGGCTGATGGGATGTCCACACCAACGGTTGCATGGTGGGTGAGTCACGACCCGTCAGACAGGTGCTCCCGAAACTCGCGGCTCTTCGGGCCGGGCGTCTCCCAGGCCCAGCTGATGGCGGGGCACCGGATGTTCAAGAAATCCGCAGCATCTCGTATCGCCAAGCATTCGGAGTGTGCTTACGGGCTAGGCATTGCAATGAGTCTGCCGTCAAAAGTGGGGCAGGAAGATGCATAGCGTGCCCCGAGTGTGCCCCGAAAGTGCGTCCGGATCGGGGCCCACTCAACAGTAGCTCTAGCTTCCCGGAGATATAAGCCCTAGTCAAAGCGTGATTAGTGCATGGCGGAGGATACGAGATTCGAACTCGTGAGGGCGTGAACCCAACCCGGTTTCCAACCGAGCGCCATAGGCCTCTAGGCGAATCCTCCGCCGGAGATCCTACC
This sequence comes from Nigerium sp., assembly GCA_016711325.1. Classification (GTDB taxonomy): domain Bacteria; phylum Actinomycetota; class Actinomycetes; order Propionibacteriales; family Propionibacteriaceae; genus Propioniciclava. The sequence continues at coordinate 599,547 of JADJTH010000001.1, read as the reverse complement.
TGAAGGCCCCGCCCCGGCCCAATCGGGGGCCGGTGCCCGGGTCGTCCCGCGTGGCGGGTTTGACGATCGTCGCGCCGAGGCGTCGAATGGAGGGCATGCGGATCGCGGTGGCCCAGATCGTGTCAGGGGTCGATCCTGCGCCGAACCTGGATCTCGTCCGCACCTTCGCCGCCCGGGCCAAGGACGCCGGCGCCGACCTGGTCGTCTTCCCCGAGGCGACCATGGCGAGCTTCGCAACCCGGTCGGCCGACGCTGCCGAACCGCTCGACGGGCCGTGGGCGTCCGCGGTCGCCGCGATCGCCCGCGAGGCAGGCATCACGATCGTCGCGGGCATGTTCACGCCGGCCCGCACCCGCGGCGAACGCGCCCGCGCGCGCAACACCCTCATCGTGGCGGACGCCTCGGGCGTGGTCGCCCACTACGACAAGATGCACCTGTTCGACGCGTGGGGGTTCGAGGAATCCCGGCACATCGAGGCGGGGGATCGTCCGGTCACCTTCGAGACCGGCGGCATCACGGTGGGGTTCGCGGTGTGTTACGAGGTCCGTTTTCCCGAGTTGTTCAAGTACCTCGCCCACGCCGGTGCCCAGGTCGTCATCGTCGCGGCGTCCTGGATGCGAGGCGACGGCAAGGCCGGTCAATGGCGGGCGCTCAACCGAGCGCGCGCCCTCGACACCACCTGTTATATCGTCGCGGCCGGGCAGGGTGACCCTGCCACCGTGGGCTTGCTCAGCAAGCCCGACGCCCCGACCGGGGTTGGCCACAGCGTCGTGGTCAGCCCCTTGGGAGAGATCCTTGCCGAAGCGGGGGACGCTCCCGAACTCCTGGTGGTCGACATCGACCCGGACGCCGTCGCGGACGCCCGCCGCCGACTCCCCGTGCTCGCTACGTCACGGTTCGCCATCACCGCGCCCTGAGGACGCCCCGCCTTGGCGCAACCCAGCTCTCTTCCGCGCGTCCACCGCCGTCCCGCGCGTGGTCGGCACTCCCGCACGCTGTCTGCGGCGCGCCAGAGTAGGGGCGGCGGGCGAGAGCGAGCTCGGTGCGCGGGAGGACGTGAGAAGCGCGGGACGGGCGCGTCGGGTATGGTGTCCGTCGGGTCCCCGCGCGGTGGCACCTCGCCCAACTCCCCCAGGGCCGGAAGGCAGCAAGGGTCAGTGAGCTCTGTCAGGTGCGCGGGGGCCTCTCCACGTCGCTCGCCGGGCCGGAGGTGCGTCGTCCCGCCGGCGTTCGCCGAGGTGAACGAGTGTCGGGGTGACCGAGTAGGGTTCCTGGCGTGGCAGACGACGTACCCGAGGGCCTGTTCGACGACGAAGGGAGCTTCGCCGCCGAGCCGCCGGATCCCTTCGCCCAAGACGGGCCCGACCTGTTCGGCACCGAGCCGGACGAGTTGATCCTGCCCGCCGAACCGGTGCCGGTCGACGATCCCGAGATGGAGATCGATCTCGACGAGATGAGCGAGATCCCGATCGACCCCGACGAGCCGGACGCCTCCGCCGAGCCCCCCGAGGCGATCGTGCCCGTCCGGACGCCCGCGGCGTCCACCCCGCTGCCGCCGCCGTCCGCGCCGCGCCGCGCACCCCAGCTGAACCGGCCGGACGCCCCGCTGGCGCTGTACCGCCGCTACCGGCCCGACACGTTCGCCGAAGTCATCGGCCAAGAGCACGTCACCGATCCGCTGCAGCGCGCACTGACCAACAACAAGGTGAGCCACGCGTACCTGTTCAGCGGCCCGCGCGGCTGCGGCAAGACGACCTCGGCGCGCATCCTGGCCCGCTGCCTCAACTGCGAGCAGGGGCCGACGCCGAACCCGTGCGGCGCGTGTCAGTCGTGCCGCGACCTTGCCCGCGGCGGTGGGGGCAGCATCGACGTCATCGAGATCGACGCGGCCAGTCACGGAGGCGTCGACGAGGCGCGCGACCTGCGCGAGCGCGCATTCTTCGCGCCGGTGCACAGCCGCTACAAGATCTACATCATCGACGAGGCCCACATGGTCACCAACGCGGGGTTCAACGCCCTGCTGAAGGTCGTCGAGGAGCCTCCGGCGCACGTGAAGTTCATCTTCGCCACCACCGAGCCCGAAAAGGTGATCGGCACCATCCGGTCGCGTACCCACCACTATCCGTTCAGGCTGGTGCCGCCCCGCACGCTGACCGCCTACCTCGCCCAGCTCTGCGCGGCCGAGGGCGTGACGGTCGACCCGGCGGTGTTGCCGCTGGTGGTCCGGGCGGGCGCCGGGTCGGTGCGCGACTCGTTGTCGGTGCTCGACCAGCTGCTCGGTGGTGCCGCCGAGGGCGGCGTGAGCTACCGGCAGGCGACCAGGCTGCTCGGCTACACGCCCGATTCGCTGCTCGACGAGGTGATGGACGCCTTCGCCGCCGGCGACGCGAAAGGCGTGTTCGCGTGCATCGACAAGGTGGTCGAGGTCGGTCAGGATCCTCGCCGCTTCGCCGAAGACCTCCTCCGCCGTCTCCGCGATCTGATCATCGTCGCCGCGGTGCCCGACGCGATGACCTCGGGGTTGGTCGATGTGGCGGGCGATCAGGCCGAGCGGCTGACGACCCAGGCGTCCGCGATGGGCCCGGGCGAGCTGACGCGCGCCGCCGAGGTGATCGCCAAGGGGCTCACCGACATGCGCGGCACGACCGCCCCGCGCCTGTATCTCGAACTGATGGGTGCCCGCGTCCTGTTGCCGGGTGCCGACGTCGGCGGTCGCGGCGTCCATGCCCGGCTCGATCGGCTCGAGCGCCGGCTCCAGATGGCCTCCGGCGATCCCGCGGCGCCCGCGACCGAGCGGATCGAGCGCGCCGGCCCGGACGCCCCGCATCCGACTCAGCCGGGTCAGCCTCAGCCGGGTCAGCAGCGGCCGCGTCCGGAGGCTCGGGCGACGCAGGCGGCCGTGGCAGACCCGTGGCCCGGCACGCCGGCCAGCCAAGCCGTCGCCGAGCCCTGGTCGGGCCCGCCCGCCCACGAGACCGTGGCGTCCGAGCCGGCGCACACGGCGCCACCCACCAGCCGGCGCGCACCCGCGTCGCGGCCGACCGTCCGCGAGGAGCCGCCGCGGGCGGCGTCCAGGGCCGCGACCGCGCCAGGCCCGACGCTGTCGACCGCGCAGGTGCGCGCGGAATGGCCGAGCGTGCTCGAACGGGTGAAGGGGCGCCGGCGCGTCACCTGGATCGTCGTGCGCGAGAACGCGATCGTCCACGACTACCGCGACGAGGTGCTGACGCTGGCCTTCAGCAACCCGGGTGCGCGCGAGAGCTTCGCACGCGGCGGCCACGACGCGATCCTGCGCGAGGTGCTGCGCGAGGCGTTCGGCGTCACGGCGACCGTGCGCACCGTCGACGACGCCGACGCTCCCGCACCCGACGCGGTGGCGCCCTCCGACCCCGCTGCCGCGGCCCCGCGAGAGGGAACACCGCCGGGGCACGCAGCCGGGCATCGCGGCGGCGTCGACCCGCGGGAGTACGCGCCGCCGGGCGGCGACGAGCCGCATGCCGCCCACCCGCCCGCAGCGGCACCGCGGCCTGAGGTGGCCGCCGATGCCGCCCGCGCGATCGCGCAGGCACGCGCCAACGTGCAGCCCACCCGGAGCGGCAGAGCAGGCGAGGACGACGACGCCGGCGAGTCGCTCGACGACCTCGACCTCGATCAGGGCGTCACCGACGTCGACGACCTGCTGGTCACCAAGCTCGGCGCCGAACTGATCGGCGACGAGGAGCAGTAGACCGCCGAGCAGCGCGCGTGGCCGCCGTGGCCCGCGCGCCAGGGCGCCGGGGCGCTCGCCTACGATGGACCAGACGAGATGAAGGAGGACGCGATGTCCCTGTTCGGTGCCGATGGCGGCGGATTCGACATGAACGCGCTGCTGGAGCAGGCCCAGGCCATGCAGGAACAGATGGTCAACGCGCAGCAGGAACTGGCCGGCAGGCAGGTGACCGGCAGCGCGGGCGGCGACCTCGTCACGGTGACGATGACCGGCTCGGGCGACCTCACCGAGGTGCGCATCGACCCGTCCGTCGTCGACCCCGGCGACACCGAGACGCTGGGCGACCTCATCGTGGCCGCCGTGCGCGACGCGCAGAACCAGATCCAGGCGCTGGCGTCCGCCGCCATGCCCCAGATCCCCGGCCTGCCGTTCTGATCGGGCGGTCGTGTACGAAGGCCCCATCCAGACGCTGATCGACGAGCTCGGACGCCTCCCCGGCGTCGGCCCGAAGAGCGCCCAGCGGATCGCGTTCCACCTGCTCAACGCCGACCGCGACGACGTCGACCGTCTCGCCGACGCGCTGCGCGAGGTCGCCGACAAGGTCAGGTTCTGCGACATCTGCTTCAACGTGTCCGAAGAGACGACCTGCCGGGTCTGCCGCGATCCGCGCCGCGACCAGTCGCTGGTCTGCGTCGTCGAGGAGTCCAAGGACGTCGCCGCGATCGAGCGCACCCGCGAATACCGCGGTCTCTATCACGTGCTCGGCGGCGCCATCAGCCCCATCGATCACGTCGGCCCCGAAGACCTGCACATCGCCGAACTGCTGCGGCGGTTGTCGGGGCCGGTCGTCACCGAGGTCATCCTCGCCACCGACCCCAACGTCGAGGGCGAGGCCACCGCCACCTACCTCACCCGCCTGCTCGCCGCCACCGGCATCGTCGTCTCTCGCCTCGCCTCGGGCCTGCCCGTCGGCGGCGATCTCGAATACGCCGACGAAGTCACGCTCGGCCGCGCCTTCTCCGGACGCCGCCAGGTCGGCGTCTGACAGCGCCCGGCGTGGCCTCACTCACCCGCGGCGGCCCGGCCGGGGCGCCCACCACAACGCGAAGGGAACTCGTGGGCATCCGCCTCATCGCCACCGACCTCGACGGGACCATCGTCCGTAGCGATCACCGCACCCTCTCGCCTCGCACCAGGGCCGCTTTCGCCGCCGCACGCGAGGCGGGCCTGGTCGTCGTCGCCATCTCGGGGCGCCAGCCGTATTCGATCGGCGCGATCGTCGCCGGCACGGCCCTCGACGGCCTGACGATCGGCAGCAACGGCTCGGTCGCGGTCGACCTGCGCGAACGCTCGATCCTGTTCGAGGAACTCATCGAGGTGGACGCCCAGTGGGCACTCGCGACCCAGATGCTCGAGGCGTTCCCGGATGCGCGGGTCGTCTCGGTGCGCGACGGCGGCAACAGCTACGTCGCGCAGCACGGCTATGTCGGTGAGCGCGATCCGGGCGCCGAGGACGCACGGTGGCTGGTGACGCACCGCGAGACGTCTCTCGCCGAGGTGCTGGAGGTTCCGTCGGTCAAGCTGGTGGTGCGCGACCCGGGCACGACACCCGAGGAGTTGCTGGCGGTCAGCCGCGAGTTGGCGGTCCCCGGCGTCCACCCGACGATCTCCGGCGCGCCGTTCCTCGAGGTGGCGCGGTCGGGGGTGTCGAAGGCCAGCGCGCTCGCCCGCGTCGCCGCGAGGCTGGGAATCGACGCGAGCGAGGTGATCGCCTTCGGCGACAACACCAACGACGTCGAAATGCTCACCTGGGCGGGCACGGGTGTGGCGATGGCCAACGCGACGGCGTCCGCGCTGGCGGCGGCCGACGAGGTCACGCTCGGCAACGACGCGGACGGAGTCGCCGTCGTGATCGAGCGGCTGCTGGGGTGAGCCGGCGCCCGACGGCCTCGTGACAGGGCACTAGGGTGGACGCCATGCGTGCCGTCTACGTCGACCGGGCCGAACCCGGCGATCCGCTTGCCGCGCTGCGCGTGGGCGAGCGGCCCGAGCCCGACGCGTCCGACGGGTGGGTGCGGGTGCGGGTCGAGGCCGCCGCCGTCAATCATCACGACGTGTGGTCGCTGCGCGGCGTCGGGCTTCCGGCGAGCCGGATGCCGATGATCCTGGGCACGGACGCCGCGGGCACCACCGAGGACGGGCGCGAGGTCATCGTGCACGCGGTCATCCCGTCGGAAGGCTGGGCGGGGGAGGAGACCCTCGATCCTCACCGCTCGCTGTTGTCCGAACTGCACCAGGGCACGCTCGCCGAATGGGTCGCCGTGCCCGCGGCGAACCTCGTCGACAAGCCGGCCTGGTTGTCGTTCGCCGAGGCGTCCTGCCTGCCCACCGCCTACTTGACCGCGTACCGGATGCTCACCCGCGATGCGGGCCTCACCGGTCCAGGCACCGTGCTGGTGCAGGGGGCGTCCGGCGGCGTCGCGTCGGCGGCGATCCAGCTCGCCAAGGCGCTCGGTCACCGCGTGTGGGCGACCGCACGCACGGACGCCAAGCGCGCCTTCGCCCGAGAACTCGGCGCCGACGAGGTGTTCGAGCCGGGATCGCGGCTACCCGAACGCGTTGATCTCGTCGTCGAGACGGTGGGCGAGGCGACCTGGTCGCATTCGCTGACGTCGCTGCGCCCGGGCGGCACGGTCGTCGTGTGCGGCGCGACCTCCGGTCCCAACCCGCCGGCCGACCTGACCCGCGTCTTCTTCCTGCAACTGCGGATCATCGGCTCCACGATGGGCAACCGCGCCGAGCTCGCCGACCTGCTCGCGCTGCTGGAACGCAGCGGCGTCCGGCCCCGGATCGACCGCACCGTCGGGTTCGACGGCATCGCGGACGCCATCGGCGATCTCGCGGGTGGCGGAGTGCTCGGCAAGGTCGTCCTGACGCCGCGGGTCTGACGCCTCCGGCCCCGACAGCGGCGCCGGAGGCCGTCGTGCTCAGCCGAAGACGCCGGCCAGCGCCAGGAAGCCGATGGCGAAGCCGACCAGGACGACGAACAACGGCACGAGCGCGACGGGCCGGATCTCGCGGGGCACCCGGCGCATCAGCACGAGCGACCCGACGACGGCGAGCACCCCGACGACCAGCAAGAACGCCAGCAACCCGTCCACGTCAGCCCCTCCGATTTCCGCACCGTTGACGACGTTCCTACACTAGGGGAGTCGCACGGCGCGGATGGGGCCATCACCCCGGAGCCGCCGGAAGAACGGGCGTCCGGGCGGACGCCTCACTAGAACCGGCAGCGGCGAGCAAGAGAGGGACGCCGCGCGCGTCCAAGAAGGGTGGTACCGCGGGGCGCTCGCCTCGTCCCTTCGTCCGACGATTCGACGAAGAGGGAACATGCCGATGACCACCCAGCCCGGGTACAACGCGGTCGCGCCGCAGGTGGACCTGCCCGCGATGGAGCACGAGGTGCTCGAGTTCTGGCGCGAGAACGACACGTTCGCCGCCTCGCTCGCGCAGACCGAGGACGGGCCGCGCTGGACGTTCTACGAAGGCCCGCCCACCGCCAACGGCATGCCGGGCACCCACCACATCGAGGCGCGCGCATTCAAGGACGTCTTCCCGCGCTTCAAGACCATGCAGGGCTTCCGCGTCGACCGCAAGGCCGGCTGGGACTGCCACGGGCTGCCGGTCGAACTCGCCGTCGAGAAGGAACTCGGCTTCTCCGGCAAGGCCGACATCGAGGCGTACGGCGTCGAGGCGTTCAACGAACGCTGCCGCGCGTCGGTGATCCGCCACGTCGACCAGTGGGCCGAGCTCACCACCCGCATGGGCTACTGGGTCAACCTGGACGACGCCTACGAGACCATGGCGACCGAGTACGTGCAGTCGGTGTGGTGGTCGCTGAAGCAGATCCACTCCAAGGGCCTGCTCGTCGAGGACTACCGCGTCGCCCCCTACTGCCCGCGCTGCGGCACCACGCTGTCCGACCACGAGCTGGCCCAGGGCTACGAGGACGTCACCGACCCGTCGGTGTACGTCCGGTTCCCGCTGACCTCCGGGCCGCTCGCCGGCAAGGCCGACCTGCTGGTGTGGACGACCACCCCCTGGACGCTGGTCTCGAACACGGCCGTCGCCGTCCACCCCGACGTCACCTACGTGGTCGCCCACCGCGGCGACGACACCCTCGTGCTGGCCGAGCCGCTCGCCGAGAAGGTACTCGGCGAGGGCTGGAAGCTCGGCCCGAGCTACCTCGGCAAGGACCTCGAGGGCTGGCGCTACGAGCGTCCCTTCGACCTGATCGAGTTCCCCGACGTCGTCGGCGGCACCCACTACGTGGTGCTGGCCACCTACGTCACCACCGAGGACGGCACCGGCCTGGTGCACCAGGCGCCCGCCTTCGGCGAGGACGACATGATCACCTGCCGCGGCTACGGGCTGCCGATGGTCAACCCGATCCAGCCGGACGGCACGTTCGAGGCGTCCGTGCCGCTCGTGGGCGGCCAGTTCTTCAAGACCGCCGACAAGGCGCTCGTCGCCGACCTGGCCGCGCGCGGGCGGCTGTTCCGGCTGCTCGACTACGAGCACAGCTACCCGCACTGCTGGCGCTGCCACACCGCGCTGCTCTACTACGCGCAGCCGAGCTGGTACATCCGCACCACCGCCATCAAGGACGCCCTGCTCCGCGAGAACGAGGCCACCAACTGGTTCCCGGCGCACATCAAGCACGGCCGCTACGGCGACTGGCTCGAGAACAACGTCGACTGGGCGTTGTCGCGCAAACGCTACTGGGGCACCCCGCTGCCGATCTGGCGCAACGACGCCGACCCCGCCAGGATGGTGTGCGTCGGCTCGCTGGCCGAGCTGGGCGAGTTGGCCGGACGCGACCTGTCCGCACTCGACCCGCATCGTCCGTTCATCGACGAGGTCACCTTCACCAAGCCGGGCGAGGCCGGCGTCTACCGCCGCGTGCCCGAGGTGATCGACGCCTGGTACGACTCCGGCGCGATGCCCTTCGCGCAGTGGGGCTACCCGTGGGCCGAGGGCTCGACCGAACGGTTCGAGGCCGCCTTCCCGGCCGACTTCATCTGCGAGGCGATCGACCAGACCCGCGGCTGGTTCTACTCGCAGATGGCCGTCAGCACGCTGGTGTTCGACCGGTCCGACTTCCGTAACGTGCTATGCCTGGGCCACATCCTCGCCGAGGACGGCCGCAAGATGTCGAAGCACCTGGGCAACATCCTGGCGCCCATCCCGCTGATGGACACCCACGGCGCGGACGCCGTCCGCTGGTTCATGGTCGCGGGCGGCTCGCCGTGGGCGTCGCGGCGCGTCGGGCATACGACGATCAACGAGACCGTCCGCAAGGTGCTGCTGACGTTCTGGAACTCGGTGAGCTTCCAGTCGCTGTACGCCCGCACGAACGGTTGGACGCCCACCGGCGCCGCCCCGGACGTGGCCGGACGTCCGGTGATGGACCGCTGGCTGGTCGCGCAGCGCAACGCGCTGGTCGCCGACGTCACCGAGGCGCTGGAGGGCTTCGACACCCAGCGGGCGGGCGCGCTGCTGGCCGACTTCGTCGACCACCTGTCCAACTGGTACGTGCGCCGCTCGCGCCGGCGTTTCTGGGAGGGGCAGCCCGCTGCGCTGTGGACGCTGCACGAGACCATCGAGGTGGTCACCCGCCTCATGGCGCCGATGGCGCCGTTCCTCACCGAGCGCGTGTGGCAGGATCTCGTGGTCGCCGCGGTGCCCGGCGCACCCGCTTCGGTGCATGTGGCCCCGTGGCCGGCCGTCGACGAGGCGCACGTGGACGCCGCCCTGATCGCGTCGATGACGCTCACCCGGCGCCTGGTCGAACTCGGTCGCAGCGCCCGCTCGGAGGCCGCGGTCAAGACCCGGCAGCCGCTCAGGCGCGTGCTGGTGCCGAGCGCGTCGTTCGCGAAGCTGGACGCCGAGCTGATCGCCGAGATCGCGTCCGAGCTCAACGTCGGCGCGGTCGAGTCGTTCGCGTCCGCGGGTGACCTGGTCGACTACTCCGCCAAGGGCAACTTCCGGGCACTGGGCAAGCGGTTCGGCAGGGACACTCCGAAGGTGGCCGCCGCCGTCGCCTCCGCGGACGCCGCCGCCCTCGCCGCGACGCTCGCCGCCACCGGCGAGGCGTCCGTCGCGTTCGCCGGAGGCACAGTGGTGACCGCGGACGAGGTGATCATCACCGAGCGCCCGCGCGAGGGCTGGTCGGTCGTCAACGAGCAGGGTGAGACGGTCGCGCTCGACCTCGAGCTGACCCCCGAACTCGTCCGCGCGGGCCTCGTCCGCGATGTCGTGCGTCTCGTTCAGGAGCAGCGCAAGGCCTCGGGGCTCGAGGTCTCCGATCGGATCGCGCTCACCTGGGCGGCGTCCGGTCAGGTGGCCGAGGCGCTCCGCGAGGCGTCCGGGTTGCTGGCCGGTGAGGTGCTCGCCAGCACCGTCGTGGAGGGGGAGCCGGACGCCGAGGTCGTCGTGGACGACGACCTCGGGCTGCGGTTCTCGCTGGTCAGGGCCTGAGTCGGTCGACCGTCGCGGTCAGCCTCGGAGCGCCTCGCGGCCTTCGGGGCTGGCCAGCATCGCCGCAACATTGTGACCGATGCCGGACACGACGTGGAGCGGCTGCTGCGCCTCGATCGACGGGCCGAAGACCTCGATCAGGTGCCGGTGGTAGTGGAGGGCGCGCGCCTCGCGGTTGGCGCCCTGGGCCATGGCGGCGCAGGAGCGATCCATGGACGCCGAGCGCGGGTCGTCGTCGGCCGCCCCGATCAGGTAGTGCACGGTGCGCGCGCCGTAGCGGGCTCGCAGCGTCGCCGCGTCCGACTGGGCCGGGTAGCCCTGCCGTTCGTCGAGGCCGTAGCGCCACGCGTTGACGCCCGGGCACGGCCCCACGCCGATCGGCCGATCCGGGGTGAACCACAGGTAGCTGGACGGGTTGACGACCACGTAGCGGTGAAGGGTGTGGGGTGAGGCGCTGGCGTAGCGGTTGACGAGCTGCCCGCCGGCCGAGAAGCCGACGAGTGTGATCTCCCGAGGACCGAGCGCCTCGACGAGGGCGTCCATGACGGCGTAGGAGGACACGCCGGTGTCGGCCGGCTCGCCCGCCGGCCAGCCGCGTGGATCCCAGGCGTGTCCGCCGGGCGTCGCGTCGGCGGACGTGGCGAACAGCGGGGCGATGACCGCGGTGTCGCCCTCGCCCGCCGTGATGCCGAGCGCGCTGGTGACCGCCGTCAGCATGCCGCAGGCGTTGCGGTCGATCCCGTGCACCGCGACGATGACGCGGGTCACGGACGCCGTCCACCGCTCCAGGCCGGCGTCGGCGCAGTAAGCCAACGCGTGCCCCTGGAGGATGATCGTGTGGCCGCGGCGGCCCTCGATGGACGCGCGGGGCGGCCCGGTCGAGCAGCCGGACAACGCGACGATGCCGGCGATCAGCGCCCCGAGTGCCCGCGCGGCCCGCCGGTGGCGGGTCATGCGTCCACCTCGCGCGCCCACGCTTCGGCGAACACATCGATGAGGGTCTCGAGGTAGGTGCGGGTCAGGTGGTTGCTGTCCATGTAGACGTAGGTGTTGCCGATCACCGCCGGGCAGATCGACACCTTGCCGGGTGGGCAGATCCAGTCGCTGAAGTCGAGGAAGTGCTGGTTCGGCAGGTCGGCGAGGCCACCGACCGGCCAGCGCTCGGCGAGCTTGTCGGAGCGGCGCGCCCAGCAGCGCGGGTCGTCGACGCCGTAGCGCTGGACGCATTCGGGCATGTCCATCTCCCAGCGCGGGTTGTCGCGGAGGTTGACGATGGGGATCCCCGCGCGGGCGACCGGGGCGATGGCGGCGGCCCAGCCCCAGTCGTCGTGCTCGGGCTCGGTCGCGCGGGTGGAGGAGCCGGTGCTCACCACGTAGTCCGGACGGGTGTTCAGCAGCCAGGCGATCGCCTCCTCGGTGTATTCGGGGCATCCCGGGACCTCGCTCGGCGAGCCGACCCGGCACGCCGGCCTGACGTAGACGATGATCCGCCAGTCGCGGGCGTCCGCCAGCGGCACCAGCGCGGTGAGCCATTGGTAGGCGTGGGAGTCGCCGACGATGGCGATCGTCTTCACCGGCGGCGCCAGCTCCTTCTGGTAGACCCGGCACCAGCCGAGTTCGGGCGCGGGCGGCATCGCCGGATCGCTCGGGTCGCAGTCGGGGAACAGGACGGGCCAGTCGCGGGTCACCGAGGTGTCGCCGGGGGCGATCCCGCGCACGGGAGTGGGCGTCCCCCTCCCCGGTGTGGGCGTGTCGCCCTCGGTGAGCGCCCGGGCGCCCGGGCGCTGGTCGGCGGGCAGGTCGGCGACGGCACGCTCGTCACGTTCGATCAGCGAGCTCACCCCGACGAGAGTCGATGCGGCGATCAGCGCCGAGACGGCGATGGCGGTGCCCGCGTACCGAAGCCGGGTCAGTTGCGGCAGGCCGTGAAAGCGCCGCTCGACGAGCCGCGTGGAGGCGTCCGCCAGCGCGAAGGAGACCGTCAGGACCGCCACGGATGTGCCCCAGCCCGTATGCGGGTTGCTGTTGGAGGTCACCACCAGGGCGAAGACGTAGACGGGCCAGTGCCACAGGTAGAGCGCGTAGGCCCGGTTGGCGACGAAGACGAGCGGGCCCCGCGCCAGCCACCACGACGCGTGCCAGCGGTCGTCGGGCCGGTTGCCGGCGATCATGACCATCGCGGCTGCCGCCAGCGGCGGGATCGCCGCGGAGGCGGGGAACGCGCCGCGTCCCCAGATCAGGCCGCTGGCGAGCAGCAGCGTCACCCCCGACCACGACAGCAGCCGCGACGCCCACGGCGGCAGCGCGAGCGGCGGCAGCAGCGCGACCAGCGCCGCGGCGGTGAACTCCCACGCGCGGGCCCCGGTGTCGAAGTAGGCCGCGGTCGGGCTCGCGTGCACGAGGTGGGACGCCCACGCGAACGATACGACGGTGGCCAGCCCCAGCACCACGGCCAGGCTTCGCCGGATCGAGAGGCCGGACCGGCGTTCGAGCGCCGCCGCGCCCACGAACAGCAGCGGAAGAAGCACGAAGAACTGCCCCTGCAAGGACAGGCTCCAAAAATGCTGGAACGGGTTGAGCCGCTGTGGATCGGGGGCCATGTAGTTGGCCGCGTCGGCGACGAGCTGCCAGTTCTCCCGGTACAGCAGGGACGCCCACGCGTGCGTGAGCAGCCCTTCGTAGCGGGTGGGCGGCAGCACGAGCCAGCCCACCGCGAGGGTCGTTGCCAGGACCAGCGCGGCGAGCGGCACGAGCCGGCGGAAGCGCTGCACGAGGAAGGCGACCAGCCGGAACGAGGTTCCCTTGCGGACGAAACTCGCCGTCATCAGGAACGCCGAGATGAACAAGAAGACGTCGACGCCGCCCGACACCCGGCCGGCCGTCCACAGGTGGTAGGAGATCACGAGCAGGATCGCCAGCCCGCGCAGGCCATGAATGTCCGGACGGAACCCGTCGCGCGGCGCGCGTGGTGCGGATTCAGGCGGCATGGTTCGACCTCGCGGGCTCACAGGGAAGGGGTCCCCATTCTAGTGCCCTGTCGCACCCCACCCCTGGGCACGACGATCGTCAGGGGATCGTGCGCCGTATTCCCCAGGGGCGACGCGGCCGTGCGCCCGGCGGCGTCGAGGCGCCCCGGTCACTTGTCCAGGTAGGGCGGCGGCTGTCGCCGCTGCTGGGTGAGGTGGCCGAGCACGATGCTGAGCACGATCGCCAAGGCGATGAACTGCCACCAGTTGCCCGTGATCAACGCCAGGGCGATGGCGCCCGGCCACAGCAGCTTCCGTGCCAGCGGTAGCCAGGTCGGCTGCGGGCGGGCGACTCCGCGTCCCCCGGCGTCGGTGGGCAGGGAAAGCGAACTGCCGGCAACGGGAACGAGCGGTGACGCCCATGGCTGGACGGCGTGCGGGTTCGGGCGCGGATCGGGCAGATCGGCGAACAACGGGATGAAGTCGCCGGCGAACCGGGCCGACAACGCCCCGCTCAGGCGTTCGTCGAACTCGGACGCGTCGAGACGTCCGGCCTCGAAGTGGTCGCGCAGCATGGACGCCGCCTCGTCTCGCTCGGCATCGGAGAGACGCTGCTGAGGGGAGGGATCGTGGGTCATGGGTCCTCCTGTCCGCGCACCATTGTGCACCGCGGGACGCGAATGCCGGCGCGTTGCGCGAGATGGGATCCCGGAGGCGGCTCGAACGTGGCAAAGTTGGCGAGGTTTGTCAGCGAGGGGAGTCGTCCGTGCGCGTGGTTCAGAAATTCGGCGGGTCGTCGGTCGCGGACGCCGCCAGCATCAAGCGGGTGGCCCAGCGCATCGTCGACACCAAGGAGCAGGGCAACGACGTGGTGGTCATCGTCTCGGCGATGGGCGACACCACCGACGACCTGCTCGACCTGGCCGCCGAGGTGAGCCCCAAGCCGCGCGCCCGTGAACTCGACATGCTGCTGACCGCCGGTGAGCGGATGAGCGCGGCGCTGCTGGCCATGGCCATCAACGACCTCGGCCACACCGCACGGTCCTTTACGGGCTCGCAGGCCGGTGTCATCACCACCGAGAAGCACGGAGACGCGCGCATCATCGACATCACGCCCGGCCGCATCGAATCGGCCCTCGATGAGGGCGACGTCGTCATCGTGGCCGGTTTCCAGGGCGTGTCGCAGACCACCAAGGACGTGACGACGCTGGGTCGTGGGGCGTCCGACACCACCGCGGTCGCGCTCGCCGCGGCTCTGGGCGCCGGCTTCTGCGAGATCTATTCCGACGTGGACGGCGTCTTCAGTGCCGATCCGCGCATCGTTCCGGGGGCACAGCGGCTTCCCGAGATCAGCTACGAAGAGATGCTCGAGATGGCCGCGAACGGTGCCAAGATCCTGCACCTGCGCTGCGTGGAGTACGCGCGACGCGAGAACGTCCCCGTGCACGTCCGGTCGTCGTTCTCGAACAAACCCGGCACCTGGGTCAAGCACATCGACGAGGAGGATCCCGTGGAGAACCCCATCATCACCGGCATCGCACATGATCGGTCCGAGGCGAAGATCACCGTCATCGGGGTGCCCGACCGGGTCGGTGCGGCCGCCGACGTGTTCACCACGGTGGCGAACGCCGGCATCAACATCGACATGATCGTGCAGAACGTGTCGGTGGGCGGCGGCACGACCGCCATCTCGTTCACGCTGCCGCAGGCGGACGGTGCGAAGGCGATGGCCGCGCTGCGCTCGGCTCAGGAGCCGATCGGCTTCCGCGATGTCGTCTACAACGACGAGATCGGCAAGGTGTCGGTGATCGGCGTGGGGATGCGTTCACACCCCGGCGTGTCGGCGACCGTCTTCCGCGCGATCGCGGAGGCCGGCATCAACATCGAGATGATCTCCACCTCCGAGATCCGCATCTCGGTGCTGGTCGACCATGCCGACGTCGACAAGGCCGTCCGCGCGGTGCACACCGCGTTCGGCCTGGACGCCGACGGCCAGGCCGTCGTGTACGCCGGCACGGGCCGCTGACCGCGCCGTCGTCGGGAACGCCGGCTGGGGGCAACGCGTGAGGGACGATCGTGCCGGAGAAGGCTGGGGCGGATCGCGGCAGGTGCTGAGCCGCGCGAGCGAGTTGGCCGTCGACTACCTCGAGGGCTTGCCGGGACGCCGCGTGGACGCGATCACCGGCTACGCGGAGGTGATCGACGCCCTGGGCGGCCCGCTGCCGGAGACGGGCACGGACGCGGGAGAGGTGGTCGAGCGGTTGGCACGAGTGTGCGGTCCGGCCACGATCGCCAGCGCGGGGCCGCGCTATTTCGGGCTGGTCGTCGGCGGGGCGCTGCCCGCCGCGCTGGCAGCGGACTGGCTCGTCTCGACCTGGGATCAGACCGCGTACAGCCGGATGTCCTCGCCGGCGGGAGCGGCCGTGGACGCGGTCGCCGAGCGGTGGGTGTTGGCGGCCTTGTCGCTGCCGGCGTCGGCCGCGGTCGGCTTCACGACCGGGGCGACGGCCGGAAACGCCGTCGGCCTGCTCACCGCTCGCCATGCGCTCCTGTCCCGCCAAGGCTGGGATGTGGACGCGGACGGTTTGGCCGACGCCCCCCGGCTGCGGGTCCTGGTCGGCGAAGAGGTGCATCCGTCCGTCCTGCAGGTCGTCCGGATGATCGGTTTCGGTTCGAGGAAGGTCGAGCGGGTGCCGGTCGACGACCAGGGCGCCATGCGGGCGGACGCCCTCGCGGACGTGCTTGACGCCGACCCGACGCCGGCGATCGTGTGCGCACAGGTCGGGAACGTGAACACCGGCGCCTGCGACCCGGTGGGCGAGATCGTCGCGGCCACGCACGCCCACGGAGGCTGGGTGCATGTGGACGGCGCGTTCGGACTGTGGGCGCGCGCGTCGGCGCGCCGCTCGGGCCTGGTCGCCGGCGTCGAGACGGCCGACTCGTGGTCCACCGACGCGCACAAGTGGCTCAACGTTCCCTACGATTGCGGGCTGGCGATCGTCTCCGACCCTGCCGCGACGCGGGCCGCGCTGGGCGCGAACACGGCGTACCTGCCCACCGTCGCCGATCGCGAGCCGGGCATGCTCGTCCCGGAGATGTCGCGACGGGCGCGCGCGGTCCCGGTCTACGCGGCCCTCGCCTCGCTGGGCCGCGTAGGGGTCGAGGCGTTGGTCGACCGCTGCTGCGACCACGCTCGTCGGCTCGCTGACGCGATGCGCGCCGAGGACGGGTTCCGCGTCCGCAACGATGTCGTGCTCAACCAGGTTCTGCTCCACGCGGACGACGACGACACCACGTGGCGGGTAGCCGAGCTGGTACGGCTGAGCGGCGAGGGCTGGGTCGCCGGCACGCATTGGCGCGGGCAGGCAGCGGTCCGCGTCTCCTTTTCCAACTGGTCCACCACGGAGGACGACGTCGACCGACTGGTCGGGGCCCTCCGGGACGCACGCGAACGGGCTCGCCGGACGCCTCGCTAGCGAGGCGACCGGGCCGTGCCGGGAGGGACGCCCGACCTCGCCGCGGCGGGTCGACGAACGCTCGCGTCGAGGCGTCGGTGGGCCTTACGGCACCCCCCGCGCACCGGCTCTCCGAGAAGTTGCACAGATCGCACGAGGCTGTTGACGTCCAGTTTGCTGGGGTATAACGTCGGGCTCCGAAGATACATATCTTCGCGTATCGCAAAAACGTGCGATGCAGTGCACTGCCAGACAAAGGAGTCCGTCGTGTCCAGATTCATGCCCTCTCGAGGTCGTCGGGGCCTCGCAGCCGGAGCCGCCGCACTCGCCGCGATGCTGTTGCTGACCACCGGGTGTTCCAAGGCCGCCGATGCGCCGGCCGGCCAGGCGGACGCCGGAGGCACACCGGTCGTCGCCTACGCTTAAGCCGAGCTCATCAACTCCTGGCGGGTGACCAACCAGAAGGACATGGAGTCGTGGGCCCAGAAGCTCGGTGTCAAGCTGATCAGCACCAACGCCAACCAAGACCCGGCGAAGCAGCTCGCCGACGCGCAGAGCCTGCTCGCCCAGAAGCCCAAGGTCCTGATCGTCTCGCCGCTGGACAGCCAGGCGCTCGTACCGATCGTCGCGGCCGCCAAGCGGGCCAATGTGCCGTTGATCACGATCGATCGCACGATCAATGCCACTCCCGGCGAGGGCATGTACGTCCAGTCCATCGCACAGAGCCACGTCGAGTCGGGCAAGCTTCTGGCCGAGAAGACCGTTGAACTGCTGACGAAGAAGTACGGCTCCCCGAAGGGGAATGTGGTCCATGTCCAGGGGATGGCCGGCGCGTCGCCCGTCGTGGATGCGAACCAGGGCTGGGACGAAGTGATGGCGAAGTACCCCGAGATCAAGACGGTGGCAACGTCGGATGCCGGCTTCACGAAGCAGGGCGGGATCAAGGTGATGGAGGACTTCCTCCAGCGCTTCCCGAAGGGACAAATCGACGTGGTCCGCACGGACTACAGCGATATGACCGTGGGTGCCATCCAGGCCATCAAGGCCGCGGGCCGGGAGGAACTGCTCGGGTACCTCGTCGGTGAGGGCGGGCAGAAGCTCGCTGTGGAGGCCGTCGTTGCGGGAGACATCGCGCGGGAGACCCAGACGCCGCCATTCTTCGGCGAGCTGTCCCTGCACGCTGCGCTGGACGTGATTGCCGGAAAGACGGTTCCGACGAACGTTGAGGTGCCGATCAAGGTCTTCGACGCCGACAAGCAGGCGGAAGCCAAGCAGTACCTCGACGAGATGAACAAGAACGGGCTGGAGTTCTAGTGGCCGGGGAGGATCGGGCTGCGCGGCCGACCGCTTCGACCTCGGAGCCCGTTCTCCAGGTCTCCCACGTGTCCAAGTCGTTCCCCGGGGTAGCGGCACTGACGGAAGTGGCACTCGAGATGAACGCCGGGGAGGTCCACTGCCTGATGGGCGAGAACGGAGCCGGCAAGTCGACGCTCATCAAGATTCTGACGGGGGTGTACCGCCCCGATTCGGGGACCGTCACGCTCCACGGAAAACCCATGCGCGCGGGCGATCCTCGCTGGGCGCGGGAAGCGGGGGTCGGCGCGATCTACCAGGAGGTGGATCTCGTTCCCGAGCTGTCCGTCGCTGAGAACATCTTCCTCGGCAGCCCACCGACGCGGTTCGGCTTCGTGCGGCGCGGTGCCATGCGGCGCGAGGCTCAGCGTCACCTGGATCGCGTCGGCGTGAGCGTCTCGCCCGACACCAAGGTGCAAGACCTGGATCTCGCGCGCCAGCAAGAGGTCGCGGTCGCGAAGGCGCTCGCCCTTCAGGCCTCCGTGATGATCTTCGACGAGCCGACGGCATCGTTCACCCGTGGTGAGGTCGAGCGCCTCTTCTCTTTGATCAGGAGCCTGAAGGAGGACGGCATCGCGATCCTCTACGTGTCGCACCATCTCGACGAGATCTTCGAGATCGGCGACCGGATCACGGTGCTCAAGGACGGACGGTTCCAGCAATCCGCCCCGGTCTCGGACTTCACTCACGACAGCCTCATTCAGGCGATGGTGGGTCGCGACGTCAACCTCTTCGACACGTGGGTGCCCGCCGTTGAGGGCGCGGAACTCCTCCGTATCGAGCACCTCCAGGCGGGCGTGGTCAAGGACGTGAGTCTCACCGTGCGCCGGGGAGAGATCGTCGGCCTGGCGGGTCTCGTCGGGGCCGGGCGCAGCGAGACCGCTCGCGCCGTGATCGGCGCCGATCCCATCAGGGGCGGCACCATCTCGGTGGAGGGACAGCCTCACACGATCTCCTCTCCGGCCCAAGCCGCCGCGCTGGGGATCGGGATGGTCCCGGAGGACCGCAAGGGTCAGGGCCTGGTCCTGAACCGCTCGGTGATCGAGAACAGCGGCTACGCGCTG
This sequence comes from Nigerium sp., assembly GCA_016711325.1. Classification (GTDB taxonomy): domain Bacteria; phylum Actinomycetota; class Actinomycetes; order Propionibacteriales; family Propionibacteriaceae; genus Propioniciclava. The sequence continues at coordinate 580,460 of JADJTH010000001.1, read as the reverse complement.
CTGCAGCTCTCGAAGGGCCGTGGGCTTCCTCCCATGGGTGCCATCCGCCGCAAGTGCGCCGACCTACTCAAGACGATGGCGATACGCCCGTCCGATCCGCACATCCCGGCCGGGCAACTCAGCGGCGGAAACCAGCAGAAGATCGTTCTGACGCGGTGGTTGGCCGCGGAGGCGGATCTCCTCATCCTCGACGAGCCCACCCGTGGAGTCGATGTCGGGGCAAAGGCCGAGATCTACGGCATCATGCAGCGGCTCAAGTCCGAGGGTAAGGGAGTGCTGATGATCTCCAGCGATCTGCTTGAAATCCTGTCGCAGTCCGACCGGATCATCGTCATGGCGGCTGGCCGAGTGCGAGGCGAGCTGACCCGGGACGAGGCGACCGAGGAGCGAGTCCTGCAACTCGCCTTGAGCGCCACCTCACGACGCGAGGAAGAAGCTGCCTGATGACCACCATGACAACGACCACCGCCCCAGGCCGTTCGCCTCTGGGCAGGATTGGCGCACTGCTCGCCGAAAACACGGCGTACGTGGCACTGGTCCTACTGGCACTCGTGGGATCCACGATCGCCAACTTCGCCTCCGCCGGAAATGTGAGCTCGATCCTCTACCAGTATTCGGTCATCGGCCTGCTCGCCTTCGGGCAATTGATCGTCGTACTGACATCGGGTATCGATCTCGCGCAGGGCTCCATGGTCGCACTTGGGTCCGTGGTGCTCGGTCTCCTCGTGCCGGGCGCCGGCGTGGGTGGAGCCGCGGTCATCGCCGTCCTCATGATCGCCCTGTTCGGGATGATCAGTGGCCTGCTGGTGGCCTTCACCGACCTACCTCCGTTCATCGTCACCCTGGGGATGCTCGGCATCGCCTCAGGACTCGCGCTGACGCTGGCGGACGCCAAGCCCGTCATCATCAGCGATAGCCTGATCTCCGATATCGGCAGCACCGTGGTCGCGGGCATCTTCCCGATCGGGGCCGTCTTCTGGATCATCCTCGGTGTGGTGCTGAGCATCTTCCTCGGCCGCCACAAGGTGGGCCGCTACTTCTACGCCATCGGCGGCACTGCTGAGGGTTCGAGGATCAGCGGCGTGCCGGTGCGGTTCACGACCGTTCTGGCGTACACCATCTCCGGACTGTGCGCAGGTATCGCGGCGATCCTGTACGCCGGGAACCTCGGCATCGGCAACCCCACGGGCGGCGCCGGGTATGAGCTGGAGGCCATCGCCGCCGTGCTCATCGGCGGCGCGAGCCTCGCCGGCGGGCATGGCCGGATCGGTACGACGGCCGCCGGCGTACTGGTCTTGGGATGCATCTCCTCAATCCTCGACCTCTCGGGTGTCCCGCAGTTCTGGCAGGGAACCATCAAGGGCATCGTCCTACTGCTCGCCGTGGTCCTGGGTCAGATCAAACTCCTCAGGAGCGCACGATGAACAACGCTGAAGCAGGTATCGCCCCGGTCAAGAATCCCTTCGCATCGATCTGGTCGCGCCACTCGGCGACGTTGCAGCCGGTCCTGGTGTTCGTCGTGATCGTCGTTGCCGCCGCCGTGCTTTCGAACGGGGCTTTCGCTACTCCGGCGAATCTTCGCAACCTGCTCTTCCAGGGAGCCATCCTGGGGGTGTGCGCGCTCGGGCAGTACATTGTCGTGATCACCGGGGGAATCGACCTCAGTGTCGGAACGACGATCTCACTTTCCAGTGTGATCTTCGTATCGTCGATGGGCCTGGGCGTGGTCCCGGCCGTGGCGCTCGCACTGGCCGGCGGTCTGGTGGTCGGTCTGCTCAATGGGGCGCTGGTCGCATTCCTGCGACTCCCTCCTTTCGTCGTCACGCTCGCGGTCTCACAGATCGCCTTCTCGGCGGCGCAGATCATCACCGACGGAGCCGCGATCGACCGCGCGCCCGACGGAACCCCGATCCCGGAGGGCGTCACCCAGTTCGGTTCCGCCTTGTTCCTCGGCCTTCCCGTGACGAGCTACGTCTGGGTGCTCGCCATCGGCCTGGTCGTCTTCTATCTGCGGACACGCAGCGGTCGTTTCCTGTTCCCCGTCGGTGGCAATGAACGCGCAGCGCGGATATCCGCCATCCCGGTGACAAGAGTGCGGCTGCTGGCCTACGCGGCATGCTCGGTGCTCGCTGCCGTCGGCGGTCTCCTCTTCAGCGCACGGATCGGAAGTGGCGACCCCGTTGCCGGCACTCCGTACCTGCTCGACTCGATCGCCGCCGTGGTCATCGGCGGGGCCAGCCTGTTCGGTGGCTCCGGCACGATACTCGGGACGATCCTGGGCGTGCTGACTCTGGGCGTGCTCAGCAACCTGACCAACCTCGTGGGGATCTCGCCGACCATGCAGCAAGCCGTCAAGGGTGTAGTGATCATCCTTGCGGTGTTCCTGAACACGCTGCGCCGCCGATAGGCCTCGCTCGCATCCCTCCATCCAGCAATCAAGGAGAACTCACATGCAGAACCTGCGCGGCCGCGTCGCCGTGGTCACCGGAACCACCAGCGGGATCGGTAGAGCAATTGCCACCCAGTTCGTCCAAGCCGGCGTGCACGTGTACGGCGTCGCACGACGCGACCTCACCACCGACGACCTGGTCGGCTCATCGCCCGAGGGGGACGTGGGCACGTACACCCACATCGTCGGCGACGTCGTTCAGCCCGACACTGCCCGGAACGCGATCGGCCGCGCGCTGGCGGAACGCGGGGCGGTCGATATCCTCGTCAACAACGCGGGTGCCGGGGAATACAGCGATTTCCTCGACAGCGATGTGGCCTTCTACGACGAGATGATGGGTGTGAACATGCGCAGCACCTACCTCTTCACGCGTGAGGTCGTGCCGTCCATGATCGATCGCTCGCGTGGGCTGATCCTTCAGGTGGCGTCTCAGGCCGGTCTGCGGGGGTTCGCTCGCGAGGCCGTCTACTGCGCCTCCAAACACGCGCAAGTGGGCTTCACCCGAGCGCTCCGTCTGGAGCTCGCGCCGCACGGGATCAAGGTCGCCGTTCTGTGCCCGGCGGCCGTGAAGACGGACTTCGCGCGCGGACGGGGACGCCCCTACGAGAAGATGGGCGACGCCGAGTTCCTCACCGCCGACGATATTGCCGACGCGGTTCTCTTCGTCGCCGGCCAGAACCCCGGGGCGAGGGCGAGCGAGATCAGCCTGATCGCTCTTGGAGAATCCTTGTAGCCGTTTGTCGAACCGGCCGCACCGGACGTGGCCTGGTGGGCGGTGGTGGGCTCCAATCGGAGCACACGAGCCGACTGCCGCCCCCTTGGCCGCGTACGGCACGGACGCGACCTCCGCACTGGCGACCCGATCATCGCCGCCGACCGCCCACCGACGGGGCATTCGGCGGTTCGGCACCTCGACTCGGGCCGCTATGCTCGGTCGGTGGATGGCCTGGTGACACCGCACGAACCCCGCTGCGGTCCCATCGCCGGACCGATGGGACGTGATTGAACGATGAGTTCTGACTCGAAGCGCGCGCGATCCACCGTGGGGACCAACCACGAGTCCATGCGCCAACGCAACCTGATGGTCATGATTCAGACGATTCATGCGGAGGGCCCGTTGTCGCGGGCAGAGCTCACGGCCAGGATGCAGCTGGCGGCCTCCACCGTCGGCGACCTGCTCTCCGAACTCGAGAGCGTAGGGTTCGTGGTCGTGGAAGAGCCCACCCGTCGTCGAACCGCCGGTCGGCCATCGCCTCTCGTCCGCGCCGACTCCGGCCGAGTCCGGGTGCTCGCGGCTGACGTGGGCGGCGATCACATCAGTGCGGGGGCGTTCGGTCTCGGGGGCACGATGCTTTCCCGCGCGCAAGCTGCTACCCCCCGCTCGCATGACCCAGAAGATGTCGCGCGTGTCACCTCCGAGTTGTTGGAGCGGCTGGTCGCCGACTTGGCACCGGAGTCGGAGCTCCTCGGTATTGGTGTCGGAGTGGCCGGTGTCGTCGGCAAGGACGAGACGGTGCGTTTCGCGCCCCACCTGGGCTGGCACGACGTGGCTTTTGCGGACTTGCTCCGGGCCCGGCTCACGGCGCCTCTTCTGATCCGCGTCGCGAACGACGCGGACCTGGGGGCGCTCGCCGAGCATCGGCGAGGGGTCGCGGTCGGCGTCGCCAACGTGCTCTATGTCGGATGCGATGACTTCGGGGTCGGCGGCGGACTGATCTTCAATGGCGTGCCATACCGAGGGGCCGGCGGATTCGCGGGTGAATTGGGGCACATGCTGATCGATCCCCATGGGCGGCGGTGCCAGTGCGGGCGTGACGGTTGTTGGGAGACGGAAATCGGCCTCGCGCGGGTGGCGGAGACCCTGGAGCTGGGCGACTCGGACCTGTCGCGTGTGCGGCAGGCACTCGCGAATCTCGACGAGAACCCCCCGGCTCTCGATCGGGTCGGCACGTATCTCGGACTCGGCATCGCCAGCCTCGTGAACATCCTCAATGTCGATCTGGTGGTGCTGGGCGGAAGCCTCCGCGACCTCTACCCGGTCGTCAAGCGGACGACGGATTCGGCATTCAGCCGGGCGGCGCTACCGGCCCTCCAGGAGCTGGCAACCATCGTCCCGTCCGGAATCGGCTCCGACGCCGTGCTGGTCGGCGGGTGCGAAATGGTGGTGAGCTCGGTCTTCGAAGGCCCCGTCCGCGCGCTCGCGGACGTGGACACGTGCTCGGTGGCCGGTTACAGGACCGGCGTCGGTCATGGGGGCAGCCGTTCGTCCGAGGGCGGGCCCGGCCAGGGGGCCAGTTCGCGCTGACGCGCGACGCCGAATAGCCGCTCTGACGAAGGAGAACTCCCTCGTCAGAGCGGCTATTCCGCTGGTCGGGGTGACAGGATTTGAACCTGCGACCTCATCGTCCCGAACGATGCGCGCTACCAAGCTGCGCCACACCCCGATGGCCCCTTGAGCCGAGGTCGATCATAACTCACTCGCCGCGGAATCTCACATCGGCACCAGGTCCGGCCGCGCCACGAGCGTGAGCAGGCTCACCTCGGGCGGGCACGCGAAACGGTACGGCGCGAACGGCGACATGCCGAAACCGGCCGACACGTGCACGGACGCCTGGCGTCCGCTGCCGGCGTGCGTGAACAGGCCCCTGGCGTGCTCGCGCGGCAGGTCGGAGTTCGTGGTGAGAGCGCCGTGGCCGGGAAGGCACACCTGGCCGCCGTGTGTGTGGCCCGCGAGGACGAGGTCGAGGCCGTCGGCCACCATGGCGTCCAGAACCCGCAGGTAGGGGGCGTGCGTGACGCCGATCTCGACCGCGTCACCGGAGGCCGGCCCGGCGACCTGAGCGTAGTCGTCCAGGTCGTGGTGGGCGTCGGACGTGCCCCGGAAGCGGAAGGTGGTGCCGCGGAGCGTCATCTCGGCGGTGCGCTGCTCGAGGAAGTGCCAGCCGATGCCCTCGAGGGCTGCCTGCAGCTCGGCGGTGGGCAGCGCGGATGCCGCACCCGTGGACTTGCTCGTGGAGCGAAGCAGATAACGGATGGGCAGCTTGAAACGCGGAGCCTCGACGTCGTTCGAGCCGAACACGAAGACGCCCGGAACGTCCCGCAGGCGGCCCAGCGACTCCACCAGCGGGCCGATCGCCTCGGGTGAGGCGATGTTGTCGCCGGTGTTCACGACGAGGTCGGGTTCGAGCCCCGCGAGTCCGCGCATGAAGTCGCGTTTGCGTCCCTGGCGAGGCAGCAGATGGGCGTCCGACAGATGCAGCACCTTCACCGGTGCGGCGCCCTCGGGGAGGACCGGGACGGTGAACCGCCGGACTTGGAACGCCGTGCGCTCAATCAGCACACCGTAGGCGACACAGGCCACGCCGGCGGACACCCCCGCGGCGAGAAGGCGACCGAGCATCACTCGTTTCCTTCGCGGCCCGGCCGTGGAGTGTTCTGAGGCTCGGGTGAGGACGAGGACGAGGACGAGGACGAGGACGAGGACGAGGACGAGGGTGGAGCCGCGGGCCCGGAGGACACCAGCAGCCTGACGGTGCTGTACTGCGGTGCACGCCCCTTCGGGTTCATGCCCAGGAAGGTGCCCTCGGGCGCGGAGTTGGTGACCTTGGAGATGGTGACGCCGAACCCGGCGTCCCGCAGTTGCTGGCGGCAGTCGTTCAGGCCGGAGCAGGACGGAAGGTCGACCGTGGCGACCTTGATGGGGGTCGGCTTCACGAACTGGCCGCGCGGGAGCCCTGCGAGCGCCGCGGCCATCGCCGGCTTCCAGATGCCCGCGCCGGCCTCGCCGCCGGAGCTGCCGGAGAGCCGGGCTGTTCCGTTGCGAACGGGGGCGCCGGTGAGCGAGCGGTTCTCGGGCTTGAGGTACTTGTAGCGGTCGGCCTTCGGATCCACCGTGAGGGTCGCCGCGCCGACGAGTTGCGGGGTGAAGCCCACCGTCCAGATGGTGGGCGTGCCGGTATCGGTGCCGGTCTTGCCGGCGATGTTGTAGCCGGGGATGTTCGCGGCCCGGGCGGTGCCGCTCTGGAACGGGCCCCGCAGGATGTCGGTGACCCGGTCGGCGATCTCGGCGGGGATGACCTGCCGGCAGTTGGCGCTCGGAACCTCGTACTCGCGTCCCTCCTTGTTGCTCACCGCGCTCAGGATGATCGGGTCGCACCGGACGCCTCGGGCGGCGATCGTCGCGTACGCGTTCGCCAGCGAGATGGGTGAGGCCTCGCGGGCGCCGAGCGTGAACGAGGCCACCTGGGCGCTGTTCCACGATTCGTCGAGCGTCTCCTTGGAGCCGTCCTTCTTCTTGAGGGGAAGGATGTTGAGGCCAAGCGTGCGGGCCATCTGGGTGACCTCGCACAGCCCGACGTCCTGCTGGAGCGCGACGAAGTAGTTGTTCACCGAGTTCGCGGCGCCCGAGTACATGTCGAAGTGGCCGCCGACGCCGCGCACGCTCCAGTCGCGGTCGGCGACGTACACACCGTCGCAGGTCCGGAATCGTTCGCCGCCCCAGCCGCGGGCCGCGGGAGCCTCGTAGCTGCGCGACGTCGGGAAGCCCTTGGCGAGCGCGGCGGCGAGGACGAACATCTTGTAGGTGGAGCCGCCCTTGAGGCCTTCGGCTCCGCCGAGGTTGCTCTCCATCGCGTAGTTCCAGTACGACTGGCCGGGGCCGTCGCCGATCTCGGAACGGCTCTGCGCGACCGCCTTGATCAGGCCGGTCCCGGGCTCGATCATCGTCATCAGGCCGATCACGGGGTCGGTCGGGTAGACGTACTTCGACACCGCCTCCTGGGCCGCCCGCTGCGTCCGGGGGTCGATCTCGGTCTTGATGACCAAACCGCCACGCTTGAGCAGTCGGCCCGCGGCCGCCTTCTCGGCCGCCGTCGTGCCGCCGCCGAGGCTCGGCATCTGCAAGAGCGTCTTCTCGACGACCGAGCACAAGTGGGGGAACTCGCTGGAGACGCAGCCGTTCGGGGTCTCCGTGACGCGGCTGCGGTCGAACCCCTCGGCCTTGGCCTGTTCCGCCTGGTGCGCCGTGATCGCGCCCTGCCCGAGCATGACGTCGAGCACGTTGTTGCGGCGCTCGAGGGCCAGCTTCTCGTAGCGGATCGGATCGGTGGTCACCGGGTTGCGGACGAGGCCCGCGAGCATCGCGGACTGGGCGAGATTCAACTCGGACGCGGCGATCCCGAAGTAGCGCCGCGCTGCCGCCTCGACGCCATAGGCGCCGGCTCCGTAGTAGGCGAGGTTCAGGTAGCGCTCGAGGATCTCGTCCTTCGTCAGCTTGTCTTCGAGCGCGATCGCGTAGCGCAGCTCGAGGAGCTTGCGGCTGAAGGTGCGGTCGCGCGCGGCCGCCAGGGCCTCTTTGTCGTTGTCGGCGACGGCCTTGTCGATGAGGGCCAGCTTCACGTACTGCTGGGTGAGCGTCGAGCCGCCCTGGGTGTTCCCCGAGGACGTGCGGACGAGTGCGCGCAGGGTGCCCTTCAGGTCGAGCGCGCCGTGGTGGTAGAACCGCTGATCCTCGACGGCGATCTGGGCCTGCCGCATCGTCTCGGAGATCTCGGACAGCGGCACGTAGACGCGGTTCTCGTTGAAGAACGTGGTCAGCACGCTTCCGTCGGCCATGTAGACGGTCGAACCCTCGGCGGGGGGCGGTGTCTCGACCTCGCGCGGCAGCGCGCGAACCGTGAGCGCGCCGGCCTTGGCGAGTTCGGCCGCGACGCCCACGCTGGGAACGGCGAGCCCCGCGACCAGGACGCCGCCGAGAGCGCTGACGAGGACGAACATCACGGCTGAGTACAGCCGCCGGCTCATGGTGGGAACACGCACGCCCCCAGCCTACGTGACGGCATCGGCCCCGCCTACGGTGGCTCGTGACGACGGCGTCGTCTCGCCCGATCGGACGGGGCAGGTCAGGCCGTGTTTGGCAGCCGCCGCCGCCGATGTTTATCATACTGTGACGCCGGTGAGAGGCTCACCCGCACGACGGAGAGGTTGTGCAATGACGTTTGTCGACGCGGACGACTGGACGCTTCAGGCCAAGTGCCGGGGAATGCAGGACAAGCTGTTTCCCCATGGAGCCGACCAGAAGCGTGCGCGCGCCGTGTGCCTGGCCTGCGCCGTCCGTTCGCAGTGCCTGGCAGAGGCCCTCGACAACCGCATCGAGTGGGGCGTGTGGGGCGGCATGACCGAGCGTGAGCGCCGTCAACTGCTGCGGCAGCGCACCGATATCTCCGACTGGCAGTTCGTGCTCTGCGGCAAGCCCAAGGGCAAGTGACCCCCTCGGTGCCGGCCAGGCGTGATCTAGGCTGACGCCATGACGAAGTGGGAGTACGCCACCGCACCCGTGCTGGTGCACGCAACGAAGCAGATCCTGGATTCCTGGGGCATCGACGGATGGGAGCTCGTCGCCATCGTCCCCGGTCCGAATCCTCAAAACGTCGTGGCCTACTTCAAACGGCCGCTTCAGGAAGACAAGTGGTGACCACCCCCAGCGAGCGCCTCTCGGCGCTCGGCCTGGAATTGCCGCCGGTCGCGGCTCCGGTCGCCGCGTACGTCCCGGCCACGGCGACGTGCGGCCACGTGGTGACGTCGGGGCAGTTGCCGACCATCGCCGGCGAGCTGGTGGCGCGCGGCAAGGTCGGCGCGGAGGTCTCGATCGAGGTGGCCGTGGACGCCGCCCGCGTCGCCGGCCTGAACGCGCTCGCCGCCGCGGCGTCCGTCGCCGGCGGACTGGACTCGATCGCGCGCGTCGTCAAGGCGACGGTGTTCGTCGCGTGCACGCCCGATTTCACCGCACAGCCGCAGGTGGCCAACGGTGCCAGCCAGCTGTTCGTCGACGTCTTCGGTGAGGCGGGCCAGCACGTGCGGAGCGCGGTCGGCGTGCCGGTGCTTCCGCTGGATGCGCCCGTGGAGATCGAGCTGGTCGTCGAGCCGGTCGGCGTCCGTTAGCGACGTGGGCCAACCGCAGGCGGTGAACGCCGCGCTCGCCGCGCTCTACCCGGACGCCCACTGCGAGCTCGACTTCAGCACGCCGCTGGAGCTGCTCGTCGCGACGGTGCTGTCGGCGCAGTCCACGGACCGCCGGGTCAACACCGTCACGCCCGCGCTGTTCTCCCGGTACCCGGACGCCGGTGCGTATGCGTCCGCGTCGTTGGACGACCTCGAGGAGATCATCCGACCCACCGGGTTCTTCCGGGCGAAGGCCGCGCACCTGATCGGCATCGGCTCGGCGCTGACCGAGAGGTTCGGGGGCGTCGTGCCCGGCACGTTGGACGAGCTGGTCACGCTCCCGGGCGTGGGGCGCAAGACGGCCAACGTGGTGCTCGGCGACGCCTTCGGGGTACCCGGCATCACGCCGGACACCCACGTCATTCGCCTGTCGAACCGCTTCGGCTGGGTGACGTCGACCAACCCGACGGTGGTCGAGAAGGCCGTCGGCGCGCTGTTCGATCCGTCCGAATGGGTCGTGCTGTGCCATCGCGTCATCTGGCACGGACGCCGCTGCTGCCACGCGCGGCGTCCGGCCTGCGGGGCGTGCACGCTTGCCGGCCTGTGTCCGGCCTTCGGCGAAGGCCCGACCGACCCGCAGGTGGCGGCGGGGCTGCTCCGGGAGCCGCGGCGATGAGCGGCCCGCGGCCCGCAGTGGCGCTGCTGACCGCCGCGGCCGTCGTGTTCACCGGCTGCGCGGCGTCCGCGGCCCCGGTTCAGCCGCTGCCGCCGCGTCCGATCGACCCGGCGCTGATAGCCCAACGCGAGGCGGCCGGCATCGCCGACTGCCCCGAGACGCCCGCGACGGCGACGCCGGTCGGCGGCGGCCTGCCCGACCTGGTGCTGGGCTGCCTGGGCAGCGAGCGACAGGTCAATCTCGCCGCACTGCGGGGCGAGCCGATGGTGGTCAACGTGTGGGCGCAGTGGTGTGCGCCGTGCCGCCTGGAGGCGCCCCACCTGCGGGAGTTCGCCCGGCGAGCCGAGGGCAAGGTGGCCATCCTGGGCATCGATCACGACGATCCCGATCCGGCGCTGGCCCTGGAATTCGCCGCGTTCGCCGGGTGGACCTACCCGCACCTGACCGATCCCTTGAAGCAGACGGCCGGACCGCTGCGATTCAGCGGCATTCCGGTGACGTTCCTGGTGGACGCCGAGGGTCGCGTCCAGTACCGGATCGTGGGGGCCGTCGCCTCGGCCGATCAACTCGCCGCCGACGTGCGTACGTATCTCGGAGTGGAGGTCTGATGCGTTGTCCCGACGTTCTCGCCCGCCTGGAGTCCCGTCTGGCCGAGCCGGGCACAGGTGCCCGTGTCGTCCGTGGCCGGGAGTCGCGGCGTGGCCGGGCAGCGGCGGTGCTGATCCTGTTCGATGCGCCGTCGGTGGACGCGGCGCCGGGCGACCTGGAGCTCGTGATCATCGAGAAGTCCGCCCACCTGCGCAAGCATGCGGGGCAGTGCGCGTTCCCGGGCGGCAGGGTGGAGCCGGGGGATGCGTCGAGCGAGGAGGCGGCGCTGCGCGAGGCGCGCGAGGAGGTCGGCATCGATGCGGCGACCGTCGAGCTGCTCGGCGTCCTGCCGCCCGCGCACGTCGCGGTGACGGGCTACGACGTGACGCCCGTGGTGGGGTGGTGGCGCGAGCCGCACCCGCTTGAGATCGTGGACGAGATCGAGATCGCCGCGGTTCACCGCATTCGCGTGGGCGATCTGATCGACCCCGCCAACCGCGTCACGTGGCGGTTGCCGATGGGTCACAGCGGCCCGGCGTTCGTCGTGGGCGAGCTGTTCATCTGGGGATTCACCGGCCATCTCATCGACGGCCTGTTGACCGTGGCAGGGTGGGAACGGCCGTGGGACGCGCGCCGCGTCGCGCTGGTGCCTGAGCGCTTCCTTCACCGTGCGGGGCTGGACACCGGCCAGTAGCGGCCGCCCGCCGCGGAGGCGGGGTCAGAGGTGCTGCTGGGTGATGTGCGTACCCGCGACGACCGCGCGGACGTCCGCCTGGCCCTGCGCGATCGCCGACGTGACGGCGTCCACCGTGCGGTTGGCTTCGCCGATCGTGGCGTCGGGCGCCGTGAACGTCATGCGCGTCTTGCCGATCAAGGCGAGAATCGCGGCGACGATGAGCAACAGCACGGCCATGGTCAGGAAGCCGAGCGTGAAGGCCCACACGACGGGCACGGCACCCATGTACAGCGCGCTGAACGCGAGCCCTCCGCAGACGAACAGGAGCAGGCCGGCGACCGCCAGGAAGAAGACGGCGGCACCGAACAGGCCGATCCCGATTCCGAGGCGCTTGGCCTGGGGCACCAGCTCTGCCTTGGCCAGCTCGATCTCGCCTTTGACGATGGTCCTGACGTCGGCGGTGATGTCGTTGAAGACGTCAGCGATCTCTGGCTCTGCCATGGTTCTCCTCAGTTGGCTCGTCCGCCATGCTAGCGGCGTTGCAGGCCCGGCGGGCTCGCGACGGTCACAGTCGGATCGGCAGGCCGGGATCGGGGTCGTCGAGAGCGGACGCCGCCTCGACAGGGTCGACGACCGCCTTCCAGGACGAGACCTGATAGGGCAACAGCAGCGGCTCAGGGACGCGGGCCGAGGTTTCGTACAGGTGGCCGACCGCGTGCATGAGCTGGCCGAGCCGGTCGGCGTCCAGGTCGGGGAAGCGGCGCGCGACCATGTCGAGCAGATTGACGCGGCTGATCGGCGCCCACAACCGGTGGCGGCGTTCGGCGACGTCGGTGAAGAACCGGCTCGTGGTCAGGCGCTCGACGCTGTCGGTGCCGTACGCGCCTGCCATGGCTGCCGGGTCCACGTCGCGCAGCAGATCGCCCAGGCGGCGCACCCACGGCACCGAGTCGTCGCGCACGATGTAGCTGACGGCCAGGTGCCCGCCCGGCGCCAGCACGCGTGCGATGGACGCCAGCGAGCCCTCCGGCAGCGTGTGCAGCGACTGATGGACGGCCACGACATCGAAGGAGCCCGGCGCGAACGGCAGCTGGCTGGGCTGGGCTACGACAGGCAGCGCGTGGCGGGCGCGGTGGAGCAGCGCGCGGACGCCCGCACGGCTCGTGTCGCAGGCGACGAGGCGGACGTTCGCGTCGAGCGCGCCGGCCACGGGTGCTGCCGTGCGGCCCAGGGCGAGCAGGCGGGTGGCCGACTTGATCGAACCGTCCTGGGCCGTGAGCAGCCACTGGAGTGCGGTCGGCGGGATCGCCGGCTGGCTGGAGGCGGACATGGGGCCGATGGTAGGCGAGTGGTCCGCGTCGTGTCCCGGTCGAAGCCCGGCGTGTGCCCTGTGGATGGGCGGGGCGGTCGTCCACAGGGCGCGGATCGGCTGCGCGGACGCCGGGACGGCCGCCGATGGTCGGGGCATGCATCGTGATGAGGACGTAACCCTGCTGACGTCGGATCAGGCCGTCCAGGACGCCGTGGAGTCGAGCGCGGCCGCTCTCGGGGTGCCGATTCGGACCGTCGCGCACCCCGACGACGCCCTGTCGTGCTGGCCGACCGCCCGCGCGATCCTCGTGGGCGGCGACCGGGCCGCGGCGTTGGCGTCCCTGGCGCCGCAGCGGCGCGAGCGGGTGTACGTGGTCGGCTACGAGCCGGCCGAGCTCGGATCCTGGTCGCTTCCGTTGGGGGCCGAGGTGATCCCGCTGCCGCAGGGGCGGGAGTGGCTGTCGAGTGTGTTGGCTCCCGAGGTCGAGCATCAGGCGCCGACCATCGCGGTCGTCGGCGGGTCCGGGGGCGCGGGCGCCTCGACGCTCGCGGCGGGGCTGGCCCTGGCCGGCGCCCGCACGGGGGTGAGGTGCGCGCTGATCGATGCCGACGCGCTCGGCGGCGGGGTCGACCTGGTGCTCGGCGCCGAGCGGGTGCCCGGCTGGCGGTGGTCCCGGCTGCTCGCCGCGAGGGGTGAGGTCGGCGACTTGCGGGGGGTGTTGCCGCGCGTCGCCGGCGTGACCGTGGTGTCCTTCGGGCGCGAGGCGTGCCCGCTCCGGGCCGAGGCGCTGAACGCGGTGGTGGGCGCGCTCGCGCGTCACCACGACGCCCTGATCGTGGATGCCGGTCGTGGCGGCGCGACGGCCGCGATGCCCCTGGTGCGCGGTGCGGATGCGGCGGTGCTGGCGGTCCGCGGCCAGGTGCGTGCGATCGCCGCGGCGGCGATCGTGCGCGAGCATCTCGGTGCGGGCGCGGTGGGGGTGGTCGTGGGCGACCGGGCCGGACCGCCCGGAACCCTGGTCGCCGAGATGGTCGGCGCACCGCTGTGGGGGCGGCTCCCACGCTCGCGGGCGGTGGCGGCCGACGCCGACGCGGGCGAACTGCCGCGGCACCGGGGCGCGTGGGCCCGCGCGACGGCGCGGGTGTGGACGCGGGTGTGGACGGAGGCTTGCGATGGGCGTTGATCTCGACGAGGTGCGGGCGCGGTTGAGTGGGCAGGGGCGGCAGGCGACGCCGGTCGCCGTCGCCGAGGCGCTGACGTGGCTGGGGCACGTGGTCAGTGACGCGGCCGTGCGTGAGACCGTCGACGCGCTGCGCCGCTCGTCGCGCGGCGCCGGACGCCTCGACCACCTCCTCGCCGAGCCCGAGGTCACCGACGTGCTCGTGAACGGTCCCGACGAGGTGTGGGTCGACCGTGGCCGGGGCCTGGAGGCGGCGGGCGTGCGGTTCGACGGCGAAGAAGAGGTGCGCCGGCTCGCCGTCCGGTTGGCCGCGATGGTCGGGCGCCGCCTCGATGACGCGTCGCCCTTCGTGGACGCCCGGTTGCCGGACGGGACGCGCGTGCACGCGGTGCTGGCCTGCATCGCCGACCGCACCTGCCTGTCGCTGCGGGTGCCCGCGCGGACGAGGTTCGCGCTGGACGAGTGGGTGGAGCGAGGGTCGCTGACCAGTCTCGGCGCGGGCGTCCTGCGAGGGCTGGTGGCGGGGCGCGCGGCGCTGCTGGTGTCGGGCGGCACGGGCTCGGGGAAGACGACGTTGCTGGCGTCCCTGCTGGGTGAGGTCGATCCCGCCGAGCGGCTCGTGATCGTCGAGGACAGCCGAGAACTCGCCCCTCGCCACCCGCACGTGGTGCGCCTGGAGGGCCGCACGGCGAACGCCGAGCGCGCCGGCTCGGTGACGCTGACCGACCTGGTGCGCAACGCGCTGCGGATGCGCCCAGACCGGCTGGTGGTGGGTGAGGTACGCGGGGCGGAGCTCGCCGATCTGCTCGCGGCGCTGAACACCGGGCATGAGGGCGGCTGCGGCACGGTGCACGCCAACAGTGCGGCGTCCGTGCCGGCCCGGCTGGAGGCCCTGGGTGCGCTGGGCGGACTCGACCGGCACGCGTTGCATGCGCAGGCGTCCGCGGGCCTGGACGCGGTCGTCCATGTGCGGCGCGCCGCCTCGGGGCGCCGCTGGGTCGAGCAGGTCGCGGCTCTGGAGGCCGGCGACGGCGGGCTGCTGCGCGCGGTGCCGGCACTGACGTGGACGGTGGAGGGGCGAGTGAGCGAAGGGCCCGGGCTCGCGGCGCTGGACAGGTGGTTGCCGTGATGGCGGTGCTGGCCGCTGTGGGAGCGGCGCTGGCCGGGTGGTGGCTGGTGCCGGGCCCTGGGGTGTGGACGCGGTTGTCGGCGACCGGCGCGGCGGCGGACGGAGCGCGCGAGAGTCGCGGGCGCGATGGGGTCGCCGGTGGCGACGTCGCCGCGCGGGTTCCGCTCGCCGGTGGGTGGCGCAGTCGGTGGTGGCTCGGTGCGGCCGGGGCCGGCGGCGCGGTGGCGGTCGCCGGTGTGATGGCGGGCCCCGGTGCGGCGGCGGTCGCGATCGCCGTGGTCCAGGTGGGCGGATGCGTGTCCTGGGTGGCACGCGGACGCCTCACGCGCCGGTCCTGCGCGCGACTGCGCGCCGACGTCGTGCACGCCGGCGAGTTGATCGCCGGGCTGCTGCGCGTCGGGAGGGTGCCCGGCGACGCGCTCGCCGAGGCCGCCGCGGACGCCCCGGTGCTCACCCGTGCGGCCGCAGAGGTGGCGGTCGGTGGCGAAGCGGCGTCCGCCCTGCGCCATGCGGTCGTGCTGCCGGGCCACGAGGGGCTGAGGGACCTGGCCGCGGCGTGGGAGCTGTCGGTGCGCACCGGCGCGTCGCTCGCTCCGGCCCTGGACGCGGCGGCGGCGAGGCTGGCGTGCGATCACGAGATTGCGCGGGTCGTCGAGACCGAGCTGGCGGCGGCCAGGCTCGCCGGGCGCATGCTGGCGGTCCTGCCGGTAGTGGGGCTCGGGTTGTCGTTCCTGCTCGGCGGCGATCCGTTCGGCTTCCTGATGGGCGGTCCCGCCGGCTGGGTGTGCTTGAACGTGGGTGTGGCGCTCGCGTGCGCCGGCGTGATGTGGATCGAGATCGTCGCCGCCAGGGCGGGAGTGCTCTGATGGCCGGGCTGGTCACGGTCCTGTCGGGAGTGTTCGCGGGCAGCGGAGGGCTCAGCGTGGTCGCCGCCATCGCGGCGGCGCTGGCCGTGTGGTGGGCAGTGCCTCCCGGGAGCGCAGGACGGCTGCGGCGGCGCGCCGCGAACCGGCCGCTCGGCCGGGTCGCGGGTGTCGCGAAGCTGCGGGCCTGGGCGACGCGGCGCGCGGACCGCGCGCGGGAGCAGGCGTTGCGCGATCTCGTTCCCCAGGTGTGCGAGCTGATGGCGGTGTGTCTGGAGGCCGGACGTCCCCCGCGGGTCGCGGTGCGGCTGGTCGCCTCGGTGATCTCCGCGCCCGCCTCGACGGTGCTCGACGAGGTCGTGCACCGCATTGACCTGGGGGTGGACGAGGCGAGGGCATGGTCGGAGCTGAAGGACGTGCCGGGCTACGGCGATGTCGGGCGGGATCTGGCCCGCTCGGTGCGCAGCGGCGTCGGCATGGCCGACCTGTTGCGCCAGCATGCGCGCGAGGCGCGTGACCGGAGCGCCGCCGCGGCGATCGCACGCGCCCGGACGGCGGGGGTGCGCAGCGTCGTGCCGCTCATGCTCTGTTTCCTGCCCGCATTCCTGCTGCTGGGCATCGTGCCGCTGTTCGGGGCGTTCGCGGCCGGCCTGCATTAGGAGGGCGTCAGCAGCCCCCACGTGTCTCCGCTCGTGCCCGCGAAGCGAGCCGTTGCCTACGGGAATCCGTGGGCAACGGCTCCTTCGTGCCCGCGGTGAGGCGTGCGCGGACCCGGTGCCAGGGCTCGTCCACAGGTCCGGTGTCGACCGAGGAGTTGTCCACACGCCCGCGAAGCCGGTGCCCGGGGCGGCGTCACGACGCCGATGGTCTGGGCGTGCCGCAGCGGGCGGCGCGAGACAAGAGAGGGCAACCCATGTTGGAGACCATTCAGACCCGTCCGGTGCGGATCCGCGGCGAGCGCGGCATGGCGACCGTCGAGTACGCGATCGGCGTGGTGCTGGTCATCGCCATCATCGGCGCGATCATCCTGTCCATCCAGGGCGGCTGGTTCGACCCGTTGGTGCAGAAGCTGGTGCAGGCGCTCATGGAGTCCGTCACCGACGCGTTCGCGTTGCCGGGCTGGCTTCCGTTCGGGAAGTGATCGCGATGGGTCGCGGCGAGCGGGGGATGGTGAGCGTGGAGACCGGGTTCGCCGCGCTGTTCCTCGCGCTCGCCGCGGGCCTCGCGATCACCGTCGCGGGGGCGCTGTTCGTGCTGGGGCAATGCCAGGTCGCGGCCAACGAAGTGGCGCGCCAGTTGGCGCGTGGCGACGCGGCAGCGGTCGCCCGGGCCAGCGCCGACGTCCCCTCTGAAGCGGTGGTGACGGCGGAGCGCGAGGGCGGTGTCGCGGTGGTCACCGTGCGCTGGACTGCCCGCCTGGGCGGGATCGAATGGCCGCTGGAGGCGCAGGCGCGGGTGCAGGAGGAGCCATGAGCCGCGCGACCGTTCCCGGCCGTCGGCAAGCAGCGGGCGGCGGGGTTGACACCGGGCGTGACGAGCGAGGTTCGGCGTTGCTGCTGTCCGCCCTGGTGGTCGTCGTGATCGTGGCACTCACGGGCGTCCTCGTGGTCGCCGGGCTCGTGCGGGCGGCGGGGGAGCGCACCCGTGGCGCCGCCGACCTGGCGGCGCTTGCCGGCGCGCGGGTGCTCGACGAGCGGGCCGGCCGGACTCCGGGTGGGCCGGGGGCGGAGCGCTCGGGCGACGCGGCGTGCGCGGCGGTGTCGGCAGTCTCGCGCCTCAACGGCGCCGAGACGACGGAGTGCGCGCTGGCGGGCGATGAGGTCGAGTACGTCGTGACGGTCGCGGTGAGATCCGAGTTCCGGGTGTTCGGGTTGACGTTCCCGCTGCGGGCCCACGCCAACGCGGGCATGGTGACGGGTGCGCTCGAATGAGCGCTCCGGAGGGTCGTCGCCCCAGGGAGTCGGTGTCCCAGGGAGGGAGCGGGGCGGTCACGGCGCCGGTTCGAGGCGGTCGGGCTCGCCCCCGGTCCGTGCCTCCAGCCGGACGAACGCGCCCGCCACCGTGCGGAGGTCGCCCGCGCGGCCGCACTCGACCAAGCGGGCGGCGTCCACCACCAACACCGGGGCGTCGTCGGGGATCAGATCGGCCCGGTGGGTGATCTCGATCACGGTCAGGTCGCCGAGCATCGCGGCGAGGCGTCCGCGGACGACGGCGGCGCCCGCGCCGTCCAGTTGGCTGAGCGCCTCGTCCAGCACCAGGAGTTGCGGGCGCGCGGCCAGGGCGCGGGCGAGCGCCAGGCGTTGCAGCTGACCGCCCGACACCGAGACGCCACGCTCGCGGGTTGGCGTGGCGAGGCCGTGCGGCAATCCGACGACCCAGTCGTCGAGGCCCACGGTGCGCAGGGCCTCGACGAGCGCGTCGTCGTCGGCGTCCGGGTTGGCCAGGCGCAGGTTGTCGGCGATCGTGCCGCTGAGCAGGGTGGGCCGCTGGGTCACCAGCGCGACCCGGCTGCGCAGGTCGTCGAGCGACAGCTGACGCAGATCCACGCCGCCGAGCGTGAGCGCGCCGTGATCGGGATCGCGGCCACGCAGCAGCAGAGTGGCGAGGCTCGACTTGCCGCTGCCGGAGGCGCCGACGACGTAGGTCCACGCCCCGGAGGCGATCGACGCGCTGACGTCGGCCAGGGCGGGGTGGAGCGCGCCGGGGTAGGTGAGCGTCACGTGTTCGAGCCCGACCGTCGCGCCGATGGGGGCGGCTCCGCGTGCGGGCGTGTCCGTCGCGCCCCTGGGCGTACCGCCGCCGGTCGCGGCGACGGCTGGGGCCGTGGCGGTGGCCGAAACCGCGGGCGGTGCGTCGACGATGCGGCGCACACGCTCGGTCGCGGCGAAGGCCGCGTCCAGGCCGGCGGTGAAGTCGTCGATGCCACGGGCGGGGGTGATCAGGCCGACCGCGACCGCCAGCGCGACCGCCAGGTCGGCCACCGGCAGGTCGAGGCTCAGCGCCACCAGCATCGGCGCGATGACAGCACCGGCCTGCAGCAGTGAGTTCGCCGCCGTCCGCCACGCCTGCCGGACGCCGGCCTGGCCGCGGGCCGCCGCCAGGGCCCGGTCGGCGTCTGCCAGCCCGTCGAGACGAGAAACCCGGGCGTCGAAGGCGAGCACCTCGCGGACGCCCTGGATGTCGTCGCCCAGGTGGGCCGCTACCGCCCCCCGAGCCTCGGCCACCGCGCGCGCCGCCCCCCAGGTGGCCCGGTGGGACAGCAGCGGCACGACGAGGACGACGGCCGCGACGCACGGCGCGACGGCCGCGGCGAGCCGCGGATCAGCCACGGCCGCGAGCCAACCCAGCGCGACGGCCGGTACCACGAGCGCCGCGACCGCCGGAGGGAAGGTGTGCGCGAAGAACACCTCGACACGGTCGATGTCGCGGGTCGCGCGCGCGGTCAGCTCGGCGCCCGCTCGGCCCGAGGTGGCCGCTGGGGCCTGAGGCACGAGCATGTCGAAGAACAGCACACGCAGCCGCTGCAGTGCGGCGAACGCCACCCAATGCCCCGCGTAGTGCTCGGCGTAGCGCAACAGCGCCTTGACGAGCGCGATGCCGGCAAGGACTCCGACCAGCGACAGTAGGCGTGGCGGCACGCCGGACGCCGCCGACACCAGCGCGTCGGCGGCGACGACGAGCAGCGCCACCCCGAGCGTCTGGTTCGCGATCCGGGCGAGCGTGGCGAACGCCAGCGGCACGAGCAGGCCGCGGGTGTGGCGCACGAGCCACCGGGCGAGGTCGAGTCGGCTCATCGCCGGCCTCCCCGCGGCGCCAGGGTGACCACGCGGTCGGCGGCCAGGATCGCGCCCGGGCGATGGGCGATCATCAGCACCGTGCGGCCCGCGGCGAGTCGATCGAGCGCGGCGAGCAGCGCCGCCTCCCCCGCGAGGTCGACCTGGGACGTGGGCTCGTCGAGCAGGAGGACCGGCGCGTCGCGCAGCCAGGCGCGGGCGATGGCCAGCCGCTGGGCCTGGCCGCCCGACAGCAGCGTGCCGTGCTCGCCGACCGGTGTGGCCAGCCCGCGTGGCATCGCCGCGACCTCGGCACGGAGGCCGGCCAGGTCGAGCGCCTGCCACAGACGGGCGTCGGAGGCGTCCGGGCTCGCCACCCTCAGGTTGTCGGCGACGCTGCCCAGGAACAGGAACGCGCGCTGCTCGACGACGGCCAGGTGGGCGCGCACGGCGTCCGGATCGGCGGTGGACGTGTCGAGCCCGCCCACCCACACGGAGCCCGCGCGCGGCGTCAGGTGTGCCTGGATCAGCGCTGACACCGTCGACTTGCCCACGCCGCTGGGCCCGACCAGCGCCACCCGCTCGCCGGGACGCACGTGCAGCGAGAAGCCCGTCACCACCGGCGGCCCTCCGGGCCAGCCGGCGGTGACGTCCTCGATCGCGACGCTGCCCGGATCGCCGTCGCCGTCGGTCGGCACGGTGACCGAGGCAGCGGCGGCCGGTTCGCCGAGGTGTGCGCCGATCTGGCGCTGTGCCGCTCGCCCGGAGATCCCGATGTAGAAGAACTGCCCGACCACGTCGACCGGCCCGATGACCAGCGTGGCCATCAGCAGGATCGCGATGCCGTCTCCTAGCGACAGCGCCCCCGAGGCGACGCGGGTCGTCGCGATGACCGCGGCCGCGACGACGACCGTCAGCGAGAACGCGGCGTCCACCACGAAGATCAGCAGCTGGTTGCCCGCCAGCACCCGCATCAGGCCCAGGCGATGCTCCTCGCCGCGGCGGGCCAGCTCGACGCCGGTCCGCTCGGCGGCGCGCGCGTAGACGAGCGTCTCCATCGCCTGGATCGCCTCCAGGAAGCCGGCGGTGAGCCGACCCTGCGTGCGCCGGTACGCGGCGCCGATCGGCCGCGCCAGCCTCTGGAAGCCGCCGATCACGGGCGGCACCAGCAGCACGAGCAACGCCAGCCGGCCCGCCGTGACGGCGTCCACCCCGATCGCCATGACGGCGAGCACCAGCAGCGGCGTCGTCAGCGCGCCCGCGATCGGCCCGAGGAAACCCGCCCGGTAGTGGGCGGCGCGCTCCACGGCGTCCGTGGCCAGCGACAGCAGCTCGCCCGACCGGCCCGAGGCGCCGGTCACGCCCTGGTCGAACACCCGGCTCACCACGGCGCGGCGCATCCGGCGCTCCGCCTCGGAGTCGGCCCACTGGCTGAACCATGCCCCCACGCCCGTGCACGCGGCGGCCAGGAACGCCAGCGCGATCATGCCTGCCAACGGGCCGGACGGCACGCCGCCCGCATCGATCGCGACACCGACCCGCACGAACAGCATCGCCGTCGCCAGCGCCGCCGCCCACGCGAGCGCCACCGACATGAGCAGCACCCACCGCGGTGTCGCCTCCCGTACTCGGGGATGCACCGGACGCCGCCCGCCAGCGTGAGCGGCACCGCCGGGATGGCCCCCGCGGGGATGGTCCCCGCCCTCGGAGCGAGTCGCGCGGTGAGGCGGCCCCGGCGGCCCGGTCACGGGAGCACCCCACACCTGGCGGACGTCTCGACGAGCGCGCCGAGCACCGCGGCGGCGCCGGCCTTGTCGAGAGGCTGGTTGCCGTTGCCGCACTTCGGTGACACGACGCAGGCCGGGCAGCCGTCCGCGCACGGACAGGTGCGCAGCCGGTCGAGTGTGGCCGCCCACCAGGTCTCGGCGAGCGCGAAGCCGCGATCGGCGATGCCCGATCCGCCAGGCAAACCGTCGTGCACGAAGACCGTCGTCATGCCCGTGTCGGGGTGCAGCGGGCTGGACAGGCCGCCGATGTCCCAGCGGTCGCACGGCACGAACGCGGGCAGTAGGCCGATCGCCGTGTGCTCGGCGGCGTGGATCGCGCCCGGCAGATCGACCAGGTCGAGGTCGAGCGCGCCGATCGCGCGGTCGGGCAGAGTCCACCAGGTGGCGCGGGTCGTCATCAGCCGTTCGGGGAACTCCAGTGGCGTCGAGTCCCACACCTCGCCCGTCTCGGCGTCGCGACGCAGGTAGCCCACCACCCGGCCCGACAGCTCGACCGTGCCGGCATGAACGGTGCCCAGCCCCAGCGGGCGCGACCGTTCGGTGCGGAGGATCCGTACCCCCGCGAGGGTCTGCGGCTGCGTGAAGTACGCCGGATCGGCCCGATGCACCAGCGCGACCTTGTCGGTGAGGTCGAGCCGGTCGACCAGCCACGTCTCGCCCTGATGCACGTAGACGGCCTCGGGGTGCAGCGTCCGGTCAGCCGCCCCCGGATCGACCTGCCCGATCACCCGGCCCGTCGCGTCGTCCACCACCTCGACGGCCTTGCCCTGGCTCGAGCGCAGGTCGATCGAATCGACCGCGCGCACCGGGTGCGTCCAGAACCAGCCCAACGGACGCCGCCGCAGCGCCCCCTGCGTGGTCAGCCGTTCGGCCAGCGCGACGGTGTCGGGCCCGAACCACCGGGCGTCCGCCTCGGTCAGCGGGCGCTCCTGGGCGGCCGCGCACAGGTGCGGGCCGAGCACGAACGGGTTGTCGGTGGGCACGATCGTCCGCTCGACCGGGGCGTCGAAGATCAGCGACGGATGCTCGACCAGGTAGGCGTCCAGCGGATCCTCGCGCGCGGCCAGCACCGCCACGGCCTCGCGTCCGGCGCGGCCCGCGCGCCCGGCCTGCTGCCAGAAGGCGGCCAGCGTGCCCGGGAAGCCCGCGGTCACCACGGCGTCCATCCCCGCGATGTCGATGCCCAACTCGAGCGCGTTCGTCGACGCCACCCCGCGCAGCCGGCCCGACGACAGCGCGGCCTCGATCGCGCGGCGGTCGTCCGCCAGGTACCCGCCGCGGTAGGCGGCGATGGTCGCCGGGTCGGCGGCCAACTCCTTGGCGCGCATCGCCACCAATTCGGCCTGCACTCGCGACGTCGTGAACGCGAGCGCTTGCCCGTCGCGCGCGAACGCGGCGAGCAGCGCCGCGGTCGTTTCGGTGAGGCTCGGCGTCGGCTTGAGCAGCGCGACGTCGAGGGCGGGCCGCGGTGCGGCGTCGTCGGTGATGGCCACCACCTCGTCGCTGCCGATCAGCGCGGACGCCACGGCCTCGGGCGCGGAGACCGTCGCCGACGCGCACACGAACGCCGGGTGGGCGCCGTAATGGTGGGCGAGCCTCCGCAGACGGCGCAGCACCGCTGCCACGTGGGCACCGAACAGCCCCTTGTAGCGGTGCGCCTCGTCCACCACCACGTGGGTGAGGCCGCCGAGAAGCCGGGCGTAGCGTGCGTGGTGGGGAAGGATGCTGCGGTGCAGCATGTCAGGGTTGGTGAGCACGTAGTGGGCGAATTCGCGCGCGAACCGGCGCTCGTCGGGGTCGGAGTCGCCGTCGAGCGTCGAGACCCTCCAGCCCTTGAGCCCCAGCGCCTCGCACGAGCGCACCTGGTCGTGGGCGAGCGCCTTCGTCGGCGCCAGGTAGAGCGCGCTCGGACGGGCGGCCACCCGGAGCCCGGACGCCGCACCGGACCGCTCGACGCGCGCCGCGGCGGCGACGACGCCGTCCAGCCCCGACGCGAGCACCGGCAGCAGAAAGGCCAGCGACTTGCCCGATGCCGTACCCGTCGCCAGCGCCACGTGCCTGCCCTCGACGGCCGCCTGTGCCGCCGCGATCTGGTGGGCCCACGGCCGGTCGATGCCCCGCGCCGCGAACGCCTCGCGGACCGGCGCCGACACCCAGTCCGGCCAGGCCACCGCCCGCCCCGCACGGGCGGGACGGTGGTGCGCGTGGGCCAGGTGGTCGGATTCGGCGAGCCAACGGGGGAGCGTCACGCGGCGCCCCCTGGAGCAGGTCGGCCGGCGGCCAGGTGCGTGAGGTGCCCGGCCACCACGGTTGCGCGCACGGGCATCGCCCGCAGTCGAGCGGCGGTCTCGGCGGTGGTCGGGGCCGTCCGCAGCGGATCGGCGCCCAGCACCACGACGTCGCCCGGTGCCCCCACGACAATTCGCCGGCCGTCGACGGACGCGGCGAGCGCCTCGCGAGGCGTCAGCGACTCCTCGGGACACCAGGCCGGCCGGTCGTCGCCGCTGCGATGGACGGCCGCGGCGATCGCGAGCCACGGATCTGGATCGGCGACCGGGGCGTCCGACCCCAGCGCCAGCGTGGCGCCCGCGTCGAGCAGCGAGCGCGCCAGGAACGCCCGCCCGGTGCGGTCGGCCCACACGTCGTCGGCCATGTCGCGGTCGTCGAGCAGGTGGGCGGGCTGCACGGACGCCGTGACCCCCAGTGCCGCGAACCGGGGAACATCGGCGCGGCGCAGCAGTTGCGCGTGCTCGATCGAGCCCCGGACGCCGACCTCGGCGAGCACCTCGAGCGCCACCTCGTTCGCCCGGTCGCCGATGGCGTGCACCGCGACGCTCAGCCCGCCGCCGCGTGCCCGCGCGAGCAGCCAGGCCAGTGTCGCGCGGTCGTAGTTGGGCGCGCCCGCCGGGTGCGGGTCGCCGGGCAACGCCCCCACGTAAGGCGCGCAGCACCACGCGGTGCGCGTGCCCAGTGAGCCGTCGAAGATGACCTTGAGCGGCCCCATGGTCACCAGAGATCCGCAGCCCGGCAGCGGGTCGCCCGTCCGCCAGCCGCGGGCGAGCACCTCGTCGAGCTGATGCGGGTAGACCCCGGTGCGCACCCGCAGCGCGCGCATGCCGGCCGCAACCCGGCGCGGCCACGCGACGAAGGCGTCGGAGAACTCGACATCGACCACGCCGACCAGCCCGCGGGCGCTCAGTTTCGCCACCGCGGCGGCGAGGTCGGCGTCCGTCGGCTGGGCCTCGGGCAGCGCGTTGATCCGCGCGGCGAGCGCGAACCAGTCGTTCTCGGTGAGCGGACCCGCGCGCGGTGGCACTCCGAGCATCGCCGACGCCGCCGAGTTCAGCCACCCGCTGTGCGCGTCCCCCGAGATCGCGAGCACCGGACGGCCGCCGGTGACGGCGTCCAGTTCTGCCACGGTTCCGGGCCGGGGCCAGGCGGTGGTGCGGAACCCGGACGCGGTCACCAGGCGTCCGTCGTCGGGCCGCGACACGAGGGCTCCGGCGATCCGGGCGCAGGCCTGCTCGGGACCGGCGCAGCCGGAAATGTCGATCCAATCCAGCGAGCGGACCCACTGCGTGGCGTGCACGTGGGCATCCCACAGCCCCGGGATCAGCCAGCCGCCCGCGGCGTCCAGCACCGGATCGCCCGCCGCGCGCAGGCCCGGCCCGACCTCGGCGACGAGCCCGTCGCGGATGCGCACGTCGGCGGCCCGCGCGGCCTCGCCGTCGAGCCCGGCGAGTCGCGCGCCTCGCACCAGCATCGCCGCCACGTCGTCCTCCTCACCTCTGGGTCGCCGCTCGTGACAGGCTTGCCACCATGCTGAGCCGCGCCCATGCCGAACGTCTCGCCGAACGCTTACGAAGCGTCGGCTACACCCTAGGCGCCGTCACCGACAGAATCGGCCCCGAGTCGACCGCCGCGCTCGCGCGCAACACCACCGTCGCCGCCGCGCGTGCCCTCGGTACCGATACCGACCCGCAAGCCACGCTCGCCAGGCTGTTCCTGCTGCAGCAGACCGTCCCGGACGCCGCCGCACGCGCCGCCCTCGGCGACCCGGAGCCGCTGCTCGCCGCGGGCATCGTCGCCGCGGACGCCGACGGCATCCGCGCCGGGATCGAGATCCGGCCCTACGCCGCCGACGGCGCCGCCGTGAGCTTCGACGGCTGGATCGCCAACGACCTGATCCCCAACCTCGACGGACGGCTCGGCCGTTCCCGACCCGACTACGTGCTCGGCGCCTCCCCGGCGTCCACCACGCTGAGCCGGATGACTGTCCGCCGCCCCGCCGGACGCGCGCTCGACCTCGGCACCGGCTGCGGCATCCAGAGCCTGCTGCTCGCCCAGCACGCGGACGCCGTCGTCGCCACCGACCTGAACCCACGCGCCATCGCGATGGCGCGACTCACCGCCGGTCTCAACGGCCTCGACCTCGACCTACGCACTGGCTCGCTCTACGAGCCCGTCGTCGGGGAGGCGTTCGACCTGATCGTCACCAACCCGCCGTACGTGATGAGCCCGCCGGACGGCGAACGTCTCGTCTACCGCGAGGGCAGGTTCACCGCCGACGATCTCGTCCGCCGCGTCGTGGTCGAGGGGGCGGCCCACCTCGCGCCCGACGGCACCCTCCAGGTCCTCGGCAACTGGGCGATCACCGACGACGAGCCGTGGACCGAACGCCTCCGCGGTTGGATCGCGCCCACCGGCTGCGACGCCCTCGTGCTGCAGCGCGAACACTTCGACGCCTACGAGTACATCGAAATGTGGCTCGCGGACGCCGGGTTGCCGGGCACCGTCGACTATCTGCCCCGCTATCGCGCCTGGGCCGACTACTTCGACGGCCTCGGCATCACGGGCGTCGGCATGGGCTGGATCGCGCTCCACCGCGCCGAGCGGACCACCCCGGACGTCCGCATCGAGGAGTGGCCGCACGCCGTCGTCCAGCCGGTCGGTGACGCGTTCGCCGCCCACCAGCGGGACGCCGACCGGGCGGCGGTCGCGGACGCCGCGCTGCTCGGACAGGCCTGGCGGCTTGACCCGAGGGTCGACGCCGAGACGATCGGACGCCCCGGTGCCGCCGATCCCGAGCACCTCGTCCTGCGGCAGCGCTACGGCTTCGGCCGGGCGGTCGAAGTCGACACCGCCCTCGCTGCGGTGCTGGGCGCCTGCGACGGCGACCTGCCCGCGAGCGCGTTGATCGCCGCCGTCGCCGGCCTGCTGGAGGTGGACGCCGCGGCGCTGGCGTCCGAGATCGCCGTGCGTCTGCGGGAGTTGATCCGCGACGGATACCTCGCCGCGGATCCCTGACCCACCGGAGGAGACGTCAGGCGACGAGCCTGGCGCCGAGCGACGTGATTCACCGACGCGTCCGGTGTGATCCGAGATCAGTTCAGCGGCGCCGCGGTCACCGTCACCGGTGCGGAGCGTTTGGCCCCGCCCGATGTCGTCCATTCGAGGGCGACCGTGCTGCCCGGCTGGATCCCGTCCAGCACCGTCGACAGTTCGCCGCGCGAGCGCACCCGCTGACCGTCCACCGCGGTGATGGTGTCGCCGGCGCGCACGCCCGCCTTGGCGGCGGGGGCATTCCCCTCGACCCGCGACACGGTGACGGCCGAAGAGTCGTCGACGGCGAGGATCACGCCAAGGTAGGCCTTGGGCCCGATCACGACCGTGCCGGACTCGTCGCCGGCGAGAATCTGGCGCACGACCGCCATCGCCTCGTCGATCGGCACGGCGTAGACGCGCCGATCGTCCTGCTCCTCGTCGCTCCCGGCCGTCGTCATGCCCAGCACCTCCGTCTCGGCGTCGAACATCGGCCCGCCCGAGTCGCCGGGCCACGCGGGGCGTTGGTCTCGATCAGGCCCTCGAGCCGCTGCGGCGGATCCTGCTCCGTGGCGCCCTTCACGTTGATCGAGCGCCCGAGCCCCTGCACGCTGCCGCGATGGGCCGACACGTAACCCTGGCCGTTCGCGTTTCCTGCCGCCACGACGACGTCGCCGACCGCCACATCGTCGCCGTCGAGGGTTACCGTGGGAAGGTTCTTGACGCCGGGCAGCTTCAGCACGGCGACGTCCTTGGTGGCGTCGCGGCCTACCATCTCTGCGGTGATCCGTCGTCCGGTGTCGGCGACGATCACCGTGACCGTCTCGGTCGAGCGGACCACGTGATAGTTCGTGACCACGTAGCCGTCGTGCGAGATGATCATGCCCGTGCCTGCCACGGCGTCGGCGGGGGTCATGCCCTGGATCAGCACCACGCCGCGGGTCATGCCGGCGGTCAGCTCGACAGGGCCGACCGACTGGCCCAGTCCGGGGCCGGCGGACCGGTGGGGGGAGGCCGACTCTGCGGGCGCCAGGATCGACGGCCCGGGCAGGGGGGACATCTCGCCCCACGTGCTGGCGAGGGCGACGCGCAACGTCACGAAGGTGCCGGCCTGGGCGAGCATCGCGATCACGACCGCGATCACGATCGCGGTCAGGGACGGTGGGCGCGACACCGGCCGGAGCGGGCTCGGAGGAGGCCAAGGCGCAGTCACGCGGCAAGTCTAGGGCGGGTGGCAAGGGCAGCCAGGTCTGCCCGGTTTGCCGGGAGGCGCTAGCATCCCGTCTCGTCCGGTCGTCGAGGAGCGACGACGGCGCCAACCAGCAGGAAGCAGATCGTGGCCACAGACACAAAGCGCCGACTCGTGATCGTGGAGTCGCCCGGAAAGGTGCGCAGCCTCACCCAATACCTGGGCGAGGGCTACCTGGTCGAGGCGTCCATCGGTCACGTGCGCGACCTGCCGACCGGTGCCGCCGAGGTGCCCGCCAAATACAAGGGACAGAAGTGGGCGCGCACCGGCGTCGACATCGACAACGATTTCGAGCCGCTGTACGTGGTGCAGGCCGACAAGAGAGCGACGATCCGCAAGCTCAAGGACGCCCTCAAGACCGCCGACGAACTCTATCTCGCCACCGATGAGGACCGTGAGGGCGAGGCCATCGCGTGGCATCTGTTACAGGAGCTGAAGCCGAAGGTCCCGGTCAAGCGCATGGTCTTCCACGAGATCACCCCCGAGGCGATCCGCGCCGCGGTGGCGGCGCCGCGCGAACTCGACGTCGACCTGGTCGACGCGCAGGAGACCCGGCGCATCCTCGACCGCCTCTACGGCTACGAGGTCAGCCCGGTGCTGTGGAAGAAGGTCATGCCGAAGCTGTCCGCGGGGCGCGTGCAGTCGGTGGCGACGCGCCTGGTCGTCGACCGCGAGCGCGAGCGGATGGCGTTCCGCGGCGCCGCCTACGCCGGCCTCAACGTGACCCTCGACGCGGGCGCGGACGCCGTGCCGCCCGCCTTCACCGCCAAGCTGGCCACGGCCGCCGGGCGCAAGGTCGCCTCCGGGCGCGACTTCGGCTCGACCGGCACGCTGACCGCCAAGAACGCCGTCCATCTCGACCTGGACGCCGCCCGCCTGCTCGCCGATGCGCTGACGGGCGCGGCGGTGGTCGTGGACGCGGTCGAGGCCAAGCCGTACACGCGGCGTCCGTATGCGCCCTTCCGCACCACGACGCTGCAGCAGGACGCCGGACGCAAGCTCGGCTTCACCGCCCAGCGCACGATGTCGGTCGCCCAGTCGCTGTACGAGGGCGGCCTCATCACCTACATGCGTACCGACTCGACGACGCTCGCCAGCTCGGCGGTCGCGGCGGCGCGCGCCAAGGTCACCGAACTCTATGGCGCGGAGTATCTGCCGGCTCGCCCGCGCACCTACGCCTCGAAGGTGAAGAACGCGCAGGAGGCACACGAGGCGATCCGCCCGTCGGGCGAGTTCCGGACGCCGGATTCCTCGGGGCTGCGCGGCGACGAGCTACGCCTGTACGACCTGATCTGGAAGCGGACGCTCGCCTCGCAGATGAAGGACGCCGAGGGCCAGACCGTCACGATCACCATGACCGCCACTCCCGGTTCCGCGGTCGAGATCGCCGATGCCAGTTCGGGCGAGATCGTCGCGGTCGGCCGGGCCGGACTGAGCGCGTCCGGCCGGACGATCACCTTCCCCGGTTTCCTGAAGGCCTACGTGGTCGGCATCGAAGAGGGCGACACGTCCGACGACGCGACCGCCAACCTGCCCGCGCTGAGGGCGGGCCAGTCGCTCGAGGTCGCCGGCGTCGAGGCGCAGGGCCACGAGACCCGCCCGCCGGCGCGCTACACCGAGCCGTCGCTGGTGGCGAAGATGGAGGAACTCGAGATCGGCCGGCCCTCGACGTACGCGTCGATCATCCGCACGATCACCGCGCGCGACTACGTCTTCAAGAAGGGCAGCGCGCTCGTGCCGACGTGGTTGGCGTTCGCCGTCACTCGCTTGCTGGAGACGCACTTCGCCCGGCTGGTCGACTACCAGTTCACGGCCGGCATGGAGGAGACGCTCGACGAGATCGCGAACGGCAACGCCCAGCGCGTCGAGACGCTGCGGCAGTTCTACTTCGGCGGTGAGGGCTACGACGGGCTGGAGAAGCTGGTCGGCGAGTTGGGCGACATCGACGCCCGCGCGCTGTCGACATTCGCCCCCGTCGGCGGCGAGGACTCCGGGATCGCCGTGCGCGTCGGACGCTACGGCACCTACGTGGAGGACGCCGACGGCAACCGGGCGAACGTGGACGAGGACCTCGCCCCCGACGAGCTGACCGTCGAGAAGGCCCTCGAACTGCTGGCCAACCCGTCGGGTGCGGAGAGGGAATTGGGCGTCGACGAGGCGTCCGGGCACCCGGTCGTGGCCCGCAACGGACGCTTCGGTCCGTACGTCACCGAGGTGCTGCCCGAGGGATCGCCCAAGTCGGCGAAGCCGCGCACGGCGTCCCTGTTCAAAGAGATGTCGCTGGACGCTGTCACGCTCACCGACGCGCTGAGGCTGCTCAGCCTGCCGCGCGTGGTGGGCGCCGACGTCGAGGGCGTCGAGATCACCGCGCAGAACGGCCGCTATGGGCCTTACCTGAAGAAGGGGACCGACTCGCGTTCGCTCGAATCCGAAGAGCAGCTGTTCACCGTCACGCTCGAGCAGGCGGAGGCGATCTTCGCCCAGCCGAAGGCCCGCGGACGCCGCGCCGCGGCCGGCCCGTTGAAGGAGCTGGGCGCCGACCCCGCGTCGGGCAAGCCCGTCGTGGTCAAGGACGGGCGGTTCGGCCCGTACGTCACCGACGGTGAGTTCAACGCCACCCTGCGCAAGGCGGACTCGGTCGAGGCGATCACGCTCGAGCGGGCCGCGGAGTTGTTGGCCGAGAAGCGCGCCAAGGGTCCGGCACCGAAGCGGACGACGACGCGCCGTACGACGACAGCCAAGAAGCCGGCGACGACAGCCAAGAAGCCGGCGACCACGGCCAAGAAGACGACTGCGACCCGCGTGGCGATCACTCAGAAGTAGCAGGTGAGTGCTCGACGGGGGCGCGACGGTGACACCGTGAGGTCGTCCCCGGGGTGTGGTGGCCTCGGGTTGGTGTCGTCGCCCGGGCAACGGGCAACGGGCCGCGACCCGCGCCTTCTACGGCCCGCGGGCTCGTTTACGACGGGGCGGCGTGCGCCGCGCGACCCGCACCACGAAACGGGGCCAGGCCTGATCAGGCCCGGCCCCGCTCTCGCTTGGGTCAGCGGTTGCGGACGTTCGCGGCGATCCGCGAACCCACGCCCTCGTCGATCGACGTCCAGTACCAGATCGCCCGCTCGAGGACCTCGCCGGTCACGCCGCCGAGCGCACCGGTGACGGTCTCGACCAGACGGTCGCGCTGAGCGTCGTCGAAGACCTCGCGCACCAGGATGCCGGCCTGGCCGAAGTCGTCGTCATCGGCGCGCAGCGTGTAGGCCTGCCGCACCATCTCGCCGTCCGACTCCCAGCCCTCGGCCGGCTGGCCCTGCCAGTTCGACGACTCGCGGCCGAACGAGTTCGGCGCGTACACCGGGGCGCGGCCCGAGTGGTGGTAGGTCATGTTGCCGTCGAACATCCACTGGTTCGTCGCCTGCCCGCCTTCGATGCCCTGCGGCTGGTTGACCGGCAGCTGATGGAAGTTGCTGCCGATGCGGTACCGCTGGGCGTCCGGGTAGGCGAACACGCGGCCGAGCAGCATCTTGTCGGGGGACAGTCCGATGCCGGGGACCAGATTCGACGGCGAGAACGCGGCCTGCTCGATCTCGGCGAAGAAGTTGGCCGGGTTCTCGTTGAGCTCCAGCACGCCGACCCGGACCAGCGGGTAGTCCGCCTTCGGCCACGTCTTGGTGAGGTCGAACGGGTTGAGCCGGTAGGTCTTCGCGTCCTCGTACGGCATGATCTGCATCGACAGCGTCCACTTGGGGAACTCGCCACGCCTCGATGGCCTCCCACAGGTCGCGGCGGTGGAAGTCGGCGTCGTCGCCGGCCATCTGGGCCGCCTCGGCGTTGCTGAAGAACTCCATGCCCTGCTGGGTGTGGAAGTGGTATTTCACCCAGAAGCGTTCGCCCGCGTCGTTGACCCACTGGTACGTGTGCGAGCTGTAGCCGTTCATGTGGCGCCAGGTGCGCGGCAGGCCGCGGTCGCCCATGAGGTAGGTGACCTGGTGGGCGCTCTCGGGCGAGAGCGTCCAGAAGTCCCACTGCATGGTGTTGTCGCGCAGGCCGTTGGCGGCGAGGCGCTTCTGCGAGCGGATGAAGTGCGGGAACTTCAGCGGATCGCGCAGGAAGAAGACCGGCGTGTTGTTGCCGACCATGTCGTAGTTGCCCTCGGTGGTGTAGAAGCGCAGCGAGAAGCCGCGCACGTCGCGCCACGTGTCGGGGGAGCCCAGCTCGCCGGCCACCGTGGAGAGGCGGTGGAGGACGCGGGTCACCGCGCCGGGCTGGAACACCGCCGCCTTCGTGTAGGCCGACACGTCGTCGGTGACGGTGAACGTGCCGAACGCGCCCGAGCCCTTCGCGTGGGGACGCCGCTCGACGACGTTCTCGCGGTTGAAGTGCGCGAGGGTCTCGACGAGGTGCACGTCGTGGAGGACGACGGGGCCATCGGGGCCGACCGTGAGCGAGTGCTCGTCGCTCTCGACTGGAGCGCCGCCGGCCGTCTGGGAATGGGTCATGGAACAGGTCCTTCCGTGCGAGTCGAAACGGATTGTCGTCACCCGTGTGCACGGCGTCGGTGCGCGTGCCCGAGCGGGCGACCTCCGTGTCCACCGTACCCGGGCGCCCCCACGATTTCCTCCGCAGATGTCCCGTTATCAAGGAGGAATAACCCGACAGAACGTTCACCGAATTGCCCGGCGCACCCTCCGGGCACCCGCCCCGAATGGCGGTGCGGCGCGCATCCGGTTCGGGGTGGCGAGCCGGCGCCGCTTAAGGTGAGCATCGTGCGGGGTACTTTCGTGGTGTTCGAGGGAGGCGACGGCGTCGGCAAGTCGACGCAGGCCGGTCTGCTTGCCGCGTGGCTGGCTGCGCGCGGACGCGAGGTGGTGCGCACCTTCGAGCCCGGCGACGGCGAGGTGAACGCCCGCATCCGGGCGATCCTGCTCAGCCCGGCAACGGCCGGCCTCGGACCGAAGGCGGAGGCGCTGCTGTTCGCCGCCGACCGCGCCCAGCACGTGCACGAGCTGATCCGGCCCGCCCTCGACCGCGGCGCGGTCGTCGTGTGCGACCGCTACGTCGATTCGACCCTCGCCTACCAGGGGGCGGGCCGAGTGCTGGACGCCGCGTCCGTCGCCCAGATCAACGCGTGGGCCACGGGGGGGCTGGTCCCCGACCTGACCGTTCTGCTCGACCTCGACCCGGTTGCGGCGCTGGCGTCCGCGAGGCGGGCCGGCGAGCACGACCGCATCGAGGCCGCCGGCACGGAATTCCACGCCCGCGTCCGGCAGGGCTTCCTCGGCCTGGCCGCCGCCGCCCCCGAGCGCTACCTCGTCCTGCCGGCGCGCGAGCCGGTCGCGGCGCTGCACGAGGCGATCCGGTCGCGCGTCGCCACCCTGCTGGACGAAAGGGCGGACGCGCCGGGCAGACTGATCCCATGAAGACCTCTCCGCCGGTCGGCCAGGGTGTGTGGGCCGAACTCGTGGGCCAGCACCACGCCGTCGGCGTGCTGCGCCGCGCCGTCGCCGGCGAGTCGCACGCCATGACGCACGCCTGGCTCATCACCGGGCCGCCGGGCTCCGGGCGCTCGAACGCGGCCAAGGCGTTCGCGGCGGCGCTGCAATGCCCCGACGGCGGTTGCGGCGCCTGCCAGGTGTGCCGCACGTCGCTGTCGGGGGCGCATCCCGACGTGACGCTGGTGCGCACCGAGCAGTTGTCCATCGGCGTCGACGAGGTGCGCGAGCTCGTGCGCCGCGCCGCCATGCGCCCGACGTCGGGGCCGCGCCAGGTGCTGGTCGTCGAAGACGCCGACCGGGTCACCGAGCGGGGCGCCGACGCGCTGCTCAAGGCGATCGAGGAGCCGGCGGCGCCTACCGTGTGGATGCTGTGCGCGCCCACCGCCGACGACGTGATCGTGACGATCCGCTCCCGGTGCCGGCGCGTCGAGCTGGCCACGCCCAGCGAGGCCGCCATCGCTCGGTTGCTGGTCGAACGCGACGGTGTCCCCGGCGACATGGCCGGCCACGCCGCCCGGGTGGCGCAGGGGGCACATTGGGCGGGCCCGCGCGATCGCCCGCAACGAAGACGCGCGCCGCCGCAGGGCCGAGATCCTCGGCATTCCCGCCCGGCTGTCGACGCTGGGTGCCTGCTTGAAGGCGGCCGCCGACGTGGTGAGCGCGGCGTCCGACGAGGCGTCCGCCACGACGGCCGACCTCGACGTTCGCGAGAAGGAGGCCTTGTCGCAGGCGCTGGGCACCGGCGCGAAGGGTGCCCGTCCGCGGCACGCGCAGGCGGCCCTGCGCGATCTGGACGACCAGCAGAAGGCGCGCGCCAAGCGCTTCCAGCGCGATGCCCTCGACCGGGTGCTCACCGAGTTCACCGGGTATTACCGCGACGTGTTCGCGCTGCAGACCGGTGCTTCCGCTCGCCTCCTCAACGCCGATCTGACCGACCAACTGGACGCCGTCGCGCGGCGCACGCGCCCCGAGCAGACCATCGCCAGTCTCGACGCGATCCTCGCCTGCCGACAGGCGCTGGAGTTCAACGTCGCGCCGCAGCTCGCGATGGAGTCGCTGATGATCAGTCTGCACACCGCCTAGCGGATCGCGGCCGAGCCGTGTCGTTGCGAGGGATCTGCCTCGCGGTTTGGAACGATGGGGTGTGACCACTCGCCTTCGAGCAAAGGACTTCCTCATGGTCGACGACCGCAATGACGAGACCGCGTCTGCGGATCAGACTCCCGCACCGGACGCCGAGCGCCGGCACGATCTGGACGACGGGCGGCCCGGTGCCCACGAGGAGCTCGCCCGGGTCGACGAGCGCGGCGCCGACGCGTCCGTCCAGGAGGCGGCGGCCATGGAGTGGGCGCAAAGCCTCACCGCACCGGCGGTCTCCGCCGAGGTGAGCGCCGAGCACGACCGGCTGGTCGCCGAGCGCCAGGCCCGCCGTGAGGCACGGCTGACGGCACTCGCCCCGCAGGTGGCGCCCGACCCGGCGCTCGCCCACCAGCAGCAGATCAGCGCGCCCCTCGCCCCGCAGGCCCACATCGCCGCCCCGCAGGTGGTCACCGAGACGGTGACCGTCGTCCAGCGCAGCACCGACAAGTTCGCCGGGTCGCTGGGGCTCTTCCTGCTGCGCGTGGTCGTGGCGGGCATCATCGGCTACCGCGGCATCCAGAAGCTCCTCGACCTGCCGGGCACGGCCGCCCTGGTGTCGACGACGATCCTGCCCTCGCCCGAGATCGTGGCCATCGTCGTCGGCGCCGCCGAGGTGCTGGTCGCGATGGCCCTGCTCTTCGGCGCGCTCACCCGCGTCGCCGGCCTGGGTGTCGCGCTCATCGCGGGCGGCGCGCTCGGATTCGTGCTGTGGGGGCCTTGGACGATCTTCACCCCCGGCCAGGCGGGCTTCCTCGGCGAACTCGAGCTGCTGCTCGCGGCGGTGGGTGTGATGTTCTTCTTCGTGGGCGCCGGCGGTTGGTCGATCGACCGCGGAATCTCCGCCCGTAGAGCCGCGGAGCGCGCGGAGCGTACCGGGCGCTGAGCCGACCGCACCGTCGGGGCGGCGGCGACGGTCACGCCGACCGCCGGTTTCACCCTCGCGCCCCGGCGTTGCTACAGTTGTGCCCCGGCCCGCGAGGGCCGCGCCACCTTAGCTCAGATGGCAGAGCGACGCACTCGTAATGCGTAGGTCTGGGGTTCGATTCCCCAAGGTGGCTCCATGTCGTGGTCGGTCGTCGACGGCCACGGCGGTCGTCCCGAACGCGAGGTGCTCCTCATCGCCATCCCCGACTTCATCCGCGACCTGCGCACGCACATCGGAACCATGCCGTTGTGGCTTTCCGGCTCGGCGGCGGGCATCCACCGCGGCACGGGGGACGGCCGCACGGAATGGCTCTTCGTCCGCCGCGCCGACACCGGCGGCTGGTCGGTCGTCACCGGCATCGTCGATCCGGGAGAGCACCCCGCGCAGGCCGCCGTCCGCGAGGCCGCGGAGGAGGCGGGCGTCCGCATCGAGGTCGAACGCCTGGTCTGGCAGGACGTCACCGACCTGATCGTCTACGACAACGGCGACCAGACTCAGTACATCAACCACGTCTTCCGGTGCCGGTGGATCGGCGGCGACCCGCATCCGCTCGACGGCGAGAACACCGCGGCGGCGTTCTTCGCCGAGGGGGAGTTCCCGCAACTCGACGCCGAGCACGCCCGCATGATGGGCGTCCTGCTGGCCGATACGCCCGAATGCGGGCTCGGCCCCATGCCGGACGCCTGAGCGACCCCGCGCTCAGTGCAACCGGTGCGCGCGCACCAGCACGGCGTGGTCGACGCCGGCCGCGCCGCCGCCCTCGGCAAGCATGGCGGGTAGGAACTCCGAGGGTGCCGGGTGCCAGGGGAGGTCGGCGAGGTAGGCCCGGTGGGCGCTCAGGGACGCCACCGCCGCCGCGATGTCGGCGTCCGACACCTCGATGGCGTGGGTCGGACGATCATCGCCGCCGACCAGCAGCCAGGTCGGCCCCCATTTCTCGAGACCTTCGCCGGCGGCCAGTTCGGGAAACACCCACGTGTTGTCGGCGTCGCGGCACGCGTCCAGCACCGAAATCCCCGCGGCGCGGTGGTCGGCCTGATTGAGGCCCCAGGGCGCCTCGACGGCCCAGGACATGGTCACCACCACGTCGGGCCGGAACCGGCGGATCTCGCGGGCGATGTCGCGGCGCAGAGCGAGGGCCGGCATCAGCATCCCGTCGGGATGGTTCAGGATCGTCAGGCGCTCCACCCCCACCTGGGTGCACGCCGCCCGCTGCTCGGCCGCCCGGAGCGGCCCGACCACCTCGGGCGGACGCTGCATTCCGGCCTCGCCCGACGTGAGCAGCAGGTAGGCGACCTCAACGCCGCGGCTGGTCCAGCGGTGAACGGCCGATGACATGCCGTACTCCATGTCATCGGGGTGGGCGACGACCGCCAGGACGCGGGTGAATCCGTCGTCGGGCAGGAGCGCGATGCCGTGGTCAGCTGTCATCGCCTCAGCGTAGCTCCGTCCGGGTAGCGAGCGGGCCATGCAACAGTTGGGTAAAGGAGACCGCCGAGGAACCTGAGACCCTTCCACTGGAAGGGCCGATGCGGCTTTACTGTGCGTCACGCACGGAGGCCGGCCGGTCACCGCTGCGCACTCACCAGGAGGTACTTCAACGTGAAGCGTCATCTCGCTGCAGGTGTTTCCGGCCTGCTCCTCGTGTCCCTGGCCCTGACGGGGTGTGGCCAGCGCAACGCGCCGGCCGCACCGTCGGGTGGCGGGGAAGGTAAGAAAGTGGCCACCATCGGCGTCATCGCCCCGCTCTCGGGTGGCTTGTCCGCGATGGGCAACGGCATCAGGAACTCCGTCGAACTGGCCGTGAGGCAGGCCAACGAGACCAACGCGGTCCCGGGCTGGCAATTCAAGTTCGTCGCCGAGGACGACCAGGGCTCGCCCGACCCGGGCAGGAACGCCGCGACGAAGCTGGTGGCAGACAAGACGGTCGTCGGCGTGGTCGGCCCGCTGAACAGTTCGGTCGGTCAGGCCATGCAGCCGGTCTTCGAGTCGGCCGGCATCCCGCTGATCTCGCCGGCCAACACCAACCCCTCGCTGACCCGTGGCGCCGACCTGGCCAATCCGGTCCGCCCCTACAAGACCTACTTCCGCACCTGCACCACCGATGACGTGCAGGGGCCGTTCGCGGCGAAGTACCTGCTCGACGAGGGCATCAAGGAGGTCGCGACGATTCACGACAAGAAGACCTACGGTCAGGGCCTCGTCGCCGCGTTCACCGAAGCCTTCACCAAGGGCGGCGGCACGATCGTCTCGGCCGAGACCATCAACCCCGACGACAAGGACTTCTCGGCGGTCATCTCCAAGGTGAAGGCCACCAACCCGACGCTCGTCTACTACGGCGGCGAGTTCCCCCAGGCCGCACCGTTGTCGCAGCAGATGAAGGCCGCCGGCCTGGGTGTTCCGCTCATGGGAGGCG
This sequence comes from Nigerium sp., assembly GCA_016711325.1. Taxonomy (GTDB): domain Bacteria; phylum Actinomycetota; class Actinomycetes; order Propionibacteriales; family Propionibacteriaceae; genus Propioniciclava. The sequence goes on along the minus strand of JADJTH010000001.1, from coordinate 542,544 downwards.
ACGGCATCTTCGACCCGAACTACATCGATCTCGCCGGCTCGGCGTCCGCGAACGACCTGGCCACCACCGTCGGCGCTCCTGCCGAGTCGCTGCCGTCCGCCGCGGCGTTCGTGACCGCCTACGAAGCCGCCGGCTTCTCGGGCGGATACGGCGCCTACGGCATCCAGGCCTACGACGCGGGCACGGCCCTCATCGAGGGCCTGAAGGTGTCCCTGAAGGACGCCACCGACGTCGAGTCGGCGCGTGCCGCGACCGTGAAGGCCGTCGGCGCGGTGGACTTCGCGGGCGCCTCCGGCCGGGTCGCGTTCGACGAATTCGGCGACAACAAGACCCGCACTCTCACCGTGTTCCATGTCGCGGACGGCGTGTGGAAGGCCGTGCGGACGGAGGACTTCAAGTAGCTGAAAGCCCGCAGCGCCCGTCATAGGCGAGGGGCCGAGCCCAGCGGTGCTCGGCTCGGCCCCCCGCCGGTTCACGAGGGAGTCAGATGGATCTCTTCGCGCAGCAACTCGTCAACGGACTCAGCCTTGGCGCTCTCTACGCGCTGATCGCGGTCGGCTACACGGTCGTCTACGGCATCGTCCAGCTCATCAACTTCGCCCACGGCGAGGTGTTCATGGTCGGGGCGTTCGGCGCCTATACGACGTGGATCCTGATGGGATCGCCATCGCACCTGTCGCCCGGATTCGCGTTCGGCGTCGTCATGCCCGCCATGCTGCTGGGCGGCGTTGTCGCCGCGGTCGGTACGGCGTTGCTGATGGAACGGTTCGCCTATCGCCCGCTGCGGGGCGCGCCGCGACTGGCGCCGCTCATCTCGGCGATCGGCCTGTCGATCGCGCTGCAGGAGGCGGTGCGCCTGTTCTACGGCCGCATCCCCGGATTCCCCGACAGCCGCCGCGCCATCCCGTTCCCCGTCATCGACGGCTTCACGGGGCGCTCCTGGCAGGTTGCCGGCGTCACCATTCAGTACTCGACGGCGTTCACGCTGATCGCGCTCCTGGTGTGCACGACCCTGCTGTGGTGGTTCGTCAATCGCACACGGATGGGCCGCGCGATGCAGGCCACCAGCCAGGATCCCGACACGTCGCGCCTGATGGGCATCAACGTGGATCGCGCCATCGCCACCGCCTTCGCGGTCGGTGCGGCGCTCGCGGCCGTCGCGGGCATGGCCCACGGCCTGCGCTACAACAACATCGACTTCCAGATGGGATTCATGGCGGGCATGAAGGCCTTCACGGCGGCCGTTCTCGGCGGCATCGGCAATGTCAACGGCGCGGTCGTCGGCGGGCTCGTCCTCGGGGTGGTCGAAGCGATGGCGACGACCTACATTCCCGGCCAGTTCGGCTCGTCGGCCTGGAAGGACGTGTGGGCCTTCGCGCTGCTCATCCTCGTTCTGGTGTTCCGTCCACAGGGCCTGCTCGGCGCGAAGGCGGTGGATCGCGCATGAATGACACCGGTTCTCTCGTGACGCTCGCGCCGGACTCCTCCGGCCCCGCCCCGACCGGCGAGCGGTGGATCCGCTTCGCCAAACCCGCCCGCTGGATCGCGATCGCCGGCGCCGTCGGCGTCCTGGCCGCTCCGTTCATGGCGTGGGCCTACCGGCCGGACGCCCTCGATGACGTCAGCTTCTGGGGCGAACCCTCCCCGCTGCAGTGGTTCGCGTTCGCGCTCGGCCTCCTGCTGCTGGGCTGCCTGGTCGCCCCGTTCGTCATCAAGCCGAGGCCCGGACGCCGTCCGCGCCGCCTGCTGGCGTTCAACCGCGGCGCCAAGGCCGCGGCGTCCGGCTCGCTGGTGTACTTCGCCGTCGCGTCCGCCGCGATCGTGCTCGAACTCGGCGGGCTGGTCGCCCTCGAGCCGGGTGCCTGGGCCGGGCTCGCCGGGGCCCTCGTCGCGACGGTCGCCACCCGTGCGCTCCCGGAAGGGCACGATCCTCGCCTGCAGTTCCTGAACACGCCCGCCTGGGGACAGATCCTCGGCATCGTCGGCGCGGTGGCACTCGTGCTGTTCGCGGCCGCGTACGGGCTCGGCCAGGACGGTGCGAGTACCTTCGTCACGTTCGGCGTGCTGTGCGGCGTCGGGGTGTACGTGGCGGCTCGCGTCGGCGTGATGGGCTGGCTGTCCGCCGCGGCCGCACGCAACCGGCGCGCGCTCGTGCTCGCCGCCTTCGCCGTGGCCTTCCTGTTCCCGATGACCCAGGACGGGTCGGACGCCAACATGTCGATCGCGGTCGGCGTCCTGATCTTCGCCGCGACCGCGATGGGACTCAACATCGTCGTCGGCCTGGCCGGCCTGCTCGACCTGGGCTACATCGCCTTCCTCGGCGCGGGCGCGTTCACCGCCGCCATCCTGTCGCGGTCGGCGTTCGCCACCCTCGGCTGGAGCCCGCCCTTCCCGGTCGTCGTGCTGATCTCGGGGACCGTCGCCGCCATCCTGGGCCTGATCATCGGCTCGCCCACGCTGCGGGTGTCGGGCGATTACCTCGCCATCGTCACCCTGGCGTTCGGCGAGATCTTCCGGATCACGATGAACAACCTCGACGGAGTGGACGGCCCGAACCTCACCCGGGGCTCGAACGGCATTCCGGCGATCCCCGACCTCGAGTTGTTCGGGTTCGATTTCGGCGAGAGCCACATGATCCTCGGCGTTCAGATCGGCCGGTTCGCGAACTACTACTGGCTGATGCTGCTCGTGCTGGCCCTCATCATCCTCGTCTTCACGAACCTCAACCACAGCCGTATCGGCCGGGGCTGGGTGGCGATTCGTGAGGACGAGCGCGCGGCCGAGGCGATGGGCGTCAACGTGTTCGGCCTGAAGCTGCTCGCCTTCGCGGGCGGCGCGTTCCTCGCCGGCATCGCGGGCGCGGTCAAGGCCCACGTCGACGTGTCGGTGACCCCCGACCAGTACATCTTCATGGAGTCGGCCTTCCTGGTCGCGGGCATCGTGCTCGGCGGCATGGGGACGGTCGGCGGCGTCCTCATCGGCGCCTCCATCCTGAAGCTGCTGCCCGAGAAGCTGCGCTTCTTCGAGGACTACCGCCTGCTGATGTTCGGCGTCCTGCTCGTCGTCATGATGCGGTTCCGGCCCGAGGGCCTCATGCCGGACGAGCGCCGCCAGCTCGAGTTCCACGCCGACGACGACGAACTCGCCGAGGAGATCGGTGAGAACATCGAGGCGCACGTCATCCCGTCGCTCGCCGGCGCCCCCGAACCCGACCTCAAGGGAGACGACGCATGACCGCCCTGCTCAGCGCCCGCGACGTCACGATGAAGTTCGGCGGCCTCACCGCGGTCAACCAGGTGAGCCTGGACGTCGCCCCGGGGGAGATCGTCGGTCTGATCGGACCCAACGGTGCGGGCAAGACGACGTTCTTCAACTGCCTGACCGGCATGTATCAGCCGACCAGCGGGGAGGTGGAGTTCGACGGCCAGCTGCTGCCTCCCAAGCCCCGCCGGGTGGCGATGGCCGGCGTGGCGCGCACCTTCCAGAACATCCGGCTGTTCCAGAACATGACCGCGCTGGAGAACGTCATGGTCGGCCGGTACGCGCGTACCGGCACCAACGCGATCGATGCGGTCTTCCGCCTGCCGCGCCACCGGCGCGAGGAGACCGAGACCCGCCGGATCGCGGAGGAGTGGCTCGACTTCGTCGGGCTGGGGGAGGCCGCGGATCTGCTCAGCCGCAACATGCCCTACGGCGATCAGCGCCGGCTGGAGATCGCCCGCGCGCTCGCGCTGGAGCCGAAGTTGTTGCTGCTCGACGAGCCGACTGCGGGCATGAACCCGCAGGAGACCCGCGAGGCCGAGGAACTGATCACCCGCATCCGCGGGCTCGGCATGGCGATCCTCGTCATCGAGCACGACATGCGCTTCATCTTCAGCCTGTGCGACCGGGTCGCCTGCCTCGTGCGCGGGGCGGTGCTGATCGACGGCGCGCCCGAGACCGTCCAGAACGATCCGCGGGTGATCGAGGCCTACATCGGGACGCCGGTCGACGTCGCCCCATCCGCCGACGGGGAAGGGGACAGCGATGCTTGAGGTCAAGGACCTGGTCGTCGCCTACGGGCGAGTGCAGGCGGTCAAGGGCATCTCGTTCAGCGTCGAGGAGGGGCAGATCGTCTCGCTGCTGGGCACCAACGGTGCGGGCAAGACGACGACGCTGCGGACCATCTCCGGTCTGATCAAGCCCGTCTCGGGCGAGGTGTGGCTCGACGGTGAACGCCTCGACGGCACACCCGCGCATGCCATCGTCACCCGGGGCATCGCCCACTCCCCGGAGGGGCGGAAGCTGTTTCCCCGGATGAGCGTGGAGGATAATCTGCTTCTCGGCGCGTTCACCCGTCGCGACCATGCGGGCATCAAGCAGGATCTCGACCGGGTGTACGCGCTCTTCCCGGTGCTCGGAGAACGGCGCCAGCAGCCGTCCGGCCTGTTTTCGGGCGGGGAACAGCAGATGCTGGCGATGGGACGGGCCATGATGAGCCGTCCGCGCCTGCTGATGCTGGACGAGCCGTCCATGGGGCTGTCGCCGATCATGACACAGACGATCATGCGGACGATCGCGGAATTGCGGGCGTCCGGCACCACCGTGCTGCTGGTCGAGCAGAACGCGCAGGCAGCCCTGACCCTGTCCGACAAGGGGTATGTGCTCGAGGTGGGCCGGATCATGTTCACCGACACCGGCGAGGCGCTGCTCCGCGACGACCGCGTTCGGCGCACCTACCTGGGCCTGGATCTGTAGGGCGTTCGGGGCGGTGGGGCACCGGCCACAGCGGGGGGTATGTTCACATTCCCTCGCCGGTCGCTACGGTGGGGGTGTCCCCGACCCCGAGGAGTCGCCATGATCCGCGTGACCCGTCTGCTGGCGGTCGTGTTCGCGGTCCTGATCACTGTCGTGACAGCACCGACCGCCCATGCCGACGACACGCCGGAGGCCTGGCGTATCCCCGACCTCAAGGCCGACGTCGTCGTGGACGCCGAAGGAGTGAGCACCGTCACGCTGGATCTCACGTTCGACTTCGCCGACGAGCCCGGGCACGGCCCCTACGTGGCGCTGTCGACGCAGCAGGCGGTCGACGACAACCCCGACGTCTGGCGGATGATCGACGTCGAGGTCACCGACGTCAGCAGCCCGACGGGTGCGCCGGCGCACACGCAGATCACGCACGAGGACGGCGCCCTGCTCATCCGGATCGGGAGCGAGGGCACCCGGGTGCAGGGCGTCCAGAGCTACCGCATCGTGTTCACCGCCCGCGGGTTGATCGCACCCCGCCATGCCACCAGCGGCCTGGACGAGTTCAACTGGAACGTCGTCGGCTCCGGCGGATGGGACGTACCGATCGACCACGTCGGCGTCAGCGTCGTGGGGCCGGTCGGCATCGACCGCACCGCGTGCTTCAGCGGCACCCGCTATGACCAGCCCTGCCAGGCGTCCTCGAGCGGCCGGTCCGCGACTTTCGCGGCCGGCGGGTTGGCTGCGGGCGACGGCGTCCAGGTGGTGGCCGGTTTCCCGGCGGGCACCTTCGTCGGCGCCGAGCCCCGATTCACCAAGCGTTTCCACGTCGGCAACGTGATCCCGGTGAACGCCACGACCGTCGGCCTCACCGGTGCGCTCACGGCGCTGGGCGTCGGTGTCGTGCTGATGAAACGCCGGCGCTGGTCGCGCGACGAGGTCTACCTCGGGTTGACGCCCGGCCTCCGTCCCGCGCCCGGCCATGACGCCGCGGTCGGTCTCGCCCGCTTGTCCCAGGCGGACGTGGCGGTGGCGTTCACCCCGCCCAAGGGGGCGAGTGTCGGCGAAGTGGGCGTCCTGCTCGACACCCGCGCCGACAACGTCGACGTGACGGCGAGCATCCTCGACCTGGCCGCCCGCGGTCACTTCCAGATCATCGAAAACGGCGAGAAGAGCTGGCGTTTCGTGCGCCGCGCCACCGGCGATCCACGCACGCCCGCCGAAGACCACATCGTGTCCACCCTGTTCAAGAAGGGCAACGACGTCACGACCGGGGAACTGCGCGACAAGAAGTACCACGCGCTGCTGCCGGGAGCGCGCGAGCGCCTGGAGAACCGCGTCATCAAAGACCTGAACTGGTTCAAGGGCAGCCCCCGCAGCGCGCAGGTCCTCGCGCTGCTCACCGCCGTCATGCTCATCTTCGGCGGCGTCTTCCTCGGGTTGGTCCTGGGCTTCGCGTTCGGGCTCGGGCTCGTCGGCCTCGCGCCGATCGTCACGGGCTTGCTGCTCGCCCCGCTGTCGCTCACGGCCGGACGCCGCACCGCGGAGGGTTCTGCCGTGCTCGCGCAGGCGAAGGGGTTCGAGCTGTACCTGCGCACCGCCGAGGCCGATCAGATCCGCTTCGAGGAGGGGATCGACGTGTTCTCCCGCTATCTGCCCTGGGCGACGATCTTCGGCGTGGCTGAGCGTTGGGCCGGCGTCTTCGCCCAACTTGAGCGCGAGGGCCGCTACCAGCGCGGTGACTGGTACGTCGGGCCCGGCTCCCTCGACACCCTGCGCCTGTCGATGGCGATGAACGCCCTCACCCACGAGCTCAGTTCGTCGATGGTCGCCTCGACCGTCGCGCAGTCGGCCTCGACGGCCGGGACCTCCGGCGGATCGGGCTTCTCCGGGGGCGGCGGGTTCGGCGGAACCGGCGGCGGAGGCTGGTGAGCCCGGGCCTCGCATCTGCGCGTCGAAAGCAACGTCGCCCACGATAGAGCGGGCGCAACGTTACGGTGGAGGCGCAGATCCGACCGCGGGCCGGGTGCCCGCCGGGGAGGCCAGCCAGGCGTCGACCTCGGCGAGCCAACGCCGCTGGTCGGTCTCCGACGCGAACGACGCCTCGATGGACGCCCGCGCCAGGCCGGCCAGTTCGGCGTCCGTCAGCTGGTGCACGTCGCGCGCGGCCGCGTACTGCTCGCCCAACCGCGACAGGAACAGCAGCGGATCGTCAGCCCCGAGCGCGATGCGCGCGCCGGCGTCCATCAGCGCCCGCAGCGGCACGTCGGCGAGGCTCCGGTAGACCCCGAGGTGAACGTTGGACGCCGGGCACACCTCGAACGCGATTCCGGCGTCCACCATGGACGCCAGCAGCGCCGGATCCTCGGCAGCGCGGACGCCGTGGCCGACCCGGGTCGGTTGCAGATGCTCGACCACCTCGGCCAGATGCTCGGGACCGCGCAATTCGCCGCCGTGCGGCACGCCCGGCAGGCCGGCGCGGCGGGCGATGCGGAACGCGCCGTCCCACTCGGAGGTGTCGCCCTCCCACTCGTTGTTGTTCAGCCCGAACGCGCAGACCTCGCCGGGGCCCTGGCCGGCGTGCCGGGCGGCCAGCCGGGCCAGGGTGCGGGCGTCGAACGGATGCCGGACGCGTGAGGCGGCGACCACGATGCCTACCTGCACGCCGGTGTCGGCGGACGCCCGTGCGGCCTCGTCGCAGACGATCTCCAGCACCGGGGCCAGTCCGCCGACCGACGCGGCGTAGGACGTCGGGTCGACCTGCAGCTCCAAGCGCCGCGACCCTTCGGCGGCGTCCTCGGCGGCCGCGCTGCGCACGACGGTCCGCAGCGCCGCCTCACCCTGGACGACGGAGCGCGCCAGATCGTAGAGCCGCTGGAAGCGAAACCACCCGCGCTTGTCGGCGGGCACCTCGAGCGCGATCGTGTCGACCAGGGAGTCGGGCAACTCGACACCCCGGGCGTCCGCGAGACGCTGCAGCGTGGGGACGCTCAGGGAGCCGGTGAAGTGCAGATGCAGGTGCGCCTTCGGCAGCGACGACAGCCCTCGGGGAACCGCACCATCACTCATGCGGCGATGCTAGTGCTCTGTCGCACTGGCATCGCCGGCGGCCGCCGGACGGACGTCAGTCGTGCAGGCCGCCGACGGTGTCCTTGGCGTCGCCGCCGGGAGGCGGCGTGAACTCGTTCTCGAACGAGGTGCCGCGGGCGCGATCCCAGGACGCGAGGATCTCGGTCTCGGCGTCCGCGCGACCGGTCCAGACCGCGCCCTCGACCGACTTGCCGGGCTCCAGGTCCTTGTAGACCGTGAAGAAGTGCTCGATCTCGAGGAGAGTCAGGTCGGGGATGTCGGTCAGGTTGCGCGTCGTGCCCTGGCGCATGTCGGCCACCGGGATGCACAGCACCTTGTCGTCGCCGCCCATCTCGTCCTGCATGCGGAACATGCCGATCGCGCGGCATTCGATGAGCGCGCCGGGGAAGGTCGCCTCGGCGAGGAGCACCATGGCGTCCAGCGGATCGCCGTCCTGGCCGAGGGTGCCCTCGATGAACCCGTAGTCGTTCGGGTAGGCGGTCGCCGTGAACAGCGTGCGGTCGAGACGGATCCGGCCGTTGTGGTGGTCCATCTCGTACTTGTTCTTGGTGCCCTTCGGGATCTCGACGGTCACGTCGAAATGCAACGGGGGCTTGACCTTGGGTCGCTCGAAGCTCGCGCGCATGGCTGTCCTAACGTCGGTGTATGCAGCGTCGGCACCAGGCTAGCGCGTGTGCCCGGCGCGCGCCTATGGGCGATGATGGGGGGCGCCGCTACCGGGTGCGATCAGGAGGGAACCGTGACGACACGCCGCTCGAGCGCGACCGCCGCCGTGTGGATCGCCGCCGTCGCCGTGATCACGCTCGCCCTGATCCTGCATGTCCTGGTCGGCCCGCAACTCGCCGATGACCCGCGCGTCGGTGCCGGACGCCTCGACTCACGCGCAGTCGCCGACAGACCCGCGCCGGTGCTGCCGACGCTGGTCGCGCCGACGACGCCCCTGGATACCGCGGCGCTCGTGGCGCGCCTCGAAGCCGTGCCGCGCGACGGGGCCGGTGGCATCGTCGCCCTGGTGGTGGACGCCTCGACCGGTGCCGAGGTCTACCGCAGCGGCGCCGGCGTGCGGACGCCGGCGTCCAGCCTCAAGGTGCTCACCGGCCTGGTCGCGCTCGACGTGCTCGGCCCCTCGCACCGCTTCGCGACCCGCACGGTCTGGGACGGCGGCACGCTCACCCTGGTCGGCGGGGGAGACCCCTTGCTGGCCACGGACGCATCCGACCAGGCGCCCGGGCGGGCGACGCTGCACGACCTGGCCCGGGTCACGGCGTCCGCGCTCGCCACGCACGGCATCGACAAGGTCGCGCTGCGCTACGACGCGTCGCTGTTCGGCGGACCGGCCTGGAACCCGGCCTGGCCGGACATCTTCGCGACGTCGGTCGCGCCGATCACCGCGCTCACGGTCGATCACGCCCGCCCGCGGCTCGCGGAGGGCTCCTTCGTGCGCGACCCCGACCCGGCCCGGTTCGCCGCCGGGCGCTTCGCAGAACAGCTGACGGACGCCGGCATCGCGGTCACCCGCATCGAGGAGGGTGCGGCGCCGGCCCTGGGTAGCCCCGACGCTGAACGCGGCGAGGAGGCGGTGCCCGGCGCCATCGAGGTGGGCCGGGTCGAGTCGCTGCCGGTCTCCGGGATCGTCGAGCGCACCCTCGCCGACTCCGACAACGATGCCGCCGAGACGCTTGCGTGGCAGGTCGCGCTCGCCCGGGGAGTCGCTGCGACGCCCACCGGCGCGGCCCGGGTGCTGCAGGAGGAACTGATCAGGCTCGGGCTGTGGGGCGACGGCATGGCCGTGGCCGACGGCAACGGGATCGCGACCGCCAACCAGGTGACCGCCGACGCGCTCGTCGGTGCCGTGCGGCGCTCGCTGGACGAGCCCGCGCTGCGCGCGGTGGCGCTCGGCCTGCCCGTCGCGGGCGTGACCGGCACCCTGCACGACCGCTTCGAGGCGCCGGAGGCCGCGTCCGGCCGCGGGATCGTCCGGGCGAAGACCGGGACGATCCGCGGCGTCAACACCCTCGCCGGCTACGCGGTCACCGACGACGGCCACCCGCTCGCCTTCGCGCTGATGACGTCGGGCGGCGGGCAGGCGGCCGCGCGCGCATGGCTCGACGGGGCGTCCGCCGCACTCGTCGGAGGCTAGGCCCGTCGACTCGACACTAGGCTGACGGCATGGCGAGCTCACCGTTGATCGACGCGCGCACCGCGGACGCCGTCGGCGCGGGCCTGATCCCGCCAGGGCCTGAGCTGACCGCCGGCGAGGCCGCCGAGGTGGTGGCCGGGCTGCGCGCGGCGTCCCTGGCCTCGGTCGGTCCGGTCGCTGACGTGACCGGGCTCGGCGCCACGGCGGACGGCCCGATGCTCGTGGTCGACCGGCCCGCCTGGCTGCGCGCCAACGTCGAGATGACGCGGACGATGCTCGCCGAGGCGAGCGGCGCGTCCGAGCCCGCCACCGCCTGGGAGCGCGCGGAGGCCCGCGTCAACGGCGCGCAGCTCGGCGGCGTCCTCGCGGTGCTCGGCACCCGCATCCTGGGTCAGTACCTGCCGTTCTCCGCCACGCCGTCGCTGCTGCTGGTTGCCCCCAACGTCGCCCACGTCGAACGCGAGCTCGGCGTCCGGCCCGCCGACTTCCGGCTGTGGGTGTGCCTGCACGAGCAGACCCATCGGCTGCAGTTCGCGCGCGCGCACTGGCTGCGCGGCCACCTGATCGCCGAGATGGCGGCGTTGCTGGACGCCGGCGACGCCGCCGACGAGGGCGTCCCGGGGCGCGGGAGGAGGCGTCCGGGCAGCCTGCTCGACCTCGTGACCACGCCGCACCAGCAACGCGTCATCACCCGGGTGACCGCGGCCATGAGTCTGCTCGAGGGGTACGCCGACGACATGATGGACCGTGTCGGTCCCTCGATCGTGCCGTCCGTGACCGACATCCGTGCGCGCTTCGAGCGCCGCCGCCGCCAGCGCGGCGGATGGACGGCGGTGCTCAACAAGGTGCTCAGCCTCGACCTCAAACTCGCCCAGTACCGCGACGGCGCACGATTCTGCCGGGCGGTCATCGACCGGGTCGGCGTCGACGGGCTCAACGCCGTGTACGAGGCGCCCGCCCGCCTGCCGACGCCCGAGGAGATCGCCGACCCGCCGCGCTGGGTCGCGCGCGTTCACGGCTGATGGCCCGGCGCGCGCTCGGCGAGGCCACCCTCGCGGTCGTCCAGGCCGTGGGCGTGCTCGCCGCCGATCCCTGGCTGGTCGCCTGCTCCGGCGGCGCCGACTCGCTCGCGCTCGCCTGGGCGGCCCACCACGTCGCGGCCCGCCGGGGGACGCCGGTGCGCGCCCTCGTCGTCGATCACGGTCTCCAAGCGGGGTCGGACGCCGTCGCCGCCGCCGTCCGGGCACGCCTGGCCGGCTTCGGCATGGACGCCGCGGTCGCCACCGTCATCGTCGGCGACCGCGGCGCCGGGCCGGAGGCGTCCGCGCGGGACGCCCGCTACGGCGCCCTGTCGGACGCCGCCGCCCCCGGCGAGCGCGTCCTGCTCGGGCACACCCGCGACGATCAGGCGGAGACCGTGCTGCTCGGGCTCGCGCGGGGCGCCGGCCTGAGGGCGCTGTCGGGCATGCCCGCCGAGCGCGGGGCGCTGCGGCGCCCGCTGCTCGGGCTGACCCGCGCGACGACCGCCGCGGCCTGCGCCGAACTCGGGCTGGAACCCTGGGCCGACCCGATGAACGCCGACCGGCGTTACGCGCGCGTCCGGGTCCGCGAGGTCGTGCTGCCGGTGATGGAGGCCGAGCTCGGCCCCGGGATCCGCGATGCGCTCGCCCGCTCCGCGACCCTGCTCGGCGAGGCGTCCGCAGTGGTGTCGGCCCTTGCCGGCGACACGGACCCCGAACTCGACGGCGTGTGCATGCACCTTCAGGGCCTCGCGCCCGGCCTGCGCCGGAGGCTGATCCTCGACTGGCTGAGGAGCGCCGGCGTCCGCGACGTGGCGACCGCGCATGTGGACGCCGTCGAGACGCTGGTCACGAGGTGGCGCGGCCAGAAGGGCGTCGACGTGCCGGGCGGTCGGGTGGTGCGCCGCGACGGGCGATTGCACCTGGTTGCTGGCTGACCCCGCGTCGCGGGTCGGCCGCGTCCGTCTCGGAGGCCGTCAGGGTCTAGGGTGTCGGCTGTGGACGCAGCGCACATCAACGGGGATCTCACCCGGGTCTTGCACACCGACGCCGAGATCCAGGCGAGGCTGGCCGAGTTGGCAGCGCAGATCGACGCCGACTACGAAGGCAAGGATCTGCTGCTCGTCGGCGTCCTGAACGGCGCCCTCATGGTGATGGCCGACCTGTCGCGGCACCTCACCTGTCACGTGAGAATGGACTGGATGGCGATCTCCTCCTACGGCTCGGGTGCGCAGAGTTCGGGCGTGGTGCGGATCCTGAAGGATCTCAGCACCAACCTCGAAGGACGCCACGTGCTCGTCGTCGAGGACATCATCGACACGGGCCTCACGCTGGCCTACCTGATCCAGAACCTGCGCTCCCGGGAGCCCGCCAGCCTCGAGATCATGACGATGTTCCGCAAGCCGGACGCTCTGCAGAGTGCGGTCGAGGCCAAGTACATCGGTTTCGACCTGCCCAACGAGTTCGTGGTCGGCTACGGGCTCGACTATGCGGGGCGCTACCGCAACCTGCGCGACGTCGGCACGCTCGAGCCGCACATCTACAGCTGATCCCTGATCGAAGCCCCCTGCTGGTGGGGGCGGCGACGCCGGCCGCACGGCCCGTGGGGCCGCGGTTGGCGGGGTCCGGTACGCTCGGCGGCGCACCATCTCGCCCACGACAGGGAGTCGAATGAAGACACCGCGACTGCTCCGCAGTCCGTTCCTGTGGATCCTCGCCGTGTTCGTGCTGATCATGATCGGCATGAACCTGTTCTCCGCGTCCAGCCGCTACCAGCAGGTGCCGACGTCGCAGATCATCAAGGCTATCGACGGCAACGATGCGCTGCGCGAAGTGGTGATGGTCGACGGCGACCAAGAGATCCGGCTGGAGTACAAGGCGGACGGCGGTGCGCGGATGCGCGCCACCTGGGTCGGCCAGCAGAGCACCAGCATCGTGCAGCGCCTCGACGAACGCGTCGCCGACGGCACCCTCGACCAGTGGCGCGGCGAGAACCCCGGCAGCTCCATCTGGTCGATGTTGTTGTGGGGGGTGGTGCCGTTCCTGCTTCTCGGCGTCCTGTTCTTCTTCATGATCAGCAACGCGCAGGGCGGCAACCGCGTGATGGGCTTCGGCAAGAGCAAGGCGAAGATCGCCAGCAAGGACACCCCGCGCACCACCTTCTCCGACGTCGCGGGCTGCGAGGAAGCCATCGAGGAATTGCAGGAGATCCGCGAGTTCCTCTCCGAGCCCGCCAAGTTCACCGCGGTCGGCGCGAAGATCCCCAAGGGCGTCCTGCTCTACGGCCCCCCCGGCACGGGCAAGACGCTGCTGGCCCGCGCAGTGGCCGGTGAGGCGGGCGTCCCGTTCTTCTCGATCTCGGGCTCCGATTTCGTGGAGATGTTCGTCGGCGTCGGTGCCAGCCGCGTCCGTGACCTGTTCGAGCAGGCCAAGGAGGCCGCGCCCGCGATCGTGTTCATCGACGAGATCGACGCCGTCGGACGCCACCGCGGCGCCGGCATGGGCGGCGGTCACGACGAGCGTGAGCAGACGCTCAACCAATTGCTCGTCGAGATGGACGGCTTCGACGTCAAGGGCGGCGTCGTCCTCATCGCCGCCACCAACCGCCCCGACGTCCTCGATCCGGCGCTGCTGCGCCCGGGCCGCTTCGACCGGCAGATCCCGGTGGAGGCGCCCGACATGAAGGGACGCCTGCAGATCCTGCGCGTGCACGCGGCCAACAAGCCGATGGCGGCCGACGCCGACCTCGAGGCGGTCGCGAGGCGCACGCCCGGATTCACCGGTGCCGATCTGGCCAACGTCCTGAACGAGGCCGCACTGCTGACCGCCCGCCAGAATCTGCAGTGGATCCCGAAGACCAACTTGGACGAGGCCATCGACCGGGTGATCGCCGGCCCGCAGAAGCGCACGCGCGTCATGAACGAGCGTGAGCTGCTGATCACCGCCTACCACGAGGGCGGTCACGCGCTGGTCGCGGCGGCGATGCCGGGCAACGATCCGGTGCAGAAGGTGACGATCCTGCCGCGCGGGCGCGCCCTCGGCTACACGATGGTGATGCCGGACGCCGACAAGTACTCCCAGACGCGCGGCGAGTTGCTCGACCAGCTCGCCTACATGATGGGCGGACGCGCCGCCGAAGAACTGGTGTTCCACGATCCGACGACGGGTGCGGCCAACGACATCGAGAAGGCCACCAAGACCGCCCGCGCCATGGTGACACAGTTCGGCATGACCGAGTCGCTCGGCGCGGTGAAGTTCGGCGGCGACAACACCGAGCCGTTCCTGGGCATGCAGGCCGGGATCGGCGGGTCGCGTGACTACTCCGAAGACGTCGCCGGCGCGATCGACGCCGAGGTCGGGCGGCTCATCGCCGTCGCGCACCAAGAGGCGTTCGACGTGCTCGACGAGAACCGCGACGTGCTGGACGAGCTCGTCCGCCGGTTGTTCGAGCACGAGACCCTCGACAAGGAGCAGGTCGCGCGCATCTTCGAGCCGCTGCGCCGCCGCCCGCGGCGTCCGGCATGGACGGGCTCGCCCACCCGCCAGCCGTCCGACGTGCCGCCGATCGATCCGCCCGAGCGCAAACTTCCCGAGCCGCCGACGGCCGGCCCGCAGCCCGGCCCCTGGGGTCCGCAGCCGCCCGGAGGGCTGCCTCCGGGCGGCGGCCAGCCGCTGCCGCCGGGAATGCAGCCGGGTCCCTGGCAGCCCGGCCCGCCGGCCGGCCCCTGGGGGCAGCCGCCGCAAGGCCCCTACGGGCAGCCACCGTCGCCCGGCCCGGCGCCGTGGAACCAGCCGGGTGAGCAGCAGCCGCCGTCCGGTCCGGCGTTCCAGCCCCCGCAGGAGCGTTGACATGGCCGTGGATCACCCGCGGCTGGTGGCCGCCGTCCGCGAGGTGCTGGTCGCGGTCGGGGAGGATCCCGACCGCGACGGGCTGCGCGACACCCCCGAACGCGTCGCGCGCGCCTACGCCGAGATGTTCGCGGGCCTAGACCAGGATCCCGCCGACCACCTCGGTGTCACGTTCGACATCGCCCACGACGAGCTGGTGCTGGTCAAGGACATCGAGATCTGGTCGATGTGCGAGCACCACCTGCTGCCGTTCCATGGCGTGGCGCACATCGCCTACATTCCGAGCGCCGACGGCAAGATCACCGGGCTGTCCAAGCTGGCGCGGCTGGCTGACGTGTACGCGCGCCGCCCGCAGGTGCAGGAGCGGCTCACCGGCCAGATCGCCGACGCACTCGTCGCGCACCTGGAGCCTCGCGGCGCGATGGTGGTCGTCGAGGCCGAGCATCAGTGCATGACGATGCGAGGCGTCCGCAAGCCCGGCAGCAAGACGGTCACGTCGGCCGTCCGCGGCGCGCTGCTCAATGCGGCGACCCGAGCCGAGGCGATGAGCCTCATCCTGAGTTAGGGAGCCGCCGTGGCACGCACGCTGGTGATGGGTGTCCTCAACGTGACCCCGGACTCGTTCTCCGACGGCGGGCGCTGGGTGGACGCCGACGCGGCGGTCGCGCGCGGGCTCGCGCTGGTCGATCAGGGCGCCGACATCGTCGACGTCGGCGGGGAGTCGACCCGCCCGGACGCCGACCGCGTCGACGCCGCGACCGAACTGCGTCGCGTCCTGCCGGTCGTCGAGGGGTTGACCGCGCGGGGCGTCGCCGTGAGCGTCGACACCATGCGCGCGGGTGTCGCCGCGGCCGCGGTCGACGCGGGGGCGACGTGCGTGAACGACGTCTCCGGGGGGCTGGCCGACCCGGCGATGCTGGGCTGCGTGGCCGAACGCGGCGTGTCCTACATCGCGATGCATTGGCGGGGGCATTCGCGCGCCATGGCCGAGCGGGCCGTCTACGACGACGTGGTCGCCCAGGTGTGCGGCGAACTCGGACGCCGCCGCGACGCCGCGCTGGCCGCGGGCATCGCGCCTCAGCGGCTCGTGCTCGATCCCGGGATCGGCTTCGCCAAGAACGCCGACCACAATTGGGCGATCCTGCGCCGCTGGGACGCCCTCGAAGAACTGGGTTTCCCGTTGCTGTTGGCCGTGAGCCGCAAGCGTTTCCTGGGCGCACTCCTGGCGTCCGGCGGCACGCCCCGCCCGCCGCATGAGCGGGACGCCGCGACCGCCTATCTGTCGGGGCACTTCGCCGCGCGCGGCGTGTGGGGGGTGCGCGTTCACGACGTGCGCGCCAGCGCCGACGCCGTCGCCACCGCCGGCCGATTGGGGGAGCGGTGACCGCGCAACACCTCACGATCACGCTGAGCGGGGTGAGCGCGCGCGGATTCCACGGGGTGCTCGCGTCGGAGCGCCGCGACGGCCAGACCTTCGTTGCGGACGCCGTGCTGAGGGTGGCGCGCACCTCGACCGCCGACGACCTGGACACCACCGTCGACTACGGAGCGCTCGCGCTGGGACTGGTGGCCGCGATCGAGCGGGATCCGGTCGACCTCATCGAGACGCTGGCCGGACGCCTCGCCGACGTCTGCCTGGCGTCGCCGCTGGTGGAGGAGGCCACGGTGACGGTGCACAAGCCCCAGGCGCCGATCGCGGTGGCGTTCGGCGACGTGGCGGTGACCTGTACGAAGCGGCGGCAGGTGGAGCCGTGAGCGCCGTGCGTCTGATCGTGCTGTCGCTCGGCGGAAACCAGGGCAACGTGGGCGCGGCACTCGCGCGGGCGGTGGCGCTGGTCGGCGCCCTGCCGCAGGTGCGGCTCACCGCGGTGTCGGACGTGTACCGCACCCCGGCCTGGGGCAGGACGGATCAGCCCGACTTCCTCAACATGGTCGCGCTCGGCGAGACGACCCTGAGTCCGCACGCCCTGCTGGCGCGCACGCAGGCGATCGAGCACGACCTGGGTCGCGTCCGCGGCGAGCGATGGGGGCCGCGCGTCATCGACATCGACCTGGTCGTCGTCGGTGACGAGTCGTGCGACGACCCGACGCTGACGCTGCCCCACCCGCGGGCGCACGAACGGGGCTTCGTGCTGGTCCCGTGGCTGAACGCCGATCCAACCGCGAGCCTTCCCGGGCACGGCCCGGTGCACGACCTCGTGGCGAACCTGGACACCGCGAGCATCGTGCGCGTCGACGACCTGATGATCGCACTCCCGTGACGCCGCCCCGCCCGACCATCACTCCCACACGACCCCTGGTGCTGGTCGTGGCGTCCTGCGTGACGGCGCTGGTGTCGGCGCTGGCGCTGCGGTGGTGGCAGGAGCACGGCGGATCGCTCCCCATTCCCAGTTGGATGTCGTGGGCGGGGGTGGGGCTCATCGCGGCCGGAGTCGGATGGACGGCGCGCGCGACCCGCCGTGCGCTCGCACGCGATCCGTGGGCGCTGAATCCGCAGGTCGCGGTGTCCCGACTGGTGCTGGGCAAGACGAGCCGTCTTGCCGGCGCGATCCTGCTGGGCGGCTATGGCGCACTCGCGGTGATGGCGGCCCAGGCGTGGCCGGCGCCGCTGGCGGTGACAAGGGTGTTGCACGCCGGGGTGACGCTGCTCGCCTGTGCTGCCTGGATGGCCACTGGCCGCGCATTGGAGCGTGCGTGCCGGATTTCAAGACACGACGAATCGGACGGCGATGCCTCCACCGGTTCTGGTGACGGGTCGATAAACTGACGAGGTGACTCAGCAGACACTCCCCGCTCCCCGCAGCCGCCGCCGAATTCTTCTTGTGACCTGTCTGGTGATGGGCACCCTCCTCTCGGTGGGGCTGATGGCCGCCGCATCGTGGATCGCCGCTTTCTCCTGGGTGGCGCTCGCGGTCGCGCTGATCGCCGGCTTCCTGGCGACGTGGGCTGCGTTGGTCGAGTTCCGTGAGTGGCGGGAGCGCGCGCACCAGGCTGCCGTCGAGGCGAGCGCCGACGAGCGCAAGCGCACTCAAGATCTGCACGCGACGCAGCGGCGCGTCCTGGGCGCCGTTCACGCGCGCGTCACGACGCTGAGCGCTGAATTGGGCGTCACGAAGCAGTCGCTGGCCGAGGCCACGGTCAAGTTCGGCGAGGCGAGCCTGCAGGTGTCGCGGTTGCGCGGCGACAACGAGGCTTTGCGGATCGAGAACGACGGCCTGCGCACGGTGGGGCACGAACTGTGGGCAGAGAATCGCGTGTTGCGGTGCCAGTCGGACACCGCCGGCACCGAAGGCGCCGATGTGCTCGCCCTTCCGCGTCGCCGGGCGATTGCCGGCAGCCCAGAGTGGGAGGCGGGGCAGGCCCCGACCGTGGTCGATTTGGATCTGCAGCGGCTGACCGCACCCCTGCTCAGTGAGTTGCGTCAGCGGCAGGCGAACTGAGCCGTTCGTCACAGCCTCGAGTCGAGAAGTCTTTCGTCACGAATCGGCACCATCGTATTTGCGCCCGGCGGTCATCCGCCGGGCGCAAATACGTGTACGGGCCGGCCACGGCCCGAATGCGGATGAGGAGAGAAAGGCCAGGAGCGCAAGTGTGGTCTTGGGGCGTTGCCGTGCGCCGGTGCGGCGTGTAGTTTTGGCGGTGTCCTCTTTGGTGGAGGAAGTTTCTAAGGTGGGCGTCGGGCCCGCGTATTGATCGAAAGGCTCACTAGATGGCTCAGCGTGTTCGTATTGAACTTACCGACGATCTCGACAAGGACGGCACTCTGGCGACCCAGACGGTCACCTTTGCGCTCGACGGTGTGACGTACGAGATCGATCTGTCCGATGACAACTCCCAGAAACTGCGCGACGATCTGGCGCAGTGGGTGGCAGCGGCCCGTCGCTCCGGCGGCCGCAAGTCCACGCGTTCATCCGGAACGCGTCGCCGTACCGATTCGGGTCCGGGTTCGGCCAATGACATCCGGTCCTGGGCGCGCGCGCACGGCATGGAGGTTTCCGATCGCGGCCGCGTGAGAGAAGAGATCCGCCAGGCTTACGAGGCGGCGCACGCCTGATCGCACCCACGCCCCGAGGGCCCGTCGCGTGAGCGGCGGGCTTTCGCGCGTTCGTGACCCGCGTGCGCTGTGAGCGAACGAGGAACAACGGCGTTCACGGACGCGTTGACTAGACTGACAGCGAGCCCGCAGCCCCTGCGGCGATCCGGCCGCCCTGCCGGAGTGAAGGAGTCCCATGTTCGATCGGTTCACCGACCGTGCCCGGCGCGTGATCGTCCTGGCCCAGGACGAGGCGCGCATGCTCAACCACAATTACATCGGCACCGAGCACCTGCTCCTGGGCCTCATTCACGAGGGCGAGGGGGTCGCGGCCAAGGCGCTGGAGTCCCTGGGCATCTCGCTGGAGGCCGTCCGTGCTCAGGTCGAGGAGATCATTGGGCAGGGCCAGCAGGCCCCGACCGGCCATATCCCCTTCACGCCCCGCGCGAAGAGGGTTCTGGAGTTGTCCATGCGCGAAGCGCTGCAGCTCAATCACCCCTACATCGGCACCGAGCACATCCTGCTCGGCCTCATCCGTGAGGGCGAGGGGGTGGCGGCGCAGGTGCTGATCAAGCTGGGCGCCGACCTCAACCGCGTCCGCAACCAGGTGCTGCAGTTGCTCTCCGGTTTCCAGGGCGAGCAGAAGCCGTCCACGGCCGGCGCACCCGAGGCGCCTCAGCAGCCGGGCAACCAGACGATCCTCGATCAGTTCGGCCGCAACCTCACCCAGGCGGCCCGCGAGAACAAGCTCGACCCGGTGATCGGGCGCGAGAAGGAGATCGAGCGGGTCATGACGGTGCTGAGCCGTCGCACGAAGAACAACCCCGTCCTGATCGGCGAGCCGGGGGTCGGCAAGTCGGCCTGCGTCGAGGGGCTGGCGCAGCAGATCGTGCGTGGTGACGTGCCCGAGACCCTGCGCGACAAGCAGATCTACACGCTCGACCTGGGCGCGCTGGTGGCCGGTTCGCGCTACCGCGGCGACTTCGAGGAGCGGCTGAAGAAGGTCCTCAAAGAGATCAAGACCCGCGGCGATGTGGTGCTGTTCATCGATGAGATCCACACCCTCGTGGGTGCGGGCGCCGCCGAAGGGGCCATCGACGCGGCGTCCATTCTGAAGCCCATGCTCGCCCGCGGCGAACTGCAGACGATCGGCGCGACCACGCTGGACGAATACCGCAAGCACATCGAGAAGGACGCGGCGCTGGAGCGGCGGTTCCAGCCGATCCAGGTGGCCGAGCCGTCGATCGCGCTCACGATCGAGATCCTCAGGGGTCTGCGCGATCGCTACGAGGCACACCACCGGATCACCATCACCGACGGCGCGCTCACCGCGGCCGCACAGATGGCCGCCCGCTACATCCAGGACCGCTTCCTGCCCGACAAGGCGATCGACTTGATCGACGAGGCGGGCGCGCGGCTGCGGATCCGCCGCATGACGGCCCCGCCCGACCTGCGCGAGATCGACGAGCGCATCGCCGTCACGCGCGGCGAAAAGGAGGCGGCCATCGATGGTCAAGACTTCGAACGCGCCGCGCGGCTGCGCGACGACGAGAAAAGGCTGATCGCCGAGCGTAATCTGCTGGAGGATCGCTGGCGCAAGGGCGACTCGTCCGCTCAAGCAGAGGTCGGCGAAGAGGAAATCGCCGAGGTTCTCTCGAGCGCGACGGGCATCCCGGTGTTCAAGCTCACCGAAGAGGAGAGCGCGCGTCTGCTGCAGATGGAGGCCGAGATCGGCAGGCGCTACATCGGGCAGGCGGACGCCGTGAGGTCGCTGTCTCGCTCGATCCGTCGCACGCGCGCCGGCCTGAAGGATCCCAAGCGGCCGTCGGGTTCGTTCATTTTCGCCGGCCCCTCGGGCGTCGGTAAGACCGAGCTGACCAAGGCGTTGACCGAATTCCTGTTCGGCGACGAGGACGCCTTGATCACCCTCGACATGAGCGAGTACTCCGAGAAGCACACGGCGTCGCGGATGTTCGGATCCCCGCCCGGGTATGTCGGCTACGAGGAGGGTGGTCAGCTCACCGAGAAGGTGCGGCGCAAGCCGTTCTCGGTGGTGCTGTTCGACGAGATCGAGAAGGCTCACCCCGACATCTTCAATTCTTTGCTGCAGATCCTCGACGAGGGACGCCTCACCGATGCGCAAGGCCGGGTGGTCGATTTCAAGAACACGGTCATCGTCATGACCACCAACCTGGGCACGCGCGACATTTCGCGGTCGGTCAACCTCGGCTTCAGCCGTAGCGACGACCCGGTGGGCGGCTACGACAAGATGAAGGCGAAGGTCTCAGACGAGCTCAAGCAGCATTTCCGTCCGGAGTTCCTCAACCGTGTCGATGAGATCATCGTCTTCCACCAGTTGACGCAGGCCGACATCGAGCGGATCGTCGACCTCATGGTGGGTGAGGTGGAGTCCCGCCTGGCCGATCGCGACATGGGCATCGTCCTGACCGACGCCGCCAAGACCGTGATCGCGAAGCGCGGCTACGACCCGGTGCTCGGCGCCAGGCCGCTGCGCCGTGCGATCCAGCGCGACATCGAGGACATGCTGGCCGAGAAGATCCTGTTCGGGGATCTGCTGCCCGGCCAGATCGTGGTCGTCGACGTGGCACCGGAGGGTTCGGACCTGCCGTTCACGTTCGTCGGCCAGCCCCGTGCGGAACTGCCGGATCATGCGCCGGCGGAGTTGGCGTCGGGGGACGCGTAAGGCCGCCTGGCGGCGTGCGATTCCGGGGACCGGAGAAGTCGGCCAACCACCCTGCTGCACTTCGCGCGGCAGGGTGGTTGGGCCCGTCCACGGCCGTGTGTCGACTCCTTCGGTCCCCGGACCCATGCGCGTGGACGACGGTCGTTTCGCGTGACGTAGGGGGTCTTGGTTCGCGCCGGGGTCGGGTGTCCTCAGGAAACGTCTGGGGTGGGCGTTAGCGTGGCGTCCATGGCAAAAAGCACCACGAGCTATCGCTGCACCGAGTGCGGCTGGACGACCGGGCGCTGGGTCGGGCGCTGCGGTCAGTGCCAGGCCTGGGGCAGCATCGCCGAATCGGACGCCCGCCCGGCGGCGGCCGTCGCGGCGCGGCGGCCGTCGCAATCGGCCACCCCGATCACGGGCGTGTCCGCGCACGCGGCGCGCGGCGTCCGGACCGGCATCGGCGAACTCGACCGGGTGCTCGGCGACGGCCTCGTTCCGGGCGCCGTGGCGCTGTTGGGCGGCGAGCCCGGCGTCGGCAAGTCGACCCTGCTGCTCGAGGTGGCCGCGCGCTGGGCGGCCGGCGGCCGGCGCACGTTGTACGTGACCGCCGAAGAGTCGGCGGCGCAGGTGCGGCTGCGGGCCGACCGGACGGGCGCGCTGCACGACGAGCTCTTCCTGGCGGCCGAGTCCGACCTCGGGGTGATCCTCGGCCATGTCGAAGAGTTGGCTCCGAGCCTGCTCGTGCTCGACTCCGTGCAGACGGTGCAGGCGTCCGGCACCGACGGCGTCACGGGCGGCGTCGCGCAGGTGCGCGAGGTGACGAGCGCGCTCGTCCGCACGGCGAAGCGGCGTGGCATGGCCGTGCTGATCATCGGGCACGTCACCAAAGACGGCGCGCTGGCGGGCCCGCGGACCCTGGAGCACCTGGTCGACGTCGTGCTGAGTTTCGAGGGCGAGCGCCACGGCGGCTTCCGCATGGTGCGGGCCAGCAAGAACCGCTACGGCCCGGCCGACGAGGTCGGCTGCTTCGAGATGACCGAGACCGGCATCCAAGAGGTGCCCGATCCGTCGGGGCTGTTCACCTCACAACACGGCCCGGCGGCCGGCACCTGCGTGACGGTGAGTCTCGAGGGGCGGCGTCCGCTGGTCGCCGAGGTGCAGGCGCTCGTGGCGCCGACGCCGCTGCAGCAGCCGCGCCGCGTGACCAGTGGGCTGGAGGGCTCACGCGTCACCCTGACGCTGGCCGTCCTGCAGCGCCGCGCCGGGTACAAGCTGCACACCCGCGACGTGTACGCCTCGACGGTGGGTGGCGTCCGGCTCACCGACCCCGCGGCCGACCTCGCGCTCGCCATCGCGGTCGCGTCCGCGCTGCGCGACGACGTGCCGCCCGGTCGCCTGATCGCGCTGGGCGAGGTGGGGCTGTCCGGCGAGGTGCGACGTGTCCCGGCACTCGGGCGCCGCCTCGCCGAAGCGGCCCGGCTCGGCTTCGACCGCGCGATCGTCCCCGACGACGCCGGCCTCGAGCCCCCCGCCGGCATGACCGTGCTGGCGGCATCCTCGCTGACCCGCGCGCTCGAGGTCGCCTTTGCGGGGGTGGGCGGCACGGTCGTGCCGTTGTCGTCGCGCACAGCCAGGGCCAAGACGGTCCGCTGAGCACGGCTAAGCTGGCCGCAATCGTCCGCGCGAGGAGGCCCGAGTGAGCACGAGCAGGTTGCCTGCCGACATCGTCAAGGTGGCCCCCGGCACGCCACTGCGCGAAGGGCTCGACCGGATCGTCAGCGGCCACACGGGAGCGCTGATCGTGCTGGGCAGCAATCCCGAGCTGGACGAGATCTCGACCGGCGGCTTCACGATCGACGTGCCCTTCAGCGCCACCGGCCTGCGCGAGCTGGCGAAGATGGACGGCGCGATCGTGCTGAGCAGCGACCTGTCCCGGATCCTGGCCGCGGCCGTGCACCTGTCGCCCGCGGCGTCCTACGCCACCAGCGAGACCGGCACCCGGCATCGCACCGCCGAGCGGACGGCCCGGCAGGTGGGCATTCCCGTCGTGACGGTGTCCGCCTCGATGTCGACCATCTCCTTGTTCGCGGGCGACGGCCGGCAGGTGGTACCCCGCCCCGACCAGCTCCACGACCGCGCGGCCCAGGCGCTCGCTGCGATCTCGGGCCACCGCAAGAGGCTCGACGAATCCCTGGAGCGGCTCACCACGCTCGAGGTGCACGACGCGGTCACGTTGCGCGACGTGGCGCACGTCGCGCAACGCTTCGAGATGACCGACCGCCTCGCCGACGAGGTCGCCAGCTACGTGACCGCCATGGGCGCCGACGGGCGGCTGGCCGCGCTCCAGTTGCGCGACCTGGTGGACGACCTGACCCCGATCGCCTCCCTGTTGCACCGCGACTACGCCCCCGCCGGCGTCGGCGCCGAGACGTTGGCGTTCGTCGCCCTGGCCAACCTCGACGATCACGAGCTGTTCGACATCGTGCTGGTCGGCAGGGCGCTGGGGTTGCCGGTCGGCCTGCATCTGGACTCGCCGCTGAGCGCCCGCGGCTACCGTCAGCTCAGCAGCATCCCCCGGCTCCCACCGGGCGCGGTCGGACGCCTCGTGGCGCACTTCGGCGACCTCACCGCGATCTACGCAGCGTCGGCGCCCGAGCTCGGCGCCATCGAGGGCATCACCCCCGCGATGGCGGGGTTGATCCGCGAGGGGCTCGCCCACATCGCCGAGCACACCCTGTCCATCTGACCGTGACGCAGCCTGGCACCTCCGCGGTCGTCGCGGACGTCCTGGGGTGGTACGCGACCCACGCCCGTCCGCTGCCGTGGCGCGAACCCGGCGCCGGCCCTTGGGGGGTGATGGTGAGCGAGTTCATGCTGCAGCAGACGCCGGTGTCCCGCGTCCTGCCGGTATGGAAGGCCTGGACGGAACGCTGGCCGACGCCACCGGCGCTCGCCGCCGAACCCGTCGGGGAAGCCGTCCGCGCCTGGGGACGCCTCGGCTACCCCCGGCGCGCCCAGCGGCTGCACGCCGCCGCGACCGCGATCCGCGACGACCACGCCGGGCGGGTTCCCGATGATGTCGGCGCGCTCCGGGCGCTACCCGGGATCGGCGAATACACGGCGGCGGCGATCGCCTCGTTCGCCTACGGGCGCCGCGCGCTCGTGCTCGACACCAACGTGCGCCGCGTGCTGGCCCGGCTCGAGTCCGGCCGCGCGTTCGCCCCGAACCACCTCACTCGGGCCGAACGCGAGCGGGCGCAGCGCTGGGTTCCGGAGACGCCGGACGCGGCCGCCGCCTGGGCGGCGGCGTCCATGGAACTCGGCGCCCTGGTCTGCGGCGCGGAGAATCCCCGGTGCGGCGAGTGCCCGGTCAGCTCGCACTGCGCGTGGCTCGCGGCCGGGCGTCCGGACTGGGACGGTCCCGCCAGGCGTGGCCAGTCCTACGCCGGCACCGACCGGCAGTGCCGCGGCGTGCTGCTCGCCGGTCTGCGGGAGTCGGACGCCGGCGTCCCGACGGACGTGCTCCTGGCACGCTGGCCCGCGGATCCCGGTCAGGCGCGCCGCGCGCTGGATTCGCTACTGGCCGACGGGCTGGCACGCGTGGAGGCACACGGGGCGATCCGGTTGTGAGCCCGCCGCGGAGACCGGCCTGCGCACCGTTAGGGTGATGCTGCACCTCTATCGAAAGGCGAACGATGTCCGACCCCCAGCAGTCCACGCCCTCATTCGAGCAGCCGAGTTGGCAGTCTGAGACGCCGCAGGCGCAGCAGCCGCCCTTCCCGCAGCAGCCGGTGGCGCCCCAGGCCTACCCGGGCTACCCGCCGGTCGCGCCGTACGGCTACGCCCTGCCCGAACATCCCCAGGCCACCACCATCTTGGTGCTCGGCATCCTCGGGCTCTTCTTCGCCGTCACCGGTCCGTTCGCGCTGGTGATGGGCAACCGCGCCCGCAAGGACATCGCGGCGGGTCAGTACGCCCAGAATCCCTCGGTCACGATCGGCTGGGTGCTGGGCATCGTCACCACCGTGTACCTGGCGCTGGTCGTCGTGCTGGTGGCGCTGGCGTTCCCCGCGTTCCTCCTCGCGATGAACTCCTGACCCCACGCCGCCCGGTCATACGCGCGGGCGAGGGCGTGAACCCTCACCCCTCGCCAGCACCGGGCCCTGGCCCGGGAGGATCAAACGGTGACGATGCCCTTCGGGCAGCGGAACGTGACGGACTCGATGCCCGGGTTGCCGTTCGGTGAGTCGAAGTTCAGCGCGACGCCGTCGAACACGGGGCCGATCTCTTGGCCGACCCACTCGCTGACGCGTTCGCGTGACCCCGCCAGGCGGATCTCCAGGATCTCGACCTGGTGGGGCCGCAGCGCCGAGGGCAGGAGTTCGTCGGGGCTGATCCACTTCACGAAGAAGGGCAGTTGCGGGTCGGCCATCAACCCCTTGATGCCGATCTGCTCCCATTCCAGCCGGCGTCCGTCGGGGAACTGGCGCGTGCCGTGCGCGGCGCGGCGACCCAGGCGCGCTTCGACGGGAGCCATGTCATCGACCTGGATCACCCACGCGAGCCAGCCGCCGCCGAGCGCGGAGCGGGCGCGGACGGCCTGGCCGAAGACCGCCTTCTCGGCCGCCGGGTGCTCGAGCACTTCGACCACCTCGATATAGCGGCCCTCCGTCAAAGGCAGGACGTGGTTGCGGGTGCCGAAGCTGGGGTGGAAGCCACCGTCGCGGAACGACGCGCCCAGCGCTTCCTCAAGGCGGCTCACGGCGGGCGAGAGGCCGTCCGGACCAGCAGCGAAGGTGAGATTCGACAGGCGCATGCCAACATTGAAACCCATGCGCCACCGCCGATGCGAATCGGCTGGAAAACCCCCAGTTAGAAGGGGTATCACGATGTAGAGATACCGTGGGTGAGGTCGTGATCGCCCGGTGGTCTTATGCTGTGGGGCGTGAACCGAAACCCTGCGTGGCCCGGCGACGGCGACGCGCGCGCCAACAGGATCGGCTTGTCGACCTCGTCGGTATTTCCCGAATCGACGGGAAGTTGTTTCGAACTCGCCGGACGCCTGGGGTATGACGGCGTCGAGGTCATGGTCGGCATCGACCCCATCAGCCGTGACGTGGACGCGCTCGTCCAACTCCGCGAATATCACGACATCGCCGTGCTCGCGATCCACGCCCCGACACTTCTGGTGACCCAGGGCACCTGGGGCAACGATCCGTGGGACAAGCTGGAGCGTTCGGCGGTCGCCGCCCACCGCCTCGGCGCGAGCACGGTCGTCGTCCACCCGCCGTTCCGCTGGCAGCGCAGCTACGCCCAGGGGTTCGTGGACGGCATCCGCCGGCTGGAACGCACCACCGGCATCACGTTCGCGGTCGAGAACATGTATCCGTGGCGCGGCCCGCGCGCCACGGAGGTGCGGGCCTACTCGCCGGGCTGGGATCCGACCCATCGCGACTACGACCACCTGACCCTCGACCTGTCTCACGCCTCGACGGCGCGGCAGAAGTCCCTCGATCTGGTCGACGCGTGGGGCGAGCGCCTCACGCACCTGCATCTCACCGATGGGGACGGGTCGTTCGCCGATTCCCACCTGTTGCCGGGCGACGGCGATCAGGACGCCCGCCGCGTCCTCACCACGCTCGCGGCCCGCGGCTTCGGCGGGGACGTCGTCCTCGAGGTCAACACGCGCACGATCGGCTCGCGCTCGGCGCGCGAGGCGGCGCTGGCCGGAGTGCTCGCGTTCACCCGCCAGGCGCTGGCCGTGCCGACGACCCCGTGACGGCTCCCGGCCCCGGGGGGTGCCGAGCGTGACCGCCCTGCTGCCGGACGCCGCGGCGTCCCGTTCGCGTCTCCGGTTCGAGGTGGCGCTCGTGCTGGGCCTGTCGCTGGGCAAGGCGGCGGCGTATTCGGTGCTGTCGATCATCGAGAAGCTCACCCGGGGGCCGGCACTCAACCAACAGACCACGACGATCAACGACTCCGTCACGCCCGATCGGTCCTGGCTGGACCTGGCCTACCAGTTGGCCGCGATCGGCTTCGGGCTGGTGCCGATGCTGCTGGCCCTCTATCTGCTGCGCCTGTCCGGCGACCGGGACGCGATCGGTTTCGATCTGCGGCGTCCGGGCTTCGATCTGGCGCGCGGTTTCCTCGCGGCCGCCGTCATCGGGATCCCGGGCCTGGTGTTCTACGTTGCCGCCCGGGAGCTGGGGTTCAACACGAACGTGGCCCCGGCGAACCTGGCCGAGAACTGGTGGACGATCCCGGTCCTGGCCGGCTACGCCGCGATGAACGCCCTCCTGGAGGAGGTCGTCATGCTGGGCTACCTGCTGCGCCGCTTCGAGCAGTTCGGCATGCGGCCGTGGGCCGGCATCGTCGTGAGCGCGCTGATCCGCGGCAGCTACCACCTCTACCAGGGCTTCGGTGGCTTCGTCGGCAATGTCGTCATGGGCCTGGTCTTCGGGTGGATGTACCGGCGTTGGGGCCGGGTGATGCCGCTCGTGGTCGCCCACACGATTCTCGACCTGGTCAGTTTCATCGGATATGCGCTGATCGCCCCCTACACCGATTGGTTCTGACCGCCCCGAAGAGACGTCCCGGGCCGCCGGGCTACGGTCCCGTAGGATGAGGGACATGCTTGTGGGAGTTTTCGGTGCGACCGGTCAGGTCGGTCAGGTCATGCGTTCGCTGCTCGATGAGCGCGATTTCCCCCTCGACGACGTGCGGTTCTTCAGTTCCGCGAAGTCGGCGGGGAAGGTGATCGGTTTCAAGGGCAAGGAGGTGACCGTCGAAGACACGGCGACCGCCGACTTCTCCGGAATCGACATCGCCATCATGTCCGCCGGAGCCACCACGTCGCGCGAGTACGCCCCCAAGCTCGCCGCCGCGGGCGCCGTCGTGGTCGACAACTCTTCGGCGTGGCGCAAGGATCCCGAGGTGCCGCTGGTCGTCAGCGAGGTCAACCCCGAAGACACGGTGAACCCGCCGAAGGGCATCATCGCCAATCCGAACTGCACGACCATGGCGGCGATGCCGGCGATCAAGCCGCTGCACGACGCCGCGGGACTCGCCCGGCTCACGGTCGCCACCTACCAGGCGGTGTCCGGATCCGGGATCAAGGGCGTCGCCACGCTGACCGAGCAGGTCGCCGCGGTCGAGGATCCGGCCGTTCTCGCGCTGGACGGTTCGCGGGTGCCCGACGGCGACACTGGCCCGTACGTGGCGCCGATCGCCTACAACGTGGTCGCGCTCGCCGGCAGCATCGTCGACGACGGTTCCGGCGAGACCGACGAGGAGCAGAAGCTGCGCAACGAATCGCGCAAGATCCTGCACCTGCCCGAGCTCGCCGTCTCCGGCACCTGCGTGCGGGTCCCCGTGTTCTCCGGCCACAGCCTCGCGATCCACGCCGAGTTCGAGCGTGCGATCACCCCCGAGCAGGCCGTCGCCCTGCTGGCGGACGCCCCGGGCGTCACGCTCACCGACGTGCCCACCCCGCGCCGGGCGGCGGGCGCAGACGACGTGTTCGTCGGCCGGATCCGCCAGGACCAGGCGGTGCCCGGCAACCGCGGCCTCGTGCTGTTCGTCGCCGGGGACAACCTGCGCAAGGGCGCGGCGCTCAACGCGATCCAGATCGCCGAGTTGCTGGTGAAACAGGCATGAGTCACGTCGGCGTCATCGGTGCCGGCATGATGGGCGAGGCCCTCATGGCCGGCATGCTGGCCGCCGGTTGGCCGCCGGACGGCATCGTCGGTGCCGACCAGCGGGAGTCGCGCTGCCGCGAGCTCGCGGAGCGCTACGGCATCGCCGTCGTCACGCAGGTGCCGCGGGCGGTGGAGGGCGCCGACGTCGTGCTCGTCCTGGTCAAGCCCCAGGACGTGCCCGGCGTGCTGCCCGAGATCGGCTCGCATCTGGAGCCCGGCGCGGTCGTCGTGTCGCTGTGCGCGGGCGTGACCCTGGCCACCCTGGAGGGCGGGCTGCCCGAGGGGACCGCGGTCGTCCGCGTCATGCCGAACACGCCCGCGCTGGTCGGCCAGGGCATGGCCGCGCTCAGCCCGGGCGCGCGCGTGTCCGAGGAACAGCTCGCGCGCGCCGTCCGCATCCTGGAGGCCGTCGGCAAGGCGGTGGTGGTGCCGGAGAAGTACCAGGACGCGGTCACGGCCATCTCCGGTTCCGGACCCGCCTACGTGTTCTACGTCGCCGAGGCGCTGGCGGACGCCGGCGTCCTGCTGGGCCTGCCGCGCACCACGGCGACGACCCTCGCCAACCAGACGCTGCTGGGGGCCTCCACGATGCTGGCCGCCTCCGGCGATCACGCGGCCCTTCAACGCGAGCGCGTCACGTCGCCCGCGGGCACCACCGCCGCGGGCCTGCGCCAGCTCGAGGAGCGCGCGGTCAAGGCCGCCTTCCTGGCCGCCGCCGAGGCGGCCCGCGACCGGTCGGTCGAGCTCGGGCGAAGCTGAGCGGCGGTCCGGCGTCCCGAACGACCGGTTCGTTTGTCGGGGTCAAGCGGCAGCCGTTAGGATGCTGTCCTTGCGGGCACGTTCGGCCCGCGCATCGTGAGATTTCATCCCCGCCCCCGAGGTACGGGGGCGTGCAGAGGAGACACCTGTGGGTTCGGTCATCAAGAAGCGTCGCAAGCGGATGGCGAAGAAGAAGCACCGCAAGCTGCTGAAGAAGACGCGTATCCAGCGCCGCCGCGCTGGCAAGTGAACAACCCGGCGTCTTCGCCGGCGCTCCCGGACGCCCGCGTGGTGGTCCTGGTGCGGCAGGGGTGTCATCTGTGCGGCGACGCGTTGACCATCATCGAGACGGTCTGCCGAGGCGCGCGCGCCTCGTGGCAGGCCGTCGATGTCGACGCCGAGCCCGCGTTGCGTGAGCGCTACACCGACCATGTGCCGGTGACCTTCGTCGACGGCGTCCAGCATGCACTGTGGTTCGTCGACGCCGCTCGCTTGACGGACGCCCTCGCCTGAACGCCTATCCTGGTCCTCATGCAGCCGACGATCGTCCACGTGTGCCGCCACGGGCAGGTGCAGAATCCTGACCACGTCCTCTACGGACGCCTCCCCGGCTACGGGCTGAGCGCACTGGGCCAGGCCATGGCGCAGCGACTCGGCGAACACTTCGCCGACGTGCCCCTCGACCACCTGCGGGTGTCGCCGCTGCAGCGCGCCAAAGAGACGCTGGCGCCGATCGCGGCTCAGCACGCCGGTCTGCCGATCGTCGAGGAGCCGAGGGTCATCGAGGCGGCCAACGTCTTCGAGGGCCGCGATTTCGGGCGGTTCAACCAGAAGCTGCTGCTGCCCACCAGCTGGTGGCATCTCCGCAACCCGTTGCGCCCGTCCTGGGGCGAGCCCTACCGCGACATCGCCGTGCGCATGCGCGCCGCCATCGCCGACATGGCGGCGTCGGTGCCGGCCGGCGGGCAAGCGCTCGTGGTCGCCCACCAGCTGCCCATCTACATCGCGCGCCTGGACGCCGAGGGCCGCAGTTTCGTGCACAATCCCGCCAACCGCGAGTGCCGGCTGGCGTCGGTGACCAGCTTCCACGTGCTCGACGGTCGCGTGGTCAAGGTGAGCTACACCGAGCCGTGCGCCGACCTCTACCCGACCGGCACCACGCTGTTCCGCCCGGGGATGTGAGGCGGTGCGGCGCAGGAGCCTGATCGCGGCGCTGGCGGCGTCCGCGCTGCTGGCGGGCTGCGGTGCGACACCCTCCGCCGAGGGCGGCTTCGTCGGCGGCGACGGGTCGCTCACGCTGGTGGCGCCCGCCGACCGCGTGCCCGCCCCGCGGATCACCGGCACGCTGCTGGACGGCACGCCGTTCGACTCCGCCACCATCGATGACCTGGTCATCGTCTACAACGTGTGGGGATCCTGGTGTGCCCCGTGTCGCAAGGAGGCGCCGGCGCTCGAGGCCGCCGCCCGCGCGACCGCCGGCGTCGCGCAGTTCGTCGGCATCAACACACGCGACCTCGATCCCGCGCCCGCCCAGGCCTTCGTGCGCGCCTTCGACATCACCTTCCCGAGCGTCTTCGACCCCGACGGACGCGAACTGCTCGCGTTCGGCAAGCATCTGCCCGCTTCGGCGATCCCGAGCACGGTCGTCGTCGATCGCGACGGTCGTATTGCGGCTCGCGTGCTCGGCGAGACCACCGAGGCCACGCTGACGGGTCTCGTCGCAGATGTGGCGGCCGGCCGATGACGCCTCCGGGCATCGGCGACTGGTTCGCCCAGACCGCCGGCGGGTCGATGCTGCTCGCGCTCCCGGTGGCGGCGCTGGCGGGCGTCGTGTCGTTCTTCAGCCCGTGCGTGCTGCCGCTGCTGCCGGGCTATCTCTCCTACGCGACCGGGCTGACGGCCGCCGACCTGTCCGAGGCGTCCGCCGGCGCGCGAGTGCGCGGACGCCGCGGGCGGATCGTCCTCGGCACCAGTGGATTCATCCTCGGTTTCGCGGTCGTGTTCGTGTCCACCGGCGCCCTTTTCGGCGGCCTCGGCGGGCTGCTGATGGCCTGGAGCCGCCCGCTGTCGATCGCCGGCGGCGTCGTGGCGATCGCGCTCGGCCTGGTGTTCGCGGGAGTGCTGAACGTCGGCCAGGGCAGCTGGCGGATGTCGAAGGCGCCCATGGTCGGCCTGGCGGCAGCGCCCCTGCTCGGGATCGTGTTCGGGCTGGGCTGGACGCCGTGCATCGGCCCGACCCTCGCGGTCGTCATGACGCTGGCGCTCAACGAGGGCACCGCGCTGCGCGGCGCGATCCTGTCGCTGGCCTACGCCCTCGGCCTCGGCGTCCCGTTCCTGATCGCGGGCCTCGCCTTCGACACGTTGGCCGGCACCACGGCGTGGGTGCGCCGGCACCACGGGGCGCTGCAGAAGCTCGGGGGCGCCATGCTGGTGGCCGTCGGCGTCCTGCTCGTCACCGGCATCTGGGATGCGCTGATGGGCGTGTTCCGCCAGTGGGCCTCGGCGTTCGGGGTGTCGATCTGATGGGCACGCTGCGCTGGCTGTGGACGCAGCTCACCTCGATGCGCACCGCGCTGGTGCTGCTGCTCATCCTGGCGCTCGTCGCCATCCCCGGATCGATCCTGCCGCAGCGGCCGGTCACGCCGATCCGGGTGAGCGACTGGAAGCGAGCCAACCCCGCGCTCGCCGACGTCTACGAAGCCGTCGGCCTGTTCGACGTCTACGGTTCGCCGTGGTTCGCCGCGGTCTATCTGCTCTTGCTCGTGTCGCTGGCCGGCTGCATCGTTCCCCGCATCGCCGTGTACGCACGCGCGATCCGGACGCCCCCGCCGCGCACCCCCCGGCGCCTCGACCGACTGCCGGTGAGCGCGACCGGCACGACGACGATGGACGCCGACGCGGCGCTCGCCGCCGGCGAGGCCTACCTTCGTGGCAAGCGGTTCCGGACGGTGCGCACCGCCGACTCGGTGGCCGGCGAGCGCGGACGGCTGCGCGAATTCGGCAACATCGTGTTCCACCTCGCGTTCGTGCTCGCCCTGGCCGGAGTGGCCTGGAATCAGCTGGCCAGCTACACCGGCGACGTGATCGTGGTCGAGGGGCAGGCGTTCTCCAACAATCTCACC
This sequence comes from Nigerium sp., assembly GCA_016711325.1. Lineage (GTDB taxonomy): Bacteria > Actinomycetota > Actinomycetes > Propionibacteriales > Propionibacteriaceae > Propioniciclava. The sequence continues at coordinate 509,421 of JADJTH010000001.1, read as the reverse complement.
CAGTACGACGACTTCCGCGCCGGCGCCGCGTTCAAGCCGTCCGCGCTGGAGCCGGTCACCGTGTGGGTCGACGGCTTCACCGCCAAGTTCGAGACCGGCGAGGTGCAGCGCGGTGCCGCCCGGGCGTTCAGCGCCGACGTCCGCTGGGCGGGCACCGACGGCGACGTGCACGCCCAGACCGTCGAGGTGAACCAACCGCTGCGCGTCGGCCGCACCCAGATCCACCTCACGGGGCACGGCTACGCACCGGTCGTCACGGTGACCGACCCGTCCGGCCATGTCGCCTTCTCCGGACCGGTCGTGTTCCTGCCTCAGGACGGCAACTTCACCTCGATGGGCGTGGTCAAGGCGCCGGACGCCCGGCCGAACTTCCTCGCTTTCGAGGGCTTCTTCCTGCCCACGACGATCGTCGACGATCAGGGCCCGCGCTCGGTGTTTCCCGACGCGCTGGCCCCGTCCATGTTCGTCAACGTGTGGACGGGGCCCCCGCGCGAAGAGACCGGACGCCCCGAATCGGTGTACTCGCTGTCCAAGGAGGGCCTGGAGCAGATGACCACCGCCGACGGCGTCCCGGTCACCTTCAAGATCGAGCCCGGCGAGTACGTCGAACTCCCCGACGGCTCGACCCTCAGCTTCGACGACTGGCGACGCTGGACGAAGCTCCAGATCAGCGAGGATCCGGGGCAGTGGCTGATCATCGCGGCCGTCGGGCTCGCGGTCGCGGGCATGACGCTGAGCCTCTACGTCCGCCCGCGCCGGATCTGGCTGCGCGTCCGCCCGGGCGGCGGCGATGCGCTCCTCGTCGAGACCGGCGGCCTGGACCGTGCCGAATCCTCGACCGGATTGGGCGAAGATGTGACGGCGCTGGCGGCCAGCGCGGGCGCCGTGGATGCCGCCGTTCGTGGCACCGACGAGACACGCGGGGGCCAGTTGCCCCTCGACAACCGAGAGGACGCTCCGTGATCGCCACCTATTCCAGCCTCGCGATGGTCAGTTCCGCGGTGATCTACCTGCTGGCGATGACGGCCCATGCACTCGAATGGGCGTCGGCGCGCGGTGCGGACGCCAAGGCGTCCCCGGCCGGCGGCGGCCGGGTCGAACGCTTCGGCCGGATCGGCGTCGCCCTGACCGCGGTCGGCCTCCTCAGCCACATCGCGGGCGTCGTGCTGCGCGGTGTCGCGGCGAACCGCCTGCCCTGGGGAAACATGTACGAGTTCGTGACCAGTTCGCTGGCGCTCGTTGCTGTCGCCTACCTGGTGCTGGTGTGGCGCCGAGGCTGGGTGTGGCTGGGCCTGCCTGTCACGCTGCTGCTGTCGGTCGGCCAGGGCCTGGCCGTCACCGTGTTCTACGTGGCCGTCGCGCCGCTGGTACCCGCGCTCCACTCGGTCTGGTTCATCATCCACATCGTCGCCGCCGTCACGTCCGGGGCCGCGTTCAACCTCGCCGGGATCGCCGCCTTGTTCTACCTGATCCGGCGCCGCGCGGAGGCGTCCGGGGGAGCGCGCGGCTACCTCGCCCGCCTGCCCCAGGCGTCCGCGCTCGACGACTTCTCCTTCCGGGTCAACCGGTTCGCGTTCCCGCTGTGGACGTTCACGATCCTCGCCGGCGCAGTGTGGGCCGACTACGCGTGGGGCCGATTCTGGGGCTGGGATCCCAAGGAGACCTGGTCGCTGGTCACCTGGGTCGTGTACGCCGCCTATCTGCACGCGCGCGTGACGGCCGGCTGGAAGGGTGTGCGCGCGGCGTGGCTGTGTCTGATCGGCGTGGCGAGCTTCTGGTTCAACTTCGTCGGCGTCAACCTGCTGTTCTCCGGCTTCCACTCCTACGCCGGAATCTGAGCCAGGGCGGGGGACGCGCGCTGGGCGGTCGGCTCCGGCCGGACGTTCACCTGAGTGGAATACTGTGGCCCACTCTCGCAGAAAGGCGGATGCCTGTGGGCGCGAAATCGGCCAGGACTCGCAAGATCACCGTGGCGGCGGGCACCGTCGCCTTGCACGAACGGGACGGCAAGAAGCCGCAGGTGCTGCTCGTGCACCGGCCCAGCTACGACGATTGGACGCTGCCCAAAGGGCATCTGGATCCCGACGAGTACGAGGCTGTCGCCGCCGCCCGCGAGACCTGGGAGGAGAGCGGCAGCAGGGTCGTGCTGGGCCGGCCCGCCGGTGTGATCTCCTACCCGGTCGGCGGCGGAACCAAGGTGGTGCACTACTGGACGGCGCGCGCCCTCCAGATCCGTGCGCGCAAGCCCGACCGCGAGGTCGACAAGGTGGCCTGGCTCACGCCGTCTCATGCGCTGACGCGGATGACCTACGACGACGAGAAGGGCGTGCTGCGCACGGCGCTGGCGTTGGAGAAGACGACGCCCTTCCTGATCGTCCGGCACGCGAAGGCGATGGACCGCAAGAATTGGTCCGGACGCGACCAGGCGCGGCCCATCACGGCCCGCGGCCGCAAGCAGGCGTCGCGACTGGTCCCGCTGCTGGAGGCGTTCGGCGTCCGTTCGCTGGCCTCGAGCTCGTCGACCCGGTGCGTGCAGACCCTCGTCCCGTACGCGCAGCGTGCCGGGCTGACGGTCGATCCTTGGGCGATCCTGTCCGAAGAGATCGGCGAGGAGAACCCCAAGGGCGTCGCCAAGCTGATGCGGCGCCTGGCGCGCGAGGCGGCGGCCAGCGGCGTGCCGACGGCGGTGTGCGGGCATCGTCCGGTGCTGCCCGTCATGCTGGCCGAGCTGGGCATTGCGCCGCGCCTCATGCAGACGGCCGCGACGATCATCGCCCACCTGAGCCCGTCGGGCGAGGTCGTCGCGACCGAGTTCCACCGGCCGCGCTGCTGAACGCGCGCGGCCTGATCGTGAGGGTTCATCCTCCGTTCACCCGCACGATCGACGTTGGTCACGACGCTTCCTTAGCGTCGTCGGCGAAGGGCAGGTGCCTGCCCGTCCGAGGGAGATGCCTCCCGACACGCTGACTCGCCTTAAGGAACCATCGTGAAGCTCACAACGACCGGCACCGCGCTCGCCCTCGTGACCGCCTCGGCGCTCGCGCTCTCCGCGTGCGCCGCGAACGAGGCCGGCGCGCCCGCCGGCGGCGGCACCGCGACCGCCCTGTCCGGCTCTCTCGCCGGGTCCGGCGCCTCCAGCCAGGGCAAGGCACAAGAGGCCTGGATCGCCACCTTCACCGCCGCGCACCCCGGCGTGACCATCGCCTACGACGGCGGCGGCTCGGGTGCGGGGCGTACCGCGTTCGCGCAGGGAGGTGTCGAGTACGCCGGCTCGGACCGCGCGATCAAGACGTCCGAACTGGACGATCCGACGGGCGCGTTCAAGCTCGCCGCGGGCACCCAGCCGTTCGGCAAGTGCGCCGCCGGCTCGGCGGTCGTGCAGCTGCCGCTGTACATCTCGCCGATCGCGGTCGGATTCAACATTCCGGGCGTCGAGAAGCTCAACCTGGACGCCTCGACGCTCGCCAAGGTCTTCTCGGGTGCCATCACCAGCTGGAACGACCCGGCGATCGCGGCCCTGAACCCGGGCGCCGCGCTGCCGGCCCTGGCGATCACGCCCGTGCACCGCTCGACCAACTCGGGCACCACCGAGAACTTCACCGACTACCTCGCGCAGGTCGCGCCCGCCGACTGGACGTTCAAGCCGAGCGGGGACTGGCCGTCCGAGCTGACCGGCGGTGAGGGCGCCGCCGAGACCGGTGACGTGGCCTCGATCCTGAGCACCGGCGCGGGCACCATCGGCTACCTCGACGCCTCGCGCGCTCCCGGCTCGACCGCGTCGCTCAAGGTGGGCGACCAGTTCGTGGCCTATTCGCCCGAGGGTGCGGCGGCCGTGGTCGCCGGTTCCCCGCTGGAATCCGGACGCTCCGGCGTCGACCTGGCCGTCCGGCTCGACCGCACCACGACCGACCCGACGCACTACCCGCTGGTGCTGATCAGCTACCTGATCGGGTGCGAGACCTACGCCGACCCGGCCAAGGGCGCCCTCGTGAAGAGCTACTTCTCGTCCATGGCCAGCCCTGAGGGTCAGGAACTCGCCGCCAAGCAGGCCGGCAGCGCGCCGATCTCGGAGGACCTGCGCGCCAAGGTCACCGCGGCGATCAACGCCATCTCCTAGCGGCGCGGCATGATGATCCTCATGGACGACACCGCGACCGGCGGCCGGTCAGCGGGGAGCTTCCAGGGCAAACCTCGTCCTGGTGATCGGGTCTTCGCCGGCACCGCGCTCGGGGCGGGCATCCTCATCCTGGTGATCCTGGCGGCGGTCACCGCCTTCCTGTTGATCCAGGGCGTGCCCGGCATGCTCGCCGACCCGGCGGACGCGCCCACCACGCTCGGCCAGAGCGCCAGCTTCTGGCACTACGTCGGCCCGCTCGCCTTCGGTACCGTGTGGGCGTCCCTGCTGGCCCTGCTGTTCGCGGTGCCGCTGTCGATCGGGATCGCGCTGTTCATCTCGCATTACGCGCCCCGCAAGCTGGCGGCGCTGCTCGGCTACGTGATCGACCTGCTCGCCGCCGTGCCCTCGGTGGTCTACGGCCTGTGGGGCATCACTGTCTTCGCACCGGCGGTCGTGCCGATCTACACCTGGCTGAACGCCCACCTCGGCTGGATCCCGCTGTTCGCCGGAACGGTGTCGGTCACCGGACGCACGATCCTCACGGCGGCCATGGTGCTCGCCGTCATGGTCCTGCCCATCATCACCGCGATCTGCCGCGAGGTCTTCCTGCAGACGCCCAGGCTGCACGAGGAGGCGGCACTGGCGCTGGGGGCCACCCGCTGGGAGATGATCCGCATGGCCGTCCTGCCGTTCGCGCGTCCGGGCATCATCTCGGGTGCCATGCTCGGCCTCGGACGCGCCCTCGGCGAAACCATGGCCGTGGCCATGGTGCTGTCGGCCAGCGGCATCGTGACCTTCCAGCTCCTCACGGCCGCCAACCCGTCCACGATCCCGGCGAACATCGCCCTGAAGTTCGGCGAGGCCGGCTACGGGCTCAACGTCAACGTACTGATCGGGACGGGCCTGGTGTTGTTCGTCGTCACCTTCGCGGTGAACGCGCTCGCCCGCTGGATCGTCAACCGTCGCAAGGACTTCTCGGGAGCCAACTGACATGACCACCGTGGCCACCACCAAGACCACCCTCTCGTCACTCACCGGCGGCGAATTGCCCCGATGGACGCCGTGGGCCGTCCTCGCCGCCGCACAGGCACTCGGGCTCGTCGTGCTCGGGACCGCGAACCTCGCGGGCGCGATCGTCTCCGGCGTCGTGCTCTACCTGGTCACGATCGCCGCGCTGTCCGGCGTCGTCGAGGGACGCCGCAAGGCGACCGACCGCCTCGTCACCTCCCTGGTGGTCGCCGCCTTCGTGATCGCCACCGTCCCGCTGGTGTCGGTGACCTGGACGGCGCTGAGCCTCGGACTGCGGCGGTTCGATGCCGTCTTCTTCACCCACTCGATGGCGGGCGTCGTCGGCGAGGGCGGCGGAGCGCTGCACGCCATCATCGGCACGTTGCTCATCACGCTCGCCGCGACCGTCATCTCGGTACCCATCGGCCTGATGACGTCGATCTACCTGGTCGAGTACGGGCGCGGCCCGCTCGCACGGGTGATCACCTTCTTCGTCGACGTGATGACCGGGATCCCGTCGATCGTCGCCGGCCTGTTCGCCTATGCGCTGTTCTCGATGATGTTCGGCCCGGGTCACCGCTCCGGTATCTCCGGCGCCGTCGCGCTCAGCGTGCTGATGATCCCGGTGGTGGTCCGCTCCAGCGAGGAAATGCTGCGTATCGTCCCCAACGAGCTGCGCGAGGCGGCCTACGCCCTCGGCGTCCCGAAGTGGCTGACGATCGTCAAGGTCGTGCTGCCCACCTGTATCGCCGGCATCATGACGGGGGTCGTGCTGGCCATCGCCCGCGTCATCGGTGAGACGGCGCCGCTGCTGCTGACCGCCGGCTACATCGCGAACATGAACTACAACCTGTTCGCCGATCGCATGACCACCCTGCCTTTGTTCGTGTTCACCACCTATCGCAACTCCGGTGGCACCGACGTGACCGATCTCGACCGCGCGTGGGCCGGGTCGTTGGTGCTCATCCTCATCGTGCTGGCGCTCAACCTGGCCGCCCGCCTGATCGCCCGCTACTTCGCGCCGAAGACCGGCCGCTAGCTCGCGTCCCGACCAAGCAAAGGACCCCTCGTGTCGAAACGAATCGACGTCGCCGACCTGAATGTCTACTACGGCAAGTTCCGCGCCGTCGAGGACGTGACGATGACCATTGAGCCCCGCAGCGTCACCGCGTTCATCGGCCCGTCCGGCTGCGGCAAGTCCACCTTCCTGCGCACGCTGAACCGGATGCACGAGGTGATCCCGGGCGCCTACGTGGAGGGAACCGTGACGATGGACGGCGAGAACCTGTACGGCCCGGGCGTCGACCCGGTGCGCGTCCGCCGGCAGATCGGCATGGTGTTCCAGCGCCCCAACCCTTTCCCGACGATGTCGATCAAGGAGAACGTCCTGGCCGGCGTGACGCTCAACAATCGCCGGATGTCGGCCTCCGACAAGGAGGAACTCGTCGAGCGTTCCCTGCGCGGGGCGAACCTGTGGGAGGAGGTCAAGAACCGGCTCGGGCTGCCCGGCTCCGGTCTGTCCGGCGGTCAGCAGCAGCGGTTGTGCATCGCCCGCGCGATCGCCATGGCTCCCGACGTGCTCCTCATGGACGAGCCGTGCTCGGCGCTCGATCCGATCTCGACCCTGGCGATCGAGGACCTGATCGGCGAGCTGAAGGCCAACTACACGGTGGTGATCGTGACCCACAACATGCAGCAGGCGGCGCGCGTCTCCGACACGACGGCGTTCTTCAACATCGCCGGCACCGGCGCGCCGGGAAAGCTGATCGAGATGGATCACACCGAGAAGATCTTCCACAACCCGTCGCAGAAGGCGACCGAGGACTACATCACCGGCCGGTTCGGGTGAACCGCGGTGCTCCGGTCCCGCAGATCCGGATGCCGGGGGTCAGGACTCCACGCGCAATTGGCCCTGGATGTCGCGGGCCGTGGCCAGCAGGTCGGGACGGCTGTCGGGGATCGACGCGTAGTAGAGGCTGGAGGACTCCTCGCCCGTGTTCACGATCACGATGATCGCTGTCTCTCCGGTCTCGTCCAAGCCGCGGATATCGAACGCGAGGTGCATCTCGACCACCCACGCGTCGTGCCCGTCGACCGTGGTGGGCTGGTTGACGCGGTCGACCCGGTCGAGCGGCGCGTCGCTGTAGAACGTGCCCAGCACGCAGCGGCTGACGATCTCGGCGCCCTTCTCGGGGGAGAAGAAACCGTCACCGGCGACCAGCTCGCCGACGATGAGCGAGGCGACCCAGTCCGATCCGCTGTTGTCGTAGTTGGAGTGCAGCAGCACCGACTGACCCCACACGTCCGAGCCGAACGGCACCCGGATCTCGGGCGCGACCGGCCCCCACGGGGCCCCGAGCTGCGGGTAGGACAGCGCCCCTCCCTGCACGCGTCCGGGCGCCGCCGTGTGCGGACGCGGCGACACCTCGACCGTCTGCGGTGGGCAGAAGTTCTCCGTCGGGTTGGAGCCGACGGCGCCGCCCGGCAGCAGGCCGCGCCCCCCGCCCAGCAGCGTGAGCGCGCCCCAGATGAGGCCGGCCAGCAGGACGCCGACGATCACGAGCACGAGCAGCGGCCCACGCGACGAGCGCTGGTTCTCAGCCCTCCGGTAGGCGGCGTACGGGTCGGCGGACGCCGTCGACGCATCCTGCAACGGCAGATAGCCCGGTGTCGGAGGCTGCGGCGGCGAGTACGGATTGGTGGTGAGTTGCGGCGTCCAGGACTGGCCGTCCCACCAGCGGTACATCCCCGCCTGGCCGCCGGGATCGGGGTACCAGCCTGGCTTGCTCATGGGCCCGAGTCTATGCCGGAAGGGATCTGCGCCTCGAAAGCAACGGCGCACAGATGTGAGTCGGCTAACCGACGACCGCGTCGCAGGTCGTCAGGCCCCGAGCCGCCTTGAGGCCCAGCACGCGGGCCGACGACTCGGTCACTCGGGCCGCGAACTCGGGGTCGCGTTCGGCGGCGGACGTCAGCCCTTCGATCATCCGCACGCCCGCCACGGGGTCGACGCTGATCGCGAGGTCGCCGCCCGCCCGCACGAACCGCACTGCACGCTCGGACGCCGGCACCGACGCCACGGCCTTCGCCACGCCCAGATCGTCGCTGACGATCACCCCGTCGAAGCCCAGGTCGTCGCGCAGGATGCCCACGACCGCGCGGCTGAAGGCGGCGGGGGCGTCCGGGTCGATCTTCGTGTAGAACGCGGTGGCGACCATGACCGTCTCCACGCCCGCCTCGATCGCCTGCCGGTACGGCTCCAGCGCCGGGTCGTCGCGGGTGGTCTCGTCGTCGACGACCTTGGACACGAAGTCGGTGTTGCCGACCACCCGGCCCAGGTTCGGGAAGTGCTTGGGCGAGGTGGCGACGCCCGCGGCGTCCATGCCCGTGATGAACGCCACCACGTGCCCGGCCACCGCCTCGGGGGTGCTGCCGTAGCCGCGGCCGAGCTTGCCGATCGGCTCGTTGGTCGACGCCCGGTCGGCGGGCACCACGTCGGCGACGGGAGCGAGCGCGAGCTGGACTCCCGCCTCGGCGAGCTGCCCGCCCCACCGTTTGGCCTCGGCAGCCAGCTCGGACGCCGGCAGCTTCGCCTGCTCGCGCGCCGAGGGCATGGTGTCGAAGCCGGGCCCCTTGAGCCGCTGGACGGTGCCCCCCTCCTGGTCGACCGCGATCAGCATGCCGGACGGCCCGGCCAGTTTCGCGATGGCCTGCGTGCGCGCCTTGGTCGCCGCCACACCGCCCGTCGTGTTGCCCATCAGGATCACCGACCCGGCCGCCCCGTTGGTGATCGCGGCCGACTCGGCGGAGTCCAGGTCGCCGGTCACGCCGAGCATGACCAGCTGGCCGGCCCGCTCGCGAAGCGAGAGCGCCGCGGCGGCGTCCGCGCAGCTCGCGACGGTCGGGGTCGGCGTGGGGGAGGCGTCCGGCGCGGTCGGAGCGGCGCTGTCGGCGGGGACGGTCGGCGTCGGCGCGACGGGCGGTACTTGCGCGCACGCGGTGAGCGCGAGCGTGGCGACGGCGAGCGTGGCGCACAGGCGGCGCATCAGGACGCCTCCAGGCCGAGCGACAGCAAGGCGTTCTCGACGACCTCGGTGAGCGCCGGATGGATCCAGTACTGACCGCGCGCCATCCGCGGCACATCGAGACCGGTCGCCATCGCCTGGATGAGCGGTTGGATCAGGATGGACGCCTGCGGTCCGATGAGGTGCGCGCCGACGAGTTGTCCGGTCGCGCGATCGGCGACCAGCTTGACGCAACTGGCGGTGTCCTCCATGGCCCAGCCGTAGGCGGTCGTGCCGTAGTCCTGCACGGCGACCGCGACGTCGATGCCGACGGCGCGGGCGGCGTCCTCGGTGAGCCCCACCGATGCGACCTGCGGGTGCGAGAACACCGCGTGCGGGATCGCCGCGTGGTTGCTGGCGATCAGCGCGTCGGGGTGGAGCAGGTTGTGCTGCACGACCCGCGCCTCGTGGTTGGCGACGTGCTTGAGCATGAGGCGCGAGGACACGTCGCCGAGCGCCCACACGCCCGTCACGGTGGTGCGCTGATACGCGTCGACCTCGATGAAGCCGAACTCATCGACCGCGAGGCCGCCCGCGCCGGCGTCGACACGATCGCTGTTGGGGCGGCGTCCGGTCGCGACCAGCACCAGGTCGGCCTCGAGCACGTGGGTGGCGCCGTCCGGTGCCGTCGTGCGCACGCGGACGCCGTGGGCGTCGGCCTCGACCTCATGGATGGCATGGCACAGGCGCAGATCGAGGTAGCCGGCCGCGGCGCGGGTGAACCGCCCGGCGATCTCGGCGTCCTCGTGGCGCAGCAACGTTGCCGAACGGGCGAGCACGGTGACCGTGGCCCCGAACGCGCTGAAGACGTGCGCGAGCTCGGCGGCGATGGAGCCGGCCCCGATGACGATGAGGCGGCGCGGCACCTCGTCGATACGCATGATCGTGTCGGAGCTGTGGATCCGGCCGCTGGCGCGCGCGGCGTCCAGCCCCTTGATGTCGGCCGGCCACCGGCAGCGCGACCCGGCCGCGACGACGATCTGGCCGGCGGTGATCCGCTCGCCCGCCACCTCGAGGGTGCGCTCGCCGACGAATCGTGCGGTGTCCCGGTAGAGGGTGAGGCCGGGCGCCTGCTCGCGCCACAGCTCGCCGCCGGTGCTGATCGGGTCGATGCGCCCGAAGATCCGGTCGCGGACGGCCGGCCAGTCGGCGCTCGGCCGCGGGGCGAGGACGCCGATGCGTGCGGCGTCCTCGGGGGCGCGGACCGCGTCTGCGGGTAGCACGAACATCTTGGTCGGGATGCATCCGGCGTTCAGGCAGGTGCCGCCGAAACGCGGGCCGTCGTCGATCAGGGCCACCTCCCAGTCGGCAAACCGCTCGTCGACCAACGAGTTGCCCGAACCGGAGCCGATGATGATCAGATCGAAATGGCGCACCGGGCCATTGTTCCGCACCGCGGTGCTGGGTCCTAGCGTCCGCGCGGCCTTCCCGCGCTTCGTCGTCGCTCGCGCGCTCGTGCGTCCCGTTCGCGCGCCGCACACAGGGCGCGGGGGCAACGGCCGAGCGCGGGAGCGCGTAAGGCGCGCGGGACCGACGGCGCGACCGCGATCAGGGGCGGTAGAGCGTGTCGGTGTGCACGATCGTGAAACCGGACCGCTCGTACAGCGCGACCGCGGGGGCGTTGCCGGCGTCCACGTAGAGGATCACCCGCGTGTTGCCGCCCGCGGCGAGGCGGGCGAGGCCGGCGTCCAGCAGCAGTGCGCCCAGCTTGCGGCCCGCGGCGCGGGGGTGGACGCCGAGCACATACACCTCGCCGGTCGTCTCGTCGTGGCGCTTGGTCCAGTGGAAGCCGACGACCCCGCCGGCGTCCTCGGCGAGGATCAGGCCCGCAGGATCCCACCAGGCCTCGGCCTGGCGGGCGGCCAGGTCGGCGGCGCTGAAGTGCCCCTGCTCGGGATGGCTCGCGAAGGCGGCGGCGTTGACGGCCAGGAAAGCGCCGGCGTCGGCGTCGGTGAACGCGCGCAGCGTCACCCCCTCGGGTGGCGTCGGGGCTTCGGACGCCGTGAGCGCGCGCTCCATGATGTGCAGGCCGCGGGCGGGGGAGAGCCCCAGGGCGGCAGCGAACGCCCGGGCGGCGGGCAGGTCGCCGAACGCCCAAACGGACGTCTCCTCGGTGGCGGCGGCGAGGGCCGCCCACAGCGCGGCGCCGTACCCCCGCCGGCGATGGCCGGGGTCGACCACGAGCTGCCCCGTCGCGTGCGCGGGCTGCCACGTCGCGTAGCCGACCACGGCGTCCGCGTCGGTCGCCAGCCAGTGCAGGGCGTCGCCGCCGCGCAGCAGCAGGCGGGCCTCCTCGTTCAGCGGGGCGACGGCGTCCGCGGCCTGCGCCGCATCGGCGAGTGCAAGCACGGCATCGCGCTGGGCGGGGGTCAGGGTCGTCCAGGTATCCACAGGCCCACCCTAGAGGAGTGGGCGAGCGGGACCGTGGGATGAGCCCGGGCGACTCGGTTCAGCGGAGCTGAGCTCTGAAGTGCTCCCCGACGTCCGGGTCGACCACGACCTCCTGGGACGCCGCGATGCCGGCGACCGTGAGCGGCGCGTCCACAGGGGTGCCGCGCTTGAGCAGCGCCAGCCCGATCGGGCCGAGTTCGTGGTGGATCGCCGACGTTCCCATCCGGCCCACCACCCGCTCGCCGGCGAGGACATCCGCGCCGACCTCGGGCAGGCGCTCCTCGGAGCCGTCGAGGTGCAGCAGCGTCAACCGGCGCGGCGGGCGTCCGAGCGTGTGCACGCGCGCCACCGTCTCCTGGCCTCGGTAGCAGCCCTTCCTCAGGTGCACCGCCGCGCCGAGCCGGTCGCCATCGGGGACGCCGATCTCGTTGGGGATCGTGCGGGCGTCCGTGTCGAGGAAGATCCGCGGCTGCCCGGCGGCGATCCGCAGCGCCTCGACGGCCCACGTTCCCGCGCGGCGCCCGCCGAGCAGCCCGTCCAGGTCGGCGCGCGGCACCACGCGCACGCCGCCGCCGGCGATGGCGACGCCGTGCGTGCCCGATCGCTCGGCGATCTCCACGCGCGCGGCGAACACCATGCGTCGTAGCCAGGCGAGCAACGGCCCGAGGTGTCCGGGCTCGGTGTAGGCCCAGAACGCCTCACCGTCGTCCACGCCGGCGAACACGTGTTCGACGTGCCCCTGCGGGTCGAGCACGAAGGCCGTGACCGGCTCGCCGGGCGCGAGGTTCTCGAACGCCTGGGACGTGATCGCGTGCAGCCACGTCAGCCGGTCCGGCCCCGCCACCGTGAACACCGGCCGGTGCGAGAGGTCGGCGGACGCCTGGCCCGCCTCGAGGAATCGCTGCTCGCGCAGCGGATCCCCGTAGTGCCAGACCGCGCCGGCGTCCGGGCCGGATTCGTTCAGCACCGCGCTCATGTCACGCCCGCGCCAGTGTCGCCCACAGGTAGGCCTGCAGTGGTTCGTCGGCGGTCGAGCGGTCGAAGCTGTACATGAGCCGGCCGTCCACGTTGCCGTAGAGGCGGCGACCGGCGGTGTAGGCCACCCTGGCGTCGGGCGAGCGCACCACGGCGTCGGTCGTGACGTCGACGCGGGCCGGCGACAGCTTGCCGTACCAGATCTCGGAGTAGCCCTCGGGGGAACACATCACGATGTCGAGGGTGCCGTCGGACTTGGGCAGCCAGAACCCGGTCTCCATCATCAACGGACGCACCGGGCGGCCCTCGCCGTCGACCTCGAAGCTCTGCGCCAGATAATGGAGGTAGTCGGAGCCGTTGTCGGAGAAGTCGACCTGCTGGAAGAACGGCGTCTTCTCCTCGCCGGGCCACTGCCGGTAGCCGGTTCCTTCCCAGCGCCCGCGCAGCCAGGCGAGTCCCGCCAGGGCGGGGTTGAGGTCGGAGGGGATCTCGAACACGGTGTCTCCTTGGGTCGTCTCGGGTGCTCAACGTCCGATGGGGCTCCATTCTTCCCGTCGGCTCGATGTGACACCCTGGGCGTCATGATCTCTCGTCGCCTGCTCCTCGTCGGAGCCACGTCGGGCGCCGCGTTGGTCGCCGCCGGGTGCACGACGCGCCCCGAACCGGACCTCTCGAGGCTCCCACCGAACGAACATCGCGTCGTGACGCGGCCCGTCGCCGCCGACCTGGTCGTCGCTCCGGGACCGGAGGGCGCCGTCGCGGCGAGCCGCGCGCTGTTCGCGGCGGCGACCGCCGTCGTCGTGATCGGAGCACTCGAGGCGTCCGAGGCATCCGGCGCCACCGACGCGACTCCGGCGCCCGACGAGACGGCCCGCGCCGAGGCCCCGGATTCTCCGGCCCCCGGCGCCACGGCGTCGGCGCCGGTACCCGCCACGCACCTGATCGCCGCGCGCGTCGCGACCGCGTTGGGCGTCCCTTTCTTCCTGTGGACGCCCGACCTCGCCGCCGAACTCGACCGGCTGCAGACCCGTACCGTGGTCGCCTACGCCGCCGACGGCCTCGACCTCGGCGCACGGGAAGTGATCGCCGGACCCGCGGAGGCCACCGACCTGTCCCTGCCGGGGCTGCCCGCCACGCCGCCCGCGGCGACCGCCCTTGCGTTCAGCCACGGCGAACTGGCCGCCCCCACGACCGCCACCCTGGCCGCGGCCGGCCTCCGGCCGATGGAGTTGCGCTGGCCGCACCCGGGCATCGACCTGACCTCGACCGCGTTCGTCCGCGCCAACGGCCTTCCGGTCGTCGCCGTCGGCGAAGGCTTCGGCGACGACCAGCAGTTCGCTGCCCAGGTCCGGGCCACCCGGACCGCCCCCGAGCTTCCCGGGGGCGGCATCGTCCCCTTCCCCGGACGCCGGATGATCGCCCTCTACGGCCACCCGCAGACCCCGCTGCTCGGCATGATGGGCGAGCAGTCTCCCGCCAAGGCGGTCGAGCGGGTGAGGCGGCTGGTCGCCGAGTACCAGCCGCTCCTGAGCGGCGAGACCGTGATGGGCGCGTTCGAGATCATCGCGACCGTGGCGTCCGGCGCCGCGGGCGACGACGGCGACTACTCCAACGAGACCGCGATCGACGTGCTCCTGCCGTGGATCGAGGCTGCCGAGGCCGCCGACGTGTACGTGGTGCTCGACATGCAGCCGGGACGCACCGACTTCGTCACTCAGGCGAAGCGCTACGAGGAGCTCCTGCGCCGGCCTCACGTCGGCCTCGCCCTCGATCCCGAGTGGCGGTTGCGGCCCGACGGACGTCACCTCGTCTCGATCGGCCAGGTCGGCGTCGACGAGGTCAACGAGGTCGGGGCGTGGCTCGCCGACCTCGTCCAGACCCACGACCTCCCGCCGAAGGTGCTGATCCTGCACCAGTTCCAGACCCGGATGATCACCGAACGCCACCGCCTCGACACCACCCGGCCCGAGGTGCAGCACCTCGTGCACGTCGACGGCCAGGGCTCGCAGGGCGCCAAGCAGGCGACGTGGGCCGCGATCACCCGCGATCTGCCGGAACGCACCTGGCTCGGCTGGAAGAATTTCGAGGACGAGGACCAGCCGATGCTCACCCCGGCGCAGACGGTCGCCCAGGTGCACCCCACCCCCGACTTCATCTCGTACCAATAGTCCTGCCCGACGGGACGGCAACCGGGAGGGAATTCATGAGACTGGTCGTGCAACGCGTCGGCCGCGCGAGCGTCCGCGTCGACGGCGAGGTCGTCGGCGCGATCGATCGGCCCGGCCTGTGCATCCTGGTGGGCATCACCCACGACGACACGACCGCGGACGCCGGCAAGCTCGCCGACAAGGTCTGGGGGCTGCGCATCATGGACGGCGAGCGGTCGGCGTCCGACATCGACGCCCCGATCCTGGCGATCAGCCAGTTCACGTTGTACGCCGACGTGCGCAAGGGGCGCCGGCCGTCCTGGTCGGCGGCGGCCCCCGGCCCGGTGTCCGAGCCGTTGATGGACGCCTTCGTCGCCGCCCTGCGCGCCCGCGGGGCCACCGTCCAGACGGGTCGGTTCGGCGCCCACATGGACGTCGAACTCGTCAACGACGGCCCGGTCACGCTCGTGCTCGACAGTGCCATGTGGTCCCGGCGACGGGACGCCGCCGCCCGGGCGTAGAATGTGGGCGATCAAGGACCGCAAGGAGGGCCGATGGGACGTGTTCTCGCCGTAAGCCCCCGCGCAGCCCTCGGCGTGGGTGAAGGTGCCTTGCCGGCGCTCGGCCTGCTGTCCCACACGGTTCGCGAAGTACTGCCCGACTCGTCGGTGGCGACCGAGGCGGGCAAGGTCGACGTCGTGGTGCTGGATGGGCGCGCCGACCTCGCCGTCGCCCGCCAGATGTGCCGGCTCCTCGAGGCGTCCGGCAACGAAACCCCGGTCGTCCTGGTGCTCAGCGAGGGCGGGTTCGCCGCCGTCACGCCCGAGTGGCGCGTGCACGACATCGTGCTCGGGTCGGCCGGCCCGGCCGAATTCGACGCCCGGATCCGGCTCGCCACCCGCGCTCCGAAGGACGACGGCGTCGTCAGCGCCGGCGGGCTCACCATCGACGAGACGACCTACCATGCGTCGCTCGACGGGCGTCCGCTCGACCTCACCTACACCGAGTTCGAGCTGCTGAAGTACCTCGCCCAGCACCCGGGGCGGGTGTTCAGCCGCGAAACGCTCCTCGCCGACGTGTGGGGGTACGAGTACTACGGCGGGACGCGCACCGTCGACGTGCACGTCCGTCGCCTGCGCGCGAAGTTGGGGGTCGAGCACGAGTCGCTGATCGGCACCGTGCGCAACGTCGGCTACCGCTTCAGCCCCGAGGCGTCCCGGCGAGATCGCACGGACTGACCCGGCGACACGACGGGTTACCATCGAGCGTGATGACGTCTTCCCCCGCGTGGGTCGCCACCTTGAGCGACGCCGACCTGGAACGGCGCTTCGGCGCCGACACGGTCGCGCGCGGCGAGGCCTACTGCGACGAGGGTCGCGTGCGGGCGATCCGCACCGCCGGCACGCTCGTGATGGCGACGGTCACCGGCCAATACGGGCGCGTTTACCAGACCTCGGTCGTGTGCACGGCCGGCCCCACCTCGCTGATCGCGACCTGTACCTGCCCCGTGCGTCGCGACTGCAAGCATGCCGTCGCGCTCCTCACCCGGTTGCGCCGCTTGAGCGACCGCCCGGTGGCGTCGCCGTGGCGGCAGGCGCTGGCGCCATTGGCGCCCCAGGCGTCCGGACGCCGCGGCGGCACCGCGCTGGCGCTGCAGGTGAACCTCAGCTACCACGAGTACTCGCTGCGACCGCTCCGGCGGGGGGCGCGCTCGGCGTGGGTGAAGTCGGGCGCCACGTGGGACGACCTGCGCTCGAGCATCGAGGTCTTCGACGCCGAGCAGCGCGCCGTCCTGCTGAACCTGGTGGAGTCGCGGCGCCGCAACGAGTACTCCTGGGGTCACCGCACCGACGCCCTTCCGCTGAGCGAAGTGCGCGCCGACGCCTGGGCACTGTTGCGCCGCGCGCAGGAACTCGGCGTGCCGCTGTTGCCCGGCGACGGCTACCACCCGATGGCCCCGTGTCACGAGGTCGTGCTCGGTGAGCCGGCCGAACCGACCGTGGTCCTCCACCGTGAGACGGCGGGCATCAGGCTGAACGCGGTGGTGATGATGGCGGGCGAGCCCGTGACGGTGGCCCGGACGTCCTGGCTCGGGCGCCCGGCGCACGGCATCGCGCTCCACACCGACGGACGCCTCGTCCTGGCACCGCTCACCCGCCCGCTCGATCAATCGGAGCACGGTCTGTTCGTCCAGACGGGCGTGTTGAGCGTGCCGGACGCCGATCTGCCGCTGTTCGCCGCCGGCTACCTGCCGGGGCTGCGCGACCGGCTGAGGCTGGAGGTCGATCCCGCGCTCGAGCTTCCCGAGCCCGCATCCCCCGTGCTGGTGTGCCGGGTCGAGTTCGGCGACGGTTCCGCCACGGTGCGCTGGTCGTTCCGCTATCCGGTCGGCGAGAGCAGCCACGAGCTGGGACTGATCCCGGCCGTTCACGAGCCGCCGCTACGCCAGCCGGAGGCCGAGGACAGGCTGATGGCGTCCGTGCCGCGGGGGTCGTGGACCGAGGACGGCCGGCGTGGACCCGAGCTGCACCCCGCCTTCCTGACCGGACGCGCGCTGTTCTCGTTCACCGCCCGCACCCTGCCCGAGCTCGAGGCCCTCGACGGAGTGGAGGTGGTGCTCGCCAGCGACCCGCCCGTCTACACCGAGGCGACGCGGCCACCCGAGGTGCTGGTGAGGGTCACCGACCCCGAGGCCGGCGATTGGTTCAACCTCGACGTCGAGGTCGTCGTCGACGGCCAGGTCGTGCCGTTCGCGCTGCTGTTCGCGGCCCTGGCGACCGGGCGCGACCATCTGCTGCTCGACTCGGGCACGTGGTTCAGCCTGGAACGCGCCGAGTTCGACCAGTTGCGCTCGCTCATCGAGGAGGCCCAGCAACTCGTCGATCGCGAGGGCGACACCTTCAGGCTGCGCCCCGAACACGCGGGACTGTGGGCCGAATTGGTCGAGCTCGGTGTCGTCTCCGAGCAGTCCGAGGCCTGGCAGAACGCGGTCGGCGCCCTGCTCGACCTCGACCTGCTGCCGGACGCCGCACCGCCCGCCGGGCTGCTCGCCACGCTGCGCCCCTACCAGCAGACCGGCTACGCGTGGCTGTCGTTCCTGTGGCAGACGCGGCTGGGCGGGATCCTGGCCGACGAGATGGGCCTCGGCAAGACGGTGCAGGCTCTCGCTCTCGCCCAGGCCGCCCACGAGGCGGGCGAGCTGGACTCCCCGATGCTGGTGGTGGCGCCGACCTCGGTACTGGGCACGTGGGCGTCCGAGGCGGCGCGGTTCGCGCCCCAGCTGCGGGTGGTCGCCATCACCGAGACGCTCGCCCGTCGCGGCCGAGAACTGGCCGATGCGGTGGCGGATGCCCACATCGTGCTCACGTCGTACACGCTGCTGCGGCTCGAGGCGGACGCCTACGCCGCGCTGCCGTGGTCGGCGGTGCTCCTCGACGAGGCCCAGTTCGTGAAGAACCACTCCTCGAAGGCCTACAAGGCGGTCCGCACGCTGCGTGCGCGGATCAAGGTGGCGCTCACCGGCACCCCGCTGGAGAACAACCTGATGGACCTGTGGTCGCTGCTGTCGATCACCGCGCCGGGGCTGTTCCCCCATCCTCAGGCGTTCACCGAGACGTTCCGCCGACCGATCGAGGGCGGGGACGCCGACGCGCTCGGCCGCCTGCACCGCCGCATCCGTCCGCTGATGCTGCGCCGCACGAAGGCGGCCGTGGCGTCCGAGCTGCCCGACAAGCAGGAACAGGTGGTGGCGGTCGAGCTGGCGCCGGGGCATCGCAAGCTGTACGACCGGCATCTGGCACGCGAACGGCAGAAGGTACTGGGCCTGGTCGCCGACCTGTCGCGCCAGCGGATCACCATCCTTCGCTCTCTCACCCTGCTGCGCCAGCTGTCCCTGTCGCCGGCGCTGATCGACGACGACTACCCGGAGGCGTCGGCGAAGATCGACGCCCTGATCGAGATGCTCGGCGAGGTGATCGCCGAGGGCCACCGGGCGCTCGTGTTCAGCCAGTTCACCGGCTTCCTGAAACTGGTGCGCGCGCGCATGGACGCCGAAGGCATCGGCTATTCGTACCTGGACGGCCGCACGCGCGACCGCGCGGCGCGCATCGACAAGTTCCGCACGGGCGACGATCCGGTGTTCCTGATCAGCCTCAAGGCGGGCGGGTTCGGACTGACGCTCACCGAGGCCGACTACGTGTTCATCCTCGATCCGTGGTGGAATCCGGCCGCCGAGTCGCAGGCGATCGATCGGACGCATCGCATCGGTCAGGACAAGCCGGTCAACGTCTACCGCCTCGTCTCCGCGGACACGATCGAGGAGAAGGTCGTGGCGCTGCAGGAAACCAAGCGCGACCTGTTCGCCTCGGTCGTCGGGCAGGCCTCCGACATCGTCGCTCCTTTGTCGGCCGACGACATTCGCGGCCTGCTCGAGCCCTGACGGCCTGGTCAGGCCCAGCCGCGCGGGATGCCGAGGGTGGCCAGCAGGTCCTCGTGGAGTTGAAACCACACCACGTGGTAGGACTCCAGGTCGTCGGTCACCGCGGAGTTCTCGCCCGACCAAGCGCGGGCGAGGGCGTCGGTGAGGCGTGTGCCGTAGTGCGCGAACCGGGTGAGCGCGCCGGCCAGCGCGGCACACACGGGCTGGGCGCGCGCGTCGAGGATGCCGAGCCGGCGCAATACCGCGTCGTCGTGTGCGTGGTCGGTGTGGTCGTTGCGGGTCGCGCTCGTGCCGAGCGGGCGCAACTGCCAGTCGGTGCAGGCCGCGAGCACGTCCTCGTTCAGCGCCACGAACGCGTCGAAGGCCTCGCGCACCGCGCCCGCGGTCCCGGACGCCTCGAGCTCGGCCGCCACCGCCGCGGCGTCCGTCTCGCGCCCGGACGCCGTGAGCGACCACGCGCCGAACGGGCCGGCGCTGCGGGCGACCAGGCCTTCGACGGCCAGGTCGATCAGCTCGGAGTCGACGTCGCCGGCGGGCAGCCGCGCGGCGCGCGCCAGCCGGTCGGTGCCGGACGCCCCCACGCACCGCAACGCGTGCAGCACCACCAGCCGCGGAGACGAGCGATGTGCGGACATGGGTCGACCTCTTTCTTCGCGGCGCCATTCGGCTTTCGCGGCGCCGTCGTGGCTCGTTGGTGCCGGGCGGGCCTATCGGCGGCGCCTGGTCTGTTGGTGCCGCTCGGCTTGTCGGGCGGCACCAACAGGGTAATCGCCGCGGATCGGACGGCGTCGCGATGAAGGTGGCCGTGGTACGGCCATGACGACAAGGGTGGAGGGGGCGTGGCGGTCATTCCGCGCACCGTCGGTGCTCCCGCTCAGCGGCGGTGCTCCCGCGCCCGGTCTGTCATGGGCGGGAACGCACACGACGCGCGGGAGCGCCCTGCGGGCGCTAACCCAGCATGCGTGAACCGGGCGCAGGGCTCGGGCCGAACTGGGCGCGGGTGCCCAACGCGAGGATGTGCCGAACCCGCTCGACGAGGGCGTCCGGTGGCTCAAGTTCAGCCCATACCCATCGCAGGACGAGCCAGCCCTCGCCGCGCAGCGCGTCCTCACGTCGCATCTCACGGACCAGCGCTTCGCGAGCCGTCTCGCCGGGGCGTACCAGTGCGCCGTACTTCGCCGTTCCGTCGAACTCGCCCAGCACTCGGGCATGCTTCCAGGCGAAGTCGGATCGGCCGATCAGGAGGTCCCCTCGGAAGACCTCGTGCTGCAGTTCCGGGATGGGCAGCGCGTGCTGGCTGAAGATGGCGCGGCTCCGCGACTCGCCCGGAGACTCGGCGCGCGGGTCCCCGAAGGCCAGCGCGGCACGCGCGTTCGCGTTGCCGTGGGCCCGACCCCCCTCCGCGAGAACGACGCCGATCTCGTCCTGGTCGAGGCCCGCCCGCAGCGCGTGGTCCACCACCGCGACGGCCCAATCGAAGGGCAGACAGCGGGCGAGGTCGACGACCGTACGCGCGAGCGTAGTGACGGGGCGTCCGGCTTCGAGTGTGACATGGTTGGTCGGCAGGCGGATGGGGTGCTCGTGCAGGTACCGGCCGATGTGGCCACCGCCGGGACGGTCGCGGGTGACATGCACGCGGCTGAAGAGCCGGTAGGGGATCGGGAGTCCGTGCAGCACGCCGGCGCTCGCGTGGCTCAGCACCGCGCCGGTCCCCAGCAGGGGCCAGGTGGCCTCGATGAGTGCGCGGTACTCGTCTTCGGGCTTCAAAGGGCCGCCCGGTCGATAGGCGCCGCGGCGCACACGGACGACGGTGCCGTGGCGCATGAGCCGGGCGACGTCGCTGGAACCGACGCCGATGGCCTGATAGTCGCGATAGCTGAGAATGCCCATGCCCGGCACATTCGCCATCGCGATGCGATCGCGATCACTCGGTAGGCCCCCTGTGGACGCCGAGACGGGCTATCCACACCCTGCGCCGGCCCCGTTCGCCGTTCTTCCCGCGCGTCCTACGCGCTCTCGCGCCTCGTCGGCACTCCCGCGCCCGTCCTGTCGTGGGCGGGAATGCGCACCACGCGCGGGAGAGTCTTGCGGGCGCGAGAAGGACGGACGCCAGGCGCGGGAACGCGCGGGCGCGGGCGAGCAGTCCGGGCTACACGTCCTTCTTGGCGCGGTTGCGGGTGCGGGCGCGCGTGTGGGCGTCCAGCACCGTCTTGCGCATCCGCACCGCAGCGGGCGTGACTTCGAGGCATTCGTCGCCGCGGCAGAACTCCAGCGACTGCTCCAGCGAGTGCACCCGCGGCGGGACCAGGCGCTCCAGCTCGTCGCCGGTGGAGGAGCGGACGTTGGTGAGCTTCTTCTCCTTGGTGGGGTTGACGTCCATGTCGTCGGCGCGCGGGTTCTCGCCGACGATCATGCCTTCGTACACCTCGTCGCCGGGGGCGACGAACAGGATGCCGCGCTCCTGCAGGTTGAACAGCGCGTAGGCGGTGACCGAGCCCACCCGGTCGGCGACCAGGGAACCCGTCAGGCGGGTCTTGATCTCGCCCGCCCAGGGCTCGTAGCCCTCGAAGACGTGGTGCATGATGCCGGTGCCGCGGGTCTCGGTGAGGAACTCGGTGCGGAACCCGATCAGGCCGCGGGCCGGGATGGTGAACTCCAGGCGCACCCAGCCGGTTCCGTGGTTGATCATCTGCTCCATGCGGCCCTTGCGGGTGCCCATCAACTGGGTGACGGTGCCCAGGTGCTCCTCGGGCACGTCGACCGTCAGGCGCTCGACCGGCTCCTGGAGCTTGCCGTCGATGGTGCGGGTCAGCACCTCGGGCTTGCCGACGGTGAGCTCGAAGCCCTCGCGGCGCATCATCTCGACGAGGATCGCCAGCTGCAGCTCGCCGCGGCCCTGCACTTCCCAGGTGTCCGGACGCTCGGTCGGCAGCACCTTGATCGACACGTTGCCGACCAATTCGGCGTCCAGGCGCGCCTTGACCAGGCGCGCGGTGAGCTTCTTGCCCGACCGGCCGGCCAGCGGCGAGGTGTTGATGCCGATCGTCATCGAAATGGACGGCTCGTCCACGTGGATCAGCGGCAGCGGCAGCGGGTTCGCCGGATCGGACAGCGTCTCGCCGATCGTGATGTCGGGGATTCCCGCGATGGCGACGATGTCGCCGGGGCCCGCCGACTCGGCCGGGAGCCGCTCGAGCGCGTTGGTCATCAACAACTCGGACAGCTTCACCGTCGTCGTGGTGCCGTCGCGGCGGATCCACGCGACCTGCTGGCCGCGGCGCAGCGTGCCCTGGACGATGCGGCACAGCGCGAGGCGTCCGAGATACGGCGACGAGTCGAGGTTGGTGACGTGCGCCTGCAGCGAGGCGCCTTCGGTGTAGGTGGGTGCCGGGATCGTCTTCGTGAGCACCTCGAACAGCGGCTCGAGGTTCTCGGAATCGGGCATCCCGCCGTCCGCGGGCTGGGTGAGGGACGCCCGGCCGGCCTTCGCGGCGGCGTACACGATCGGGAAGTCGAGCAGGTCGGCCTGATCGTCGTCGACCAGGTCCATGAACAGGGCGTACACCTCGTCGACGACCTCGCTGATCCGGGCGTCCGCCCGGTCGACCTTATTGATGACGACGATGATCGGCAGCTTCTTCGCCAGCGCCTTGCGGAGCACGAACCGGGTCTGCGGCAGCGGGCCCTCGGACGCGTCGACGAGCAGCACGACGCCGTCGACCATCTCGAGGCCGCGCTCCACCTCGCCGCCGAAATCGGCGTGACCAGGGGTGTCGATGATGTTGATCGTCACCTTCTCGCCGTTGGCCATGGTGTGCTCGACGGCCGTGTTCTTGGCGAGGATGGTGATGCCCTTCTCGCGCTCGAGATCCATGGAGTCCATGACGCGGTTCTCCACGTCCTGGTTCTCGCGGAAGGCTCCGGACTGCCACAGCATGGCGTCCACCAGCGTGGTCTTGCCGTGGTCGACGTGGGCGATGATGGCGACGTTGCGCAGGTCGGCGCGAATGGGCATGCAGGGACTCTCTGGGCGGCATTGGGAAGACGCCCCACTGTACGCGCTGCGCTGCCCGGCGCGGAAACAGGGACCGGCGGCGGACGGCGCCGTGTCGATCGACGCGAATCGGCGCGGAGGGGGCGTTCTGCGGGCGGTGGTATGATAAAGGTCCCTGCACCCCAGACTGGAGCTCGCCACCACATGATCACGGACACCTGGCTGATTGTCCCGTTGTACAACGAGGCCACCGTGGTTGGTGACGTCATCCTCGACGCCCGCAAGGATTTCGCGAAGATCGTCTGCGTCAACGATGGCTCGAAAGACGACTCGGCCGACGTGGCGCGGCGGGCGGGCGCGGTAGTGGTGGACCATCCGATCAATCTCGGCCAGGGCGCCGCCCTGCAGACCGGCATGGCGTACGCGCTCCGCGATCCCGCCGCTCGGTACTTCGTCACCTTCGACTCCGACGGTCAGCACCAGGTGTCGGACGCGAAGGCCATGGTCGAGCGCCTGCGTCAGGGCGAGGTCGACATCGTGCTCGGCTCGCGCTTTCTCGGCAAGCCGATCGAGGCCGGGCCGCTGAAGCGCGTCGTGCTCAAGGCCGCGGTGCAGTTCGAGCGCATCACGACGAAGCTGAAGGTCACCGATACCCACAACGGACTCCGGGCAATGAACCGGCACGCGTGTGGATCGATCACGCTGCGCCAGAACCGCATGGCGCACGGCTCGGAGTTCCTCCGTGAGATCGCAGACAACAAGCTCCGCTACGAGGAGTTCCCGGTCCACATCATCTACACCGACTACTCTCGGGCCAAGGGGCAGTCGATCTGGAACTCGGTCAACATCCTCTACGACCTGATCTTCGGATAGGACGGCGCTATGTCGAGTCAACTGATCATCAAGACGGTGCTGATCGCGCTCTTCGCGATCATGGGCATCATCATGGTCTTCCCCCGTCAGGGCGCCCGTCCACTGGCGATCCGACGGCTGGTAACGCTGGTGTTCATCGCTGCGGCGATCCTGGCCGTGCTGAACCCCGAGTGGCTCTCGCAACTCGCCGCTTTCGTCGGCGTCGGACGCGGCACGGACCTCGTTCTCTATGTGCTCGTCGTCCTGTTCTTCGGCCAGATGGTGGCCACCCGTACCCACAGCGCGGCCATGGACCGCAAGATCACCGATCTTGCGCGCGCGGTCGCCATCAGCAGGGCTCCCGACCCGGCGACGGCGATGACGCTGCCGCCCGCCGGTCCCGAAGACCGGTCCACCCCTTGATTCAGGAACGAACGCGCAATGCAGGCGGAAGACGCGCACGCAGCGCGGTCAACGATGGAGGAAAACTAATGATGAAGGAGTCAGGTCCCCGAGCACGCCGTGTCGTGCGCGGTGTCTTGGCGGGGATTCTCACGGCGTGCCTACTGGCCGTCGGTCTTCCCGCTCACGCTTATGATCCGCCGGCGACGTCTCCTTTCACCGACGTTCCGACCTCACACCCGTATTACAAAGAGATGGCCTGGATGAAGGATTCGGGCATCTCGACCGGTTGGGAGGACGGAACGTACCGGCCCAACCAGCAGGTCGACCGTGACGCGATGGCGGCGTTCTTCTACCGCTACAAGGGCGCCCCGGCGTACACGGCCCCTTCGACGTCGCCGTTCTCGGACATCACACCGTCGACGCAGTTCTACAAGGAGATGTCGTGGATGAAGTCCACCGGTATCTCCACCGGCTGGGACGACGGCACCTACCGTCCGTGGGTGCAGACGGCCCGTGACGCGATGGCGGCGTTCATCTACCGTGCGGCGGGCTCGCCCGCCTACACGGCGCCGACGAGTTCGCTGTTCAAGGACGTCACGCCGTCGACGCAGTTCTACAAGGAGATGTCGTGGCTGTACCAGTCCGGCATCGCGACGGGCGCCGATGACGGCACCTTCGACCCGGCCCAGTCGGTCACTCGCGAGATGATGGCGGTCTTCATGTACCGCCTCGCCAACAACTCCACCACCCCGACGGTGACCACGTCGTCGCTGCCGGTCGCGACGGTGGGCGTCGCCTACCAGACGACCGCCGCCGTCTCGGGCGGCAAGGCCCCGTATAGCTGGACGGCGACCGGCCTGCCGGCCGGTCTGTCGATCTCGGCTAAGGGCGTCATCACCGGAACGCCCACGGCCGAGGGCACCAGCTCTGTGGTGCTCAAGGTCGCCGATGCCGATGGTGAGTCGGCCTCGGCCACGGTCTCGCTGAAGGTTCGCGCGACGGCCGGCGCTGCGATCGTCATCGGCTCCAAGACGCTGGAGACGGCGGTCGTCGGGACGGCGTTCAGCACGACGTTCACCGCCACCGGCGGCGTGGCTCCTTACAAGTGGAGCGCCACGGGCCTGCCCAACGGCATCACGATGGCCACCGGCGGCACGCTCAGCGGGACGCCGACCGCCGCGGGCGCGAGCGCCGTGACGGTGAAGGTCACCGACAGCGACGGCGAGACGGCCACGGTCCAGCTCAACTGGACCGTCAATCCCGCGCTCGCCATCACCACCAAGACGCTGAACCTCGGCGTCGTGGGCACGTCCTACGCGTCGCCGCTCGCCGCCCAGGGTGGCGTGGCGCCGTACAAGTGGTCCGCCACCGGGGTGCCGGCCGGTCTGACGCTCAGCCAGGCGGGCAATCTGTCGGGGAAGCCGACCACGGCCGGCTCGACGACCATCACGGTGACCGTGACCGACGCCCGCAACGTCAAGGTGACGTCGGCGCTGAAGATCGACATCAGCGCGGCGAACAACTGCCAGGTGCTCAAGTGCATCGCCATCACGTTCGACGACGGCCCGTTGGCCTACAACGACACCATCCTGAACGCCTTGACCAAGGCCGGCGCCAAGGCCACGTTCTACGACGTGGGCAGCCGCGTGAAGGGCAACCCGGCCGCGGTCAAGCGCAAGTCGGACGCCGGCATGGAGATCGGCGCACACGGGTGGGATCACATCTACCACACCGATTACGGCTACAGCTACGTGCTGTACGACCTGTCGGCCGCGCGCGACGCAATCCAGTCGGCGACCGGCAAGAAGCCGAACACGTGGCGTCCCCCGTACGGCTACTACAACCCGACCGTCCGCGACGCCGCCGGTGCGGCGGGCCTGGCGACCATCATGTGGACCGACAACACGTGGGACTACGAGTACACCAACGCCAGCCAGCTGCGGATGGACACGGTCGACATCGCCTCGCGTGACGCCGTGCTGCTGATGCACGACGGCTATGCGGCCACCGCGTCCGCGATCCCGGGGATCATCTCCGACCTCCAGGCGCAGGGCTACACCCTGGTCACGGTGTCGATGCTGCTCGGCTCCACGCCGAAGGCCGGGACCGTGTACTTCGACGACGATCCCACCTACCACTGAGGAGGCTGCCATGTTCGATGTGACGAATGATGCCGCGCAGGGCGGCAGGAGCCCGCGGCTGCGGGCGGTGGCCCTCGCCGGGCTGGCGACGAGTTCGCTGCTGATGTTCGGGGCGTGCTCCGCCCCGGTCCCCGCGACGCCGGCGGAGACGCCGACGACGACGGTGAGCCCGGCGCCGACCCAGGCGCCGACCCCGGTGGCGGTCAGCCGGACGCCGGTGAGCCGCGTGGCCGACCCGACCGCCGTGGACGCCTTCCCGATCGGACTGGCGTTCTCCGAGGCGAGCGGCGCGGTGCTGGTGACGCACCGCTTCGAGAACACGCTGACGATCAACGGTTCCGGCGGGGCGTCCCGCGTCTCGGTGGGCGCGAGCCCGCGCGGCGTGGCCGTATCCGCCGACGGCAAGCGCGCCTACGTCGCGAACAGCGCCGACGGCACGGTGTCCGTGGTGGACCTGTCCGGGACGCCGAAGCTCTCCGACAGCGTCGCCGTGGGCCAGCGGCCCGTCGGCGTCGCGCTGGACGCCGAGGGTGCGGTGCTGTACGTGACGAACAGCACGGACGGCACGCTGTCGGCCGTCGACACCGAGTCTCTCGAGGTTCTCTGGACCGCCCCGGTCGGGCCGCGTCCGGACGGCGTGGCCGTCGACCAGGCATCCGGCCGGGTGCTGGTCGTGAACCAGTTCGACGCCACCGTGTCGGTGGTCGATCCCGAGGCGCAGCTCGCCGTGGACGCGATCTCCGTGGGGGCCAACCCCAACGGGATCGCGATCGACCAGGCGGCGCAGCGCGCCTACGTCACGAACGCGGGCGACGCGACGATCTCGGTCATCGACACCGCCTCGTTGGCCGTGCTCACCACCGTGAAGGTGGAGGGCGGCCCGTCCAGCGTGGACGTCGACCCGCTCGCGGGCGCCGTGTACGCCGTGACGCAGAACGCCGTGGTCGTGATCGACACCCAGACGGATCAGGCGGTGCGCACGATCGACGTCGGCCCGTCGCTGGCCGGGCTGACGCTGGATCCGAAGTCGGGTTCGGTGTACGTCGTCGGGACGACCGAGAAGGGCGAGGGCTCCCTGTACCGGCTGGTCCGGGAGTGAGTCTGCGCTGAGGCCCTCCGGGGCGACGCTTCGGTGTCGCCCCGGAGGGCCGAAGCACGTATCGGGGCGGGCGCTGCGCCGCCGGATCGAAGGGAAGAATGATGGACTGGCTGAGCGTCGTGTCGCTCGTGATCGCCGCGGTCGGCGTGCTGTTCGGCGGCGGGCTGCTCGTCACGTCGGCGGCGCGGCTGCCCGTGCTGGCGCGGGTGGCGTCCGCGCCCGCGGTGGCGACGAGCGTGGTCGGCCTGACTGCCGTCGTGTGCGGCATCGCTGGGGTCGGCTTCGGCCCGATCGCGGCCGTGATCGGCTTCGTCGTGAGCGCCGCGCTTGCCTGGGGCATCCGGGTGCTGATGGATCGGTTCGAGCGCCGCGGCGCTCCGGCCGGCCCGGCCGCGTCCGTCGTCGAGGCGGATGCCGCGGGCCCGGCCCCATTGACCGCCGGCCCGGGTTGGCTCGCGTGGATCGCGTGGGCCGGCGGCTTCGTGCTGATGGTGCGGCACTGGCGCGCCATCCTGGGCAGCCCTGAGGCGTTCTCGCAGACCTACGACAATATCTTCCACATGAACGCGGTCCGCTGGATCCTCGAGACCGGGCAGGGCTCCTCGATCGCGTTCCCGATGACGTCGGTCGACCCCGGCGGCATGTACTACCCGACGGGCTGGCACGATCTCGTGGCACTGGTCGCCATGATCGTCCCGGGCGGCGACGTGGCGCTCGCGGTGAACGCCGTCACCCTCGTGGTCATGGGCCTGGTCTGGACGATCGGCTGCCTGTTCCTCGTGCGTTCGCTCACCAACGGCAACCCCGCGGTGATGCTGGGCGCCGGCGTCCTGTCGGCGAGCTTCGCGGCGTTTCCCTTCCTGCTACTGGGCTTCGGCGTCCTCTACCCGAACTTCCTCGGTCTGTGTCTGCTTCCTGCGGGGCTGGCCCTCACGGTGCATGTGCTGCGCCTCCAGTCGGGGCCGCCCGCCCACCTCGCCTCAGCGGTGCTGGTCGGCATCCTGGTGCTCGGCGGGGCGGCGATCGCCCACCCCAACGTGCTGATGAGCTACCTGGTCGTGCTGCTGCCGATGCTCGCCGCGAGCGTGTGGGCGGCCGTTCCCGGACGCCGTGAGCCGGGCGGCGCGCGCCGGCTGGCGGCGTGCGCGGCACTCCTGGCGCTCGCAGTGCCGACGACCCTGGCCGCCTGGATCAAGGTGCGCCCGCCCGCCGACGCGTCGATCTGGATGCCCTACCTG
Source organism: Nigerium sp. (assembly GCA_016711325.1). Lineage (GTDB taxonomy): Bacteria > Actinomycetota > Actinomycetes > Propionibacteriales > Propionibacteriaceae > Propioniciclava. Next base: position 480,552 of record JADJTH010000001.1, on the reverse strand, counting down.
TCCAGCTCCGAGGCGGTCGGCGCCGGCATCCTGTTCGCCGCCGGACGCCTGTGGCCCGCCTGGCCGCTGGCCTTCCTCGCCGTGCTGGGCGCCTACGCGGCGTTCCGCTGGAAGCGCCACCGTTGGCTCGTGCTGGCCCACGGCGTCCTGATCGGATTGTGGGTGGTGGCGTCGGCCATGCAGGCCGGCGAACTGCGCTCCTTCCTGGTCGGGGTCTGGTACAACGACTCCTATCGCCTCGCCAGCCTGCTGCCGATCACCGGCTTGCCGCTGGCGGCCCTCGGCTTGGAGCATCTCGCCCGCCTGATCAAGCGTGGGCTCACGCCCGTGACACGCGGCTGGTCGATCGCCGCCGAGTACGTGGTGGCGGTCGCGCTGGCTGCGGCGCTGCTCGTGTCGACGCAGACATCGAGCTGGATGAACCGGGCGATCGAGTCCTTCCACGATTCGTTCGTCCTCGCCGCCGAATCGCCGCTGGTGTCGCCCGACGAGTACGCCGTGATCGAGGACGCCGAGCGCCTCGTTCCCCGGGGCGCGGTGATCGCCACGAATCCCTGGAACGGCAGCTCGATGGTGTTCGCCATCGGCGGCCGGGCCAGCACGACCACGCACGTCGCCTACGACCTGACCCCCGACCTGGACACCATCAAGGCACGGCTGGACGAGGCTGCGTCCGACCCCCGCGTGTGCGACGCCGTCCGCGCACTGGGCGTCCGGTACGTCCTCGATTTCGGGCCGAAGGAGGTACACGGTGGCGACCACCAGTACACCGGTTTCGACCAGCTCGAGCGTGCCCCCGGGTTCGAGTTGCTGAGCCGCCACGGCGACGCGGCGCTGTTCGAGGTGACCGCCTGCCGCTGACGGCGGGCGGGGAGCAAGGGCGGCGTCCACCTATACTGAGGGCCGTTGTTCGGCAGACGGGGATGGGGACAGAATGGACGAACCGACGGGCCGGGTCGCCGGTCTAGCGGGGCAGGTGTTCACGTACCTGCTGGTCGGAGGATCCGCTTTCGTCCTCGATTTCGGGCTGCTCTTCATCCTGAAGTCGGGGCTCGGAGCGCCGGCGTGGTTCGCCGCGATCATGGCCTTCGCGGTCTCCACGGTGTGGAGCTTCTACCTGCAGCGGCGCTACACCTTCAGCGGCGACCTGCACGTGGGACACTCGGCGTTCCGCTACGGCGTGCTGCTGGCGACGAACATGGTGATCACGGCCGGGATCGTCGAGGGGTTCGACCGCGCGTTCGACCTTTACCTCGTCGGCAAGGTGATCTCGACCGCGCTCACCACGCTGTGGAACTTCCCTGTGATGAAGTTCTGGGTGTACCCGAAGGACAGGGATCAGGGCCTGGGGGCCTCCTGACCTCCGGCCGCCCAGGTCGCGCCGGGGCGCACAGCCGTGCAATTATCGTCTCAATCGCGACGTTAATTGGTTACTCCTACGCATTGTAGGACTGGTCGTGTCAGACTAGTCCCATGACTGCTCGAACCATCGGCGTGACCGAGGTCGCGCTCCGCGACGCGCACCAGAGTTTGATGGCCACCCGCATGGCCATGGAAGACATGGTGGACGCCTGTACCGACATCGACCAGGCGGGGTACTGGAGTGTCGAATGCTGGGGCGGGGCCACCTACGACTCCTGCATCCGCTTCCTCAACGAAGATCCGTGGCGTCGCCTGCGCACCTTCCGCGAACTGATGCCCAACAGCCGCCTGCAGATGCTGCTGCGCGGCCAGAACCTGCTCGGCTACCGCCACTACGAAGACCTTGTCGTCGACAAGTTCGTTGAGAAGTCCGCCGAGAACGGCATGGACGTCTTCCGCGTGTTCGACGCCCTCAACGACCCGCGCAACATGGAGCGCGCGATGAAGGCCGTCGCCAAGACCGGCAAGCACGCGCAGGGCACCATCTGCTACACGATCTCGCCGCTGCACACGACCGAGGGCTACATCAAGCTCGCCGGCCAGCTGCTCGACATGGGCGCCCAGTCGATCGCGTTGAAGGACATGGCCGCGCTGCTGCAGCCGCAGCCGGCCTACGACATCGTCAAGGGCATCAAGGACACCTACGGCGACATCCAGGTCAACGTGCACTGCCACTCGACCACCGGTGTGACGCTGGTGAGCCTGATGAAGGCCATCGAGGCCGGCGCCGACGTGGTCGACACCGCCGTCAGCTCGATGAGCCTCGGCCCGGGCCACAACCCGACCGAGTCGCTCGTGGCGATGCTCGAGGGCACCGGGTACACCACCGACCTCGACATGGAGCGCCTGCTCCGCATCCGCGACCACTTCGCGAAGGTGCGCCCCAAGTACGCCGAGTTCGAGTCGGCGACCCTGGTCGACACCGACATCTTCTCCAGCCAGATCCCCGGCGGCATGTTGTCCAACATGGAGAGCCAGCTCAGGGCGCAGGGCGCGGGCGACCGGATCCGTGACGTGATGGCCGAGGTGCCGCTCGTCAAGGCGGACGCCGGCCACCCGCCGCTGGTCACGCCGTCGAGCCAGATCGTCGGCACCCAGGCCGTCTTCAACGTGCTGATGGGCAAGTACAAGGTGCTCACCGGTGAGTTCGCCGACCTGATGCTGGGCTACTACGGCGAATGCATCGGCGAGCGCAATCCCGAGGTCGTCGAGATTGCCCGGGCGCAGACCAAGAAGGAGCCGATCGACGTCCGTCCGGCCGATCTGCTCGCCCCCGAGTGGGACAAGTTGGTGACGGACGCGTCGCAGCTCACGGGCGCCGACGGCAGCGACGAAGACGTGCTGACGTACGCGATGTTCCCGTCGGTGGCGCCAGGGTTCTTCGAGAAGCGCGACGAAGGCCCCAAGAACGTCGGCAAGACCGCCGAGCAGATGGCCGACCAGGCCGCCGCCAAGAGCGACGCCGACCGCGCGGTGCGCGGCCCGATCACGTACAGGGTGTCCCTCGGCGGACGCGATCACTCCGTCACCGTGGAAAGGGCGTGACATTCATGGCCAAGAAGCCATTGAGCATGGAAGAGCAGGTGGAGGTCGTCCACCAGCGTCGCCTCAAGGACCGCGCGGGCGGCGGTGAAGCACGCCTGCAGAAGCAGCGCGATGCCGGCAAGCTGACCGCGCGCGAGCGTATCGATGCGCTGCTGGACGAGGGCACCTTCCAGGAGATCGGCCTGTTCCGCCGCAACCGGACGGTGACGTTCGGCATGGACACCGCCGACATGCCCGCCGACGGCGTGATCACCGGCACGGGGGGTGTGCTGGGGCGTCCGGTGCACGTGGCCAGCCAGGACTTCACGGTCGTGGGCGGTTCCGCGGGCGAGACGCACAGCATGAAGGTCGTCGACATGATGGAGTCCGCGCTCAAGTGCGGCACCCCGTTCGTGTTCATCAACGACTCCGGCGGCGCGCGCGTCCAGGAGGGCATCGACTCGCTGTCCGGCTACGGGCAGGTGTTCTTCAGCAACGTGAAGCTGTCCGGCGCGGTGCCGCAGATCTCGATCATCTCCGGCCCGTGCGCGGGTGGCGCGGCCTACAGCCCGGCGCTGACCGACTTCATCATCCAGACGCGCAAGGCGCACATGTTCATCACCGGCCCCGGCGTGATCGCCTCGGTCACCGGTGAGAAGGTGACCCAGGACGCCCTCGGCGGCGCCGACGCGCACATGGGCGTGTCGGGCGTGAACCATTTCGTGGCCGACGACGACCAGCAGGCGATCCTGATCGCGAAGAAGCTGCTGAGCTTCCTGCCGCAGAACAACACTGAGGATTCGCCGGTCATCGACCCCGATCCGTACGTGGACCCGGACGAAGAGATGCTGGGCATCGTCCCGGTCGTGGGCACGAAGGGCTATGACGTCCGGCGTGTCATCGCGCGCCTGGTAGACCACGGCGATTTTCTCGAGGTGCAGGCCGGCTACGCGATGAACATCGTCATCGGTTTCGCGCGCATCAACGGCCGCAGCGTCGGCGTCGTCGCGAACCAGCCGATGGTAATGGCGGGCGTCCTCGACATCAACGCGTCCGACAAGGCGAGCAAGTTCATCCGCTTCTGCAACGCGTTCAACATCCCGCTGGTGACCCTCGTCGACGTGCCTGGCTTCCTGCCGGGCGTGGCGCAGGAGCACGGCGGCATCATCCGTCACGGCGCGAAGATGCTGTACGCGTACTCGGCGGCGACGGTCCCGAAGATCACGGTCGTGCTGCGCAAGGCCTACGGCGGCGCCTACCTGGCGATGTGCTCGAAGGATCTGGGCGCCGACCAGGTGTTCGCCTGGCCGACCGCCGAGATCGCCGTCATGGGTGCCGACGGCGCGGCGAACGTGGTGTTCCGGCGCGAGATCGAGGCCGCGGACGACCCCGCCGCCAAGCGGGAGGAACTCGTGGAGGAGTACCGCAACACGTTCTCGACGCCGTTCGTGGCCGCCTCCCGGGGTCTGGTCGACGACATCATCAATCCCGAGGACACCCGCCGCAAGGTGGCCATGGCCCTCGAGATCCTCATCAACAAGCGCGAACTGCGGCCGGCCAAGAAGCACGGCCTCGGTCCGGTCTGATCGGAGTGCTCATGTCTGATGACGTCAACGCCGCGCTGCTCGCAGCCGTCACGCTGCTGACCGAGCGGATCGAGTCCCTGGAGACCGAGATCAAGGGCATCAAGCTGCTGAACGCGCAGAATGTGCCCGAAGAGACCGTCGTCGCCATCGCCGCGGCGGTGGCCGCCTACCTTGGTCACCGCGCCAAGCGCCGCCAGGCGCACTTCACGCAGTCCTCCACCTGGCAGTCGACCACGCGTCGCTCTCAGCACGTCCACGCGCCGCTGTACCTGCGGTGATCTGAAAGGCAGAACCCATGAAGTTGAAGGTGACCGTCAACGGGATCCCGTATTCCATCGAGGTCGACGTTCAGGAAGAAGAGAAGAGGGACGTCGGCGCGATCATGATCGGCGGTGGCACCGGCGCGCCGGTGGCGACCACGGCGTCCGTCCGTGCGACCTCGGCCAACGCCGTCACGGCGCCCCTGTCGGGCTCGGTGTCGCGCATCCTGGTCGAGGAGGGCGACGAAATCACGGCCGGCCAGGTGCTCTGCGTCCTGGAAGCCATGAAGATGGAGACCGAGATCACCGCGCCGGCCGACGGCAAGGTCGCGCGCATTCTCGTCGCGAAGGGCGATTCGGTCGCCGGCGGCGAGGCGCTGATCGAGCTGGGCTGAGGTTCAGGCTCGGACGCCCTCCTGCCGCGGACTTCGGTCCGCGGCCGGAGGGCGTCTGTGCGTGCTGGCTGGCGTCCGTGTCCGGAGGATGGGGGCAGGGGGCGCGGAGGTCTTGTGTGGGGTCGGGTAGGGGCCGGGCCGCGCGTGCTGTCGGTTCGCGTCCCGGTGACGATGTCGTGTTGCCGGTCCGGGGCGGTGCCGGCTGTCGCGACCACGGCGGGTGGGGGGGGGGCTGGGTGGTCGTGTCCCGCGCGTTCTGAGTGTTCTCGCGCGCGCGTGGCGCTCCCGCGCTTCGTCTGTGGGGCGCGGGAGCTGCGGGCGAGTGCGGGAGCACCTGCGACGCGCGGGAAGGGGTGTGACACGCCGATCGTCCGCCCTTTCCTCCGGAGCTGCGGCGAACTCCGGACCAGGGATGGGCAGTTGTAGGCTGCCGAGATGGGCGATCAGGCGGCGAGCGGCATACAGGTGCGGGGCTACACCCAGGCTGATGCGGCGTCGACGCTCCGGGTGTTCCGCGAGGCCGTGACGATCACTGGGGCACAGCGCTACACCAGCGAGCAGACCGCTGCCTGGGCTGGCCCGCTGGACGATGACCTCCCGGCTTGGCACGCATCGCGCGCGTCACGCCCGACCATCGTGGCCGTCGCCGACGGCGAGGTGATCGGCTTCTCCGACGTCAATGCGGAGGGGTACCTCCACATGCTGTTCGTCTCCCCACGCTTCGGACGCCGCGGCGTGGCAACACGGCTCCTGGCCGAGGTCGAGTCGCGGGCGTGCGCCGCCGGCGTCGGCTCTCTCACGGTCAGCGCGAGCCTCCTCGTGCGCCCGCTGCTCGAGCGCCACGGGTTCGTCGTCGAGTCTGAGCTGGCTCCCCAGATCAACGGGGTGACTCTCACGAGCTTCGCCATGCGCAAGACCCTCTGAGCACCCAGGACCGAACACCGCGCCAAGCCGGCGCCGCCACCCACCCTGGCCGGAGGCTAGTCCCGATCAACGGGTAGGGAGTAGCGGCAAGCTCGTCATCTCCCCCGAACCCGTCTGCTCAGGCCTCCATGGAGATGTCGGTGGGGGTGCCGGGTAGTCGTCCCCCGCGCGCTTCGAGCGTGGCCGGTGCTCCTGTGCTCGGCCTGTGGGGCCGCCTGACAAGCTGTGATGATCGCGACCCTGTCATTCGAGGTCTTGCTGTGGAGCGGGCATCGGTGCTCTGCCGGGCCGCGGACACCGCCAAGACTCACAGGCCCGAACACGGCGAGGCATGAGATTCTGGTCTCCTGGCGTCCGACGTCAAATCCTGCCACTCGATCCGGCGGCGCTCGGGAGAAACGCAGTGGGACTGATGTTCTGGAGCGGTCGCAGAGAATGAGTGGCAGGAAATGCCGTCGAAGGAGGAGCGAGCCTGTGATCAGCGCGCGATTCGACGACCTGCGCACCGGGCACCCCGCGTCCTTTCGGCTCGACGGGCTGATCGAGACGTTCGGCGCCCGGACGCCCGCCGAAGTCGGGCCGGCGCTCGACCGGGCCGAGGACGCCGTCGCCGCCGGTCGCTGGGTGGCCGGCTGGGTCGGCTACGAGGCGGCGCCCGCGTTCGACGACGCGTTCGTCGTGCGCCCCACCGACGACACTCCCTTCGCCGACCTGCCCCTCGTCTGGTTCGCGGTGTTCACTCACCGCCTCCCGGTCGACGAACCAGAGGGCCAGCAGGCAGGGGAGACGGCAGGCCAACCCGTCAGCCGACCGGCAGATGGACCCTCGGGCGAACCGGTCGGGGAGTCCCTCGTCGGATGGACGCCCACCATCGACGCCCCGCGCTACAGAGCCGACATCGCCGCCGTACACGCCCGCATCCGCGCGGGCGACACCTACCAGGTCAACCACACGTTCAGGCTCAGCGCGCCGTTCGACGGCGACGCCGAGCGGCTCTACGGACGCCTCGTCCGGGCGCAGCGCGCCGGCTACGGCGCCTGCCTGGCGGCGGGCCGGTGGACGGTGGCGTCGGCGTCCCCCGAGGTGTTCTTCGAATGGACCGGCGACGAGATCCGCTGCCGCCCGATGAAGGGCACCGCCCGCCGCGGGATCGACGCCGCCACGGACGCCCGCCGGCGCGACGCCCTGCTCGCCTCGGCCAAGGACCGCGCCGAGAACGTCATGATCGTCGACATGATCCGCAACGACCTGGGCCGGATCGCGATACCCGGCACCGTGGGCGTCCCGGCGCTGTTCACCGCCGAGAAGTACGACGCGTGGCAGCTCACCTCGACCGTGACCGCCCGCGTCCGGCCGCGCACCCGCCTGCGCGACGTCTTCGGGGCGCTCTTCCCGTGCGCGTCGATCACCGGCGCGCCGCGGGCGTCCACGATGGCGATCATCGCCGAGCTCGAGACCACCCCGCGCGGGGTGTACTGCGGCGCGATCGGCTTCGGCGGGCCTGGCCCGGACGGCCCGCGCTGGGCGTTCAACGTCGCGATCCGCAGCGTGCTGATCGACGCCCAGGAGCGCACCGCCTGGTACGGCACCGGCGGCGGGGTGACGATGGACTCGGCGGCGTCCGGCGAGTACGCCGAGGCCCTGCTCAAGACCGAGGTGCTGAGTCGCGCCGCGCCCGACTTCGCCCTCCTGGAGACCCTGCGGTGGACGCCGGATGGCTCCCCGTTGCTCGAGCGGCACCTGGCCCGGCTGGCGGCGTCCGCGGAGTACTTCGACATCCCGCTCGACCCGGACGCCGTGCGGGCCGCGCTCACCGATGCCGTCGCCGGCCGCACCTCGCCCGCCCGAGTCCGCCTCGTGGTCGACCGGGCGGGCGCGCCCACCGTCGAGGTGGCGGACGCCCCGCCGCCGCGCACCGCGCCGGTCCGCGCGGTCCTCGACACGGCACCGGGCGACAGCGGCGACGTGTTCGCCCGGCACAAGACCACCCGCCGCGTCCGCTACGAGCAGGCCGCGGCCCGGCACCCGGACGCCGAGGACGTGGTGCTCGTCAACGAGCGCGGCGAGCTGACCGAGACCACCCTCGCCACCCTCGCCGTGCGCCTCGACGGCACCTGGTGGACGCCCCCGCTCGCGTCCGGCTGCCTGCCGGGGGTGGCCCGCGCGGCGACGCTGGACGCGGGGGACCTGCGCGAGCGCGTCCTGGTTCCCGCCGACCTCGCTCGTGCCGAGGCGATCGCCCGCCTCAACGCGCTGCGCGGCTGGGAGCCGATGACCGGCGCCGTCGCCGACCGCGCTGTGCCGTAAGCGCGAACGCGCCAACGCCGCCCGGGATAGCCACGCTCGCCCGGGTTGCTGCCTGGGCGGATGTGGCCAACCCGACCGAGGGCTGCGGCGTCCGATGGCGGCGGCGTGTCGATCGCGTGACAGGTCCGTGACAGCGGACGGCGGGCGCTCCGGGTGGCCCTACGTTGAGGGCCTGACACCGAACCCGAGGACGTGCGATGAACCTGACACCCCGCGAACAGGAGAAGCTCCTGATCGTCGTGGCGGCCGATGTGGCCCGGCGCCGCAAGGAACGCGGCTTGAAGCTGAACCATCCCGAGGCCGTGGCGCTGATCACGGCCGAGGTGCTGGAGGGCATCCGGGACGGCCGCACCGTCGCCGACCTGATGTCGTTCGGCACCACCGTGCTCACCCGGGACGACGTCATGGACGGTGTGCCCGAGATGATCCACTCGGTGCAGGTCGAAGGCACGTTCCCCGACGGCACCAAGCTGGTCACCGTCCACGACCCGATCCGTTGAGAGGACCGCTTCCGATGATTCCCGGCGAATACCGGCTGGCCGAAGCGCCCGTCGTCTGCAATCCCGGTCGCGCGACGATCGAGATCGACGTCACCAACACTGGCGACCGCCCCGTGCAGGTGGGGTCGCACTTCCACTTCTGCGAGGCCAACCCCGCGCTGAGGTTCGACCGTGACCGCGCCCGCGGCTACCGGCTCGACCTCCCGGCCGGCACCGCGGTCAGGTTCGAACCCGGCGACGCCCGGACGGTGGCGCTGGTCGCCCTGGGCGGACGCCGCGAGGTCTACGGCCTGGCCAATCTCACCAACGGACCGCTCGACCGCTGACGGCAGAAGGAACCACCGATGAGCTTCGAACTCTCCCGCGAGCGCAACGCGGACCTCTACGGACCCACCGTCGGCGACGCCGTCCGGCTCGGCGACACCGACCTGTTCGCCGAGATCGAGCGCGACCTGACCAAGCCCGGCGACCAGGTGGTCTTCGGCGGCGGCAAGGTGATCCGCGACGGCATGGGCCACAACGGACGCGCGCTGCGCGCCGAGGTCGCCGACACCGTGATCACCAACGCGCTGATCATCGACTACACCGGCATCTACAAGGCGGACGTTGGCATCAAGGACGGCGCGATCAGCGGCATCGGCGTCGCCGGCAACCCCGACATCATGGACGATGTCGACATCGTGATCGGCGCCTCGACCGAGATCATCGCCGGCGAGCGCCGGATCCTCACCGCCGGCGGCGTCGACACGCACATCCACTTCATCTCGCCGCAGCAGATCGGCACCGCGCTGTCCTCGGGCGTCACCACGATGATCGGCGGCGGCACCGGTCCGGCCGAGGGCACCAACGCCACCACGATCACGCCCGGCGCCTGGCATCTCGCCCGGATGCTCGAATCGGTCGAGCAGTGGCCGATGAACGTCGGCTTCCTCGGCAAGGGGCATGCCGCCGCCCGTGGGCCGCTGGCCGAGCAGATCGAGGCGGGCGCGATCGGGCTGAAGATCCACGAGGACTGGGGCTCCACGCACGCCGCGATCGACGAGGCGCTGAAGGTGGCCGACGAGTTCGACGTGCAGGTGGCGATCCATACCGACACGCTCAACGAGTGTGGCTTCGTCGAGGACACGCGACGGGCGATCGGCGGCCGGGTGATCCACACCTTCCACACCGAGGGTGCCGGCGGCGGGCACGCCCCCGACATCATCGTGCTGGCCGGCGACAGCAACATCCTGCCGTCGTCGACGAATCCGACCCTGCCGTTCACCAGGAACACCGCCGAGGAACACCTCGACATGCTCATGGTGTGCCATCACCTCAATCCGGGCATCCCCGAGGACGTGGCGTTCGCCGACTCGCGCATCCGTCCCGAGACGATCGCCGCCGAGGACGTGCTCCACGACCTGGGCGTCTTCTCGATGACGTCGTCCGACTCGCAGGCGATGGGCCGGGTGGGCGAGGTGATCACCCGCACCTGGCAGGTGGCCGACCAGATGAAGAAGGCCCGCGGCAAGCTCGACGGCGATCCCGGCAACGGCGACAACTTCCGCATCAAGCGCTACATCGCCAAGTACACGATCAACCCGGCCCGCACCCACGGCATCGCGGACGCGGTGGGCAGCATCGAGGTGGGCAAGTGGGCCGACCTGGTGCTGTGGACGCCGGCCTTCTTCGGCGTGAAGCCCGCGGTCATCCTCAAGGGCGGCCAGATCGTGCACGCCCAGATGGGCGACCCGAACGCGTCCATCCCCACGCCCGAGCCGCGGCTGATGCGCGACATGTTCGGGGCGTTCGGCCTGGCCCCGGCGTCCAACTCGATCACCTTCATGTCGCAGGCGGCGATCGCGGCCGGGGTGCCGGCGGCACTCGGCCTGCGCAAGCAGATCCGGGCGGTGAGCGGGGTGCGCAGCCTGACCAAGGCGGCGATGGCGTTCAACGACCAGACCCCCGAGCTGAAGGTCGATCCCGAGACCTACGAGGTGACGGTCGACGGCGTGGTGGCGACCTGCGAACCCGCCGAAGAACTCGCGCTGGCGCAACGCTACTTCCTGTTCTGAGGGCCGCATGATCGTCGACACCGTGCTCGGGAACGTCTCCGAGCTGACCCCGGACGAACGGGCCGCCACGCACATCGAACGAGTGGTGCTGCCGCTGGCTGCCCTCACCAAACGCGTGCAGCGGGTCACCACCGACCACGGACGCGAACTCGGCATCCGGCTCACCGGGCGCGCGGACTTGCGCGAGGGCGACATCCTCGTCCGCGACGAGGGCGGGCTGGTCGTCGTCGCCGTCGAGGCCGCGGACGTGCTGGTGATCGCGCCGGAGAGCATCCACCAGATGGGGGTGGTCGCGCACGGCCTGGGCAACCGGCACCTGCAGGCGCAGTTCTTCGGGCCGGACGAGCCGATCGAGGGGCTGGCGGGGCACGGCGGGGTGATGGTGATCCAGTACGACCACACGGCCGAGCACTTCCTGCGCCAGCACGGCGTCCGGTTCCTGCGCACCGAGAGGGCGATGGAGGTGCCGTTCCGTCATGCCGAACACACCCATTGACCCGGGCGGCGCCGGCTGGGCGGTGCCCGGCTGGCAGTTGCCGTTGGCGCAGCTGTGCGACTCCGCCCTGCCGACGGGCGCCTTCAGCCACTCCTTCGGGCTGGAGACGTACGTGGCGGACGGGCGGGTCCACGACGCGCCGACCTTTCTCGCCTGGCTGCGGTCCATGGTCCGGACGCCGTTGACCTGCGGCGACGGCCACGCGATCCGGCTCGTGGCCGAGGCGCTGCCCGATCCGCGCAGCGATCCCGGTGCCGCATGGCCGATCGACCGCGCCCTGTTCTCCCAGACGCCCGCCCGCCAGGTGCGCGAGGCGAACGTCGCGATGGGCCGGCGGACGCTGGCCGTCGCGTCCGCCGCCTGCCCCTCGCCGTGGCTGGACCGCTACGCGGATGAGGTCGCGGCCGACCGCTGCCACGGCCATCCCGCGGTCGCGGTGGCGCTGGCGGGAGCCTGGCTCGGCGCGCCGCCTGGGGCGCTGGTCGCCGCCTACCTGCAGGGCATCGCGACCACCCTGACCCAGAACGCCGTGCGGCTGATCCCGCTCGGCCAGAACGCCGGGCAGTTCGTGCTGTCGTCGGTCCGGGGCGACATCGTCGCGGCGGTCGCCCGGGTGCGGACGCTGACACCGCTCGACTTCGGGGCGACCGGCCCCGGCCTGGAGATCGCGCAGATGCGCCACGAGCGGCTGCGCGCCCGGATGTACATGTCATGACCAACAGGAGTGTGCGATGAGCGGAGTGCTGCGGATCGGTGTCGGCGGGCCGGTCGGTGCCGGCAAGACCCAGTTGATCGAGCGGATCACCCGCGCCCTCGACGGCGAGGTGTCGATGGCGGCCATCACCAACGACATCTACACCACCGAGGACGCCAAGATCCTGGCCGCCACCAGCGTGCTCCCGCTCGAGCGGATCGTCGGGATCGAGACCGGCGGCTGCCCGCACACGGCGATCCGCGAGGACACCTCGATGAACGAGGCCGCCATCGAGGAGCTGATCCGGGCCCACCCCGATCTGCAGATCGTCTTCGTCGAATCGGGCGGGGACAATCTGTCCGCGACCTTCAGCCCCGAACTGGTCGACTTCTCGATCTACATCATCGACGTGGCCCAGGGGGAGAAGATCCCGCGCAAGGCCGGGCAGGGCATGATCAAGTCGGATCTGTTCGTCATCAACAAGACCGACCTCGCCCCGTACGTGGGCGCCGACCTCGGCGTGATGCGCAGCGACACCGTCGCCTTCCGCGGCCCGCGGCCGTTCTGCTTCACCAACCTCAAGACCGACGAGGGCCTCGACGCGGTGCTCGACTGGATCCGGCGCGAGGTGCTGCTGGCGGACCTGGCCGGATGACCACGACCACGCCGCTGACCGGGGAGCTCCGGCTGCGGGTCCGGCTGCGAGGCGGACGCTCGGTCGCGGTCGAGCAGTATCACGGCGGGTCGCTGAGGGTCGTGCGGCCGCACTACCTCGACGCCTCGGGGCAGGTCTGCTACCCGGTGATCAACCCGGGCGGCGGCTACCTCGGCGGCGACACCTACCTGCTCCGCTACGAGGTGGAGGAGGGCGCCGCGCTGCTGGTCACCTCGCAGTCGGCGACCAAGGTCTACCGGACGCCCTCGGCGCCGGCCCGGCAGCACACCGACATCCGGCTCGGCGCGGATGCCGTGCTGGAGCTGCTGCCCGACCAGGTGATCGTCTATCGCGAGGGCGACTACGAGCAGACCACGCGCGTCGAGGTCGATCCGCGGGCGACCTTCATCGCCGCGGAGGTCGTCACGCCCGGTTGGGCGCCCGACGGTTCCCGGTTCGGTTACCGGCGGGTGCTGCTGCGCACCGACATCCACCGCCCCGGCTCGGAGGAGCCGGTGCTGGTCGACGTGCTCGCGCTCGAGCCGGCGTCGTCAGACGTGCCCGGGCTCGGAGGGCTCGACGGACGCAGCCACCTCGGCTCGCTGCTGGCGGTCGACCGCCGCGTCGATACCGAACTGGCCGACGCCGTGCAGGCCCGCTGCGACGCCGCGGAGCAGCTGACCGCCGGGGTGAGCCTGGCGCCCGGGCCGGCGCTGGTCCTGCGTGTGCTCGGCGACGACACGGCCACGGTCACCGCGCTGCTGCTGGAGGTGGACGCGCTGCTGCGTCACCGCTGGTTCGGCCGGTGCCACGTCGATCTCCGCAAGAGTTGACCCCCAGCGAGGAGCGATCATGACCAGCATCGACACCGCGGCACCCGTCACCGTCCGGGGCGTCGCCGAGAACGCCGGCACCGGCGTCGGGCAGATCTTCTTCCAGGAGAGCTGGCCGGCCGGCGCGCTGATCGTGCTCGGCATCGCCGTGTACTCGCTGCCGATGGCCGCGATGACCGTGGCGGGAACCCTGATCGCCACCGCGAGCGCGCGCCTGGTCGGGCTGCCGACCGCCCACGGGCTGCAGGGCTACTGCGGCGCGCTGGTCGGCGCGGCCGCCTGGGCCACGTTCGGCGATCCCTGGCCGGCCGCGCTGGCCACGGCGCTGGGAGCGGCGGCCTGCCCGGCGGTCACCCGCGCCCTGGCCTGGCTGCTCGCCCTGGTGCCGTCGTCGGCCGGCTCGCTGTCGGTGCTGACCGCGCCGTTCTGCGTGGTCAGCGGCATCGTGGCCCTGCTCGCCGCGGCGATCGCGCCCGGCTCGGCCGCCGCCGTCGCGGCGCCCGTCGCGGGCGACCCGTTGCCGCTGCTGGGCGTCGCCGTGCTCACCGGTGTCTCGCAGGTGGTGCTCGTGGAATCCTGGCTGGGTGGCCTGCTGATGCTGGCCGGGCTGTTCGTGGCGAACTGGAGGGTGGGCGTGGCCGGCCTGGTGGGCAGCCTGCTGGGCACCCTCACCGCGCTGATGGCCGGCGCCGGCGCGGCGACCCTCACGGCGGGCCTGGCCGGGTACAGCCCCTGCCTGACCGCGATCGGCCTGGCCTGCGTGTTCCTCAGGCCCGGGCCGCTGGCCTGGGTTCTCGCCGCCGTCGGCGCGGTGGCGACGGTGGGCGTCCAGGCGCTGCTGGCCCTGACGCCCGTGCCGGTCTACACCTGGCCGTTCATCCTGACCACCTGGGCGATGCTGCTGATCTGCCGACGCTGGCGCGGGTAGGCGGACGCCGCGGCCCGCGGGGGCGTCCGGGCCTGTCAGCCGTGGGTATCGGCGGGCGCGGCACGGCTCGAGAACCGCAGCCACGCGAGCCAACCGGCGCCGGCCAGGGCGAGCGCGGCGAGCGCCCAGCCCCAGGTCGTCGTGTCGATGTCGGGCGCGGCGACTCCCGTCCACTCGCCGACGAGCGCGGTGAGCGTGACGCTCGCGACCGCGACCGCCGACAGGATCGACACCGCGAGCAGCGCGATGTTGAGCCGCCGCCGGGACGGGGTGTCCGCCGCGGTGTAGACCCGCAGCATGATCTGGGCGTTGATCGAGTCGCCCAGGGTCATCGCGGCGGCGAAGGCGAGCGGGAAGCCGAGCAGCGCCAGCGGAGGCACCCCGGCGACGGCACCGGCGGCGGTCAGCATGAGCAGCGCGATGGTTGAGGCGGTGTCGAAGCCGAGGCCGAACAGCATGCCGAACAGGTAGACGTGGCCGGCGTGCCGGACGCGGGACAGCGGCGCCGCCAGCGCCCGCGACCACCAACCGCTCGGAGCGTGCGCGTGACCCGGGGGCGCCTCGCCCCGGACGGCGCCGACCAGCGACGGGAGGTTGGCGGCCGCGACCGACAGCAGGTAGAGCGCCGACACCGAGGCGCCGATGCTGCCCAGGATCATCGCCAGCCGGGTGTTGTCGTCGATGGCGTCCCTCACCCAGGTGGCGCCGGCGACGACCGCGATGCCGGCCGCCAGCACCACGGTCGAGTGCCCCAGCGAGAACGCGAGTCCGAGCCCCGCGGCCGGGCGGTTCTCGCCGAGCAGTTTGCGGGTGGTGCCGTCGATCATGGCCAGATGGTCGGCGTCCAGGGCGTGGAGCAGCCCGCGGCTGTAGGCGAAGGCCACCATGCCGAGCCCGGCGCCGCCCCACAGATGGCCGATGCTGAACAGGACCGCCGCGCCCAGGTGCAGGACGCCGACGACGCCGAGGATGACCGTGGCTGATCGAGTGGGCATGGCTCCACCGTAGGACGCCGGCGGTCGCTCCCCTCCGATCTTTAACCTCAGCGTTACAGCACCCCGCCCTCGGCGGAGAACCGGGCGCTCACGCCGCGCCGTAGGCGCAGAACAGCCGGTCGACCGGGTCGTCGCCGGCGCACCGCTCCAGGGCGGTCGCGGCGTCCAGGCCCGCCAGCAAGCCCTCGTGGAGCGCGGGCATCATCGCTGCGGCGGTGGCGTCCGGCACCGGACCGCAGGCCGCGACCACCGTCCGGCCGCCGCACGCGAGCAGCGCGGCGGTCAGGCCGAGGGCCTCGTCGCCGGGCCGGGGCTGGGCCCGGCCCACCTCGCAGGCGGACAGCACGATCAGCTCTGCCCGGACGCCCGCCTGCTGGATCGTGTGCGCGTACGCCGGCCCGTCGGCGAGGCTGATCGCCGAGAACATGGGGCTCTGTTCGTGGTGGGTGCCGTGCGCGGCGACGTGGACGACGCCGGGCGAGCTGAACGCCCGCAGCAGTGCCGCGCGGTGGGCGTCCGGCCCGGTCAGCAGGACGCCGCCGCGCAGGGACGCCACCCCCGCGGCCTCCGCCGCCGCCCGGTCGAGGGCCGGCCCGGCGAAGGCGGTGGTGCGGGCGTCCGGACGGGCCGCCGGGACCTCGGCCCGCTCGAGCCAGGCGGTGGCCGCGGGGGCGACCACGAGCGGACGCCCCGCCAGCCCGGGCACGAGCCGCCACGGCACCGGCCCCAGGATCTCGGACGGAATCACCACGACCTGCGCGCACCGCGACGCCGCGGGCACGGCGGGCGCGAGCAGGTCGCCGAACTGCCGCGCCGACCGCTCGAGGGACGCCCGCACCACGCCGCGCAGCGACGGTTCGCGGACCCGGGTGAGCGCGAGCGCGTCGGCGGCGATCCTGGACGCCGCCTCGCGCCAGATCTCCTCGGGGCCCAGCCGGCTGAGCCGGTCGCGGCCGTCGCCCAGCGTGATCGCGTACAGCGTGCCGCGGTGGCGCATCAGGCTCACCAGCCCCGCTCCCCGGGCGCGCAGGCCCGCCCGCATCGCCGGCAGCGATGCGGGCCGCAGGTCGGTTGCCGCGGGCGGTGGGGCGTCCTGCACCACCCAGGGCAGCCGGCGCGCGACGCTACGCCAGCGCTCGCTGGCCCGGTAGAGGGCCGGGACGCCGCCGTCGGCGAGCGCGAGCGTCACGTCGAGGTCGCGCAGCCGGCGTCCGTGCACGGCGAGCGCGGTGCGCGTCTCGAGGTCGCTCTGCCCGGCCTGCCGTTCGGCGAGAAGGGTGGCGGTCGCGGTGAGGGCGGCGTCCGCGCCGCGCAGCCGGCCCAGCCCGGCGTGGACGCGGGCCCGCACCAGTCCGGTGCGCAGCGTGTCACCCAACGGCGCCACGCCCCGGGGCGTCCGTCCGAGCGCCGCGGCGGCGTCGCGCGTCCGCCCGGCCTGGACGAGCGCGGTCGCCAGGAGGGCGCGCGCGACCGCGTCGGCGCCCGCCACGCCCTCGGCCTCGGCGATCAGGCGGCGGCGCTGCGCCGGGGTCCCGGCGCGCTCGGCGGCCATCAGTCCCGCCTCGAGGGCCACGAGCCGGGCGCGCCGCGCCCAGGCGGACGCCCCCAGCCGCTCGAACGACCGCGCCGCGCGCCGGGCGGTCGCGCGGGCGCCGGCGGGGTCGTCCCGCAGCAGGGCGAGCCGGGCCTGCTCCATCCAGGTCTCCGCGAGGTCGAGCCGCGCCCCCGAGGAGGTCGCGACGCGGGCCGCCTCGCTGAGCAGCGGGCTCGCCTCGTCGAGCATGCCGACCTCCATGAGCGCCCGGGCGTGGTCGAGGCGCGCGGCGACGGGCTGTACGTCGGGGCCGAGCGCGGACGCCCGCCCCATCAGTTCCAGGGTGGCCGGCACATCGCCGGCCGTCAGCGCGAGGACGCCCCGGTTGTGCACGGCGGCCACCAGCAGGTCGAGCTGGCCGTGCCGGGCCGACCGTTCCTCCGCCCGGCGCAGCGACTCCTCGCTGCCGGCGAGGTCGCCCAGCAGCTGGCGGCCCAGGCCGCGGTTGAGCTCCACGACGCATGCTGCGCGCGGCGGCAGCAGCGGATCCCCGGCGAGCCCGTCGTACAGCGCCACCGACTCCCGCCAGCGGCCCGAGCGGCCCAGCAGCGCGGCGCGCTGCACGCGGGCCAGGACGCCGATCGTCGCCGCCTCGGGGTGCCCGCGGGCGGACGCCGCCAGCGCCTCGGCCTCGTCCAGCAGCGCGAGTGCGCCGTCCAGCCCCAGCCGGTCGTGCTCGGCCGCCGCGAGCGTGACCAGGGGCCGCGCCCGCAGTACGCGCGCCTCATCACCCTCGGCCCGCGCCGCCTGGGTCACCGCCCGGCGCAGCAGGCGACGGGCGGTGGCGATGCTGCCCGCGCCGAGCGCGCCGAGCGCCTGCTCGACGAGGGCGGTCACGGCGTCCGCCGGCGGGGGAGCGGTCGTGGTCACGGCGATCCCGCGGCTCAGACTTCGACGTGCGGGGTGATCACCGGCCTCGCGCCCGGAGCGGAGCCGGTGACCAGGAACTGCACCAGCCCCCGTTCGACCCGCGCGAACGAGAACCGGCCGTCGGGGGCGGACGCCACGCTGCTGCGCGCCCGCTCGCGCAACTCGATCCGCGCCTGCCCGTCGCCGGTCACCCAGCCGTCGAGCCGCACGAAGGTGCCGTCGAGCGGCGTCACGTTGACGAGCATCGACCACTCGCCGACCGAGAACGTCAGCGAGGTGACCCGCTGGTAGTCGCTGGAGCGGACGCCGACGCCGCTCTCGGTCCGCTCGAAGGCGGCCAGGTCGGCGTCCAGTTCGGCGAGGGCGAGCGTCAGGCAGATGTTCTCGGCCAGCTGCTCGGGCACGGGGTCGAGCGCGTCGTAGAGCGCGGCGATCCGGGCGAGGAGCGCGTCGTCGACGTGATCGAGCTCGGCGTCGGCGGGAACGTCGGGTCGGTTCATGCTCGGGACTCCCATCGAGGATCGGCGGCCAGGGCGGCGCGCAGCTTGGCCAGGCATCGGCCCCGGGTCGGGCCGATGCTGCCCACGGGCATGCCGAGGGTCTCGCTCAGCCGCGCGTAGTCGGGACGGTCGGCGTGCGCGATGACGCGCAGCAGCGCGCGACACCGCTCCGACAAGGCACGGACGTGTGACCACAGGAGGCGATCCTGCTCGTCCAGGCTCGCCTGGGACGCCGGGTCGGGGACGGGCGCGGCCATCGCGTCGTCGATCTCGCCGCCGGCGCGCCGCCGGCCCGTCGCCACCCGCCACGCCTCGCGGCGCGTGGTGGACAGCAGCCAGCCGAGCACGGCCTGCGGATCGCTGATCGTGTCCGCCCGCTCGACCAGGCGCATCCATGCCGTCTGCACCACGTCGCCGGCGCTGGCCTCGTCGAGTCCCTGCCCCCGTGCGCAGTGCCACAGGATCGGGGTCACCAGGCGGACGAGCTCGTCGATCGGCGTCCCGGGATCGTCGCGGTAGGCCGCGAAGGCCTGGCCGGCGCGGGTGACGAGGGTGACCGGGCTGGTCAGTGGCTCGGTCATGCCTCACCCCCGCAGTAGCCGGGCGGCCAGGTCGCCCGCGACGTGCGGCGCGGCGAACGAGGTGCCCGACCACAGCGCGAATCCCGAGCCGTGGCTGTCGGGATCGATCGTCGAGCGTTCGGGATGCACGGGCTGCGAGGCGTCCGCGCTGACCACGCCCGGACGCGCCGAGCCGGCCAGCGTGAGGGGCACCGTGCTGACCACGGCGGCTCCGACCGCGTGCTCGCGCACCCAGGCGCCGCCGTTGGAGAACAGCGCGACGCTCCGGCCGTCCGGGTTGAGGGCGCCGACGCTGTGGACTCCGGCGACCCGGTCGACCAGCGCCGCGGGCAGGAACGGCGCCGTGGTGGCGTCGTTGCCGGCGGCCGCCACGACCTCGACGCCGAGCCTGGTCAGGCCCGCGAGCGCCGCCGCCAGTGGGCTCTGGACGCCCAGCAGGCCGGGCGTCTCGGGGTAGTAGCCCATCGAGAGGTTCACGACGTCCACGCGGTACTCGGACGCGCGCCGGGCCTCGGCGAGCCGGCCGAGCGCGGTGAGGACGACGTGCTCCTCGGCGTGACCCGAGGCGTCCAGCACCGGGATCGCCATGATGGTGGCCTGCGGGCAGCGCTGCCGGACGATGCCGGCGACGAAGGTGCCGTGCCCGGCCGCGGCGTCGAGTCCGCCGTTGAGGGGGTCGCTGACCGCGCCGGTGCGTTCGGGATCGTCGGCGGCCGCGAACGTGCGGCCGGCCCGCCCGCCCGGCAGGACGGGGTTGATCAACACGCCGGGCAGGGGTGCGCCGGAGTCGTCGGTGAACCAGGGATGCCGCCCGAGCCCGGTGTCGAGGATGGCGACCACGGGCGCGTCGCCTGGGACGTCGACCAGGGTGCGCGGGTCGGGCGAGCAGAACGCGACCGGGGTGCGTCCGCCGAAGCCAGGGCCGTATTCGGCCAGCCCGCGGCCGACGTAGCCCCACATCCCGCCGACATAGCCCCACATACCGCTCACGTACCCCCACATGCCGCCGACGTACCCCCACATGCCGCCCGCGGCCCCGTAGCCGGGACCGGTCATCGCCATCACGTGGTTGAGGGAGACCGAGGCGGCCAGGTTCGCGTCGCTCTCGAGGAGGTGCTGCAGCAGCGTCCAGGCGTCCACGGCGCCCTCCAGCGGGCGAGCCGGTATCAGGCTCAGGCGGGACGTCCACGCCTCTTCGGTCGCCGGACGGTCCTGGGTGACCTCGGCTGCGCGGTGGTCCGTCTCGGCGAAACCGCCGACGTCGACGCCCCTCTCGCGGGCGACGCCGGCGATCACCTCGAGCACCTCGGACGCTCGCCCGCCGGGCAGCCCACGCACGAGAAGGGAATCGGCGACGTAGGCGGTCGGTTGCAGGGCGGGCGACTCGCCGTCGCGGGCGGAGCGACTGTCGCGGGTGGTGCGCGGCGCGGACGCCGGATCGAGCACGCGGGCGTTGAAGGCGCGGGCGACGTGCGGGGGAAGCGCGGGGACGGGCGCTCGAGTCTCCATGGCGGCTCCTGCCGGAGGGGAGCACGGGGCTCCAGAGTGACGGTCAGCCTAGGACGGACCTCGGACACTCAACAGGAGCACGAATCCTCCCCCGTGATACATCCGGACGCCGGCCGGCGCTCCGCGCGGTGCGCTACCGGGATTCGGGGGTCCCGGGCGGGTCGTGGCGGAGATGACGTTCCCACTCCTGACCCGTGCCGAAGACGGTCACGATGGGGGTCTCCTCGTCTACGGTGAGGAAGCAGAGGACGCCGCCGTCACCGTGACCTCTTCAGCGCGCCTTGTGGAGCTTGTGGTTGGCCGCCTGCGCGCGGGGCCGGATGACGAGACGGTCGATGTTGACGTGCGCGGGCCGGGTGGTCATCCACGCGATCGCGTCGGCGATGTCCCCGGCGACGAGCGGCTCGGCGACGCCGGCGTACACGGCGTCCGCCTTCGCCTGATCGCCGCCGAAGCGCACGAGCGAGAATTCCGCGGTGTGGACGAGGCCCGGGGCGATCTCGCAGACCCGGACGGGTTCGCCGCACAACTCGAGGCGCAGGGCCCCGGCCAGCATGCGCTCGCCGGCCTTGGCGGCGTTGTAGCCGGCGCCGCCCTCGTAGGCGGCCTCGGCAGCGGTCGAGGTGACGAACACGATCGTCCCCTCGGCGGCCCGGATCGCCGGCAACAGGGCTTTGGTGACCCGCCCGGTGCCGAGCACGTTGGTCGCGTACATGGTGGTCCAGTCGTCGAGGTCGGCCTCGGCGAGGGGCTCCAGCCCGACGGCGCCGCCGGCGTTGTTCACCAGCACCTCGACGCGCGGGCCGGCGGACGCGGCCAGCGAGGCCACGTCGGCGTCGCTGGTGATGTCACAGGCGACCGCGATGCCGCCGATCTCGTCGGCCAGCGCGGCGACCCGCTCGGCGCGACGGGCGGTGCAGACGACCGTGAAACCCTCGGCGGCGAGGGCGCGGGCCGTGGCGGCACCGATCCCGCCCGAGGCTCCGGTGACGACAGCTGTGCGCGCGTGGGACATGGTCCCACCCTACGCCCGGAGATCAGGGCGCCGGCGATCGTGGAGGCGGGGACTGTCCTAGGATGAGGCGCATGGTGCCTCTGCCGAGCCGCGTCGCGATCGTCGTGCGCACGAAGGACAGGCCGCTGCTCCTGAGGCGCGCACTGGCCGACGTCGCCGCGCAGGAGTTCGGCGACTGGCGGCTGGTGATCGTCAACGACGGCGGTGACCCGGCCGGCGTGGAAGAACTGCTCGCCGATCTGGACGCCGAGCTGCGCGAGCGTATCGCCGTCCTGCACCACGCGGAGCCGCTCGGCATGGAGGCGGCGTCCAATGCGGGCCTGGCCGCAACCAGCGGCGAGTACGTGTGCATCCACGACGACGACGACACCTGGGAGCCCACCTTCCTCGCGACGACCGTCGCCCATTTGGACGCCCACCCCGAGGATGCCGCGGTGGTCACGCGCACCGAGATCGTCTACGAGGAGATCCACGGCTCGCACGTCGTCGAGACCGGTCGCGGCCCGTTCTGGAACGAGCTGCCCGCGATCTCGCTGTCCGACCTGCTGCGGACGAACCGTTTCGTCCCGATCCAGCTGCTGTACCGGCGGAGCGTCCACGACGAACTCGGTCCCTACCGCGCCGATCTGCCGGTGGTCGGCGACTGGGAGTTCAACCTGCGCCTGGCGCGGGCGCACACGATCGGTCTCATCGACGAGGTGCTGGCCTATTGGCACCAGCGTCCCCAGGCGCGGGGGAGTATGCGCAACAGCGTGGCGGCCGATCAGGCACAAGCGGCGGCCGACTTGCGGATCCGTGACCAACTGTTGAAGGAGCACGTGGCCGCCCACGGGATGGGCGACCTGCTCTACCTGACGCGCTACCTGCAGGGCGAGTTCGACCATCTTCACCGCCGCCTGACCGAGCTCGACGCCAGGCTGGGCGAACTCGAGGGACGCCTCGACGATACGGCCGGATCCGATGCGCTGACCGGCCGGCTGGACCTGCTGGGGGATCAGTTGCTCGACGTCGAGCACGCCGTGGGCGAGAGCGGGGTCATCGGGTTCGCGCGCCGCAAGTACCACGCGTTGCGCAGCAGGATGCGCCGGCGTCGTTAGGCGAGAGCCGCACTCCGCTCGGCCTCCATGGCGTCCAGCAGCGCCCGCGACGCGCGGCGCAGCCCGGCCAGGTGCACCGCCCGGGCCCGGGTCACGGCGTCCGGCGGCGCCAGGGCTGGCGCCGGCACCCATTCACCGGGGTGCGGGACCGCACCCGACAGCGCGGAAACCAGATCGTCCCAGCGGCGGGCGTGCGCGGCGAGCAGCCCGCCGGCGGTGGCCGCCAGGTGCGCACGGATTCGCTCCCGGTCATCCCAGGTAGCGGCGAGGGCATCCGCGGCGGCCCCGGTGCCGAGCGCCTCGACGGGCACAGCCCATCCGCCCAGCCCGTGATGGCTGAGCGCGCCGTCGAGGCGTACGTCGGCGTAGTGGTCGGGGGCGAGTGCGAAGACGGGGACGCCGCGCATGACCCCGAACACGGCTGGATGGTAGCGGCTGGTGATCACCAGGTCAGCGCCGAGCACGGCGTCCGCCGCCTCGCGGGCGGTCGGCAGCTCACAGGGATGCAGCCTGCCCGAGCGGGACGCCGCAGCAACCTGGGTGTTGAAGGCGAGGTCGCCGTCGGGACGCCCCGGGAGGGCCATGTGGGGGAGCAAGTCGACGCGCGCGCCGGTCTGGGCGGCGAGGCCGTCGAGGAGTCCGGCCAGCAGGGGAGCGGCCTCCGACGGTGGCAGGGATCCGGTCTGGGGGGCGAGCGTGGCGACGATGCGCGGAGGCCTCCCCGCTCGCGGCGCGGGTGCGGTGACGCCGAGCCGCCAGGCCGCGGCGTCGTCGAGGCCGCCGACCAGGGCCCGATGGCCCGGCGCGAGCGCGCGAGCGGTGCGCACCGAATAGTGCTCGCGCAGCGACACCAGTGCGCACGACGTCAGCAGGCGGCCCAGTTCGGCGCGGTCGTGAGCGAGTAGTTCGGGACCGACCGTCTGCCCCGTCACCACCACCGGCTTGCCGAGGTGACGGGCGATCAGCCCGGCGGCGATCCGCTCGTACATGAGCCAGCCGTAGCGCGAGGTGAGGCTGCCCCCGCCCGCGATGAGGACTGCGTCCACCCCGCGGAGCGTCTCGATGAACGCGTGCGCCGGGTCGGAGGCGGGCAGCGGGGCAGCAGCGCCGGTGAGGGTCGCCTCGATGGCGGCCAGATACTCCTCGCGATCGAGGGGACCCCACGGGAACGCGAGCGTCGGGGTGGCCGACACCGGGCCGAAGTAGGTGCGCGTGTGCCGGACGTCCCGGGTCAGCAGCACCGGCCGGACGCCGCGAGCGCGCAGCTCGTCGTGGACCGCGTGCGCGATCGCCTCGTCGCCGACGTGATAGACGGGTTGGCCGATGTCGGCCAGGACGGCGACGCGCATCAGCGGGCGGCTCGCGTACTCATGGGACGATCGTATCCGCCGGACGACTTGTCGGCCGCGGCGGCGGCCAGCAAGATGACCGCATGCGATTCGGGATCATCGGCACCAACACGATCAGCAGCTGGTTCGTCGAGGCGTGCGGCCGCACCGGCGGGCGGGCACGTCCGTCCGCGGTGTATTCGCGTGACCTGGCGCGAGGGCGGGCGTTCGCCGACCGGCACGAGATCGGCTCGGCCGTGGACGACCTGGACGCCCTGTTCGACCAGGTGGACGCCGTCTACGTCGCCAGTCCCATCGCGGCCCACCACGACCAGGCGATCCGCGCCATCGAGGCCGGTCGGCACGTCCTCGTCGAGAAGACGATGGGCGCCAGTGCCGACGAGGTGCACGCGATCCTGGCGTCCGCCCGCGGCAACGACGTGGTCGCCATGGAGGCGATGCGCGCCGTGCACACGCCGGTGCACCGGCTCATCCGCGAGGCCCTGCCGAGGCTGGGCACGCTGCGGCACGCGCGCATCGACAAGCTGCAGTATTCGTCGCGCTACGACGCCTTCCGGCGCGGCGAGGTCGCCAATGCGTTCGATCCGGGTCTCGGCAATTCGGCGATCGCCGACATCGGCGTGTATTGCCTGCAGCCGGCGCTGGACTGGTTCGGACGCCCGCGCGCGGTCACCGGCGGCAGCGTGTGGCTGGCCAACGGTTTCGAGGCGGGCGGGTCGATGACGCTCGCCCAGGACGGCTTCGTGGCCGGCCTGTCCTGGTCGAAGATCGCGCAGGGGGTGGCGCCGTGCGCGATCCACGGCGAGGACGGTGCCCTCAGCTTCGACGATCCCGCCGACCTGACCTACGTGCGGTGGCACCCCCGCAACGGTGAGATCGAGACCCTGTGGGAGCAGGCGCCCGCCTCCCCGGCAGCGTCGATGCACCACGAGGTCAACGCGTTCGCCGACCAGGTGGAGGCCGGTGCGCTCGATGAGCACTGGGCGCAGGTGAGCGTCCTGTCCCGCACGCTGATGGACGCCCACCTCGCTCGCTGACGGGTGAGCCGTAGCTCAGTCGCGTCCGGCCGGTGTTTACTACCGAGCATGAGCGAGGCAGAGATCATCGAGACGCCGTGGAAAGACGGGCTGCGCACGATCAAGCTGAGCAGCCCCGGGAAGGTGCTCTGGCCCGCGACCGCGGGGTCCGCGGCCGTGACCAAGCGCGACCTCACCCACTACCTGCTCGCGGTCGCGGGTCCGTTCCTGGCACTGAACGGCGACCGGCCGATGACGCTGCAGCGCTTCCCGGAGGGCATCGAGGGCGAGGAGTTCTTCTCCAAGCGCCCGCCGCCGGGCGCGCCCGCGTTCCTGCGCCGGGTGACCTGCACCTATCCCAGCCGCAGGCGCCACGATCAGCTCGTCCTCGACGAGCCGGCCGCGCTCGCCTGGGCCGCCCAGATGGGCACGATCACGTTCCATCCCTGGCCGGTGCGGACGGCGAACCTCGACAATCCGGACGAGTTCCGCATCGACCTCGACCCTCAGCCCGGACGCGGCTTCGCCGACGCCGTCGAGGCGGCCTTCGCGCTGCGTGAGGTCATGGCCGAGGCCGGCCTGAGCGCCTACGCCAAGACGTCCGGCAACCGCGGCGTCCACGTGTATGCGCGCATCGAACCCACCCACGAGTTCACCGATGTGCGCCACGGCGTCATCGGGATCGCCCGCGAACTGGAGCGACGGTTGCCCGACCTGGTCACCACCAGTTGGTGGAAGGAGGGACGCGGGACGAGGGTGTTCGTCGATTTCAACCAGGCCAACCGCGACCGCACCATCGCCGGCGCCTACTCGCCGCGCCCGCTGCCGGGTGCGCCCGTCTCGATGCCGCTGTCCTGGGACGACCTCACCGGCGCCGACCCGCGCGCCTTCACGGTCGGCACCGTGCCGGGGATCCTCGCCGAGCGGGGCTGCGCGTGGGCGTCCTTCGGCGACACCGCCGGCGACGTGACCGGGGCGCTCGCGCTCTGGCAGGCCGACCTCGACCGGGGACTCGGAGAACTCAACTTTCCGCCGGACTACCCGAAGATGCCCGGCGAGCCGCCGCGGGTGCCGCCCAGCAAACGCAAGGCCGATCGTCCCGAGGCCGACTACCTGGCGCCCAAGGGTGAGCGGGACGCCGGATGGGGCACGCCGATCGTCCCGCCGTTCGGCCCCATGCTCGCCAAGTCGGTGAAGAAGCTGCCGGACGGCGACCTGCTGTTCGAGCCCAAGTGGGACGGCTTCCGCACCCTCATCTGGCGCTCGGGCGACCGGGTCGAGCTCGGCTCGCGCAACACCCGGCCGATGACGCGCTATTTCCCCGAACTGGTCGAGGCGGTCACGCAGCATTTCCCGGATCCGTGCGTGATCGACGGCGAGATCATCATGATCGATCCGGACGCCGGCGACCGGCTCAACTTCGACCTGCTGCAGCAGCGCATCCACCCGGCGGCCTCGCGGATCACACGCCTGTCCGCCGAGATCCCCGCGAGCTTCGTCGCGTTCGACCTGCTCGCGCTCGGACCCGTCAACTATGCGGAGAAGCCGTTCCGCGAGCGCCGCGCGGCCCTCGTCGACGCACTGGCCGGGGCGCGACCCCCGATCTATCTCACTCAAGCCACCGACGACCGGGCGATCGCCCGGGAGTGGTTCGAGCAGTTCGAGGGCGCCGGCCTCGACGGGGTGATCGCCAAGCCGATGGACGCCGCCTACGCCGAGGACAAGCGCGTCATGTACAAGATCAAGCACGAACGCACCGCCGACTGCGTCGTCGCGGGCTACCGGCTCTACCGCGGCGAGACCGATGCGATCGGTTCGCTGCTGCTCGGCCTCTACACCGACGACGGCGTCCTCAACAGCGTCGGCGTGATCGGGGCCTTCACCATGGAGAACCGGCGCACGCTGTTCACCGAACTGCAGCCGCTGGTCACCGGGTTCGAGGGCCATCCGTGGGCGTGGGCACAACCTGAGGAGGTCAGGCCCGACCACCGCGACCAGTCCGTGCCGCGGACCCCGACCGCGGCGGCCCGCAGCCGCTGGAACGCCCGCAAGGACCTGTCGTTCACCCCGCTGTCTCCCGACCTCGTGGTCGAGGTGCGCTACGACCACCTGGAGGGCGTCCGCTTCCGACACACCGCGCAATTCGTGCGCTGGCGTCCGGACCGCGTGCCCTCCTCATGCACGTACGCCCAACTCGAGGAGCCGGTCGGGTACGACCTCGCGCGCGTCCTCGACTGGCGGCACTGAAGCCGACGACGCGGGGGCGGCGGACGGCGCGCGGGTCGGGTGAGACGGCGGGCAGCAACGCCCCTCGCGGCCAGGCGCGGACCGGTAGGCTCACGCCATGACGTACAAGCTGATCCTGCTGCGCCACGGCGAGAGCGAGTGGAACCAGAAGAATCTGTTCACCGGGTGGGTGGATGTCGACATCAACGAGAAGGGCGTCGGTGAGGCCAAGAAGGCCGCCGAACTGCTCGCGTCCGAGGACCTGCTGCCCGACAAGCTGCACACCTCGCTGCTGCGCCGCGCGATCCACACCGCCTACCTGGCCCTCGATGGCTGCGACCGGCACTGGATCCCCGTCCAGCGTTCGTGGCGGCTCAACGAGCGCCACTACGGCGGCCTGCAGGGCCTCGACAAGGCCGAGACCCTCGCGAAGTACGGCGACGAGCAGTTCACGCTCTGGCGCCGCAGCTACTCCACCCCGCCGCCCGTCCTCGACCGGGACTCCGAGTACAGCCAGTTCAACGACCCGCGCTACGCCGACATCCCCGAGGCCGAGCGCCCGCAGACCGAGTGCCTCGCCGACGTGGTCGTCCGGATGCTGCCCTACTGGGAGTCCGACATCAAGCCGGATCTCGCCGAGGGCCAGGTCGTGCTGGTGACGGCGCACGGCAACTCGCTGCGCGCGTTGGTCAAGCACCTCGACGGCATCTCGGACGCCGACATCGCCGGGCTGAACATCCCGACGGGCATCCCGCTGCTGTACGAACTCGACGAGGACTTCCAGCCGGTCACGCCCGGCGGTCGCTACCTCGACCCGGAGGCGGCCAAGGCAGCCATCGAGGCCGTGAAGAACCAGGGCAAGAAGAAGTAGGCCGAAGCGTCCGTGCCCGGCCCCGCGAGGGGCCGGGCACTCGTGCGTTCGGGCTGCGGGCTCGGGTGGCGCTCAGGCGATCGTCCAGTGATCGCCCTCGGGGTGCAGGCCGGTCACCAGGTAGATCACGCGGCTGCCCATCAGCACGGCGTGGTCGGCGATCCGCTCGTAGTAGCGGCCGAGCAGCGCGCAGTCGACGGCGGCCTCGACGCCGTGCGACCACGAGTCGTCCAGCATGACGCGGAACTGCAGCGTGCGCAGGTCGTCGATCTCCTCGTCGTGGTCGGCCATCTTCTCGGCGTCGAGCACGTTGCGCTCGGCCAGCGTGCGACCGGCGAGCTCGACCATCTCGTTGGCGAGCTTCGACATCCGCTGGAAATTGCTGCGCATCGACTCCGGCACCGCCTCCCGCGGGTAGCGCATCCGGGCGATCTTGGCGACGTGGGCGGCGAGGTCGCCCATGCGGGCCAGGTCGGCCACCATGCGGAGCGCGGCGACCACGGTGCGCAGTTCGCCGGCGACCGGGGCCTGCCGGGCGAGCAGGGTGAAACAACGGCTCTCAAGGTCGTCGTGCATGCGGTCCAGGTCGGCGTCCTCGCCGATGACCTTCTCGGCGGACGCCAGGTCGGCCGACAGCAGCGCCTGGGTCGCTTCGTCGACCGCAGCCTCGACCTTCCGGGTCATGGTGACCAGGTCGTCGACGACGGAGGACAACGCCTCGTGGTAGCTCGCGCGCATAGCGCTCCTTCGCGTTCGTGGGTCGGCCCCGGGAGTGAGGACCACTGTGGACACTACGGGTTCGTGGAAGCATAGGCGGGCGGCCAGGCCAACGCCGGGTGAACGGCCGGTGAACCTCACGGCGTGCGCTGCCCCCGGCGGGTCTCGCGCCGGGGTCGGGCCCCCTATGCTGGCCGCGTGTCCCCCGCGATCGCAGCCCTGACCGCCCTGGTCTTCGGCGTGGTGATCGGCGCAGTTGCGGGCGCGGTCCTCGCGTCCCGCAGGGCCACCCCTCCCGCGCCCGACCCGCTGCCGGAGCGGCGCAAGCTGTTGGACGCCCTGCGCAGCGCCGCGTTCCTGGTGGGCGAGGTGGACGACGTCGTGGCCGCCAACGCGCCGGCCGCCGATCTGGGGGTCGTCCGCGGCGACCGGGTGGCACTGCCGGCGCTGCTGGACATGGTGCGCGACGTCCGCCGCACGGGCGAGGATGCCGCGGTCAACCTCGTCCAGGTGCGGCCCGGCCGTCCCGCCCTGCAGCTCGCGGTGCGGGTGCTGAAGCTGGCCGACGGCACGGTGGTGGCCCTGGTCGACGACCGGGCGGCGGCACTGCGCGTACTGGAGTCCGCGCGCGATTTCATGGCGAACGCCACCCACGAGCTGAAGACCCCGATCGGCGCCATCACGCTGCTGGCCGAGGCCGCGGAGCAGGCCACCGATGAACCGGACGCCGTCGCCCGCTTCGCGCGGTCGATCCAGCACGAGTCGGCGCGGTTGGCGGACGTGGTGGCCCAGATCGTGCAGCTCTCGCTCGTCCAGGGCGGCCAGATCGGGCGTCCCGACGAGGTCGAGGTCGACGACGTGGTGGCAGAGGCGCTGGACCGGTGCCGGGTCGCGGCGAGTCAGCGGAGCGTCAGCCTCACCGCCAGCGGCACGACCGGCCTGGTCGTCCGGGGCGCCCGGGAGAGCCTCGTGACGGCGCTGGTCAATCTCGTCGACAACGCGATCGCCTACTCGGACGCCGCAGCGCGCGTGGTCGTCTCGGTGCGTCGCGTGCGCGACGAGGGCGCCGATCAGGTCGCGATCGCCGTCACCGACAACGGCATCGGCATCGCGCGCGAGGATCAGGAGCGGGTCTTCGAACGCTTCTACCGCGTGGACTACGCGCGGAGTCGCCGCACCGGCGGGACCGGTCTGGGGCTGGCCATCGCCCGCGAGATCGCGGAGGCGCACGGCGGCGGCGTCACCGTCTGGAGCAAACCGGGTGCGGGATCGACCTTCACCATCAGCCTGCCGCGGGCAGCGGAGAACGGGGACGAAACATGAGTGTGGTGCTCATCGTGGAGGACGAGGGCAGCTACCGCGACGCGTTGAGCTTCATGCTGACGCGCGAGGGGTTCGAGGTGATCCTGGCGTCCGACGGCGTCGAGGGCCTGGCCCAGTTCGAGCGGTTCGGCGCCGACATCGTGCTGCTCGACCTGATGATGCCGGGCCTGTCGGGCACCGAGGTCTGCCGGCGGCTGCGTCAGACCAGCACGGTGCCGATCATCATGGTCACCGCCCGCGACGCCGAGATCGACAAAGTCGTCGGGCTCGAGCTCGGCGCAGACGACTACGTCACCAAACCGTTCAGTCACCGCGAACTGGTGGCACGCATCCGCGCCGTGCTGCGGCGCGGCGCCGACGCCGAGTTGCTGCCCGACGTGCTCCAGGCGGCGGGCGTCCGCATGGACGTCGAGCGCCACGAGGTCTGGGTGGACGGAAAACCGGTGAAGCTGGCGCTCAAGGAATTCGAGCTGCTGGAGATGCTGCTGCGCAACTCGGGGCGGGTCCTCACTCGCGGTCAGCTCATCGACCGGGTATGGGGCGCCGACTACGTGGGGGACACCAAGACCCTCGACGTTCACGTCAAGCGTCTACGGGGCAAGATCGAATCCGACCCGGCCAATCCGCGGTGGCTGCTCACCGTGCGCGGGTTGGGCTACAAGTTCGAGAGCTGACCTCGGGGTGAACGCGGTGATGCCGGACGCCCTGGGCGTCCGGCATCACCGCATGGTTGTCACGGGGTGGGGGTCGGAGCCGGTGTCTCGGTCTCAGCGGTCGCTGCCGCCGTGGACGCGGGTGCCGGCGACACCGTGGCGTAGATCGCGTCGTCGTAGCTCATGACCGGGACGATGGCCTGCGCCGTGCGACCGGAGGCGAACGTCAGCGTCACGTCGGCCGTGAGACCCGGGCGCAGATCGGGGCTGGCCACCCGGACGGCTGGCTCGGGAGTCGTCAGCACGACGAGCTGATCGGGCTTGAGCGCGACGTCGGCGGCCTTGGTGACACTGAGTGGGGTGCCCTTGGTGCCGTCGGCCTTCAGCGGCGTCCCGCTCACGTCGACGAGGCTGTCGGCCACCGGCGACACGACGGACGCCGACACCACGCCCTCGCCCGACTCGCCGGCGACGATCAGCAGATTGCGGACCTTGAGCTGGCGGTTGCTCTCGCTCGCGGTCACGTCGATGCTCACGCCGTGAGCCGGTGTGTAGGGCTGGAGGGTCTGGGCGCCGAAACCGCAGCCGGTCAGCAGCAATGCGGCGCTCACTCCGGCGATCAGTGCCCGCGCGACCCGGCGACGGTGGCGGGTGCTGGATTCCATGTCAGGAGCCTCCTCGATCGAAACGTCTCACTGGCGCACACAATAACGAACCCGCGCGGCCCAGCGTTAGCCGCGCTGGTCTCGCTCAGGTCACTGTTCGGCCGCTGCGGCGCCGAGCATAGATCTGGCCGCTTGTCAAGCCGGGCGAGCGGGGGTTGGCAAGGGGAGACGCCCGGATCGGTGCTAGTGGCGCATGGTATGGTGGAGGTTGGGAAAGGGGTCAACGATATGACTTTTGCAGTCGGCGAAACGGTTGTCTACCCGAATCATGGTGCGGCCGTCATCGAAGACATCGAAACCCGGACGATCAAAGGCGAGGAGCGGCTCTACCTCGTGCTACGCATCGTAGGTCAAACCGATCTGGTGGTGCGAGTCCCCGCGTGCAACCTCGACCTCGTCGGCGTGCGCGACGTCGTCGATGCGGATGGCCTCGAGCGCGTCTTCAACGTCCTGCGTGCACCGCACGCCGAGGAGCCGACCAACTGGTCGCGCCGCTACAAGGCCAACCTCGAGAAGCTGCATTCGGGCAACGTGATGAAGGTCGCCGAGGTCGTTCGCGATCTGTGGCGCCGGGAGCGCGAGCGTGGATTGTCGGCGGGCGAGAAGCGGATGCTGGCGAAGGCCCGGCAGATCCTGGTCTCCGAACTGGCGCTGGCCGAGAAGGTCTCCGACGACCGCGCCGAGATCATGCTCGACGAGGTGCTGGCGTCCTAGCCGGCCATGAACACCCCGCTCGGTCTTCAGCCGGTCGTCGCCATTGTGGTGGCGGCCGGTTCCGGTTCCCGGCTCGGCGCGACCGTGCCGAAGGCGCTCGTCGAGGTGGCGGGCGTCCCCCTGGTGGTGAGAGCGGTCGCGCAATTGGGCGCCGGCGGTGTGGCCGAGGCGGTGGTGGTGGTTCCCGCGGGCGAGCGTGCGGCCTTCGAGGTGGCGCTGGCCGCAGCGCCGATCCCGGTCGTCATCACCGCGGGCGGGGCGGAACGCCAGCACTCGGTGGCCCGCGGGCTGGCGGCACTGCCGTCCGGTGGCGCAGACGAGACGTCCGGCGACGTGGTGCTCGTCCACGACGCGGCGCGCGCGTTCGTGCCCGCCGAGGTCGTGGCGCGGGTGATCGCGGCGGTCCGTGAGGGCGCGGACGCGGTGATTCCCGCGATCGCCGTCTCCGACACCATCCGCGAGGTGCACGATGCCGGGTCGGCCGTGGTGGACCGTTCGCGGTTGCGCGCGATCCAGACCCCGCAGGGCTTTCGCCGCGGTGTCTTGACGGACGCCCACGCCGCGCTGGCCGACACCGGCACGATCGTCACCGACGACGCGGCCGCCGCCGAATACCTGGGCTGCGTCGTGTCGCTGGTCGAGGGATCGCGGCGCTCGTTCAAGGTGACCGACCCGTTGGACCTGCTCGTGGCCGAGGCTTTGGCCGCCCACGACGGCCAGGGTCCCGCGCGATGAGGGTCGGCATCGGCACGGACGTGCACGCCCTGGCGGCGGGCGTTCCGATGCACTGCGCATGCCTGTCGTTCCCCGAGGAACGCGCGGGGCTGTCGGGGCACTCCGACGGAGACGTCGCCGCCCACGCGGTCTGCGACGCGCTGCTGTCGGCGTCCGGGCTGGGCGATCTGGGCTCGAACTACGGAACGTCCGATCCGGCGTGGGCGGGCGCGTCCGGTGCGGCCTTCCTGGTCGAGACCGCGCGCCGCGTCCGCGCGGCGGGCTTCGCGATCGAGCACGTGGCCGTCCAGGTGATCGGCAACCGTCCGCGCATGGCCGAGCGTCGCGCCGAGGCGGAGGCGGCGATGGCGGACGCCGTGGGCGCCCCCGTGAGCGTGTCCGCCACCACGACCGACGGGCTCGGGCTCACGGGCCGGGGCGAGGGCGTTGCGGCGGTCGCGACGGCGCTGCTGACGACGGCCCGCCGCTGATCGGGCCGCGCGGCTCCCCAGCGGTCCACTGCCGCGCCCTGCGGACGCCCAGCGCGACGCCTTGTCGTAGATTGGTGGCACCGCACCAGAAGGAGTTCTCCCTGTGTCCGATCTCGCCGCCACGGCGTCCAGCGCCTTCGGCCAAGCCCTGTCCGTCATCGCCTCCGTCGAGCCGCGCATCGGCGACGCCATCGCGTCCGAACTGGCCGACCAGCGCGCCTCGCTGAAGCTCATCGCGTCCGAGAACTACGCCTCGTTGGCGACCCTGCTCACCATGGGCAACTGGCTGAGCGACAAGTACGCCGAGGGTACGGTCGGTCACCGCTTCTACGCCGGCTGCCAGAACGTCGACACCGTCGAATCCGTCGCGGCCGAGCACGCCCGCGAGCTGTTCGGCGCCGAGTACGCCTACGTGCAGCCGCACTCGGGCATCGACGCCAACCTGGTCGCATACTGGGCGATCCTGAACACCCGCATCGAGTCGCCCGCGCTTGCGCGCCTGGGCGCGAAGAACGTCAACGACCTCAGCCACGCCGACTGGGAGGCGTTGCGCCGCGAGTTCAACGCCCAGCGCGTCATGGGCATGAGCCTGGACGCCGGCGGTCACCTCACCCACGGCTTCCGGCACAACATCTCGGGCAAGATGTTCGAGCAGCACAGCTACGGCACCGATCCCGAGAGCGGCCTGGTCGACTACGACAAGCTGCTCGCCGACGCGCGCGAGTTCAAGCCGCTCATCATCGTCGCCGGTTACTCCGCCTACCCTCGCCGGCTGAACTTCGCGACGATGCGCGAGATCGCGGACGCCGTGGGCGCCACCTTGTTCGTCGACATGGCGCACTTCGCGGGTCTGGTCGCCGGCAAGGTGTTCACCGGCGAGGAGAACCCCATTCCCTACGCCGACGTCGTGGCGTCCACCACCCACAAGAGCCTGCGCGGTCCGCGCGGCGGCTTCGTGCTCGCGACCAAGGAGTACTCCGACGCCGTCGACAAGGGCTGCCCGATGGTGCTCGGGGGTCCGCTGTCGCACGTCATGGCGGCCAAGGCGGTGGCGTTCGCCGAGGCGCGCACCGACGACTTCCAGGCCTACGCGCAGCGGGTCGCCGACAACGCGAAGACGCTGGCCGAGGGCCTGATGAAGCGCGGTGTGAAGCTGGTCACCGACGGCACCGACAACCATCTGGTGCTGCTGGACGTCGCGTCGTCCTTCGGCCTCACCGGCCGTCAGGCCGAGTCGGCGCTGCTGGATTCGGGCGTGGTCACCAACCGCAACTCGATCCCGCGCGACCCGAACGGCGCCTGGTACACCTCGGGCATCCGCATCGGGACGCCGGCCCTCACCTCCCGCGGCTTCGGCGCGGCCGAGTTCGACGCGGTCGCCGGGTTGATGGTGGACGTCCTGAAGGCCACCACGCCGGTCACGGCGTCCACCGGACAGCCCGGCAAGGCGAAGTACGCCCTCGCCGACGGAGTTGCCGCACGCACGAAGGCCGCCTCCGCCGAACTGCTCGACGCCAACCCGCTCTACCCGGGCCTGCACCTCTGACACCATCCGAGCCCGCTCGGTTGTTGCCTACGAAAAGAACTCTCGCCCACGGAATTCCGTGGGCGAGAGTTCTTGTCGTAGGCGAGAAGGATCAGGCGCAGGAGGCCGCGAGAGCTCCGTGGAGGAGCAGGGGCGTCCGGGACTCGGTGCACAGCTTGGCGGTGACCCGCGCGGGCTGACCCCCCTCGGCCTTCGCGGCCGGCGACACGCCCCACGGACGCTGCTCGAGACCGAACAGGCTCGTCCACGAGGCCGGGCCGACCGACTCGACGACCTTCGTCTGCGCGGGATCGAGCCCCGCCGCCGCGGCGAAGTGGCGCATCGCCTCATCACGGCCCATGGTGGCGTCGATGTAGCCAACCTCCTGGGCGCGGGCGCCGGTGAAGATCTGGGCGCCGAGTTCGTTGACGATCGTCTCGCGGGGGATGTCGCGCTTGGTGGCCACGTGGGTGACGAAGTCGTCGTACATCGCGGTGATGATCGACGTGAGTTCGTCGCGTTCGGCCGGGGTCAGGTCGCGGAACGGGGTGCCCGCGTCCTTGTGCTTGCCCGCGGTGAGGTACTCGCTGGTGATCTCGCGCGCGGTCACCGAGCCGGTGAGCAGGGAGCCCATGCTGGTCACGTCACGGTAGCGCTCGATGGGCCCCATGATGACGCCGACGCTGCCGACGATGCTGCCGTGGTCGGCGACGATCTCGTCGGCGCCGGCCATCGTGTACATGCCGCCGGACGCCGACATCGATTCGACGAACGCGAACACCTTCTTGCCGGTGCGCTCCCTGTAGCGGTCGACGGCGTCCGCCATGGCGCGGGAGCCGGTGACGGAGCCGCCGGGGGTGTCGAGCATCAGCACCAGGGCGTCCGCGTCCTTGGCGTCGAGCCCGTCGATCACATCGGCGACCTCGTAGCCGTACACGCCGGACGAGGCGAACAGGCCGTCGGTGCCGCTGGTCTGGATGGCGCCCCGGACGGGGATGGAGCGCAGCTTGCCGGTGGCGGACTCCGGACCCCACACGGTGCTCAGGGTCTCCATCGATCCCGGGGTGGCCGACACCAGCGAACCAGCCATCGCCCCGAACGCCATCATGGCGATGATCGCGAGCACGGAACTCACGACCGACAACACCACCATGGCCGCGCCGAAACCGAGCCCGATGCCGGCGCCCAGCCCGAAGCCGTGCTTGAAACCGGACTGCTTCTTCGGTGGCGCCATCGGCGGGTAGGGCGGAGGTACCGGCGGATACCCGGCCGGGACCGGCGCCTGCTGCCTGGCCGGCGGCGCGGACGGCCGGGCTGCGGGATCCGGGGTGGGGGTGGTGTCGTGGGTAGGACTGTCGGGCATCGCGTACTCCTCGCTGGTGGGGGGTGAACGCCTCGAACCTACCCGACCCCACCCGGACGCGAGGGCGTTTGGGGGCCGAGCCAGGGACCACCCCCATGAGGAGCCTCTCCCCAAGAAACCCTCACGAGGAGCCTCTCCCCAAGACCACCCGCCCGCGACGTCAAGCAACCAAGCGCGGCAGGGGCCGACCGGCCGGCCCCAGGCCGTGGATGGGCCTGGCCCCCGCCGTGCGAAGCACTGCGGGGTGGTTGGCCGTGGCCGGCCGGTCGGCCACGGCCGCGCGGGGCCAGGCGGGGTCGGCCACGGCCGCGCGGCCGGCTCCGGTGGGTCAGGC
This sequence comes from Nigerium sp., assembly GCA_016711325.1. Taxonomy (GTDB): domain Bacteria; phylum Actinomycetota; class Actinomycetes; order Propionibacteriales; family Propionibacteriaceae; genus Propioniciclava. The sequence continues at coordinate 443,852 of JADJTH010000001.1, read as the reverse complement.
GCGCGCGCGGGAGATCTCGTAGAGTGCCACGGACGCCGCCACCGAGGCGTTGAGGCTCTCGACGTGCGACGCGATCGGGATCGACGCGAGCACGTCACAGTTCTTGCGCACGAGCTGAGCCAGTCCGTCACCCTCGGAGCCGACCACGAGCAGGATCGGACCGCCGATGCCGGGTGTGTCGGCGATGTCGGTCTCGCTCTCGCCCGCGAGGCCGACGACCATGAAGCCGGCGTCCGCATACTCGCGCAGCACGCGGTTGAGGTTCGTCGCCAGCGCCACCGGCATGCGCGCGGCGGCGCCCGCCGACGTCTTCCAGGCTGCCGCGGTCATGTGCGCCGAGCGACGCTCGGGAACGATGACGCCCGAGGCGCCGAAGGCGGCGGCCGAGCGGATGATGGCCCCCAGGTTGCGCGGGTCGGTGATGGAGTCGCACGCCACCACGACGGGCGCGTCGTGGTGGGCCAGCGCGTCCGCCATCAGGTCGCCGGGGTGGGCGTATTCGTACGCCGGAAGCTGGATCGCCACGCCCTGGTGCACGGCACCGTTGCTGAGGCGGTCCAGCTCCGACCGGGACGCCTGCAGCAACGTGAGGCCGCGGGCGGCGGCGATCTTGAGGATCTCGCTGATCCTCGAATCCCGCTCGGCCCCCTCCATGAGGTAGGCGCGCCGCACGGGCAGCTCGGCTTCGAGGGCCTCCAGCACGGGGTTGCGCCCGATCACCCATTCGGCGCCGGGACCCTTGCCGGACCGGTCGCGCACGCGTTCCTCGCCGGGCACGTGCCGGCGTCCGCGCGGCTTCGAACCCGAGATGGGCCCCTCCTCGGGGTGCCTCGTGCGATAGGCCTTGTGGTACGGACGGTCCTCGGCCTTCGGAGTGGGGCCTCTGCCCTCGAGGCCGCGGCGGACGCGTCCGCCGGATCCCGCGGTGTTGCCCTGGCTTCCGGTGCCTTTGCCGCGCTTGCGGACGGCTCCCTTGCGTTGGCTGTTCCCGGGCATGTCAGCTCCTGTCCAGCGACCAGCGGGCGCCGTCGGGGGTATCGGTGATCTTCAGTCCGGCTGCGGCCAGCGAGTCGCGGATGGCGTCGGCGGCGGCCCAGTCCTTGCGGGCGCGCGCCTCGGTGCGCTGGGCGAGCAGGGTGCTCACCAGGCCGTCCACCACGCCGGTGAGGTCGTCGGACGCCCCGCGAGCGGCGTCGGTCCACTCGGACGCCCAGGGGTTGAGGCCCAGGACATCCAGCATCCACAGTGCGTCGGCGAGCGCGGCGGATACGGTGTCGCGGTCGCCCGCGGCGAGCGCCTGGTTGCCCTCGCGGATGAGGCCGAACAGGGCGGCGAGTGCAGCAGGCGTGGCCAGGTCGTCGTCCATCGCGTCGCAGAAAGCGCCGTGGTAGGGCCCAGGCGCAGGCCCGCCGGCCTGGCGTTCGCCCAGCATCTCCTTGGCCCGGTTCAGGAACGAATCGATGCGCTCGAGCTGGGCGGACGCCTCGGCGAGGGCCTCGGGGGAGAGCTCGATCATGGACCGGTAGTGCGGACCGGCCAGGTACAGACGGACGGCCCGCCCCCCATAGGCCGCCACGGCGCCCGCCACGTCGGCGGTGTTGCCGAGCGACTTGGACATCTTCTCGCCCTTCATCGTCACCCAGGCGTTGTGCATCCAGTACGACGCAAAGGGGCGCCCGGCGGCGCGCGACTGGGCGAGCTCGTTCTCGTGGTGCGGGAATCGCAGGTCGAGCCCACCGCCGTGGATGTCGAACGCGTCGCCCAGATACTTGCCCGCCATCGCCGAGCACTCCAGGTGCCAGCCGGGGCGGCCGGCGCCCCACGGCGAATGCCAGGACGCCGTGGCCGGCTCGCCGGGCTTGGTGCCCTTCCACAGCGCGAAGTCGCGCGGGTCGCGCTTGCCGCGATCCTCGGCGTCCTCGGACGGCTCCATCTCGTCGGCGCGCTGCCCCGACAACTCGCCGTAGGCGGACCAGCTCGCGACGTCGAAGTAGACGTCGCCCGTGCCGTCGTCGGCCACGTAGGCGTGTCCGGCGTCGATCAATTCGGCGACCAGCTCGAGCATCTCGGGGATGTGGCCGGTCGCTCGCGGTGCGTAGGTGGGGGGGCGGACGCCGAGCGAGGCGGCCGCGGAGGTGAACACGTTCTCGAACAGGAAGGCGTGCGCCCACCACGGGCGTGCGGCCTCGGCGGCCTTGATCAGGATCTTGTCGTCGATGTCGGTGATGTTGCTGACCAGCGTGACCGCGTATCCCGACCACTCCAGCCAGCGACGCAGCACGTCGAAGTTGACCTCTTTGCGGACGTGGCCCAGGTGCGGCGCGGACTGGACCGTCGGCCCGCAGCAATAGATCGACACCTGGCCGGGAACCAGGGGCACGAAGTCGACGCTGGCGCGGCGGGCGCTGTCGTAGAGGCGGAAAGTCACCCGCTCATCGTAGCGGCGAGCGGCGATCAGTCCGGTGCCGACCGTCGGCGCAGCGCCTCGACATCGAAGCGGTCGGGCAGGAGCGCCGTGCCGGGTTCGTGGGCCTCGGACTCCCAGGGGTCGTCGGTGAAGCCGTCCTCGTCGTCGTCGGCGAAGCCCTGGGACGGATCGAAGGGATTGAGCAGCTCGCGTCCGCCTTCGTCGGCGGAGGCGGTCGTGGACGCCGCCAGCGCCTCGTCCGGCAGCCCGCTGAGCACGTCGCGGATGTACCCGTGGACGGCCTCGGTGAGCGGAACGTCACGGTGCTCGCGTTGGCTCTGGTACCAGCGGTAGTCGAGGACCTCGTGAAAGATCTGCGCCGGCTCGCGCTTGCCCCGCAGGTCGGAGGGCACCGCGTTGACCACCGGCTCGAACGAGTGCGTGAGCCACTGGTGGGCGACGACCGACTCCTGGACGTGGGCCTGGTTGGTGTGGGCGCGGTAGGTGTCGAGGTCGTTGAGCAGGCGGCGCGCCTGATTCTCTTCGGTGTCGAGCCCGGTCAGCCGCAGCAGCCGGCGGCTGTGGTGGCCGGCGTCGACCACCTTGGGCTGGATCCGGATCGTGTCTCCGGTCGGCGAGGTGAGGATGTCGAGCTCGGCGACGTCGAAGCCGAGATCATTGAGCCGGCGCACCCGGCCCTCGATGCGGGCTAGTTCGCTGCCGGAGAACTCCTCGATGCCGGTCAGTTCGCGCCACAGCGCCCGGTAGCGGTTGGCGATCTGCTCGACGAGGGTGAGCGGGTCGAGGGACACGTCCAGCATGCCGCCCGCCTCCAGGTCGCTGAACTCGCCGAACAGGTTCACCATGGCGGTGTCGAGGTCGTGCAGCCGCTGGCCGGTGGAGAGCTGGTCGTGGATCTCGGCGGTCTCCGCGTCCACCAGGTAGGCCGCGAACTCGCCCGCGTCCCGGCGGAACAGGATGTTCGACAGCGACACGTCGCCCCACAGGAAGCCGACCAGGTGCAGGCGTGCGAGCAGCACGGCCATGGCGTCGATGAGCCGGGCCACGGTCTCGGGGCGGACGCCCGTCGAGAACAGCGAGCGGTACGGCAGCGAGAACTGCAGGTGCCGGGTGAGCAGGATCGAGTCGAGCGGGTCGCCGTCGGAGGACGTGCGCGACGTGACGACGCCCATCGGCTCGACCGCGGGCGTGTTGAGCCGCCCGAGGTCGGTCAGCATGCGGTATTCGTGCAGCGCCGCGTGCTCGAGGACCTCTTTCGCCGCGAACACCTCGCCGCCGACCTGGATGAACCGCACGACGTGCCGGGAGATGCCTCGCGGCAGCGCGACGAGGTGTTTGGCCGGCCATTGGGCGAGCGGCAGCTGCCAGGGAAGCGGCAGGAGGCGGGCGTCCGGTTGGGCGGCCAGGAAGCGAGGCATAGCGGGCATCCTTCCCTGCGTGGGCGAACGGCCCGCGGCACGAATGCCGCGGGCCGCTCGTCGATGGATCGCTCGGTGAGCGCGGTGTCAGCTGATGCGCTCGCCCGACTTGGTGGCGAACACGTGCATCTTGTTCAGGTCGGGAACCAGGCGGATGGTGGTGTGCTTGCTGAGCGGATGACCCGCATGCAGGCGCGCCACGATCTGCGTCGCGGTGAGCTTCTCGTCGGGTGACAGCCCCGCCGGGGTGCCGTACAGGTAGGAGTCGGCCCCCAATTCCTCGACGACGGCGACGTCGACGCCGATGCCCCGGCCGTCCGGGCTGGCGGACAGGTGCTCGGGACGGATGCCGAGCGTCAGGTCGGTGTCGCCGCCGGCGCGTCCGAGCACCTCGCGAGAAACCGGAATCACGTAGTCGCCCACCTGGACGCCGCCGGGCACGGCCTTGCCCTGGACCAGGTTCATGGCCGGCGAACCGATGAAGCCGGCGACGAAGAGGTTCTTCGGCGATTCGTAGAGGGTCAGCGGCGAGTCGCACTGCTGGAGGAGGCCGTCCTTCATGACGGCGACGCGGTCGCCCATCGTCATGGCCTCGACCTGGTCGTGGGTGACGTAGACGGTCGTGACGCCGAGGCGCTGCTGCAGGGCGGCGATCTGGGTGCGGGTCGAGACGCGAAGCTTGGCGTCCAGGTTCGACAGCGGCTCGTCCATGAGGAAGACCTGCGGCTGGCGGACGATGGCACGGCCCATGGCGACGCGCTGACGCTGGCCACCCGAGAGGGCCTTCGGCTTGCGGCTGAGGAACGGCTCGAGCCCGAGGAGCTTGGCGGCCTCGGCGACTCGCTGGTCGCGCTCGGCCTTCGGCACGTTCTGCATCTTGAGGGCGAAGCCCATGTTGTCGGCGACGGTCATGTGCGGGTAGAGCGCGTAGTTCTGGAAGACCATCGCGATGTCGCGATCCTTCGGCGGCAGGTCGGTGACGTCGCGATCCCCGATGTAGATGGCGCCCGCGTTGACCTCTTCGAGGCCGGCGAGCATGCGCAGCGAGGTGGACTTGCCGCAACCGGAGGGGCCGACGAGGACCATGAACTCGCCGTCGCCGATCTCGAGATTGAGCTTGTCGACGGCCGGGTGATCGGCGCCAGGGTAGACGCGCGTGGCGTCCTTGAACGAAACGGTGGCCATGCCACACATCCTTTCCACGGGCAGGTACGTGCCCGACGATCCGTAGTGGAAACATGGGAGCCGCGGACAATGCGGGCTCCTGGTGGCATTCAACCGCGCCGGAGGGTTCTCCGCAACCGCCTGCGCGAGTCGTCACGTGGTTGCTACCCATTCGTTGCGGCGGCCGTGTCCGTGGGCGGCGCAGGCGGACCGGTATCCTCGCCGGGTGACCAGCGATCCGTCCCCGCACGAGCCGACCGCCCCGGCCGCCGAGAAGCAGTGGTGGGACGATCCGGCGCTGCCGTGGCGTCACGAGCCGCGGCGCGCCGACCTGATCTGCATGGGGGCGTTGAGCGTCGTCGCGCTCTACGGCTTGGTCATGCTCCCGCTGCGCCCGGTGATCCTCGGTCTGGCCCCGCACCTGCTCGGCTCGCTCGGCTACCGGACGGGGCTGGTCCTGGTGGGCGCGCTCGCGGCGATGGGCGACCCGTGGTGGCCGGCCGTTCTGGTCCTCGGCTCGCTGATGGCGATGAAGTTCGACTGGGTGTACTGGTGGGCCGGCAAACTGTGGGGCCGCGGCATCATGGACGTCTGGGCGGCCAACAAGTCGCCGCGGACGCAACGCTACTGGGGGCGCCTCTGGGACGCCGCCCGCCGCTACGAGAAGCTCGCCATCGTCGCGACCTTCCTGCCGCTCCCGCTGCCGTCCGGCGTCATCTACGCGGCCCTGGGCGCGGCGGGCACGCGCCTGCGTACCTTCCTCACGGTCGGCGCGCTCAGCGCGCTCGGTTCGACCGCGGGCTACATCGCGCTCGGCTACTGGATCGGCGAACCGGCCGTGCAGGCCGTCGACACCTACGGCCGCTACCTGTGGTACCTGTCGATCGCGATCCTGGTCGGCATGATCGTGGTGCTCTGGCGCCGCAGCCGGCCCAACGGCGCCGCCGAGCGCTGATCTGGCGTCGGGTCCCTCAGGCGCGGCCGAACACGGCGACGAGGAAGCCCGCCCCCTCGGCGTACGGGCGCAGGTCCCAGGTCGAGTAGGCCTGCTGCAGGTCCAGACCGGACGCCGCGGCGTCCGCGAAGAAGTCGGCGAAGGCGTAGCCGCGCCCGGCACCGAAACCGATGACCGCGCGACCGTCGGCGGTGAGCCAGCCGGCGAGCTGCGCGAGCACCGGACGCCGCGTGTCGGGGTGGAGGAAGCCCATCACGTTGCCGGCGCACAGGATCAGGTCGAACGGCTGCGGGGCGTCCGCGGGCAGCGTCACGTCGGTGAGGTCGCCTACGACGTAGCGGGGGCCGGGGAAGTCCTGTTCGGCGGCCTCGATGAGCACCGGGTCCAGGTCGACGCCGACGACGGTGTGGCCGGCGGCGTGCAGGTGACCCGCGTGGCGGCCAGGCCCGCAGCCGGCGTCCAGGATCGTCGCACCCCGCGCCGCCATGGCGTCGATCAGGCGCGCCTCGCCGACGAGGTCGGCGCCGTTGGCGGCCATCTGGCGGAACCGCTCGACGTACCACCGGGAATGGCCGGGATTGCGGGCGACGGCGTCCGCCCACAGGCTGTGCTTGTTCACGAGCCTCCGACAGGATTCGAACCCGCGACCCTCCGCTTACAAGGCGGACGCTCTACCAGCTGAGCTACGGAGGCGATGGGCCGTGTCCGGCCCATCGCCCATTGTGCCCCACCGCGCCGCGCGAGGGCGACGCTCAGTGCGGCGCGGACGGCCGCAGGCGCCTCACGAGGTGCGCGACGGCGACCACGACGGCGCCCGCGGTCAGGCCGATCAGGAACGAGAAGAACGTGTTGGTGAGCCACCCCAGGAAGCCACCGAAGGCGCCGGTGGCGTGGGCGACCCACTCCTCGGCGTGGTGAACCAGCGCGTAGGGGGCGTGCCAGCCGAGGTCGTCGGCGCCGACGAGCAGGATGTGACCGCCGACCCACAGCATCGCGATGGTGCCGATGATGCCGAGAGCGGTGAGCAGCTTCGGCATCCCGTTCACCAGCAGGTGCCCGACGCGGGTGGCGCGGCCGTTGTGCACCAGGTGCAGCCCGATGTCGTCCATCTTCACGATCAACGCGACGACGCCGTAGACGCCGAGCGTGATCGCGATGCCGACCAGCGCCAGGATGATCGCCCGTGACAGCAGCGGCTCGGCGGCGACCTCGTTGAGGGCGATCACCATGATCTCGGCCGAGAGGATGAAGTCGGTGCGGATCGCGCCGGCCGTCACCTGCTTCTCCTGCTCCGGCCCGGCCGTCGCCACCGCCTCGGCCTGTTCTGCGTGGCCGTGACCCGACAGCTTCTCCCCGATCTTCTCGGCACCCTCGAACGACAGGTAGAGGCCGCCGCACATGAGCAGCGGGGTGAGGATCCCAGGCAGGAACTGGCTGAGCACCAGGATCGCGGGAAGGATGAAGATCAGCTTGTTGCGCAGCGAACCGATCGCGATGGTCTTGATCATCGGGAGTTCGCGGGCGGGGGTGATCCCTGTCACGTAGCGCGGCGTCACCGCCGCGTCGTCGACGACCACGCCCGCCGCCTTGACGCTGGCCCGTCCGGCCGCGGCCGCGACATCGTCGACGGACGCCGCCGCCGCTTTCGCGAGGACCGCGATGTCGTCGAGCAGGGCCGCGAGACCGCCTGCCACCCGCTCAGCCCAATCCGGTGGACGTCAGGAATACCTGGGCGTCGCCCGTCGCGCTGACCTGCGCGTCTTGGGCGGGCAGGAAGGCCGACTGGCCCTGCCGCAGCGGCAGCGTCGCCGTGCCGTTGCGGAGCGTGATCTCCCCGCGGGTCACCAGGGCGATGCGGGCGTTGACCGACTCGGGCAGCTGAAGCGGGACGCCGTCGTTCACCTCGATCCGCCACACGTCGAACTCGTGGCAGTAGGTGGGATAGTCCCACACGCCCGGCGACGTCTGGGTGCCCGAGATGATGGTGGGCTCCCCCCAGGAGAAGTCGACGACGCGGACGAGTTCGTCCACAGCGATGTGCTTGTTGGTCAGCCCGCCGCGCAGCACGTTGTCGCTGGACGCCATGACCTCGATGGCCGTGCCCGACAGGTGAGCGTGCATGGTGCCCGGGTGCATGTAGACGGCGGCGCCGGGCTGCAGTCGGACGCGGTTCATCAGCAGCGCGGCGAGGATGCCCGGGTCGGACGGGAAGGTCACGTTCAACTCCAGCGCCGTCCGGGCGAAGTCGCCCAGCTCGCTCTCGTCGTCGCGGCACTCCTCGGACGCCGCGAGGACGGCGTCCACCACCTGCCGTTTGCCCTCGGGCAGCGCGAGCACGTCGAGGAACACCTCTTGCAGGGCGGCCTCGCCGCCGCGTCCGCGCAGGGGGGCGGTCAGCCGCTCGACCAGCGGGCCCGCGTTGAGCGTGCTGAACAGGGACGCCGTGCGGGTCGGATCGCGGAAGCCGACGAGCGTCTCGAAGGGATCGAGGGCGATCAGGATCTCGGGCTTGGGCCAGTTGTCCTTGTACGTGCGGTGGTGGGCCGTCCGCGGAATGCCCGCGGCCTCCTCGGCCGCGTAGCCCTCTTCGGCCTGCGCGCGGTCGGGGTGCGCCTGCAGCGACAAGGGGTGCCGCGCGGAGAGCACCTTCATCAGGAAGGGGAGTTGCCGGCCGAACCGGGAGGTGCTGGCGGGCCCGACCTGGTCGGGATGGGCAGCGAGATAGCGGTCGAGGGTGGTGTCGCCGATGCCGGAGGGCACCAGCGGATGCGCCCCGAACCAGAGCTCTGCCAACGGTTGCCCGTCGGGCTCGGTCCCGAGCAGCTGATGGATCGCATCAAACGTTCCCCACGGGTAGTTGACGACGGCTCCCCGCAGGTAATCCATGTCTCCGCGTCTCCTTGCAGTAGGGGGTCCCGAGGCGGTCAGGCGGCCATTCTATTCGACGCGGCCAAACGAGCCCGCGAGCGACGCGTGAATGACAGGGGTGTGATTCGTCGCCTACCATGGCGGCATGTCCGACGCGTTCGTCCAACCGCACGGCGCACTCGGCGCGACCGACGCGGCGCTGCTCGACTTCGAGGCGTCCTGGTGGGCGGCGTCCGGCAGTAAGGACGCCGAGATCCTCGCCCGATTCGGCATGTCAGGCCCGCGTTATTACCAGCACCTCAACGCGCTCATCGACCGGCCCGAGGCGCTGGCGTACGCACCGCTGCTGGTCAAGCGCCTGCGACGCCTGCGCGAGCGGCGTCAGCGCGATCGCTCGGCGCGTCGCCTGAGCGTCCGCTCCACCGTCTGATCCGTTTGCACTCGCAGGGGTCGAGTGCTAAACATGACGGAGCACTCTCCTCGGGCGAGTGCTACCAGCATCCCAGGTGAGGCCTGCCGATCAGGCCGTCCGTCGCGGGCACCGACGGATGCGTACGCAGACATCCGAAAGGATTGCCGCAGTGGCAAAGCTGATTGAATTCAACGTCGAGGCCCGCCGCGCCCTCGAGCGGGGCATGAACGTCCTCGCCGACGCGGTGAAGGTGACGCTCGGCCCCAAGGGTCGCAACGTCGTCCTCGAAAAGAAGTGGGGAGCCCCCACCATCACCAACGACGGCGTCTCCATCGCCAAGGAGATCGAGCTGGAGGATCCGTTCGAGAAGATCGGCGCCGAGCTCGTCAAGGAGGTCGCCAAGAAGACCGACGACGTCGCGGGCGACGGCACCACCACCGCCACCGTCATCGCGCAGGCGATGGTCCGCGAGGGCCTGCGCAACGTCACCGCCGGCGCCAACCCGATGAGCCTCAAGCGGGGCATCGAGAAGGCCGTCTCCGCCATCGCCGACGAACTGGCCGCGCAGGCCACGCCGGTCGACACCCGCGAGCAGATCGCGGCCACGGCGTCCATCTCGGCCGCCGACGAGACCGTGGGCGACATCATCGCCGAGGCGATGGACAAGGTCGGCAAGGAAGGCGTCATCACCGTCGAGGAGTCCAACACCTTCGGGCTCGAACTCGAGCTCACCGAGGGCATGCGCTTCGACAAGGGCTACATCGCGCCGTACTTCGTCACCGACGCCGAACGGATGGAGGCCGTCCTCGAGGATCCCTACATCCTCATCGTCAACGGCAAGGTCAGCAGCCTGAAAGACCTGCTGCCCGTGCTCGAGAAGGTCATGCAGTCGGGCAAGCCGCTGCTGGTCATCGCCGAAGACGTCGACGGCGAGGCCCTCGCCGCGCTGATCGTCAACAAGCTGCAGGGCCGGTTCAGGTCGGTGGCCGTCAAGGCTCCGGGCTTCGGCGATCGCCGCAAGGCCATGCTGACCGACATCGCGATCCTGACCGGCGGCCAGGTCATTTCCGAAGAGGTCGGCCTCAAGCTGGACGCCGTCACGCTCGAGCTGCTCGGCCGTGCGCGTTCGGTCCTGGTCACCAAGGACGAGACGACCATCGTCGACGGCTCCGGTGACGCGGAGCAGATCGCGGGCCGCGTGAGCCAGATCCGTCGCGAGATCGAGAACTCCGACTCCGACTACGACCGTGAGAAGCTGCAGGAGCGTCTCGCCAAGCTGGCCGGCGGCGTCGCCGTCATCAAGGTCGGCGCGGCCACCGAGGTCGAACTCAAGGAGCGCAAGCACCGCGTCGAGGACGCCGTGCGCAACGCGAAGGCGGCCGTGGAAGAGGGCATCCTCGCCGGTGGCGGCGTCGCGCTGCTGCAGGCCGCTGCGGCGGTCAAGGACGCCGTCATCGCCGCGCTGGAAGGCGACGAGAAGGTCGGCGCGCGGATCGTGTTCACCGCCGCCTCGGCCCCGCTGAAGCAGATCGCCGTGAACGCCGGCCTCGAGGGTGGCGTCGTGGCCGAGAAGGTCGCCGGCCTCCGGCCGGGCATGGGCCTGAACGCGGCGACCGGCGAATACGTCGACATGCTGGCGGCAGGCATCCCGGATCCGGCGAAGGTGACGCGTTCGGCACTGCAGAACGCGGCGTCCATCGCGGCGCTGTTCCTCACCACCGAGGCCGTGATCGCCGACAAGCCCGAGAAGGCTGCGGCCGCCCCGGGTGGCGACGGCGGCATGGGCGGCATGGACTTCTGATCCACCGCTTGAGCCAACCACCAGGGCGTCCCGCATTGCGGGGCGCCCTGGTGGTTGTTCACCCGACCCACACCGATCCGTAGGCCGAGGCCGACCCCCACCCTGCCCCGACTCACGGCTCGACAGCAGCTCCCGGCAGGCGCGGACGCCCCCGGCGTCAGCCCTCCGGCTCCACGGTGATGTCGTTGAAGGGCATCATCGGTTCGATCATGGGGAACACCCAGGTGAACAGGACGGCGATCACGCCGGCGATCAGCGCCAGGGCGAGGATCGCCTTGACCGGCCGCGGACCGGGGAGCAGGCTCCAGATCGCACCGTAGAAGGACATGGTCAGCTCCTCACCTTCAGGAAGTCCGGAGGGAGGGTGTCGGCCAGGCTGTAGAAGCCGACGAAGACGCCATGGGTGACCCACCGCTGCCGCGAACTGAATTGCGGGTGGCAACTGGTCAGGGTGACCATCGCTTGCGTGGGGGCGACGCCGGGGCGGGAGGGGACCGGCAGCACCACTTCGACCTGGTGGGGGTACACGATCAGGTCGTCGGTCTTCTCGTAGACGTAGTAGCCCTCGCGGGTCTCGATGATGATCCTGTCGCCCCGCCGGAGTTCGTGGATCAGGCTGAACGGCTTGCCGTAGGTCGTCCGGTGACCCGCCATCGCGAAATTGCCCATCTGACCGGGCTTCGCCGACTCCGGATAGTGTCCGATGCCGCGCCTGAGGGTCTCGCGGTCCGTTCCTTCGTAGAGCGGGCGGGCGTAGCCGGCGCCGAAGCGGGGGATGCGCACGATCGCGAAGGCGTCGCCCCGTTCCATGCCGTCGGTGTGGCCCTGGGCTTCGGCCGCTTCGTCCTGGAATCCGGCCTGGAGCGCCACGACGGCCTCGCGGGCGTCCGCCTCGGAGACGACGTCCGTCCACCACAACTGCCAGACCACGTAGGCCAGCGTCACGACGCCGAGGGTGATCAGCAATTCGCCGATCAACCCGACGATTCCCCGGACGATGCGCACGAGCCGGGAGTCTACCCCGCGCCGCGTGGCATCGCGCCGGGGCGGAGGGCTCGCGGCATTATAGGCGCATGACCGCGGTGCTCGAGGTGCTCGCGCTCGGGGCACACGACGCAGCCCCGGCCGAAGCCGGCGGCGCCGACCGCCTTGAACTCGTCGGCACGTTCGCGCCGGACGGCCCGCTGTCGCCCGAGCCGCGGACCGTGGCCGCCGTTCGCGACCGCACCAGCGTTCACCTTCGGCCCGTCCTGCGCTTGCGCGAAGGTCTGTCGACCGACGGCGGCGAGCTGGTCCGGTTGCGCGGGTTGATCGCCGCCTACCTCGATGCGGGGGCCGACGGTCTCGCCTTCGGCTTCCTCAACGGGCTGGGCGAGGTGGACGCCGAGGTGATCGACGCGCTGATGGACGGGTTCACCTGCGGCTGGACCTTCTCGCGAGCGTTCGACGCCATCCTCAACCCGGACGCCGCGTGGCACGCGGTCGTCGGGCTGCCGGGGGTGGACGGCGTCCGGACCGCGGGGTCGGCACGGGACCTCGACCACGGCCTCGATGCGCTCGTGCGCCAGGCGAGGTCCGATCCCCGGGTGGCGGCGCTGGTGGTCGCCGACGGCGGCCTGCGCCCCGAGCATGTGCCCTGGCTGGCGCGCGCCGGCGTCCGGGCCTTCCACGTCGCCGATCAGGTCCGCCCGGGAGGCTCGCGCAAGGCCTACGTGGACGAGGCGCTCGTGCGTTCCTGGCGTCGGCTCGTCGACACCGAGGTGCACCGCGCGCGTTGAGCACGGCCTCAGACGGGGACGTCCCAGGCGTCGCCCGGAGGATCGAAGGGCCCGGTCGGGGGGAGCTGAGAGGGGCCGGGCTCGATGTGCACCACGGTGACCGTTGTCGGCAGGGCCTGGCTCACGGCGTCCTCGATGGCGTCGGCCAGGTCGTGACTGCGTGCCACCGTCCAGTGGCCGGGCACGACCACGATCGCCTGCGCGAACCGCTGCCGGCCCGACTCGCGGGTGCGCAGATCCCGCAGGACCACCCGGGCGTCGTCGGTCACCGAGGAGACCGCAGCCCGGATGGTGGCGACCTCGGCCTGGGGAAGGGCGGCGTCCAGCAGGCCGACCGCCGACCGCCGGATCAGCTTGGTGCCGGTGATCAGGATGTTGAGGCCGACGATCAGGGCCATCAGCGGGTCGATCCACTGCCAGCCCGTCAGGACCAGCAGCCCGAGGCCGACGAATACGCCGACCGTCGTCCAGACGTCGGTGAGCAGGTGGTGGCCGTCGGCCTCAAGGGTGATCGAGCGGTGCTTGCGCCCGGCGCGGATCAGGATGAGGCCGACGACCAGGTTGAGCACGCTGGCGAACGCCGACAGCACCAGGCCCCAGCCGAGCTCCTCGATCGGGCGGGGAACGACGAAGCGCTGGATCGCCGACCAGACGATCGCGGTCGCCGCGACGAAGATCATGGCGCCCTCGGCGAGACTCGACATGTATTCGGCCTTGCCGTGGCCGAAATCGTGGTTGTGGTCGGCCGGCTTACCCGACACCGACAGCGCCCAGAACGCCACGAGCGCGGCCACCAGATTCACCACCGACTCCAGGGCGTCGGACAGGAGGCTGACCGAGCCGGTGAGCCACGCGGCGACACCCTTGGTCGTGACGGTGATCAGCGCGGCCGCGATCGACAGCCAGATGAAGCGCATCAGATACTTCGTTGAGACCGGATCCTCGGCCGTGCTCTCCATCCGGTTCCTCCTCACGACGGGGTGCGCCCGCCGGGTGTCGCGGACGCCGGACCAGCGTAGGGGGTCGGCCAACCAGGACCGCGGGTGACCGGAACGGTCGACTCCTCGACACGGCCGATGTCTCCGGGCCAGGTTGCGGGGTCGGCGGCGTTGGCGATCAGGCCGGCCAGCCCCGCCGGCCATACCGGGTCGTGCTGGTCGGCCAGCCCCTGCACCGGCAGCCAGGCGTGCCCGACGAGAGTCTGCTGCTCGTCGGTGGTGTGCGCCGAGGTGTCCACCTCGAACCGGCTGACGCGCAGCACGAAGAAGGCCTCGGTCTGCTCGCAGACCTGATCGGAGTAGCCGTGCACGACGACGCGGCGCATCACGGGCCCGATCAGGGCGGACGCCTCGACGACGAGGCCGGTCTCCTCGGCGAGCTCGCGTACGGCGGTCTGTGGCTCGGTCTCGCCGGGATCCATGCCGCCGCCCGGGGTCATCCACCAGCGCGAGCCGGGCACGCCCGGGTCGGTGTCGCGGAACAGCAGCGTGCTCGCGCCGTCCGTCACGACGACGCGGACGCCCCGTCGGGTGCGGTGCGGACGCCGGTGCGCGGGCACCGGCGTGAAGTCCCGCGACCGGTAGGGAGGCGACACGGTCACGTCAGATCCTCGGGGCGTTCGCGGCGGCGCAGCGCGTCGCCGACCGTGAGCGGCACGACGATCAGCATCGCCAGGCACGCCCAGCGCGCCCAGCTCACGACCGACTCCCACATGGAGTACGTGACGAAGGCGCCCGTGCCGAGCATCTCGGCGAGTAAACCCAGCCCGACGGCGCCGTAGAGCGCCCACGAGAAGAACCGGCGGATCCTGGTACGGCGGTAGCGGATCCGGCTGGCCAGGATCGAGGCGATCACCAGCAAGGGCAACGACAGCGGCGAGACGAGCGCCCCGAGTGCCAGGCAGATGAGGACGCCAGGCGTCGTCTGGGTCGCGACATCCTTGAGCGTCACCGGGCCGAAGGGGGGCGGCGTTGGCTGCTGCCACGGCGGCGGTCCCGGTACCGGAAACCCTGGCGGGTTCACGGATGGCCCGGGCCCTGGTGGCCCAGGCTGGTGGGAGACACCGGGCGTGGCCGCCGCGGGGAAGGGGCGCTGCGGCGTCCAGGACGTCTGCTCCGGCGGCGGCGACTGTTGCGGGACGTGCGCGGCGCCCCACCCGGTGGCGGGTGGCAGCGACGAGGCGGACGGCGGGAGCGAGGGGGGAAACGCGTCCGGTCCGGGCGAAACCGGCCGAGGCAGGTGGGCCGGCGGGGGCGTCCACGAGGTCATCGGCGTGCCGACGACCTCGAACGCCGCGCGCGGGTCGCGATGCGGGGCGGCGGGTGCCGCCAGGTCGCCCAGCGACGGCGCCTCGACCGGCGCGTACGCGGGCCGCTCGGCGAGCGGTCGCTCGGCCGGTGCGGGCGGCTCGGGCGCCGCCGAGAGCGGTGCGGCGTCCGGCTCGACGAAGGCGGTCGGACGCTGTGTGGGGGCGTACTCGGGCCCGTCCGTCCAGTCGGCCACACCGGTCTCCTTCCCGCGTTGCGTGAGCGTTGCGTGGAAGCCCAGGCTACCGGAGCCGTTTCGGCCCGCGTCGGCTAGGCTGATCGGATCCAGGTCCACCCCAGACAGAGAGTTGAGTGCCATGCCGAGCGGTCGTGTGCGATTCTTCGACGCCGACAAAGGTTTCGGATTCATCGCCGTTGAAGGTGGTGGCGACGAGGTATACGTACACGCCTCTGCGCTGCCCGCGGGTGTGACGACCCTGAAGAAGGGTCAGCAGGTCGAGTTCGGCGTCATCGACGGACGCCGGGGCGCCTAAGCCATCTCGCTGCGGCTCGTGGAGGCGCCGGTCTCGCTGTCGAAGGCGTCGCGCAAGTCGACCGACCAGATGGCGGTCATCGTGGAAGACCTGATCAAGATGCTCGACGGGATCGGCAACGGCTATCGCCACCGCCGCTATCCCGACGCCAAGCATGCCGCCAAGACGGCGCAGGTGCTGCGCGCGGTCGCCGACGAACTGGAGCTGTGAGCGTGGCGGTCAGAACGCCCGAGTTGGACGCCGCGTGTGCGGCCGCGGTCGACATCGCCCGCGCGGCAGCGCTGGGGCGCTCGGATGTGGTCGGCGTCGGTGAGCATGTGCGCGTCGTCACCGAGGGATCACGCCAGGCGACCCACTATTTCATCGCCGAGCACCCGGGCTACGCCGGCTGGCGCTGGGCGGTCACGGTGGTCCGCGCGGCGCGTGCCCGGGTGGTCACGGTCTCCGAGGTGGTCATGCTGCCGGGGGACGGCGCGCTCGTCGCGCCCGTGTGGGTGCCGTGGGCCGACCGGATCGAGCCGGGTGACCTCACCCCTGGCGTGCTGGTGCCGACCCCCGACAACGATCCCCGTGTCGAGCCCGGTTTCACCGGCGGCGACGCCGCCCGCGACACCGATCCGGCGATGTGGCAGGCGACGCGTGCGGTGGTCGCGGAACTCGGCCTCGGGCGCGAGCGCGTCCTGAGCGCCTACGGCCGCGACGAGGCTGCCGAGCGGTGGAACGACGGCGACGGTGGGCCGCGCAACGCGATGACCAAGCAGGCCCCGGGTGTGTGCCAGGAGTGCGCGTACTTCGTGCGGCTGGTGGGCACGCTCGGACGGCACTTCGGGGCGTGCGCGAACGAACACTCGGTACGCGACGGCCAGGTCGTTGCGATCGACCACGGGTGCGGCGCGCACTCCGATGTGGTGGACGCCTCGCGCGGCGTCGAACTGCCGAGGCCGGTCTGGGACACGATCGCCACCGACGAACTGCTGTTCGACTGAGGATCGTCCCATCCGTGCGGGGTCGATTGCGACGGTGTTAAGGGTGTGGACGCGGCGCCGTCCCGGTGGAGGCAGCCCCTAGCCTGATCGTCATGTCTTCTGGTACATCCGCGCCGCCTGCGACGGTCGGCATCGACGGCTACTTCGGAATCACTCGGCGAGGCTCGACCGTCGCCAACGAGGTCCGTGGCGGACTCGTCACGTTCTTCACGATGGCCTACATCATCGCGCTGAACCCGCTCATCATCGGCACCACGCCCGACCGCGACGGAAACCTGGTCAGCGGCCTGTCCGCCGCCGACCCGGCGAACATCGGGGTCACGATCGCCATGGTCGCCGCGGCGACCTCGCTGATCGCGGGCATCATGACCATCGCGATGGGCGTGGTCGGACGCTTCCCGCTCGCCCTGGCCACGGGCCTGGGCCTCAATGCCATGCTCGCCTACGTGATCGCCCCGCGCGTCACCTGGCCGCAGGCGATGGGCCTGGTCGTGTGGGAGGGCGTCATCATCCTCCTCCTCGTGCTCACCGGCTTCCGTGAGGCCGTGTTCCGTGCCGTGCCGCGGGCGCTGCGCACCGGCATCGCGGTCGGCATCGGCCTGTTCATCGCCCTGGTGGGCTTCGTCGACGCCGGCGTCGTCCGCAAGGGGGCCGGCACTCCGCTCCAACTGGGCATCGACGGTCACCTGATCGGCTGGCCGATCGCCGTGTTCATCATCGGCCTGATCACGCTGGTCCTGTTGTACGTGCGCCGGGTGCGCGGTGCGATGTTGATCTCCATCGTGTCGATGACCGTGCTGGCGATCATCCTCGAGGCCGTCCTCGGCATCGGCGGCCAGAACATGGGCGAGACGCCGGCCGGCTGGGCGCTGAACGTGCCGGCGGTCGCCGGGAGCCTGGTCAGCCTGCCCGACCTCGGCCTGATCGGGCGTGTCGACCTGTTCGGTGCCTTCACCGCGGGCCCGGATGTCATGATCGCGATGCTGATGACCGTCTTCGCACTGCTGCTCGCCGACTTCTTCGACACCATGGGCACCATCGTCGCGGTGGGCGCCGAGGGTGGACTGCTCGACGAGGGCGGCAACCCCGAGCGCACCCGCGAGATCCTGATCGTGGACTCGATCGCGGCCATCGCCGGTGGCGTCGGCTCGGTCTCGTCGAACACGTCCTACATCGAGTCGGCGGCGGGCGTCGGCGAGGGCGCGCGGACGGGCCTGGCGTCCGTGGTCACCGGCGTCGCCTTCCTGTTCAGCCTGTTCCTGGCGCCGCTGGTCGCGCTCGTACCGTCCGAGGCGGCGGCGCCCGCGTTGGTGTTCGTCGGCTTCCTCATGCTGAGCCAGGTCGTGCACATCGACTGGGACGACCCCGAGGACGCGATCCCCGCGTTCCTCACGATGGTCGTCATGCCGTTCGCGTACTCGATCACGGCGGGTATCGGCGCCGGCTTCATCTTCTACGTGCTGATCAAGGTCGCGCGCGGCAAGGCGGCCAAGGTGCACCCGCTGTTGTGGGTGGTCAGCGCCGCCTTCGTGCTCTATTTCGCCCAGGGACTGATCAATCTGGCGCTCGCCTGAGGTGACGCGGCGCCGTCACGGACGGTAGTCGGCGATGAGGTCGGGCGCGGGGCGTCCGACCTCATGCGCTGTCCGGGTCCAGTCCGCGTACCGGCCGAGCCAGGTCGCCACGCGTTCTGCGTCCGGGTGCGTTCCGGTGTCGACGCGCGGAAGCGCCCGCGCCCAGGCGGACGCCATCGCGGTCGCGTGCGACCCGCTCACGTACCCCATCGCCTGGCCGGGCTGCCGCTTGAGCGGAATCGCCACGGCATCGTTGAAGAGTTGTCTCAGCCCGAATCGCGCCGGGACGCCCGCCAGTGCGAGCGAGAAGTCGAGGGCGTCCGAACCGGCGTCCGTCGTGGTGATCCGCAGGCTGCCCCAGCACGTCTCTCCCAGCCAGAGATCCACCAGCGCCCAGGCGGCGCTCAGGCGGTCGGGAGCCACGTCGCGGCCGTGCGCCACGTCGTCGAGGTCGCGGCCGGTGGGGATGCCGTGGCGGACGAGCGGAGCGCCGAACGCGCGTCGGGAGAAGGGGCCGAGCTTGCCGAGCAGGCTGCGTGGCGCGGGGGAGGGCGGCCATGTCGCGAGGGCGAGCGAGCGGAGCCGGGTGATCGTGGCGTCCGTACCGGTGAACATGCCGCGCAGTTCATCGATGCCCACCGCGTAGAGGCTGACGGTGCCCATGCGCCGCACCCTACACGCGGGTGCCCGGGTCGGTCCCCGATAGACTGGATCGGTGAAGCTCAGGACGCGCAACCGGATCGTCACCGGCGCATTGCTGCTCCTGGTGGTGCTGGTGGTCGTGGGTGCCCTGCTCAACGTGGTGCCCGCGCGTGCCGCCGACACCGTCACGCTTCCGCCCCGTTCGGTGCCGCTGGGCATGGCCACCGATCACGCCCGCGAGCGTTACTGGGTGCTGGAGTCGGCGTCCGGGCGGCTGAGGCTGACCGCGATCGCCGCCGACGGCACCGTCGAGGGCGACCTGGTTTCGAACGACACGCTGACCAACGCCCAGGCGCTGGCGTACGTCGGCGGTCAGGCGTACGTCGGCGATGTCGGTGGGGTGCGCGCCCGGGTGACGATCTATCGGGTGACGGAGCCCTGGCCGGGCACCGACATCCTGCGGGCGGTGGCCTATCCGCTGGCCTACCCGGACGGACGGCACGACGCCGCGGCGATCATGGTGGACGGCCGGCACCGGCTGTACGTGATCACCACCGGGTCGGGCGCCGGCATCTATCGCGCGCCCGAAAGCCTCGACGCGGGCGAGCCCAACACCCTCGAGCGCATCGCCGACGCGCCGGCCGGCGTCACGGACGCCACCGTGCTGCGCGACGGGCGGTTCGTGGTGCGCACCCAGGCCGCGGTGGTGGCGCTGGACGGCGAGACCTTCGCTCCGATCGGCGAGGCGGCGATCGGCGTCACCAGCGGGGCCAGTCGTTGACCGAGAGCCTCGACGAGGGCGAGGTGATGACGGCCGCCGGCGACGGCGGCGACGTCACCGCGGTCGCGGTGCCCGGCCCCGCTGCCACCGCCTCGCAATCGGGGGCAACGACACGGCCGGCGTCCCCGACGGACGCGCCGTCGACGCGTGGCTTCGACCAGGTCGGCACGGCGGCCTCGCTGCTCGCCGCACTCGTGGTGGCCGTCCTCGCGGGTGTCGTCGTGCTGGCCCGCCGCTGACGGCTAGGGTGGGCAGGACTGGACAGCATTGATCCGGAAAGGGGGCGCAGGGTGAGCGACCTCATCGATACCACGGAGATGTATCTGCGGACGGTCTATGAGCTTGAGGAGGAGGGAATCGCTCCCCTCCGCGCGCGCATCGCCGAGCGGCTGAGCCAAAGCGGGCCGACGGTCAGCCAGACCGTGCAGCGCATGGAGCGCGACGGCCTGTTGTGGGTCGCCAACGACCGCCAGATCGTGCTGACGGCGACCGGACGCGAGAAGGCGACGTCGGTGATGCGCAAGCATCGGCTCGCCGAAATCCTGCTGACCGAGGTGATCGGGCTGCCGCTCGACCTCGTGCACGAGGAGGCGTGCCGGTGGGAGCACGTCATCTCCGACGCTGTCGAGACACGCCTGGTCGCCATGCTCGACGCGCCGACGCGGTCGCCGTACGGCAATCCGATCCCGCAGGAGAAGGTCGCGAGGCCGAAGGCCGCGATCGATCTCGGGATCCTCACGCTTCCCGACGCGTTGCCCGACGACGCGGTGGCCAGCGTCACGTTGGAACGCATCAGCGAGAGAGCGCAAAGCGACCGCACGCTGATCGCCGGGTTGGCGGCGGCCGCGATCGGCCCCGGAGCCACCCTGACCGCGCAGCGGGTCGGGCGACGCTTCCGGTTGGAGGCGTCCGGGGAATGCTGGGTGACCCAGGAGGCGGCACCGCACCTGTTCGTGCGGCGTGTGTGATGGACGCCGCCCTGCTGCGGCCGCTGCTGACCGGGCACTGGTACGACGCGCTGGCCGCGGTGCTGGACGCCGAGATCGCGCGCGGCGAGGGTGATCCGGGCGCCGTCGTGGCGCGGAACCTGGCGGTGGCCGCGAAGCGCGTCCTCGACCTGGACGCCGAGGACTTCGGCTCGATCGCCGAGTCCTTTCCGCAGGTCACGTGGCGCGATGACCTGAACGGTGCCTGCTTCCCGCTGCATCCGCGGGATCCCCACCGGGGAGCGCTCGCCTCACTGGTGCCGCTGTACGAGCTGATGCTCGAGGTGCTCGATCTTCGCGCCCGGCGCGCGGAGCCGTTGCAGGTGGTCGTCACCGCTCACCTGATCGGTGAGTACCTGCCACAGTTGGCATGGGAGTCGACGCTCGGCCACGGGGGCGATCCGCTCCGCCTTCGCGAGCAGGTCGGCGAACGCTGGGGAAGCGACGATCCCTCGTGCGGGCATGGGCCGGGCCTACGGGCGACCGCGCGCCGCGCACTTCACGCGTGTTCGGGCGACATCGCCGGATACACCGGCTACCTCGATCGTTTCCACTCGCGGCAGGGAGCGGCCCTGGCGGTGTGCGCCATGCACCATCGGGCGACCGAGGCGGGCGAGCGCCCCGACGTGGGCGATACGTGCGCGAATCCGTGCTCGTGGGTGCTGCGCGGCGATCGCGTCCGGCAGCGCGACCTGGACGCCCGCGTGCGGTTGGCGTTGATCTATCAGGGTTCGCCGATCGTCGGTCTGCGCCATCATGCCCCGGTCGGGCACTTCTTCGGCGTGCCGAGCGCCGCGGAGATCTCCGCGGCATGGCTGTCCACCTGGGAGCGGCTGGTCGCGCCGTGGCCGGATGGCGCGAACCCCCTGTCGCTCGGGGCCGTGCCCGGGCGCGCCGAGCCGGACGAGGCCCTGCCCGGGATGGCGAATCTCGTGTCGGCGGTGGCCGGCCGCACGATCGGGCCGGGGAGGCTGCTGCGTCACATCGGACGCGAGATCGCCGAGTTGGAGGGACTGACATGAGAGGCGAGTTCGACTGGGCGGGCTACCTCGCGGCGTTTCACCAGAACCGCCCCGGTGTCATGGAGTCGGTGCTGTCGCGGACGCTCGCGGGCGGGCACACGCCGTACCGCTGGCTCGCGCGCGCCGTCTCGCCGCGGGCCAGCCTCGTCGTCGATCTGGCATGCGGCTCGGGCGCGGTCGCCCGCGAACTGGCCCGTGAGGGCCGGACGGTGCTCGGCATCGACCTTGCCGAGTCCGAGCTGGCGTTGGCGGCCGAGCGGGCGGCCGGCCTGTGGATCCGCGCCGACGCGCTCCGCCTGCCGCTGGCCGACGAGTCGGTGGACGCCGTGGTCACCTCGATGGGGACCGTCGTCATCCAGCCGGCGCGCGATCTGTTCGTCGAGGTTGCGCGGGTGCTGAAGCCGGGCGGGGTGTTCGCGTTTACGGCGCCGACCGCCCTCCCTTTGCGCCCCAAAGACCTGGCCACCTCGCTTCGGATCGTCGGTCACCTGCGCAGCCGGCCCAAGTTCCCGGGGCCGACCGAGGTCACCGGCTACGTGGACGCCTTGGCCGGCACCGGCCTGCGCAAGGTCGAGGATGCCCGAGAGCGCTACCACTTCGAGGTGGCGAGCGCGGCGGACGCCGAGTTGATCGTGAGCGCTCTGTATCTGCCGGCGACCTCCTGGAAGCGCCGACGGCGCACGATCACCTGGCTGGCCGAACGCGTGGCCAGCGACGGTCCGGTGAGCGTCTCGATCGCCATGCGCCGGTTCGTCGTGCTCAAGCCGGCGCGGGCGTGAGCGAGGGAATGGGCGTGGCGCACGCGGTGTTGAGGTGGTCGCCGCGACGAGAGGAATCCCTATGGCTACCGTTGAGCTGACCACCGACAACTTCGCCTCGACCATCGAGGGGCACGACACCCTGTTCATCGATTTCTGGGCGGCCTGGTGCGGGCCGTGCCGGATGTTCGCCCCGGTATTCGAGGCGGCCTCGGACCAGCACGCCGACGTCACGTTCGCGAAGCTCGACACCGAGGCGAATCAAGAGATCGCCATGGCGCTCGAGATCCAGTCGATCCCGACCTTGATGGCCTTCCGCGGCGGCGTCCTGGTCTTCCGACAGGCGGGCGCGATGAACGCGGCGAGCTTCGAGCAGTTGATCGAGGCCGTCCAGGAGATCGACATCGAGGAGGCCCGCCAGCAGGCCGAATCCGCGCGCGCGGCGCACGAGGCCGCCGAGGCGTCCGGGGTGCACTGATCCCGCCTCCCGCGACCGTCCCCGACGTTTGTCGGGCATCGCGCCCGGCGAGTAGCCTGGGACGTCGCCGGGCCCCATAGCTCAGGGGATAGAGCAGTGGTTTCCTAAACCATGTGTCGCAAGTTCGAATCTTGCTGGGGCCGCCCAGAAGGTGGCGCTGGCTAGGCGTGATGCAGCGTACGCCTAGCCAGCGCTAAGCGCTCGATAGGCTGTAATGTAGGCGTAGGCCATCATTTTGGCTGTAGAGCGGGGGTCACCAATGGCGCTGAGGCGCGGGCATGGCGAAGGGTCCGTCTTCCAGCGGCACGCCGCCGACTGCCGCAAACGGGCGGGCGCGAAGACGTGCGTTTGCCCTTGGTATGCGCAGATCGACCACGGCTGGATCGGCGGGAAACGCGTCCGGCCGACCCGAGTGGCGGCCCGCGACGACGGGAAGCGGCCCACGAAATCGGACGCCGTCCGCACCCTCGAAGCCATGCGTTTGGAGAAGCCAGCGGGCGTCCTCACGTCAGCCGCGCCCCTCTCGTCGTGGCTCGACGCGTCCGGACGAGTCCGGCTCATCAGCACGGCGCTCACCGAGACGTCAGAAACGGCTGATGCCGTTGTCAGCGGGTCTCTTGGTGAGGGCCTTCCGACTGCGCCCAGAGGGTCACTGACTGACTCAAAGCCCAATCCGCGGCGGCGGCGCGGCTCACGCGCGGGTGAATGAGAATGACGCCGTGCCGGCGCAGGATCATGGCATCGTCACGCAACCAGTCGGCAACGATGGGTCGTAGTCCGATGAGCTCGAATATGGTCGTGGGGTCAGGCATCGTTGCCCGCTCCTCTCGGGGATGGGCACCCCGCCCGGTGGGGTATCCCGGTACCCCGAATCCTACGGGCGCGACCGTGTACGGCGACGTCCGCGTGGAGACCACCCCTGAAAGCTAGGCTGCCGCCGACGGGCAGCGCCGCCCCACCCGAAGGAGAAGACCATGAAACGACTCGGCATCGCCGCCGTCCTTGCCCTGTTCCCGCTGGTGGCGTGTTCACCGGAACCGAGGGCCTTCACCGCATCCGGCACCCTCATTCTGGCGCAGGCGTCGTTTGTCAGCGACATCTCTGCCCCTTGTGAGGGCAAGGACGGGTACGCCGATATCAGGCGGGGCGCCCAGGTGAAGATCTCGGACGGCAGCGGGAAGGTCATCGCGATCGGCGCGCTCGGCGCCGGCAAGGGCAGCTCGGTGGGAAACGTGGGGGCGTACAACCGGCAGGCGATCACGCACTGCACGTTCGTGTTCGAGGTCAAGGACGTCCCGGCCGGTGAGGCGATCTACGGAGTAGAGGTCTCCCGTCGCGGTGTTATCAACTTCACCGCCGAGAACGCCGACATGATCGCGCTCACACTCGGCTGAGCAGGAGGTCAAGACTAATGCGCATCATCCAGTGGGTCGGGCTGCTCGTGGTGGCGGCGGTACTCAGCGCGGTGCCGGGGATCGGTGTCGTGCTGGCGCTCGTCGTGGTGGTTGTCGGGGGCGCTGTGCTCCTCACGCGGGGTGGCAGCAAGCCGCAGATCGCGTCCTCGACGCCGGTCGCCGCCCTGGCGGCGGGTGAGACGGTCACCCTGCCCGTGGTCGGCCTCCGCCACCACCAGGGTATCGATCACCTCACCCCAGGGTCGTCGCGGGCCGTGCTGAAGCGCGAGCCCCGGAATCCGCACGACCGGAATGCGGTCGCCGTGTGGACGGGGAAGGCGCCGCGGATGACCGGCTACCTGTCCGCGCAAGACGCGCAGGTCGTGGGCCCGCGCATGGACGCGTCAGGGAAGGCGACGCTCGTGGTGGGCGCTGTCTCGTCGGGGCGGGACCTTCGTGTGCTGATCCCCGCCGAGTTCGCTGGCGGCGCCGGCCTCCCGGACGATCCGCGCTTGTGGCCGACCACGCTCACACCGTGGGGACGGTTGTCGCGGTTCGCCGAGGTCGAAGATGAGTACCTGCACCGTGCCGAGGTCAGGCGGATCTTCACTACCCGCGGTGTGGCCATCGGGTCGGACGCCGTGGGCGGGTCGGAGATCTCGGACGTGGCCGGTGTGCTCGCGTCATCGCAGACGAGCGCCGCCGTGTACGTGGTGATCGACGGGACCACGGTCGGGCGCCTCGAAGATCCCGCCTACGCGGCGGCCGTGCGGGCCGCCGACGCCCGCCAAGCGCACATCCCCATCCGAGCCCGCGTGTGGGCCGTGGACGACGACGGGACGATCCGTAGCCGTGTCACCGTGATGTTGCCCGAGCCCGACCAGATCATGCCGCCCGGGCCGCTGCCGGCCGAACCGCACGTGATCCTCCCGCACGGCTCACGCGTCAACGTGACCGGCGAGGAGGCACACCTGTCGGAGCTGTCGGCGATCCTCGCCGGCAAGCCCGAAGCACCCGTGGTCGCCACCCTCCACGAGCAACTCCCCGTGGGCCGCTCCACTCGCTCCCGCGTGCTGGTCAGGATCGATGGTGACGATGTCGGCGTTCTCACCCCGGGCATGTCGGACCACTTCTTGCCGATCATCCGCGCGTGCGCAGAGGAGCGTTTGACGGTGGCGTGTCGGGCGTCGGCGGTCGGCAATGCACTCAAGGCTGATGTCGTGCTGGACGCCTGCCGCTCCGGTGATCTGCCGCACGAGTGGATCGCCGAGCACGTCCAGCCGCGCCTGAGCTGAGTGCTGCCGCCGAAATCTAGGCGGGGCAGTAGGCTGCACATCACAGCATGAGTGCTAGTCAAACGCATGCCTGCGGAGGCTTCCTAAACCATGTGTCGCAAGTTCGAATCTTGCTGGGGCCGCGGGGTGCCGCGTGGTCGGCAGGGCCTACCGGACCTTGGAACACTGAAGAGTTATCGCGTTGTTGCCTGCCAGATTCACCCGTGGTGGTCATCCCCCGCGCGACGCGTGTAGACTTCGGAATGCGAGAGCGACGCCAGGTAGATGATGTCTCCTGGGGGTGGGTAGACGGCTTCAAGCCCTTCAACCGGCGTCGCTCTCCTTCAATTTCCGGGGGCCGTGCGATCGAATCGCGGCTCCGCTCCCGTCTTGTCGCGCCGATATAGTCGAGCCCATGACGACTGGTCTTGACCGCGCCCGCGCGAAGATGACGGACGCCGGAGCCACCGGGGCAGCGATCGACGTGTTCACGCACTACTACGCCCAGGCGGGTGACGCGTCCGGCACGTACATTCGCGAGGACGACATCGAGGCGCTCACGGATCCGCCGCGTCTGGCGTCGATCGACATCGATCCCGACGGTGCCCGCGACGCCCTCGCCCGCACGGTGCTGATCAAGCTCAACGGCGGGTTGGGCACGTCGATGGGTCTCGACGGCCCGAAGACGCTGTTGCCGGTCCGCGGGCGCAAGACCTTCCTCGACATCCTCGTGGCGCAGGTGTTGCGGGCGCGCGAACGCTACGACGCGTCGCTGCCGTTGCTGTTCATGAACAGCTTCCGCACGCGCGAGGCGACCCTCGACCACCTGTCCTGTTACGACGAGTTGCCGGTGGGGAACCTGCCTGTCGACTTCTTGCAGGGTTTCGAGCCGAAGCTCACCGTCGACGGGCTGGAGCCGGTCTCGTGGCCGGCCGACCCCTCGCTGGAATGGTGCCCGCCGGGTCACGGCGACGTCTACACCGCGCTGGTGGGCACCGGTCTGCTCGATCAACTCCTGGACGCCGGGTTCTATTACGTCAGCATCGCCAACGGCGACAACCTCGGTGCAGGGCCGAACGCGACGCTGGCCGGCTGGTTCGCCCAGTCCGGGGCACCGTACGCGGCCGAGATCTGTCCGCGCACCCCCAACGACCGCAAGGGTGGGCACCTGGCCCGGCGCAAGGCGGACGGCCGACTCATTCTGCGCGACACCGCGCAGTGCATGCCCGAAGAGATGCGCTACTTCACCGACGAGGGCCGGCACCCCTACTTCCACGCCAACAACCTGTGGGTCGACCTGGCGGCGCTCAAGCGGCTGATGGCCGAGCGGCGCAACGTTCTCGGGTTGCCGTTGATCCGCAACCTGAAGACCGTCGATCCCAGCGACCCCGGGTCGACGCCCGTCATCCAGCTGGAAGCGGCGATGGGGGCCGCGATCGAGGTGTTCCCGGGGCGCGGGCGATCGCGGTCGACCGCGATCGTTTCCTGCCCGTCAAGACCACCAACGAACTCATGCTCGTCCGCTCGGACGCCTTCGCCCTCGACGGCGACGCACGCCTGGTGGCGACCACCGAGCGGCTGCCGGAGGTCCGTCTCGACCCGCGCTTCTTCGCGTTGCTGCCCGACTTCGACAGCCGCGTGGCGTACGTGCCGTCGCTGCGTGAGGCGCGTTCGCTCACGGTGGAAGGCGACTGGTCCTTTCCCGATCCGGTCACGGTCATCGGCGACGCGCACCTGTCCGACAACGGTACGCCGAGTGTGGTGACCGACGAGGTGATCGGGCAGCGTTGAGCGCCCCTGGCACGTCGCGGTGGCGTGGGCGCTGACGGGCGAGCCGATGGACCTCGGCGTCCAGGATTCCCCCGACGCAGACGAACTCGTGGCTCAGCTCGCGGCGCGCGGTTGGGACGCCGCACGGTTGTCCGCCCACGCGCGCGAGGCGTCCGCCGCCGGACCCTGGCCGCATCCGATCCCTGACGCCGTGCGCTCCGGTCTGGGGTCCGCGCAATTGGTCGCCGCGATCGGGCGGGCGCGCGACCGCTACGGCCTGACGGTGCTCACCGTCCTGGCGCCGTCGCGGCGCACCTCCCTGGACGCCGACGAGCGTCGGTTGCTGGCGGACCGACCGCCTCACTACGGCGGCTAGTGTCGCGAACGGGCGCTGACCCCGGTCCGGACGCGACTCCGCCCGCGCCCCGACCGGATGGTCGAGACACGGGCGGACGAAGGAGCAGCGTCAGCGCGCGGCGTAGGTGAGGCAGTCGGCCTGGTCGGCTCCAGGACCGACGATCACCGAGGCGGCCGTGCACTCGAGGTGCGAGTTGTGGGCGCATTCGGCACGCTGGCAGGCGCCGATGTGGGACACCACCTTGTCCATGCCGCCCTTCACGGTGGCGAGCGGAATGAAGGTGACGCATGCGGACTGCTGGCCGATGGTGATGGCCGGCGCCTTGCAGTTGGTGTGGTCGTTGTAGGAGCAGCCTGCGACGGAGCACTCGCTCACGGTCGGCAGCTCACGCAGTTCGATCATCGTATCCTCCCGGGTTTCTGAGTGACCTTGTTGACGTGAACCATTCAAACACCGGATGAAGGTTTACGCAACGCACATGGCGGTCCATTATCGGGAGTTGTTCGTGAGCGATATCACTGAGGCCATCCTCACCCGGTCGAGGGTGGGCGGTGCGCGTCACCGCTAGTCAACAGCGTATGAGGGCGCCCCTCGAGGAGGTGGAGCGGCGGACGCTCGCGTCGACGCGACCGGGGAATAATAATGCCAAAACGGGCATTTACGAAACAACGAGCACCCCTATTGCCGCGGCGGTAAACGGCAACGGCCCGCCCCTGGTCGGGGCGGGCCGTTCGTGAACTCGAGGACGTGTCAGGCGGTGCGCGCCTTCAGCAGGTCACGGATCTCGGCGAGCAACTGGTCGGTGGTCGGCGCAGCCGGTTCGGCCTCACTGTCGGCCTTCAGGCGCGCGGCGACCGCCGCCTGCATCACCGTGTACGGCTTGATCACGAAGAAGTACACCACGGCCGCGACGATGACGAAGGACACCAGCGCGGTCAGGAACACGCCGACGTTGAGGTTGATGTAGGGGATGGTGACGGCGCTGAAGTCGGGCTCGCCGCCGGCGATCAGGGCGATGACGTCCATGATCAACTGCGTGAACGCCCCCACCACGTTGTTGAACGAAGCGCCGATGATCACGGCGGTGGCGAGTTCGATCAGGTTGCCCTGCATCAAGAAGTCGCGAAAACCCTTCATGGGAGAATCCTCTCTACGGGGCTGCGCCGGGGTGGCGCGCGGATGAACCCCGGGCGGAGAGTGTAGTCATCCATCCGGTGGCACGGGAATCAGCGCACCGCGATGGTCACCCCCGCGCCGCCCGAGGCCGCCAGGCGGGCGGCCACCTCCTCGGGTACTTCGATCAGCGCCGTCCTCGCGTTCGCGCTGCGGGCGAGCCCTTCGGCGCCGACCGCGGCGGGCCCGACGACGGGAATGTCGGTCGCGAGCGTGACTCCGTCCGCCGCGATCAGATCCAGGCGGAGGCCGGGCCGCACCAGCGAAGCGATGCCGTCGCCGGACAGGGGAAGCGCGACCACCAGATGCCCCGGACGGGAGAGCCGTTCGGGATCGGCCACACTCACGCGCGTCACCGGCGCACCCCTGTCGAGAGGCCCGGCCAGCGTGCGCCCGATCGCCTCGGTGACGTCGGTCAGTGCGTGGTCGGGTGTCGCCTCGCGGGGGCAGCCTCGTCCGGGTCAGATCGGCGGCGGCCACCACGGTGCCGGCCGGCAGGCCCCGGGATGCGGCCAGCACCTCGACGGTGGCGTCCGGGTGGGGCCGGAGCGCGATGAGCCCGGTGAGGACGGTGAGGAACGCGAACACGGCGGCGAGCGTGCGCCGCCGCAGATAGAACGTGCGGCTCAACGGGGCCGCCACGGAAGGAGTAACCACGACCGGACCATAGGCACGGACTGTCATCGACGGTGACAGTCGGCCCGGTGGGCCGGTCCGGATGATCGGGCTCGGGGGATCAGGCCGCCGAACTCGTGGCGGACGCCGGCGCGGCGGGGCTCGCGGACGAGGACTCGGACGCCGTGGGCTTGGCCGCTTCGGTCGTGCCCGCGCCGGCGTCCGGCTTGGCCTGGGCGGCGTCCGTCTTGCCCTTGGTGCGGTTGTCGGTCGCGTAGAAGCCCGCCCCCTTGAACACGACCCCACCGCGTTGAACACCTTGCGCAGGGTGCCCCGGCAGGAGGGGCACTCGGTGAGCGACGCGTCGGTGAACCGCTGGACGACCTCGAGTTCGCGGGCGCAGTCGGCGCAGCGGTACTGGTAGGTGGGCATGGGTCTCCTCGCGCGGTCGGTGCCGATCGCCGATTCTAACGCCCGGCCCGCGGGTGCTATTCCGGTGAGGCGGCCGGCGGACGCCGCGCGCCCGTGGCGAGCACGCCGCCAGGGGTGACGACGACGTCCACCGGCACATCCCACGGATCGACGGGCAAGGCGTCCAGCAGCTCGTCGTCGCCGATCATGGTGCCGAGGCGCGTGCCCGGCCCGGCGTGGGTGAGCGCGCGGTCGTACCAGCCGCCGCCGGTGCCCAGCCGATCGCCGCGAGGAGTGGCGGCCAGGGCGGACACCCACACGAAGCCGGCCTCCGCCAGCGTCTCGGCGCCCAGGACGCGGCCGGTCGGCTGCGGAATGCCGCGCCATCCGGGCCTCAGGGCGTCCGGCCCCGTGAACCACGACCAGGTGGGCTCGGTGGCCGAGCGCAGCACGGGCAGCAGCACGCGCACGCCGGCCTCCGCGAGCGCGGCGATCAGCGCGTGCGTGTCGGGCTCGGGAGGAGTCGAGGCGTAGCAGGCCACCGTGGCGTGCCCGGCGCACGCATCGAGGAGGTGGGGGAGCCGGGCACGGTCGGCTGCGCCGCGATGGGAATCGGCGAGGCGGGCCGCCGTGATGCGCGCCCGCAGCGCCCGCTTGACCGCGGCGGATGGCCTACTTTGCGAGGCTCGCGGAATCGCTCCCGGGCTCGATGGTGACATTCGCTTATCGTAGGTTCATGGCCATGTTTGGACGCAATGCGAGCGATGTCGTCGCCGACGAACCCGACGTGACGATCGTCGCCCCGCGCTGGTCGCCCCGGCGACCCGGCGCTCTCTGGATGAGGAGCGCGCCTTCCTGCTCGAGCGGGTGAACGCGCTGCGTCCGTTCGGCATGCAGATCTGGGACGTGCCGGGCCTCGTCCTGTGCGAAGACATCGTCTCCGACCTCGATCTTCCCTTGGTGACGACCGCGCGCGTCGCGGGCTGGGGCGTCCGTGGTTCCGACCTGGTGGGTGCGCGACCCGGTGCTGCCCGCCGCCTGTACGTCGTCGATTCGATCAGCGTGTCCGATGGCGTGGGCCGGCCCCTGGTGTCCGGCGCCGCGGTCGAGATCGAGAAGGGCGCGATCGTGCCCGAGGGCATCGACGCGGTGCTGCCGGCCGCGCAAGGCGCGTTGGGTAGCGACGGCTACGTCGAGATCGAGACCGAGGTGCGGCTCTATCAGAACCTTCGCCTGGCCGGCTCCGAACTCGCCGATGGCACGCCTTTGCTGCGGGCGGGCGAACTGTTGACGCCGCGCTCGGTGGGGGGTCCTCGCCGAAGTGGGCCTCGACAAGGTGCTGGCCCGGCCGCGTCCGCGCGTGGTCGTGTTCACCGTCGGCGAACTGCTGGTTGCGCCGGGCATGGCGCTGACCGCGCCACAGCAGCGGTACGACGCCGCGACCGCGCTGATCACGGCCGCCGCGCGCGCCGACGGCGCGACCGTCTACCCGCTGGGCATCGTCGCGCCGTCGGTCGACATCGTCCGGCAGACCGTGGCCGATCAGCAGATCCGAGCCGACCTGATCGTGGTGCTCGGAGGCGGCGAACTCGTCCGCGAGGCTGTCTCGGCGATCGGCGAGGTCGATGAGGCGGACGTCGCCGTCAACGGCGAGGCGCGCGTGACGTACGTCGGCCTCGGCGACGAACGGACGCCGCTGCTCATCCTGCCGTCGGGGATCGTCAGCGCGTACGCGGTCTATCACGCGCTGGTGCGCCCGGTGATCAACAAACTCAACGATGTCGACCCGCTCCAGGTCGAGCGCGTCGAGGACGCCTCGCGGAGGCGCTCGATTCCGACCTCGGCGTGACCCACTTCATTCCGGCGCTCCTCGACGCCGAGGGCGTCGTGCGCACGGTGGCGACCGCCGACTCCGAGCTGGCCTGGGACCTGGCGCGCGCCAACGTCCTCGCCATCATCCCCGAAGCGTGGAACGGGGCCGTTGCGGGCAGCGTCGTCGACTGCATCGTGCTCGACGACACGCGCGCGGCCCCGACCGGACGGTGAACCCGGCTGGGCCGCGTCGCTGGCCGGTCGCGCTCAGCCACGGCGCGGTCGGTCTGCGCCCGTTGCGTCGCCGTGACCTGGCCGATTGGAACGAGGCGCGGGCCCGCAACCGGTCGTGGACCGGCCCCTGGGACGCCACCCGTCCGCCGGAGGCGGACGGGGAGGGCGTCACGTTCACCGCGATGGTCCGCAGGCTTCGCGCCGACGCGCGCCGGGGCGGAGCCTGCCGTCGACGATCACGTGGAGCGAAGGCGGGCGCCGCCCCGTCTTCGCCGGGCAGCTGACGATCTCGGGGATCGTCTACGGGGCCGCACGCTGGGGCGCGGCCGGCTATTGGGTCGACCAGGCGCTGGCCGGACGCGGAATCGCGCCGACCGCGCTGGCCCTCGCCGCCGACCACATGTTCGGCCCGCTGCGCCTCCACCGGCTGGAGGTGGCGATTCGGCCCGAGAATCGCAACTCGTTGCGCGTCGTCGAGAAGCTCGGGCTGCGTCGCGAGGGCCTACGGGAGGCGTACATGCACGTGGACGGCGCCTGGCGCGACCACGTCGTCTACGTGCTGCATGCGGAGGACGTCGGTCCCGCAGGGGTGATCGGGCGGCTGTCCTAGGCGTCCCGAGCTCGGACGACGGCAGTGTTTGGGGCTGGCGGCGCGTCCGGCAGGGCCGAACCTGAGAAGCGCTTTAAGGTCGGACGCATGGATGGCACGGGTCTGATCTTCGGCGTCGTGGCGGCGTTCTGGCTGATCTACCTGGTTCCCTTGATCCTGCACCGCAAAGACAACGGCATGCTGGACGAGGTCGAACCGGGGGAGCCGTTCACGTCGTCCGTGACGATCGTGCGCCGCGGCGCGTCGCTGGATTCCGCCGAGACGGGGACGGCGGTGGTGTCCACCCCGTTCAACCGGCGGGCGGCCCTGCGCGAACTCGACGCCCTCGCAGCGGGTGCGGCTCGGCGCCGACGGACGGTGCTGGCCTTCTTGGGCGTGACCGCGTCCGTCGTCGCGGCATTCGCCGCGTTCGGTTGGACGTCCTGGTGGACGGTTGCCGCGCCGCTCGTGCTGATGGTCGTGTTCCTGCTGATCGCGCGATTCTCGGTGCGGTCGCTGCGCCGCACCCTGGACGCCCGCGCACGGGCCATCCTGGGCGGGGACGCCGTGAACGAAGAGACCGTCCCGATCCTGGTGCTGGACGAGATCGTCCGCGAGGAGCACGTGCACGCCGTGGAACTGACCGCACCGATCGCGATCGGGTCGCTGTGGGATCCCCTCCCGATCACCGCGCCCACCTACGTCAGCCGGCCGCTCGCGCCGAGGACGGTGCGGACCATCGACCTGGCGGCGCCGGTGCCCGCGGCGTCCGGCGTACCGGTGACGGCCGACCTGCCGGAGTCGGCGGTCGAGTCGGGGGCCGCGGACGCGGACGGGCGGGCCCGCGCGGTCGGCGAGTAGCTCGGGCCCGCGTTTTCGGAGCGCCGCCGGCGCGTGCTACGATGGTTTCCGCTCGGTGACCATGGGGCTATGGCGCAGTTGGTAGCGCGTCTCGTTCGCAATGAGAAGGTCAGGGGTTCGAATCCCCTTAGCTCCACCGCACGCACAAGGCCCGAACCCTTGCCAACGGAAACGTTGGCCGAGGTTCGGGCCTTGTGCGCGTCTGCGGACCAGGTCAGGGCGTTGGCGTTGACCTGCGGATCGAGGAGCATCTCGAAGGGCCGGTTGTGCTCGACGCGCAGCTCGTTGTCCTCGTCGATGAAGACCTTGGTGAAGAATGCCTGGTTGCACAGGCGCCGGTTGGTGTCGTCGCACCTGCGGTAGATGTCGGCGCAGTCGCCCAGCAAGCCGAGCGCGTCGTCGAGGTGGTTGCGGGCGTCGGCGTAGTCGCCGAAGTGGGCGTCGATGCGGCGGGTCACCTCGTCGAGTTCGGCGAGGATGCGGTCCTGCTCGCGCTTGAGCACGGCGAGCGGGATCGCGTCGGCGTAGTGGGCCTGCATGAGCCGGTCCTGCTCGCCTTCGAGCCGGTCGCGGTTGTTGGTGAGGCGCGCCAGTTCCTCGGTTTCGGCGGCCATGAGCCGGTCGAACTCGTGGTGGAGCATGCCTGAGAGGGCGTCTTGCTGGGCGGGCGTGATCTGGACGCGGGTGTAGTAGTCCTCGATGAGCTTCTCGACGTCCTCGATGAGCATCGCTTGGCGCGTGCAGTCGGTGCGCTTGGAGTGCCGACCGGAGCACACGAAGTAGCAGTACACGTTCCCGTGACGGTTCTTCGCGTTGGACACGATGAGCCGGGAGCCGCACTGGCCGCAGTGGATGGTGCCTTTGAGGTAGTGGCCGTGGACTTGGGTTGCCTCGACGGCGCACTGGTGCGCGGTGAGCACGGACTGGACCTGGTACCAGACCTCGGCTGGCACGAGTGCCGGGTGGTTTCCCTTGTAGCGGGTGCCCCTGTAGATGACATCGCCCTTGTAGTACGGGTTGGTCAGGAGCCGATGGATGGTGGATACCGCCAGCGGTTTCGCCGGCCTCTTCGGCGTGGGCAGGCTGCGCAGCCCGCGCGAGGTGAGTTCGTCGTGGAGTTGGCTGACGCTCCAGTTGCCCGAGGCGTACGCCTTGAACGCCCACTCGATCATCGGTGCTCGCTCGGGATCGAGCTCGATGGTGCGGACTTCGCGCCCGAGCTCGTCGCGCTTGCGGACGTTCAGGTACCCGATGGGCGCGCGCCCGTTGGTGCCGCCGCCGATGGCCTTCTGGTTCATGCCCTTGGCGACCTCGGTGGCGAGGTTGCGGGAGTAGAACTCGGCGATGGTGGACATGATGCCGTGCAGCAGCATCCCGGAGGAGTCTCGTCGATGTTCTCGGACGCGGAAACGAGCATGACCCCGCACTGTTGGAGTGCGAGGTGGATGCTCACGTCGTCGGCGCGGTTGCGGGCGAGCCGGTCGACCTTGTGAACGATGCAGTACGCGACCTTATTGGCCTTGACGTACTGGATCATCCGCATCAGCTCGGGCCGGTCGGACGACTTGGCCGAGGCTCCCGCGTCGACGAACTCCTCGACGATGCCGGCGCCGAGCTGTTCGGCCTTGCGCCGGGTCGCTTCGCGTTGGGCCGGGATCGAGAAGCCCTCGTCGGTCCCGCCCTTCTCGGCCTGCTCGCGGGTCGAGACCCGCAGGTACGACACGGCGGCAGCCATAGGCTTGGGCGGGTCGATGAGGCTGGCAGCCGGATCGTCGGCAATGGTGGTCATCGGGGGCTCACTCTCACGAGGTTCGACCCTCGCGCTCCCAACTGTTCGTGGGAGGGGTGTTGATCGTGAGAGCAGCCGATGAAGGCTGTAGGGCGAGACCCGATGGTCTCGGTGCGTGTTGCCCGCCGAGCGGCGAGGTTTAGGCCACAACACCCCGCATCGCGAGGCTTGCACGGTTCATTCTACCGGGCGGCTTCAGAGGCGGCCAGGTCATCCGGCGCCGCCCGGTAGGTGTCGGGCACCCGCGCGGCCTCGCGGGCCGCGCGACTCTCGCCGGTCTCCTGCAACGTCAGCCGGATGAGAACCTCGGCGAGCTTGTGCAGGTCGGCGCGTTCGCGGTGGACGGCCCGAACGGAGAACGACCGCTCCTCATAGGGGCGACGGTCGGTCTTCTTGGCATAGCGGCTCATCGGTCTACGGAGCCTCGTCGTCGGCCAGGCTGGCGTAGAACTCGTCTTCGGCCTCCTGGCGCTTGCGGACTTGGGCGATGACGAACTCGACGAACTCGGTGTCCCGCTCGGTGAAGGTGAAGTCCTGGATCGAGGGTGCCGGGTCCTCACCGGGCCACGCAGCTTGCCGGGTCGGGCGATCACGATCGCCACGAGTACCGCAGGCGGTGACCCAGTAGCGAAGCCGTTCTCGTGCGTCGGCGAAGTCGCGGTGCCAGCCGAGCGGCGCGGATGCGTTCTGCTCGGGGTCGTAGGCCGCGAGCCAATGCAGGTGCAGCGCCGACAACTCCCAGACCATCTCCGGGTGGTGGTGCCAGAACGGCGGCACCACCGCGACGGTGAGGCCGTAGGTGCGCCGCAGCCAGTCAACCCACCGGTTCAGCGCGAGCCATTCCTGCTCCAGCTCGTGCGCCGTCAACAGGTTCCAGTTCACGGGGTGAGGCGGCTCGGGCATATCCGCGTTGGTGACCCGCGGCGGCCCGTCGAAGACGTCCGGCTCATCCATCTCATGCTGATCGCTCATGGTGCTGTGGCTCCCGAACTCACATGCTGACCGGGGCGTGCGCCGCGGTCGCTGCTCGCTGCGTCGGCTCGTACGTCGCTGCGTCCCGGCCGACTCCATTGCGCGGCGTCCGGTCGACCTCGTAGCGGGTCCGCGCGGCGTCATGGCCGATCTTCTTGGCGACGAACTCTTCGCCCTCGATCGCCTGACCGTTGCGCTCGTAGTTGACCGGCCGCGTGTAGCCCTCGGCGACGAAGTTGTCGCCCTGCGCGAAGTTCGCGTGCGCATGCTCAGCAGAACGCCCGAACATCACCAAGTGGTGGAAGGTCGTCTCGGTCTGCGTGAACGATCCGTCGTCCTCGCGGCGGAAGTGCTCCTTGCCGATACGGGCGAAGAACCTGGCGTCTCCCTTTGCCGTCTCGGTGAGCAACGGCTCCGAAGCGATGAAGCCTGACAGCGATTCCTGGGTGTGAATGGCCATGATGGCCTCCTCCTGACTCGGGCGACCAACTGCGTGTGGGTCGCTCTGTCAGGCAGGTGCACCCCGATTCCCAAGCGCCGTCAGGCTGAGGGGCGGTGGCGCAGCAGCGCTTCGAGTTCGTCGCGGTCGCTGCGGAGTTGCGCGGCATCGGGGCGGCTCGGCCAGGCGCGGAGGTCGGTGACGATGGGCGGTGCGGAGCGCAGCAGCGTGATGCCGGTGCCGAATGGCAGGGTGCGGATGCGGTCTGGCGGGAGGATCGGTACGCGGCGGATGGAGCGTTGGTTGGAGCGGGTTCCGTGGTCGCCGAGGGTCACGCTGTCGGTGTACTCGTCTCGTTCGCCGATGAGGGTGGAGAGGTCTTGGAGGTCGCGGCTGTTGGATGCGCCGCCGAGGATGATCTTGACGATGCTGGCGTCCCAGATCGCGCCGGCCTGGTGCTCGCTCCACCGGTCGCGAGCCTGTGCGAGGGACTGCAACACAGGCATGGTCGTGATCCCGGTGCCGCCGCCTTCGGCCATGAGTGTCGGCAGGGACGGCAGCGGCGCGAGGTTTCCGATCTCGTCGAGTGCGAGCAGCAGGGGCGGGTCGAGCCGTGCTCCGGGTGAGCGGGCGGCGAGTCGGCGGGCGGTTTCGATGAGGTCTTCGACGAATGCCGCGACCAGCGAGGCGGAGGCTCCTGCTCCTGCTCCGGTGGCGAGGAGGTAGAGGGTGCCTTGTTCGGTGAGGAAGGTTTCGGGGTCGAAGTGTTCGTGCGGGCCTGGTGTGACGGCGTCGAGCACGCGGGGGTCGGCGAGGGCTGCGAGTGCGAGGGAGACGCCTTGCCAGATGCTGTCGCGGGTCTTGGGGTCGGCGTCGATCATCGCGGCCAGTGAGTCGTCCCAGCCCATCGCGGCGTTCGGGTGGGAGTTGAGGATGGCGACGGCCTCGGACGCGGCGCTGGGGTCGAGGGTCCATCTGAACAGTTCGGCTGGCGGGCGGCCGTCGAGCGCGGCGGCGTGCAGCAGGCTCTGGAGTGCGGTGCGCGTCTTGCCTTCCCAGAAGCCACCGGACTCGACCCCTCCGGCGCTGAGGCCTGTGGCGGCGGCGAGGCCGTTGGCGCGGATCATCGCGGTCAGCGGGTCGTCGCAGCCGCGAATGGGTGACCAGCGGAGCCCGGCGGGGATGCCTTCGGCGAGGTGTTGGGGGTCGAACACTGCGACCGGTCCGCCCTTGCGGCGTCGGGCGCGGAGGGTCGCGGTGAGGTTGTCGGGCCTGGTGCTGGTGGTGACGACCGCGCCGGGTGCGTCGAGGATCGCGTTGATGACGACGTGCAGGCCCTTGCCGGAGCGGGGTGGGCCGATCAGCAGGATCGAGTCTTCTACCGATGCCCAGACCTTCGTGCCGCGACTGGCTCCGAGCAGGTAGCCGACATCCTGTGGTGCGGGCGACTCCAAGGAGGGTCGCAGGGTGGCCGCGCGGTGAAGTAGCGCCTTCGCGGATGCTGCGGTCTTGACCTCGTGGCTGGTCGCGATCCCGGCGAGTCGGTGTGGGTCGGTCTCTGTCTTCCGGGTGTGGCGGCGCAGGACCATCCATACCCGGACGATTCCGGCGGCGAGTCCGCCGAGCAGTGCGGTGCTGATGAGCCAGTAGACGACCGGGTTGAGTCCGTTGGCACCGAGCGCGGTGGCTGGGTCGGCGGGGTTGAACAGCACGGCGAGCCCCGCCGCTACGCCGGCGTCAGGCTGGGGTGTGCCGGTGAGGAACGCGGCGACGCTGCCAGCGGCGCGGAGGACGAGAGCGATCCCGAACATGCCGATCAGGCCCATGAGGGCGGCGTTGGTGAGTTCGTCGCCCATGCCCGCGGCTTGCCGCTGGTTCATGTCAGCCGCCGCAGCGCGAGGGTGCCCGAGATGCGCCCGAACAGGATCACCTCGTGCGTGCCGTCGGGTAGGTCGTCGAGGTCGATGAGCGTCCGGGTTTCGCCGGTTCCGGTGGCGTCGGTGTGGGAGACGATCGTCGCGACGGCGACATCCTCGCCGGGGACGAACCCGCCCGCGGTGACCTCGGCCAGACGCGGTACTCGTCGGGCGTGGCGATTTCGACGAGTCTCTGGCAACGGGTTCTCGGTCGGTGCCGCTGCGCGTCGGGGCTTGCGGGTGCGGAGGATTTCGGTGAAGACGCTGCCGTCGTTCTCGCGTACCTCGACCCGGACTGCGATGGTGCGGTCCTTGGTGATGGCATCCATGAGCGGCCCGAACGTCGCGCGCGTCCACACGCTCGCGTCCGGCGACGCGAACGGTGTCCCATCGACCATCGCGGCGAGGGTACCGTCTTCGGCGACGGTGACGAGGACGTGCGGCAGCTCGACAGGAGCCGTCGCATCGTCGTCATTCGGGCCTGGTCGGTGCGGGCTGGTGAGGTTCATCGGTGGCCAATCTCCATGCATTGAAGTTCCGCTCTCCGCTTCGGGCCCGATCGGGCCGTGTTCCCTTGTGGTTGCAGGTTCGTCGCGGGTGCGACTCGCGGTGACGAATGGTCACTGTGGCTGACGGTTCGTCGGTATGGTTGACGTATGGTCGACCGGCGTGAACAGCAGAGTCCATGAGGCTCGTCGCGCTGCGCGGCGGCGCCGGCGACGACGAGGTCCTGCGGACTGCTCAGGATGTCGAGGACTTCGAGCAGGAGATCGTCGATGAGTACGCGATCGCGATGGCGGCCGCCGGGCTCAGCGACGGGTATATCCGCACGACCAGGGCGACGATCATCGAGTTCGCGCGGTCGTTGACCGGCCCGTTGTGGGAGGCGTCGTTCGCTGACGCGGACCGGTTCCTGGTCGAGCAGCGGCGGATGGGTCACGCGGTGAGCACGCGGGCGGGCAAGGCCGGAGCGCTGTGTCAACGGCCCCCCCCCGCCCCCCCCCCCCCCCCCCCCCCCCGCCCCCCCCCCGCGCCGCCCCCCCCCCCGCCGCCGCGCCGGCGGCCCCGCCCCCCCGCCGGCCCCGCGGGGGGGGGGGGGGGGCCCCGGGGGGCGGCCGCGGCGCGCCCCCCCGCCCCGGCCGGGGGGGGGCCGCGGCGGCGGCGGGGGGGCCCGGGGGGGCCCCCCCCGCGGGGGGGGGGCCGCCCCGCCCCCCGCGGCGGCGGGGGGGGGGGGGGGGGGGGGGGGGGGGGGGGGGGGGGGGGGGGGGGGGCGGGGGGGGGGGGGGGGGCCCCGGGGGGGGGGGGGGGGCCCCCGCCCCGGTGGGCGCCGCGCCGGGCCCGGCCCCCCCCCCCCCGCCCGCCCCCCCCTGGCGCTGTTCTACGAGTTCGTCGTCGCCCGCTATCAGGGCCAGATCCACCGGATGACCGGGGTTGTGGTCGAGCAGCCCATCGATGAGTTCAACCGGCAGTCCGGCGCGTCGCTGGGCAAGGTGCGGGTGCCGCCGTCCGATGCCGAGGTCGATGGGCTGTTCGCCTCGTGGCGCGGTTCGATCCCCGAGGCACGGAAGTATCTGCCTGCTGCACGGGATTACTTCGCCGCGGCGCTGTGGCGCCGGCTCGGCCTGCGGATCACCGAGACGGTGATGCTCGACATCCGCGACTGGCGCCCCGACCTGGGCGGGTTCGGGAAGCTGCATGTGCGGTTCGGGAAGGGCTCGCGCGGGCGCGGCTTCAAGGCGCGCCTGGTCCCGGCGATCAACGGCGCCGAACAGCTCATCGACTGGTGGCTGGCCGAGGTGCGTCACCAGTTCGGCGACGACTGGGACAACCCGGACGCGCCGCTGCTGCCGTCCGAGCGGTTCGACGAGGACCTGCGTCGTTGCGGACGAGTGAGCGACTTCTCGCTGCGTCGGGGTCTGACGGTCCAAACCGATCGGTTCCTGCCGGCGTGGTCGGGCCGGCTGACGCCTCACGTGCTGCGGCATTACTCCGCCTCCTCGCTGTATGGGTCGGGGATGGACTTGAAAGCGATCCAGGAGTTGCTGGGTCATCAGTGGCTGTCCACGACGTCGGGCTATATCCACGTGCGCAGCGAGCACGTCGAGCTGGCCTGGCGAGGCGCCAACCAGCGGGTCGAGGCCCGCTTCGCAGAAGAAAGGTGAGCCGCCCGTGCAGTGGAATCTGAGGATGAGAGCCGCCGAGCGCGGCATCTGGAAGTCCGCCGAGATGCGCCGCCGCCTCGCCGCAGAAGGACTGGAGATCAGCGCCGGGAAGATGTCGTCCTGGTGGGCCGGGACCCCGCCGACGATCCGACTGGACGAGCTCGACGTGATCTGCTCGGTGCTGGACTGCACCCCGTCTGATCTGATGGTGCCCGAGCCGGAGAAAGTCGCCGCGCGCAGGCCGCAGAAGGCCGAGACCATCAACGCCCAGAACGACGCCCCGCCCCGGGTCGCGCCACGGTTCGGCAACCCCAGGTCCGAGCCCCCGTTGTGAGCCCCGCAGCGGGCAAGGACGCGCCGCTGCGGGTGCCGCCGAACTGCTCCCGCTGCCAGGTGGGCCGCGCCGCCTGGACGAAGCCCCGTGTGGACTTCTGCTACGACTGCCTGCCCGGAGGCCCGTTCGCCCCGCCGCCGTGCTCGGCCTGCGCGTCGATGAAGAACTACTTCAGCCAGGGCCTGTGCGAGCGGTGTCATCCGCGCAGTCCCGAGCGGCTTGGCTCCTGCAAAGGATGCCTGGCCTGGGGTGTATATCCGCAACGCAACTGGATGTGCTCGTCGTGCCGCTGGTGGCAGACCCACTACCCGAAGGGCGTGTGCGACTACTGCGGCCGCGAGAGCTGGATCGCCGAGCAGGGTGCCTGCCGGCTCTGCCTCGAGCAGGCGCGGATCCTGCAAGAACCCGGACGCTCCCTCGACATCGCGGGCGCGAACAAGTACGGGCAGCAGCTCTTCTTCGCCAACATGGTCTTCCAACGTCCGAGGACGCCGCGTCTCAAGTCCGCCAACGGCTGGAAGACGCCCGGCGGGTGGGGTCGCCCCGGTCCGCCGCCGAAGAAACTCACCCTCACCGAGTGGGTCCAGCCCGTCCTCATCGACGTGCCGCCCGATCCCGAGATGCTGCGCCAGAAGGCGTTCATCGAGAACAGCGAGCTGACCCGCTACTGCGCCGCGATCGTGGGTGAGCACGCCGAGAAGTTCGGCTGGAGCACTCGGCAGCGCAACGACGTGATCCGCTCCCTGCGCCTTCTGCAGACCCTCCGCGACTCGCCGACCGCGAAGATCCGCGCCTCCGACGTGCTCCAGCTCCCGCGCTATGCCGGCAACATCGTCTCGACTATCGACGTGCTCGCCGCCGCGGACCTGCTCATCGAGGACCGGCCCCGGCCGATCGAGGTCTACTTCGCGAACAAGACCAACGCCTTGCCGCCGGTCATGCGCGAGCAACTCGACATCTGGAGGAGTGTCATGCTCGACGGCGCCACGACCGCGCCCCGCCAGCGCTCCCGTGACCCTCTCACCGTCCGCAACCACATCCGCGCGATCGCGCCCGCCGTCACGGCCTGGGCCGAAGCCGGGCACCAGTCGCTGGCCGAGATCACCGCCGCGCAGGTGCGCGCTGCCCTGCCCGGCACCCCGGTCCAGCGTGCGCTCGTGGAACGAGGCATGCGATCGCTGTTCAAGACCCTGAAGGCGCGCAAGCTCGTCTTCGCCAACCCGGCGCGCGGGTTGAAGAGCACCAAGCTCAACGGCACGAT
The DNA here is from genome assembly GCA_016711325.1 of Nigerium sp. Taxonomy (GTDB): domain Bacteria; phylum Actinomycetota; class Actinomycetes; order Propionibacteriales; family Propionibacteriaceae; genus Propioniciclava. The sequence goes on along the minus strand of JADJTH010000001.1, from coordinate 401,637 downwards.
CCCGCTGCCGCTGAACACCGAGCTCATCCGCGAGAAGCTCAACTCGCCCCATCCGGCCGTGGCTCTGGCCGTTGCCCTGGTCGCGTTCTATGCGCTGACCGCCAAACAGGTCTCCGAACTGCTGCTCACCGACATCGTCGACGGCCGCCTCTCCCTCGACGGACGCAGCATCCCGCTGGCAGCGCCGGTGCGTGAGCGCCTGGCCCGATGGCTCGACTACCGCCAGACGAAATGGCCGAACTCGCAGAACCCGCACCTGCTCATCCACCAGCGCTCCGCGCCCCGGCTGATGGCCGCAAACCGGACATATCCATGGCAGCAGGCCGGCATACGCCCGCAGAAGATCCGTGAAGACCGCATCCTCGCCGAAGTCCACGCCACCGGCGGCGACGCGCGACGGATCAGCGACCTGTTCGGCCGTAGCATCGAAGGCACCAACCGCTACCTCGGCGCCCTCGAACACCCCGACCTCACGTCGCCAGGCACCCCGCACCCGCGACCGCTGACGCCCTGACCCATGTCTCACCACAACCAGTAGGTGCGACAACACGACCGGCACGCCCGCGAACTGTCATCGCGGGGAGTACACCACGATGAACAGGACCCTGGTCACGCTCCCGTCTGGTAGACGTCCGGGACACCGTCGCCGTCGGCGTCGATCGCGTCGCGTTCGCTGATCTTCCGGTAGCGCCGGTTCCTCGCCGTCAGCACGCTCGCGGCGAGCAGCGCAGCCAGCACCGATGCGGTGAGGATCGCGACCTTCGCGTGGTCGTGCTCGACGCTGCCCGGGGTGAAGGAGAGTTCGGCGACGAGCAGTGAGACGGTGAACCCGATGCCGGCGAGCAGGCCGACCCCGGCGAGATCCACCCATCTCAGGGCGGGGTCGAGTCGGATGCGGGCGACGCGGGTCATCAGCCAGGTCGTGGCGAGGATTCCGACTGGTTTGCCGAGCACCAGCGCGGCGACGATCGCGACCGTGAGCGGATCGGTCAGCGCCGAGACGAACCCGTCGATGCCGCCGATCGCGACGCCGGCGGAGAAGAACGCGAACACGGGCACCGCGAACCCGGCCGACAGCGGCCGGAAGCGGTACTCGAACTGCTCCGCCAACCCCGGACCGGCATCCGGTGCCCGGTCACGAACGCGGTGCAGGACGGGGATCGTGAAGGCCAGCACGACCCCGGCGATGGTCGCGTGGATGCCGGAGGCGTGCATGAACGCCCACGCGACCATCCCGAGTGGCAGCAGGATCAGCCACGCCGCCGTCGGGTGCAGACCGAAGAACCGACGCGACATCTGCGCGATCGCCCCGTAGACGGCGATCGTCACCACCGCCAGGACGAGAGGGACCGGATTGATGGTGTCGGTGTAGAAGATCGCGATGATCCCGATCGCGATCAGATCGTCCACCACCGCGAGGGTGAGCAGGAAGATCCGCAACGGACTCGGCAGGTGGGAGCCGATGAGCGCGAGGACCGCGACGGCGAACGCGATGTCCGTGGCGGTGGGGATCGCCCACCCGTGCCGCAGTCCCGGGTCCTGCCAGGCGAGGACCGTGTAGATCAGGGCAGGGACGGCGACCCCTCCGGCCGCGGCGGCGATCGGGATGACCGCAGTGCGGAACCGGCGCAAGTCCCCGGCGACGAACTCGCGCTTGAGCTCCAAGCCGACCAGGAAGAAGAAGATCGCCAGCAGCCCGTCCGCTGCCCACCCGCCGAGGGTGAGGTTCAGGTGCCAGGGTTCGTAGCCGATGCGGAAGTCCCGGAGCGCGAAGTAGCCCTCTGCCCACGGCGAGTTCGCCCACACCAGGGCGATCACGGCCATGACCACCAGCAGCGCCCCGCCGACGGTCTCCTTGCGCAGGACCTGCCCGATCCGCACCGCCTCGGCATAGCTGCCGCGGGCAGGGAACAACCGTGGGTTGCGCGCAGGCGGGGAGGCTGGGGAAGGCGAGGTCATTGGCATGCTCCGGGATCGGTCGACAAGGAAACGTCGACCAGACTTCCCGACACGCCACCCCCAACCCTACCCGCCACCCTTGAGGTCGCCCTCGGCCAGTCAGCCCCGATGTTCCCCTGTGCGCGTGGTCCCGACCTCGAGGTTGGCACCTCGCGCCAGTGATGATGTGCAGCAACGACCTAGACAGGCAAGTAGCCACTTGCCTATAGACGAGGGATGGGTGATGTCTTCAAGGCGTTGGCAGACCCGACACGGCGGACGATCCTGGACGAGCTCGCTGAGCGTGATGGGCAGTCGCTGTTCGAGATCTGCTCGCGTCTGGCGATGCGGCACGGCAGCACGTCGACGCGGCAGGCCATCTCCCAGCACCTGGCCGTCCTGGAAGAGGCTGGTCTGGTCCGCTCGCGCCGGGAAGGGCGGACGAAGATCCATCACCTGAACACCGAGCCGCTGCGTTCAATCGTCGACCGCTGGCCACTACACCGACTCAAGGAGTAAGCACATCATGCCCAGGATCAATGTCACGAGCGTGCTGGTCGACGACCAGGCCAAAGCGCTCACATTCTACACCGACATGCTCGGCTTCGTCCCAAGACCGACATCCCGCTGGGCGAGCACCGGTGGCTCACCGTCGTCGGCGCGAACGAGCCCGACGGCGTCGAGCTGCTGCTGGAGCCCGATGCCCATCCCGCCGCGAAAGCGTTCAAGCAGGCACTGGTCGAGGACGGCATCCCGCTGACGTCCTTTGCCGTCGACGACGTGGCCGCCGTCTATGACGATCTCGTGGCGCGAGGAGTGACATTCAGACAGGCGCCGGTGACGATGGGACCAATGGTCACCGTGGTGCTGGATGACACCTGCGGCAATCTGATCCAGCTCACGAGCCCCGCATGAGCGTGGAGTCCGCGCCCAACGGGCACGACGATCAGGGCCGCAAGACCGGGCTGTGGTCTGAGGCGGACCCGCACGGAGGCACAATCACCGGCGAGTACGTCGAAGACGAGCGCCACGGTGTCTGGCGGCACTACTTCGCGAACGGGACGCTCCGATCCGAGGGCGAGTACCGGCGTGGAGCCTTGCACGGAGCGTGGACCTGGTATCGAGCCAACGGCGGCCTGCTCCAACGCGGCGGCTTCCTCGAAGACCAGAAGCACGGCCTCTGGGAACGATGGAGCGCCGACGGATCGCCGCTCGATGCGACGCAGTGGGACCGAGGCAAGAAGCTCCGCAGGCCGGCGTCCCCGGCTTCCAGTTCCTGACAATCAACGCGCGACCGGCGCTGAGCACACCACCCCTCGCCTGGTGAGCGCGGATGTTCCTCGAACATCAACCCCCAGACAGCCTGTTGACACGGTGAGCATTGAAGTTCGTGCGAAAACCGTCGAAAATCGCCGGAACTTCTAGACGTTTCCGGCTGCGCGGCTGCTGGTGTCGAACAGGGCGAGTTCGTCGGGGTGGAGCTGGTGTTGGCAGACGAAGCTCCTGGCCTTGATCCGCCACAGGCCTTGTCCGACGCCGAGGTTCGGCAGGAGCTGCTGCTCGGTGCCGGTCAGGCCGAGGGCGGTCGCGGTCGGCCCGAGCTGGTCGGACTCCTGCCGGTACACGATCCGGGTCTCGGCATTCGCGAGCAGCGAGTTGGCCAGGGAGCGCATGGCGGAGCCTTGGTCGCCCACGTTGTCGAGGTCGGTGAGCTTGTGGAAGATCAGCATGTTCGCGATCCCGTAGTGCCGTGCGAGTCGCCAGTGCGCATCCATCCGCCGCAACAGCGCCGGGTGGGACATGAGCCGCCAGGCCTCGTCGTAGATCACCCACCGTTGCCCGCCGTTCGGGTCGAGCAGCGCGGACTCCATCCATGCCGACGAGCAGGTCATCAACACCGAGATGAGTGTCGAGTTCTCGGTGACCCGTGAGAGGTCGAGTGAGATCATCGGCAACGATGGATCGAATGCGACCGTTGAAGGCCCGTCGAACAGCCCGGCCAGGTCGCCGGCCACGAGGCGGCGCAGCGCGTGGCCGACGAGTCTGCCGTCCTCGGCCAACCGGCCGTCGGCATCCGTGCTCGGGGCGAGGATGCGGTCGACGACCATCGGCAGGATCGGCACGTCGTTCTCCCGCACCGTCTGGGTCAGGGCGATGTCGATCGCGGTGTGCTCCAACGGCGACAAGCCGCGCGCGAGCACGGTCTCCGCGAGGGCGCCGATCAGGTCACGGCGTCGCGCGGCGACGGTCGCGGCCCATTGCTCGTCCGAGAGTCCGCTGGGCCGGTGGCCTTCGTCGAGTGGGTTCAGGCGAGTGTTGAGGCCGTGGCCGAGGACGATGGCGCGTCCGCCGACGGCGTTGGCGACGGCGGTGTGTTCGCCTTTCGGGTCGCCGGGCACGTATACGCGCCGCCCGAAAGGCAGCGACCGCGTGTAGAGGGACTTGGCCAGCGAGGACTTGCCGGAGCCGACGATCCCGGCCAGCACGACGTTGGGTGCGGTGATGATGCCGCGTGCGTAGAGAACCCACGGGTCGTAGACGAAGCTGCCGCCCGAGTAGAGGTCTTGGCCGACGAACACACCGTCGGCGCCGAGCCCGCCCTCGGCGACGAACGGGTAAGCGCCCGCCAGTGTCGCCGACGTGTCCTGATGTCGCGTCGCGGTGTCGATCGCGACCTCGACGGCCTGGTCGGTGAGCAGGGTCATGTGGGGCTTCCTCCGGTGAGCAGGGTGTCGTACACCTCGACGGTGGGCAGCGGCCGGGTGTCGACCGGGTAGGCGATCCGGCCCTCGGCAGTGACCAGGCCGAGTTGGGGCCGGGTTTCGCCGGCGCGGCGGACCTCCACGGCGACCGCTTCGGGGCTGAGCGCGCCGACGGCGACGGCGGCTTCGATGCCGGCGAGGACTTGGCGGTGGGGATAGGTGCGGTGCAGGAGCAGGGCCTCGACCAGGGCCTGGGTGCCGGTCTTGTCGCCGTAGCGGGCCTTCGCCGCGGCCCAGTACCTTTCGTGGACCGCGGTGAACACCCCGGCCTTGCGGGCCTGCACGAGGGCGGTCGCGCCGGGCAGCGCGCCGGGTTTGTAGGCGAGCACCTCGAGGTAGTGATCCAGGACGAGGGTGACTGATCCGCGTTCGGTGGCCCGTTCGTGTTCGGCGACCAGCCGGGGCCCGTCGAACACCTGCACGGTGGTCGCCCTCAGCAGAACCCGGACCTGGCGGCCGACGTAGCGCACCGGCACCGAGTACTGACATTGCCGCACCGTGACGCGGGAGTGTCGGTCGACCCGTGGGCGCAGGCTGATCCCGGTCTCGAACGGCTCGGTCGGCAACGGTCGCAGCAGGACTTGTTCGGTGGCGAAGTCGTCGGCGACCAGCGTCGTGCGTTGCCCGACCCGCCGGTGATCATCCTTCGCGTCACACCGGGCGAGGTAGGCGTTCAGCTCGGCCAGGGACTCGACTTTCGGCATCGGGACGGTGTGGGTGCGGCGGAACCGGCCTCCCTCGCCCTCGACACCGCCCTTCTCGTGGGCCCCTTCGACACCGGGCCGGCAGTAGAACACGTCGAAGCCGTAGTGGGACCGGAACAGCACCCATCGGTCGGACTCGACCCTGGTCCGGCCGGTCAACACCCTGGAGACGGCCGCTTTCAGGTTGTCGTAACGGATATGCACGAACGGGATCCCGCCCAGCTGCTCGAACGCGTAGCGGTGGCCGTCCAGGAACGCTTCCTGCGAACACGTCGCATACGCGCGGTGGACAGCCTTGCCCGAATACGACAGCCGCAGCGTGAACATGAACACCTTGGTCTTCACCCCGGCCAACACGATCCACAGATCCGCGAAGTCGACCTCGGCCTCGGCACCGGCCGGGTGGGTTTGCGGGACGAACACCTCAGCCAGCGGCTTGCCGGCCTCGGCGGCGATCCGTGGCCGGGCCTCACGCACATAGTCGCGGACCGTGGAGTAGGCCACCACCAGCTGGTGCTCATCCAGGAGTCGTTCCCGGATCCGCAGCGCGGTGTGACGCTGCTTCCGCGGGGCGTCCAGATCCTGCCGCAGCATCGCGTCGATCAACGGCTTCACCGGGTCCAGCACCGGCGCGGTACGGACCGGCACCTTCCGCGGCGGCGGTTCCGCCGACGCGAGCGCCTGGCGGACCGTGCGCCGGTGCACCCCATGCCGCACCGCCAACTCGCGGATCGACACATCCGGATCATCCCGACGGTCCCGACGGATCGCTTCGAACACCCTGACACGACTCCCACCAGACACTCCGGCCCACCCTCACGCTCATCGACGAACTTGCCGTCGACCAGCGTCCAGGTGGGGCCAGATCAGACCGTCATAACCGCCCCGGAGTGTCGCGGCCGGGGCCAAATCAGGCCGTCACGGTGGGGCCAAATCAGAGTGTCATTTCCACAAGGGGGAATGATGGTACTTCTCGGCACTTCTGAGATCGTCCCGACAACAGAGGACGTCCAAACCACACCGATCGGCCTCGGCAAGCCACTCAGCATCCGGATCATGAGCATGTACCCAGGGCGGGAGGCCCACCGCGAACTCCTTGTGACCTCAGCCGTAAAGAGCCGCTCAACCTACGAGGCGAAGCCGCTGGCCATGCACTACGCCTTCACTGGCTTCGGCAGCGAGCCACTGATTCCGCTGCCGTCACAGGCCGGCTCCCGCATCGTGTTCTATTCGCCGTCCGTCCTCGATTCGGCGCTGGACGTAGAGTTGCGGTTCGCCTACGACGACTTCGACTTCGACCAGGTGGAGACGTGGCTGGACGTCGCGGCGAAGGCCGCTGGCTTACCCGTGTTCGCGGTCGCGACGGCGCTCGGCGGCGTCGGCGGGGCCGCGGCCGGCCAGACGATCCTGTACTTCGCGGAGCGCGCGGTGAAGGTGGTGCTCGGGGCGATCGACCGGCTCGTCGATTCGGAAAACGACTGGGTCGCATCCGGCACCATCAGTCTGGACGCCGGCACCTCAGGCCTCAGGCAGTCGTCGCCCGGTTACCTGCTGTTCTGGGGCAACCAAGAGCCTGCGCAGGTCCTGGTACCGGTCAACGGTGACCTGAACGATCAGACCTTCGCCACGCGCAGCGACGCCTACAAGGTCGACACCACCAACGGCTGCCTCGTGTACGCCGATGATCCGTTCACGGTCGTCCAGGAGGACGAACCTTATGTAGTCACCTATGTCAACGGCGCCGCCGAGAAGGCGCTCGAAGGCTGGCAGACCGCCGCCGTCAGTGCGGCCTTGGCAGAGGAGTTCCTCAATGTCGGCGGTGACACAGCGAACGATTTGGGCCAACTTCTTGAGGCCTACAATGACCTGACGATGGCCACGAAGTACTCAGCCACTTCGGAGAAGCTGAAGAAGCCTGGCCTCGCGGCCGAGGACAAGGCGACCCTCGAGAGGGAGCGGGACGCATACCTCAAGTACATCCAGAACGACGACGTGAAGGAGATTGTCACCGCCGCGGAGAGCAAGTGAGTCTGTCTCCTCCCGGTGCCGCGCTGGAAGTCGGCTCGTGGGTCACCCGGGACTGCGGCCGAGATCCCGGGTCAAGCCCGGGATGACGGTGATTGAACGTCCGTCGAGGCGCTCGGCAGCGAGGGTGAACCGTGGTCCGGGTCGCCCGCCGGGAAGGCGAGGGTGAAGCCGCGGAGTTGGTAGCCCTCGATCAGGTTGTCCCAGGCGAGCGCCGGTTCGGCGGTGATCCGGGGACGGAGTGCGAGCAGGCGGGTGAGCAACAGGTCGGTCTCCAGCAGCGCCAGGGGTTGGCCGGGGCAGCGGTGGGCACCGTCGCCGAAGGACAGCGCAGCGGCGTTCACCCCGGAAGGCAGCGGACGGGCCGGGCACAGGTCGAGCGGATCCTCGCCGACCGCCTCAGGGTCGGCATTGGCCGGACGGATGCACAGGTCGACCAGGTCCCCGGCCGGGATCGTCCAGGCCTGGCCGCCGTCCGTGACCTCGATCGGCCCGGTGGCCCGCCGGTAGAGGTGGCCGACCACCGGCTCGAGCCGGATCACCTCGTTCAGGATCGCGAACCGCTCCGGCTGCCCGGCCACGAGGTAGCGCTCCAGCAGCCGCGGATGCTGCAGCAGGTGCCAGGCGCACATCACGATGAACTCCCGGGTCGTCACCATCCCGGCGGTGCCGTAGGTGACGCACTCCACCAGGATGTCGGCATCGCCATAGCCCTCATCCAGCAGGTGGCTGATCACGTCGCGCTGCCGCTGCCGGCGACGCGACCGGATCGCCGGGCGGACATCGGCGAGGTAGAACCGCCCGATCGGCACCAGGGCATTCACCGCGGCCCGCGCCCACATCGCGCGGGTGCGACCGAAGTCCGGCCGGGTGAGGTCCACCGGCGGCTGGTTGAAGAAGCTCACCAGCCGGCGGGCCATCGCCGGCACCGGCGCGTGGGTCAGCCCCACCACCTCGGCGGTGACCTCGACGGTGTACAGCAGTGCCAGGTCGTCCAGCCGGCAGAACCCGGTGGCCCGGGCGTCGGCCAGCAGCCGGTCGGCGCAGGCCGCCGCTTGCTCGGCGTAGCGCTCTTCCACCACCTTCGGCGCGAAGAACCGCGCCACCTTGCTGCGCTGTTCGTCGTGCAGCGGCCCGTCCGAGACCAGGATCGGATGGTGGCGCAGGTATCCCTTCGGAATCGCCTCGGCGGTGAAGCCGGCCTGCGTGGTCGCATCCCGGGCGCGGAGCACCTGCCGGGCCGCCGCGAGCGACCGGATCCGCCACACCGCGCCGTCGCGCTCCACTCGCGGGGTGTCGCGCTCGCCGGCCTTGACGGCCCGCCGACGGTCCGGTCCGCTCATCGCCGTGCCGACCAGCGCTGGAAGGTGGTTGCCGCCGGGTCCGCCGCCTGCCACGATTGCGCACAGATCGGGAGGGCTGGATGGACGAACTGGACGGCAGAACAGGCCTTGCCGACGCCTTCGACTCCGCGGCGACCCGCTACGACCTGCTGACCGGGCTGAACCCGGGCTACCACCGCCATCTGGACGCCGCGGCGCGCCGGCTGGCCGAGCGGCTCGGCACCGAGGCGAGCCTGCTGGTCGATCTCGGTTGCGGCTCGGGGGCGTCCACCGCCGCGCTGCTGCGTCATGTCCGGGACGCGAGAGTGGTCGGCATCGACGCCTCGGCCGGGATGCTCGCCCAGGCGCAGTCCAAGCAATGGCCGGCCGGCGTGGAGTTCCACCACCTCCCTGCCCAACGGCTCGCCGAACTCGACCTGGCCCCGGTGGACGGGGGTGATGGCCGCCTACCTGCTGCGCAATCTCAACGGCTCCGACCGTGATCGGGTGCTCGCGACGATCCTCGACGGGCTCCGTCCGGGCGGTTGGCTCGTGCTCCAGGAGTATTCGGTGGCGGGCCGGCGCCGGGCGGGCCTGGTGTGGACGCTGGTCTGCTGGCTGGTGGTGATCCCGCTGAGCTGGCTGGTCCGCGGGTCGCCGAGGCTCTACCGCTACCTGTGGCGCAGCGTCCGGGACTTCGACAGCACCGCGGCGCTGCACGACCGGCTGGGGCGCGCCGGCTTCACCGGGGTGGAGCAACTCGCCGTCACCGGCTGGCAGCGCGGCATCCTGCACACCTTCCTGGCTCAACGTCCTCATCGGCCGACCGCCAGCCGGTAGCGGGTGAGCGCCACGACGCGCTCGGCGGCGTGGTCGACGATCCGGGCCGGGTAGCCATCGGCGTAGCCGTCGGGATGGTTCCACGGCCGCAGCGCCGCTGGCCCGGCCAGGTGTGCCAGTTCAGGGATGTGACCCCGCACGTAGCTGCCGTCGGGGTCGGCGGTTCCGGCCTGGGTGTCGGGATTGAAGATCCGGTGGTAGGGCGCCGCGTCGGTGCCGGTGCCCGCCACCCACTGCCAGTTGTGGGTGTTGGAGGCGGTGTCGTAGTCGACCAGGTGGTCGCGGAAGTGCCGCGCGCCGAGCCGCCAGGAGAGGTGGAGGTCCTTGACCAGGAAGCTCGCCACCACCATCCGCACCCGGTTCGGCAGCCAGCCCTCGGCGAGCAGTTGCCGCATCCCGGCATCCACCAGCGGGTATCCGGTGCGTCCTTCCCGCCAGGCGTCGTAGCGGTCGTCCGGTTCGTCGACCGCGATCCCCGCCGGAGCGGGGACGAGATCGGACGCCGTCGATGCCGGGTGGTGCCACAACACGTCGGCGTAGAACTCCCGCCAGGCGAGTTCGGAGCGGAACCTGGTCGCACCCGGATCGGTCCGGCCGGCGAGGTCGGCGAGCAGCGTCCGGGGATGGAGAACGCCGAGGGCGAGATAGGGCGAGAGCCGAGACGTGGACGGGAGGTCGACCCGGTCGCGGTCCTCGGCGTAGCCGTCGAGCCGTTCAGTGCGGAACTCCGCCCAGGCCCGGCGGGCTGCCGCCTCACCAGCCGCCGGCAGCCGGATCGGACAGTCATCCAGCCAGCGTTCCAGGAGCGCCGATGCCTCGGGAGTCGGGGTGGCGGAGGGCTCGCCGGACGGTGGCTGAGCCTGTCGAAGCCCAGTCCGTTCCGCCGGCGCATCCAGCAGCCGGAGATCATTGGGCTCGCCCGCCGGGCCGGGCCAGCCGTGCGCCCGCCAGGCCCGCTCGAAAGGGCCGAACACCCGATAGCCCTGTCCGGACCGGTTACGCACCCGTCCCGGCGTGACGGCATACGGTGAGCCGGTCGCCACCCAGCCGACGCCGTCCCGTCCGAGCGCTTCAGCCACCCGGGCATCCCGCTCCCGGCCCTTCGGCGTGGTCTCGCCGGTGACATGGACGGACTCTGCGCCGACCTGCTCGGCCAGCGCCGGCAGCACCCGGACCGGATCGCCGACCCGGACGCAGAGCCGCCCCTCGTACGCCTCCGCGGTGGCCCGCAGGGTGGCCGCCAGCCAGCCGAGCCGGGCCGGTCCGATACCGGCGGTCTCGACGGGATCGATGACGAAGACCGGGACTACCGCGGCCCCATCCGCGGCCGCCGCCACCAGGGCAGCATGATCGTGCCGACGCAGGTCGCGGCGCAGCCACAGCAGCGCGGTGTTCATCGCTCGGCCAGATCGCGGGCGACATCCCGGGCGGCGTCGGCGATCCGGTGCCCCAGTCGGCGACAGCCCGGTGGGGCAAGCCGCTGAAATTGCCCACCGACCGCAAGCGGAACGCCGGGATGGTCGGCGCGGAGTCGCTCGGCGAGCGCGGTCACCCGCCGGGCGTCGGCGCGCCGCGGGATGGCGGTGATGCTCATCACGGCCGACGTGGTGGTCACCGCGTCCGCCCAGGCCGCCGGCGGGATGTCGGAGCCGAGGTAGATCGTGGCGACTCCGCCCTTCGGACGGCGACGGCGAAGGACATCAGTCCGAGTTCATGGCTGATGCCGGAAGGGGCGCCGACGATCACCGGCAGGGGTTGGCGGGTTCGGGCCGACGGCGTCGAAGGCCGCAGCCAGCCGACGCATCACGACATTGGCGACCAGGTGCTCTCCGGCCTCGGAGATGGTCCCGGATGCCCAGGCCGAGCCGACCCGGACCAGGGTGGGCATCAGCCAGTCGTCGACCACCGCCTCGTAGCTGCGTAGGGCGAATTGCTCGTCGATGATCCGCTTGGCGACGGTGGCGTCGAGCCGGGTGAGCGACTCGATGAGTTCGTCGGCAGCGTCCGGTTCCCCGGTCCCGGACGCCGCCATCCGACGCACCTCGTCCGAGGCCTGCCGGGGGGAGAGCCCGGTCTCGACCAGTTCCCGCATGGTGCGAATCCGGTGCAGCGCGTCGTCGCCGTAGACCCGGTAGCCGCCGCGCGTCCGGGAGGGCTGGAAGGCCCCGTAGCGGCGCTCCCAGGCCCTCAGCGTGTGTTCGGCGACGCCGGTGAGTTGTGCCGCCTGACTGATCGTGACCATCTCGCCGCAGAGTCTATGGCTCGGGACGCGCAAGAGCGACAGTGTGAGCAAAGAATGTGCAATGTTGCGCATCCAGCTTGTCTAAGGTTGCGCGGTAGGGCACTCTTGTTGTCCAGAGTTCAAGTATCTAGACAGGAGCAACCTTTGACATCGAATCCGATCCTCCGAGCCAGTCTGGTCACCGCCTCCGCTGTGGTGATGGTGATCGGGACGCTGGCCGGCTTCGGCCTGCTGGGCACCCGGGTGGAGGAGTCCTCCGGCGGCGCGTTGTCCTCCCAGGCGACCTTGGTGGCGCCTGCCACCACGGCGTTCTCGATCTGGTCGCTGATCTACCTCGGCCTGATCGCCTATGTGGTCTGGCAGTGGTGGGCCCGCGGCAACTCCCGGGCCGCGCGGATCAGCTGGTTGGCGGCGCTGTCGATGCTGCTGAACGCGGCCTGGCTCGGCGTGACCCAGGTCGGCTTGCTCTGGCTGAGCGTGGTGGTGATCCTCACCCTCGCCGTGGTTCTCGGTCTGCTGGTGCAGAGGCTCGGGCAGAGCCCGCCCGCCTCCCGGGTCGAGGCGGTGGTGGTGGACGGAACCTTCGGTGTCTACCTCGGCTGGGTGAGTGTCGCAACTGTGGCGAACATCACCGCGGTGCTGGTCGACGCCGGGGTCGACCCCGGCGGAATCTGGTCCGAAGCGCTCGCGGTCCTCGTCCTGGCGGTGGCGGCGTTGCTGGGTGCGGTCTACGCGTTCCGGCTGGACGGACGCTGGGCGATCGCGGCTGCCATGACCTGGGCGGTCGGCTGGATCGCCGCGGGACGCCTGGGCGGCCCGCTGTACTCCACCGCGACCGCCGTGGCGGCGATCGCCGCCGGAATCGCGATCCTGGCCGCGACCGCCTATGCGAGGAGCCGTCGCACCGCCCGCCCGGCGGATATCGCGCCCTTGGCGACCACGAGTGCGGGCCGTGGCTGACCAGGTGGTGCTGCTCGACGACGCCGGCCGGCCCAGCGGGGCGGCGGATCGAGTCAGCGTCCACACCGGCGACACCCCGTACCACCTGGCGTTCTCCAGCTATCTGTTCGACACAGCGGGTCGGGTGCTGCTCACCCGGCGGGCGCTCGGCAAGGCGACCTGGCCCGGGGTGTGGACCAACAGCTGCTGCGGGCATCCGCGCCCCGGCGAGTCGCCGCGCGACGCGGTGGTCCGGCGGGTCGGCGACGAACTCGGTCAGGTCCCGACCGACCTTCGGCTCGCGCTGGCGTCGTTCAGCTACCGCGCGGTGGACGCCGGCGGGACGGTGGAGAACGAGCTCTGCCCGGTCTGGGTGGGCCGAGTGGACCCGGCCGGGCTGGCACCCGATCCCACCGAGGTGATGGACGTAGCATGGGTGGCGTGGCCGACCCTGGTCCGGACCGTCGCCGAAGCCCCGCAGCTGCTCAGCCCGTGGGCGGTGCTGCAGGTGCCGCTGCTGGCCTCCGTCCTGGCAGCCGAGGAGGGAGCCGCGTGACCGCATCCCCGCCCCACCAGGCGATGACCACCAGTCCGCTGGAGCTCGTACCGGCATCCCAGCCGGAGGTGGCCGAGCGCCACACGGTGAACGCGGTCCTGCCGCTGGTCGAGGCCACCTTGGACGAACTCAGCCGGCAGTGGGAGGTGTTGGCGAGCGCTGTCGTCCCCCGGCCGGGAGTGCTGCACACCGACTCGATCCTCTCCCTGGTGCGCGGCTTCGCAGCCACCACCGGCAAGCTGCTGCGTCCCCGGATGGCGCACTGGGGCTGGGTCGCCGCCGGCGGCCTGGACCACGGCCGCGGGCACGACGACCTGATCCGGATCGGCGCCGCGCTGGAACTGCTGCACTGCTTCGCGCTGGTCCATGACGACGTGATGGACGCCTCCGACACCCGCCGGGGCAACCCGTCGGTGCACGCGGTGGCGCGCGCCGAGCACCGCGAACTCGGCGGGCTCGGCGATCCGCAACGCTACGCCGAGAACATCGCCATCCTGGTCGGCGACCTGCTGCACAGCGAGGCCGACCTGCTGGTCGGCGGCCTGCCGGAGCCGTTGCGGGCGGCCTGGCGCACGATGGCGATCGAACTGATGATGGGCCAGGGTCGCGACCTGGTCGGGGCCGCCAACGGCCGCCGCGATCTGCAGCACGCCCAGGAGGTGGCCAGGGCCAAGTCCGGTGCCTACACGGTGTGGCGTCCGCTGCAACTCGGCGCGCTGGCCGCCGGTGCCGGCCCGGATCTGCTCGCCGTGCTGCACGAGTACGGGCATCACGCCGGACAGGCCTTCGCGCTGCGCGACGACATTCTCGGGGTGATCGGCGACCCGGCCCGCACCGGCAAACCGGTCGGCGACGATCTGCTCGCGGGCAAGCCCACCGTCCTGCTCGCGCTTGCCGAGCAGCGGTTCGGGCCGACCTGGCGGCTGGAACTGCGCCGGATCGGACGGGACGCGGTCACTGCCGGGGAGGTCGCCCGGCTCTGCACCGAACTGGAGCACTCCGGCGTGATCCGCGAGGTCGAGCAGCTGATCACCACCTCGGTGCTGGCCGCCGAACGCGCGCTGTCGTCACCGCTGGTCGACCGGCGTGCCGGCGAGGGGCTCCGCCGGCTGGTCGGGCAGCTGGCCTGGCGGGACTCATGAGCCGGGTGGTGGTGGTCGGCGCCGGCTTGTCCGGGCTGAGCGCAGCGTGCCACCTGGTTGCCGACGGCCACGACGTCACGGTGCTCGAGCGGGACGCCACCCCCGGCGGCCGCAACGGTGTCTTCCGGTCCGAAGGGTTCACCTTCGACACCGGGCCGACCGTGCTGACCATGCCCGGCCTGCTGGAACGTCCGCTCCACCGGATCGGGGGCAGCCTCGATCCGCTGAGACTGCGTCGGCTGGACCCCGGCTACCGAGCCTTCTTCGCCGACGGCTCCCGGATCGACGTCCGGGCCTCGGTGGCGGCGATGACCCGCGAGCTCGCCGAACAGGTCTCGCCGAAGGACGCGGCCGCGTTCGAGAATTTCGTCGGCTGGCTGGAGGAGCTCTACGACGTCGAACTGCCGAACTTCATCGAGCGCAACTTCGACAGCCCGCTCGACCTGCTGACCCGGCCCCGCGCGGCCGCGCGCTGGTGCGGCTGGGCGGCTTCGGTCGTCTCGGACCGGCGATTCGGCGCAGGTTCGACGACGACCGGCTGGTCCGGCTGTTCACCTTCCAGGCGATGTACGCCGGACTCGCCCCCGAGGACGCGCTGGCACTGTACGCGGTGATCACCTACATGGATTCGGTCAGCGGGGTCTGGTTCCCGGCCGACGGGATGCACGCCGTGCCCACCACCATGGCCGGCGCGCTCGAAGCCGCCGGCGCCCGGCTGCACTACCGCACCCCGGCCGAGCGGATCCTCACAGACGCGCGGGGCCGGGTGGCCGGCGTCCAGGCCGGTGGGCAGAAGCTGGTCGCGGACGCGGTGGTGCTGACCGCCGACCTGCCCGCGGCCTACCGCACCTTGCTGCCCGACCTGCGGCCACCCCGGGCGGTGCGGACGGGGAGCTACTCGCCCTCGGCGGTGGTGTGGCACCTGGGGGTGCGCGGCACGGTCCCCGGGCACGTCTCGCACCACAACATCCACTTCGCCGACGCCTGGGGAGAGGCCTTCGGGCAGCTGATCAAGCGCAAGGAACTGATGAGCGACCCGTCCCGGCTGGTCACCATTCCGACTCTCGACGCGCCTGGGATGGCGCCGGCCGGGCACAGCGTGCTGTACGTGCTGGAACCGGTGCCCAACCTGACCGCCGACCTGGACTGGGCGGTCGAGGGCCCGAGGCTGCGGGAGCGGCTGCTGGGCTTTCTGCAGGCCGGCGGCTACCCGACCGACATCGTCACCGAGTCGCTGGTCACCCCGGCCGACTGGGCCGCCCAGGGAATGGCTGCCGGGACGCCGTTCAGCCTCGCCCACAGCTTCAGCCAGACCGGCCCGTTCCGTCCGCCCAACCTGGAGCGACGCCGTCCCGGCGTCTTCTTCGCCGGGACGGGGACGACTCCCGGAGTCGGCATCCCGATGGTGCTGATCAGCGGCGAACTGGCGGCACGCCGCGTCCGCGACTACCTCGGAGGCACGCGATGAAAGACGAGGTTCTGGGTCGTGGCTACGCCGAATGCACCCGGCTCACCCGTGCCTACGGGACGACCTACTACTGGGGTGCGCTGCTGTTGCCGAAGCCGCAGCGGCGCCACGTCCATGCGGTCTACGCGTTGTGCCGGCTCGCGGACGACATCGTCGACGCTCCCGGCGCGACCACCGATGACACCAGCACGACCCGCGCGGCGCTGGCGGGCTTCCGGGCCCGGTTCGAGGTTGCCCTGGCCGGCAGTCCGATGCCCGGCGACGACGTGCTGGCCGCGGTCGCGCACACCGTCGAGGCCTGCGCGATCGACCCCGAGTGCTTCGACCGGTTCTTCGACGCCATGGCGATGGACCTCGACGTGACGAGCTACGAGACCTTCGACGACCTCTGCGGCTACATGGAGGGCTCCGCGGCGGTGATCGGAGAGATGATGCTGCCGGTTCTGCAACCCACCTCGCCGGCCGCTCTCGGCCCGGCACGGGCGCTCGGGCTGGCGTTCCAGCTCACCAACTTCCTGCGCGATGTCGGTGAGGACCTGGACCGCGGCCGGGTCTACCTGCCGCAGGCCGACCTGCGCCGGTTCGGGGCCGACCCCGCCCGCCGGGTGGTGGACGAGCCGTGGCGGGCGGCGATGCGCTTCGAGATCGAACGCGCCCGCGAGCTGTACCGGCAGGCGGAGCCCGGGATCACGCTGCTGCCGCCGGCCTCGGCGCGGTGCGTCGCCACCGCGCACCGGCTCTACTCGGCGATCCTCGGACGGATCGAGGCGCGCGACTACGACGTGTTCAGTGGACGGGCGCGCGTCCCCACCCCTGTCGAAGGCTGCGACCGCGGTGGCCGCACTGGTGCGCCGCCCCGGCAGCGCCGTCCCGGTTGCGGCCGGAGGCTGAGGTGGACAGGTTCCAGTACCTCGCCCTGATGGCAGGCTGCCTGCTGATCACCCTGCCGCTGGAGTTCTGGCTCTCCGCCCGGGTCTATCGCCGGCCACGCCGGATGGTGCTGGCCGTGGTGCCGGTGGCGCTGCTCTTCATCGCCTGGGACCTGTTCGCGATCCAGCGCGACCACTGGACGTTCTCTCCCGAGCACACCACCGGGATCGTGTTCCCCGGCGGCATCCCGCTGGAGGAGGTCGTGTTCTTCCTCGTCATCCCGATCTGCGGACTGCTCACCTACGAGGCGGTCGGCACGGTGCTGCGAGCCCGTGGTCTCGACAAGCTCGACCGGCGAGACCTGTTCCAATCGCAGGAGGCAACGGATGCCTGAGTACACCGTGGGGACGCTGCTGGCGATGCTGGTCGTTGTGCTGGCTGAGCTGCTCTGGGCGCGGACCGGCATCTTCCGGAAGGCGCAGTACTGGCTCGCGTTGGGGATCATGTTCGCCTTCCAGGTGGTGGTGGACGGCTGGCTGACCAAGCTGTCCGACCCGATCGTCAGCTACCACCCCGAGCAGTTCTCCCGGATCAGGTTCCCCTGGGACATCCCGATCGAGGATTTCGGCTTTGGGTTCGCGCTGATCACCGCCGGCGTGATCCTCTGGGAGGTCCTGGGCCGCCGCGAGTTGAGGGCCGAGTCGTGAAGCCGTGGCGACCGGGCCGGGACGCCCGGGCAGTCCGGGTCGATCCGCCGGCCCCCGTGGTACCGGGCCAGGGGCGTCCCCGGGTAGTGGTGGTCGGTGGCGGCATCGCGGGGCTCGCGGCTGCCACCGGGCTGGCTGAACGCGGTGTGGCGGTCACCCTGCTGGAGGCACAACCCCAGCTGGGCGGCCGGGTCAGGGCCTGGCCGGCCGGGGACGGCGAGCGCACGATGAGCCGCGGCTTCCACGCCTTCTTCCGGCAGTACTACAACCTGAGGGCGCTGCTGCGCCGCACCGACCCGGCGCTGGAGCGACTGGTCGGGGTCGCCGATTACCCGCTCAAGCTGGCCGGCGGCCCGACCGACTCCTTCGCCCGGATTCCGCGGACCCCGCCGTGGAGCATCCTCGGCTTCGTCGCCACCAGCCCCACCTTCCGGATCAGCGACCTCGCCCGGGTGGACGCGAGGGCGGCGCTCGACCTGCTGCGGGTCGACTTCCCGGGAACCTACTCCGAGCTGGACGGGGTCAGTGCCGCGGAGGTGCTCGACCGGCTCCGGTTCCCGGCGCAGGCCCGTCACCTCGCTCTGGAGGTGTTCGCCCGCAGCTTCTTCGCCGACCCGAGGGAGTTCTCCGGGGAGAGCTGCTGGCGATGTTCCACACCTACTTCCTCGGCGGTGCGGAAGGCCTGCTGTTCGACGTCCCGGACGACGACTACGACACCGCGTTGTGGGCACCGCTGGGACGGTATCTGGAAGGGCTCGGCGCCGACGTCCGCACCGGGGTGCGGGTGGGGGCAGTCCAGTCCGACGGCGACGGCGTCCGGGTCGTCCACACCGCGGGTGAGGAGCGGGCCGACGGCGTCGTGCTCGCGCTCGACACCACGGCGCTGCAACAGGTGGTGGCGAGTTCGGACAGGCTGGGCGACCCCGGCTGGCGGGAACGGATCGCCCGGCTGAGGGTGGCGCCGGGGTTCGCCGTCGGACGCCGCTGGCTGGCCCGCCCCAACCCCGCCTGCCGGCCTTTCTGGGCACCAGCGGCTACGGCCCGCTGGACAACATCTCGCGGCTCGACGCCTTCGAGTCCGGCGCTGCCCGATGGGCCGACCGGCACCGTGGCTCAGTGGTCGAGGTGCACGGCTACGCCCTGACCGATCCCGGTCCGGGGACACGCACCCGGTTGTGGATCGAGGCGGAACGGGTCGTCCCGTCGCTGGCCGGGGCACCGGTCCTCGCCGAGGAGTGGCTGATGGAGTCCGACTGCCCGCTGGTGGACACCAGCCCGTGGGCGGACCGCCCGACGGTGGCGACCTCCGACCCCAGGGTGGTGCTGGCCGGGGACCTGGTGCGTTGCGACCTCCCGGTCGCCCTGATGGAGCGCGCCGCCACCACGGGCTGGCAGGCCGCCAACCAGCTGCTCACCGGCTGGGGACGCCGCGGCCACACCCTCTGGTCGCCCCCCGACGAGCGGCCTCCTGGCCCGAATGTCGATCCCGCGGAAATCCTTCCACCGGCCGATGCCTGGTACCCCGATGCGCTGATAGCGTCTTGCGGTGCACATCCGACTCTCGGACCGCCGGGCACCAGCGAAGGGTGGCCCATGATCATTGAGCCTAGATCCGCCGACGCTGATTCGTAGGTGACCGTTTCGACATATCGGGTGGCGGTCGTGCAGCTCTGTCGGGTGTGGGTGTGGAGTGTCCGCCGGTGTGCCCGGCTCTTCCACTGCTGGTTCCTGGTCGTGCCCGTGGGGGCGGTTGGTCAACTCGCGGCGAGGGCGGGTGGGCCGAGGGCGGCGGTGTAGAGCGTTTCGAGTTCGTCGTGCCAGGGCCAGCGGGTGGGGAGGTGGAGTCGCCAGCGTCGGGCCTGGTTCGCGATCCGGCCGGCGACCTGGATCAGGGTCCGGCGCACGGTCGCGGTGCGGGCCTTGCCCAGGGTGGCCGACGCGAGGCGGGCGGCGGCCCGGGTCAGGTTGAACGCGATCGACGCGAGGGCGAGCCAGGCGGCGTTCGCGGTGAACTTCCCCGACGGTGCGTGCGCCAGCGGGCCGTCCTTGAGGTCGGCGATGACCGCTTCGATGATGGCGTGGTCGCGGTGCGCGGCTTCGGCCGCCACCATCGCCAGGGTCGTGTTGGTGAAGAGCGGGTGGTGCCGGTAGC
This sequence comes from Nigerium sp., assembly GCA_016711325.1. Taxonomy (GTDB): domain Bacteria; phylum Actinomycetota; class Actinomycetes; order Propionibacteriales; family Propionibacteriaceae; genus Propioniciclava. The sequence continues at coordinate 381,970 of JADJTH010000001.1, read as the reverse complement.
CGGGCAACAGTTCACCCTGCGCCTTCGGGGTGTGCGGGTTGAGGCGTTTCACGCGGCGGACGATCAGCCGGGCGGTGACGTGGTGGGCCTTGGGGTGGGACGTGAACGCGGTGAACGGTACTTCGGCGACCTCAGCCTCCGATATCCACCGTTGCTCAACCTCGTCGTAGATGGCGTCGCGGTACCGGATCGTGGTCCACGATGCATCGTCGATGCCGGCGATCGCCCGGACTACGGCCTTGTTCATCCGGGCGGTGACCGAGAACCGGGCCCCACCTGCGGTCGCGGCGGCGACCACATCGTGGCGGAAGTAGGCGCTGTCGGCTCGGACCACCACCAAGCCAGGAGTGGTGGGTACCGCCCGCCGCAGGGTTGCCAGAGTGTCGCCGATCAGGCGGGCAGCACCGTGTCCGGAGTCGATGTTGCCCTTCCGCAACCTGGTGGCGGCGATCACCGGCGCAGCCAGCGGGGTCGACACGATCGCCAGTTGGGCGTTCAACCCCTTCACCTTCGAGTATCCGTAGGCGGCACCCTGTTTGCGGTAGCCGTGGGTTTCCCGCACCGTGTCGTCCACGTCGACGTAGACGAGTTGGTCGGCGCCGGCGAGGATCGGCGACACCCTGGCCAGGTTGGCCAGCAGGCGGGAAGCGACCGCGTCCAACTGCCTGACGTGCCCGAACCGGTAGCCGCGTAGGTGGGTGCCCAGCGTGGTTGATGCCCGCAGGCCGGTGAACAGCCGCCCCATCCCGCCGTGGCGGAGCACGTCCAGGTCACTGATCGAGTCCGCGCCGGCGATCATGCCCGCGATGATCGCCGTCACCTTGACCGACGCGTTCGCCCCGGCCGTGCCCGGCACCCTCACATGATCGTCGACCAGGTCGTGCAGGCCAGCCTGTTCGGCCAGCGTCATCACCGCCGGCAGGCCACCGAAGGCGATCAGGTTCGGGTCGTCGAAAACCGGGTCAAGGCTGTGGCAGACTCGCACTACGAGTGCTCCTGTCAACGGGTCGAATTGAACTGTCGCAAGTCCTATTCTTCCTTGTCGCAGGAGCATTCGCCATCACGGCACACCCATCACCCCGGCGGATCGAGGCTGAATCTGGCAGCTCCCGGCCTGGAAACCCGCACCGCAGACGTCACGCGGGGTCTTGTCGCACCCACCTGCAAGAATCAGAACAACCTCGACGCCACCGGCGCCGACCAGCCCCACACAGGGCCGTCATGAAATATCGAGGCTAGCTCTGTGTCGACCCGTGTCAGCGCAGTCTCAAGCCCGCGAGTGTAGGTGTGCTCAAGGACTTCAAGTACCCGCGCGAGCTTCACAGTAGATGCGGACTTCTTTACCAACTCGTCGTCAATTGCCCTGAGCCAATCTCGTCGAGCATCCTCGCCAGCCGATTCAACCTTGTTGCTCAGTTCCTTGAGAAGGGGTGATAACTGGGCGCGGACCCTGTTTCGGCGCCGCTCGCGAACCGCTGCTGGACTCCGGAAGATCCTGTCGCCCAGCCAATCGATGGCCTTGTTAAGACCGAGCAGCCCGCTTACGAGCCCGATGATCGCGCCCACGACGACACCGATTGCGTTGCCCAGGCCTGGCCCGAGTGCAGTGCCGATGATTGCACCAATCTTGGCGCCGAGTGCCAGGCCACCCAGTCCAGCGCCGAACCGACCGCCGATCTTGATCGCTCGGTTTCCCCAGATTGCGCCTCTGCCTCCAAGGTTGCGGAAGTCCTGGCTCTTGATATGCGACCAGTCGTCGGCGACGTCGATAGCGATTCCATTGAGGTCGCCTTCCAGGCGCGCACCTACGGCAGTCGCGGAACGTTCGAGTTCCGACCGGAGCGCGACCACCTCTCGATCCCAGAGTTGGTTGATCTCCTTGTTGCTCTTGTCAACATCGACCTTCTCGATCCACCGCTCCCGGCTGGTGATTGCGATGGCGAACGCGGCCCGAAGGTCCTCGTACGCATCGTCGACTCGGCGTTGTGCACGCTTGTGAAACTCCTGCTGGCTTCCCTCGCTCGCCGCGAGTGTCGAGCGAGTGATCTCCATTGCATCGTTGAGAGAGGTGGCAGACTCCAGGAGTTCGAGTCTCAGGAAGTCGCAGACGCTCACGATGCGGCGCAACTCAGCGGTCGCATCGCTTTGATGTCTGATCGCGCTGATCAGTGCTTCGATCCGGCTGTTCTGGTGAAGCGTCTGGGATTCCTCGATGCTCAACCTGCGCGAGATCGCCAGAAGTGCCGCCTGAGCATGTATGGAGATCGCATCGATGTATCTCCCACCCGCGCGTGACAGGTGTCGCTGGATTGGCGCGAGGTTGTCTTCGGCATCGCCTCCGAAGACCTGTTCTGGATCCTCAAGCATGTCGAGGAGGTTGATCTCTTCGTGGATGTTTGCGAGGTGGGCTGACCCCGTTTCGTAGGTCCAGTCGTTATGAGAGTCGTCCTGTTGCCCGCGGTCGCGGGCAGGGAGACTGGTCAGATCATGACGAACAGCAGGAAGCGTCACACCCCGGAGCAGGTCGTCCGTAAGCTCGGGCAGGCCGACAGGATGCTCACCGATGGTCAGGACATCGCGGCGGTGTGCCGGGAGCTCGGGGTGTCCGAGCAGACGTACTACCGGTGGCGGAACCAGTACGGCGGCCTCAAGGCCGACGACGCAAAGCGCCTGAAGGAGCTGGAGAAGCAGAACACGACCCTGAAGCGTCTGCTCGCGGAAGCCGAGCTGGAGAAGGCCGCGCTCAAGGAGCTGGCTGAGGGAAACTTCCAAGCCCGGACAGGCGCCGCGCCGCCGTCGATCACCTCAAGCGCAAGTTGCGGGTGAGCGAACGGATGGCGTGCCGTCTGGTCGGGCTGAGCCGCTCCGCGTACCGGCGACCGCTCAGGGGCGACACGGTCGCGGACCCGGATCGGGCGCTCAGGGAGTGGCTGCGCGCCTGGGCGAAGGACCATCCCCGCTACGGGTATCGGCGGGCGTATCACGACGCCCGCGCCGAGGGGGGGTGGTGAACCACAAGAAGATCCAACGCCTGTGGCGTGACGAAGGGCTCCGGGTCCCGCAGCGGCGTCGACGCAAGCGCGTCGGGTCCTCGACCGTCGACGCGCCGACGGCGGACGCGCCGAACGTGGTGTGGGCGGTGGACTTCCAGTTCGACGCCGACGAGCACGGACGACCGATCAAGATCTGCTCGATCGTCGACGAACACACCCGGGAGTGCATCGGCGGCCTCGTGGAGCGCTCGATTACCGCCGACCGACTCACCGCCCACCTCGAGGACCTCGTCGCCGCCCGGGGCGCCCCGGCGGTGCTCAGGTCGGACAACGGGCCGGAGTTCATCAGCGAGGCGATGGCCGACTGGGCCGGCACCCGCACCGGCCTGTCCTACATCCCTCCGGGCTCGCCGTGGCGCAACGGGTACGTCGAGTCGTTCAACAGCCGGATCCGCGACGAGTGCCTCAACATCAACAGCTTCTACTCGCTGCTGCACGCACAGGTCATCATCGGCGACTGGAAGGACGAATACAACCACCACCGCCGGCACTCCTCGCTCGGCTACCTAACCCCAGCCGAGTACGCTCGGCAGTGCACCCATCAAATGGAAACCGACGACTCACAGAACGTCCGGACCGAATGAAGGGGGCGGCTCACGATCGTCCCGCGTCGTGCTCGCACCTGATCGAGAGTCTCTCCGCCGCGCGATGAGTCCGTCGCCAGCGGGGTGCGGAACAGTGCGCCAGGCGAGGGCGAAGATGCGGAAGCGTTGGTGAGGAGCGCCGACAAGGGAAGCCGGTAGGCCGATCCATCGTGCATCCAGCCGCAGGTCGGCCAGATCGCCGAGAACGGCGCCGAGAGCCCGTAGAGGTCGAGCTGCGTTGTCTCCCAGATGCCACGGGTCGCGTTCCATGCCGCGAAGGGTTGCGCCGTCGGGGGTTGCATCGCCGGGGTTGCGTCGGTCATGGTCGTCTCCTTCTGCGGGTGGCCGTGTCGCGGGTGAGGACAGCAGCCCGCGGACGTTCTCGATGACGACCCATTCGGGCTGGAGCGCGTCGATGGCCACGGCCATGTGCGCCCACAGACCCGAGCGCGTACCCGGGGCGAGACCGGCGCGCTTGCCTACCGTCGAAACGTCTTGGCACGGGAACCCGCCGATAAGGATGTCCACAGGCTCGACCTGACGCCAGTCGATGGTCGTGATGTCGCCGAGGTTCGGCGCGTCGGGCCAGTGGCGGGCGAAGACGCGGGCGACGGGCTCGTTGAGTTCGGAGAACCACACGGTCTTGGCGTTGAAGACGTGCTCGACGGCGAGGTCGAGGCCGCCGTAGCCGCTGAAGAGCGATCCGATCCTGAGTCCTGGGCCGCCGCTGGCGTTGAGGTCGTGCATGAAGTCTGCTCCGGTGACGGTCGTCCTCGGCAACGCCTCATCCGGAGGCTGATGCCGAGCTGGTCACCTGTCAGGTGCACGACTCCGACACGCGCTCGCTGCTCAACCGAGACCCGCTTGCCGCCGCCTGAGGTCCTCCATCTCCGGCCTCGGCTCCGACCGCCATCCGAGGCCACACGCCTCTTGCAGATCGAGGTAGACCGGGCCTACCGCGGCTGAGATCACCGTGTGTTGGTGCTCACCTGCGCGGCAGCAGCGGAGGTGAGCATGACGGTTTCGATGCGTGTGATGTCGGCAGGCGACGGCTACAAGTACCTGCTCAAGACGGTCGCGGCGGCCGACGGGAACAGGCCACTCTCCACGCCGCTCACTCGCTACTACATGGAAGAAGGCACCCCGCCTGGTCGCTGGCTCGGCGCGGGCGTAGCGGCCCTGGGCAAGGGCGAGATTCAGGTGGGCGACCGAGTATCAGAACACCAGCTCCAGCTACTGATGGGGAGTGGCCACGATCCGATCACCGACGAGCCGCTCGGTCGAGCGTTCCCGACCTACAAGAGCCAGGAAGATCGGATCGAGGCGCGGATCGCCGGCCTTGAACCTACGATGACCCCCGGCGCCAAGGGTGAAGCTGTCGCGCAGATCGTTGCCGAGGAGACGGCCCGGAGTACACGGCGCGCTGTCGCGGGCTTCGACTTCACCTTCTCGATTCCGAAGTCCGCATCAGTGTTGTGGGCGGTCGCCGACGCCGGGGTCCAGGCACTCATCAGCGAAGCGCATCATCGAGCGGTTGCGGAGGTGGTTGCGTTCATGGAACGCGAGGTTGCAGCGACTCGCACGGGCGCAACCGCCGGGGACGGTGCGGTTGCGCAGGTCGATGTCACCGGGCTTATCGCGACCGCGTTCGATCACTTCGACTCCCGCGCCGGTGACCCTCACCTCCACACGCATGTGGTCATCAGCAACAAGGCCAAGACGGTCCTCGATGGGAAGTGGCGCTCGCTCGACGGCCGACCGATGCACGCCGCCGTCGTCGCCCTCTCCGAGCTACACGAAGCGGTGTTCGCCGACCACATGACGCGCACTTTCGGCGTCTCGTGGGAGGCCCGAGAGATGGGCCGCGACCACAACCCGGCATGGGCGATCACGGGGGTGCCCGAGGAACTGATCGCCGAGTTCTCGACCCGCGCCCGTCACATCGACGCCGAGACCGATCGCCTCATCGCCGAGTACGTCGCAGCGCACGGACGACGCCCGGCACCGGCAGCCATCATGAAACTCCGAGCCCAGGCGACATTGGCCACGCGGCCCGAGAAGCAGGTCCGATCCCTGGCTGATCTCACCGCCGAGTGGCGGGACCGCGCCGCGAAGACCCTGGGGCGGGACGCGACGACGTGGGCACGCGAAGTCACCGACAACAACAAGACGCTCCTGCTGCGCGCCGACGACGTGCCGCTCGACGTGATCGGCGAGATGGGGCGTTCAGTCGTCGAACTCGTCGGTGAGAAGCGCTCGACCTGGCGACGGTGGAATCTCATGGCCGAGGCATCCCGGCAGACAATGGGCTGGCGGTTCGCCACCATGCAGGACCGAGAAGCCATCGTCGCGATGGTCGCCGACGCCGCCGAACTCGTCTCGCTCCGCCTGACGCCGCCCGAACTCGCCGCCTCGCCAGTTGTGTTCCGTCGACCCGACGGCACCTCGGTGTTCCGTCCGAAGAGCGCCACCGTGTTCACCTCCGAGTCCCAGCTCGCTGCCGAAGACAGACTCCTCGAACGAGCCGCGAACATGGCCGGTCCGACGGTGCCGCTCGCTACGGTCGAGAAGATCACGCGCAGCCCCGACGCGGGCGGCCGGATGCTCGGCGACGACCAAGCCGACGCCCTGACCCGCATTGCGGTGTCGGGGCGGATGCTCGACGTGCTGGTCGGCCCTGCCGGGGCGGGCAAGACAACAGCCATGAAGGCGCTCCGCCGCGCATGGGAAGCCGAGCACGGCACCGGGTCCGTCGTCGGGCTCGCGCCGTCAGCGGTCGCCGCCCAGGTTCTCGCCGACGATCTCGGGATCGCGACGGAGAACACGGCGAAGTGGTGGCAGAACCACCTCGTCCACGGCACCACCTTCGAGGCGGGCGAGCTCGTCATCATCGACGAAGCGTCCCTGGCCGGCACCATGTCACTGGACCGCATCACCCACCTCGTCCAGGACGCGGGCGCGAAGGTCCTGCTGGTCGGCGACTACGCGCAACTGCAATCCGTGGACGCCGGCGGAGCATTCGCGATGATCGCCCGAGACCGCGCCGACACCCCCGAACTGGTCCACGTTCACCGCTTCACCCACGCCTGGGAGAAGACCGCCTCACTCGAGCTACGCCACGGACGCACCCCGGCCATCGACACCTACCTCGCCCATCAGCGCGTCCACGACGGCGACGCCGAGGCCATGACCGATGCCGCGTACAACGCTTGGCGCTCCGACCGCGACGCCGGACTCGTCTCGGTGCTGATCGCCGAGACCCATCAAGACGTGACCACGCTGAACCGTCGCGCCCGCGCCGACCTGATCCTCAACAAGACACTGAACCCCGACCGCGAAGTCGAGCTGCGCGACGGCACCGCCGCCGGCGTCGGCGACACCGTCATCACGCGACTCAACAACCGGAACCTGCGCACCCTGGCAGGGCGGGACTGGGTGCGCAACGACGACATCTGGACCATCACCGCCGTCGGCGACGACGGGACCATCACCATCGCACGCGACTACGGGACCGGCATTGCCGTCCGCGATGACGGAACCATCAGGGCCTCGCAGGCGGGGGCGCAGGTTCGGCGGCAGCATCGTCCTCCCAGCCTCGTACGTGGCCGAGCATGTCGATCTCGGCTATGCAGTCACCGCCTACCGAGCGCAAGGCATCACGACCGACACCGCGCACGTGCTGGTTGAACCGACCTCGACGAGGGAGACCTTCTACGTCGCGATGACCCGAGGGCGGCACTCCAACCACGCCTACGTGACTCTCGACCGCGCCGACGATCATGCGCAGCCACACCCCGGCGACGACCCCCACGCCACCGCGCGAAGCGTGCTCTACGGCGTTCTGCAGCACAGCGGTGCCGAGCTCTCGGCACACGAGACCATCGTCGCCGAACAGGAACAGTGGGGCTCGATCGCCCAGCTCGCCGCCGAGTACGAGACCATCGCAGCCGCAGCCCAACGCGACCGCTGGGTCACTCTCGTTCGGGGCTCCGGGCTCACCGAGGAACAGGCCGAGAGCGCCATCGAGTCCGACGCGTTCGGCCCGCTCGCGGCTGAACTCCGCCGTGCTGAAGCCAACCATCACAACGTCGATGCCCTCCTGCCGCGCCTCGTCGCAGCGCGCGGATTCAGCGACGCTGACGACATCGCCGCCGTTCTCCACTACCGGGTCGAGCGTGCGACTGCACGTCCCGCGGGATCAGGGCGGACTCGCAAGCCAACGCGACTTGTCGCCGGCCTCATCCCACAGGCGCACGGAGTCATCGGCGCCGAGATGCGAGCAGCCCTCGACGAGCGAGAGGCACTGATCGAGGCACGCGCCGACGCCGCACTCGATGGCGCGCTGACCGAGAGCGCGCCGTGGACGAATGCTCTTGGGGCGCAGCCAAACGACCGACGACGAGCCGCAGCCTGGCGCAAGTCCGCACGCGTGGTCGCCGCCTACCGAGACCGGTACCGCATCACTGAAGACGCACCCCTCGGCGCCCTACCCGAGCTGGCCGCGCAGAGGATCGACGCCGCTCGGGCGCGTTCAGCCCTCGACCGAACGCTGAACATCGCTCGCGTCGAACACAACCAAGAACACTCCCGACGCGCTCACGCCCAGCGCCCCGGCCGTCGCTGTGAGTCAGAATGAGCTTCGGAGCGTCGCGTCCGCTGTGTCGTCCAGCCTGACCCCTGGCTCCTCGGGCATGATGGACAGCACCATGACAGTTCGAGCTGGATCGGCGACACGTATCTCCTGACACCGTTCGCCAGGACGGAGGCGGACGTGGCCGCTGATGAGGTCTCAGTCAACTTGGGAGATGCGACGCCCCGACGCCTGCTGGTGGATTGGGCGAACGGGCAGGACGCATGGGTGCGTCAGATCACTGCTGAAACGATCCTCTCTCGCCAGGCACCGAGCGATGCCTTGCTGGACGCCGCTTACGCCACCTTCCTCGCTGAGAAGGGGCTTGGCGATGGTGAGGCCCCGGAAGTCCCAAAGCTTGAACTCGCCGCTGCGGATGCGGCGGACGAAGAGACTCTTGAACTCGTTAGTCTGGCGAACATCGAAGGTGTCAACGCACTCGCCGCCGACCAAGAACTTGGCTTCGACCCGGAACTGACCGTGCTCTTTGGGCAGAACGGATCAGGGAAGACTGGGTATGCGCGAATATTGAAGCGCATCTCGGCTGTTCGGACCGCTGAAGACATCCTGCCGAACGCGCACACCACCTATCTCGACAGCCCGCCGTCGCCCAGCGCCACCATCCAGTACCGACTGTCCGGCACGGACTCCTCGGTGGTGTGGAAGGACGAATCCGGCCTTGCACCATTCACGCGCATCAGCGTCTTCGACGCGAGCGCAGTCTCGCTACACGTTGACAGCGATCTGGGTTACGTCTACACGCCTGCCGAACTCGCACTGTTTGGTCACGTCGCTACCGGGCTGCAAGGCATTCAGCAGCGGATCGCAACCGAGGTCAAGGCCTTGGCGCCAGGAAGCAACCCGCTTCTGTCAAGGTTCACGCGAGGGACGAAGGTCTATCCCGTGATCGAGACCCTGGGTGCTACCACAGACCTCGCAGAGCTTGACGCGCTGGCAACCGTACCCGACGGTGCCGAGGCCGACCGCGAACGCCTTGAAGGTGAGATCGCGGCACTCCGTTCCAACTCGCTCGACGCGATCCTCTCCAGTACACAGGAGACGGTGCGTCACCTCAATCGTCTGCACGGTGTTCTTACAACGGCAATGAACTTCGATGCAGCCGTCTACGAGTCAGCCCGGGCGAAACTCCAGGAAGCGGAAGGTCGAAGGACGGAAGCGCGAGAACAACTCTTCAGTCAGGAGGAGTTGCCAGGCCCCGCTGATGGGGAATGGCAGGAGTTCATCGTTGCGGGAGACTCGTACCGTCAACATCTTGACCGCGAGCACTATCCAACTGCCGGAGACAAGTGTCTCTACTGCATGCAGGAGCTCAGCCCGACGGCCTTGAATCTGTTGACTCGCTATCGCACGTTCCTCGATGAAACGCTTGTCCGTCAGGTGGACGACGCGAACACCGAGGTGCGCAACTCCAGCCTCAGGTTCGACGAAGCCGAGCTAACCCGCGCGAACGAGTTCGCCACAGAACAGCGGGATGGCGAAGACCCGCCGGCATGGGCGAGTCAAGCATGTGATGTCCTCGCGGCGGCTCGGGCCGCCGCTCAGGACACCGCGAATGGGAAGCCCGTGACCGCAGGCACCCTCCGAGAGAGCGCAGAAGCAGTGGCCTCCACGGTCGGAGCCAAACTGGCGACTGCGCGCGCCGCAGTCCAGCAGATGTCGGAGGACAAGGCAAATGCGGCAACCGCACTCACAGGAAAGCAGAAGGAACTTTCAGAGCTCGCTGCACGCATTGAGTTGAATCGGAACATCGCCGCGGCCCGCGAGTATGTCCGACGCGCGCGAAGAGCGCAACAACTCGACAAGCTCTCACGGGTCATTTCAAGCGGCGCGTCGAAGCAGCTCACGGTCCAGTCCAAACTCGCCAGCGAAGACCTCGTGAACAAGAACTTCGAGACGCTGTTCGCCGAGGAGTGCGCTCGCCTCCGAGCGCCTCACGTCGCACTTCGATTTCAAGGGCGCAGCGGACAGGCGCAACGCAAGAAGGCGGTCGCCTCCTACAAGCCCTCTGCGGTGCTTTCAGAAGGTGAGCAGAAGGTGTTGGCGCTCGCTGACTTTCTTGCCGAGAGTCGGATGCGAGGGACCAAAGCACCTCTGATCTTCGACGACCCGGTGACAAGTCTCGACTACCGCAGACTTGATGAGGTTGCTGCACGCATCCAGAATCTCGCAGAGACGCATCAGGTTGTTGTCTTGACCCACAACATCATGTTCGCGTCAGCGCTGATGGCGGCCAGGCAGAACAAGAAGCTCAGGACGAAAATCTACGAGGTGCGCGACGGCGGAGAGGTCAAGGGAATCCTGGCCCCGAACGTCGAGCCGAGGCTCGATACGCCAGCCGATCTGGCCAAGCGGATCAACGTCAAACTTCAAGAGATGACGAGTGCTGAGCCGGTGGTTCAGGATGCGCTCATCAAAGAGACCTACGACCTCATTCGCGCCTGGTGCGAAGCATTCGTCGAGCAGGAGCTCCTACAGAACGTCACACAGCGTTATCGCAAGAACATCATGATGACCCGCCTGTCGAAGATCGACAGTTCTCGGCTTGATGCTGCCATTGCAGTCATTGAACCTCTCTTCGATCGTGCTTGCGAACGGATGACCGGACACTCTCACGCCGCCGAGTACATGAGCACCAAGCCGACTGTGAGCGAAGTGCAGGAAGACTGGGAGAAGGCGAAAGCAGCGCGCTCGGCATACATCGCCACCTGAGCGGCAGATCGTCGTAGAAGCGGCTCGTGGGCAGCTACAGGGCGCGGGCGCTCATCGACTCCGTGGCTGTTGAGGGCCGCACTGAATCGCGGCATGCAGCGGAAGCCCGGATCGCGCTTGCGCTGTCACGTCCGTGTGGAGAGAGCAGGTCCGCGGCATCCGTGACCAGCGACGCACCATCTCGCAAGAGTTGGTGCGGCCCGGCGCTCGTTGCGCTGGTCACCGGGCCGGGGACAGCTCCAACGGCGCGGCCAAGTTCGTGCGCGCGCCGAGCGACGGTCATTGATCCAGAGCGAACGCCTGCTTCAACCACGAGGGTCGCTGCGGAGAGTGCAGCCATAACCCGCGCCCGAGCAATGAAGCGGTGGCGCGTCGGCACTGCGCCAGGAGGAACCTCGCTGACCATGAGGCCGAGGTCGGCCACCCGCTCAAGCAGTTCACGGTGACCCATCGGGTAGGGGCGATCAACGCCGTTCGCCACGACCGCGATCGTGTCGCCGCCTGACGCGAGGGCCGCTCGATGAGCAGCACCTTCGATGCCGTACGCACCGCCGGCCACGACAAGCCGTTCAGCGTTGGCGAGGTCGGAGGCAAGCTGCTCGGCCACATGGTCGCCGTAGGAGGTCGAAGCCCTCGCTCCGGTGATCGTGACGAGATCGCTGAGCGGTCGCGCGAGGAACGAGGTCGCGCCGCGAGTCCACAGGAGGTATGGCCGTCGGTCGCCAAGGTCGTCGAGTGCGGATGGCCACTCCTTATCGCCGGGGATCAGCGTGCCGATACCAGCGCGCTCGGCTTCGACGACGTTCTGCTCAGGTGTCCGAGTGTCTGAGCGCTGGAACTGGGAACGCCACACCTGAGCGTCAACGGTACTGAGGCCCGGCACCGCGTCATCACGCTCGGCAAGCCGAAACAGCTCAAGCGTTCCCAGTTCGCCGAGGAGACGGCCCGTCACGGCGTCGTCTGGTTCGACGATCATCGACAGCACCATCCGTGCTGTGCGCTCGTCCTGGACTATGTGGCTCAGGTTTGTCATCGTCGGGTCCTCTCACTCCTACAGAGAGGTGCGCGCGGCGACGCGGGAGCCGAAGGGTTTCGTGAACGCCGACCCCGGCGTACAGTGGATGGTGAGGCAGGTTCTCCTCATATTGCGGGTCCTCCGGGACGGCCTTCGGGCACTCACACACGTTCTGCCTCCTCGACGGAGTAACACGTGTGACGAGAGGCCCGTCATGTTCCGCCTTATCTGGACGCTCAGCGTTCGCACCCGCGACTATCTGCACCGCTACATGCCGAGCAACCGGCTGCTCGCTGCCATCCGCACCCGGCGCGGACTCAAGTGGGGGATACCCGCGATGCTGGTCGCGCTTCCGTACATCCTGATCGCCAGCGTCTGCTCGGGGTTGGCAGCCGACGGCGGCCCAGGCTGGCTCCACCTCATCGTGCTGTGGGCGTGCTGGAACGCGCTCAAGTTCATCATCATGGGACCCGTGAGCGTCGCCCTGCTCATCCGTGCGCGCCTGCGCGAGGCTGCGGTCCGTCGTCACCAGCGCCACGACTCGCGCGTCGAGGCGAGCCTGCGTGAGCCAGCCCTTCGTCTCTAGACTCAACCACCCGCGGCAGCGGATGCAATGATGCGAGAACCACGGCGCCCGCCAGGCCGGATCACGACACCGTGTGAAGCGAGCGCTCGCCGGACCGTCTGAGGCCCCGACCCGACCTTCATGCCGACCTCTACCAGTGTCAACCCGCTGAGGTAGAGGTCGGCTGCTTCGTGGATGCGGGAAGGATCGAACCGTCCACGGCGGATCGTCACCTCCCGACGGGTGAGGTGCATGGCGACCGTGCGGCGGTTCACTCCGAAGCGGGATGCCAGCTCCACGAGCGTCGCGCCCTCGCGATACTGCGCCACCAGATCATCGACCTGCTCGGGCCGCAGGAGGGTTTGAGCCATCCCAAGTGATCGCACCACTCGACCCCTGGAATCGGAAACGGTAGGCTCGGAGGAGCGCTGGTCGTGGCTGTAGAGGCCCCGTGACCTGCGCAAAGACAAGGTTTTCAGGTGTGGGCAGGGGTTCTCAAACTCTCTACGGAGGTCCACCCAAAGTGTCTTACGGGAACACGCGACATCGCTGTTCCCGGTCGCTGAGCCTGTCGAAGCGTCCCGTTCGGCTTCCTTGCCTCCGGTCGTCTTTCGAACGATGGTCGCGAACGGCTCGGCGAGGCGCGGGCGTAACTGCTCGTCCTCGGTGATCTCCAGGCGCGTGTAGAACGCCTGGTTCGCCAGTCGCCTGCTCCCATCGTCAGAGTGGGCGTAGGCGCGGTGCGCGTCGGTGAGGAGCCGCAGGCTGTCGTGGAGGAACGCCCGCCCGCCGACGTGTTGCTCGTCGTGCTCGCGCAGGCGACGCTCGATGTCGGCGAGCCCGGTCCGGATTCGGTCTTGGTGCCGCTTGAGGGTTGGCAGGTCGATGGCGTCAGCGAAGTGTGCGGCGAGGAGCTTGTCGCTCTCTGCTTCCAGTCGCGCCCGGTTCGCGGTGAGGTCAGCGAACTCTTGATCGCGGCTAGCGCCGCGCTTGTCGAATGCGGCGTCAACCTCGGCGGCGAGGTGCCGGTAGTCGTCTTCGCTTATGGTGATGCTCGCGTAGGAGTCCGCGACAAGCCGCTCGTGCAGCAGTCCCGACCCCGAGGCGACCGACTTCAACGGTCGTTACTCCCGCTGGGTTGCTGCCCTCGAATCGGGCGACGATGCCGAGTTGCTCGAAGCCACCGTGGCACTTCCGACGCTCAACAAGCGCGTGCTCAAGAAGCTCGCAGCGGTTGATCGTGACGAGCCTGACCCGGCAGCGCGGGCGCAGCAGAAGCGTGTGATCGTGCTGCTAAGCGAGATCAACGCCAACCAGGCTGCACGCCTCCGTGAACGGAAGCAGGCGGAGCAGCGCCGTCGCGACCGAACCGTGCGCGTTGAGCGCCGTGTCGAGTTGCCCACGACCTGCGCACGGTGCGGAACCAAGCTCAAAGAAGTGAAGACCACGGGCAGGCCTCGCCTGTACTGCTCGCCCGCCTGCCGCAAGGCCGCCTACGAGGACCGCCGCGCCCACCGCGACGGTGCGGTCAAGGTGCAGGTCGTGGAGAAGCTCGTCACCGAGGTGCGAGAGCGCCTCATCGAGGTACCTCACCCGAGAAGCGACTGCATCGATGCCGTGCTCTACGACAACGATGCTCTCGTCCAGGCCATGTGGGTGCTCATCGACAACGTCGCCGACCAGAACTACGAAGCGTTCAGCCCGGCTCAGTCACGGTTCTGGGATCTCTACAACAACGTCGAAGTCCTCTACGAGGCGCTCGTGAAGCGTGCAGCAGCCGATGATCGTCGCCCTGCTGCGCCCGACGAGTCGACGCCGAGGAACAAGCACAGGCGCAACATGCAGCTCATGACCCGGCGGCATCCGCCGATGGGAGCGATTGACCAGTAGCACTCGGCGTGCTCCCCGGTCGCCGTCGGTGGTCCCAGATACGATGAGAGCGTGTTGGCGACAGACCTCCTAGGCATCGCCGAGGTCGAGCGAGTCGCCGCCCTCGGCGGTCTCGACGCGCGCACGCAGAGCAACCTGGGGCAGTTCTTCACCCCCGCTGCCGCCGCTCAGCTGATCGCCTCCCTGCCGAGCCTGCCATCGACCGGCACACTGCGCGTGCTCGATCCTGGAGCCGGCTCCGGCATGCTCACCGCAGCTTTGGTGCGCCGCGTGTTGGCAGAACAGCCGGAGCTGTCGGTAGAGATCGTCGCGATTGAACGCGATTCTGCCGTGCTGCCACACCTTCAGGCAACCCTCGCGGAGTGTGAGCGCGCTGGGGAAGGTCGAGTGGTGGCCGAGTCTGTAGAGGCGGACTTCATTCTCGATTCCACTGGCTTGGATGCCTCACTCAATCTGGAAGCGCAGTTCGATCTAGTGATCGAGAACCCGCCTTACGGAAAGCTGGCGGTGTCAAGTGCACACCGAACCGCCATGCGGGCGGCTGGCGTCGATGCTCCGAACCTCTACGCTGCGTTCCTTGCTCTGTCTGTAGCAGCATTGCGGCCCGGTGGGCAGGTTGTTGCGATCACACCCCGGTCATTCTTCAACGGCCCGTACTTCGGAGCGTTCCGCTCCCACCTGCTCGACTCGATCGCGCTCGACCGGGTTCACGTGTTCGACTCCCGCTCCACCGTCTTCGCGGACACGGGTGTACTCCAGGAGAACGTCATCTTCTCCGGAACTCGGGGAGCCGCTCCCGGTGTCGTTGAACTCTCGGTGAGTCGCGACCATACCGACGACATCGCCTCTCGCGTCGTTCCCTACAACGACGTGGTCTTTCCTGATGATCCCAACCGATTCATTCGGCTGGCGACCGACGCAGACGACACCAGGGTTGCCGAGCTGGTGCTGGCTCAGCCTTGCAGACTGACGGATATTGGTGTTCAGGTCTCGACCGGCCGGGTAGTGGACTTCCGTTCACGCCATGCGCTTAGCGGCGTCGAACTGCCTGGCGCGGTTCCGCTGATCTATCCCGGCAATCTCCGTGACGGCGGAGTGCTCTGGCCGCGACCAATTCGCAAGCCGCAGTGGTTCCAACCGACCAGTGACAAGGATCGGGCAATGCTTCTGCCCGAGGGCTGGTACACCGTCGTCAAGCGGTTCAGCGCGAAGGAAGAGCGCCGACGGATCGTGGCATCAGCCTGGTCGCCCAACGACAACCCTGGTGAAGTAGCCTTCGAGAACCACCTCAACGTGTTCCACATCGGAGGTCGCGGGCTGGACGAAGACCTCGCAAGAGGCATCGCAGTCTGGCTCAACTCGTCGGTAATCGACAAGTTCTTCCGCACCTTCTCCGGCCACACTCAGGTCAACGCCACCGATCTCCGCACCCTGCGGTTCCCAAGCGTGGAGACCCTGCGTTGCTTCGGCCGGAACGCCGTCGTGTCGCAGGTCGAGGTCGACTCGCTTGTGAAGGAGTTGATCGCAGCATGAGCGAGCTGAGCAACGACGCCTACGAACGAGTCGAAGACGCCCGTATCGTCTTGGAGACGCTCGGCATGGATTCGGAGCGCAGCAACGAGCGTTCCGCGCTCGTGCTCCTGGCCCTCTTGCGGCTCACACCCGCTGAGTCATGGGCAGAAGCAGCCAACCCGATGCTCGGAACACGGGCGATCATGGATTTCATCCGCGACGAGTACGGCAAGGACTACGCGCCGAACACTCGCGAGACCGTCCGACGGTTCACACTCCACCAGTTCGTGGAAGCACAACTCGTCGTCCAGAACCCTGACGAGCCGCAACGCCCCGTGAACTCGCCCAAGTGGAACTACCAGGTCACAGGAGAGGCGCTGGACGTGTTGCGCGCCTACGGCACCGACGCCTGGCAATCTACAACCGACCGATACCTTGCTGACCTGCCCGGCCTCAAAGCACGCTACGCGGCCGCGCGCGAGATGGATCGGATCCCGCTGACACTCCCGGACGGCTCGATCTTCACCCTGACGCCCGGCGGGCAGAACGTGCTCCTCAAAGCCATGGTCGAAGACTTCTGCCCGCGCTTCACGCCCGGTGGGCAAGTGCTCTACATCGGCGATGCTGGCGACAAGTGGGCACTCTTCGAACGAGAGACGCTGTCCTCGCTCAACGTCGAGGTCGACGAGCACGGCAAGATGCCCGACCTCGTCATCTACCTCCCCGACCGCAACTGGCTCGTGCTCCTGGAAGCAGCAAGCTCGCACGGCCCGGTCGACTCGAAACGCCAAGCCGAACTCGCCGGCCTGTTCGCACAGTCAACGGCAGGCCTCGTCTACGTCTCCTGCTTCCCCGACCGGGCAGAGCTTCGCAAGTACGTCGACAAGATCGCCTGGGAATCCGAAGTCTGGTGCGCCGACCACCCCACGCACATGATCCACTACAACGGCGAACGCTTCCTCGGGCCATACGAATGAGTCAGTTGGCCGTCAAACTAGGGATCGAACCGGAGCAGCCATGGTTGATCGTCGGATGACCTTGCCCACTTCGGGTGAAGTTGTGGCCGCCCTGCGCGACGCTGGTTGGCTCTTGGAGCAGGACACTGCTCGCGCTTTGGGCGCCGGTGGATTCCCAGTGATGCAGGGTAAGGCGTTTCCTGATCCAGACGACGCGACTGTGTCACGCGAGATAGACGTTCATGGATATCGACAGCTCTATCGCGACGATGAACTATCGTTCAGCGTCGGCCTTCGGGTTCTTGCCGAGTGCAAGCAGAGTTCGATGCCTTACGTAGTGGTAGGCGGCCCCGCGAGCCGCTACGAGTTGGAGCGGGACCGAAAGGAACAACACTTCCGGTTCCCGACAGTCGAGACTGGGCGGACGGAACTTGGGGACGGTCGAGCGCAGCTTCACAGCACGCGTGCTCGTGAGTATCTCGGGATCGACAAGTTGCCAGGCAATCCGTGGGAGGGCGGTTTCCTCGGGACTCAGCTGACCCGCCTGGACCGTAAACAGACCTGGCTCGCGGACAACCGGGGGATCTTCACGTCATTGGTCTACCCGCTGGCAAAGGCGTTGACGTACTTTCGTTCGCAGGCGAATAGGACCTCCTACGTCATGCACCGGCCAGGTCAGGAATGGGCAAGCATCGACTTCTATTACCCCGTGGTCGTCACCTCTGCACCAGTATTCGCGGTTGACGTCATGAGCGAGAATGTTGAAGCCGTTGAGGTCCCATGGGCTGCCGTGACCCGCGAGATCAAGTCGGCAAAGGTCGATGGACAGTTCAACATCGACGTCGTGTCTGCCGGGTCGCTCTCCACCTACCTGGCGGACCGTGTGAACAAGTTTGGCAACGCAGTCGGGGAGATCGCGTGCAACGACCCCCAGCGCTTTGTCAGCCATCAGGATCATGAGTACGCGCCTCGCCTCAACAGCTAACACGAGTCTTCGTCCAGGCGGTGCCACGGTGAACGCCGAACTGCTCGTCAAAGTGGTGACGCTGATGCCGCACTTGCGGGACCGTACGTACGGCGCCCGCTTCCTTGTCAGATCGAGCTGAGCTATTGAGTGAGCGTCTGTCGTTGCAAGAGTCAGTCACTCGCCTATGCGAGCGACCTGTTCGCGGCTGCGACGAGCGACGCCCAGGACCTCTGCTCATCGCCGGTCAAAGCGTCAGCGCCATTGGTAGCGAGCCATCGGACGAAAGCGCGAGCAAGCTTCCACTTCGATACTCCGGTGTGTTCGTCGGCCAGAATCTCCATGATCGGCCGCTGCAATTGTGCTGCGATCGTAGCGACACTGTCCCATCCGCACTCGTCTCGCGCAACGATGCCGAGGCTGACACGAAGCAGGTCCTCAATCTCGGCTCGCTGAACCCCGGTGATGTGATCGCCGGTTCGGAGGATGCGCTTGTTGGTAAGGAGCTGCCAGAGGGCTTCCTGTTCCGCGGCCCCGTCCCCGGCGGCGTCCGAGTCCAGCAACGCGGCAACTTTCAAGTCTTGGCTGGTGAGAATCGTGCTGTAGTAGACGACCTTGCTGGCGCTACCCGCCGGCACGAGCGCTATTCCGTCGTCGAGCGTGGCGCCGCCTTGCGAGGCGAATGCCGAGTTCAGGGCTTCGACGTAGAGCAGGTCTGTCACGCCTTCGACCACCAGATTCTTCTGGTGTGTGAACATGCTCTGCGCGAGGTCGTAGCCCAAAGCCGCCTGGAGGGGGTAGATCGACTTCGGATCATCGACCGCGAGACGGGTGTGGACCTTCGTACCCGTCTTCCGATCGGTCATTTCGACTATGCGAACTAGATCGAGTTCGTCCGAGCCGACCATAAAGGGGCTCTTCACACCTGCGGTGGGGGCACGGTGAGTCCGCCGCCGATGAGGAGCATGCGTAGCCGGTAGTTCTCCCTGTTCCGGAAGCCTCTGGCGATGCGGCGGTGGAGTTCGATGAGACCGTTGATGCTCTCGGTCCCACCGTTTGAGGCGCGGCCGGTGTCGAAGTAGGCCAGGAACGCGTCCCTCCACTGCTTCAGCGTCCGGCCGAGGCGGGCGATTTCGGGGATGGGGCAGGACGGGAAGCCGTCGACGACCTGTTCGGCGAGCTGGCGGCCGCGGGCGGGGTCGGGGTGGGCGTAGGCGGCCCGAACGCGTTGGGCGCATTGCCAGGCGACGTGGACGGCGTCGTGGCGCTCATCGGCGGCGATCGCCGCGGCGAGGCGGGCTTGTTGCTTGTCGGTGAGCCGTTCGGCTGCGCAGCGGAGCACGTTCCGGATGCCGTACAACGGGTCGCCAGAGCGGCCACGATGCCCCAGGGTCTCTTGTTGGACGCGGCGGCGCACCTCATCGAGCGCATGCCCGGCGAGGGCGACGACGTGGAAGGCGTCGAGGACGGCGGTGGCGTCGGCGAGCTTGTCGTCGATGGCGTTCTTGTAGCCGCGGAACGGGTCCAGGGTGGCGACCTCCACGTGGGTCTTGAACGCCTTGCCGCGTTGGTCGAGCCACGTCTTGTACACCGTCCCCGACCGGCCGGGCACCAGGTCGAGGAGCCGGGCGTGCACTCGTCCGTCCTTGTCACGGGTCAAATCGACCATGCCGGTCAACTCCTTCGGTCCGCGCTTGCGGGGACTCACGTGGTGCCACAGGTGCTCATCCACCCCGAGGGTGGTCACCCCGGCGAACCGGGCCTCGTCGTCGGCGAGGGCGCTCAGGATGGGTTGGATGGAGCACCACACCGTCTTCCATGCCACCCCGAGTTGGCGGGCCAAGCCGTGGATGGAGGCGTGTTCGCGGCGGACCTGCTCGATCACCCACCGGCACGCCCGCGTGGTCAACAACGCCCGCGGGCGGGCGACCTGCTCGTCCTGCTCGGTGAACACCCGGGTCGCACACGCAGGCTCCACGCACCGCCACGTCCGCTTGCGCCACCGCAGTCGCGTCGGCCGAGCGAAACACGGGATGTCGACCAGGCTGGTCGTGCGCCGGCCGTGACTCTCCGCGACCACCCCGCACGACGGGCAACCCACCACCGTGGACGCCGACTCC
Organism: Nigerium sp.; assembly: GCA_016711325.1. GTDB lineage: Bacteria > Actinomycetota > Actinomycetes > Propionibacteriales > Propionibacteriaceae > Propioniciclava. Next base: position 361,951 of record JADJTH010000001.1, on the reverse strand, counting down.
ATCGTCACCACCAGCACGTCGTGGACCTTGTCGACGTCGACAACGTGCAGGCCCTCCAGACCGACGAGCAAGTCGCAGTGGTCACAGTACGAAGGGGTCGTGGCAGCGCAGCAGCACCCCGTAGGCTCGGACACGTCGAGGCCTTCCGGTCAGGTTGAAGAGACGCTTCCGATCCTGAAGGCCTCGACCCCCAACCACCCTCACCCCGCGCTCCGGCGTGTCGCGCTCACCCCCACCTCAGGGTTGAAGAGCCCATAAAGGGCGAGTGGGTCGTGTAGAGAATCTGGTTTCCCTCGGCGAGCCGCGAGACCGTCTTGCGGAACTCCTGCTGCTTCAGGGCGTGGAGACTCAGGCCGGGCTCGTCCAGAAGGAGGATCGCGTCCTTCAGATCGTCCTTGGCCTGTGCATGGAAGACGACAAAGAACGAGACGAGCCAGCGAAAACCCTCGCTCCGCTGATCCAACTCGACGGGAATGCCGAGCTCGTCCTCGACCAAGGTCTGGAGGTACTGGCCATCTACATCCAAACGAATGGTCAGCCTATCGTCGTTCCAGACTCTCCGAATCTCCTCAGTGAGCCGCGCTCCCGCCGTCTGGAGCGCCCTCTTTCGCTCAGTGACGCGGCGTTCGTGGGCGGCCAACTCCTTCTTGTACTGATTCTGGACGTTGACATCGTTGTCGTAGTTGTGCCCCTTCTCGGGCGCTTCGGATGCCATGTCGGAGAGTTCCTTGGCGGTGAATCCCAGGAACTTGAGCAGTTGCAGGTTCCCGAAATCGTAGTCCAGGTCGATCTCGCCAGACGCTTCACGCTCGGCCAACCGATTGAGGTGAATGCGCGGGCGGACCGCGAAGTACGAGGAGTAGTAGACGAAAGGAGGCATGCGATCCGCTAGGTGCTTGCCGATCTTGTCGAGCGCAAGAGCACTCTTGAGCACTCCGCTCAGCGCATCCCAATGGGTCTCGGCGGCAGACCCCTCTGCGAACAACGGCAATGCTGCATCAAGGTGCGTCTTCAGTCCAGCGGCTACCTCACCACTGATCGCGGCATCTGAGGCTTGTGCGTCTTTCCAATCCGATATCGCCTTGGCGGCTTGCTTCGCATCCTCGTCGGATTGCTTGTTCATCGCGCCCGCGAGGCGGAGGATCGCCTTCTCGGCATCACCCACGGTTGGCGCCGAGGGAAGCCCTGTCACCGAATAGGTCCGCTTCTTGTTCATCCAGGAGGTCATGACGAGCCGGATGTCATCGGAGCCTTCTGGCAGGCTCAGACCGGTTAGGTCTTTCGGCTCCGGTCGCATCACGACGCGGGCCACAGCCAGCCTTGCCGGGTCAAGGTTCTTCCGGCGGATGTCGTCAACCATGGACGCGGGTGCGTCGAAGAGCCAGTCGATCGCGGCGGTGTCATCGGTGGGGCTGGCGTGCTGTAACGCCTTCAGCAGAGCGGTCTTACCCGCCTCGTTGATGCCGACGAGGATTGTCTTGTCGGGCTCCACCTCGAACTGACTGCTGTCGATCACGCAACGAAAGTTGCTGACCGTGGCGGACTCAACGCGCATCGTGACACCTCCCTTGTGTGCGGGCTCGGCATCGCCCTGGGAGTTTCAAGGGTATCGGTGAGGAGCGACACAGGCGGGGTGTGGGGTGCCTGGTTTCTTCCGGATTCGGGATCCAATAAGATGATTTCTAGAGAGGAGAGCCGTGTATGTCGGGTAAGCGGGGTAGGTTTAGTCCGGAGTTTAAGAAGCAGCTCGTGGAGGCGTATCGGGAGCAGCGGGACAGTAAGACGTTGTCGCAGGTGGCCCGTGAGCATGGTGTCGGGACGGAAACGTTGCGTAGCTGGGTGAAGAAGGACCTTGCTGAGAACCCGCAGACCGAGCCGCCGTTGAGCGTGTCGGAACGGGCACGGCTGGCTGAGCTTGAGCGTGAGGTCCGCGAGTTGAAGCTTGAGCGTGAGTTCCTGGGAAAAGCCGCCGCCTTCTTCGCGAAGGAGTATCGGTGAGCGAGCGGTACGCGTTCATCCACGCGGAGAAGGCAACGATCAATGAGGATGGTACTCCGCGGTACCAGGTCCGGCAGATGTGTGGCTGGCTGGGCGTGTCGAGATCGGGCTATCACGAATGGGTGAAGCGTCCGGTGTCGGCGACGGCCCGATGGCGTGCGGATCTTGGTGATGTCATCGAGGCCCTCCACGACGCCAACGACGGCACCTATGGGTACCGGCGGATGCACGCGGCCCTGGCCAGGTCCGGTCGGCGCTGTCACCCGGACACGGTGCGCTCGGTCATGCGTGAGCGTGGCGTGGCCGGCTGTCAGCCCCGCAGCAAGCGGCGCTGCACCACCAGGCAGGCCGCGCAGGTGGCTGACATCCCCGACCTGGTGGGGCGTGATTTCACCAGCGACACCGCCGGAGCGAAACTCGTGGGTGACATCACCTATGTGCCGACCGCGGAGGGCTGGTTGTATGTTGCGTTGGTCATCGACTGCTTTTCGCGTGCGATCATCGGCTGGGCCATGGACGATAACTACAAGACCCCGTTGATCACCGCCGCGATCCGTATGGCCGCCCGCCGCGTCCCCATTCCCCCGAATGCCGTATTTCATTCGGACCGTGGAAGCAATTACACTTCCGATGAATACGCCACGGTACTCGACCGGCTCGGGTTGAGTCGGTCGGTCGGGCGTACCGGGATATGTTACGATAATGCTCTGGCTGAGTCGACGAATGGCGCGTTGAAAGTGGAGTTGGTGAACCGGCGCCACTATCCGACCCGTGAGATTGCTCGCAAGGATATTGCGCGGTGGATCGAGTTGTTCTATAATCAACGCAGGTTGCACTCAACACTCGGGTACAAGACACCCAACGAAGTCCTGTACGGCGACCACAGTAGTCCAATAGCCGCCTGAAAACGACCAACAACCGAGTCCGGAAAACTTCTGGCAGCCCAGTGGCAGCGCGCGCGTCTGTGAGAGAGTTCACGGGTTGCCTCCCTCGTCAGCCCTCGCGTGTCTTCGCCCACACTGTGCCCCGATGCATCCCGAACCGGCGAGCAAGCGCGACCACGCTCACGCCCAGCGCGCGGGCTGTTCGCATAGCGTCCACTTCCTCGTCCGTCAGCCGTGTTCGAGGTCGCTTCTTTGGTTCCGTCGACGCCTCGATCAACGGGTCATCGGCCCCGCCCTCGGACTCCGCATCCTCGCGAATGCCTTGACTCCACGCGGAAACCAGCCTCTCAACCCGTGGTCGCCTGTTCCCGCAGCGCTCCATTGCGCCCACCGCACGCACAAGGCCCGAACCCTTGCCAACGGAACCGTTGGCCGGGGTCGGGCCTTGTGTGCGTCTGCGGACCGGGTAAGGGCATCGGCGTTTGCCGAGCAGGTTTCCCGCCGCGACGCAGCCACTCCTTCGACGACTCCCGCGCCAACTCGTGTCCGACCTCGCCACGCAGCCGCAACGCAGCCGCAACGCATCCGCGATCGACCGCTCGGCGAGGAGATCGCGATTGGCTGATCCGTACCCGGGGTCGGGATCTCGTCTCGGCCGATGTCGAACGTCGCTTGTCGGACCTCCGTCGATCCGGGCCGCCGTCCGGCAGGTCAAGTCCGGCACGGCGCTTGCGTGGGCCGCTTCCTTCGTTCGGCGGGGCCGTCTGCTTGACGCGACCACGATGTGGCACCGTGGTCACCAACGCCGACCTGACCGGCCGGCCGGCCACCGGGTCCGTGACGTGACCGTCGACGAGGACCGTTCCCACGTCCGTACCGGCGTCGGCCTCCACATCATGGCCGGCCTCCGCACCATCGCCCTCAGCCTGTTCCGCCTCAACGGATGGGATGACATCGCCGCCGCCCTACGCCACCACTCCAGACACCCCGATGAAACCATCACATACGCCTTGGCGGTGCGGCATAGCGCGGCGCGCGCGCACTCCCGGCGGGGTGCGTCGGCGCCGGCTTGACGCGACTGGCTCGCAGGTGAAGGATGGGACGCATCGAAGTAAAAACGTCGCGCCGCTTCTAGCCAGGCACGGCGAACAAAAGCGGGACTTGGCGAACCGTTACTTCTTCATCACTGAAGGAGAGCGTGTGTCTATTTCGCAGTCCGTATCGAAGCAATCTCTGAGGCCGCATTGGCTGGCGCTGAGCGGCCTTTCGGCAGTGTTCCTGTTCGGGATGCTCGACAACTCGATCCTCAGCGTCGCCCTACCCACGATCGGGCGGGAGTTCCATGCCTCGGCGACGGCGCTGCAGTGGATCACCAGCGCCTACGCGATCGTCTTCGGTGGGCTCATGCTCGCCATCGGGGCGGTGGCGGATCGGTTCGGTCGCCGCCGCGTGATGCTCACCGGCCTTGTCCTGCTGGCGGTTTCGAGCTTGCTGACAGTATTCGTGCAGAGCGCGGGTGAACTCATCGCGGTGCGCGCGCTCATCGGCATCGCCGCCGCGATGACCACGCCGGGCACTATCGCCCTGGCATTTCGACTGTTCGACGACGACCAGCTCCGAATCCGCGCCATCTCCGTCATCACTGCGGTGGGGCTGGTCGGTCTCGCCGCCGGCCCTGTCGCGGGCGGTCTTCTGCTGGCGGTACTGCCGTGGCAGGGGCTGCTGCTGATCAACGTGCCGATCGCGGCCCTCGCCTTCCTCGGCATCCGAGCGGGGATCGCGCCCGACCGCGAGGAGGATCTGCACCGCGTTCCGATCGACGTCGCAGGAGCGATCCTCGGCACCGCGACCGTTGTCCTCGCACTTGTCGCGCCGACGCTGTTCGTCGAAGCAGGCGCGGCCTCGTCGTGGCCGTGGGTGGCCATCATCGCCGCGATCGCTGCGGCTGCGGCATTCGTGTGGCGAGAGCGTCGCGCGACGCATCCGCTCCTGGATGCCGCGCTCATCGCGGACCGCTTGGTCTCCGGCGGGCTTGCGTACAAGGCTGCGACCGGACTCGCGATGGCAGGCCTCACCTATGTCATCAGCCTGCAACTGCAGCTCGCGTGGGGTTGGTCGCCTGCTCTGGCGTCGCTCGGGATGCTGCCGCAGGTGGTGACGCTGTTGGTAGTCGGATTCTTCGTCGAGAAGTTCGTCGACCGCGTCGGCATCTACAAGGCTGCATGGCTCGGCTCGTTGAGCGTCGTTGCTGGAATGGTGATCTACGCCACCCTCGGCTTGCATGCCTACCCTTGGGTCGCCCTCACACTCGTCCTCATCTCGGCCGGACTCCGAGTGGTCGGCCTCGTCGCGGGCGTCAATGTCATGAAGGGCGCCCCTGAGAACCGCACATCCATCGCTGCCGCCATGGTCGACACCACCGATGAGATCACCTCCGCAATCAGCACCGCGATCATCGGCACGGTCATCGCGGCAATGTTCGTCGGCGACTTCACGAGCGGCTCATGGACGGCAGCGCAAACCGCGCAATTCGACCATGCCGCCACGCTCAGCGTCTCGATCCTGATGGTGATCGCCGCGCTCCTGATCACCTGGGCATTCCGTCGGACCCGGGGCACCACCGAGGCGACCGCGCCGGTCGAACGCCCCGATGGCTTGACGGTTCGAAGTCTAACGGTTAGAGTTCAAACTATGGATGAACGACCGGGCCTCGATACTCCCCTTCAGCTCATGCGCTGGATCGGGTGGGCGCAGCGCAAGGGCGCCGAGGAATGGGTGCGAGAGCGAGAGTTGACGCAGGAGCAGGGCTTCGTTCTCGGATATCTGCAGCAGAGCCCGGGTGCGATCCAGCGCGACATCGCCGCGATCACTCGCACCAGCGCGGCCAGTGTCTCGAGTCTCCTGCGAGGGCTCGAGCGCCGCGCCCTCATCGAGCGCCGATCCGACGCCGGTAACGGCCGTACGAAACGCGTCTTCGCGACCCCCGAGGGGGCGGCGCTCGTCGCCGGGTTCGAGGACGCGATGTCTGCCCTGGACGACGCGCTGCTCGCTCCGCTCGACGCGGACGAACGCGCTACCTTGAACCGCCTCCTGAAGAAGATCGCCGCGGAGCTGCCCCAGCCCACCCGCTAGCGCCCCGGCGACCCCACCCGTTGCAGCGCCCCCGCCCGGGGGATCGGAGGTCACCTCGGCTCGTTCGAACTCGACGCCGCCGATCCCCCCGCTTCGCCCTGCCCGAAATCGGGAGGCGCCGCGCTGCGCCCTTTCCCGCCACACCAGTCACGACCTGGACGGAGTGCATCATGACCATGACCGACACCACCCATGATCCGCATGACGGAGCCGGACCGCGCGCCCGAGAGACCTCCGCGCCGGAGGCCGCCGTCGCGAAGAATCGCCGCGTCCTCTCCTCGGCCCCGATCGCCAGCGCTCTTGTGCACCTGTGTGTGCCGATGGCCGCCGCGATGGCCGTGGGTTCCGTCTACAACGTCATCAACGCCGGCTTCATCGGATCGCAGCACGACACGAGCCTGCTCGCCGCCATCACCTTCGGCACGCCCCTGCTCGGCATCATCATGGCCGTGGGAGGCGTCTTCGGGGTTGGTGGCAGCTCGCTCATGTCGCGGCTGCTCGGCGCCTCCGAGCATGACCCCTCCCAGGCCAAGGAGATCAAGCACGTCGCCGCGTTCTCGCTGTGGGGCGCGATCCTCACGGGCGCGGTCCTGGGTGCGCTCGGGCTCATCCTGCTCGACCCGCTCGTTGCGGCGCTCGGCGCCGACGCATCGGCCGCAGCCGCCACGCGCGCCTACGTCGGCGTGATGCTCGCCTTCGTTCCGGTGCTCGCCGCGGCCTTCGCGCTCGAGCAGATCGTCCGCTCCGAAGGTGCCGCTCGTCAGGCCATGACCGGCATGATCATCTCGACCGTCGGCAACCTCCTGTTCGATGTGCTGTTCATCCTCGTGCTGCATTGGGGCGTCGCCGGCGCGGCCCTCGCGATCGGCCTCGGTGGCGTCGCGAGCGTCGCCTACTGGCTCGTCTGGCTCCACCGCACCAGCGAGAACGTGAGCTTCGCCCCGCGCTGGTTCACGCTGCGTGGAGACATCGTCAGGCCTGTCTTCGGCATCGGCGCGAGCGAACTCGTGCAATCGTCGTTCCTGATCGTGACCACTCTCGTGCTCAACCACCTCGCGAGCACGTACGGCGACGGCGCACTGGCAGCCATGGGCGTGGCGGTACGCATCGCCCAGGTGCCGGAGTTCCTCGTGATGGGGGTGACCATCGGCGTCCTGCCTCTGCTCGCCTACACGTTCGGCAAAGGCGACGCTGCACGCTTGAACGTGGCGCTCCGCGGCGCAGCATTCACGGTCGGCGCCATCGTGCTGGTCTTCTCCGGGGCGGTGTTCCTCTTCCGAGAGCAGGTGTTCACCGTCTTCTCCACGGATCCGGCGGTCATCGCGATCGGGCTGGTGGTATTGACCGCACAGCTCGTGGCAACGATCGTGAATGGCTTCACCGGCCTGATCATCTCGCTTTTCCAGGCCACAGGGCTGGTGATCCCGGCCCTGGGCATGTCGCTCGCACAGGGCGTGCTGTTTGTGCCGATCGTGCTGCTCAGCAACCTGTGGTTCGGGCTCGCCGGCATCATCTGGGCGCTCACCGTGACGGAAGCGCTGGTATTCGTCACCGGCCTCGTGCTGTGGTTCGCGAGCAGAGGCAGAATCGCACGCGGCCTGGCCGACGGATCGCCTGAGCGGGCGGAGGCCGCCATCGAGGCGTGAGGACGCGACGGGCCGCATCCTCATCGTCGCGACGACGGGATGCCTAGAGTGGGCTCATGGGAAGAGCCGCCGGGGACCACCCCGCCTTGCGTGACATGACGGCCGTCGATTGGCCGACGTATCTCGACGAGCGCTCGGGGCTTCCGGGACCACGCGCGAATCTCCCTCTGGTGGCCGCCGCCGCGACCTGCGCCGATGACGCGGCGATCGATGCGCTCCTGAAGGACGGTGGCGAGTACACCACCATGTGTGCCGCCGCCGCCTTAGGGCTCCGCTCGGACGATGCCCAGGCGGAGGCGCGCGCGCGGACGCTGGCGTCGGACGAGCGGTGGCGCGTGCGCGAGGGTGTCGCGATCGGGTTGCAGATGCTGGGCGACCATGCATTCGCTCACGTCGAACGCATCGTCCTCGATTGGGTGGATGACCCCGATCCGCTGGTTCAGCGTGCCGCGGTGGCGACGATCTGCGAACCGCGCCTGTTGGGCACGCCCGAAGCGGCCGCGGTCGCCATCAGGGCCTGCCGGCGTGCGACGGACCGTTTGTCCGCGATGCCGACGCAGCGCCGCAAGGCTCCCGACGCGCGAACCTTGAGGCAGGCGCTCGGATACTGCTGGAGTGTCGCGGTGGCCGCCGACCCGGCCGCGGGGATGCCGGCCTTCCGCCACCTCGACAGCGACGACCCCGACATCGCCTGGATCGTCAATCAGAACCTTCGCAAGAAACGTCTGTCGCGACTTCTGTGATCCCTAGGGTGGTTCGCCGGGTGCCGGGCCTGTCTCCTCCTGCTCCTGGGTGGCCCGGGCAGCGATCCCGCGCAGCATCCTGCGCATCATCGAGAAGTCCGCGATCTCCATGAGCAGGACGGTGACGGGCAACGTGGCCGCAGGCTCATAACGGGCCTTGAGTCTGGTGACCAGGCGGGTACCTCCGGATGGATCGCCGGTCAGGCGCCACGCCCAGGTCGAGTCGGGTTTCGCCCAGACGAGCGTCCGAGGTGCGTCGACCTCGGCCACCGTGAAGGCGGTCGCTGGCGTCGCGTGCGCGGTCATCGGGGCCGCGATATCGCCCGGGAGCACCGTCTGGAACTGGGGGAGGATGGTGGTGGCGCTCGGGCGTCCGAGATTGTCGAGCCAGTCGTGGGAGTAGAACCCAGCACGGCCGAAACCGACCTGGACCAACCATGGCCACACTCGGTGCGGGGCGGCGCCGACGGTGATCGCACGGGTGGCGATGAACGGCGCTCCGGCGAGAAGATCGTCGCCCGGCATCGAGCCGTCCACCTCGGCTGGGGTCGCGCCCCAGCGCAGGTGCCAGGCCCGATAGCGCGTGAACGCCACGAGAGTCAGGGCACCGAGGGCCGCCCAGCGGATCATCGGACGCTTCCTGCCCACCCGCTCAGCGTACTCGTGCCCGCCCTGGTGGGACTCCGTCGCCGGACGACGACGCAGCGAGTCGGCGAGCCGGCCCGCTCACGGCGTCGATCGGGATCAGTGGCGCGACAGGAGGCGTCCGCCGGCGTCGAAGACGAGGCGTTCGCTGGTGTGGTCGTCCGCGCGCAGCACCGAGACGGCTCCCCGGCGTCCGGCGGGGATGGCGCGCACCGTGATCGCGCCGGTGTCGACGCCGTCGATGACCTCGGCCACGCTCGTGGCGAGCGTGCCGGCGATCGCGCTTGCGTGCGAGGAGCTTCCCAGCACGAGGACGCCGACACCGCGGCGGCGCGCCCGCTCGATGGCGGCGCTGAGGGAGGCGTCGCGAAGATGCGGCGAACGAATCCGGTCGCGGACGCTGGCCTCGACCACGGAGATCTCGGTCGCGAACTCGTCGTCGAGCCAGTGTCCGTCGCCGATCGCGTGCAGGATCTCACCGACGTCGGCGCCGATCTCGGCCAGTTCGGCGTGGATGGCCGCGATGGACGCCTCGGCGATCTCGGCGGCCATCGCGGCCCGCTCGACCTCCCGCGTGTGGGTCAGCTCGCGGACGACGATGCGGCCGAGAAACCAGCGCCATGTCGCGCCGATCACCAAGGCGAGCAAGGGGAAGGCGAGCAGATCGAACGCCAGCGCGACCGAGACGCCGTGCGTGTGCGCCCAGAACCCCCCGAGCAGGACGATGAGCGAGCCGCCGACGAGCCCGCTGCGCGGGTTGCCCCGCGGGATCAGCAACGCCGTCAGGTACGAGCCGAAGTAGAACGACCAGGTCTGAGTGAGCGGCGCGCCCGACATGAGCGCACCGGTCGCCGACAGCACCGCGGACGCCGCGACGATCGCGGCACGGCCGGGGCGGAGCGCCTGGTCGCCCCGGGTCGTCAGGACGAGGGCACCGATCAGCCCGAAGGGCCGCGCCAGCAATTCGTTCCAATACGGGACGCCGACGGATCCGCCGACGGCGTCCGAGAGCACCCCGAGCGCCCACGCCGCCGTGAGCGCCCAGCGTGTCGCAGGTGTCCCGAGGCCCCCGCCCCCGGTGCTGGCCGGTGTCAGGCGTGCCATGTCAGCCGCACCTTCGTGCCCGCGCCGGGTGCCGAGTCCACGGCGGCATCCCCGCCGGGAAGGGTGCGCATGCGCTGCTGGACGCTGCAGCGGATGCCCAGGTGATGATCGGCGACCTGGCCGATGTCGAATCCCGGCCCTTGGTCGTGGACGGTCGCCTCGACGGCGCGTGGAAACACGGACAAGGTGACGTGCCGCTCGGCCGCACCAGCGTGACGGACGCTGTTGCGCAGCGCCTCTGCAGCGGCGGCCGCGATCGCTTCGACCACGGCGCACGGAACCTCCCCGTCGCCCGCGTCGGAGTCGATGGCGATACCCGCGTCAACCTGGCGCAGCGCCGACATGAGCCGGTCGGCCGCGACGCCGGTCGCCAGCGAACCCGAGTCCTGCTGCAGCGTCGGACGGTCGAACAGGGCGAGGGCACGGAACGCGTCCGTGCGCAGCGCCGCCGGCGGCGCACCCCGGAAGTTGGTCGCCGACACCAGCACCGAGAGCACCTCGTCGTGGATCAGCCGCGCCAGTTGTTCCTTGTCGTGCGCCGTGACCTGGGCGCGAACCTGCTGCGCCTCCGCGGCGAGCGCGCGCGCCTCGGCCTCGCGCAGGCGGTTCAGCCGAGTCCGGATGCCGCTGAAGAGCGCGATGTAGATCATGTTGGCGCCGTGGATCGGCGTCTGCGTGAGGACGACGTGCGGCACCTCGCCCAGGAACGCCAGCGCCGATACCAGCGGCAGCAGCGCGGACGCCACAGTGCCGGCCACCGCCCACCGGGGTGGGATCGTGAGCACGAGATAGGACACGATCGCCGCCTCGAAGGCCCACAGCCACGGCTCGCTGGTCACGGGCAGCGGGCCACGGTAGGCGCCGTAGGCGGACAGCAGCAGCACGGCATTCACGATCGGAGCCAGGGTCCAGCCCGCGCGCAGCCAGCGCATGGGCAACGCCCAGCCGAAGGCCGCGAACGCCAGGATCTGCGTCAGGAGGAGCAGCGCCGGGAGTTCCCACCACGGCGGGAAGAGACCGATGCCGCTCAGGATCATCCCTGCCTGTCCGAGGATGAGGGCCACGCCACCCAGGGAGATCAGCTGGCTGACCTGCCGGTCGGTCTGGTCGGCGGCCTCGGCGCTGAGCCACGGCTCGATGCGCGTGGGTTCAGTCGAGGACGGCATGGTGCGGGCGGAGTATGCCGTCCTCGACCGCGCGCTTGTACAGGTCGACCTTCGACCGGGCAGGCCTGTCGACGGCGGCGTACTTGGCGCGGATCCGTCGTATGTGATCGGTGACGGTTTCGCGCGACACGCCCAGTTGGGCGCCGACTCGTTCGGCCGTCTCGCCGGCCGCGTAGAGCGCCAGCACCTCGGCTTCGCGCGCCGAGAGTTGCGCCGCGATGAAGACCGCGTCGTCATCGAGGGCGGCGGCCCAGTCGGAGGTGGCGACCACCTCCCGGACCAACGCCTGACGGATGGCGGCGATGATCGCCGCCGGACGTTCCGACTTCCGGATCATGCCGATCGCACCCGCACGGGCGGCCTCGCGGACGACCCCGGGACGGTCGCCGCTGGTGAACGCGAGCACCGGCGCATCGAACCGTCGGAGCTGGCGCATGTTCTGCGCCGGGGTCGACCCGTCGGCGAGCACGAGATCGAGGAGGACGAGGTCGAGGTGCGTCGTGCGCAGCAGCAGCTGGGGGACTGTTTCGGTCGCGGCGACCACCTGCAGGTCGGGCTGGGAGCGCAGGATGCCGGCGGCACCCAGAAGCACCGCAGGATGGTCGTCGACGATCCCGATTCTTGCCCGCCGTCCCCGCGGCGTGATCGTGGTCACGGCGTCAGCTTAGTGAGGGCCGGAATCGGCGCCCCTTCCGCACCGCCGGGCACGGGCGTGCTGGTGGCGACCGCGTCGAGAAGCCGCTGGTGGAAGCGGGTTTCGCCGGTCACTTCCGGATGGAACGCCGTGCCGAGCAGGGCGCCTTGTTGGACCGCCACGATCCGTCCGTCCGGCAATACCGCAAGAGGGCGGACGCCCGGGCCGATCCGCTCGACCAGGGGCGCGCGGATGAACGCCGCGTGGACCGGTGGCCCGCCGAAAGCGGGAACGTCCAGGTCGGTCTCGAACGACTCCGCCTGGCTGCCGAAGGCGTTGCGCCGGACGGTGATGTCCAGGCCGCCGAAGGTCTCCTGGCCGGCGATCGCCCCGGTGACGTGGTCTGCCAACAGGATGAGCCCCGCGCAGGTACCGAGGACGGGCAGGCCGGACGCGATCGCGTCCCGGATCGGCTGCCGCAGCCCGTAGGCCCGCGCGAGCTTGTCGATGACGCTCGATTCCCCGCCCGGAAGCACCAGGCCGTCGACGCCCGCGAGATCCTCCGGACGCCGGACGGTGACCACGTCGGCGCCGAGCCCGGCGAGGACGCGTGCGTGCTCGCGAACATCGCCTTGAAGGGCCAGGACGCCGACGCGCGGCCCGGTCACCAGCCGCGCTCGGCCAGGCGGTGCGGCGCCGGCACGTCAGCGACGCTGATGCCGACCATGGCCTCGCCCAGCCCGCGCGACACCTCGGCGATCACCGTGGGGTCGTCGTAGAACGTCGTGGCCTTGACGATCGCGGCCGCTCGCTTGGCCGGCTCACCCGACTTGAAAATGCCCGACCCGACGAACACGCCGTCGGCGCCGAGCTGCATCATCATCGCCGCGTCGGCGGGCGTCGCGACCCCGCCTGCGGTGAAGAGCACGACGGGGAGGCGCCCTGTGCCGGCGATTTCGGCGACCAGGTCGTACGGCGCCTGAAGCTCCTTGGCGGCGACGTACAGCTCGTCCTTGCTCAGCGCGGTGAGGGCCCTGATCTCGGCCGTGATGGTGCGGATGTGCTTGGTCGCCTCCGAGACGTCGCCGGTGCCGGCCTCGCCCTTGGAACGGATCATCGCCGCGCCCTCGTTGATGCGGCGAAGCGCCTCGCCCAGATTGGTGGCGCCGCACACGAACGGCACGGTGAAGGGCCACTTGTCGATGTGATGGACGTAGTCGGCCGGCGACAGGACTTCGGACTCGTCGATGTAGTCGACCTTGAGTGCCTGGAGCACCTGTGCCTCGACGAAGTGGCCGATGCGCGCCTTGGCCATCACCGGGATCGACACCTCGGCGATGATCGCCTCGATCAGATCGGGGTCGCTCATCCGGGCGACACCGCCCTGGGCCCGGATGTCGGCGGGAACGCGTTCCAGCGCCATGACCGCCACGGCGCCGGCGTCCTCGGCGATGCGGGCCTGCTCGGGCGTGACGACGTCCATGATGACCCCGCCCTTCAGCATGTCTGCCAGGCCGCGCTTGACCCGATCGGTGCCGGTGGTGCTGCTCATCCGTCGTCTCCTTGCTCGGGCGGTCCCGCCCGCCGATTTTGACCTAGGCCAAAAGGTAGCACGCAGGCTCTAGACTCGCGGACGTGACTCAACAGCCCGCCTTGGCGATCGCCGGCGGCACCGCGGCGGAGATCGCGGACAGCGTGCGCGACCTCATCGAGGCGGGCGCCCTCGCCCCGCGCGACGCGTTGCCACCGGTGCGGTTGCTCGCTCGCCGGCTGGACGTGAACCGCAACACGGTCGTGGCCGCGTACGGCCTGCTGGCCCGCTCGGGGGCGGTGGTCGGGCAGGGGCGCGCCGGAACGCGCGTGGCCGCCCACGCACCGGTGCCGCAGGAGGGGCCGGTCGCTCATGACGGGCGCGGCGCCGCGGAAGACCTGCGCGACGTCGGCACGGGCAACCCCGCCGCGGAGCTGATCCCCGACCTGGCCCCCGCGCTGCACGCCGCCGTGGGGCGTCCGGTGCTGTACGGCGAACCCGTGATCGACCGCGGGCTGGAGGCGTGGGCGCGGGACTGGATGGCGCCCGACGTGCCGGACGGCTTCCGGCTCACGGTGACGAGCGGTGCCGTGGACGCGGTCGAGCGGCTGCTCGCCCAGGCACTCACCCGCGACGACGCCGTGGCCCTGGAGGATCCCTGCTTCCTGGCCAGCATCCACGTCACCCGCCTGGGCGGCTACCGGGCCGTGGCCGTGCCCGTCGACGACGAGGGCATGACGGTCGACGGGCTTCGGGCCGCGCTCGCCCACGGCGTCCGCGCGGTGATCGGCACGCCCCGAGCACAGAACCCGACGGGTGTCTCGCTCAGCGCCCGTCGCGCCGGGCAACTGCGGGCCGTCCTTGCGGAGCATCCCTACGTGCTCGTGGTCGAGGACGACTACTACTCGCTGCTCTCGCGGCGTCCGTTCCACTCGATCGTCGGGCCGGGTCACCGGCGCTGGGCGCTGGTGCGGTCGGTCTCGAAGTTCATCGGTCCCGACATCTGCCTCGCGCTGGTGGCCTCGGACGCCGAGACGGCGTCCCGGATGGCGATGAGACTGAGCCCGGGGACGACCTGGGTCAGCCACCTGCTGCAGAGAACCGCGCACGCGCTGCTCGCGGACGCCGTGACCCGCGGCGCGATCGAACGCGCCGGCGCGCACTACGCCGCGCGCAACGAGGCCTTCGCGGCGCGGCTCGCCCGCCACGGCGTGCAGGCTCAGACGGGTGACGGGGTCAATCTGTGGGTCGGGCTTCCGGCGCTCGCGCGCGAGGTCGGCGAGCGGCTCAAGGAGCGACGGTGGCTGGTCCGCACCGGCGACGAGTTCCGTCTGGACGCATCCGCCGGACCCTCGCACCATCTGCGGCTCACCGTCCACGATCTCGGCGACGCGGAGGCCGAGGCGCTCGCCGCCGACATCGCCGACGCGGTGGCGGCGGCGGGCGTCCGTGGATGATCCGGTCGTGCGCACGGGGCGCACGTCCGGCGCCGGCGTCCGGTCAGCGAAGCGACGTGTGCTTCTTGAGCGAGTGCAGCGTCCAGATCACGTAGACCGGCAGCGCGACCAGGATCACCGGGAGCCAGCCGAGCGGGATGAACGACGGATCCTCGTTCGCGAACGCC
Source organism: Nigerium sp. (assembly GCA_016711325.1). Classification (GTDB taxonomy): domain Bacteria; phylum Actinomycetota; class Actinomycetes; order Propionibacteriales; family Propionibacteriaceae; genus Propioniciclava. The sequence goes on along the minus strand of JADJTH010000001.1, from coordinate 346,844 downwards.
TTGGGCAACTCGCCGAGGAAACTGGCGAACACCAGCTCGCTGAAGTCGGGCGTGACGCCCACAGGGATCAGGACCATCGCGGCGAAGGTGACGACCTGCATGACCAGGTAGGACACGAACCACACCACGACGGGCCCGCCGAGGCCGAGCGAGCGGAACCGGTCCTCCATGCCGAACGTCACGACCCAGCCGAACTGCGCGACGTAGGTCAGCAGGCCGACGGCGATCCAGGCGATGCCCAGAGCCAGCGCAGTCTGGTTGGCGTTCGCGAGCGCGGTCGCCAGTGCGGCCCAGGTGTCGGACGCCGTGCCGCCGGCCGTGATCGTCTGCGCGACCGCGATGCCGTAGGCGAGTGCGAGGGTGAGGAGCAACGAGGCGGCCCACACGCCGGCCGCCCAGGTGAACTTCGCGGCGTACAGCGCGGTGTGCTTCGCCGGGATGACGTGGGTGAGATAGCCCTCGCGCCCGTACATCGACGTGTAGTAGCGGTGCAGGAGGTGCGCCGGTACGCCAACGGCGAGCAGCAGGCAGACGATGATCGCGGCGACGTTCCCGAACTCGGCGAGCAGCGGGACGCGCAACAGCATCGCCGCTAGCCCGCCGGCGAAGACCGCCAGCGCGATGCCGAGGAAGGACAGCAACGGCCGGGCCTGGAGCCGGGCCTCGTGCTTGAGCAGGGCGGCGTACATGGTCAGCTCCTGACGGGGTTCTGGTAAGTGGTGCGGAACAGTCGGTCGAGGCTCATGCCGTGCCGGGCGCGCAGATCGTCCGCGTCGCCCGCGAACAGGACGCGCCCGGCCCGCAGGAACACCGCGGCGTCCGCGACGGCCTCGATGTCGGCGATCAGGTGGGTCGAGATGACCACCAGCGCGCCCGGGTCGTACTGGGTGAGGATGGTGCGCAGGATCACCTCGCGCGCGGCCGGGTCGACGCCCGAGATCGGCTCGTCGAGCAGGTAGATCCGGGCGCGGCGGCTCATCGCGAGTGCGAGTTGCACCTTTTCGCGCTGGCCCTTCGACAGGGTCTTCAGGGTGCGGTGGGCGTCGATGCCCAGCTCGGCGATGAGCGCGAAGGCGCGGGCGGCGTCGAAGTCGGCGAAGAAGTCGCCGAACATCGAGACGGCGGTGCGGGCGGAGACGGTGTCGGGCAGGAAGCTCTGATCCGGCAGGAACGAGACCATCGCCTTCGACTCCGGGCCGGGGGCGTGGCCGTGGATCAGCGCCTCGCCGGTGTACTCGGACAGCAGCCCGGCGACGATTTTGAGCAGCGTCGTCTTTCCGGAGCCGTTCTCGCCGAACAGTGCGACGATACGGCCCGCGTCCAGCGTGAGGTCGAGGCCGTCGAGCGCGGCGATCGGGCCGTAACGGCGGCCGAGGTTGCGGATCTCGAGGGCGGGCGCGGTGCTCATCGGTTCTCCTGGGTGGTGGTGGATGGATCGGTGGGGGAGCCCACGTGCCACCGGCGGGCGACGAGGGCGAGCGCGGCGTCCTGATCGAGGCGCAGGCCGCGGGCCCGGGCGACGTAGGCGTCGGCCGCGGCCTGGGCGGAGCCGAGCTGGGCCTCGGCGATCAGGGCGGTGTCGGTGGTGACGAACCGTCCGGCGGTGCGCTCGGCGACCGCGAGGCGGGTGCGCTCGAGTTCGGCGAGGGCGCGCTGGACGGTGTTGGGGTTGACGCCCAGCTCGGCGGCGAGGTTGCGCACGCTCGGGACGCGGTGGCCCGCGGGCCAGTCGCCGGTCCCGATGCGGCGCGTGAACTCGCGAACCAGTTGGAGCCAGATCGGCTGCCCGGGATCGAAGTCCATGGCGTCCTCCTGTATTAGAGCAGTAATACAATAACACAAGCGTGGAGGCGTGAGAAGAACCGCGAGACGGATACGCCGATAAGAAGGGTCAGCCCCGGCTGGCCCGCGGAAGGTCGACCACCAGCACCGACGTGCCCCGGACGGGCCGCGCGAGGGCGTCCGCCAGGTCGGCGACGGCGACGCGCTCGGCGTCCAGCCCGAAGCCGCGCGCGACGGCGACCAGGTCGAGACGCTGGGGGGTCGCGAAGAACCGGTCGAACACGGCGTCGGCCGCGCCGCGGTGTTCCAGGGTCGCGAAGATGCCGCCGCCGTGATCGTCGAGGACGACCACCTGCAGATCCACCTCTGCCTCGAGCTCGCCGCGCACCAGTCCGCCGAGGTCGTGAACGAACGACAGATCGCCGAGCACGAGCCGGACGGGTTCGGCCATGCCGGTCGCGAGGCCGCGCGCCGTCGCGATCAGGCCGTCGATGCCCGCCAGCCCGCGGCTGGCCAGCACCCGCGCCCCGCGCTGCGCGCCGGGGACCGCCGCGTCGAACGCGCGCACGGTGGCAGACGGCCCGAGAAAGAGCATCTCAGGGGTGTCCCAGAGAGCGAGCGCCGCCCGTTCCTGCGGGGACGCTACCGGCCGCAGCGCCGCCGCGGCGTCCTGCCACCGGTCGCGCCACGCGAGGTCGGACGCCTGCGGTGCGCTCGGACGCACGGCAGCCACCACCGCGGCGGCGGAGCCGGTGACGTCGGTCCAGCGGGCGGTGGGGGAGACGACGACCACCTCGGCGTCGCGGCGTCCGAGCAGCGAGGTGATCGAGCGTGACAAGGTGGGATGGCCGAACACGACGACGCGCTCCACGTCGGCGGCGAGGCCCTGGCCGAGCAGCGTCGGATAGCCGGCGAGCGCCTCGCGCCCGAGTCGTGCACCCGAGGACGGTTCGGCCAGCAGCGGCCAGCACCCCTCGCGGGCCACGCGGGCGGCGTCCGGGCCCGCGCCGTCGCCGGCCACGACGAGCGTCCGCACGCCGGCGGGCAGCGGGGTGACCGGTGCGGGCAGGCTCGGCTCGATGTGGATCGCGGGCGGCAGGTCGCCGGGCTGCCACGAGTGTTCAGGCGTGAGCGGTTCGCCGAAGGCGACGTTGAGGTGCACCGGGCCGGGATCGCGGGTGAGGGTGCCGAGCGCGGCGGCCACCAGCCGGGCGACCTGTCCGCGTGCCGAGGCGGGGTTGGCGCGCGCGGGGAGCTCGGCGGCGAGACGCACGGCCGGACCGAACAGGCCGGGCTGCATGGTGGTCTGGTTGGCGCCGGTGCCGCGCCATTCGTGCGGCCGATCGGTGGACACGACCAGCAGGGGGAGGCCCGCGTGGGAGGCCTCCAGGACGGAGGGGTGCAGGTTGGCCACCGCCGTCCCCGAGGTCGTCACGACGGCGACCGGGCGCGGATCGTCCCGGCGCTGCCAGGCCTTCGCGAGCCCGAGCGCGAGGAAGCCGGCGCCGCGCTCGTCGACGCGCACGTGCGCGCGCAGCCAGCCGACCCGCTCGGCGTCCGCCACGGCGTACGCCATCGGCGCCGAACGCGATCCCGGGGCGAGCACGACGTCGCGCACGCCGGCCGCCGCCAGGGCGGTGACGAGCGCCCGGCCCATCTCGATCGCGCTCACGCCAATTCCTCGCGCAGGTCGATCCCGGCGAGGGCCGCGACCCGGCCGAGGCGGGCGCGCCAAGCGGCGTCCAGCGGGGGGGCCGCGGGGGGAATCGTGTCGGCGGTGACCCGCCGGACCGGCAGCATCCCGCCGGTGGGCAGCAGCGGAGCGCAGGTGACGTCGCCGTCCAGCAGCCGCACGGTCGCCAGCCCGGCCGCGCGCGGTTCCCCCGGCAGAGCGGCGGCGAGCGCCACGCCCGCGGCGATCCCGACCGAGGTGTCCAGGGCCGAGGACACCGTGATCGGCAGTCCGACCTGTTCGGCCAGCGCCAGGCAGGCGCGGACGCCGCCGAGCGGCTGCACCTTCATCACGATGACGTCCGCCGCCTGAGCGCGCACGACCGCCAGCGGATCGGACGCCCGCCGGATCGACTCGTCGGCGGCGATCGGGACGCTCACCCGCCGGCGCACCGCGGCGAGTTCGGCGACGGTCGCGCACGGTTGCTCGGCGTACTCCAGCCCGCCCGCGGCCCGCTCGAGCGCCGCCAGCGCGGACACGGCCTCCTCGACCGACCAGGCGGCGTTGGCGTCCACCCGGATCAGGCCGGACGCGCCCAGCGCGTCGCGGACGGCCGTGACCCGGTCGAGGTCGTCGGCCAGCGACTGCCCGGGCTCGGCGACCTTCACCTTGACGGTGCCGCACCCGGACGCCACGACCATCGCCGCCGCGCGCTCGGGAGCGACCGCGGGCACGGTCGCGTTGACCGGGATCGAGTCCCGCACGGCGTCCGGGAACGGCCGGGTCGCCATCTCGACCGCGGCCCGCAGCCACGGCACGCAGGTGGCGTCGTCGTAGTCCCAAAACGGTGAGAACTCGCCCCAGCCGGCGCGTCCGCGGATCAGGACGCCGTCGCGCGCCGTCAGCCCGCGGAACCGATCGCGTAGCCCGACGGAGTAGACGGCGATCATGGGCGCGCCACCGGTGAGAGGGCCTCGTACATGGCCAGGAACTTGGTGGCCGTCTCGGCGAGCTCGGCGCTCGGATCCGAGCCCGCGACGATGCCGCCGCCCGCGAACATCCGCACGGCGCGCCGGTCGTCCGACGCCTGGCCGCACCTCAGCGCGATCGCGAACTCGCCGTCGCCGGTGGCGTCCATCCAGCCGACCGGGCCGGCGTAGCGGCCGCGGTCGAAGCCTTCCAGTTCGGCGATGACGGACGCCGCCGCCTCGGTCGGCCAGCCGCACACCGCCGCGCTGGGGTGGAGCAGGGTCGCGATGTCGAGGGCGGAGCGCGGCTCGCGCAGCGTCGCGGTGATGTCGGTGGCCAGGTGCATGATCCGTGGCCAGCGGCGGACGTGCGGCGCACTGACCTCCACCGTGCCGAGCGTGCGGAGCTTGGTCGAGATCGACTGGGCGGCGAAGGCGTGCTCGGCGTGGTCCTTCCCGGACGCCGCGAGCGCCCGCGCGGCACGATCGGTGGCGTCGGGATCGCCGGTGACGGCGGCGGAGCCGGCGAGCGCCTGCGACTCGACGCGGAGCCCGCGCCGGCGCACGAGCATCTCGGGGGAGGCGCCGATCAGCCCGTCGACGTGGAACGTCCACGCCTGCGGGTTGGCCCGCTGCAGCCGCGCCAGCACGGCGTTCAGGTCGATGGGGTCGGGGGCGGACGCCTTCAGGTCGCGGGCGAGGACGACCTTGGCGAGGTCGCCGGCGCCGATGCGGCGGACGGCTTCGGCGACGGCGTGTCGGAATGCCTGCCGGGTGAGGGTGCCGCGCTCGAGGTCCCTCTCGTCGAAGTCGTCGAGTGGTGCGGACGGCTCGGGGATCTCGGCGTCCGTATCGAGGTGGAGAGCGCCGGACGACCAGCGGCCGAGTGTCCGCGGCACGATCAGCGTCGACGCCGCCTGGGAGTCGGGCGAGAACGTCACCGTGACGAATGCGACCAGATCGCGCGGGTCGGCGTCCGGCCGATGCGCGACGAAGTCGGCGAACGCGGACGCCAGCGTGGCGAACCGGTCGGGGCCGAAGGCGTCCACGCGGAGCCGCTCGCCCCACCCGAGGAGTGCGGTGAGGTCGTCGCCGGCGCCGGTCGCCCACAGCAGCGGACGCCCCCGGCGCAGGGACGTCGCGAACGGCTCGGCCACGACCGACGTGGCCGCGGGTCGCGTCTGTCCGCCGGTTGTCGTCACGAGGGTTCAGCGTACCCTCACCGAGGATGACGCCGGTGGGAGGGCGGGCCCCCGTCGTTCATGCGGGTGCCCCTGGCTGGCCGATGGCGACATTTTCTGCCGCTCAACGCGCGCTCGCAGTCGGCGACTAGGGTGAACGCCGCGCAAGCCGGCGTTGAGCGGCAGGAAATGCTCACCCGGATATCCTCATGAACCATGGAGAACCCGTTCGATCCGACCCGCTGGCGCATCGTGGAGGGGTTCGGCTTCACCGACCTCACCTACCACCGGGCCGTGGACGCCGCCGGCGCCGACCTGGGCTGCGTCCGCATCGCCTTCGACCGGCCCGAGGTGCGCAACGCGTTCCGGCCGCACACGGTCGACGAGCTGTACCGGGCGCTCGACCACGCGCGGATGACGTCGGACGTGGGCGCGGTGATCCTGACGGGCAACGGTCCCTCGCCCAAGGACGGCGGCTGGGCGTTCTGCTCCGGAGGCGACCAGCGGATCCGCGGGCGCGACGGCTATCGCTACGAGACGGACGGTGCGGACGCCCTCGCCGATCCCGCGACGCGCCGCGAGCAGATCGACCCCGCGCGCGCCGGTCGGCTGCACATCCTCGAGGTGCAGCGGCTGATCCGCACCATGCCGAAGGTGGTCATCGCCGTCGTCAGCGGCTGGGCGGCCGGGGGCGGGCACTCGCTCAACGTCGTGTCCGACCTGTCGATCGCCTCGCGGCAGCACGCGCGGTTCATGCAGACCGACGCCAACGTCGGCTCGTTCGATGCCGGCTACGGCTCGGCGCTGCTGGCCCGGCAGGCCGGCGACAAGCGGGCGCGCGAGATCTTCTTCCTGGCCCGCGAATACTCCGCCGAGGACGCCGAGCGCTGGGGTGTCGTGAACGAGGTCGCCGATCACGACCGGATCGAACAGGTGGCGCTCGAATACGCTCGCATCATCGCCACCAAGTCACCGCAGGCGATCCGCATGCTGAAGTACGCGTTCAACCTCGCCGACGACGGCCTGGCCGGCCAGCAGGTCTTCGCGGGCGAGGCGACGCGGATGGCCTACATGACCGAGGAGGCCCAGGAGGGCCGCGACGCCTTCGTCGAACGCCGCGATCCCGACTGGTCGCCTTACCCCTACTACTTCTAAGCTGTTCGTTCCTTACCCAGGGTCCCGGTGCCGTTCGGGCAGTTGATGGCGGCCCTGGATGAGCCAAGCCCCGGCAAGCCGGGACGATGAATCGATCAGACGAAGCGTGGAAGCGCGAGGTGACCTCTCGCGTCGACGACCTCGTGAGTGGCAAGGTCGAGACGATCCCGCACGAGGACGTCCTGGCTCATCTGGCCAGGCGCCGCGATCCCGACTGGTCGCCCTACCCCGACTGCTTCTAGGTCGTTCGTTCCTCACGGTGGTCACAACACTACCGTTTTCGGTATAGTCGTGACATGGCGGTCGAGGGGAGCTACCGAGAGATCGTGCGTGAGATCGCGCTCGATCACTACGGCTACGTCACGACGAAGGCGGCCGCCGATGCTGGAGTCCCCGCGGTCGAGCTACCCAAACTCGCCGCGCGAGGCGGTCTGGAGAATGTGGCGTACGGGCTTTACCGGGTGCCCGACATCCCGCCCACCGGCTACGACCAGTTCGCTGAGGCTCTTCTGCGCGCGGGTGAGGGGGCGTACCTGCATGGCGAGTCCGTCCTGGCGCTGTTCGGGCTTGCCGACGTGAACCCGCGGCAGGTGAAGGTGGCGGTCTGTCGGCGCGCCCGTCCCAAGCTGCCACCGTTCATTGAGCTGACCCGGGTCAACAGCGAAGTCAGCACGACGTTCTACGAAGGCTTGGCGGCGCAGACGGTCGGCGATGCAATCCTCGAGTGCCGCGGTCGCATCGAGACCGAGCGTCTCCGGGATGCGGCCAAGCGGGCGCGCAGCGAAGGGTTGTTGACCACCACCGAGTGGCAGCGGGTGAGGACAGGACTTCGGTCGTGAGTTACACCAGCGCGCCGACGAACGTGCGCTCCCTGGAGCAACGCATCCGCAACCTGGAAGGCAATGACGGGCCCGTCCTGCGGCGTCGTGTCGGGATAGCTCTGGTTGTGGTCGGCCAGATGCTGCCTGAGGGGGCGATCAAGGGTGGCACTGCCACGACGCTGCGTTGCGGACGTGGAACCCGCTTCACCCGGGACCTCGACGCTGCGCGAGTTCAGCCGCTCGCCGAGTTTCGCAGCGACTTCGAGGACTCCCTCGCGGCCGGGTGGGCTGGCTTCACCGGACGCCTGGTCGAGAAGGCTGCACCACGTCCGCCGGCCGTTCCGACGGGGTACGTCATGCAGCCATTCGAGGTGAAGCTTGACTATCGCGGTCGGCCGTGGTGCACGCTGAGGTTCGAGTTGGGACACAACGAGATCGGTGACGCCGACGATCCGGAGTATCAGGTGGCCCCGGACCTTGTCGGGCTCTTTACCGAGGTCGGACTCGAGGCGCCGAGACCCGTGCCGGTGATGCGCTCCGACCACCAGGTCGCCCAGAAGCTCCATGCGGTATCGGGCGAGCGAAGTGAGCGGGCACGCGACCTCGTCGACCTCCAACTCCTCAACGGCGGCGAAGCTCTCGATTTCGTGCAGATCGCCGTGACCTGCGTCCGGCTCTTCGACTATCGCCGCCAACAGGCCTGGCCGCCGACCGTCGCTGCCGGCGATCAATGGGACAGCCTCTACGCCGAAGCCGCCGAGGGTCTCGACGTACGTCCAACAGTCGATGACGCGGTCGAGTGGATCAACGAGTTCATCGGGCGCATCGCAGCAGCCAATGAGCAGGGGCCGTGAAGGTGAAGGCGGGGCAGGGGCGTGTGGGCTGGGGCGCCGGGGGAACCGGCGCGGACGCCGTCGCGCGGCTCTACGACACGCTGGCGGCGCGGCTCGACGATCCCGGCGAGGGGCCGCTGCTGATGGCCGCGGACGCCGCCGAGTTCGAGGCGTCCCGGGCGCGGATCACCGAACCGCTCGACGGTGTCGACGTGATCATCCGCACCTCGGGCAGCACCGACGGCCGGGGCCACCTCGTGGGGCTCTCGCTGGCCGCGCTCACGGCGTCCGCGCGGGCGACGCACGACCGGCTGGGCGGCGAGGGACAGTGGCTGACGTCGCTGCCCGTGCAGGGGGTGGCCGGGTTCCAGGTGGTGCTGCGCAGCGTGCTGGCGGGCGTCCGGCCCGTGGTGTTCGCGCCTGGACGCGGCTTCGACGCCGCCTTGTTCGCGCGGTGCACCGCCGCGCTGGACCCGGACGCCCGCCGCTACCTCTCACTCGTCCCGACGCAGCTGCACCGCGCGCTGGCGTCGGCGCCCGAGGCCCTCGCGACGTTCGACGCCGTCCTGGTGGGCGGCGCCGCGGTGGAGCCCGGACTCCGCCGGCGGGCCGAGGCGGCGGGCGTCCGCGTGGTGAGGACCTACGGCGCGACCGAGACCAGCGGCGGGTGCGTGTACGACGGGGTGCCGCTCGACGGCGTCCACGTGGAGCTTCGCGAGGGGCTCATCCACCTCGGCGGCCCGGTGCTGGCCACCCGCTACCTCGACACGGACGCCCAGCCGTTCGTCAGCCATCGCGGACGCCGCCTGCTCGCCACGCACGACCTCGGCGCCTGGCGGGGCGACCGGCTCGTCGTGCGCGGCCGCGCCGACGACGTGATCATCTCGGGTGGCGTGAACGTCAACCCGCACGACGTCGAACACGCGCTGGCGACGCTCGGCGGCGAGTGGGTGGTCGTCGGAATCCCGGACGCCGAGTGGGGCCAGCGGGTGGTGGCGGTCGGCACGGCGCCCCTCGCGGTCGACCGGGCGCGCGCGGCGACCGCGGCGCTGGGGGCGGCGGCGCAGCCCCGCGAGGTGTGGTGCGTGGACGCGTTTCCGCTGCGGCCAGGCGGAAAGGTTGACCGGCGTGCGGTCCAGCGCTACGCGGTGGGGCGCGGGCGGATAACGTGAACCGTTCCTAACAGGAGGTCCATCATCAGCGCCACGCTCTCGGCCCAGCACCAGCGCCGGCGGTCGCTGGTCGCCGGCACGGTCGGCAACCTCGTCGAATGGTTCGACTGGTCGGTCTACGGGTTCTTCGTGCCGTTCTTCGCGGCCGCGTTCTTCCCGGACGCCGACCCCCTGGCCAGCACGCTGTCGGCGCTGGGGGTGTTCGCGGTCGGGTTCTTCTTCCGCCCGCTCGGCGGCGCGATCCTGGGCTCGTACGCCGACCGGCACGGACGCCGCGCGGGCATGACGCTGACGATCCTGATGATGGCGGGGGCGTCCGCCGCGATCGCGGTGCTGCCGACCTACGGCCAGGTGGGCGTCCTCGCACCGATCCTGCTCGTCGTGGCGCGCTGCGTTCAGGGCTTCTCGGCCGGCGGCGAGTTCGGAACCTCGGCGGCGTTCCTGGTCGAGAACGCGCCGCCCGGACGCCGCGCATGGGCGGGATCGTGGCAGCAGGTGTCGGTCGGTGCGGGCACGCTCATGGCGTCGGCCCTCGCCGCGGTCATGTTCTCGTTCCTCTCGGACGCGTTCGTGGGCACCTGGGGCTGGCGGATCGCGTTCGGCATCGGCGCGGTCCTCGGCTTGATCGGGCTATGGATGCGCATGGCCATTCCCGACACGCAGGCGTTCGTGACCGTCCGCGACCAGGGCCGGATCGAACGGCAGCCGCTGCGGGCCGTGGTGCGCGACCATCCGCGCGCGATGCTGCGCGTGATCGCGCTGATCTGCGCGGGCACCGCGCTCGGCCAGTTCTGGCTGGTCGCGCTGCCGACGATCCTGCGCACCAAGACCGGCATCGAATTGCGCGACGCGCAGCTGGCCGCGATGGTCGGGCTGGTGTTGTTCACGGTGCTGCTGCCCTTCGCCGGCGCGTTGTCCGACCGTCTCGGACGCCGCCCGGTCCTGCTGATCTTCGCGCTCGGCTCGGCGCTGACGTTCGCGCCGTTGCTGAACTCGGTCGGCACGACCCTGTCGAGCGCGCTGATCGCGGCCGCTGCCAGCGCGGTGCTGCTTGCGGGCTACGGGGGTTCGCTGGCGGCGGTGATGGCCGAGCAGTTCCCGCCCGAGGTGCGGGCCGCCGGCATCTCGCTGCCCTACGGCATCGCGATCGCCCTCTTCGGCGGCATGGCGCCGGTGCTGGCCACCGCCACGATCCGGGCGGACGCCTTCTGGGTCTTCCAGGCCGCCATCACGGCGCTGTGTCTCGTCTCGGCGGTCGCGTACTGGCGCATGCCTGAGACCGCGAGGCGGTAGGCGCCCAGATAGCGGAAACCTGTGACCCTCACTCGGGCCACGATCGTCCACCATGTCTCCGGTTTCGTCGGACCACGCACAGCCCGCCGCCACGTGACGGAGCGTACGCTCCGTGCGAACCCCGCAGGTGTTCGCCCTCGGGCGGGCGCCCCACAAGCCGGGGTCACGCCCCCGGGGTGAACCGGCGCAGCCGGGTGGAGTTCGTGACCACGAAGACGCTGGACAGGCTCATCGCGAAACCGGCGATCAGCGGGTTGAGCAGCCCGAATGCCGCGAGCGGGATCGCGGCGATGTTATAGCCGAACGCCCAGACCAGGTTGCCCTTGATCGTGCGCAGCGTCCGCCGGGCCAGGGCGATCGCGTCGGGCACCACGGACAGGTCGCGGCGCACCAGGATGATGTCGGCCGACTTCATCGCGACGTCGGTGCCCGAGACCACAGCCAGGCCGAGATTCGCCGACGCCAGCGCCGCCGCATCGTTGATGCCGTCGCCGACCATTGCGACCCGGCGGCCGTCCGCCTGCAGCCTCTCGATCACGGCCGCCTTGCCGGTCGGCAGCACCTCGGCGATGACCTCGTCGACGCCCACCACGGCCCCGACCGCGTCGCCGGCGGCGTGCCGGTCGCCGGTGAGCAGGACCGTGCGCAGCCCCATCGCCTTCAACCGCGCCACCGCGGGAGCGGCCGATTCCTTGATCGTGTCGGTGACCACGATCCAGCCCAGCAGCACGCCGTCGCGGGCGACCAGCACCGCGTTCGCGCCGGCGGCGGCGGCGTCCTGCACCGCCTCCGACGCGTCGGCGCTCACCGCGACCCCGTGCTCGGCCAGCAGTTCGGGGTTGCCGACGAGCACCGTCGATTCGCCGACGGCGCCGAGTGCGCCGCGTCCGGGGATCGCGCGCACACCGGCGGCGTGTTCGACGGTGAGGCCGGCGGCGGACGCCCGCGCCACGATTGCCTTCGCGAGCGGGTGCTCGGAGTGCGCCTCGACGGCGGCGGCCGTCGCCAGCACGCGATCCGATGCCGCGTCGCCGCTCGTGTGTACGCCCTCGACCGTCATCGCGCCCGTGGTCAGGGTGCCGGTCTTGTCGAGCACGACGGTGTCGATGACGCCGGACGCCTCCAAGGCGTCCGGGCCCTTGATCAGGATGCCGAGCTGGCCGCCCCGCCCCACACCCACCATGAGCGCGGTGGGGGTGGCGAGGCCGAGCGCGCACGGGCACGCGATGATAAGCACGCTCAGCGCGGCGCTGAACGCCGCTCGCGGCCCGCCGCCGGCGAGCAACCACACCGCCAGGGTGAGCGCCGACACGATCAGCACCGTCGGGACGAACCACGACACGACCTGATCCACCATCGTCTGCACGGAGGCCTTGCGCGCCTGCGCCTGCTCGGCGGTCGCGGCCATCTGGGCCAGCTGGGTGTGGGCGCCCACCCGGTCGGCCTGGACGATGAGCGCGCCCGTGGTGTTGATGGTGCCGCCCAGCACCGCGTCGCCCTCGCCCACCTCGCGCGGCACCGGCTCGCCGGTCATCATCGAGGTGTCGATCGCCGAGGCGCCCACGATGACGTGGCCGTCGGTGGCGATCCGTTCGCCGGGCCGGACGCCGAACCGGTCGCCGACCTTGAGCTCGGCGATCGGGATGATCGCCTCCTGCCCGTCGCGGATCACGCGGACGGTCGTGGGCGCCAGCTTGCCGAGCGCCGACAGGACGCCGCGGGCCGACTTCTTCGAGCGGGCCTCCATGTAGCGCCCGCCGAGCAGGAATGTCGTGACCGCCGCGGCGACCTCGAGGTAGAGCGAGTCGGCGCCGGCCGGCGCGATGCCGTAGCCGAGCCAGTAGCCGGTTGTGTCTTCGGCGCCCAGAATGGTGGAGACCAGTGACCAGGTGAAGGCCGACAGGATGCCGAGCGAGACCAGGGTGTCCATCGACGTGGTGCCGTGACGCAGGTTGCGCCAGGCCGCCTTGTGGAACGGCCAGGCGCACCAGAACACGACCGGCAGCGACGTGACCAGCAGCACCCATTGCCAGCCCCAGAAGCGCATCTGCGGCGCGAGCGCCAGCACGATCGCCACGTCGCCCAGCGGCACGGTCAGCAGTGCGGCGACGATGAGCCGGTTGCGCAGCATGTTCACCCGGTCGGCATAGCCCTGGCCCTCTTCACCGTCGACGACCGGCGAGGCGGCGTAGCCGGCGGACTCGACGACGCCCACGGCGTCCGGGGCCCGCTCGGGGGCCATGCCGAGGATGACCGCGCGCTCGGTGGCGTAGTTGACGGTGGCGCGAACGCCGTCCATCTTGTTGAGCTTCTTCTCGATCCGCGATGCGCAGGCCGCGCACGTCATGCCGGAGATGTCGAGCTCGACCCGCTGGTCGAGGCCGCTGGTCGCTGGCCCGGTGTCGGTCTGTGTCACTGGTCGAACCTCTTCAGCACGGCCTCGCGGGCCCGATCCCGGTCACGGCGGGCCAGTTCGGCCAGCATGTCGTTGTAGGCGTCGAACGAGTCGTCCTCGCCCGAGTCGGTCTGCGCGTCGATGATGGCGGCGTCCTTGGAGTCGGAGCGGAACCATTGCGCGGCCAGCGCGATGATCACCACGAACAGCGGGATCTCGCCGAGGAACCAGCTCGCCTGGCCGGCGATGTTCTGGTCGTTCATCAGGGCCTCGCGGCCGGGCAGCCACGCGACGGCGATGGTCTCGTAGAAGGACGCGCCGATGAGGGTCTGGCTCGACAGGATGCCGACCGCGAACACCGCATGGAACGGCATGATCGAGATCACCAGCGCCAGCTTGAGCAGATGCGGCAGCTGCCGGTTGCTGCGGTCGGCGCCGATGATGACCGAGAAGAAGAAGTAGCCGGTCATCATGAAGAACAGCAGCATCAGCTGGTGCGCCCAGTGGTACTTCATCAACCACGGGAACGCGGGCGTGAAGTAGACCGCGAACAGGCTGCTCACGTACGCGAGCCACGCGACGAGCGGCCCGGTGAGGGTCTGCCACAGCCGGTGCGACTCCAGCGACTCGACCGCGTCGCCGAGCGCCACGTGTGTGATCGCGGAGGCCGAGCCGGCGCGGATCAGCGCGAACGGGGCGCCGAGGACGCCCAGCACGGGCACGAGCATGTTCACGGTCATGTGCACGACCATGTGCCAGCTGTACTGGACGGTGGAGTACTCCCACAGCCCGGTGACGGCGAGGAACAGGGTGAGCCCCCAGGCGGCGACCCACGAGGCGATGCGCCCGATCGGCCAGCGGCGTCCGAGCTTGTACGCCTTGACGACGCCCGCGGCGTAGGCACCCAGCGCGAACACGACGATGCACACCCACAGCAGGTTCGGACGCCCGAACGTCACCAGACGCTCCAGCGTCGGCGCGATCAGCACCTCGTAGCCGAGGTAGTTCACCTGGATCGACTGCGGCTCGAGGAACCGCGGCGGCGGAACGTGGGTGGTCGCGGTCAAGCACGCCAGGAAGGCGATCGCGAGTGCCACCTCGACCGCCAGGCCGCCCGCGCGCCCGCTGAACTGACGCCACAGCCAGCTGAGGCCGTACAGGACGCCGAGGGCGCCGATGCCGATGCTCCACAGCCCGTACGCGGTCGAGGTGAGCGGCTGGCCCGCCATCTGCTGCCAGGTGATCAGCGCATGCGAGGCGGCGGTCGCCGCGAGCAGCGGTGGGACGAGTTTGTGATAGCGACGCGCCGCCTGTGGCGTGGCGACCAGCCACGCGCCGAGCGCGGCGGCGATCAGCGGCACCGCGGTGAACGTGCCGACGATGGCGGCGTCCGTGGCCCAGTCGTGATGCAGGCCGACCGTCACGTTGCCGGTGACGCTCACGAAGGTGAGCGCGAGCACGCCGGCGACGAGCCCGATGAGACCGGAGGCCCAGTGCCCGGAGAGGTAGCAGGCGGCCACGATCCCCAGCGCGACCAGCGCGGACACGAGCCAGGCCAGACCCGAGGGAGTGGCCCAGATGAACGTCCACCACGACCGCGGCGTGAGCGTGGTGTACAGCGGCACGCCGTTGACGTAGGCCGGGTTCGCGAACGTGTTGAGCAGCGACGCCACGAACCAGACCTGGGCGAAGCGTCCGGCCTGCCGCAGCAGGCGCCGGCCCTGATCGGTGAGGGTGTGGTCGTCGT
Source organism: Nigerium sp. (assembly GCA_016711325.1). Lineage (GTDB taxonomy): Bacteria > Actinomycetota > Actinomycetes > Propionibacteriales > Propionibacteriaceae > Propioniciclava. Next base: position 331,825 of record JADJTH010000001.1, on the reverse strand, counting down.
TCTTCGGCAGGAAGCCGACGATCGCCGTGAGGGCACCGAGCGTGCCGAACGCGGCCAGGCGGGCGGTGAGGTCGCCCATGAGCGAGATCAGGCCCGTGACGCCGTCGGCCTGGAAACGCGCGGGTAGCGGCGGTCGGACGCTCAGGTCGAGGCCGGTCAGCCACACGGCGACGTACGCGGCGACCAGCACACCGCTCACGACCAGGAGTGCGCCGGTCGACGGCGAACGGCCGGTGAACGACGATGACGGCGACGTGCTGCTCACGAATAACCTCGATACTGCGGTGGACGATGGTCGACGGCTGCGCCCCGAGTCTAGTGCCGTGGTGCTAGACCGGGGCGTCGGCGCCGATGGGCGTGCTGCGGTGCTGCAGGATCCCGATCGCCTGCATGAGCGCGAACACGGTGGTCGGCCCCACGAAGACGAAACCGGATCGCTTCAGCGCCTTCGCGCAGGCCGCGGATTCGGGACAGCTGGTCGCCCCGGCATAGGACGCCGGATCGTCGGGCTGAAACGACCACACCAGCGTCGCCAGGTCGTTGCCCGCGTCGCGTAGCGCCACCGTCGCGCGGGCGTTGCCGATCGCCGCCTCGATCTTGCGCCGGTTGCGGATGATGCGGGCGTCGGCGAGCAGCCGCTCCACGTCGGCGTCGATGTAGCGGGCCACGGCCTCGGGATCGAAGCCGTCGAACGCCTCGCGGAAGGCCGGTCGCTTGCGCAGCACGGTTGCCCAGGACAGCCCCGACTGGAAGGCCTCCAGCGTGACACGCTCGTACACCGCGCGGCTGTCTCGAACGGGGAAGCCCCACTCGTGGTCGTAGTAGTCGCGCATCAGCGCGGTGGTCTCGGCCCAGCCAGGTCTACTCATGTCCGGACATTAGGCCCGCGGTGTCAGCGGTCGTCGGCGTCCGCGTCGTGGTAGGCGCCCGGACGGTCCACGATCAGCACCGCTCCCTCGAGATCGCGCGTCAGTTCCGCCGGCGCGAGCCGGTGGGCGAGATGGTAGACCGCCACGGTCACGATCGTGCCGAACGCGATGCCGCTCAGCGTGAAATCCCCGACGCTCAGGCCGACGTCGCCCACGCCGATGATAATGCCCGCCGAGACGGGAACCAGGTTGACGGGGTTGCCGAAGTCGACCTGGTTCTCCTTCCAGATCTTTGCGCCCAGAAGGCCGATCATGCCGTAGAGCACGACGGTGATGCCGCCCAGGACGCCACCCGGCGTCGCCGAAATCACCGCGCCGAACTTCGGCGAGAAGCCGAAGCCGATCGCGACGATCGCTGCCACCACGTAGGCGGCGGAGGAGTAGATGCGCGTGGATGCCATGACGCCGATGTTCTCGGCGTAGGTCGTCGTCGGCCCGGCGCCGACCGCGGTGGCCAGCATGGACGCCGCGCCGTCCGCTCCGATGGCCTTGCCCATCTCCTTGTCCAGGTCGGCCCCGGTCATCTCGGCGACCGCCTTGACGTGCCCGGTGTTCTCGGCGATCAGCGCGATCACGACCGGCATCGCGATCAGAGCGAACGCGACGTTGAAGGTCGGCAGGTGGAAGCCCACCACGTTTCCGGTGCCGTGCAGCGTCCACGTACCCAGATCGGTGACCGGCGGCAGCCCGAGCCACGGCGCGGAGACGACCCCCGACCAGTCGACACGCAGGTGCGTCGTGGCCTCGCCCGCGGCGGGGGAGAAGGACGTGATCGGGCCGGTGACCAGGTCGAGCAGCCAGCTCAGCACGTAGCCGACGATCAGCGACACGAAGATCGCGATGCGGCTGACGAAGCCGCGGACGCCGACGCTCAGCACCACCACGACGAGCATGGTGAACAGGGCGACCCACTGGTCCTGCGGCCAGTAGGTCTTGGCGACCACAGGCGCCAGGTTGAAACCGATCAGCATGACGACCGCTCCGGTGACCACGGGGGGTAGTGCCCGGTGGATCACCCGCGCGCCCGCGCTGTGGATGATGATGCCGGCGATCAGCAGCAGGACGCCCACCCAGAACATCGCACCCGACACGTGGCTGGGGTTGCCGCCCGCCGCGTAGATGGCGGTCGACACGCCGACGAAGGACGCCGAGCTGCCGAGGTAGGACGGCACGCGTCCGCGCACCACGGCGAGGAAGATCAGCGTCGCGATGCCGGACATCATCACGGCCAGCTGCGGGTTGAGGCCCATCAGCAACGGGAAGACGAAGGTGGCTCCGAACATGGCCACCACGTGCTGCGTGCCGAGGCCGATGGTCTTGCCCCAGCTCAGCCGTTCGTCGGGGGCCACGACCGCCCCGGGCTTCAGAGTGCCGTCACCGTGGAGCTTCCATATCGCCATCGCCTTGGCCCCTTCTGCCGTCCGCGCAAACGCCCGAACTGTAACGCGTGGCCGGCGCCGATCCTCAGGCCGTCCAGCCGATCCGGCCGGTCAGGACTGCCAGCCCACCGACGTCCAGTGCGTCGTCGAGAATCCGGGCGCGCCCAGGTTCGCCAGCTTGGCGCGGACGGCGACGTACTGGGGCTCCTGGTAGAGCGTGATCAGGGTCGCCTCCTGCCACAGCAGGCGGGCGAGCTGGCTGGCGTGGTCGGCGCGGCGGACGGGATCGACCTCGGTGGCTACCTTGCCCGCGAGGGTGCGTCCCGCGTCGGTGGACGCGGCCCGGGCGGGCAGGGCCGCGAACGGGAACGCACTGATCGGCATGCTGCGCGGCGTCAGGTCGGCGTCCGCGGAGACAGGGACGAGGCTGACCCCGAGTGGCGCCCATTGCTGGGTGAGCACGTCGTACTCGGCGAGCGCTCGTTCGTCGCCCTCGGCGGTCTGGAAGGTGATCGACAACGGCTGGCCGTTCTTGACGCGCGTGCTGGACGTCAGCGTCCACCCGGCGTCGTCCAGCATGCGCGCCGCAGCGCTCGGGTCGGAGTCCAGCCCGGTCGCCCGCGCCTGGTCGACGTACCCGGGCTGGGTGGGCAGCAGCAGCGGATTCGACCACACGGACGCCTCGGCCGGCAGGTCGGCGGCGGCGACCGCCGCCCGGTCGACGCTCTGCAGCAGCGCCCGACGGACGGCGACGTCGGCCAGCGCGCCCCGGGACGCGACCTCGATGGCGCGCCCCGAGCGCCCCGGCGCGGTGCGCAGGGCCGTGTCGGTCGCCGCGCGGGACTGCTGCAGCGCGTCCGTGTCGAGCCCGGTCTCCCAGACGTCGAACTCGTTGTGCAGGAACGCGGAGGCCTGGGCCTCGCGCTGCACGGTGCGGAACATGATCCGCTCGAGTTTGGGCTGCTCGCCCCACCACAGCGGGTTGCGCTCGAGGGTGATCAGCCCCTGCGCCCGGTCGACGTGGGCGACGACGAAGGGGGACGCGTAGCGCGCCGGATCGTACTCGCTCCAGCTCGTGGGCCAGGCGGCGTCCTCGGGCGCGGCGCGCAGCGGGCCGCGGACGAGGGGTTGTGCCCAGTCCGGTTCGATCCCGGCGTAGGTGATCTGAACCTCGCGCGGCGACCAGCCGGCCCGCACGTCGGTCACGTCCTCCCAGCCCGGCATCGCCGCCGCGGAACGACCCGGATCGGCGCTCGTCGCCCAGCGCCAGGTCGCCGTCCAGTCGGCGGCCGTCACCGGTTCGCCGTCGCCCCAGACCGCCTTCGGGTTGAGTTGCAGCGTCACGACGGTGTTGCCGTCGTGACGGGCGTCCGCGCCCAGGATGAAGTCGGGGTCGGGCGTCGCGCGGCCCGCGGAGTCCAGCGCGAAGTGGGTCGGCGTCAGCGGCGCGAGCACCCGTTGGGCGTCGGTGCCGGCGGCGTCCGTGTGGAACGGGTTCCATTCGGTCGGCAGCGTGCGGACGCCGAACCGCAGCAGGCCGCCGCCGACGACCCGGTCGCGCGGCACCGGGTTGATGTCGCGCTCGGCGTTCGCCGGCACGACGGGGCTGGTCGTGGGGGTGGGTGGCGTGGAACTGGTACACCCGGTGAGGACGAGGGCCAGGGAGGCGCCGAGGCACGCTCCCAGGCGCAGTGTGTTCACCGGAGTCCTCCAAGTCGGGGCGAAGATCCAAAGGTGACGCTCACCCTAGACGGGATCGTGGGGGCAGCGTCCGCCGACCAGATCACGATTCGGCAGCGCAGGTCACAGTTCTGCAACCCCCTTGACCGCTGAACTTGTTGGCGCATCGTGAGAAGGAATGTCTCAGATCCAGGAGCGCAGCCACATCCGGGACAACCAGTCGCTGTACGGAAGTGTCTGCCCGACCAGCAGCGGGTACAGATAGGCGAAATTGACGATCACCAGCCCTGTCGCGACCCCCACGATGATGGCCCCGGTGCGGCGTCCGGGCGCGCCAGCCGGGCCGAGCACCAGGCCGAGCGCCATCGCGAGCGCGATCACCGTGAACGGCACGATGGTGATCGTGTAGAAGAAGAAGACCGGGCGGTCGGCCGACGCGAACCACGGCAGATAGGTGGCCAGGGCGCCCAGCGCGGGCACGGCGAATCGCCAGTCGCGCGCGGCGAGCCACCAGATCAGCGCCACCACCAGCGCCGCGGCCGCCAGCCACCACAGGAGGGGAGTACCCATCGCGGTGACCACGGCCACGCAATTGTCGGGGCCGAGGCAGTCGCTCGTGCCGACCGGGATGTCGTTGACCGCGTCGAAGCTGATCGGACGCAGCATCAGCAGCCAGCCGGCAGGGTGCGCATCGTAGGAATGGGTCTGTTCTCTGATGTAGTCGCCGGTGTGGAACCCGAAGATCTCGCGGTGGTAGTTCAGCAGCGACGCGAACGCCTCGCCGAACGCCCCCACCCACGGATGGTCGGGGTGCTGGGCGCCCCAGTCGCGGCCCCAACCGCCGGAGGTGGTCAGCCAGCCGGTCCAGGACGCGACGTAGACGACGAACGCCGCCCCGACCGTCGAGACGAACGCCAGCACGCCCTCCTTGAGCACGGCCGTCCACGCCAGGAAGCCCGCGCCCGCGAGCCGGCGTGCGCCGATGTCCCACCACACGCTGAGCAGGCCGAACACCGCCAGGACGAAGAGCGAGTTCCATTTGGTGGCGATCGCCAGGCCGAACAGCACGCCGGCCGTCCAGCGCCACGGACGCCACCACAACAGCGGACCGAACGCCCCGCCGAGGGTGAGGCGTCCGGAGGCCTCGATGGCGTCCGCCAGCTTGTGCCGGTGGTGGTCGCGGTCGGCCACCAGCGCGGCCACGGCGGCCACCAGGAAGGTCGCCTGGAAGATGTCGAGCAGCGCCACGCGGCTCATGGCGAACGCCAGCCCGTCGAAGGTGAGCAGGACGCCGGCGAGCGCGCCGATCAGCAGCGAGCGCGACACCCGGTGCGCGAGCCGGACGGTGGCGACCACCAGCAGCGCGCCGAAGACGACGGCCGCGATCCGCCAGCCGAACGGAGTCATTCCGAACACGGCCTGCCCGGCGGCGATCAGCCATTTGCCCACGGGCGGGTGCACGATGAAGGACGCCTCGTCGGTCAGCCCCGACAGGTCGCCCGCGATGATCATCGCGTTGGCGTCGGACGCCCACGTCCGCTCGTAGCCGGACTGCAGCAGCGACCAGGCGTCCTTGGCGTAGTAGGTCTCGTCGAAGATGAGCCGCGGCGGGTCGGCGACGCCGATCAACCGGAGCAAGAAGGCCAGGAGCCCGATGCCGAGCGTCACCGCCCAGGTCAGCAGCGGAGGTTCGGGCATGCCGTCGCGCAGGCGCTCCACCGTGCTGAGGGCCGCCGGGGTGTTCACCCGGCCATGGTAGCCATGCACGGACCGGCGCCCTGAAGTCGCCATACTGGAGCCGTGACCTCTCCCGAAGCGGACGCCGCCGGCGTGCTCGTCCTCGCCGCCACGCCGATCGGCGACCCGGCAGACGCCTCGCCGGCGCTTCGCGCCGCGCTGACCAGCGCCGATGTGATCGCCGCCGAGGACACCCGGCGTTTCCGCGACCTGTGCCGGCGCCTCGACCTGACGGTGTCGGCGCGGCTGGTGTCCTACTTCGACGGCAACGAGTCCGGCCGGGTGGGCGTCCTGATGGATGCGCTGCGCGCCGGTGAGCGAGTCGTGGTCGCCACCGACGCGGGGATGCCGTCGGTATCGGATCCAGGCTTTCGTGTCGTTCAGGCGGCGATCGCCGACGGCATCCGCGTCACCGCGGTACCAGGCCCGTCCGCGGCACTCACCGCGCTGGCGGTATCCGGCTTGCCGACGGACCGGTTCTGCTTCGAGGGCTTCGTCTCCCGCAAGCCGGGCGAGCGCCGCCGCGCACTGGAGACGCTGGCGCGCGAGGCACGCACGATGGTGTTCTTCGAGGCGCCGCACCGCCTCGCCGCATTCCTGACCGACGCCCGGGACGCCTTCGGCGCCGACCGCCCGGCGGCGATCTGCCGCGAACTGACCAAGACCTACGAAGAGGTCGTGCGCGGCGGCCTCGGCGACCTCGCCGACTGGGCGGCCGGCGGCGTGCGAGGGGAGATCACCGTGGTGGTGGCCGGGGCGTCCGGACCGGCGCTCAGCCCCGAGGACGCCGTGGCCGAGGTGCTCGCCCGGGTCGAGACGGGCGAACGGCTGAAGGACGCCGCCGCCGCCGTGGCGTCCGAGACGGGTCACCAGAAGAGCAGGCTCTACAACGACGTTCTGGCCGCGCGCCAGGCGTAGGCGGGCGTGCTGCCCGTCCTCGAACCCTCACCGCCGAGTCGCCCGGGATCGCGCCTGCGTATCCTGTGGCGGTGACTTCAGGCTCCCCGAACTCCCGGCCGCCGCTGCCCGAGCCGCCCGCGCCGCTGCCGGTGGCGGTCACCGACGCGCACACGCATCTCGGCACGACCGCCCGCAAGTCCGGCCTGCAACCCGCGGATGCCCTTGCCAGGGCCCGGTCGGTCGGCGTCCGGCGCGTGGTCGACGTGGGCTACGACGTGGCGTCCTCGCGGGCCGCGATCGCGCTCGCCGAGGAGCACGACGAGGTGATAGCGGCGGTCGCGATCCACCCGCACGACGTCGTCGAGTTGGGTGACGGCCTCGACGAGGCGATGCGCGACCTCGAGGGACTGCTCGGCGCCAGCGGCCGGATCCGCGCGGTGGGGGAGACGGGCCTCGACTTCTACTGGGTCAAGGACGGCCGCGGCCGCGACGCCCAGCGCGCCGCGTTCGCCGCGCACATCGGCTGGGCTCAGGCGCACGGCCTGGCGCTGGTGATCCACGATCGTGATGCCCACGAGGCCCTCGCCGATGTGCTGGACGCCGAGGGCTGGCCCGACCGCGTGCAGATGCACTGCTTCTCGGGCGACGCCGCGTTCGCGCGTCGCTGCCTCGACCGCGGCGCCTACCTGTCCTTCCCTGGCACGGTCACGTTCAAGGCCAACGACGACCTCCGTGAGGCGGCCCGCCTCACCCCGCGCGACCGCATCCTCGTCGAGACCGACGCCCCCTATCTCACGCCCGTGCCGGTGCGGGGACGTCCGAACGCGAGCTACGTGATGCCGCACACCGTGCGGTTTCTGGCCGAGTTGCGCGGCGACCCGTTGGACGGGTTCTGCGCGGCGCTGGACGCCAACGCCTCCGCGTTGTTCGGCGATTGGGGAGCCGGCACGCGAGACGCGGCCGGCGACGGGGGCGGGCATGGCTGAGGGGCTCCTCGACCCGCGCACGCTGCGGTCGATCGCCGCCGAGTTGAACCTGCGGCCCACCAAGCAGCGAGGCCAGAACTTCGTGCACGACGCGAACACCGTCCGCCGGATCGTGGCCGCCTCGGGCGTCACGCCCGACGACGTCGTGCTGGAGATCGGCCCGGGCCTCGGGTCGCTCACCCTCGGCCTGCTCGAGGCCGGGGCGCAGGTCACCGCGATCGAGATCGACGCAGCGCTGGCGGCGCGCCTGCCCCGCACGGTCGCGCAGCGCCTGCCCGGGGCGTCCGAACGGCTGCGGGTTGTCGAGGCGGACGCCCTCGAAGTGACCGAACTGCCCGGCCCGCCGCCCACCACGGCGGTCGCGAATCTGCCCTACAACGTCAGCGTGCCGGTGCTGTTGCACGTGCTTGCGGGCTGGGAGTCGATCGCGCGCGGGCTCGTCATGGTCCAACTCGAGGTGGCCGACCGCCTGGTGGCCCGGACCAGGAAGCCGCACCTACGGCGTCCCGAGCGTGAAGCTGGCCTGGTACGCGTCCTCCGCGCGCGTCGGCACGGTGCCGCCGACGGTGTTCTGGCCGGTGCCGAACGTGGAATCGGGGCTGGTGTCGCTGACCCGTCGCGAACCGCCGGTCACGAGCGCGGCCCGCGAGGACGTGTTCCGCGTGATCGACGCGGCCTTCGGGCAGCGTCGCAAGATGGTGCGCGGCGCCCTGGCGGGCCTGTTCGGTTCCTCCGCGGACGCCGTGGCCGCGCTCGAGGCGTCCGGGGTGGACCCGCAGGCCCGCGGAGAAGTGCTGGACGTCGCCGATTTCGCGCGGATCGCCGAGCAGCTGCCCGGACTGGTAGACAAGGGCGCATGAAGACGAGCGCACCGGGCACCGAGCGGGTGAGGGTGCGCGCACCCGGCAAGGTGAACCTCGCGCTGCGGGTCGGCGGGGCGCGCCCGGACGGCTATCACCCGCTCAACACCGTCTTCCAGGCGCTGTCGCTGTTCGACGACCTCACCGCGGTGCCCGCCCCCGCCGGCGAGTACCGGATCGGGATCGTGGGCGATCAGGCCCACCTGGTCCCGGCCGACGGCTCCAACCTCGCCGTCAGGGCGGCGCGGCTGCTGGCGTCCCTCCACGGAGGCGAGGACCACTTCGGGGCGGCGTTCGAGATCCGCAAGACGATCCCGGTGACGGGCGGCATGGCGGGTGGCTCGGCCGACGCGGCGGCCGCACTGGTCGCCTGCGCTCACCTGTGGCGCCTCGACGTCAGCCCGTCCGAGCTCCAGGATCTCGGCGGCGAACTGGGTGCCGACGTTCCGTTCTGTCTGCTCGGCTCGACCGCGCTCGGGCGCGGGCGCGGCGACGAGCTGGTGCCGATCCTCAGCAGGGGCGGCTACCACTGGGTGCTGGCGCTGCCCGACGTCGAACTCTCCACGCCGGCTGTCTTCCGCAGGTTCGACGAGCTCAATCCGGACGCAGCGCCGCCCCCGCCGGTGCCGCCGGGCCTGCTCGAGGGACTGTCCGGCGGCGACGTGCGGCGGGTCGCCGCGAACCTCGTCAACGACCTCCAGCCGGCCGCGGTCTCGCTGCGCCCGCACCTCGCCGAGGTGCTGGACGCCGGATTGGCCGCGGGAGCGCTCGCCGGGATCGTCTCCGGATCCGGCCCCACCTGCGCGTTCCTCGCCGCGAACGAGGACGCAGCCGTCCGGCTGTCGGGCGCCCTCGCCGGGATCGGCGTGTGCCGTGCGGTCCGCCGCGCGTGCGGCCCCGTCCCGGGCGCACGCCTGTTCGGGTGATCCTTACGCGGTGAGGTCGGCGTCCGGGCCTTGATCGGTGCCCTCGTCGCCCAGGCGCAGGTGCGGCTGCGGGTGCAGGCGGCGCATGCCGTTCCAGGTGAGGTTGACCAGGTGCGCCGCGACCTGCGGTTTGGTCAGCGTGCTGGTTTCGTGCGACTCGACCCACCACTGGCCGGCCAACGCGACCAGCCCGACGAGCATCTGCGAGTACAGCGGCGCGGTGCCTGGGTCGAACCCTCGCCGCTCGAACTGCGCGGCGAGGAGTCCCTCGACCCTGCTGGCGATGCTGGACAGGATCGTCTGGAAGTTGCCGCCCTGCGCATAGGGGGACGAATCGCGACTGATGATCCGGAAGCCGTCCGGTTCCTCCTCAATGTAGTCGAGCAGCGCCAGAGTGCCGAGCTCGATGAGCGAGCGCGGATCGGTGTGCGGTCGCGAGATCGCCTGGTAGATCGAGTCGTGAAGGCGGCGCACCTCGCGGTCGACGACGATGGCGTACAGGCCCTCTTTGCCGCCGAAGTGCTCGTACACCACCGGCTTACTGACCTCGGCGTGTGTGGCGATCTCTTCGACCGAGGTGCCCTCCAGGCCCTTGTCGGCGAACAGGCCGCGCGCGACCTCGATCAGCTGCTCCCTGCGCTCCGCGCGCGGCATGCGCACACGCCCGCGCCGGGTGCGTGCGGAGGCCGGGTGCAGAGACGTCACCGTGTCAGTGTCTCGCGAGCGCACGCCCAGCGCCAATGCCCGCTCGTCCGGTCGGTCTGCGGCCGGACGCCGGTCGCCGCTAGGATGAGCGAGTCCGCGCGAGCGGGCGAACCCCGGTTGGTCTTTCGGCAGGGCCCGCCTGACTTTGAATCAGGACTAGCGAAGTAGGTTCGACTCCTACCCGGGGTGCGCTGAATGCCACCGACAACGAGGAGATCAGCATGGGTGGGCCGGGCGTTGCAGGGGTCGTGGTACTCGCTGCCGGTGAGGGAAAGCGAATGAAGTCGCGCACCTCGAAGGTGCTGCACCAGATTGCGGGCCGGTCGATGATCAGCCACGCCGTGGGCGCGGCCGATGCGTTGATGCCCGAGCGGTTGGTGGTGGTCGTGGGTCACGAGCGTGAGCAGGTCGAGGCACACCTCGCGGAAGTCGCGCCCCACGCGGTGACCGCCGTCCAGGAGCACCAGAACGGGACGGGCGACGCCGTGCGCTGCGGACTCGCGCCGCTGCGCGACGCCGTCGGCGAGATCGTCGTCACCATGGGCGACGTGCCCCTTCTCACCGGCGACACGCTGGTGCGCCTGCTCGACGCGCATCGCGCCAACGCGGACGCCGTGACGATTCTCACCTCCGTGCTGGACGACCCCGCCGGTTACGGACGCATCGTCCGTGACGCCGACGGGAACCAGGTGGCGGCCGTCGTGGAACAGCGCGACTGCACGCCCGAGCAGGCCGCGATCACCGAGATCAACGCGGGCATCTACGTCTTCGAGGCCGACGTGCTGCGCCGGGGGCTGGAATCGCTGACGAGCAACAACGATCAGGGCGAGCTGTACCTCCCCGACGTGATCGCGTTCGCGCGGGCCGAGGGCAAGCGCGTGCATTCCTGCCTGCTGGACGACCGGTGGCAGTCCGAGGGTGTCAACGACCGCGTCCAGCTTGCGCGCCTCAACAAGGAATACAACCGTCGCCTGATCGAGCGCTGGCAGCGCGAGGGCGTGACGGTCCTCGACCCGGACACCACCTGGCTGCACGCCAGCGTCGACCTGGCATCCGACGTCACGATCCTGCCCGGCACCAGCCTGGAGGGCGCCACGTCGGTGAGCTCGGGTGCGGTGATCGGTCCCGACACGACGCTGATCGACGTCGAGGTGGGCGAGAACGCGCACGTCGTGCGCACCCACGGCAGCCTCGCGGTGATCGGAACCGGGGCGTCCGTGGGGCCGTTCGCCTACCTGCGTCCCGGCACCGTGCTGGGGGCGGGCGGAAAGATCGGCACGTTCGTCGAGACCAAGAACGCGCAGATCGGGCCCGGCGCGAAGGTGCCGCACCTGACCTACTGCGGCGACGCCGTCATCGGCGAGGGCGCCAACATCGGCGCGGGCACGATCTTCGCCAACTACGACGGCGTCCTGAAGTCCAAGACCATCATCGGGCGCCACAGTTTCGTCGGTTCCAACACGGTGCTCATCGCGCCGGTGGCGGTGGCCGACGGCGCCTACGTGGCGGCCGGGTCGGCGCTGGGCGAGAACGTCGGGCCGGGCGAACTCGCCATCGCGCGGGGCCGTCAGCGTAATATTCCCGGCTGGGTCGAGAGCAGGCGGGCCGGAACCAAGACCCACCGTGCAGCGATCGAGGCAACCGACAACGAAGGGACCTCCGAACCGTGACGGGAATCAAGCGTCAGTCCGAGAAGCACCTGATCGTCGCATCAGGGCGTGCTTACCCGGAGCTGGCTGAAGAGATCGCATCCATGCTGGGTGTCGAGCTCGTCCCCACGCGGGCGGTGACGTACGCCAACTCCGAGATCTACTGTCGCTTCGAAGAGTCGGTGCGCGGCGCGGACGCGTTCGTGATCCAGTCCTACCCGGCGCCGGTGAACGAGTGGCTGATGGAGCAGTTGATCATGGTGGACGCACTCAAGCGCGCCTCCGCCAAGCGGATCACCGTCGTTGCGCCCTCCTACCCGTACGGACGCCAGGACAAGAAGCACGCCGGACGTGAGCCGATCTCGGCACGCCTGGTGGCCGACCTGTTCAAGACCGCCGGCGCGGACCGGCTGATGTCGATCGACCTGCACGCCTCGCAGATCCAGGGATTCTTCGACGGCCCCGTCGATCATCTGATCGCCCTGCCGGTGCTGGTCGAGTATGTCCTGAAGAAGTTCCCGCTCGGTAACCTGACCGTGGTCTCGCCGGACGCCGGGCGCGTCCGGCTCGCGGACGCCTGGACCGACCGGCTGGGGGCGCCGTTGGCGATCATTCACAAGCGCCGCGACCCGAACAAGGCCAACGAGGTCGCGGTCGGTGAGGTCGTCGGCGACGTCAAGGGCCGCGTGTGCCTGCTCGTCGACGACATGATCGACACGGCGGGCACCATCTGCGCGGCGGCGCAGACGTTGCGCGACCATGGCGCCGCGACGGTCATCGCGGCGGCGACGCACCCGATCCTGTCCGGGCCTGCGGTGCGTCGGTTGAACGAGTCGGCGTTCGAAGAGATCATCGTCACCAACACGCTGCCGATCAGCGATGAGATCAACATCCCGAAGCTCACGGTGTTGTCGGTGGCACCGCTGATCGCCAAGGCGATCACGGAGATCTTCGAGGACGGCTCGGTCACGAGCCTGTTCGACGGGACCCACCTGTAGACCCACCCGAGTCGCACCCGGCCCCGGACCCTCGATTGGGCCGGGGTCGCGGCGTCCGCTATCCTTGCTAGGTTGCTTGGCGAGGGGACCAGCGGGTTCCGTGATCGACAAGGCCCTCCCTTGCCAGGCCTGAATGCTTGTCAGCAAGGTTTTGAGGAGAACAACCCATGGCTCATGAGATCAAGCTCGCCGCCCGCTCGCGCAGCGAGTTCGGCAAGGGCGCGTCACGCCGCCTGCGCCGCGCCGGCCAGGTTCCCGCCGTCGTCTACGGTCACGGCGCCGACCCCGTCCACATTGCGCTGCCCGGCCACGACACGCTACTCGCGCTGCGCACCGCCAACGCCCTGCTGTCGATCAGCGTCGACGGCGGCGCAGCTCAGCTCGCACTGCCCAAGCAGGTGCAGCGCGACCCGATCAGGGGCTTCCTGGAGCACGTCGATCTGATCGTCGTGACGCGCGGCGAAAAGGTGACCGTCGAGGTGCCGGTGGTCCTCCTCAACGACGACGCCGCCGACCGCGTGGTCGTCATCGACCTTCAGACCATCACCCTTGAGGTCGAGGCCACCCATATCCCGAGCCAGATCGAGATCGATGTCGCCGATCTCGAGATCGGCGTGACGATCACGCTGGGCGATCTTCCGCTGCCGGAGGGCGCGACCTTCATCGGCGAGGACACCGACCTGGTGCTCGCGGTCAGCCCGATCGCCGCGCCGAGCGCCGGCGAGGGTGAGGGCGACGAGGCCGCCGAGGACGCGGAGTAGTCCGTCTTGGCGACCTGGCTCGTGGCCGGGCTCGGTAATCCGGGTCCGGCCTACGCTTCCACGCGGCACAACGTCGGCTTCATGGTGGCCGACGAATTGGCCGCACGGGCGAGGGTGTCGTTCTCGGCGCCGCGCGGGATGCGCGCCGACGTGTGCGAGACACGTCTGGCCGCGTCCGGCATGGGCGGGGTCGGGGCGGACGCGCAGCGCGTCGTCCTGCTCAAGCCGCGCACCTTCATGAACGATTCCGGCGCGGCTCTGGCCAAGGCGTGCGCGTATTACAAGATCCCCCCTGAGCACGTGATCGTCGTTCACGACGAACTCGATCTCGACTTCGGACGCCTGCGCGTGAAGTCGGGCGGTGGCGACAACGGCCACAACGGACTCAAGTCGATCCGCGCGGCGCTCGGCACCGGCGACTTCCTTCGGGTGCGGTTCGGCATCGGACGCCCGCCCGGACGCCAGGACGCCCGCGACTACGTCCTCGCGCCCATCCCGGCGAATCTGCGCGAGGACTACGCGGTGGAGACCGCCCGCAACGCGGACGCCGTCGAGCTGCTGATTGCCGCGGGCTTGGTGCCGGCTCAGAACCGCTTCAATTCGTGAGGCTTCCCCCGCGCCCGGCTTGACCGCCTCCGCGCGGGATCACGTTCGGACGTTGTGCGGCCAGATAGGTGCCACGGCTCGGGCACCCCAGACCCTCGACAACAGGGATATGGGACACTTACCCTGAGTCACTTGATGCACCCCAGAGCAAACGAGGTTACCGTGCGCGACGACCGAGGACACGACGATCAACGATTCCGGCCATTTGGCCGCAAAGCCCGTCTCGCCGGCGCAGGGATGGCGATGCTCGGCATCGTCAGTGCCGGTCTGCTCGTGAGCGGCGGCGCCTTGTCCAATGCCACGACGCGGTGGATGGCTGTCCCGGCGGACGGGCAGGAATTGGTCCCTGTCCCACTCGGTGCGCCGCCGGTCCTGGCCGATGAGGTTGTCATTCCCGTCCTTCCGGATTGGGACGACGCCGAGGAATCCAAGGTGTTGACGATTGCGTCCGCCGGCGCCCGCCTGTCGAGGCTCCTGCCGGCGCCCTCCCTGGTGAAGACGACCGCCACGTCGAAGCCGGTGGTCACCGCGAAGCCGGTGGTCACCCCGAAGCCCGTGGTCACCCCGAAGCCCGTGGCGACGCCCACACCGGTGGTGACGCCCAAGCCGGTGGTCACACCGAAGCCGCAGCCGACGACTCCGCCCAAGCCCACTCCGCCCAAGCCGACGACTCCGCCGGAGACCACCACGCCGCCGGAGCCAACGACTCCGCCGGAGACCACCACGCCGCCGGAGCCAACGACTCCGCCGGAGACCACCACTCCGCCGGAGCCGACGACTCCGCCGGAGCCGACCGTCGAACCCTGATCCGACCCGTGGAGCCGGCCCCGCCAGGTCTCTGACCGGCGGGGCCGGCTCTCACCGCCAGCTCGAGGGATTCACCAGGTCGAGGGATGCCCGAAGCGGACCGCCGCGAGGTACAAGGCGAGGCCGCTGACCGCGGCAGTCGCGGTCGCCATCAACATGAACTCGATCGTCGCGTGGCCTTGAGCCAAGGTGGTGGTCCCGACGAGGACGCCGGCCATGGCCGCGAAGAGCATCGCAGCGAACGCCGACCCGGTACGGAGGAGGATGTTGGTGGCCGCGACGACCGCGCTGCACAGGAGCACCGCTGCGATGACCACCGGTTCGTTGAGCGTGATCCGGTAGGGGTCCGCGAGCAGCGTGCCTGCCGTCCATCCCGAGATGGCCAGGATGATCACCACGATGCCGACGGCGACCACGCCGATGCGAAACCTGCCGCTGTGCCAGGACGACGAGCGCTGCGACACGATGCGAGCCCAGGCCATCTGAACAGTGAGCAAAGGGTCGGTCAGGATGCCACCCACGACGACGGCCACCGCGACCGCGCCGAACGGGCCGGCGCCGATGCTGAGGAAGATCTGGAGCAGGATGGCCAGCTGGAAGAACGTCTGGAGCACCGCCACCGCCACCGCCCGGACGGTTCCCGCCACGTACCGCGGTCGCTTTCCGCGCAGTTGCACCGCCACGAGCACCGCCGCTGCGGCCACCGCGGCCGTCGTCACGGTGACCGCGACAGGCAATCCCCATGAGGCCCACGACTCGGGTACGCCTCCGTACTGGTTCAGGGCGAGCCAGGAGACCCCGCACAGCAGGGCGGCGCCCAGGCCGACCAGCGCGGTAACCAGCCCGTTGGCGAGCAGGAGCAACAGCGGGGTGGCGACGCCGATGCCGACCCAGATGAGCGCTTCGGGTATGCCTGCGGCCGCTGCCGCGGCGACACCGACCAGCAGCAGGACGACGGCCAGAGCGGCGCCCGCGGCGATGCCGTCGCGCTTGTTCCCGCCGCCCCAGGAATGCCAGGTCGCCGCGCTGACGGCCTGCCCGAACAGCCAGCCGCCGGCGGCCATGGAGAACACGCTGATCTCAGCAGCCCCGTGAGGGATGGAGGTGGCGCAGATGACGACACCGCCGATCATGACGGCGGTCCGGCCGATCGCAGCAGGCACCGACGCCCTGGTGGGGTGCTCGATCCGCTTCCGTGCCGCCTCCTGGTCGTGATCGGGAACGGCGGAGATCGTCTTCTCGGCGGCGTCGAACACGGAGCCGTACCCCTGCTCCGTCGCCACCCGTTCCGAGAACCCGCGGGATTCCAGTTGCGCGGTCACGTCCCACAGGTCGATGCCAACCGCCGCTATTCGATCGTGTGCGACGCCGGCGGACGCCTGAGGAACGACACTCATGATGACCTCACTTCCTGGGGCGACCGGGCGCTCGCGGTGTCCGCGTACAGACCGCGGTATCCCTCGACGAAGTCGGTCATGTTGAACAGGGTTGTCGCACGCTGTCGCGCCGCGAGCCCCATGGCCGACCGGCGTGCCGGGTCTTCCAGCAGCCCCAGGAGCGCTTCCGCGAGAGCGGCGGGGTCGCGCGGCGGCACGAGCAGCCCGCACCGCCCGTCGCGGCCCACGATCTCATTGACGCCGCCGACATCGGTGTTGACGGTGGGACGCCCGGCCATCATGGCCTCGATGACCCCGTACGGCAGGCCCTCCGAAATGCTGGACAGCGCCACCACGGTTCCTGCCTCGAAGGCCGTCATGGATGACTCGACGCCGCCCTCGAACGTGGCGCAGGCCGACAGCCCGAGCCGCAGGAGCTGCTCCTCGAGACCGTCCCGGTACTCGCGGTTGACCTCGGGCGTTGGACCGAACAACCGCAGGCGGGACTGCGGCAGGCGATCGTGGACGATCCGGAAGGCGTCCAGCATGACCTCGAGCCCCTTGAGCGGGTCGATCCGTCCGACGAACAACACGGTCGGGACATCCGGCTCGCCGGTGATCGGGGTGTACTGATCGATGTCAACCCCGTTGTACACGGTGCGGGTGCGTTGCGGGTCCGCGCCCAGGCGCAGTTCCCACCGGCGGTTGAAGTCGCTGACCGGGGCGATATGGGTGGCCTCGGCGTAGGTGAGCTGCGAGAGCAGGCGCAGGAAGGCGCCGATCACGTACCGCGCCGACCAGTTGAGGTCGCCACCGGCGAGCGCCAGGTACCGCTCGCGCAAGTAGATGCCGTGCTCGGTCAGCAAGATGGGCGTCCCTCGGCTCCACCGGCGTCCCAATGCCAGCAGGGAGGGGGGCCCGTTGGACGCGACGTGGCTGATGTCCAGCTCGGGAAACGGCCGATCGGCCAGGGCGAGCACGCGGTCGATCATCGCTGCGGCCGCCGCGGCGTCCGCGAGCGCCATGGC
The DNA here is from genome assembly GCA_016711325.1 of Nigerium sp. Lineage (GTDB taxonomy): Bacteria > Actinomycetota > Actinomycetes > Propionibacteriales > Propionibacteriaceae > Propioniciclava. The sequence goes on along the minus strand of JADJTH010000001.1, from coordinate 314,498 downwards.
CGGGAGTCGACGGGTCGCACGATGGCGTCCCCATGCCTCCAAGATCCAGCGCGTACTGCCCGCCCGGCTCAGGATGGACGGCAGCGCCCAGCCCGTCCAGGAGGTGAGCTCCCGCAGGCAGGCGGCGAAGTCGTCCAGCTGAGGATCTTGCTCACCGGCAGGCAGCACGGCCTGCCAGAGCCGGGCGAGGATGTCGCCCACCAAGAGGGTGTCGCGGCGGTCGACGATCGGCACCGGCGGTCGTGCCTTGCCCCACATGGGGATCAACGTGACGTCCGACACGTTGGACGGCAGATCCTCGAGGGCACGTTCGTCCGATCCGACAACGGTGACGGGCACGAACTGGTGCTCGGGCATTCCGGTGATCAAGTGCTCGCACCACGTCGTCACCCCGCCGCGAGTGATCGGGAAGGTGCCCTCCGTGAACAGCCCGATGCGCATCTCAGCCGACTCCGTTCGCGGTCCAGGTGGCTTCGGTGGCGAAACCGGCGGATTCTGGCAACTGGTACGAGAACGTGGCACCCGGATCGATCCTGACCCAGATCGAGCGGGCGTTGGAATAGCTCTCCCCGACCACGTCTGCCAGGTGGCCGTCCACGATCGCTCTGCTTCCCTCGGGAACGGTGAGGGGCACCGTGACGGGTGAATCGGCCCGGTTGGTGATCCGGACGATCCTCCCGGCGACGCTGGCGTCGATCATGCCCGAGGACCGCTCCCACTGCTGCTCGTTCACCAAGGTGGTGCCCGCCTGCGACATCGTCGGGTTGACGAGCGGACTGTTGTCAGCGAAGACGTTGCGGTAGCGGGTGAGCGCCTCGTCGAGAACCGGGTAGAGGAGGCGCTCGCCGGTCTGGTTGGTCTGGTGGACGAAGTGAGGCCGGGCGTCGTTGCGGATGATGTGGTGCAGCGCCTTCTCCGCCTCCTCCGGGACGATCGTCGTGGCGTAGCCGGTATCGAGATCGATGGGCGTGACGCAGGACGCGTCCCGATCCGTCTCGCAGGAACCCGATCCGCCGTCGGCGGCGCTGGTGTGAAGCCAGTTGTACAGACTGGCCGCCTGGCGCGCGGTCGGCGTGTTGTAGTCGAGGTCGATCGGATACCGGGGGACCGTCATCGCCGGTCCGACGGGTCGGGGGTAGAACTCCGTCGAGGTGTCGGCGGCGGTCCACAGGATGCCGGTTTGCTCGAAGGCCGTGGCCAGATGCGGGTTGTCCACGACCTGCTGAGGGGGCTTGGCCAGGCCCGAGTGCTCCCCGGTGACCAGTTCGCGCGGATCGTAGTTCTGAAGCCGGTTCTTGACCATGAACGCCTGGTTCATCTCGATCTCGTCATGCACTTCCCTCAACGAACGCCAGACGGGCTGCCCGCTGTCGTCGGCCACGCAACGCCAGTCATCGGGCATGAGGATCTGAACGCAGCCGAGGAAGAGGTGGCTCCACGTGTGGCTGATCAGCCGGAGTTCGCGCGTGTGGTACGCGAGGCGTTCCGTGAGCGGGTCACGATGGCCGTGATCCTGGGCATAGAGCCCGGCACCGGACCCGTTGATGGCCAGGTCGATCTTGATACCGCGTTCGTCCTGCCAGGTGACGAGGTAGTCGATGTCCTCGGCCACCATGCGGACGGGGCGCAACTGGTCGACCTCGGGAGGACAATTCCGGCCGACCTCGCATTGTCCTTCCACGCTCCATTGGGCGTTCGGCAGCAGCACGTCGTCGCTGTGAACCGCGAAGTAGTTGCGGTTGTACGACGTGCTCACGGTTCGGTTCAGCCACCGAAGCATGCCGTGGCTCAGCACCTGGATCTGGGTCTGATCGACGTCACCGTCGAAGTTGACCAGCATCTCCTCATGCTTGTCGGTGCGCAGGACGCCCAGGAGGACCGCTGCCGCCATCCCCGGGAAGTCGGCGGTCAGTAGCGGTTCGTAGGACGTCTTCGCGACGGCGCCGGCCGGGCGGCCGACCGGTGTCGCCGTCGTCGGCGGGCCGCCGTGCGGCGCGTCGAAGGGCACGGTGCCGCGAAGGTACGAGAAGGCGTCCTTGAGTGCGGTCGCCGTCGGGGTAGCAGTGATGCCGTCGACGGTGACCTCTTTCGATCCTTGGGGTGCGAGCCTCCTCGTGCTCGTGCGGATGGTCCGGACCCCGAACGTGTCGCGGTAGGTCGCCAGCGCGGCGCGCTCGTCGGCCGATAAGACCGGCACGTCCAAGGACGGGGCGATGATCCCGGAGAAGTGCGCGCGGACCACCCCATCGTCGCCCCTCGAGGCCAGCGTGGCACGCGTCACCCGGTCGCGCGCTTCAAAAGCCAACGGGACGCGCTCGAACGGGACGCCTTCCTGGCGGAGCCTGCCGACGAGTGACCCGACCATGGTGCTGCCGTCGTCGAGGACGAGAACACGCAGGGCCACCTCGACCTGAGCCGGCTCGGCCGCCAGCGGACCGGCTACCGGTGTCTGCTGCGGCGTGTGCTCAGGCGGGGCGTCCGAACACCCCGCGAAGGCCAGTGCCACAGCGGCGCCGATCGCAATAAGACTCCGCCTGTACCCCACGACGTGGTTCCCCCGATTTCGTGCTCCCCCAACGGCTGTCGTGCAGCATCCTATCGCGTCGCGTCAGGGCAGCCGCGCCACGCCGCCTGCCGTCAGCACGCGCTGCGCTTGGCAGACAGGCTCCAATCCTTCAGGACGACGGTCATTCCGGCCGGCCTTTTCGCGCACAATTGAGTGAGCGCGCCCGCGTACTCGATGGTGAACACCGCCTTTCCCGACGCGAGGAACGACTGGTATCGATTGCACTCGTTGTACTCGGCGCACTGCTCGTTGACCGCGAAGTCCACCACCGATCCCAGCTGGGACAACTGTTCGACGTTGTTCTTCAGGCCGATGCCCAGTCCGCGCTGATGGGCGGCCTGAGCGAGCGCCTTCTGGTAGGTGATCTGGGCGGCCGCTGAGATCTGGAAGCCCGTGTCCTGCTGGTAACCGTCCGTGTTGTCGGGATCCACCGCGTCGAACCCCTTCGCCGCGCACACGTCCATGCGCGCGGCCATGATCGGCACCAGCACGTCCGTCCGGTTGATGTTCAGCCAGTTCTCGCCGTCCCACCCGTCGAGCGGACTGCCGAGCACGGCCTGGGGGAACTGGTTGCGGTCGGAACGCCAGTTCTCGTAGGCGCCGGCGTTGATGTAGCACATCACGCGGACGCCGCGTGCCTTGAGGGACTTCACCTGGGCCGCGGTGGTCGATTCCCAGTCGAGGTTGTACACGTCGACCGGCAGCGAGAGGTCGAGCGTGCCGGTGTACTGAATCTGGAACGACGAGCCCTGCTTCGGCACCCACCAGCCGGCGGCCGGGGTGGTCGGCGTGGGAGTGGCGGTGGGCTTGGGGGTGGCGGTCGGCGTGGGTGTGGCGGTCGGTTTGGGTGTGACGGTCGGCGTGGGGGTGGCCGTCGGCTTCGGCGTGGCGGTCGGTTTGGGTGTGACGGTCGGCGTGGGTGTGGCCGTCGGCTTCGGCGTGGCGGTCGGTTTGGGTGTGACGGTCGGCGTGGGGGTGGCCGTAGGCTTCGGCGTGGCCGTCGGCTTCGGCGTGGCGGTCGGTTTCGGCGTGGGGGTCGGCGTGGGCGTGAGCGTCGGCTTGGTGGCCGCGACGGTTCCCCAGGCCTGGAACTCGGCCAGCCCGATGTTCCGCGTGGAGCGAGAGACCGAGGTGATGGTGAACCGAACGCTGGTGACCGTCCTGTCGGAGAACGAGACGGTGGTGCCGTCGCCGCCGTTGTCGAGTCGGGGCACGTCGACTGTCGAACCGTCGGAGAACAGCAGGGTGCCTCCAGTAACCCGGTCGTCGTCGTTGGCTCGATCGAAGAGCGCGATCTCGCGGAGCGTCACCGGTGTCGACCACGTCACGTGCAGCCAGTGACCGGTCCTGCCGCCCTCCGTCGCCCATTCGGAGCCGCGGGCGGTGCTGCCGTCGACGGCCTTGTCTGCGGTCCGGCCGGCCGCCGTGTCCTGCGACGATGCCCTGACGGTGACGCCGGAGCCGCGGGCGACGTTGCTCAGTTGGTCCGACGAGCCCGAGGACGCCCCCGCTCGTGCAGCAAACGAGGTCGCTCGTGTCCGCTCGGCCCGATCTCGCGATCCCACTGGGGCAGCAGCGGAAACGAAGAAGGACCCGTGGACCAGCACGAGCAGCACAGCTGCCGCGAGAGTGGTTGCCGTTCGTCTCATGGCGGGGATGCTACCGATGAACTTTTGCGCTCCCTTCACCCGAACGGTCATTGTGGGGACGAAATCTCGAGTAGAGGTTGAGATTCTCCGGTTCTTCCCGCCCGACCGATATCAGCACCAGGAGGCCAGCGGGACGAGCCCGCGGGTGGTGCGCCGCCGGACGAGACGGCGCCAGGGCATTAGGCTGAACGACGGTCACCACGACAGCCGGAGGAAGCCCGAATGCCCAAGCGCGACGACGTCAACAAGGTCCTTATCATCGGTTCGGGGCCGATCGTCATCGGTCAAGCGTGTGAATTCGATTACTCCGGAACGCAGGCGTGCAAGGCACTGCGCGGGCTCGGCTACGAGGTGGCGCTGGTCAATTCGAACCCGGCGACGATCATGACCGACCCCGTCATGGCCGACGAGACCTACATCGAGCCGCTCAACGTGGCGACGCTCGAGAAGATCATCAAGAAGTCGAAGCCGGACGCCCTCCTGCCCAACCTCGGAGGCCAGACGGCGCTCAATCTGTCCACGGCGCTCGACCGCGAAGGCATCCTGGACGCCCACGGCGTCCGCATGATCGGCATCACCCAGGATGTGATCGAACGGGGCGAGGACCGCGAGACTTTCAAGCGAACCATGGCCGAGATCGGCGTCGACATGCCCCGCTCGAAGACGGTCACCACCGTCGAGGACGCCCTCGCATTCGCCGCCGAGGTGGGCTACCCGATGGTCGTCCGGCCTGCGTACACGATGGGCGGAACCGGCGGCGGCTTCGTCTATGACGACGAGGACATGCGCACGATCGCGTTCCGCGGCATCCAGGCGTCCCCGATCGACCAGATCCTGGTGGAGGAATCGATCCTCGGCTGGGAGGAGCTCGAGGTCGAGGTCGTCCGCGACGCCAGGGACCAGCTCATCAGCGTCTGCTTCATCGAGAACGTGGACGCGGTGGGCGTCCACACCGGCGACTCGTACTGCAACGCGCCCATGCTGACGATCGCGCCCGAGTTGCAGGCGAAGCTGGAGCGGATCGCGCACCGCATCGTCAGCGAGATCGGCGTCATCGGCGGCACCAACGTGCAACTCGCGCACAACCCGTCAACGGGCCGCGTCGTGGTGATCGAGATCAACCCTCGCACCTCGCGGAGTTCCGCACTGGCGTCCAAGGCGACCGGCTTCCCGATCGCCATGGTCTCCACCCTGCTCGCCGCCGGGCTCACGCTGGACGAGATCCCCTACTGGCGCGACGGCACCCTCGACCGGTACACCCCCGACGGTGACTACGTGGTCGCCAAGTTCGCGCGCTGGGCGTTCGAGAAGTTCCCGGGCGCGATCGACAAGCTCGGCACGCAGATGCGTGCGGTCGGCGAAGTGATGAGCATCGGCAAGACCTACAACGAGGCGTTCGGCAAGGCGATCCGCGGCCTCGAGAACGGACGCGCCGGGCTCGGCAACGCGTCCGATTTTCGCGCGCTCGGCCGCGACGCGCTGCTGGGGCGGCTACGCGAGCCGAGCTCCGATCGACAGTACCTGCTGTACGAGGCGCTGCGCGCCGGCGTCGGCGTCGAGGAGCTGTCCGAGCTGACCCACATCAAGGCGTGGTTCCTGGCGCAGATGGCCGCCATCCTGGCCGCCGAGCAGGCGGTCGAACCGTACGCCGGACGTCTCGGCGACCTTCCCGCCGCCGTGCTGCGCACCGCGAAGGAGGCCGGCCTGGGCGACGCCTACCTCGCCGCGATCCTGGCGGTCGACGAGGCCGGTCTGCGCGCGCGCCGGATCGCCGACGGCATCGTGCACCGCTACGAGGCCGTCCCGGTGTCGGGCGTCGACGGCGCCGAATACTACTACTCGACCTATCTGCCCGTGGACGGCGCCAAGCCGAACCCGTTGCCGGATCCGGCGCCCGTGTCGGACCGGCGCAAGGTGATGGTGCTCGGCGGTGGCCCCAATCGCATCGGCCAGGGCATCGAGTTCGACTACTGCTGCGTCCACGCCGCCTACACCCTGCGCGAAGCGGGCTTCGAGACGATCATGGTCAACTGCAACCCCGAGACCGTCTCGACCGACTACGACACCTCCGACAAGCTCTACTTCGAGCCGCTCACCATCGAGGACGTCCTCGCCATCTACGAGCGCGAGAAGCCCGAGGGCGTCGTGTGTCAGTTCGGCGGCCAGACCCCGCTCAACATCGCCCGTGCACTGCAGGACGCCGGCGTGCCGATCCTGGGTACCTCGCCCACGACGATCGACCTCGCCGAGGACCGCGACCAGTTCCGCGCCATCATGGACCGGCTCCGCATTCCGATGCCTGCCGCGGGCATGGCCGTGACCACCGGCGAGGCGATGGGGGTGGCGTCCGGGATCGGATACCCGGTCATCGTGCGCCCGAGTTACGTGCTCGGCGGACGCGGCATGGAGATCATCCACGACGACGAGGGGCTGCGCCGCTACATGGACGCCGCCGAGGGAGTCACGCCCGACCGGCCGATCCTGATCGACCGGTTCCTCGAGAACGCGCTCGAGTGTGAGGCGGACGCGGTGTGCGACGGCACGGACGCGTTCGTACCCGCGGTGATGGAGCACATCGAGTACGCGGGCATCCACTCGGGCGACTCGGCCTGCCTGGTGCCGAGCGTGACGATCCCGGCCGAGCAGTTGGCCACGATCGAGGACTACACCCGTCGCATCGCCATCGAACTCGGCGTGGTCGGCCTGATGAACATCCAGTACGCCATTGCCGGCGACATCGTCTACGTGCTCGAGGCGAACCCGCGCGCATCCCGCACGGTGCCGCTGGTCAGCAAGGTGTGCGACGTGAACATGGCGTCGCTGGCGACCCGGCTGATGCTGGGGGACTCGCTGGCCGCGCTGGGCCTGACCAAGCGCGTGGTTCCGTTCTTCGGGGCCAAGGAGGCGGTCTTCCCGTTCAGCATGTTCCCCGAGGTCGATCCGGTGCTCGGCCCCGAGATGCGTTCGACGGGCGAGGTGCTGGGCCTGGCATCCAACCCGGGTCTGGCGTTCTTCAAGAGCCAAGAGGCGATCCAGTCGCCGCTGCCGACATCGGGCACGGTCCTGATGACGGTCGCCGAGCGCGACCGGGTCGGGACCCAGCCCGGGACTCCGGGCGCGAACGTGCTCACGGCGGCCCGGACGTTCGTCGCGAACGGGTTGCAGCTCGTCGCTACCACCGGCACCGCGGCGTTCCTCGCCGGCCACGGTATCGATGCGCGTGTGGTCGAGAAGCTGCACGAGGGCAGCCCGAACATGGTGGACGACGTGCGCGAGGGGCGCGTTCAGCTGGTGGTCAACACGCCGGCCGGTAAGGAATCCGAGTTCGACGACAGCTACATCCGCAAGGCGGCCATCCGGGCGCGGGTCCCGTACGTGACGACGACCTCCGAGGCGTACGCCGCGGCGATCGGTATCGCCGCGCACCGCCGCGGCACCGAGGGTGTGCGGTCGCTCCAGGAGTGGCACGCCCTCATCGGCTGAGCCCGGCTGTCGGTCAGAAGTTATCCACAGATTGCTCCGCGGGCGTGGTGCCCGGGTGGGCTCACGGCCACAGTGGGGGGATGCGCGCCCCCAAGCATATGGTCCTGCCCACCCGTCCCGCCACGAGGCAGTCGCTCCTCGCGACCGGCGTGACACCCCGCACGCTCCGGACACACCTGACGGCGGGCACGCTGGTGACCGTCCGCTACGGCGTGTATGTCGCTGCCGAGCACTGGCCGATGGATGCGGCCGAACAACATAAGGTGCGTGCGCGTGCGGAGACGGTGGTGATACCCGAGGCGGTCATCAGTCACAACTCGGCCGCTCTCGTGTGGGGCTTGCCCACTCCGAGCTTCGATGCCTGGTGGGAGACGCCGCCCACTGTCACGCTGCCGTCCGAGGGGCATCGTTCCCGAAGGGGGCCGGCCAGGCATGTGCGGGGCTCGTTCGCGGTCGGCGATGTCGTCGCCGACGCGCAGGGCTACCCGGTGACCAGTCCTGCCCGCACGGCCGCGGATCTGGCGCTGGGTCGGGATCTCCCCGAGGCGCTCGTCCTGTTCGATGCGGCCGCGCGGAGCATTATCGGCTCGATGGTGAGCAACCCGCGCCGCCAGCACTACGCCCTCGGTCCGCTCGTCGACCAAGCGCGAGAGATGTTCCGCGGTGCTGCCGCCAGCAAGCGCACGGTCCGTCTCGCTGCGCCGATCACGTGGTTGGATCCGGCCCGGGAGTCACCGGCCGAGTCGCTTTCGGCGGGTCACATGATCATCGCAGGGCTTCCTCTGCCGTCCTGCCAGACCGAGCTCCGCACGGAGGCCGGCCGCTTCTATCCCGACTTCTACTGGAAGGGCCGCCGCCTCATCGGCGAGTGCGACGGCGCGGTCAAGTATCGCGACGCGCGAGGGTATGTCGCGGAGAAGGAGCGCGAACAGGTCCTCCGTGACCTGGGCTACCGGATTGTGCGCTGGCAGGCGCGCGAGATCATGACCGAGCCCCACCGGGTCGTCGAGCGCATCGCCCGAGCGCTCGACGGGTGAACGGGCTCCGAGATGGTCGCCAACCCGAGGCGTTATCCGTGCCCGAGCGGCTGCGGACTCCGAGATGGTCGCCATGCCGCCTTCAATTCTTGCGTGTAGCGACAATCTCGGAGCCCGTCGGGTCGACGTCGGTTGCACCGATGCCGAGAACGACAATCTCGGAGCCCAGCGTGGCTGCCAGCCCCAACCCTTCACGCAGAGCAGCGTCGTCAGGCGAGCCACGACGTCGACGATCCGTCGACGGCGGTTGTGAACGCCTACACCACGCTGCCGGGGATGGTTTCGGCGGCCGTGGCGCGCTTGGCGTTGGACACCCATTTCGTGATGACGACGATCGCTGCGCCGACCACGGCAGCATCGTCGGCGAGTCCGAGGGGCCCGAGCAGGTCGGGGAGGAAGTCGACGGGGGAAATGCCATAAGCCAGCGCGCCGAGCCCCATGAGCACCGAGGCCACGACCTTCTTCTTGTCCATGCGATCGAGGCTACTGAGCGGGCCGCGCGCCAGTATCGGGGGCGTCCCTCGTCCGCACCCGACCCGGAGGTCGCACCTTCCCGTCAGGCCCTGTCGAATCACGCTTCCGTTGACGCACATGCTGGACGTCGACGACCGTGGCTGGAGCCGACTCGGGGCGTGCGCGGGCACGTCGCGCGTCCCGGGTGACGTGGCACACTGTCCGGGTGAATAGTGCGGGCCTGATCGAGCTCGTCGCCTCCGAACCCACCATCGCCCAGCTCATCGATGCTGCGCGGACGGCGGCGGAGCCGACTCTGGACGCCGTCTGCCCGGCCGCGGTTCGCCCGCTGCTCGCGGCGGCGCTGAGCGAGCGCGGGGGACGTCCACTGCTGGTCGTCACCTCCACCTACCGCGAGGCAGAGAACACCCGCGACGCGCTGGCATCCCTCCTCGGCGACGACTCCGTGGTCTACTACCCGGCGTGGGAGACCCTGCCGCACGAGCGGCTCAGCCCGCGGTCCGACACCGTCGGACGCCGCCTCGCCGTCCTGCGCCGGCTCGCGGGCAACGCGCGGCTGCCGGCGCCGAGCGTCGTCGTCGCGCCGGTCCGTGCGGTGCTGCAGCCCCAGGTGGCCGGCCTCGGCGACCTGCTGCCGGTCCGCATCGCCGTCGGTGAGGAGCACGACGTCGACGACATCGCCCGGGCGCTCGTGGACGCCGCGTACCTGCGCGTCGACCTCGTCGAGCGTCGCGGCGAGTTCGCCGTCCGCGGCGGCATCGTCGACGTGTTCCCGCCTACGGTCGAACACCCCGTCCGCATCGACTTCTTCGGCGACCAGGTCGAGGAGATCCGATCCTTCGCGGTCGCCGACCAGCGCTCGATGGACACCACCCTTGACGCGGTGGTCGCCGATCCGTGCCGCGAGATGCTGCTCACCGAGCGGGTCCGTGAACGCGCGGCCGCCCACGCGATGCGTGGCGGCATCCCCGATCAGCTGCGCGAGTTGTTCGCCCGGATCGCCGAGGGGCATGCGGTGGATGGCATGGAGGCCCTCGCGCCGGCGCTGGTGGATCGGCTCGAGCTGCTCACCGACGTGCTTCCCGAGAACACCACGGTGCTCGTGTCCGACCCCGAGAAGGTCCGCACCCGCGCGCTCGAACTGCACGCCACCAGCCAGGAATTCCTGGCGGCGTCCTGGTCGGCGGCCGCCGAGGGCGGGAAGGCGCCGATCGACCTCGCCGCGTCCGCCTATCGACAGCTCGCCGACGTCCGGCGCGGCGCGCTCGACCGCGGCCAGGCCTGGTGGACGCTCTCGCCCTTCGCCGAGGATCCCGAGTCCCGGCAGATCCCGGCCGACGAGAACGAACCCTTCCGCGGCGACCTCGAGGCGGCCGTGGCGGCCATCGCGGACGCCGTCGCCGCCGGCACCACGGTCGTCCTGGTGGCCGACTCGGCCGGACGAGCCCAGCGGCTGGGCGAGGTGCTGGCCGAGCACGACCTCGCCGGCCGCGCGAGCATCATGGTCGCCGACCTGCCGCGCGGGTTCCGGCTTGACCGGCTCAATCTTCGCGTGTTCACCTCCGGCGATCTGTCCGGCGCCAAAGGCCCGGCGGACAAGGCTGAACGCAAGCTTCCGGCGCGTCGCAAGAACGCCATCGACCCGCTGCAGCTCAAGCCGGGGGACTACATCGTCCACGACGCGCACGGCGTGGGCCGCTACGTCGAGATGATGACCCGCACCGTCGGCGGGGCCACCCGCGAGTACCTGGTCATCGAGTACGCGCCCTCCAAACGGGGCCAGCCCGGCGACCGGCTGTTCATCCCCATGGACGCCCTCGACCAGGTCACCCGCTACGTCGGCGGCGAGGCGCCCTCCCTCGACCGGATGGGCGGCGCCGACTGGAACAAGCGCAAGGCACGCGCCCGCAAGGCCGTCCGCGAAATCGCCGCCGAACTGATCAAGCTGTACGCCGCCCGCCAGGCATCCCAGGGCTACGCCTTCGGGCCCGACAGCCCGTGGCAGCGCGAACTGGAGGACAATTTCTCCTACGTCGAAACCCCGGACCAGATGGCCGCGATCACCGACGTGAAGCGTGACATGGAGCAGATCGTGCCCATGGACCGCCTCATCTGCGGCGACGTCGGCTACGGCAAGACCGAGATCGCCGTCCGCGCCGCGTTCAAGGCGGTGATGGACGGCAAGCAGGTCGCGATTCTCGTGCCCACCACGCTGCTCGTGCAGCAGCACTACGCGACCTTCGCCGACCGCTACGCGGGCTTCCCCGTCACGGTCGGCGCGCTCAGCCGCTTCCAGACGCCGGCCCAGTCGCGCAAGGTCGTCGACGGCATCGCCGACGGGTCGATCGATATCGTCGTCGGCACCCACCGGCTGTTCAGTAATGAGGTGCAGTTCAAGGATCTCGGCCTCGTCGTCATCGACGAGGAGCAGCGCTTCGGCGTCGATCACAAGGAGGCCCTGAAGAAGCTGCGGCTCAACGTCGACGTACTGGCCATGTCGGCCACGCCGATCCCGCGCACGCTGGAGATGGCGATCACCGGCATCCGCGAGATGAGCGTCATCGCGACGCCGCCCGAGGAGCGTCACCCGGTGCTCACGTTCGCCGGGCCGAGCGACGACGCGCAGGTGCGTGCCGCGATCCGCCGCGAGCTCGCCCGCGAGGGACAGGTGTTCTACATTCACAATCGGGTCAACACCATCGAGAAAGCGGCCGCGCACATCCGCGACCTGGTTCCCGAGGCGCGCGTCGCCGTCGCGCACGGCCAGATGAACGAGCATCAGCTCGAGCAGGTGATGGTCGACTTCTGGGAGCGCGAGGCGGACGTGCTCGTCTGCACCACCATCGTCGAGGCGGGCCTCGACATCAGCTCGGCCAATACGCTGATCATCGAGCGCGCCGACATGCTCGGTCTCTCTCAGCTGCACCAGCTGCGCGGACGCGTCGGGCGCGGCCGTGAGCGTGGCTACGCCTACTTCCTCTATCCGCCCGACAAGCCGCTCACCGATACCGCCCACGACCGGCTCGCCACCATGGCGGCGCACACCGATCTGGGCGCGGGCATGGCGATCGCGATGAAGGATCTTGAGATCCGCGGCGCCGGCAACCTGCTCGGCGGGGAGCAGTCCGGCCACATCGCCGACGTCGGCTTCGACCTCTACATCCGGCTGGTCGGCGAGGCGGTCGCCGACTTCCGCGGTGAGGCGTCCGAGCCCGAGCCTGAGATGAAGATCGAGCTGACCGTGGACGCTCATCTGCCGGTCGACTACGTCGAATCCGAGCGCCTGCGCCTGGAGATGTACAAGCGGCTGGCCGCCGTCCGCAAGCCGGGCGAACTGGACGCCGTGCGCGCCGAACTGCTCGACCGCTACGGCCCGCTGCCCGCGCCGGTGGACAACCTGTTCGGGGTCGCCCGGTTCCGGCTGCTGTGCCGGGCCGCGGGCATCACCGAGGTGCTGAGCGCGGGCACCATGATCCGGTTCTCGCCGGTCGTGCTGGCCGAGAGTCGCGATATGCGCCGTCAGCGGCTCTATCCGGGCTCGCGGCTGAACAAGGCCACCGCACAGCTGTTCCTGCCCCGGCCGATGACCGCTCCGATCGCGGGAGCGCCGCTCACGGACGCCGTACTGCTCGAGTGGGCCACGGCCGCCGTGACTGCGCTCATCACCGGCAACTGAGGCTAGGATCGGGGGCGTACATTCACGGCCGAGGAGACCTCGAAGAGATGAACAAGCCCGCGCGCATCGTTGCCGCCGCCGCTGCCGCGGCGATCATCCTCACCGGTTGCTCGGCGCCGCCGAACGCGGCGTCCGTGGTGGGTGGTGAGCGGATCTCCGATCGCGATGTGCGCGACGCGGGCGGCGCGATCGCCGCGGTCACCGGCGCCGACCCCGCCACCGCGGTGCGCCAGGCGGCGTTCGACCTGACGCTCGGCGAGGCGTCCCGCCAGATCGCCGTCCGGGCCGGAGTGACCGTCACGGACGCGGCTCGCCAGGCCGTGATCGATGCCGACCCGGCGTTTCGTCAGGTGGCGACCCTGCCCGAGGGGGCCGACTGGGCGGCGGCGCGCAGCACGACCTACGCGCTGGTCGAGCAACTGGGTAACGACCGCTTCGTGCAGGAACTGGGCAAGACGCCCATCACCTTCAATCCGCGCTACGGCGCGTGGGATCCGCAGCAGCTCGGGCTGACGTCGTCGGCGCTGTCGACCGCCGTCCAGGCCCAGCGCTGACGCGGCCTCCAAACCACCGAACCGATCCGACTCCTGAGAAAACCAAGTAGCCAGACCCTCGCGCCGGGTAGCAGGACGCTAGGGTGTAGGCGAACCCCACACACCGACGAAAGGTAGTCACCGTGGCAAGCATCGACATCGTCACCGCCCGCGAAATTCTGGACTCCCGCGGCAACCCCACCGTCGAGGTCGAGGTCCTCCTCGACGACGATTCGCAGGGGCGGGCGGCGGTCCCGTCCGGCGCCTCGACCGGCGCGTTCGAGGCCGTGGAACTGCGCGACGGCGACAAGGGCCGCTACGGGGGCAAGGGCGTCCTCCAGGCCGTCGAGAACGTCAATGAGGCCATCGCCGAGGAGATTCTCGGGCTCGACGCCACCGATCAGCGTGAGATCGACGCCGTCATGCTCGAGCTCGACGGCACCGACAACAAGGCCAAGTTGGGGGCCAACGCCATCCTCGGCGTCTCGCTGGCGGTCGCGCACGCCGCCGCCGAGTCGGCCGGCCTGCCGCTGTACCGCTACGTGGGCGGCCCGAACGCCCACGTGCTCCCGGTCCCGATGATGAACATCCTCAACGGTGGGTCGCACGCCGACTCCAACGTCGACATCCAGGAGTTCATGATCGCCCCGATCGGCGCCTCCAGCTTCGCTCAGGCGCTCGAGCAGGGCGCCTCCGTGTACCACGCGCTGAAGAAGGTCCTCCACGACCGCGGCCTGGCCACCGGCCTGGGCGACGAGGGCGGCTTCGCGCCGAACCTCGAGTCGAACGCGGCCGCGCTCGACCTGATCCTCGAGGCCATCGCCGCCGCGGGTCTCGAGCCGGGCAAGGACATCGCGCTGGCGCTCGACGTCGCGGCGTCCGAGTTCCACGACGACGGCGCGTACACCTTCGAGGGCGCGGCGAAGTCGTCCGAAGAAATGATCGAGTACTACGTCGGTCTGGTCGAGAAGTACCCGTTGGTCTCCATCGAGGATCCCCTCGACGAGTCCGACTGGGACGGCTGGAAGAAGATCACCGATGCGCTCGGCGACAAGGTCCAGTTGGTCGGCGATGACCTGTTCGTCACCAACCCCGCGCGTCTCCAGCGTGGCATCGACACCGCCACCGCCAACGCGCTGCTGGTCAAGGTCAACCAGATCGGCTCGCTCACCGAGACCCTGGACGCCGTGGAACTCGCGCATCGCAACGGTTACCGCTGCATGATGTCCCACCGCTCCGGTGAGACCGAGGACGTCACGATCGCCGACCTGGCCGTCGCCACCAACTGCGGTCAGATCAAGACCGGCGCCCCGGCTCGCTCCGAGCGCGTCGCGAAGTACAACCAGCTCATCCGCATCGAAGAGCAGCTCGACGACGCCGCGGTTTACGCGGGCCGTGGTGCGTTCCCGCGCTTCAAGGGCTGAGTCACACTTCACGGCTCACGGCGGCCGGTTCCTTCGGGAGCCGGCCGCTTTGTTCGGCGGAGCCGGGCCGTCCTGGGCCGGGGTGTCGGGGTTTGGATGGCGCGCCGCGCGGCCTACCCTGGAGGGCAACCAGTTTCCCCGCCGCACGAGAGGTGTCTTCCCTGTGGGTGATCATCGGCTGAATCGGCAGCCGTCCGGTCGAGGACGGTCGACGAAGCGCACCCGCACCTCGTCCGTCGCGCCGGCCGCGGCACCCCCGGCCGTTCGTAAGCCGGGGGCACCCGAAGGCCGACGGGGGCCGAGAATGGCCCTCACCCGCCGCGCGCTGGCGGTCGTCGCGGTGCTCGCGCTGCTCGTGTTCTCGTTCGCGGGCGCGCTGCGGGTGTGGCTGATGCAGTCCCAGGAGTTGACGGTGGCCACAGCCCAGATCGACCAGCGCCGGGGGCAGATCGCCGAACTCGAGAGCGAGCTCACCCGCTGGCAGGACTCCGCCTACGTGCGCGCCCAGGCCCGGGCGCGGCTGGGGTGGGTCATGCCCGGCGAGGTCGGCTACCGGGTGATCGGCCCCGACGGCGAGGTGCTGTCGGGCACGAGCGAGATCGAGGGCGTGGGCGCCGCGCATTCCACCGGCCTGGAGGAGCGCTGGTGGGAGCACCTGTCCACCTCCTTGCAGGAGACCGACAGGCTGGATAGGCCGGTTCGCTGAGCGTTAGGGTGACCGAATGCCTGACTACGAGACCGCCACGCCGTCCGATGTCGCCGCACTGGCCGAACAACTCGGACGGCCGCCCCGGGGCATCGCGGGCATCGCGTGGCGCTGCCCGTGCGGAAAGCCCGGTGTCGTCGCGACCGAAGCCCGGCTGCCCGACGGGACTCCGTTCCCGACCACGTACTACCTGACCTGCCCGCGCGCGGCGGCTCGCTGCTCGACGCTGGAGTCGGCCGGCGTCATGGCCGAGATGACCGGGCGGCTGGCGTCCGACGAGGCCCTCGCGGACGCCTACCGCCGCGCCCACGAGGCCTACCTGGCCGACCGGGCCGCGCTGGGCGATGTTCCCGAGATCGCGGGCGTCTCGGCCGGCGGCATGCCCACGCGGGTGAAGTGCCTGCACGTGCTGGCGGGTCACGCGCTGGCGGCCGGGCGTGGCGTGAATCCGCTCGGAGACGAGGTGCTGGACTCCCTCGGCGATTTCTGGACCCGACCCTGCTTGGAGGAAGCATGAACATTCGTGTGGCCGCGATCGACTGCGGCACCAACTCGATCCGCCTGCTGGTAGCGGAGGCGTCCGGCGGCGAGATGCGAGAGCTGTTCCGCGATCTGCGCTTGACACGGCTGGGGCAGGGCGTGGACGCCACCGGCGAGTTCCATCCGGACGCCCTCGCGCGCACCCTGGCCGCGTGCGACGAATTCGCGGCCGTGATCGAGGACTTCGGGGTGGAGCGGCTGCGGTTCGTCGCGACCTCCGCTGCTCGGGACGCCCGCAACCGCGACGACTTCTACGCCGGCGTTCGCGCGCGGCTCGGGGTGGACGCCGAGATCATCTCGGGCGCCGAGGAGGCGCAGTTGTCCTTCGACGGCGCGCTCGCCGCGCTCCCGGACGCCGCGGCCCCCGCGCTGGTGATGGACATCGGCGGCGGGTCGACCGAACTGGTCACCGGACGGCCCGGAGCGCCGGCGCACGGCATCTCGCTCGACATGGGGTCGGTGCGCGTGCGCGAGCGCTTCCTGCACAGCGACCCGCCGTCGGCGGCGGAGATCGCCGAGGCGTCCGCCTTCATCGACGGCCTGTTGGACGCCTCGGGCGTCGATTTCGCGGCCCAGCGCACCTGGATCGGCGTCGGAGGCACCGCCACCTCGCTGGCGGCGATCGCGCAGGACCTGGAGGCGTACGACCGCACCCGGGTGCATCGCTCGACGATCACGCGGGGGGCCCTCGAGTCGCTGGCGACCCGGCTGCTGACCTCGCCGGTGGCCACGGTTCTGGAGATCCCGACCATGGTGCCGGGCCGTGCCGACGTGATCTGCGCCGGGGCGCTGATCAGCCATCGGGTGGGCGTCCGGATGCGGGTGGACCTGCGGGTGAGCGAGGCGGACATCCTCGACGGACTGGTGGCCGAGATGCTGGCGGGCGAGCAGCACTAAGCTCGCACCGAGCCCGGAGACGCCCCCGTGGCCCAATCGGCAGAGGCAGGCGGCTTAAACCCGCTTCAGTGCGGGTTCGAGTCCCGCCGGGGGCACCCGGCGGTGGAATAGCCGGACGGTTGGGTGCCGTTATCTATGATGGATGCCGAGTCCACCGAGAAAGGCGAGACCTTCCATGCAGAGCACCAACCCCGTTTTCACGCGGAGCCAGAATTTCTCCCAGCCCGCGCCACAGGGTTACGCCCCGTTCCCGGGCCAGCCCCAGGCCGGTCAGCCGTATGGTCAGCCGGGCTACGCCGACCCCCGCTACGGCCAGCCTGCCCCGCAGGCGACAGCGCCCCAGGGCGTGATGACGCTCGACGACGTGATCACCAAGACCGCCATCACCATGGGTGTGCTCGTGCTCACCGCGGCGATCACGTTCATCTTCCTGCCGGTGTCCCTGCTCTACCCGTCGCTCATCGTCAGCGGCCTGGTGGGCTTCGTCACCGTCCTCATGGTGTCGCTGCGCCGCAAGGTGAACCCGGCCTTCGTGCTGGCCTACTCGGCGATCGAGGGGGTCTTCATCGGTGCGTTCAGCCTGCTGTTCGCCTTGATGTTCGACCCGGGCATCGTCATGCAGGCCGTGCTCGCGACGTTCGTGGCCGCAGGCGCGACGCTGGCCGCCTACAAGTTCCTGCGCATCCGGGTCACCAGCCAGTTCCGCAGGATCGTCACGATGGCGACCATCGCGTTCGCCGGCCTCGTGTTGGTCAACTTCGTGCTGGCGCTGCTCGGCGTCGACATGGGCATCCGCACGATCGGGGGCGGCTTCAACATGCTGGCCGTTCTGGTGTCCCTGGTCGCGGTCGTGTTGGCGGTCGCCAACCTGATCATGGACTTCGACTTCATCGAGCAGGGCATCCGCAACCGCCTGCCGTCGTCGGAGTCGTGGCGCGCCGCGTTCGGCCTGACCGTCACGATGGTCTGGCTGTACACCGAGCTGCTGCGCATCCTGTCTTACTTCAGGTCGAACTGACCTGAGCATCGGTACAGCAGGTCGAACTGACCTGAGCATCGGTACAGCAGGTCGAACTGACCTGAGCATCGGTACAGGGCAGTCGAACTGACCTGACGCGAACAGACAGAAGCCCCCGCCGTCGTTGGCGGGGGCTTCTGCGTTGACCGGAGGCGGGTGGATCTCAGGCGCTGCGGCGGCGCTGGAACGGTCGCAGCAGCGAGGGCGCGTGCTTGCCGAGCAGGGCACGGGAGCCGTTGATCCAGGCGACCTCATCCATGGCGTCGGGCGATACCCAGCGACAGCTCGCGGTCGTGCCGCCGCGGTCGTGCACCACCGGCTCGCCCGGGTCGTCGCAGCGGGCGGCGTAGATCAGCCGGACGGCGTGGAAGTCCTCGACCACGCCGGTCGGGGAGTGCCCGATCCAGTGGTCGGATTGGACGTCGAGGAAGCGGGTGACCTCGGCGAGCTGGCCGGTCTCCTCGAACACCTCGCGCTGCACGGTGGCCGCCGGGTTTTCGCCGGGATCGATGCCGCCGCCGGGCAGACCCCACATGCCGGGCACGGCCGTCCGGTGCGAGAACTCGGTGGCGAGCAGGCCGCGCTCGGACACGACCAACGCGTAGGCGGCCAGCCGCTGCCGGATCACCGGTTCGCCGACGTGCACGCCCGGACGCAGCCCGCTGCGGACGCGTTGAGGGCCGCGGGGCACGATGCGGCGTCCGTGCGGGGTGATCTGCAGGATGACGACCAGGTCTTCGAGGGTGCCGGACGCCGACAGCGGACGTAGGACGCGGTAGCCGCTCTCCCAGGCAACCTGGTAGGGATCGTCGCCGTGCCCGAGCGTGAAGGAGAGCTCCGGGGCTCCACCCGGGATCTTCACGCCCACGATCTCCATCTGGCCAGTCTAGTAGGACTATTCTCAAGGCCAGTGTGGTGAGGCACGCCCCCCGCGGGCGACGGTGATGGAGGACAGCCATGCAGTACAACCCGAACGCATCCCTCGACCCGTCCCAGATGGGCGGTGGCGGACGCGGGCGCGGCGGCACGGTCGCGGTGGGCGGCGGTGCGGGCCTCATCGTTCTCATCCTCGCGCTGCTGTTCGGCTTCAATCCGAGCGAGCTACTGGACGCCACCGACCCCTACAACCAGGGCGGGCAGTCCGGCCAGGCCGGCACGCAGGGTGGTCTGGCGCAGCCCGACACCCGTTTCGCCGGCTGCACCACCGGCGCCGACATCGCGAGCAATCGTGACTGCCGGTGGGTGGCGTACACCAACTCGATCCAGGCCTACTGGTCTCAGACGCTGCCGGGCTATCAGCCGGCGAAGACGGTCGTGTTCTCCGGATCGGTGACCACGGGGTGCGGGCAGGCCACCTCCGACCTCGGCCCGTTCTATTGCCCGGCCGACTCCACGGTCTACTTCGACGACAGTTTCTTCGACCGGATGCTGCCCCAGATGGGCGCCAAGGGCGGCGATGCGGCCGAGGCCTACGTCGTGGCCCACGAGTACGGCCACCACATCCAGAACCTCACCGGCGTGATGGCCAAGGTGCAGTCGGCCCGCAACCAGACCGGTCCCGAGTCGCTTCAGGTCCGTCTCGAGCTGCAGGCCGACTGCTATGCGGGCACCTGGATCGCGTACGCGTCCAACGACCCCAAGGGTGTGATCAGCCAGGTCACCGAGGACGACCTCTATCGCGCGCTGGACGCCGCCCAGGCCGTGGGCGACGACCACATCCAGAAGTCCCAGACCGGCCGGATCCGCCCCGAGTCGTGGACGCACGGTTCGTCCGAACAGCGCCGCTACTGGCTCAACCGCGGGTTCTCCACGGGTGACCCCAACCAGTGCAACACCTTCGCCGCGAACGCCCTCACCAAGGCCTGACGGGCGGCGACGATCAGACGCGGACGCCCGACAGGGTGGTCACGAAGCTCTCCTCGCCGATGCTGAAGCGCATGAGCGGTGTGCCCGTGCCGTCGCGGTCGTCGACCACGCACGTCCACGTCGTGTCGAGCGTGAACGTGCCGTCGGCCCGGAGCTGCCGGAGGACGCCCCACACCGTCGCCGGTGTGACCTGCGCCGGATCGAAGCTGCGCGTGGGGTCGGACGCCGTCCGCGGCGTGACGATGACGGGCGTCCGTGCCATGCGCTGGCGGCGCTGGAACGAGCCGCCGGCGTCGGGGGGCGAATCCAGGTACACGCCGGTCGCCGAGCCGAAACCCATCGCGGACGCGGCGCGGCGTGGCCCCACGACGTCGGCGTACCCCTCGGCGAGGCCCCATCCGCTGGTGAAGTCCAGGGTGGGCAGCAAGGAGCCGTCCGGTTGGAGGAACACCGCGCGCGACTCGGGGTTGGTCGAGACCGACATCGACACCAGACCGGCCGAGTAGTCGACGATCTGGAGGGCCTGGCCCTGTCGCGATCCGGAGACCGATTCGGCCAGCCGGAACAGCGCGCCGAGATCGTGGAAGGAGAACGCGGTCGGGTCGAACACCTGCTGCGCGACGTAGGTGACGTCGGAGGGCACCTGCCGGATGCGGCCGTCGCGCCACGCCCACGCCTCGGGAGTGCCGTCCCGCACGACGACGATGGAGGCGTCCGCGGCGGTGACCGTCACCATGAGTACCTTGCTGACGCCGGCCGCTTCCACGAGCCGGCCGACGAGCGCCTCGGCGGCGCCGGGCTCGGTGAGGTCGAGCGCGTTGGCGTCGGGGCCGGCGGGCGTACGCGGGGTCGATTCCGTAGGCCCGCCGATCGTCGGCGAGGCCGGCGGCGCTGAATCCGGCGGCGAGCACGCGGTGCTCGCGACGAGCACCAGCGCCGCCGCAGCGGCGCGCAGCGGGATTCTCATTCTGGCGAGACTACCCGTCGGCGCCGTTTGGGCGTAGTGGAAGATGCCGGGCGGGTCGGACGCGCGCGGGCGGGGGGATCTCGGAGCTCCGGCGGTTCACCCGGGGCGCGAAACCAGGTGGCCGATCAGCATCACGACGCACAGGCAGGCCTCGAGGAAGCCGATCCGCCTCGGCGTCCAGACCCTCCTCGGCACGTCCGCCGCCCGCACGGTGGTGATCAGGAAGAAACCCGCCCACCACCACGGCAACGGGCCGGCGCTCGCTAGCGCGGACGCGGCCACGGTGGCCCCGGCGTGCCAGCCGATCGACGCGATCAGGAACGGCCGCGAGCCGCGCTCGCGGATATTGGTCTTCACGTACAGCACGGTGCCGAAGAAGTAGGCGAACATCGCGCCCGCGAGCAGGAGCGGGCGGACGGCGTCCGCGCCCGCGTCGAGCAGCGTGACCGGGTCGGGGAAGCGCACCACCAGGAGCATCAGGGACGCCGCGGCGATCGTCAGCGCACCGCCGAGCGTCGCTCGCTCGCGGCGTCTCGAGGCCAGCCACAGGGCGGGCAGCAACAGTGGCACGTAGACGACGGCCCACCACGCCATGCCCCAGCCGCCGAGCAGCACGGTGGCCAGGCCCGCCACCGCCGATGCGATCACGTAGGTCGCCAGGGGTTTCGCGAAGGGCGGGCGCCGCCGCGGGGGCGCCTTCAACCATCCGGAGGCCGCGTTGAACGCGAAATAGCCGAGCAGCCAGAACGCGAACAGCGTCGCCGTCCACGACCCGGACACCCCCGCGCGGACCGCTTCGATGAGGCCGATCGCGAACGGCAGCGTGATCATCGACCAGGCGCCGTGTTGATCGGGCACCCATCCGGCCCGCTTACGCCCCATCTACGCGGGTTCGGTCACCGAGCGGGTGACGAGGTAGTGCCGGTCCTGGGCCTCGACGGTGGTGACACCGACGCGACGGCGCAGGTGCGGCAGGTAGGGCAGGTGGGCGTTGAACACCAGCCACAGCTCGCCTCCGGGGCGCAGCGCGCGGCCGGCCTGCTCGATCATGCGCAGCGCGGGAGTGGAGTCCTTCGCCCCGCCCGTGTGGAACGGCGGGTTGCTGACGATGAGGTCGACGGACGCGGGAGCCACGGCGTGGAGGCCGTCGCCGCGGCGGGCGTCGACCTCGACGCCGTTGGCGCGCGCCGTGAGCAGCGTGGAGGAGACCGCGGACGCCGACACGTCGATCGCCCGCGTCGTCCAGCCCCGCTGGGCCAGCCACGTCGCGAGGATGCCCGAGCCGCTGCCGAGGTCGATCGCCAGCCCGCGGGAGGCGGTGCCCGGGCCGGGCCCGCCCGTGGTGCGAGCGACCGTGCGCAGCAGCAGGTGAGTGCCGGCGTCGAGTCGGTTGGTGGCGAACACCGCGCCGTGCGCGATGACGGTGAGGCCGGCTTCGGGGACGTAGCGGCGCTGGGGCCAGCGCCGCGGCCGCGGCCGCGGGTCGCCGGCGTGGAGGACGCGGGACTTCTGCCGTCCGAGGCTGGCCGACACCTGGCCGAATTGGCGGGCGAGTGCGGCGTTCTGCGTCGGGGTCATGTGCTTGACGCGTCCGCCGGCGACGACGCGCGCGTTCGGGCCCAACAAGGTCGCGAGGTGTTCGGCGTAGTCCTCGACCGCGGCGACCGCGCGCGGCAGCCGCCACAGGACGAGGTCGGGCGACCAGTCGGGAGGGAGTACCTCGATGCGATGCGTCTCCGGCACCGCCTGCCACTCCCGCAGGTCGTCGCACCAGGTGCGGACGTCGGCTCCGGCTGCGACGGCGGCCCGGGTGAGCGCCCCGCCGGCATCGTCGACCACGAGGACGCGGCCGTCGAGGGCACCCGCCTCGTCGAGCATGAGCGACGCGACGGGATCCAGGGACATGAGGCTTACCTTACCGACCGTCGCGGTGGCGTCCGCGGCGGGGTTCTTGGCTGAGAACCGGCCGTTCGTCTTGCTCCCTGGCGGGATCGGCGGGCTACCCTAGGCCCCGATTCCCACGAAGCGAGGTTGCGATGAAGCTCGGTATCGGCAACGACCATTCCGCGTACGGCATGAAGCTCGAGATCAAGCAGCACCTGGAATCGCTCGGCCACGAGGTCGTCGACCACGGCACCCACAGCGTCGAGCGCACCGACTACCCCACCTGGGGGCGGCTCGTGGCCGAAGGGGTGGCGAGCGGCGAGGTCGAGGCCGGCATCGTGATCTGCGGGACGGGGATCGGCATCTCGATCGCCGCCAACAAGGTGCGCGGCGTTCGCTGTTGCGTGTGCAGTGAGCCGTATTCCGCCCGCATGGCGCGCGAACACAACGACGCCAACGTGCTGGCTTTCGGCTCCCGGGTCGTCGGCGTGGAACTGGCGAAGATGATCGTCGACGAGTGGCTGGCCGCCGATTTCCTGGGCGGGCGCCACGCCGAACGCGTCGCGATGATCGGCGCGATCGAGACCGATCACGATCGCTGACCACGTGCGTGCGCGGCGGCGCCCGGTGAACGCCGCGTCGCAACGCGTGCCGCAGGGGGCAGGTTCGACTACGGTGGGGTCTGCACAGATCGGGCGGGCCGCTCCGCCGTCCGTGGGCCTGTGCCCAGCACGCCGTCGTGTCACGGAGCACATGAAGGAGAAGCCTGTTCAATGACCGATCAGACTAAGTGGGTCTACGACCTCAACGAGGGCGACGCGTCGCTCAAGCCGCTCCTGGGCGGCAAAGGTGCCAACCTCGCTGAGATGCATCGCATCGGCGTCCCCGTCCCGGACGCCTTCACCGTGACCACGCAGTCGTGCGTGGCTTCCATGAACAACGACGGCGAGTGGCCCGACGGCCTCGCCGCGCAGATCGACGCGGGCCTGGCCCGTCTCGAAGAGCGCACCGGCAAGAAGCTTGGCTCACCCGAGAATCCACTGCTGGTGTCGATCCGCTCGGGCGCCGTCGCGTCCATGCCCGGCATGATGGACACGATCCTCAACCTCGGCATCTCCGATGAGACGGTGGCCGCCGTGGCCGCGCTCGCCGACAACGAGCGCTTCGCCTGGGACTGCTACCGCCGCTTCGTCTCCATGTACGGCGAGGTCGTCGAGGGCATCGCGCCGAATGTGTTCGAGGACGCGCTGACCGAGATGAAGGCGGCCAAGGGCGCCGAGCTGGACACCGACCTGACGGCTGAGGATCTCAAGGAGCTCACCCAGCGGTTCAAGGCGCTCGCCAACGAGGCGCTGGGCGGGCACTGGACGACCGACCCGAAGGAGCAGCTGCTCCGCTCGGTCGACGCGGTCTTCAGGAGCTGGCTGAACCCGCGCGCCGAAGTGTACCGCCGCTCGCAGGGCATCAGCCGCGATCTCGGCACGGCCGTGAACGTGCAAGAAATGGTGTTCGGCAATCGCGGCGAGACGTCCGCGACCGGCGTGTGTTTCTCGCGCAATCCGTCCACCGGCGGCAAGGAACTCTACGGCGAGTTCCTGACTAACGCCCAGGGCGAGGACGTGGTGGCGGGCATCCGTACGCCGCGTCCGCTGGAGGAGATGGAAGAGGTTCTGCCCGAGGCCTTCCACGAGCTTCTCGCGACGATGGAGCTCCTCGAGCGGCACAACAAGGACATGCAGGACATGGAGTTCACGATCGAGGATCGCAAGCTCTACATGCTGCAGACCCGCAACGGTAAGCGGACGGCCGCGGCCGCGGTGAAGACCGCCGTCGACATGGTCGAGGAGGGGCTGATCACCAAGGAGGAGGCCATCCTGCGCATCGAGCCTGCGCAGCTGGACGCCCTTCTGCACCCGGGCATCGACCCGGCCCACGGCCAGGCGTGCCTCGTCAAGGGCCTGCCCGCGTCGCCGGGCGCGGCCGTCGGTGCGCTGTCGTTCGACGCCGACGACGCCGCCGAGCGCGGCAAGGCCGGCGAGAAGATCATCCTGGTTCGCTACGAGACGACGCCCGACGACATCGCCGGCGTCATGGTCTCGCAGGGCGTGCTGACCGCCCACGGCGGCATGACCTCGCACGCGGCGGTGGTCGCCCGCGGCATGGGCATCCCCTGTGTGGCGGGTGCGCCGGGTATCAAGATCGACGTCGCCGGCGAGACAGTGACCATCGCCGGCGTCAGCTACGGCAGGACGGACGTGCTGACGCTCGACGGCACGACGGGCGAGGTGTACCCGGGTGCCCTGGAGCTGGTGCCGCCGTCCATCAACGAGGACTTCCAGCAGGTGGGCGCCTGGGCCGACAGCGTGCGGCGCCTCGGCGTCCGGGCCAACGCCGAAAACTTCGAGGACGCCTCGAAGGCCCGCGAGCTGGGCGCCGAAGGCATCGGCCTGGCGCGCACCGAGCACATGTTCATGGTCGCGGATCGCCTGCCGGCGGTGCGTGAGATGATCCTCGCCGAGACCGAGGAACAGCGCGCTGCCGCGCTGGCCAAGATCCTGCCGATGCAGCAGGCCGACTTCGAGCAGATCTTCACGGCGATGAAGGGGCTGCCGGTGACGGTGCGCCTGCTCGACCCGCCGCTGCACGAGTTCCTGCCGAACCTCGTCGAGCAGTCGCTGCTGGTGCAGCGCCTGGAGCTGACGGGGGCGCCGGCCGACGAGATCGCCCGCGAGCGCGAGACGTTGGGTCAGGTGAAGAAGCTGCACGAGCAGAACCCGATGCTCGGCACCCGCGGCTGCCGGCTGGCGATGCTGTACCCGTCGATTCCCGAGATGCAGGCGCGCGCCATCATCCGTGCGGCCCTGGCCGTGCTCGAGCGCGAGGGCGAGACGGTCGGCGTCGAGATCATGATTCCGTTGGTGGTGATCAAGAAGGAGCTGGAGGTTCAGCGCGCGATCGTCGAGAAGGCTGTCGAAGACGAGCTGGCCAAGGCCGGCACGCGCCTGGACTACACGGTCGGCACGATGATCGAGATCCCGCGCGCCGCGCTGACGGCCGACCAGATCGCTGAGGTCGCCGACTTCTTCAGCTTCGGCACCAACGACCTCACCCAGACCGGCATCGGCATCTCGCGCGACGACGCCGAGGCGGGCTTCCTGGGCTACTACGTGGATGCCGAGATCATGCCGTTCAACCCGTTCGCGTCGCTCGACCAGGAGGGCATCGGCCAGCTGGTCGAGATCGGCGTCGAGAAGGGCCGCTCGACCAAGCCGTCCCTGAAGACAGGTGTCTGCGGGGAGCACGGCGGCGATCCCGCGTCGGTGGAGTTCTTCCACAAGGCGGGGCTCGACTACGTGTCCTGCTCGCCGTTCCGTGTGCCGATCGCCCGCCTCGCGGCGGCACGGGCGGCGCTGCTGAACCCCTGAGTGCCCGTACGGAGGGCCCGTGGACGGCTGTGCCGCCCACGGGCCCTCCGTGGGTCGCCGGCCCGGGTCCCGCCGGGCATGGGTCCATGGCTCCGATTGCCTGCGCGATCATGGTCTCCGCGCGACGGAAGCGACGGTGAAGGGGAAGCATGCGTACGGTGCGACTACGGAACGTCTCGCTCGGCGAAGGCCGGGCGAAGGTCATCGTCCCGATCACGGGGCGCGCCGCCGAGGAGGTGGTCGCGCAGGCGTCCGAGCTGGCCGGGCATCAGCTCGACATCGTCGAGTGGCGGGTGGATTTCTTCGCCGGTGCCCTCGATCCCGACGCGGTGCTCGCGGTCGCCGAGTCGATCGTGGCGGTGCTCGGCGGACGGCCGCTGCTGTTCACGTTCCGCACCAAGGGCGAAGGGGGCGAGCGGGCCATCGAGCCGGCCGTCTACACCGAGCTCAACACCCGGCTGATCGCGTCCGGTCTGGTGGACGCCGTCGACGTGGAACTGTTCTACGACGCCGCAGCCGGCGACGCGGTGATCGAGGCGGCCCACGAGCACGGCGTGGCGGTGGTCGGCAGCAACCATGACTTCGCGGCGACTCCGGCCGCCGACGAGATCGTGCGCCGCCTGGTCGCCATGCAGGACCGGGGCTGCGACGTCGCCAAGATGGCGGTCATGCCCACCGGTCGGGCCGACGTGGTGACGCTCCTGAGTGCGACCGCCACCATGGCGACCGACCACGCCGACACGCCGGTGCTGACGATGTCCATGTCGGGTCTCGGCATGATCACGCGGATCGCCGGGCAGGCCTTCGGCTCATGCGCGACGTTTGCCATGGTGGGCCGTGCGTCGGCGCCCGGACAGGTGCCGGTCGATGACCTTCAGCCCATCCTGAGCCTGGTGGACGCCCACCTGCCTGCCTAGCTCGCGACGCCGCGCCGAGCACCGCACGGGTGTCCGACCCGCTTGGCCGGATCCGGGCGTCCGGGCTTCGTTAGGGTTGCGCCATGACGAGGACCCCGCGCATCGGCGACCACCGGCCGGCGTCGGCCGAGATCGACGGGCTGCTGAGGCTGGTGACGGCGACTGAGGGCACGACGGTCGAGACGGTGTCGCCGCTCGACGGCGGTCCCGTCGCGTCGATCCCGCAGTCGAGCGTGGCCGACGTGGACGCCGCGGTCGCGGTCGCTCGGCGGGCGCGACGCGGGTGGGCCGCGCTCGGCGCTCGGGAGCGCGGGCGGATCCTGCTGAGGTTCCACGATCTGCTGCTCGACGAGCAGCACCGGCTCGCTGATCTGATCATCGCCGAGACCGGCAAGGCGCGCCGTGACGCCTTCGATGAGATCGCCCACCTGGCGCTGACGGCCCGCCACTGCGGACGCACCGCCGAGAACGTGCTGCGGAGCGGGCGGCGTCCGGGCGTGGTGCCGGGCCTGACCCGGGTCGACGTGCACCATCACCCCAAGGGCGTCGTCGGGGTGATCGCGCCGTGGAACTACCCGCTGACCATGGCGTTCGCCGATGGCGTCGCGGCGCTCGCGGCGGGAAACGCGGTCGTCGCGAAGCCGGACGCCCAGACCATGATGACCGCGCTCGCCGGGCTCGACCTGCTGCACAGGGCGGGGATGCCCGAGGGGGTATGGACGATCGTGGCGGGGCCGGGGGATGCGATCGGCGGCGCCCTGATCGACCGGGTGGATCACGTCTGCTTCACGGGCTCGACCGCGACCGGACGCCTCGTCGCCGCCCGCGCGGGGGAGCGGTTGATCGGCGCGAGCCTGGAGCTCGGCGGCAAGAACGCCATGATCGTCTGCGCGGACGCCGACCTGGACGCGGCCGTCGCCGGCGCGCTGCGCGGCTGCTTCGCGAACGCCGGTCAGCTCTGCGTGAGCATCGAGCGGCTCTACGTTTCCCGCGAGGTCTACGGTGCCTTCCGCGCCCGGTTCGTGGACGCCGTGGCCCGCCTCGACCTCGCGTCCGGCTACGGCTGGTCGGGCGAGGTCGGCACGCTGGTCAGCGCCGCGCAGCTCGGCAAGGTGCTTCGTCACGTCGCCGACGCCGAGGCCGGGGGCGCTCGCGTGCTCGTCGGTGGACGCCCCCGCCCCGACCTTGCGCCGTGGAGCATCGAGCCCGTGGTGCTCGAGGGCGTCCGCCCCGGCATGCAGTGCTGGCGCGAGGAGACCTTCGGCCCAGTCGTCGCCCTCGACCCGTTCGACACCGAGGAGGAGGCGGTCGCCGCCGCGAACGATTCCGCGCACGGGCTCAACGCGTCCGTGTGGAGCCGCGACGGGCGGCGGGCCCGGGCGCTGGCGTCCAGGATCGAGGCCGGCACCGTCAACGTCAACGAGGCGTACGCGGCCACCTTCGCGTCGGTGAGCGCGCCCATGGGCGGGCGGGGCGACTCGGGGCTCGGACGCCGCCAGGGCGCTGAGGGGATCCTGCGGTTCACCGAGACCCAGGCGGTCGCGACCCAGCGGCTGATGCGGCTGGCGGCGCCGGCGGCGATGAGCGAGGAGCGCTTCGCGCGCGTGGCGACGACGGGCCTGCGGCTGCTGCGCCGCCTCGGGCGCTGATCAGAGCCGGCCGTCGTCGAGGCCGGGCCCGTGCTCCCATGTCGTGTGGGGGACCCGCGCCGGCCCGGTCAGGCCAGCGGCAGGCGGACGGTGAAGCGGGTGAAGCCCGGGCGCGAGGTGACGCCGACGCTGCCGCCGTGCGCGCCCACGACCGCCGCGACGATCGCGAGGCCGAGACCGGTGGACTGGCCGCTCCCGGTGCGGACGCGGCTGTTGTCGGCGCGCATGAAGCGCTCGAACACGCGGTCGCGGATGTCCTCGGGAATGCCCGGCCCATCGTCGGTGACCGTGACGACCGCCCACCTGCCGTCGCGGGCGAGCGCGGTGTCGACGCGGGTGCGGGCCGGGGTGTGGGTGCGCGCGTTGGCGAGCAGGTTGGTCACCACCTGCTGCACCCGCCCCTCGTCGCCGCGCGCGACGACCTCGTCGTCGGGCAGGGTGAGGCTCCATGCGTGGGCCGGCCCGGCGGCCTCGGCGTCCGCCACCGCGTTGGCGAGCAGCGCGCCCAGGCTCACCGGGCGCGACTCCAGCGTGGGATTCGCGTCGAGGCGGGCCAGCAGCAACAGGTCGTTGACCAGGCCCGACATCCGCTCCGACTCCGACTCGATGCGGTCGAGGGCATGCGCGGTGGTGTCGGGCACCTCGTCGCGCTCGCGCCGGGTGAGTTCCGCATACCCGCGAATGGACGCCAAGGGGTTGCGCAGTTCGTGGCTCGCGTCGGCGACGAACTGGCGCAGCTTCGTCTCCGAGCACTGTCGGGCGGCCAGTGCACCCTCGACGTTGTCGAGCATGTGGTTGAACGCCACGCCCACCTGCGCGACCTCGTGGTGCGGGGACAGGCCGGTGTCCGGAACCCGCACCGGCACCGCGACCTCGCCCGAGTGCAGGTCGAGCGCGGACACCTGCTGCGCGGTCGCGGCCAGCTGCGCGAGCGGGCGCAGGCTGCGTTCGACGACCGCCCGGGCCGCCCCGAACGCCGCCACGATCGCTACGGCGGTGAGGACGGTGGCGGCCAGCAGCAGGCTGAGCATGGTGGAGTTGACGGCCGAGGTGGGCAGGCCGATCACGATGGTCGTGGTTGCGTCGGTGACGGCCCGGACGCGGTAGGTGCCCACGCCGGGCACCAGCACGTTGGCCGGGCCGGCGGCCTCCAGCCCGTCCAGTGGCGCGGTCTGGTCGTCGGTCAGCAGCGTGTAGCTGCGTCCCTCCTGGACGACCCCGCCGACACCCTCGATGTAGCGCAGCAGACCCTGGATCTGGCCCGGGCCGCCGTCCGGGGTGAGCGGGCCGCGCGGGCCCGGGTCGCGCAGCCGCTGCGCGGTCGAGGCGAGCTGCTGGTCGAGCTGGTCGACGAGGATCCGGTGGACGGCGAGCGCCGTGAGGGCGGACACGGCGATCGCGACCGCCGCGACCAGGGCGGTGACGCGGACGACGAGCTGCCGGCTGAGGGTTCCTCGCGCGCTCATCCGGTCGCCGGCTTCAGCACATACCCCGCGCCCCGGAGCGTGTGGATCATCGGTTCGCGTCCGGAGTCGATCTTCTTGCGGAGGTAGGAGATGTACAGCTCCACCACGTTGGCTTGCCCGCCGAAGTCGTAGTTCCACACCCGGTCGAGGATCTGCGCCTTCGAGAGGACACGCCGCGGGTTGCGCATCAGGAAACGCAGCAGCTCGAACTCGGTCGCGGTGAGGTGGATCGCCTCACCGGCGCGGGTGACCTCGTGGGAATCCTCGTCGAGGCGCAGGTCGCCGACCACGAGCTCGGAGTCGGGACGCGCGGTGGTCGCGCCCGAGCGGCGCAGCAGGCCGCGCAGACGGGCGACGAGTTCCTCGAGGGAGAACGGCTTGGTGACGTAGTCGTCGCCGCCGGCGGTGAGCCCCGAGATCCGGTCGTCCACGGCGTCCTTCGCGGTGAGGAAGATCACCGGCATGTCGGGCTGCTCGGCGCGGATCCGGCGCATCACCTCGAGGCCGTCGAAGTCGGGCAGCATGATGTCGAGGACGACGACGTCCGGACGCATCTCGCGCGCCGTCTGCACAGCACCCAGCCCGGAGGCGGCGGTCCGGACCTCCCAACCCTCGTAGCGCAGCGCCATGCGCAGCAGCTCGGTGATCGCCGGCTCGTCGTCGACGGTGAGCACGCGGATCGGCGTTCCGTCGGGGCGGGTCAACTGCAGGCTGTCAGGGCTCCTCATGTCATGAGACTCTCAGCGCCGCCGGGGCGCACGCTAGGCGCGTGCTGTGTGGGAGCTGTGAGCGCGGCGGGTCAGCGAATGGACCAGGTCGTGATCGAATCGTCCGGCACCTTCCATTCGACCACGAACTGCCTCACCTGCCCCGGACGCCGGTACTCGCGCGGGCTCGTCAGCAGGCGCACCAACTCTTCGACATCGGCGCGCCGACCCTGGGCGTCCACCTCCACCGACCCGTCGAAGCGGTTGGCGGCGTAACCGGACAGGCCGAGTCGCTCGGCCTGCCGCGTCACCCACCAGCGGAACCCCACCCCCTGCACGAGACCGTCGACCCGGACGATCGCGCGCACCGCGCCGACTCTCACGTGTGCAGATAGTCGAGCAGATGGTTGCGCTCGTCGGTCAGTTGGTCGATCCGGTACTTGACGACGTCGCCGATCGAGACGATGGCGGCGAGCT
The DNA here is from genome assembly GCA_016711325.1 of Nigerium sp. Classification (GTDB taxonomy): domain Bacteria; phylum Actinomycetota; class Actinomycetes; order Propionibacteriales; family Propionibacteriaceae; genus Propioniciclava. The sequence continues at coordinate 283,137 of JADJTH010000001.1, read as the reverse complement.
TGCCGTCCACCCGGATCGGCACGTGCCGCACCCGCCTGACGGTCATGGTGTGCGCGGTCTCCTCGATGCGGTCCTCGGGGCTGCCGACCACGACATCGACGGTCATCAGGTCGGCGACGGTGGCGTCGACGGCCTCGGCCCCCCGCTGGGCGAGGCCACGCACGACATCGCGCTCGCTCACGATCCCCTCGATGGTCGCGCCGTCGGAGGAGACGACGACGGCACCGATGTTGTGGTCGGCCATCAGCGACACCAGCTCGGTCACGCTGGCGGTCGGCGCGATGGTCACGACGGAGCTTCCCTTGCTGCGGATCACGTCTTCGAGCTTCATGCCCGGACGCTACCCGCTCGGCGACGGTCACGCCAGGGTTCGGCGAACCTTGGGCCTATGATCGAGCGCGACACGAGGGGGATCGACGTGGAGCGATCGAGGTGGACGGCCGCCGTTCGCGCGGGCATCGACACGGACCGGGCGCACGGGGCCGTCGTGCCGCCGATCTACCTGTCGACCAACTACCGGTTCGCCGGGCTCGACACGCGGGGAGAGTTCGACTACAGCCGTTCGGGCAACCCGACGCGGAGCCTGCTGGCCGACGCGCTGGCGGAGTTGGACGGCGCCGCGGGCGCGGTGGTGACGGCGTCCGGCATGGGCGCGATCACCATCTGCCTGATGGCCATGGCCGGGCCCGGTCTGCGCATCGTCGCCCCGCACGATGCCTACGGTGGCACGTGGCGGCTGCTGGAAGCGCTGCGCGACAAGGTGGGCTATGACCTCCGACTCATCGACCTCACCGCGCCGGACGCCGCCGGCCGCGTGCGCGAACTCGCGCCCGATCTGCTGTGGGTCGAGACGCCGTCGAACCCGCTGCTCGGCATCAGTGACATCCCGGCGCTCGCCGGCGCCGTGCACGGCGCCGGCGGCCGGCTGGTCGTCGACAACACGTTCTGCTCGCCGGCATTGCAGCGACCGCTCGCCCTCGGCGCGGACGCCGTCGTGCAGTCGTCGACGAAGTACCTCAACGGCCACTCCGACGTGATCGCGGGCGTCGTCACGGCCGGCAGCGCCGAGCTGGTCGAGGAACTGGCGTGGTGGGCGAACTGCCTGGGCGTCACCGGCGGCGCCTTCGACTCCTACCTGACGATGAGGGGGCTGCGGACGCTCCGCGTCCGGATGGCGGCCCACCTCGCCAACGCGGCGGCCGTGGTGGACGCCCTGATGACTCACTCCGCCGTCGAGCGGGTGCACTACCCGGGGTTGGCCAGCCACCCGGGCCACGAGCTGGCGGCGCGCCAGATGGACGGTTTCGGCGCCATCGTGTCGTTCGAGGTGGCGCACGGCGAGAAGGGCGTGGCCGCGCTGGTGGCGGGGCTGAAGCACTTCAGCCTGGCCGAGTCGCTCGGCGGGGTGGAGTCGCTGATCGTGCACCCGAGCTCGATGACGCACGCGGCGATGCCGCCTGAGGTGCAGAAGGTCGCCGGACTGACACCGGGCCTGGTGCGGGTGAGCGTCGGCATCGAGGACGCCGACGACCTGGTCGCCGACCTGCGCGCCGGGCTGGCCCGGGTTCAGGCTTTGGGCGGAAACTCCATCCGCGCCTGATCTGCGATCCGCTTCATCATCGCGAGGTCGATCGCGGCGCCGAACACGCCGCCGGCGACCGGAACGAAGCGCCCTGCCGCCGTGAACGCGCGGCGTCCGACCGAGCGCAGCAGCTGGAATCCGACCGCCTTCTGGATCACCATCACCGCCGAGCGCGGCAGGGCCGGGCCGGCCGCGGTGAGGGCCGCGGTGGTGCCCAGACCCGGAGCGACCCCCACGTTGCGCAGGATGTCGGAGGCGTTCGAGCCGACCTCGGCCAGCAGGATCGCCGTGCGGATGGCGGGATCGCTCACGTCGTAGCCGCGCAGGTGCGCGATCGCCGCCGTCATCCGGGTGGCCTGGACGTAGAACGCGAACACGTTGACCGGGATCGCGACCACCATCGTGAAGAACCCGCCGACGCTGGTCAGGAAGCCGGTCGCGCCGGCGCCCCGGTAGTGCTGGTTGACGATCGATCCGATGGCCCGGTCGACATTCCCGTCGGAGGCTTCGAGCGCTTTGTCGGCGACCCTCACCGCGCTGGCGTACGGACGGACGCCGTCGATGCCGACGGCGAGGATCCGCTTGATCAGCGCCGTGACGGCGTCGTCGGTGCCGTCCGGATGGTGGGCCTCGTCGAGAGCCGAGCGCGTCGCGCCGACGTCGCCGGGGCGGAAGATGTCGAACAGTCCCATCGGGTGCTCCTCGTCTAGTGGCCAGGTTCGTGACGGTACTTCGTGGAATCGAACCGTGGCTCGCCGTCCAGTGGGTCGCCGGCCGGGAACTGGTCGGGGTTGTTCGCCACCTGTTCCGCGCGCTCGGCGTGGGCGTCCTCGAGGAGGTCGAACAGGCTCCGCTCCTCGTGGAGCACGGAGGCGTGCCGGGGCGGGACCTGAGACAGCCTGGCCTCGGCCTTGAGCAGGTTGATGTAGGCCTTCTCGCGGGCAGGGCCGTCGTGGGTCAGCTCCGGGTCGAGGTAGAGACGCGCCTGGCGGCGGACGGAACTGACCGCGGTGAGGGTCTTGCCGCGTGGCGACATCAGCGACATGACGATGACGATCAGCAGAGTGCCGACGATCACCAGGAGGCTGAACTCGGTCGAGATCTCGACCACGGGGACGTGCTCGCCTCCGTTGATGAACGGCAGGTTGTTCTCGTGCAGTGCGTGCAGGATCAGCTTGACGCCGATGAAGGCCAGGATCACGGCGAGGCCGTACTTGAGGTAGATCAGCCGGTCGAGCAAGCCGTCGATGAGGAAGTACAGCTGGCGCAGGCCCAGCAGCGAGAAGGCGACGGCGGTGAACACGATGTAGGTGTTCTGGGTGAGGCCGAAGATGGCCGGGATCGAGTCGAGCGCGAACATCACGTCGGTGCCGCCGATGGCGACCATCACCAGCAGCATCGGCGTCATGGCCCTCTTGCCGTCGACCGTCGTGAACAGCTTGTCGTCGTCGTAGTAGTCGGTGGTGTGCATGAAGCGCTTGGCCAGGCGGATGATGAAGTTGTTCGCCTCGGCCGTCTCGTCGCCGCCTTCGGGCTTGACGAGGTTGACCGCGGTGAGAAGCAGGATCGCGCCGAAGAGGTAGAACACCCAGGCGAAGCTGTTGATCAGGGCGGCGCCCAGGAAGATGAAGCCGGTGCGGAAGATCAGCGAGACGACGATGCCGAACATGAGCACCTTCTGCTGCTCGGCGCGCGGCACACGGAAGCTCGACATGATGATGAGGAACACGAACAGGTTGTCGACCGACAGCGACAACTCGGTGATGTAACCGGCGTAGTATTCGACCCCCGACTGCCGGCCCATCGACACCCAGACGAAGACGCCGAAGAGCATCGCGATGGACACGTAGATCGACGTCCACATCGCCGACTCCCGGATGGTCGGGATGTGGGCCTTGCGGACGTGGAAGAAGAAGTCGAACGCGAGAAGCCCGCCGATCACGGCGGCGGTGACGATCCACGTGGTGGTCGTAACTTCCATGGAGAGCCTTTCGAGGAAGGAACGAGTCGCAGCGTGTCCCGCCAGGCGTCGCGCGCGCAAGCGGCCAACTCGACTGATGCGAGTGAAACTCGCCCCCCAGTCTACGGCAGGCGCCAGTCGATCGGGTCTGCGCCCAACTCGGCCAGGGCGGCGTTCGCACGACTGAAGGGGCGCGAGCCGAAGAACCCGCGGCTCGCCGACAGCGGCGACGGGTGCGGCGAGGAGATGCACGGGACGCCGTCCAGGCGGGGACGGAGATCCTGGGCGTCCCGGCCCCACAGGATCGCGACCAGCGGGCCACCGCGCGCGGCGAGCGCGTCGATGGCGGCGTCCGTCACCTGCTCCCATCCCTTGCCGCGGTGGGACGCCGGCGCGCCGGGCCGGACGGTGAGGACGCGGTTGAGCAGCAGGACGCCCTGGTCGAACCAGCCGGACAGGTCGCCGTGCGCCGCGGGCGGGATGCCGAGGTCGTTCTGCAGCTCCTGGTAGATGTTGGCCAGCGAGCGAGGCAGCGGACGGACGTCGCGCGCCACCGAGAACGACAACCCGACCGGGTGCCCGGGCGTCGGATAGGGATCCTGGCCGACGATCAGCACGCGCACGTCGGCGAGCGGCCGGGTGAAGGCGCGCAACACGTGTTCGCCCGCGGGCAGGTAGCCGCGTCCCGCCGCGATCTCGGCGCGTAGGAAGGCGCCCATCGCGGTGATGTGTGCACTGACCGGGGCGAGGGCTTCGCCCCAGTCGGGTGCCATCAGATCGGTGGGGGGACGCGCTGTCATGAGGCTGACGCTAGCGGATACGCTGGGCGGCACCTGCCCCGGAAGGATCTGCCCATGGGATTGCCCGATTCGGTTCGTCGCGTGTTCGACCGCCCGTCCGCGACCGGACCGTCCACCGAGGACGCCAAGGCAGGTGTGACAGACGCAGGCGCCGCGCTCGTGCCCCCGGAGGCGGCGACCCAGGATGCCGCGTCCTCGCGCGAGGCCGCCGCGACGACGGTGAGTTCCTCGGCGGCGAGTCCGCGACAGCCGGCCGGGCTCGAACCCGACGTCCCGCGCGGGCTGAGCGTCGCGGCCGGCTACGCCTGGCGGGTGATGGTGCTGGTCGTCTTCGCCGCCGCGCTGCTGTGGGGGTTCGGCTATTTCTCCGCGGTCACGATCCCGGTCGTGATCGCGATCCTGCTCACGGCGATGCTGACGCCGATCAAGCGGATGCTCGTCAGCGCCGGGATGCCGCCGATGGGCGCGGCGGCGCTGAGCGTGCTGCTGATGATCGTCTTCGTCGGCGGGATCCTCACCTTCGTCGGCAGCCAGGTGGCCCAGGAGGGGCCTCAGTTGATCGAGATGTTCAGCTCCGGCATCCAGGGCCTGATGGCCTGGCTGCGCGAGCTGCCCTACGCCATCAATCAGTCCGCGCTCGACTCGTGGGTGCAGCAGGGCCTCGACTGGCTGCGCGGCCAGGCCACCTTCCTGGCCTCCGGGCTGGCGTCCGCGGGCATCGCCTTCGGCAACTTCGCCATGGGTCTGCTCACCTGCCTGATCGCGACGCTGTTCCTGCTCGGCCAGGGGCGGATGATCTTCTCGAAGACCATCGGCCTGCTGGTCCCGCGTCACTACCGCGCGCAGGCGGACGCCGCCAGCCTGCGGGGCTGGACGTCGCTGGTGGCCTACATGCGCGCCGCGGTCATCGTGGCGCTGGCGGACGCGCTCGGCGTCGCCGCGGCCGCGATGATCCTCGGCGTGCCGCTGGTGGCGGCGCTGTTCGCCCTCACGTTCTTCCTCGCGTTCATCCCGATCCTCGGCGCGGTGACGGCGGGCGCGGTCGCGGTCCTGCTGGCTCTCGTCTCGCACGGCTGGGTGAGCGGGCTCATCATGCTCGCCGCCGTGATCGTCGTGATGCAGCTCGAGACCAACCTGCTGCAGCCGCTGGTGATGGGCAAGGCGGTCAATCTGCACGCGCTGTCGGTGATCCTGGGCATCACCGTCGGTGGCGTCCTCGGTGGCGTCCTCGGAGCGCTGCTGGCGATCCCGACGCTGGCGTTCTCGGTGGCCTTCGTGTCGTCTCTCCGTGACCGAGAAGCCGAGGCGCTTCCTCATCTGTAAAGCGTCGCCTATCATTTTGATATGAGCGAACCCGACATCACCTCCATTCTCGCCGATTTGGCCGCCGGACGGATCGACGCGACCGAGGCCGCGCGGCGCATCGCGGCGGCGCGCGGCGACGCCGAGGCCGCGGAACCCCTCCCCGACGAGCCGACCGGCCCGACGGGGGTCAAGGGCACCGATCGCGTCGTCATCCGGGCCGTCGGGCGCCGCGTGAGCGTCGTCGCAGACCCGGGCGTGGCCACGGCGTCCGTCACGGGCGAGCACGTGCTGCGCCGTAACGCTGAGACCCTCGAGATCTCCGCCGACGGCGAGGTCGGCCCCAAACTGGAGGGGTTCAGCGTGCTGAACCCGCCGAGGAGTCTGGACGACCTACGCGGGCTGACCTTCGCGCGCGGGCTCACCGTGCGCGTCAACCCGGCGATCGAGGTGGATGTCGAACTGACGGCGGGCAGCCTGTCGGTGGTCGATGTCCCGTTCCTGGGTCGTGTGCGGGTGACCGCCGGAGGCGCGGCGATCAAGGGCGTCCGCCGGGTGAAGGATGCGCTCGTCCAGGCGGGCTCGGGCAACGTCGAGGGCGGATTCAACACGGGGCGTTCGCGCATCAAGGTGGAGTCCGGATCGCTCAACGTAGGCCTCACCCCGCGCGCATCGGTGACGGTGCGCGCGCAGGCCCAGCTCGGGCGGGTGACCTGGCCCGAGGACGCCGGCACCCCCGACGAACTGGTGGTCGGCAACGGCGCCGCGCGCCTCGACCTCGAGGTCGTCATGGGAAGCGTGAGCGTCAAGAAGGTGGAGGCATGAGCGGCGGAGGGCGGTTCGCGCCCGTGCACGCACACCGGGCCCCGTCGCAGTGCCCGGTCTGCGGTGACGCGCTCACCACGACGCGGCTCGGCTGTGCCGAGTGCGGCACCGAATTGGTGGGTTCGTTCGCGTCCTGCCCGTTCTGCGCCCTGGATGCCGCCGACCTCGACCTGCTGAAGGTCTTCCTCACCAGCCGTGGCAACCTCAAGGAGCTCGAGAAGCACCTGCAGGTCAGCTATCCCACCGCGCGTGCGCGATTCAACGCCGTCCTCGATCGCCTCGGCTGGCTGGTCGACGCGGACGCCGACGAGGAGCCCGCGGCGTCCGGCGGGGACCCGGCCTCCGTGGATCCGCCGGACGACTCGGCGCCCACCGCGACGGGCAGTCCGGACGCGGTACGCGACCAGGTGCTCGCCCAGGTCGCCGCGGGGGCCTTGTCACCCGCGGTCGCCGCCGACCTGCTCGGGCGCCTTCGCTGAACCCGGTCGGCGGCCCGCGGGTCAGGCGCCGGTGAAGACGGCGAACCCCAGGACGGTGACCTCGATGGTCGCGCCGGTGGGTGCGGTGTAGGAGACGGTCTCGCCCACCTTGGCGCCGACCACCGCCGCCCCGAGCGGCGACTGCGGGCTGAAGACGTCGACGGACGCGTCCGTGATGCCGATGAGCTCCCGCGAGCCGAGCAGGAACGTGTCCGTGTCGTCGGGGTCGTCGTCGTAGCAGATGGTGACCGTCATCCCCGGCGTCACGGCGTCCGCGTCCTCGCTGGGCTCGCCGATGTGGGCAGCGCGGAGCATCGCCTCGAGCTGGCGGATGCGCGCCTCCTGTTGTCCCTGCTCCTCGCGCGCGGCGTGGTAGCCGCCGTTCTCGGAGAGGTCTCCCTCTTCCCGGGCCTGGGCGATCTTGGCCGAGACAGTCGTTCGGCCCTCACCCTTGAGGTACGCGAGCTCACCGCTGAGCTTGTCGTGGGCCTCTTGCGTCAGCCAGATCGTCGAATGTGCTGCATCAGACATTGAGCCAGCCTAGCTCAGCGCGTCTCGCACGAGCGGATCGAGGCCGACGTGCCGCGTTTGAAGGTGCGCACCGTGATCGCGTGGTCCTCCAGCACCTCGGTGCCGGGCCCGAGCTCGATCGGGTACTGGCCGACCGTGTCGTAGCTGGCCGCCTGCACGATGACCGTGCACACGGCCGGACGCGAAGGGTCGGGGCGCTCGGTGGTCACCCGCACATCGACCGTCTGGTCGGAGGTGACCTGGAAGCTGACGACCTTGGCGCTGATCGCCGGATTCGCCCCGTGCAGCGCCGACCAGATCATCCAGCTGCCGCCGACCAGCGCGAGGGTGGCGGCGATCGCGATCCACAGCCAGTGCGGCGTTCGTGCGGGCGGGTAGCGGCGGGCCAGGCGTGCGGCGGCGTCGGTGGTCACCCGTCCATTCTGCCCGGCTTCTCGAGACCCGGTTTGTTTGGTGTCGAGATCGCGGGGACAATGACGCGCATGCCCTCCGACCCTCACCCGCTGCGCGTGGACGCCGACGGCGTCCCGCTGCGCCTGCTCGCCGTCCACGCCCATCCCGACGACGAGTCGAGCAAGGGCGCCGCGACCGTCGCGCGTTACGTGGCCGAGGGCGTCCAGGTGCTTGTCGTCACCTGCACGGGCGGCGAGCGCGGCGACATCCTGAACCCCGCGCTCGACACGCCGGAGAACTGGGCGGACATCGCGACGCTGCGCGCGTCCGAGATGGCGCGGGCGCGCGAGATCCTGGGGGTGCAGCAGGAATGGCTCGGCTACGTCGACTCGGGGCTGCCGCAGGGCGATCCGCTGCCGCCGCTGCCGGAGGGCTGCTTCGCGCTGGCCGAGGTGGACGAGGCCGCGGGCAGGCTCGCGGGGATCATCCGCCGCTTCCGACCGCACGTGCTGACCACCTACGACGAGAACGGCGGCTACCCCCACCCCGATCACGTGCAGAATCACGTGATCAGCATGCGCGCGGTCGAACTCGCCGCCGACAGCGGCGCCGCGGGCGTCCACGGGGCGCCGTGGGGGGTGCTGAAGGTGTACTACCACATGACGTTCCACCGCTCGCGGGCGCTCGCCCTGGACGCCGTGATGCACGAGCACGGCCTCGAGTCGCCGTACCGCGAGCGGCTGAGGGGCTGGCCCGAGGATCCGACGCAGGCGGCGCGGCTGACCACGTTCGTGCCGTGCGGCGACTACTTCGCCGTGCGCGACGACGCGCTGCGGGCGCACGCGACCCAGGTCGACCCCGGCGGCTTCTGGTTCGCGGTGCCGCTGACGCTGCAGCAGAAGGCGTGGCCGACCGAGGACTACCAGCTGGTGAAGTCGCGGGTCGCCACGACGGTTCCCGAGGACGACCTGTTCGCCGGGCTCGATACCCACCAGGGTAGTGTGGACGCGTGGTTCTACTCGATCTAGGTTCCGACCTGGCGCCCAGCTGGGCGCCGCTGCTCGTCGCCGTCGTGATGCTGCTCGCGCTGGCCGTGTTGTGGTGGAGCATGCGGCGTCACCTGAAGGTCAACGAGGAGAACGAGCGTCGCGCCGATGCGGACGCGGCGGCGTCCCGCCACGAACACGACCGATAGAAGCGCCCGCGCGGCCCGACGGCGGCGGCCCCCGTGTTGCGGACGGGCGCCGGCCCAGGCTGGTCAAGGCGCCCGGTGGTCGTCGCGGCTTCTGCGTAGCGCGCTGCGGGCGATCGGCTCGTCGTCCAAGGAGCCCGGGCATGGGGCTCCTACGGGTCTGCCTCGGGACCGCCGCGGGGTATCGTGGGCGAGCATTTCCCGGTGCACACAGCCCAGGTAGGAGTGGTAGGACGTGGCGAATCGACTGGCCAGCACGACGAGCCCATACCTTCTGCAGCACGCCGCCAACCCGGTGGACTGGTGGCCGTGGGGGCCGGAGGCCTTCGAGGAGGCCCGCCGGCGTGGCCTGCCGGTCCTGATCTCGGTCGGCTACTCGGCCTGCCACTGGTGCCACGTGATGGCCCACGAGTCGTTCGAGGACGCCGAGGCCGCCGCGCTCGTCAACGAGTTCTTCGTGCCGATCAAGGTCGATCGCGAGGAGCGCCCCGACGTGGACGCCGTCTACATGCGTGCCACGCAGGCGCTCACCGGGCAGGGCGGCTGGCCGATGACGGTCTTCGCTACGCCCGGCGGCGAGCCCTTCTTCGCCGGCACCTACTTCCCGCCCGTCCCGACGGCGGGGCAGCCGTCGTTCACCCAGGTCGTCCAGGCTCTCGGCGAGGCCTGGCGCGACCGGCGCGACGAGGTGCTGGCCTCGGCGTCCGCGATCGCCGCACAGCTGCGCGAGATCAACGCGCTGCCGGACGCCGACGACCCCCCCGGCATCTGGGAGCTGTTGGACGCCGTGAGCGCCGATTTCGACCTCATGCACGGAGGCTTCGGCAACGCGCCCAAGTTCCCCGTCCCGATGCTCGTCGACGCGTTGCTGGTCAAGGGCGAGGCGGGCGCGCTCGATCTCGCGCAGCGCACGCTGGAGGCGATGGCGCGCGGCGGCATCCACGACCAGGTCGGCGGCGGGTTCCACCGCTACGCGGTCGACGCGGGCTGGGTGGTGCCGCACTTCGAGAAGATGCTCAACGACAACGCGCTGCTGCTCGGCGCCTACGCGCGCGGCTGGCGGCGGACGCCGCAGCACGAGGGGCCGCTGCGCGCCCTCTTCGAGCGGGTCGTGCGCGGCATCGCCGGCTGGGTCGAGCGCGAGATGACCACCCCCGCCGGGGCGTTCGCGGCGTCCCTGGACGCCGATTCGGCCGACATCCGCGGCATGGCGCACGAGGGCATCTACTACGTGTGGAACCCCGAGCTGCTGGCCGACGCCCTCGGCGAGGACGCCGACTGGGCGGGGGAGGTGTTCCACGTCACGAAGACCGGCACGTTCGAGCACGGGCTGTCGACGCTCCAGTTGCGCGGGGCGCCGGACGCCGACCGCCTCGCCGACGTGTCGGCGCGGCTGCTCGCGACGCGCGCCGAGCGGTTCGCTCCGCCGCGCGACGGCAAGGTCATCGCGGCCTGGAACGGCTGGATGATCGAGAGCCTGCTGTGGGCCGCCCTCGTGTTCGGCGACCGGTCGTGGATCGACCTGGCGCACCGTGCGGCCGACCATCTGTGGTCGGTGCACTGGACGGCGGACGGCCTCGCCCGCAGCTCCCTCGACGGCATCGTGGGCGACGCACCCGGCGTGGCCGAAGACTACGGCGCGCTGGCGGGCGCCTTCGCGCGGCTCGCGGGCGTTCTGGGCGAGTCGGCCTGGCTCGACCGCGCCGTGCTGCTGCTCGACCAGGCGATCGATCGCTTCGGTGCGCCCGACGGCGGCTTCTACGACGCCGCCGACGGCGACCTGTTCTCCCGTCCGCGCGACGTGCAGGACAACCCGGCTCCGTCCGGAACCATGGCGCTGGTCGCCGCGCTGCGCACGACGGGGGTGCTGGCCGACCGGGCCGACTTCCTGGCCCGCGCCGACGCCGCCGCCCGCACCACCTGGGGAATCGTGGCCGCCGCGCCGCGCTTCGCGCCGGCCGCGCTCGGCGATCTGCTCGCGGCGGACGAGGCGCGCAAGGGGCTGCGGCCGGCCGTGGCCGTCGTGCTCGACGAGGACGCCGATCCGCTCAACGACGCCGCTCGCGCCGTGTGGCGCATGGCTCCCGCGGGCACGGTGGTGGTGTCGGGGCGTCCGGGAACCTCCGGCTTCGCGCACCATTTCGACGACCGCGCCACCGCCGATGTGCCCGCCGCGAGGATCGCGGCGACCGGTTCGGTCGAGGAGTACGGCGAGCACGAGATCGTGCCGCTCGATCACACCGTGTACGTGTGTCGCGGCGAGGTCTGCTTCGCGCCCGCGCGGACCGTCCAGGACGTCCGGCGCGCGCTGTGGAGCCGCGCCTGAACGGACGCCGCCCGCCCGGCGGCGGAGGCGTCCGTCAGTGAAGGGCGACCAGCCAGGTCAGGTGAGCGTGACCAGCGCGATCGCGGTGAAATGGCAGATCGCGGCGAGGATCGTGCAGGCATGAAAGATCTCGTGGAAGCCGAACCACGCGGGTGACGGGTTGGGGCGTTTGAGGGCGTACACCACCGCGCCCGCGGAGTAGATCAAACCACCAGCGGCGATCAGGATCACCACGAGCGGGCCTCCGGCGGCCCAGAACGCGGGCAGCCAGCCGACCGCCACCCAGCCCATGGCGAGGTAGAGCGCGGTGTAGAGCCAGCGCGGAGCGTTCATCCAGCCCATCTTGAAGGTGATGCCGAGCGTGGCGATGCCCCAGGCCAGGGTCAGGACGGTCACCCGGCTGGCGCCGCTGAGCAGCATCAGGGCGAGGGGTGTGTAGGTGCCCGCGATGAACAGGAAGATGTTGGTGTGGTCGAGGCGACGGAGGAAGGCGCCCATCTTCGCGCCCCAGTTGCCGCGGTGATAGAGCGCCGACGTGCCGAAAAGCATGGTTGCGGCCACGAGGTAGACGGCGATGCCGATGCGTGCCAGCGGGCTGGGTGCGGCCACGATGAGGATGAGCCCGGCGAGCTGGAGCAGCGGTGCCATCCCGAGATGGAACCAGCCGCGCAGCTTGGGCTTGAGGGGGGGCTTGTCCATCGCCGATCCCTTACTTGACGATGCGTAACTTACGGTCACGTAGGTAAGGGTAGGTCGGCGGGCGTGCCGACGCAAGACCGCGCGAGCCTCCGCACGCCCGCGCCGCCCGGCCGTGGGGGTAGCTTGGGGCGCATGAAGATCCTCGTCACCACCAACGCCCCCTTCGAGTTCGAGCCGCCGGCCGACGTCGAGGTCGTTCGCATCGACGAGTACGAGGACGTTCCCGCCGAGCATCTGGACGCCGAGGCCGCCATCGTGCAGGGCTGGACATCGCCGGCGATCGCCCAGTTGGCGCGCGAGGCGTCCTCGATGCGCTGGGTGCAGACGCTCGCGGCCGGGCCGGACGGGGTCCTCGCGGCGGGGTTCGGCCCCGGGGTGACGATCACGAACGGGCGCGGGCTGCATGATCGGACCGTTGCCGAGACGGCCGTGACGCTGGCGCTCACCGGCCTGTTGCGGGTTCCCGAGATGCTCGCCGCCCAGCGCGCCCACCGCTGGGAGCACGACGAGTTCGGGGCTTGGCGCGAGCTGCACACACGCGACCGGTTGGGCTCGGTCATCGACACCGACGTGCTGATCTGGGGCTTCGGCTCGATCGGCCAGCAGACCGCCACGCTGTTCCAGGCGTTGTCCGCGCGCGTGCGTGGTGTCGCCCAGACCGCGGGGGAACGGGCCGGCTTCGAGGTCTTCGCCGAGGGCGATCTGCCGCGCCTGCTGCCCGAGACCGACATCCTGGTCATGGTGCTGCCGTCCACCCCGAAGACCAGGCACGCGCTGAACGCCGAGCGCATCGCGCTCCTGCCCGACCGATCCTGGGTGGTCAACGTGGGCCGCGGCACCACCGTCGACCAAGACGCGCTGGTCGCGGCGCTGCGGGCCGGACGCCTCGGCGGCGCCGCCCTCGACGTGGTCGACCCCGAGCCCTACCCGGCCGACGGCCCGCTGTGGGGCGCCCCCAACACGATCATCGTGCCGCACGTGGCCGGCGGCGTCGCGCACGGCTCGAACCAGCTGTTCAACGCCAATCTCGCGCGACTGCGGGCGGGGGAGCCCCTGCTGAACGCCGTTGCTCGCTAGCCTTTGACCATGCCTTGGAGAGCGCGGTTCCGCGAGGTCGGCGAACGCCTGAACCCGTCCGGGCTGCTGTATTCGACCTACGAGCAGCGGCTGTTCGCCGAACTCGACCGTGACCGCCTTCCCCGGCACGTCGCCGTCCTCGCCGACGGCAATCGCCGGTGGGCGCGCCTGAACGCCCCCGATCGCCCGCTGGTGGCGGGCTACCGTGCGGGTGCCGACAAGCTCCGCGAGTTCGTGAGGTGGTGCGACGAGGCCGGCATCCAGGTCGTCACGCTGTGGGTTCTCTCGACCGAGAACCTCACGCGCAACACCGAGGACGTCGGCCCCCTGTTGGGCGTGATCGAGCGGCTGTTCGTCGAGCTCGCCGGCTCGAAGCGCTGGCGGCTCAAGTGCGTCGGCGACGCGTCGCTGCTGCCCGAGCGGATGGCCGCCAACCTGGCGCGGGCGGAGTCCTTCAGCGCCGTCAACGACGGCATGCAGATCAACGTGGCCATCGCCTACGGCGGGCGCCATGAACTGCGCGACGCCGTCCGCAAGCTGCTCGAGGTCGAGGCCGAGAAGGGGACCCCCCTCGCCGCGGTCGCCGAGACGCTCGAGATCGACGACATCGCCGAGCACCTCTACACCGCGGGCCAGCCCGACCCCGACCTGATCATCCGCACGTCGGGGGAGCAGCGCATGTCGGGCTTCATGATGTGGCAGTCGGCGCACAGCGAGTTCTATTTCTGCGAGGCGCTGTGGCCCGATTTCCGCCGGGTCGACTTCCTGCGCGCGCTGCGCAGCTATGCCGATCGCGAGCGCCGCTACGGGCGCTGACGCCCAGAGGCCCGCGTCCGTGGCGCGGCAGTCGGCGTGGCGCGTGCGCCGTCCGTGAACAGTCGGCGACGCTGCGCGTGTCGGGCCCGTCCGGGGCGGTGTCGCGGCCTACTGTCGGGCCAAGGACGAACGGGAGGTTCCGCGTGACCGAACTCCAGACCACCGGATCGACCGCGAGCGCCACGGCGACGGGCGTCCGCATGTACGTCATCGACACCTCGGTGTTGCTGTCCGATCCCCACGCCCTGCTGCATTTCGCCGAGCACCGCGTCGTGGTGCCCCTCGTGGTGGTGACCGAGTTGGAGGCCAAGCGGCATCACCCGGAGCTGGGTTACTTCGCGCGCAAGGCGCTGCGGTTCCTCGACGACCTGCGCGTCGCCTACGGACGTCTCGACGCGCCCGTGCCGGTGAACGACGCGGGCGGGCTGGTCCACGTGGAGCTGAACCACACGGACGTCGGTGCTCTGCCGCCGGGGTTCCGGCTGGGCGACAACGACTCGCGGATCCTCGCGGTGGCCGCGAATTTCGCCCGCGAGGGCGAGGACGTCGTCCTCGTGTCGAAGGACCTGCCGCTGCGCGTGAAGGCGTCCGCGCTCGCCATCGCCGCCGACGAGTACCGCCACGAGCAGTCCCGCGAGTCCGGCTGGACGGGCATGGCGACGCTCGAGCTCAGCGCGGCGGCGCTCGACGAGTTGTACGACGCCGGCCAGACCGTCACGCCCGTCGACCTGCCGTGCCACACGGGCGTCCTCGTGCGCGGTGGCGGATCGTCGGCGCTGGCGCGCGTGCACCCCGATGGCCGGCTGCGGCTGATCCGCTCCGACCGGGACGCCTTCGGCCTGCACGGCCGCTCCGCCGAGCAGAGGGTCGCGCTCGACCTGCTGCTGGATCCGGCCGTCGGCATCGTGTCGCTCGGCGGATCGGCGGGCACCGGCAAGTCGGCTCTCGCGCTGGCGGCGGGCCTCGAGGCCGTCATGGAGCGGCGCCAGCACGAGAAGGTGATCGTGTTCCGGCCCCTGTACGCGGTCGGCGGCCAGGAGCTGGGTTACCTGCCCGGCGGCGAGACGGAGAAGATGTCCCCGTGGGGCCAGGCGGTCTACGACACGCTGGGATCGGTCGTCCACCGCACGGTGATGGAGGAGATCGTCCGGCGCGAACTGATCGAGGTGCTGCCGCTCACCCACATCCGGGGTCGCAGCCTGCACAACGCGTTCGTGATCGTCGACGAGGCGCAGAGCCTCGAGCGCAACGTGCTGCTCACGGTGCTGAGCCGGATCGGGCAGAACTCACGCGTGGTGCTCACCCACGACGTCGCCCAGCGCGACAATCTGCGGGTCGGACGCCACGACGGCGTCGCGGCGGTCGTCGAGAAGCTCAAGGGCAACCCGCTGTTCGGGCACGTCACGCTGGTGCGTTCGGAGCGCTCGGCGATCGCCGCCCTGGTCACGGACATGCTGGAGGACATCCGGTTGTGACGCCGTGGGAAGATACCCCTCATGGCTCGTCCCCGTAGAAACGCCACCGTCATCCAGATGATCGTGGCGATGGTGGTGATCTTCGTCCCGATCATCGTCATCACCAGGCTGTTCACGATCGATCCCGAGCCTGCCGTCAACGTCGTCGACTACCGACCGCTCGCCGTGGTGGCCGCCGGTGAGGCGTCCTTCCCGGTGCTCGCGCCCGAGAACCTTCCCGAGGGATGGGTGGCGACGCGGGCCCGCTGGATCCCGGCGGGGCAACGGGCCGTCGGTGGCGATCCCGTGCCGGCCGATACCTGGCAGCTCGGGTTGCTGAGCCCCCAGCAGAGCTACGTGGCACTCGACCAGCGAGCCCCCGCCGCGCCCGCCTTCGTCGAAGAGGTGACGCGCGGCGGTAAGGCGGCCGGCTCCTCCGAGGTCGCGGGGCAATCGTGGGGGCGTTACGTCTCCCAGGACGGCCGGACCCGTTCGCTCGTCGGCGTCGAGGGCGACGCGACCACCATCGTGAGCGGCGATCTGCCCTTCGAGGCCCTGGAGGCGTTCGCCTCCACCCTGGCGCCGGTCGCGTGATCCGTCCGGTTGCGGACGGGATCGCGCGCCGGCGCGGCCCGTCGACGCTCAGCGGTCACGAGACGGCGCACCAGACCGCCCGCCCTATGCCTTGAACGAGACGTGCACGTGGTCGTAGTGGTTCTGGGTGATCGAACCGCGGTCCTCCATCTGACGCCAGCCGCGCTCGGGGTACGAGGCGTTCCACTGCTTCTGGCGCCAGATGATGTAGCTGACCTTGTACCTCGCCGCGTTGGCCTGGAAGTCGGCGGCGATCTTGTCGCCGAGCTGAATCCCGGAGGCCGACGAGTAGCTGGGGATCATGATGTCGATCGCGCGCCCGTTCGGGTGGTCGGACGAATACGCGCTGCTGGCGCGCCAGCCGCCGATCGTCCGGATGGCCGGATAGGTGTCGATCACGTGCTGGACGCCCACCTTCGCGTTGTTCTGTAACGGTGCGTAGCCGGGCAGGCTCACCGACGAGGTGAGTGGGCTGGCCGTGCCGGTGCTCGGCTTCGACGTCGACGTGTAGGCCTTGAAGACCCAGCGCACGGCGCCGTTGTAGATGATCTGCAGCCGGTCGCCGGAGGTGACACCGGTGGTCTTGAGCTCGTCGCCCCGGTCGACGGTCGCGACGATCGCGCCGTCCGCCGCCGAGGTGGCGCGCACGTTGAGCGATCCCACGTTGACGTACACCGAGCCGGTCGCTGCCGGCGTGCTGGGCGTGCTCGGCCCGGAGGCGCTCGCCGCGCCCGTGTAGCGGGTGGCGATCCAGCGGCGCTCGCCCTGGTAGATGATCTCGGTGTAGTCGGCGGTGGTGGCACCGGTCGTGTCCACCACGGAGTACGCGGGCAGGACGCCGGTGTAGTCGTCGTCGAGGCTGCCTCCCGTGCGTAGGTAGAGACTCGCCGTCGTGCGGATCTGTCCGGCGACCGGGACGCCGACGCCGCCGCCGGAGCCCGCGGTCAGGTAGGACGTCGAGATCCAGGCGGTCTGGCCGTCGCGGATCACCTCGGTCCACCCTCCCGACGTCTTCCCCGTCGTCGGGAGGGTGGTGCCTTTGGCGGCCACCGTCAGCACCGAGTAGCCGGTGCCGGGACCGGAGCGCACGTTGACCGCGCTGGTCGTGGTGGCCGAACCGGACGCCGTGGGCGCGGACGAGGAACCGCCTGTCGCGCCGCTGGAGCCGGTGGGTTTCAGGTAGGTCCCGGACGCCCAGCCGGTCTGACCGTCGCTGGTCGTCACTTCATACCAGGCGCCACTGGTGTTGCCGGTGGTGGTCACCGGTTGCGACGGCGACAAGACGGTGACGACGCTGTGGCCGGTGCCCGGGCCCGAGCGCAGGTTCAGGTAGGTGGTGGGCGTCATGGTCTGGCTGGCGAATGCGTTGTTGCTGAGGGCCAGGCCCGCCGTCGTGAGGGTGATGAGTGACATTCCGACGCCCGCAGCCATCAGCTTGAGGCGGCCTGTGTGTCTCACTGGAGGAGCTCCCTTGATCGGCAGTGGAGGGGGTCGTGCGCGGTGACGACCCCGCCCATGGAAACCTGCCGCCGCGCGGGAGATCAACCCTTGGCCGTGAGGAAACTGAGAACTGAGCGTAGATTGCTGAGAAACACTTGAGCCGTAGTTGAGAGTCAGGCGCGTGGGTCGACCCAGGAGTCGTTCAGATCGGCGACCCAGGTGGCGGCGCTTCCCCACACCTCGGGGGGCATCCACCCGGACCGCAGGTCGGCGTCCGGGATGACGGCTCCGCCGCAGAGGTCGACCGTACGGGCGAGCAGGCCGGGGTCGGCCAGCTCGATGGGCACGACGGCGACGCGCCCGGTGAGCAGGTTGGCGCGCAGGGTGCCCAGGAGATC
The DNA here is from genome assembly GCA_016711325.1 of Nigerium sp. Taxonomy (GTDB): domain Bacteria; phylum Actinomycetota; class Actinomycetes; order Propionibacteriales; family Propionibacteriaceae; genus Propioniciclava. Next base: position 265,269 of record JADJTH010000001.1, on the reverse strand, counting down.
GAATCCGAACCGCGGGGCGACGATGACGAGCGGACGGGCGTCCCTTTGGGCGTCGGCGAGCGCATCGACCAGCAGGCGGTCGTCGTCGAGATCGGCGTCCGTGACCAGCACCAGTGCGTTCTCTGCGACGGCGACGCCCTCGGCGCGGTGGGTGAGGAACGCGGGGTCGGCCAGCCCGCCGGGGATGGTCGCGTTGCCGGATCGTCCGGCGAGCAGGGCGTCGAGTCCGGTGGTGGCCGCCCTGGGCGGTTCGAGGCCGACGAGATCCGCCTCGGTGGTGAACCCGTCGCCGAGCATTCGGTAGCGGCGGCGATCCCACCACCAGCCGCACACGATCACGGCCACGCCGAGCGCCAGCAGAATGGGGATTCCCCACTGCGGTGGCGTCATGCGGCCAGCCTACGTGGGCGTCCGTTCGCCACGTGCGCGGTGCGGCGCCGGGGCTCTACACTGTCTGGCCGGGGCCTATAGCTCAACTGGCAGAGCAACGGACTTTTAATCCGTGGGTTCTGGGTTCGATCCCCAGTGGGCCCACCAAGAATCTCGGTCGATCGACCGATCGACCCGTCGGCACCCATGAATCCATCGAAGGCCGTCGCACCGTCCTGCCCGGCGAGATGATCGACGCCGCCGAGCGGGCCCCACAGCGTGCCGCAGTCCCCGCCTGCACCGCACAGCGCAAGGCGGTGCTCAAGGAACGCGAGCCCTGAACGGGCGGCCTGGAGGCCCCGTCGGGGCCGTCTGCGGGCTAGCGATGCTGGCTGAGAGCGGAGGTGATCGAGCGTGTGACCACGTGACGCCAGCTCGATGGGGCGGTCCTGTCGCGTCCGGCGGTACCGGCGAGCCAGAGCAGGGCCAGCAGGTCGTCCTCGGTGAAGTCGGAAGCCAGGGTGCCCTCGGCGTGCGCGTCGCGGACGAGCTGCCGACCGAGCAGCGCGGATTGGTCGCAGACCCCGGTGAGCGCGACCGCGTCGGGGTAGCGCCGGAGGAGGGCGTCGTTGAGGGCAGGGTCGTCCTGCTGTAGCTGAATCATCCCGAGCACGAAGGCTTGCAACCGGCCGGCGGCCGTTGCCTCGGCCTCGACCGCGGCGCCAAGGGCGTGCATGCGGGCGCCTGCCACCTCGGGAATCACCGCGTCGATCAGCGCCTCGCGCGAGCCGAAGTGGTTGTAGAGGGTCCCTGTGCTCACGCCCGCGGCGCGTGCGATCTCGTCCAGCGGCGCGTCCAACCCCTTGGCGAGGAAGACCTCACGAGCGGCGGTCTGCAGTTTCGCCGCGTTGGCGCGGGCATCCCGGCGGAGCGTCCTCGGTTCACTCACAGCGTACCTCGTTTCTTGAGGGCGGGGTCAAGTTAGGGGTAGTGTCTGATGTTGACCCCACTGTCAAGTTTACCGAAAGGTGGTCACCTGATGAATTCGACACCAGCGCCCGCAGCGAAGCTCACCGTCGACGTGTGGGCCGACGTGCTGTGCCCGTGGTGCTATGTGGGCGAGCAGAGGCTCGTGACCGCGATCGAGCGATCGCCGCATGGGCCGGACGTGGAGTTGAGGCTCCACACGTTCGAGTTGGATCCGAACGCGCCCGCGGCGGCGCAGTCGACCCTCGGGTACCTGTCGAAGAAGTACGGCATCTCTGAGGCGCAGGCCCGAGCGATGGAGCACGGCTTGGCGCAGAAGGCCGGTGCTGAAGGACTCCCCTACGAGGTGGACCGGCTGGCGGCGAACACCTTCGACATGTTGCGGTTGATCCACCTCGGGACGGAGTACGGGGTCGGGTGGGAATACCTGCGGGCGATGCAGGTCGAGGTCTTCAGCGGCCACGAGGACGCCTTCGAACACGCGACGCTGAGCCGCCTGGGTGAGGATCTGGGCATCCCGGCCGAAGAGATCCGCGAGGTGCTCGCCGGAGACCGCTACGCCGATGCCGTGCGCGCCGACCACCGCGAGGCGCTGAGCCTGGGCGCCAGGGGTGTGCCGTTCACGGTGGTCGGGAAGCGGCTGGGCATCCCGGGCGCCGTGGAGACCTCGCAGTACGGCGCCGCGATCGACCAGGCCTGGGGTGCGCGGCCATGACCGATTCACCCGTGCCCGTTGATGCGCTGCCCGCGTTGATCGCGGCCCCGGTCGAGGGCTACTGCGACCCGGTCAGCGGCGTCTGTTACCTTCCTGGGCCTACCGAGGAGGCCACCGGCGACGAGGACGCGGACGGCTGAGGCCGCCCGCCCGTCTCCGCGGGACGACGTGCACGGCGAAGGCTGGCAGGCTTGACCCATGAGCGAGCCGCTGGATGTGCTGGTGTTCTACGTTCCCGTTGCCGACACGGACCGGGTGCTGGCAGCGCTGTTCGAGGTGGGAGCCGGATGCATCGGCCACTACGACTCGTGCGCGTTCGTCGCGTCCGGCACCGGGCAGTTCCGCCCGCTGGCCGGCGCGCATCCGGTCGTCGGCGAGGTGGGGAGTCTGGAGCGTCTGGCCGAGAACCGGGTCGAATTGACGTTCCCGCGGTCGCTGCGCCCGACGGTCGTCGGGAGGCTCCGCGACGCCCATCCCTATGAGGAGCCCGCGTTCCACGTGCTCCGCAACGAAGACGACGGCGCGGCGGGCTGAGCGCCGGCGCCGCCGGCGCCCGCCGAGCAGGCGGTATTTTCTGCCACTCATTCCGGCGGGCGGCTCGAAAACATCAGTGGCACTGATATCCGGGAGGGCGCGCGGAAAATGAGGGGCGGAAAATGTCGCCGCCCATCGCCTCACCAGCCCCTCCTGCCGTGCGACCCGGCCATGAGCCGCGGGCACAGGCCTCGCGATGGCGGTCACCGGGCCGTAACACGTCAGGGAACTTGTTCACGCGACTGAAACTCAGCGCGTGCGTCCGTGAAACGCGGGGCGACCAGGATTCAGAGGTCCTGATCACCTACTCGCAAGGGAAACTCGCATGGATGCAGGAAGCATTGGGTTCGGCGTCGTGTCGACGGCGCTCGTCTTGTTCATGACCCCGGGCCTCGCGTTCTTCTACGGAGGGCTGGTCCGCGCCAAGAGCGTCATCAGCATGATGATGATGAGCTTCGGTGCGATTGGCCTCGTCGGCGTGCTCTGGGTTCTCTACGGCTACAACATGTCGTCTGTCGATTCACCGCTCGCCTTCGCGGGCAACCCGTTCTCCGACTTCGGCCTCTCGGCGCTGGCGACGGGGGCGACTGCCAACGTCGACCTGGTCGGTGTCGCCTTCGGTGCGACGTTCGCGATCATCACCACGGCGCTGATCTCGGGTGCCATTGCCGACCGCGCCAAGTTCGGCGCCTGGATGGTCTTCGCCGCGGTCTTCGCCACACTCGTCTACTTCCCCGTCGCCGCGTGGGTGTGGGGCGGCGGATGGGCGTACAGCCTCGGTGGGCTGATGGGCCTGCCGGACGTCATCGACTACGCCGGCGGCACCGCCGTTCACATCAATGCGGGCGCAGCGGCGCTGGCACTCACGTTCGTGCTCGGCTCGCGCGTGGTCTTCAAGAAGGGTGCGCACAAGCCGCACAACGTGCCGTTCGTCATTCTCGGAGCCAGCATCCTGTGGTTCGGCTGGTTCGGATTCAACGTCGGCGCCGAGTGGACCAACGGCATGGAGGGCGCCGGCCTCATCGCCTTGAACACCCTCGGTGCCACCGCCGCCGCGATCGTCGCGTGGATCGTCGTCGAACGCTTCAAGAACGGCAAGCCGACCGCCGTCGGTGCGGCGTCGGGTGCGGTGGCCGGCCTGGTCGCGATCACCCCCGCCTGCGCCAACCTGACGCCCGGCTGGGCCCTGCTGCTCGGCGCGATCTCCGGTGCGGCCTGCGCCTACGCCATCGAACTGAAGTACGTGCTCGGCTACGATGACTCGCTCGACGTGGTGGGGATCCACCTGGTCGGCGGCCTGATCGGCACCCTATACCTCGGCCTGTTCGCCAGCGGCACCGGCCTGTTCCTCGGCGGTGGCATCGGCCAGCTGGTGGTGCAGGCGATCGCCGCCCTCGGTGTCCTGGTCTACTCGTTCGTCGCGGCCTATGCGATCGGTTTCGCGATCGAGAAGACGATCGGCTTCCGCCTGACCCATGAGGACGAACTCGCCGGCACCGACGTGGTCGTGCACGGCGAGGAGGCGTACGACTACGAACTCGCCCGCGTCTGAGGCGAAGCGCTCCCTCTCTCCCGAGGCGTCCGGCACCACTGCATCAGGTGCCGGACGCCGGCGGCTGTCCCGGCGCCAAGGCGGGCGGGCCCCGCGTGCGGGGTGTCGTGGGCGTCAGTCGGTGGGTCCGCCCCGCGACCATGCCTCCCAGATGCGGGTGTAGTGGCCTGCGGCGGCGACCAGCTCGGAGTGGGTGCCCTGCTCCACGACCCGACCCTGGTCGAGCACGACGACATGGTCGGCGTGTTCGGCCTGGTCGAGGCGATGGGCGATCGTGAGCGTGGTGCGGCCCTGGGCGAGGCGGGCGACCGCGCGATCCAGCGAGCGCTCGCCACCGGCCGCGGCGGTCGCCTCGTCGAGCACGAGCACGTCTGGGTCGTGCAGCAGCAGACGTGCGAGCGCCAACTGCTGCTCCTCCACCACCGCGAGCGCGTGCCCGCCAGCTCCCACGACCGTGGCGAGGCCGTCGGGTAGCCGGTCGACCCAGCCCTGTGCCCCGACGGCGGCAAGAGCGTCGCGCAACTCATCGGTGCCGGCGGCCGGCTTGGCCAGCCGGAGGTTCTCGGCCAACGAACACGCAAAGGTGTGCGGCTCCTGTCCGGCGACGCCGACCCGGGGCAGAGGACGGGAATCGCCTGTGGGGGAGACACCGTCGAACTCCACCCGGCCGGCGTCGGGGGTGAGGGTGCCGAGCACCAACGCGGCGATCGTGCTCTTGCCGGCACCGCTCGCGCCGACGAGGGCGCCCGTTGCGCCCGGCGCCAGCCTGAAGGTGACGCGGTCGAGGTGGAAGCCGTGGTCGTAGGCGAAACTGACGTGGTCGACGGCCAGTTCCACGGCCCGACGCTCGGCCCGCGCGAGCCTCGTCGGACGCTCCGGCAGCGACAGCACTCCCGCCATGCGGGACAGGGCGGCGGACGCACGCTGCAGTTCGTCGACGCCGCCGAGCACTGCCCCGACAGGCCCGAACAGCGCGTGGAAGTACAGGGCGGCGGCGGTCGCGCCGCCGATGGTCGTGTCGCCGGAACCCACGAGGAGGAAGCCGACGGCCAACACCGCGCTCAGCCCGACCAGCTCGGCGAGGTTGAGCTTGTTCCAGAACGCGATGCTGACTCCGGTGGCGTACACCTCCCGGGTGACGACCTCCGCGGCCGCGTCGTCCACGTAGCGCACCCGGTCGTCCGAGACGCGCATGGCGCGGATGGCGTCGGCGGCGTCCACCGCCTCGAGGAGGCGCTGCGAACGCTCGCCCTGGGCGTCGCGCGCCGCCAGGTAGGCGGGCCGCCCGAGTCGGAGGTAACGGCGGGTCGCGAGAGCCTGGACGGGAACCGCGGCGAGCGCGGCGAGAGCGAAGGAGGGGTGGAGGGCGGACATGCCCACCAGGGTGATGGCGACGGTAAAGATCGACCCCACCACCATCGGCAGCAGGTTCGTCACGACATCGCCGACCACCCGCGCGTCACCGGACGCCCGCGACACCAGATCGCCGCGTCCGGCTCGTTCCACCGTCGCGATCGGCAGGCGCAGCAGGCGAGCCAGCACGCTGTGGCGCAGTTCGGCCAGCACGTCCTCGCCCAGCTGGGCGACGAGCAAGCGCCCCAGGGCCGCGAGCAGGCCGTGCGCGAGGCCGGCGGCGGCGATGACGGCGATCAGGAGTGGAAGGGCGCCGGCGTCCGCGCTGATCACCGCGTCCACGATGCGGCCCAGCGTGGCCGGAAGCACCAGGCCCGCCACGGCGGCGCTGCAGGTGGCCAGCCCCGCGGCGGCCACCCGCCAGCGCCGGCGTCCGAGAAGACCGGCCAGCAGGCGCCGGGTGGTCCGGGGATCGGCCACCGGGATCGCGGTCATACCGTGGCCTGCTCGAGGCGGACGCCGGGTGCCGCGACGTCGACGATCTCGTCGACGGCATGCGCGAGGGCGGGGCTCGGATCGAGCAGCAGCGTGGTCAGGTTCGCGCGATCCTCGCGCAGCCGAAGGGCGATCGCCGCTTCGGTGACCGAGTCGAGCGCGCTGGTGGGTTCGTGCAACGCGAGCACCGCGGGGCGCCGGGCGAGTGCCCGGGCGAGCGTCACCCGTTGCCGCTGGCCGCCCGACAACGTGAGGCCGCGTTCGCCGATCGTCAGGTCCCAGCCTCCGCGTCCGGGGGTGAGCACGTCGTCGAGGACGGCGGTGTGCGCGGCGGCGTCCAGGGTCGGCAGGTCGAGCGTCCGGTGCAGTTCGACGTTGTCGCGCAGGGTTCCCGAGAAGACCGTCGGGTGATGCGGGGGAGCCAGCACGGGGCCGGGCTCCCCGGTGCGCAGGACGCTGCCCCCGACGACGACGCGCCCGCCGAGCGGATCGCGCACCCCGGCCAGCACCTCCTGCAGCTCGGTGGCACCACGGGGGTCGGCGAAGCGCAGGGCGCTGTGGGCTCCTCGTCGGATTCGAGCGAACACCGGGCCTGCGTGCGGTGTCATGACACCGTCGAAGACCACCTCCATGCCGTGGGTGGGAGTGCCCACGGCCACCGGGGCGTGGTGCGACGCAGAAACGGACCGGGTCGGCACCGATAGCGCCGTGTCGTCGTCGATCACGGCGGCGACGCGCTTGGCCGAGGCGCGGACGGTTCCGAGTTCGGCGCCGACGAACGCGAGAGCGCTCACCGGCCAGTGCAGGAACTGCGCCAGGCCCAGCACGGCGACGAGCTGGCCGATCGTGATCTCTCCGGCCATGGCTTCCGTGCCGGCGACGCCGGCGATCGCGGCGAGCAGCAGAGCGCTGCCGGCCATGCTCGCCACCGTGTAGCGGGCCTTGGCCGCTACGGCACGGCGGGACGCCTCCAGCGAACGTTGGTTCACCTCGGCGAACCGGGCGATGGCCGCGTCCTCGGCGCCGATCCCCGACAACGCCCGCAGCCCGGTGAGCAGGTCGGCGGCCACCGAACTGGCCTCGGCGGCCGCCGCCTGTTCGGCGTCCATGCGTCGTTCGAGGGGCGCGGTGAGCACGTGGAGCAACGTCAGCAGGACCGGCGTGGCGATGAGCACCATGAGCCCGAGCCACACCGAGATCGCGAGCAACGACACCGCGGCCGTCAGCACGGCCGCGACACGCGCCGCCGCCGAACTCAGCACCCAGATGATGTCGGCGGTGCGATCGGTATCGCTCCCCGCGATGCTCAGCAGTTCGCCGGGCGTGCGCCGGCGGGCGAAGCCCGCGGGCGACAGGATCCGGGTCATCAGGGCGCGCCGGACCTCGCGTGCGCCGCCCTCCCCGGCCCGGACGATGCTGGATTCACCCAGCCGCCATGCCAGCAGGAGCGCGACGAACAGGACGGCGAGGACGCTGAGCCAGATCAGCAGCGCCCACGGATCGCCCGGCGCGATCGCCGAGTCGAGGACCGCGCCGATGACGACGGGGACAAGCGCCTCCGCGACCTGGTGCCCGACGAAGCCGACGATGGCGAAGGTGAGCAGGAGGCGCCGACCGGCGAGCATGCTGCCGAGGGCGGAGAAGCGAGGAGAACGAGGCACGTGCGTAACATTAGGCAAGGCCCACGTATCGGAATAGGCGATAGAGTGTCGAGATATGTCGAATTCCAGACAAGTTGAGGTGCTCGACCTGCCGGTCGGCATCTCCGGCATCGTGACGACGTCGTTCAGCGTCCTGGGCGACGAAGTGTGGGATTGGCACCGCCACGACGTGAACGAGATGCTCTGGGGAACTCGCGGCTCGCTGGTCGTCGAGTGTTCCGACGGCGTCCGTGCGGTGCCCTGGACGGTGGGTCTGTGGATCCCGGCCGGTGAGCCGCATCGGGTCACCGCCGGGTCCGGCACCGAGTTCGCCTGCACGTACCTCGCCAACGGGCTGGGCGTCGCGCCGCGCCGGGGGGTGGGCGCGGTCGGCGTCTCCGCGGCGGTCCGTGCGGTGCTGGGGGAGTTGTCGGTGCGTTCGCTCGATCCCGAGGTGCGGCGTCTCGCCGAACAGCTGGTCGTCCGGTTCCTCGATCCCGCCCACGTGGTCCGCCTCGATCTTCCCTTGCCCGACGACGACCGTGCGCGAAGGGTCGCCCAGTCGGTGCTGGGCGACCCCGCGGACGGACGCACACTCGCCGAGTGGGGCACGGTCGTCGGCGCGAGCGAACGGAACCTGTCGCGGCTGTTCAAGCAGGACACGGCGATGTCGTTCGCGGAATGGCGGACGCGGGCGCGCCTCCGCCTCGCCGTCGAACTGCTCGCCGCCGAGAGCCCGGTGGCATCGGTGGCGCGGCGGGTGGGCTACGCCAGCGTCAGCGCGTTCGTCCAGACCTTCCGCCGGGAGCTGGGCATCACGCCCGGTGCGTTCGCGGCGAAGAGATTCGGCCGGTCGGAGACGCCCACTGGCCGATTTACGATAGATGGATAGGTCATAATTGTCGGGCTGTCAGGCAAGCCTCACCTAACTCACGACCTCTGCGAGGAACCATGAAGCTCGTTGCCCTCCGTGTCGCCAGCGCCCTGACCGCGCTCGTGGCCACCACCGCCTTGCTCACGTCCTGCGCCGCCACGGCCGGATCCGGGACGAGCGAAGGCGAGACCCTCACCGTGACCACCGAGTTCGGCGAGGTCACCGTCCCCGTGCAGCCGAAGGCGGCACTCGGCTTCTACACCACCGACGTCGACATGCTGATCACCATGGGCTATCCCCTGGCCAAGTCCCAGCCGATTCGCGCCGACTGGGACACCTTCCCCGGTTTCTTCCCCAAGCAGGAGCTCGAGGGCATCGAGGGCTTCCACAACTACCCGGAGTTCAACCTCGAGAAGGTGCTCGACATCGGGCCTGACTTCATCCTCAACGGACTCGGCTATGAGACCGACCTGCACGGCAAGCTGTCGGCGATCGCGCCGACGTACACCTACAACGGCTTCGACGGCGGCGACTGGCGCAAGAAGTTCCTCGCCGTGGCCAAGGACCTCGGCCGTGAGGACAAGGCGCAGGCGTGGCTCGACCGCTACCACGCGCGCATCGCCGAGGTGAAGAAGGACCTCGACGCGCAGGGCATCGCGCCGACCGTCGCGGACGTCTCGTTCTGGGACGGCCAGGTCAGCGTCGGCTGCTACAGCATCTCCTGCCTGGTGTTCGCCGACCTCGGCCTGGAGATCTCGCCGCTGGCCGACGGTGACGGCGATGGCATGGTCGACAACCAGGGCCGGGCGTTGAGCATGGAGCAGCTGGGCCAGCTGTCCGACATCGACGTCATCTTCAGCGGCGTGAGCGAGGACGGCTCGGGCCTGATCACCGGGGAGGACGCGCTCAAGGGCAACTCGCTGTGGACGTCGCTCCCGGCCGTCGCCAACGGCCGGGTCTACGGCTACAACTACGAGATGTCGTACGGCTCGCCGAGCGGTCAGGACGGACTGCTCGAGGTCATCCGGAAGGCCTTGCTCGGATGAGCCGGGCGTCCGTCAACCTCGTCCACCGCGTCGAGGTCGCCGACATCACCCCACTGACCCCGGGGATGGTGCGGATCGTCTTCACCGGAGAGGGGCTCGAGGGCTTCGAGTCGTCGGGCGTCGGAGACGAGTACCTGCGCCTCTTCCTGCCTCCCGAGGGTCACGGGGAACCCACGCTGCCCGAGCCGACCGAGGACGGGTACTGGCGGTTCGCCGAGGACGCGGAGCCGGCGGCCGTCCGCACCTACACGGTGCGCGACTGGGACGCGGACGCCCGCAGACTGACGCTCGACTTCGTCGTCCACGACGGCGGGGTGGCTGCTCGCTGGGCGCTGGGTGCGGTGCGGGGGAACGTCGCCGGGGTGAACACTCCCCGCGGCCTCTATGCGCCGCGCGACGACATCGCGTGGCAACTCCTGGTGGCCGACGCGACGGGCCTTCCCGCGGCCCTGCGCCTGGCAGGGAACCCGCCGGTCGGCGTGCGGACGCGGGTCGTGATCGAGGTCGCGGGCGCCGAGGACGAACAGCAGGTCACGCTGCCGGCCGGCGTCGAGTTCGTCTGGGTGCACGGCGGCAACGGACACGGGCCGAGCCGTCTGGAGGAGATCGTCCGGGCCAACCGCCTGCCCCGCGAGCCCGGCTACGTGTGGGTGGCGGGCGAGGCCCGCGCGGCCCGGGCCATCCGCAGGTATCTGCGCCATGAACTCGGCCTGGCAGCGGACGCGTACAAGGTCGTCGGGTACTGGACGGAGAACCTCGAGCAGTGGAGAGAGCGCTACGAGGCGCTGCCCGCGGACATCCGCACGCGGCTGCGTGACATGTGGGACGACCAGGACCGCGACGTCGAGGACGTCACGGACGAGTACGAGGCGACCCTTGAGTCCCTCGGGCTCTGAGGTCACTCTCACCGCCGCGGTCGAGCGGGCGGACGTGGAGGTGCTCGCCGCCGCACGGGCCGGGACGGCAGCGTCCGGGCGACGACGGCTGTTCGGCTTCACGGCCGGTCTGGCCGTCCTCGCCGTGTGCTGCGCGCTGAGCATCATGATCGGCTCGCAGCGGCTCAGCCTCGCCGAGGTGCTCGCCGCGCTGGGCGGGGCCGAGGGCGAGGCCGGCCTGATCGTTCGCGACCTGCGGGTGCCGCGTACCCTGCTCGGCGTCCTGGTCGGGGCGGCGCTGGGCGTCGCGGGCGCCGTCATGCAGGCTTTCACGCGCAACCCACTGGCCGACCCCGGCATCCTCGGTGTCAATGCGGGCGCCGCGTTCGCCGTGGCCTGCGGGGCTGCGGCCTTCGGTGTCACCTCGGTCAGCGGCACCATCTGGTTCGCGCTCGTCGGTGCCGTCGTCTCGACGTTCGCCGTGTACTTCATCGGATCGGCGGGCAGGGGCGGCCCCGACCCGCTTCGCCTCACGCTCGCGGGCGTCGCCATCGGCGCGTTCCTGAGCGGGATCACCTCCGGCATCACCCTGATGCTGCCGGAGGTGTTCAACCGGATGCGCGGCTGGAACGCCGGCAGCATCGCGAGCGTCCCACCGGACGCCTTCGCCAGCGTGACACCGTTCCTCATCGTCGGTCTCGTGCTGGCGGGCGTGGTGGCCAAGCCGCTCAACGCCGTCGCGCTGGGCGACGAGCTGGCGGCGGCGCTCGGCTCGCGGGTCGTCACCACCCGCGTCATCTCGGTCGTCGCGGTCACTCTGCTCGCCGCCACGGCGACCGCCGTCGCCGGTCCGATCGGGTTCGTCGGGCTGATGGTCCCGCACGCGGTGCGCTGGTTCACCGGCCCCGACCAGCGGTGGATCTTCGCCGGCAGCGCGGTCGCCGCACCCGTGCTGCTGCTGGCCAGCGACATCGTCGGACGCCTGATGCTGCGCAGCGGCGAGATGCCCGTCGGCATCGTCACCGCGTTCGTCGGCGGCCCGGTGCTCATCGCCCTCGTGCGTCGGCGGAAGGCGAGCGGGCTATGAGCATCACCGAACGGGTCGCCGGGCCGGTGGCCGCGGAAGCCGCCGCATGGCGGGTCGATCCCGGATACCGCACGATCACGCTGAGCAGCCGTTCGGGCACCCTGCGCCTGCGGCTGCGCGTCCGCTATCTGATCGTCGTCGCGCTCCTGCTCGCTGCCACGACGGTGGCCGGAGTCCTGGCGCTGGGCACCGGCGACTACGCCATCGCCGTCGGCGACGTGGTGCGGACGCTGTTCGGTCAGGGCGACCGGCGGATGCGGTTGGTCGTCCTGGAATGGCGGATGCCGCGGGTGCTGCTGGGCCTCGTCTTGGGGGCGGCGCTCGGCGCCGCGGGCGCCATCTTCCAGTCGCTGACCCGCAATCCGCTCGGCAGTCCCGACATCATCGGCTTCGACGCCGGCGCCTACACCGGCGCGCTGCTCGTCATCACCACCGTCGGCACCGGCTACGCGATGGTCGCGAGTGCGGCCATCGGCGGCGGCCTGGGAACCGCCGTGGTGGTGTACCTCATCGCCTACCGGCGCGGGTTCCAGGGCTTCCGGCTCATCATCGTCGGCATCGCCGTGGCCGCGATGCTTTCGTCGCTCAACACCTGGATCATGCTCCACGCCGACCTGTACATGGCGCTCGCCGCCGGCGCCTGGGGGAGCGGATCGCTCAATGCGGTGGGCTGGGAGCAGGCCATCCCGGCCACGATCGTGCTGATTCCGCTGTGGGTGGCGGCCGCGGCGCTCGCCCGGCGCATGCACCTGCTCGAGATGGGTGACGACGCCGCGGTGGCGTTGGGCGTCCGTACCCATCGCACACGGTTGTGGCTGGTGACCCTCGGCGTCGCGCTGACGGCGGTCGCGACCGCCGCCGCCGGCCCGATCGCCTTCGTGTCCCTGGCCGCGCCGCAGCTCGCCCGTAGGCTCACCCGGTCGGCCGGGGTGACGCTCGCGGCGTCCGCGGCGATGGGTGCACTGCTGCTCACCACGAGCGACCTCGCCGCCCAGCGGTTGTTCGCACCGACCCAGTTGCCCGTCGGCGTGATCACCGTGGCCTTCGGCGGCGTGTATCTGATCTGGTTGCTCATCCGGGAAGCGAGACGAACATGACAGCCCTGCTTGATGGCGCGGCGACGCCGCTGAGTGCCGAGCGCGTCACGCTGGCGTACGACCGGCGGGTGATCGCCGAAGAACTGTCGGTGGGCATCCCGGACGGCTCGTTCACGGTGATCATCGGCCCCAATGCGTGCGGCAAGTCGACGCTGCTGCGTGCCCTCGCCCGGGTGATGGCGCCGACCGCCGGCACGGTGCTGCTCGACGGCCGGGCGATTTCGTCCTATCCCGTCAAGGAGGTGGCCCGCCGGCTCGGACTGCTCCCGCAGAGCTCGATCGCGCCCGACGGCATCACGGTGGCCGACCTGGTGGCCCGGGGGCGCCACCCGCATCAGGGCATGTTCCGGCCATGGACGCGCACCGACGAGATCGCCGTCGCCGAGGCGCTCGCCGCCACCAACACCGCCGAGCTTTCCGGGCGACCGGTCGAGGAACTCTCGGGCGGACAGCGCCAGCGTGTGTGGGTGGCCATGGTGCTGGCTCAGGAGACGCCCCTGCTGTTGCTCGATGAGCCCACGACTTTCCTCGACATCGCGCACCAGTACGAGCTGCTCGAATTGCTGCGGCGACTGCACCTCGGCGGCGACCGCACGCTGGTGGCCGTGCTGCACGACCTCAATCAGGCGGCCCGCTACGCCGATCACCTCATCGTGATGAGCGATGGTGAGGTGGTCGCCGCCGGCGCGCCCGACGCCGTGATGACCGCTCGGCTGGTGGAGGACGTCTTCCGCCTGCCCTGCACGATCATCCCCGACCCGCACACCGGCTCGCCGATGGTGGTGCCGAGGCTGGCGTCCTGACGTCTTCCGTGAGGACGATGGTTGCGCGTTATGACATTTGCGCCAAGGGTGCCGGGTGGCGTAGGAGAAGCCCATGACCATTGCGCGGGACGAGTTGATCAGGATCCTGGCCGAGGCCGACCCGGTGGGGTTGGTCGGGAACGGCGCGCCGAAGGACGAGTACGCCGCGGAGGCGGATGCGATCCTGGGGCTTCAGGGCGTCCCGACGTTGACGGAGATCACCGGCGTCTTCGCGGTGAGCTTCAGCGATCCCGGGGCGTGCCCGCGCGAGACGGCGCGCTGGATCGCCCACGAGATGGAACGCCGAGCAGGCTGATGGCGGTGGGCGCGCACGGTGGCGCGGCGGTTCGATCCGCTGCCCCAGACCCTCGAATGCTGCGCGGCCTGGCTCCACGACGTGATCGGGCACACCGACATCACTGCGGACGACCTCACCAAGGCCGGCGTCCACCCCGAGGCGATCGAGGTCGTCCTGCTGCTGACCCGGCACGACGGCCAGGGAGACGAATACTACGAGCGCATCGCCGACCACGATGCGGCGCTGGCGGTCAAGCCGGCCGACCTCGCACACAACACGGCCCCGGATCGCGTGGCCCAGTTGGCGCCCGAAACCAGGGCCAAGCTCCAGGAGAAGTACGACCGCGCGTACGCGCTCCTCGGGTGCTGCTGAGGGCGCGAGCCGATCGGCCCTGATGTGTCAATCCGACGCCGGGGTGTGGCTCTCGACCGGCGGGTCAGCGTGCACGCGGAAAGCGCCCTGCCGCACTGGCGCGGGGCAGCCGTCGGCGATGGGGGCGCGACGATGAGAAGCCGCGGTCGATCGGGTGATCACCGGCATAGAACCGATCCCGATCCCACCCGCGGGCATTGGTTAGGGTGGGAACCCGACGGGCACGGACCGGGAGGCGAGACGGATGGCGACCAGCGTGGTGGGTTTGGCGCACACGCTGCGCCGGCTCCGCGACGATCCCGGCGTCGTGTTGCTCCGCGCCGATCTGATGCCCGCGATCGTGGCGATCCTCCATTCCCATCTCGGCGGAACCCCTCGGCAAATCCCCGCGGTCGAGTTCCTCGAACAGCTTTCCGACGACCTCGACGAACTGCGGGACGCCGGATTCGATCTGCCGCGGACCGCCCGCGACTACCTCACCGACTGGGTGCGCACGGGATTCCTGATCAGGCGCGCGGGCGCCGGCCGCGACGAGACCGTCGAACTGTCGCCGGCCGCTTCGCTCGCCGTGAGGTTCGCCGCGTCGCTCGAGACGCCGCACTCGTCGGTCACGTCGTCGCGGCTGGCCATGCTGTCGGACGCCCTCGTCAAGCTCGCCCGCGACACCGACCCCGAGGCCGAATCCCGGCTCGAAGCGCTGCGCGCCGAGCGCGACCGCATCGACGCCGAGATGGCCGAGGTCGCCGCAGGCCGCTACCAGCCCCTCGCCGACGACCTCGCCCTCGAGCGGCTCGCCGACATCATCAGCCAGGCGGACGCGATCCCGGGGGACTTTGCCCAGGTCAGCTCACAGTTCGAGGGGCTCAACCGCGACCTGCGCGAGCAGATCGTGCAGCACTCCGGTTCGCGCGGCGACGTGCTCGAACACATCTTCGGCGGCGTGGATCTCATCGAGGAGTCCGACGCCGGGCGCACGTTCGCCGCGTTCTACTCCCTCGTCCTGGACGCCGACCAGGCGGCCCGGTTCGACGCGTCGGTCGCCGAACTGCTCGACCGGCCCTTCAGCGCCACGCTCACCCGAGACGAGGTCGCGTTCCTCCGCCGCCTGCTCACCACGCTGCAGAACGAGAGCACCCAGGTGCGGGCGGTGATGACCGGCTTCTCCCGTAGTCTGCGCCGCTTCGTCGAGACGCACGCCTACCGCGAACACCGCCGGCTCGCGGACGCCCTCACCGCGGCGCAGCACGCCGTGCTCGAGGCGTCCAAGGTGGTGAAGCCGTACGCGCAGACGGGCTATCACCTGGACGCGAGCTCGGTGCCGCTGGCGTCCGTCGGGTCCTGGACGCTGCACAACCCCGCCGACGTGCGCACCGCCGAGCCGGTCGCCGTCATGGACGCCACCCCGCTCGACCTGGCCGCGCTCCGCGAGCAGGTGCGCGCGAGCGAGATCGATTTCGCCGAACTGCGCGCCGCCGTGATCGACACCCTCGAACGGCTCCCCGTGGCGTCCATCGGCGATGTGCTGGCCGATCATCCGGCCACCCAGGGGCTGGCGTCCGTCGTGGGTCTGCTGCTGCTGGCCGATTCGGCGGGCAGCCGGACGACGGCGTCCGAGACCCTCACGTGGACCAGCGGCGGCGGGCACGCGAGAACTGTCGGCGCGCCGCGTTACGTTTTCACCGAGGTGCCGCCGGCGTGGCGGGCGCGCTGAACGGAGCAGTGGTGAGCATGGAGATGAATGGCGTGGTGAGCGGTCGGGGGCGGCGATGATCCGCCAGCAACCCAGACGGGCGTATCCCGACGTGCTGCCGCCCGTGCCGGTCGCGGCCGACGAGGCGGACGCCGACGCGCGGCACCGGCTCACCGAGACCGATCGCGGCCGGTTGCCCGAGGAGACGCGGCGCGTCCTGGTGCAGCTGCTGTCCGGGCCGTACGTGATGCGCGAGCGCCACCCCAAGCTGTGGCCGGCGTTGCTGCGCGACGAGGACGCCGTGCGCGAGCGGCTCGGCGATCTCTTCCTGGTGCTGGTGCTCGATCGCGACGCCGGGCTGGCCTACGTGAAGGCGATGACGTCGCCGACGGCCGCGCTGCCGCGCACGATCCGCAGCACGCCGCTGACGCTCATCGACACCGCCCTCGTGCTCCACCTGCGGGGGCTGCTGCTGCGCGCCGAGGCGTCCGTCACCCGGGTGTTCGTCGGCCGCGACGAGATCGACGACCATGTGGGTGTGTACCGTCCCGCGACGGGCACCGACCCGGTGACCTTCGCCAAGCGGGTGAACGCGTCGGTGGTGAAGCTGAAGAACAACTCGGTGCTGCTGACCACGGACGAAGAGGACCGATTCGAGATCTCACCGATCCTCGGGCTGGTGTTCGACGCCGACGAGGTGATCGCGGTCACGGCCGAACTCGGCCGGCTGGTGGCGGGCGACGACGCGGGCGTCGACGACGAGACCGACGAGGGCGAGGCGCCGTGAAAGGGCAACACCGACTGACGCGGGTGCAACTCGTGAACTGGGGCACCTTCCACGGAGCGTTCGACCTGGTGGTGCCCCGGTCCGGGCTGCTGCTCACCGGGCCCTCCGGTTCGGGCAAGTCCTCGCTGCTGGACGCCTTGGCGTCCGTGCTCGTCCAGCCGCGATGGCTGTCGTTCAACGCCGCCGCGCAGGAGGGCGCCGGGGGCGACCGGACCCGCTCGATCGTCTCCTACGTGCGGGGCGCTTACAAGCGCGAGGCCGACGACGCCGGTGAGGTGACGACGGCCTACCTGCGTGCCGGCGCGACGTGGAGCGGCATCGCGGTCACCTTCACCGATGGTGCCGGGCAGTGCACCACCTTGGTCCGGCTGCTGCATCTGCCTCGCGGCACCAACGCGTCGGACGCCGTGTCGACGCTCTTCGTCGCCGCCGACGGGCCGGTCGATCTCATGGCGCTCCAGTGTTTCGCCGAGAACGGCATCGCGACGCGCCAGCTCAAGGCCGCTCACCCGGGCTGGCTCGCCACCCCGACCTATCCGTCGTTCGCGGCGCGGCTTCAGAAGCGGCTCGGGCTGGCGTCCGACCAGGCGCAGCGGCTGCTGCACAAGACGCAGTCGGCCAAAAACCTGACCAGCCTCGACAGCCTGCTGCGCGATTTCATGCTCGACGAGCCCGACACGTTCGACGAGGTCGCGCGGGCGGTCGACCAATTCGGCGAGCTGTCGGCTGCCCACGCGAGCGTGGTCGACGCCCGCCGGCAGGTGCACGCCCTCCGGCCGCTGCGGGGCATCGCCGCCGAACGAACGGCGCACGTGGCCCAACGCGACGAGCTGGCCGTGCAGCGCGAACACCTCGAGACGGTCCAGCTCGACCGCAACCTCGCCGCGGCCGACGCCTCGCTGGAAGGCCTGGAGCGACGGCTCGCGGCACTGGAACCCGAGATCACCGCGGCCGACAAGGTGGTGGACGAACGGCAGGCCACCCGCGACGCTGCGCGCCTCGCCGTCGACCGGGCGGGTGGCCAAGACGTGGCGGCCGTCGCGGAGTCGCTGACCGTCGCCGAGGAGCGCCTGTCCGGCGTGGCGGCCGAACGCGACCGACGGGCCGCCGATGCCACGGCGGTGAGCCTGGTGCTCCCGGGGACCGAGGTCGAGTTCGGAGCGTTCGTGGCCGAGGCCGGAGCACTGACGTCCGCGTTGACGGAAACCGAGTCCGAGAAAGAGGCGCGATTCGCGCTGGCCTCGGCCCACGGCGTCGCCCAGAACGAGGTTCGTCGGCTTACCGATGAACTGCGGGCGCTGGCCGGCAGGCGGTCGAACATCGACGAACGACTCCTCGCGGTGCGCGACGCGCTGGTGTCGGCGGCCGGGGTCGAGGCCGCCCGGCTGCCGTTCGCCGGCGAGATGCTCGACGTTCGACCCGACGAGTCGGCGTGGACCGGTGCGATCGAACGGGTGTTGCGTCCCTTCGCGCAGACGCTGCTGGTGCCCGACGATCTCTATCCGCTCGTCAGCGAGTACATCGACGCCGAACACCTTGGCGTCCGGCTGGTGTACGAGCGGGTGCCGGCGCAGGCAACCGGCGGCGAGGGCCGGCGCGAGCCGGAGCAGCAGTCGCTAGTGCGGAAGCTGGACATCGCCGACGGCGAGTGTTCCGCCTGGGTGCGGGTCGAACTCGCTCGGCGCTTCGACTACCTCTGCGTCAGCTCGGTGGCCGAGCTGCGCGGCGTCCGTCGCGGCGTGACGCGGGCGGGCCAGGTGCGGCACTCCGACACCCGGCACGAGAAGGACGACCGCCGCCGGGTCGACGACCGACGAGGCTGGTTGCTCGGCACCAGCACCGAGGGCAAGCGGCAGACGCTGGAGGCCGATCTCGCGGCAGCGCGCAGGCGTGCAGAGGCCGAGCGCGTCCGACGTGACGATGCCGACGCCGAGCGCGGCGTACGCCTCGAGCGGGCGCGCGTCCTGAGTGAACTGGCCACCCTGTCGTGGCCGCAGATCGACGTGGTGGCTGCCCGGGGTCGCGTGGACGCTCTGCGCGCGCGGCACACGGCGCTACTCGGAGACCCAGACCTCGCCCGCGCCCGCGCCGCCTACGACCGCGCCGAAGGCGCGCTGGCAGAGGCGACCCGGCAGCGGCAGGACCTCCGTGATGCCCGGACGCGCGCAGAGACGTCGCGCGACGAGTGGGCGCACCGCCGCGACCGGTGGGCATCCGCTCGGCACGGCCAGTCGCCGGTGCCCGAGGCCGTGGCCGCCGCGCTCGGCGTGCGGCTGGACGCCCTCGGTGCCGACAACGACGTGGCGGCCGCCCGGCTGTCGCGGATGCTCGAGGACGAGGCGTCCGACATCGAGCGGCGGCTCGACAACACCGCGCGCCGGGCTGAGCGGCTGATGCAGTCCTACAAGGCGGAATGGCCGCAGCAGGGCGCCGACCTGGCGATCCAGGTCAACTATCTGCCCGACTATCAGCAGGTGCTCGACGGGCTGGAGGGCGACCGGCTGCCCGACTTCGAGGACCGCTTCTTCGGGCTGCTGCAGAGCCAGGCGCGCAACAACATCGGCTCGCTGGCGTTGCGGATCAACAACTCGCGGCGCGAGATCCGCGGCCGGATCGATCCGATCAACGACTCGTTGCGCCGCACCGAGTTCGCGCCCGGCCGCTACCTGCACGTGCGGGTCACCGACCGGCGGCTGCCCGAGGTCACCGACTTCCTGCGCGATCTCGCCGAGATCACGTCGGGCTCGGTCGACGACGCGCTGGGCTCCAGCCTCGACCCGCGGGAGCGGCAGCAGGCCGAGGAGCGGTTCCTGCGCATGCAGGCCCTGCTGCGGCGGCTGGCCTCGAGCGAGTCGGCAGACGTGCGCTGGCGCACCCAGTGCCTCGATACGCGGCTGCACGTGCAGTTCGTCGCCGAGGTGCGCGACGCCGACGGCCGTGCAGTCGACTTCTTCACCGGCGCCGGCGGGCTGTCGGGCGGCGAACGCCAGAAGCTCGTCATCTTCTGTCTCGCCGCGGCGCTGAGGTACCAGCTGGCCCGCGACGGGGCCGACGTGCCGGCGTACGGCCTGGTGGTGCTCGACGAAGCCTTCGACAAGACCGACCCGGCGTTCACCAGGGCGGGGCTGGAGGTGTTCCAGCAGTTCGGGTTCCAGCTGTTGCTGGCCACGCCGCTGAAGATGCTGCAGACCCTCGAAGACTACGTCGGCGGTGCCGCCGTGGTGCTGAACGAATCCGGCAGCGGGTCGCGGCTCGAGGTGATGGCCTTCGATCGTGAGCCGGCGGGCGCCGAGGCGCAGGTCGGCACCGAAGGCGAGTTCGGCCAGGAGGCCCTCCTGTGAGGGCCCCCGCCGAGGTGCGCGCCTGGGCGCGGCGACGCTACCGTGCGCGCCGGGCGGCATGGCTCGCCACCACCGACCTCGGCGCGGGCGAGGTGCACGCCTGCCCGCTGCGTCCGCCGGGCGAGGCGTCCGCCGCCGCCGATCCGGACGCGCTCGTCGCGTGGGTCCGGTCCTGGCGGGCGTTCGAGGCGTCCGGCACCGGGGGCGTCCGAGTGGTGTGGGCCGGACGCCGCTGGCGCAGCCTGGGCACCCAGCAGTTGCCCGTGCGGGTCGAGGCCGCCGGTGCCGAGGCACTGGCGCGCTTGGCCGGTGAATCGGAATGGCCGTTGCTGGCTGAACGCGCACGGCGGCTCGGCGCCGCGTGGCCGCACGCCGACCTCGCCGCGGTGCTGCCCGGCATGGCGACCAAGCTCGCGCTGCTCGGCGACGCCGACGTCGACCGCCTCGTCGCGGTCGCCACCTGGGTGGCCGAGAACCCGGAGTCCGGGCTGCTGCCGCGGCAGATCCCGGTGGCCGGCGTCGACACCAAGTGGCTTGAGCGCCACCGCGATCTGACGAGCCGGTGCGTCGCCGGGCTGACGGGGTCGCGGGATCTCGGCCTGCGGGAGCCGGAGTGGCGTTTCAGGATTCGCGTCCTGGATGCCGCGCTGGCGTCCGGGGTTCCCGACGACCTCACCGCATCGGTTGCCACCCTGTCGACGCTGTCGTTGGCCCCCGCGTGCGTCCTGCTGGTCGAGAACGTCGCCTCCGTCGCCGCGCTGCCGCCGTTGTCCGGCACGGTCGCGGTGCACGGCCAGGGGATCCACGCCCCCGAGCTGGCGGCCGTCGGCTGGATCGCCGCCTCGAGGGTGCTGTACTGGGGCGACCTCGACACGCACGGGTTCCGCATTCTGGGCGACGTGCGCCGCGCGCTGCCGCACACCGAGAGCGTGCTGATGGACGCCGGCACCTGGAACCGCTTCGAGCACCTGGCGGGCCGCGAGGCCGAGCCGTACCGCAGCCGGATCGGGCACCTGACCGCGCCCGAGCAGGAGGCGCTCGCCCTGGTCCGCGCGGGCGACCGGCGGCTCGAACAGGAGCGACTCGGCATCGACCACGTCAACGCGACGCTGGCGCGTGTGACCGCCGGCGGTCGTTGACCGGTACCACCGAGGCAACGTTGCCCAGCGATCTATGAGCCTCCGCGGAGGATCGAGGTCATCTTCTTGCCGCGCGCAACCTCGTCGACCAGCTTGTCCATGTAACGGATCTTCTGCATCAGCGGGTCTTCGATGTCCTCGACGCGGTAGCCGCAGATCACGCCCGTGATGAGTGACGCGTTCGGGTTCAGCCGCGGCGCCTCGGCGAAGAACGTCTCGAGCGTGGCCTCGTCGTCGATGGCCTTCTGCAACCCGGCCTTGTCGTAGCCGGTCAGCCAGGTGAGGACGAGGTCGAGGTCGTCCGTGGTGCGGTTCTTCTTCTCGACCTTCTCGACGTAGAGCGGGTAGATGCTCGCGAACGGCATCGCGAAGACCCTGCTGAGGTTGTGCGCCATGCGTGGAGTGTCGCACGCACCGACGCACGTGCCCTTCGCGGCGCACCTGAGACGGCCCACGGCCCGCCGCCGAGTGTGGTGACATGCGGGCATGGCTGATGCAGGGGGTCCGTACTCACCCGACACCGTCGCCGTCGTGGGCGGGCGACCGCCCCGGGCGCCCGGCGCCCCCGTCGGACCCGGCATCGAACTCACCAGCACCTTCGTCGCGCCCGGCGACTTCGCGCCCGGCCTCCCGATCTACGGCCGCTACGACAACGCCACCTGGTCCGCCCTCGAGTCGGTGCTCGCCGCGCTCGAAGGCGTCGATGGCGACGGCGGCGCACTGGTCTACGCGTCGGGCATGGCTGCGGCGACGGCGCTGTTCTCGCTCGTCCCGCGCGGGGCGCGGCTGGTCATCGGCGCGACGTCGTACAACACGGTGCTCGCGGCGGCCCGCGAACTGGCGGACGCCGGGGACGTGCGGCTCACCCTCGTCGACGTCGCCGACACGGACGCCGTGCGCGCCGCCTGCGCCGATGCCGACTGGCTGCACCTGGAGTCGCCGACCAACCCGCTGATCGAGGTCGCCGATCTGCCCGCGATCTGCCGGATCGCCCAGGACGCCGCCGTCCGGGTGAGCGTCGACAACACGTTCGCGACGCCGCTGCTGCAGAACCCGCTGACGCTCGGCGCCGACGTCGTCCTGCACTCGGTGACGAAGTACCTCTCGGGGCACTCCGATGTGGTCCTCGGCGCCCTCGTCACCGCGGACGCCGCCCTCCACGGGCGGCTCGTCCACCACCGCGTCACCACCGGCTCGATCGCAGGACCGTTCGAGGCCTGGCTGGCGTTGCGCGGCGTCCGGACGCTGCCGGTGCGGTTCGCCCGGCAGCAGGGCACGGCGGGGGAGTTGGCCCGCCGTCTCGCCGGGCACCCGGCGGTGGTCCGCGTGCGCTACCCGGGACTGCCCGGCGATCCCGGTCACGAGGTGGCGGCCCGCACGATGCGCGGGTTCGGCGCGATGCTCGCGATCGACCTCGCGGACGCGGGCGCCGCCCGCACGCTCACCGAGCGGGTCGCGCTGTGGGTGCCGGCGACGAGCCTCGGCGGCGTGGAGTCGCTGATCGAGCGGCGCCGCCGGATCCCGTCCGAGCCGGAGGCGGTCCCCGAGGCGCTGGTGCGGCTGTCGGTCGGCCTCGAAGACGTCGAGGACCTCTGGTCCGACCTCAGCGCCGCCCTGGACTCGCTGGCCTGAGCGCCATCGCAAACATGGCGGACACCTGTGGCCCGACGGAGGGCCACAGGTGTCCGCCATTGTGAGCACGGCGAGCCTCTGCATCGCGAAGGGGAAACCGGTGAGCTCGCCTGTTGGCGCATGTTCGGGTTCGTGACAGCAGAAGAACACGCCATGGACGAGATCGCCTGGTCTCGCGCGGCCAAGCGCGCGATCCAGCAGGATCTGCCTGAGTCCGCCGCCGCTGCCTGCCTGGCGTTCGTGCTGGAGCCGCTGGCCGAGAATCCTGCGACGGTGACTTACCCGGGCGGCGTCGAACCGCGGTGGTGAATGGGCGCGCGCGCGAGCCTACCCGCGGCGTCCGCCCGAGCGGCGGCGTCCGGACCCGTTGGCCCCACCGCGCGAGAACGCGGCAGCGTCGTGCGCGGAGGATCCGGCGGCGAAGCCCGTGGTGCGCCCCGATGAGCCGGACGAGCGTGCCGGCGAGCTCGCGCCGCGGCCGGCGGCCCGGCGGCCGCCCCCGGTGCCGGCGGACTGGCGTCCACCGGTGCGGGCCGTCTTCGGGACGACCCGCGCGGCCTCGTCCGGAACGTCCGCGACCGCCACGACCGACGCGGCTTCGCCCGCGACGCCCAGCACTCGCGCATCGCCGGCGGTGACCGGTGTCGGACGGGCCGTGATCTTGGCGGCCCGGGCGAGACCGGCGAAGTCCTTGCGCTGCTCGGGCAACACGAGCGTCACGACGTCGCCGTCGTGCCCGGCGCGGGCGGTGCGTCCGGAGCGGTGCAGGTACGCCTTGTGCTCGGCCGGCGGATCGACGTGCACGACCAGATCGATCTCGTCGACGTGGATGCCCCGCGCGGCGATGTCGGTGGCGACCATCACGCGGACGCGGCCGTCCGCGAATGCCCGCAGCCCGCGCTCGCGCGCATTCTGCGAGAGGTTACCGTGCAGCTCGACCGCGGGTATGCCGTTGGCCGTCAGCTCGCGGGCGAGCTTGCGCGCCTGATGCTTGGTTCGGGTGAAGAGGAGCCGGCGCGACGTGCCGGCGGCGAGCTCGCGCACGACCGCACGCTTGGCCGTGGCGTCCGGAACCAGGAATACGTGGTGGCTCATCGCGGTGACCGGCGACTCGGCGCCGTCCACGCTGTGCACGAGCGGGCTGGCCAGGAACTGGTTCACCAGCTTGTCGACTCCGTGGTCGAGCGTCGCGGAGAACAGCAGCCGCTGGCCGCCGCGCGGCGTCGCCTTGAGGATGCGGGTCACGCCGGGCAGGAAGCCCAGGTCGGCCATGTGGTCGGCCTCGTCGAGCACGGTGATCGCGACGTCGCTCAGCCGGATGTGCCCCTGAGCCATGAGGTCCTCGAGGCGACCGGGGGTCGCCACGACGATGTCGGCGCCGGCGCGCAGCCCCTGCACCTGGCGGCTCTGGTTGACGCCGCCGAAGATGGTGATCGCACGCAGGCCGGACGTCTTCGCGAGCGGCTCGATGGTGGCCATGATCTGGTTCGCCAGTTCGCGGGTGGGCGCGAGCACCAGCCCGCGCGGTGCGCCGGGCTGGCTGCGGCGGGGGAGCCCGGACGCCGACGGCACCAGGTGTGCCAGCCGCGCGACGAGCGGCAGTGCGAACGCGAGTGTCTTGCCCGAGCCGGTGCGGCCGCGTCCGAGCACGTCGTGGCCCGCCAGCGTGTCGGGCAGGGTCGCGATCTGGATGGGGAACGGGGTGGTGATGTCGCGCTGCGCCAACGGGGCGAGCAGCACGGACGGGACGCCCAGCGACGCAAAGGACGCGCGGGCGGTATCGGGTTGTGGCACGAAAGAACTGCTTTCGAAGAAGGTGTCACCACGGTCCAGGGCCGCTCGCGGTCGTCTGCGGAGAGCGCAGGCGCGGTGCGGCCGGTGGTGCGATGTCAGGGCTGCGATGGTCGCGCCCTGAGCACCATTGTCGCACGTGCGGCAAGCGTCCCGAGAATCCGGGCGCCGGACGCCCGCACGACTACCGGCGGAGCAGGGCCTCGATCCGGCCCCGGAGCACCTGCTCGGGCTGGGCGCCGACGACACGATCGACGGGCGCGCCGTCGCGCAGCATCACCAGTGTCGGGATGCTCTGCGCGTCGAACGTCGCCGCCGTCGCCCGGGCCTCGTCGACGTTGACCTTCACGATCTTGACCCGCCCGGCGTAGGCGACGGCGAGCCGCTCCAGGATCGGCGCGACCATCCGGCACGGACCGCACCACGGCGCCCACAGGTCGACGAGGACGAGCTGGCTGGTGTCGATCGCCCGCGCGAAGTCGGCGTCGCCGGCGTCCACCAGCCAGGGCAGCGCCGCGTGGCAGGAGGCGCACTGCGGGTGCCCGTTCGCGGCGAGCGGGACTCGGTTCTTCGTGCCGCACGCCGGGCACACGGTGATGCGGGAACTCATGTCTGGCAAGCGTACCCGCCACCGCCAGGCCCACAGCCCCAGGTGGCGACGCTCAGGTGGACGGCGGCCCCCGCGACCGTGAACGATGGGCCGGGTGAGGCATATCTCGGACGAACAGCGCAGGATCAGGCTGGCCCGGCGTCACGGCGTCCACCCCGATCACCGCCACCCGGACGCCGTCGCCGCCACCCGCGCCATGACCGCCTTGCACGCCACCGATCCGCCCACGGTGCACCTGTCGCTCGCCGCCCGCGTGGACGGGCTCGGCGTCGGCGACGTCGAGGCCGCGCTCTACGACGACCGGGTGCTGGTCAAGCAGCTGGCCATGCGGCGCACGCTGTTCGCGTTCACCCGCGACCTGCTGCCCGCCACCTTGGCGAGCGCGAGCGCACGCGTCGCCGAGACCCAGCTGCGCCGCGTCGCTGCAGGCGCCGCCAATGCCGGCATCGCCACCGACGGCGTCGCGTGGGTCGAGGACGCCCTGCTCGCGGTCCTCGACGCGTTCTCCGACGGCGAAGAACTGGACGCCGCGACCGTCCGCGCGCGGGTCCCGGTCGCCGCGACCACGCTGATGTGGGGCTCCGGGCGCTGGGGACAGGAGCTCGCCGTCGGCCCGCAGCTCCTGCTGGTTCTCGGCGCCCGGGGCGTGCTGGTGCGCGGCCGCAACAACGGCCACTGGCGCATCTCGAGGCCGCGCTGGACGCCGATGCGCACCTGGTTGGGGGAGCAGCCCGCCGGCGCCGACGAGGCGTCCGGCTACGCCGCGCTCGTCCGCCGCTGGCTCCACACGTTCGGTCCCGGCACCGAGACCGACCTGGTCTGGTGGCTGGGCTCGACCAAGACCGCCGCGCGCCGCGCGCTCGCCGCGGTGGACGCCGTACCGGTCTCACTCGACTCCGGCGAGACGGGCTGGGTGCTGCCGGGCGACGACGCGCCCGCGCCCGAGGTCGCGCCCTGGGCGGCGCTGCTGCCCGCGCTCGACCCGACCACCATGGGCTGGAAGCAGCGCGGGCACTACCTCGATCCCGACGACGTGCCCTACCTGTTCGACAATGTCGGCAACGGCGGCACCACCGCCTGGTGGAACGGACGGGTCGTCGGCTGCTGGGTGCAGGATCCGGACGCCCGCGTCCGCGTCGTGCCGCGCGGCGATCCCGGCGCCGAGGCGCGCCGCGCGCTGGACGCCGAGGCCGAGCGCCTCACCGCGTTCTTCGCCGGCGACGTCGTCAACTCCGTCTACGCCTCGCCGCAGGCGCGCGGCGAGCGTCTGCCCTAGCCGGATGCCCCTTCAGTCGGCGCGCGGGTGCGGCGGGGTGCCGAGCGGGGGCGGGCGTGACCCTTTTCGGTGCCCGGACGCCCGGCGTAGGCTCGGCCTGCCCGCGTCCGACGAGAACGAACACAGGGAGTCGCCATGCAACGGATCGTGCCCAACATCTGGTTCGACCACACCGCCGCCGAAGCCGCCGAGTTCTACACCTCGGTGTTCCCGAACGCTCGGGTGGTCGACACGCAGCACTACCCGACCGAAGGACTGCTCGACTTCCAGGCCGACATGGCCGGCGAGGTGCTCACGGTCGAGTTCGAGATCGACGGATACCGGATGATCGGCATCAACGCCGGGTCGGAGTTCCGTCCGAACCCGTCGGTGTCGTTCTTCGTCAATTTCGACCCGTCGGTCGACCCCGACGCGCGCCGGCACCTCGACGAGCTGTGGGTCGCGCTGAGCGACGGCGGCAAGGCGCTCATGCCGCTGCAGGAATACCCGCACAGCCCCCACTACGGCTGGATCGAGGATCGCTACGGCGTCAGCTGGCAGCTCATGCTCACTGATCCCGCGGGCGAGCCGCGTCCATTCCTCATCCCGAGCATCATGTTCGGCTCGACCGTCCGGGGCCGCGCCCGCGAGGCGCTCGACCTCTACACGTCGGTGTTCGACGGACGCGTCGGCGGCGTCTTCACCTACCCGCCCGAGGCCGGTGAGGTCGCCGGCGAGGTGATGTTCGCCGACTTCCAGCTGCTCGGCCAATGGTTCGCCACCATGGACGCCGCCGACCAGGACTTCACCTTCACCTGCGGCGTGTCCCTGATGGTCAACTGCCACGGCCAGGACGAACTCGACCGCTACTGGGATCGGCTCAGCGCGGTGCCCGACGCCGAGGTCTGCGGCTGGTGCGCCGACGAGTACGGGCTGTCGTGGCAAGTCGTCCCCGACAACCTCGACGAGCTGATGGCCAAGCCGGGCGCCTACGCGAAGCTGATGGCGATGTCGAAGATCGACATCGCCGCCTTCTGACGGGTGGGCTCCATGGCCCGCATGACGACTCTGCCCACCGCGCTCGCCTCGCTGGCCCGGCGCCTGCACGCGCTGCCCGGCGACGATCATCGCGTCGCATCCGCCCTCGGCGTCTGGCTGCTGCTCGCCCTCGTCGCGCGGGCCGCCGGCGACCGGCCGCTGCCCGACCTCGACGGGGCGCTCGGCATGCCCCGGGCCGAGGCCGTCGCGCTCAGCGGGCGACTCATGGCGCGGCAGCATCCGGCGGTCGCGGACGCCTACGCGGCCTGGGCGCGCGCCGACCTGCTGGACGGCCCGCTCGGTGACTTCCTGCGCTCCCTGCCCGCGCCGGTCGAGCGCGGTGCGATGCCGAGCCAGGCCGAGGCGGACGCCTGGGCCGCCCGGTCGACCGGCGGCCTGATCCAGCGGTACCCCGTCGCCCTGCACCCGTCGACCTGGATCACCCTGGCGACCGCGCTGGCGACTCAGGTGGATTGGAGGACGCCCTTCGATCTCGCGCCCTCGGAATCCCTCGGCGCCGGTCCGTTCTCGGCCGCGGTCACCCAGGTGCTGACGGCCACCCCGGGTGCGGGCCACACCGCCTGGATCGCGGACACCGCCGTCGGCCACGTCGCCGTGCACGTCGCCGCGAGCGAGCACCTCGAGGTGTGGTCGGTGAGCGCGGCGCCCGAGGTCGAGGCGTCCGCGGTGCTGGATGCGGCCCACGCCCTCGTCGCGGCGCCGCGCCCGGTCGGCCTCGACGCACTCCCGCTCGGAGCGGGCCATTCGTGGGACCTCACGGAGCAGGCCGGCATCGGCGAGGACGCCGTTGCCCGCGTCTTCCTGCCCGCCTGGGAGGCCCGGACCAGCACTGACCTGAGCGGCGAGGCCGCCTTCGGCGATGTCGGACGCCTGCTCGCGTCCTTGCTCGGCGAGCGCGATTTCGTCGTGGACGCCGCCCAGTCCGCCATGGCCCGCTACCACCAGCACGGCTTCGAGGCCGCGGCGGTGACGGCGGTCGCCGTGCGCGCCATGGCGGCCCTACGGCGCCGGCCCGTGCGGCGTGCCACGCTGCGCTTCGGGCACCCGTACGCGGTGATGGCCCTGACGTCGAGCCGAGGCGTCGCGTCCGCGGGGGAGTCCCCGATCGACCCGTGGGTAGGGCTGCCGGTGTTCTCCGCGTGGGTCGCGACGCCGCAGGAGCCGGAGCGTCGGGTCGGCGATCAGGCGCGCGAGCGCAGGCAGCCGCGGATCTCGCGGTAGGCGTCCTCGCCGAGCGCCACCAGGATCGACGTCTCGACGCGCGTCGGCGTGGCGGCGATGGTGTCGACGGCGGCAGCGATGGCGTCGCGGCGCGGCCAGCCGTAGACGCCCGCGCTGATCAGCGGGAACGCGACCGTGCGGGCGCCCAGCTCGTCGGCCACTTCCAGCACCCGGCGGTAACACGACTCCAGCAGGGACCGGTCGCGCTCGCCCGCGGCGTGATTCGGCCCCACCGTGTGGATCACCCACCGCGCCGGCATCCGGCCCGCGGTCGTCCATCCGGCGTCGCCGGTCGCGAGCCCCGAGGGAAACCGGGCGATGCAATGGGCCAACACGGCGGGACCGCCCGCGCGGTGGATCGCGCCGTCGACGCCACCGCCTCCGCGCATCGCGTTGTTCGCGGCGTTGACGACCGCATCGACATCCTGCTTGGTGAGGTCGCCCTGGACAGCGGTGATGATCGGCATATCTCATTCTGCGCCACCTCGCCCCGGATGTGAGGCGGTCTCAGTCGAGCCCCCACCCGTGGGAAAGCTCGGATCCGAGACGCCGGGCGGACCCCGCTTGGCGGCGCGCTCCGGCCGACGCACGCTGGTCGCGAGAGGACCGGGCACGGTCCGCAGGCGAAGGAGCATCATTCGATGGCAACGAGCACCGTCACCGTCACCGTCGGCATGAGCCCGGTCGGACGCGACCAGGTGATCGCGGTCGCGCGCCATGATGCGACGGTCGTCCTCGCTGCCGATGCCCTCGCCGCGCTCGCCGCCACCCGGCAGCGCATCGAGGCGCTGGCGGCGTCCGACAAGCCGGTCTACGGCGTGTCCACCGGATTCGGCGCGCTGGCGACCCGCCACATCCCCACCGAACTGCGCACCGACCTGCAGCGCAGCCTGATCCGCTCGCACGCAGCGGGATCCGGCGCCGAGGTCGAGCGGGAGGTCGTCCGTGCGACGATGCTGTTGCGGCTGTCCACCTTGGCGACGGGGAGGACCGGCGTCCGGCCCGTCGTCGCCCAGACCTACGCCGATCTGCTGAACGCCGGCATCACCCCGGTCGTGCACGAGTACGGGTCGCTCGGCTGCTCGGGCGACCTCGCCCCGCTCGCCCACTGCGCGCTCGCCGTGATGGGCGAGGGGTACGTGCGCGACGCGCGGGGTGCGCTCCGGCCGTCCGCGGACGCCCTGCGCGCCGCCGGCATCGCGCCGGTCACCCTCGCCGAGAAGGAGGGACTCGCGCTCATCAACGGCACGGACGGCATGCTCGGCCAGCTCGTCCTCGCGGCCCACGACCTCGCGATGCTGCTGACCACCGCCGACGTCACCGCCGCGATGAGCATCGAGGCGCTGCTCGGGACGCCGCGCGTCTTCGCGCCCGACCTGCTCGCCCTGCGCCCGCAGCCCGGCCAGGCTGCGGGCGCCCGGGTGATCGCCGCGATGCTGGACGGCTCCGGCATTGCGGCGAGCCACGAGGGTGAGGACTGCCCGATCGTCCAGGACGCCTACTCGTTGCGCTGCGCGCCCCAGGTCAGCGGCGCCGCCCGCGACACCCTCGCGCACTGCTGCTGGGTCGCCGACAACGAGCTGGCCTCGGCGATCGACAACCCGGTCGTCACGCTGGACGGCCGGGTCGAGTCGAACGGCAACTTCCACGGCGCCCCGATCGCGTACGCGCTCGACTTCCTGGCGATCCCGGTCGCCGACGTCGCCTCCATGAGCGAGCGGCGCACCGATCGGCTGCTGGACGCCAAGCGCAGCCACGGCCTGCCGCCGTTCCTGGCGCACGATCCCGGTGTCGACTCGGGGCACATGATCGTGCAGTACACGCAGGCGGGCGTGGTGTCCGAGCTCAAGCGGCTGGCGGTGCCGGCGTCGGTCGATTCGATCCCGAGTTCGGCCATGCAAGAGGACCACGTCTCGATGGGTTGGACGTCCGCGCGCAAGCTGCGCCGCGCGCTCGACGGGCTGTCCCGGGTGCTCGCCGGCGAGGCGCTCAGTGCCGCGCGGGCGCTCGACCTGCGCGACGCCGATCCAGCGCCGGCCACGGCGGCGGTGCGCGACCGGATCCGCACGGTCGTCGAGGGTCCCGGCCCCGACCGCTTCCTCGCCCCCGAACTGGAGGCCGTGGTCGCGCTCGTGCAGGCGGGGGCGCTGGTCGAGGCCGCGGAGGCCGTCACCGGCCCGCTCGGCTGATCGGCCCACGAAGGCGCGTCGGCCCAGAGGGCGCGTCAGCCCTGCAGGCGGCGCGTGACCTCGGCCGCCCCGGCGCGTAGGTGCCCCAGGAGTGCGGACGCCTCGCGCAGGGGCACCCGGGAGCGCCACGTGCAGCTCAGCGCCGCGACGGGATGCCCGTGCAGATCGAAGACGGCCGCGCCCGCCGACCGCAGTCCGGCCGCGATCAGTTCGATCTCTTCCGACCATCCCTGCGCGCGTTCGAGGGCGAGGGCCGTCTGCAGTTCTTCGAGCGACCGCGGCCCGCGTCCGGTGCGAGAAACGAAGTCCGCCGGACGCGAGTAGAGCGCCCGCAGTTGCGCCGGCGGCAGGTGCGCGAGCATCGCCCGCCCGCTCGCGGTGAGGTGCGCCGGCAACAGGACGCCGACCGCCGTCACCAGCGGCGGCTCCAACTCGCTCTCGCGCGGCGGGTGCTCCTTGAGCAGGTAGAGCGTGTTGGCCCCGCGCAGGATCCCCAGGTGCACGGTGATCTCCGCGGTCGCTGCCACGCGACGCAGCACCGGACGCGCCAGGCGCTCCAGATGCTCGTCGAGGCTGGACGCCGAGGTGAGCTGGTAGGCGGCCGGGCCCAGGGCATACCCGCGCGTCTCGGGCACGTAGACCACGAAACCCTTCTCGGTCAGCACCGCGAGGATGTGGTAGGCCGACGATCGCGGCAGCCCGAGGTCGCGGGCGATCGTGGACGCCTGCACCGTGCCCGCCTGGCCCGCCAGATGGGTGAGGATGTCGAGCGCGCGCCCGACCGCCGGCGACGTGCTGGATCCGGCCGGGCTCATGGCGTCGAGTATCGCCCCTCACCCCACCCGTTGTCTCGGATTCAAGACGGACGCCTCGCCACCCGCGGCGCCGCGACCGTGGCGTCCGATGCTGGAGCCGAAAGGAGCTGACGATGACCCACACGTCCGGACCCCGCCCGGTCCGCGCCCACCGCGGCCTCACCCTGCACACGCGCGGCTGGCAGCAAGAGGGCGCCCTGCGCATGCTGATGAACAACCTCGACCCCGACAACGCCGAGCATCCCGACGATCTCGTCGTCTACGGCGGCACCGGGCGCGCGGCCCGCTCCTGGGAGGCGTTCGACGCGATCGTCCGCACCCTCGAGACGCTCGCTGGCGACGAGACGCTGCTCGTCCAGTCCGGCAAGCCGGTCGGCGTCTTCCGCACCCACGAGTGGGCGCCGCGGGTGCTGATCGCGAACTCCAACCTCGTCGGCGACTGGGCCACCTGGGAACACTTCCGCGAACTCGAGGCCGAGGGCCTGATGATGTACGGGCAGATGACGGCGGGATCGTGGATCTACATCGGCACCCAGGGCATTCTGCAGGGCACGTTCGAGACGTTCGCCGCGATCGCCCGCAAGCGGTTCGACGGCAGCCTCGCCGGGACGCTCACCCTCACGGCGGGCCTCGGCGGCATGGGCGGCGCCCAGCCCCTGGCGATCACCATGAACGACGGCGTCGCGCTGTGCATCGACTGCGACCCGTCCCGCATCGAACGCCGGATCGAGCACCGCTACCTCGACGTCGCCGCCGCCGACCTCGACCACGCGCTCGCCCTCGCCAACGAGGCGAAGGGCGCCCGGCGTCCGCTGTCGATCGGCCTTCTCGGCAACGCCGCCGATCTCGTCCCGGCCCTGCTCGAGCGGCACCGGGCCGGCGAGGTCGGCGTCGACATCGTCACCGACCAGACCTCCGCGCACGACCCCCTCGCCTATCTGCCCCGCGGCTACGCGTTCGCCGACATGCCGGCGCGGGCGGCGGCCGATCCCGCCGGCTTCACCGCGGACGCCCGGACGTCCATGGCCGCGCACGTCGCCGCGATGGTCGGCTTCGCCGACGCGGGCGCCGAGGTGTTCGACTACGGCAACTCCATCCGCGACGAAGCGCGCAAGGGCGGCTTCGACCGCGCCTTCGCGTTCCCCGGGTTCGTGCCCGCCTACATCCGGCCGCTGTTCGAAGAGGGGCTGGGGCCGTTTCGCTGGGCCGCGCTCTCGGGCGATCCCGCCGACATCGCCAAGACGGACGCCGCCATCCTCGACCTCTTCCCCGACAACGAGCACCTGCACCGCTGGATCACGCTGGCCCAGCAGAAGGTCGCCTTCCAGGGCCTCCCCGCGCGGATCTGCTGGCTCGGCTACGGCGAACGCCATCTCGCCGGGCTGCGGTTCAACGCGATGGTGGCCGCGGGCGAGATTGGCCCGATCGCCATCGGGCGCGACCACCTCGACTCGGGTTCGGTCGCCTCGCCCTACCGCGAGACCGAGGCGATGCGCGACGGGTCGGACGCCGTCGCCGACTGGCCGCTGCTGAACGCCCTGGTCAACACGGCGTCCGGGGCGAGCTGGGTGAGCATCCATCACGGCGGCGGCGTCGGCATGGGCCGCTCGATCCACGCCGGCCAGGTGTGCATCGCCGACGGCACCGACCTGGCCGCGCAGAAGCTGGAGCGTGTGCTCACCAACGATCCGGGCATGGGCGTCATCCGGCACGTGGACGCCGGCTACCCGCACGCCGCCGAGGTGGCCCGCGAGCGCGGCGTCCGGATCCCGATGCAGGAGACCTGAGCTCATGGCGGTCGTGGTCGACAACATCGGATCGCTGGTCACCAACGATCCCGCGCGCGGCGGACTGTGCGGCGTCGTCGCCGAGGCGGCGATCGTCGTCGAGGGCGACCGCATCGCGTGGGTCGGCGCCCGGGCGGAGTTGGACGCCGAGGGCGCCGACGAGCGGATCGATGCGGGCGGGCGGGCCGTCGTGCCCGGCTTCGTCGAGAGCCACAGCCACCTCGTCTTCGCGGGCGAGCGCGCCGACGAGTTCGCCGCGCGCATGGCGGGGGAGCCCTACGCGGCGGGCGGCATCCGCGCCACGCTCGCGGCCACCCGCGCGGCGTCCGACGCCGAGCTGGACGCCAACCTCACCCGCCTCGCCGACGAGTACCTCGCGCAGGGGACCACGACGATCGAGATCAAGTCCGGCTACGGGCAACGTACCCACGACGAGCGGCGCAGCCTCGCCGTCGCCGGCCGGCGCACGCCGTTCGCCACGCTGCTCGCCGCGCACGTCACGCCGCCCGAATTCGCCGGACGCCCCGACGCTTACGTGTCCACGGTGATCGACGAGATGATCCCCGCGTGCGCGCCTCTCGCCCGCTGGATCGATGTGTTCTGCGAGGTTGGCGCCTTCGATGCCGACCAGTCGCGCGCCGTGCTCACCGCCGGCCGGGCCGCGGGGCTCGGCGTCCGCGTGCACGGCAACCAGCTCCGGCCCGGGCCGGGCGTCCAGCTGGCGGTCGAACTCGGCGCCGCGTCGGTCGATCACGTCTGCCACGCCACGGACGCCGACGTCGAGGCCCTCGCGGCGTCCGGCACCGTCGCCACCCTGCTGCCCGCCGCCGACTTCTCCACCCGTAACCGCTACCCGGACGCCCGCCGGCTGTGGGACGCCGGCGTCACCGTCGCGCTCGGCGCCGACTGCAACCCGGGCACGTCGTACACGACGTCGATGCCGTTCGTGATCGCGCTCGCCGTCCGCGAACTGCGCCTGAGCCCCGACGAGGCGCTGTGGGCCGCGACCGCGGGCGGAGCCCTCGCCCTGGGCCGCGACGACCTGGGCGCGATCCGCCCGGGAGCGGTCGCCGACCTGGCCTTCCTGGACGCCCCGAGCCACCTGCACCTCGCCTACCGCCCGGGCGTCCCGCTGGTGTGTGCCGTGATGAAGGACGGGGTGCTGCGATGATCGACCGGCCCGCCGCGCCCTGGTCCGGGCGCGACGACGGCCCCGGCGCCGAGCACGCCCGCTGGCATCACGCGGTCAACGGCGCCCGCGCGGACGCCCGCGTGGCGCTGATCGGATTCGCCAGCGACGAGGGCGTCCGCCGTAACCAGGGCCGGGTCGGTGCCGCCGAAGGCCCCGCCGCGCTGCGGGCCGCGCTCGGCGGATTCGCGGCGCCGGGCGTGGGCGTCCGCGACCGCGGCGACGTGGTGGTCGCCGACGGCGACCTGGAGGTCGGACAGGCCCGGCTGGGTCGCGCCGTCGCCACCGTCCTCGAGCGCGGCGCCCTCCCCGTGGTGATCGGCGGCGGGCACGAGGTCGCGTTCGGCAGCGCCCTCGGCTGGATCGGTCGCGACGAGACCTGGGGCGTCCTCAACCTGGACGCCCACCTCGATCTGCGCCGCGCCGGCCAGGCCACCTCGGGGACGCCGTTCGCCCAGATCGCCGACGCGCTCACTGCCCGCGACAAGGGGTTCCGCTACTCGGTGATCGGTCTCGGCCGGCCCAGCAACACCGCGGCGCTGGTCGCGGAGGCGGCGCGCTGGGAGGTGGCGATGCTCGAGGACGCCCGCACGGACGAACGCTCGGCCCTCGCCGCCGCCGAGGGCTTGCTGGCCGGCGTGGACCGCGTCCACCTGACCCTCGACCTCGACGTCCTGCCCGCGTCCGTCGCGCCGGGCGTGAGCGCCCCCGCGGCCTTCGGCATCCCGCTCGGCGTCGTGCTCGCGGTGCTGCGGGCGGTCGCCGCGTCCGGCAGGCTCGGCCTGTTCGAGGTCGCCGAGCTCAACCCGCGCCTCGACGTCGACCAGCGCACCGCCCGCACCGCCGCGCGCTGCGTGGACGAGGTCGTCCGTCACCTGCCCTGACGGCGGGAGCGCACCCGCCGGCCGTTCCGGCGTGCTCGGTGGTGCGTCGCCCGGGGCCGTGTGGGATCGTGGACGCCGTGGACCTCTACGCACCCGACCATCCGCTGATCGCGCACAAAGTCACCCTGCTGAGGGACGCCGCGACCGACTCGCCGACGTTCCGCGCGCTCACCAGTGAGCTGGTCAGTCTGCTCAGCTACGAGGCGACCCGCGATGTCCGCGTGGTGCCGTGCGAGGTGACGACGCCGCTGATGACCACGGCGGGCGTGTCGCTCAGTCACCCGCGCCCGCTGGTGGTGCCGATCCTGCGCGCCGGCCTGGGCATGCTCGAGGGCATGATGCAACTCATCCCGGCCGCCGAGGTGGGTTTCCTGGGCATGGTCCGCGACGAGGAGACCCTGCAGCCCTACACCTACGCCGAGCGGCTGCCCGCCGACCTGTCCGGGCGGCAGTGCTACGTGCTCGATCCGATGCTGGCCACGGGCGGGTCGCTGGGCGGCGCGGTGGAGTTCCTCGCGGCCCGCGGTGCCGACCATGTCGTCTGCATCTGCCTGCTCGCCGCGCCCGAGGGGATCGCGCACATGCGCGAGGTGTCCGAGCGGCTCGACATCCGCTGCGACCTCGTGGTGGCCTCCGTCGAGGACCGGCTCAACGAGCAGGGCTACATCCTCCCCGGCCTCGGCGATGCCGGCGACCGCCTCTACGGGCTGGCTCAGTAATCCGCGCCCTGGGCTCATGCGGGCGGAATATATCCGCAAGAAGCCTGTTGGCGGCATAGATTATCCGGCCTTCCCCCGGTAGGATCGATGGATGGGAGCAACGATCACTGCCACCGGCCAGGCAGTCACGGCCGATCGGGTCCAGGAGGTCCTGGGTCGTCACCTACTGCTGGACGGGATGCCTCTCGTCCTCGATCTCGTCCGATCGCGCGGCACGACCCTGGTCGACGAGGGCCTCCGGCACCGAGTTCTGCGACATGTTCACGTTCTTCGCGAGCAACGCCCTCGGCATGAACCATCCCGGGCTGGTCGACGACGAGGAGTTCAAGGCCGAACTGCTCGAGGCGGCGCTGAACAAGCCGAGCAACTCCGACATCTATACGGTCGCGATGACGCGGTTCGTGGACGCCTTCGCCCGCGTCATGGGCGTCGACGAGATGCCGCACTACTTCTTCATCGAGGGCGGCTCGCTCGCCGTCGAGAACACGCTCAAGACCGCCTTCGACTGGAAGTCTCGCCTCAACGAGTCCCAGGGGCGCTCGCCCGGGCTCGGCACGCAGATCATGCACCTCACCGACGCCTTCCACGGCCGCTCCGGTTACACGATGAGCCTCACCAACACCGACCCGAACAAGACCGCGCGCTTCCCGACGTTCGACTGGCCGCGGATCGCGTCCCCGATCTGGGAGCCGGGGCGCGACATGGACGCCGTGGAGGCGTCCACGCTCGCCCAGGCCGAGGCCGCGTTCGAGGCCAACCCGCACGACATCGCCGCGTTCATCATGGAGCCGATCCAGGGTGAGGGCGGCGACCACCGGTTCCGCGCGAGCTTCCTGGCCCGCATGAAGGAGCTGTGCCACCACCACGACGCCCTGTTCATCCTCGACGAGGTGCAGACGGGCGGCGGTATGACCGGCACGCCGTGGGCGTGGCAGCACTACGGGGTCGCGCCCGACATCATGGCGTTCGGCAAGAAGCTGCAGGTCTGCGGCCTCACCGCCGGCGGGCGGGTCGACGAGGTGCGCGGCAACGTGTTCGAGACCCCGAGCCGGATCAACTCCACCTGGGGCGGCAACCTTACCGACATGGTCCGCGCACGCCGCATCCTCGAGATCGTGGAGCGCGACGACCTGATGGGCAACGCTCGCCGCGAGGGCGGCTACCTGCTCGGACGTCTCGAGGATTTCGCGCGCCGGCACCCGGTCGTGAGCAACCCGCGCGGCATCGGCCTGATGTGCGCCATCACGCTGCCCGACAAGGCGATGCGCGACGAGGTGATCCGCCGACTGCTCGCCGACGAGCGCGTGCTCATGCTCGGCTGCGGCGTCCGGTCGCTGCGGCTGCGCCCGCCGCTGACGGTGACCCGCGGGGTCCTCGACCATGCCCTGGATGCCCTCGACCGCGTCCTCACCGCCGTGGCCCGATAGGAGCAGCAGAATGTACGACACCCACCAGTTGCGGGCCGCGTTCGCCCGCTCGCTGTCGGCGATGTACGGCCGCGAGGTGCCCGCCTACATGACGCTGGTCGACACGTCGACCGCGGTCAACGCCGACTACGTCGCCGCCCACCCCGACACCGCCGAGCGACTCGGCCGCATCGACCGGGTCACGGCGGAACGGCACGGGGCGATCCGGGTCGGCACCGCGCGCGAGCTCGCCCGGGTCGCGCAGATCTTCGCCGCCCTCGGCATGGAGCCGGTCGGCTTCTACGACCTGCGGGGGGACGCCGCCACGTCGCTGCCGATCGTGTCGACCGCGTTCCGGCCCACCACGCCCGAGGCGCTCGCGATCAACCCGTTCCGGGTCTTCACCTCGGTGCTGGTCACCGACGACCGCCGCTATTTCGACCGGGCGCTGCAGGCCGAGCTGGATTCGTTCCTCGCCGGCCGCGAGTTGTTCGGCGACGACGTGGTCGCGCTCGCCGCGCGCGCCGAGGCCGAGGGCGGCCTGCCGGACGCCGACGCCGCGGCCTTCCTGGCCGCCGCGACCGCGTGCTTCGAGCTGACCACCGAGCCGGTCGAGCGCGCCTGGTACACCCGGCTCGCCGCGATCTCGGGGGTGGCCGCCGACATCGGCGGCGTGCCCCGCACCCACATCAACCACCTGACGCCGCGCGTGCTCGACATCGACGACCTCTACGCGCGGATGAGCGCGCAGGGCATCGCGATGATCGACGAGATCCAGGGTCCGCCGGCCTGGGAAGGCCCCGACGTGCTGCTGCGGCAGACGTCGTTCAAGGCGCTCGCCGAACGCCGCCGCTTCCGCGAGGCCGACGGGTCGGTCGTCGACGGCACCTTGTCGGTCCGGTTCGGTGAGGTCGAGCAGCGCGGCATCGCGCTCACGCCGGCCGGCCGCGATCTGTACGACCGGATGATCGTCGAGGTCGACGAGCGCGCGGCGGGCCTGAGCCCCGAGGGGCGCCATGACGTGAAGCTGGCGGTGTGGCGCGCCCACCTGCCGGCCAGTGAGCAAGGGCTCGCCGACGCCGGGCTCGCCTGGTTCGAGTACGCGCCGGCGGCCGTCCTGCCCGAAGGGGTGCCTCCGACAAGGCTCGATGCGCTGGTCGCGGGCGGCTGGCTGGTGCGAACGCCGATCGTCTACGAGGACTTCCTGCCCCGCTCGGCGGCCGGGATCTTCGCGTCCAACCTGGATTCGGCGGGCAGCCGCGACACGACGCGCGAGGGCTCGCACCGCGACGAGGCCTGGCTCGCCGAGGCGATGGGCCGCCGCGTCCACGACCCGATGGCGCTGTACGCCGCGCAGCGGCAGGCGTCCCTGGAGGCCGCGGCGTCCGCGTGGGGCGTCGCGATCGCGGCCGACGCCGAACATAGCGGACACCTGTGGCCCGACAGCGGGCCGCGAGTCAAGCCCCACGGCGATGAGACGACCGACGATCCACGACACACGAGCGAGGCGACCCGATGAAGACCACTGACGACCTGACCGCCCTCGCCCGCGAGGCTCTGGACGCCCTCGGCGTCGACCGCGACCGCTGGTGCGCCGACGACGGCGCGGTGCGCGCACGATCCCCGCTGACGGACGCCGACCTGTGCGGCGTCCGGGCGCACACCGCGGCCGAGGTGACGGACGCGATCGCCCGCGCCGACCAGGCCTTTCGCGTGTGGCGGACGACGCCCGCCCCCGTCCGCGGCGCCCTCGTCAAACGCCTCGGCGAACTGATCGGCGAGCACGCCGAGCAGCTCGCGACGCTCGTCACGATCGAGGCCGGCAAGATTCACACCGAGGCGCTCGGCGAAGTCCAGGAGATGGTCGACATCTGCGACTTCGCCGTCGGACTGTCGCGACAGCTGTACGGACGCACCATGCCCTCCGAGCGCGTCGGTCATCGGCTGCAGGAGACCTGGCAGCCGATCGGCGTCGTCGGCGTGATCTCGGCGT
Organism: Nigerium sp.; assembly: GCA_016711325.1. Classification (GTDB taxonomy): domain Bacteria; phylum Actinomycetota; class Actinomycetes; order Propionibacteriales; family Propionibacteriaceae; genus Propioniciclava. Next base: position 225,665 of record JADJTH010000001.1, on the reverse strand, counting down.
TCAACTTCCCGGTCGCCGTGTGGTCGTGGAACACCGCGATCGCGCTGGTGTGCGGCGACACCGTCGTGTGGAAGCCCTCCGAGCAGACCTCGCTGTGCGCGCTCGGCTGTGACGCGTTGCTGCGCCGCGCGATCGCCGAGACGGGTGCGCCGGCGAGCGTCCATGAACTGGTGGTGTGCGGGCGCGAGGCCGGGGCGGCGCTGGTGGACGACCCGCGCGTGGCGCTGGTGTCGGCCACCGGATCGACCCGGATGGGCCGCGAGGTCGGCCCCCGCGTGGCCGCCCGGTTCGGCCGCTCGCTGCTCGAACTCGGCGGCAACAACGCCGTCATCGTCACGCCGAGCGCCCACCTCGACCAGGCGGTCGCCTCGATCGTCTTCGGCGCCGCCGGCACGGCGGGGCAGCGGTGCACGTCGACCCGGCGCCTGCTCGTCCACCGCAGCGTCGCCGACGAGGTGATCGGCCGCGTCGCCCGCGCCTTCGACTCGCTCCCGGCCGGCGACCCGTTCGCCGACGGCGTCCTGCTCGGCCCCCTGATCAACGCGTCGGCGTTCGACGCGATGCAGGACGCCCTCGCCGCGGCCCGCGCGCAGGGCGGCGATGTGGTCACCGGAGGCGAGCGGATCGACGCCGGCATGGGCGGCCACTGGGTGCGGCCGGCGCTGGTGCGGATGCCCGCCCAGGAGGGAGTCGTGCTGCACGAGACGTTCGCGCCGATCCTGTACGCGCTCGTCTACGACGACTTCGACGAGGCGCTCGCGCTCCACAACGCGGTGCCGCAGGGGCTGTCGAGCGGCCTGTTCAGCAACGATGTGCGGGAGGCGGAGACGTACCTCGGTCCCGAGGGCGCCGACACGGGCATCGCCAACGTCAACGCCGGCACGTCGGGCGCCGAGATCGGCGGGGCGTTCGGCGGCGAGAAGGAGACGGGCGGCGGACGCGAGTCCGGTTCGGACGCCTGGCGCGCCTACATGCGCCGCGCGACGAACACGATCAACTACTCGGGCTCGGTCCAGCTCGCCCAGGGCGTCGACTTCGGCTGACCGGCGGGTCCAGTGGCGTTGGCGACGGGGCGCACGCGCCGCCACGCCGTCATCTGGAGTATGGTGATGGTGAACACACACGTGCTCCGGGGTCGGTGTATCCGAACCGGCGGTGATAGTCCGCGACCCGGCGGCCCGCGAGGGCCGGCGGTTGACTCGGTGAAATTCCGAGGCCGACGGTGAAAGTCCGGATGGGAGGCAGCACGATCGCGTGATCGGCGTACGCGCGAACCCGCGCGGGCCGACGACGCGTGTCCTTCCGCACCCATGCCCCGGCGCACCGCGCACGGGGAGGGACCATGAGCAGCAGCCGCCGAGTGCACCGGCGTCCGCGCCCGACGGGCGTGCTCGCCGCCGCGCCGTGGCTGTTCGGTGCCGCGCTGATCGTGGCCTGGGGGCTGTTCGTCGTGCTTGCAGCCCCGCCGCCCTACATGATGCCGTCGCCTCCGGTGGTCGCCGGACGGTTGGCGTCGTCCCTGGTCAACCCGCAGTTCTGGCCCTACGTCGGCGCCACCTTCGCCGCCGCGGTCGGCGGTTGTGCGCTCGGCACGGCCGTCGCCCTGCCGATGGCGATCGGCATCCACCGCAGCCGCTTCCTGTCCGCAGCCGTCACTCCGTTCCTCGGCGCGACCCAGGCGATCCCGGCGATCGCGCTCGCGCCCCTGCTCGCGATCTGGGTCGGCTACGGGCTCGGCCCGATCGTCCTGCTGTGCGGACTGATGGTGTTCTTCCCGATCCTGGTCAGCTCGGTCGTGGGGCTGCGCCACGTCGACCCCGACGTCGTGGACGCGGCCCGCATGGACGGCGCCGGACGCGTCGCGCTGCTCACCGCGATCGAGCTCCCGCTCGCCCTGCCCAGTGTCCTCGCCGGTCTCCGTAACGGCTTCGCGCTGTCCGTGACCGGCGCCGTCGTCGGCGAGATGGTGATGGGCGGCTCCGGCCTCGGGCAACTGCTCACCGTCCAGCGCGACGCCGTCGACACCGCCGGCATGTTCGCCACCATCGCCGTCCTGTGCGCGATGGCGTCGGGCCTGTACGGGCTGGTCTACGCCGTCGAGCGCCGCTCGTCCACCGTCGCGGCGCTCCGCCGCACGTCCGCCTGATCCCTGAGTCTGACCCCTCCGAAAGGAACATCCGATGCCTCGTCTGCTTCGCGGAATCGCCGCCGCCATGGTCGCGCTCGCGCTCGTCCTCACGGGTTGCGCGCGGACGCCACCGTCTGCCGAACTCCGTTACCAGACCACGGTCGGGTTGACCTACATCCCGAACGTCCAGTTCTCGCCGTTCTACGTGGCGGAGGCCGAAGGCCTGTTCACCGAACGGAGCGTGGCCGCGACGCTGCGCCACCACGGCGCCCAGGAGGGGCTGTTCACCGCGCTGGTCGCCGGCCAGGAGCACTACGTCATCGCCGGCGGCGACGAGCTCGTCCAGGCGCGCTCCCAGGGCATGGATCTGGTCGCCATTGCCCAGTACTACCAGCGCTACCCGGTCGTCATCATCGTGCCGGACGCCTCCACCGTCCGCGCCGCCGCCGATCTGCGCGGTCTCCGCGTGGGCGTGCCGGGGCGCTACGGGGCGTCCTGGTTCGGTCTGCAGGCGGCGCTCGCGGACGCCGGCCTCGCCGAATCCGACATCGAGGTCGTCGAGATCGGCTACACGGCCCAGGCCGCGTTGACCACGGGCAAGGTGGACGCCGTGATCGGCTTCTCCAACAACGATTCCGTGCAGTTCGGGCTGGCGGGCGTCCCGACCCGCGACGTCCCGCTCACGGCCGCCGGTGAGGTGCCGCTGGTCAGCGTCGCGCTGCTCACCACCCGGCAGCACCTGGCTGCCAACGCGGCGGAAGCCACCGCCGTGGCACAGGCCATGGTCGCCGGTGTCGACCGCACGGTGAAGGATCCCGAGGCAGCCCTGACGATCTCCGCGACCCAGATCCCCGGACTGGAGGAGCCTGCGGCCAGGATGCGGCGCGCGCCACCCTGCTCGCGACCATCCCGCTGTGGAAGAACGCCGACGGTCAGGTCAGCGGCGAGCTCGACCCGGCGTCCTGGTCGGCGATGACCGACTTCATGTTCGCCAAGGGCCTCATCGCCACCCCGGTCGACGCGACCCCGGCGATCGCCACCGAGGTCGTCACGCGCTGACACCGGCGACGGCCCGGCCGATGACCGGCGGCGGCCATGCGCGACGGCGAGCGAGGCGAACGCGCGCCTCAGAGCCTGCGCAGGAAGTCGGGATCGTCGTCGGGGGCGATCGTGCGGCGTTGGCCGCCCGCCGTCCCCCCGCTGCGGGGACGCCCGAGCGCGAACCACCCGAGGGCGCCCACGCCGGGCAGCAGCACGATGGCGACCATCCACAGCCAGCGCGGCATCAGCCGGACGCGGTCGGCCCGGGACTGGCTGGCGTCCACCAAGGCGTACACGATGATCGCGATGACGATGAGGACGACCAGGACTCGGGGCATGGCCTCCAATCTACTCCGCGCCCGGCGTGCGAGGATGGACGAGGTCTCTTGTCGGTGCGGGGGGAACGAGAAAGGGGTGCGCGGTGGCGACGGTCGCTGACTGGGTCGAGGGCGCGCGCATCCGTACGCTCCCCACGGCCGTCGCGCCCGTGCTCGCGGGCAGCGCGGTCGCCTGGCACGCCGGCTCCTTCGCTCCCGGCCGCGCCGCACTCGCGCTGCTCGTCGCGCTCGCGCTGCAGGTGGGCGTGAACTACGCCAATGACTATTCCGACGGAATCCGCGGCACGGACGCCGATCGCGTCGGCCCGCAGCGGCTCGTCGGCTCGGGTGCCGCGAGCCCCGCTCGGTGAAGGCGGCCGCTTTCACCGGCTTCGGTGTCGCGGCGGTCGCGGGTCTCATCCTGGTGGTGCTCACCGCCCAGTGGTGGCTGCTCGTGGTGGGGGTCGCCTGTATCCTCGCCGCCTGGTACTACACGGGCGGACGCCGGCCCTACGGGTATGCGGGCCTCGGTGAGGTGTTCGTCTTCGTGTTCTTCGGGCTCATCGCCACGATCGGCACCACCTACGTGCAGATGCTGAGCGCGCCGCCCGCGGCACTGGCCGCCGGCGTGTTCGCGGGGGCGCTCGCGTCGGCCGTCCTGGTCGCCAACAACCTGCGGGACAGGGCTGGAGACGCGCTGGCGGGCAAGCGGACGCTCGCCGTACGGCTCGGCGATCGCCACACCCGGCTGTTCTACGCCGGGCTCATCGCCCTCGGCGCGGCCGGCATCGTGGCCGCGGCGGCGCTCACGTCGTGGTGGCTGCTGCTCGGCCTGGCGGGCCTCGCCGCAGCGGTGGTGCCGGTGCGCGCGGTTCTCGGCGGAGCCCAGGGCCGGGAGTTGATCGTGGCGTTGAAAGGGACGGGCGTCGCCGAACTGGCGGCGTCCCTCGGCATGTGTGCGGGAGCGGTGATCAGCTGATGGATCCTACGTCGCGAGCTTTTTCGGGGCCGATGGTCGCGGTGACCTGGGTGGTCGCTGTCGGCTGGCTGGCCCTGGCCGCGTATTCGCTCCTCGCGCTGGCGGAGCCGATCCGTTGGGTGCTGGGCGGTGTCGCGGTGGCGGGCGCGCTCGGCACTGGTTGGCTGGCCAGGTCGCTGCGCGTCCCCTACGACGATGACGGGATGCGGCTTCCGCGGTGGGGTCAGGTGCGGTGGGATCAGGTCGACTCCGTCGACCTGGTGCCCGGTCTGATCTGTGTGCCGGTGGTGTCGCTGCGCTCGGGCCGCATGCTCGACGACGTCCATCTCGACGGACTGGCGTGGTTCGGCGGCACGAACGGGCGGGCGCGCACGCTGGCCGAGAAGGTTGCCCGTGCCGGGGGGCTGGACGCCGTCGGTGTGCGTGGTGGCCGTTCGTCCGGCGCCAGCGCCGGGCGCCGCGCACTCTGAGGTGCGGCCCGGCTCGCCTCAGGTCAGTGGCCGGGGCCGCATGGCGGCCCTCGTGGCGTGGGAAGACTCCGGGCTGGTCGCGTATGCCTGTGGTGAGGGACAGTAGATGCTGTGGACAACGGTCGACCTCGAACACTCCTTCGTGCGTGTGAGCCAGAAGGTCAGTGTGAGGTGGGGGGCCGCCACGGGACCCGTGGATTGTTGCTACGAGCACGCAAGTCAGACTCTGATTCTTGATGTACCCCTCCCGCTGTCCACCCCTTCGACGGTTGGAAAGGAGCCGACGATGGAGGTGTTGCACCCGCGGTGTGCGGGACTGGACTTGTCCAAACGGGATGCGAAGGTCTGCATCAGGATCGTGCCGACGGGCAGGGCGCGCGCTGTGGAGGAGGTCTCGACCTGGTCGTCAATGACCGGCGACATCTTGGCGTTGCGAGACCGGCTCATCGCCTCTCAGGTGACCTGCGTGGTCATGGAGGCGACGGGCGACTACTGGAAGCCGTTCTACTACCTGTTGGAGGACGGCCCGTTCGAGGTGATGCTCGTCAACGCCCACGACGCGAAGAATCTGCCGGGCCGCAAGACCGACGTGTCGGACGCGGCGTGGTTGGCGCAGTTGGCCGCGCACGGGCTGCTGCGGGCCTCGTTCGTGCCGCCCGAACCGATCCGGGAACTACGGGACCTGACCCGGACCCGGACGGCGATCACCCGGGAACGGACCCGGGAGGCGCAACGACTGGAGAAGGTGTTGGAGGACGCCGGGATCAAGCTGTCGGTCGTGGCCTCCGACATCACCGGCACCTCCGGCCGGGCGATGCTGGCCGCCCTGGTCGCGGGCGAACGTGACCCGGCCGTGCTGGCCGACCTGTCGATCGGGCACCTGCGCCTGAAGATCCCCGCATTGAACCAGGCGCTGGTGGGACGGTTCACCGCCCACCACGCGTTCCTGGTCGATCTGCACCTGAAGTTGATCGACCAGCACACCGCCGCCATCAACGTCCTCACCGCTCGGATCGAGGAGGCGATGATCCCGTTTCGTGCCGCCCGGGAGTTGATCGCTTCGATCCCCGGCATCGGGGTTCCGACCGCGGACGTGATCATCGCCGAGACCGGCGCCGACATGAGCGTGTTCCCCACGGCCGGTCAGCTCGCCTCGTGGGCTGGGGTATGTCCGGGGCATCACGAGTCCGCCGGACGATCCAAATCGAGCAAGACCCGCCCGGGCAATCGGTGGCTCAAGGGTGCCCTCGGCGTGGCCGCCCTGTCGATCGCCCGACACCCAGGCACTTTCCTCAACGCGAAGTACCGACGGCTCGCCAAGACGCGAGGCAACGCCAGGGCAGTCGTCGCCATCGAGCACACCCTCCTCGTGCTCGTCTGGAACCTGCTCACCACCGGCGCCTTCTACCAAGAGGCGGGACCCGACTACTACACCCGCCGTGACCCGCAACGAGCCAAGAACCACGCGATTCACCAACTCCAAGCCCTCGGCTACGACGTCACCCTCGCGCCACGTGGAGCCGCCTGACCCACCTCGGCGCAGTTGTCTTCAAGTCAGCGACCGCAGCCAGCGGCGCAGGTGCCAGGTGGCGCGTACGTCGTCCTCGTTGTACTCCAGCACGCGCCGCCGCGCCGCGGTGCGGGCGTCCGGGTCGGCGTCTCCGATCGCCTCGGCGAACCAGCTCTGCGAATTGAGCCCGCCGGGATCGGCGTCCCGCCACGCGAAGTCGGTGGCGGCCCTCACCACGGCCTTCAGGCCGAGGCCGTTGGCGCCGAAGAAATGGCGGCGCATCAGCGGGAACAGATCGACGAAGTGCGTGAACGCCCACCCGGTGGCCCATTCACCGAGCTCGCCCAGACGCGGAGCCAGCCGAGCCAGCCGGATCGTCTCGTAGTCGGAATAGTGGTAGACGGCCGCGTCCCGTGCGCCGACGACGGACCGCAGCCAGCGCAGCGCCTCGACGGCGAGGGCGGCTTCGCCGTCGGCGTCCAGGTCGGTGAACGCGCCGAACTGGCGCGCGTACGGCGCGCCCGCCTCCGGGTCGTCCACCCAGAACCCCCACAGGTAGAGCCGGTCGTCGGCGGAGGTCTCGATGTCGATGTCGATCTCGAGGGCGTGCCGAGGCAGGTCGAGGGGACCGGTGGTCTGGCGCTCGAGCTCGACGCCGGAATCCAGCAGTTGCGCGCGACGGTAGGCCCGCTGCAGGCGCGCTTCGCCGCCGGTGCGATGGCCGGCCGCCGGCAGGAACTGCTCGGTGAGCGAGGGCAAATCAGCCCGGGCAAGGTCGGACACCGTCGCGACGCCGAGCCCGCGCAGCGTCCGAAGCTCGTGCACGTCCAGCGGAGTCTTGGTGATGCGCGCCGAGAGGTCGTCGACGTCCAGCTGGTCGCGGCAGTGCTGCTGCCACACACAGCCGCGGCACTCCGACGACAGGATCGGGGTCTCGAGTTCACCAGGCGGGGTGCCGCCCAGCGCGGCCTGGGCGAGATCGACGCGGTAGCGGTGCTCGGAGTCGTACCGTTCCAGCGGTGAGATCGCCTCGGCCTCGGCGGGCACGGCCACCCATCGCGGGTTCGGCGGCACGCACCGCTGGTCGAGCCGCAGCCAGGCGATCATCGGCTCGATCTGCGCGGGGCGTCCGGGCGGCGCCGCGTTGAGCCGGTCGATGCCGATCAGCCCGCCCCACGGCTCGGGCGCCGCGTAGCCGCACGCCTGCAACAGCCGCCAGTAGTGCGCCACCTGGAGCGCGGCGTTGAGGCGGGTGTTCCAGCGAAACCGCCGCCCGACGAGCTCGGAGGACCGCCGGGGTGAGCCGAGCCGCGCCACCACGAGGGGATCATCGGTGCCACCACTCTCCATGACCCGGTGGAACTTCAGTTGCACCGGCCGGTAGCCGTGCCCCTCACCGTCGGCGCGCACCAGCATCGACGGACGCCCGGTGCGGTGGCCGGTCTCGTCGCGGGGGAGCAGCGGCGCGATGATCACGTCGGCGCCCGAGGCCATTGCCTGCATGCTGGCGCGCGACCACGACGCGCCGCCGGACGCGCGCGCGTCGCGCAGGTCGACGACACGGCCCTCGCCTTCGCCGACCATGCCGAACACGGACGCCTCGATGGCGCGGGAGTCGCGGAAGAACGGCGGGTCCACACGCGTGAGCTCAGGCGCCTGAATGCTGGGGGAGAACGCGTTGACCGTCTTCAGGGGGCAGGAACGGGCAGCGTACGCGTCGAGAACAATGCTCATGGCGTCGGCGCGAGTGCCCTGGCGCCCGTCAATCATGAGGCGGGACGGCGCCTGGCCCCACGACTGAGCTGCGACACGACACTAGGCGACCGCTCGGTGCAGGGCGACGATGCCGCCCGACAGGTTCTTCCACTCGATGTCGCGCCAGCCTGCCTCGGCGAGGAGCGCGGCGAGCGCCGTCTGGTCGGGCCACGCCAGGATCGACTCGGCCAGGTAGTCGTAGGCGCGCGGGTTGCTCGAGAACGGGCGCGCGAGCGCGGGCAGCGCCGCCATGATCCACTCCTGGTAGACCGTGCGGAACGGCGCCCACGACGGCGTGGAGAACTCGGCGATCACCAGGACACCGCCCGGCGCGGCCACCCGGCGCATCTCGGTGAGCGCCGCCAGCGTGTCTTCGACGTTGCGCAGGCCGTAGCTGATGGTGAGGGCGTCGAACGTGCCGTCGGCGAAGGGCAGTTGCAGCGCGTCGGCGTTGACGAACCCCAGGTCGGGCTGGCGCCTTCGCCCCTCGGCGAGCATCTGGAACGACAGGTCGGCGGGCACCACGAGGGCGCCGGCGTCCGCCAGGGGGCGCGAGGACGAGCCGGTGCCGGCCGCCAGATCGAGGATCCGCTGCCCGGGGCGCGGGTCGATGGCACGGACCGTCTCGACGCGCCACAGCCGCTGCAGGCCGCCGGTCATCAGGTCGTTCATCAGGTCGTAGCGGCCGGCCACGCCGTCGAACATGGCCGCCACGTCAGCACGGCGTTTGGCCAGCGTGGCGCGGGCATCCAACTTCTGCACCCGATGATCCTGCCAGACTTGGGGCATGGCGTCCCGCGCACCCGTTCTCACGGCCACTGATCTGGCGAAGTCCTTCGGTCCCGTCCGCATCGTCGAAGGCTTCTCGCTCGAGGTGAGACCGGGCGAGGCCGTCGCCCTCACCGGACGCAACGGTGCGGGCAAGTCCACCATCCTGCGGATGCTGATCGGCGCCGTCCGGCCCGACGAAGGGACGGTGATGTTCGAGGGGCAGCGGATGAGCGAGACCGCCGTCGACGTGCGCCGCGGCATGGCGTCGGTGATCGACGACCTCGACTTCTTCCCCGATCTCTCGGTGGTCGAGCACCTCGACCTGCTGGCGCGCGCCCACGGCGTGCCCGACCCCGAACCGCTCGTCGACGAGGTGCTGGCCGAGGTTCAACTGGTGCCGCAGTCGGGGCAGCTCCCCGGCACGCTCAGCTCGGGGCAGCGCCGCCGGCTCGCGCTGGCGACCGCGTTCGTGCGCCCGCGCCGCCTGCTGGTGCTCGACGAGCCCGAGCAGCGTCTCGACGTCGAGGGCGTCGCCTGGCTGGCCGCCCGCCTGCGCGCCGAGCGCGCGCGAGGGCTGGCCGTCGTGTTCGCCTCGCACGAGCCCTATCTGGTCACGCAGGTCGCCACCCGCGTCGTCCGCGTCGGCGACCTCGCGCCCGACCCCGCCGAGGCCGGAGGCGACGCCTGATGGCCCGCGCCCGCCGGAAGCGCAAGCCGGAGGTTGCTGCGCCCGTCCCGGTTCCCGAGGTGCCGGTGACGCTGCCCGATGATCCGTACGCCGAGTTCGCCGACCACGATTGGGGCTTCGCCTGGCCGCTGGACGCCGAGCCCGAGGTGGTCGACGAGCGCGCGTTGCACGCCGTCGTCAAGCAGTGGCGCCACGGGCGCGCGACCCGCAGCGTCTGGGACGTGCTGAACGACGCCTACATCGCGATCTTCTCGGTCGTGATGATCGGCGCGATGGTGATCAACGTGATCGTCACCTCGCAGAACGCCTCGTCCGCCTGCGAGACCGCCGCCTGCCTCAACGGGCGGATGCTGGTGCCGTGGGGCCTCTACTTCGGGCTCAGCGCGCTGGTGGTCTCGTCCGCGCGCCTGTTCGGCCCGGTGCTGGCCTCGTCCGCCGAGGGATTTTGGCTGTTGGGTGCGCCGATCTCGCGGCGTCCGGTGCTGGTCCGGCGCCTGTGGGCGCCGCTGGCGGGTGCCGCGCTCGTCGCTGCGGCGTTGACGGCCACGGTGACCGGGATCGCGGGGGAGCCGCTCACGGTGGTCCTCGCGTGGAGCGCGGCGTCGGGGCTGACGGCGTCCGGCCTGGTCGCCTGGGCGGCCTGGGAGCAGTCGCACGACCGGGTTCGCGCGCTGCGGGTCCTGCAGGCGGTCCTCGCCGCGGCGGCCGCGGTGACACTGCTGCTGATGATCGCGGTGGCGGTCGGCATGATCCACATCGATCCGCCGGCCTGGCTGGGCGTGGTGCCCTGGGTGCTCGCCGCGGCAGGGGCCGTGGCGGCGTTGGCCTTCGCGATCGGCGCACACCGACGTTTGGAGGACTTCAGTCAGGTGCGGCTGACCAGTGGCGGCTCGCTGGTGTCGGGCCTGCAGGGCGCGATGTTCGCGCTCGATCTCGGCCTGGCGCGCGACATCCTCGTCGACCGCGAGGCGATCGCCCGCGGGCACGTGCACCCCGTGCGTGGCCGCGGCACCGGCGCGCGAGCGGTGATGTGGCGGGAGGCGCAGCGCCTGGTGCGCTTCCCGCGTCCGCTGCTCGGACTGGCGGGCGCGGCGCTCGCACCCTACGCGTCCGACGCGATCGGGCTGGCCGTCGCGACGCCGTTCATCGCGGCGGTGGCACTCATGGTGGCGCTCATCCCGACGCTGGGAACCCTGCGGGTGCTCTCGCGCACCCGCGGCCTGGCCCGGACCTTCCCGATGACGACCGGCGACCTGAGGGTGGCCTGCACCGCGGTGCCGGCGGCGCTCGCGGTCGTGTGGGCCGCCGCGACGGTGCCGGCCTTCGCGGGCGTGGTGTCGGGGACGCCGCGCGACATCGGGATCGCGGCGGCCATGGCGCTGGCGTGCGCGATGGCGGGCCTGGGGGCGGCCGTTCGCTGGCAGAACGCCAAGCAGGTCGATTTCGGTGTGCCGATGATGGCCACGGGCGCCGGTGCGCTGCCGCCCACTCTGGTGTTCAATCTCGTCCGCGGCTTCGACGTGGCCGCGCTGGTCACGGCGCCGCTGCTGCTGGGAGCCACACCCCTATGGTCGCTCGGGATCGGGGTGGCCGTGCTGACGTTCATGCGGGCCGGGATCAACTGGGACGAACTGTCCGAAGAGGCCAAGGAGAACAGGAATGAACTGGAGGCGGTGAAGGCCCGCCGTCGCTGATCGGGGCCGGCCGCAGCACCGCGATTATTGCCACTGCGGTGTGACGTAATTGACCTCTGGAGTCGCCTCTGGCTTGGGTGGACGCACGGAGGAACCGAATGGCCAACCTGGTGGGGAGTCCCTAGACTTGCGAAGGGCGGGGCACGCCCGGGGCTTCAGGAGGTGGGATTCGATGGCCGAGGAGCGCGACGCGCACACGGTGGTCGAATCCGATGTGATCGTCGTCGGTGCGGGGCCGGGCGGATCGACCACCGCCAAGTGGCTGGCCGATCGTGGGCTGAGCGTCAGTCTGCTCGAGAAATCGGCGTTCCCGCGCGACAAGGTGTGTGGCGACGGCCTCACGCCCCGCGCCACCAAGCAACTCGTGCGCCTCGGCGTCGATGTCTCCGAAGAAGCCGGCTGGGTGCACAACCGCGGTCTGCGGACGTACGCCGGCCACCCGCAGCCCTTCGAGTTCGAATGGCCCGAGCTTGCGCAGTTCCCCAGCTACGGACTGACCCGGCCGCGTTCCGAGTTCGACGCGATGCTGGCCGATCTCGCGGTCGCCGCCGGAGCCACGCTCCATCAGAACACCCACGTCTCCGAACCGGTCATCGATCCGGCGTCCGACCGGATCGTCGGCGTCCGCGCCAAGAACGGCGCCGAGTTCCGGGCTCCGATCACCGTCGCCGCCGACGGCAACTCGAGCCGGCTCGCGCTGGGGATGGGCCTGGAGAAGAACAGGCTGCGCCCCATGGGCGTGGCAGCCAGGGCCTACTTCCGCAGCCCGCGCTCCGCAGACCGGTTGATCGAGAGCCACCTGCAGCTGTGGGACGGCGTGCCCGGCGCGTCCAACCTGCTTCCCGGCTACGGCTGGGTCTTCCCGATGGGCGACGGCACGGTCAACGTCGGCCTCGGCACGGTCAGCTCCACGGCGTCCAGCCAGAAGATGAACTTCCGTGACTTGATGTGGAAGTGGCTGGACAACACCCCGCCCGAGTGGGAATTCAACCGCGACACGATGATCGGCCAGATCTCGTCGGCCGCACTGCCGATGGGCTTCAACCGCAAGCCCGCCTACGGTCGCGGCTTGGTGCTGGTCGGCGACTCGGGTGGCATGGTCAGCCCGTTCAACGGCGAAGGCATCCCCTACGCGATGGAGGCCGCCGACATGGCCGCCGACGCGATCGCGGACGCCCTCGCGCGGGGCGTCGGCACCGCGTCCGCCGAAAGGGCGTTGCACGGCTACGCGGCCCGCCTCGAGCACGAGTGGGGCGGCTACTTCCGTCTCGGCCAGATCTTCGTGGCGCTCATCGAGCGTCCCGAGGTGATGTACCTCTGTACCCGCTACGGCCTGCCACGGCCCACGCTCATGAGATTCGTCATGAAGCTGTTGGCTCACCTGTACGACACCAATGATGGTGATTGGATGGACAAGACGATCACCACGCTGACGAAGGTGGTGCCGTCGGCATGACGCTCCACCAGAAGGGAAGGGTGTGATGAGCCCCTACGTTCCGATCCTCGGGGTGCTGTTCTTCTCGGCGGCTCTGCTGGGGGTGATGGTCATCGCCTCCCTGGTCATCGGGCCTGCCCGGTACAACCGCGCGAAGTACATGCCGTACGAGTGCGGCATCGATCCCACGCCCAAGGCGGCCGGCGGTGGCCGGTTCCCGGTGAAGTACTACATCACCGCGATGATGTTCCTGGTCTTCGACATCGAGATCGCCTTCCTCTACCCGTGGGTGGTTGCGTTCAACCAACTCAGCATGTTCGTCATCGTCGCCATGATCGTGTTCCTCCTGCTGCTGTGCATCGCGTACTACTACGAGTACAAACGCGGCGGCATGGAATGGGACTGAGCGGGTAGGAAAGGAAACGACCCATGGGTATCGAAGACGCCCTTCCCGAAGAGGGAATCCTCACCACCACCGTCGAGGCCGTGGTCGGCTGGATGCGCCGTACCTCGTTCTGGCCCGCGACGTTCGGACTGGCCTGCTGCGCGATCGAGATGATGACCTACGGCGGCCCGCGCTTCGACGCCGGGCGCTGGGGCCAGGAGGTCTTCCGCGCGTCGCCGCGCCAGGCCGACCTGATGATCATCTCAGGCCGCGTGAGCCAGAAGATGGCTCCCGTCCTGCGCCAGGTGTACGACCAGATGCCCAACCCGAAGTGGGTCATGGCGATGGGCGTGTGCGCCAGCTCCGGCGGCATGTTCAACAACTACGCGGTCGTTCAGGGCGGCGACCACATCGTCCCGGTCGACATCTACGTCCCGGGGTGTCCGCCGCGCCCCGACATGCTGATCGACGGCATGTTCAAACTGCGTGAACTCGTGATCACGCACCCCATGGGCAAGCACCAGTCCAAGGTCCTCGCCGACCTCGAAGAGCTGGCGCTCGTGGCCACGCCCACCCTGGAGCAGAAGGGGATCATGCGATGAGCGACGACAAGCTCCCCGGCGAGGAGAAGACGATCGCCACCCACGTCGACGGCCAGGATTCGGCGCCTTCGGCCGGCCTCGAGCGCGAGGATGCCGAGTCGAGCCCGGTGCTGGCCACCCAGCACGGCATGTGGTCCGACGGGTCGCCCGACGTGTCCGGCTACGGCGGCATCGTCCGTCCGTACCTGCCGGCTCAGGCGAGCGAGCGCCCGCTCGACGACGAACACGAGCGCGTCCTCGTCCGGCTGGATCAACTCGTCGACGGCGGCTACACCCACGTGCTGTTCGACCGCGGCGAGTTGACCGTCTTTGTGCCTCGCTCCAAGCTGACCGAGGTCGTCGTCGCCCTGCGCGACGACGCGCATCTGCGCTACGAGGGCTGTCTGAGCGTCTCCGGCGTGCACTACCCGAGCGACGGCGGCTCCGAATTGCACGCGGTCTACCACCTGCAGTCCTTCACCCACAACCGCCGGGTGCGCCTCGAGGTGACCTGTCCGGACGCCGACCCGCACATCCCCAGCGTGTGCGCCACCTACCCGGCGGCCGACTGGCACGAGCGCGAGACGTGGGACATGTTCGGGATCGTCTTCGACGACCACCCGTCGCTCACCCGCATCCTGATGCCGGACGACTGGGTCGGTCACCCGCAGCGCAAGGACTACCCGCTCGGCGGTATTCCGGTCGAGTACAAGGGTGCGGTCGTCCCGCCCCCGGATCAGCGGAGGAACTACCGATGAGTGCATCGAACACCGATTACTACGCGGCCCCCGGCGAAGAGACCACCGGCCCCGTCTACACCGCCATGGGCGGTGACTGGGCCGACATCGCCCAGGAGCACGCCGAGCGCGGCGACGAGACGTTGGTCATCAACATGGGTCCCCAGCATCCGTCGACGCACGGCGTGCTGCGGCTGATCCTGGAGTGCGACGGCGAATCCGTGGTGAGTATCCGCCCGGCCATCGGCTTCCTGCACACCGGCATCGAGAAGAACATGGAGTACCGGACGTGGACGCAGGGCACCACGTTCGTGACCCGCATGGACTACGTCGCCCCCCTGTTCAACGAGGCCGCCTACTGCCTGTCGGTCGAGCGGCTGCTCGGCATCGAGGACCAGATCCCGCAGCGCGCCAACGAGATCCGCGTGCTCGTGATGGAGCTGTGCCGTATCGCATCCCACCTGGTCGCCATCGGCACGGGTGGCATGGAGATCGGCGCGCTCACCGTCATGACGATCGGCTTCCGCGAGCGCGAGATGATTCTCGACTTCTTCGAGGCGCTCACCGGGCTGCGCATGAACCACGCCTACATCCGTCCCGGTGGCGTGTCGAACGACCTTCCCGAGAACGGCATCGCGCAACTGCGCGAGTTGATCAAGTGGCTCGAGGATCACCTGCCCGAGTACGCGTTGTTCTGTAACGAGAACCCGATATTCAAGGGCCGCATGATCGGCATCGGCCACATGGACCTGTCGGCCTGCATGGCGCTCGGGGTGACCGGGCCCATGCTGCGCTCGACCGGCTACGACTGGGACCTGCGCAAGAAGCAGCCCTATTGCGGCTACGAAACCTACGACTTCGACACCCACTACTGGAAGCACAGCGACGGCTGGGACAGCTCGGATTCGTACGCGCGCTTCCGCGTCCGTCTCGACGAGATGTGGGAGTCGCTCAAGATCGTCAAGCAGTGCGCGGACCGCCTCGAGGCGTCCGTCGGGCAGCCGGTCATGGTCACGGACGCCAAGGTCGGCTGGCCCGCGCGACTCGCGGTCGGCCCCGACGGCCAGGGCAACAGCCACGAGCACATCCGCCACATCATGGGCGAATCCATGGAGGCGCTGATCCACCACTTCAAGCTCGTCACCGAGGGCTTCAAGGTGCCGCCGGGCCAGGCGTACGTGCCGATCGAATCGCCCAAGGGCGAGATCGGCTGCCACGTCGTCTCCGACGGCGGCACCAGGCCGTACCGCGCGCACATGCGCGACCCAGGCTTCCATCACCTGCAGACCGTCCCGATCCAGTGCGAGGGCGGCATGATTTCGGACGTCGTCGTCGCGGTCGGCTCGATCGACCCCGTCATGGGAGGTGTGGACCGGTGAGCGGTCACGAATTCCAGAGCTTCTTCCCCGAGTCGGGAACCGTCGACATGGCTGACACGTCGACCCACATCACCGAGGCCACGCTGGTGGAGATGCGCGTCCTGGCCGACCGTTATCCCCAGGCCCGCTCGGCGTTGCTGCCGATGCTGCACCTGGTCCAGTCGGTCGACGGACGGGTCTCGCCCCGCGGCATCGAGGCGTGCGCCGAGGTGCTCGGCATCACGGCCGCGCAGGTGTCGGGCGTCGCGACGTTCTACACCATGTACAAGCGGCGTCCGGCGGGCGAACACCACATCGGTGTGTGCACGACCGCGCTGTGCGCGGTCATGGGCGGTGACGCGCTGCTGGAGCACGTCAGCGATTCCCTCGGCGTCCACCCCGGCGAGACGACCGCCGACGGCAAGTTCAGCCTCGAGGCCGTCGAGTGCAACGCGGCCTGCGACTTCGCCCCGGTGATGATGGTGAACTGGGAATTCATGGACAACATGGACCCTGACAAGGCCGACCTCCTGCTGGACGATCTGGCCCACGACCGCGAGGTGCACAGCACCCGCGGCGCGACGATCACGAGTTGGAAGGAAGCCGAGCGCGTCCTCGCCGGCTTCCCAGACGGCCGTGCCGACGAAGGCCCGGCCGCCGCCGGCGCCTCCCTCGCCGGCCTGGCGATCGCGCGCGAGCGCGGCTGGCGCGCGCCTGAAGCCCCCGTCCGGTTGAAGGAGGAGCAGTGACCGACACTCTCACCCCGGTCCTGTCGGCGAACTGGGCCGATGAGCGGGCCTGGAAGATCGCCAACTACGAGCACCGCGGCGGCTACACGGCGCTGCGCACGGCGCTTGCGATGACGCCCGACCAGATCATCGGCGAGGTGAAGGACGCCGGCCTGCGGGGCCGCGGCGGCGCGGGCTTCCCGACGGGCATGAAGTGGAGCTTCGTCCCGCAGGACAACCCGAACCCCAAGTACCTCGTGGTCAACGCCGACGAGTCCGAGCCGGGCACCTGCAAAGACATCCCGCTGATGATGGCCAGCCCGCACACCCTGGTCGAGGGTGTGATCATCTCGTCGTACGCGATCCGTGCCCACCACGCCTTCATCTATGTGCGCGGCGAGGTGCTGCACGTGATCCGCAGGCTTCAGCAGGCGGTGCGTGAGGCGTACTCGGCGGGCTACCTCGGCAAGAACATCCTCGGCACCGGGTACGACCTCGAGATCGTCGTCCACGCCGGCGCCGGCGCCTACATCTGCGGCGAAGAGACCGCACTGCTCGACTCGCTCGAAGGACGCCGCGGCCAGCCGAGGCTGCGCCCGCCGTTCCCGGCGGTCGCCGGTCTGTACGCCTGTCCGACGGTGATCAACAACGTCGAGTCGATCGCGTCCGTGCCCGGCATCGTCGGCAAGGGCGCCGGCTGGTTCGCCTCGATGGGCACCGAGAAGAGCAAGGGCCACGGCATCTTCTCCCTCTCGGGCCACGTCGCCAGGCCCGGCCAGTACGAGGCTCCGATGGGCATCACGCTGCGCGAGCTGATCGATCTGGGCGGCGGCATGCGCAATGGACACGCGCTGAAGTTCTTCACCCCGGGCGGCTCGTCGACCCAGATCCTCACCGGCGACCACCTGGACATGCCGCTCGACTTCGACTCGGTGATGGCGGCCGGGTCGCTGCTCGGCACGCGCGCGCTGCAGATCTTCGACGAGACCACCTCGGTGGTGCGCACCACGCTGCGGTGGATCGAGTTCTACAAGCACGAGTCCTGCGGCAAGTGCACCCCCTGCCGCGAGGGCAACTGGTGGCTGGTGCAGATGCTGAAGAAGTTCGAGGCCGGCCAGGCCGAAGACGGCGACATCGAGAAGATGCTCGACGTCGCCGACAACATCGGCGGCAAGTCGTTCTGCGCGCTCGCCGACGGTGCGGTGGCCTGCGTCACCTCGGCCGTCCACCAGTTCCGCTCCGAGTTCGAGGCCGGCTACCGGACGCCCGCCTGGGAACTGTTCCCCTACGAACGCAGCGCATTGTTCCCCGTCAAGACCGCTGGAGGCCACGCATGAGCGTTCAAGCCAAGCCCGGCGCCGTCGAGAAGTCGGACCTGATCTCGGTCTTCATCGACGGCACGGAGGTGCAGGTGCCGAAGGGCACCCTCGCGATCCGCGCCGCCGAGATGATCGGCATCGACATTCCGCGCTTCTGCGACCATCCGCTGCTCGATCCCATGGGCGCCTGCCGCCAGTGCATGGTCGACGTTCCCGATATGGGCAACGGACGCGGCATGCCGAAGCCGCAGGCGTCCTGCACGCTCGAGGTCGCGCCGAACATGCAGATCCAGACGCAGCAGTCGTCCGCGCGGGCCAAGAAGTCCCAGGAGGGCATGCTCGAGCTGCTGCTGATCAACCACCCGCTGGACTGCCCCATCTGCGACAAGGGCGGCGAATGCCCCCTGCAGAACCAGGCGCTCAGCCACGGTCACGCCGGGTCGCGCTACGACGGCGTCAAGCGGACGTTCCCGAAGCCGGTGTCGATCTCGGCGCAGATCCTGCTCGACCGTGAGCGCTGCGTGCTGTGCGCGCGCTGCACCCGGTTCTCCGAGCAGATCTCCGGCGACCCGTTCATCGCGCTCGTCGAGCGCGGCGCGCTGCAACAGGTCGGCCTCTACGCCGACGACCCCTACGACAGCTACTTCTCGGGCAACGTCGTGCAGATCTGCCCGGTGGGTGCGCTGACCAGCGTCGACTACCGCTTCCAGGCGCGCCCGTTCGACCTGGTGTCGACCCCGGTCACCTGCGAGCACTGCGCGGGCGGCTGCCAGTTGCGCGCCGACCACCGCCACTTCCAGGTGAAGCGCCGCCTCGCCGGCAACGCACCCGAGGTCAACGAGGAATGGAACTGCGACCGCGGCCGGTTCGCGTTCTACTCCGGCCGCCTCGGCGACCGGCTCAAGACCCCCCTGGTGCGGGACGGCGACGTGATGCGTCCGGCGTCCTGGCCCGAGGCCATCGACGCCGCCGCGACCGGCCTGGCGCAGGCGCGCGGCAGCATCGGTGTGCTGACCGGCGGACGCCTCACCGTCGAGAACGCCTACGGCTACGCCAAGTTCGCCCGGGTGGTGCTCGGCACCAACAACGTCGACTTCCGAGCCCGCGCTCACTCGGCCGAAGAGGCCGCGTTCCTCGCGAGCGCCGTCGCCGGAAGGCGGCTCGGCGAAGGCGTTACCTACGCCGACCTCGAGAAGGCCACTCAGGTCATCTGCGTGGCCTTCGAGGCAGAGGAAGAGATGGGTGCGGTCTTCCTGCGCCTGCGCAAGGCGGTCCGCAAGAAGGGCCTGGCGGTCTCCACGCTGGCGCCCTACCTCAGCAACGGCGCCCACAAGCTGAACGCCACCTTGGTGCCAACCGTCCCCGGGACGGAGGCCGAGGTGGTGGCCGCCCTCGACGCGGACGCCGACACGATCGTCCTGGTGGGCGAGCGCGCGGCGACCCTGCCGGGCACGCTGAGTGCGCTGGTCGCTCTCGCCGAGCGCACCGGCGCCGCACTGGCGTGGATGCCCCGCCGCGCGGGCGACCGCGGCGCGATCGAGGCAGGCTGTCTGCCCAACCTGCTGCCGGGCGGACGCCCGGTCGCGGACGCCGGCGCGCGCGTCGACCTGGCCGCGGCCTGGGGCATCGAGCGGGTGCCGAGCCGGCCCGGCCTGAGCGCCGACGCCATGCTCGCCGCCGCGGCGTCCGGCCAGCTGGCCGCACTGGTCGTGGCCGGCGTGCAGCCGACCGACTTCGCGGACGCCGTCGCGGCACGCGGGGCGCTTGAGCAGGCGGGCTTCGTTCTCAGCCTCGAACAGCGCGCCTCGGAGGTCACCGAGCGGGCAGACGTGGTGCTGCCGATCGATCTGCTCGAGGCGCAGGCCGGCACCTTCCTCAACTGGGAGCACCGCGAGGGCCGGGTCAACCGGATCAACAAGCAGGCCCCGTCGTCGATGACCGACCTGCGCGCCCTGGCCATGCTGGCGGACGCGCTGGGATCCGATCTCGGCGTCCGGACCGCCGCCAAGGCCAAGGCCGAGTTCGACGAGCTCGGCGCCTGGGACGGCGTACCGGCGCCGGCACCGCAGGTCGCCGCGCCAGCGACCGGCCTGGGCGGCGGCATCGTGCTCGCGTCGTGGCGCCAGCTGATCGACGGCTCGGCCGGCAACGACGGCGCCGACTTCATGCTGGCCACCGGTAAGCCGGCCGTGGCGCGGCTCAGTTCGGCCACCGCCTACGCCCTCGGCGCGACCGAGGGCGACACCGTGACCGTCGCGACCGGCGCGGGCGGCCTGGAGTTGACGCTCCTGATCGAGGACACCATGGTCGACGGTGTGGTGTGGATCCCCGGCAACGTGTCCGGACGCGGGCTCGGTGAGCTTCGCGTCGTGCCCGGCGCAACCGTCACTGTCACCGGAGGTGCGGCATGACCCCAGATTCAGTCGTCATGAACGATCCCTGGTGGATCGTGCTCATCAAGGTCGTCGGCGTGGTGCTCCTGCTCCTCACCTGGACGATCTTCAACGTCTGGTTCGAGCGCCGGCTGGTCGCCAAGATGCAGCATCGCCGCGGCCCGATCATGAACCCGATCAAGCTCGGCGGTCTCGGGCAGGCACTCGGCGACGGCATGAAACTGCTGTTCAAAGAGGACTTCGCACCGGGCATGGTCGACAAGGTGCTGTTCACCATCGCTCCGCTGATCGCCGGCGCGTGCGCCTTCACCGCGTGGTCGGTGATCCCGCTGGGCGGCGAGGTGAACATGTTCGGCGTCACCACGCGACTGCAGGTCGCCGACACCGACGTGTCCGCGCTGCTGATCCTCGCGGTCGCCTCGGTCGCCATCTACGGCTTCGTGCTCGCGGGCTGGAGCTCGCAGTCGCCCTACTCCCTGCTGGGAGCACTGCGCAGTTCGGCGCAGATGATCTCGTACGAGATCTCCATGGGCCTGTCCTACGTGGCGGTGTTCCTGATGGCGGGCTCGATGTCGACGTCACGGATCGTGCAAGCGCAGGCCCAGCCGCTGTTGGGGGGCAACGTCCTCGGTCTCCAGTCGTGGTTCTGGCTGCTGCTGATTCCCTCGTTCGTGATCTACGTGATCTCGATGGTCGGCGAGACCAACCGCGCGCCGTTCGACCTGCCCGAGTGTGAGTCCGAGCTCGTCTCGGGCCACCTCACCGAGTACAGCGGCTTCCGCTACGCGATCTTCTTCCTCGCCGAGTACATCAACATGGCCACGGTGTCCGCCGTCGCCACCACGCTGTTCCTCGGTGGCTACAAGGCCATCTGGCCCCTCGGATTCCTGATTCCCGACACCGGGTACTGGGGCTTCCTGTGGTTCTTCATCAAGGTGCAGTTGCTGATCTCGATGTTCGTGTGGCTGCGCGGCACGCTGCCTCGCCTCCGCTACGACCAGTTCATGACGCTCGGCTGGAAGTGGCTGATCCCCATCTCGCTGGTCTGGGTCATGGCGATCTCGCTGCTGCGCGGGCTCACCAACCACGATTTGCTGCAGGGCCCCGTGCTGTGGATCGTCGTGGGTGTCGCCGCGCTGGCGGTGCTCGGCGTCGCCTTCCTCGGCGGCGGGAAGCCCGAACCCGAACCCGAGTGGGTCGAGGGCCCGTTCGACGCGTTCGCGGGCGGGTACCCGGTGCCGCCGCGCGAAGGGCAGACACTGCCCGAGTTCGCCGACGTGGTGGCCGGTGCCAGCGAACCCGACCGGGCCGCGCCGGCGGCGTCCGACGACGACAGGAAGGACGGCTAGGCCATGGGTCTGTTCGATGCTTGGGCCGGATTCGGCGTCACCTTCAGGACGATGTTCCGCAAGACCTTCACGCAGGGCTACCCGATGCCCGGCCAGGAGAAGGTCACCGCGCCGCGCTTCCACGGCCGTCACCAGCTCAACCGCTGGCCGGACGGCCTGGAGAAGTGCGTCGGCTGTGAGTTGTGCGCGTGGGCCTGCCCGGCGGACGCCATCTACGTCGAGGGTGCGGACAACACCGACGAAGCCCGGTACTCCCCGGGAGAGCGCTACGGCTCCGTCTATCAGATCAACTACCTGCGCTGCATTCTGTGCGGCCTGTGCATCGAGGCATGCCCGACGCGCGCGCTGACGATGACCAATGACTTCAAGCTGGCCGATACGAGCCGTGAGAAGATGATCTACACCAAGGACCGGCTCCTTGCCCCCCTGCTGCCGGGCATGGAGGAGCCCCCGCACCCGCGACGCCTCGGCGATGACGAGAAGGACTACTTCCTCGGTCTGCCGCCCACCGGCGTCCCGGACACGCGCACGGGTACCGAGCGCACTCAGGAGGTCGCCTCGTGAACACCGCACTGCTTCCTCTGGTCACCGGATCGGAGGTGACCTTCTGGATCGTCGCGCCCCTCGCGGTGCTCGGCGCCCTCGGCCTGGTGCTGAGCAGGCGCGCGGTGTACGCGGCGCTGTCGATGGCGGTCTCGATGATCGCGCTGGCCGTCCTGTACGCGTCCCTGGGGGCACCGTTCCTCGCGATGACCCAGATCATCGTCTACACCGGTGCGGTGATGATGATGTTCCTGTTCGTGCTGATGATGGTCGGCATCGACACCCCCGACTCGGCGGTCGAGACGCTCAAGGCGCAGCGTCCTCTCGCCGTCCTGATGGGTGTCGGCCTCGCCGCCTTGCTGTTCTTCGGCATCGGCGGCGCCGTCCACTACGCGCCTGCGACCGTGATCGAGGCGAACGCGGAGTTCGGCGGCAACGTCGAAGGCCTGGCCAACCTGATGTTCGGCCGGTACGTGTTCGTGTTCGAGTTGGCCGCGGCCCTGCTGATCGTCGCCGCAGTCGGTGCGATGCTGCTGTCGCACCACCAGCGGGTGACCCCGAAGCTCGGCCAGCGCGAACAGGCGGTCGAACGGATGAAGGCCTACGCCGACGCCGGCGAGCACCCGGGCACGCTGCCCAACTCGGGCGTCTACGCGACGACCAACGCGATCGGCGCCCCGGCCCTGCTGCCGGACGGCTCGATCGCCGAGAAGTCGGTCAGCCGCACGCTGGTGCTGCGGGGTGCCGCAGTCGATCCGCTGCCGCTGACGCGGCTGACGAGTCAGACCTTCGCGGCGATCGAGGCCGTGACCGAAGACGAGGCGGACGAGTGATGATGAATCCCGAGAACTACCTCATCCTCTCCGCGCTGCTGTTCGCCATCGGTGCGGTCGGCGTCCTGGTGCGCCGCAACGCGCTGGTCGCGTTCATGTGCGTCGAGTTGATGCTGAACGCCTGCAACCTCGCGTTCGTGGCCGGCTCGCACATCACGGGCGTGCTCGACGGTCAGGTCGTGGCCTTCTTCGTGATGGTCGTGGCCGCCGCCGAAGTCGTGGTGGGCCTTGCCATCATCGTGTCGATCTACAAGACGCGCCGCTCGACCTCGGTCGACGACGCCAACCTGCTGAAGCTCTGAGGTGGGCGACGTGATTCTATTTGAGACCATCGCCGAACCGGTCGTCGCGACCGGGATGTTCACGTGGGCGTGGACGATGATCGCCGTGCCGGCGGTCGTGGCGGGTGTGCTGCTGCTGGCCGGCAAGTTGTCGGACGCCTGGGGCCACCTGCTCGCGACGGCCGCCGTGCTGTGGTCGTTCGCGATCGCCGTCTGCCTGTTCGGGCATCAGCTCTTCGCCGACGCGGGCTCGCGTGCGGTCGTGGCGCCGTTGTACAGCTGGTTCAGCGTGGGGGAGTGGAGCTTCGAGGTCGGCCTGTTGGTCGATCAGCTCTCGATCCTGTTCGCCATGCTGATCACCGGCGTGGGCAGCCTGATCCACATCTACTCGATCGGCTACATGGCGCACGACGAGCGCCGCCGTCGTTTCTTCGCCTACCTGAACCTGTTCATTGCCGCGATGCTCCTGCTGGTCCTGGCCAACAACTACCTGGTGCTGTTCGTCGGCTGGGAGGGCGTCGGCCTGGCGTCGTTCCTGCTGATCAGCTTCTGGCAGCACAAGCCGTCCGCCGCCGCGGCCGGCACGAAGGCGTTCGTGATGAACCGCGTGGGCGACCTCGGCATGCTGGCCGCCATCGCCTCGATGCTGGCGATGTTCGGCAGTTCGTCGTTCACCGACGTGAACGCGGGCGCCCACGGGCTCGCGCCGCAGTGGGCCACGATGATCGGCCTGTTCCTGCTGCTGGCCGCCTGCGGCAAGTCCGCCCAGGTGCCGCTGCAGGCCTGGCTGCTGGACGCCATGGAGGGCCCGACCCCGGTGTCGGCGCTCATCCACGCCGCGACGATGGTGACGGCGGGCGTGTACCTGGTCGTCCGCAGCCACGCGGTGTTCGAGACCTCGCCGGCCGCGCAGTTGGCGGTTGTCGTCGTCGCGACGGTGACGCTGCTCGCGGGCGCCTGGATCGGCACGAGCCAGGACGACATCAAGAAGGTGCTCGCCGGCTCGACGATGAGCCAGATCGGCTACATGATGCTCGCCGCGGGCATCGGCCCGGCCGGTTACGCGTTCGCGATCTTCCACCTGCTGACGCACGGCTTCTTCAAGGCCAACATGTTCCTCGGCGCCGGCTCCGTCATGCACGGCATGAACGACGACGTCAACATGCGTCACTACGGAGCGCTGAGCACGGCCATGAAGTGGACGTTCGGCACGTTCGCGATGGGCTACCTGGCGATCATCGGCTTCCCGCTGTTCGCCGGCTACTTCTCCAAGGATCACATCATCGAGGCCGCGTTCGCGCAGAACACCTTCATCGGTATCTGCGCCCTGATCGGCGCCGGCATCACCGCGTTCTACATGACGCGCCTGATGCTGATGACCTTCTTCGGCGAGAAGCGCTGGCAGCCCGGCGTCCACCCGCACGAGTCGCCCCGGGTGATGACGATTCCGCTGGTCATCCTGGCCGTTGCGTCGGTGGTCTCCGGCCTGGTCATGAACAACTGGATCCAGGAATGGCTGGAGCCGGCGGTCGGCAACCACGCGCACGAGGTGTCGCTGGTCCCGACCCCGGTCGGCATGGCCACCATGGGCATCGTCGCTGCCGGCGTCGTCATCTCCTACCTGGTGTTCGGCCGCGGGTCGATCCCGGTGAAGGCCCCGGCCACCAACAACCCGATCACCCTCGCGGGCCGCAACGTCCTGTTCGGAGACCAGGTCAACGACGCCCTGTTCGTCACTCCGGCCACTGCGGTCGCCGCCGCGGTCGACGCGACGGACGCCCGGGGCATCGACAAGGCCGCCGACTCGTCGGCAGACGCCTTCGCCGGGTTGTCGACGCAGGTGCGCCGCTTGGAGACCGGCTACGTCCGAAGCTACGCGCTCACCATGCTGGGCGGCGTGCTGTTCGTGGGTGTCGTTCTGATCCTCAGCCAGTTGGGTTGAGGGAGGAGTTGAGATGACTTTCCCCTGGTTGACCTTCCTCGGGCTTCTGCCGATCCTCGGTGGTCTGCTCCTGCTGCTGCCGATGGGCAAGGGCGCCGCCCGCCTGCTCGGCCTCGGCTTCGCGCTCGCCACCCTTGCCGTGGGCCTGGGCGTGGCCGGCCTCTACGCCGCGGGTGCCGACCTCGCCGTCCAGGTGCCCTGGATCCGGGCCTTCGGGGCGTGGTGGGCCCTCGACGTCGACGGCATGGGCCTGGCGATGGTGCTGATGACCGTGGTGCTGACCCCGCTGGTGATGCTCGCCGAATGGCAGCCGCCCGCCGGCCGCTGGAGCGCGCAGGTGTTCTTCGCGCTGGTGCTGATGCTCCAAGGTCTGTCGCTGTTCGTGTTCATGGCCAACGACGTGGTGCTGTTCTACCTCTTCTTCGAGGCGACGCTGATCCCGACGTACTTCCTGATCGTCGGCTTCGGTGGTCCGCGGCGCCGGTACGCCGCCGTCAAGTTCCTGCTGTTCAGCCTGGCCGGCGGCCTGATCATGCTGGCCTCCGTGGTGGGGCTGTTCGCGATCAGCGCGTCGCAGGGCGCGCCGTCCTACCTGGTGGCCGACCTGGCGCAGCTGAGCATCGACGGTCACGTCGGGCGCTGGCTGATGGTGGGCTTCCTGATCGCGTTCATCATCAAGGCGCCGATGGTTCCGCTGCACACGTGGCTGCCGGACGCCGCCGAGCACTCCACGCCCGGCACGGCGACGCTGCTGGTGGGCGTCCTCGACAAGATCGGCACGTTCGGCATGATCAAGTTCTGCCTGGGACTGTTCCCCGAGGCGTCGTTGTGGGCCACGCCGTTCATGGTGTGGTTCGCGGTCGTGTCGATCCTGTGGGGCGCATTCGGCGCCATCGGCAGCCGCAACCTGATGCGCCTGGTGGCCTACACGTCGGTGAGCCACTTCGGTTTCATGGTGCTTGGCATCTACGCGTTCACGCAGGCGTCGCTGTCGGGATCCATCTTCTACATGCTCAACCACGGCTTCTCGACCGCCGCGATGTTCCTGGTGGTCGGCTACCTCGCCAAGCGGCGCGGCAGTTACGACATCGAGGCGTTCGGCGGCGTCCAGAAGGTCGCCCCGGTGGCCGCCGGACTGCTGCTCGTGTCCGGCCTGTCGGCGCTGTCGCTGCCGGGAATGTCCACGTTCGTCAGCGAGTTCATGGTGATCACCGGCACCTGGAGCCGCTACCCGGTCGTCACCGCCGTGTCGATGATCGGCGTCGTGCTGGCGGCGGTCTACGTGCTGCGGATGTACCAGCGCACGATGACCGGCCCGGTCACGGACGCCACGGCGACGCACTTCACCGGTCGCGACCTGACCGGATTGGAGCGGGCGATCATGGTTCCGATCCTCGGGGTGCTGCTGTTCCTCGGTTTCGTGCCCGCGCCGGCCGCGCAACTCGTTGAGCCCACCGCACAAGCGATCCTGGCCCACGTCGGTGTGACCGACCCGGCGCCGGTCGTGAAGGGAGCCAAGTGATGTCGTCCAACCTGATGCTGCTGGAGATGGCCGCGCCCGTCCTTGAGTGGCGCGCGCTCGCCCCGGTCCTGCTGTTGTTCGGCGCGGCCTGCCTGGGCATCCTGGTGGAGGCCGTGCTGCCGCGGGCGTACCGGTTCTTGGCGCAGCTCGTCCTGGTCGCGGTCAGCGTGGTGTTCGCGATGGCCTTCCTGGTGCTGAACGTGCTCAGCGCGTACGGCGGCCCGGTCGCGATGGGTTCGCTGATGCTGGACGGCCCGACCTACTTCATGTGGGCGGCGTTGCTGGTCTTCGGCGCCCTGGCGCTCATGGTGTTCTCGGAGCGCCGCCTCAACGGCGGCGCCACCGCGTTCGCCGCGTCAGCGGCCTCGGTGCCCGGCTCGCGGGACGAAGCCGAGGCGTCCGCCGCCCGGCACGAGCACACCGAGGTCTACCCGCTGGTGCTGTTCGCGCTCGCCGGCATGATGGTGTTCCTCGCCTCGTCCGACCTGCTCGTCATGTTCGTCGCGCTCGAGGTGTTCTCGCTGCCGCTGTACCTGCTCTCGGGCATGGCGCGCCGTCGCCGCCTGCTGAGCCAGGAAGCGGCGCTGAAGTACTTCCTGCTCGGCGCCTTCAGTTCGGCGTTCTTCCTGTTCGGCACGGCGATGCTGTTCGTGGTGACCGGGGCGCTCGACCTGCACGCGATCCACGACGCCGTCGCCGGTACCACCACCGAGCGCGGCCTGGTGTTCATCGGCCTGGCCCTGCTCTCGGTCGGCCTGCTGTTCAAGGTCGGCATCGTGCCGTTCCACAGTTGGACGCCGGACGTCTACATGGGCGCCCCGACCCCGGTCACGGGCTTCATGGCGA
The DNA here is from genome assembly GCA_016711325.1 of Nigerium sp. GTDB lineage: Bacteria > Actinomycetota > Actinomycetes > Propionibacteriales > Propionibacteriaceae > Propioniciclava. The sequence goes on along the minus strand of JADJTH010000001.1, from coordinate 198,060 downwards.
TCGCCACCAAGCTGGCCGCGGTGGGCGCCACCATGCGGGTGTTCTACGTCGCCCTCGACGGCGAGCGCTGGACGTGGCAGCCACTGTTGGCGATCCTCGCCGTGCTCACCATGGTCATCGGTGTCGTCGGCGCACTGACGCAGGCCGACATCAAGCGCCTGCTCGCCTACAGTTCGATCGCGCACGCCGGCTTCATCCTCACCGCGATCGTCGGCGCCAGCCAGATCGTGCCGGCCGGGCAGGCAACGTCCGCGGCGTCCGTGATGTTCTACCTGGTCGCCTACGGCTTCGCGACGATCGGCGCGTTCGCGCTCGTCACGATGGTTCGCAACGCGGCCGGCGAAGAGAACGGGCTCGAGGCGTGGGCTGGCCTGGGCCGTAAGAACCCGTGGGTGGCCGGGCTGTTCTCGCTGTTCATGCTGAGCTTCGCGGGCATCCCGCTCACCGGCGGTTTCATCGGCAAGTGGGCCGTGTTCACCGCGGCCTGGCGGGGCGGCTATTGGTGGCTCGTGGTCGTGGCGGTGCTGGTCAGCATCGTGGCCGCGTACCTGTACCTGCGCGTCATCGCCGTCATGTTCGCCGCCGAGCCGGCTCAGGGCACGTTCGTCGGTCACGCCAGTGGCTGGACGTGGGTGCCGGTGGCGATCGGCGCGGTCGCCACGGTCTGGATGGGGCTGCTGCCCGATCAGGTGATGCAGTGGGCGGCGATGGCGGGCGGCTTCCTGAGGTGAGCGATCTTCCCAGCGACGTCGATCCGGCGTTCGAGGCGACCGTCCGCGGTCGCCTCGACGCGATTGAAGCCCGGCTGCACGAGACCGCCGCGGCCCAGTCGGCTTTCGTCACGGACGCCGCGCAGCACCTTCTGGCGGCCGGCGGCAAGCGGTTCCGGCCGATGCTGGTCGTGCTCGCCTCGCAGCTTTTCGACGGGGCGGACGCGTCGGCGATCGACCGGGCGGCCGTGGTCATGGAGCTCACCCACGTGGCGAGCCTGTATCACGACGACGTGATGGACGAGGCCGAGGTGCGCCGCGGCGTCCCGTCGGCGAACAGCCGTTGGGACAACACGGTCGCGATCATGGTCGGCGACTTCCTGTTCGCGCGGGCGTCCTCGACGGTCGCGACGCTCGGCACCGAGTACGTGTACCTGCAGGCCGAGACGTTCGCGCGCCTCGTGCAGGGCCAGATCGCCGAGACCCGCGGCGTCCAGCCGGACGAGGATCCGCTGGCGCACTACCTGAGTGTGATCGCCGACAAGACCGGATCGCTGATCGCCGCGTCCGCGCGGTTCGGCGGCATGGTGTGTGGCGCGCCCGCCGAGGTACTGGACGCCCTGGCCGCGTATGGCGAAGAGGTCGGCGCGGTCTTCCAGCTGTCGGACGACCTGCTCGACATCGAGTCCGACTCGTCGGGCAAGACCCCCGGCACGGACCTGCGCGAGGGTGTGGCGACGCTGCCGGTGCTGATGCTGCGCGCGAGCGCCGGCCCTGGGGACGCCCGCCTGCTGGAGTTGACGTCGCGTCCGCTCGGCGACGAGGCGGAGATGGCGGAGGCGCTCGCGCTGCTGCGCGCGCACCCCGTCATGGAGGCTGCGCGGGCCGAAGTGGCCCGTCGGGCCGCCGTCGCGCGCGCCTACCTCGAGCTGCTGCCGCACGGCCCGGCCCGCGAGGGCCTCGAGGCGCTGTGCGACCAGGTGGCCAACCGCTCGCGCTGAATCGAGTAGCCGGACGCCCGCGCCGAACTACTGTGGCGGTCATGAGCGTCGATCCCCAGGCCAGCGCCGTCGAGGTGGCCCGTCGAGTCCGCAGCGGAGAATGGAGCGCCGTCGAGGTCGCGCGGGCCGCGCTGGCGGCCGCCGAGGCGTCCGAGCCGCTGCTCGCCGCGTTCGCCTCCCTGACCCCCGAGCGGGCGCTCGCGCAGGCCGCCGCGGTGGACGCCGCCCGCGGACGCGGCGAGGAACTCGGTCCGCTGGCGGGGGTGCCGTGCCCGATCAAGGATCTCACCGAGGTGGAGGGCCTGCCCTTCGAGGCGGGCAGCGAGGCGCTGGCCGGCAACGTGGCGGTGCGCACCGATCCGGTGGCGGCGCGGCTGGTGACGGCCGGGGCGCTGGTGATCGGCAAGACCACCACGCCCGAGTTCGGCTTCCCCTGCTACACCGAACCCGCGGGGCGGCAGCCGACCGTCACACCCTGGGACCTGCGCCGCGGCGCGGGTGGCTCGTCGGGCGGCGCGGCGGCCGCGGTGGGCGCCGGGGTGGTGCCGCTGGCGCACGCCTCGGACGGCGGCGGCAGCATCCGGATCCCGGCGGCGTCCTGCGGCATCGTGGGGCACAAGCCCTCCCGCGGGCTGGTGACGGCGATGCCGATGCGCGTGCAGGGCGCGGGGCTCGCGTGCGACGGCGTGGTGTCGCGGACGGTGGCCGACACCGCGCTCGGCCTCGACGTGCTGGCGCCGGCGCTGCGGGGCGCGCTGGGCGCGGCGGCGGGCCGGGAGCCCGGCCGACTGCGGATCGGCGTGACCACGGTGCCGGTCATCTCCGACACGGCGGCGGTCCACCCGGTGTGCGCGGACGCCGCGGCGACCGTGGCGGGCTGGCTGGCCGATCTCGGGCACACGGTGGTCGAGGCACCGCGCGCCTTCCCCGCTGAGCGCTGGGCGGCGTTCGACGCGGTGTGGACGACCGGTGCGGCGTCCATTCCGCTGCCCGGGCCGGTCGAGGACCTGCTGACGCCGATGACCGCCTGGCTGCGCGCCCGCGGCCGGCAGGTGTCGGGCGTGGACTACGCCCGGGCGCTGGCGGCGATCCAGCTGCTGGAGTGGGAGGTGGCCGAGAACTGGGCGGGGCTGGACGTCGTCCTGACGCCGACGCTCGCGCAGCCACCCGCGTTCGTGGGCGGGTTGCGCAACGACTCGGATCCGGCCGCCGACTTCGCCGCCCAGATCGACTACACGCCCTGGACGTCGGTGGCGAACCTCACCGGGCGTCCGTCGATCAGCCTGCCGCTGGTGCGCGCCGAGGTGGACGGCGTCGCGCTACCGATCGGCGTGATGCTGACGGGCGTGCTGGGCCGCGACGACGTTCTGCTGTCGCTGGCCGCCCAGCTGGAGGCGTCCCACCCGTGGCCGGCGAGGGGAGTGGAGCCGCGCTGACGCGCTACCGGTTCTTGCCTACGATCGGAACTCTTACCTAGGAAATTCCGTAGGTAAGAGTTCATTTCGTGCGCGTGAACCGTCAGAGCCGCCTGTCGGTCTATCGCGCGCATCGCGTGATATGCGCCGACGATCGGGTCGGGTGTCGACGCTAGGCTAGCCGGGTGAAGTATCTCTCCACCCGCGGCGGTGCCGACCAGCCGCGCCTGCCGTTCAGCGACATCCTGCTCGAAGGGCTCGCCCCCGACGGGGGGCTGTACCTGCCCGAGTCGTACCCGGCGCTGGACGCCGCGACGCTGGCGTCCTGGCGGACGCTGCTCGCCGAGCAGGGATACGCGGCGCTGGCCGCCGAGGTGCTGGCGCTCTACATCGACGACATCCCCGCCGAGGACCTGCGCGCGATCTGCGCCCGCGCCTACTCGGCGGACGCCTTCGGGTCGGACGCCGTCGTCGGCGTCACCGACCTGGCGGGCGGCGTCCTGCTCGGCCACCTCAGCAACGGTCCGACCGCCGCCTTCAAGGACATGGCGATGCAACTGCTCGGCGAACTGTTCGCCTACGAGCTGGACCGCCGCGACCAGACACTCACCATCGTCGGCGCCACCTCGGGCGACACCGGCTCGGCCGCCGAGTACGCGATGCTCGGCAAGCGCCGCGTCCGGGTGTTCATGCTGACCCCGGCAGGCCGGATGACGCCGTTCCAGCAGGCGCAGATGTTCAGCATCGACGATCCCTCGATCGTGAACCTGGCCGTCGAGGGCGTCTTCGACGACTGCCAGGACCTCGTCAAGGAGCTCAACGCCGACCTCGCCTTCAAGGCCGCCCACAGCGTCGGCGCGGTCAACTCGATCAACTGGGCGCGCCTTGTCGCGCAGGTCGTCTACTACATCGCGCTGTATCTGCAGGCCACGACCCACGAGGGCGAGCGGGTCGGCTTCGCCGTGCCGACGGGCAACTTCGGCAACATCTGCGCCGGGCACATCGCCCGCGAGATGGGGTTGCCGATCGACACCCTCGTGCTCGCGACCAACGAGAACAACGTGCTCGCCGAGTTCTTCGCGACCGGCGTCTACCGCGTGCGCGGCACCGCCGAGACGCACGAGACCTCGAGCCCGAGTATGGACATCTCCAAGGCGTCCAACTTCGAGCGGTTCGTCTTCGACCTGCTCGGACGCGACGCGGACGCCGTCCGCGACCTGTTCGCCGTGCGGGTGCCGGGGGAGGGCCGCTTCGACCTGAGCGGCACGGACGCCTTCGCGGCGCTCGGCGAACGGTTCGGGTTCGTCGCGGGATCGTCGACCCACGCGGACCGGCTGGCGACGATCGCCGCCGAGGCGTCCCGCAGCGGCACCGTGATCGATCCGCACACCGCCGATGGCGTGAAGGTGGCGCGCGACCTGCTCGAGGCGGACGCACTCACCCCGCCGGTGATCGTGCTGGAGACGGCGCTGCCGGTGAAGTTCTCGGCGACGATCGTCGAGGCGCTCGGCCACGACGTCGAGCGTCCGGCCAAGTTCGCCGGCATCGAGGATCTGCCGCGGCACGTCCTCGACCTGCCGGCCGACGTGGACGCCCTGAAGCGACTGATCGAGGCCCACTAGGAGCGAACCCCAGCGGACCTCGACCGGCGCGCGACACCTGGACGGCTACAGCACCGTCCAGGTGTCGCGCCCGGTGATCAGCTTCTGCAACTCCGAGGCGCGATCCAGCGGCATCGACACCTGCTTGCGGGTCTGGTCGTCGAAGACGCTCCGGTCGACGTCGCGGAAGATCCCGATCGGGGACGCCGAGAGCGTCTGGGTGTCGGTCAGCTGCGACAGCTCGAACGCCAGGGTGGCGTCCTTGGCGTGGGCGTCGTGCACGACCAGGTCAGACGGCGCCACGTCGGAGGTGGCCCGGACGCGGAGGCGTCCGTCGGCGCCGCGCACCACACCCAGTTCGCCCTTCGCGAACGTGATCGGCTGGCCGTGCACCAGCGGGATCACCGCCGGCGAATCCACCTCCTTGAGGCCGTCGAACGCGCCGTCGTTGAAGATCGGGCAGTTCTGGTAGATCTCGACCAGCGACGCACCCCGGTGGTTCACGGCCGCGGTCAGCACCTCGGTGAGGTGCTTGCGGTCGGAGTCGATGGTGCGCGCCACGAAGGACGCCTCGGCGCCGAGCGCCAGCGTCACCGGGTTGAAGGGGTGGTCCAGCGAACCGGCCGGCGAGGACTTGGTGACCTTGCCCGCTTCGGAAGTCGGCGAGAACTGGCCTTTGGTCAGGCCGTAGATGCGGTTGTTGAACAGCATGATGGTGATGTTCACGTTGCGGCGCAGCGCGTGGATGAGATGGTTGCCGCCGATCGACAGCGCGTCGCCGTCGCCGGTCACCACCCACACGGCCAGGTCGGGACGGGCGATCGCCACGCCGGTCGCGATCGCGGGCGCGCGGCCGTGGATCGAGTGCATGCCGTAGGTGTCCACGTAGTACGGGAACCGCGACGAGCAGCCGATGCCCGAGACGATGACGGTGTTCTCGCGGGCAATGCCCAACTGCGGCATCAACGACTGGAACGCGGCGAGCACGGCGTAGTCGCCGCAGCCCGGGCACCAGCGCACCTCCTGGTCGGAGACGAACTCCTTGCGGTTGAGCGGGGTCAGCGACAACGGGATCTTGGCGAGTCCGGTGCTCATCGGGCGTCCTTTCCGGCGGTGGCTGCGGCGCGAGCGAACTCGTCGGCGACGCTGATCAGGTATTCCGACAGTTCGGCGGGGCTGATCGGCAGGCCGCGCACGCGGCTGAACGACTGCACGTCCACCAGGTAGGTGGCGCGCAGCACGGTCGCGAGCTGGCCGAGGTTCATCTCGGGGATGATGACCCGCTTGTAGGCGCGCAGCACCTCGCCGGTGTTGGCGGGCAGGGGATTGAGGTGGCGCAGGTGCGCGGTGGCGACCGGCCGGCCGGCCTTCGCCGCCAGGCGGCGCGCCGCGTCGATGGGGCCCCACGTCGAACCCCAGCCGAGCACGAGGACGTCCGCCTCGCCCGACGGGTCGACGACCTCGAGGTCGGGGATCTCGGCCGCGATGCCGTCCACCTTGGCCTGGCGCAGCCGCACCATGCGGTCGTGATTGTCGGGGGCGTACGAGATCGCGCCCGTGCCGTCGGCGCGTTCGATGCCGCCGATGCGGTGCTCGAGGCCGGGAGTGCCGGGCACGGCCAGCGGCCGGGCGAGGCGCTCGTCGCGGGCGTACGGCAGGAACGTGCCGTCGGGCCCGTTGGGCTCGGTCGCGAAAGCCGGGTCGATGCGGTCGATCGAGGCCAGGTCGGGCACCAGCCACGGCTCGGCGCCGTTCGCCAGGTAGCCGTCCGACAGGATGATCACCGGCGTCCGGTAGCGCAGCGCGATACGGACGCCCTCGATCGCGATCGCGAAGCAGTCGGCGGGCGACTTGGCCGCCAGCACCGGCAGCGGCGCCTCGCCGTGGCGCCCGTAGAGCGCCTGGAACAGGTCGGCCTGCTCGGTCTTGGTCGGCATGCCGGTCGCCGGCCCGGCGCGCTGGATGTCGCACACGACCAGCGGCTGCTCCAGCATCACGGCCAGCGAGATGGTCTCACTCTTCAGGGCCATGCCCGGGCCGGACGTCGTGGTCACGCCCAGATGCCCCGCGTAGGACGCGCCCAGGGCGGCGCCCGCCGCCGCGATTTCGTCCTCGGCCTGGAAGGTGGTGACTCCGTGTTCTTTGGCGAGGCTGAGCTCGTGCAGCACGTCGGACGCCGGCGTGATCGGGTAGGCGCCCAGGAACAGCGGCAGACCGGCTCGCTCCGCGCCCGCCATCAGGCCGAGCGCGAGTGCCTTGTTGCCGGTGATCTGCCGGTACTCGCCCGGCGGGACGACGGCGGCACCCACCTCGAAGCGGACGGCGAAGGTCTCGGTGGTCTCCCCGAACGCGTGCCCGGCGAGGAACGCCGCCTTGTTGGAGTCGCGGATCTCGGGACGCTTGGCGAACTTGGAGTCCAGGAACTCCAGCGTGTGCTCGGCCGGTCGCGTGTAGAGCCAGGTGAGCAATCCGAGCGCGAACATGTTCTTGGCGCGCGAGGCGTCTTTGCGGCCCAGACCGAAGGGGGCGACGGCGGCGACCGTCATGGCGGTCAGGTCGATGGCGTGCAGCTGGTACGCGTCGAGCGAACCGTCGCTGAGCGGGTCGGCGGCGTATCCGACCTTGGCCAGGTTGCGCCGGTTGAACTCGTTGCGGTCGGCGACGATCAGGCCGCCGCGCTTGAGGTCGCCGATGTTGGCCTTCAGGGACGCCGGGTTCATCGCGACGAGCACGTCCGGCTGGTCACCGGGCGTCTTCACGTCGCCCTGGCTGAAGTGAAGCTGGAAGCTGGACACGCCGGCGATGGTGCCCTGCGGAGCGCGGATCTCGGCGGGGAAGTTCGGCAGCGTCGCGAAGTCATTGCCGAGGGTGGCCGTGTCGGAGGTGAACCGGTCGCCGGTCAGCTGCATGCCGTCGCCGGAATCGCCGGCGAAGCGGATCACGACACGGTCGAGGGAGTGGACGTCAGTCACGGCTCGGGATTCCTTTGGGTGAGGGCTCAACGACCAAGATTAGCCGCTGAACGGACGATGGACGTGTCGTGGCGTGCCGCGATCGCCGCGGCGATGTTCGGGTGCTCGCCGAGTGGTGCGGCGACGCGAGCGCCCAGGCAGGCGACCCGGTGCGTCCAGAGGCCGGGCGCGAGGGTGTAGGGCACGACGAGCACATCGGCCGCCCCGGCCTCCCGGGCGTCCGCCACCCGCTGCGCGACCGACGGCGAGCCGAACAGGTCGGCGACGCTCACCGGGACGCCGAGCCGGCGGGCCAGCCTGGACGCCGCGCGGGCGACCTCGGCCTGGGCGCGGAGCTGCCGCGAGCCGACCACGGCCAGCACCGCGGCGTCCCCGGCGCCGCCCGCCTCGCGCGCCCGCTCGACGAGCACGCCGTCCGCCGCGCCGTCGAGGTGGGCCGTCACGCGAACGGTGTGCTCGGACGCCGCGACGGCCTCGGGAATGTCGTGTGTCACGTGGTAGCCCTCGGCGAGGAAGCAGGGTACGAGCGTGCAGTCGCCGGCCTCGGCGAGGACGTCCGCCAGCACGCGGTGACGGTCGTGGACGCCGCCGGCCGTCGCGGCGTCCACCCACGCGGTGTGCACGGTGACGCCGGGAAGGAGTGCCGCGACGCGGTCGGTGAGGGCGGCGATGACGGTGTGGCCGGCGGGATTGCGGGTGCCGTGCCACGCCAGGACGAGGGTGTCGGCGGCGCTCACCTCGAATCCTGCCCGTCGGCGGCCTCGCGGACGCGGCGGAGGGCCATCGGCACGGCGCTCAGGAGGGGTGCCCGCATCAGATCGACCAGTTGAGGGTCTCGGCGGCCTCGGCCGCCTCATCGAACAAGGTGGTGCCGCGCACCATGCCGGCGGCCAGCGTGCCGCCGGTCTGGGGGTCGATCAGAAGGAAGGAGCCGGTGCGCCGCGAGACCGTGTAGTCGTCGGACGCCACGGGCGCCGACAGCCGGATGTGCACCCGTCCGATGTCGTTGAGGTCAAGGGTGTCGGTCGGCACCGGGGAGAGGCTGTCGAGGTCGAGCCGGCCACCGAGACTCCGGACGATGCCCTGCACGGTGGTGGTGCCGTGCTTGACCAGCACTCGTGTGCCGGCGCGGAGCGGGCGCTCGGCGAGCCACGACACCAGGCCGGTGAGCTCCTGGCTTGGCTCGGGGGCGCCGTCGGCGGCGGCGATCAGGTCGCCGCGGTTGACGTCGATCGCGTCGGCCAGCCGGAGGGCGACCGATTGGGGCGCGAACGCCTCGTCCAGGGGGCCGTCGTAGGTGTCGATGCCGGCGACGGTGGTGCGGCGTCCGGACGGTAGGACGACGACCGGGTCGCCGACGCGCACGGTGCCCGAGGCGATCTGGCCGGCGTACCCGCGGTACTCGCGGTACTCGGGCTTGGCGGCTTCCTGGGGGCGCAGGCTGAGTTGCACCGGAAACCGGAACGGCAGCGCGGGCAGTTCGGCGCCGGCGGGCGCCTCTTCCAGGAATTCCAGCAGCGACGGGCCGTCGTACCAGGGCGTCCGCGCGGAGCGCTCGACGATGTTGGCGCCCTCGAGCGCCGACACCGGGATCGTGGTCACCCCGGTCACACCCAGCTCGGACGCCACGGCCAGCACCTGGGCGGCGACCGACTCGTAGGCGGCCTGGTCGTAGCCGGCCAGGTCCATCTTGTTGACCGCGATCAGGATGGTGGGCACCCGCAGCAGCTGCCCGACGGCCAGGTGGCGACGGGTCTGCTCGAGGACGCCCTTGCGGACGTCGACGAGCAGCACGAGCAGGTCGGCGGTGGAGGAGCCGGTGACCGTGTTGCGCGTGTACTGCACGTGCCCGGGGCAGTCGGCCAGGATGAACGTGCGCCGTGCCGTCGCGAAATACCGGTAGGCGACGTCGATGGTGATGCCCTGCTCGCGTTCGGCGCGAAGCCCGTCGGTGAGCAGCGCCAGGTCGACGTGGCCCAGCCCCTTGGCCGCGGAGACGCGTTCGACGGCGTCGAGCTGGTCGGTCAGGACGGATTTCGAGTCGTACAGGAGGCGCCCCACGAGGGTGGACTTGCCGTCGTCCACGGATCCGGCGGTGGCGAGGCGGAGCAGCGTGGCCTGGCTCATCAGAAGTAGCCTTCCTTCTTGCGGTCTTCCATGGCTGCCTCGGTGAGGCGGTCGTCGGCGCGGGTCGCGCCGCGTTCGGTGATGCGGGTCGCGGCCACCTCGACGATGACGTCGGTGACGTCGGCGGCGTCCGACTCGACGGCCCCCGTACAGCTCATGTCGCCGACCGTGCGGTAGCGGACGCGGCGGGTCACGACCTCCTCGCCCGGGCGGGGCGCGGTGACGTCGCCGACCGCCAGCCACATGCCGTCGCGCTGGAAGACCTCGCGGTCGTGCGCGTAGTAGAGGTCGGGCAGCTCGATGCCCTCGGCCTCGATGTAGCGCCACACGTCGAGCTCGGTCCAGTTCGACAGCGGGAACACGCGCACGTGCTCGCCCGGCCGATGCCGCGGGTTGTACAGCGTCCACAGTTCGGGGCGCTGGTTGCGCGGATCCCACTGGCCGAACTCGTCGCGCAGGCTCACGACGCGCTCCTTGGCGCGCGCCTTCTCCTCGTCGCGGCGTCCGCCCCCGAAGACCGCGTCGAAGCGGTGCTCGGCGATGGCGTCGAGCAGCGGTTGGGTCTGCAGCGGGTTGCGGGTGCCGTCGGCGCGCTCGAGGAGGCGTCCGTCGTCGATGTAGTCCTGCACCGAGGCGACCACCAGGCGCAGCCCGTGCCGCGAGACGGTGGCGTCGCGGTAGGCGAGCACCTCGGGAAAGTTGTGCCCGGTGTCGACGTGCATGACCGGAAACGGCACCGGCGCCGGCCAGAAGGCCTTGATCGCCAGGTGCAGCATGACGATCGAGTCCTTGCCGCCGGAGAACAGCAGCACCGGACGCTCGAGCTCGCTGACCGCCTCGCGGATGATGTGGATGCCCTCGGCCTCCAGCTCGCGCAGGTGCGAAAGCGTGCGCGTGGTGGTCGTCGTGGTCACTGCGTCCTCCTCGGGATGGGTGTCGGTCACGTGCAGGCCGCACTCGGACTTCGCCAGGCCCGCCCAGCGTCCGGCACGCGGGTCCTCGCCCGGCGCGACCGGGCGGGTGCAGGGCGCGCACCCGATCGAGGGGTAGCCGTCGCTCAGCAGCATGTTGACCGGGACCCCGTGCCGGGAGGCGTAGTCGAGCAGGTCGTCGAAGCTCCAGGCGGCGATGGGGTTGATCTTCACCATCTGGTGCGCGGAGTCCCACTCGACGAGCGGGGTGTCGGCGCGCAGCACGGAGTCCTCGCGGCGCAGCCCGGTCACCCAAGCCTCGTAGCTGGCCAGTTCGCGGTTGATCGGCTCGACCTTGCGCATCGCGCAGCACTGCGACGCGTCCCGGTCGTGCAGCCGGACGCCGAACTCGGCGTCCTGCTCGGGGACGGTCAGCACGGGCCACACGTCGACCAGGTGGATGTCGGCGCTCACCTCGAGCGCGTCGCGGGTGCCGATTGTCTCGGGGAAGTGGTAGCCGGTCTGCAGGAACAGGACGTCCACGCCGGGCAGGTGCCGGGCCACGAGGTGCGGTACGACGGTGTCGGCCGCCATCGAGCACGCGACCGCGAGCGAGCGGCCGAAGGTGGACGCCGCCCAGGCGAGCACCTCGTCGGCCGGCGCGTCCGCGAGTCGGATCGCCGCCTCGCGGGCGATCCTCTCGAGCTCGGACGCCGACCGGCGACGGCCGGGGCCGTGCGGTGCCGGGATCGTCGCCCGGGCCCAAGGCAGGGTGGCCGTCACCGCAACGCCGCCTCGTCGGCCCGCCGCACCCAGGCGGAGAACGACTCGTCGGCGTCCCGCTCGCCGGCGAACCGGCGCACGACGCGTTCGACGTAGTCGGGCATGTCCTCGGCGGTCACCTTGAGCCCGCGCAGCGTGCGGCCGAGCCCCGGCTCCTCGCGGGCGGCGGAGGCCAGCCCGCCGCCGAGGTGAACCTGGAACGCGAACTCGTCGCCGCCGTCCGGGCTCTTCGCGATTTGCCCCTTGAGGCCGATGTCGGCGGTCTGGATCCGTGCGCACGAGTTGGGGCAGCCGTTGACGTTCAGGGTGATCGGCACGTCGAGCCCGAGGCCGGCCAGCCGGTTGTCGAGCGCCTGGGCGGCCGCGCTCGCCGTCGCCTTGGTCTCGACGAAGGCGAGCTTGCAGTATTCGATACCGGTGCAGGCCATGGTGTTGCGGCGAAAGGAGCCCGGCCGGGCGCTCAGGTCGAGCGCCTCGGCGGCGGCGAGCAGGCCGTCGACCCGGGCCGGGTCGACGTCGAGCACCAGTAGCTTCTGGTGGGGGGTGAGCCGGATGCGGCCCGAGCCGGCCGCCTCGGCGGCGTCCGCGAGGGCGAGCAGCCTGCTCCCCGAGAGCCGGCCGACGCGGGGAGCCAGGCCGACGTAACGGCGTCCGTCCTTCTGGGTGTGGACCCCCACATGGTCCGGATTCGCGGTCGTGGCGATCGCCGCCGGGCCGTCGGGAAGCGCGTAGCCGAGGTAGTCGTCCTGCAGCACCCGGCGGAACTTCTCGGGCCCCCATTCGGCGAGCAGGAACTTCAGCCGGGCCTTGTTGCGCAGCCGCCGGTAGCCGTAGTCGCGGAAGATCCGTATGACGCCGTACCAGACCTCGGCGGCCTGCTCGGGGGCGACGAAGACGCCGAGCCGCTCGGCGAGCCGGGGCGCCGTCGACAGGCCGCCGCCCACCCATAGGTCGTAGCCGGGCCCGAGTTCGGGGTGCCGGACGCCGACCAGTGAGATGTCGTTGATTTCGTGCACCACGTCCAGGCTGGGATGGCCGGTGAGCGCGCTCTTGAACTTGCGCGGCAGGTTCGCCAGGTCGGGGTCGCCGATGTAGGTCTCGACGATCTGGCGGATCTGGGGGGTCGGGTCGAGGATCTCGTCGGCGGCGATCCCGGCCACGGGCGACCCGAGCACCACCCGGGGAGTGTCGCCGCAGGCCTCGGTGGTCTGCAGGCCGACCGCCTCCAGGCGCCGCCAGATCTCGGGGACATCCTCGATCCGGATCCAGTGCAACTGGATGTTCTGCCGGTCGGAGACGTCGGCGGTGTCGCGGGCGAACTCGACGGCGATCCGTGCGATGGTGCGCAACTGCTCCAGGGTGAGCTGGCCGCCGTCCGAGCGGACGCGCAACATGAAGTACTCGTCGCTCAACTCGTCGGCCGACAGCGTGCCGGTGCGCCCGCCGTCGATGCCCTGTTTGCGCTGGGTGTAGAGACCCCACCAGCGCATCCGGCCGTGCAGGTCGTCGTCGGGGATGGAGGCGAAACCCTCGTGGGCGTAGGTCTGCTCGATGCGCTCGCGGACGTTGAGCCCGTTGTCGGCGGCCTTGAACTCTTCGTTCGGGTTGAGCGGCGCCGTGCCGTCGACCAGCCATTGGCCGTTGCTGCGACCCTCGCGAGGCGGCCGGACGCGGGCGCCGGTAGGAGCGGCAGGGGCGGTGGGATGCGCGGGTAGCGGTTCGGACGGCGTGGCGTGGGAGAGCGTCATGGGTCGGGTTTCCTCGTGTGTGGACCTCGCCGACCGGCCGTGTAAGTGCGCGAGAGGGGCGCAGCTACGGGTGTGATGCCGGGCGACGCGGCCCGGTGGTCAGAACAGGTGGCGGGCGCGTCAGCAGCCGCGACAACACCGCGAGGAACGGACGCGCGCGGCATCCTCGCGGGCGTTGCCCACGGGGAGAAGCGAGATCCGGTTCGTCATGGTGGGCAACGGTAGCCGATGGATCGGCGTGACACCAACGGAGTCCATGCGCGGTGCGGCGCCGCGTCCGATCGGCCGCCAGTAGGCTGGCACCGAAGAGGCGAGGCAAGGAGGTGCGGGTGATCTCGAGCGTGCTCGCGCACCTGCGCCAGCGTTGGGCCGACTTCTGGGCGGCACTGCGTGTCGGTCCTGTCCGGCTCGGCCTGGTGGGCACGACGCTGCTGGCCCTCGGCGCGCTGTCGCCCGCCTATCTGCCGCAGGCGTCCCCCTACTGGCCGACGATGCGCACCCTCGGCCTGGACACATGGTGGGCCCGCGCGCTGGCGACCGCGATGGTGATCGGTGCCGTCGGGCTGCTGATCGTCGCCTGGTTCCGGATCCGCCCCGCGATCTACCGCGACGTCAAACACTGGGCGGTGCTGGCCTGGTGGTCCCTGCCGCTGCTGTTCGCCCCGCCGATCTTCAGCCACGACGCCTACAGCTACGCCGCCCACGGCTGGCTGCTGCACAACGACCTCAACCCGTACGAGGCGTCGCCGTCCGTGCTGCCGGGGACTTTCGCCGACCAGGTGGCGTGGCTGTGGCGCTACACGCCTTCGCCGTACGGGCCACTGTCGCTGACCATGTCGCATTGGCTGGTGGAGGCCGCCGGCCTGAACCCCTACTACTCGGCGGTCGCGCAGCGGATCCCGGCGCTGATCGGGGTGGCGCTGCTGGTGCACTACCTGCCGCGCATCGCCGTCCAATTGCGGCTCGATCCGCGACGGACCGCCTGGTTCGCCACCATCAATCCGCTCATGGTGATCGACCTGGTCGGCGGCGCCCACAACGACGCGCTCATGCTCGGCATGATCGCCCTCGCCCTGCACTTCGCCTATCGCGGCTGGTTCTGGCCGGCGGTGGTCGCGGTCGGCGTCGGGATGTCCATCAAGCAGCCCGCGCTGCTGGCCGCGGTGCCGGTGGCGGTGATCGGATCGGGGTGGGCGTCGTGGCGTCCGCCCGACCTGCTGCGCGTCCTGCCGCGGGCACTGATGACCGTCGCGGGCGTGATCGGCGTCTTCGTCGGCGTCACGCTGTTGACCGGGCTCGGGTTCGGCTGGATCTCCGCCATGGCCGTGCCCGGCATGATCGTCACCCTGGCACCGTTCAGCCTGCTGGGCTGGGCGCTGCAGCACCTGCTCGAGTTCCTGGGCCTGACGGACGCCGCAGCCTGGGCGATGCCGGCGGCAAGAGCGGTCTCGTCGGCGATCATGACCGGCGTGATCGGCTGGCTGTTCGTCCGCTTCGCGCGCACACGTCCGCTGTCGTTCATGACCTGGGCCTACCTGGCCTTCGCCGCCTTCGGGCCTGCGCTGCACACCTGGTACCTGCTGTGGGGTGCGCTGTTCCTGCCGCTCGCACGTACGAGCGAGCGAACCCTTCGGGTGGCGGCCGGCGTCACCTCGGTGCTGCTGGTCTACGGCGCGGGCAACCTTGCCTGGCGCAACGACGCGGTGGCGCTGGCGCTGGCCGCGGTCGCCGGGGCCGGCGGGTGGCTGGTCGCGACGGCGCCCCGCTCGCGTCCGGGCCGCGCGGGCATGGACCCGACGTCGAACGTGCCGGTCGGCTCGCCGTACGAGGCGTCGCTGGCGTCGGTCGCGCGCGCCCAGGACGCGCGGATTGTCGTCGGGGCGGGCGAGGAAGCAGACTTCGTGGCAGGCGGCGTTCGCGAGACCGGCGGCGCCGACGAGATCGCAGGCAGCGTCGACGAGATCACCGACAGGGGAGGCCGGCCATGACCACCGACGAACTCATCGTGGAGGTGCGCGACGGCGTCGGGCATCTGGTGCTGAACCGCCCGCGGGCCATCAACGCCCTGACGCCCGGAATGCTCACGGGCATCCACGAGACGTTGGACGCGTGGGCCGCGGACGATGCCGTGGCGCGCGTCGAGCTGTCGGGCGCGGGGGAGCGCGGGCTGTGCTCGGGCGCCGACGTGCGCGCCTTGCGCGACGAGGTGCTCTCCGGTGGCGACTACCTGCGTTTCTTCGCGATCGAGTACCCGACGAACGCCGCGATCAAGAACTTCCCCAAGCCCTACGTGGCGCACCAGCGCGGCGTCGTGATGGGCGGCGGGCTGGGGGTCTCTGCCCACGGGTCGCGCCGGATCGCCTATCCCGACTCGGTGTTCGCCATGCCCGAGACGATCATCGGCTTCACCCCCGATGTCGGCATCGCGCTCTACCTGGCGCAGGCGCCCGGCGAGCTGGGCACGCACGTCGCCCTCACCGGCACCCCGATCAACGCCGCGGACGCCGTGCTCGTCGGCCTCGCGGACGAGATCGACACCACCGAGGGCGAGGCGCCGGCGGGGGTGCTGGAAGGCCGGCGGCCGTGGATCGACGAGTGCTACGCCGGTGACGATCCCGCCGCGATCGTCGCGGCCCTGGAGAGAAGCGCGCATGAGGCGGCCCGCGCGGCGGCGTCCGAGCTGCGCAAGCGGTCCCCGTTGTCGGTGGCCGTCAGCCTCGAGGCGATCCGTCGGGCCCGGTCGATGACGACCATCGAGGACGTGCTGGAGCAGGACCTTCAGCTCGCCCGCACCATGGTGCCCGCGTCTGACTTCCTCGAGGGTGTTCGGGCCCAGCTGGTCGACAAGGACCGCAACCCGTCCTGGCAGCACGCCCGCATCGAGGACGTCACCCGCGCCGAGGTGCTGGCCCGCTTCGGGGAGTGACCGGTCGGGGCCGCCTGTGCCTGCGTCGTGACGCCGCTAGGGTGTCGGGGTGCTTCGGGTAGCGTCGTTCAACGTCAACGGGATTCGGGCGGCCCAGCGCCGCGGACTGACCGGGTGGCTGGCGGCGTCCGCCCCCGACATCGTGGCCGTGCAGGAGATGCGCTGCCCGGCAGGCCAGGTGCCCGAGGACGCGCTCGGCGGCTATCACCTCAGCTACCACCCCGGCGAGCTTGCGGGGCGCAACGGGGTGGCCCTGCTCACGACGGTTGCGCCGGTGGCCGTGCGCACGGGTTTCGGGCACCGCTCCGACCAGGAGGGCCGCTACATCGAGACCGACCTCGACCTGGGCGGCGTCCGGCTCAGGGTGGGCTCGGTGTACGCGCCGAAGGGGGCGACCTGGGACGGCCCGGACGCCGACCCGGCCAAGTACCGGCGCAAGATGCGCTTCCTGAGCTCGTTTCGCGCCTACCTGACCCGTGCCCGCCGCGAGGCGGCCCGTGAGGGGCGTGAATTCCTGGTCATGGGCGACTTCAACATCGCCCACACCCGCAACGATCTGCGCAATTGGCGGTCGAACCAGCGCTCGGAGGGGTTCCTGCCCGAGGAGCGGGAGTGGTTCGGATCGATCCTCGGGCCGCGCACGCTCATCGACGTGGTGCGCCACGTGAACCCGGACGCGGAAGGCCCCTACTCGTGGTGGAGCTGGCGCGGCCAGGCCTTTGCCAACGACGCGGGCTGGCGCATCGATTACCACCTCGCCAGCCCGGCACTCGCCCGTGCGGCGGTGGTCGCCGGCACGCACCGCGACGCCAGCTACGAGGAACGGATGAGCGACCACGCCCCGGTCGTGGTCGACTACGCCCTCTGACCCGCCCCGACGCGCACCGCCGGGCTACCGACCGTCAGCGGCCGACTCGAACAGGACGCCCGCCGCCGCGAGGGCACCCAGCGCCAGCGCGGGCAGCGTGTGCGCACACCGGACGCCGCGGGCGCGCCTGCGCTCCCCGAACGCGAAGATCGCCCGCTCACCGGCGACCGTCAGCGCCGTGCCGACGGCGACCACCGTCCCGGCGACGGCGGCGGCGCGTCCCGGGTTCTCGCGGACCGTCGCCAGGATCGTGTCGACCCTGTCGGGGCCGGGCGTGGACGCGGCCGGCCGGTCGACCACCGACCAGGCGCCGGCGAAGGCGCCGAGCAGGGCCGTCTTGAGTACGCCGCGCAGACGGCGGCCGTGGACGACGTCGGGCAGCGCGTACCAGGCGAGCGTCGTGAGGCCGGCTGCCGCGGCCTTGGGCAGGTTCATCGCGTCGTCGCCTCCTCAGCGGTAGTTCGTAAACTGAAGGGCGAAGTCGTAGTCCTGCGCCTTGATCAGACGCTGCACCTCTTGCAGGTGGTCGCGGCTCTTCGAGCTGACACGCAACTCGTCGCCCTGGATCTGGGTCTTGACGCCTTTGGGGCCTTCGTCGCGGATCATCTTGGCGACCTTCTTGGCGTTCTCGGTCGAGATGCCCTTCTTCATCGTCGCCGTGATCTTCCACACCTTGCCCGACAGGCGGGGGTCGCCGGCGTCCAGCGCCTTCAGGGAGATGCCGCGCTTGATCAGCTTGCCCTGGAACACGTCGAGGACGGCCTTGACGCGTTCCTCCCCGCTGGACTCCATCTCGATCGCCTCGCCCGACTTGCGGATCGAGGAGTCGGTTCCCTTGAAGTCGAAGCGCTGGCTCACCTCCTTGGCGGCCATGTTGAGCGCGTTCTCGACCTCCTGGGCGTCGAACGTGCTGACAACGTCGAACGAGCTGTCGGATGCCATGGTTCTCCTCTCGATTTGGATACCGCGGTAGGTGGGTTGCTAGAGTATCTACCCGCTGAGCAATCAGCATGGCAGGTTGCCCGAGCGGCCAAAGGGAGCGGTCTGTAAAACCGTCGGCGTACGCCTACGTAGGTTCGAACCCTACACCTGCCACGCAGAACGAGTGGCCCCTGACGAGCCTGAACGGTGAGTCAGGGGCCGCTCGTTTCGTCCGTCCACTGCTCATCGCGCGGTCTCGCGCCCGGTGCGCGGGCGTCCACGTCGCCGGGGTGGAACGGCGGCTCGGCGCCGGCGCGGCACGAGGACGTCGGCGCGGGTTCGGAGCGAGGGGCGGATCGCTCGGACGGCGCCGAAACGCCCAGGGCAAGGCCGAGCGCGGCCTGCCGCGGCCCGATTTGGGATTGGCTCGCGATGTGCTGTAAATTCCTCCGCTGTCCGGCCCCTATAGCTCAGTAGGCAGAGCGTCTCCATGGTAAGGAGAAGGTCTGCGGTTCGATTCCGCATGGGGGCTCTGATCGTCGGTCCGGACCGACGGCCAGGGCGGGGTAGCTCAGCTAGGTAGAGCAAGCGGCTCATAATCGCTGTGTCACGGGTTCAAGTCCCGTCCCCGCTACTACTGCTGGTCACCCACCAACGGATGAGAGAGGGCTGTCATGGCCAAGAAGTCTGGCGATATCCGCCCGAAGATCACGCTCGCGTGCACGGAGTGCAAGGAGCGCAACTACATCACCAAGAAGAACAAGCGCAACGATCCCGACCGCCTGGAGTTGAAGAAGTTCTGCTTCAAGTGCAAGACGCACACGGCGCACCGCGAGACTCGCTGATCGCCCGAATCGCATGACGACGGGCCGCCCCTGAGCAGGGGCGGCCCGTCGCCGTATGCCGTGCGGGCGTCAGGACGCCGCGAGCCGTTCGTAGAAGTCGGCGAGGCGGACGCCGATGTCGTGCCAGTCGAAGCGGCGGGCGTGGACGCGCGCGATGGTGCCCAGGCGTGACCTCAGCCGGTTGTCGTTGAGGATGCGCCCCATCGTCCGGCCCCAGGTGACGGGGTCGCGGTCGTGCATCAGGTAGCCGGTCTCCTCGTGCACGACGACCTCGCGCAGGCCTCCGGTCGAGGACGCCAGCACCGGCACCCCGGACGCCGCGCCCTCGAGCGCGACCAGCCCGAAGGTCTCCGAGTGGGACGGCACCATCAGCGCGATCGCGTGCCGCATGAGCCGCGCCAGGTCGGGGCGGGATTGGGCGCCCACGAAGTGCACGTGATCGCGCATGCCCAGCTCGTCGATGAGCCGCTCGACCTGGTCGCGGTAGTCGGCGAAGTCGTGGCTGACGTCGCCCGCGATCACCAGGTCGGGGCGCAGCAGGGCGGGGAGCTGCGCCAGCGCCCGGATCGCCAGGTCGGCCCCCTTGAGGGGCTGCAGACGGGCGGCCATCAGCACGTAGCCGGCGCGCGAGCCGCACCACGGGCACGCCGGCGGCTGGTCGGTGCGTTGCGCCGGACGGAACATTTCCAGGTCGACCCCCGGCGGGATCACGGTCACCCGGTCGGGGTCGGCGCCGCACCGCTCGACGACGGTGCGGGCCTCGGCCGTGCTCACCGCCACGATCGCGTCCGACTCGCGGGCGATCAATGCCTCGCCGGCGACGCGGGCGTCCGACTCGGGCGGTTCGCCATCGGCCAGCGGTCGCCCCGGGTGCGCGGCGACCGAGTGGTAGCTCTGCACGTGGGGGACCGCCCACGCACGCGCGATCGGCAGGGCGGCGACGCCGCTCATCCAGTGGTGGGACTGGATCAGGTCGTAGCGCTCGAGGCGGGCCAGGCCCGCCGAGAATTCGTCGATGTGCGCGTCGATGGCGCTCTTGGCGAGGTCGGCCTCGGGGCCGGCGGTGATATGCAGCAGCCGGACGCCGTCGCCGAGGTCGGTCACGTCGGGCTGGTCGGGCGCCGAACGCCGAGTGACCAGGTCGACGCGGTAGCCGAGCCGGGCCAGCGCCTGGGCCTGGTGCCGCTCGACGACATTCATGCCGCCGGCGTCACCTGCTCCGGGCGCGGAGGCGGGCGACGTGTGCATCGAAACGAAAAGCAGGCGTAGCGTCACGCGCCGACCTTAGGGCACGCGGTAACCTGCGCACATGCCGATCAGTGACGCGCAGGTCGGCCGGGCCTACCCGGCGACCGCCCCCTACCTCGTCAGCCGCGAGAAGATCGCCGAATTCGCGGACGCCGTGGGTGACGCCAACCCCGCCTATCGCGGGTCGGCACCGATCGCGCCACCGACCTTCGCCGCGGTGCTCGCCGCGCGCGCGTGGGACGGACTGTTCGCCGATCCCGAGCTCGACATGAAGCTGGCGCAGACGATTCACGCCGACCAGTCCTTCCGCTGGACGCGCCCGCTGCGCGCCGGCGACGAGGTGACCGCGACACTGCGGATCGACAAGCTCCGCGCGCGGGGGGCGTCGGCGTTCGTCACGGTGGCGGTCACGCTGGCCACCACCGACTCAGAAGCGATCTGCGAGGCGGTCTCGACCCTGCTGCACACCTGGCCGAAGGAGGACGCATGAGCATCACCGCCGAGGTGGGCGCCGAGCTGCCCCCGCTCACCCTGACTTTTACACGCGAGCATCTCGTCCGTTACGCGGGCGCGTCCGGTGACTTCAACCCGATCCACTGGTCGGACCGCTCGGCGGCCCGGCTCGGCCTGCCGAGCGTGATCGCGCACGGCATGCTCACCATGGCGCGCGCGCTGCGCATCGTGACCGACTGGTGTGGCGACCCGTCGCGGGTGCGGGCGTACGGCGTCCGGTTCACCAAGCCGGTGCCGGTGCCCGACGACGACGAGGGTGTCGAGGTCACGGTGACGGCCTCGGTCACGGCGGTGGCCGACGGCGTGGCCACGGTCGCGATCACGGCGACGCTCGGCGGCGTCAAGGTCCTCGGTTCGGCGAACGCGGAGGTGCGTCTTGACTGAGCTGCTGGCCGACCACACCACGCTGCGCGTCGGCGGACCCGCGGGCCGCTGGGTGGAGGCGACCACGACCGACGAACTGGTCGCGGCGGTGGCGGACGCCGACGCCGCGGGCGAGCCGGTGCTCGTGCTCTCCGGCGGGTCGAACGTCGTCGTCGCCGACGAGGGATTCCCCGGCGTGGTGGTTCACGTGGCCACGAAGGGCGTCAGCACCGACGGCGGCTCGTTCTGCGAGATCGACGCCGACTCCGTGGGCCCGACGACCGGCGGCGCTTCGTGCGGGGGGATGTTGGTCGAGGTGCAGGCCGGCGAGAACTGGGACGACTTCGTGGCCTGGACGATCGGCCAGGAGTACGTCGGCGTCGAGGCGCTCTCGGGCATTCCCGGCGCCGTCGGGTCGACCCCGATCCAGAACGTGGGCGCGTACGGTCAGGAGGTCAGCCAGACGATCTGGAGCGTCCGCACCTGGGACCGGCAGCGTCGCCAGTACGCCACCTTCCCGAATGCGGCCTGCCGTTTCGGCTACCGCTCGAGTCGGTTCAAGGCCGAGCCGGGGCGCTACGTGGTGGTCTCGGTCGTCTTTCAGCTGACCGAGGGCAGTATGGGCCAGCCGGTCCGGTACGGCGAACTCGCCCGGGTGCTCGGGGTGGCGCCGGGGGGGCGCGCGCCGCTGGTCGCCGTCCGTGAGGCCGTGCTCGGCCTGCGCCGCGCCAAGGGCATGGTGCTGGCCGACGCCGACCACGACACGTGGAGCGCCGGATCGTTCTTCACCAACCCGCAGCTGACCGAGGCGGACGCCGCGCGGCTCCCCGCGGACGCCCCGCGGTTCCCCGCGGGCCAGGGCCTGGTGAAGACCAGCGCGGCGTGGCTGATCGAGCACGCGGGCTTCGGCAAGGGCTACGGGACGCCGCCGGTCACGTTGTCCACCAAGCACACGCTCGCGCTGACCAACCGTGGGGGGGCGCGGGCGTCGGACGTCGTCGCTTTGGCCCGAGAGGTGCGCGCGGGCGTCCGTGACCGGTTCGGCGTCACGCTGGTCCCCGAACCAGTGCTCGTGGGGGTCGGCCTCGACTGAGGGGGTGGGTGCTCGCGCTCGGTTCGACGCGGCGGCGCAAAGCAAGTACACTCAACGTCTTGGTGGATCCGGCGTGCCCGCGCGAGACGCCCCTGTGGGGCTCTCGGGTAGGCCGGTCACGTGAAGGGCAATAGCTCAACTGGCAGAGCAGCGGTCTCCAAAACCGCAGGTTGGGGGTTCGAGTCCCTCTTGCCCTGCTGGGTCCCTCCGGGCCTGGAAGGCGACGATCGGCAGATGTGAGGTTGTGCAGTGGCACCCAATGACGACTCCCGCGAGTCCGTGGCGTCCGCTGACGACGGCGACGAGCTGCTGAGCAAGACGATCGAATCGGACGCCGTCCCCGTGGGCGCGCCGTCGGTGGCGGCGCAGCGGAGTTCGCGCCCGGTTCGCAAGTCGGTCTCGGCGGAGGTGGCCAAGAAGGGCGAGGCTACTGCGCGTCGCAGGGCGGCTCACGACGATGTCGATCCGCGCACCACCCCGATCCAGTTCGCCCGCCAGTCGGTCGACGAGTTGAGGAAGGTCGTCTGGCCAACCTGGCCCCAGGTGAAGCAGTACTTCTGGGCGGTCCTGGTTTTCGTGCTGATCGTGATGGCGTACGTTGGCTTGCTCGACCTCGGTTTCGGCTGGATCATGCTGAAGCTGTTCGGCTGAGACGCAGACGGAAGGTAAATCACACGCATGGCTGACTTGCAGGCGCACGACGACGCGAGCCCCGACGACATCGAGATCGATCTCGGATCACTGGGCGCGGCGCCGGACGACGTCGACATCAACTTGGACTTCGGCGAAGACTCCGAGTCCGGCGTCAGCGACGCCGACATGCTGCTCAATCTGGGCGCCGAAGACGAAGACGAGCCCGCCGTGGCAGACGAGACGTCCGCCGATGAAGAGGCCGTTCTCGCCGAATTGCGCGACAAATTGGCCGGCGAGTTCGGCGACTGGTACGTGATTCACACCTACTCCGGCATGGAGAACCGTGTGAAGCAGAATCTGGACGCGCGCATCCAGACGCTCGGCATGGAGGACTACATCTTCGAGTCCGTCGTGCCGACCGTCGAGACCGTCGAGATCCGCAACGGGCAGCGAAAGAACGTCACCCGCACCTCGCACCCCGGATACGTCCTGGTGCGGATGGAACTCACGAACGAGTCGTGGTCGACCGTGCGGCAGACGCCGTCGGTGACCGGGTTCGTCGCTTTCGGCAATCAGCCGGTGCCGCTGTCGCTCGACGAGGTGGTCGGCATGCTGGCCCCTGCGGCGCTTGCCAAGGCCGCCCAGACGGCGTCCGGCGCCGCGGCGGTCAAGAAGAAGAGGGTGGAGGTTGCCGACTTCGCGGTGGGCGACTCCGTCATGGTGGTGCAGGGACCGTTCGCCGGTGTGCACGCCACCATCACCGAGATCAATGCGAACCATCAGCGTCTCAAGGCGCTGGTCGAGATCCTGGGGCGGGAGACCCCCGTCGATCTCACCTTCGCGCAGGTCCAGAAGGGCTGAGCGAGCGGGTCGCATCGGCTCCGTTCCGGCGGGCCACGAACCAAACCCAGGCATGCTGTCCCGAGCGTGCCGTGATGTAGCAAGGACCCAACATGCCTCCCAAGAAGAAGGTGGCAGCGCTCGTCAAGGTTGCCTTGAACGCGGGCGCGGCTACCCCCGCACCTCCGGTCGGTACCGCTCTCGGTCCGCACGGCGTCAACATCATGGAGTTCTGCAAGGCGTACAACGCCCAGACGGAAGCCATGCGCGGGAACGTCATTCCCGTCGAGATCACGATCTACGAGGACCGCTCGTTCTCGTTCATCACGAAGACGCCGCCGGCGGCCGAGATGATCAAGAAGGCCGCGGGCCTGAAGTCGGGCTCCGCCAGGCCCCATGTGGACAAGGTCGGCAAGATCACGCGCGACCAGGTTCGCGAGATCGCCACCACCAAGCTTCCCGATCTGAACGCCAACGACATCGACGCCGCGATGAAGATCGTGGAGGGCACCGCCCGCTCGATGGGCGTCACGGTCGACGGCTGAGCCACACCACCACCCACCGTGGTAGGGCCGGCGGGCCCGTACACCACACCTGGTAGGCCCCATGCGGGGCCGTGAAAGGAACCAGTCATGAAGCGCAGCAAGGCTTACCGCGCGGCCGAAGAGAAGGTCGACGCCGCGCAGCTGTACAGCGCCGAGGAGGCTCTGGCGCTGGCCAAGAGTGCCGCCTCGGCCAAGTTCGACGAGACGATCGAGGTCGCGATGCGCCTCGGCGTCGATCCGCGTAAGGCGGACCAGATGGTCCGCGGCACGGTGAACCTGCCCAACGGTACCGGCAAGACGGCACGGGTCCTCGTCTTCGCCACCGGTGAGAAGGCCGCCGCGGCGGCGGACGCGGGGGCCGACGAGATCGGCGCCGACGAGCTGATCGCCAAGGTGGCCGGCGGCTACCTCGACTTCGACGCGGTCGTCGCCACGCCCGACATGATGGGCAAGGTCGGACGCCTCGGCCGCATTCTCGGCCCGCGCGGTCTCATGCCGAACCCGAAGACCGGCACGGTCACCATGGACGTCGCCAAGGCGGTCACCGAGATCAAGGGCGGCAAGATCGAGTTCCGTGTGGACCGGCACGCCAACCTCCACTTCATCGTCGGCAAGGCATCCTTCGCCGACGAGCAGCTGGCCGAGAACTACTTCGCGGCGCTGGACGAGGTCCTCCGCCTGAAGCCGTCGGCGGCGAAGGGCCGGTACCTGAAGAAGATCACCGTCGCCTCGACGATGGGCCCCGGCATCCCCGTGGATCCTCAGCGCACCAAGCCTGTGGACGCCGCTGCCTGAGCGGCCCTGTCAGCGCCCCGAAGGCCCTCACCCGCGCGGGTGAGGGCCTTCGCGCGTCAGCGGACGCATCGTGCCTTGTCGGACGTCCTGCGACCGGCCGGCGGGGGGCGGATTTGCATTGCGCCTGGGGGGCGTGTAATGTTTACCAAGCGCTCAGGGGCCGGGAAGTGGAAGATCTCCCGGGGTCTGAGGGTGGGATCGCCGAGCAAGCCACGGTCGTGAGACCTGGTTCGAGGAGGTTCCGGAAATGGTCCGAAATCGCCGATTTGACTCGGTGGGATTGTTTCTCTAAGGTTTATCGAGTGCCTTGCTGAGGGCTTCGGGGGTTTCCTTGGGGTGTTTGGTTTGGTGGTGGAAGTTTGAGAACTCAACAGCGTGCTTAGGTCAATGCCAGTGGTTATGGCTGATCATTTGTTTGGTTGGTTGTGACTATTATTTTTTGCACATGAATCGGTTGACGGACTCCGTTTGGGGTCTGTTGTTGGTTTGTGTGCCCTCGTTATCAGTGGCTTTGGTTGCTGATTTCTTTTGAGTATGTTGATTTATTCAACCTTTTTAGGGTTGGGTTTTCATGCTCTTTCATTGTTTTTCAATGGAGAGTTTGATCCTGGCTCAGGACGAACGCTGGCGGCGTGCTTAACACATGCAAGTCGAACGGACTTTCTGACTTTCGGGTTGGTTGGTTAGTGGCGAACGGGTGAGTAACACGTGAGTAACCTGCCCCCCCTCTTTGGGATAACTGCGAGAAATTGTAGCTAATACCGAATATTCACTGATGGCCGCATGGTTGTGGGTGGAAAGATTTTTTGGTGGGGGATGGGCTCGCGGCCTATCAGCTTGTTGGTGGGGTGATGGCCTACCAAGGCTTTGACGGGTAGCCGGCCTGAGAGGGCGACCGGCCACACTGGGACTGAGATACGGCCCAGACTCCTACGGGAGGCAGCAGTGGGGAATATTGCACAATGGGCGAAAGCCTGATGCAGCAACGCCGCGTGCGGGATGACGGCCTTCGGGTTGTAAACCGCTTTCACCAGGGGCGAATGTAGACGGTACCTGGGGAAGAAGCACCGGCTAACTACGTGCCAGCAGCCGCGGTGATACGTAGGGTGCGAGCGTTGTCCGGATTTATTGGGCGTAAAGGGCTCGTAGGTGGTTTGTTGCGTCGGAAGTGAAAACCTGCAGCTTAACTGTGGGCTTGCTTTCGATACGGGCAGACTTGAGGAAGGTAGGGGGAGAACGGAATTCCTGGTGGAGCGGTGGAATGCGCAGATATCAGGAGGAACACCGGTGGCGAAGGCGGTTCTCTGGACCTTTCCTGACGCTGAGGAGCGAAAGCGTGGGGAGCAAACAGGCTTAGATACCCTGGTAGTCCACGCCGTAAACGGTGGGCACTAGGTGTGGGGGACATTCCACGTTCTCCGTGCCGTAGCTAACGCATTAAGTGCCCCGCCTGGGGAGTACGGCCGCAAGGCTAAAACTCAAAGGAATTGACGGGGGCCCGCACAAGCGGCGGAGCATGCGGATTAATTCGATGCAACGCGAAGAACCTTACCTGGGTTTGACATCTGCCGGAAGCATCCAGAGATGGGTGTGCCTTTTTGGCCGGTTGACAGGTGGTGCATGGCTGTCGTCAGCTCGTGTCGTGAGATGTTGGGTTAAGTCCCGCAACGAGCGCAACCCTCGTCCTATGTTGCCAGCACGTTATGGTGGGAACTCATGGGAGACTGCCGGGGTCAACTCGGAGGAAGGTGGGGATGACGTCAAGTCATCATGCCCCTTATGTCCAGGGCTTCACGCATGCTACAATGGCTGGTACAAAGGGTTGCGATCCCGTGAGGGTGAGCGAATCCCGTAAAGCCAGTCTCAGTTCGGATTGGGGTCTGCAACTCGACCCCATGAAGTCGGAGTCGCTAGTAATCGCAGATCAGCATTGCTGCGGTGAATACGTTCCCGGGCCTTGTACACACCGCCCGTCAAGTCATGAAAGTCGGTAACACCCGAAGCCGGTGGCCTAACCCTTGTGGGGGGAGCCGTCGAAGGTGGGATCGGTGATTAGGACTAAGTCGTAACAAGGTAGCCGTACCGGAAGGTGCGGCTGGATCACCTCCTTTCTAAGGAGCCCGTTGCTCATCCGTATTTCTGGTGCGGGGGGCGTGCTGCTCGTCATGGTCGTTCGTACCGTGGAGTGGCCGGGTTGTTTTTGTGGAAGCATTGATCGAGTCTCGCGCATCTTTTGCGTGTTCGTGTCTAGTACTGCCGGCCTTGTGAGGTTGGTGTGGAACGGGCGGGCGTGCGGGGTGTGTGGGGTGTGCACGTTGTTGGGTTCTGGGACTTCCACCTGCGCTGGTGTGGCGGCCCCCGGTTTTCGGGGGTTGTTGCATGTGTGTGGTGGTGGTTTCTTGTGACGGTGCTTGTCTGGTCGGCCGGTTTTTCCGGTTGGCGGGGCGGGTGTTTGTTTGTTGTTTGAGAATTGTATAGTGGACGCGAGCATCTTTAAGTAGATTTTTGTTGTTGATCGTTTTGTTTGGTGACAAGCTACTAAGGGCGATCGGTGGATGCCTTGGCATCAAGAGCCGATGAAGGACGTTGTAACCTGCGATAAGCCACGGGGAGCTGGTAAACGAGCTTTGATCCGTGGATGTCCGAATAGGGAAACCTCGAATGTCCCGAGTTATGTCGGGCGACCTCCACCTGAATATATAGGGTGGTTGGAGGGAACGTGGGGAAGTGAAACATCTCAGTACCCATAGGAAGAGAAAACAATTGTGATTCCGTGAGTAGTGGCGAGCGAAAGCGGAAGAGGCCAAACCTGGTGTGTGTGATAGCTGGCAGGCGTTGCATGCTGGGGGTTGTGGGACCGGCCGAGCCATTCTGCCATGTGGCTGACGAGTGATAAAGAAAACATGAAGCTGAAACACCTGGGATGGTGTACCAGAGTGCGTGATAGTCGTGTAAGTGTATGTGTTTTCCTCGTGGCTGGTATCCCAAGTAGCACGGAACCCCTGAAATTCTGTGTGAATCTGGCGGGACCACCCGTTAAGCCTAAATACTCCTTGATGACCGATAGCGGACAAGTACCGTGAGGGAAAGGTGAAAAGTACCCCGGGAGGGGAGTGAAATAGTACCTGAAACCGGTCGCCTACAATCCGTCGGAGCCCTCTTTGTGGGGTGACGGCGTGCCTTTTGAAGAATGAGCCTGCGAGTTAGTGGTGTGTGGCGAGGTTAACCCGTGTGGGGAAGCCGTAGCGAAAGCGAGTCCGAATAGGGCGTTTGAGTCGCATGCTCTAGACCCGAAGCGAAGTGATCTATCCATGGCCAGGGTGAAGCGACGGTAAGACGTCGTGGAGGCCCGAACCCACTTGGGTTGAAAACCGAGGGGATGAGCTGTGGATAGGGGTGAAAGGCCAATCAAACTTCGTGATAGCTGGTTCTCCCCGAAATGCATTTAGGTGCAGCGTCGTCTGTTTCTTACCGGAGGTAGAGCACTGGATGGTCTAGGGGGCCCACAAGCTTACCGAAATCAGCCAAACTCCGAATGCCGGTAAGTGAGAGGACGGCAGTGAGACTGTGGGGGATAAGCTTCATAGTCGAGAGGGAAACAGCCCAGATCACCAGCTAAGGCCCCTAAGGGACTGCTAAGTGGAAAAGGATGTGGAGTTGCGAAGACAACCAGGAGGTTGGCTTGGAAGCAGCCACCCTTGAAAGAGTGCGTAATAGCTCACTGGTCAAGTGATTCTGCGCCGACAATGTAGCGGGGCTCAAGCAGTCCGCCGAAGCTGTGACATTCACACAAGAACCCGTAGATTCGTCTACCAGGTGTGTGGGTGGGTAGGGGAGCGTCGTGTGTCCAGTGAAGCGGCGGGGTGACCCAGCCGTGGAGGGTACACGAGTGAGAATGCAGGCATGAGTAGCGAATGACGGGTGAGAAACCCGTCCGCCGAATATCCAAGGGTTCCAGGGTCAAGCTAATCTGCCCTGGGTAAGTCGGGACCTAAGGCGAGGCCGACAGGCGTAGTCGATGGACAACCAGTTGATATTCTGGTACCGGCGAAACAACGTCCGTGCTGAGGCTAGTGATACTAAACATGCGAGACCTTCCGTCGCATCCTTCGGGGTGTGTGGGGGGTTGAGTCTGTGACCTGATCTGGTAGTAGGCAAGCTGCGGAGGGACGCAGGAAGGTAGCCCATCCCACGCGATGGTAGTCGTGGGCTAAGAGTGTAGGTCGACGTGTTGGCAAATCCGCATGTCGTGTGGCTGAGACTTGATGGCACTGCACCCGTGTGGTGTGGTGTGGGTGATCCTATGCTGCCTAGAAAAGCTTCGTGAGCGAGTTGTGAGCCGCCCGTACCCTAAACCGACACAGGTGGATAGGTAGAGAATACCAAGGCGATCGAGAGAATCGTGGTGAAGGAACTCGGCAAAATACCCCCGTAACTTCGGGATAAGGGGGACCTGACCCGTGAACCCACTTGCTGGGTGGAGCGGTGATGGTCGCAGAGACCAGGCCCAAGCGACTGTTTACTAAAAACACAGGTCCGTGCCAAGTTGTAAGACGATGTATACGGACTGACTCCTGCCCGGTGCTGGAAGGTTAAGGGGAACTGTTAGCTGCAAGGCGAAGCGGTGAACTTAAGCCCCAGTAAACGGCGGTGGTAACTATAACCATCCTAAGGTAGCGAAATTCCTTGTCGGGTAAGTTCCGACCTGCACGAATGGAGTAACGATTTGGGCGCTGTCTCCACCACGAACTCGGCGAAATTGCATTACGAGTAAAGATGCTCGTTACGCGCAGCAGGACGGAAAGACCCCGGGACCTTTACTATAGTTTGGTATTGGTGATCGGTACGACTTGTGTAGGATAGGTGGGAGACTGTGAAGTTCACACGCTAGTGTGGGTGGAGTCATCGTTGAAATACCACTCTGGTCGTTCTGGTTATCTAACCTAGGACCCTGATCGGGTTCAGGGACAGTGCCTGATGGGTAGTTTGACTGGGGCGGTCGCCTCCCAAAAAGTAACGGAGGCGCCCAAAGGTTCCCTCAGCCTGGTTGGCAATCAGGTGTCGAGTGTAAGTGCACAAGGGAGCTTGACTGTGAGACCGACAGGTCGAGCAGGGACGAAAGTCGGGACTAGTGATCTGACGGTGGCACGTGGAAGCGCCGTCACTCAACGGATAAAAGGTACCCCGGGGATAACAGGCTGATCTTGCCCGAGCGTCCATAGCGACGGCATGGTTTGGCACCTCGATGTCGGCTCGTCGCATCCTGGGGCTGGAGTCGGTCCCAAGGGTTGGGCTGTTCGCCCATTAAAGCGGCACGCGAGCTGGGTTTAGAACGTCGTGAGACAGTTCGGTCCCTATCCGCTGCGCGCGTTAGAGTCTTGAGAAGAGCTGTCCTTAGTACGAGAGGACCGGGACGGACTAACCTCTGGTGTGCCAGTTGTACCGCCAGGTGCACGGCTGGTTGGCTACGTTGGGAAATGATAACCGCTGAAAGCATCTAAGCGGGAAGCATGCTTCAAGATGAGGACTCTCACCACCATCGAGTGGGTAAGGCCCCCTACAGACCATGGGGTTGATAGGCCAGACGTGGAAGCACAGCAATGTGTGGAGCTGACTGGTACTAATAGGCCGAGGGCTTGTCACACCACCAAACACAGTGACAACCCAAAACACTACTTAACACGATAACCGCGTCCACTATACGATATCCCAACCAACAAACACCGTTGTGAACGATCCCCCACACCCACGGGTGCGGGAAGACAACTCCAAAATGTTACGGTGGTCACAGCGTCAGGGAAACGCCCGGTCCCATCCCGAACCCGGAAGCTAAGCCTGACAGCGCCGATGGTACTGCACCCGCCAGGGTGTGGGAGAGTAGGACACCGCCGAACACACCCACCAGGGTGATCGAGGGCCCCTCACCTACGTGAGGGGCCCTCAACCAATTCCAGTCGCGTCGCCTCACGCTCGCCGGTCAGTCCCGCCGTCGATTTGGTCCGCGCGATCATCTCGGATATTGTGGAGGCGAAGCCAAAGACCGCTGGTGTCTCGCGCGAGCGAGTGCAAACCCCGCGCAGGTGTCACGAACGATTCGCTGGAGTCCCAGCTCGCCCCGTGGTGCTGCGCACACGGGGCCTTTCCATGTCCGAGGCCTGAATCAACGGAAGTGGGAAGGAGACCCATGGCGAGGCCGGAAAAGGCAGCCGCGGTCGCGGAGTTGAAGGAAGCCTTCAGCTCGTCGAACGCCGCTGTGCTGACCGAATATCGTGGTCTCACCGTGAAGAGCATCAAGGCATTGCGCCGCGCTCTCGGTGAGAACGCCACGTACGCCGTCGCGAAGAACACTCTGACCCAGATCGCCGCACGTGAGGCGGGCATTGAGGGGCTCGACGAGCAGCTCAGCGGCCCCACGGCGATCGCCTTCATCAACGGTGACGTTGCCACCGTTGCGAAGGGTCTGCGCGACTTCGCGAAGGACAACCCGCTTCTGGTCATCAAGGGTGGCGTCATGGACGGTCGCGTCCTTGGCGTCGACGAAGTGAAGAAGCTCGCCGACCTCGAGTCGCGCGAGGTTCTGCTCGCCAAGCTGGCGGGTGCGCTTCAGGCGAACCTCAGCAAGGCCGTCTACCTCATTGCCGCCCCGCTGTCGCAGGCCGCCCGCGCCTTCGGCGCGCTGGAGGCTGCGGCGGGGGAGAACCCGGCCTTGATCGGTGGAGCCGGCCAGGCTGCCGCCGCTGACCAGAAGCTCGAAACCGCCGAGGACGCCTCGGCATCCGACGCAGCGCCCGCTGCCGAGGCCACTGATGACGCGGCTGAGGCTGCGAAGTAACTGAAAGGAACGCCCACCATGGCGAAGCTCACCAATGACGAGCTCCTTGACGCCTTCAAGGAGATGACCCTGATCGAACTTTCCGAGTTCGTCACGCTGTTCGAGGACACCTTCGGTGTCACTGCCGCCGCGCCGGTCGCGGTGGCCGCGGCCCCGGCCGCCGCCGGCGAGGCGGCCGCCGAAGAGGAGGAGTCCTCCGAGGTCGACGTCGTCCTCGAATTGATCGGCGAGAAGAAGATCCAGGTCATCAAGGAGGTGCGTGCGCTGACGTCCCTCGGTCTGAAGGAGGCCAAGGACCTCGTCGAGTCCGCGCCGAAGGCCGTCCTGGAGAAGGTCGCGCGCGACGTCGCCGAGAAGGCCAAGGAGCAGCTCGAGGCCGCCGGCGCGACCGTCAGCTTCAAGTGACGCACTGATCGCAGCACCAAGAGAGGCCCCCGGCTCCGCCGGGGGCTTCTTTGGTTTCGCGCGGGTCGGCGAGGTGCGGAAGGGACGGCGTGTCCGACGACGGCCCCGGGGTGCGGCGCCGCTAAGCTGGGCACGACCCGGTGGGCAACGAGGCACCTGGGCGCGAGCGGCCCCTGGCTCAATTTGCGTGGCCTCCGCGAAGGGGCTAGGATCAGGCTTTGCCCCATTTGGCGACCCGTGACCACTTGACGCGGGGCGTTTTGCATGCAAAGAACCTCCCAGCCGGGTTTCTTTTGGAAGGACCATACTCTTGGCCGTCTCGCGCACTGCGTCGAAGAACACCAACGTCATCTCCCCCAGCGGCCGGATCTCGTTCGCGAAGATCCACGAGCCCATGGAGGTTCCGAACCTTCTCGACCTGCAGGTCGACTCCTTCGACTGGCTCGTCGGTAACGACGCGTGGCGCCAGCGGGTGGCCGAAGCGCTCGAGCAAGGGCGGACCGACATCAACACCAAGTCCGGTCTGGAGGAGATCTTCGAGGAGATCTCCCCGATCGAGGATCTCTCCGAGACGATGTCGCTGAGTTTCCGCGACCATCGTTTCGAGGAGCCGAAGTACACGGTGGAGGAGTGCAAGGACCGCGACGTCACCTACGCGGCCCCGCTGTTCGTCACCGCCGAGTTCGTGAACAACGAGACCGGCGAGATCAAGAGTCAGACCGTCTTCATGGGCGACTTTCCGCTGATGACCCCGCAGGGCACGTTCATCATCAACGGCACCGAGCGTGTCGTGGTGTCGCAGCTCGTCCGCAGCCCGGGGGTTTACTTCGAGCAGACGCCCGACAAGACCTCCGACAAGGACATCTTCACCTGCAAGATGATCCCGAGCCGCGGCGCGTGGCTCGAATTCGAGGTCGACAAGCGCGACATGGTGGGCGTCCGCGTCGACCGTAAGCGCAAGCAGAACGTCACGGTGCTGCTGAAGTCGCTCGGCTGGACGAACGAGCAGATCCTCGAGGAGTTCGGCGACTACGAGTCGATCCGGCTCACCCTCGAGAAGGACAACACCGCCACCACCGACGAGGCGCT
The DNA here is from genome assembly GCA_016711325.1 of Nigerium sp. Lineage (GTDB taxonomy): Bacteria > Actinomycetota > Actinomycetes > Propionibacteriales > Propionibacteriaceae > Propioniciclava. The sequence goes on along the minus strand of JADJTH010000001.1, from coordinate 164,876 downwards.
CCTCGACATCTACCGCAAGCTGCGCCCGGGCGAACCGCCGACCCGCGAGGCAGCGCAGGCGATGCTGCAGAACTACTACTTCAACCCGAAGCGGTACGACCTGGCAAAGGTGGGCCGTTACAAGATCAACAAGAAGCTCGGGCTGGAGCAGCCGTTCGATCAGCAGGTTCTGACGATGGAGGACATCGTCTCGTCGATCCGCTACGTGGTCGCGCTCCACGAGGGCAGGGAGACGCTGAACGACCAGCCCGTCGAGACCGACGACATCGATCATTTCGGCAACCGCCGTCTGCGTACGGTGGGCGAGTTGATCCAGAACCAGCTGCGCATCGGCCTCGGACGCCTCGAGCGCACGGTGCGCGACCGGATGACGACCCAGGACATCGAGGCGATCACGCCGCAGACCCTGATCAACATCCGCCCGGTCGTGGCGGCGCTGAAGGAGTTCTTCGGCACCTCGCAGCTGTCGCAGTTCATGGATCAGAACAACCCCCTGGCCGGGCTCACCCACAAGCGCCGGCTGTCGGCGCTCGGCCCGGGTGGCCTGTCCCGCGACCGCGCGGGCATGGAGGTCCGCGACGTCCACCCGTCGCACTACGGCCGCATGTGTCCCATCGAGACCCCCGAAGGCCCGAACATCGGCCTCATCGGCTCGCTGGCGTCCTTCGCGCGCGTCAATGCGTTCGGTTTCATCGAGACCCCGTACCGCAAGGTCGTCGACGGCCGGGTCACCGACCAGATCGACTACCTGACCGCCGACGAAGAGGACCGCTACATCGTGGCGCAGGCCAACGCCGTCCTGGACGACGACGGCCACTTCATCGAGGATCGGGTACTGGTCCGTGTCAAGCACGGCGACGCCGACGAGGTGCCGGGCACCGAGGTGCACTACATGGACGTCTCCCCGCGCCAGATGGTCTCGGTGGCGACCGCGCTCATCCCGTTCCTCGAGCACGACGACGCGTCGCGCGCCCTGATGGGTGCGAACATGCAGCGCCAGGCCGTGCCGTTGCTGCGCAACGAGGCTCCCTATGTCGGCACCGGGATGGAATATCGCGGTGCGGTGGACGCGGGCGAGGTGACGGTCGCCTACAAGGCGGGCGTCGTGACCAGCGTGTCCGGCGACATCATCGACGTCATGAACGACGACGGCACCCAGACGAGCTACCGGATGAGCAAGTTCGTCCGCTCGAACCAGACCACCTGCATCAACCAGCGTCCGTTGGTCGCCGACGGCGACCGCGTCGAGGTGGGCACGCCGCTCGCCGACGGCGCCTGCACCGACAACGGCGAGATGGCTCTGGGTCGCAACCTGCTGGTGGCCTTCATGCCGTGGGAGGGGCACAACTACGAGGACGCGATCATCCTCAGCCAGCGCCTCGTCCAGGACGACGTGCTCACGTCGATCCACATCGAGGAGCACGAGATCGACGCCCGCGACACGAAGCTGGGGCCCGAGGAGATCACCCGCGACATCCCGAACATCGGCGACGACATGCTCGCCGATCTCGACGAGCGCGGCATCGTCCGGATCGGCGCCGAGGTCAGCACCGGCGACATTCTCGTGGGCAAGGTGACCCCGAAGGGCGAGACCGAGCTGACCCCCGAGGAGCGGCTGCTGCGTGCGATCTTCGGCGAGAAGGCTCGCGAGGTCCGCGACACGTCCATGAAGGTGCCGCACGGCGAGACCGGCACGGTCATCAGCGTCCGGGTCTTCGACCGCGACGAGGGCGACGAGCTGCCTCCGGGCGTGAACCAGCTCGTGCGCGTGTACGTGGCGCAGAAGCGCAAGATCTCCGACGGCGACAAGCTCGCCGGACGCCACGGCAACAAGGGCGTGATCTCCAAGATCCTGCCCATCGAGGACATGCCCTTCCTCGAGGACGGTACGCCGGTCGACATCGTGCTCAACCCGCTCGGCGTCCCGAGCCGCATGAACGTGGGCCAGGTCCTGGAGACCCATCTGGGCTGGATCGCGCACTCGGGCTGGGACATCAGCGACATCGAGGACGCCTGGGCGAACCGCCTCAAGGAGGTGGGCCTCGGCCACGTGCCGCCGAAGTCGAACCTGGCCACGCCGGTGTTCGACGGCGCCAACGAGAAGGAGATCGCCGGGCTGCTGGAGCACGGCCTGCCGCAGCGCGACGGTCTGCGCCTGGTGGACGCCGGCGGCAAGGCTCAACTCTTCGACGGCCGTTCCGGCGAGCCTTACCCCGACCGCGTGGGCGTCGGCTACATCTACATGCTGAAGCTTCACCACCTGGTGGACGACAAGATCCACGCGCGCTCGACGGGCCCGTACTCGATGATCACCCAGCAGCCGCTCGGCGGTAAGGCGCAGTTCGGCGGCCAGCGCTTCGGCGAGATGGAGGTGTGGGCGATGGAGGCCTACGGTGCCGCGTGGGCGCTGCAGGAATTGCTCACGATCAAGTCCGATGACGTGCCGGGCCGTGTGAAGGTCTACGAGGCGATCGTCAAGGGCGAGAACATCCCCGAGCCGGGCATCCCCGAGTCGTTCAAGGTGCTCGTCAAGGAGATGAAGTCGCTGTGCCTGAACGTCGAGGTTCTCTCCTCCGACGGCACGGTGGTCGAGCTGCGCGATTCCGAGGACGATTTCCACCGCGCGGAGGAGTTCGGGATCGACCTGTCCCGCCGCCCGGGAGCCGACTCGTTCGCCGACATCGAAGAAGTCTGATTGGAGGGTGCGGGGCATCCGTATGTGCCCGCACCCACCACCCGCAGGGGGCCGATCGGCCCCCGCCCCGGTCGAGGCGCCTCGACCGGTAGTCCGGATCGGCGGCCACTGGTCCGAACGAAGTTCCCCCCAGGGAGAGAGAGAACAAACGTGCTGGACGTCAACTTCTACGACGAGCTGCGCATCGGGCTGGCGACCGCGGATCAGATCCGCGAGTGGAGCCACGGTGAGGTCAAGAAGCCTGAGACGATCAACTACCGCACGCTCAAGCCTGAGCGTGACGGCCTGTTCTGCGAGAAGATCTTCGGTCCTACCCGGGACTGGGAGTGCTACTGCGGCAAGTACAAGCGGGTGCGTTTCAAGGGAATCATCTGCGAGCGCTGCGGTGTCGAGGTCACTCGTTCCAACGTGCGCCGCGAGCGCATGGGCCACATCGAGCTGGCCGCCCCCGTGACGCACATCTGGTACTTCAAGGGCGTCCCCAGCCGGTTGGGGTACCTGCTCGACGTCGCGCCGAAGGACCTGGAGAAGGTCATCTACTTCGCGGCCTACATGATCACGTCGGTCGACGAGGACGCCCGCCATCGCGACCTCCCGTCGCTCGAGGGCAAGGTCGAGGTCGAGCGCAAGCAGCTCGCCGCACGCCGCGACGCCGACATCGAGGCGCGCATGCAGAAGATCGAAGAGGACGTCGCCGCGCTGGAAGCGGAGGGCGCCAAGGCCGATCAGAAGAAGCGGGTGCGCGATGTCGGCGAGCGTGAGGTCAAGCTGGTGCGCGACCGCGCCCAGCGCGAGCTCGACCGCCTCGACGCCGTCTGGGCACGCTTCAAGGGCCTGAAGGTCCAAGACCTCGAGGGCGACGAGATCCTCTATCGCGAGATGAAGAGCCGCTTCGGTCGCTACTTCAAGGGCTTCATGGGCGCCGAGGCGATCAAGCGCCGCCTGGCCGATTTCGACCTCGAGGGCGAATCCCTGCGCCTGCGCGAGATCATCCAGACCGGCAAGGGCCAGCGCAAGACCCGCGCCCTCAAGCGGCTCAAGGTGGTGTCGGCCTTCCTCAACACCACGAACAGCCCGACCGGCATGGTTTTGGACGCCGTCCCGGTCATTCCGCCCGACCTGCGCCCGATGGTGCAGCTGGACGGCGGACGTTTCGCGACCTCCGATCTCAACGACCTGTATCGCCGCGTCATCAACCGCAACAACCGCCTCAAGCGCTTGCTCGACCTCGGCGCACCCGAGATCATCGTCAACAACGAGAAGCGGATGTTGCAGGAAGCGGTGGACTCGCTGTTCGACAACGGACGCCGCGGGCGTCCGGTCACCGGGCCCGGCAATCGCCCGCTCAAGTCGATCTCCGACATGCTCAAGGGCAAGCAGGGCCGGTTCCGCCAGAACCTGCTCGGCAAGCGCGTCGACTATTCGGGCCGTTCGGTCATCGTCGTCGGCCCGCAGCTCAAGCTGCACCAGTGCGGCCTGCCGAAGAACATGGCGCTGGAGTTGTTCAAGCCGTTCGTCATGAAGCGCCTGGAAGACCTGAACCTGGCGCAGAACATCAAGTCCGCCAAGCGCATGGTCGATCGCCAGCGGTCGGTCGTGTGGGACGTGCTCGAAGAGGTCATCGCCGAGCACCCGGTGCTGCTCAACCGCGCACCCACGCTGCACCGCCTCGGCATCCAGGCGTTCGAGCCACAGCTCATCGAGGGCAAGGCGATCCAGCTTCACCCGCTGGTCTGCACGGCGTTCAACGCCGACTTCGACGGCGACCAGATGGCCGTCCATCTTCCGCTGTCGGCCGAGGCGCAGGCCGAAGCGCGCATCCTGATGCTGAGCACGAACAACATCCTCAAGCCCGCCGACGGCCGTCCGGTCACCCTGCCCACGCAGGACATGATCATCGGCCACTACTTCCTCACCACTGTGCGTGAGGGACGCCCGGGCGAGGGACGCGCGTTCGTCAGCAAGGACGAGGCGCACATGGCCTTCGACCGTGGTGAGCTGGGAGTCAACGCGCCGATCAAGATCCGCATGACGGGCATCGAGCCGCCGACGGGCGTCGAGGCGCGCGAGGACGGCTCGTTCGTGATCGAGACCACCCTCGGGCGCGCCCTGTTCAACGAGGCGCTGCCGGGCGACTATCCGTACGTGAACGCGTCCGTCGGCAAGAAGCGCCTGGGGCAGATCGTGAACGAGCTCGCTGAGCACTACCCGAAGGTCGCCGTCGCGCGGACGCTGGACAAGCTCAAGGACATCGGCTTCCGCTGGGCGACGCGCTCGGGCGTCACGGTGTCGATCTCCGACATCCAGACCCCGCCGTCCAAGCCCGAGATCCTGGCCTCCTACGACGCGCGTGCCACGAAGATCACCCGCCAGTTCGAGCGCGGCAAGGTCACGGAGGAGGAGCGCCAGCAGGAGCTCGTCCAGCTGTGGACGGACGCGACCGCCGAGCTGACCGAGGCGATGGAGGCGAACTTCACCTCCGAGAACCCCATCTTCATGATGGTGAACTCGGGCGCCCGAGGAAACATGACGCAGATGCGCCAGATCGCCGCCATGCGCGGCCTGGTGGCCAACCCGAAGGGCGAGATCATCGCCCGGCCGATCAAGTCGAACTTCCGCGAGGGCCTCTCCGTCCTGGAGTACTTCATCTCGACGCACGGCGGCCGTAAGGGGCAGGCGGACACCGCGCTGCGGACGGCCGACTCGGGCTACCTGACCCGCCGTCTGGTCGACGTGTCGCAGGACGTGATCATCCGCGAGGAGGACTGCGGCACCGAGCGCGGCCTGACCAAGGCCATCGTGGCCGTGGGTCGCGACGGGCGTGTCGGACAGGCCTTCAACGTCGAGACGTCGGTGTACGCCCGGACCCTGGCGTCCGACGTCGTGAGCGCTTCGGGCGAGGTGCTCGCCGAGGCGGGCATCGACCTGGGCGACGAGATCATCGGACGCCTCATTCAGGCGGGCGTGACCGAGGTCAAGGTGCGTTCCGTGCTGACCTGCGAGTCGGCGCTGGGCACCTGCGCCATGTGCTACGGCCGCTCCCTGGCGTCCGGCAAGCTGGTGGACGTCGGCGAGGCCGTCGGGATCGTCGCGGCGCAGTCGATCGGCGAGCCGGGCACTCAGCTCACGATGCGTACCTTCCACACCGGTGGTGTGGCCGGTGACGACATCACGCAGGGCCTGCCGCGCGTGGGCGAGCTGTTCGAGGCCCGGACGCCGAAGGGCAAGGCCCCGATCGCCGAGGCGGCCGGACGGATCCGTATGGAGGACGGCGAGCGCACGCGCAAGCTCGTCCTGGTGCGCGACGACGGCGAGGAAGACCTCGAGTACCCGCTGCCGCGCCGCGTGCGCTTGGAGTGGGAGGACGCCGCCCTGGTCAAGCACGCCATCCGCGACGGCGACCGCGTCCACGCCGGGCAGCAGCTGTGGGCGGGCACGCTCGACCCGCAGGACATCCTGCGCGTCAACGGCCTGCGCCGCGTGCAGGAACACCTGGTCGAGGAGGTGCAGGCCGTGTACCGGACGCAGGGTGCCCCGATCCACGACAAGCACATCGAGATCATCATCCGACAGATGCTGCGCCGGGTCACGGTCATCGAGGCGGGTGACACGACGATCCTTCCCGGCGACCTCGTCGACCGGAAGCTGTTCGAGGCCGAGAACCGCAAGGCGATCACCGAGGGCAGCGTGCCGGCGCAGGGGCGTCCGGTGCTGATGGGCATCACGAAGGCGTCGCTGGCCACCGAGTCGTGGCTGTCGGCGGCCTCCTTCCAGGAAACCACCAAGGTGCTCACGGACGCCGCCATCCAGGCGAAGTCCGACTCCCTGGTCGGGCTCAAGGAGAACGTGATCCTGGGCAAGCTGATCCCGGCGGGCACCGGCCTGGAGCGGTACCGCAACATTCGGGTGGAGCCGACGGCGGAGGCGCGGGCCGCGGCCTACGACCTCAGCTACGACCCGTACGACTACGACATCGCGGGCGGCGCGGCCGTCGGCGACGAGTTCGACCTGGGCGACTTCAGCTAGGTCAGGGCCACCGGAGCCCCGCGGCACGCTTGTGCCCGCGGGGCTCCGGTGCGTTGCGGCATCCGTCGGCGGCGTCCCTTTTGGGGGATCGCCGTCGCCACGCTAGACTGGCGGTTGCGTTCTTCGGCTAGTCATGGCCCGGGGCAGTCGCGGTCGTTACTTTGACCGGCTCCAGGGTCTACCACTAGTCTTTGTCGTTGTGTTCGGGCAACCGAACCGACCGTGCACGCCGCGGAGCCCCAGGGTTCATTCGGACACACATTCGCGACAGGCCGACGCGCGGCTGAGCTCCCCGAGTTCCCGTCAGGCCGGCGCGCCACAAGCGTGGCCCACCCGGGCCAACCGAACAACGAAGGAATACCAGCCGGTGCCCACCATCCAGCAGTTGGTCCGCAAGGGCCGCACTGACAAGGTCAGCAAGAACAAGACGCCTGCCCTCAAGGGCTCGCCCCAGCGCCGGGGGGTGTGCACCCGCGTGTACACGACGACCCCCAAGAAGCCGAACTCGGCGCTCCGCAAGGTGGCGCGCGTCCGGCTGTCCTCGGGCATCGAGGTGACCGCCTACATCCCGGGCGTGGGTCACAACCTGCAGGAGCACTCGATGGTGCTCGTTCGCGGCGGTCGCGTGAAGGACCTGCCGGGTGTTCGGTACAAGATCATCCGCGGCTCGCTCGACACCCAGGGTGTCAAGAACCGCAAGCAGGCCCGCAGCCGTTACGGCGCGAAGAAGGAGAAGTAATGCCTCGCAAGGGTCCGGCCCCGAAGCGGCCGGTCGTCGTCGATCCCGTCTACGGCTCGCCGCTGGTCTCCCAGTTGGTGAGCAAGATCCTGCTCGACGGCAAGAAGACCACCGCTCAGAACATCGTCTACGGCGCTCTCGAGGGCACCCGGGTCAAGACCGGCATCGACCCGGTGCAGACCCTCAAGAAGGCGCTCGACAACATCCGTCCGGCGGTCGAGGTCAAGTCCCGTCGCGTCGGTGGCGCGACCTATCAGGTGCCCATCGAGGTGAAGCCCGCCCGTGCGACCACCCTGTCGATGCGCTGGCTGGTCAGCTTCTCTCGCCAGCGCCGCGAGAAGACCATGACCGAGCGCCTGATGAACGAGATCCTCGACGCGAGCAACGGCCTCGGCGCGAGCGTGAAGAAGCGCGAGGACACGCACAAGATGGCCGAGGCGAACCGCGCCTTCGCTCACTACCGCTGGTGATCTGCTGAAGCTTCTCCCCGCCGCAAGCGCGGGGGGGAGCTTCACGCCTGTTTCGACCCGCACGACACTTTATGTAACAAGAGGGGAAGCATCCCGTGGCCATCGACATCATGACCAACCTGGCCAAGGTCCGCAACATCGGCATCATGGCCCACATCGACGCGGGCAAGACCACCACCACCGAGCGCATCCTGTTCTACACCGGCATCAACTACAAGATCGGCGAGACCCATGAGGGTTCGGCGACGATGGACTGGATGGAGCAGGAGCAGGAGCGCGGCATCACGATCACCTCCGCCGCGACGACCTGTTTCTGGCACGACCACCAGATCAACATCATCGACACGCCCGGTCACGTGGACTTCACCGTCGAGGTGGAGCGCTCGCTGCGCGTCCTCGACGGCGCCGTGGCGGTGTTCGACGGTGTCGCCGGTGTTGAGCCGCAGAGCCAGACGGTGTGGCGTCAGGCGACCAAGTACGGTGTCCCGCGCATCTGCTACGTCAACAAGCTGGATCGCACCGGCGCGTCCTTCGAGTTCGTCGTCAAGACGATCCGCGAGCGGCTGAACGCGACCGCCGCGGTGCTGCAGCTCCCGGTGGGCGCCGAGGCGGCCTTCCAGGGCGTCGTCGATCTCGTGGGCATGCGCGCCCTCATGTGGCGCGGCGAGACCGCCATCGGCGAGGACTACGCGATCGAGGCGATCCCGGCCGACATGGCGGACGCCGCCGCCGAGGCGCGCGAGGAACTCATTCAGACCCTCGCCGACAACGACGACGACTTCGCCGAGACGTGGCTGCTGGCCGAGGATTCCGGCGAGGAGATCGACGCCCCGACGATCAAGGCGGCCATCCGCCGCGGCGTCCTGGGTGGCAAGCTGACCGCGGTGGTGTGCGGCACGTCGTTCAAGAACAAGGGTGTGCAGCCCATGCTGGACGCGGTCATCGACTACCTGCCGTCGCCGCTCGACGTGCCGGCCATCGAAGGCTTCAAGCCGGGCAACGAGGCCGTCGAGATGCATCGACTGCCGAGCAACGACGAGCCGTTGAGCCTGCTCGCGTTCAAGGTCGCCGCCGATCCGCACCTGGGTCGCCTGACCTACGTGCGCATCTACTCCGGCATCCTGAAGGCGGGCACGCAGGTGCTGAACGCGACCAAGGGCAAGAAGGAGCGCGTCGGCAAGATCTACCAGATGCACGCCAACAAGCGTCAGGAGATCGAGGCGATCGGCGCGGGCATGATCTGCGCGGTGATGGGTCTGAAGGACACCACCACCGGCGAGACCCTGTGCGATCCGGCCAACCCGATCATCCTGGAGTCGATGGAGTTCCCCAATCCCGTCATCGAGCAGGCCATCGAGCCGAAGACGAAGTCGGACCAGGAGAAGCTGTCGACCGCCATCCAGCGGCTCGCCGAGGAGGATCCGACCTTCCGTGTCCACACCGACGAGGAGACCGGCCAGACGATCATCGCGGGCATGGGTGAACTGCACCTCGACGTGCTGATCGACCGGATGCGCCGCGAGTTCAAGGTGGAAGCGAACATCGGAAAGCCGCAGGTGGCCTACCGCGAGACGCTGCGCCGCAAGGTGGACAAGGCCGAATACACCCACAAGAAGCAGTCGGGCGGTTCGGGTCAGTACGCCAAGGTCCTCATCTCGCTGGAACCGCAGGAACCCGGCGCGGGCTACGCGTTCGTCAACGGCGTGACCGGCGGCCGCATTCCTCGCGAGTACATTCCCGCGGTCGACCAGGGCGTCAAGGAGGCCATGGCCTTCGGTCCGCTGGCCGGCTACCCGGTGGAGGACATCAAGGTGACCCTGCTGGACGGCGCGTACCACGACGTCGACTCCTCCGAGCTCGCGTTCAAGATCGCCGGCTCGATGGTCTTCAAAGAGGCCGCGCGCAAGGCCGACCCGGCCCTGCTCGAGCCGCTGATGGCCGTCGAGGTCACCACGCCCGACGACTACTTGGGCACCGTGATCGGCGACATCAACTCCCGTCGCGGTCACGTCCAGGGCATGGAAGAGGCGCACGGCAACCAGATCGTTCGCGCACTCGTCCCGCTGTCGGAGATGTTCGGATACGTCGGCGACCTGCGTTCGAAGACGTCCGGTCAGGCGTCCTACGCCATGGAGTTCCACTCCTATGGCGAGGTGCCGAAGTCGGTGGCCGAGGAGATCATCGAAAAGGGCCGCGGCGGCGAGTGATCGCCCCCCGCCGGCTCACCTGAGACGGGTGATGAATCCGGGGGAGTCAGTTTGACTCTCCCGGCTCACTCGACAAGACTTGGTCGGGTCCGCCTTGAGCGGCCGACCCAGGAAGCAAGCAAGAAACGACATGCGCCGTGCGAACCGCGTGCGGTGGGAAAGAAAGAGGAGCCCAAGTGGCAAAGGCCAAGTTTGAGCGGACCAAGCCGCACTGCAACATCGGCACCATCGGGCACGTCGACCACGGCAAGACCACGCTCACGGCGGCGATTACGAAGGTGCTCCACGACAAGTACCCCGATCTGAACGCTGTGTCGGCCTTCGACCAGATCGACAAGGCCCCTGAAGAGCGTCAGCGTGGTATCACGATCTCGATCGCGCACGTCGAGTACCAGACCGAGGCGCGCCACTACGCGCACGTCGACTGCCCGGGTCACGCCGACTACGTCAAGAACATGATCACCGGAGCCGCTCAGATGGACGGCGCGATCCTCGTGGTCGCCGCCACCGACGGCCCGATGGCGCAGACGCGCGAGCACATCCTGCTGGCCCGCCAGGTCGGCGTCCCGGCCATTGTGGTGGCGCTCAACAAGTGCGACATGGTCGACGACGAAGAGCTCATCGAACTCGTCGAGATGGAGCTGCGCGAGCTGCTCACCGCTCAGGAGTTCGACGGCGACGACCTGCCGATCGTCCGCGTGGCCGCCTTCCCGGCGCTGCAGGGTGACGAGAAGTGGGGCGCGACGATCCTCGAGCTCATGGACGCGGTGGACGAGTACATCCCGCAGCCCGAGCGCGACACCGAGAAGCCGTTCCTGATGCCGGTCGAAGACGTGTTCACGATCACCGGTCGTGGCACCGTGGTGACCGGCCGCATCGAGCGCGGCATCGTGAAGACCGGCGAGGTCGTCGACATCATTGGCATTCGCGAGACCAAGCAGTCCTCCACCATCACCGGTGTCGAGATGTTCCGCAAGATCCTCGACGAGGGGCGCGCGGGTGAGAACGTCGGCCTGCTGCTTCGCGGCACCAAGAAGGACGATGTCGAGCGCGGCATGGTCGTCTGCAAGCCGGGCTCGGTCACGCCGCACACCGACTTCGAGGCCCAGGTCTACGTGCTGAACAAGGAGGAGGGCGGCCGTCACAAGCCGTTCTTCTCGAACTACAGCCCGCAGTTCTACTTCCGCACCACCGACGTGACCGGTATCGTCCAGCTGCCCGAGGGCACCGAGATGGTCATGCCGGGCGACAACACCACCATGACCGTGCACCTCAACAAGCCGATCGCGATGGAGGAAGCCCTCAAGTTCGCGATCCGCGAGGGTGGCCGCACCGTCGGCGCTGGCAACGTGACCAAGATCCTCAAGTGATCTGACCTCACGCAGGCTGCCACGCAGGCCCGCATCCCGTCGAGGGATGCGGGCCTGCGTGCGTCCGGGCGCGGGCGGTGCCTGCGAGACGGCCCGGCCGGAGCGACGCGGCCCCCGAAACGGCACCCGGATGCTGAGACGGACGTGCTCGAATTGTGACTATCTCGATGTCGCGGAATGACGCCCGATCCTGCTACGATCCGTAGTAGTAGAGACTTCAGTCATTACGGGATCAACAGTCGAACCGTCGAGATCCTGACTGGTCGTCCTCCACCACTCGCACTCCAAGGAGCAACCAATGAACCTCAAGCCGCTGAAGTTCGCTGGCGTCGTCTCGCTGATCATGGGCGTCCTGTTCACCATCACGGGCGGTGTCGTGTGGGGCATCGTCACCAGCCAGCTGGCAGCCGAGCGCATCACCGTGTCCGCGGACGCACCGTTTGCCGGGGGCTCCCAGGTGAGCGGACCGATCTCGGCGTTCGCGCAGGCCGAAGTCATCAACACCCACGCCCTCAAGGGCAGCAACGGTCTCACCTACGCTGAGCTGGGCGCGGCGGCCACCGCGGCCCGCAACGCCGCCACCAAGGCCACGGAGGCCGGCGACACCGCCGAGGCCCAGGCGCAGACCGCCAAGGCCGAGGAGCTCACCAAGCAGCGCACCACCGCGATGAACGGCTCGTTCCTGCGCGCATCGCTGTTCACGTCGGTCCTGTCCTACGGTGTGTGCCTCTTCGCGATCGGTGTCGGTCTGACCCTGATCGTCTTCGGCTGGGCCTTCACCAAGGTCGCCAGCTCCGCGAGCGCGGCGCGCGCCGCAGCCTGATTCTCGATCGGCGCCGAACGGGCGGTCCCCTCGCGGGGCCGCCCGTTTCTGCGTCCTCCGCCGGCCCGAGTGCACCCGCGCCGACCCCAGGCATGATGCGGCAAGATGAGGGTCGTGAGCATCCAGCGCGACCACCCGTTCGCGACCCCGGAACCCCAGCGAGACGCCGCGCGGCGGCTCCGCGCGCGTCTGGCCGCCCCGGTGACGCTGTGGGCGTCCGGTGTCGGCGCCGGACGGGCGGGGCTCACCGTGAGCTCGATGCTGGTGGCGCTCGGCGCCCCCGCGCAGGTGCTCGGGCTGATCGATCCCGACACCGACCTGGCCGGCGTCCTGCGACCCGGGGCGCGCTTCACCGTGTCGGTGCTAGGGCCGCGGCAGCGCCGTGCCGTCGAGGTGTTCGCGGGCCTGGGGCCCTCGCCGGGTGGTCCGTTCGCGGTGGCCGAGTTCCTCGACACCGACTGGGGGCCGCGGCCCGCGGCGTCCGCCACCTGGGCGGGAGCCCGCGTCGTCGACGTCAGACCGCTCGGCTGGTCGTCGGAGGTCGCCGGCGTGTTGGAGCACGTGGCCGTCGGCGACGAGGACGGATTGCTGCACCTGCGGGGTACGCTGCGGGCGCCCTGACCGGCGTCCGCACCCCCGCGCGGTAGTCTGAGGTCACCATGACTGATGCCTCCTTGACGCCCGCGCGCCTGCGCGTGGCGCCGTCCCCGACCGGCGATCCGCACGTGGGCACGGCGTACATGTCCCTGTTCAACCTGGCGTGGGCCCGTAAGACCGGGGGCGCGTTCGTGCTGCGCATCGAGGACACCGATCGCGCCCGCTACGTCGCCGACTCCGAACGGCAGATTTTCGACACGCTCACCTGGCTCGGCCTGACCTGGGACGAAGGCCCCGACAAGGGCGGCCCGTACGCGCCGTACCGGCAGTCCGAGCGGCTGGACACCTACCGGCCCTACGTTGAGCAATTGATCGCCGGCGGGCACGCCTACCGCTGCTGGTGCAGCACCGAACGGCTCGCGCAGATGCGCGCCGAACAGCAGGCGTCCAAGCAGGCGGTGACCGGCTACGACCGACTCTGCCTGGGCAAGACGCGCGAGGAGCGCTCCGCGCTACCGGGCTTCGGCGAGACGCCCGTGGTGCGGATGCTCATCCCCTCCGACGTCGAGCTCGTGTTCGACGACCTCGTCCGCGGGCCGGTGCGCGCGCCGGTGCCCGACGATCAGGTGATCCTGAAGACGGACGGCTTCCCCACCTACCACCTGGCCGTGGTCGTCGACGATCACCTGATGGGCATCACGCACGTCGTCCGGGGCGAGGAGTGGATCAGCTCCACGCCGAAGCACGTCCTGCTGTACCGCTGGCTCGGCTGGGACGTGCCCGCCTTCGCGCACATGCCGTTGTTGCGCAACACCGACAAGTCGAAGATCTCCAAGCGCAACAACCCGGCCGCGCGGCTGCTGTGGTTCCGCGAGCAGGGATACCTGCCCGAGGCGCTGGTGAACTTCCTGCAACTGCTCGGCTACCCGCCCGCCGACGACGACACCGAGGTGGCGACGTTCGACGAATTCGTCGACGGCTTCGACTGGGCCAAGGTCAACACGGTCGGTCCGGTATTCGACCTCGACAAGCTCAACTGGCTCAACGGGCACTACATCCGGTCGCTCGACGCGGACGCGCTGGCCGATCGGATCGCCGCCCACCTACGCTTCACCGGCGAGTGGCCCGACCCGACTCACGCTCAGGTCGCCACCCTGCGCTCCGCGACGCCGCTGATCGCGGAGCGGCTGGTGCTGCTGTCGGAGGCGCTCGGCAAGCTGGCCTTCCTGTTTGCGGCGGACGCCGATCTGGTCATCGAGGACGCCGCACGCGCGTCCCTGCCCGCGAACGCCGCCGAGGTGCTGGACGCCGCGGCGTCCGCGCTGGAGGAGGTGACGCACTGGGATCACGGTTCGATCCAGGCCGCGTTGCGGGCTGGATTGGTCGAGCGTCTCGGTGTGAAGCCGCGGCTCGCGTTCGGTCCGGTGCGGGTGGCAATCACCGGCTCGCGCGTGTCGCCGCCGCTGTTCGAGTCCATGGAGATCCTCGGGCGGGCGTCCTCGCTGGCCCGGATCAGTGCGCTGCGCGCGTCGCTGTGAGCGGCGTCGTCGCGGTCTTCGGCGGCCGCTCCGAGATCGGCGTCGCGATCGCGACCCGCCTGGCGGGCGCGGCCTCCTGCGTGGTGCTGGCGGTGCGACCGGGCACGGACGCCGCGGTCGAGGCGGACGCGGTGCGCGCGGCCGGTGCCGAGCGTGTCGAGGTGGTCGCGTTCGACGCCGACGACGTGGCCACGCACCGTGGGGTCGTCGCCGGGATCGAGGAGTGGGCCGGGCCGATCGAGACGGCGGTGCTGGCGTTCGGCGTCCTCGGCGATCAGGCGCTGGCCGAACGCGACGAAGCCGAGGTGTCGCGGATCCTGCACACCGACTTCGTGGCACAGGCGTCCCTGCTCACCGTGCTGGCCGACGTGATGCGCGGGCGTCCGGCGACCGATCGCCGGCGGGGCAGCATCGTGGCCTTCAGCTCGGTCGCCGGGGTGCGGGTGCGCCGCGCCAACTATGTCTATGGGTCGGCGAAGGCCGGGCTCGACGGGTTCGCGTCCGGGTTGGCGGACGCACTGCACGGCTCGGGCGTCGACCTCGTGATCGCCCGCCCGGGGTTCGTGATCGGCCGGATGACGCGCGGCATGAAGCCGGCGGTGTTCTCCTCGACGGCCGATCAGGTCGCGGACGCCGTGGTGTCCCGTCTGCGAAACGGGGGAGCGCCGGTGCTGTGGATCCCCTGGCAGCTGCGGGCGATGTTCTCCATCGCGCCCGTCATCCCGCGCGCGGCCTGGCGAAGAATGCCCCGATGAGCCTGGCCTGTTCGGTGCTGTGGGACACGCTCTCGGCGTGGGGCACCGCGGGGCGGGCGTCCTTCTGGATCGCGCTCGAGCAGAACGGCTCGTGGGGGCGCGATGCGCTCGTCGAGTCGGGGCTCGATCCCGCCGTGGGGGCGGCGCTGTCCGAGGCCGCCTCGGTCGCGGGTGGCAAGGTGCTGCTGATCCGGCGCCCGGGCAGGCACGCCGAACAGCACACGCCCCGCCGGGTGGCGTACGTCGCGGGCGGCTTGGGAGCGACGCCGTGGCTGCGCAAGGCGCACGTGGCGGATCCTGCCGAGCTGCTCGGGCTGCCCTGGAACGAGCTGGCGGGCGCGCAGCCGGTGGACCCGCCCGGCTTCGCCGCGTCGGAGCCGGTGCTTCTCGTGTGCACGAACGCCAAGCGCGACCGCTGCTGCGCGCTGCGCGGGCGCCCGGTGCTCACCGAGCTCGCCGCGCAGGGGCGCGACGTGTGGGAGTGCACGCACACCGGTGGGCACCGGTTCGCCCCTACGGGGGTCGTGCTGCCGTTCGGGCAGGTTCTCGCGCGCGTCACGCCCGAGGTCGGGGCCGCGGTGCTGGACGCCGCCGCGTCCGGGCGGCTCGCGGAGGCGTCCTTCGGCGAGCACCATGATCGCGGGCGCAGCCATCTCGCGCCGCTCCTCGCCGTCGCGGACTCGTGGGTGCGCGCCCGGACCGGCGAGACGGGACTGGCGGCGCTGGAGGCAGTGGAGGCCGGCGACGAGGTCGTCGTGCGGCATCGCGACGGACGTGCCTGGGCGCTGAGGATCCAGGCGATCGAGGGCGCACCGCTGCCGGAGTCGTGCGGCAAGGAAGAGAAGCCGTCGATGACCTTCCGGGTGCTCGCCGCGCGCGAGGCGCACGCGGCGAGCTGACCCTCCCGGTGCGGGCCGGCGGGGTCACCCCGGACCCGCCCGCACCCAAGGACGTGCCTGCGTCAGAAATCTGCCTTGAAGGCGTCCAGGATCTTGACGGACGCCTCCACAGCACTGATGTCGCCGCGCGAGACGGACTGTTCGAGTCCCTTGCTGATCGCCTTGACCTTCGGGCTGCGCCGCAGGGCGGTGGTGAGCTCGTCCATGACCAGCGCCCACATCCAGTCGCGCTGCTGCTCGGCGCGGCGGACGTCCAGCTCGCCCTCGGACGCCAGCGTCGCCCGGTGGTCGAGGACCGCCTGCCATACCTCGTCCAGGCCGTCACCGGTGTAGGACGAGCAGGTCAGTACCGGCGTGGGGTGCTCGGAATCCGACTTGATCAGCCGCATCGCGATCTTGAGTTCGCGCGCGGTGACCCGCGCCTCGCCCTGGTTGTCGCCGTCCGCCTTACTTACCGTGATCACATCGGCGAGTTCGAGGATGCCGCGCTTGATGCCCTGCAACTGGTCGCCCGTGCGGGCCACCATGAGCAGCAGGAACGTGTCCACCATGCCCGCGACTGCGACCTCGGACTGGCCCACCCCACGGTCTCGACGATGATCGTGTCGAAACCGGCGGCCTCCATGATCAGCATGCCCTCGCGGGTGGCGCGGGCCACGCCGCCCAGGTGATTGGCGGTCGGCGAGGGCCGGATGAACGCGCTGTCGGTCTCAGCCAGGTCGGCCATCCGCGTCCGGTCGCCGAGCACCGAACCGCCGGAGCGGGTCGAACTAGGGTCGACCGCGAGCACCGCGACCTTGCGGCCGCGCTCGATCAGCCGGACGCCCATCGCGTTGATGAACGTCGACTTGCCGGCCCCGGGGACGCCCGAAATGCCGACGCGGATCGCCGAACCGGTGTAGGGGCGCAGCAAGGTGAGCAGTTCGCGTGCCTGGGCGCGATGGTCGGGACGGGACGACTCGACCAGGGTCAGTGCGCGCGCCACATGGGCACGAGACCCGGCGACCACCTGCTCTGCGAGCGTCGCCGGGTCCAGTGCGCGTCTCATGCCGAGGCCGCCCCCAACCGCTGCAGCAGGATCTCCAGGAGCTCCTGGGCGCACTCGGGGATCTTCGTGCCGGGCGGGAAGATCGCGTCGGCGCCGTTCTCCCGCAGCTCCGCGAAGTCCTGTGCGGGGATCACGCCACCGACCACGATCAGCATGTCTTCGCGACCGAGCTTGTTGAGCTCGGCGCGCAGCGCCGGAACGAGCGTGAGGTGGCCAGCCGCCAGCGAACTCGCGCCCACCACGTGCACGTCGGCCTCGATGGCCTGGCGGGCCACCTCTTCCGGCGTCTGGAACAGCGGGCCGACATCGACGTCGAAGCCCAGATCGGCGAACGCCGTCGAGATCACCTTCTGGCCGCGGTCGTGGCCGTCCTGGCCCATCTTGGCGACCAGGATGCGCGGGCGGCGTCCTCGGCCTCTTCGAACTTCTCGACCAGCGCCTTGGTGGTCACGGTGGCCTCGGTCGCTCCGGATTCCTTGCTGTACACACCGCTGATCGTACGGATCTGCGCGGTGAAGCGCCCGAACTCGGACTCCAGCGCGTCGGAGATCTCGCCCAGGGAGGCCCGGGCGCGGGCCGCGTCGATCGCCAGCTTGAGCAGGTTGCGATCCGGATCGGTCGGATCCGGGTTCGCCGCCGCCCACACGAGGCGTTGGAGTGCCGCCTGCGTGACGGGCTCGTCGCGCTCGGCACGGAGCTTGGCCAGCTTGGCGATCTGCTCGGCGCGCACGCTCGCATTGTCGACCTTGAGAACCTCGATGGGCTCCTCGTCGGAGACCTCGTACTTGTTCACGCCGACGACGGGCTGACGACCGGAGTCGATGCGTGCCTGGGTGCGGGCGGCGGCCTCTTCGATGCGCATCTTCGGAATGCCGGCCTCGATCGCCTTGGCCATGCCGCCGGCGTTCTCGACCTCCTCGATGAGCGTCCACGCCTTGCGCGCCAGATCGTTGGTGAGCCGCTCGACGTACGCCGACCCGCCCCACGTGTCGATCGGGCGGCAGGTGCCCGACTCCTGCTGGATGAACAGCTGGGTGTTCCGGGCGATGCGGGCCGAGAAGTCGGTCGGAAGGGCGATCGCCTCATCGAGCGCGTTCGTGTGCAGCGACTGCGTGTGGCCCTGGGTGGACGCCATGGCCTCCAGGCAGGTACGGGTCACGTTGTTGAACACGTCCTGCGCGGTCAGCGACCACCCCGACGTCTGGCTGTGCGTGCGCAGCGACATGGACTTCGCGTTCTTGGCGCCGGAGTCCTTCACCAGCCGCGCCCAGAGCATGCGCGCGGCACGCATCTTGGCGATCTCGGTGAAGAAGTTCATGCCGATCGCCCAGAAGAAGCTCAGCCGCGGCGCGAACTTGTCGACGTCGAGGCCGACGGCCTGGCCCGCACGGATGTACTCCACGCCGTCGGCGAGCGTGTAGGCCATCTCGATGTCGGCGGTCGCCCCCGCCTCCTGCATGTGGTAGCCGGAGATGGAGATCGAGTTGAACTTCGGCATGTGCGCCGAGGTGTAGGCGAAGATGTCGGAGATGATCCGCATCGACGGCGACGGCGGGTAGATGTAGGTGTTGCGGACCATGAACTCCTTCAGAATGTCATTCTGAATCGTTCCCGCCAGTTGCTCGGGCCTGACGCCCTGCTCCTCGGCGGCGACCACGTAGAACGCGAGCACGGGGAGCACTGCGCCGTTCATGGTCATCGAGACCGACATCTGGTCCAGCGGAATGCCCTCGAACAGCTGGCGCATGTCGAGGATCGAGTCGACGGCGACACCGGCCATGCCGACGTCGCCGGACACGCGCGGGTGGTCGGAGTCGTAGCCGCGGTGCGTGGCCAGATCGAACGCGATCGACAGGCCCTTCTGGCCGGCGGCCAGGTTGCGGCGGTAGAACGCATTCGACTCGGCCGCGGTCGAGAAGCCGGCGTACTGGCGAATCGTCCACGGACGGTTCACGTACATCGTCGAGTAGGGGCCGCGCAGGAACGGCGGCAGGCCTGGGCGCGTGTCGAGGAAGTCGAGGCCCTCCAGGTCGGCGTCGCCGAACAGCGGCTTCACCGGGATCTGCTCGGGCGTCTCCCACGGCTCGGACGCCCCGGCCTCGGCCAGCGCGGCCGCGTAGGCGGCGGCAGCCTCATCGGACGGACGGCCGTCCCCGAGCGGGACGGTGTCGAAACGGGGGATCATCGGGCCACTCCCAGGGTCTCGAAGATGGATTCAAGGAACGTGACGACATCCATGCCCAAGGCGATGACGCCGTCGAAGAGGCCCTCGGGAACGTCCCCGGCCTCCCTCAGCTGACCGGCCAGGTAGACCTTCTCGACGCCGGCGGCCTTCAGCGCCTGCGCGACAGGGCCCGCCTGCTCGGCGTAGATCGAGGCCGAACTCGCGAGCACGACCACCTTCTGGCCCTGCTCGACGGCCTTGGCCGCGATCTCGTCGGGCGTGCCGCCGTGACTCTGGACCGGGTTGATGCCGCCGACCAGCAGCACGTTGAGCGCGAAGCCCTGGCGTCCGCCGAAGTCGCGCTGAGCGCCGAGGCAGGCCATCAGCACGTCGGGAGCGGCGCCGGTCGCGGCCTCGTGGGCCCAGGCGCGGTCGCGCAGGCCCTCGAACACCTCGGAGTCGCGCACCTGCTTCAGGCCGCCCAGCGCGGGCGCCTGCGGGCGGGCCTTGGCCT
Source organism: Nigerium sp. (assembly GCA_016711325.1). Classification (GTDB taxonomy): domain Bacteria; phylum Actinomycetota; class Actinomycetes; order Propionibacteriales; family Propionibacteriaceae; genus Propioniciclava. The sequence continues at coordinate 145,031 of JADJTH010000001.1, read as the reverse complement.
CGAACGGCTTCTCGCCGGCGAGCGGGAACATGTTCACGCCCGTCAGCTCGATCGTCCGCGTCGCGAGCTTGGACGCCCGCGCGACATTGCTGGCCTCGATGCGGGCGGCAACGTCGCCGTCGGCGAGTGCCGTGGCCATACCGCCGGACGCCTCGATCTCACCGAGCAGCGCCCAGGCGCCCTGTGCGAGGTCGTCGGTGAGCGACTCGACGTACCACGAGCCGCCGGCGGGATCCTGCACCCGCCCCACGTGGCTCTCTTCGGCCGCGATCGTCTGGATGTTGCGCGCGAGCCGGCGGCTGAACGCAGTGGGGAGGCCGGTGGCGTGATCGAACGGCAGCGCGGTCACGGCGTCCGCACCGCCCACCGCGGCGGCGAACGTCGCGATCGTGCAGCGCAGCATGTTCACGTGCGGGTCGACCTTCGAAAGCATCCGCGGGCTGGTCACGGCGTGCGTGCGGGCGCCGCGATCGACCTCGGGGACGCCGCATTCGGCGGCGACCCGCGCCCACAGGCGGCGCAGCGCGCGCAGCTTGGCGATGGTGGCGAACTGGTCGGTGGTGGCGGCGACGCGGAACTCGAGGAGCCTCACTCCGTCGGCGGGGGCGATGCCCGCATCCTCGAGGTCGCGCAGGTACTCGATGCCGGTCGCGATGGCGAACGCCAACTCCTGCACGTCGGTGGCCCCCGCACCGTGGTAGGGGAGTGCGTCGACGGTCAGGGGGGTGACACCCGGCATGTCCGCGACCTCGGCGACCCAGCGGCGGTGCGCCGACAGGTCGGGCGTGGTGCCGTTGAGGGCCGCGAACCCGAGGGCGTCGACGCCCAGGTTGCCGCTGACCTGCGAGGCCTCGGCTCCGCAGCCGCGCCAGTACGCGACGAGCGCGGATGCCGCGGCGTCCTGATCGGTGTTCGACGACACGCGCACGGCGGCCGCGTCGGGCAGGAAGCCGACCAGCGCGCCGGCCACGGATGCGGGAGCGATCGCGTCGGGGTCGAGACGCAGCCACACCGAGGTTGCTCCGCGCTCGACATCGTTGAGGACGGCCTTGTTGGTGACCTCGACGTCGGGGTCTTCGTGAAGCTGGCGCACGTCCCAGGCGATCGCCTCACCCGAACGCACCGTCGCGCCGCGGGTGAAGGGCATCGCGCCAGGGAAGCCCAGCGGGGCGTCGTCGTCGGACGCCGTGTAGAGCGGCGCGATCGCGATCCCGTCCAGGGTGGTCGAGGTGAGGCGCTTCAGCCCTTGCTCGACGCTGAGTTGCTTGCCTTCCGGACGGCCGCGGTTGAGGACCTTGAGGACCTCCGCCTCCCATGCCGCGTCGGTGGCCGGCGCGAAGCCACCGGCCAGGGTGAGCTGATCGGATTCAACCGACATGCGGACCTACCTCTTCGTCGTTGTCCGCCGACACCCCGGACTGGGCGCCGGACTAAGGACGACACTAGCGGTCGGCATCCGTGCGCGTGCGAAACGGCAAGCGACCGCCATATCTCCTACGCGCAGTAGTATACGGCCGTGCGCGGTGACATGGCACATCGAAGCGGCATGCCCCGGCGCCTCGGCCACAGGCATGCCCGCCCGGTCGTCGTGCGCCGTCAGATCCGGCGTGCCGACAGGACTCCGCGCACCCCGCGCAGGCTCGTCACGAGCGCGTCCGGAACCGGCCCGCCCACGTCCACCTGCGTGTAGGCGACCTCACCGCGGGAACCGTTGAGCAGGTCGGCGATGTTGAGGTTCGCCTCCCCGAGCAGCGCCGAGATCTGCGCCACCATGTTCGGGACGTTCGCATTCGCGATGGTGATCCGCTGGTGGCCCTCGGTGCGGGGCAGGTCGGCGCGGGGGAAGTTGACCGAGTTCCGGATGGTGCCGTTGAGCAGGTAGTCCCGAAGTTGGTCGGCGGCCATCAGTGCACAGTTCTCCTCGGCCTCGCGGGTCGACGCGCCCAGGTGGGGGAGCGTGACCACGCGCGGGCGCTTGTTCAGCGTCGGAGTCGGGAAGTCGCACACGTAGCCGCGCAGCTCGTTGCGCTCCAGCGCGGCGATCAGGGCCTCCTCGTTGACGATGGCGCCGCGTGCGAAGTTGATCAGCACCGCCGAGGACTTCATGGCGGCGAACTCGGCGGCCCCGATGAGGTTGCGGGTGCCGTCGACCAGCGGCACGTGGACGGTGACGATGTCGGAGCGCTTGAGCAATTGCTCGAGTGTCGCGACACGCTCCACCTTGGCCGACAGGCTCCACGCGTGCTCGACGGTGATCGCCGGGTCGTAGCCGAGCACACGCATGCCGAGCGAGATCGCCACGTTGGCGACCTCGACGCCGATCGCGCCGAGGCCGATCACGCCCAGCGTGCGGCCGGGCAGCTCGAAGCCCACGAAGTTACGCTTGCCCGCCTCGACGAGCTTGTCCATCGTGGCGTGATCGCCTTCGAGACGGTGGGCGAACGCCGCGGCGTCCACGATATTGCGCGCGGCCAGGAAGATGCCGGCGACCACCAGCTCCTTGACGGCGTTGGCGTTCGCGCCCGGCGTGTTGAACACGGGGATGCCTCGCTTGGAGAACTCGGCGACCGGAATGTTGTTCGTGCCCGCGCCGGCGCGGGCGACGGCGAGCACGGACGCCGGGATCGGCTGGTTGTGCAGGTTGGCCGAACGCAGCAGGAGCGCTTGCGGGTCGGCGATGTCGGGGCCGACGTCGAACCGGTCGGCGGGCAACCTGGAGAGCCCGGCCTGGCTGATCGCGTTGAGCGTACGAATGCGGTAGGTCATGGTGCGGTGAGCGGACGGCCTCAGCCGTGCGTGCGCTCGAACTCCTTCATGAAGTCGATGAGGGCCGTGACGCCCTCGGGTGGCATGGCGTTGTAGATGCTGGCGCGCATCCCGCCCACGGAGCGGTGCCCGGCGAGGTTGGTGAGCCCGGCGTCCGCAGCCTGAGCGACGAACGTCTTCTCGAGCGACGGGTCGGCGACCAGGAAGGGGACGTTCATCCACGAGCGGGCGCCGACCTCGACCGGGTTGGAATAGAAGCCGGAGGCGTCGATGAACGAGTAGAGCGCCTCGGCCTTCGCCCGGTTGCGCGCGGCCATGGCGTCCAGGCCGCCGAGCTCGTCGATCCACTCGAGTACCAGCCCGAGCAGGTAGATGGCGAAGGTCGGCGGGGTGTTGATCATCGAATCCGCGCCGGCCTGGACCGTGTAGTCCCACACGGTCGGCGTCTCGGGACGCGCCTTGCCGAGCAGGTCGCGGCGCACGATCACGACCACAAGCCCGGCGGGACCCATGTTCTTCTGCGCGCCGGCGTAGATCGCGCCGAACCGCGGCACGTCGACCGGACGGGACAAGATGGTGGAGCTCATGTCGGCCACCACCGGGACGGCCCCGGCGTCCGGCACGTAGTCGAACTCGACGCCGCGGATCGTCTCGTTGGGCGTGTAGTGCAGGTAGGCGGCGTCCTGGTCGACCGCGAACGAGCTGGCGGCGGGCAGCGTCGTGAAGCCGGACGCCGACTCGTCGGCCACGACCGCGACCTCGCCGTAGCGGCGGGCCTCGGCGACGGCCTTCTTGCTCCAGTCGCCGGTGCAGACGTACGCGAGCTGCTGGCCCGGCGCCGAGAAGTTCAGCGGCAGCGCGGCGAACTGGCCGAACGCGCCGCCCTGGAGGAACAGCACGGCGTAGTCGTCGCCGATGCCCAGGATGCGTCGCAGCAACGCCTCCGTCTCGGCCGCGCAGGCGATGAAAGCCTTGCTGCGGTGGGAAACCTCCATCACGGACATGCCCGATCCGCGCCAGTCGAGCAGTTCCGTCCGGGCGCGCTCGAGCACCTCGAGCGGCATCATGGCGGGGCCTGCGGAGAAGTTGTAGACACGCATGGACGCCAGTCTCCCACCTGTGCCCGCGCGTCGTTGCTGTCGACCGCGAGTCGAGAGTGGCCCCGTGGTGGCGATTTGCCGCCACTGGGCGTCCGTGACACACTTGTGCAGTTGCTTTGACGCTGGTGGCGGCAAGGTCGGCGGGGCGTGAAACCCCTCCGGCTCCGCCTGAAAGCCTCTCCGGCAGCCCTGGTGGTCACCGCCGGGCCCTACCAAGATTCCGAGAGATCGCGATCTTGTGCGGCCCTGAATGGCGCGACACGCCCGAGCGCGGGGGTCGGAGTGACAAGGGGTTTCTCAACCGAGAGGCCCGCTGAGGGCAGGCAAGATGCGGCCTGGCCACGACTCATCAGAAGGATATCCATGGCGGGACAGAAGATCCGGATCCGACTCCGGGCCTATGACCACGAGGTCATCGATACGTCGGCGAAGAAGATCGTCGACACGGTCACCCGTACCGGCGCTCAGGTCGCCGGCCCGGTGCCCTTGCCGACCGAGAAGAACGTGTATTGCGTCATCCGGTCGCCCCACAAGTACAAAGACAGCCGCGAGCACTTCGAGATGCGCACCCACAAGCGGCTCATCGACATCCTCGACCCCACGCCGAAGACGGTTGACTCGCTCATGCGTCTCGACCTTCCGGCCGGTGTGGACATCGAGATCAAGCTTCCGTGAGGTCCGCTGCCATGAACAACGAACGCACCGTCAAGGGCATCCTGGGCAGCAAGCTCGGCATGACCCAGCTATGGGACGAGAACAACAAGGTCGTCCCCGTCACCGTCATTCAGGCCGGTCCCTGCGTCGTCACGCAGGTGCGCACGCCGCAGAGCGACGGCTACAACGCCGTCCAGCTCGCCTTCGGTGCCGTGAAGCCCAAGAACGTCAACAAGCCGGAGACCGGCCACTTCGAGGCCGCCGGCGTCACGCCGCGCCGCCACCTCGTCGAACTGCGCACCGCTGACGCGTCCGAGTACACCCTCGGCCAAGAGGTCGCGGCCGACGTGTTCGAGGCCGGCGAGGTCGTCGACGTCACCGGCGTCTCGAAGGGCAAGGGCACCGCGGGCGTCATGAAGCGCCACGGCTTCCACGGCCTGCGCGCCACCCACGGCGTGCACCGCAAGCACCGTTCGCCCGGCTCCATCGGGCAGTCCGCCACCCCGTCGCGCGTGTTCCCCGGCATGAAGATGGCGGGCCGCACGGGCGTCGAGAAGGTCACCGTGCAGAACCTCACGATTCACTCGGTGGACGCCGAGCGCGGCCTCATCCTGGTCAAGGGCTCCGTGCCCGGCCCCAAGGGTGCGCTGGTCGTCGTGCGCACCGCCGCCAAGAAGGGAGCCCAGGCATGAGCGAGTCCCTCAACGTCGCCGTCATCGGCACCGCGAAGACCGCCGAGCTGCCCGCAGCGCTGTTCGGCGTCCAGACCAACATTCCGCTGATCCACCAGGTCGTGGTGGCGCAGCAGGCCGCCGCCCGCCAGGGCACCCACTCCACCAAGACCCGCGGCGAGGTCCGCGGCGGCGGTGCGAAGCCCTGGCGCCAGAAGGGCACCGGTCGCGCACGCCACGGCTCGCGCCGCTCGCCCCAGTGGACCGGTGGTGGCATCGTCCACGGCCCGCAGCCGCACGGCTACGCCCAGCGCACCCCCAAGAAGATGGTGGTCGCCGCGCTGCGTGGCGTGCTGTCCGACCGTGCTCGCGACGGTCGCGTCCACGTGGTGGCGTCGTTCGTCGAGGGTGACAAGCCGTCGACCAAGGCGGCCCTCAAGGCGATGGAGACCATCTCCGGCAAGCGTGTTCTCGTGGTGCTGTCGCGCAACGACGATCTGGCCTGGCTGAGCTTGCGCAACGTCGCCTCGGTGCACCTGATCGCCGCCGACCAGCTCAACGCCTACGACGTGGTCGTCGCCGACGACGTGGTCTTCAGCGAGGCCGCGCTCGAGGCGTTTACCGCCGGGCCGGTCAAGGGCAAGTCGGTCAAGGCGGTCGCCACCGAGTCCGAAGCCAAGGAGATCGAGAAGTGAGCAACGTCCTGAAGATCAAGGACCACCGCGACATCCTGCTCGCGCCCGTGGTCAGCGAGAAGAGCTACGGCCTGCTCGACGAGAACAAGTACACGTTCCTCGTGGCGCCGGATGCGAACAAGACCGAGATCAAGATCGCCGTCGAGAAGGTATTCGGCGTGAAGGTCACCGCGGTCAACACCATGAACCGCCAGGGCAAGAGCCGCCGCCTGCGCTACGGGACGGGCAAGCGTCCCGACACCAAGCGCGCGATCGTCACGGTCGCCGAGGGCCAGCGGATCGACATCTTCGGCCAGGGCGCCTGAGGCAGAAGGACTGAAGAACAATGGCTATTCGCAAGTACAAGCCGACGACCCCGGGTCGTCGCGGCGGGTCGGTCTCGGACTTCTCCGAGCTGACGCGCTCCACCCCGGAGAAGTCGCTGACCGTCCCGGTCAAGAAGACCGGCGGCCGTAACAACCAGGGCCGGATCACCACCCGTCACATCGGCGGCGGCCACAAGCAGGCCTACCGCATCGTCGACTTCAAGCGCTACGACAAGGACGGCGTCCCGGCGAAGGTCGCTCACATCGAGTACGACCCGAACCGCACCGCTCGCATCGCGCTGCTGCACTACGTCGATGGCGCCAAGCGCTACATCATCGCCCCCGAGGGCCTGAAGCAGGGCGCGAAGGTCGAGGCGGGCGAGGGTGCGGACATCAAGCCCGGCAACAACCTGCCGCTGCGCAATATTCCTGTCGGCACCACGGTGCACGCGGTCGAGCTGCGTCCCGGGGGCGGTGCCAAGATGGGCCGCTCCGCCGGCGCCCGCATCCAGTTGGTCGCCCGCGAGGGCCGCTTCGCCACGCTGCGACTGCCCTCGGGCGAGATGCGGATGGTGGACGTCCGCTGCCGCGCGACGGTGGGTGAGGTCGGCAACGCCGAGCAGAGCAACATCAACTGGGGCAAGGCCGGACGTAACCGCTGGAAGGGCATCCGCCCGACCGTCCGCGGCGTCGTCATGAACCCGATCGACCACCCGCACGGCGGTGGCGAGGGACGCACGTCCGGTGGCCGTCACCCGGTCAGCCCGTGGGGTAAGCCCGAAGGCCGCACCCGCAACAAGAACAAGGCGAGCACCAAGCTCATCATTCGTCGCCGCAAGTCCGGCAAGAAGCGCTGATCGGGGAGAAAGTAAAAGATGCCACGCAGCCTGAAGAAGGGCCCCTTCATCGACGAGCACCTGGCCAAGAAGGTCGATGTGCAAAACGAGAAGGGCACCAAGAACGTCATCAAGACCTGGTCGCGGCGATCCATGATCAGCCCGGACATGATCGGTCACACGATCGCCGTCCACGACGGTCGCAAGCACATTCCGGTCTTCATCTCGGAGTCCATGGTGGGTCACAAGCTGGGCGAGTTCGCTCCGACGCGTACCTATCGCGGGCACGTGAAGGACGACAAGAAGTCGCGCCGGCGCTGACGAACGAGAAGAGGAACGAGATTTCATGAGCAACAACGAATCGCGGCCGAGCCGTCGCGCTGCGCTGCTCGGGGAGCGTCCCGGCTCGTACGCCATCGCGCGTCACGTCCGGATGTCTCCGACCAAGGTGCGTCGTGTCGTGGACGTCGTCCGCGGCATGGGCGTCAATGAGGCGCTCGCGGTGCTGAAGTTCGCACCGCAAGCGGCCTCCGAGCCGGTCTACAAGGTGGTCGCGTCCGCGGCCGCCAACGCCGAACACACCGAGAGCCTGCGGGTCGACGACCTGTTCATTTCGCAGGTGTTCGTCGATGAGGGCGTCACGCTGCGCCGGATTCGCCCGCGGGCCAAGGGTTCCGCGAGCCGCATCCTCAAGCGTGGCTCTCACATCACCGTCGTTGTCGAGCCCAAGGGCACGAAGGGAGCCTGAGCATGGGACAGAAAATCAATCCCCATGGCTTCCGCCTGGGCATCACTACCGATCACAAATCGCGCTGGTACGCGGACAAGAACTACGCGGCGCTCGTCGCCGAAGACGTCAAGATCCGCGAGTGGCTGACCAAGAACCTCGAGCGCGCCGGCATCAGCAGCATCGAGATCGAGCGCCGCTCCGAGCGCGTCACGATCTTCCTGCACGCCGCACGGCCGGGCATCGTGATCGGCCGTAACGGTGCGGAGGCCGAGCGCGTCCGCACCCAGCTGGAGAAGCTGACCGGCAAGCAGGTGCAGTTGAACATCCTCGAGGTGAAGAACCCCGAGATCGATGCGCAACTCGTCGCCCAGGGCATTGCCGAGCAGCTCGGAGCACGTGTGGCCTTCCGCCGTGCGATGCGCAAGGCGCAGCAGACCGCGATGCGTTCGGGCGCCCAGGGCATCCGGATCCAGTGCTCCGGTCGTCTTGGCGGCGCGGAGATGAGCCGCTCCGAGTTCTACCGCGAGGGTCGTGTGCCCCTGCACACGCTCCGCGCCGACATCGACTACGGCTTCTTCGAGGCCCGCACGACGTTCGGCCGGATCGGCGTGAAGGTGTGGATCTACAAGGGTGACGTGTCCGGGTCGCGCGCCGAGCGTGCTGCCCAGAAGGCCGCCCGCGCCGCCGCTACCGGCGGCCAGCGTCGTCCGGGCCGTGGCCCGCGTCGCGACGGTGGCGGTCGCGGCGATCGTCCCGAGCGTGGCGGACGCCGCCGCGCCGAAGCCGCTGCCGAGGCCCCCGCGGTCGAGGCGGCGCAGAGCGAAGGAGCATGACCCATGCTGATTCCTCGTCGCGTCAAGCACCGTAAGCAGCACCACCCGAAGCGTGATGGCATGGCCAAGGGCGGCACGAAGCTGGCCTTCGGCGACTACGGCATCCAGGCGCTCGAGTCCTCCTACCTGACCAACCGTCAGATCGAGAGCGCTCGTATCGCCATGACCCGCCACATCAAGCGTGGCGGCAAGGTGTGGATCAACGTCTACCCCGACCGTCCGATGACCAAGCACCCCGCGGAGTCCCGCATGGGTTCGGGTAAGGGTTCGCCCGAGTGGTGGATCGCAAACATCAAGCCGGGCCGCGTGCTCTTCGAGCTCTCCGGCGTGCCGGAGGACGTGGCCCGCGAGGCCATGCGGCTGGCCATTCACAAGCTGCCCTTCAAGGCACGCTTCATCAAGCGGGAAGCAGGTGAGATCTGATGGCGAACTCTCTCGTTGCCGCAGACCTGCGCGGCCTCAGCCGCGAGGAGCTCAACAACAAGGTCGTCGAGCTGAAGGAGGAGCTGTTCACGCTCCGCTTCCAGGCCGCGACCGGCCAGCTCGAGTCGCACGGACGCCTGCGTGAGGTCCGCAAGGACATCGCCCGCGTTTACACCGTGATCCAGGAGCGCAACCTGGGCATCGTCGACGACCCCGACCTCCAGAAGTAAGGCACGAACCTGATGAGTGAGACTGTTGAACGCAACGCGCGCAAGGTGCGCGAAGGCGTCGTGGTCAGCGACAAGATGGACAAGACCATCACGGTGGCCATCGAGCAGCGCGTGAAGCACGCCCTGTACGGCAAGGTCATGACGAAGACACTGAAGCTCAAGGCGCACGACGAGGAGAACTCGGCGGGCAAGGGCGACCGCGTCACGATCATGGAGACCCGACCGTTGTCGGCGACCAAGCGCTGGCGCCTCGTCGCGATCGTCGAGAAGGCCAAGTAAGCCCGACCGGACGGACGAAGGCTAGCTGACCCCGGCTTGGAAACCCGACCAGTGGACACCTTCGACCCGCCTCGCTGACGCGAGAACCCGGTCAACCGTTCCGCCAGGCCCGCGAGGGAACCGGCGAAACACGAGGAGAAGACATGATCCAGCAGGAGACGCGACTGAAGGTCGCCGACAACACTGGTGCCAAGGAGATCTTGTGCATCCGTGTCCTCGGTGGCTCGAAGCGTCGCTACGCAGGCCTGGGCGACAAGATCGTCGCCACGGTCAAGGACGCCATCCCCGGTGGCAACGTGAAGAAGGGCGAGGTCGTCAAGGCGGTCATCGTCCGCACGGTGAAGGAGACCCGTCGTCCGGACGGCTCCTACATCAAGTTCGACGAGAACGCCGCGGTCATTCTGAAGAATGACGGCGAACCCCGCGGCACCCGCATCTTCGGCCCGGTGGGTCGCGAGCTGCGCGACAAGCGTTACATGCGCATCATCTCCCTTGCCCCGGAGGTGATCTGAGATGGCGCATTCGCTGCACGTCAAGAAGGGCGACACCGTGAAGGTGATCGCTGGTGACGACAAGGGCGCGGTCGGCGAGATCATCGCGGTGTTCCCCAAGGAGAACCGGGTGATCGTCGAGGGCGTCAACCTGGTCAAGAAGCACCGACCGGCGAACCCGCAGGCCGGCCAGAACAGCGGCGGCATCATCGAGACCGAGGCGCCGATCCACGCGTCGAACGTCGCGCTGATCGTCGGCAGCGGCAAGGGCGCCAAGACCACCCGCGTCGGCTACAAGCGCGTCGAGGTGACCAAGCGCCGTCCCGACGGCTCGGAATACACCACGACCCGCTCGGTCCGCGTCGCGCGCGCCACCGGAGAGGAGATCTGAGATGGCCGATACCACCGTCAAGGAACTACCCCGCCTGAAGCAGAAGTACCGCGACGAGATCAAGGACGCGCTGAACGGGCAGTTCACCTACGACAACGTCATGCAGATCCCCGGTCTGGTGAAGATCGTGGTGAACATGGGCGTCGGCGAGGCCGCGCGTGACTCCAAGGTCATCGACGGCGCCGTTCGCGACCTGACCGCGATCACCGGCCAGAAGCCGACCGTGACCCGGGCGCGCAAGTCGATCGCGCAGTTCAAGCTGCGCGAGGGCATGCCGATCGGCTGCCACGTCACCCTGCGTGGGGATCGCATGTGGGAGTTCGCCGACCGCCTGCTGACCTTGGCGCTGCCGCGCATCCGCGACTTCCGCGGTCTGTCGGCGCACCAGTTCGACGGCCAGGGCAACTACACCTTCGGTCTGACCGAGCAGGTCATGTTCCACGAGATCGACCAGGACAAGATCGACCGCGTGCGCGGCATGGACATCACGTTCGTGACCTCGGCGACCACCGACGACGAGGGGCGGGCGCTGCTGAAGCACCTCGGCTTTCCGTTCAAGGCGCCCGAGAACGACCCGAAGAAGGCGATCGCGCGTAAGCGTGCCTTCACCGGCTCGAAGAGCCAGATCAAGAAGCAGTTGTCGAGGAAGAATTGAGCTGACAGATGGCAAAGACCGGCCTGAAGGTCAAGCAGAGCCGCAAGCCCAAGTTCGCCGTGCGTGCGTACACCCGCTGCAACAGGTGCGGACGCCCCAAGTCGGTGTACCGCAAGTTCGGCCTGTGCCGTATCTGCCTGCGCGAAATGGCCCACCGCGGCGAACTGCCCGGCGTGACCAAGTCCTCCTGGTGAGCGACACCACCACCCACGATTCCTGACGCGGTAGGTCCCCGGGCGGACGCCCGGGGAAACCCCTGCGAGAAAAGAGGCCCCACAAGCCATGACAATGACGGATCCGATCGCGGACATGTTGACGCGTCTGCGGAACGCCAACCAGGCGTACCACGATTCGACCTCTATGCCGCACAGCAAGATCAAGGTGGGCATCGCCGAGATCCTCAAGCAGCAGGGTTACATCTCGTCCTACGAGGTGACCGAGCCTGCCGAGGGCGAGGTCGGCAAGACCCTGACCATTACGCTGAAATACGGAAACTCCCGCGAACGTTCCATCGCGGGCCTGCGCCGTATCAGCAAGCCGGGCCTGCGCGTCTATGCGAAGAGCACCGCGCTGCCCAAGGTCCTCGGTGGCCTGGGCGTCGCGATCATCTCGACGTCGCAAGGTCTGCTGACCGACCGGGAAGCACACCTCAAGAGCGTAGGCGGCGAAGTGCTCGCCTACGTCTGGTGAGTGGGAGGAGCGAGTAGACATGTCGCGTATTGGAAAGCTCCCCATCGCGGTTCCGGCAGGCGTCGAGGTGACTCTCGACGGTCAGGACGTGGCGATCAAGGGCCCCAAGGGCACCCTGTCGCTGACCGTCGCCGAGCCCATCACGGTGGCCCGCAACGACGAAGGCCAGATCGAGGTCTCCCGGCCGAACGACGAGCGCGTGGCGCGCTCGCTGCACGGCCTGACCCGCACGCTGGTCAACAACATGGTCATCGGTGTCACCGAGGGCTATGAGAAGAAGCTCGAGATCGTGGGCGTTGGCTATCGCGTGCTCAGCAAGGGCCCGCAGCAGTTGGAATTCCAGCTGGGCTTCAGCCATCCGGTGGTGATCAACGCGCCCGAAGGCATCACGTTCGTCGTCGAGAAGCCAACGGTCTTCTCGGTGCAGGGCATCGACAAGCAGGCTGTGGGCGAAGTCGCGGCGAACATCCGCAAGCTCCGTAAGCCCGAGCCCTACAAGGGCAAGGGCGTGCGCTACGCCGGCGAACGCGTTCGCCGCAAGGTCGGAAAGGCTGGTAAGTGACGATGGCTATCTCCCTGTCGAACAACAAGGGCATGGCCGCCCGCGCCAAGGCGCGCCTGCGCCGTCAGGCGCGTGGCCGCAAGAAGATCACCGGTACGCCCGAGCGGCCGCGCCTGGTGGTCACCCGGTCCTCGCGTCACATCGTGGCTCAGGTGATCGACGACGTGCAGGGTCACACCCTGGCGTCGGCGTCCACCATGGAGGCAGACGTGCGTGCGGCGTCCGGCGACAAGAGCGACAAGGCCAAGCAGGTCGGCCTCCTCGTCGCCGAGCGAGCGAAGAAGGCGGGCGTCGAGTCCGTGGTCTTCGACCGCGCGGGGAACCAGTACCACGGACGGATCGCCGCGCTGGCTGAGGCTGCGCGCGAAGCCGGCCTCGGATTCTGATCAGAGCGGAAAGGAAGACAATGCCGAACGAAAACGCGAACGCTCGTGGCCAGCGTGGCCCCGGCGGTGGCGATCGTCGCGGCCGCGATGATCGACGTGGTCGCAACGACTCCCGCGAGGAGAAGAGCCAGTATCTCGAGAAGGTGGTTGCGATCAACCGCGTCGCGAAGGTCGTCCAGGGCGGCCGCCGCTTCAGCTTCACCGCGCTCGTCGTGGTCGGAGACGGCGACGGCACGGTGGGCGTCGGCTACGGCAAGGCCAAAGAGGTTCCGGCCGCGATCGCCAAGGGTGTCGAGGAAGCGAAGAAGCACTTCTTCCGCGTCCCCCGCATCCAGGGCACCATCCCGCACCCCGTTCAGGGGGAGAAGGCCGCGGGCATCGTGCTGCTGCGCCCGGCGTCCCCGGGCACCGGCGTGATCGCGGGCGGTTCCGTCCGCGCCGTGCTGGAATGCGCCGGTATCCGCGACGTCCTGGCCAAGTCGCTGGGCAGCGCCAACGCCATCAACGTGGTGCACGCCACGGTGGACGCCCTGCGTCAGTTGGAGGAGCCCGAGCAGGTTGCTCGTCGCCGCGGTCTCCCCGTGGAGGACGTCGCGCCGGCCGCGCTGCTCCGCGCGCGGAAGGAGGGCGCAGCCTGATGGCCACGCTTCGAGTGACCCAGGTTCGCAGTGCGAACAGCGTGAAGAAGAACCAGGCCGAGACTCTTCGCACCCTTGGCCTGAAGAGGATCGGCGACGTCGTGGAGAAGGAGGACCTCCCGCACTACCGCGGCATGGTCAACACCGTCATCCACCTCGTCACCGTCGAGGAGGTTGACTGACATGGCGCTGAAGGCTCACCACCTGCGTCCGGCCCCCGGGGCCAAGACCGACAAGCACCGCGTCGGCCGCGGTGAAGGCGGCAAGGGCGGCAAGACCGCCGGCCGCGGCACCAAGGGCACCGGCGCGCGCAAGAACGTCCCCGCGGCGTTCGAGGGCGGCCAGATGCCGCTGCACATGCGGCTGCCGAAGCTGCGCGGTTTCCAGAACCCGTTCCGGGTCGAGTACCAGGTCGTGAACGTGGGCCGGCTCGTCGAGCTGTACCCCGCGGGCGGCAAGGTGACCGTGGCCGATCTGGTCGACAAGGGCGCGGTCCGCAAGGGCAAGCTCGTGAAGATCCTCGGCACCGGCGAGGTCTCCGTGGCCCTGGACGTGGACGCACACGCGTACACCGGCTCGGCCAAGAGCAAGATCGAGGCGGCTGGCGGCACGGCCAACGAACTCTGATCGGTCGTATCTCGACGATGGGCGTCCCCGGCGGGGGCGCCCATCGTCGCGTATGCCGGGGACGGAGGATCGCGTCGTGGCGTCCGCCGAGTAGGGTGGCGGGCATGTGCGGACGGTATGCATCCTCGGCCGATCCCGATGCGCTGGTGGCGATGTTCATGATCGACGAGGTGGACGAGATCGTCCCGCCGTCGTTCAACGTGGCGCCGACCGATCCGGTGCCGGCCGTCGTCGAGCGGGTCGACAAGACGACGGACGCCGTGGTGCGCAAGCTCGTCGCCCCGCGCTGGGGGCTGGTGCCGTCCTGGTCGAAGGACGCCCGCGGCGGCGCCCGCATGATCAACGCGCGTTCCGAGACCGTCGCGACCAAGCCGGCCTTCGCCAGGGCGTTCGCGGCCCGGCGCTGTCTACTGCCCGCCGACGGCTATTACGAGTGGCAGACGATCCCCGGCGCGACGGGCACAACGGTCAAGCAGCCGTGGTTCATCCGGTCGGCCGGCGGGGGAGTGCTGCCGATGGCGGGGCTCTACGAGTTCTGGAGGGACCGCGGCCTCGGGGCCGGCGCGACATGGCTGGTCACCTGCACGGTGATCACCACGACCGCCATCGACGCGCTCGGTCACGTGCACGACCGCATGCCGATGGTCGTCCGGGAGCAGGACTGGGCGGCCTGGCTCGACCCGCGCGCCACGGACGCCGTCACCGCATGGTCGCTGCTGACGACGCCGGCGTCCGACCGGATCGAGACCTACCGCGTGGCGCCGCTGGTGAACAGCGTCCGCAACAACGGACCCGCACTGGTGGCACCGCTGGACTGACCCGGGCCCGCGCGGGCTGTGACGTCCACCTCGTGCGCTCGACGGGCTTCCTCCCCCGGGGTGGCGTCCCGTCGTGTCTGGAGAGGAAGAAAGCGGCCTCAGGCTTGGTAGAGTCTGGGAGGTTGGGCCTAGTGCCCCGCTGTTGTGTGCTGCCTCTTTCGATTGGATACGGATGCTCTCCGGTTTCGCTCACGCGCTCAGGACCCCTGATCTGCGCAGGAAGATCCTGTTCACCCTCGGAATCCTGGCCGTGTTCCGGTTCGGGTCGGTGGTACCGACGCCCAACGTGAACATGCAGAACGTCCAGGAATGCACAGTGCAGGCGAGCACAGGGGCGTCCGCCGGTCTGTACTCGATGATCAACCTGTTCTCGGGCGGCGCTCTGCTGTCGTTGGCGATCTTCGCGCTCGGCATCATGCCCTACATCACGGCGTCCATCATCCTGCAGTTGCTGACGGTGGTGATCCCGCGGCTGGAGACCCTCAAGAAGGAGGGCGGAGCCGGCCAACAGAAGATCACCCAGTACACGCGCTACCTCACCCTCGTGCTGGCGGTGATCCAGTCGACGGCGTTCGTCACGATGGCGGTCAGCGGCCAGCTGTTCCCGGGGTGCGGGCTGCCGCTGGTCTACGACGCGACGATCTTCCCGATCCTGGTGATGGTGCTCACCATGACGGCCGGCACCGGCATCGTCATGTGGCTGGGCGAACTGGTGACCGAGCGCGGCGTCGGCAACGGCATGTCGGTGATGATCTTCACCCAGATCGCCGCTGCCTTCCCCGCGCAGGTGTGGGGCATCGCGATCAGCCGCGGCACCATGCAGTGGAACGGCCTCGTGCTGCCGAACGCGGCCGGCTGGCTGGCGTTCATCGGCGTCCTGGCCGTGGGCCTGCTCGTCATGCTGGGCGTGGTGTTCGTCGAGCAGGCGCAGCGCCGCATCCCCGTGCAGTACGCCAAGCGCATGGTGGGGCGGCGCCTGGTCGGAGGCTCGACCACCTACATCCCGATCAAGGTCAACCAGGCGGGCGTGATCCCGGTGATCTTCGCCAGCTCGCTGCTCTACCTGCCGATCATGTTCGCGCAGTTCGCACCCGACAACCCTGTTGCGGTGTGGATCTCCACCCACCTGGCCGGCCAGGGCGTGTGGCACAGCCTGCTGATGTTCGTGATGATCATCGGCTTCGCCTACTTCTACGTGTCGATCACCTTCAACCCCGAAGAGGTCGCCGACAACATGCGCAAGTACGGCGGCTTCATCCCCGGCATCCGCGCGGGCAAGCCGACCGAGCGCTACCTCGCTCACGTCCTCTCCCGCCTGACCGCCCCGGGCGCCCTGTACCTGGGTCTCATCGCGTTGCTTCCGGCGTTCGCGTTCGTGTTCCTCGACAGTGCGCAGCGATTCCCCTTCGGAGGCACGTCAATTCTCATCGTGGTGGGCGTCGGACTTGATACGGTCAAGCAGATCCAAAGCCAGCTCCAACAGCGCAACTACGAAGGATTCCTGCGATGAGACTGTTGATCACCGGCCCGCCAGGCGCGGGCAAGGGCACCCAAGCCGAGGGCATTGCGCGGCGCTTCGACGTTCCCGCGATCTCGAGCGGAGATCTCTTCCGCGACAACATCAAGCGCCGTACTCCGCTCGGCGAGAGGATCGTGGAGATCATCGGGCGAGGCGACTTCGTCCCCGACGTCATCACCACCTCGCTCATCTTCCAGCGCATCTCCGAGGCCGATTGTTGGCGAGGCTGGCTGCTCGACGGCTATCCGCGCACGCTCGGGCAGGTCGAGGCGCTGGACATCGTCCTGGACGAGACCAAGACCAGCCTGGACGCCGTCATCGCGCTCACCGCCGATCCCGAGGAACTCGTCGAGCGGATGCTGCTGCGCGCGCAGGAGCAGGGCCGTCCCGACGACAACGCGGAGGCGATCCGGCACCGCATCGAGGTCTACCACGCCGAGACCGCCGACGTGATCGAGAGCTACCGCGGACGCGGACTGCTGCTCGAGGTCGACGCCATCGGCACGGTCGGCGAAGTGGCCGAGCGCATCGTGTCCGCTCTTGAGGCGCTGACCGCTCGATGATCCGCGGACGAGGCGTCGAGCTCAAGAACCGCGAGCAGCTTCGCCTCATGCGTCAGGCAGGGCTGGTCGTCGCCGAGGTGCACGCCGCTGTGCTGGCCGCGGCGGCACCCGGCGTGACGACGGGCGAGCTCGACCAGGTCGCCCGCGACGTTCTCGCGCGGCGCGGCGCGGGCTCGTCCTTCCTGAACTACGGCGCCGAGTGGGGGCAGACGCCCTACCCGGGAGTCACGTGCATCTCGGTCAACGAAGAGGTCGTGCACGGTATCCCGGGGAGTCGGCGACTGGAATCCGGCGACCTCGTGTCGGTCGACTTCGGCGCCTACGTCGACGGATGGCACGGTGACGCCGCGATCACCTTCGGGGTGGGCGAGCTGGCCGAGGCGGACGCCCTGCTCAGCGAGGTGACCCGCGACGCGCTGTGGGCCGGCATCGGTGCGGCCAGGCTCAACGGTCGGCTGGGTGACATCTCCCACGCCATCGAGGCCAGCGTGCGCGCGGCGCCGGGGCGCTACGGCATCCTGGCCGACTACACCGGTCATGGCATCGGCTCGGCGATGCATCAGCCTCCCGACGTGCCGAACACCGGACGCGCCGGGCGCGGCCTGCGTCTGGCGGAAGGACTGGTGCTCGCCGTCGAGCCGATGGTGACGCGAGGGTCCTCGATCGGAGTCACCCTGGACGACGATTGGACGGTCGTGACCAGCGATGGGTCGCGGGCGGCGCACTGGGAGCACACCATCACCATGACGCGCGGTGGCCTGTGGGTGCTGACCTCGGCGGACGGTGGCGAGGCGGAGCTGGCCGCGCGCGGCCTTCCGTTCGGCCCGCTGGCCGATTGACGTGCTGACCGACCTCGAGATCGCCCAGGCGGCGACATTGCGGAGCAGCGCCGAGATCGGCGCGGCGCTCGGCCTGGGCGCGGACGATCTCGAACCCTACGGTCGTCACGTCGCCAAGATCCTTGCCGTCGCCGACGAACCCGCCCCGGGTGCGCGGTACGTGGTGGTGACGGCGATCACGCCGACACCCCTCGGCGAGGGTAAGACGACCACGACCGTCGGCCTCACCCAGGGGCTGGCCAGGCTCGGGGAGCGCGCGGTCGCCGTGCTCCGGCAGCCCTCGCTCGGCCCGGTGTTCGGGATCAAGGGCGGCGCCGCAGGCGCCGGCCGGTCCCAGGTGCTGCCGATGGCGGCGATGAACCTGCACCTCACCGGTGACTTCCACGCGGTGACGGCGGCGCACAATCTTCTCGCGGCGATGATCGACAACCATCTCCATCACGGCAACGAATTGCGCATCGCCCCGCACAGCATCACGTGGGGCCGCGTCCTCGACGTCAACGACCGCGCGCTGCGCAACGTCGTGGTCGGCCTGGGCGGGCGCCTCGACGGTGTCCCGCGTCAGTCCCGGTTCGACATCACGGCGGCCTCCGAGGTGATGACGATCCTGGCGCTGGCGACCTCGCCGGCCGACGTGCGCGAGCGGCTCGGGCGCATCGTGATCGGTATGGACGAGGACGGCGTGCCGGTCACGGCGGAACACCTCAAGGCGGCCGGCGCGATGGCGATGCTGCTCGCGGACGCCGTCCACCCCAACCTGCTGCAGACGATCGAGGGTCAGCCCGCACTCGTCCATGCCGGCCCGTTCGGCAACATCGCGACCGGCCACAGCTCGATCATGGCCGACCAGGTGGGCCTGGCCCGCGCGGGCACCGTGGTGACGGAGGCAGGCTTCGGTGCCGATCTCGGGTTCGAGAGGTTCGTCAACGTCAAGTGCCGCACGTCCGGGCTGGTGCCGGACGCGGCGGTGGTCGTGGTCACCGTGCGCGCACTCAAGGCGCACTCGGGTCGCTACCGGGTCGTGGCCGGGCGCCCGCTGCCGACGGGACTGCTGGCGGAGAACCCCGACGACGTGCGGGCCGGCCTGGTCAACCTCGCGCATCACCTGGACGTGGTGGCGGCCTTCGGCGTGCCGGCGGTGGTGGCCATCAACGTGTTCCCCGGCGACCACGCCAGCGAACATGCGGTCATCGCCGAGTTTGCCCGGCGCCGGGGCGTCCGGTGCGCGGCCACGACGCACGTGGCCGACGGCGGAGCGGGCGCCGAAGAACTGGCCCGCGAGGTGCTGGACGCCTGCGGCGACGGCACCCGCCTGCGCTTCACCTACGAGTGGGACGCCCCGCTCGACGACAAGCTGGAGACGCTGGCCACCGAGGTCTACGGGGCGGACGGCGTCGAGATCGCCTCGACCGCCATGGCGGAATTGCGCCGGCTCACCGAGTTGGGCTTCGGCGGCCTGCCCGTCCTGATCGCCAAGACGCACCTCTCGACGACCGCCAATCCGGGCGACCGGGGGGCGCCGGGCGGTTGGCGGCTGCCAATCCGGGAGGTGCGGCTCGCCGCCGGGGCGGGGTACGTCTACGCCTTGGCCGGCGCCATGCAGACGATGCCCGGGCTCGGGTCGAGCCCTGCCGCCGAGCGCATGGACGTGGACGCCGGCGGCCGGATCGTCGGGCTGGTCTGAGCGTCCGCGGCGGACGAACTCAGGCCAGCAGCGTGCGGTCGGACACGGCCTTGATCTGCTCGAACTGGTGCAGCAGGTCTTCCACGGTCGCGCGCTTCTTCTCCTCGCCCGCGAGGTCGTAGATGATCCGCCCCTCGTGCATCATGATCAGCCGGTTGCCCAAGGTGAGCGCCTGGTGCATGTTGTGCGTGACCATCAGCGTGGTGAGGTGGTGACGCTCGACAGCCTGGGCGGTGAGCCGGGTCACCAGTTCGGCGCGGGCCGGGTCCAGGGCCGCCGTGTGCTCGTCGAGCAGCAGGACCCGTGGAGAGCCCATCGTCGCCATGAGCAGGCTCAACGCCTGGCGCTGGCCGCCGGACAGCAGACCGGCGTCCGTCCTCATCCGGTGTTCGAGACCGAGTTCCAGGTTGGCCAGCTCGCGGGCGAAGATCGCACGCTTCGCGTTCGTCACGCCCATCCGCAGCCCGCGCGCACGTCCGCGGGCGAGCGCCATGGCGAGGTTCTGCTCGATGGTGCCGTGCGGAACGGTGCCGGCCATCGGATCCTGGAAGACCCGACCGACATAGCGCGCGACCTTGTGGACGGGCATTCTCGTCACGTTGACGCCATCGATGGCGATGCCGCCGGAGTCGGCTCGGAACTCACCGGCGATCAGGTTCAACAGCGTCGACTTGCCCGCGCCGTTGGAGCCGATGATCGTGACGAAGTCGCCCGGATCGAGCGCGAGCGAGACGTTGTCCAGGGCGATCTTCTCGTTGGGCGTGTCGGGGAAGAAGACCTTCCGCAGCCCGGTGACCTCAAGCACGGACTTCCTCCCCTTCCGCGACCGCCGCCATCATCCGCTTCCGGCGTCGTGCCCAGAACCGCTGCACGAACGCCAGGCGCGGCGACAGCAGCGCCACCACCACCAGGATCGCCGACATGAGCTTCATGTCGTTCGGGTCGAGGCCGATCAGCAGTGCCACCTGGATCACGAGCAGGTAGACCACCGAACCCAGCACGACGGCGGCCGTCGCGAACACGAACCGGCGGGAGGTGATGATCGTCTGGCCGATGATGACGGACGCCAGACCGGCGATGATCAGGCCGATGCCCATGCCGATGTCGGCGTACCCCTGGTATTGGGCGATCAGCCCGCCGCAGAGCCCGACGAGGGCGTTCGACAGCGACAGTCCGAGGATCTTCGTATTGTGGATCGACACGCCCTGCGCCTGAATCATCCGCGGGTTGTCCCCGGTCGCCTGGAGCGCGAGGCCGAGGTCGGTGTTGAGGAACCAGTCGAGCGCGACGAGGAACACCAGGGCGACGGCGGCGAAGATCGCCACCGACGTCCAGGTGCCGAGAAGGCGTACCGGCTGCTGGAGACCCGCCATGAGCGTCGGTTCACGCAGCAGCGACAGGTTCGCCTTGCCCATGATCCGCAGGTTGACCGAGTAGAGCGCGATCTGGGTGAGGATGCCCGCCAGCAGGGGATTGATGCCGCCCTTGGTGTGCAGCAGGCCCGTCACCAGGCCCGCGATTGCACCCGCGAGGGTGCCCATGGCGGTGGAGAGCAGGGGATCCTGGCCCGCGAGGATCCCGGACGCCGTGACGGCAGCTCCCAACGTGAAACTGCCGTCGACGGTGAGATCGGGGAAATCGAGCACCCGGAAGGTGAGGTACACCCCGAGAGCCATCAGCCCGTAGATCAGCCCCAGATCGATCGATCCCAGCATCGGCTAACCGACGACCTCGGCCTTGGCGAGCAGCGACTCGGGGATGGTGACACCCATGCGCTCGGCGGCCGCCTTGTTGACGTAGATCTGCAGGTCCTTCTGGGTCTCGACGGGCAGGGTGGCCGGGGCGGCGCCGTCCTTCAGGATGCGGATCGCCATCTCGCCGGTCTGGTAGCCGAGCTTCGTGTAGTCGAGGCCGTAGGTGACGATGCCACCCTTGCGCACCGAGTCGCCTTCACCGACCACGAGCGGGATCTTCTTGGACTCCGTCATCTGCAGGATGGTGTCGATCGAGGCGACGATCTTGTTGTCGGTCGGCAGGTAGATGGCGTCGACATCGCTGAGCAGGGTCAGGTTCTGATCCATCTCGCGGGCTTCCGCGATCGGCCGCACGACGAGCTCGAGGCCGAGGCCGGGAGCGGCCTGGCGGGCGAGTTCGACCTGGACCACCGAGTTCGCCTCCCCCGAGCTGTAGAGGATGCCGACGCGCTTGGCGTCCGGGCGCAGCTCCTTGACGAGGGCGAGCTGTTCGGCGACCGGGTTCATGTCGGACGTGCCCGTGACGTTCGCGCCCGGCGCCTCCAACGACGCCACCAGTTTGGCGTCCACCGGATCGGTGACGGCCGTGAAGAGCACGGGCTTGTCGGTGATCGCCCCGGCGGCGCCCTGGGCCGACGGCGTGGCGACCGCGAGCACCAGGTCGAGGTCGGACGCGGCGAAGGTGCTGGAGATGGTCGCGACCGTCGCGTTGTCGGCGTTGCCGTTCTTCTCGTCGTACGTGGCATTCACGCCCGCGTCGGCCAGCGCCTTCTTGAAGCCTTCGACGCTCGCGTCCAGCGAGGCGTGGGTGACGTACTTGGAGATGCCGATCTTGTAGGACTGGCCGGCCGCGGCGGTCGGGCTCGCGGTGGGCGCCGACGTGCACGCGGCCAGGGAGAGGGACAGCGCGGCCACCAGGCCCGCGACAACGGTGCGCTTCATGGGAGATACCTTTCGAACGGCCCGGTGCGGCGCCGGTGCCGCACGTGACCTGGCCAACCCTAGCGAGGGCCTCCCGGCGGGAGCGGGCGGTCTCACCGTAGGCTGGGGGCATGACCGAATTGCCTCGCTCCTCGAAGTACCGCGCCACTCCCGGCGCGCCGCTGAGCGAGGACGAACGCGCTCGGCTGGTGGAACGCCTCAACGCCGCCTACGAACAGGGTGCCGTCCCCGATGGCGACTATCAGCCCCACCTGGACGCGCTGTTCTCGGCGTCCACGCTCGGTGAGGTCATCTCTGTGGTCGAGGCATTGCCACCCGTCGCCACCCATGAGGTTCCGGCCATCGTCGCCGCCGGCGACGGACGCCCCGGCGAACTCGCGCAGCCGCGGCGTCCGGCCCCCGCCCTCGTGGCCGCCGCCGCGATCGCCGCAGCGGCTCTGGTCACGATCATCGTGTTCCTGCTCATCGTGCTGCTGTAGGGCCGGGCGGGCGCTGCCGGCCCCGTCTCGGGCGCCTGGCCAGGGCGGATTTGGGGGCCTCGCCTGCCCTGGAGTAGCATGGCATGTCGGTCACCTGGGTCCTCAGGTGAGGAAGTACGTTGTACCAAGGAGATCATGGCCAAGAAAGAAGGAGCCCTCGAAATGGAGGGCACCGTCGTCGAGGCGTTGCCCAATGCGATGTTCCGCGTGGAGCTGACCAACAAGCACCGGGTGCTCGCGACCATCAGCGGAAAGATGCGGCAGCACTACATTCGCATCCTCCCTGCTGACCGGGTGGTCGTGGAGTTGTCCCCGTACGATCTCACTCGCGGTCGCATCGTCTACCGCCACAAGTGACCGACGTTCTCAACGAATCCATCCACGTTGGTGCAGTGCGGCGCGCTGCCCAGCACCGAGAGAAAGTAGCTCGATGAAGGTCCAGCCGAGCGTGAAGAAGATCTGCGACAAGTGCAAGGTGATCCGCCGGCACGGTCGCGTGATGGTGATCTGCGAGAACCCTCGCCACAAGCAGCGCCAGGGCTGAGCCCCGACGTGTGGCAGGAGGGACGCAATCACCCGTTGGAGCCCCTCCAACACCACTGAAACAACGTGACGGCACACCCGAGACGGGCGCGGAGGAACACTCTTCGCACGCCAGCCCCCTCGGATCCACCCCCGGACGAAGGCCGGGGCCCGCGCTCAGGCGCACGGGACGCCGCACGCCGCACACCTTCGCGGCCCGATCAAGGGCCTGACAATGGAAAGGGAACCGCCTGATGGCACGTCTCATCGGTGTCGATCTGCCCCGCGAGAAGCGCGTGGAGATCGGCCTCACCTACATCTATGGCATCGGTCGCACCCGTGCCACGGAAATCCTGGTCGCCACCGCCGTGAGCGGCGACATTCGCGTGAAGGACCTGACCGACGAGCAGCTCGTCGCGATGCGTGACTTCATCGAGGCGAACTACGAGACGGAGGGCGACCTCCGTCGTACCGTCGCCGCGGACATCCGCCGCAAGATCGAGATCGGCTCTTACCAGGGCCGCCGCCACCGCATGGGCCTTCCGGTCCGCGGGCAGCGCACGCGGACGAACGCCCGCACGCGCAAGGGCAAGAAGAAGGCTGTCGCCGGCAAGAAGAAGGCCCGCTGACGCGGCGCCTGAGAGACCAGGAGAACAACACAAGCAATGGCCACCGCAGGTCGTACCAAGGCTCAGGCCGCCGCCGCAGCGAAGAACAAGATTCGCCGCAAGGAGAAGAAGAACATCGTCTCCGGGCAGGCCCACATCAAGAGCACGTTCAACAACACCATCATCTCGATCACCGACCCGACCGGTGCCGTGATCGCGTGGGCGTCCGCCGGCACCGTCGGCTTCAAGGGTTCCCGCAAGTCGACACCGTTCGCTGCCCAGATGGCCGCCGAGGCCGCCGGACGCCGTGCCATGGACCATGGCATGAAGCGCGTGGATGTCTTCGTGAAGGGCCCCGGCTCCGGTCGCGAGACCGCCATCCGTTCGCTCGGCGCGCTGGGCCTGGAGATCGGTCCGATCTCCGATGTGACCCCGGTGCCGCACAACGGCTGCCGTCCGCCGAAGCGCCGTCGCGTCTGAGCCCGAGAGAGAAGGACTGATCAACCATGGCCCGTTACACAGGCCCCATCACCAAGAAGTCCCGCCGCCTCGGCACCGACCTGGTGGGCAACGACAAGGCGTTCGAGCGCCGTACCTACCCTCCGGGTATGCACGGCCGCGGCCGCATCAAGGAGTCGGAGTACCTGCTCCAGCTCCGTGAGAAGCAGAAGGCGCGCTTCGCCTACGGCGTCCTCGAGAAGCAGTTCCGCCGCTACTACGAAGAGGCCGTGCGCAAGCCCGGCAAGACCGGTGTGGTGCTGCTGCAGATTCTCGAGTCGCGTCTCGACAACGTCGTGTATCGCTCCGGCTTCGCCTCGACGCGGCGCCAGGCCCGCCAGCTCGTCGTCCACGGACACTTCCTGGTCAACGGCAAGAAGGTGAACATCCCCAGCTATCGCGTGACGGCGTACGACATCATCGACGTCAAGCCGAAGTCGCTCAACCTGGACCCGTTCATCATCGCCCGCGAGCTCCACCACGAGCGCGTCGTTCCGGCGTGGCTCACCGTGCGCCCGAACCGGATGCGGATCCTCGTTCACCAGCTCCCGACGCGCGATCAGATCACGATCGACGTCAACGAGCAGCTGATCGTGGAGTTGTACTCGAAGTAATCATCGCTGGTGGTGGGGCGGGGGAGCGCCCCCGCCCCACCACTGCGCCAACGGTTCGGGTCCGGCAAGGCGTCGGACCCGCTTGTCACCGTCAAATAGTGGGCGGTGGAGAGGAAACAGATACATGCTGATCGCACAGCGTCCCACGCTGACCGAAGAGGTCGTGTCCGAGTATCGGTCGCGCTTCGTCATCGAGCCGCTCGAGCCCGGCTTCGGCTACACCCTCGGTAACTCGATGCGCCGCACGCTGCTGTCGTCCATTCCGGGCGCGGCCGTCACCAGTATCAAGGTCGACGGTAACCAGCACGAGTTCTCCACGGTTCCGGGCGTCGTCGAGGACGTCACCGAGATCATCCTCAACGTCAAGCAGCTGGTGCTGTCGTCCGAAGAGGACGAGCCGGTCACCATGTACCTGCGCAAGGCGGGGGCCGGCGCCGTGACCGCCGCCGACATCGCGCCGCCCGCCGGGGTCGAGATCCACAACCCGGCGTTGCACATCGCGACTCTGAACGCGACCGGCAAGCTCGATATGGAACTCGTCGTGGAGCGCGGCCGCGGCTACGTGTCGGCCACCCAGAACAAGAACCTCGACTCCGAGATCGGACGCATTCCGGTCGACTCGATCTACAGCCCCGTGCTGAAGGTCACCTACAAGGTGGAGGCGACTCGCGTCGAGCAGCGCACCGACTTCGACCGCTTGATCGTCGACGTCGAGACCAAGCAGGCGATCACCCCGCGCGACGCCGTGGCGTCCGCCGGCAAGACCCTCGTGGAGCTGTTCGGGCTCGCCCGCGAACTCAACCTGGACGCCGAGGGCATCGAGATCGGCCCGTCGCCGGTCGACGAGCAGTACGCGGCCGACATGGCGCTGCCGGTCGAGGAGCTCAAGCTCACGATGCGCAGCTACAACTGCCTCAAGCGCGAGGGCATCCACACCGTGTCCGAGCTGGTTTCCCGCTCCGAGCAGGACCTTCTCGACATTCGGAACTTCGGTTCCAAGTCGATCGAGGAGGTCAAGCTGCGCCTCCACGAGATGGGCCTGTCCCTGAAGGACTCGGCTCCCGGCTTCGATCCGCTGGCTGCCTTGGGCGGCTACGACGACGAGCCCGACGAATTCGCCGCTGACAACGACCAGTTCTGATACCGCTAGGAGATTCACACCATGCCCACGCCCACGAAGGGCCCCCGCTTCGGCGGAAGCCCGGCCCATCAGCGGATCATTCTGGCCAACCTCGCCAGCCAGCTCTTCGAGCACGGCCGGATCACCACCACCGAGGCCAAGGCCAAGCGCGTCCGTCCGCTTGCCGAGAAGCTGATCACCAAGGCCAAGCGCGGCGATCTGCACAACCGGCGGATCGTGCTGCAGACGATCACGGACAAGGGCGTCGTGCACGTCCTGTTCACCGAGATCGCCCCGAAGATGGCCGGACGCGACGGCGGCTACACCCGGATCACCAAGATCGGTCATCGTCAGGGCGACAACGCCCCGATGGCCGTGATCGAGATCGTGACTGAGTCGGTCGAGGAGTCCCGCAAGACCAAGGCGAAGGGCGCCGGCGTCAAGCCCGCGCGCATCCCGGCCGCCAAGGCGGAGCCGGTCGCCGAGCAGGCGCCTGCAGGGAACACCGACGAAGCCTGATCGACAGCTCACACAGACCGAGAACCCCGGCCCATCAGGGCCGGGGTTCTCGGTCTGTGTGAGCTCCGGGCGACGCGACTAGGGGGAGGGGGCGCCGCGCCGCCCGAAGAAACGTTGGGGATCACGCCGCGTGGCGGCATCCCCAGGGCTGTAGGCCCGCCTTTGCATAATACCTGTTGGCCACGGTGATCTGCTCGGCGCGGGTCGCCAGATCGGCGCGCGCCGCGAAATCGAGGCCGCCGTTGGAGCTCCACGAGGCATTGGCGAACTGGAGACCGCCGTAGTAGCCGTTGCCGGTGTTGATGTTCCAGCGGCCACCCGACTCGCACTGGGCGATCCGGTCCCACATGTCGGCGCGGGACAGGTCGATACCCGCGCCGCTCGAGCCCGTCGTCACGCCGGCGCTGGTGCGGTCGCTCGACCGGGAGGTCGCGCCGGAGCTCGCGGGCGCGGTGCTGGTGCCGACGAGCACCACCTCGTTGACCGGCTCCTTGGTCACGGTCTGCGACAAGACGGTGCTCGACTCGACGACGCCGTTGACGGTGACCGTCTCGACCACGTCCTCGCGAACGCCCTCCTCGCCCTTGGTCTTGACCTTCTTCTTGCCCTTGGCCAGCGTCTCGTCCTTGACCTGGGTGGAGGAGAACTCGAGCGCGACCTGCTGGGTCTCCTGCGCAACGTCCACGCGGATCACCGAGACCACCTTGTCGCCGTTGAGCGCCGTGTCGAGGGCCGGGGTCACCCGGTCGGTCTCGGAGAGTTGGATGTGCGCGGCGGCGAGCGCGGTGGCGACGGTGGGTTCATTCAGGCGAACCACGTGGGTCGTGTTGTCGGCCCAGATCCGGATCGCCGTGTCGGCGATCGCCGGCTGAGCGATGACGGGCGGAGTCTGCTGGCCTTGTGTGGAGGCGATGGCGATGCCGACCCCGCTGCCGAGCACCAGGGTGCTGGCCGCGATCGCCACGAGCTTGGTTGAGAGGGGCACGACGGAACTCCTGACGTGGTGAGCACTAGCTCCTTCAACTATCGGCCAATACTGAGAAATGCGCAAGTTGAATCTCAGGATTTCATCAGGGTTGCCGGCGGCGCGACCCCCGAACGCGGCCGTCCCCGGCGTCCGTACGAAGGACGCCGGGGACGGCCGCTGGATGCGGACTGAGAAATGCTCAGTAGCTGATCGACGTGGCGCGAGCCGCGGCGAGGCGCTCGGCGACGTTCACCCAGTCGACGACGTTCCACCACGCCTTGACGTAGTCACCCTTGACGTTCTTGTACTGCAGGTAGAACGCGTGCTCCCACATGTCGAGCTGCAGGATCGGCAGTTGGCCCACCGGCAGGTTGCCCTGCTGGTCGAAGAGCTGGTTGATGTTCAGGCGTTGGCCCAGCGTGTCCCACACCAGCATCGACCAGCCGGAGCCCTGGATGCCGTTGGCGACCTCGTTGAACTGGGTCTGGAAGCCGCCGAACGAACCGAAGAACTCGTCGATGGCCGCGCCGACCTCGCCGTCGGGCTCGCCGCCGCCGTCGGGCGACATGTTCTTCCAGAACACCGAGTGGTTGACATGCCCGCCGAGGTGGAAGGCGAGATCCTTCTCGAGCTTGTTGACGGCGGCGAAGCTCCCGGTCTCGCGGGCCTCGGCCAGCTTCTCGAGCGCCGTGTTGGCACCCGCCACGTAGGCGGCGTGATGCTTGCTGTGATGCAATTCCATGATCTGAGCGCTGATGTGCGGCTCAAGGGCGTCGTAGTCGTACTCGAGCTCCGGAAGGGCGTACGTCATCGGGTCTTCCTCTCGTCGGGATGTGTCCGGTGCAACTGACACCATGGCCAGCCTATTCCCTCCCTCTGGTGCACCAAACCCTCAGCGCGGCGCGAAGGCGGCGCGACGCGCGGCCCGCCGCAGCACGTGCAACAGGCCAGGAGCGAGCAGGACGATGAGCGCGACGGTGGTGAGCGCCCGTCCGAGGTTCCATCCCATGGATGTCGCCAGGTTGTACAACACGAACGTGTGCAGGTTCGCGGCGATGTCGGCGTGCGGGTCGAAGGAGAACTGCGTGGACGGCCCGATGCCGAACGGCCAGAACGCGAAGTCCATCAGCCAGCCGTACACGAACGCGGACACCAGGCCCCAGGCCGCCAACAGCGCTAGTTCCACCCGCCCGCGGGCGCGCGGCAGGAAGCCGCCGCCGAGCCCGACGAAGCCGGCTGCGACCATCTGATAGGGGAGCCAGGGCCCGACGCCGGCGGTGAGCAGGGCGGAGGCGAACATCGTGATCGCACCCTGGGCGAAGCCGAAGCCCGGCCCGAAGGCGCGCCCCCCGAGGATGAGCAGGAAGAAGATCGGCTCCATGCCGGCCGTCCCGGTCCCGATCGGGCGCAGAACGGCCCCCACCGCGGAAAGGACGCCGAGCAGCGCCAGGCCCTTGACGTCCATCCCGTTGCCGGTCAGCTCCGACACCACCACGGCCAGCACCAGCGGCAGCACCAATGCGAACAGCAGCGGCGCCTGCAACGGGTCGACGGCCGAGCCCGGCGTGAAGAACAGCGGCCAGGCGAAGGCGATCAGTCCCACGACGGCGGTCAGCACGAGCATGACCCGCGCGCGCATGCTGACGGCCGCGGCGGACACGGCTCCGGAGTCGAGCGTGGTTCGTGGCAGTGGATCGAGGACGCGGGTCATGGCGCCACCGTGAACAGCTCGCTCGCCACCAGCACCGGTGTCGGCGCGAACACCTTGGCGGCCTGCGGCGCGAAGACCGGGGAGCTGGTGCAGACCTCCCGGGTCGGCCCGTCCGCGATCACGTCGCCGTCCGCCATGACGATCGTGCGCTGGGTGGCCGCGGCCGCGAACTCCACGTCGTGCGTGCTCACCACGATCGAGCGACCCTGCGCGGCCAGATCAGCCAGGATTTGCGCCAGGCGATCTTTCATGGCGTAGTCGAGGCCTCGCGTCGGCTCGTCCAGGGCGAGCACGCCCGGGCCGGCCGCCAGTTGGATCGCCAGCACCAGGCCGAGCCGCTGCCCCTCGGAGAGGTCGCGGGGGTCGGCGTCCACCGGTAGGTCGGCACCCAGCCTGGACAGCAGGGTGGCGGTCGTCCCTGTCGGGCGGCTCGACTCGCGGTCGGCCTGCGCGAGCTCGGCGCCGACCGAGGGCAGATAGAGCAGATCCGCCGCCGTCTGAGGAACGAGGCTGACCAGTGCGCGGGCCCGTGCGGCGGACAGGGGACGGGGGTCGGTGCCGTCGATCTCGACGCCGCCCGTGCTCGCCGTTGCGCCCTGCATGGCCCACAACAGCGACGACTTGCCGGCGCCGTTGCGTCCCATCAGGCAGGTCACCTCACCGCCGTGGAGGTCGAGGCTGACGCTGTTGACCGCGACGGTGCTGCCGTAGGCGACACGCAGGTCGCTCACGCGCGCCCGGACCGGCCCGCGCGAGATCGGCGCGTCGGTGGGCGCCGTCACCGTGATGCGCTCGCGCTGGGCGCGGCGGCGGGCGTCGCGCACGGACGCCGGAACGGCATGCCAGCCGAGGGCGGTGGCCAACTGGGCCAGCGGCGGGCGGACGTCGCAGTCGAGCAGGATCTCGGCGGGTGGCCCGACGATCGCGTCGCGGCGTCCGGAGGGCAACCACACGAGTGTGTCGGCCTGGTGCAGGACGCGCTCCAGGCGGTGCTCGGCGAGGACGACGGTGAGGCCCACCTCGTGGACGAGGGTCGTGATGGCCGACAAGACATCTTGCGCGGCCGTCGGATCGAGCGCCGACGTGGGTTCGTCCAGCACGACGACGCGGGGCTGGGCGGCGAGCACCGCGGCGATCGCGACGCGCTGCTGCTGGCCACCGGACAGATCGGCGAGCGGTCGGGCGCGCAGGTCGGCGATGCCCATCAGGTCGAGGGTCTCTTCGACGCGCTTGCGCATCGCCGCAGGCGCCGTGCCCAGCTGCTCCATGCCGTAGGCGATCTCGTCCTCGACCGTGTCGGTCACGAAGCCGGCGAGCGGGTCTTGGCCGACCCAGCCCACGACGTCGGCCAGGTCGCGCGGACGATGGGTGCGGGTCGAACGCCCGGCGACCGTGACCTCGCCGGCCATCACGCCGCCGGTGAAGTGCGGCA
The DNA here is from genome assembly GCA_016711325.1 of Nigerium sp. GTDB lineage: Bacteria > Actinomycetota > Actinomycetes > Propionibacteriales > Propionibacteriaceae > Propioniciclava. The sequence continues at coordinate 114,480 of JADJTH010000001.1, read as the reverse complement.
CGTGGCCGTTGATCGCGCCCAGCAGGGTGGACTTGCCCGTGCCGGTGCGGCCCACGACCACCGCGAGATCGCCCTCCTCGATCGTGAAGGTGACCCCCGCGAGGGCGGGGCCGGACGCGCCGGCGTAGGTGAGCGAGACGTCGTCGAAGCGGATCACGAGACCCTCCTGGAGGATGCGCCGGGCGGGGAGGTGACGGCCAGCGGCGCGAGCACCATGGCCACCACGGGGATCATCACCCCATGCAGGGTCGGCCAGACCAGCGGGTTGACGGACGGGTTGAACGCGTCGAACAGGGCGGGTCGGCCGGACGCGGTGGCCAGCGCGGGTGCCGCCGCGGCGGTGGCTCCGCACACGGCGAGCAGCGTGTCGCGCCCGGTCCAGGGTTGGGGCCGGTAGCGGGTGACGCCCAGCGCGCGGCCCGAGCGGCGCAGACCGAGGACCGTGCCCAGGATGCCTGCGAGCAGCATGCCCGCGCCGGCAGCGGTGAACTCGGGGGCGCCGAGCAGCAGGAAGACGCCGACGGTCGCCGCCAGCGCCGCCGCAGCCAGCATGGCGGTGAGCGCGGCGGAGGTGCCCTGGCCGGTGCGCGAGCGGCCGAACCCGCGGGCCTCCATGCCCGCGGCCAGCCGCAGCGACCGGTCGATCGCGTCCGCCAGCACGGGGATCACGACCGCGGTGACCGTGCCCAACCCCGACGACGTCCCGCCCCGCAGTCGCCGCGCACGGCGGACCCTCTGCGTGGATTCGACGAGTTGCGGCGCGACCGACAGCGCGATGACGACGGCCACGGAAGCCTCGTAGAGCGCCGCGGGCACGCTGCGCAGCGCTTGCCGGGGGTTGGCCAGGCTGTTCGCCGCTCCGAGGCACAGCAGCATGACCGACAGGCGCAGCGCGTCGTAGACCGCCCAGGCCAGGCCCTCGGCCGTGACCGCTCCGCCGAGCCGGATGCCGGCCGCCCAGGCGGGAAGCCGGATCTCGGGCAGCGTGAGAATGACCGTGCCGCCGACGCTCCCGCCGAGCAGTACCTGGAAGAACAGTCGGATGCCGATGATGACCCCGGCCAGCACGAAGTAGGCGGCGACCGAGCGCGCCCACGGCGCGTCGGTGCGGCGCAGCAGGATGACCGCGATCAGGCCGAGCGCGATGAGCGCGAGCAGCAGCGGGTTGGTCGTCATCGAGACGGCCGCCGCCACACCGAGGGCCCACGCCCACCACGCCCAGGGATGCATGATCAGGCGCCGCGGCGTCGACGAAGCACCCACACGCCGAGCGCGCCGCCGCCCGCGGCGAGGACGCCCAGCGTCACCAGCACGCCGCCGGCACCCCCGGAGGCCCCCTCGGCGGGCGCCTGCGAGGGCGGGGTCGCCGAGGCCGGCTCGACAAGCGCCGGTGCGGACGCCGTGGATGTCGGAGGAGTCGGCGGTGCCTGGGAGCCGTCGCCGAAGGCCCAGCCCTCGGCGTCGCCCTGGCGTGGTCTGGATTGGGCGTAGCCGGTCTGCGAATAGACCCAGTCGCCCCAGGTGCCGTCCTCGTTCACGGACGCCTGCCAGTAGGACCAATAGGCCGACGGGCGCAGCGTGCACGTCGCCGGCGCGCCGTCGATCTGGCACAGGAAGTTGGGCGACCGATCTCTCACCGCGAAGCCGGCGCTGTGCAGGGCGGCCTTGCCGGTGGCGTGTTCGGGCGCGCAGCGCGCCTCGTGGTCGGTGACGACCACCCACACGCCCGGGCACGAGCGATCGGCCTGGTCGGGGGCCGCCGCGGCGGGGAGGCCCAGCCCGGTCGCCGTGAGGGCGAGCGTGACCGCCAGCCCCCCGGCGAAGCGGACCGCGAGCGTCACGTCCGCGCGCGGCGGCGCACGACGAGCACGGCCGCGCCGCCCAGAAGCAGCACCACGACGCCGCCGACGAGCCAGGGCTCCATACCGGGGGCGCCGGGTGTCGTGGGCGTGGCCGCGTGCGGACCGGGCGAGGACGGTTGCGCCGGGTTCGGCCACGCGACATCGAGGTAGGACACGCCGGCGAGCAGCAGCACCGCCTGGGTGGTGGTGAGAGCATCGTCGAACGTGTCGCCGGTGGTGGGATTGCTGGACACGAAGGCGCCGGAGGGCTGCTGTTGCGTGACCAGGAAGGCCACCGCCTTGTCGACGTTCTCGCCGGCGCTCGCGAGCGCGGAGCCCATCACGGCCGTCGAGTTGGCCCGGTTCCAGCCCTCCCAGGCGCCGTCGGTCGCCTGATTCTGAGCCGCCCAGGCGATGGCCGAGGCCTTCGCGTCCGGCGCCGCAGCGTCGTCGGCGAGCAGGGCGAGCAGGCCCATGCCGGTGTTGTCGGCGTCCGGGACCACGGGCTTGCCGCTCCAGTCCAGGTCGTCCAGTGTCGAGACGAATCCGCCGTCGGTGCGCTGACGCTGCAGCAGGTAGGTCATCACCGGCGCCGGGACGGCCTCGTCCGCGCGCGCCAGCGCGACGGCTGCCATGCCGGACGAGAACGGGCTGGGGAACGCGCCGACGGCGCCGTCCTCCTGGACGCCGTCGCGTACGGCCGCGATCAGGTCCATGCCCGGGAGGAAGGTGCGGGGGTTCTGGCCGACCGCCTCGAGTGCGACCGCCAGCTTGGCGGCGGCCGCGACATCGCCGCCGGCGTACTCGGCGCCGGTCGTGCGAAGCGACTCCACGAGCGTGGCGACCTCGTCGGCGGTGGACGGGTCCTTGACGGCCGCGAAAGCGATGAGGGCGTCGCTGGCGGACGCGGCGTCGCCGGCGGCCGTCGTCATCTGGGCGGGATCGGCGAGCCAGGCGACGGCCGCGGTCGCGGCCTTGGGATCGGCCGCGCGGGCCGGGACGGCGGCGACGGTCATGGTGGTCAGCGCGAGCGTGAGCGCGCCGAACGCCGCCACCAGCGGCTTGAGTGAGCGAGTCATCGGTGGTCCTCACTGAGGTGTCGTGCCAGGCCCCCAGCTGAACCGGTAACCCCACCCGCGTACCTCGACGGTTGACGTGGTTGTTCTCGGCCGCAGCGGGCATTCCGACTTCGCCCGAACGGGCGTCACGGCTGCGGGTCAGTCCCGGTTTCACACCGGAGTTCCCCCACGCGGCTTCGTCGAATCATAACCCGGATCCGCGCACGGCCCGGCACCGCGATGGGCGGATCGCCGTCCCGGCTTCGGTGGACGCCGCGCCCAGACGCCAGCCGGGGTGCGAGCAGTTCGCTCGCACCCCGGCTGGGTGGTGTGTGATGGTCGAGTGCTATCGGCCGTCGAGGGCGTCCTTGACGCCGCCGACCAGGTCGCCTGCGGCATCCTTGAGATGTTCGCCCGCCTGCTTCGCCTTGGCGATCAGCTGTTCTGCCTTGCCTTCGGCCTCGAGGTCGGCGTCACCCGTGACGTCTCCTGCGGCTTCCTTGGCTTGGCCGGCCAGCTCCTCGGCCTTGTTCGAGATCTTGTCACCGGTACCCATGGGCAACTCCTCTCCGCGACGGCGGGACCGCCGCTCCGATCTGTCTACCGTAGCCCGGCATCGGTGGTGGACTCAAGGGGTGCGACCTCGAAAACTCGGAAACCTTTCGCCGAGCCGGTGCGGTCGCACCGGTATCCCTGGGCGATCAGCCAGCGTTGCAGCGAGTCCGCGCCCAGGTGTCGTCCGACCACGAGCCGCGCGAGGCCGTCCGGCGCGAGCCGGGGCAGCCAACGCAACAGCAGGTCGTGCAAGGCGTCCTTACCGATTCGGATCGGCGGGTTCGACCAGATCTCGTCGTAGCGGACGTCGCCCGCCACCCCGTCGGGCTGCGACGCCCGCACTCGGTCGCCGACACCGTGCGCGGCCGCGTTGCGGACCGTGAGGTCGAGGGCGCGCTCGTTGACGTCGACGGCGTCCACGTGCGCCTGGGGGGCGGCCGAGGCGAGCGCGACGGCGATCACCCCGAAACCGCAGCCGAGGTCGAGCATCCGCCGGCTTCCCGGCCTCGGGGTGTGTGAGCGCAGCAGGACGGCGGTGCCCTGGTCGAGCCCGTCGCCGCTGAACACGCCGGCCGCCGTCGTGAAGGTCCACTCGGTGTCCCAGAACCGTGCGCGCACCTGGCGTTCGCGCCCGGCTCCGGAGGGCGTCTCGAAATAGTGCGTCACGGGTGCTCCTGGTCGTCGGGTGCGCGGCTGCTCGCCGCATCGTCGCGGCGGGCCCTGGCCGCCGTCACCCGCGCGGCGAAGCCGGCGTCCGGCGGGTAGCCCACCTCCTCCAGCACCAGGCCGTGGGGGGCAAGCACCGTGACGTCGCCGGCGCGCTCGGGCCGGTCGATCAGGTGGGCGAACCACGTCGCGTCTCGCCGACCCGTGCCGACGGCGACCAGCGCACCCACCACGGAGCGCACCATCGAGTGGCAGAACGCGTCGGCCAGCAGGGTCACCTCGACCAGCCCGGACGCCGTCCGCCCGGCCCGGCAGTCGAGCATCTCCCGGATCGTGGAGGCCCCGTCGCGACGCTTGCAGAATGCCCCGAAGTCGTGCAGACCGACGAGGCCGCGGGCCGCGGCGTCCATCCTCGCGACGTCGAGATCGCCGCGCACCCGGACGGACACGTGGCGCTCCAGTGGGTCGGGGAGGCCGTCGCACAGCCTGAAGACGTAGCGGCGCCAGATCGCCGCGAACCGCGCGTCGAACCCCGCGGGCGCGACACTCACCCGGCGGACGGCCAGATCGTCGGGCAGCACGCGGCCCAGACGCCGGAACAGCTCCGGCGCCAGGTCGTCGCCCGGCAGGTCGGCGTGCGCCACCTGGCCGCGGGCGTGGACCCCGGCGTCCGTGCGCCCGGCGACCGTCAGCTCGACCGGTGAGTCGAGGCGCAGCACCGTGGTGATCCAGTGCTCCAGGGTGCCCTGAACCGTGCGCAGACCGTCCTGACGCGCCCATCCGTGAAAACGGGCGCCGTCGTAGGCCAGATCGATCCGGTAGCGCGTGGTCACTGGGCGACCTCCCCGGACGCGTCCGGGCGCGGGGTCCGGTGCAGGAGGTCGCCGGCCGCCGACGCGTCGTCGGTGGGCGTCCGTCGATAGGTGAGGTCGAACACGGCGCGTCCCGCGGCCAGCCCGCGTGCTTCGTACTTGGTCACAGGGCGCTCGGGCCACCGGGGCGCCCAGCCGTGGTGCACGTTGACCAGCCCGGGCGCGGAGTCCAGCACCGCGCGCATGGAGAGGGCGTAGTCCTCCCAGTCGGTGGCCAGCCGCCACAGGCCACCCGGCACGAGCCGCGAGACCACCAGCGCGGCGAACTCGGGGCCGACCAGGCGGCGCTTGTGATGACGGGCCTTGTGCCAGGGGTCGGGGAAGAAGGTCCACACCTGCGTCAGCGAGTCCGGCGCGAACAGGTGCTCCAGTCCCTCGGCGCCGTTGGCCCGCACGATCCGGACGTTCTCCACGCCGTGGCGGGCGATGCGCGACAGGCTGGAGGCGATGGCCGGCGCGAACACCTCGAAGGCGACCACGTTGGCTTCCGGGTGGGTGGCGGCGAGCGCGACCAGGGCCTCGCCGCGTCCGGAGCCGATCTCGACGATCACGGGCGCCTCGCGCCCGAAGACGGACGCCCACGCGACGTGCGCCTCCGGGTGCACCGAGGTGTCGAGCTCGCGGGCGGGCACCGTGACGAGGAGGCGGTCGGCGTGGGTCGCCCACGCCTTCTCCTGGGACGGGTTCATCCGTTCCGAGCGACGCACGTAGGACACCACTTCGCGGTGGACGCGTGAGGATCGATCGGGCACCCGGTCATGGTAGTGCGGGATCGCGGGTGCGTCCGTGGCGGCACGGCGCCACGGCCGGATGACGACGAGAGCCAAGTACAGTGAAGGGGAGCGGACGGCCGGCGTCCGCGATGAAGGGAAGCGACCATGCTGCGCGCGATCTTGAACGTCATCTGGCTCGTCACGGGCGGAATCTGGCTCGCCTTGGGCTACTTCCTCTTCGGCGCGGTCGCCTGCCTGTTCATCGTGACGATCCCGGCGGGCATCGCTTCGTTCCGGATGGGGTCGTACGCGCTGTGGCCGTTCGGCAAGACCGTGGTCAACCGGCCGTCGGCGGGTGCGGGCTCGGCGATCATGAACGTGATCTGGTTCCTCATCGGCGGAATGTGGCTGGCCCTCGGCCACCTGACCACCGCGGCCGCGCAGGCCGTCACCATCATCGGCATCCCGCTGGCCATCGCCAACGTGAAGATGATCCCGGTGACCTGCTTCCCGTTCGGTAAGCAGATCGTCGATTCGGCCTCGATTCCGCCCGGCACGACGCCCGTCTTCACCATCTAGCCCCCCGCACGTCGCGAGAGCGTCAGCGCCACCACCCGCCCGGCCCTATTGTTCTGACCATGCGCACAGACGGCGAGGACGGACCGGCCGCGCTCTGGTTCGCCGGATTCACCACCCGGGTGCGGAACGCACTCCCGCCATGGCTGAGCCGGATGTTGCCGATCACCTTCATCGGGTATGCCCTGATCAACGGCAGCGCCTTCGTGCTCGACATGGGGCTGCTCACGATCATCGGGCATTTCTGGCGCCTGCCGTACAGCCTGGCGTTCTCGATCGGATACGGCCTGGCTTCGGTCTATGCGTTCATCCTCAACCGCTGGCTGAACTTCCGCGAGCACGGCGACCTGGGCAAGCAGAGCGGCAAGTACGTCTTCGTCATCGTCAGCAACTACCTGATCTGGATCGTGGGTTTCGCCTCGGTGCTCGACTGGCTCGGCGTCCAGCTCCAGGTGGCCCGGGTGACCGCCGCCTGCATGGAGGGCATCTACATCTACCTGATGCTGCGGTTCTGGGTCTTCCCGCGGCACGCGCTGGACGCGGACGGCGTCGACGACGGCATCCTGCCCGGACCCCCCGGGCCCGAGGACGCCGGTGCCGGCACCCCCTCGGGGACGCCGGCACCGTGAGCGGCCGGGGCGATCGGCCGCGGCGGATCAGCCCTTCTTGGTGAACTCGTCCACAAGGTTGCCGGGCAGCAGTTCGTAGCCGTGGAACGTCCGGGAGAACGATCCCGTCCCGTGCGCGAGGCCACGCAGGTCGATCGCATACCGCGCCAGTTCGAGCTGAGGAACGAGCCCGCGGATGATCACCTTCCGACCCGCGGTGTCCGTGCCGAGGAGTTGCCCGCGGCGTCCGGACATGTCGGTCATCACCGCGCCCATGTACTCCTCGGCGACCGTGACCGTGACGAGGTCGAGCGGCTCCAGCAGCGCGACGTTCGCACCGACCGTCGCGGCCTCCTTGAGCGCGGCGCCAGCCGCCATCTGGAAGGCCATGTCGGAGGAGTCGACCGAGTGCGACTTGCCGTCGAACAGCGTGACCCGGACGTCCACCATCGGGAAGCCGGCGATGACGCCCCTCTCGAGTTGCGCCCTCGCGCCCTTCTCGACCGAAGGGATGAACTGGCGCGGCACCGCGCCGCCCACGACCTTGTCGACGAACTCGAAGCCGGCACCGCGCTCCAGGGGTTCGACATGGATGTTCACCACCGCGTACTGGCCGTGACCGCCGGACTGCTTGACGTGGCGTCCGAGCGCGGTCGCCTTCCCCGTGAAGGTCTCGCGCAGCGCGATCTTCACGGGCTGCTGCTCCACGTTGACACCGTAACGGTTGCGCAGGCGGGCCAGCAGCAGGTCGGCGTGCGCCTGCCCGGTCGTCCACAGCACCAACTGGTCGGACGCCCCGCGCGCGAGCCGCACGGTGGCGTCCTCGACCGCCAGCCGCTGGAGCGCGCCGGCGAGCTTGTCTTCGTCGTTGCGGGTGGTGGCCCTGATCGCCAGCGGGAGCAGCGCCTGCGGCGTCCGCCAGTTGGCGACGACCACCACGCCCTCGCGTGCCGACAGGGTGTCGCCGGTCTCCGCCGTCGTCAGCTTCGGCACCATGACGATCTCGCCGGCGATGGCGGAGGTCTTCGCCTTGAGTTCGACGCCGTGCGCCTGCTGGATCTGGCCGATGCGCTCCTCGTGGTCGTGATCGGGATGCGCCTCGTCGGTGTCGTCGAGGAAGAACGAGCGGTGGCCGGAGACGTGGACGACGTCGTCGCTGCGGAGGGTGCCCGAGAAGATGCGCACCATCGACAACCGGCCCGCGAAGGGGTCGGTCGTGGTGCGGATCACCTGCGCGCACAACCGGGCGGACGGATCCGAGGGGGCCGGGCCGACCTCGTCGCCGTCGAGCTTCACCATGACGGGATTGGGGTGCAGGCTCGGGGTCGGGAAGCCGTGCTCGATCAGGCTCAGCAGTTCTTCGGTGCCCAGGCCGCTGGACTGGATCACCGGCACCACCGGGAAGAGATTCGCCCGCGAGGTCGCCTTCATCAGGTCGTCGAGCAGGTAGACGCGCCCGGGGTCGGTGCCCTCGAGGTAGGAGTCCATGAGGGCGTCGTCCTCGGCCTCTTCGATCAGCGACTCGATCAGGGGGCCGCGGTGCAGTTCGAGGAGGTCGTCGTGGGCGTCGTCGCCCTCATGGAGGACGGGCTCCCCGCCGCCGGAGTAGTCGCGGAAGCGCCGCGACAGGACGCCGACGGTGCCGTGGATGCCCGCACCTTCGCCCACGGGTACGTGGACCGGGAGGACACCTTCGCCGAGCTTCGCCTTGATCTCTTCGACCACCGTGTCGAAGTCGGTATGCGCGGCGTCGAGCTTGGTGAGCGCGATCACCCGGGGAAGGTTGGCGTCGGCGCACTCCTCCCACAGGGTCTGCGCGGCACCGTCGATGCCGTCTGCGGCGCTGACGACGAAGATCGCCGCGTCCGCGGCGCGGATTCCCGCGCGCAGTTCGCCCACGAAGTCGGGATGCCCGGGGGCGTCGAGGAGATTGACGATGACATCGCCGGTGACCAGCGACGCGAGGTAGAGCTGAGAAAGGCGCTCGGCGTCGTCCTTCTCGCCCCTGTAGCCGGCGACGCGCGCACGCAGCAACTGCTCGAACAGCGAGGTCTTACCCGACCCCGCGTTGCCGATCAGCACGACGTTGCGGACATCGTCCGGATTGTTCACCTGGACCAGTGCAGTGTTCACCTTTGAACTCATGTCCCAACCCTGCCACGGTGGGGCAGGACGCGTGCCGTTTGTGGCCAGGTCTGGACCCGCGGCGCGGCACCGGACGGCCGATCGAGGGGCGCTTTTGACCCGCACGCTCGCTCACGGTAATCTGAGCCGCTGTTGCGCTGGAGCGCGCCCCTCGTGGTGACCCGCGCCGACGCTCACGTATTGTTCAGCTCTGATATGGAAGATGGTCCACGACCGTGTCTACGTACAGCCCCAAGCCTGGCGAAATCACCAGGAACTGGCATGTGATTGATGCCTCCGACGTCGTGCTGGGTCGCCTGGCCGTCACCGCAGCGACGCTCCTGCGCGGCAAGCACAAGCCGGTCTACGCGCCGCACGTTGACACCGGCGACTTCGTCGTGGTCGTCAACGCCTCCAAGATCGCCCTCACCGGCAACAAGGCCACCACCAAGATGGCCTACCGTCACTCAGGGCGCCCGGGTGGCCTGCGCGCCGTGTCCTACGGCGACCTGCTCGCCAACGATCCCCGCAAGGCGGTCGAGGCCGCGGTGTGGGGCATGCTGCCGAAGAACAAGCTGAGCCGCCAGCAGCTCAAGAAGCTCAAGGTCTATGCCGGCCCCGAGCACCCGCACGCCGCGCAGCAGCCGCAGGCGTACGAGATCACCCAGATCGCCCAGTGACACGACAGGGAAGCACCGTGACTGACACCACCAACGAAGAAGTCCTCGCTGAGATCACGCCGTTCACCGATGAGGCGGACCGCGAGATCGCGTACCGCTCCGAGGGTGTCGCGTCGTCCGCGACGCCGGGATCCCGCCCGGCGGTCATCGCCGCCAGCGCGGCCACCGGCCGCCGCAAGGAGGCCATCGCCCGTGTGCGCCTCCAGCCGGGCTCGGGTCAGTTCACGATCAACGGACGCACGCTGGAGGAGTACTTCCCCAACAAGCTGCACCAGCAGACCGTCCACGAGCCGCTCGTCACCGCAGCCGTCGAGAGCTCCTACGACATCGTCGCGAAGATCGTCGGTGGCGGCGTGACCGGCCAGGCCGGCGCACTGCGCCTCGCGATCGCGCGCGCGCTGAACGCGGTGGACGCCGAGGCCAGTCGACCCGCGCTGAAGAAGGCCGGGCTGCTCACCCGCGACGCCCGCGTCAAGGAGCGCAAGAAGGCCGGCCTCAAGAAGGCGCGCAAGGCACCCCAGTACAGCAAGCGCTGATACCCATGGCCCGGCTTTTCGGCACCGACGGTGTCCGTGGCAAGGCCAATGTGGACCTCACCGCAGAGCTCGCACTCGAGCTCTCGGTGGCGGCCGCGCACGTGCTCGGCGAGTCCGGGCTTTTCGAGGGCCACCGTCCGGTGGCCCTCGTCGCGCGTGACCCCCGCGCCTCCGGCGAGTTCCTCGAGGCGGCCGTGGTCGCCGGCCTGGCGTCGGCGGGCGTCGACGCCGTGCGCGTGGGCGTCGTGCCCACACCCGCCGCTGCCTTTCTCGTGAACGCGATGGACGCCGATCTCGGCGTCATGCTCTCCGCCTCGCACAACCCGATGCCCGACAACGGCATCAAGTTCTTCGCCCGGGGCGGCGTCAAGCTCGACGACACGCTCGAAGAAATGATCGAGGCGCAACTCGTGCACGACTGGGAGCGCCCGGTGGGCGCGTCGGTCGGGCGCGTCCGCGACGACGTCGCCGCCGTGGAGGCCTACGTCGCCCACCTGGTCGGTTCGCTCGGCACCGGCGGTAGCCTCAGCGGCCTGAAGGTCGTCCTCGACTGCGCGAACGGCGCCGCCTTCATGACGGCACCCGCGGCCTTCGGGGCTCAGGGCGCCGAGGTCGTCACGATCAACGCCTCCCCGACGGGGCTCAACATCAACGAGAACGCCGGCTCCACGCACATGGAGGGCCTGCAGGCCGCGGTGCGGCACTACGGCGCCGATGTGGGTTTTGCGTTCGACGGCGACGCCGACCGCTGCCTGGCTGTGGACGCCGACGGTGCACTGGTCGACGGTGATCAGATCCTGGCGATTCTCGCGCTGGCGCTCAAGGCGGCCGGCGGGCTGCACTCGAACACGGTCGTCGCCACGGTGATGAGTAACCTGGGCTTCTTCCACGCCATGGAGGCCCACGGCATCCGCGTCGATCAGACGAAGGTGGGCGACCGTTACGTCCTTGAGTCGATGAACGCCAACGGGTTCGCGCTCGGTGGCGAGCAGTCCGGACACGTGATCATGAGCGAGTTCGCCACCACCGGTGATGGTGTCCTGACCGCGCTGCACGTCGCCGCGCAAATGGTCGCGAGCGGGCGTTCGCTGGCCGACCTGGCCGGAGTGATGAAGCGGTTGCCGCAGGTGATGATCAACGTCAGCGGCGTCAACAAGGCGCGTGCGGGGATCGACCCCGTGGTGCAGTCCGCGGTGACGGCCGCGAGCCGGGAGCTCGCCGGCACCGGCCGGGTGCTGCTGCGTCCGTCCGGCACGGAGCCGTTGGTGCGCGTGATGGTCGAGGCCGCGACGGCCGAGCAGGCCGCACGGGCCGCGGAGCGTCTCGCCGCGGTGGTCAAGGATCGCCTGAGCCTGTAGCGGCGTGGCTCCGCAGACATGGCGACGGCTTCGCCTACGCTCGACCCCGTGAGAGTCGGTCCGCTGGTTGTCGCTGGCGCCGCGGGCTTCGCGCTCGCCAGTTCGCTGGTGGCCGTGCTGCCCGCGTTCAGGTTCGAGTCGCAGTTTCCGGCGCTGCTACCGCTGATCGCCTGGGCCGCGGCCGCTGGGATCGGCCCGTTGATGCTGGGCGCCCGCCGCCTCCTCGATCCTTGGCGCGCCGCCCACGGCCTGATCTTCGTCGCGCCGTACGTCGTGCTGCTGATGCTCAGCGTCGTGCTGCCGGAACGATCGGTGCCCTGGTGGGTGGCCGTGGCCGTGGCGGCGACCGCGACGGTGCCGTTCGCGACGCTGGCGCTGAGGCGTCCGGAACTGTTCGCATACGAGCCGGCGCGGCCTGCCGACGTGGGCAGCCGCCGCGGCACCTTCCTGATCAGCCTCGCGCTGATGCTGCTCGCCTACGCCGTCGCCGGCCCGCCCGTTATCGGGCCGCTCGTCGGCGGCCTCACCGCGGCCGGGCTTGTCGTCGGCGCGCTCCTGCCGGCGGGTCTCGCACGAGCCGCCCATACCTGGCCGGCCGGGCACTGGGCCGCGCTGCTGTGGGGCTCCACGGTGGTCTGGGCCAGTTCGGTCCTGCACGGCCTGACGAGCTTCTTCGTCGACCCGTGGTTCGTCGCGACGGCGATGGTCTTCGCGGGCGTCCCGCTGGTGGTGGTCAACTCGATGGAGTCGAACCGGGCGGCGAGCGTCGGCCGAGTGGCCCCCTGACGCCTCTCCCGCGTGGTCAGGCGGCCGCGCTGTGGGTGACCTGGCGGAGCGCCTCGACGACGTCGGCGCGGCGGGGGGCGCCGACGATGCGGTGGCGCACGACTCCGCCGGCGTCCAGCAGCAGGACGGTCGGGGTGCGCATGATGCCGAACTCGTCGACGAGGTCGAGCCGCGCTTCGGCGTCGATGTCGATGTGAGCGACCGCCGGGTCGGCCCGCGTCACCTCGGTCAGGAGCCGGTGGGTGGCGCGGCAGGGGGCGCATACGGCCGAGGAGAACTGGACGAACGTCGCCTCCGTGCCGAGGACGTCGCCGAGCCGGACCGCGTCCAGCCGCGGCTTCGAATCGCCGGCGACGGCGCGGGAGCGTCCGTCGGTCAGGCGGCGATACCCGCCGAAGGCCAGGGCGACCAGCAGCGCCCCGCCGAGGATCCACCAGCCCATCGCGGCCTCAGCTCGCCGCTCGGGCGGCGCGGGCGCCGAAGAGACGCTTGCCGAGGAGGTAGACCTCGCAGCCGAGGCAGAAGTCGAAGATCGCGTTGAGGAGCGCCGCCACCAGGGCGAACGCGACGGCGATGAAGAACAGGACGGGCAGCGAGAACACGAAGCCGGCGAGTCCTGCGAGCGCGAAGACGAGGCCGACGGTCTGGGCGAAGCGTGGCGGGCGGGCGTCCTCGAGTTCGGCCGGCGGGCCGAGCCGGGGCCGGACGAACGTGCGGTACACGATGCCCCAGGGTTGCGCCTGGAGACCGATCAGCGAGCCCGCGGCGAAGGCGAGCGTCTGGACGACCAGGAGTGCCAGCCCGACGGGCGACGTCGGACCGAGCACGATGATCGCCGCGAGCAGGACGGCGGTGATGCCGGCGCCGAAGCGCGGGGCGCGTGGGTCGACCTGCGCGAACCCGGCGTTGCGGGACGAGGTGGTGAGGGATGATGCGTCGGTCATGGTGAGATCCTTCGGGAGTTCGGTGGAGGCCGTGACAGTCCGGTGGGCGAGCGTTCGGTGAGGGGGCTATCCGGTCGGCAAGCCCGCGCCGGCCCAGGCGCCCATGCCGCCGTCGACGCTCTTCACGTCGGCGTACCCCTGGGCCTTGAGCAGGAGCAGCGCGTACAGCGAGCGGGTGCCCGCCGCGCAGATGGTGACGATCGGCGTCGTGCGATCCTCGGGGAGCCCGGCCAGGCTGCCGGCGGACAGCTCGCCGAGCGGCAGCTTGAGGCTGGACGGGATGTGGACCCGGGCGACCTCGTCGGGATTGCGCACGTCGACCAGGGTCACGCCGGCGTCCAGCAGCCGGGCGGCCTCGGCGACGTCGATCACGTCAGGGCCGTGCTTGGCCAGCGCGAAGGCGTTCTCGAGGTGGACGGCGAAGGGGTTCGCCGGCGGCGCGGGGGCGGCGTCCGGCTCGGGCGGGAACAGCTCGGGCAGGTGCCGCCTGAACGACGAGAGGTACTTCCACGCATTGTCGGGGAACACGACGACCGCGACGACGCCGGGCTCGTCGGGAACGGTCCGCAGCGCTCCCGCGAGCGCGAGCCCGCTACTCGGCCCGGCGATGAGGCTCTCCTCGAGATGAAGCCGACGGCACAGGCCATAGGCGTCCTCGTCGCCGATCTCGACGATCGCGTCGTACTCGTCGGGGGCGAAGAAATCGGCGAGAGCGAGCGCCTGCCGGCTGCGCACGCCGGGAATGTCGTGGCCCTGGGCCGGGTGGACGCCGATGACGGTAACCTCTGCGTTCTGCTCCTTGAGGTAGCGCCCGATGCCGGTGATCGTGCCGCAGGTGCCCAGGGACGCGACGAAGTGGGTGATCGCGCCCCCGGTCTGATTCCAGATCTCCGGCCCGGTGGTGCGGTAGTGCGCCCCCGGGTTCGCGGGATTGGCGTACTGGTTCAACTCGGTCCAGCCGGGCCGCCGCCCGAGCTCCTCCGCCTTGGCCATGGCGCCCTCGGGTTGGCCGGGCAGGGGGCACAGGTCGTCGTCGAGTTCCAGCAGGTCGGAGCCGAACAGGCGCAGGGACGTGCGCTTCTCCAGCGGCACCGCCTTCGACAGGACGGCCGAGAAGCCGTACTGCCGGGCGTTCGACACCATGGCCAGGCCGATGCCGGTGTTGCCCGAGGTCGGTTCGACGAGGTTCTGGAGGTGGTCGCCGCGCTCCTCGGCTTCGCGGACGAGGTTCGCGGCCACGCGGTCCTTCACGGCGCCGAACGGGTTGTACCACTCGAGCTTGGCGTACACGCGCGCGTGCTCGAAGCCGGTCACCCGCTGCAGCCGGACGATCGGCGTCGGATTGTCGGCGTCGGGCAGCAGGTCGAGGATCGAATCGTAGGCGCGGAGGCGATGGTCAGACACGGGCGGTCCTTCGTGTGGTCGGGGCTTCGTGGGTCGGGTCGTCGTGCGGGTGGGCTACACCGCGCTCGAGCGGGCACTCAGGTCCGAGACGGCGTCGAGGAACACGTCGATCTCACCGGTCGTGTTGTAGAAGGCGAAGGACGGCCGGACCGTCTTCTCGACGCCCAGCCGGCGCAGGATCGGCTGGGCGCAATGGTGGCCGGCGCGCACGGCGATGCCGCGCTGGTCGAGGGCCGTGCCCACCTCTTCGGCTTCGTACCCGTCGAGGACGAACGACAGCACGCTGGCCTTGTGATCGGCCGTCCCGATGAGCGTGACGCCCGGGATGGCGGCCAGCCGGGGGGTGGCGTACTCGAGGAGGGCGTGCTCGTAGGCGGCGATCCGGTCGATGCCGATGGCGTCCACGTAGCGCAGCGCCGCCGCCAGGCCCACCGCGTCCGCGATGTTGCCCGTACCGGCCTCGTACTTGTTCGGCGGACCCTGGTAGATGGCCCGCTCGTGGGTGACGTCGGCGATCATGTTGCCGCCACCCTGCCATGGCGGCGTCTCCTCCCACACACGCTCGGCGATGGAGACGACGCCGATGCCGGTGGGGCCGAAGACCTTGTGGCCGGAGAACACGAAGAAGTCGGCGTCCAGTTGCCGCAGGTCGACGGCCAGGTGGGGCACCGACTGGGCGCCGTCGATGAGCACCCGCGCGCCGGAGGCGTGCGCCAGGTCCACGATGGTGTGCACCGGGCTCACCGTGCCCACCGCGTTGGCCACCTGGGTGGCGGCGACGAGCTTGGTCCTCGGCCCCAGAAGCCGGCTGAAGCCGTCCAGCAGCAGGTTGCCTCGGTCATCGACCGGAGCCACCTTGAGCACCGCCCCGGTCTGCTGGGCGACGATCTGCCACGGAACGATGTTGGCGTGGTGCTCCAGATGGGTGATGAGGATCTCGTCGCCTGCGGTGAGGTTCTTGCGTCCCCACGACTGCGCCACCAGGTTGATGCCCTCGGTGGCGCCCCGGACGAAGACGATTTCCTCCGAGCGGCCCGCACCGACGAAATCGCGCACGGTGTCGCGGGCATCCTCGTAGGCGTCGGTCGCCCGGGCCGCCAGCTGGTGCGCGGCCCGGTGGATGTTCGAGTTCTCGTGCGCGTAGAAGGACGCCAGACGATCGATGACCGCCTGCGGCTTCTGCGTCGTGGCCGCGTTGTCGAACCAGATCAGCGGATGCCCGTTGACGGTCTCGGACAGGATCGGGAAGTCCCTGCGCACGGTGTGCACATCGAACGGCGCCGAGGGGCCGAGGGCCTGCGGAGGCAGGGCACCCGAGCGCCGGTGGTCACCCAGCTCGTAGAACTCGCCCGGCCGTGCGGGGGCGGGGGACGCCCACGGCGTGAGCAACCCCGCCAGCCCGGGAAGGGCGGGCAGTCCGGGCAGTCCGGGCAGCGTGTGCGCCGACGCGGCGGCGCCCGGCGCCGAGCCCCGCGGGGCGACCGGAACGGTGTAGGGCGGGCTGTCCGGACCCGGCAGTGCCAGTGCGATCGTCGCCGGGTCGAACCACGGCTCGGGGACGGGCGCCACCGGCGCCGCCTGACGCACCGACCCGACCGTCGGGGGCGCCGACGAAGCAGGGGCGTCCGGAAGGGAGGCCGATGCTCGAGGCGCGCCGGGAGCCGACGGCGCCGACACCTGCAGCGGCGTCAGCTCGGCGTAGATCTGCCCGGCGATCCGGGAGAGGTCTGCCGCGCTGATCGGCAGCTCGCTCCCGGCCGTGGGCGAACGAAGCTCAGGCGTAGTCATGGAACACGCCGACTTCCGCGCCTTCGAGCACCGCGAGGGCATCATCGGTGAGCACGGCCAAGGCCGAGTACAGCGACACGAGGTAGGACGCGATCGCCTGGCGGTTGATGCCGTTGAACCGCACCGACAGGCCGGGGGACTGCTCGCCCACCAGGCCGGGCTGGAACAGGCCCACGACGCCCTGGCGTTCTTCGCCGGTGCGCACCAGGATGAACCTCGTCGTACCGTCGGTCACCGGCACCTTGTCCGACGGGATGATCGGGATGCCGCGCCAGGTGATGAACTGACCGCCGAACAGGGTGGTGACGACCGGGGGCACGCCGCGGCGAGTTGCCTCGCGCCCGAATGCCGCGACCCCGAGCGGGTGCGTCAGGATGAACGTCGGCGTCTTCCACACCTTGGTGAGCAGGCTATCCAGGTCGTCGGGCGTGGGCGGCCCGGTCAGCGTCCGGATCACCTGACCCGGCGCCACCTGGGCCAGGAGGCCGTACTCGGCGTTGTTGATGAGTTCCGCCTCCTGCTGCTCCTTCACGGTCTCGATGGTGAGGCGCAGCTGCTGGGTGACCTGGTCGTGCGGGCTGGAGTACAGGTCGGAAACACGGGTGTGCACGTCGACGATCGTGGAGATCGGCCGCAAGGTGATCTCCCGCGGGTTGGTCTGGTAGTCGACGTAGGTGGACGGCAGCGGCTCGTCGCTCGCTTCGCCGACCTGGAGAGTCACCTTCTCGGGATTGATCACCCGGTTCACCCGGTAGATGCCGGCCTCCACCGGCGCCCACTGCAAGCAGGTGGAGCAGCCACCGCGGCGTGATGGTGGCGAGCTGCGGGACGGTCTTGGTGGCGTTGGCGAGTTGCCGGGCGGCGAGGTCGCCCAGTGCCTGGGACTCGGTCTGGTCGATGGTCATGGGAAGTGCTCCTGACTCTTGTTGTCGTGGGTTGATGGAGGGTCAATGGCCGGTGGGAAGCGGGCGAAGGTGACGGCGAGCGACACCGCCGGCGAGGGTGACCAGCGGGGTGAACACCGACGGTCCGGTCGGCGTCCGGGAGCCGATCAGCAGGCGGGGGTCGACCACGGGCCCACCCGCCGCGCTCTGAGACAGCAGCAGTTCGTAGAGGTGAACGATCTGCGCGTTGTTGCGGAACCGCGAACCGCCGGAGAGTTCCAGCCGGATGTCGTGCAGCTCGAGGAATCCGTCGCGGTCGGGAGGGCCGGACGCCGCGAGCCGGTAGTGCCGGTACCCCCGCCGGCCGGACGCCGCGCCGGCGTGCGCCAGCGTCGAACCGGAGCCGAGCCGCTGGTGGACGCGGCGTCCCCGGAGGGGCGGAAGCCGCAGCGACGAATGCGACACGGGGTGCCAGGTGCGGCCGTCGAGCGAGCGTTCGAGGTGCACCCGGACGTCATGGCGTCCGGTGCGTGCATTGACGACGAAGCTGAACGATTCCAGCTCGGGCTGCCGGGCGAGCTCGAGTTCGAGGTACACCGGCTCTCCGGCGGGAACCTGCGTGTGCCAGCCGAGGGTGCCCGCATCCCGAACGACCGAACGGGCGCTGGGGTGCTCGCCGATCCGCGCGTTGACCCGGACGGGCTCGTCGAGAGGCTGCGTGTCGAGCTCGAGCCCGTCGGTGAGCCGCCAGATGGCCGCCTGAGTCGCCGCGATCGCCTCGTGCTCGCGGACCTCGCCCGAACCGATCGGGTAGCCCGCCGTCCTGAGACGCCGGGTGAGCTCACCGGTGGCGACCCGTGGATAGCCGTTGACCAGGATCTGCGCGATCTCCTGCTTCCACCACAGCGCGGTGGCGCGGACGGGGGCATGCCACCAGGGCACCTCGCGGTAGTGGGAGAGCTGCCGAGGACTGGTGCCGCCGAAGTCGAGCGAGTAGGCGTCGACGTTGGGCGTCAGCCGGATCAGGTCGGTGTGCGCCACGAGGCCGCCGGTGAACCGAACGAGATCGACGGTCGCCGAGAACGTGCCTCCGCGCACCCGCGACAGCCCGGTGAGCGGGGACGCCGGACGCTCCCGCGCGCCGGGTGGATCCAGCGCGGGGACGCCGCGGGCGGGAGCGGGTGCGGTGAGAAGGTCGATGCCGGGTTCGGCACGATCGATCAGGCTTGTCATAAGGGGAGTCTTCGGCTGAGGCCGTCGGGCCACGAGCACGGAAGTCTCAGGCTACGGCGGCGAGGATCGGTCGGGTGTCAGCGGGACGCGCGACAACAACCGCAGACCATGGCGATGGCGCTGATGCGCACAACCTGGTCCGGACTCATGACGGGAATGGTGCCAGTCGGGTGTGAGCGGCACCCCATCGCGTCTCACATCGTGGTCAATCGGTTCCGCCGGGGCCGGTGGCACGCCCGGCGCGGTGCGCCGGTCAGGTCTTCCGGATGCGGACCCATTCGATGTCGTGGCGGGCGTCCTTGCGCAGGATCGCCGTCGCGCGGCCGCGCGTGGGCAGGATGTTCTCGATCAGGTTCGGCCGGTTGATCGTGTCCCAGACCTGCTCGGCGTAGGCGTACGCGGCAACGGCGTCCATCTGCGCGTAGCGAGTGAAGTAGGAACGCGGGTCGGTGAACGCGGTCTCACGCAGCCGCATGAACCGTTCGAGGTACCACTGCCGCAGGTCGTCCTCGTCGGCGTCGACGTAGACCGTGAAGTCGAAGAAGTCGCTCACGGCCAGTGCGGTCGTCCCGTCCGGGCGCCGCGGTGCCGGCTGCAGGACGTTGAGTCCCTCGACGATCAGGATGTCGGGGCGGCGGATCACCAGACGCTCGTCGGGCACGATGTCGTAGACCAGGTGGCTGTACACGGGAGCCGACACCTCGCCGGCGCCCGACTTCACGTCCATCACGAAGCGCAGCAATCCCTGGCGGTCGTAGCTCTCGGGGAAGCCCTTGCGGTGCATCAGGCCCCGACGCTCCAGTTCGGCGTTCGGCAGCAGGAAGCCGTCGGTCGTGATCAAGCTGACGCGTGGGCGTCCGGGCAATTGCGCCAGCAGTTCGACCAGCAGCCGCGATGTGGTGGACTTGCCGACGGCCACCGAGCCGGCGACGCCGATCACGAAAGGCGTGCGGCGCTCGCTCAGGCCCAGGTACTCGTGCGTGCTGCGGTAGAGGTGACCGGTGTGCATCACGTACAGGCTGATCAGCTCTGCCAGCGGCAGGTAGACCTGCTCGACGGTGGCCATGTCGATGAAATCGGCGCGGCTGCGGGCGCGTCGCAGGGCCTCCTCGGTCAGTTGGAGAGGCATCTCGTCGGCGAGGTTGGCCCACTTGCGTCGGTCGGCTAGCACGTAGGGGCCGAACTCGTCGAGTGCGGATGACTCCTTCCCGGGGTCGGCGGTGGCGGACGATAGGCTGGCAACCATGTGTGGAATTATCGGGTATGTAGGTCCGCAGGGCGCCCAGAAGGTCCTCGTGGACGCGTTGCGCCGTATGGAGTACCGAGGCTACGACTCCGCGGGCATCGCCCTGGTGAGCGAAGACGCGCTCGTGTCGGCGAAGAAGGCGGGCAAGCTGGCCAACCTCGAAGCCGAGCTCGAAGCCTCGCCGCTTCCGGCCTCTCACCTCGGAATCGGGCACACCCGCTGGGCGACCCACGGCGCCCCGACGGACACCAACGCACACCCGCACCTGTCGGCGAGTGGACGGGTGGCGCTGATCCACAACGGCATCATCGAGAACTTTGCCTCGCTGCGCGCCGAACTCGAGACCGGCGGCGTCCGGTTCCGTTCCGAGACGGACTCCGAGGTCGCGGCCCAACTGGTGGGGCGCGCGGTCGACGAGGGCTTGTCGCTGGCGGACGCGATGCGGGCCGTGGCCGGCCGCCTGGAGGGTACCTTCACGCTCGTCGCCATCGACGTCCAGACGCCCGACACGCTGGTCGCCGCCCGCCGCAACAGCCCGCTGGTGGTGGGCGTCGGCGTGGGCGAGATGTTCGTCGCGTCCGATGTCTCCGCGTTTATCGAGCACACCCGCGACGCCATCGAGATGGGCCAGGACGTGATCGTCGAGGTCGCCGCCGACCGCTACCGCGTGACCGACTTCGACGGAGGCGAGGCTCACGGCAAGCCCTACCACGTCGACTGGGATCTGTCGGCGGCAGAGAAGGGCGGCTACGACTGGTTCATGCGCAAGGAGATCTACGAGCAGCCCCGGGCCGTCGCCGAGACCCTGCTGGGCCGCTTCGACGCCGACCGCAGGCTGACGTTGGACGAGATCCGTATCTCGGAGTCCGAATTGCGCACCATCGACAAGATCGTCATCGTCGCCTGTGGCACCGCCTTCTACGCGGGGCTGGTCGCCAAGTACGCCATCGAGCACTGGACGCGGGTGCCTTGCGAGGTCGAGATCGCCTCCGAGTTCCGCTATCGCGACCCGATCATCACGCCGCACACGCTGGTGGTGACCATCTCGCAGTCCGGCGAGACCGCCGACACGCTGATGGCCGTCCGGCACGCCCGCGAGCAGGGCGCGAAAGTGATCGCGATCTGCAACACCAACGGCTCCACGATCCCGCGCGAGTCGGACGCCGTCCTCTACACCCACGCCGGCCCCGAGATCGGCGTGGCGTCCACCAAAGGCTTTTTGACGCAGGTGGCGGCCTGCTACCTGCTCGGCCTCTACCTCGCGCAGGTGCGCGGCACCAAGTACGGCGACGAGATCGCCGCCGTGATGGCCGAGCTGGAGTCGATGCCCGCCAAGATCCAGCAGGTGCTCGATCGCACCGACGAGGTGGTGGCGCTGGCGCGCGAGCTCGCCGACCGTCCGTCCTTCCTGTTCCTCGGCCGTCACGTCGGCTACCCGATCGCCCTCGAGGGAGCGCTCAAACTCAAGGAGATCGCCTACCTGCACGCCGAGGGATTCCCCGCCGGCGAGCTCAAGCACGGGCCGATCGCCCTGGTCGACGAGGGCATACCGGTCTTCGTGGTCGTCCCGCCGCGGGGCCGCGACCAGCTGCACGACAAGGTGATCTCCAATATCCAGGAGGTCCGGGCCCGTGGTGCCTACACGGTCGTCCTGGTTGAGGAAGGCGACGACGAGGTGGCGCCGTACGCCGACGTGCGCATCGAGCTGCCCCACGCCTCGACGCTGCTGCAGCCGTTGCTGGCGGCCGTGCCGCTGCAGATCTTCGCCTGCGAGGTTGCGACGGTTCTCGGCCACGATGTCGATCAGCCGCGCAACCTGGCCAAGTCGGTGACGGTCGAGTAGATGATCCTCGGCATCGGGGTGGACGTGTGCTCGATCGACCGCATCAAGGACGCCTGCGCGCGCCCGGGCTTCATGGACCGCGTCTTCACGCTGTCGGAGCACTCCGGCAGCGACCAGACCCTTGCCGGACGATTCGCGGCCAAGGAGGCGCTCGCGAAGGCGCTCGGAGCCCCGGCCGGGCTGCGCTGGAGCGACTGCGAAGTGCTGCGGGACGAGACCGGACGCCCCTCTTTGGTGGTGTCCGGCACCGTGGCCGAGCGGGCCGACGAGGTCGGCGTGACCCGGCTGCACGTGTCGATCAGCCACGATGCCGGCGTGGCGGTGGCGATGGTGGTCTGCGAGGGCTGAGCCGGCGGCGTTAGAATGGCGCAGTTTGTGCCCAACCCACCACCGTGCCAGGAAGGCCGCCATGACGTCTGATGCCGCGCCCGAGCGCGCTGCGGCCACCCTGCCCGACGGGCGCGAACTCACGGTGCGTCTCGCGGTACCCGCCGACGCGCCGGCCATCCTCGACATGGTGCATCGCGCGTTCCTGGCGCGGCCGGTCGCCGGGGAGCGACCGGATGCACTCAAGGGACGACGTCCGCTCGATCGAGGCCCGCCTGGACAACGGTCTCGGCTACCTCACGCTCATCGACGACCGGCCCGTCGGAGTGGTCATGGTCGCCCGGCAGCGTGGCGCGCTGCGCCTGGGCCGGGTCTGCGTGCTGCCAGAGCACCGCAGGCTGGGTGTCGCGTCGTTCACGGTCGACGTCGTGCTGGAGGACCTGGCGGTCCGGGGGAGGAGCGCGTGCAACTGCTCGCCCGGCAGGAGTTCCCGAGCCTGCAGGCGTGGTGGCGTCGTCACGGCTTCGAGGCGCAAGGCGTCGAGGGTAACTGCGTCGTGATGGCCCGCCTGCTGCCCGTTGCCGTGGAGGTGCCGGACGCCGACGCGATGCGCGGGCTCGGCCTCAGGCTCGCGCCCCTGCTGCGCGCGGGTGACTTGATCATCGCCTCCGGCGATCTCGGGTCGGGCAAGACCACCCTGGCCCAGGGGGTCGGGGCGGGGTTGGGCGTCGCCGGCCCGGTCATCTCGCCGACCTTCGTGCTGGCGCGCGTCCATCCGTCGCGCGACGAGCGGCCCGCGCTGGTCCACGCGGACGCCTACCGCCTGGGCGGGGCTGCCGAACTCGACGACCTCGGGCTGGACGATTCCGTCGCGGCGTCCGTCACCTTCGTCGAGTGGGGCGCGGGTGTCGCCGAGGCGTTGGCGTCCGACCGGCTCGAGATCGACATCCGCCGGGGCATCGACCCCGACGACGAGACGCGCTGGGTGTTTCTCACCCCGATCGGGGCGCGCTGGAGCCACGACGCGCTCGCTACGGCCGCGAAGGGGGACGCGTGAGCGTCGTTCTGGCACTCGATACGTCGGCCGGGGTGGCCGTGGGCATCGCGGTGGACGGCCGCATCGTTGCCTCGGGCCGCGTCGACGACTCGCGGGCCCACGCCGAGGAACTCATGCCGCTGGTGACCCGGGTGCTGACGCAGGCGGGCATCGGGCTCGCCGAGGTCGGCGCCATCGTCGCGGGCGTCGGCCCGGGGCCGTTCACCGGCCTGCGCGTGGGCGTGGTGACCGCGACGACGCTCGCCGAGGTGCTCGGCGTGCCCGTGCGGGGCGTCTGCTCGCTGGACGCCGTGGCCGCGGCCTGGGCGGACGCGGGCGCCCCGGACGCGTTCGTCGTCGTCAGCGACGCCCGCCGCAAGGAGGTGTACTGGGCGCGCTACGAGGCGTCCGGACGCCGTGTCGAGGGCCCGCACGTGAGCGCACCCTCCGAGGTGCCGGCGCTCCCGCTGGCCGGACCAGGGGCGTCCCTGGTCGGCGAGGCCGCCGGTCCCGGGACGCTGGACGCCGGATGGCTGGCCGCCGCTGTGCCCGACGCCGGCCTGGAGCCCTGTACCTGCGACGCCCGGACGCGACGGTGGCGACGACGATCAAGTCGACCCTGCCCGCGCCGCGCGTCTCGCTGCGGAGGACCCGATGATCATCGCCACCGCGGACGCGAGCGATCTCAGCGGCATCATGGCGCTCGAAGCCTGCTTCGACCACGGCCGCTGGAGCGAACTCGCCTGGGCCGAAGACCTGACCAGCCCCCACGGGCGCGTGCTGGTCGCGCGCGACGACGCGAGCCTGGCCGGCGTCGCGACCTGGCGATGCGTCGCGGGCGCCGCCGACCTCAACCGGATCATCGTCGCGCCCGGCCGGCGCGGCGAAGGGATCGGCCGCCGCCTGCTGGACGCCGGGCTCGCCTGGGCGGACGCCGCGGGTGCGGATCAGGTGATGCTGGAGGTCGAGGACGGCAACGCCGCCGCGCTGGCGCTGTACGAGCGGTCGGGCTTCGTGACGCTGGCGCGGCGCCAGGACTACTACGGCACCGGGCGCGACGCTCTGGTGATGGCACTGAACCGGGAGGGGGCAGCATGAGCGAGCCGCTGGTGATCGGCATCGAGTCGAGCTGCGACGAGACAGGGGTCGCGCTCGTGCGCGGGCACGAATTGCTCGCCAACGAGGTGGCGAGCTCGGTCGACCTGCACGTCCGGTTCGGCGGTGTCGTGCCCGAGGTGGCCTCGCGGGCGCACCTGCAGGCGATGGTCCCGACCCTGCGCCGGGCGTGCGCGGCCGCCGACGTCGATCTCCGCGAGATCGACGGGGTCTGCGTCACCGCCGGGCCGGGTCTCATGGGCGCGCTCGTGGTCGGCCTGGCGGCCGCGAAGGCGCTCGCCGTGGCGCTGGACAAGCCGCTGTACGGCCTCAACCATCTCGTCGGGCACGTTGCGGTCGACATGCTCGATCACGGCGCCCTGCCCGGACGCTTCGGTGCCCTGCTGGTGTCGGGCGGGCACACGTCGCTGCTGGTCGTCGACGACATCACCGCGCAGATCACCGAGGTCGGCTCGACCATCGACGACGCGGCGGGCGAGGCCTACGACAAGGTGGCCCGCCTGCTCGGCATGGGCTACCCGGGCGGGCCGGTCATCGACGGCGCCGCCGTCGGCGGCGACCCTCGGGCGATCGCGTTCCCGCGCGGCCTGACCGGGCAGCGCGACCTCGCCAAGCACCGGTTCGACTTCTCGTTCTCGGGCCTGAAGACCGCCGTGTCGCGCTGGGTCGAGACCGAGCGGCGCGCCGGGCGTCCGGTTCCCGAGGCGGACGTGGCGGCGTCGTTCCAGGAGGCGGTCGCCGACGTGCTGACCGCCAAGGCCATGGACATGTGCGATCACTTCGGCCTCGACACGATCGTGCTCGGCGGCGGTGTCGCCGCCAACACGCGGCTGCGCGGCCTGCTCGCCGAGCGGGCCGCAGCCCGGGGGGTGACGGTGCGGCGTCCGAGGCCGGCGCTGTGCACCGACAACGGCGCGATGATGGCGGCGCTGGGGGCCGAGGTCGTCCGCCGTGGACGCCGCCCCAGCTCGCTGGGCATCGGGGCGAATCCGGGCCTGCCGGTGTCGACCGTGCTGGTATGAGTCGCCCGTGAGCAAGACGACCCGGTCCTACCTGCTGCTGGTGCTGTGCTCGGCCATCTGGGGTTTCGCGTTCGTGGCCCAGCGGATGGGCGCCGAGCATCTGGGCGCCTGGTCGTTCAACGCCGCCCGCGGCCTGCTCGGTGCGCTCACGTTGCTGCCACTGATCTGGCTCCTGGACGCCCGGGCCGGGATCAGCCCGCACCAGAAGCTGCAGGAGTGGAAGGCCGTGATCGGGCCGGGGGCGTTCATCGGCGCCATGTTCTTCGGCGGGCAGAGCCTGCAGCAGTTGGGCGTCGAGCAGACGACGGCGGGCAACGCCGCCTTCGTTACCGGGCTCTACATGGTGCTGGTGCCGATCGCCGGACGCCTGTTCGGCCATCGCACCGGTGCGCTCACCTGGGTGGGCATCGGGCTGGCCGTGCCCGGGATGTTCCTGCTGACCTGGACGGGAACCGGCATCGGCATGGGCGACCTGCTGTGCCTCATCGGCACGGGTTTTTGGACCTTCCACATTCTGGGTGTCGGGCGTATCGCCAAGCACGTCGATCCGATCCGGCTCTCGGTGACGCAGTTCGCGGTGCTGACGCTCGCGTCGGCGACCGTGGCTCTCGTCGTCGAGCCGGCGCCGTTCAACGGGCTGCTGCCGGCGGCGGGCGCCGTGCTGTTCGCGGGCATCGTGTCGACCGGCGTCGGCTTCACGCTGCAGATTCTCGGGCAGAGGCACGCGAGGGCGTCCGTGGCGGCGATGATCATGTCGCTCGAAGCCGTGTGGGGCGCGGTCGGCGGGGCGCTGCTGCTCGGCGAGCGGTTCACGGCTCGGGGCATGATCGGCGCCGCCCTCATGCTGGGCGGCATCCTCGTCGCGCAGGTGCCCGGCCGTGCCGAGCGGGAGGCGGGACGTGGGGTGGGGCGGGCGTCCGTCCGGGCCGAGGACGAGCCCGAACCGGAGTCGGTGGAGGGACGCTGATGCCGTACACACCCATCCTGGGCACGCTCGCCTACGTCACGCGCGGCGACGACGTGCTCATGGTGCACCGCACGTTCCGCGACGGCGACCAGCATCTCGGCAAGTTCAACGGCCTGGGCGGCAAGCTGGAGCCCGGCGAGGACATCGTGGCGGGCATCGTCCGCGAACTCCACGAGGAGGCCGGGATCGACGCCCTCGACGTCCACCTGCGCGGCACGATCAGCTGGCCCGGCTTCGGCACCGGCGGCGAGGACTGGTTCGGCTTCATCTTCCGGGTGGACGCCTTCACCGGCGAGCCGCCCGCGGCCAACGAGGAGGGCACGCTGCACTGGGTGCCGCGCGACCGGCTGCTCGACCTGCCGCTGTGGGAGGGCGACCGCCATTGGCTGCCGATGCTGTTCGACGATTCGGTCGCCCAGTTTCACGGCGTGATGCCCTACATCGACGGACGCCCCGGAGGCTGGTCGGTGACGGTCGTCGAACGCTGAGGGCCGCCGCGGCCGGTCCATCTCGTGCCGCACCGCCGGCAACCGGACGAGGGGCGGCTTCGTTACAGTGACACCCGTGTCTGAGGCCCCTTACATCGTCGTACCAGGTGACCATGGTTCGCGCGTGCGTGTGAACGCGCGCGGCAGTTTCATCCTTCGCGTGCCGCGGCTCAACCGCGGCACGGCGTTCACTCCCGAGGAGCGCGTCAAGCTCGGCATCGAGGGGCTGCTCCCCGAGCGCGTCACGCCCCTGGAAGGTCAGTTGCATCGCGCCTACACGCGGTTCGTGCGCGCCGGATCGGCGCTGGAGAAGTTCTCCTACCTGCAGGGTCTGCGCGACCGCAACACCGTGTTGTTCTACCGGCTGCTGAGCGAGCACCTCGACGAGATCATGCCGATCGTCTACACGCCGACCATCGGCGAGGCGATCCAGGAATTCAGCCTGTGGTACCAGCAGATCAACGGCGTGTTCCTGTCGATCGACGCCCCCGACCGCATCGAGGCGTCCTTGCGCGCCACCGGCAAGAGCCCGGACGGCGTCGATGTGCTCGTCGTCACCGACTCCGAGGGCATCCTCGGCATCGGCGACCAGGGCGTGGGCGGCATCCAGATCTGCATCGGCAAGAAGTCGATCTACACCGCGGCCGCCGGCGTCGACCCCGACCGGATGATCCCGGTCGTCCTCGACGTGGGCACCAACAACCTCAAGCTGCTCAACGACGACCTGTACCTCGGCATCCGTGCCGCGCGCGTGCGCGGCGAGCGCTACGACGCGTTCATCGATCAGGTCGTGCGGGCGATCCAGAACGTCTTCCCGAACGCGATGGTGCACTGGGAGGATTTCGGTGCCGGCAACGCCCATCGCATCCTGCGTCGGTACCGCGACGAGATCTGCACCTTCAACGACGACGTCCAGGGCACCGCGGCGGTCGTGGGCGCCGCCGTCCTGGCGGGCGTCCGGGCGAAGGGCGAGCGGCTGCGCGACCAGCGCGTCGTCATCCACGGCGCGGGTACCGCCGGCGTGGGCGTCGCGGACCTGCTCGTCGACCTGATGGTGGCCGAGGGGCTCACCCGCGAGGAGGCGCGGCGTCGGTTCTGGGCCGTGTCCAGCCGCGGTCTGGTGACCGACGATCCCAATGTGCGCTTCCGTGACTTTCAGCGGGCCTACGCTCGCCCGGCGGGCGAGTCGGCGTCCTGGTCGCGCACGGACGACACGCGGATCGGCCTGGCCGACATCGTCGCCAACGTGCGCCCGACCGTGCTGATCGGGACGTCCGCCCAGCCCGGGTCCTTCACCGAGGAGATCGTCCGCGACATGGCGTCGCACGTGGATCAGCCGCTGATCCTGCCGCTGTCCAACCCGACGAAGCTGGCCGAGGCGACCCCGGCCCACCTCCTGGAATGGACGGACGGACGCGCGCTGATCGCGACGGGATCGCCGTTCCCGCCGGTCCTCTACGACGGCGTCACCTACACCATCGCGCAGGCCAACAACGCCTTCGTGTTCCCCGGGTTGGGTCTGGGCGTCGCCGTGTGCCGCGCCTCGCGGGTCACCGACCGGATGATCGCGGCCGCCGCGCAGGCCGTGGCCTCGCTGGTGCGGATCGGGCGTCCGGGCAAGTCGTTGCTGCCGCAGATCAACGACCTGCGCCGCGTCTCGGCGACCGTCGCCATCGCGGTGGCCCAGGCGGCCGCCGAGGACGGTGTCGCGGCGGCGCCGCTCACTGACCCGGTGCAGCAGGTCTTCGATGCGATGTGGCAGCCGGTTTACCCCGAATTGATCATCGACTGATCAACGCGGGGTAGACCGTGGTCGTCGCTCAGGCGTCCGCGTAGCCGTTCGGATTGGCGGACTGCCAGCGGAACGTGTCGGCGCACATCTCGTCGATGGTGTGCGTCGCCGACCAGCCCAACTCGGCGTTCGCCTTGCCCGGATGCGCGTACGAGGACGCCACGTCGCCGGCACGGCGCGGGGCGATCTCGTAGGGGACGGTGATCCCGGACGCCTTCTCGAAGGCCCCCACGATCTCGAGGACCGAGGTGGGCCGGCCCGTGCCGAGGTTCCACACGTGGTAGCCGGATCGGTCCGCCAGCTTGTCGAGCGCGGCGAGATGGCCCGTGGCCAGATCGACGACGTGGATGTAGTCGCGGGTTCCCGTGCCGTCCGGCGTCGGGTAGTCGTCGCCGAAGACCATCAGCTTGTCGCGGCGTCCGGCGGCGACCTGCGCGACGAACGGCAGCAGGTTGTTGGGGATTCCCTTCGGATCCTCGCCGATCCTGCCGGAGGAGTGGGCCCCGATCGGGTTGAAGTAGCGCAGGACGCCGACGGCCAGCCCGGGATCGGCGGCGACGGCGTCCGCGAGGATCTGCTCGATCATGTGCTTGGTGCGCCCGTACGGGTTGGTGGCCCCGGTGGGGGCGTCCTCGGTGAACGGGGGCTCGCTCATCTCACCGTAGACGGTGGCCGAGCTGGAGAACACGATGCGGTGGCAGTCGTGCTTGGCCATGGCTTCGAGGAGGGTGAATGTGGACCCGAGGTTCTCGCGGTAGTAGGTGAGCGGGATCTGGGTCGACTCGCCGACGGCCTTCCAGCCCGCGAAGTGGATGACGGCGTCGGGCGTGAAGCCTTCGAACGCGGCATCGAGGGCGGCCTCGTCGCGCACGTTGGCCTGGATGAACGCCGGCGTGCGGCCGGCGAGCGCGGCGACGCGGCGCAGTGACTCCTCGCTGGCGTTCGACAGGTCGTCCACCACGAGAACCTCGTGGCCGGCCTGCAGCAGGGCGAGGGTGGTGTGCGAGCCGATGTAGCCGGCGCCACCGGTGACGAGAACACGCATGAGTCGGTGATTCCTTTCGTGGACGGTCCACCCCTCACTGTAGTGCGGTGCCCGTCGCGCGGGTGGCGCCGGGTGCGCCGGTGAGTACCCTGCTGCCATGAAGATTCTCAAGGGCGCGCTGGCCGTCCTCGGCGTGATCGGCCTGATCGTCGCCGCCTTCCTGCTCGCCCGGTTCGCGCTCGACGCCCGCGAGCTGATCGGCGCCGCGCAGCGCTACGACTCCGCCAAGGCGATCCAGAGCCCGTTCACGACGACGGCGCTGGTGACCGGTCTGGGCGTGCTGGCAGGCTTCCTGCTCGGCTTGGCCGCCGGGCTGCCGTCACTGACCCGCAGGCAGATCGAGCGCGAGGCGGCGGCCGGGATCGCGGCCAGACCCGCTCCCGTCGTGCCCCCGGCGCCCGCGGGCGGGTCGTACGAACCGCCCGCACCCACCGTCTGACGCGTGGACGCCGCCACCGCCCGCTGGCTGGTCTCGGACGCCGCCCGGCCCGCTCTGACGGCCGCCACGGCCGAGACCGATCCGGGATCGCTCGCCGCCGCGACGCGACTGCGTGCCCTCGTCGCGCCCGAGCAGGCGGCCGCGGTGGCCACCCAGGCGATCCTGCGCCGCAAGGCCGTGGGCAAGTTCGGACGCCGCGCCGAGCGCCTGTTCTTCACGCCCGACGGCCTGGAGCAGGCGACCCGCGCGCCGGTGGCGGCCCGCCGGGCGGCCCGGTTCGCGCACCTGATGGCGGCGGCGAACGGCCGCGCGCTGGCGGCGCCGGGCCCGATCGCCGACCTCGGCTGCGGCCTCGGCGCGGACGCCCTGGCGTTCGCCGACGCGGGGCTCGAGGTGATCGCCGTCGAGCGCGACGCGGTGACGGCGATCCTCGCCGAGGCGAACCTGGCGGCGGCCGAGCCGCTGGTGCAGGAGACTCGGGAGACCGCCGTCGCCGCGGGGATGCTCGCGCCCCCCACCCTCGTGATCGGGACGGCCGAGGCGGTCTGGCCGGACTTGAGCACGTCGGCCTCCCGGCTCGTCGACCAGGCCGGACCCGCCGACGGCCTTCGGGCAGCGACGGCCAGGGCGGTGTTCTGCGACCCGGCGCGGCGGACGGCGTCCGGGCGCACCTGGCGCGTCGAGGACCTGACGCCGCCCTGGCCGTTCGTCGAGGGCTTGCTGGACGGCCGCCGCGTCGCGTGCGTGAAGCTCGGGCCGGGCGTGCCGCACCGGATCATCCCGGCCGGCGTGTGGGCCGAGTGGGTCTCCGATCGCGGCCAAGTGGTGGAGTGCGCGCTGTGGGCGGGCCCGGGCGTCCAGAAGGGTGTGCGGTCGGCCGTGGTGGACGGCGCCGAACTGGTGGCGGCGTTGTCGCCGGAGCCGGCTGAGGCCGCGCCGATCGGCGCGTATCTCTACGAGCCCGACGGCGCGGTCGTCCGCGCAGGGCTCGTCGACGAGCTGGCCCGGTTGATCCGGGCGACGCGGGTGGCGTCCGGCATTGCCTATCTGAGTGCCTCCTGGCACATGCCGACGCCCTTCGCGGACGTGTTCGCCGTGCGCGAGGTGCTGCCGTACGACGAGAAGGTGCTGCGTGCCTGGGTGCGCGACCGCGGCGTCGGCACGCTGGAGATCAAGAAGCGCGGCATCGACGTCGACCCCGCCCAGTTGCGCCGCCGGCTCAAACCGCGGGGAGCGCGCAGGCGACGCTGGTGCTGACGCCGACGGCGTCCGGCGCCGTCGCGGTGGTCTGCGGGCGAGTCGATTAGCACTCAGGTTGAACGAGTGCCAACGCAGGGCTAGAGTCGTGGCTGGCACTCGACCACCGAGTCTGCTAGCCCCGGCGGCACCCGCGACGACGCCAGGGCGGCACCGAAGGAAGACACCGAATCGGGCGCGGCATGACGCCGTGTCCCCATAAAGAAAGGGCACCATCGTGGCCGTCACGATCAAGCCGCTTGAGGACCGCGTCCTCGTCCAGCCCCTCGAGGCAGAGACCACCACCGCCTCGGGTCTGGTCATCCCCGACACCGCCAGGGAAAAGCCCCAGGAGGGCAAGGTCGTCGCCACCGGCCCCGGCCGCATCGACGACAAGGGCAACCGTGTTCCGCTCGACGTCGCCGAGGGCGACGTCGTCATCTTCAGCAAGTACGGCGGCACCGAGGTCAAGTACGCCGGCGAGGAGTACCTGCTCCTGAACGCCCGCGACATCCTCGCCGTCGTCACCAAGTGACGCCGGCTTCTCAGACAAGAAGGAAGTAACCCATGCCCAAGATCCTTCAGTTCGACGAGGACGCGCGTCGCTCGCTCGAGCGCGGCGTCGACGCCCTCGCGAACACCGTGAAGGTGACGCTCGGCCCCAAGGGCCGTTACGTGGTGCTCGACAAGAAGTGGGGCGCCCCGACGATCACCAACGACGGCGTGACCGTCGCCAAGGAGGTCGAGCTCACCGATCCGTACGAGAACCTCGGCGCCCAGCTCGCCAAGGAGGTCGCTACCAAGACCAACGACGTGGCCGGCGACGGCACTACGACGGCGACGGTCCTGGCGCAGGCGCTCGTGCACGAGGGCCTGCGGGCGGTCGCTGCCGGGGCCAACCCGATCGGCCTCAAGCGCGGCATCGAGGCGGCCGTGGCCGCCGTGTCCACCGAGCTGGCCCGTGTCGCCAAGCAGATCGAGACGGCGTCCGACATGGCGTCCGTGGCGACGATCAGCTCGCGCGACGCCGAGATCGGCGCGCTCATCGCCGAGTCCTTCGACAAGGTCGGCAAGGACGGCGTGATCACCGTCGACGAGTCCAACACCTTCGGCATCGAGCTCGAGTTCACCGAGGGCATGCAGTTCGACAAGGGCTACCTGTCGCCGTACATGGTGACCGACCCCGAGCGCATGGAGGCCGTGCTGGAGAACCCGTACATCCTCATCCACTCCGGCAAGATCAGCTCGATGAACGATCTGCTGCCGCTGCTGGAGAAGGTGATCGGGGCGTCCGGCACGCTGTTCATCGTGGCCGAAGACGTGGACGGCGAGGCGCTGTCGACGCTGGTCGTCAACAAGATCCGCGGCACGTTCACCTCCGTGGCCGTCAAGGCGCCCGCGTTCGGCGATCGCCGCAAGGCCATGCTCGAAGACATCGCGACCCTCACCGGCGGCCAGGTCGTCGCCCCCGAGGTCGGTCTCAAGCTCGACCAGGTCGGCCTCGACGTGCTGGGCCGCGCCCGCCGCGTCGTGGTGACGAAGGACAACACCACCATCGTCGACGGTGCGGGCGAGGCCGCCGAGGTGGCTGCCCGCGTCGAGCAGTTGCGCGCCGAGATCGGCCGCACCGACTCGGAGTGGGATCGCGAGAAGCTGCAGGAGCGGGTCGCCAAGCTCGCCGGCGGCGTGTGCGTGATCAAGGTGGGTGCTGCCACCGAGGTCGAGATGAAGGAGAAGAAGCACCGCATCGAGGACGCCGTGAGCGCCACTCGTGCGGCGATCGAGGAGGGCATCGTCGCCGGTGGCGGCTCGGCCCTCGTCCATGCCGCCGCGGTGCTGGCCGGCGGTCTGGGCCAGACCGGCGACGAGCGCGCGGGCGTCCGGATCGTCGAGAAGGCCGTCGTCGAGCCGCTGCGCTGGATCGCCGAGAACGGTGGCGAGCCGGGCTATGTGATCGTGGCCAAGGTCGCCGAGCTCGAGCCGGGCAACGGCTACAACGCGGCGACCGGCGAGTACGTCGACCTGATCGCGGCCGGTGTCATCGATCCGGTCAAGGTCACCCGGTCGGCGCTGGCGAACGCGGCGTCCATCGCGGCGCTGCTGCTGACCACCGAGACCCTCGTGGTCGACAAGCCCGAGGATGCCGAGGCGGACGCTCACCAGCACTGAGTTCCTCGGTTCGATTCCCTCAACGGGGCCTCCGCGATTTCGCGGGGGCCCCGTTCGGCGTCGGCGGCGTAGGGTGACGGTGTGGGCGCCCCATCCCCGTATCGCGTCCTCATCGCCGACGACGAACCTGCCGTGAGGTCGGCCTACCGGGAGTTCTTCGGCGCCCAGCGAGGATTCACGCTCGTCGCGGAGGCGGGCACCGGAACTGAGGCCGTCGAGCTGTACGCGGTCCACCGGCCGGATGTCGTGCTCATGGATCTTCAGATGCCCGGGATGTCCGGCATCGACGCCATCGGTTGTCTGCCGACGTCGTGGTCGTTGGTGGAGGCGTGGGGCCACCGTTCGCCGTCCAGTCACGCTTCATGAGGGTTTATTCCGCGGAATAGCCCCTACTCAGATCAGACGCCCACTCTGCGAATCGGGCGATGATGCGGTCCCGACCCGCGGCGTCGACGCCGTACCGTGCATACTCCACCTCCGGCCATCGTGCAGCAGCACCGAACTGCTGGGCCAGGAGCCGGCGGTCGATCGGAGTCGTTTCCTGCTCATCAGCCAGTGCGAGTACCTCGTCAGCGCTGAACCGGCCCGAGTCGAGCACCGCGGCGATGTCGATGAAGTCGCGCGCCTCACCCCTAGACCACAGTGCTGACATCTTCGCGGCCACCGCGTCCCGGACGTCGAGCACGGGCCCGATATCGATCCGGTACGGAGGGAACTCGCGGTAGTTCATGCCGAGTTGGAGATCGCTCCTGTCCCCGGTGCGGGGGTCGACCACGTCGACGTCGACAAACAACGGGCCCAGTCGCTTGTCAGTCACCACCAGGCCCGCCTCGGTGAACGCAGCGCGGAGAGCATCGGCGGCCTGTCCGAACTGGTCTTGATCGGCACTCGAGGTGAACAGATCCACGTCGAGCGAGGGCCGATCACCAATCCCGTGCGCTGAGATCGCGTACCCGCCCGCGAGAACGAACCCGTACTCCTCGAGCACGCCTAACGCGACCTCGGCCAAGCGCCGGTGAAAGTCCCGCATGCGGGATCAGGCCGTCCGCTGGACCGCGAGAACAGGGAAGGTGGTCTCCCACTCGGTCCGGCATCGGGGGGGCAACATCAATGTCGGCCACAGCCTGACGAGCCAGTCGTGGCGCAGCAACGATCGCTGGTCGGAGACCGTGCCGTCCCGGACGACCCGCGTGTATAGCGCCCACACCTGGTCGGCGTCCGCCAAGTCGTAGACGGGCCGCGGGCTCGTATCGATGTGGGCGCCGACTTCGACGACACCCGCCGCCGGGCCCTGCAGGTCGTCCAGCGAGGCGGGGATGGCGTAGGGGATGGTCGACTCGTACCGCGCTCGGGCAACAACGCTGGTCATAGTCCAATCCTCCCGTCGGCTCCGAAGCTGTTGGCGCACGGTAAGCCTACCGTCTTCACTCGATCTGAGAAGGCCCTTCACCGAGGTCATAGCCCGAGTTCGGTCGCCGCGTTGTCGATCCATGCCGACTCGTGGCGGGTGTAGATCGCAACGCTGGCAGGGTCTCGATGCCTGGTCTGGCGCTGGATCATTCTGTCCGGTAGACCCCGTTCGGCTGGTCAGCGGCGATCGCCACCTGAGCGAGCGGATCTCGAGGGGACCGGGTCCTCCGGAGCGGCGGTGGCTGGCGGCGCTGGCGTTGGCGAACGCGGCGTCCATCGCGGCGCTGCTGCTGACCACCGAGACCCTCGTGGTCGACAAGCCCGAGGATGCCGAGGCGGACGCTCACCAGCACTGAGTTCCTCGGTTCGATTCCCTCAACGGGGCCCCCGCGATTTCGCGGGGGCCCCGTTCGGCCGTTCGCGGCGTAGGGTGACGGTGTGAGCGCCCCATCCCCGTATCGCGTCCTCATCGCCGACGACGAACCTGCCGTGAGGTCGGCCTACCGGGAGTTCTTCGGCGCCCAGCGGGGATTCGCGCTCGTCGCGGAGGCGGGCACCGGAACTGAGGCCGTCGAGCTGTACGCGGTCCACCGGCCGGATGTCGTGCTCATGGATCTTCAGATGCCCGGGATGTCCGGCATCGACGCCATCGGGGCGATCTGCGGACGCTTTCCCGATGCCTGCATCGTCGCCGTCACGACGTTCGGGACGCGCGAGTATGTCGTCGCCGCCCTGCGCGCGGGGGCGTCCGGGTCTTGAGCTGGTCGAGTTCCATGGCCAGCGGGTCGCCGCCCTGCGCGCGGGGGCGTCCGGCTATCTGGTGAAGGACGCCGGCGGCCCGGCGCTGCGTGCCGCGTTGCTGCAGGCGCTGGAGGGAAACATGCCCCTCTCGTCCGCGGTGCGGCGCGAATTGGTGGCGGAGTTGACGAGTGAGCCGACGCCGGCGGATCGACGGGAGCACGGTCTGACGCCTCGCGAGGTCGAGTTGCTCGGCTGGCTCGGGCACGGTTTGACCAATCAGCAGATCGCCCGGCGCATGCACGTGTCCGAGGGAACGGTGAAACAGTACTTTGCGCGCGTCTGCGCCAAGCTTCAGGTCACCTCGCGTACCCAAGTTCTCGTTCGATCGATCCAGATCGGTCTGATTGATCCGCGGCGGCTTCCTCCGCTCGGCGGCTGAGCCACCGGCCCGCGGTCTGCCGGGGGTGGGGGTGTCCGGGGCAAGCCCACCGAGACGACCCAGCGGTCGTCGATGGGCCCGGCGCTGAACGTCCCCCCGGTGAGCGAGGTGCGTTCGGCCAAGCCGATCAGCCCGAATCCCATGGAGTCGCGGCTGGGGCGCGACGAGGTTGGCAGGAGGCTGCTGACGGCAATGTCGAGGGTTGTCTCGGAGCTGGAAAGGCCCATGATGACCGGCGATTCCGGTGGCGCGTACCGGAGGATGTTGGTGGTCGCCTCGCGCAGGATCCTGCTGATGGTACGTCGGGTGGTCGGGTCGGGATCGTCGACGGAGTCGGTGAGCCGAAGGTCGACGGTGTGACCGGCGTTACGCAGGGTGGCTGCCGTCGCCTGGGCCGCTTCGCTCGGGGCGACGCCAGCTTCGCTCGTGCGCGTCGGCCCGTGCCGGGTGAGGCTCACCAGCGTGGCGAGGTCGGCTTGGGCGGACGCGTTGAGGCGGCGAAGCCGCTCCTGAGTCGCGGCGGTGTCGGCTGGATCCTCTGACGATCCGTGGGCCATCAGCACCATGGTCATCAGACTCAGCTGGTGGGCGACGATGTCGTGCAATTCCCCCGCGAGCTGTGCGCGCTCGTTGGCGCGCGCGGTGTTGTAGGCATCCTTCAGACGCTCGTACTCCGCGAGGTGTTCGGCACGCAACCGCAAGAAATGCCGGACGCCGAGACCCAGCGCGGCGCCGAAGGCAGGAAACACGGCCGCCGCGAAGATGGGCAGCGGATCGGCTGGGTCGCGGTACCACCACGCGGCACACAGCGCCGTGCCGACGGGGATGGCCGCGAGAGCACGGGGCCATTTCGTCGCGACGACGGACGCCAGGAAGACCCCAGGATGTCGAACGCGGAGAATGTGGGCGGCGCGGAGAGCGCCACGATGCTGGCCAACGCCGTCGTCGCCATCAGCGATACCGCGACACGGGGCATCCAGGTGGCGAGTGCGAGTGCCAGAAAGGCGGCTGCCCAGGCAAGGGAGAGTCCCCGCTCGGCTTGGGGGCGCTTGGGTCGAGGGCGCCGACGAGCCACGGCACAGCGGCGATGACGGCGGGCGCGGTGAGCACCCAGCGGACGGTCGTCAGCCCCACACGCGTGAGGAGGGGGCGCCGCGGTGGGTCCGCGGTCGCGGATGTTGGCGCGGAGGCCGCCCGGGTGGAGAGGTGGCAGGTGTGGGTCCACCCTGGTGACTCGGCGTCTTCGGCTCGGTGAGTAACCGTGAGGATGGCTCCGTCGGGGGCGGTGGCGAGTGCGATGTGTGCGACACCGCCGGCGCAGTGCAGCCGGATGTGGTCGCTGGCCTCACGTAACGCGACGAGGAGCGCGCCGATGTCGAGGTCGGAGGGAAGAACGGCGGCTTCGGTGGTCTGGAGTTCGACGGGGAACCCGTGCCCCACGAGGAAGTCCTCGGCTTCTTCCAACGCTCCGAGCAGGTTGCCCGAGTGACGCTGGGTGGCTTCTGGTTCGGCGCGAAGCGTCGACACCAACCGCCGGAGCCGGGTGAGGCTCGACCGGGCGCGTTCGTCGATCTCGGCGAGGCCGAGCGGATTCTCGAGGAGTTGGCCGGTGGCGCGTAGGTCGTCGGCGAGGGTGCCGGAGAGCTCGTCGGCCAGTGCTTCGCGTTCGTCGCGGCGGATCGCTTGAATGTGCTTGTCGAGCAGGGCGAGTTCGGTGTGGGAGCGTCCGGCGTGGCCGATCAGCCAGCGGATGGTGGCGCCGACGACGAGGCACACCACAAAGATGATGCTGAAGACGAACGCCCTCTCGGTACCGTCGGGCGACCACGTCAAATGTGCGACGCGTAGCCCCGCTATCGCAAGCAGAACGGGAACGGCAGTCTTGAGTTGCACCTTGGCAGCCATCATGAGAGTCGTGATGACGAGGGGTGCCGCCCCGAAGTCGAAGGAGATCACGAGGTCTGCCGCCATCGGGATCGCTGCGAGTGCCACTCCGGCGAGAGGCCGGAACAGCGTGGTGATCGTCGCGGCCGACGACAGCAGGCTGAGGAAGAGGAACAGCCCGGTGGGGGATGTCCACACGTTGAAAAGCAGGTCGGCGATGGCGTAGAGCACCACGAGGAGACACAGGGTGAGCCAGGTGGCGCGGCCTGCCGTCGACGGTGACGATGCGGTGACGACCATGAGGATCCTCGGGGGTGTGTGTGTCAACGCTGACTGAAAATTGACCCCCTTCTGCCGACCGAATATTGACCCCCCTTCACTGGTTTGTGGTTGTTCTACTTGGTTGGTTTGCGGTGTCCGCGGGTGCGGTAGGAGTCGCCGTCGAGGGCGATGACGTGGGCGTGGTGGACGAGTCGGTCGATGGTCGCGGCGGCGACGACGTCGTCGCCGAGGGTCTCGCCCCACCGGCTGAACGGCAGGTTCGATGTGACGATGACCGACCCGGTCTCGTAGCGGGACGCGATCAGCTGGAAGAACAAGGCGGCCGCGGTGCTGTCGAACGGTAGGTAGCCCACCTCGTCGATGATGAGCGCCCGGTACCGCTTCAGCCGACGCAGCTCGCGGTCCAGGCTGCCGGCGGCGTGCGCCTGGGCGAGCCGGTTGATCCACCCGGTCGCGGAGTCGAACAAGACCGGATGGGACGCTTCGGCGGCCTTGATACCCAACGCGATCGCCAGGTGGGTCTTGCCGGTGCCGGGCGGGCCGAGGAGGACCACGTTGTCGCGTTTCGGGACGAACGTGGTCGTCGCCAGATGCGCGATCACGTCGCGGGTGGCGGCGGGGACGTGATCGAACACGAAGTCCTCGATCGTCTTGACCTGCGGGAAGTGGGCGGCGGCGATCCGCAGCCGGGTGCCGTTCGCCGTCCTCGAGGCGACCTGGCGGCCCAGGACGGCAGCCAGGTACTCCTCGTGGGACCAGGCCTCGGTGCGGGCCTGGTCACCCAGGGTGGTGAACGTGTCGGCGATCACCGGCGTCTTCAGCTCCCGCGCCAGGAACGCGATCTCGCCGGTCAGGTCCTTCAGCGTGGGGGTCATCAGGCCACCGCCCCCGTGCTGGCCTCGGCTGGCGCCGGGGCAGGTTGAACAGGTCGTCGTAGACGCTCAACGGCCGCACACCGACCTGTTCACCGACCGTGGTCGGTCCTGTCGACCGCCGGGTCCGGTACAGGGTCCGGAGCGTGTGGGCCGTCGCGACGTGGGCCGGGTCGCTGATCGTTTGCCGTTGGTCCCAACAGCGGGCATGGGCAGCGACCGGCACGCCGGCGCAGGCCACCGTCACCAGGGTCAGGCCGCAGCGGACGTCGACGAACCGGCCGATCACCGTCGGGTCGACCGAGTAGTCGTTGCCGGCGACCCGCACGTAGTAGTCGCGGCTCAACCGGACCCGGTCGGTCCACTCCACCCGCGGCGGCACCGGCGGCAAGCCCGTCATCGCCGCCCGGTCAGCAGGCAGCCGATCCACCGGTCGGGCGCCCGTGCGCCGGAGCAGGCGCTCGTTGGCGTGCGGTAGCCAGCCGTCCAGCTGGGTGTTGAAGTCCGCCGGTGACGTGAACTCCCGACCCGGCATGAACGACGTCTGCAAGTACCCGTTCGCCCGTTCCACCACCGCTTCGCTTCCGGGTCCCGGGGGCGGGTCTGCCAGATCCGGGTCCCCAACGTGCCCGCGAACGCCCGCGCGCCCACCGTCAGGCGCTGATGCTGACCGATACCGGCCTCGTTGTCCCACACCAACATCCGCGGCACCGCCCCGAAGCTGCCCGCCAGCAACTGCCACATACCCGCCAACAGGTCGGCGGACTGCCGGGTCGGGAGCAGCACCGCCGCGATGAACCCGGACCAGGCCGCCACCATCGTCAACACCGGCGGCGCGATGAGCACCTCCGCCGCGACGGGCACCACCTTCGCCGGGAACCACAGGTCGCACTGCACGATGTCCCCGGGCCGGTACGCGGTCCGGTCGGCCGGGTCCGACGGGGCGTACAACGGCCGCAGCAGCGCCACGCGGGCCCGCAGCACCGACGCTGACTGCTCCCACCCGATCCGCTCACCGATCACCGACGCCGGCATCGACGGCGTCGCCGCCAACAACACGCGGATCTGCGGCTCGAACTCGTCCACCAACGACCCCGACCGCTCACGCTCATACCGGGGCGGCTCGTCGGACGCCAACGCCGCCCGCACCGTGTTCCGCGCCACCCCCAACCGCCGGACGATCCCCTTGATCGACACCCCTCCGACATGTGCAACCGTCTGATCTCGGCCCAATCCTCCACGCTGATCACTCCCTCACTCTGTCCGAGGGGGGTCAACATTCACTCGGCGCCACGGGGTCAGTATTCAGTCGGCATCGACAGTGAGGTAGGCCCAACACTAGCCGACCATCGGGCAGTCGACGGAGCCCCGCGCCCAGCCCAGGATCCTCGGCGTTCGGGGGCCGAGGATTGCTCACCGTGAGCACTACCTCGTGATCGAACACAAACGTGTGGAGGTCGACTCGGCAGCGGGCCGGCGCGTGACGGATGACGTTGTCGGCCGCCTGCGTGATCGTGCGTGCGAGCGTCCGCTGGACGGTCATCGATGGGGTCATCGACGGTGGTCGGATCGTCGCGAACCACCTGGACCAGCAGGCGCAGTTGGGGTAAGCGCTTTCGAGGTGGCGCCATCGACGGTGGCCAGCGTTCGGGCCAGCAACTCCGGGTCCCGACTCCCGCGGGTGCCCATGATCCGCAGGGAAGCCGTCGACAGGCGGTGGGCGACCACAGTGTGCAGTTCGCGGGCGAGCCTCTGGCGCTCGTCGGCGCGGATCCGGATCTCGTCATTCACTTTCGGACGCCCTCGTCGGGTGGTGCGCGAGATCGGCGACCTTGACTCGAATTGTGGCCGGAAGTGAACTACCGGCTGAGGGCCGCCGGCGATGGGGTGGGCGCATGAACGCATCCGCTCCGGCACGAGTCCTGATCGCTGATGACCCGTTGGTTCGCGCGCGACGATGCTCAGCCCGGCGTCCGCCGACGCCGACGCGCCGACTCAGGAAGAATGACCATGATCCGCATTGACTCGCTGGGAAAGAGCTATCCGGGGTTCGAACTCAAGGGCGTGACGTTTGAGGTCCGCCCCGGAGAGGTGGTGGGCTTCCTCGGCCCGAACGGCGCAGGAAAGTCCACGACGCTGCGCCTGTTACTCGGGTTGGAGCGTCCGGCGACGGGATCGGCCACCGTCGATGGCCTGTACTACCGGCAGCTTGACCGGCCTCTGACTCGGATCGGCTCCCTTCTGGATACGGGGTGGATCAACCCGCGGCAGTCGTGCGTGGACTACCTGACTTGGGTTGCCGTCGCCAACGGGATCTCACGCCACCGGGTGAAGGAAGTTCTGGATTTGGTGGGAATTTCCTCTGTCGGGCGTCGCCAGGTGGGGAAGTTGTCTCTCGGCATGAAGCAGCGGCTCGGTATTGCCTGCAGCCTGCTGGGTGACCCCCAGTTCCTCGTATTCGATGAGCCTTTGAACGGCCTCGATCCAGAGGGCATCATCTGGGTACGCAACCTCCTTCGGAGCCTCGCGGACGAGGGCAAGGGGGTCCTGCTGTCCAGCCACCAACTCAACGAGGTCGGGCAGACGGCTGACCGGGTCGTGTTGATCGGTGGCGGAATCATCCGGACTACGGGTCGGGTCGACGAACTGACGGAGGGCGGACGTTCGCTCGAGCAGGTCTTCCTCGAGAAGCTGACCGACTCGGTCGACTATCGAGGCCGTACGAGATGACCAGGCTCAGCGTCGAGTGGATGAAGTTCGTCGCGTACCGTACACCAGCTTGGGCAGCCGCGGCTGCCGCGGCGGTGTGCGTGGCGTGGTGGTGCTGGTACGCCGGCAGCCAGCCGGTGGGCATGGACGAACGTCGTCTCGCCGGAGGTGGGCTGGCCATGGTGACCCAGGTCGGCTTGATACTGATGGCCGCCGCGGCCGCCCTGCTGGTGGTGGGTGACCGGCGTCCGGGCTTCTTCGGAGCGTTGACCGTCAGCCCAGGCCTGCACAGGCTGCTGGCGTCGAAGCTGGGGGTCAGCCTCGTCGCTGCGACGCTGGCGGGCACGGCGGTCTGCATCCTCGGTGGGGCCGGCCACCTGATCGTTCGATCGGCCACACCCGGTACGCTCCTGCCCCTCCTCGTCACCATGTGGCCTCGCGTCGTGGTGGCTTTCGCCGTGGCGGTCTTGCTGGGCCACGGGCTGACGCTCTTGCTGGGGTATCACTTGGCCGCCACCGTGTTCACGATCGCGATCTGGCTGACGCTCCTGGAGCGAGTAAGCGGCCTGCTTGGTCCCTGGGCCGCCCCGATCAGGACGCTCGGATACTTCGAGCGAGCGCTCCTATGGGGCGCCTTACCCCTTTCCCTCGGCTCTGGCCTTTGTTCCTGCACTGACGGTGGCCATCGCCGTCCTCATCCTCGGCGTCCTTCGAGTCGCCCTCACCAAGGAGAACCACTCATGATCGTTGCTCAACTGTCTCGTGCCACCCGGGCCGAACTGATCAAGGGCGGGTTCAACCCCCTGATCCGGGTCCTTCTACCGGTCACCGCGCTGACCGGTGCGGTGGTCGTCGGCATGGTCATGCTCGACCGGCGTGCATTGGACTATGAGAAGACCCAGTTCATTACTCCCGCCGTGACTTTGCTCGGGTTCCTACTGTTCGGCGTGCTCGTTCTGCTCATGGCTGCGGCCTGGCGCTACGTCGGCGAGGCCGCCACGGGAGTGCTCCCTGATACCTACCGCGTGACTCCCCGGCGGGCCGTCGTCGTTCTCTCGAAGGCGTTGGTATCTGCGCTGTGGGGTGGACTCACTGCGCTCTCTAGCGTCGCCGTCGCGATCGGGGTCCTCGTCGTCACGGGGCCGTCCCACGTGACGCCGGCTCTGCTGCGACCCGAGTTCATCGTGGGACTACCTCTGGTCACGGCAGCCTGGTCGATGATCGCACTGTCCTTTGCCGTGGTGGTGCGTCGGGTCATCCCCGCGCTTGCTGGGCTCGTGCTCTGGTATGCGCTCGTCGAGGACTATCTGAAGGACTTCCCGGGCATCGGGCCTGTGGTGGGTGCGGTCGCGCCCTTCAGCTCCGGCCAGATGGCCTTGGGTCTCGGCGACCCTGTGGTGAGTCCGGAGCGGCGGTGGCTGGCGGCGCTGGCGCTGGCGGCGGTATGTGTGATCCTCCTCGTGGTCAGCATCGTGGTCGAGACTCGCCGCGATGTGCGCGTGGGCGGCTCGGCGTAGCCTGGCCGCGCTCGGACGTGGGAGCCCGTCGCGTGGCTACCCGGCGGCGCGGAGCGCGTCGATCGGCTCGATCCGGCTTGCCCGGTGGGCCGGATAGGCGCCCGCGCCCACATCGATCGCCGCGCCGACCAGCGGGGCCACGACCGGGAGGACGGGCGACATCGTCGGCGGCCATTGCTGCGCGAGCGCCACCGCCGTCGTGACCACCATCCCCACGCCGGTGCCGACGACCGCGCCCAAGAAGGCCGTCGCCACGCTGGAGAGCAGGAATTGGACCACGATGTGGCGACGACGGGCGCCGATCGCACGCCGCAGGCCGATCTCTGCGGTGCGTTCGAGGACGGAGACCAGCGTCATGTTGGCGATGCCGACGCCGCCGATCACCAGGCACCTGCTGATCCTTCTGACCACCTTCGTCGTGATCCTCGGGATCCTGCTCGTCTACGCCCGCCTGATCAACCGCGAAGTAGTGGAATCACCGGGCGTCCCGCGCGAACGGGGCTCACAGGTGGTCGAAATAGGCCGGGGTAGCTGGGCTCGATCGAAGGTGCGCTCGCGAGTCCTTATGGAGCCTTGAGAACCGCTTCAATACGACAACTCGTGAGCCCAGGCCGGCGCCGCGCCCCACGGACGCGCTCCGCGCCGCCGCGTGAGGCGGATCTGCCCACGGTAGGCAATGGTGCGCCTGCCCTAGCGGGTGCGACGTTGCTGATCGTGCGCAGATACGGGCCAGTGGGCCTCGGTAGACTGACGGCATGTCGAACCCACCTCCCGGGCGTCCCGGTATGCCCTGGCCGGTGGCCGCCGCGGCCGGCGCG
This sequence comes from Nigerium sp., assembly GCA_016711325.1. Taxonomy (GTDB): domain Bacteria; phylum Actinomycetota; class Actinomycetes; order Propionibacteriales; family Propionibacteriaceae; genus Propioniciclava. Next base: position 70,456 of record JADJTH010000001.1, on the reverse strand, counting down.
GTCGCCAGCGGGTTCATCGCGTGGGGATCGGCGCACGAGGAGTTCTCGTTCCACCGCTGGGGCTGGCTGGAGCCCACGATCACCGCCATCGGCGCCACCCTGCCGATGCCGCTGAACCGCGTCGCGATCGTCGCCGGCATGGCCGCGCTCGCCGTGCTGTGGTGGCTGCTGCGGCCGCGTCCGGGCGTGAGACCGATCGAACGGCCCGGCCTGCTGCTGGCGCTGTGGGCGCTGCCGCTGCTGTGGGCGCCGCCCGTGCTGTCCGGCGACGCCGTGCTGTACGCCGACTCGGGCTGGATCGAGAACCGCGGATTCTCGGTGTACAACTGGGGTCTGGGTAGCGCGTTCGGCCCGTTCGGCGAATCGGTGGACGCCCTGTGGCGCGGCAGCGGCGTCGCCTACCCTGCACTCAGCCTCGTCGTGAACCAGCTCGTCGTCGCCGCCACCGGCAACCACGCCTACTGGTCGGTGGTCGCGATGCGGATCCCGGCCGTGCTCGGCGTCGCGCTCATCGCCCTCACCCTCGGCCGGATCGCCCGCCATCTGCACCCGGCCGACCCGGACGCCGCCGGCCGCGCCGCCTGGTGGGCGCTGCTCAACCCGCTGCTCGTCGTGCACTTCATCGGCGGCGCCCACAACGACGCGCTCATGGCCGGCGCCTCGCTGACCGCGCTCTGGGTGACCGTCGTCGCCGTCGAACGCGCCCGCGCCGGGGCGTCCCCCTCGTCACCCGGCTGCTGCTGTGGCTCGCCGCCCCCGCCCTCGTCGGCATCGCCATGGCCCTCAAGCAGCAGGGCGGTCTCACGGTGCTCGCCGTGGCCGGCATCCCGATTCTCGCGGAGTTGGCCCGGACGCCGCTGCTCCCGCGGCTGTGGCGCCTCGGCGTCCGGACGGCCGGGCTCACGGGCGTCGCCGTCGCGACTTTCGTCGCGCTCTCGCTCGCCACCGGCAAGGGCTTCGGCTGGATCGCGTGGCTGAGCCTGATGGGCAGCGCCGGCACGCCGGCGCCTTTCGGGCTGCTCAGCCAGCACGGCGGCGACCTCCTCGCCTGGCTCGGCGCCGACCCCGCCGGATTCCGGGCGGCGGTGGCGCTGGTGTCCAACGTGTTGCTGCTCGTCGTGCTCGCATGGATCGTGGCCCGGTTCAGCGACCGTCCGGTGGCGGCGGCCGGCTGGGCCGCGCTGGCCCTCGCAGTCCTCGGACAGTCGATGCATCCGTGGTACATCCCCTGGAGTCTGGCGTTGCTCGGTCTGGCCACACTCACGAGGCGCCAGGGTGCGTGGATCGCCGGCTTCGTGATCGCCTTCGGGGTGTGGAACGCGATCCAAACCGTCGTCTGGCACGGCTAGCGACCAGGCTTCGCCCGGCCTCGGCCACAAGGGTAGGATCGCACCTGTCCGGCGTGGCGACGCTGCGGCTGAGGCGAGGGGAGCGGGTATGGCAGACGAGCACCTGACGGCGATGGGGGTGCCGGCGCCGTTCGCGCCGCTCGGGCTCACCTTCGACGACGTGCTGCTGCAGCCCAACGAGTCGGACGTGGTGCCGTCCGAGGTCGACACGTCCACCCAGGTCAGCCGGCGGATCACCCTGCGGGTGCCGCTGCTCAGCTCGGCGATGGACACGGTCACCGAGGCGCGGATGGCGATCGCGATGGCGCGCCAGGGCGGCCTCGGCATCCTGCACCGCAACATGGACATCGACGAGCAGGCGAGCCAGGTCGACCGCGTCAAGCGCTCCGAGGCCGGCATGATCGACCAGCCCATCACGACCAGCGTCGACGCCAGCATCGGCGAGGTCGAAGACATGTGCGCGCGTTACCGGATCTCCGGGCTGCCGGTCGTGGACGCCTCCGGCCGGCTGGTCGGCATCATCACCAACCGCGACATGCGCTTCGAAGACGACCCACGCCGCCGGGTCGGCGAGGTGATGACCCGTATGCCGCTGGTGACCGGTTACCCCGGCATCTCCTCCGACGACGCCCTCGCGCTGCTGGCGCGGCACAAGATCGAGAAGCTGCCCCTCGTGGACTCCGAGGGAATGCTCCGCGGCCTCATCACGCTCAAGGACTTCGTCAAGTCCGGCAAGTACCCGCTGGCCACGAAGGACGAACACGGACGCCTGCGCGTCGGCGCGGCCATCGGCACGTTCGGCGACGCCTGGGAGCGCGCCATGCGGCTCGTCGAGGTCGGGGTGGACGCCCTGGTCACCGACACCGCGCACGGGCACTCCCGCTCCGAGATGGAGCTGATCCGACGCCTCAAGGCCGAGCCGCGCGCCGCGCACGTCGACATCATCGGCGGCAATGTCGCGACGTACGACGGCGCGAAGGCCATCGTCGAGGCGGGCGGCGACGCCGTGAAGGTCGGAGTCGGTCCCGGTTCGATCTGCACCACCCGCGTGGTCGCCGGCGTCGGCGTCCCGCAGGTGACCGCCGTCTACGAGGCGGCGCGCGCCGCGCGCCCGGCCGGTGTGCCGGTGATCGGCGACGGCGGCCTGCAGTACTCCGGCGACATCGCCAAGGCGCTCGTCGCCGGCGCGAACGCCGTCATGCTCGGCTCGATGCTGGCCGGCTGCGACGAGAGCCCCGGCGACCTCGTGTTCATCAACGGCAAGCAGTTCAAGAGCTACCGAGGGATGGGGTCACTCGGCGCGATGAAGGCCCGCGGCAAGCATGGTTCCTTCGCGTCCGACCGCTACTTCCAGGCGTCCTCGACGACCGACGACAAGCTGATCCCCGAGGGGATCGAGGGCAAGGTCGCCTACCGCGGCCCGCTCGCCGCGGTCGCCTACCAGCTCGTCGGCGGCCTGCGGCAGTCGATGTTCTACTCCGGCGCCCGCACCGTCCCCGAACTGCAGGACCGCGGCCGGTTCGTCCGGATCACCTCCGCGGGCCTGCGCGAATCGCACCCGCACGACATCCAGATGACCGTCGAAGCCCCCAACTACTCCCAGAAGTGAGCAACATGATCGAGATCGGTCGCGCGAAGCGCGCCTCCCAGGTGTACGGATTCGACGACATCGCGATCGTCCCGACTCGGCGCACGCGCACGCCCGCCGACGTCAAACTGACGTGGAGCATCGACGCCCTCACCTTCGAGTTTCCGCTGGTCGCCGCCCCGATGGACTCGGTGATGTCGCCGGCCACGGCGATCGCCGTCGGACGCCTCGGTGGCCTGGGCGTTCTCAACCTCGAGGGTCTGTGGACGCGCTACGCCGACCCCGAACCGATCCTCGCCGAGCTCGCCGAGGTCAGCGACGCCGTCGCCGCGACCCGCCGGATGCAGGAGGTGTACTCCGCGCCGATCCAGCCCGAGCTGATCACGGCTCGCATGCAGCAGATCCGCGACGCGGGCGTCCCGGTCGCCGGTGCGCTCAGCCCGCAGCGCGCGCAGGAGTTCGCCTCCGTCGTCGAGCGCGCGGGCGTGGACTTCTTCGTGATCCGTGGCACCACCGTTTCGGCCGAACACGTGTCGACCGCCGAGCAGCCGCTGAACCTCAAGGAGTTCATCCGCAAGCTCGACGTCCCGGTGATCGTCGGCGGCTGCGCCACCTACCAGGCGGGTCTGCACCTGATGCGGACGGGTGCCGCGGGCGTCCTCGTCGGCTTCGGCGGCGCTGCCACCGGGCGCACCCGCAACGTGCTGGGCGTCGAGGTGCCGATGGCGTCGGCCGTCGCCGACGTCGCCGCCGCCCGCCGCGACTATATGGACGAATCCGGCGGACGGTACGTACACGTGATCGCCGACGGGGCGCTGGGCCGCTCCGGCGACATCGCCAAGGCGATCGCCTGCGGCGCGGACGCCTGCATGGTGTCGACGCCGCTGGCGCGCGCCGAGGAGGCGCCCGGACGCGGCTGGCACTGGGGCCCCGAGGCCTGGCACGCATCCCTCCCGCGCGGCGAGCGCGTCCGGATGGGCCGCGTCGGCACGCTCGACGAGGTGCTCGTAGGCCCGTCGCACACGCCCGACGGCACGATGAACCTGGTCGGCGCCCTGCGCAAGGCGCTGGCGACAACGGGCTACACCGACGCGAAGGAGTTCCAGCGCGTCGAGATCGTCGTCCACTCCTGACATGCGACGCCCGGTCCTCCTCGGCCTCGTCGTCGCGGTGGTCGCCGGGCTGCTCGGCGCCGGCGCGTGGTGGTTCGTCGTGCGCCCGGCGCAGGTGCTCGACGCGAGGGTCGACCGGGTGGTCGCCGGGCTGGCGTCCGGCGACCTGCCGGACGCCGATCTGACCACTCCCGCCGCCGACGAACTGCGGCGGATCTACGCCGGCATGGGCGACCTGCGTCCCTCGGTCGGACGAGTGGGCGAATTGACGCCGCAGCCCGACGGGTCGATGGCCACCGAACTGAGGTGGGCGTGGGTGATACACGAGGGCAAGCCCGCCTGGGAGTACACGACGACGATGCGCGTGGTCCTCGTCGACGGCATCTGGCGCGCGACGGTCGACCCGGGCGTGGTCGCGCCGGGCCTGACCGCGGGCGAGGCGCTCAAGGCGACACGGCTCTCGCCCGTGCGCGGTTCGATCCTCGCCCACGACGGCGCGCCGCTGGCCACCAACGTGGACGCGTGGCGCCTGGGCATCGACAAGACACTCACCGACACCGCGACCGCGCTCGACTCGGCGGCCAAGCTCGCCGAGGCGTCCGGCATCGACGTCACGCGCTTCGTGGCCCGCGTCGAGGGCTCCGGGCCGCGCGCGTTCGTCGAGGCGCGGATCCTGCGCCAGCACGATCCCGACGACCGGGCGCTCGCGACGTACGCGCAGCGTTGGATCGGGGTGCGGGCGATCTCCACCACCTTCCCGTTGGCGCGGTCCTCGTCGTTCGCCCGTCCGATCCTGGGGGTCGTCGGCGAGGCGACCGCCGAGCAGGTCGAGAAGTCGGGCGGTGCGATCCGTCCGGGTGACCTGACCGGGCGAGGCGGCCTGCAGGAGGCCCGCAACCACGTGCTCGCCGGCACCACCGGCTTCGTCGTCTCGGTCGTGGACCAGGCCGGAACGGGTTCCCGGGAGGCGTTCCGGGTGGAGGCGATCGACGGCTCGGACGTCGACACGACCCTCGATGTCGGCCTGCAGCTCGAGGCCGAGCGCCTGCTCGCCGACGTCGGCCCGGCGAGCGCACTGGTGGCGCTGCGGGCGTCGGACGGCGCGATCCTCGCGGCGGCGTCCGGGCCAGGTTCGCAGGGGCTGTCCACCGCCACCCTGGGCCGCTACCCGCCGGGCTCGACGTTCAAGGCCGTCACCTCACTGGCGATGCTGCGCGCCGGGTGGACGCCCGAGACGTCCGTTTCGTGCACCGACGGCGTGACCGTGGACGGCTACCGGTTCGACAACTGGCAGGGCTACCCGTCCGCGGCGCTGGGGCAGGTGCCGCTGCGCACCGCGTTGGCCCATTCCTGCAACAGTGCGTTCATCAACGCCCGTGACGCGGTCAGCCAGCAGGCGCTCGCGGACGCCGCTGCCTCGCTCGGCTTGGCGGCGACGCCGAATCTGGTGGTCGGCGGCTTCCTCGGCGAGGTGCCCGTGACGGCCGCGAGCGCCACCGAGCATGCCGCGTCGATGATCGGTCAGGGCAAGGTGGTGGCGTCGCCGCTGGGCATGAGCACGGTCATGGCGAGCGTGGTCGCGGGCCGCCCGGTGTCGCCGGTGCTGGTCCCCGAGGGCCGGACGCCGCCTGCCGCGGCGCCGGCGCTGACCGCCGACGAGGCGTCCGCGATGCGCGCGCTGCTCGGCAACGTTCCCGTCGAGGGCGGCTATGCCGCGTTCCGGGGCGAGACGGGCGTCCTCGCCAAGACCGGCACCGCCACCTACGCCTCCGGCCAGTACCACGGCTGGCTGATCGCCGCCCACGGCGACATCGCGGTGGCCGCGTTCGTCGAGGATGCCTCCAGCGGCGCCACGGACGCCGCCCCCCTCGCCGCGGCGCTGTTGCGCTCCGCCGGCTGAGGTTCCTACTCCGGGTTGATCTGCGTGCGGAGAGTCTGGAGGGCACGTGGACGATCGCCCGCGTCGGTGTCGGGCGGTCGCCGCACCAGCAGCGCCGCCGGCTGGACGCGGACGCGCAGGTCGGCGACCATGCCGACGACGTCGCCGTCCAGGTGCAGGGGAGCGGGGTCGTCGGGGACGGCCCACAGCGTCCGCACCCTCGAGTAGCGCAGGGCCGCCGCATGCCAGCGGTGCCGTGTGATGCCCGCCCAGGCGATGGAGGCCCACTGGGTGGGCGTCCGAATCGGGACCTCCAAGCATTCGAGGTAGCCGTCGTCGGGACGCGCGCCGGGGAAGATCTCGATGCCGCCGGGGATGATGCCGCAGTTAGCGACCAGCACCGTCCAGGTGCGCAACCGGCGCGCCGGCGCGTTGTCGACCGAGACGCGCATCGACAACGGTGCGCTGCCGAGGTGTCGGACGCCGCGCGCCAGATAGGATGCCCAGCCCAGCCGCGCCTTCGCATCCGGACCGGTCGCCAAGACCGTCGCCGCGTCGTGACCCAGGCCCGCCATGACCAGAAACGGTTGCGGCGGCGTGGGCGGCCCCGCCCGGCCGTCGTCGATCTCCCGCCAGCTCGCCCACCCCACGTCGTGGGCGACCGGGATGCCGAACAACGCCCGGTCGACCATCAGCCGCGGGTCGCGGGTGCGCAGGCCGAGGTTGAACGCGAACAGGTTCGCCGTGCCCAGCGGCAGGATGCCCAGTTCCACGCCGGTGCCGGCGAGCGCACGCGCGACCGCGCGCACCGTCCCGTCGCCGCCGCCCACGATCACCGTGCGCGCCCCGTGCGCGAGCGCCCGCCGCGCTTCGGCGTAACCGCCCCCGTCGGGAGTGGTGGTGAGCACGTGCGGGGCTGGCAGGCCGGCGTCCGCGCAGGCGCGCTCCAGGGAGTGACGTGCGACCGCGTAGCGTTTCGCGACCGGGTTGAGCACCGCCCAGACGACCGTGCCGGCGTCCCTGGGGCTCTCGGCGTCGTCGCTCACGGCTCCATTGTCCCCTGCCGGCGCGAGCGCCGGTAGTCTGGCGCCCGTGAGCGACATCCCCACCGAACTGGTCGCGATGCGCCATAGCATCGACAACCTCGACCAAGCCCTGATCTGCCTGCTGGCCGAGCGGTTCAAGATCACCCAGAAGGTCGGCGTCCTCAAAGCCGAGCGCGGGCTGAACGCGGCCGATCCGGAGCGCGAGCGCGCGCAGATCGCGCGCCTGCGGCAACTCGCGGACACGACCGGCCTCGACCCCGAGTTCGCCGAGAAGCTGCTCACCTTCATCGTGACCGAGGTCGTCCGGCACCACGAGCGTCTCGTCCGCGACCGCGACGAGGCCTGACCGCGACGTTCGCGCTCGACGTGGCTCAGCGGGCGAAGCGGTGCACGAAATTGCGCAGCATCAACCCCGGGCTGCCGTCCACGCCGGCCGCGCGCGCGACCGCCACCAGATCGTCGTACTCGTCGGCGGCGAAATAGCCCGCGTGCCGGTAGATGTCCATGCGTTGGATGAGGCCGTCGATGTCCAACTCGGGGTGGAACTGCGTCACGTACGCGCGCTCGCCCACCCGGAAGGCCTGCACAGGACAGGCGGTTCCGGTGGCCAGCAGGACGGCGTCGTTCGGCATCCGCCGACAAGCCTCCTTGTGGCCCACGAACGCCATGAAGCTCGCGGGAACGCCCGCGAACAGCGGGTCGTCCATGCCGGCCTCCGTGAGCGTGATCTCGACGGCGGACGTCGTCTCGCCGTAGGTGCGGTCGACCAGACCGCCGAGATGAGAGGTGACCACGCCGACCCCGTAGCACAGTCCGATCAGCGGCACCTTCTCGGCGAGCGCGGTGTCGACGATGCGGCCCAGGTCGCCCTCGACGCGGCGCTGCACCGGCGTCTTGACCTCGTCGGACGCATTGAATTGCCCGCCGCCGATGATGAGGCCTGAGTAGTCGTCGGGGTGGATGATCGGCAGCGGTGCTTGTTCGACGCGCAACTGCAGGAGTTCGCCGTCGCGCAGGCCGCCGAAGCGCCGGATGGCCTCGAACTCGCCCGCCACGGCCTGGTCGTGGTCGCGGATCGACAGGTGAAGAAAGGGCTTCATGATGCTCCTGGATGGTCGCCGCGGCTCAGGCGACCGGGTCGCCCTGGGCGTCCGCGACCACGCCGGTGACGATCGCGCCCGCGGGTACGTCGTGCACGACCAGCGCGTTCGCCCCCACCTGGGCGCGGTCGCCGACGGTGATCGGTCCGATGATCTTCGCGCCCGCACCGAGCAGGACGCCGTTGCCGATCGTCGGGTGACGCTTGAACCGGCCGCGACTGCGACCGCCCAGCGTCACCTGGTGATACATCAGCACGTCGTCGCCGATGATGGCCGTCTCGCCGATCACCGTGCCCATGCCGTGGTCGATGAAGAAGCGCCGCCCGATCGTCGCGCCCGGATGGATCTCGACGCCGGTGCACTGCCGCGCCAGGTGCGAGACCGTCCGGGCGAGCGGTCGCAGGCCCGGTGAGCGGCGCCACAGCGCGTGTGACACCCGATGGGCCCAGATCGCGTGGACGCCGGGGTACAGGAAGATGACCTCAAGGCGGCTCGCAGCCGCCGGATCCTCCTGCATCGCGGTGTCGAGATCCTCGCGCATGCGCGCTGTCACGGCCCTCGCTCGCTCAAGAAAACCCATGACCGAAACCTACCCGCGGCCTCTCGGAAACGGGCCGCAGTCTCAGGGAAGCGGCGGCGCGGACGACCGGAACACCCACACGCTCACGGCGACCTCGGTGTGCATCGCCGCCGGGCGGCCGGGCAGGCCGTGGAAGGCGTTCGGGCCCATCGCGATCAGGTCGGCGACCAGGGCGGGGTCGGCGTCCAACGACTCGCGGACGCGGTGCCGCGCGACCGTCCGGAAATGACTCGACGCCGCCTTCTGCAGCCGGACGTCCTTGTCGGGGTCGATGGCGAGCAGCCCGTAGCGCTCGCGCACCGACGCGAGGTGGCCGGCGTCGGGGGTGACGACGAGCACCTGCCCGCCGGGGGCGAGGGCGCGGGCGAACGCCGCCATGTTGCGCGGCGCGAACACGCAGGTCACCAGGTCGAAGCGGTGCGGGCGCACCGGAAGCCCCGCCCACGCGTCGGCCACGACGGACGCCGCTCGCGGGTGGGCGCGCGCGGCTCGGCGCGCGGCGGCGGTCGAAATGTCGAGCGACACGCCGCGGGCGTCCGCACGGGCGTCGAGCAGTCGCGCGAGGTGGTGGCCGGTGCCGCCGCCCACGTCCAGGATCGTGCGGGCGCCCGGCGCGCATCGCGCCAGCGCGGCATCGACGGCGTCGAAGGCCCCCGATGACAGCACACGGACGCGAGCCTCGACCATGGCGGGGGTGTCGGCGTGCGCCGGTTGTGGCCCGCCCAGCAGACCGAGGTAGCCCTGGCGGGCGACGTCGAACCGGTGCCCGGCTCCGCAGGCGGCGGCGGGGCCCTCCACGTCGAGTGCGCCGGCGCAGACCGGGCAGGCGAGCAGCCCGTGGGCGGCGTCCAGGCTCACGGCACCTCGTGCCGATCGGCCTCGGGTGCGGATCCCGTGTGCGCGGCGGCCTTGGCGGCGGCGCGCTTCTTGTCGCGAACGTCGTTGCGGATCAGGATGATCATCCCGGCGCCGGCGATCAGCGCGAACGTGAACCATTGGAAGGCGTAGCTCAGGTGCGGCCCCTCGGTCGGCTCGGGCGGCGTGACAGGGATCAGGTCGCCGCTCTGCGCGGGCGTGACCTCGATGAGGTTGAGATAGCCGTCGACCACGTCACGGCCGAGCCAGGCGCCGATCGCCTCGGCGTTGATCAGGCGAACGATGTTCTCCTGCGGGGTGATCGCGTTCTGGTTGCCCTGCTCGTTGCGGCGCACATACCCGGTGAGGGTGACCTCGCCGGCGGGCGGCGCCGGGTAGACGCTCGGGTAGTCCTGGGCGGCCGGTCGCTCGAGGAAGCCGCGGCTGACGATCACGGTCGCGCCGGAGTCGGTGACCAGAGGCGTGACGAGTTCCCAGCCGGTGAGCTCGCCGAAGCTGCGGTGCCGGGCCTGCAATTGCCGGTCGGCCAGGAACGTGCCCCGCACCTCGACCCGCTGCCATTGATCGGAGTCGGCGATCGGGCCGGTGAACACGTCGTCGAACCCCCGCACCGGCGCGCTCCCGTGGAGCGCCGCGACCTCGTTGCGGTCGCGGCGCTGATCGAGCCGGTCGAGTTGCCAGCGGCCCAGGCTGACGAACGTGGCGCCCAGCACCACGACGAACACCGCCAGCAGTCCCCAGCGCAGCCATAGCTTCTTGTTCACCGGGCCACCTCGTCGTCGACCTCGCCGGGCACGATCTCGCCGGACGTCAGCGCGAGCGGGGACTCCTCGTCGTCCGTCACGACCGCGGACGGCCGGTTGTCGCGCGCGTTGCCCAGCAGCACCGCGATGCCCGGCAGGAGCGCGGCCGCCAGGAACAGCACGACGTTCCACGGCGTCGGGCTCACCACGCCCGCGAGGAAGCACGCCACGCGTACGGCCATCGTGAGGACGTAGCGGCGCGCCCGCTGATCCGTGGACAGCGTTGTGCCGAACCGTGCGCTCGTGATCAGCGCCGGCGAGTGTGCGGTGACCCGGCCTGCCATGCCGCAAGCCTAACCCCGCTGCGGCGTCGCGCACGGTACGGTGACCCGGTGACGCACACACCTCGCAGCATCCTCGTGACCGGCGGCGCCCGTGGCATTGGCCGGGCGATCGTCGAGGAGTTCCTCGCGCAAGGCCACAAGGTGGCCGCAGCCTCCACGTCCGGCAAGGCACCCGACGGTGCGCTCGGCATCGCCTGCGACGTGGCGGACGCCGCGTCCGTCGACGCCGCCTTCACGGCGGCCGAGGCCGCCCACGGGCCGGTCGAGGTCGTGGTGGCCAACGCCGGGATCACCAAGGACACCCTGCTCATGCGCATGAGCGAGGCCGATTTCGACGCGGTCGTCGACGTCAATCTCAAGGGGGCGTTCAACGTCGCCAAGCGCGCCTGCCGCCCGATGCTGCGCGCCAAGTGGGGCCGGATCATCTTCATCGGCTCGGTCGTCGGCCTGTACGGTTCGCCCGGCCAGGTCAATTACGCGGCGACCAAGTCGGGCCTGATCGGCATGGCCCGCTCGCTCACGCGGGAACTGGGCGGGCGCGGCATCACCGCCAATGTGATCGCGCCCGGCTTCATCGAGACCGAGATGACCGCCGTCCTACCCGAGGACACGGTCGCTGGCTACAAGGCGGCCATTCCGGCCGGACGCCTCGGCGCCACCCACGAGGTGGCCGCCGCCGTCGCCTACCTGGCCTCGGACGCCGCCGGCTACGTCTCCGGCGCGGTCCTCCCGGTCGACGGCGGCCTCGGCATGGGCCACTGACGTCGGCTATCTTCACGAACCAAGCAAGCAGGGAGCAGACAACACATGGGAATCCTTGAGGGTAAGACGATCCTCGTCACCGGCGTGACGATGAACACCTCGATTGCATACAAGGTCGCCGAGATCGCCGCCGCCGAGGGCGCCACGGTGCTGGTGTCCAACTTCGGGCGGGCGCTCGCCCTGACCAGGCGCATCGCCTCTCGTCTCGACCCGGCGCCGGCCGTGTTGGAGCTCGACGTGACGGACGCCGAGCACCTCGCCGACCTGCCCGCGCGCCTGCGGGAGAACGGCGTCGAGCGCCTCGACGGCATCGTGCACTCGGTGGCGTATGCGAACCCCGAGACCGCGCTCGGCGGCAAGTTCCTCACGACGCCCTTCGAGGACGTGTCGGCCGCCATGCACGTCTCGGCGTACTCGCTGGTCAGCCTCACGATGGCGTGCCGGGAGTTGTTCGGCGACACGGCGTCCGTCGTCGGCCTGACCTTCGACGCGCGCATCTCCTGGCCCACCTACGACTGGATGGGCGTCTCGAAGGCGGCGTTGGAGTCGGCGTCGCGCTACCTGGCCCGTTACCTCGGCCCCGAGGGCGTCCGTTCGAACATCGTCGCCGCCGGGCCGCTGGAGACCATCGCGAAGAAGGCGATCCCGGGCTCGGAGTCGTTCAACGACATCTGGGGCGGACGTGCGCCGCTCGGGTGGGATTCCTCGGACGCCACGCCCACCGCGAAGGCGGTCGTGGCCCTGCTGTCGGACTGGTTCCCGTCGACCAGCGGCGAGATGATCCACGTCGACGGCGGGCTGCACTCGACCGGCGCCTGAGCGGGCGCGCCCGCCCGTCGCTGGGCGTGGACGGGCGGTAGGTTGGTGCCATGGGTGCTGTCGTGGAGTTGGTGGACGTCTCGATCGTGCGCGGCGGATCGACCTTGCTGGACAAGGTCTCCTGGACGATCGACGAGGCCGACCGCTGGGTGGTGATCGGGCCTAACGGCGCCGGTAAGACGACGCTGCTGCAGATGCTCAGCGCCACCATCCACCCGAGTTCGGGCATGGCGTCGATCCTGGACGAGGTGCTGGGCGCCGTCGACGTGTTCGAGTTGCGCCCGCGCATCGGCATGACCTCGGCGGCGCTCGCCGACCGGATCCCGCGCGGCGAGTCGGTCGGCAACGTGGTGGTGTCGGCCGCCTACGCGGTCCTGGGCCGCTGGAACGAGGGCTACGACGTCTCCGACTTCGCCCGAGCCGGCGACCTCATGGCGCAGTTGCGCATCGAGCACCTCGGCAAACGGACGTTCGGAACGCTGTCCGAGGGCGAGCGTAAGCGCGTCCAGATCGCCCGTGCGCTGATGACCGATCCCGAGTTGCTGCTGCTCGACGAGCCGGCCGCCGGTCTCGATCTCACCGGACGCGAGAGCCTCATCGACACGATCGGCGAGATCGTCTCCGAGCCGTGGGCGCCGGCGACCGTGCTGGTCACCCACCATCTCGAGGAAATACCGCCGGGCATGACGCACGCGCTGTTGCTCAAGGACGGCGCCGTGGTCGCTGCCGGCCCGATCGGCGAGGTGCTGACCGACGAGCTGATGAGCCGGACGTTCGAGCTGCCCCTGCAGATCGGCCAGGACGGCGGACGCTGGACGGCGCGCGCGGAACGCGCCGGGGGCTGAGCCGTGTTGGAGTGGCTCGCGGAGAACTGGTGGATCGCCTGGCTCGTCCTGGCCGGCGGTCTGGCGGTCTCCGAGATGCTGACCCTCGACATGACGCTGCTCATGCTGGCCGGCGGCGCGCTGGCGGGCGCCGGCGCGGCGGTGCTGTTCCCCGGGCTGGTCTGGGTGCACATCCTGGTCGCCGTCGTGGTGGCGGTGGCGTTGCTCGGGTTGTTGCGTCCGGAGATACTCAGGCGGCTGCACAAGGGGCGCGGCTACCGCAGCACCTTCGACCAGTTGCTGGGCAGCAAGGGTCGTGCGGCGGGTGAGATCACGGCATCCGGCGGCGAGGCCTTGGTCAACGGCGAGACCTGGAGCGCCCGGAGTTGGGACGGCGAACCGATCGCGTCCGGCGTGCCGGTCGAGGTGATCGAGGTCGAGGGGCTGACCGTCGTGGTGCACCCGCAGGACAAGCCGCTCAGCTCTCGCTGATCGAGTCGCGCACCTCGGCCAGGATCACCTCCATGGCGGCGCGGGCGGCGGCGGGATCGCCGCGGAAGAGGGCCTCGGCGACCGCCTCGTGGCCGGCCAGGGCCTCCTCTTTGGGGTGGGTCGGCATCAGGTCGAGTTCGGTGCGGCCTTGGAGGACAGCCGACACCAGCCCGCTGAAGGCGGCGAACATCTCGTTGCCGGACTCGCTGAGCAGGAGCGCGTGGAACGCGATGTCGTGCTCCATGAAAGCCGTGAGATCGCCCGCCTCACCGGTGCGGCGCAATTCTGCCGCGAGGGCGAGGAACTGTGCGCGGACCTGAATGGGCGCGTGCGCCGCGGCGGCGGCAGCGGCGGCGGGTTCGATCGCCATGCGCAGGTGCGTGAGCGAGCGCAGCTGTGTCTCGCGTTGCGCCGAGTGCAGCCGCCAGTCGATCACCAGCGGATCCAGCACGCTCCACCTCTGGATCGGCTGCGGAACCAGGCCGCGTCGGCGCAGGATGCGCAGCAGGCCCATGGCCTCCAATTGGCGGGACGCCTCGCGCGCCACGGTGCGCGACACCCCGAACGAGGACTGCACTTCTTCGAGGGTGCGAGGATCGTCCGGCGCCCAGGTGCCGTCGATGATCTCGATGCCCAGGTGGCGGGCGACGCCCTGATGCAGAGCGGCACGCCCGCGATCGTCCTCGGTCATGGAACCCCTTCGTCGCATGGACGCACCCATCGGTGCTCAGAGCATACACGTGTGGACAAGGACGGGCTTTTGGAAACTAGTTGCCCCCAAACGCTTGAAAGGGAGTATCTATATGCCGTATGGTCATCTCACCGTCGCGATGGAGCGGCGCTGAAAGAAGGTCGAAGATGACATACACCCACATAGTGGTCATGGGGGTCGCCGGCTGCGGCAAGTCGAGCGTCGCCGAAGAGATGCTCACCAGACTGGGGCCGGGATGGCTGCTCGCCGAGGGCGACGACTTCCACCCCAAGGCTAACATCGAGAAGATGCGCGCGGGCACGCCCCTCACCGATGAGGATCGCTGGCCCTGGCTCGATCTCATCGCGGAATGGACGGCCGCCAAGGACATGACCGGCCACTCCACGATCGTCACCTGCTCGGCCTTGCGCCGGGTCTACCGCGAACGGCTGCGCATCACTCCGGGGCGCACCGTGTTCGTCCACCTGCACGGCTCCGAGGAACTTCTCGCCTCGCGACTTGGCGCGCGAGCGGGGCACTTCATGCCGCCGTCGCTGCTCCCGTCGCAACTGGCGACGCTCGAGTTGCTGGAACCCGACGAGGACGGGGTGGTTATCGACATCGCCTCCGACCTCGCCACCATCGCCGATCAGGCCATCGCCCGTGTGGGCCTGGCCCCCGCCGCGCACTAAGGAGGCGCCTACTCATGACTGCTCAACTCATCGTTGCCGCGTTGGCTGGTATTGCCACGATCATTGTGTTGATCGGCTGGTTGAAGATTCACCCGTTCTTGTCGTTGATGGGTGGTTCTGCGGTGATGGCGCTCGCTGCGGGCGTGCATTACCCGGATTTGTTCAAGAGTTTTACTGCTGGTTTGGGCTCGACTCTTGCCGGTGTGGGTTTGTTGATCATTCTTGGTTCGATCATCGGTGTTTTGTTGATCGGGTCCGGGGGTGCGGATGTGATCGTGGACACGATCATGGACAAGACGCCGGTGAGGCAGTTGCCGTGGGCGATGGCGTTGATCGCGTTCATCGTGGGTATCCCGCTGTTCTTCGAGGTGGGTGTGGTGATCTTGATCCCGGTGGTGATGTTCGCGGCGCATCGGGCGAAGTTGCCGGTGGTTCTGTTGGGTATTCCGGCGTTGGCCGGGTTGTCGGCGCTGCATGGGCTGGTGCCGCCGCATCCTGGTCCGCTGATCGCGATCGAGGGTCTGAAGGCCGATCTGGGTCTGACGTTGGGTCTGGGTTTGTTGGTCGCGATCCCGTGTGTGGTGATTTCGGGTCCGCTGCTGGGCCGGGTGATGGCGCGGTGGGTGCCGATCCCTGCTCGGAGCGATTTCCTGGGTTCGGGTGGGCCGGCTGCGGGTGCGAAGCGTCCTGGTTTCGCGACGTCGATCGGTGTGGTGTTGTTGCCGGTGGTGTTGATGCTGGCTCGCACCGTGGTGGAGGTGGCCAATCTCGATGGTAGTGGGATCGGGGCGGCGTTGGTGTTCACGGGTACGCCGTTGATCGCGTTGACGATCACGACGATCGTGGCGATGTTCGCGTTTGGTTATGTGATCGGGAAGTCTCGTAATCAGGTGAATGAGTTGGTCGGTTCCGCGTTTGGGCCGATCGCGGGCATCTTGTTGATCGTGGGTGCCGGTGGTGGGTTCAAGCAGACGCTGGTGGATTCGGGGATCGCGGAGGTGATCGCGAAGGGGTTGACGGATGCGGCGTTGCCGCCGTTGCTCGCGGCGTGGATCGTTGCGGTGATCATTCGTTTGGCGACGGGTTCGGCGACGGTGGCGACCATTACCGCGGCGGGCATCATGGCTCCGCTCGCGGTGGGACTGTCGCCCACGCATACCGCGTTGATGGTGTTGGCGATCGGGTCGGGGTCGGTGTTCCTCAGCCATGTCAACGACGCCGGGTTCTGGATGGTCAAGGAGTACTTCGGGATGACCGTGGGCCAGACCTTCAAGACCTGGTCGCTGATGGAGACCACCTTGTCCGTCGTCGGCCTGGTCTGCGTCATGGGCCTGAGCGTCTTCGTCTGACCTGCGATAGGGGAGAATCCGATGCAACTGGGAATGATCGGCCTGGGCCGGATGGGCCGCAACATGGCGGCACGGATCCGCCGCGCCGGCCACGACGTGATCGGCTACGACAAGAATCCCGCAGTCTCCGACACCGCCGACCTGCCGGCGCTCGTCGCCGCGCTGGAGGCCCCGCGCGCCGTCTGGGTGATGCTGCCCGCGGGCGCGATCACCGCAGGGGTGCTCGGTGAACTGCGCGACCTCCTCGATCCCGGCGACATCGTCATCGAGGGCGGCAACTCGCGATTCAGCGACGATGCCGTCAACGCCGTTTCGCTCGCCGAGCGGGGAATCGGCTACCTCGATTGCGGCGTGTCGGGCGGCGTGTGGGGTCTCGACAACGGCTACGGCCTGATGGTGGGCGGCGACGAGGCGTCCGTGGAGCGGCTGATGCCGGTCTTCGACGCCCTGCGCCCCGACGGCCCGCGCGAGGAGGGATTCGTGCACGCCGGCGGCGTGGGGGCGGGACACTACGCGAAGATGGTGCACAACGGCATCGAGTACGGCCTGATGCACGCCTACGCCGAGGGCTGGGAGCTGCTGGAGGCGTCCGACGTCGTCTCCGACGTGCGCGGCTGCTTCAAGGCGTGGTCCCGCGGCACCGTCGTCCGTTCGTGGCTGCTGGACCTCGCTGTCCAGGCGCTGGACGACTCACCGCACCTGGCCGAGGTCAGCGAGTACACCACCGACTCGGGTGAGGGCCGCTGGACGCTGGACGAGGCCGTCGAGCACGCCGTTCCCATGCCGGTGCTGGCGGCGGCGCTGTTCGCCCGCTACTCGTCGCGGCAGGAGAACAGCCCGACCATGCGCATGGTGTCGGCCCTGCGCGGCCAGTTCGGCGGGCACAAGGTCGAGCAGGCGCCTTCGTAGACACGCGGCGCGGCAGACACACCGGACGCCTTCTCGGAGCCCAAGTAGGGTGGGGTCCTACCCCGACTCCGAGGAGGCGTCCCATGCCCGATCCGTTCCTGATTCTCGTCATCCTGATCGCCGTCGTCGCGGTCGTCGCGCTGGGCCTGTCGGTCCGCGTCGTCCAGCAGATGCAGGTCGGCATCGTGCAGCGGCTGGGCAAGTTCAACCGCACCATCGAGCCCGGGCTGCACCTGATCACGCCGTTCATCGACCGCGTCCGGTACACGATGGACATGCGCGAGGCCGTCGTCCCGTTCCCGCCCCAGGGCGTGATCACCGAAGACAACCTGATGGTCGGCATCGACTCGGTCGTCTACTACCAGATCGTCGACCCGGTGCGCGCCGCCTACGAGGCGCAGAACTACATCCAGGCCATCGAGCAGCTCACCATGACGACGCTGCGCAACATCATCGGCGGCATGGATCTGGAGCAGACGCTCACCAGCCGAGAAGAGATCAACCAGAAGCTGCGTGCGGTCCTCGACGAGGCAACCGGCAAGTGGGGCATCAAGGTGAACCGCGTCGAGCTGCGTTCGATCGAGCCGCCCGCCACGATCCGCGACGCGATGGAGAAGGGCGCCCGCGCCGAGCGCGAGAAGCGCGCCCAGATCCTGCTGGCCGAGGGCCAACGGCAGAGCCAGATCCTCTCGGCGTCCGGCGACCGCGAGTCGAGCATCCTGCGCGCCCAGGGCGAGCGCGAGTCCGCCGTCCTGCGGGCGCAGGCCGACCGGCAGGCGTCCATGCTGCGGGCCGAGGGCGAGGCGCAGGCGATCACGACGGTCTTCCACGCCATCCACGCGGCCGAGCCCGACCAGGGCCTGCTCGCCTACCAGTACCTGCAGATGCTGCCCAAGCTGGCCTCCGGCGACGCCAACAAGGTGTGGATCATCCCGTCCGAGCTGAACGATGCCCTCAAGGGGCTGGGCGGCAACCTCGGGGACGCGGTCCGCTCCTTCACCGGCGGCGTCGATCCGTCGAGGTTCGAGGCGCCCGAGAAGATCGACGTGTTCGCCGAGATCGCGCAGGCCAAGCGCGCGGAAGAGGCGCAGTCCCAGGCGTCCGTGCAGCAGGCGATCGCCGAGGCGGCCCGCCTGGAGAAGGCGGCGGCGGCCGCCGCCGGCGCTCCGGCGGTGACCGCCGGCCCCGAGCCCGTCTAGGGGCCGCGGGCGGTCAGCCGAGTCCGAGCGCCACGGCCATGTCCGCCCGCAGCAGCGCGAGGCGGGCCTGCGCCGTCGCCCGGGCGGCGCCCAGATCGACGGACGCCTCGGGCGGCAGCGCCGCCTCCAGGTAGACCTTGAGCTTCGGCTCCGTGCCCGACGGACGCGCCACGGCCCGGACGCCGTCGCCGGCGAGCAGGACCGCGTCGGTGGGAGGCAGCCCGCCGACGCCCGCGGCCAGGTCGGACGCCGCGACCGGCACGCCGGCGAGCGTCGCCGGCACCCGCGCGCGTAGCCGGGCCATGGCGTCCGCGATCAGCGAGAGGTCGTCGACCCGCACTGACAGCTGGCCGGTGACGTGGACGCCGTGGGTGCGGGCGATGGCGTCGAGCCGGTCGGCAACGCTCAGCCGTCGTGCCTTCAGCTCGGCCACCAGCGCCAGGATCCGCACGGCGGCGGTGATGCCGTCCTTGTCGGCGACCGCCTCGGGATCGGTGCAGTAGCCGATCGCCTCCTCGTAGCCGAACACGAGGCCCGGCACGCGGCCGATCCATTTGAACCCGGTCAGCGTGGTCGCGGACGGCTGCCCGGCCGCCGCGGCGAGCCGGTGCAGCAGCGTCGAGGAGACGACCGAGCAGGCGTAGACGCCCGGGGTGCCGCGGCGCAGGGCGTCGTCGGCCAGCAGCCAACCGAGTTCGTCCCCGCTGAGCATCCGCCACGCGCCGCCGATCGGCGCGGCCAGCGCGCAGCGGTCGGCGTCCGGATCGTGGGCGATCGCCACGTCCGCGCCCGTCTCGGCGGCGAGTGCCAGCGCCAGGTCCATCGCGCCCGGCTCCTCGGGATTGGGAAAGGCCACGGTCGGGAACGCCGGATCGGGCAGCGCCTGGGCGCCGACGAGCGCCGGCGCGGGAAAGCCGGTCAGATCCAGCACCCGGCCCATCGTGGTGGCACCGACCCCGTGCAGCGGCGTGTACACCCAGGTCAGGTCGCGCGGCGTGCCGGGGGGTACCAGGGACGCCGCGCGCGCGGCGTAGGCGGCCAGCAGCGGCTCGCCGATCGTCGCGTAGGCTGTCGAGCGGGGGAGCGAGGCGAGCGGCAGCAGCGACGCCCGCGCCATGTGCGCCGCGATCTCGCCGTCGGCGGGCGGCACGATCTGGTGGCGCCCGACGTACACCTTGTAGCCGCTGTCGCCCGGCGGATTGTGCGAGGCGGTCACGACCACGCCCGCGACGGCGTCGAAGTGATGCAGCCCGAAGGCCAGGACCGGGGTCGGCACGGCTGTCGCGGTCAGCATGGGCGCCAGGCCATGTCCGGCCAGGATCTCGGCGGTGTCGCGGGCGAAGACGTCGGAGTTGTCACGCGCGTCATACCCGACGAGCACGCGCGCGCCGGAGTGCCCGTGCTCGACCAGCCACCGCGCGAGCCCGGCCGCGGCCCGGGCGACGACCACGCGGTTCATCCGGTTCGGGCCCGGGCCCAGCGCGGCGCGCAGCCCCGCGGTGCCGAAGGCGAGGCGTCCGGCGAAGGCGTCGGCGAGTTCGGCGGACGCCTCCGTGTCGCCCGAGCCGGCGCGCTCGAGCAGGAAATCCAGCGCGATCGTCGTCGCCGGGTCGGGATCGTCGGCCTGCCAGGCCAGCGCCCGCGCGACCAGGTCGGCGGTCGGCATCACAGCACCTCGAGCAGGCCGGCCAGCAGCGCGCGCAGGCGCGGCACGGCCGCGCGACCCGCCTCGATCACGTCGGCGTGCGACAGCGGCCGGCCCGAGAGGCCGGCGGCGGCGTTGGTGACCAGCGAGATGCCCAGCACCTCCATGCCCGCCTCGCGGGCGGCGATGGTCTCCAGGGCCGTTGACATGCCCACGAGCGACCCGCCGAGGATCCCCGCCATCCGCACCTCGGCCGGCGTCTCGTACTGGGGGCCTGCGAATTGCACGTAGACGCCCTCGTGGAGGCCAGGATCCACCCCGCGCGCGAGCGCGCGCAGCGCCGGGGAGTAGGCGTCCGTCATGTCGACGAACGCAGCCCCGCGCAGCGGGGTGGCGCCAGTGAGGTTGATGTGGTCGGCGATCAGCACGGGCGTGCCCGGCGTCCAGGCCGGGTCGAGGCCGCCGCACCCGTTGGTGAGCACGAGCCGTGTGGCCCCCGCGGCGGCGGCGGTGCGGACGCCGTGGGCGACGGCGTCGGCGCCCCCGCCCTCATAGAGGTGCGTGCGCCCGGTGAGGAGCGCCGCGACCCGGCCGCCCGGCAGCCGCAGGGCTCGGACGACGCCCCCGTGCCCGGCCACCACTGGCGCGGTGAAACCCGGCAGGCAGGCCAGCGGGCACTGCGCGATCGGCTCGCCGAGCCCGTCCGCGGCGGTCGCCCAACCCGACCCGAGCACGAGCGCGAGATCGACGCGGGGCACCCCGAGGCGCGCGCGGAGGGCCTCGGCGGCCTCGGCGGCGACGGCGTCCGGGGCGGCATGGTGACTCATTGCGCGAGCATAACCGCGCCCGGGTCCGTTCGCGTCGCCCACGAGCGTCCCGCATGCCAGAATGCCGACCATGGCGGACGTGGTGATCATCGGTGGCGGTCCCGGCGGCTACGAGGCGGCTCTGGTGGGTAGACAGCTGGGCGGAGAGGTCACCTTGGTCGAGCGGCGCGGGCTGGGCGGGTCGGCGGTCCTCACCGACGTCGTCCCGTCGAAGACACTCATCGCCACCGCCGAGGTGATGAACAAGATCCACCGGGCGGCCTCGCTCGGCCTCCAACCGGCCGACGCCTCGCTGTCGTCGCTCGCCGACGCCGTTCGCGTCGACTTGGGGCACGTCAATCGCCGCGTGATGGATCTGGCACAGCGGCAGTCCCGCGACATTCGCGCCCGGCTCGAGTCCGAGGGCATCCGGATCGTCGACGGTCACGGCCGACTCCAGGGCACCGAATCCGTCATCGCGACCACGGGCGACGGGCGGGAGGAGACCCTGCACGCGGACGTCACGCTCATCGCCACCGGCGCGCGTCCGCGCGAGCTGGCCGAGGCGAGGCCGGACGGCGTCCGCATCCTGAACTGGACGCAGATGTACAACCTCACCGAGCTGCCCGAGAGGCTGATCGTGGTCGGCTCGGGCGTCACGGGCGCCGAGTTCGCGGGCGCCTACCGCAATCTCGGCGTCGACGTGGTGCTGGTGTCGTCGCGTCATCAGGTGCTGCCCAGCGAGGACGCCGATGCCGGACGGGTGATCCAGGACGTGTTCGCCTCGTCGGGCATGACGATCATGTCGAACGCGCGCGCGGTCGCGGCGAGGGTGGAAGGCGACGGGGTCGTGGTCACCCTCGCCGACGGGCACACCGTCGAGGGAAGCCACGTGCTGATGGCCGTCGGCGCGCTGCCGAACACCGAAGACCTCGGCCTGGAGCAGGCCGGCGTCGCCATGAGGGCGTCCGGGCACGTCCAGGTCGACAAGGTGTCGCGGACGTCGGCGCGCGGCGTCTACGCCGCGGGCGACTGCACGGGGGTGTTCAATCTGGCTTCGGTGGCCGCCATGCAGGGTCGCATCGCCATGTGGCACTCGCTCGGCGACGCCGTCGCGCCACTCGATCTACGAACGGTGTCGGCCAACGTGTTCACCTCGCCCGAGATCGCCACCGTGGGCGTCTCCCAGAGCGACGTCGATTCGGGAACCGTGCGCGCCCGCGCCGTCGTGCTGCCGCTCGGCTCGAACGCGCGCGCCAAGATGAAGGACAACCGCGACGGTTTCGTCAAGGTGTTCTGCCTGCCGACGACCGGCATTGTGATCGGTGGGGTGATCGTGGCCTCGCACGCCAGCGAACTGATCCACGTGCTCGCCGTCGCGGTCGCCTCCAAGCTCACCGTCGACGAGCTGGCGCAGGCGTTCACCGTGTATCCGTCGGTGTCGGGTTCGATCGCCGAGGCCGCCAGGCGCCTGCACGGCAGCGCCGGCGACGAGCATCTCATCTACTGAGCCTCATATTCGAGGCCACGACATGGGCACGTCGGGGTAGGAGTCGGCCGTCCAGCCGGTACCGTTGGTAGACGTGAGTCAGAACATCCCGCTGGCGGTCAGCCTGGTCATTGTCGGGTCTTTCTGCTTCGCCCTCTCCGCGCACTTCCAGCATCACGCGGTCGACCGGCATCTGGAGGGCAACGCAGCCAAACAGCGCATGAGCGTGGCGGCGTTCCTGCAGACGGTGCGCAGCAAGCGCTGGCTCCTTGGGCTGCTCCTGCTCGGCGCATCGTTCCTGCTTCAGGTCGCCGCGCTGTTCATGGCGCCGGTCTCGGTCGTCCAGCCGGTAGGCCTTCTCGCCTTCCCGTGGTCGATCCTGCTGGCGGCGTGGGCGTCCAAGACTCCGGTGCCGCCGAGCGTGCAGCTGGCGGTGGGCGCCACCGTCGCGGCCACGCTGGCCTTCACAGTGGTCACCAGCGTGCACGCCGTCGACTCCTCCGATCTGATCATGCGCCGCGTGGTCATCGGCGCGCTCGTGGTCTACGGCATCGCCGCGGCGTTCTCCTTCCTGGGTTCGCACGGGCCTTACAGTTGGCGCAGCCTGTTCTGGTCATCCGGCGGCGCCCTGTTCTACGGGCTCGAGGCCGCCCTGGTGAAGTCACTGATCGAGTACGCCCGGACGCATGCCTGGCCCTACCACCCTGAGGTGTACTTCATCGTGGCCGGCCTCATCGGCGGCGCCCTGGTGGCGGGCTGGCTCATCCAGCAGGGGTACGCGACG
Source organism: Nigerium sp. (assembly GCA_016711325.1). Taxonomy (GTDB): domain Bacteria; phylum Actinomycetota; class Actinomycetes; order Propionibacteriales; family Propionibacteriaceae; genus Propioniciclava. The sequence continues at coordinate 47,378 of JADJTH010000001.1, read as the reverse complement.
GGAGCACCCGAGATCGTCGTCGGCTCGATGACGGTGACCAGCCCGGTCGTCGCGGTCGCGTTCGGCTTCTTGGTGCTCGGCGAGGGTGCCCGGATCACGTTCCCCATCGCGGTGCTGATGATCGCGCTCGGCGCGGTCGCGATCAGCGGCGTCGTCGCGCTGACACGATTCCACCCCACCTATGTGCACACGGCTCCGGTCGCCGACGAGGCGCCCGGAGCCGCGGTGATCGTTCCGGACGCGCAGGCGCCCGGCAGCGACGACGTCAGCTGAAGCGGTACAGCTTCTGTGCGGTGCGGTACAAGGCCACCGACACCGAGCGTCCGATCCGGCCGGGCAGGTTCGCACCGAGCACCAGCGGCAAGCGCAGGCCGAGACGGTGCTTCAGGATCGGGTCGATCGCATCGATGTGCTCCCACATCTCGCGGCGCATCCGGGTGCCCTTCTCGGTGCCCTCCAGCAGCGCGAACATCGATGACGCGGTGACGATCAGGCCGAGGTACTGCTCCATGTAGCCGGCCAGGCGCCGGTTGCCGGCGCCTTCGGGAAGCTTGTGTGCCTCCACCATGATCCGGGTCACGCGCATCTGCTGGTCGAGGCGGCTGACCTGCACCGACTCGTTGACGGACTGGTCGTCGCGGCCGATGAAGTACCGGTAGAGGTTGACCGGCAGGTAGTACAGGGTCTGGACGCTGGGCAGCGGCACGTACACGAAGATGTTGTCGACGTAGAACGTGTGCTCGGGAAGTTCGACTCCCGAGTCGCGCAGGATCTGCGTGCGGAAGGTCGCGGAATGCATCAGGATGTTCTGACCCGGCCCCGAGAAGCCGAGCTCGTTCCAGGTGAAGATCCGGTTCTTCGGCATCATGTGCCGGTAGCGAATGACCTTCTGAGTTCCCGAGTTGGTGTGCTCATAGACGTAGTTGGCGACGACCAGGTCCACCGGCGAGCCCGACGAGATGAAGTGGCGCAGCTTGGACAGCATCAGGTTGAGCGCGACCGGGTCGAGCCAGTCGTCGGAGTCGACCACCTTGAAGTAGACGCCGGACGCCTCGCGCAGGCCGGCCATGACCGCGCCGCCGTGGCCCTTGTTCTCTTGGTGGATGACCTTGATGACCCCGGGGTACTGTGCCGCCCACCGGTCGGCCCTCTCGGCCGTGTCGTCGCGCGTCGACCCGTCGTTGACGATGATGATCTCGATGTCCCCACGACCGCGCAGGATCGAGTCGATGCAGTGATCCATGTAGTCGGCCGAGTTGTAACACGGGATGACGAAGGTGATTTCCTTCTGGCGGACGTACGGGTGGTCGACGGTCACGGGATCCTCTTCGTCAGGTGGCTGAGCGTTCTCAGATAGGTTACCGGCTCGGACGCCACGGTCGCGCCACGACCGCCGGTGGGGCGGACGTGTCAGTCGAACAGCCCGCCGAGCAGGTCGCCGATGCCTTCGCCCAGGCCCTCCAGGCCGTCCCCGAGGCTCTCGCCGACCTCTTCCAGGCCGTGCCCCAGCCCCGCCGCCACGTGCGGAAGCGCGCCGATGCCGTGGAAGATGAGCGACCCGATGGCGATGTCGCGGATCAGGGTGCTACCGCGCCAGTTCGAGTAGTAGCCCTGCGCGTAGGGGGCGTATTCGCCGCCCGCCTGCCAGTAGGGCACGCGCTGGGCACCGACGGCGACCGTGCGCAGGTGAGGCTCGGCGCCGGCAAGGACTCGCTCGGCGTCCGCGAGGCAGGCCGGCACCGAGCGGACCGAGCCGCCCGGGGGAGCCCAGTCGACGTTGCCGCTGGACGGCCCGTGCGCCGGATCGAAGAAGCAGGGCGGTCGCTTGGCCGGCAGCGGCTCGCCGGCGACCCGCGCCTTGACGCAGGCGATCTGGTAGCGGCCCTCCTCGAGGATCTCGGTGACGAACCGGATCTCTTCGGTCCGCTGCACCGCGGTCAGCGACTCCTTGGCGTGCTCGTAGGAGTCGAGCGCCCGGGTGTAGTCCTCGCGCGTGGCGTCGTCCAGCGGCCGGCCCGCGACGTCGGCGTCCAGGCGTTGGAGTTCTTCGCCGAACGTGGTGACGTCCTCTTCCGCGACCCGCTTGACGCCGGCGAGCTGGCTCTCCAGCTCGGACGCCTGCTGCCGCTCGAGGTTCTGCTGATTGCGACCCAGCCGCATCGCGAAATAGGCGACGAACGCCACGATCAGAAGCAGGCCCACGAACTCCATGTGCCCATCGTGCCAGCGGCCCCCAAGCGCAAGGCTTGGGGGCCGCTGTGGATCAGCGATGATCAGGGATCATTCAGGGTCGACGATCTCGCACAGGGCGGCACCGGACGACACGGTCTGACCCGTCTCGGCCTGCAGGCCCTTGATGACGCCCGAGCGGTGCGCGTTGAGCGGCTGCTCCATCTTCATGGCCTCGAGGACCACGATCAGGTCACCCTCGGCGACCTCGTCACCCTCGGCGACGGCCACCTTGACGATGGTGCCCTGCATCGGGGACGTGAGCGCGTTGCTCGACGGGGCGGCCGCCTTCGCACCACCGCGGTCGCGCTTGGTCGGCTTCTTGCCCTTGGCGGACGCCGCGGGTGCGGCGGTGCCGAGAGACGCGGGCAGCTTGACCTCGACGCGGCGTCCGTTGACCTCGACGACGACGGTGGTCTTCTCGGTCTCCTCCGAATCGCCCAGCTCGCCCGTGTACGGCTCGATCTGGTTGTCGAACTCGGTCTCGATCCAGCGCGTGTGCACCCCGAACTGGCCGTCGGGTGCCGCGTACGCCGGATCCTTCAGGACGACCTGGTGGAACGGGATGACCGTCGGCATGCCCGTGAGCACCGCCTCGGACAGCGCCCGCTTGGACCGGGCGATCGCCTGCTCGCGGCTGGCGCCGGTCACGATGACCTTGGCGACGAGCGAGTCGAACGAGCCGGGGACGGCCATGCCGGCGAGGTAGCCCTCGTCGACGCGGACGCCGGGGCCGGTGGGCGCGTGCCACTGGACCAGCGTGCCGGGCGCAGGCATGAAGTTGCGGCCGGCGTCCTCGGCGTTGATCCGGAACTCGATCGAGTGACCGCGCACGACGGGATCGCCGTAGCCCAGCTCTTCGCCGTCGGCGATGCGGAACATCTCACGGACCAGGTCGATGCCGGTGACCTCTTCGGAGACCGGGTGCTCGACCTGCAGGCGAGTGTTCACCTCGAGGAAGGAGATCCGGCCGTCGGTGGCGACCAGGAACTCGCAGGTGCCGGCGCCGATGTAGCCGGCCTCCTTCAGGATGGCCTTCGACGCGGTGTACAGCGTCTCGATCTGCGCGTCGTCGAGGAACGGCGCGGGCGCCTCCTCGACCAGCTTCTGGTGACGGCGTTGCAGCGAGCAGTCGCGCGTGGACACGACCACCACGTTGCCGTGGGAGTCGGCCAGGCACTGGGTCTCGACGTGGCGCGGCTTGTCGAGGTATTGCTCGACGAAGCACTCGCCGCGACCGAAGGCCGTGACGGCCTCGCGGGTGGCGGACTCGAACAATTCGGCGACCTCGTCGAGTTCGCGGGCGACCTTCAGGCCGCGACCGCCGCCGCCGTAGGCGGCCTTGATCGCGATCGGCAGGCCGTACTCCTGCGCGAACGCCACGACCTCGCCGGCGTCCTCGACCGGGTTGGAGGTGCCGTGGACGAGCGGCGCGCCGACCTTCTGGGCAATGTGGCGCGCCTTGACCTTGTCGCCGAGCGCGTCGATCGCCGACGGGGGCGGGCCGATCCAGATCAGGCCGGCGTCGATGACCGATTGGGCGAACTGGGCGTTCTCGGCGAGGAAGCCGTAGCCCGGGTGGATCGCGTTGGCGCCGGACCGGGCCGCGACGTCCAAGATCTTGGTCACGTCGAGATAGGTCTCGGCGGGGGTCATGCCGTTGAGGGCGAAGGCCTCATCGGCGAGCTTGACGAACAATGAGTCCGCATCCGGGTCGGCGTAGACGGCCACGCTGGGTAGACCGGCGTCCCGAGCGGCACGAATGACGCGGACGGCGATCTCACCGCGATTGGCGACGAGCACCTTGGTAATAGGCACATTTCCTCCTTGAATGACCCGTTCCTGGCTACACAGCCGTGTCGGTTCGGAGTCTAGGACCAAGAACGCGCGCGCTCCGAATCTGGGATGCCGGTCGGCGTCCGAGGGCGAACGGAACTCAGCCGAACACGCCGACGGCCACGGGAACCGCCCAGGCGATCGCGAGCCCCTGCAGGAGCCGATCCGACATGACGACCGCCTCGGGTTCGCCGGCTTCGCCGGTGTCGACGACGTACGCGTAGCGCATGAGCGCCAGGGTGAACGGCGCGATCGAGATCGCGTGCCAGGGGAGTTGCCACGGCGTGCTGTCGCCGCTCTGCTCGAACGCCCACAGCGAGTAGGACATGATCACGGCCGTGCACGCCATCGTCCAGGCGAACCTGAGATAGCTGTCGGTGTAGCGCGCCAGTGAGGCACGCGTGCCCGCATCAGGGCCGAGCTCGCGCATCTCCGAGTAGCGCTTGCCCGCGACCATGAACAACGAGCCGAACGACGCCACCAGCAGGAACCACTGCGACAGTTGGATGCCCGAGGCGACACCGCCCGCGATCGCCCGCAGCAGGAAGCCCGCTGCCACCATCGCGAGGTCGATGATGGGCTGGTTCTTCAGGAACAGCGAGTAGCCGACCTGGAACAGCCAGTAGACCGCGAGGGTCACACCGAGCAGGGGCTCGATCCAGAACCCGAGCGCCAGACTGGCCGCGCCGGTGACGGCGGAGAGACCGACGGCGGTCGAGTGCGCCAGTTCGCCGGCCGCGATCGGCCGTAGCCGCTTCTTGGGATGCAGGCGGTCCGATTCGACGTCGCGGACGTCGTTGATCAGGTAGATGGAGGCGCTCGCGAGGCAGAACGTCACGAACGCCCCGAGCGTCGTGAGCGCCACTCTCGGGTCGAGCAGTGTCCCGGCCGCGACGGGGGCGGCCGCGACGAGCACGTTCTTCACCCACTGCTTGGGACGCATCGCGCGCACGGACGCGGGCAGGCGAGCACGGGTGGTCGCGGGTATGGGCTCAGTCATGGCCGCACCATGGTAGCGCCCGTGCGGCGGCGCGGTTACCCCGGGTGTTGCCAAAGGTCGGTCCACGCCACGCCGGACGCGGCCAGCATGCGGCGCAGGGTGGGAAGACTGAGGCCGATCACATTGTGGTGGTCACCCTCGATCCGGTCGACGAAGGCGCCGCCGACACCGTCGATCGTGAAGGCGCCGGCGCAGTGATGCGGCTCGCCGGTGGCCAGATAGGCCTCGATCTCGGCGTCCGTCACGTCGGCGAAGACCACGCCGGTTCCGGCCACCTCGGTGGAGCGGACGACCTCGTCGCCGCGCACGACGATGAGGTGATGCCCGGTCAGCAGATCGCCGCGGCGCCCGCGCATCTGACGCCAACGGGCGCGCACGCGATCGTCGGTGTACGGCTTGCCGTGCACCTCGCCGTCCAGCACGAGCACCGAGTCGCAGCCCAGCACGACGAGTCCGACCTCGGCGTCCAGGCCCGCGAACACCGCCTCGGCCTTGAGCCGGGCCAGCTCGCCGACGAGGGCGGGCGGATCATGCGTGGCGATCCCGGACTCGTCCACCCCCGACACGACGACCTCGGGAACGACCCCGGCGCCCCGCAGCACGCTCACGCGGGCCGGGGACGCCGAAGCCAGGACGAAGCGCACCCTCAGCGGCGCGCGGTGCTGCGCCAAGCCGCGTAGCCCTGCAGCATCGGTTGACGGGCGAGGTGCCAGTGGGAACGCCACCCTCCCGCGATCGCCGACGACGCGGGAGCATGAGGACGCCCGCGCCCGCGTCGCATGACCGCGAAGAGCGCGGTCAGCGCGGCCAGCTCCTCGTCGCTCGGGGTGCCGGACACCACCCGGAAGGCCGGTGCCCGCACCTCCTCGAGGTCCTCGATGCCGCTCACAGCGGGATGTTCCCGTGCTTCTTGGGCGGCAGCGACTCCCGCTTGGTGCGCAGCAGCCGCATCACCCGGATGATCGTCTCGCGCGTCGCGTGCGGGTAGATCACCTGATCGATGTAGCCGCGCTCCGCGGCGACGTACGGGTTGGCCAGCTCATCGTTGTACTCGGCGATCAGCTCCTTGCGGCGCTGAGCCGGATCCGCGGTCTCGGCGAGTTCCTTGCGGTACAGGATCTCGACGGCGCCCTCGGCGCCCATCACGGCGATCTGCGCGGTCGGCCACGCGAGGTTCACGTCGGCGCCCAGGTGCTTGGAACCCATCACGTCATACGCGCCGCCGTAGGCCTTGCGGGTGATGATCGTGATCAGCGGCACGGTGGCCTCGGCGTACGCGTAGATGAGCTTCGCGCCGCGGCGGATGATGCCGCTGTGCTCCTGCTCGACGCCGGGCAGGAAGCCCGGCACATCGACGAACGTGAGCACCGGGATGTTGAAGCAGTCACACGTGCGCACGAAGCGTGCGGCCTTCTCGGACGCATCGATGTCGAGGCAGCCCGCGAACACCATCGGCTGGTTCGCGACGACGCCGACCACGCGGCCCTCGATGCGGCCGAAGCCCACCACGATGTTCCCGGCGAACAGTTCCTGCACCTCGAGGAAGTCGTCGTCGTCGAGGACCGTCTTGATGACCGTGCGGATGTCGTAGGGCTGGTTCGGGCTGTCGGGGATCAGCGTGTCGAGCTCGCGGTCGTGATCGGTGATCGTGAGGTCGACCTCGGTCTCGTCGTAGACCGGCGGATCCTCGAGGTTGTTCTGCGGCATGTAGCTCAGCAGCTCGCGGACGTACTCGATCGCGTCGGTGTCGTCGGCCGCCAGGTAGTGGGCGTTGCCCGACTTCGAGTTGTGGGTACGGCCGCCGCCGAGCTCCTCGAGCGTGACGTCCTCGCCGGTGACGGTCTTGATGACGGCCGGACCGGTGATGAACATCTGGCTGGTCTGATCGACCATGATCGTGAAGTCGGTGAGCGCGGGGGAGTACACGTGACCGCCGGCGGCGGCGCCCATGATCAACGAGATCTGCGGGATGACGCCGGAGGCGAGCGTGTTGCGGCGGAAGATCTCGCCGTACAGGCCGAGGCTGACCACGCCCTCTTGGATGCGTGCGCCGCCGCCCTCGTTGATGCCGATCAGCGGGCAGCCGGTCTTGATGGCGAAGTCGATGATCTTGACGATCTTCTCGCCGTAGACCTGGCCCAAGGCGCCGCCGAACAGGGCGACGTCTTGGCTGAAGACGCAGACGGGGCGTCCATGGATCGCGCCGACGCCGGTGACGACGCCGTCGGTGTAGGGACGTTTGGCCTGCATGCCGAACGCCGTGGATCGGTGACGGGCGAATTCGTCGAATTCAGCGAAGGTGCCCTCGTCGAGCAGCGCAGCGATGCGCTCTCGGGCGGTGAGCTTTCCCTTGGCATGCTGCTTCTCGACGGCGGCCGGGGAGGCGGCGTTGACGGCAGCGTCAATGCGTTCTCCGAGATCGGCGATCTTGCCCTGTGTCGTGTGGATGTCGATCTCCATGGGGCGACGATAATGCCAACGGACCACAGTTGCCCAAGCCGACCTGACCCTCGCCCGAAAAGGACCCCCGTGACCGACTTCCTGGACGCCCGCGCGTTGCGCTCTTCGATGCTCGGCGGACTGTGGCGCGAGGTCGAGGTGGTGGCGTCCACCGGCTCGACGAACGCCGACCTCGCGGACGCCGCCCGCGCCGGCCGTCCTCCGGGTGCGGTGCTCGCGACGGGCGACCAGCGGGCCGGCCGCGGACGCCTCGCCCGCCGCTGGGGCGCCCCCGCGGACACGTCGTTCGCGTGCTCGGTGCTGGTGGCTCCCCGGCGGACGATGGAGGACTGGGGGATGCTCCCGTTGCTGGTCGGCATGGCCGTCACCGACGGCGTTCGGGCGGCCGCAGGCCTGGACGCCGGGCTGAAGTGGCCCAACGACGTGCTGGTCGGGGACAAGAAGCTGTGCGGGATCCTGTGCGAGTCGGTGATCGACATCGACCCGCCGTGCGCGGTCCTCGGCTTCGGCCTCAATGTCGCCCTCACGGTCGAACAACTGCCGGTGCCGACCGCGACGTCGGTGCGGCTCGAAGGGTCCGACGCGTCGGCGACCTCGATCCTGGCCGCGTCGCTGATCGCGCTGGAGCGCTGGTTCGTGCTGTGGGACGGCGGCGGCGACCTGATCGCCGCCTACCGCGAGCGCTGCGGCACGCTCGGACGCGACGTGACCGTGCACCTGGCCGGTGCCGCCGACGTCACCGGACGCGCCGTCGACGTGGATGCCGGCGGCGGCATCGTCGTGGCCACCCCGGCCGGGCGGCGCACGTTCGTCGCGGGCGACGTCGAGCATCTGCGCCGCGCGTAGGCCGTCGCCTCGCCGCCCGCTAGATTGGCGGACATGCGCTTGCTCGTCCTGCTCCACGGCCTCGGCCAGACCCCGCAGTCCTGGCAGGACCAGGTCACCGTCCTGCCCGCCGGTTTCAAGGCCGTCGCGCCGTGGCTCAAGGGAACTCGGCCCGGACGCGCCGAGCAGTTCACCGTCACCGGCGCGGCCGACGACGTGCTGAGCCTGTTGAACACCCACGGCGTGGAGCAGATGTCGCTCGTGGGAGTCAGCATCGGCGCGGTGGTGGCCCTGGACGCGGCGATCCGTGCGCCCGAGCACGTGTCTCACCTGGTGCTGGCCGCGGGCCAGGTGAATCCGCCCAAGGCGGTGATGCGCGCGCAGCGGCTGGTGTTCTCGCTGATGCCGGCGCGGCGGATGGCCGCGCTGGGGGTGGAGAAGAAGCGGTTCCTCCAGGCGCTCGACGAATCGGCGCGCGTGGACTACCGCGCCCAGCTCGGCAAGGTGCGCGCGAAGACGCTGGTGCTGGTCGGCGCGTCCGACAGGCCCAACCTGCCGGCCGCCCAGGCGCTGGCGGCGGGCATCCCGGGCGCGCGCCTGGAGATCGTCGAAGGCGCGGGCCACCAGATCAACACGGACGTTCCCGAGCGTTTCAACGAGCTGGTGTACGACTTCCTGGCGCAGTGAGGGCCGGGCTGTGCGTCCGCGCCCGCTCGGTCGCGAGCCGGGGTGTTCCAGGCGGTGTGGGACGATAGCGCGCGTGACTCATGCGCCCGATCCCGCTGCGAGCGAGGCCGCGTCCGGATCCGAGACGCCCGACGGGCAGATGCCGCTGGCCACCCAGCTCACCCGTTTCGTGCTGACCGGGGGCGTGTCGGCGGTCGTCGACTACGGGTTGCTCGTGGTGGGCATGGCGCTCGGGTTGGCGCATGCGCCGGCCAAGGCGATCTCGTGGGTGTTCGGCACGCTGACGGCGTACGCCATCAACTCACGGTGGACCTTCAACGCAGGCGGAAGCAAGGGCACCCTGGCGGCCGTCGTGGTGCTGTACCTGACGACGTTCGTGCTGCAGGTCGGCACGTTCGCGCTGATCTTCCCGGTCCTCGAGGCGTGGTGGGGGACCGCGGCGGCCCAGATCATCGGCTTCGTGATCGCTCAGGGCCTGGCGACCACGGTCAACTTCATCGTGCAGCGGGCCGTCATCTTCCGCTGACGGCCCGTCCGGCGCCAGGTGCGCGACAAGTCGAGCGGTGCGGCGCCGCCCGGGCAGGTGTGGCCAACCCGGGCGACACGACCCGCTACAGGATCTCGACCGGCATCCGCTCGGCGACCACGCCGGACGTGGACGGGCTGTCGGAGGGCTGCACCCGGAACACCCGCTGCTGGGACTGCTCGGCGACGCAGCTGGCCAGCGAGCCGTCGACGAAATGGACGCCCGCGCCGTCATCGGCCGCGAAGCCGCCCGGAAGTTCGCCGGACGCCACCGCGTCGGTGTAGACGCCCACGCGGCCGTCCTCGGAGTTGAAGTGGCTGCAGAAGCTGCCCTCGAGCAGGCCCAGGCCGCCGCGCCATGCGCGGAAGTCGCCGAAGGAGTCCGTCACGCAGCCCTCGAACCAGGCGTTGCCGCCCGCGGCCGTGCCGGCCAGCACGATGTCGCCGGCGGCGTAGCGCTTCTTGATGGCCTTGCCGACGCCGTGGGCCTTCCACAGCGCGAGCATGTTCACCGTGACGCCGTTGCCCACCAGGATGAGGTCGGCCTCCTGGATTCGTGCCACAGCATTGGCGGCGTCCGTCCAGAGCGTGAGCACGATGGGACGGATGCCGAGCGTGCCGTACGCGACCAGGAACTTGTTGATGTATTGCGGGTCGTCGGCCGACGCGGTCGGCACGAAGCAGACCTGCGGGCTCGCCTTGCCGGTCAGTTCGACGAGGTAGCGATCCAGATTGGTGGGGGCGCCGAGGTGCGACGTTGCGAACCCTCCGCCACCCATCGCGACGATGTGTGCGGTCATGGCGCCATCTTGACATCGCACGGCCCTTTCGCGCGAAGCCAGATAACCTCATGGCTCGTGACGGACCTGACGATCGGCATCGTGGGCGGCGGCCAACTGGCCCGGATGATGAACGAGGCGGCCACGCCGCTGGGCATCAAGGTGGCGTTGTTGGCCGAGGCGCCGGGCGTCTCGGCGGCCCAGGTCGTGCCGGACGCGGTCGTCGGCGACTACACCGACGAGGCCACCCTGCTCGATTTCGCGCGCGGTGTCGACGCGCTCACCTTCGACCACGAGCACGTGCCGGCCGCGCTGCTGCGGGCCTGCTCGGACGCCGGGATCGCCGCCCGGCCCGGGCCTGACGCGCTGCGCTACGCCCAGGACAAGGCGGCGATGCGCGCCAGGCTGAGCGACATGGGCGTGCCCTGCCCGGCCTGGCGCGTCGTGTCCTCCCCGGCCGACTTGACGGCGTTCGGCGACACGATCGGCTGGCCGCTCATCGCCAAGACCTCCCGCGGCGGCTATGACGGCAAGGGCGTGTGGAAGATCGACGGGCCCGCGGATGCGGGCGTCCCCTTCGAGGCGCTCGGGCGCGCGCTCGGGCCGACCGAACGGGTGGCGTCCGGCACCGACGCGCCCGCCGACGTGGTCATCGTCGCCGAGGAGTACGTGCCGTTCGTCCGCGAGATGTCGGTGCTGGTGGTGCGGCGTCCGGGCGGGGAATCGGTCAGCTACCCGGTCAGCGAAACCGTCCAGCGACAGGGGATCTGTCACGAGACCACCACCCCGGCCCCGGGTCTGGACGCCGGACGCGCCACCGCGATCGCCGCCTTCGCGACCCGGATCGCCGACGAACTCGGCGTGGTGGGGGTCCTGGCGGTCGAGTTGATGGAGCGCGCCGACGGCGAGGTCGTCGTCAACGAACTCGCGATGCGCCCGCACAACACCGGCCACTGGACGATCGAGGGGGCCGTCACCAGCCAGTTCGAGAACCACCTGCGGGCCGTCGCCGACCTGCCGTTGGGCTCGACGCGGATGACCGCACCGGTCGCGGTGATGAGTAATGTCCTCGGCGGCGGCAACCCCGACCTGGTCGGCTCGCTCCCGGTCGTGCTGGCCGACCCCGAGGTGCGCGTCCACCTCTACGGCAAGGCCGTCATGCCGGGCCGCAAGGTCGCTCACGTGACGGTGTGCGGCGCCGACCTCGGCGCGACCCGCGCCGCCGCCCGCGCGGCGTCCGATCACCTGGAAGGAAGAACCCATGGCTGAACAACCCCTGGTCGGGATCGTGATGGGCTCCGATTCGGACTGGCCGACGATGGAGGCCGCGGCGCTCGCACTCGCCGAGTTCGGCGTCCGGTACGAGGCCGACGTCGTGTCGGCACACCGCATGCCCGAGGCCATGGTCCGCTACGGCCGCGAGGCGCACACCCGCGGGCTGAGGGCGATCATCGCGGGCGCGGGCGGCGCGGCTCACCTGCCCGGGATGCTCGCCGCGCTGACGCCGCTGCCGGTCATCGGGGTGCCGGTGCCGCTGAAGTATCTCGACGGCATGGACTCGCTGCTGTCCATCGTGCAGATGCCGGCCGGGGTCCCGGTGGCGACGGTAGCGATCGGCAACGCCCGCAACGCGGGCCTGCTCGCCGTGCGCATCCTCGCCGCCGGCGATGCCGCGCTCACCGAGAGGATGCTCGCCTTCCAGGACGAGTTGCGCGCGGTCGCGACCCGTAAGGGCGCGGCCGTCCGCGGTCGCTGATCTCGGGCCGGCGCCGGGCCTATCGCGCGGCGCGCCGCGCACGCTGCTCGCCCGCGGCGCGCGCGGGCGCGACCATGGAGGTTGACCACACCCTTGACACCCCGAGGTGCGCATGACCATGAATGAGCGCGCGCCGGACGCCCGGCTCGGCAGCGAGCGCGTCGCGTTCCGTCGCGGCGTGTCGCTGCTCGTGCTGACGTTCCTGATCCCGGGCTCGGCGCAGTTGATCGTCGGCGGACGCGGCCTCGGCCGGTTCGCCGTGCGCGTGTGGTTGGTCGTCTGGACGGTCGTGCTGGCCTTCGTGGCGCTGGCGCTGCTGCGGCGCGACTGGGCCGTCGCGGTCTACGCCCACCCGGCCACCCAGTGGATCGCGTCCGTCCTCGTCGTGACCTTCGGGGTGGGCTGGGCACTGCTGTTCCTGGACGCCTGGCGGCTCAGCCGGCCGCGTTCGATGGGCGGACGCAGGTACGGAATCGCCGCCCTGGCCTGCCTCCTCGCGCTGGCCGTCGGGCTCGGCGGGATCACCGCCTCGGCGGCGTCCCGCAGCCAGGCCCAGCTGTTCGGAACGGTCTTCGCCGGCGGCGGAGACGGACGTGCGGTCGACGGACGGATCAATGTGCTGCTGCTCGGCACCGACGCGGAACCCGACCGGCCGGGCATCCGCACCGACACGATGATGGTGGCATCGGTGGACGCCGAGACGGGCAGGACGGTGCTGTTCAGCCTGCCCCGCAATCTGCAGTGGGCGCCGTTCCCGACGACGTCGCCGCTGCACCAGGTGTACCCCAAGGGGTTCTGGTGCGCGGATCAGTCGTGCCTGCTGAACGCCGTGCATACCGAGACCGCCAACCATCCCGCGCTGTTCAAGGGCGTGGACGATCCGGGCCTGGTGGAACTGCGCGGCGTGATCTCCGAGATCCTGGGCTTGAAGATCAACTACTACGCCATGGTCGACATGCGCGGCTTCGAGACGTTGGTGGACGCGCTGGGGGGCGTGCGCCTGGACATCGCCAAGGGCGTCCCGATCGGTGGCGGGTCGTCCAAGGTCGAGGGGTACATCCAGCCGGGCAAGGGTGTGCTGCTCGACGGCTATCAGGCGCTGTGGTTCGCGCGCTCGCGCCACGGCTCCAGCGACTACGAGCGCATGGTCCGGCAGAAGTGCATCGTGAACGCGCTCGCCAAGCAGGTCACGCCGATGAACGTCGTCACCCGGTTCAACGCGCTCGCCGATGCCGGCACTGCCATGGTGCGCACCGACATTCCGGGTTCGGACCTGATGCGGCTGGCCGAGCTCGCCGACGCCGGGCGCCGACTCCCGATCGCCTCGACCAGCTTCGCGCCGCCGTTGATCGAACCCGTCAAGCCCGACTTCCCGCTCATCCGCGCGACGGTCAAGGCGGACATCGCGGCGTCCGAGGCGCTGGACCGCGAGGCGGCCGCCTCGGCCTCCGCGAGCGCCGAGACGTCGGGATCGGCGACGCCCGCGACAGCGCCGACCACGAGCGCCGTGCCGGAACCGGAGGCGTCCGGTGAGGAATCCGAGACCCCCGTCGTTGCCTCGACGGCAGGCAAGGCGCGCGGCGAGTTCAGCGGGGAGCGTCGGACCGACGACCTCACATCGGTGTGTGGCGTCAGCTGAGTTCGCCCGACCCCATCACGGCGAAGAGATCGGCGCCGATCGCGTCGGTGAGTGCCTTGCCCGCGTCGAAGGTGGGCGTCCGGCACATGAGCGCGGCCACGTAGTCACGGCCCTCGCCGCTGACGCGGCCGATCGAGTTGACGGCCCACCGGTTGTCCAGGGATTTGAACTGCACCCAGCCGTTCTTCATCGAGACCGTGACCTTGCCGCCCCTCGGGTGGCCGACACCCCACGTCTGTGAGGCGTTGGTCTTGCTCATGAGTTCCATCAGGTAGAGCCGGTCCTCTTCATGGACGGCCTCGGTGCCCGTGGCGAGCAGGCGCATGAGACGGCGCTGGTCGTCGGGTGTGGTGGTGGTCCACGACCAGAAGGCGCTGCGCGGGTCGGAGTGGGTGCTGGCCAGGCCGAGGTCGGCGGCGAGGGCGTCGTACGCGGCGACGCCGCCGACCCACTCCCAGAGTTGGTCGGCCGCGTCGTTGTCGGAGTCGCGGATCGCCTTGCTGATCCGGCCGTAGTGCTCGAAGGAGAGTTCTTCGCCCGCCTTGCGCGCCTTGCGGAGCGCCGCGAGCGCGATCATCACCTTGGCGATGGAGGCGCTGTTGGTGGCGAAGTCACCCCTGAACGAGAACGTCGCGTGCGTGCGCAGGTCGGTCACCGACATGCCGAGCAGATCGGTGTTGGCGGCGTAGGCGTCCATGATCGCCTGAAGCTGCTCGCGGACCGTGCCGGTGGGCGAGGCGCTCGGCGTCACCACGGGAACGGGGCCCGACGAGCAGGCCGTCAGCGCGAGCGCCCCGGCGCCGAGCAGCAGTCCGCGTCGCGACAGTGTCATCGAATCCTCCTGAACCTGGGCGGGTGCCTCATGCTACTGGCCCGAGGGTGCGCGCCCTCTCGGCGGACGCCGTGCGCACTGCGTCCGTGGCGCCCTCGACGAAGACGACGGACCCGCCGCCCAGGATCGCCCGAACCAGCAGCGACGTGGCTTGCCACGGATCGGAGGGGCGCGCCAGGAGGCGGTCGGCGATCGGATCGAGCGCCGCGAGGTCGGACGCGGTGAGCGTCCGTGCGGGGTCGGACCAGGCGAGCGCCTCGGCGTCGACGACCGCGTCAGGTGCGGCGTCCGGTTGGGCGAGGGCCTCGGAGGAGTAGTCGGTCACTCCGGCGGGTAGGCCGGTCAGCGCCCGCGCCCACGGGTCGAGCGAGCAGGCGAGCGTGTGGGGGGCGCGCGGCCGGGGATCGGTGGGCCCGGTGACCACGAGATCGGCGTCCGCGGCGTCCGAGACGACGGCGACGGCCAATCCGGCCTGCCAGAGCGCGAACGGCCAGATCAGCGCCATCCAGTGGGCGGGGCGTTCACTCAGAACCGGCAGCGTCACGGTGTCGCCCGGCTCGATGCCGAGATCCCCCAGCAGGTTGACCGTCTTGGCGACCCAGTTCGCGAAGCTCGTGACGGAGAGTTCGGTACGTTCGCCCGCGGGGCCGTAGTGCGTGATCAGCGGGCCGGAGCCGGCGGTGCGGGCGAGCCGTTGCAGCCGGGTGCTGACGGTTGGCGGAGGGGTCACCCCGACAGCTTAGGCGCGAGGACGCGTGGCCTCGGGCTCCCAGGAAATGACGGCCGGTGTCACTACGATTCTGTTCATGCGTTACGTCGTCATCATGGCCGGGGGAGCGGGCACTCGCTTGTGGCCGCTGTCCCGGCAAGGCACGCCCAAGCAACTGCTCAAGCTGATCGGCGGTGTCAGCCTGCTGAGGCTGGCGTTCGAGCGTGCGCTTCGGCTGGTGCCGGCCGAGCGGGTGATCGTCGTCACGGGCGCGGCCTACCTCGACGAGGTGCGCGCCGACCTGCCCGAGATCCCGCCCGGGAACCTGCTCGGCGAGCCCGAGGGGCGCGACTCGCTCAACGCGGTCGCATGGCCCGCGGCGGTGCTGAGTTACCGAGACCCGGACGCCGTGGTCGCCCACCTGACCGCCGATCAGCTCATCGAGCCGATCGACGCGTTCGTGGAGGCCCTCGATGAGGCGTTCGCGGTGGCCGAGTCCGACGCCGGGGCGCTGGTGACGCTCGGGGTGGTGCCGACCAGCGCGCACACCGGGTACGGCTACCTGCACCGAGGCGAGGCGCTGGAGGGCTTCCCGACGGCCTGCGCGGTGACGGAGTTCAAAGAGAAGCCGGACGCCGCGACCGCGAGCCGCTACCTCGGCTCGGGGCAGTACTGGTGGAACGCCGGCATGTTCGTGTGGCGGGCGCACACCTTCCTCGATCAACTCGCCGTGCTGGATCCCGCCACTCACGCGGCCGTATTGTTCCTCGCCGCGCACCCCGAAGCCCTGCCCGAGGTGTTCCCGACGCTGCGCAAGACCTCGGTGGACTTCGCCGTGATGGAGCCCGTGTCGCACGGCCGGGGGCCCGGGCACGTCGTCGCCGTCGCCCTGCGCGTCGGATGGCGTGACGTGGGCGGCTACGCGAGCCTGGTCGAGGTGCTGGGCGCCGACGGCGACGGCAACGTGGTGGACGGCCTCGCGGTGCTGAACGACGCCCACGGCAATCTGGTGATCAGCACCGTTCCTGGGCACCTGCTCAGCCTGGCGGGCGTATCGGGCATGGTGGTGGTGCACACCCCCGACGCCACGCTCGTCACCACCCTGGCCGACACCGAGGGCATCAAGTCCCTGGTCGGGCAGGTGGCAGCGGCCGCCGGCACACGCTACGTCTGAAGGAAGCGTCCATGCTCGACAACCTGATCCGCCTGCGGGAACCGGCCGCCTGGACGGCGATCGCCGTCACGGCGGTGAGCATCGTCTTGGCACTCGTGCGCTTCGTGCTGGCGTCCTCGACGGGGGTGGTGCCGTTCTCGGCGGCCGCCCAAGATGTCGCGCTGCACGCGATGAGCCTGCCGCTGGTGATCGTGGTCGTCGCACTCGTGTGGTCGTGCGTGTTCCATGCGCCGCTGCCTGGCGCACTGCGGATCGTGACTGCCGCCGCGCTGACCGTCACGATCGGCATTCTCATCACGATCGTGGCGGTGGTCCTGGGCCTGACGGCGTCCGCCGGCACGGTGGGGGTCGTCCTCGAGATCGTCGGCGGAGTGCTCGACGTCACGCTGAAGCTGGGTGGCGCCATCATCTTGTGGCTCATGCACCGCGGCCTGCGCGGCGGGCGCATCGACATCCCGAGCGCGCAGCCCCCGGTGGCGGAGCCGGGCCCGTCCGAGGCGACCCTGCCCGAGGCGCGGGCGGCCGGGGCGTCCGGCGGTTGGACACCTCCGGTCGCGACCGGCACCTCCTGGGCATCCGCGAGCGATGCGGCGGCCGGTGCTCCCGGCGTCGATGCGGCACCGGCTTCGTCCGGCTGGCACCCCGTCCGCAGCCCTGCGATCGACGAAAGCACTACGGGCGGCGCGGTCGCCGCGGGCGGCGCGGAGCCCGATGCGCGCGGACGGGACGACGGCGGCAACTGACGCTCCCGCACTCGCGATTTGGGCCTTTGGCTTGACGACGGCAGAATGACAGCGTTGTAATTCGCGTCAAGCGGCGGCGCGGCGAGTCGAGGAGGTCCCGAGTGCACGAGCTGATGATGGTGACCCTTGACGACGACGGCATCCTGCTGTGGCAGGAACGCGCGCTGTGCGCGCAGACAGATCCCGAGGCGTTCTTCCCCGAGAAGGGCGGCTCGACCCGCGAAGCCAAGAAGGTCTGTCAGACGTGTGACGTCCGTTCCGAATGCCTCGAGTACGCGCTCGCCCACGATGAGCGTTTCGGAATCTGGGGTGGGCTGTCCGAGCGCGAGCGGCGCAAACTGAAGAAGCGCGCCGTCTAGGCGCGGCGCCGGCTAGTCGTCCTCGCGGTGCCCGTGGGGGTCGATCTCGTCGACCGGAATCCCGGTGGCGTCGCCGAGTTGCTCCACGATCGTGCGGAAGACCAGGATGCGCAGGCCCTCGCGCGTGCGCGCCCGGCGCTCCAGCGGGCGGCGGAAGAGCACCACCTGACCGTGGGTCGTGGGCGTCGGCGAAATGGCCGCAGCCAGCGGCACCCGTTCGCCGACCCAGCTCGCCGTCACGGTCGGGACGTCCTCGATGCCGACGTCCATGGCCGCCAGCGCGCCGGGGCAGTGATCGGCGATCTGGGCGAGCGCGTCCTCGACGCAGCGGGTGAAGAAGGCGGCTTTGGACTGCTGCGAGCGCAGCGGAACGGCGGCCCCGGTGTAGGGGTTCGGCCACGCGAGGCGCCCCCGGCGTCCGCGCTGGTGCCGATCGCGGTGCTTGAGCATGTCGTTCACCCTAGCGGCCCAACCGCCCGCTACCGTGAGGCGGGTGAAAGCCCGCCAGTGCTCCCGGCCCAGTTGCCGGGCTCCCGCCGTGGCCACGCTCACGTATGCCTACGGCGACCGCGCGGCCGTGGTCGGCCCGCTCGCGCTGCGGACCGAGCCAGGCTGCCACGATCTGTGCCGCGAGCACTGTGAGGGATTGTCGGCGCCGCGCGGGTGGGAACTCATTCGGTTGCCGCTGTCCGAGAGTGGTCCCGAGCACAGCCACGACGATCTGCTCGCGCTGGCGGACGCCGTCCGCGAGGTCGGCCTGACCTGGGACGACGGGTCACCCACCGGTCTGGCCGAGCCGACGCTGACACGGCGCAAGGGTCACCTCGGGATCGTGGCCGATCCGGCCGAGCGCACCCGCTAGTCTTTCGGGGTGATCACGCCCGGCATCGTCAAGGCCAACGACATTCGCGGCATCATCGGTGCCCCCGGCGCCGAATGGGATCTCGACGGCGTCCGCGCGGTCGGGGCCGCGTTCGCCCGCGTCTTCTCGCTCGACGGCCGCGAATTCGTGATGGGGCGCGACATGCGCGTCACCGGCCCGGCCGTCGCCGCCGCGTTCGCCGAGGGGGCGCGCGCACAGGGCGCCTCCGTGGTCGACATCGGGCTGGCCAGCACCGATGCCCTCTGGTACGCGTCGGGGGTTCTTGGTCTGCACGGGGTGCAGTTCACCGCCTCACACAACCCCGCCGAGTACAACGGCGTGAAGTTCTGCCTGCCCGGCGCGGCCGCTGTGACCACGCAGACCCTCCGCGACCTGCGCGACCTCGCCCTGGGGGGACTGCCCGCGCCCGCCGCGACGCCCGGCACCTACCGAAGCATCGACATCCTGGACGGCTACGCCGCCCACCTGCACTCGCTCGTCGACCTCGCCGGGATGCGGCCGCTGCGGGTCGTCGTGGACGCCGGGAACGGCATGGCCGGCCACACCACGCCCGCCGTGCTCGGTTCGCTCGGGCTCGACCTGATCGGGCTCTACCTCGACCTCGACGGCACCTTCCCGAATCACATGCCGAACCCGCTCATTCCCGAGAACCTCGTGGACGCCCAGGCCGCCGTGCGCGAGCACGGCGCCGACGTCGGCCTGGTCTTCGACGGCGACGCCGACCGCTGCTTCATCGTCGACGAGCACGGCGACGTGGTCGACCCGTCGGTCGTCACCGCCCTCATCGCCACTGAGGAGTTGCACCGCGAACCGGGCGGCACCATCGTGATCAACACGATCACCTCGCGCGCGGTCGGCGAAGCGGTCGCCGCGTCAGGCGGCACGCTCGTCATCAGCCGGGTGGGTCACACCTCGGTCAAGGCACACATGGCCGAGCACGACGCGATCTTCGGCGGCGAACACTCGGCCCACTATTACTTTCGCGACTTCTGGGGCGCCGATACCGGCATGCTCGCGGCGTTGCACGTGCTTGCGATGCTCGGTCACGGCGAGGCGACGATGTCCGAGCTCGCGGCCCGGTTCGCGGGGCATGTCGGCTCGGGAGAGATCAACTCGACCGTGCCGGCGGTAGCCCCCGTGCTCGAGCGCGTGCGGCAGGCGTTCGCCGGCCGTGGTGACATCGAGGTCGGCGACGGGGTCATGGTGTCCGGTCCCGACTGGTGGGTGAGCGTGCGCCCGTCGAACACCGAGCCGCTGCTGCGGCTCAACGTGGAGGCGCGCGACGAACCCACCATGGCAACCTTGCGTGACGAGACGTTGAGCATCATCGAAGGAGGCACCGATGAGTGAGCTGATTCCCGGCGTTCTGGAGTTGCTGGTTTGCCCCGCATGCCACGGCCAGTTGGCGTGGGACTACGAGGCGTCCGAACTGGTCTGCACCGAGCCGGCCTGCGGGCTGGCCTACCCGGTGCGCGGCGGCATCCCGATCCTGGTGATCGACGAGGCCCGACCGCCCGCCGGAGCCTGAGCCGTGCCGGAGTTCCTCGACGAGCGCCTCGACGACCCGGTCGTGCTCGAGGCGTCCGACCATGTGCTGCGACCACTGGCCCAAGCCGGTGCGCGGTTGCGGCGTGACGCCGCGGACGCCCGTGCCGCGATCGCCTCGCTGGCGGGCGAGCCCCGGCCACGGGCGGTCATCGCGGTCGGACCCGAGGCGCGGCTCCTGCGGGCCGTCCTCGAGCCGGTCTGCCCGGTGCCGTTTGTGGCGTGGCCGTCACTGGGCCTGCCCGGCTGGGTAGGCCCTCTCGACCTGGTGGTGGTGCTCGGCGGCGGCCAGGCGGCCCTGACGTGCGCGCACGAGGCGCTGCGGCGCGGCTCGCGGCTACTGGTCACGGCCGACGAGGAGTCCGATCTGGCGCGCCGGTCTGCCTCGCGGGCCACGACGCTGCTGCCGGTGTCCACCAACGATCCGCTCACGGCGGCCATCGTCGCGCTGATCGCGCTGCACGAGTGGGGGTTGGGCACGCCGGTGTCGGCGGACGCGGTGGCTGGCGCCATGGACGCGGTCGCAGTCGAGTCGGGCCATGCGGTCGACGTGTCGGCCAATCCGGCCAAGGCGGTCGCACTCGAACTCGCGGACGCGCAGCCGCTGATCTGGGGCGGCTCGGTCCTGGCCGCCCGTGCCTCGCGGCGGATAGCCGAGGCGCTGCGCACGGCGTCCGGTCGCGTCACACTGGCCGCGGACGCCTCGGAGTTGCTGTCCATCCTCGCTTCCACGCATCCGCGCGATCCGTTCGCCGACCCCTTCGAGGGCGCGACCGAGGAGCGTCCCGTGCTGATGATCCTCGACGACGGCCTCGGCGATGCCGCCGACGAGGAGCAGCACGAGGCGTTGGCCGGGAACGCGCTCGTCGCCGACGTCCGGGTGTGCACGCTCAGTCACGCGGGCGGCTCGGCGATGGAGCGCTACGCGACCGTGTTGGCCAAAGGCCGTTTCGCGGCGGCCTATCTGCAGATCGGGTTGGGTCGCGAGCATCGGTAGCCGCTGTTCGACCAGGCCATCCTGAGCGGCACGCCTGGACAGCCGTGAGGGCGGCTGGTGCCATGGGTCATGGCGTCCACGCTCGAAACCCCGGTCTCTGGCACCGCGCACGCGGGTGCGGCGCGACGTGTGCTCGGGTTCGTGCGGTGGGGAGCGGTGGGGTTTGCCGCCGCGTTCGCGATCGCCTCGTTGCCCTCGATCGGCTTGTTCGTCCTTCCGCTGGCAGGCGCGTTCGCGGTAGCGGCGGCGGTGGTCGATCGCGCCAGGGACAGCGCCGGCGCGCTGGTGGGGGTCGGCCTCGTGGGGTTGCTGCTCGGCGCGATCCATCGTGGCGGCCCGGGGCTGGTGTGCGACGCGGCGGACACGGCGTGCCGGGAGCAGTGGGATCCCCGGCCGTTGGTCGCGATCGGCCTCACGCTGATCGTCGTCGGCGTCCTCGTCGAACTATGGGTGGTGAGGAAGGTGTCATCGAAGGCGATGCGGAAGTCCTGAGGTCTTCTTCTTGGGACGAACGGACGGGTATCGGCCACCGCCACCTGATTGCGCGAACAGCCCGGCACCTCAGCAATCCCGCGCTGAGACATATTCGCGCGCAGGCGCAGGTGTGCGGCCCGAATTACGCCGACTGTCTGCATCGCATCGAGGTGAGACGATCGTCCTTCAACCCAAGTTCGCCCTCGGTCGGGCGGCGAAACCCTCCCGGTCGGCGGAATCGGGCCCGACTTTTGGAGGCTTGATTCCTTGGATTCAGACGCGCGTCCTATTAGAATGGGTGCATGTCTGCCCCCGGTATCGAACTCGCCAGCGTCGCCGACGCGTTGGCCGCGTTGGATCATGCCACGGGCATGCTGCAGGCCGCCGAGATCGGCCAGGCGTTGGCGATCGCGTCGATTTGCGATCAGTACCGGGTGGACGAATCGAAGCTGGTTGAGGGTTGTGAGCGTTGGGTGCGTGGTGGTGCTGATGGCACTCCGAACATTGGTGAGTTCATCGCGGCCGAGATTGGCGCGAATCTCGGAGTGAGTCCGGCGAGTGCGATGGTGCGGATCGCGCGGGTGCTCAACGTTCGCCACCGGCATCCGGTCCTGTGGCAGGCGGTGATGGCGGGTGAGATGCGGTTCTACGAGGCGGCGCAGGTGGCGGACGCCTGCGTCGCCGCCGGTGTGAATGCCGAGGCGTGCTGGTGGCTGGATCGTCAGTGCGCGATCGCGTTGCGGATCCAGCCGTGGTCGCGGGTGCGTTCCAAGATCGACGCCTGGATCCTGATGGCCGACCCCGCCCTCGCGGCGGAGCGCGCGGCCCGGGCGGCGCAGGCCCGCAATGTGGGCGTCGGCCGGATCGTCGATGGGCATTGTGACCTGTGGGGCCGCCTGGACGCCGCCGACGGTGTCGCATTCGATCAGGCGCTGGACGCGCTCGCCGCAACGCTGCCCGATGGCACCCCGGCTGACGCGAGCCGGCTTGGCGAAGCGGTGGGTGCGCAGCTGTCGCGCGATCACCGCCGCGCGGTGGCGGTGGGTGTTCTGGCTCGTCAGGCGCTGGGTCAGTCGGAGCTCCCGCGCGCAGCGCAGATCGTCGTCCGGATCGATGCCACCACCGGCACCGACGCCGTGGGCGTGGAGAGCGCGGATTCATTGGTGCTGTCGCCGGTGGCCCAGGTCCAGGGCCGGGGCGCGGTCCTCACCACCCAGCTCAGCGGCCTGCTCGACGGCTGCACAGTCACCGTGCGGCCCGTTGTTGACGCGCGGCAACTCCTGCCGGCCGAGGGTTACGACATTCCCGACGCGATGCGACTCGCCGTCACCGAGCGCTGGCCTGTGGACGCCTTCCCGTACGGCAGCCAACGTTCCACCGCGTGCGATCTGGATCACTCGAAGCCCTACGGTGAGGGTGGCCCGACGGAGGTCGGCAATCTGGCGCCGTTGAAGCGGTTCGCGCATCGCGTCCGCACCCATGGCGGTTGGAAGCTGGAGCAATCCGAGCCCGGCCGGCTGATCTGGACATCGCCTCACGGGTACACGTATGCCGTCACTCCGGCGGGAACCGTTCGGATCGGACGCCCGCCGCCGAGTGAGCACGATTGGTGGAACCAAGAACCACCCGACTGGCTCGACGAGCCTGACGGAATTGAACGCATATCCGAGCGAAGGACCAGGCCATTCTTGCGCTGATCCGCATCGCCACCATGAATGCCATCCGGCCGTTTGAGATCAACGTGTCGGCCGACATCCGACGGGAGGCCTTCGAGGCACTCACCATTGAGATGGGACTCGGCCGGCAGCTCGGCAGCGACGTGACCGGGTCGGTCGAGGAAGCCCCTCGGGTGGTGACCCCACGGGGGACCAACTGGGGCAAGTGGACGGCCCTCGGGGTCGGTGTAGTGGCGCTGACGGCGGCAACCGGCGGACTCGCGCTGGCCGCCGCACCGGGTGTTGCTGGAGCAGCCGTGATCACGAGCGCGCTGGCGGGGCCGGGGCGGCCGATGCGCTGGGTTCGTTGTTCCGTCGGGGCGGTGGACCAACTCCGCAGGGCAGCGACGACACCGAGGGCTCGACGGAGCCGGGTGAAGGAGCCTGATGGACAGCGGTAGGGTTGCCCGTCGTGGACTACAAGGTTGCTGACCTGACGCTCGCCGACTTCGGACGCCGCGAGATCGCCCTCGCCGAGCACGAGATGCCCGGCCTGATGACGATGCGCGCGCGCTACCGCGACACGTTGCCGCTCGCCGGCGCCAGGATCGCCGGAAGCCTGCACATGACCGTGCAGACCGCCGTGCTCATCGAGACGCTGGTCGAACTCGGCGCCGAGGTGCGCTGGGCGTCGTGCAACATCTTCTCCACCCAGGACCACGCGGCCGCGGCGATCGTGGTCGGCCCCCACGGCACGCCCGAGGATCCCCGCGGCGTCCCGGTGTTCGCCTGGAAGGGCGAGACGCTCGAGGAGTACTGGGAGTGCACCCAGCGGATCCTCGACTGGGGCGACGAGCAGCCCACCATGATCCTGGACGACGGCGGCGACGCGACCCTGTTCGTGCACCAGGGCGTGGAGTTCACCCGGGCGGGCGCCGTGCCGGCGCCCGAGGCGTCCGACTCGGCCGAGTATCAGGTGATCCTGGCCGCGCTGACGGCGTCCACGCTCGACTTCGAGGCGCTGACCGCGTCCATCATCGGCGTCACCGAAGAGACCACGACCGGCGTGCACCGGCTGTACGAGATGGAGCGGAACGGAACGCTGCTGTTCCCGGCGATCAACGTCAACGACTCGGTGACCAAGTCGAAGTTCGACAACAAGTACGGGTGCCGGCATTCGCTGATCGACGGCATCAACCGGGCCACCGACGTGCTGATCGGCGGCAAGGTCGCGGTCGTGTGCGGCTATGGCGACGTCGGCAAGGGGTGCGCGGAGTCGCTCGCGGGCCAGGGCGCGCGCGTCATCGTCACGGAGGTCGACCCGATTTGCGCGCTGCAGGCGTCCATGGACGGCTACCAGGTGGCCGTGCTCGACGACGTGGTCGGCACCGCCGACATCGTCATCACCGCGACCGGCTGTCGCGACGTCGTGACCGCCGCGCACATGGCCGCCATGAAGCACAACGCGATCGTGGGCAACATCGGCCACTTCGACAACGAACTCGACATGGCCGGCCTCGAGGCCTGGCCCGGCGTCGAGCGGCGCGCGATCAAGCCGCAGGTCGACCAGTGGGTCTTTCCCGACGGGCACGGCGTGATCGTCCTCAGCGAGGGACGCCTGCTCAACCTCGGCAACGCCACCGGCCACCCGAGCTTCGTGATGAGCAACAGCTTCACCAACCAGGTGCTCGCCCAGATCGAGCTGTTCACCAAGCCGCAGGAGTACCCGACCGGCGTGTACGTGCTGCCCAAGCACCTGGACGAGGACGTCGCCCGGCTGCATCTGGACGCCCTGGGCGTCCGGCTCACCACGCTCACGCCCGTGCAGGCGGCCTACCTGGGCATCCCGGTCGAAGGACCGTTCAAGCCGGACTCCTACCGCTACTGAGCGGCCGATCCCGGCCCGGGATCGCGTTCAGCCGCGCGGAATCTCGAACGCGACGAGCTCGCACACGCCATCGTCGAGATCCGACCACTCGCCGTCGTCGACGAGCACGGCCAGCGCCGACGTGGGAAACCTCATCTCGATCGCGCGCGTCCGATCGTTCGGTGCGGCGAGCGTGAGCGCGAGGTCGCTGATCAGCGGTTCGTGCCCCACGACGAGGACGGTGCGGGCGCTGGCGGGCAGACCGCGCAGCAGGTCGACGACGTCGTCGGTGCCGGCGTAGTACAGCGCGTCGGTCTCGCGCACCTCGGACGCCCGCGCGCCACCGTCCTGATGGCGCTGCCACGTCTGCCTGGCCCTCGTCGCGGGGGAGACCAGCGCGACGTCGATGTGGAAATCGGCCAGCCGTCGGCCCGCGGCGAGGCCGTCACGTTTCCCGCGGCCCGACAACGGACGCGCCAGGTCGGGGTCGTTGGTCGCCCACGACGACTTGGCATGCCGGGCCAGGATGACCACACGGCCGCGCACGGCTACTCGCCCCCGGTGTCGCCGCCGTTGCCGCCGGGCTCGCCGCCGCGGAAGGACGCCCAGATCTCCTTGCACTCCGGGCAGACCGGGAACCGGTCGGGATTGCGGCTGGGCACCCACACCTTGCCGCACAGCGCCACCACCGGGGTTCCCATCACCATGGCCTCCGTGAGCTTGTTCTTGGGTACGTAGTGGCTGAAGCGCTCGTGGTCGCCCTCGTCGAGCCGAAACTCGGTGCGTTCGTCGAGAACCGTCTGCGATCCGGGGGCCGGAGTGAGCTGGGTCATGCGCCCATGGTAATCAAGCCGGCCCGGATACGGGACGGTGGCGCGGGTCCGCGCCGAGGCGCGCCGCCACCGGGGCAGTCACCCTGCACCGGGGCGGGTCGTGCTGCGGGACGCGGGCGTGATGGAATGGGTCCTCGTGTCATCCTCCCGTCGCGGCCTGACGATCGGCCTGCTGCTGTGCGTGACGGCCGTGGCCTTCGAGGGCATGGCCGTGGTCACCGCCATGCCCGCAGCCGCCGCGGACCTGGGGGACCTGCAGCTGTACGCGTGGGCGTTCACCGCGGTGATGATCCCGCAGATGTTCGCCATCGTCGTCGCCGGCCGGCTTTGCGACCGGATCGGCCCGACCGGTCCGCTGCTCGCCGGGCTGGCGGTGTTCGCGGTCGGCGTCGTCGTGGCGGCGCTCGCACCGACGATGCTGGCGCTGCTCGTCGGGCGCGCCATACAGGGTCTCGGCGGTGGCGCGCTGAACCTGGCGCTCATGGTGCTCACCGCGGTCGCCTACGACCCGGCCGAGCGCGCCGGGATCATGACCTGGTACTCCGCCTGCTGGATGCTGCCGTCCTTCGTCGGCCCCGCGGTGGCCGCCTGGCTGAGCGAAACGTTCTCGTGGCACTGGGTGTTCTGGTCGGTGCTGCCGCTGGTCGCGATCGGCCTGGCGTTCATGGCGCCGACGCTCGCGAGGATGTCCGCCCCGGCCGCGACGGACGCCGCGACCGACGCCGCGACGGACGCCGCGACCGACGCCCCGTCGGCCCTCACGGCGGACGACGCTGCCCCGCCCGCTGTCCCCACCCACGCCGCCTTCGCGGTGGCGGTCGGACTCGCCCTGCTCCAGTGGGCCGGCCAGCGCCTCGAGCCGTTGTCGCTGGTGTGGGGGCTGGCCGCGGTCGCGCTGCTCGTCGTGTGGTTCCCCAAGCTGATGCCGCAGGGCTTCACCCCGGTCGCGCCCGGTTTGTCGGCGACGATCATGGTGCGCGGACTCATGGCGGGCAGCTTCTTCGGCATGCAGACGTTCCTGCCGCTGATGCTGACCGGACGTGGGGCGTCCCTGATGATGGCCGGCGCCGTGATCACCGTCGGGTCGGTGGGCTGGATGGTGGGGTCGTGGCTGCAGGCGCGCCCGTGGCTGCGGCGCTCGCGCGACCAGATCATCGTGGCCGGCTCGTGCAGCCTGGCCGCGGGCGTCGCGATCGTCGCGGCGTCCGGATGGCTGGGAACCGGCGACCTGATCCTGCCCACGGTCGGCAGCGTGTTCGCGGGGCTCGGCATGGGTCTGCAGTCGGCATCCACCTCGCTGGTGACCATGCAGCTGTCCTCCGCGTCCGACATCGGCCGCAACACCAGCTCGCTGCAGGTCGGCGAAACGAGCGGCAACGCGGTGTTCGCGGGAGCGGCGGGAACGGTCTTCGCCGCGCTCGGCACGCAGGCCACCGACGCCCAGACCTTCGGCACGCTGATGACCGCCCTCGCGGTGGTGAGCGGGGTCAGCATCGCCGCAGCCCACAGAATCGGGCATGTGCGGAACTTTTCGTTGGGCTAGGCGGGCTCGACATTGCCCGTTTCCCTGTACACGCCCATGTCACGACGGCTAGAATCTCGTTATCAAGGTTTATCGACAGCGAGATCGGAGGCGGGCGTGGACGACGTCGACCGCATTGTGGTGGCATGGTCCGAGGAGGTGCCCGATTTGGATGTCTCACCCCTGAACGTCCTCTCTCGCGTGACCCGCCTCGCCCGGCATCTCGACTTCACCCGCCGGGATGCCTTCGCCACCCACGGTCTGGACGGCTGGGAGTTCGACGTGCTCGCTGCGCTGCGGCGTTGCGGCCCCCCCTACGAATTGTCGCCCGGGCAGTTGATCCAGCAGACGCTGTCGACCTCCGGCACCATGACCAACCGCATCGACCGGCTCGTCGCCCGTGGCCTGGCCGAGCGCCTGCCCGACCCGCGCGATCGCCGCGCGGTCCGGGTCCGGTTGTTGCCGGCCGGGCGCCAGATCGTGGTGGCGGCGCTGGCAGACCTCCTGGACGCCGAGGAGCGCATCCTGGCCGGCTTGTCGCGCGAGGAACGCGCGATGGCCGCCGATCTGCTCCGCCGCATCGTGCAACCGTTCGAGACCAACGACAGTTAGCGCCCCCACCACCCGAGGCGTTAGGGTTTCGGACATGCCGCTGACCAACCCTGTGCTTGCCGAACTGGCGGACGCCTTCGGGATCTCGACCGAGTTCTGGGACTGGAAGGGACGCCACATCGAGGTCGGCGACGACACCGTGATCGGCATCCTTGCCGGTATGGGCGTGGACGCCTCCTCCGACGCGTCCGCGCGGGCCGCCCTCATCGACCACGCGCTGCGTCCGTGGCGGCGTCCGCTGCCGCCGTTCACGATCGCGCAGGCGGGCGAACCGATCCGCGTCGACGTCCACGTGCCCGCGGGGAGTCAGGCATACGTGGCGGTCCGTCTCGAAGAAGGCGGACGCCGCGAGGGCTGGCAGGTGCCCAACGTCAGCCCCGACCGCGAGATCGACGGGGCCTGGGTCGGCGAGGCGACGTTCGAGCTGCCGTCCGACCTGCCGCTGGGCTACCACCGGATCGTCCTGGAGAGCGGCGAGCGCACCTTCGAGGCGTCGCTGGTCGTCACGCCGGGATTGCTGGGTTTCCCGCGCGCCATGGGGGCGCGCCGGGTGTGGGGATACGCCGCCCAGTTGTACTCGGTGCGTTCGTCGCGATCCTGGGGGATCGGCGACCTGGCCGACCTGGCCGATCTGTGCACGTGGTCCGGGACGCAGCACTTCACCGACTACCTGCTGATCAACCCGCTGCACGCCGCGCAGCCGACGCCGCCGCTGGAACCGTCCCCCTACCTGCCGACCTCGCGTCGCTACGTCAATCCCATCTACATCCGCCCCGAGCTGATCCCGGAGTGGTCGGCCCTGGGTGAGCACAAACGGCAGCGGGTCGCCGCGCTCAGGGCCGGCCTGGCCCGCACGCTGAGCGGGTCCGATCAGATCCGTCGCGACCCCGTCTGGGAGGCCAAGGTGGCCGCCCTGCGCGTGATCTACGACGAAGGTCTCTCTGAGGTGCGGATGATGGCCAAAGAGAACTTCGTCCGCGGCGAGGGGCGCTCGCTGACCCAGTTCGCGACCTGGTGCGCGCTCGTCGCCGAGCACGGCCGGAACTGGCGCGAATGGCCGGCCGAGTACCGGCGTCCGAGTTCGCCCGAGGTGGCGGCCTTCGCCGCCAGCCATGCCCGCGACGTCGACTTCTTCGTGTGGTTGCAGTGGATCGCCGACGACCAGCTGCGTGAGGCGCAGTCGGCGGCGAAGGCGTCCGGCATGCGGGTGGGCGTGATGACCGACCTGGCCGTGGGCGTCGGCATCGAGAGCGCCGAGGCGTGGACGCTGGGCGACGCGTTCGCCCACGGCGTCGGCGTGGGTGCCCCGCCGGATCACTACAACCAGCTCGGCCAGGACTGGGGGCAGGCCCCGTGGCGCCCCGACCGGCTCGAGGAACTGTCCTACCGGCCGTTCCGCGCGATGGTGGCGGGCATGCTGCGGCACGCGGGCGGCCTGCGGGTCGATCACGTGATGGGCCTGTTCCGGCTGTGGTGGATCCCCGCGGGCCTGCCGCCCACCGCCGGCGCCTACGTGCGCTACCACCACGAGGCGATGGTCGGCATCCTGCTGCTCGAGGCACACCGCGCGGGGGCGCTCATCGTCGGCGAGGACCTGGGCACGGTCGAGCCGTGGGTGCGCGAATACCTGCGCGGACGCGGCGTGCTCGGCACGTCGGTGGCCTGGTTCGAGTCGGCCCACGACGGCTCGCCGCTGCCGCCGGAGCACTACCGCGAATACTGCATGGCATCGGTCACCACCCACGACATGCCGCCGACCGCCGGCTACCTGGCGTTGGATCACATCCGGCTGCAGCATCGCCTGGGCATCCTCACCGAGGACTTGGACGAGGAGCTCGCGCTCGCCCAGCGCAGCTTCGCCGCTTGGAACCGCGTGCTCGTCGAGCGTGGCTTCCTGGAGCCGGGCAGCGACGATGTCGCCGAGAAGGTGCTCGCCATGCACCGCTACATCGTCGCCTCGCCGGCGCGTGTGCTGTGCGCGGCGCTGGTGGACGCCGTGGGGGACCGCCGCACGCAGAACCAGCCGGGCACCGTCGACCAGTACCCCAATTGGCGGGTGCCGCTGTCGGGCCCCGACGGCGAGCCGCTGCTGCTGGAGGACGTGTTCAATTCCGCCTGCGCCTCGCGGCTGGCGGCGGTGATGAACGGGTTCTCCGTGCCCGTGATCGGACGCCGCTAACCTCGGCGAGCCCACCTCGGGTGGTGCCGCGAGCGGAAGGGCTGTGATCAGCGCACGTCGATGCGCGCCTCGCGCCACTCGGCGCAGACCTTGTCGACCGACGCCGGCGCCACCGCCGCCGTCAAGCCGAGCAGGACGGTGGTGGCGAAGCCGGACGCCGCGGCGTCCAGGGCGGTGGCGCGCACGCAGTAGTCGGTCGCGATGCCGCACACGTCCACCTGGGCCACCTCGCGACCGTGCAGGTACTCGGCGAGCGTGACGTTGCGGGCGTGGTCGCGCCCTTCGAAGCCCGAATAGGCCGCGTCGTACTCGCCCTTGTCGAAGACCGCGTCGAACTCCACGCCGGCCAGCTCGCCCCGCAGCGCGGCGCCGAGGGTGCCCGCCACGCAGTGCGGTGGCCACGAGTCGACGTAGTCGGGGGTCGCCGAGAAGTGCGCTCCCGGGTCGATGTGGTGGTCGCGTGTCGCGACCACGACGTCGTAGCCGTGATCGCCGACCAGCAGCTCGGCGACGGACGCCGCCACCGCCGTGCCGCCGCTCACGCCGAGCGACCCTCCTTCGCAGAAGTCGTTCTGGACGTCGACGACGACGAGCGCGCGGGTCATGATGCTCCTCGGATCACTTCTCGGGTGCGTAGGGGTTGAAGGTCTGGTCTCCCTCGGCGTCCAGCATGACCGTGACGATCGCGGGGTAGCCCTTGCTCATCTTGAAGGCCGCACTGGGCAGTTCGGCGCGCGAGGCGAAGTGACGCGCGCGTGCGACCGACAGCGGTTCGCGTCCGATGATCTCGCCGTCGCGGACGAGGTGCTTGAGCAGGATGCGGTCGTCGCGGTCGGGCTGAGGCTCGGCGCCCACGCCGATCACCTCGGCCTCGGCGATGCCGTTGGCGTCCAGGCGTCGCATGGCCGACTTGCGACCGCCGATGGAGCCCTTGTTCGCCGACTTCTTGGCCACGGGCAGCAGGGGAGCGCCGGGGTCGTCGCTGTCGGCCCGCGACACGAGCTTGTAGACGAACCCACAGGTGGGTGCGCCCGAGCCGGTCACCAGCGTGGTGCCCACCCCGTAGCCGTTCACGGGGGCCGCGCGCAGCGCGGCGATCTGGTACTCGTCGAGATCGGAGGTGACGATGATGCGGGTGTTGACCGCACCCAGCGAGTCGAGCAGGCGGCGGACGTCCACGGCTTGGGTGAGCAGGTCGCCCGAGTCGAGCCGGACGGCGCCGAGGCGTCCGTTGGTGAGCTCGACGCCCTTCGTGACCGCTTCGGCCACATCGTAGGTGTCGACCAGCAGCGTCGTGTTCGTGCCGAGCGCGGCGATCTGAGCCTTGAACGCGTCCTCTTCGGAATCGTGCAGGAGGGTGAAGCTGTGCGCGGCCGTGCCGGCGGTGGGGACGCCGAAGGTGCGGCCGGCCTCGAGGTTCGAGGTGGATGCGAACCCCGCGATGTAGGCGGCCCGCGCTGCCGTGACCGCCGACCACTCGTTCGTCCGGCGCGAACCCATCTCGATGCACGGCCGGTCGCCGGCCATGGCCGTCATCCGGGACGCCGCCGACGCGACCGCGGAGTCGTAGTTGAAGATGCTCAGCAGCACCGTCTCCAGGATGACCGCCTCGGCGAACGAGCCCTCCACCACCATGATCGGGGAGCCGGGGAAATACAGCTCGCCGTCGGGGTAGCCCCACACGTCGCCGGTGAACCGGTAGCCGGACAGCCATTGCGCGACCTCGTCGTCCACGATCTGATGACCGGCCAGGAAGGAGATGGTTTCGTCGTCGAACCGGAATCGCTCGATGGCGTCCAGCGCGCGGCCGGTGCCGGCGACGACGCCGTAGCGGCGTCCCTCGGGCAGCCGGCGGGGGAACAGCTCGAAAACCGAACGGCGAAACGCCGTGCCCGAGCCCATGGCGGCCTGCACCATCGTGAGCTCGTAGTGATCGGTGAGCATCGAGGTCGTCGAAAGCATGACGCTCAGAGTAACCATGCCGATGCCGGCAGGCACGCGTGCGTCCGTCGCGGTTGCGCGGTCTGACACAATGAAGCCCATGTCATCGCCCGAGGTGCCCGTCACGCCGGCGTCCGGAACCGCCCTCGCCGAGCGTCCCGCCGTCAGCGCGCAGGAGCTGACGCCGTGGGTGACGCTCGTGTGGGATGACCCGGTCAACCTGATGAGCTACGTGACCCACGTGTTCGTGACCTACTTCAAGTTCGACCGCGCCACGGCGCAACGGCTGATGATGCAGGTGCACACCGAAGGCAAGGCCGTGGTCGCCCGTGGCACGCGCGAAGAGATGGAGCAGCACGTGAACGCGATGCATGCCTACGGCCTGTGGGCGACCCTGGAGCGTTCCGCATGACTCCCTTTCTGCGCGAGGGCGATGCGTTCGTCTGCGAACTGGACGACTTCGAGGTGGCTCTGGTCGCCTCGCTGGTCGGCCAGGTCGTCGAGTTGATCGGGGACGGCGGGGCCGAGGAGGCGTCGGGGGACCCGTTCGCCCGGTGGGCGCGCGAGTTCTCCCCGCCGCCGCTCGACCGCAGCGATCCGGTGGTGGCCCGGCTGTTCCCCGACGCCTACGCGGACGAGGGTGCGGCCGCCGAACACCGCCGCTACTCCCAGGACGCGCTGCGCCGGGCACGCATCGACGACTCCGGTGTCGTGCTGGCCGACCTGGAGGCCACCGACGAAGGCGCGCAGGCACTGGTCGTGGCCGGCGACCACTTCGAGCCCTGGGTGAAGACCATCAACGGCGTCCGGCTGAGCCTGGCGGTGCGGCTGGGCATCGAGTCGGAGAGCGACCACACCGCGCTCCAGGCCTTGTCGGCGCGCGATCCGCGCACCCAGCTGGTGTCGCTGTACGACTGGCTGGCCTTCATGCTGGAGTCGCTCATCGAGGCCGGCGAGACGCCCGCTTGAGGCGATTAGGTCACGGTCGACTAGCGGAATCGGGCACTACTACTGGCGGTCGTAGGTGTGCGAGGTTAGCCTTGCCAATGTGACTACTCCGCTGACGCTGGACGCGGCCCCGCTCGGGACGCCGCTCGTGTTGATGGGCACCCACCCGGACTCCACCGTCGCTCGCCGCCTCGCCTCGCTCGGTCTGCGGCGCGGGGCGCGGGTGAGCCTCACCCAGAAGCTGACTACGGGCGGACGCATCGTCTCCGTCGGCGGCGGACGCGTCGCGATCGACGCCCGCGTCCTGCGCGGGCTCGCCGCCGAGGTGGCGCCGTGAGCGCGACCCGCCAGGACGATCGCTCGCTGCGCCTGTCGACCGCGCTGCCCCATGGAGGTGCGCCCAGCGTCCGCGCCGCCTGCCACGGTCCGGTGGGTGAGGGAGCCGGGGCCGGAGCGCCCATCGTCGCCCTCGCCGGGTCACCCAACGTCGGCAAGTCGACCCTGTTCAACGCGCTGACCGGTCTGCGCGCCACCACCGGAAACTGGCCGGGCACGACGGTCGACGTCGGACGCGGAGTGTGGCGATTCCGCTCCGGCGACCGGGTGTGCGATTGCGCCTCCTGCGACGGCGACTGCGCCGCGGACGCCGCTCGCGAGTTCACGCTCGTCGACCTGCCGGGCGCCTACAGCCTCGACCCGCTCAGCCCGGACGAGCAACTCACCCGGACGCTGCTGATCGACGGCCCCGTCGGTGAAAGGCCGGACGCCGTCGTCGTGGCCGTGGACGCCGCGCACCTGGCCCGGTCGCTGTTCCTGGTGTGCCAGCTCCGCGAGACCACCCATCGCGTCATCGTGGCGCTCACGATGACCGACCTCGCCCGCAAGGCCGGCGTCGAGGTGGATTCGTACGCGCTCGCCGAGGCGCTCGGCTGTCCGGTCGTCGTGGTCGACCCGCGTCGCCGCACGGGCCTGGACAACCTGACCCGCGCCGTCCGCGAGACCCTCGCCCGCGTCGCGCCAGCTCCGCGCACGATCGGGCCCGCCGCCGATGACCTCGCCCGCGAGGACGAGCGGTTCTCGTGGGTCGAGGCGGCCGCGGACGCCGGCACCGCCGAGTCCGGCGACGACCGCGTCAGCATGTCGGACCGCATCGACCGCTACGCCACCCACCCCGTGCTCGGGCCGCTGCTGTTCCTGGCGGTGATGTGGGTCGTGTTCCAGATCACC
Source organism: Nigerium sp. (assembly GCA_016711325.1). Lineage (GTDB taxonomy): Bacteria > Actinomycetota > Actinomycetes > Propionibacteriales > Propionibacteriaceae > Propioniciclava. Next base: position 13,142 of record JADJTH010000001.1, on the reverse strand, counting down.
ACGACCGTCGCCGCGCCCATGCAGGACGCCCTCGACCAGCTGTTCGCCGGGCCGTTGGCGGACGTCACCAGGGCGCTGCTGGGGGCCGTCGGCCTCGGCGGCACCTGGGTCGAGGGCCTGCTGGTCGACGGCCTGATCGCCGGCGTCGGCATGCTGCTCACGTTCGTGCCGCTGATGGCGCTCATGTTCGTCCTGCTGGCCGTCCTGGAGGACTCGGGCTACATGGCGCGCGCCGCCGTCGTGACCGACCGGCTGATGCGCCGCCTCGGGCTGCCCGGCAAGGCGTTTCTGCCGCTGGTGGTCGGCTTCGGCTGCAACGTGCCCGCGATCTCGGCGACCCGGATCATGGGCGACGTGCGCCAGCGGATCCTGGTGTCGCTGCTGGTGCCGTTCACCTCCTGCACCGCGCGCCTGACGGTCTACGTGATGCTGGGCACCGTCTTCTTCGGGCCCGCCGCGGGCACCGCCGTGTTCGCGATGTACCTGGCCTCGATCCTGGCCGTGGTCGGCGTCGGGCTGGTGCTGCGCACGACCCTGTGGCGCACGATGGGGGCCGAGCCGCTCGTCATCGAGCTGCCGCCCTACCAGCTGCCGACCGCGCGGCTGACGGCGGCGGTCACCTGGATGCGGCTGGCCGGCTTCCTGCGCACGGCGTCCGGCATCATCGTCGCGACCGTGTGTGCCGTCTGGCTGCTGCAATCCGTACCCGCCCAATCCGGGTACGGGTTCGGCGAGGCGCCGGTCGAGAACTCGGTCTACGGCGTCGCCGCGCAGGCGATCGCGCCCGCGTTCGAGCCGGCCGGCTTCGGTCAGTGGCAGACGGCGTCCGCGCTCGTGGTGGGCTTCGTCGCCAAGGAGGCCGTCATCAGCTCCTGGGCGCAGACGTACGCGGTCGCCGAGCCCGACGAGGGCGAGGATCCCGGCGACTTCGGCGCCGCCGTGACGCAGGCGTTCGAGCAGTCGTCGGGCGGGCATCCGCTGCCGGCGGTGGCGGCGTTCCTGTGGTTCCTGATGGCCTACACGCCCTGCGTGGCGACCCTCGCCGCGCAGACCCGTGAGATCGGCCGGCGTTGGATGCTGTTCGGCGTCGCCATCGGGCTGGTCGTCGCCTGGACGGGTGCGGTCGCCGTCTTCCAGATCGGGCGGCTCTTCTGGTGAGCGGTCCGCTGAGCGCGGTGCTCGCGGCGTTCACCGCGGGCGCCGGATCGTTGACCGAGATCCAGGCCACCACGGGGCTGTCGCGCGACGTCGTCGCGGCGTCCGTCGAGCATCTCGTCCGGCTGGGCCGGCTCGAGGCCAAGGCGATCGCGCTGGGCTGCCCGTCCTCGGGCTGCGGATCGTGCGCGTCGGCGTCGACGGGCGGCCGGCCGTGCCACCCGGGCGGCCCGAACCCCGGACGCCGCGGGCGCACCTTCGTCACGCTGTCGTTGCCGGCGCACACCCTCGCCTGACGACGCCTGCCGGCGGTGGGATCGGCCAGCCCGGGGGGACGCGTGGGGTGGGCCGGACCGCGCGGGCACGAGGCCCGCTCTACACTCTGGAACCATGCGCAGCGACCGTGACCTCCCCATCGGCATCTTCGACTCGGGGTTCGGCGGGCTGACGGTGGCGCGCGCGGTCTGGGATCAGCTGCCCGCCGAGGACGTCGTCTACCTGGGCGACACCGCGCGCGCCCCCTACGGGCCGCTGCCGATCTCGCAGGTGCGCGAGTACGCGCTGGAATGCCTCGACCTGCTCGACGAGTCGGGCGTGAAGGCCCTGGTGATCGCCTGCAATTCGGCCTCGTCGGCGGTGCTGCGCGACGCCCGCGAGCGCTACGACGTGCCGGTGATTGAGGTGATCCTGCCGGCGGCGCGGCGTGCGGTGAAGGTGACCCGGACGGGCGACGTCGGCGTGATCTGCACCACCGCGACGGCAACCTCGCAGAGCTACGACGACGCGGTGGCGGCGGTGCCGGGCGTCCGGCTGCACACGGCGGCGTGCCCGCTGTTCGTCGACTACGTCGAGCGCGGGGTGACCGGCGGATCGGAGCTGCTGGACGTGGCGCGCCGCTACCTGGCGCCCCTGCAGCTCGAGGGCATCGACACGCTCATCCTCGGCTGCACGCACTATCCGCTGCTGACCGGCCTGCTGTCCTACGTGCTCGGCGACGGGGTCACGCTGGTGAGTTCGTCCGAGGAGTGCGCCAAGCAGGTCTACGCCCAGCTCACCGATCTCGGCCTGGCGCGCGACGCCGGTCACGTCGGGCACCGGCGCTTCCTCACCACGGGGGATCCGAGCCGGTTCTCCGGCATCGGACACCGCCTGATCGGCACCGAGCTGAACTCCGTGGACCAGGTCGTCGGCGCCGCGCTCGGTTAGGGGGCCGCTCGGCCCGAGCGTCAGGCGGCCGTCCAGACGTCCAGCGCGTGCGCGACGGCCAGCGTGGACGCCGCACAGATGGCACCCCGGACCACCACGTCGGCGCCCATGGTCGAGACGACCAGGTCGGGCGGGGGCAGGTGCAGATCGGTGGGCAGCGCGTCGCGGGCGTCGTCGAGAAGGACGCCGATTCCGTCGGCGATCGCTCCCGACACCACGACCCGCTGTGGGTCGAACATGTTGCCGAGCACGCTGACGATCCGGGCCAGGGTCTCGGCGCAGCGGCGGGCGATCAGGCGGGCGTCCGGGTCGCCGAAGCTCGCCAGCTCCAGGATGCGGGCCGCGTCGATCTGTTCCGGGGGGAGCAGGGCGAGGCGTCCGGCAGGATCGGCCTCACCCGAGGCGATGGCCTCGAGTGCCCACTCGCGCATCCGGACCCCGAGGCCGTGCGCCGACTCGACCCCCTTGACCTGCGCGAGGGCGAGCATCTCGCCGGCACCGCCGTGGACGCCGCGCAGCTCGTGTCCGTCGAGGACGACGCCCGCGCCGAGCCGTGTTCCGGCGAGCAACGCGATGTAGTCGGTGCAGCCGACGGCGGCGCCGACCGTGCCCTCGGCGATGGCGGCGAGCAGGGCGTCGTTCTCGATGCGCAGGGCGGGCGCCCACGCGGAGAACTCCTCGGTGAGCTGCGGATTCATCCGCTGCCAGAACCCCAGGCGGTGCCGCGGCGAGCGGCCCGCTGCGTTCACGGGGGCGGGCACACCGATGCAGAGCGCGAGCACCTTGTCGCGAGGCACCCCGGCGTCGGCGAGCACCGCGTCCACGGCGCCCGCGATGTGCGCGCGGCGCATGTCGGGGTGGGCCTCCGGATCCAGGTGTGCGCGGTGGACGGCCAGGGGTGCCGAACGCAGGTCGGTGACGGTCGCGGTCAGGGCGTTGGCGCCGGCGTCCACGCCGACGAGCACGGCGGCGTCCGCTTGGAGTTCGAACCGGCGCGCCGGACGCCCTTTGCTGTAGTCGCCGGCCGCCCGGGCGTTGGGCAGTTCGCGGATCAGGCCGAGCTGGATCAAGGTGTCGATCGCGTCGAACGCGGTCGAGCGGGTGAGGCCCGCGTCCGGCATGACGTCGCTGCTGACGAAGGCGTCGGCGCGCCAGGCGAACCGGAGCACCGCGTCCAGGGTGGCGCGGGACGGCGATCGGATCGCGGTGGGTTTCGAGAACTGCGGCAAGGGGTTGACCTCCGTCTGGATCACGGTGGATCATAGATCGTCAACTTGATTTGAGAGCAAAATCTAGTTAACGAATCAAATTCACGGGTCGGGCCAGCGCGGGCCATGATCCGACGAAAGGACACAGACGTGCCTCTGACTCGACGCCGAGCCGCTCGCATCACTGCCGCCGTCCTCACCGTCGCCGCGATCGGCCTGAGCGCCGCCGGGTGCGGATCGATGAGCGGCAAAGAGACCATCAGGTTCGCCTTCAGCAAGCGCGAGGCGATCCCTTTCATGAACGATGTGGTGGCCACCTACAACAAGTCGCAGAACAAGGTCGAGGTCATCATGGACACCTCGGGCGTGGACGTGACTTCGGCCAGCTTCGTCCGCGGCAACCCGCCCGACATCGCGCTGGCCAACCACAACATGGAGGTGTCGCGCTTCGTGGAGCGCTGCACCCTCACCGACCTGGCCGACACCAGCGCCGCCCAGCGGATCAACCCGGATCTGACCCCCCTGGTCGATCAGTACGGCGTCTGCGAGGGGCGCACGAGCGCCCTGCCCTACTCGGTCATGTCGGCGTCGGTCATCTACAACAAGCAGATCTTCGCCGACCACCAGATCACGGTGCCGCAGACCTGGAGCGACCTCCTCGCGGCGGCCGACAAGCTCAAGGCCGCGGGCGTCACCCCGTTCTACGGCACGTTCGCGGGCACGGACGCCTGGACGATCGGCCAGGGCTGGTTCGACTACAGCGCCGGCGGCATGGTGGACATGAAGGAGTTCTTCGAGACGCTGCACGAGGAGGGCGTCAACGTCGGCCCCCACTCGCGGCAGTCCTTCCAGAAGGACTTCCTCGAGCCGATGAACCGGATGCTCCAGCTCACCGACAACTACGTGAACGCGGACGCCGCCAGCCGCACCTACGCCGACGGCAACCTCGCGATGGCTCAGGGCAAGGCCGCGATGCTGCTGCAGGGTCCCTGGGCGTTCAGTGAGATCGCGAAGACCGCCCCGAACCTCGAACTGGGCACGTTCCCGCTGCCGATGACCGAGGATCCGGGCGACCTGCGCGTGCGCGTCAACATGGACCTCGCCGCCTGGATTCCCGAGCGCGGCCACCACCACCAGGCTGCGCGGGACTTCCTGGAGTACCTCTACCAGCCCGAGGTGATCGACGCCTACAACGCCTCCCAGTTGGGCTTCACGCCGACGACGGACGCCAAGCAGAACGACGATCCCCGCGTCGCCGGCATGAAGCCGTACTACGACGCCGGGCAGATGTACCAAGGCCCGTCGGTGCTGGTGCACAAGTCGATCCCGGTCTTCAACTACGCGCAGGCCATGGTGCTCGGCGCCGATCCCCAGGCCACCTTGGCCACCATCGACGCGGACTGGGCGCGACTCGCCTTCCGCCAGGCCTGACACGGAACGAAGGAGTCCCATCCATGTCCACGCCCACAGCCGGCCAGACGCAGGCCGTGCGCCAACGGCGCCGTCATGTCGAGCCGCTCTACTGGTGGTTCCTGGTGCCGAGCCTGATCCTGTTCACGCTCGCGATCACGATCCCCGGCCTCGTCGGCATCTTCTTCAGCTTCACCGACTCGATCGGTGTCGGCGACTGGAGATTCATCGGTCTCACCAACTACGTCGCGCTGTTCAGCGACCCGGCGGTCCTGCAGAGCTACCTGTTCACGTTCGGGTTCGCGATCGCGACCGTGCTCGTCGTCAACGTGGTCTCGTTCATGCTGGCGGTGGGGCTGACGTCCCGCATCCGGCTCAAGACGCCGCTGCGCACCGTCTTCGTGATCCCGATGGTGATCTCGGGCATCATCATCGCCTACGTCTTCCAGTTCCTGTTCAACAACTCCCTGCCGGGCCTGGGGGAGGCGCTCGGCATCAAGGTGCTGTCCACCAGCATGCTGTCCAACCCGGATCTGGCCTGGGTGGCGCTCGTCATCGTGACGGCGTGGCAGGCGATCCCCGGCACGCTGCTCATCTACATCGCCGGCCTGCTCGCGGTGCCGGGTGACGTGTACGAAGCCGCCGACATCGACGGCGCCACCAAGCCCCAGCAGTTGCTGCGCATCACGCTGCCGCTGGTGTTCGGCTATGTGGTGATCAACATGATCCTGGGCCTGAAGAACTTCCTCGGCGCCTACGACATCATCAAGGGTCTCACCGACGGCGGCCCGGGTACGTCCACCCGAAGCATTTCCATGACGATCGTCGGAGGCTTCAACGGCGGCGACTACGCCTACCAGATGGCCAACGCCACGATCTTCTTCATCATCACCATCGTCATCTCCCTGGCGCAGCTGCGACTGACCCGCGGAAGGAGCCTGTAATGGCCGCCACCACACCGACCCCCGCGGCCCCGGCCGCCCGTCAGAAGATCCGGATCACCCCCGAGCGGGTGAACTGGTCGGCCACGATCATCCTCATCCTGTGCGCGTTCACCGTCCTGCTGCCGCTGTATGTGACCATCTCCATGGCCTTCAAGTCCGGCACGCAGGCGGTCGACGGCAACGCCTTCTCGCTGCCGAACCCGATCAGCATCGAGGGCTTCGTCGAGGCGTGGAACCTGACGAACTTCCCGGTCGGCGCCGGAGTCTCGGCCCTCGTGACCGCCGGAACCGTGGCCGGCACGATCTTCCTGGCGGCCTTCGCGTCCTACGCCATCGTCCGTAACTGGGACCACAAGTTCTTCCGATACTCGTTCTTCTACCTGCTCGCCGCGATGTTCATCCCGTTCCCCGTGGTGGCGCTGCCGCAGATCCAGTTGACGGGCCTGGTGGGTCTCGCCAACCCGGGCGGCGTGATCCTGCTGGCCACGATGTTCCAGCTCAGCTTCAGCGTGCTGCTGTTCACGGCCTTCCTGCGGTCGATCCCCTACGAGCTCGAAGAGAGCGCGCGGATCGATGGGGCGAGTACGTGGCAGACCTTCTGGAAGCTGATCTTCCCGCTGCTCGCCCCGATGAGCGCCACGGTCGGCATCTTCGCCTTCCTGTACGCGTGGAACGACTTCATGATGCCGTCGCTGATCATCGCCGACGCGCAGCTGCAGACGCTGCCGGTGCGCCAGAACATCTTCCAGACGCAGTTCAGCAACAACTACCACGTGTCGTTCGCGTCCTACCTGATGGCGATGTCGCCGGCCATCATCGCCTACCTGTTCACGCAACGCTGGGTGATGGAAGGCGTCACCCAGGGCGCCGTGAAGGGCTGATTCCTCCCACTCGCGAAGGCGGCGGCGTCCTCGTCCGCGACGGCGTCGCCGCCTTCGGTGTTCTCGTACCGAACTCCGACCAGAAAGGGACCGCCGTGTCCTTCCTCGCTGCCTCGCGCCCCGAAGCCAGCGCCGCCGAATGGTGGCGCCAGGCCGTCGTCTACCAGATCTACCCGCGGAGCTTCGCCGACAGCAACGGCGATGGGCTCGGCGACCTGCCGGGCATCCTGTCGCGCGCCGACTATCTGGCCGGCCTCGGGATCGACGCCGTGTGGCTGAGCCCGTTCTACCCGTCCGCCCTCGCCGACGGCGGATACGACGTGGCCGACTACCGCGACGTGGATCCCCGCCTGGGCACGCTCGAGGACTTCGACGCCCTCACCGCGGCGCTGCGCGAGCGCGGGATCAAGATGATCGTCGACATCGTCCCCAACCACACCTCCGACCTGCACCCGTGGTTCCGAGAGGCGCTCGAGGCGGGCCGCGGATCGGCCGCGCGGGAGCGCTACCTCTTCCGCGACGGCACCGGACCGGACGGGTCGGTGCCGCCCACGGACTGGATGTCGACGTTCGGCGGACCGGCCTGGGAGCAGGTGGCCGACGGGCAGTGGTACTTCCACCACTTCGCGCGTGAGCAACCCGACCTCAACTGGGACAACCCCGAGGTGCACGACGACTTCGTCCGGACGCTGCGGTTCTGGTCCGACCGTGGCGTGGACGGCTTCCCGGATCGACGTCGCCCACATGCTCACCAAGGATCTCACCGAACCGCTGCCGTCCCGCGAGCAACTCGGCGCGATCCCGATCGACGGCAACCATCCGCTGTTCGACCGCGACGACGTGCACGAGGTGTACGCCGAGTGGCGTGCGGTGTTCAACCAGTACGACCCGCCGCGCATGGCCGTCGCCGAGGCATGGGTGGCGCCCTCACGCGTGCCGATGTACGCCCGTCCCGAAAGCCTCGGCCAGTCGTTCAACTTCGACCTGCTGCTCGCCGACTTCGACGCGGCCATGTTCAGGCAGGTCGTCGACGACAACCTGGCACTGGCCGCGCGTTCCGGTTCCTCGACGACCTGGGTTCTGTCCAACCACGACGTGGTGCGGCACGCCACCCGCTACGGCCTTCCGCCGATCGGCGTCCTCGCCAGCGCGTCCGAGCGGACCACCGGTGAGCCGGTCGAGCGCGCCGGGGCGTCCTGGCTGCTCAGCGGCGGCACCGCGCCCGCGTTGGATCGCGAGGGCGGCGTCCGGCGTGCGCGCGCGGCGTCGCTGTTCCTGCTCGGCCTGCCCGGGTCGGCCTACCTGTACCAGGGCGAGGAACTGGGCCTGCACGAGGTCGCCGGGATCGCTCCCGAGCGGCGCCAGGATCCGACGTTCTTCCGCACCGAGGGCGCCGAGATCGGACGCGACGGCTGCCGTGTGCCGCTGCCGTGGACGACCCAAGGCGCCGCGCTGGGCTTCGGCACCGCGGCGCCGCACCTGCCGCAGCCGGCCTGGTTCGCCGACTCGGCGGTGTCCGTCGAGGACGCCGAACCCGCCTCGACGCTCCGCCTGTACCGGCGGGCGCTCGCGGCCCGGCGCGCACTCCAAAGCGGCGAGGCGCTCGGCTGGGTCGTGACCGACCGCGACGACGTCCTGCACTTCACGCGCCCCAACGGCTGGCAGGTCGTCACCAATTTCGGCACCGAGCCGTACCCGCTGCCCGACGGCGAGGTGATCCTGGCCAGCCTGGAGTTCGACGGCACGGAGTTGCCGGGGCAGGCGACCGCCTGGATCGCGCCGGCCTGAGACGATCCGCCGTCGCGTCCGGCCCCCACGATCGAGGTGCGACCAGGGCACTAGACTGCCGCGGTGACTCAACGCGCTGACGGACGTGCCCTGACCAACTCCGCGAGGTGCGGATCACCCGCAACTGGCTCGACCACGCCGAAGGGTCGGTGCTGGTGGAGTTCGGCAAGACCCGCGTGCTGGTCGCGGCGTCCGTCACCGAGGGCGTCCCGCGCTGGCGCCGGGGATCGGGGCTGGGCTGGGTCACCGCCGAGTACGAGATGCTGCCGCGGGCGACCCACACGCGGTCGGACCGCGAGTCCCGCAAGGGGCGCGTCGGCGGGCGCACCCACGAGATCTCGCGGCTGATCGGGCGCGCGCTGCGCGCCGTCCTCGACTACTCCGCGCTGGGGGAGAACACCATCGTCCTCGACTGCGACGTGCTGCAGGCCGACGGCGGGACGCGGACGGCGTCCATCACCGGTGCCTACGTGGCGCTCGCGGACGCCGTCGCCTACCTGCGCGAGCGCGGCGCGCTGGCGGGCGAGCCGCTGCGCGACTCGGTCGCCGCCATCTCGGTCGGCGTCGTCGACGGCCAGGCGGTGCTCGACCTGCCCTACGACGAAGACTCCAACGCCGAGGTCGATATGAACATCGTCTGCACCGGAAGCGGACGCCTCATCGAGGTGCAGGGCACCGCCGAGGGTGAACCCTTCGACCGCGCGCTGCTCGACGAACTGCTCGACCTCGGCTGAGCCGGCTGCGCCGAACTGACCGGGATGCAGGCCGCGGCGCTCCGCGGCTGATCCGCCTCCGGCTACCGGGTATGAGCATCGATCCCGCCCGCGCCGACGAGCCTGGCGCCGTCCGCCGCGAACCGACCCGCGCCGAGATCGACGCGCTCGTCGCTGCCACGCCGGCGTCCGGCCCGCGACGGCCCATCGGGCTGCTCGCCGCCACCGCGACGTTCGGTGCGCTGCTGTTCGGCTACGACACCGGCGTGATCGCCGGCGCGCTCCCGTTCATGTACCTGCCCCACGACGGGGCGGGCTCGGCCTGACCGACGTGCAGGAGGGGCTCGTCGGCGGACTGCTCGCCGTCGGCGCCGCGACCGGCGCGGTCGTGGGCGGGCGCCTCGCCGACCGGTACGGACGCCGCCACAACATCCTGCTGCTGGCGGTGGTGTTCATCGTCGGCACCTCGGCTGCACCTACGCGCCGAGCATCGGCGTCCTCTACGCGTTCCGGTTCGTGCTCGGGTTCGCGGTGGGCGGGCGTCCTCGATCGTGCCGATGTACCTGTCCGAGAGTGCGCCCCAGCGGATCCGCGGGCCTTTGGTCGCGCTCGACCAGTTCATGATCGTCTTCGGCCAGCTCCTCGCGTACTCGGCGAACGCGGCCGTGTCGGCGTCCAGGGGCGGCCCGCAGGTGCAGGTCGCCTACGACCCGAGCGGGCAGTTCGCGCCCGGCGCCTGGATTCCTGGGACGCCGCCCGCGCGCTGGACGAGGCTGACCGTCGCCGCCGGCAACGGCGACGCCTGGCGGGCCATGCTGGTGATCGGCACCATCCCGGCGATCGCGCTGTGGGTCGGCATGCGGATGATGCCCGAATCCAGTCGCTGGTACGCCGCCCGGCAGCGCTACGAGGAGGCGATCGGCTCGCTGAAGCGCATCCGCGACCCGCAGCGCGACGATGTCGCCGCCGAGATCAACCAGATGGTCGAGGTGCGCCGCCTGGAGTCCGCGCAGCCGACCTGGTCGCTCGGCAAGGCGTGGTCGGTGCGCTGGTCGCGGCGGCTGATCGTCATCGGCTGTGCCCTGGGATTCTTCGACCAGCTCACCGGCATCAACACGGCCATGTACTACCTGCCGAAGATCCTGATGGCGGCAGGCTTCTCGTCGGCGAACGCGATCATGCTGAACGTGGTCACCGGCCTCGCCTCGACGGTCGGCGCCGCGATCGGCATCTACCTGGTCGGTCGCTTCGCCCGCCGTCACGTCGGCATCTACCAAGAGACGGGCATCGTGATCGCGCTGTTCTCGCTGGCGCTGGTCTTCGGCGTCGGCATCGGCCCGCACCTGGACGCCTCGGGCGCCATCGCCTCGACCGTGCCCGCGTTCCTGCCGTGGCTGGTGCTCGGGCTGGTGGGCGCCTTCGTGTTCGTCAAGCAATCCGGCACGGTGAACTGGGTGCTGGTCTCGAGATCTTTCCGGCCCGGATCCGCGGCACCGCGCAGGGCGTGGCCGTCGCGGCCGGATGGATCATGAACGCCGTCGTCACGTTCGCCTTCCCGCTGATGATCGCCCGGATCGGCCCGGCGTGGACGTACGCGATCTTCGGCACGATCAACGTCGGCGCGCTGCTGTTCTACCTCACGATCGTTCCGGAGACGAAGTACCACAGCCTCGAGGAACTCGAGGAGCAGTTCCGGACGCGGTACGCGTAAGTAAGGTGGCCCCGTGATCGACACCCTCGTGCTCGCCACGCACAACGCCAAGAAGCTCCGCGAGCTGCGGCGCATCGCGGAGGCCGCCGGTGGGCGTCCGCGTCCTCGGGCTGGACGACCTGCCGTCCTATCCCGAGCCCGCCGAGACCGAGCGCACCTTCGAGGGCAACGCGCTGATCAAGGCGCGGGCCGCGGCGTCCGCCACCGGCCTGCCCGCGCTGGCCGACGACTCCGGCATCGAGGTCGACGTCCTCAACACGATGCCGGGCGTCCGCTCCGCGCGCTGGGCCGGGCCGGGGCGTCCGACGCCGACAACCTCGACCTGCTGTTGCGCCAGATCGACGACGTTCCTGACGCCGAGCGCACGGCGCGGTTCGTGTGCGCGATGGCGCTGGTGCTGCCGGACGGCACCGGAGCACGTGCTGCGCGCCACGATGGAGGGCTGGCTGGGCCGCGACAAGCGCGGCCAGAATGGCTTCGGCTACGATGTCGATCTTCGGCGAACTGCTGTGGTTCCTTCGCGGAGACACCAACATCGGATGGCTGCACGCCCACGGCATCACCATCTGGGACGAGTGGGCGGACGAACACGGCGACCTCGGCCCGGTGTACGGCGCCCAGTGGCGATCGTGGCCGGCCCCGGACGTCCGGCGCCTCGACCAGTTGGCGAGCGTCGTCGAGCAGGTGCGCACCAACCCGACAGCCGTCGGCACGTGGTGGTGGCGTGGAACCCGGCGCAGGTCGACGAGATGGCGCTGCCGCCGTGCCACATGATGTTCCAGTTCTACGTGGCGAACGGGCGACTGTCCTGCCAGATGTACCAGCGTTCGGCGGACGTGTTCCTCGGCGTCCCGTTCAACATCGCCAGCTATGCGCTGCTGACCCACATGGTCGCGCAGGTGACCGGGCTCGAGGCGGGTGACTTCGTGCACACGCTGGGCGACGCCCACCTGTACTCCAATCACCTCGACCAGGCGCGCCTGCAACTCGGACGCGAGCCGCGACCGCTGCCGACGCTCGTGCTCAACCCGGCCGTGACCGTGATCGACGCGTTCGAACTCGCCGACCTCTCCCTCGAGGGGTACGACCCGCATCCGGGCATCAACCCCCCATCGCGGTGTGGCCCTGGCGGGCGCGCGCCGCGATCGTGGCGCGATTGGGCGCACGTGGGCGTCCGGTGGCCCGGCGGCGGTGATGGACCGCACGCGGCGGACGCGTGGGCGTCCGGGGATCGGAGTCCCGGTCGCAGCTGCTGCCGGGCATCTGGGAGCCGTGGCGCTACCTGCGCCCGCTGGGGAGCGGCTGCACCACGCGGGCCACCCGGTGTTCCCCGGTGCCGGCCCTGCGGCTCAACGGAGCCGACCTGGCGGCGTCCGCCGAAGTGGTGGCGGCATTCCTGGCCGCGCGTGACCCTGAGGAACGTCGTGCTGGTCGCGCACAGCAAGGGGCGGGCTGATCGGCAAGCAGGCGATGCTACGACCTGGAGGTGGCGGCCCGGGTGCGCGGGCATGGTGGCGGTGTGCTCGCCGTTCGACGGGTCGCGGCTGGCGCGGCCGGTGTTCGCGCGACGCCGCTGGGCCTGTTCTGCCCCGACGGCGGCGTGCTGTCGCGCTCGCCGCCGAGCGGGCGGTGAACGCGCGATCACGTCGATCGGCGCGGCGTGGGACGAGATGATCCCCGACGGCAGCGTCCTGCCGGGCGCGCGCGTATCACCGTCGCGATGCCAGGGCATTTCCTGCCGATCGTAACGACCCCGGCGTCGCTACCCTGGTGTGCCGAAGTGATACACCGTTCGTCAAGGGGACCGATGGGCGTGTCGCCATCGCGGATCGTGGCGCGCAACCGCGTCCTGGTGACGCGGCGGCGAGCGGCAACCGTTCGGGTTCGCCGAGGACTGGGCGCGCTACAAGAAGGCGACGCTCGGGCATCCGATGATCATGGGCCGGGCTTACGCACGACGCGATCGGGCGCTGGTTGCCGGGAGACGACGATCGTCGTGACCCGCACCCCGGAGTCGGTGCGGAACTGCCCGACGATCCCCGGGTCCCGGCCCACGTGGTGGGCTCGGTCGAGGTCGAGCTGGCCCGGTCGCTCGACGACACACCGTGTATGTGGAGCCGGCGGCG